>OZ219867.1:0-135364 GCA_964291495.2 Dehalococcoidia bacterium
GAGTACGGCAAGGGCGAACGCCTCGCCCTCTACCGCGAGGGCGAACGGAAGCCGCACGCGCACGCGCGCATCACCTCCGTACGCCGCGACGAGCGTCGTCGGTTGGCCGGCGCGGCGGCCACCCTCGATCCGGGCGAGCGCGCCGCCGAGGGCGACCTCGCGCTCTGGGACGTGCCGGCCTGCCGCTTCCGCGGCGATCTGGTGCAGGCCCGGGCCTGCGACGACCTCGCCGGCTGCGCCGCCGTGCTCGCCACGCTCGAGCGCGTCGCCGCGGAGCGGCGCACGGGCCACCTGGTCGGCCTCTTCACCCGCGCCGAGGAGGTCGGCCTGCGCGGCGCCTCGGTCGTCGGGCGCGAGCGGCTGCTCCCGGACGACGCACTGGTGATCGCCGTCGAGACGTCCTCGTTCGCGGGTGGACGTGCGGTGCAGGGCGGCGGGCCGATCATCCGCGTCGGCGACGCGCTGCACATCTTCTCGCCGGCGCTGACGCAGTGGATGACGGCGCTCGCCCAGGAGCTGGCCGAGGAGCAAGACGGGTTCGGCTGGCAGCGCCGGCTGATGGACGGCGGCGTCACCGAGGCGACGGCCTACGACCTCTACGGCTACGAGACAGGCGCGGCCTGCATCGCGCTCGGCAACTACCACAACGCCGGGTCGCGTGGCCGCGTGCGCGCGGAGACGGTGCACCTCGGAGACCTCGAGGGCCTCGTGCGGCTGTTCGAGCGGATGCACCGCGAGGCGCCGCGCAGCGGTCGCGCGCTGCCCGCGCTGCTGCGCCGCTACGACCGGCTTGGACGGGAGGCGGCGCCGCTGCTCCGCGGGAGTTGAGCGCGGCCGCACCGCTCAGCGCCCGCTCAGCGCCCGATCAGCGCCCAGACGGCCTCCTCGGTCTCGTGCTCGACGTGGCCCTCGCGCATCAGGCGCGTGAGCAGGCGGCTGTCGCACTCTCCGCTGGCTTCGATGTGATCGCGGATCGATTCGCTGCGGCCCGTGTTGCCGAGGACCACAGCGAGCAGCAACTCCCACTCCAGCGGTGTCGCAAGGACGGTGGCGCCCTCGAAGCCGATCTGCGCGCGGGCGTCCCAGAGCGAGGGGATCTCGAGCGGAGTGAGCGTGTCGTACGCCCCGTGGAAGGTGGGGTTCGCGTGGACGAAGACCGGCACCTGGCCGCGCTGGAACTGCAGCCTCGAGGCGGCCAGGAACGCGCCCCGCTCCCACGTCGCTTCCACGCCGAGCATCTCCGCGAGCGTGCGGATCGCGGGGTCGCTGGTGATGAACTCGATGTTGGCGGCGCTGACCGCGACGCCCTGAAGCTGAACCGCCGCCGCGCCGACGAGGGCCCACGGCTCCGAGTCCGCGGCCTCCTCGATGATGCGCACGAGCGGGCCGAGCACGGCATCCTGCTCGGCGTCGAGACGAGGGCGTTCTTCTATGGTCACCGCGCCTCCGGGTTGGGACGGCGGGAACTATGGAGCGTCATCATAACCAGTCATCGACGCAGCGTCTGCCGCGACGCCGGATGCGCCTCGGCGTCCTCGCGAGGGCGCACGCGCGCATGGAGTATCATGACGCGGAGGGACGATGCCCAAGCAGGTCACCAACGTTGCGGCCGACGACGCACTGACCACGATCTACCGCCTCTCGCACGACGAGCAGGAGGAGGTGATCGCGGCCCGCGTCGCCGAGCGGCTGGACATCAAGCCGGCCTCGGCAGCGGGCATGCTGACGCGCCTGCGCCGCGACAAGCTCGTGCGCATCGACGGGCGCAAGCGCATCTCGCTGAGCGGCAGCGGCTTTGCGAGGGCGGAGCAGATGGTGCGGCGTCATCGCCTCGCCGAGTGCCTGCTGGTGGACACGCTCGGCCTCGAGTGGTGGCGCGCCTACGAGGAAGCGCACCTGATGGAGCACGCGATCTCGGACGTGACCGAGCCGCTGATCGTCGAGCGCCTCGGCAACCCGATGGTCTCCCCGTTCGGCTATCCGATCCCCGGCTCCAACCACGGCCACCCGCTCTCGACGCGACGCCTCTCCGACCTCGAGGCGGGCGACAGCACGACCGTGGATCGTGTCTACGAGGAGGACGAGCAGCTGCTGCGCTTCTTCGACGAGGAGGGCATCCGCCCCGGCGCGGGCTTCGAGGTGATCGAGGTTGCGCCGTACCGGGGGACGGTGACGATTCAACTGAACGGCCGCCCGCTGGTCCTCGGCCTGGAGGCGGCGCGGCGGATCTGGGTGCCGTAGCAGGCGGCGCGGGAAGAGGAGTAACGAGATGACGCAGGTGCGCGAGCCGGAGGCCAGCCCGAGGACGATTGCGAACCCTCGCAGCCTCGCCCCCGAGACGCAGATGGCGTTCCAGCTGTTCCACGCGGCCTGGCAGGAGTTCACCTCCCTGGACCCGGTGACGGTCGACCTCTGCCGCCTCAAGTCGGCGAATCTCAACGACTGCAAGTGGTGAATCCCCGGTCGATCTGCTGCGGCGCAGCAGGAAGGCATGGACGAGGAGATGGTCGCGAAGGTTCACGACTTCGAGTCGTCGGACCTGCCGGAGGCGACGAAGCTGGCGCTGCGCTTCACGGAGCGCTGGGTGGCCGCGCACGCGCAGGGCATCGACGGCGAGTTGCTGGAGCAGATGCGCGAGCACTACACGGACGAGCAGATCGTGGAGCTTGGGCTGATCGTCGGCCGCTACGACACAGCGCACCGCTTCAACGTCGCCTTCGGCCTTGAGCGTGCGCTCGACGACTACTACAGCTTCGGCGACGCGAGAATCCCGAAGCTGCTCGAGGGCGCCCTCGAGACCCTGCGCGAGGCGCACCGCGAGCGCCTGGCGCGCGAGGGGTAGCGGCACACCGAACCCGGGCTGCCCCTTTGGCGAGGGCGGCGATCAGCGCCGCGAGGCGGGACCGTCGCGATGACCATGACGCGTAAGCCCGGGGCGATCGCGACGACGGATCCCAGCGGCGATGGCGTGTCGGGCGCTCAGGCGCCCCCGCCACGGAGGCCGGGCGGGCGGATCTTCTTCGGCTGGTACATCGTGGGCGCCGGGTTCCTGCTCTCCGCGATCCTCGGCGGGCTGATGTTCCACGCCTTCGGGCAGTATGTCGTGGTGCTGGAGGCCGAGTTCGGCTGGAGCCGCACCTCGCTCTCCGCCGCCTTCTCGATCCAGATGATCGAGTCCGGGCTGCTCGGCCCCATCCAGGGTTGGGCCCTCGACCGGTTCGGTCCGAGGCGGATCATGCTGATCGGGATCACGATCTTCGGCCTCGGCTTCCTGCTGCTCAGCCAGATCAACACCCTCACCGAGTTCTACATCGCCTTCGTCGTGATCGCGCTCGGCCTGAGCGCCGGCGCAGGGATGGGGATGATGGTCGCGGTCGTGAACTGGTTCAACCGCAGGCGCGCGCTGGCGATCGGGATCGCCACCGCGGGCTTCGCCTTCGGTGGTCTCCTGCAGCCGGGGGTCGCGTGGTCGCTTGAGCACGTCGGCTGGCGCGAGACTGCGATCGCCTCGGGGCTGATCGTGATCGTCGTCGGCCTGCCGCTCGCGGGGCTCATGCGCCACCGTCCCTCACAGTACGGCTACGGCGTCGACGGCGACCCGCCGCTCCAGCGCCGGGCAGGGGACGGCCGGCTGACCGACTTCGATCCCGGCGAGATCAACTTCACGTTGCAGCAGGCGCTGAGGACACGCGCGTTCTGGCTGATCTCGGTCGGTCACGCCGCCTCGCTGCTGGTCGTCGGCGCCGTGATGGTGCACTTCGTCTCGCACGTCACGGACAGCCTCGACTACTCGCTGGCCCAGGCGGCGAACCTGCTGCTGGTGATGACCGTGACGAGCGTGATCGGCATGCTGGGCGGCGGCTACCTCGGCGACCGGCTCCCGATGCGCTACATCCTCACGGTGGCGATGCTCGGGCACATGGCGTCGCTGCTCGTGCTGACGCTCTGGATTTCGCTGTGGGGCGCCCTCGCCTTCACCGTGATCCACGGGCTCTCATTCGGCGTGCGCGGTCCGCTCACGCAGGCGATCCGCGCCGATTACTTCGGCCGCGCCTCGTTCGGCACGGTGATGGGGTTCTCATCGCTGATCATCATCATCGGGATGGTGCTGGGCCCGATCGTCGCCGGGCTCAGCTACGACCTCACCGGCTCCTACCGCACCGGCTTCATCGGCCTGGCGCTCGTCGCCGGCCTCGGCTCGCTGCTCTTCCTCGCCTCGACGCGCCCGCCCCCGCCGCCGTCGCAGCGCCGGGGGCCGCTGGCGAGCGCCGCGTTGCGCACCGAGGCGAGCGCCGCCTCAGCGGGCTACCACTAGCGCCGCACCCGGCCGGGGCTCCGGCCGCTCCGGCTACACCTCGGCGAGTGAGACGAGCAGGGCCGGCAGCTCCGCCAGTGACTCGATGCGATGCGCGCCCTTGGGGAGCGGGTTGCCGTCGCCGAAGCGGTCGACCCAGATCGGCGTGAGGCCGGCGCTGAGGGCGCCCTGCACGTCCGCGATCAGGCTGTCGCCGACGTGGGCCGTCGTCGCGGCCTCCGCGCCGAGGGCGTCGAGGGCGCCCTCGAAGGCCGCGCCCGCCGGCTTCTTCGTCCCGCCGAAGACCGTCACGATCGCGTCGAAGTAGTGGGCGAACCCCATCCGCCGCAGCACGGACTCCGGCCTCGGCCCGTTGGTCAGCACCCCCAGCGCGTAGCCCTCCCGCAGCTGCTCAAGGGCGGGATGCACGTCGGCGAACGGGACGGCGTCGATCAGCTCGCGGAAGCGGGCCAGCAGCTCGTCGAGCGAGCGCTGGTGGAGGTCGGGCAGCAGCGTGCGCCAGACGGGGACCGGGTCGACGTCGATCCAGTAGTGCCGGCGCTCGAGGACGCGCCCGTCGCGGCGCACGACGAGCTGCTCGTCGATGGCGCGCCAGATGCGGGCATCGAGGTCCGCGCGCAACTCCTCGGGCAGCGTCTCGGGCGCCTCGTCGCGCAAATCGGCGAGGGCGCGCGAGATGCCCGCCTCCCAGTCGCGCAGCGTCCCGTCGAGGTCGAACAGCACCGTGTCGATCATCGCGAGTCACGATAGCGGGGGAGTGCTGCTCGTGGGGCTATCCGGCGGCGGAGGCGGGCGCCTCGGCAGGTTCGAGGGTGGCCTTCGCCGGGGGCTTGCGCGAGGTGGAGATCAGCGCCGCGCCGAGCGCGAGCAGGAAGGCGAGAGTGACGAACGCGCCGCGGTAGTCGCCGACCGAGTCGTAGTAGACCCCGGTGAGAATCGGACCCGTGACCGCGATCGTCACGCTGACCGGGAATCCGGTGCTGCGCACGGCGCCGATGTGCCGCCGCCCGTAGTACCAGGCCCACACGAAGTCGAACAGCGGGAACATCCCGCCGATCCCGAAGCCGAACACGGCGAAGACCACGAGCAGCGGGCCGAACGAGGCGTCCGCGGCCGGAATCAGGAACGCCGTCGCGACGCCCATCATCGCCATCGCCAGCACGGTCAGGACGCGCGGCGAGCGGTGTTGCACGATCCAGGCCCAGAAGAACTTCGAGACCAGCGCGAACGAGCCTTGCACCGCGAAGGCGAACGCCGCCTGCGATCGCGTGTAGCCGACGTCGGTCATGAACGGGATCACGTGTGAGTACATGATCGCCACCGCCGCGACGGCGAAGGCGAAGCCGAAGACCAGCAGCCACATCGAGCGCGTGCGCATTGCCTCCCCTCGGGTGTAGGAATTGTCGAAGTCCTGCCGCATCAGCTCCAGTTGCTCAAGCTCCTGAGCGGTCGGCTCCTCGTCGCCGGTCTTGCCGTCGGGGAGCATCCCGTAGTCCTCCGGCTGCCTGCGCATCACGAGCGAGGACGGGTACATCAGCACGAGCGTGGCGACGCCGATCACGACCCAGCCGGCTTCCCAACCCGCGTGATCGACGATTGGCGTGATGGCGAGCGGCGGGATGATCCCGCCGATCGACGTGCCGAGCGAAGCGAGCGCGATCACGCGCCCGCGGTTGACGACGAACCACTTGGAGAGCGTGGTGTTGACCACGAACGGGCCGATCATGAAGAGGCCGACCTGCGTGAGTGCGCCGCGCACGAAGATGAACTGCCACAGCTCCTCGACCTGCGAGACGCCCACCAGCGCGACTCCGCTGATCGTCGTCCCGATCAGCATGATCGGCCGTGCGCCGTAGCGATCGATCAGCGGGCCGATGAAGATTCCGCTGATCGCGCCGATGCCGAAGCCGAGCGAGGACGCCAGCACGAACTGTGAGCGGGACCAGCCGAGGTCTTCGGACATCGGCACGAGGAAGACGCCCGTGACCTGCGCGGCGAAGCCGATCGTCACGAACTGCCCGACGATCGCGGCCGCGAAGATCCACCAGCCCCAGAAGACGCGGGGGCGTCGCGTCGCCGCCGTCAGCGCGGTCCGCCGGTCATGTGCGCTCCCTCACGAGGCAGGACCAGATTAGTCCTCGCCGAGGCCCCAGGCGATGCCGTTGCGCAGCAGCGTGCGGAAGCCCTCGGTCTCCCACGAGCCGAGCAGGTTGAGCGGCGGCTTGCCGTCCGCCGCGACGTTCTCGTGGACGAGGCGCTGCGTGTTCGTCGTCGGCGTGTGGCAGTGGCCGAGCGTGGTGTACGCGACGGCGCCCGCGCTGAGCTCGCGTACGAAGGCGATCGCGCGTCGCGTGCTGCCGCCGTTCGGGAGGACCGTGGTGTCTCGCTCGAAGTAGAAGCCGGTCGGCGCGTTCGGGTCGACCTCGCCCCAGTCGGCGGTGAGCAGCAGCTGGCTGCGCTCCGGCGCCTGCAGCTCGACCATGTACGGCTCATCGATCGTCTCGAAGGACTCCGGCAGGCCGCGGGTGAGCGGGTGCTGCGCGTCCTCGAGGTCGACCCGGAACTTGCGGATCGGCGGATGGCTGAGGAAGAAGCCGCCGAGCGTGTCGTGGTAGGGCATCTTCACCATCTCGCGCTTGGTCGTGTCGGGCCGGCGTACCGCCTTGCCGCCGCTGCTGCCGTGCAGCGCGAGCCAGCGTCCGCCGGCCTCGAGCCACTGGCGGAGCACCGTGTTGCCCTGCTCGTCCGCGAACGGCCCGGCGACGTAGGTGACGAGCAGGCGGCACTCCGGCAGCCACTTCTCGATGTCCGTGTAGTCGCCGGAGACGGTCGTGAGGACGTGGTCGCGCTCCTTGAGTTGCTCGAGGATGCGCAGCCGCGCGTAGTCGTGATCGTGTCCGGCGGGCCGGCCAGGCGGGAAGCCCCCGGCGATCACGTGCGCGCGAATCGCCTCGTTCATCTCGTACTCCCTTCGCCCTCGACGGGTACCGAGCTCAGTCGAGCGGATCGCGATCGCTGCGGTCAAAGGCGTCGAGCAGTTCGCGCACGTCCGCCTCGATAACGTCCCGCCGATCGGTGTGGGTGATCACGTAGAACTGGTTCTCGCGGATCGCGCGCAGCACGTGGCGTCCGACAGTGAGCGGGTCGATCGCCTCGGAGCGGGCGAGGCGGTCCGACCAATCGTGTGCCTCGGGCCCGCCGTGTTCGGCCGGCCGGTTGCGACCGGCTTCCCAGATGCGGGTCTCGACGCCTCCGGGGCAGAGCACCGAGACACCGATGCCGCTCCCGGCGAGTTCGCCCCGGAGGTTCCGGCTCATGCTCACGACCGCGAACTTCGAGGCGATGTAAGCGCTGATCTCCCACCCATAGCCCGCGATCAGGCCGCCGATCGAGGCGGTGTTGACCACGTGCGCCTCGCCGCCGCTCGCGTCGACCCGTGCGCGCATGCGCGGCACGAACGCGTTGATCCCGTGCACGACGCCCAGCACGTTGACGTCCAGGGTCCAGCGCCAGTTGTCGAGGGCTTCCGGCCCGATTGGTGTCGGGCCAATCACGCCGGCGTTGTTGCACAGCACGTCCACGCCGCCGTGCTCTTCAGAGCAGCGCGCGGCCATCACCTCGACGGCTGCCGGGTCGGTGACGTCGAGGGCCTCCGCGCTCGCCTCGCCACCCGATGCGGCGATCTCCGCCGTGACCGCCTCGGCGGCCTCGCGCTCGATGTCGGCGACTACGACGCGCATGCCCGCGCCGGCGAGCGCGATTGCGATCCCGCGGCCGATGCCGCTCCCCCCGCCGGTCACGAGGGCGACCCGGCCGTCCAGCTCACGCATCGCGCACCTCCGTCGCCGTTGCCTCCGCTCAGTCGAGCGGGTCGCGGTCCGAGCGATCGAAGGCGCCGAGCAGCTCTTGCGCGTGCTCCGCGATCTGCTCGCGCCGCTCCGTGTGGGTGATGATGTAGAGCTGGTCCTCGAGGATCGCGCGCAGCACGTGGCGGCCGACCACGAGCGGGTCGAGCACGCGGGCCGGGAGGAGCCGGTCCGGCCGCTCGTACGTCTCGGGTCCGCCGCGCTCGGCGGGCCGGTTGCGCCCCGCCTCCCAGATGCGCGTGTCGACGCCGCCCGGGCAGAGCGCGGAGACGCCGATGCCGCTCCCGGCCAGCTCGCCTCGCAGGTTGCGGCTCATGCTGACGACCGCGAACTTCGAGGCCCCGTAGGCGCTGTGCGCCCAGCCGTCGCCCGCGCGCAGTCCCGCCATCGAGGCTGTGTTGACGACGTGCCCCTCGCCGCCGCTCTCGCCGATCTGAGCGAGCATCCGAGGTACGAACGCGTTGATCACGTTCACCACGCCCAGGATGTTCACCTCGATGACCCAGCGCCAGTTGTCGAGGCTCTCCGGTCCAAGCGGCGTCGGGCCGATCACGCCTGCGTTGTTGCAGAGCACGTCCACGCCGCCGTGCTGTTCGAAGCAGCGCTCGGCCAGCGACTCGACGGCGGCCGGGTCGGTGACATCGACGCTCTCGGCGGTCGCCCCGGCGCCCAGCTCCGCCGCGACGGCCTCCGCGGCGTCGGGCTCGATGTCGGCGACCAGGACGCGCATGCCCGCCCCGGCGAGCGCGATCGCGATCCCGCGGCCGATGCCGCTCCCTCCGCCGGTCACGAGGGCGACACGCCCATCCAACTCACGCATCACACAACCTCCGTGCGTTGACCTCGTGGGAGGCACTATACGGGCCGCCGCGATCGCGCCACGTGTAGACTCACACGCAGTTAAGCAAACCGCTGAAGGGTTCTTCGTTCATGATCGAGTGGCTTGGCATTGAGCACCTGTTCGAGCTTTCCCGGACGGAAGCGATTGCGGGGTTCTTCACCCCGCTGGCGATCTTCGCCGTGTTTCTCGTGGCGCAGATCGTCCTGCCTGCCAGGCGGGTGCCCGGCTACGTCATCAATCCGGCGACGGGTGAACCTCGCAACTATCGCCTCAACGGACTGCTGGTCTTTGCGATCGCGCTGATCGTGTGGGCGACCGAGGTCACCGGGATGCCGCGCGACTGGTTCTACCGCTCCTCGGTCTATGCGGTGGCCGGGGGAACCGTGTTCGCGACGATCTTCACGGTCATCGCGGTCTACACCCAGCCGAAGCGCGAGGAACGAAACTTCATCTTCGAGCTGTGGGACGGGCGAGCCCAGGAGCTGGCGTTCTTCAACGAGCGAATCGACATAAAGATGTGGTTCTACGTCGTCGGCGGGACGATGTTGTCGCTCAACGCCTTGTCCGGGGCCGTGTACCACCACGAGCTGTTCGGCGACAACGCCAACCCGGGCGTGTACCTCTATGCGGCGTTCTTCACGTTCTACATCCTCGACTACTTCATCTTCGAGCGCGTGCAGCTCTACACCTACGACCTGATCCACGAGAATCTCGGCTTCAAGCTCTTCTGGGGCGGCCTCATCGTCTACGGGTGGCTGTTCATCCTCCCGCTGTGGGGCATGGCCGCCCATCCTGACCCCGGATTCTCGACGGCATGGACGTACGTGTGGCTGATCGGGACGGCGGCGCTGTTCCTGCTCGGGTGGGGCATCTCGCGCGGCGCCAACATGCAGAAGTACACGTTCAAGCGTTGGCCGGAGCGCAAGTTCCTCGGTCTGATCGAGCCCGAGTACATCGAGGCCGGCGACCGCAAGATCCTGATCAACGGCTTCTGGGGCGTGGCGCGCCACTTCAACTACATGGGCGAGGGGTTCCTCTCCCTGTCCATTGCCCTGGTCTTCGGCCACTTCGCCAATCCGTGGGCCTGGACCTACTTCGCCTTCATCGTCACGCTGTTCACCTTCCGTCAGCGCTTCGACGACGGGTACTGCGCGGAGAAGTACGGCGCCGAGAAGTGGGCGGAGTACCAGGCGCGCGTGAAGTACCGGATCTTCCCCGGCGTCTATTGAGGGCTGCTCGGGAGCCCGGCGCAGGCGAGGGTCACACCGGCTTCGTCGCCGCCCGATCGAGGGCATCGAGCCTGTCGCGGCAGCCGCCTCGACGCCGGGTTGTGCGGAGTGTCAGGCACTGCTCCGGCGAAGCGTGACGTACGTGACAACCGTCGACGTGATCAGGCTGAGCAGGCCTCCGATGAGAATGTCGATCGGCACCAGGACCCCGGGCCAGGTGGACATCATCAGGAAGATCGGCACGATGTACGTGGCGTAGGCGGCGCAACCGAGGACGAACGCGTTCTTCATCGCCCTGTGGAGGCTGCGCTCCTTGACTGCCGGTTCAATCGCCAGGTAGCTGTTGCCGAGTGCAATCAGCAACAGGAACGCGAGCAGGGCGAGGGCCTGGCCCCCGCCCCACGTATCCATCTCCCTACCGAAGGTGTCCAGGAGCATGTCGTTGCCGCTGGCCTCGTAGAGACTGTCGTACATTCCGCGCGCGAGGGGTGACACGTTCCAACCGACGTCGATGACCGTGTAGACCACGAACGCCGCCGCGAATCTCAGGTACTGCATCGTCGTCGCACCTCCGTCTGAAGCTGATCCGGCTCCGGCGAACCTTGTACCACCGCCCGTGATCGTCCAGCAAGGACGAGAGCGGACGCGAACCGGCGAGGTCAGACGGGCGTCTCCGCCGCCCGATCGAACGCGTCGAGCTGCTCACGCAGAGCGGCCTCGACCACGTCACGCCGCTCCGGGTGCGTCATCGCGTACAGCTCGTTGTCGCGAATCGCGTGCAGGGCGCGGCGTCCGACCTCGAGGGCGTCGATCACGCGGCCGTCGAGGGCGCCCGGCCGTTCGTACGCCTCCGGTCCGCCGCGCTCGGCGGGGCGGTTGCGGCCCGCCTGCCACATGCGGGTAGCGACGGCGCCCGGGCAGAGCAAGGTGACCCCGATCCCACTGCCGGCCAGCTCGTTCCGCAGGTCCCGGGTCATCCCCACGATCGCGAGCTGCGAGGCGCGGTAGGCCGAAATCTCCCAGCCGAGCCCCGCGATCAGACCGGCGATGGACGAGGCGGTGACGATGTGCGCCTCGCCGCCCCGCTCGTCGATCCGGTCGAGCATCCGCGGCACGAAGGCGTTGACCACGTGCACGACGCCGAGGACGTTCACGTCGACAATCCAGCGCCAGTTGTCGAGGCTCGCCGGTCCGAGCCGGGTTGGGCCGACCACGCCGGCGTTGTTGCAGAGCACGTCGACGCTGCCGTGACGCTCGAAGCAGCGCCCCGCCAGTGCCTCGACGGCGGCCGCGTCGCTCACATCGACGGTCTCGGCGCTCGCCTCGGCGCCCGAGGCGAGGAGCTCCGCCGCCACCGCCTCCGCGGAGTCTGCCTCGATGTCGGCGACGACGATGCGCATGCCCTCGCCGGCGAGCGCGAGGGCGATCCCGCGGCCGATGCCGCCGCCCCCGCCGATGATGAGCGCCGTCCGGCCCTCGAGTTCCCGCACTAGACGGGCGTCTCGGCCGCGCGGTCGAACGCGCCGAGCAACTCCTGGGCGCCGGCTTCCACCTGGAACTTCCGCTCCGGGTGGGTGATCGCGTAGAGCTCGTTCTCGCGTATCGCGTGCAGCACGCGGCGTCCGACCTCGAGCGGGCCGATCACGCGCTCGCCCTCGAGGCGGCTCGGCCGCTCCCAGGTCTCCGGTCCGCCGTGCTCGGCCGGACGGTTGCGCCCGGCCTGCCAGATGCGCGTCTCGACGCCGCCGGGGCAGAGTACGGAGACGCCGATGCCGCTCCCCGCCAGTTCGCCGCGCAGGTCGCGGCTCATCGCCACGATCGCGAACTTCGAGGCGCGATAGGCGGTGATCTCCCAGCCGTCGCCCGCGATTAGGCCGCCACCCAGCGACGAGGTGTTGACGATGTGCGCCTCGCCGCCGCTCTCGCCCACGCGGGCGCGCATCCGCGGCACGAAGGTGTTGATCGCGTGCACGACGCCAAAGAGGTTGACGTCGAGGATCCAACGCCAGCTATCGAGGCTGTCCGGCCCGATCGGCGTCTGCCCGACCACGCCGGCGTTGTTGCAGAGCACGTCCACGCCGCCGTAGCGCTCGTCGCAGCGGTCGGCAAGCGCCTCGACGGCCGCGACGTCGCTCACGTCGACAACCTCGGCGATCGCCTCGGCGCCCGAGGCGGCGAGTTCGGCCGCCACCGCCTCGGCGGCGTCGCGCTCGATGTCGGCGACCACCACGCGCATGCCCTCGCCGGCCAGCGCGATCGCGATCCCGCGGCCGATGCCGCTGCCGCCGCCGCTGACGAGGGCGACACGCCCGTCCAGATCACGCATCGTGTACCTCCGCGCTCCGCGGCCGTGCAGGCACTATACGGGGGCGCCGGAGGAGGGCGTCGAGGCTACGTCGCGGCGTCCGCCCGAACCGCGCGCGCGGCCTCGACCATGTGCTGAAGGGCGGGGACGACCTCCTCGTAGCGGCGGGTCTTGAGGCCGCAGTCGGGGTTTACCCAGAGCAGGTCGGGGTCGAGCACCGTCGCGGCGTCGCGCAGGCTGCTCACCATCTCCTCGGTCGGCGGCACGCGCGGCGAGTGGATGTCGTAGACGCCGAGCCCTACCTCCTTGTCGTAGCCGTGGTCGCGGAAGGCGTCGAGGCCCTCGGCGTCGGAGCGGGCGTTGAAGAGCAGCATCACGTCGGCCTCCATGTCGGAGACCGCGTCGAGCACGTCGCCCAGCGGCACGTAGCACATGTGCGACTGGATCTGCGTCGAGTCGGCCGCCCCTGCCGTGGCGAGCCGGAAGCAGGGCACGGACCAGCCGAGGTAGGTGGGCCAGTCCGCGCGGCGCAGCGGGACGCCCTCGCGCAGCGCCGGCTCGTCGACCTGGATCACGGCGATACCGGCCGCCTCGAGGTCGGCGACCTCCTCGCGGATCGCGAGGGCGATCTGGCGGCAGGTCTCGCTGCGTGGCTGGTCGTCGCGCACGAAGGACCAGTTGAGGATCGTGACCGGCCCCGTGAGCATGCCCTTCACCGGGCGGTCGGTGACCGACTGCGCGTACGAGGACCAGCGCACGGTCATCGGGCCCGGCCGCGCCACGTCGCCGTAGATGATCGGCGGCTTCACGTTGCGCGATCCGTAAGACTGCACCCAGCCGAAGCGCGTGAAGGCGAACCCGGCGAGCTGCTCGCCGAAGTACTCGACCATGTCGTTGCGCTCCGACTCCCCGTGCACCAGCAGGTCCAGCCCGGTCTCCTCCTGGAGCCGGATCACGCTCGCGATCTCGGCCTCGAGGAAGGTCTCGTACTCCGCCTCGTCGATCTCGCCGCTGTTGCGGCGACGGCGGGCGCGGCGGATCTCCGGCGTCTGCGGGAACGAGCCGATCGTCGTCGTCGGGAACTCCGGGAGCCGCAGCCGCGCGCGCTGGGCGGCCCGGCGCTCCTCGACGCTGCCGTCGCGGCTGTAGTCGGCCTCCGAGGTGGCCGCGACGCGCTCGCGCACGGCGGGGTCGTGCGTGCGCGGCGAGTTGCGGCGCGATTCGAGGGCGGCGCGGTTGGCAGCCTGCTCGTCGGGCGCCGCGTTCGGGTCCTCGAAGGCGCGGGCAAGCGTGGCGACCTCGTCGACCTTCTGGTTCGCGAAGGCGAGCCAGGAGCGCAGCTCGGGATCGAGCTGCGTCTCCAGGTCGAGCTCGATCGGGACGTGCAGCAGCGAGCAGGAGGTGCCCGCGATCACGCGGTCGTCGCCGACGGCCGCGCCCACCTCGCGCAGCGTCGCGAGCGAGGCGTCGAGGTCGTTGATCCAGACGTTGCGCCCGTCGACGACGCCGGCGACGACGTGCTTGCCGCCGGGCAGCCCGTGCCGCTGCAGCAGCGCCAGGTTGCGCCCGCCGCGCACGAGGTCGAGTCCGATCGCCTCGACGGGCAGCCCGACGAGCGCGCCGAACGACTCGTCGACATCGCCGAAGTAGGTCTGCACCAGCAGCTTCGTCCCGCCCGCGACGTCGGCGAGGCGGTCGTACGCCGTCGCGAGGGCGGCGAGGTCCTCGGGCGTGCGGTCCTGCACCAGCACGGGCTCGTCAAGCTGGATCCACTGCGCGCCGGCCTCGTGCAGCAGCGCGACGACCTGCTCGTAGACGTCGAGCAGCCCGTCGAGCAGGGAGAGCCGGTCGAAGCCGGGGTCCTGGTGGCCGTCGGCGCCGACGCCCTTGCCGAGCAGCAGCAGCGAGAGCGGGCCGAGCAGCACCGGCACCGTCTCGATGCCCGCCTCGCGCGCCTCGAGGTACTCGTCGAGCGGCTTGCGCGAGGCAAGGCGGAAGCGGGTGTGCGCGCCGAGCTCGGGGACGATGTAGTGGTAGTTCGTGTCGAACCACTTGATCATCTCCATCGCCGTCACGTCGAGGCCCTCGCGCTGCGCGCCGCGCGCCATCGCGAAGTACGTCTCGGCGTCCACCTCGCCCTCGCCGCTGTCCTCGTAGCGGGGCGGGACGGCGCCGACCATCGCGATCGCGTCGAGCACGTGGTCGTAGTGCGAGAAGGTGTTGGAGGGGATGAGGTCGATGCCCGCCTCGCGCATGCGCCGCCAGCCCTCGAGGCGCAGCGCGCGCCCGGTCTCGTCGAGGGCGTCGAGCTCGACGCGGCCGTCCCAATAGCCCTCGACGGCGCGCTTCAGCTCGCGCCGGGGCCCGATGCGCGGGTAGCCGGTGATGGCGGACAGGGTCATGCGAGGCCTCCGGCCGTCGGAGTAGATCGAGCGGTCAGCCGGATCGTACCGGCCCGCCGTCGGACAGGCCATCCGCGCGCACTGAATCCGCCGCGGCGAGGCGCAATTCGGCGAAGGCGAGCCATGCCTCGCCGCCGTCGGGAGGCGGCGCGAGCCGCACCCCGGCAAGCGTCACGGCCCGCCCTGCCTCCGCGAACGTGTAGCCCTCGAGGCGTCGCAGCGCCTCGGGCGGCCCCTTGAGCAGGGCGCGGCCGGCGCCGTCGTCGTCGCGCGTCTGCTGCTGCACCCGCACCAGGACGCGCTCGCCTTGCACGCGGACCGGGACCACTCGGTCGATCATGCGGGCAGCGTAGCCCAGACTCGCGGTTGCCGGTGACCGGCTGGGAAGCAGCGCCGATGCCCTTCTTCGCCTCCGCCCGCGAGCGTCGCCTCTGGCTCTGGACGCTGGTCGTCGTCGTCACGATCTACGCGACGCTCGGCCTCACGGGCGCGCTGGCCGAGGAGCTGCGCGACCGCGGGCTCTCGACCGCCGGTTTCGTTCTCGCGATGCTGCTGGTCGGCGTGACGGTGCTGACGCAGGGCCTGCGGACGCGCCCGCGCGGCCTCGAGATCGCCGTCGCGATCGGCGTCGCGGTCGTCTACCTGATGGTGCTCGTGCGCATGGCGCTCGAGGAGCGCACGCACCTCATCGAGTACGGCGTGGTGGCCGTGCTCATCCTCGAGGCGCTCACGGAGCGCGCCGGCCACGGCCGCCGCGTCCCGCTCCCCGCCGTCCTCGCCATCCTCGCCACGGCGCTCATCGGCGCCCTCGACGAGTGCATCCAGGCCTTCCTCCCCACCCGCGTCTTCGACGTGCAGGACATCGTCTTCAACACCCTCGCCGCCCTCATGGCAGTCGCGACGAGCCTCCTGCTGGGGTGGGCGCGGCGGTGGGGGAGGGGTGCAGGCGACTAGCGCGACGAGCCGTTACTTCCGCCGCTTCACCGTCTCCTTGACTGTCGTGCCCGGGCGGCGCGTGGCCTCCCTCTTCGGCACGAACCTGCCCGTGCGCGCATCGCGAACCCGTGTTGACTTCGAAGACTTTGGCATCAGGATCCCCCTGCCTCGCGAACACTCGTTGGTAGCCCGGCAGGGCGTGCGGGTCGCTGCGCTGCCGGGCAGTGGTGCTGATCACATGACTGCCGACCTCTCACTAGGTTGACCTAGCCTCCGCGTGACCGGTGAATTCGAGGAGGAGCCTGACTTGGTCCTGCGAGAGGTTCCTGTGCGCGACACGGTTCTTGGACTTCAGGAACCACCTGATCTCACTTGGCAGGTACTGCTCGAGACGACGCTTAACCTGGTGATGATTCTGGTAGGTGCTGATCTCCCAGATGACGAACAGGCTGTGTTCTACCCGGCTCTCGACGGTTCCCCACAAGCTCCGTGCAGCGGCCCGGAGGGCGACGTTCAGAAGCCCGAGTTCGAGAGAGAGTTGCTGGTTCTCCGCCAAGAAGACGAATAGCGTGTGGTCTCGGATCGTTGTGCGGCTCATCGTGCAGCCCCGTTGTTGGCACCTCACCGATAAAGTGGTGGAGGGTGACGAGACTGTTGCGATCCACGCCGTCTAGCATGCACGCGAAGGCGCTCGTCGCCTTCCGGATGGGCCCGCCCGCCAGTCTTTGATCAGGCAGCGGGCGGGCCCAGTCTCTTCTTCGCTAGTTCATCTTGGTAACCCTCAGCTACACCCGGACGTGGCCCCGCAGGACATGCACTTCAGGCAGGTGCCGTTGCGCACCATCATCAGCTGGCCGCACTCCGGGCAGGGGTCGCCCTCGAAGCCGTAGTGGCGCGCCGTCGTCTCCGAGATGGCCGTGGCCGACGCCACTGCCGAGGCGCCGGCGGCTGCGCTCGAGGGCGCCTCGGGGGTTGGGGCGGCGGCAGGGGCCGCCGCGCCGTTGCCCTCGGCGGTCGTGCCGTGGCCGTTCGAGCCTCCGGCGATCGGGGCCGCCACGAGGTACTCGCTCTGCTTCGGCGCGGGCAGCGGCGCCGGTTCCGGCGTCGGCCACGCGCCCGGCTCGTCCTCGTCCTCGTCCTCGGCCGTCGAGGTGCTCGAGAGGTCGACCGCGCCGAGGTGGGCGAGGTCGCTGCGGCCCAGGTAGCTGACCGCCAGCTCGCGGAAGACGTAGTCGATGATCGAGGTCGCCATGCGGACGCGGTCGTTGCCGGTGACGATCCCGTTCGGCTCGAACTTCGTGAACAGGAAGGAGTCCACGTAGGCGTCGAGCGGCACGCCGTGCTGCAGCCCGATCGAGACGGCGATCGCGAAGCAGTTCATCAGCGAGCGGAACGCCGCCCCATCCTTGGACATCGAGATGAAGATCTCGCCCAGGCGGGAGTCCTCGAACTCGCCGGTGTGCAGGTAGATCGTGTGGCCGCCGACCTTGGCCTTCTGCGCGAAGCCCGGCCGCCGCGAGGGCAGCGGCTCGCGCTCGCCGCGCTGCAGGCCCACGAGCCGCCGCGCCAGCGCGCGCGCGTCCGCCCGAGGCAGCGTGCTGATGATGCGCTCCACCTCGTCCAGCGCCTTGTTCGGGTCGAGCTCCGCCTCGGCGGACTCCTCCTCGAGGTCGTCGAAGTCCTCGAAGTCGTCGCCGAGCACGGTGGCGGCGAGAGGCTGCGAGAGCTTGGAGCCGTCGCGGTAGAGCGCGAGCGCCTTGAGCATCGAGTCGGCGCCGGCCTCGTAGACCGCGGCGACGTCGCCGACGCTGGCGTCCTCGGGCAGGTTGATCGTCTTGCTGATCGCGCCGGAGAAGAACGGCTGGGCCGCGGCCATCATGCGCACGTGCGCCATCGCTTCGATGTAGCGCGTGCCGTAGCGGCCGCAGCGGTTGGCGCAGTCGAAGACGGCGTAGTCGTCCTCGCGCAGGTGCGGGGCGCCCTCGATCGTCATGCGGCCGACGATGTGGTCGTTGGCCTCCTCGATCTGCTCGCGGCTGAAGCCGATCGCCTCGAGCAGGTTCGCGCCGGCGATCTGCTCGTCCGTGAGGCCGAGCACGTCGCGGCAGAACTCGTCGCCGAGGACGAAGCGGTTGAACGCGAAGGTGATGTCGAACGCCGAGCCGAGCGCCTCGTCGACCTCGTCCAGAACGCGGCGGGTGAAGCCGTGCTGGGCGAGCGTGTGGCGGTTGATGTGCGGGGCGCCCTCGAGGCGGCCCGTGCCCGCGCAGTAGGCGACGATCTCCTCGACCTGCTGCGTGCTGTAGCCGAGCGTGCGCAGCGCGCCGGGCACGGACTGGTTGATGATGCGGAAGTAGCCGCCGCCGGCCAGCTTCTTGAACTTGACGAGCGCAAAGTCCGGCTCGACGCCGGTCGTGTCGCAGTCCATCAGCAGGCCGATCGTGCCCGTGGGCGCGATCAGCGTCGTCTGCGCGTTGCGGAAGCCGTGCTCCTCGCCGAGGGCGAGCGCGCGGTCCCACGAGGCCTGCGCCGCCTTGAGCAGCGGCGTCGGGCAGTGCTTCGCGTCGAGGCCCATCGGGAGCGTCGTCAGGCCCTCGTAGTCCTCGGCGGCCGCGTCGTAGGCGGCGCGGCGGTGGTTGCGGATCACGCGCAGCATCGCCTCGCGGTTCGGTTCCCAGGCGGGGAAGGGGCCGAGCTCGGAGGCGATCTCGGCGGAGGTGGCGTAGGAGACGCCGGTCAGCAGCGCGCTGAAGCCGCCGGTCTGGGCGAGCGCCTCGGGCGAGTCGTAGGGCACGCCCTGCTGCATGAGCAGCGCGCCGAGGTTGGCGTAGCCGAGGCCGAGCGTGCGGTACTCGTGGGAGAGCTGCGCGATCACCGGGCTCGGGTACTGCGCCATCAGCACCGAGATCTCGAGCACGATCGTCCACAGCCGCGTGGCGTGCTCGAACGCCTCGACATCGATCTTGCCGCTCTCCTCGTCGTGGAAGCGCAGCAGGTTGAGCGAGGCGAGGTTGCAGGCCGTGTCGTCGAGGAACATGTACTCGGAGCAGGGGTTGGAGCCGCGGATCGGGCCGCCCGCCGGCGAGGTGTGCCACTCGTTGATCGTCGTGTCGTACTGCACGCCCGGGTCGGCCGACTGCCAGGCGGCGCGCGCGATGCGCTCCCACAGGTCGCGGGCGCGCACGGTCTTCGAGGGCTCGCCGTCGACGCGGCGGTAGAGCGTCCACTCGCGGTCCTCCTCGACGGCCTCGAGGAAGTCGGCGCTGACGCGCACGGAGTTGTTGGCGTTCTGGCCGGAGACGGTCTGATAGGCCTCGCCCTGCCAGTCCGTGTCGAACTCGCGCAGGTCGATCGGCGCCTCGTCCGCCTCGGCGAGCTGGAGCACGCGCTGCACGCAGCCGTCCGGCACGCCGTCGCGGCGGGCGCGCGCGATGGCGCGGCGCAGCGGGCGGTTGCTCGCCGGGTCGAAGCCGCCCTCGGTGGCGGCGAGGACGGCGTTGAGGCGGCGGCGAATCACGCGCGAGCCGGCGACGAGGGCGGCGACCTTCTGCTCCTCGGCCACCTTCCAGTCGATGAACTCCTCGATGTCGGGGTGATCGACGTCGACGATCACCATCTTGGCGGCGCGGCGGGTGGTGCCGCCGGACTTGATCGCGCCCGCGGCGCGGTCGCCGATCTTGAGGAACGACATCAGGCCGGAGGACTTGCCGCCACCGGAGAGGAACTCGTTCTCGCCGCGGATCTTCGAGAAGTTGGAGCCGGTGCCGGAGCCGTACTTGAAGATCCGCGCCTCGCGGGTCCAGAGGTCCATGATCCCGCCCTCGTTGACGAGGTCGTCGGCGACGGACTGGATGAAGCAGGCGTGCGGCTGCGGGCGCTCGTAGGCGCTCGTCGACTGGCGCACCCCGCCGAACTCCGGGTCGAAGTAGGAGTGACCCTGGGCGGGGCCGGAGATGCCGTAGGCCCAGTGCAGGCCGGTGTTGAACCACTGCGGCGAGTTGGGCGCGGCGCGCTGGGTCGCCATCATCAGCACCAGCTCGTCGTGGAAGGCGCGCGCGTCCTCCTCGGCGTCGAAGTAGCCGTGCTTCCAGCCCCAGTAGGCCCAGGTGCCGGCGAGGCGGCCGAAGACCTGGCGCGCGTCGATCTCGCCGCCGGAGTCGTCGGAGCCCTCGGCGGGCACGGAGCGCCACAGCCACTCGGGGACGCCGTCCTCCTCGACGGCGGCGAGGTCGTCGGCGACGCCGGTCTTGCGGAAGTACTTCTGCGCCATGATGTCGACGGCGACCTGCGACCAGTCGGCGGGCATACGCACCCCGGACGCCTCGAAGACGACCGAGCCGTCGGGGTTGACGATGCGCGAATCCCTGGGCGCGAAGGCGACCCCTTCGAGCGAATCCTGCCCGGCGGTGGTGAAGTGTCGTTCGATGCGCATAGCCTGCTCCCACGACTCGGACCTCATCGCGGTCGGCGGCATCTCGCCTCCCGCGCCCCCATACCCTTGGGCTCAAGCTACTGCGCGCCGGGCGGCTCAGACACCTCAATGGATAGAATGAGCACCCGCGTGAGCGGTTAAGCGAAAGGGACCGTAGATTGCGCTACTGGCATACCGTTTGTCAAGTGGATTACGCGGGTATGCATATCTTACACACTAGTCAGTAAGGGCCCTATCTCGATGGAATTGATTGACGTGCTTGGATCGCTATGGGCCGCCAATCGACACGCGGCGATTACCTGCTCCCCACGATCGCCTCGAGGGCGTCGGGGTCCTTCGGGATCGCCTCGGAGAGCACGCGGTGGCCGCCGCGCGTGACCAGCACATCGTCCTCGATCCGCACGCCGATGCCACGCAGCCGTCGCGGTACGCCGCGCAGGCCGGGCGCGAAGTAGAGGCCCGGCTCCACCGTCAGCACCATCCCCGGCCGCAGCGCGACCGACTCGCCGTCCTCGCGGTAGAGGCCGGCGTCGTGCACGTCCATGCCCAGCCAGTGCGAGGTGCCGTGCATGAAGTAGGGGCGGCTCGCCTCCTGCTTCAGCAGCGTCGGCATCCGGCCTGTGATGACGCCGAGGTCGCGCAGGCCCTCGGTGATCACGCGCTGGGCGCGCTCGTGCACGTCGTGGAAGCGCACGCCCGGCGCGACCAGCGCGATCGCCTCGCGCTGGGCGGCGAGCACGATCTCGTAGACATCGCGCTGGGCGGCGCGGAAGCGGCCGTTGGCGGGGTAGGTGCGGCTTACGTCCGCGCCGTAGTAGTCGACCTCGGCGCCTACGTCGAGCAGCAGCAGGTCGCCGTTCGCGATCGACGCGCGGTTGTCGGTGTAGTGCAGCGTGCAGGAGTTGACGCCCGCCGCGACGATCGAGGGGAAGCCGTCGCGCGGCGATCCGAGGCGGCGGAACTCGGCCTCGAGGACGGCCTGCACCTCGTACTCGTGCATGCCGGGGCGCGTCGCGCGCAGCGCCGCGTCGATGCCCGCGCCGGTGATGTCGATCGCGCGCTGCAGCGCCGTGATCTCCTCGCGGGTCTTGATCAGGCGTAGGGCGTCGACGAGCGGAGCGGGGTCGATCAGCCGCTCGATCGCCGCGGCCCCGCGCTGCGCTCCGGTGCGGCGGCCGGCGACGATGCGCGAGATCAGCCGCTCGAGGCGCTCGTCGCTGCCGAGCGAGAAGGCGACGGTCCGCGCCTCGCCGAGCAGCTTCGGCAGTTGCTCCTCCAGCTCGCCGATCGGGTGGGCGGCGTCCGCGTCGAGCGCCTCGACGGCGCCCTCGACGCCGAGGCGCGGGCCGTCCCAGATCGCCGTCTCCGGGTCGTACGGCCGCACGAGCAGCACGAACGGCTGCTCGTGGCCGGGGCGCAGCACTGCGACGGCGTCCGGCTCCTCGAGGCCGGTGAGGTAGTAGAAGCTCGAGCGCTGGCGGAAGGGGTAGTCGACGTCGCCGTTGCGTTGCGCCTCGCGGCCGGCGCCGAAGACCGCGGCGCTGTCGCGCGGCAGCCGGCGCATCAGGCGCGCACGGCGCCTCGCGAAGACGGCGGCTGGGAAGCCGCTCACGGTCACGCCTCCTCGCGCATGGGAACGAGGAAGCGCATCACGGCCAGGCCGACCAGGCCGGCCACGACGGAGGCGATGAAGATGCCGACCTTGGCCTGCGCGAGCAGCGCCTCGTCGTCGAACGACAGCTCGGTCACGAACAGCGCCACGGTGAAGCCGATGCCGGCGATCAGGCCGACGCCGGCGACGCCGGGCCAGGTGACGCCAGCGGGAAGCTCGGCCCCGAGCCGCACGGCGATCCAGGCGGCGAGCGTCGCCCCGATGGGCTTGCCGAGCAGCAGGCCGAGCCCGACGCCGAGCGCGAGGGTCGAGGAGGCAGCTTCCTCGAAGGCCCCGCCGCGCAGGTCGACGCCGGCGTTGACGAAGGCGAAGAGCGGGACGATGAGGAACGCCGACCACGGCAGCAGGCGGTGCTCGATGCGGTCGAGAGGCGAGACCGCCTGCTCACCGAGTTCACTCAACGTGAGCAGGGCGCCGACCCGCTCGTGGTGCGCGGCGTCGTCATCGTCGGGCGCGGCTTCGCGGGCGCGGATCCGGCTGAGCAGCGCCTCGGCGAGGTCGGGAAGCGCGGCGCTGCGGTACCACGGCTGCAACGGCGTCATCAGCCCCAGCGCGACGCCGAGGATCGTCGGGTGGACACCGGACTCGTGCGCCGCCATCCAGGCGGCGAGGCCGGCCGCGATGTAGAGCGGCACCAGCTTGATGCCGTTGAAGTTCATCAGCAGCACGAGCGCGAGCAGTGCGACCGTGATGCCGAGTGCCGCGAGGTCGATGTTGTCCGCGTAGAAGATGGCGATCACGGCGATCGCGCCGATGTCGTCGACGATCGCGAGGGCGAGCAGCAGCACCTTCAGCCCGGCGGGAACCCGCGACCCGACGAGTGTGAGGACGCCGACGGCGATGGCGATGTCGGTCGCCATCGGGATCGCCCAGCCCTCGCGGGCCGTGTCGCCCTCGACGATCGCGAGGAAGATGACGACGGGGACGATCATTCCCCCGGCGGCGGCGGCGATCGGAGCCCAGACCTTGCGGCCGCCGGAGAGCTCGCCGGCGACGACCTCGCGCTTGATCTCCATCCCCACGACGAAGAAGAACAGCACCATCAGGCCGTCGTTGACCCAGTGCTTCAGATCGGTGTCGAGGTGAAAGAACCCGACATCCACAGCGATGTGGTAGTGCACGAACTCTCCGTAGAGCTCGGAGAGCGGCGTGTTGGCGCCGATCAGCGCGAGCATGACCGCGCTGATGATGGCGATCCCGCTCGCGGCCTCCGTGTGCATGAACTCCTGGAGCGGACGGACCAGGCGGATGATGCGCGCCCGCCGCTCGGCGCGCGCGTGGTTCAGCGTCGCGTCATCGAGCGGTGTGCTCATGGGCTGGACATCCCGGCCGGGCGGGCGCTAGCCGGCGAGCCGGTAGACGCGCTTGCTGCCGTCGCTGCTGACGACGATGGTGCGCGAGCGCTTGAGCGTGCGCAGCGCCGTGGCGAGGTGCGCGGCCTCGATATCGGGGATGCGCTTCGCGAGGTCGGCCTTGCTCATGTCCTCGCCGTCTGCGAGGGCGTCGAGGATCTGCTGTTCCAGTTCCTGGGCGATGGTCGCCATGCCGTTCTCCCGACTCGTCACGCCGTCTGCTCACAGTCTGCCGAGCGCGCGCCGCTCGGTCCAGCGCGCGGCGTTGGGATTCCCGGAGCTGCGTGCTGGCGCCCTCGGGAGGATTCGAACCTCCGCACAGGGATTAGGAATCCCTTGCTCTGTCCCCTGAGCTACGAGGGCGCGCCTTCCAATCTATGCGGCGGCGGCCCCGAACGCACAGGGCGGGCGCCTAGCTGGGTCCATGCGGGAGCCGCCCGCGGGCAGTACTAGCGGGAGGCGGCGTAGTCCGTGTCATCGCGCACACGCTCGTAGTCCTCACGCAACAGCCAGTGGCACCACAGATTCTGACTCTTGATGCTGAGCCTTTGCCCGAAGCGGCCAGCGCGCCAACCCGCGACCTCTACTTGGGTCTCGCGCTCTCCAGCAAGCACCTCTTCGATCGCGGGAATCAGATCAGTATCGGCGGAGCAAACAACCCCCACGTCGTAGTGCCCCTCGTGCGCGAGAAGCGCAATGTCGAGCGCCATCCTCACGTCGCTCCCCTTCTCTTGTGGCCGTTGACCGTCGGCGTTGTCAGGCCAGCCGTAGGGGTATCTCAGTTGACGTGTAAAGACGTGGCAGCCCGCCTGCTCCCATGCCTGACATTGGAGCACGTTCGCCCGGTGTGCCGCCGGTTGCAGGTACGCGTCAGGGCGTCCCGTGTACAGCCGCACTTCTGCCAAGGTCCGGCCTGCATCGCGAGCGGCCAGCAACTCACCCAGAGTCCACGGGTGGAACTGGCCGAACCTGTACGGGTCGGTCCCATCGTCAAAGAACGCCCGGCGTGCGTTCCGATAGAAGTTCTGTGCGTCCACAAAGACAATGACGCGGTTCACTGTCCCGCCTTGGACAAGCAAAACCCCGCCAGCCCCCGAAGGGGCGGCGGGGAGGATTGACCCAAGTATCCGGCGAGACAATGCCCGAAGTCAACGTGTGAGAGGCGCGGCCACCCGCAGTCTAGCCGCCGCGCGAGCGGCGGCGGCGCTCGGCGCGGCTGAGCCGCTGCTGACGCGGACGCGCCGCCGAGAGCGGCTGCGAGGGCGCCTCGGGGGCCGTGGCTGCCTGCTCCAGGTAGCGCGCGTGCGGGACCGCGTGCCGCACGAAGGCGTCGCCCTTCGTGCGCTGCTCGCGGTGGGCGCGGTTCGCCTCGTCCCAGAGGCCGTAGTAGTCCAGCTCCCGCCTCGCGACCTCCGGGTCGAGCAGGCCGAGGCCGTCGAGCGTGAAGAACCAGAGCTTCATGTCGATCGCCCCGAAGTAGGGGTCGAGGTCGGAGCTGATCGGCGTCTTGTGCCTCCACAGGTCGAGCCGCTCGCGCGCCGAGTCGTTGATCCCGATCGACCGCCAGAAGTCGGTGTCGTCGCGGCCACCCTGGTAGTGCATCACCAGGAAGTCGCGGAAGTCGTCGTACATCCGGCCCATGCGGCGGTTGTAGCGTTCGAGGACCGGCTCCGCGTCGAAGTCGAAGTGCTCCGTCAGGTACTCCTGCACCAGCACTAGCAGCTGCACCAGCGTGCCGTGGATCGAGGTCGACTCGAGCGGCTCGCTGAACGCGCCGGAGAGCCCGACCGCGACACAGTTCTTGACCCAGAGCCGGCGGAAGCGGCCGCTCGCGATGCGAATGTCGCCCCACGGCTCGATCGGGTGGCCGAGCGCCGCCTCGACCTCGGCCTGCGCCTCGTCGCGGCTGATGAAGTCGTCGCAGTAGGCGTAGCCGCAGCCCAGCCGCTCCTGCGTCGGGATCTGCCAGAGCCACCCGGCGGAGAGCGCCCAGGCATGCGTGTACGAGGGGATCGAGGCGCCCTCCTCGTGCGGCACGGAGAAGGGCAGCGCGCGGTTCACCGGCAGGTGCTCGGCGTAGGAGATCCACTCCTCCTCGTACGTCCCGCCGATGATCAGCTTGCGGAAGCCGGAGCAGTCGACGAAGAAGTCCCCCTCGATCTCCCGGCCGTCGGCGAGCGTGACGCTGCGCACGTGCCCGTTGCCCGGCTCGAGGTTGACCGCCTCGACGGTGCCCTCGATGTGCGTGACGCCCTCGCACTTCGAGCGCAGGTAGGCGCCGACGATGTGGGTGTCGAAGTGGTAGGCGTAGTCCCAGGCGCTCTGCTCGGGCTGCCCCGGCGGGCGGCTGTAGGGCGCGAGGTGGTCGAGCATCAGCCGCGAGTTGAGCACGTTCTCCCACGCCGGCTCGCCCTCGGCGACGGGGGCCGCGAAGAAGTAGGGGAATGTCTCCGGCGGCACCGCAGGGATGCCGAGCTGGCGGTCGTCGTTGAGCGGGCCGAGGTAGTAGGAGCCGTCGCCAGTCCAGTTGCGATGCAGGATGCCGAGCTTGAACGAGGCCTTCGTCTCGCGCAGGAACTCGCGCTCGTTCGAGAGATTGCGGATGAAGGTGGTGAACAGCCCGGTCGTTGCCTCGCCGACGCCGACGATCGGAATGTCGGGCGCCTCGACGACGACGATCTCGAGGCCGTCGGCCCCACGCCCGCGCTTCCAGAAGCGCGAGAGGTGGATCGCGGAGAGCCAGCCGGCCGTGCCGCCGCCGACGATCACGATCTTCCTGATCTGCGTGTACATGGAGAGAGTGTAGCGCGGAGGCGGCCTAGCGCTGCCCGCGCGGCTCCAGCCGCACGCCGGCCTCCGAGTCCGGGTCGGCCACGAGTGCCGCCTTGCCGCTGAGCCAGGCGAGGATTGCGTCGCCGGCCAGCGCGCCGCGCCAGCCCTCGAGCAGTGGGAGCGGCGGCGGCGACTCGCGGTCGCCCTCGATCCACCAGCGGACGACCGCCTCGATCTCGCTGCGTGGTCCGAGGAAGCGCGGGGCGATCCCGGCCTCGAGCGCGAGCGCGCGCACGAGACCGTGCAGCGCCGCCGCCCAGACCTCGCCGGCCGGCGAGAGCGGCGCGCGCGAGGGCTCCCGCTCGGGCGGATTCGCCGCGCCCTCCTCGATCGCCGCCAGCAGCCTCCGGCCGTGGCGCCGCACGACGCCCTCGTCGACGCCGCGGACGGCGCGCAGGCCGTCTGCGCTCGACGGCCCGGTGCGTGCCAGCTCGAGCATCGATCGGTCGTTGAGGACGCGCGAGGGCGGGCGGTTGCCGCGCAGCGCCTCGCGCTCTCGCCAGGCGGCCAGCTCGCGCAACGCGCCGCGTTCGCGCCCGTTGAGGCGCGACCAGCCCTTTACGCGGCGGTAGCTCTCGCCGGGCGTCGGCCGCCGCCAGGCGGTGGCGGCGAGCCGCTCGCACTCCTCGATCGCCCACGCCAGCCGCTCGCCGCCGCCCAGGCGGCCGCGCAGCTCCGCCCACACGCGCCCGAGGTAACGCACGTCGTCGAGGGCGTACGCGAGCTGCTTGCGCGAGAGCGGGCGGCGCAACCACTCCGTGTACTGCGAGCCCTTGTGCAGCCGCACGCCGAGGGTGTTCTGCACCAGCGCCGCGTAGCCGATCTGGTCGCCGTATCCCGCGAACGCGGCTGTGATCTGCGTGTCGCGTACCGCGCTGCCCTGCACCTCGTAGCGCCCGGCGAGGATCGCGAGATCCGCCTGCGCCGCATGCACGATCGTCTCGATGCCCTCGTCGGCTACGAGCACGGCGAAGGGCGTCACATCGACCTCAAGCGGGTCGATGGCGGCGAGTTCGGGGTCGTCGGGGTCGCCCCAGGCGACCTGCACGAGCGCCAGCTCGGGGATGTAGCGGCCCTCCGGGACGAACTCGAGGTCGAAGGCGAAGCTGCCCGCCTCGCGGACGCGCTCGACGACCTCGTCGAGCTCGCGGGCGGTGGTTGCGAGGGAGCCGTTCATGGGCCCCTTCCGGCGGTGGCTGTCCGGCGCTGGGGAGCGGTCGGGCCGGGTGGTGGACCCGGGTGGACTGTACGCAGGACAGCCCGGTTGGTGTTGGTCCTGCAAGGCCCTGCCCTGCGCCCATCGTGCAAGGCTGGCGTGAAGTGCGCAACGCCTGTGGGTGACTCTCGGTCTGCCCGGTTCCTCCATGGACCCATGCGCCTCGCGCCGCCGCCTGGTCGCGGTATGCGGCGTCGCCGGCCTGCGGGGCTATCCTCCGCTGGCGGGCTCGAGCCAGTAGCGGCGGTGCTGGAAGGGGTAGGCGGGAATCGCCACGCGGCGGCGCAACTCGCCGGCGAACAGGCCGGCGAATGCAACATCGAGGCCCGCCTCGTAGGCCCGCGCCACCTCGCGCACGAACGCCTCCGAGGGCTCAACGCCGGCTCCCAGCCCGATCGTCATCACGACGTCCATGCCCAGCTCGCCGAGCACGCCCGAGCCGTCGGCGGAGCTCGCCGGCAGCCGCGCCCGGCGCAGCCAGTGGGCCGCATCGAACACCGTGCTCGAGCCGAAGGGCTCCCCGGTCTCGCCGTCCACGACCACGATCGACGGCCGCGAGGGCGCGGATCCGCCGAGGGCCGCCTCGAACGCGGCCAGAGCCGAGTCGCCGTCCTGCGCCAGGCCCGCGCGCGCGATTGCGAGGCGCAGCCCGGCCTCGAGGCTGAGGACGCCCGCCGCCTGCGCCGCGGCCAACTCCCCGACACCGTGCCCGAGCACGGCATCCGGCCGGGTCCCCACGCTCGACCAGAGGGCCGTCAGCGCGCACTGCAGGGCGTAGTCGGCGGGTTGCCGCCACGTCGCGTCCTCGCCGAACAGCGTGTCGAGCAAGGACGTCTGACGCTCGGAGCGGAACACCTCCTCGCAGCGGTCGAGGATCGCCCGCACCACCGGCTCGGCCTCGTACAAGGCCCGCGCCGCCGAGGGTGACTCGTCGACCTCGGCGCCGTAGACGAAGCCGACGCGACGCGCCGCTTGCGGCTCGAGGTTGTCGGTCGAGTCCGCGAGCGCGCGCAGGCCATCGCGGAGGGTGCGGGCGTCGCTGAACACGACGCCGGCGCGGTGTGGGAAGTGGCTGCGCCCGACCCCGGCCGTCCACGCGACGTCCGCCAGCGTCGACTCGGCCGGAGCGCCGTCCAGCGCCTCCAGCGAGGCGAGGTAGTCGCGAGCGAGGTCGCGCAGGGCGTCGGACGATCGGGCCGACAGCGGCAGCAGGCGGACGGTGTCGCTGCCCTCGGTACCGTCGGGCGCGGGTAGCTCCGTTCCCGCCTGCGAGGGCAGCGCGACGGGCTGCGGCGCCCCGGGGGCCCACGCGCCCGAGGCGGGCGCGTCCGCCGTGTAACCCTCGACGACGACGTGGGCGTTGGCCCCGGTGATGCCGAACGCGCTTACCGCCGCCAACGGCTCCCGATCGGGGTGCTGCGGCCACTCGGTCGCCGCGTCCGTCACGCGCAATGGCAGCCGCTCCCACTCGATGTGCTCCGAGGGCTCGCGGAAGTGCAGGTGAGCGGGGATCACCCCGCGTTGCATCGCCAGTACCGCCTTGATCAGGCCGGCCATCCCAGACGCCGACTCGGTGTGGCCGATGTTGGTCTTGACCGACCCCACCAGCAGTGGGCGCTCCGCCTCGCGGCCGCGGCCGTAGACGGCCGCCGCGGCCTCGATCTCGATCGCGTCGCCAAGCTCGGAGGCGGTCCCGTGCGCCTCGAGGTAGTCGACGTCCGCCGGATCGACGCCCGCGCTCGCGAGAGCCTGCTCGATGACGTGCTGTTGCGCGAGTCCGCTGGGCGCGGTCGGGCCGGCGCTCACGCCGCCCTGGTTGACGCCCGAGCCGCGGACGACGCCCCAGATGCGGTCACCGTCCTCGAGCGCCTCGTCCAGGCGCTTGAGGATCACGACGCCGCAGCCCTCGCCGCGAATGAACCCGTCCGCCCCGGCGTTGAACGTCAGGCACTCGCCGCCGGACGACAGCATTCCGAGCTCGGCCATCTTGAGCGTCGCGTCGGGCGAGAGCGCGGCGTTCACGCCGGCGACGAGGGCGAGGTTGATCTCGCCGTGGCGCAGGGCCGTCACGGCGTGGTGCACGGCGACCAGCGAGGACGCACAGGCGACCTCCACCGGCAGCGCCGGGCCCTCGAGCCCGAGCGTGAAGGCCACGCGCCCGATCGATGTACTGCCGTTGATGCCGACGTAGCCGATCGGCTTCCCGCGCAGGGTCATCACGTCGCGGTACTCGCCGAGGCCGACCCCGGCGTAGGTGCCGGTGCGGCTGCCGCGTAGCGAGTCCGGATCGATGCCTGCGTCCTCGAGGGCGTGCCAGGTCGTCTCGAGCAGCATCCGCAGCTGCGGGTCCATGTTCCGCGCCTCGATCGGCGAGACGCGGAAGAAGGCTGCGTCGAACTGATCGACTCCTTCGACGAAGCCCGCGCGGCGATGCGGGTCATCCCCGGTCGCGCCGTCTCCGAAGAAGTCGGCCCAGGGGCCGGAGCCGTTCCGCGCGTCGCTGACGCCGCTCGCGCCCGCCTCGAGGAGCTCCCAGAAGGCCGCGAGGTCGGCGGCGCCGGGGAACTTGCAGGCCATGCCCACGATGGCGATCGCGTCCTCGGCGACTTGCCGTGGCGCGCGGGGAGCTACGGGCAGCACCGCAGGCTGCGGTGCCTGCTCGCCCTCGATACTCAGCACCTCGGTCAGGTGAGTGGCGAGACTTGCCGTGTCGGGGTAGTCGAAGGCGATCGTGTTGGAGACGGTATGCGCTCCGCCGAGGGCGAGGTTGAGCCGCACCCGCAGCTCCAGCGCCATCAGCGAGTCGAGGCCGAGGTCGAAGAACGTGACGTTGGGGTCCGGCGGCGAGGGCATCCGCAGCAGCTCCTGCAGCAGGCCCTGGACGGCCTCTTCGACAATCCCGTAGCGCTGCTGCTCGGGCGCCTCCCGCAGGCGCGAGATCAGATCCCCGGACGTCTCGGAGTCGTCGGACTGCGCGGGTGCGGAGAGCAGATCCTCGATGAGCGGCGGGACGCTGCGCAGCGAGGCGGCATAGACGTCCCAGTCGATCAGCGTGACCCCGGTGACCGCCAGGTCCTGTCGTACGAGTCGATCGAGGGCGCGAATGCCCTGCGCCGGGGTCATCCAGTCGTAGCCGGACGCCGCTGCCGCGCTCTCGAGCCGATCGCGCCGCTGCTCGCCGCCGCCGACGGTCCCCCAGGCCCCCCACTGGACGGACTGCCCGGGAAGCCCCAGTGCGCGCCGGTGCCGCGCGAGCTCGTCGCAGAACGTGTTCGCGGCGGCGTAGTTGGACTGCCCGGGATTGCCGCGGACGCCCGACATGCTCGTGTAGAGGATGAACAGGTCCAGGTCGCGGTCCTCCGTCTGGCGGTGCAGCTCCCAGGCCCCCAGCACCTTCGACCAGATCACCTCCTCGAACCCGGCCCAGCGCTGGTTGATGAGCGCCGCGTCGGACAGCGCCACTGCGCTGTGGACCACGCCGCCGAGCGGCGGGAGGGTCGCATCGATGCGCGCGAGCATCGCGCTCAGCTCCTCCATGTTCGCCACGTCGGCCAGCTCCACGTGCACGTCGACGCCGCGCTCACGCAGCGAGCGGATGACCTCCTCGGCGGCGGCATTGGGTGGCCGGCGTCCGTTGAGGACGATCGTCCGGGCGCCGTTGTCCGCGAGCCACCCGGCGGTCGCGCCGCCGACGCCGCCGAGGCCGCCGGTCACCAGGTAGGTGCGGTCGTCGCGAACGCGACTGGCTGCATCGTCAGGCGGGGGCGCCTGCGCCGCGCCGCCACTGCCTCGCACGATCCGTTGCACGTAGCGGGTCCCCGCCCGGTAGGCGACGAGGTCTTCCGGTTCGGGGCTGAGTAGCTCGTCGATGAAGGCGTCGGGGATCTCGTCGTCGTCCGGGTCGAGGTCCACGACTCTCGCCGGCAGCTGGGCCAGCTCGCGCGTCACTACCTTGCCGAAGCCCCAGAGCAGCGCGCCGCCGAGCTCGCCCGGCCGTTCCTCGTGCAGCACCTGTCCGCCACGGGTTACGAGCCAGATGCCGTGCTCCGGAGCGGCGTCCGCATCGACCAGCCCCTGGACGAGCGCGAGGGCGCTCCCGAGGCCGCGCGTGACGTCTTCCTGTAGCTCCTCGGTCGTTGCCCGGGCGCCGTGCCCGTCGAGCGCCGCGAGGTGCACGACGCCTCGCAGCGGCGCGCCCTCGGGCAGCCCCTCGATCAGCGAGCGCCAGGACTCGCGGCTGCTCGCATCCATGGCTGCATCGCCTGCCAGAACCACGGTCTGGCCTCGCTCGGCGAGCGCCGCAGCCACGCGATCGGCGACACCGCCCCGGTCGGCTGCGAGGACCCACACGCCGGGCGAGTCGCCGCCGGTCTCGTCAGGCTCAGGAGGCTCCTCCGCTTGCGCTGACTCGCCGAGGGGGCGCTCGCGCCAGACGACCTCGTACATGAGGTCGTCGACCGTGTCCAACGCAGCCAGGAGCGCTGCCCGCGTCGCGCGCTTCACGGTGAAGCCCTCGGCGCCGCCGATCGCGACGCCATCCTCGTCGTAGATCCAGAGGTCGGCCTTCAGCACTTCGGCTGGTTCGTCCGAGGCGCTAGCGCCTGCCTCGTGCAGCTCCGCCCGGCACACCAGGCGCTCGGGGAGCGGGCCGGTCAGCCACAGCCGCTCCCAGCCGAACGGCATGTAGACGGTCGTGTCGCCTTCGTCGGTGCTGCGCCCTCCCGACATGACCTGGGAGCAGGCGTCCAGCAGGAGCGGGTGGATCTCGATTCCGTTCCGGTCCACCAGGCTCGGCAGGGCGATCTCCCCGAGCGCCTCGCCCTGCCCCTGCCAGAGCGCGGTCAGCCCGCGGAAGGGCGGGCCAAGCTCGACTCCGACGCCGCTTCTCGCCCGGTAGAGATCTCGCGGGTCGCCGGGCGTCATGCCGGCCTTCGCGGCTTCGACATTGATCGAGGCGCCCGCCCCGTCCAGCGGAGCCGTCGCCGGGACGCTGCCCCTCGCGTGCAGCGTCCAGTCCGTGCCGGCGCCCTTGCTGAAGATCTCGACGCGCCGGCGCTGCCGCTCGTCGGGCTGCCCGAGGATGATCTGCAGCCGGCGGCCCTGTTCCTCGCCGTCTGCCGCCTCCGGGAAGATCAGCGGGCTGAACAGCTGCAGGTCGTCCATGAGCACGGTGGCGCCCTCGGACAGCAGCGCCGAGGCCACCAGCGCGCTGTACAGCGCCCCGGGCGCCACCACGCGCCCGAACACCCGGTGCTCCTGCAACCACGGCGGGTCCGACGGCTCGATCTCGGACTCGAACGAGATCTCGCCGTTCGGCGACTCGTGCCGCAGGCCGAGCAGGGGATGGCCGACGGCCGCGCGTCGCTGCCGGGGCGCCTTGAACCAGTAGGAACTGCGCTGGAACGGGTATCCGGGGATCGGGATACGGCGTCGCTCCTCACCCGTGAACAGACCCTCGAACGAGATGTCGAGGCCGGCCGTGTACGCCTCGGCGACGGCCTCCGTGAATCCGCTCGCCGCCTCCGTGCCGCCCCGCACCTCGGGACGCTGCATGGTGGGAATGGCGACTACTGCCCCGGGAGTGCCCGGCGGGTGCGGCCAGATCATGCTGATCATCGGCCCGAGCACGGCGTGCGGACCGATCTCGATCACGGTGTCCACGCCGAGGTCCGAGAGGGTCCTGACGCTGTCCGCGAACGCCACCGGCTGGCGCACGTGCCGTCTCCAATACGCGCCGTCCAGCGCCACACCCGCGTCTATGGCCTCGCCGTCGATGTTGCTGACGAACTCCACCCCCGGTGGTTCGACGTCGATTGCGTTCGCGGACGCTTCGAGCTCTGGCAGCATCGGGTCCAGTAGCGGGCTGTGGGCGGCCCGTGCGAAGTCCATGCGTCGTGCACGAATCTCCTGCGCCTCGAAGTGCGCCGAGATGACGTCGACCTCGTCCGCGAGGCCGGTCACGACCTGGTTGAGGCCGTTGTCGGAGGCAATGCCCAGCAGGCCACGCTCGGACACGGCGTTGATCTCCTCGATTGCCGCTTCGACGTCCTCGCGCGGGGCGAAGATGGCCACCCCCGCTCCCGGCTCGGTCTCGAACATGAGTCGGCCACGAACGATCGCCAGCCGCATGCCGTCCTCGAGGCTGAACACCCCCGCCGCCTGGGCGGCGGGCAGCTCTCCGAAGCTGTGCCCGATCACGACATCGGGCTGGACCCCGACACTCGCCCAGAGCGCCGTCATCGCACACTCGAGCGCGTAGAGGGCGGGCTGAGCCCAGTCCGTCTGGTCCAGGACCGGCCTGGCGCCTTCGGGGCCAAACATGACGTCGAGCAGGGACTCGCCCCGCTCCTCGAGGTGCACGGCCTCGCAGCGGTCCATCACGGCCCGCGCGATCGGCTCGGTTTCGTAGAGGTCCCGGCCCATGCCGAGCCATTGGCTGCCCTGCCCGGTGTACGCGAAGGCCACCTTGTCCGCCGAGCCCGGCCTTACTTCCGCCGCGCCGTTCGCGAGTGCGGTCAACTGCTCGCGCAGGGACTCCGCGTCGCGGAACAGCACGGCCGCGCGATGGCTGAAGTGGCTGCGGCCAATGCCTGCCGTCCACGCCACGTCCGGGATCGCGGTGTCCCTCGCAGGCGCGCGATCGAGCCAGGACACGTAGCCCTGGGCGAGTTCGCGGAGTGAGGCGTCGTCCCTGCCCGACAGCGGGAGGATCCGGGCGGACCGCTCACTGACGGGCCCCTCCGGCAGGTCGAGACCAGCGAAGGGTCCCGGCAGCGCAACCGTGACACGACTGGCGACGGCGGCCGGCCGCCCCGAGTAGGCGTCGGGTCCGGCCCCGGCGCCCCGGTAACCCTCGAGGACGACGTGTGCGTTCGTACCCGTCATCCCGTACGAGCTCACTCCTGCCAGCCGTGGGTTGCCGGGCCGATCCGGCCACGCGGTGGTTTCCGAGGCCACTCGTACGGGCAGCCCGTCCCAATCGATCGCCGGGTTCGGGGTGTTGAAGTGCAGGTGCCGAGGAATCACCCCGTGGTGAATCGCCAGCACCGTCTTGATGAGGCCGGCGACGCCGGCCGCCGGCTCGAGGTGACCGAGGTTGGATTTCGCCGAGCCGATGAGCAGGGGGCGTTCGGGGTCTCGTCCCTCGGAGTACACGGCCGCCACGGCCGAGAGCTCGATCGGGTCGCCGACAGGCGTGCCCGTTCCGTGCGCCTCGACATAGTCCACCGCGGCCGGGGCAACGCCGGCCCTGGCGAGTGCTTCCCGGAAGACCCTCCGCTGGGCGAGGTCGTTCGGCGCCGCGTAGTTCGTGCTGGCGCCATCATGGTTCACCGCCGAGCCGCGAAGCACGCTCCAGACATGGTCTCCATCGGCGACCGCGTCACTCAGCCGCTTCAGGACGACGACGCCGCAACCCTCGCCGCGCACCCACCCGTCTGCCGACGCGTCGAACGCCTTGCACTGGCCCTCCGGCGAGAGGGTCCCCGCCTCCGCGTACGACTCCGAGCGGCGCGGGTCCAGGATGAGGTTGACGCCCGCGACGAGGGCCAGGTCCGCCTCCCCGTGCTGCAGCGCCATGGCCGCCTCGTGCGTGGCGACCAACGAGGACGAGCAGGCGGTGTCCACCGCCATCGCCGGGCCCTGGAGGCCCAGCAGGAAGGCAAGCCGGCCACTGATGCCGTTGAGGTTGGTGCTGAGGTTGGCGTACAGCCTGGCCGCGCGCCCGACGGACTCCGGGGACTGATCCAGCGCACGGAAGACCACCTCGCGATACTCCATGTTGCTGACGCCCGTGAACACGGCCGTGCGAGTGCCCCTGAGTCGATCGGGGTCTAGCCCGGCATCCTCCAGCGCCCGCCAGGTGGTCTCCAGCGTCAGCCGCTGCTGCGGATCCACGATCTGTGCCTCGAGCGGAGACATGCGGAAGAACGCCGCATCGAACAGGTCGACGTCGGTCAGGAAGCCGCCGAAGCGGGCGAGATCACTCGCGCCTTCGCGCTCTCCGAATGCGTCGCTGGTACGTCCGACTCCGGAACCGGGGACGGACCTGGTCACGGCGTTGCGGCCCTCCTCGAGCAGCTCCCAGTAGGCGTCGAGGTCGGGCGCGCCGGGGAAGCGACAGGCCATGCCGATGATCGCCAGCGGCTCGGTCATTGCAACTCCTCCGCCGTCACGCGCGGTGGACGGCGCACGGGCAGGGTCGCTTGTCGCGTTCATCGATCCTACCCCTTCCGTCCATCGCTATGGAGACCCGTCGACCCGTACGGTAACGATGTCGAGGCCGTGGTACTTCTGGTGCCGGACGGCTGACGCATAGTGCCGCAGCAACCGGAGCGAGATCTCGTTCGGCTCAGGGATTTGCAGTTCCGTGCTCAGGTAGGCGATGCGGTCCTCGAGGTTCTCGTGATCGGTTGCCGCCACGAACTCCAGGTCAACGGCCGCGCCCGCCGGACGTGCGGTGACGGTGAGCCGCGCATCGCCCGTCGTCGACTCGCCGTCCTCGGACATGACCAGCGTGGACAGCGTCTCCTCGCCCGCCGAGCGCAGGCGCTCCGTTGACGCCTCGTTCCAGTTCAGCCCCGCCGCCACGCCGCGGAGGAACTCGTCGACGCGCGGCAGCGCCGCCATCCCGAGCTCGGCGCGAAGGCGCTCGGGGCGGGGATTGGTCCACTCGATGAACGCCGTGAGCAGGATGGCGACAGCCGTACCAGCCATCACGCCGTTGCCGAGCAGGCTCCCCAGCGTCTCCCCGAACGCGTCGACGAGGATGTCTTGCCCGTCGACGCCGAGGCCGACCGCGAACGCCAGCGCGACCACGAGGACCTTCTGCGCGTCGAGCCCGTCGCGGACGACCGTCTGCATGCCGCCGACGAAGAACAACCCCAGCACCAGCAGGAGGTAAGCCCCCATCACGGGATCGGGAATGCTGAGGAGCAGCGCGGCGAACTTGGAGAAGAACGCCAGCACGAGGAAGATCGCGGCAATTGCGTAGCCGACACGCCGCGCCGCGACGCCCGTGAGGCTGATCAGCGAGACGCTGAACGAGGAGTACGCGAATGTCGGGGGCGTCCCGGCGATGCCGGCCAGCACCATGCCCACGCCGTTCGCGTTCACGGCGCCCTGGATCTGGCGGAAGTCGACGGCCCGGGACTCCCGACGCGACGCCTGCTGGATGATCATGGTGTCGCTGATGACCTTGATGCCGAGGACGAGCGTGAGGATCGCGAACGTGGGGAGGAGCGCCCAGAACTCCACGCCGGGCGTGAGATCGACGCCCGGGAACTGTGCCTCCGGGATGCCTACCCACGGCGCATCGATCACTCGCTGCAGATCGTAGATTCCAAACGCCGCGGCAATCGCGGTGCCGACTCCGATGCTGATGAACGCCGACCAGAGCCTCCACGCGCCGGTCGCCCGCAACGCCAGCACCGTGGAGGCGACGAGCGTCGCGAGCGCGACTAGGGGCCCGGCGCCCGCCGGGCTGCCGTCCGGCACCTCGGCCAGCCGGGCGAACGCGACCGGCACGACGGTGACCGCGATCAGCATCAGCACCGTGCCCGAGACGACGGGGGTGATGATCCGGCGCAGGACCGGCAGCCAGGCCGCCAGCGCGAACTGGAAGAGCGAGGAGACCAGCATCAGGCTTGCCATCAGCGCGGGCCCGCCCTCCGAGATGGCGGCGGCGGTCACGACGACGAACTGGATGGTGGGACCGGTGATCACCACCAGCCCCGCTCCCATCCTCGCGAACTGGTTCGCCTGCAGCGCGGTGATGATCGCGTTGATGATCAGGGCGGCGAACACGGCCCACGTCAGGTAGCCCTCGTCCTGGCTCGCCGCCCGGACGGTGATGGCCACGATCAGCACCGTCGGCGCCAGCACCAGCACGACGCCCTGGAGCCCCACGGTGAGCGCCAGCAGCGGCGGGCACGGCTCCTGCGGCTCGTACTGCAGCTGCTCGTTGACGCCTGCCGCTGCCATGGCGGTCTTCTCCCAGGGTCTCTAGATGAGTCCCTGCTCCTCGAGGAACTCGAGCATCAGGGCAACGCAGTTCTCCGGCTGCTCCAGTTGCAGCAAGTGCGTAGCGTCCGGGAGGAAGTCATAGTTCACTCCCGCCATCTCTGAGAGATCCATTGTGGGAAGGAACGCGTACGGAAGCGTCGGATCCGCGCCAATGACCTTGAGCGGGCAGTCGAAGCCCAGAAGGTCCACGCCGACCGCATAGATCCGCCCGTACTCCATCAGCTGAGCCTCGTACTCGGGGGGGCAACTCAGCTCGTATCCATCTCCGGACGGGTTCTGGCGGAGCGTCGTCTCGGCCAGGAGTTCAAGCACACCCGGCACCACGTGCCGGAAGTTGGGGGACAACTGCGCGAGGTCGGCCAAGACCTGCCTGCTGGCGAACTGGCGCATCCGCGCTCGTGCCATTGCCGCATTGCGAAGGGATGCTTCGTCGTACTCCTCGCGTGTGAACCCCGGCTTTCGAAGCGGAGGATCGAACATGACGAGGGCCGCCAGCTCGCTGCCGTTGCTGGGTGCAAGCAGCGTCACCAGCGATGAGACGGAGTGGTACACGCCGATCTTGGGCTCTTTGCCGTAGTGGGCGTCGATGGCGGCGAACACGAGATCCTGATCCCGTGCCAGTGCCGGGACATGGTGACCCGCGAGCGGACCCAGTGCATTGCGCCCGTGGTTCCGCAGGTCGTAGACGATCAGGTCGAAGTCGTCCGTCAGCAGGGACCAGAACGGGTAGTACAGGTCGATGGCCAGGCCACTGCCGTGGCTCAGGACCAACCTCGGTCCAGCGGGGTTCCCGTGACGCCGGAGGGTGATGACGGTGCCGTCGCCGACCGGGACGTCCAGCGTCGAGCTTGGCTCCGGCAGCTCCCACATGTGGTCCGACCTCGTCACGCTCTCCGTGCGTTCCCTGCTACGAGGAGGCCCCGCCGTCGACTTCGTGAGCGAGGGCGGCAGCGAAGCGCTCGTCACCGACATCCTGCACGCGCCAGGTGACGCCGCGCAGTTGCGGCAACTGAAGCGTACCGCTTGTCTCGCCTAGCCGGATCGCACGAGGGATCTCGAACGCCGTCGCATCCAGCAGGAAGCCCTCGCCATGCGCCTTCAGCAGTGCTTCCTTCATCGTCCAGAGCTTGAAGAACAGGTGGAGCTGCTCGGAACCGGTCGCCGAGGTCACCTCGGCGGTTTCCTCTTCGCCCAAGGCCGCCTCGATGAGCAGGTCGAGCCTGCGGCGCTCCACGCGTTCCTCGATATCGACGCCCAGGCGCCCCTCAGCTGCGATCGCGATCAGGCCGTGCCAGCCGCCATGGCTGACACTGAAGCTGATGTCGGCTTGCCGGTCCCGTACCCTGGCGAAGGGCTTACCGTGTGGCGAGACCCCGAACGCCAACTCGTCATTCCTGCACCCGAGTTCCGTGCAGAGCACGGCGCGGACTGCGGCCCGGCTCAAGACAAACTGGCGACGTGGCCCGGAGTACTCGAACCGGCTCCACCGAGCCAGCTCGCCTTCATCCAGACAAGCGAGCGCGGCCCACTCACGCTCCGGGTCCGGAGCCAGGTCGACGTACAGAACGGTGGCCGAGCCGACCCTGGTGTACTGCTGCCACCAGGGCGCTCGAACCGGAGGCACAGGGAACGTCCGGGCTTCGGCACGTTCCGGCAGCCGGCAGGTGACTGTCGTGGTCAGGCCGCGTTCGCCGCCACGTACTCCAGGAGGCTGCGCGGGGTGAGCAGGTCGCCGCAGTCGCCGGCCGAAATCGAGGTGCCGAACTCCTCGTTCACGAGTCTCAGAAACGCCGCAATGTCCTGGGAAGACACACCCGCTTCGGCGATGTTGCGATCGAGGTTGAGCGGGTCGCCGGGGCTCCGTCCTTCGATCGTCAGGTTCTCGTCGAGAAGGCTGATCAGACGCTCTTCGTTCGATGCCACTCCGGACCTCCTTGCTGTCGGACTCCACACATCGCGCAGCGTGCGCGGCGGGAACCCCTGCTGCATCCGGACTGTGTTGCCGGACCAGCGGATGCTACCTTGAGGACTGTGTGATGCGTGTGTCAAGGGTCAATCTCTTGTGTGTTTTTTTGTATTTTTTGCGCCGTCGTGATCGGTCCGGAGCCGGACCGCCACGGACGGCAGTCTTAAGCGTGGCTACCGCGTGCTACTCGGCGAGGAGGCCGCTGGGCCGTCGGCGCCCTGTCCGCGCGGCGAGATCGGCGAGGGCTTCAGCCTTGTCGTCCGCGAGGGCCGCAGCGTGGCAGACCTCGAGGCGTGCGCCGAGGGTTTCGGCTCACGGCGCGCGACGCGCGCTTGCAACCTGTGGAGCACGTCGAAGCAACTGCGATGTTTCAGAAGTCAGCCCGGCCGGCTCGGTTCTTCCTGCAGTGCAGTTGGTGGAGGCGAGGGGATTCGAACCCCTGACCTCGGCATTGCGAACGCCGCGCTCTCCCGACTGAGCTACGCCCCCACGGATTTCGAGTATGGGCTGCCCACCGGCGAGCGGCAAACCGCGCGTGCCGCGTCGGGAGCGTGCGCGAGCGCGGCGGCTCAGCCCTCGATCAGCCCCGGCAGCGGATCGATCCGCATCCGCCCGGCAGGCAGATCGACTTCGAGGATCACCTCGGGGATGGCGGGGATGAGCAGGTCGCGCGCGCCCTCGCGGCGCACGAGGTAGACGTCGTTCGCGCCGGTTCGCAGCACCTCGGCGAGCTCCCCGATCGCCGCGCCGTCCGCGTCGAGGATGGCGAGACCGACCAGGTCGTGGACGTAGTACTCGCCGTCCGGGAGCGCCGGCAGCTCGTCCTCGGCGATCTCGATCAGCGAGCCGCGCAGCACATCCGCGGCGGTCCTGTCCTCGTAGCCCTCGAAGACAATGCAGGGGTAGCCGCGCGGCGTCGCGACGTCGAGGATGCGGCGCGGCTCGCCGCGTACGAACACGACGGCGCCGGGCTGGAGGCGCTGCGGGTTCGAGGTGAGGGGCGTCACCTTGACGTGGCCGCGCAGCCCCCAGGTGCTGTTGATGCGCCCGACGGCGATGCGGCCGGGCGCGCTCCCGGCCTCGGCTGCCTCGGGCGCACCGTCGCGGTGGCGGGGAGTGCGGGCGGCGGGGCGGGAGCCGGCGGGGCCGCGCCGCCGGCGCGTCCGTGACGGCCGGGACGGCGGAGGCACGGCGGGGCTACTCGATGTTGAGCGAGGTGCGCACGCCGGCCCGGATGCTGGCGACGTGCAGCAGCGAGCGCATCGCGTTCACCACGCGGCCCTCGCGGCCGATGATGCGGCCCTTGTCCTGCTCGGCGCACTCGAGGTGGAAGACGATCTGATCGCCACGCTCCTCCGCTTCGACGACGATCTCGTCGGGTCGGGAGGCGAGGCCGCGGGCAAGGTACTCGATCAGTTCTTTCATTGGTGTCGTCTCGCTATGCGTCCTCGGCGGCTGCGGCTGCGGCCGCCTCGCGCTCGGCGCGGCTGGGCTTGGTCAGGCGCTGCGGCGGGGCCTCGTCGATCAGGCCCTCGCGGTGCAGCAGGCGGTGCACGGTCTCGCTCGGCCGCGCGCCCATCGAGAGCCAGTGGCGCACGCGCTCCTCCTTGAAGACCAGCTCCTTCGGCTCCGAGCGCGGATTGTAGTGCCCGATGATCTCGACGAAGTCGCCGTCACGCGGAGCGCGCTGGTCGGCCACGACCACGCGGTAATACGGTGCCTTGGAGCGGCCGGTGCGGCGGAGCCGGATACGGAGCACGTGTTGCCTCTCGCTTGCGCCCGCCCTCGCGAACACTGCGAGTCAGCCTACCGCGCGCACGCGCTAGCGTCAGCCTGCCCCTCTCCCCGAGGGACATTCGCGAAACTCCCGCAAGCCCGGTCCGGCCCCCTCTCCCTGGGGAGAGGGCGGGGGTGAGGGGGAAGACTCCCGCACGCCTCCGAACGCCCCGATGGCGCAACGCGATCCCGGAGGGCGGATCCTCCCTCACCCTGACCCTCTCCCTCGGGGAGAGGGGACCGGAAGGGGTGCGCTCGCTTCCCCGAGGAGAGGGTTTCACAAAGGTGTCCCGAGGGAGAGGGTTGGGGTAAGGGCCTCGCCCCTACAGCCCGAGCAGCCGACCGAGGCCGCCCGCGCCCTTGCCCGAGGTCATCGCGACCATCAGCTTCTTCGCCTCGCGGTACTGGTTGAGCAGGCGGTTCACGTCCGCGGGCTGCTTGCCGGAGCCGGCGGCGATGCGGCGGCGGCGCGAGCCATCGATGATCTCGGGGTGGCGGCGCTCGGACGGGGTCATCGAGAAGATGATCGCCTCGTTGTGCTTCCAGAACTCCTCGCCCACGTCAGGGATGGCGAGCTGCTGCTTCATCTGCCCGGCCCCGGGCAGCATGTCGAGCAGGCCCGAGATCGGGCCCATCTGCTGCATCTGCTGCAGCTGCGTCAGGAAGTCCTCGAGGTCGAACTCGCCGCGCTGCATGCGCCGCGCGACCTCCTTCGCGTCGCGCTCGCCGATCGTCTCCTTCGCCTTCTCGACCAGCGAGACCACGTCGCCCATGCCGAGAATCCGCGAGGCGAAGCGGTCGGGGTGGAAGGCCTCCAGCGCCTCGAGGCGCTCGCCGGTGGTAAGGAACTTGATCGGCAGCCCGGTCACCTGGCGCACGGAGAGCACGGCCCCGCCGCGCGTGTCCGAGTCGACCTTGGTGACGACGATGCCGGTGCCCTCGACGGCGTCGTCGAAGTCGCGCGCGAGGGTGACCGCCTCCTGGCCGGTCATCGCGTCGACGACGATCAGCACCTCGGTCGGGTCGATCTCGTCGGCGAGGTCGGCCAGCTCGTCGGCGAACTCGTCGTCGAGGGCGACCGCGCCGCGGGTGTCGACGACGACGGCGCTCGCGCCCGAGCGCCGCGCCTCGGCGAGCGCGCGCTTGCCGATCTCCGGTGCGGGGGCCTCGGTCTCCTCGGCGTAGACGGGGACGCCGATCTGGTCGCCGAGGACGCGTAGCTGCTCGGAGGCGGCGGCGCGTTGGAAGTCGGTGGCGACGAGCAGGGGTTGCAGGCCGTCCTTCTGGAGGTGCAGGGCGAGGCGGGCGGCGAGCGTCGTCTTGCCCGAGCCCTGGACACCGCAGATGAGGATCTTGGTCGGCCCGCGCTGGGCGCGCAGCAGCGGCTCGTTGCCGCCTCCGAGGAGCTCGACCAGCTCGTCGTTGACGGCGCCGATCACCTGCTGGCCGGGGGTGATCGACTGCAGCAGCTCGGCGCCGGAGGTGCGTTCGCGGACGTGGGCGACGAAGTCGCGCACGACCTGGAAGTTGACGTCGGCCTCGAGCAGCGCGATGCGCACCTCGCGCAACGCCGTATCGAGGTCGTCCTCGGTGATCCGCCCGCGGCTGCCGAGGCGGCCAAACGTGGCCTGCAGCCGTTCGCTCAGTGTTTCCAGCATTGTTGGGAGTGTAGCAGTGGGGTCGGTCTAATCCGGGTCTATACGATCGAGAATGCGATGGAGGAGGCTTGCTAGCGCAAGGCAGTCCAACGAGTACGCTGGGTCGTGGTCTGGTTCCCAGTCGTCCTCGTGGCTACGCGGGTTGCGTTGCGAGAGTACAGAGCCTGCGAACAGGTGCGTGGCACCCTCCTGCTCGTCGACTTCCGACACGGTTGACCGTGGGTTGACCGCGAGCGGAGGGTCGTCTCCGCCGAAGGCGGCGAACATGACGCCTGCGTCGTCCTTCCTCGTCCCCGCGAGCTTCCGCACACGATTGTTGACCGATTGGAATGCCTTCCGGACTGCCTCAGTCCGGTGACCGCCGAGGAAGAGACTCCTCGAGCCGCTGACCACGCGGTGGTGGAGCCCCCTGGCGTCGAAGGCGGAGCGCGGTGTCTCAGAGCGCGTCGGAGGCTCCGTCGGCGCTTGACGTTCTGGAGTCCGACTGGAGGGCTCGCGCTCGGCTGCCTTCAGCGGCCAGCGGGCCCCCCGAGCCCGCAGGACAGCCACCCGCTCCATCTGGTCGCCGCTCAGGTGTTCACGCAGGTCGATGCCCAAGTCATGGGCAATGACCCATCGCGCCTCGTTGCCCGTCATAGGACCGTGCGCCTGATTGAGCTCCCGTGCCCAACGCGAGAGCGTCGAATCCGACTTACCAGTCTTGGCCTTCAGTGCCTCCAACAGCGACGAGTTGAGGGCCATGAGGCCATTTAGCCGATCAGCCCGGTCAACTCGTACCTTGTGCTAGGACCACTACCAAGTCGGCGGGCTACCCCCAGTTCTTCGAGGTACGCAAGCCTAGCCTGTACGGTACGGTGGCTGACCTTAGTCGTACCTGCCACGACATTGGAGATCGCGCGAGCCGAGAGAGGCTCCGCACTCTCGCTTAGCGCCTCCATGACTGCCCCAGATGCCTCGTCCTCGTGCAGTTCTGTCGCCAAGTCGGTTAGGGCCCCGCGGTGCGCGGCTCGTAAGATCGCAGTCTGCATCCGAACTTCGCGGAGCAGTTGTTCCTCGATGCCCATCTATCAGTCCTCCAGGCAGCGCCGGTAGCGGCCGTTGTCGAGCTTGCGGATCAGTCCCCGCTGCGCGAGTTGCTTAGTGTGCTGACCGACCGCTTGGCGGGTAATCCCAAGTTCCTGCGCCATGGCGGCAAGCGTCTTGTCGCCGTCAGCCATCTCCCACACGCGCTTCCGGTTGGAGTCTCCGAGCACTTCGTCTCTAGTGCGTACTATGTCCTCGTGATGCACAAGCCGGTACATCGCAGCGAGGTCATAGAGTGGCCCAAGGTCGAGTTCAGCGTTAGTGGCGGCCACGATGTCTCCTCGTTCTGCTTGAAGGCGGCGGCTTGACGGGCCTTACCTCCAGCACTAAAGTTCGCGCACAGGTCTTAGCAGGATAGCATAACGTTGGGGGTGACGGCGATGGATGACGAGATCGCCCGTGAACTAAGGCTCATTCGGGGCTTGCTGGTTGCGCAATTGAGCTACGCACTCCAGCAAGGGGATCAGACTCAGCGCGACGCAATTGCGCTCCTCAGTAATGCTGGCCTCGAGCCGCGCGAGATCGCTTCGGCTCTTGGCACAACACCAAACAATGTCAGCGTGGCCTTAGTGCAACTTCGGAAGCAGGGGCGCGTTCGCCCGAAATCGTAGCCCCCTACTCCAACCCCCGCTCCGCGAGGAGGGCGCAGAGGTCGGCGAGGCGGCACGAGTAGCCGTACTCGTTGTCGTACCAGGCCATCGTCTTCGCCATCCGGCCGCCGTCCACCACCATCGTCGCCGGCAGGTCGAAGATCGAGGATCCGGGGTGGCTCTTGAAGTCGGTCGAGACCAGCTCCTGGCGCTCGGCGTAGAGGATGCCCTTCATCGGACCGTCCGCCGCCGCCTCGAAGGCCGCGTTGATCTCCTCCGCCGAGGCCGACGTCACGAGGTCCGTCGCGAGGTCCACCACGGAGACGGTCGGCGTCGGCACGCGGTAGGCGATGCCGGTCAGCTTGCCCGTCAGCTCGGGGACGATCTGCGCCACCGCTCCCGCCGCGCCCGTCGAGGTCGGGACGATGTTGAGGCCGGCCGCCCGCGCGCGCCGCAGGTCGCTGTGCTTCGAGTCGACGAGGTTCTGGTCGCGCGTGTAGGCGTGGATCGTCGTCATCAGCCCGCGCTCGATGCCGAACGCGTCGTGCAGCACCTTGACCACCGGCACCACGCAGTTCGTCGTGCACGATCCGGCGCTGATCACGTGGTGGCGCGCCGGGTCGTACTCGTCCTGGTTGACGCCGAGGATGACCATCCAGTCCTCGTCCTTGCCCGGCGCCGAGATGATCACCTTGCGCACCGAGTCGCCCAGGTGCTGGCCCGCCGTCTCGCGACTGCGGAACGCGCCCGTCGATTCGACGACGACGTCGACGCCGACGGCGCCCCAGTTGATCGCCGCGGGGTCGTCCTCCTCGAAGACGTGCACGTCGTGACCCTCGATGCTGAAGCAGCCCTCGCCGTCGCTGACCTCGGCCGGGAAGCGGCCGTAGTCCGAGTCGTAGCGCAGCAGGTGCGTATGCATCTCGACGGGGGTGCGGCCGTTGATGGCGACGACGTCGAAGGTGTCGCGGTGGCGCTCCCACCAGGCGCGCATGAACTGGCGCCCGGTCCGTCCGAAGCCGTTGATGCCGACTCGGAGCTTCGAGGTGGTCATGCGGTCATCCTCTCGCGGTCCGGGGAGAGGGGAGCGACGGCCTCGCCTCGATTCTACCGCCTCGGCCCGTTGCCGCGAGGGCGGGCGGCTGCCGATCGAGACGAATCAGAGCAGGATTCGCTTCGGCGCGTCGCCGGGGCGACGGCGGAAGCTGTCGATCAGGTGCCTGCGCCGGCCCTCGGCGTCCGTGTTCTCCTCGAGGCGGCAGCGGTCGCCGTCCGCGAGCAGGGCCTCCGAGGCGCGGACGTGGGCGACGGTCTCGTCGCGCAGCTCCTGCGCGGCGGGGAAGTGATCGCGGGCGTGCAGCGCGAGGTGCAGCTGGCTCGCGTCGACCTGCACCAGCCAGCCGAGCAGCAGCTGCGCCCAGCCGAGGTGGAACGCCTCGTCGGCGAAGACGAGCGGGTAGCGCTGGCGTCCGGCGTCCGCCGCGCTGAACAGCGCCGTCGGGCCGAAGTTGGGTCTCCCGAGGTCGCCCGCGGCGCGGTAGATCGGGCGCAGCGCCTCGTCGCGGGCGATCGCCTCGCCGCCGAAGAAGTGGCCGAGGCCGACCTCCTCGGCGCGCGCCTCCTCGTTGCGTTCATAGGCGGCGACGGCCCACTCCGCGAAGGCGTCGGGCTCCTCGTGCAGCGCGGCCTGCGCGGCGACCTGCTCGATCGCCTGGCGGATCAGCGGCGCGGCGCTCTGATAGGCGCCGCGGCGCACGAGCGAGGCGGCGTCCGAGGCGCTCAGCAGTGCGCGGCTCCAGAGGCTCGCGAGCGCTGCCATCGCCATCGTGCGCGCCCGCGGCGTGTAGCCGCTGGCCGCGACACGCACCTGCAGGTCGAACCCCGCCTCGAGGCTGCGCAGCTCCTCGCCGAGCAGGAAGCCGCTCTGCCGCCAGGCGTCGGTGGCCGCCGCCGACAGACCGTCGGGCTTGCCGGGCAGCGTCCAGCCCTCGGGCACGCGCATCCCGGACACCCGCTGTGGCGGGTCGAGTGCGCGCATGTCGCCGTTGGTGGTCATACGGGCATTGTGCGGGATCGGCGCGGGACGTGGCAGGCTCGGTCCCCGGTACCCATTCGTGCTACGATCCGCCGGCGACCGCTCTCGCACCGGACGGGGCTGCCCATGACGACCGCAGCGGCCGACGCTACTCAGGTCTTCGCCGACGCTCGCCGGATGCACGAGGCTGCCCTGGAGCGGATGGCGGCGGGCGACATTCGCGACGCGGCGGAGAAGGCGTGGTGCGCCGCCAAACGCGCCACCGACGCGCTGATCCTCGCGCGCACCGGCGAGGAGCCGCGGCGCTCCACGGACACGGGCGCCGGCCTGCGCGAGATCGCAAGGCGCGACGCGGGTGCTCGCTCCCTGCGAGCGCGCTACTACGAGCGCCAGGGCGCGCTGCACGGCGAGTGTTTCTACATCGGCTTGTGCGAACCGCTCGATGAGACGGAACTACTGATCCGCGAGACCGCAGACTACATCGAGGACGCCCGGCGGCTCGCCGGGGTCTGAACGAGGCTGATCCGCGAAGTCGTCAGGCGCGCGGGAAGGCGTCGCGGCCCGCGTAGCGGGCCTCGCCGCGGGCGACGAGGATCTCCTCGATGCGCAGCAACTCGTTGTACTTCGCCGTGCGGTCGGAGCGGGCAGGCGCGCCGGTCTTGATCTGCCCCGCGCCCGTGGCGACGGCGAGGTGGGCGATCGTCGCGTCCTCGGTCTCGCCCGAGCGGTGCGAGATCACGGCGGCGAAGCCGGCTTCGTGGGCGAGCCGGATCGCGTCGAGGGTCTCGCTGAGCGTGCCGATCTGGTTGAGCTTGACGAGGATCGCGTTCGCCGCGCGCTCGTCGATGCCGCGCCGCAGGCGCTCGATGTTGGTCACGAACAGGTCGTCGCCGACGAGCTGGACGCGATCGCCGGTGCGTGCGGTTAGCGCCGACCAGCCCGCCCAATCGTCCTCCGCCATGCCGTCCTCGATCGAGACGATCGGGTAGTCGGCGACCCACTCCGCCCAGAGCTCGGCGAGCCCGGCGCTGTCGAGCGTGCGGCTCTCCCGCGCGAGGACGTAGCTGCCGCCCTCGCCCTCCCCCTCGTAGAGCTCGGTGACGGCGGGATCGAGGGCGATCGCGACCTCGTCGCCGGGGACGCGGCCGGCGCCGGCGATGGCGTCCATCAGCAGGTCCAGCGCCTCGCGGTTTGCGCCGAGCTGGGGCGCGAAGCCGCCTTCGTCGCCGACGGTAGTGCCGTAGCCGCGGGCGGCGAGCAGGTCGCGCAGGGCGTGGTAGATCTCAGCGATCCAGCGCAGGCCCTCGCGGAAGCTGTTCGCGCCGAGCGGGACGACCATGAACTCCTGGAAGTCGGTGGAGCCGGCGGCGTGCGCGCCGCCGTTGAGCAGGTTGGCCATCGGCACCGGCAGGGTGCTCGCCTCGTCGCCGTAGAGGTTGCCGAGGTGGCGGAACAGCGGGAGGCCGAGGATCCCGGTGGCAGCATGGGCGGCGGCGAGCGAGACGCCGAGGATCGCGTTCGCCCCGAGCGCGCCCTTGTTTGGGGTGCCGTCGGCGGCGATCAGCGCCTCGTCCACGGCTCGCTGGTCGCCAGCGTCGAGGCCCATGACGGCCTCGGTGAGCGGTCCGTTCACGTTGGCGACGGCCTGCTGGACGCCGCGCCCGCGATAGCGGTGCGGGTCGCCGTCGCGCAGCTCGACGGCCTCGTGCGCGCCGGTGCTGGCGCCGCTGGGCACGATCGCGCGCCCGAACGCCCCACCGGAGAGCACGACGTCGGCCTCGACGGTGGGGTTGCCGCGCGAGTCCAGCACCTCGCGCGCGGCGACGTGCTCGATCGTTCGCGCCGCCCGGTCGCTCGGATCGCTGGCGCTCACGCCGTGCCTCTCGAGGCCCCGCTCAGCGGGCGCGGGGGTGGACCTGCTCGTAGACCTCGCGCAGGTGGCCGTCCGCGAGCTGGGTGTAGATCTGCGTGGTCGAGACGTTGGCGTGGCCGAGCAGCTCCTGCACGTCGCGCACGGAGGCGCCGCCGCGCAGCATGTGCGTGGCGAAGGAGTGGCGCAGCGTGTGCGGCGTGACGTGCGCCTCGATGCTGGCCTTGCGCGCGTAGCCCTTGAGGATCAGCCAGAAGCCCTGGCGGGTCAGCCGCTCGCCGCGGCGGTTCACGAACATCGCCAACTGCGGGCGGTTCTTCAGCAGCTTCGGCCGCCCCTCGTCCAGGTAGCGCTCGACGGCCTCGAGGGCGCGCTCGTAGACCGGGATCGTTCGTTCCTTCTCGCCCTTGCCGATGCAGCGTACCCAGCCGGGCCGGGGCTCCAGGTGCACGCTCTCGACGTTGACGGAGACCAGCTCGGTCACGCGCATGCCGGTGGCGTACATCAACTCGAGCATCGCGGTGTCGCGGATTGCCTCGGGCGTGTCGGTCAGCGCGGGCTGGCGGAGCAGTGCGTCGACCTCCTTCGTGGTCAGTGGCTTCGGCACCGGCTTCGGGGCTCGCGGGGAGTCGATCGCCGCGGTCGGGTTGGATGCGAGGTCGCCGTGGTCCAGCAGGAACCCGCAGAACGACTTCAGCGCGGCGACCTTGCGCGCGATCGTCGAGGGCGCGTACGAGCGCTCGCCGAGCCAGCCGATGTAGGCCGTGACCAGGTCGCGGTCGATGCAGGCGGGGGTCAGGTCGGCCTCGCTGCCGTCCTGCTCGACGGCGAAGCCGACGAAGCCACTGAGGTCGTTGCGGTAGGCGTCGATGGTGTTTCGGGATGCCCCGCGCTCGGCGGACATGTAGTGCAGGAACGACTGGACCCGGTCGTGCACAGGCGGTCACGCGTCCTTTCGCCTCCGTCGGGGTTGGTGCAACCGGTCGGCGGCGGCGGGCCGCGCCAGTATAGGGGATGGAGATCGGCGTGCGCGCACAAGCCGCCGCGAGATCCGCCGTATCTCTCACCATGCGGCCTGCTGCGGGAACGCTTCGTCGCCGATCAGCGGGACGAAGCGGCAGCCGCCGAGCGAGCGCTGCCGCACCCCTCCGCCGCGCCTGGTGACCACCAGCAACTCCTGTCCCACGCGATCCCCGACCGGGATCACGAGCCGCCCACGATCGGCGAGCTGCTCGACGAGCCCGGGGGGCACGGAGGGCGCCGCGGCGGTCACGAGGATCGCGTCGAAGGGCGCCTCGGCGGGCGCGCCCAGCCGCTCGCCGGCGGCGAGGCAGCGCACGTTGCGCAGCCCCACGTGCGCCAGCCTCCGGGCCGCCGCGACCCGCAGGTCCTCGATGCGCTCGACGGCGACGACCTCAGCGGCGAGGTGCGCCAGCACCGCCGCCTGGTAGCCCGAGCCCGCGCCCACCTCGAGCACGCGCTCGCCGCCGTCGGGCCCGGCGAGGGCGGCCGCCTCCGTCATCAGGCCGACGATCAGCGGCTGCGAGATGGTCTGCTCGTGGCCGATCGGGAGTGCGCTGTCCTCGTAGGCGAAGCTGCGCAACTCGGGCGGAACGAACTCGTGGCGGGGCACCGACCGCATCGCGTCCAGCACGCGCCCGTCGCGCACCTCGCGGGCGACGAACGCGACCATCTCCTCGCGCGCCTCGACGAGCGAGCGCGCGCTCTCGCCGGCCGCGCCGTTGCGCCGGTCGGAGCGCTTGCGCTTGCGGCGGCGGAACATCGGTCGGCGATCCCGAGGTGCGCTACAGCGAGCGCTTGACGGTCTCGGCGAGGCGGCGGCTCACGCCCTGCGTGGCCGCGATCTCCTCGATGGAGGCGGCGCGCAGCGCCTTGACCGAGCCGAACTTGCGCAGCAGCGCGCGCTTGCGCTTCGGCCCGATGCCCGGCACCGCGTCGAGGGCGGACTGGCGCACGCGCTTGCCGCGGACGGTGCGGTGGTAGGTGACGGCGAAGCGGTGCGCCTCATCGCGCACGCGTTGCAGCAGGTAGAGCGCCTGCGAGGTGCGCGGCAGGCGCACCGGCTCGGCGAGGTCGGCGACGTAGATCTCCTCCTCGCGCTTGGCGAGCCCGCAGGCCGGCACGTCGCCGAGCCCGAGGTCGCGCAGCACGTCGAGCGCCGCCCCAAGCTGCCCTCGTCCGCCGTCGATCACGACGAGGCCGGGCAGCCTGTCCCACGGCGCTTCGGGCGCGTCCGGCTCGTCCGCCGCCGCGGCCTCCTCCGCGCCGTTGGTCTCGTGCTCCAGGCCGCGGCGCTCCGCGAGGCGCTTGAAGCGGCGCGTCAGCACCTCGCGCATCGACGCGAAGTCGTCCTGGCCCTCGACGCTGCGGATGCGGAAGCGACGGTACTGGTCGCTGCGCGGGCGGCCATCCTCGAACACCACCATCGAGGCCACCGTGTCGCTGCCCTGGATCGTCGAGATGTCGTAGCACTCGATGCGCAGCGGGCGCTCCGGCAGATCGAGCTCGTCCTGCAGGGTGGAGAGGGCGGCTGCGGTCTTGTCGCGGTCGGCGAGCCAGCGTACGCGGTGCATCGCGAGCGCCTCGCGGGCGTTCTCCTCGGCAGTGGCCACGAGGGCGCGCAGCTCGCCGCGCTCCGGCACCGCTAGTTCGACGGCCCCGCCGCGCTTCGCGCGCAGCGCCTCGCGCAGCTGCTCGCGGTCGGCAGGGGCCTGCGAGAGCAGCACGCTGCGCGGCACGTACGTCGCCGACTCGTAGAACTGCGCGAGGAACGCTCCCAGCACCTCGCCGTCGCCAGCGTCGGGCGCCTCGCGCGCGCCGTCGAGCATGAACGAGTCGGTGTCGGCGACGACGGTGCCGCGCACGAAGAAGACCTGCACGCAGGCCTCGTCGTCGCTGCGCGCGAGCGCGAAGACATCGGCGTCGAGGGAGTTGGTGGTGGCCATGCGCTGGCGCTCGGTGACGCGGCGGATCGCCTCGGCCTGGTCGCGCAGGCGGGCGGCGCGCTCGAACTCAAGCCCGTCCGCGGCCTCGTGCATCTGCTGCTCGACGTGCTTCAGCACGTCGCTACTGCGGCCCTCGAGGAAGAGCAGCGTCTGGTCGATGACCTCGCGGTACTCCTCGGGCGTGCAGTAGGCGGTGCAGGGCGCGATGCAGCGCTTGATGTAGTAGTCGAGGCAGGGGCGGGGGTCCGTACCGGTGATCGTCTTGGTGCAGGAGCGCCAGGGGAAGAGCTTCTTCACCACGTCGAGCGTGCGCCGCACCGAGCCCGCCGAGGCGTACGGCCCGAAGTAGCGCGCGCCGTCCTGCTCGACGCGGCGGGTGATGGTGACGCGCGGCCAGTCCTCCTGCACATCGACCTTGAGGTAGGGGTAGTGCTTGTCGTCCTTGAGCCGGACGTTGTAGACGGGCTGGTGGCGCTTGACGAGGGTGGCCTCCAGCAGCAGCGCCTCCGCCTCGTTGCTGGTGACGACGTGGTCGAGGGTATCGATCTGCTCGACGAGCGCGTGGATGCGGCGCTCCATGCTGCGGCCGGAGCCGAAGTAGGAGCGCACGCGGGAGCGCAGCCGGCGCGCCTTGCCGATGTAGAGCACCTGCCCGCGGGCGTCCTTCATCAGGTAGACGCCCGGACGCTCCGGAAGCGCCCGAGCCTGCTCGAGGACAGCGGACTCGGTCATGCAATCCAGTGTAGCGTCGCGCGCGATCGCCGGGCGGCGGCGGCGCGCTTCGGGCGCCAATCCGCCCCACTTGGGCCCGCCTCGGTTGACCGTCTAGCGCGAAGTGGCTATGACTATTGTTGGTCGCCCGAGGCGAACGGAGGCGACTCTATCAAGTTCATTGCAGTCGTGCTGCTGGGCCTTTCCTGCGTCCTCGCCGTGAGTTGTGGGCAGGGTTCGGCATTCTCCCTGGAAGTTGGAGACTGCCTCGACGAGCCGCAAGGCGGTGAGTTCTCGGACGTCGACAAGGTTCCGTGTGACGAACCGCACGAGCTCGAGGTCTTTGCAGTCGTTCAGCACCCAGCGGGGGACGACGCGCCCTTCCCCGGGGCCGCCCGTATCGAGCAAGTCGCCTTCGATCTCTGCTTTGCATTCTTCGAGGACTACGTCGATCGGCCCTATCCCGACTCCCTTCTGGACATCGCCACGTTCAACCCGACCCAGGGCTCCTGGGACGACATCGATGATCGAGAGATCGTCTGCCTGTTGTACGACCTGGAGTCCCGATACATGGACGAAAGCATGAAAGGCAGTCGCCGCTAGCCTCGCCGCAGCGACGCGCGAGCACTGCCGGGCGACTGAGTTAGCTCGCTACGTCGCGTCCTCCGTGTAGACGGTGCCGATGACGCCGTCCGCCTCGAGGCGCTGGTACTCCTCCTCGCTGAGGCCGAGCAGGCCGCAGAGCAGCTCGTGGTTGTGCTGGCCCAACGTGGGGGCGGGGGCGCGCACCGGGCTCAGCGGCTGCTCGGAGAAGCGGGCGAGCGGGCCGGGGTAGAGGTGCGTGCCCGCCTCCGGGTGCGTGATCGGCTCGAAGAAGCCACGCGCCTGCAGCTGCGGATCGGCGTGCATCAGCGTCTGGCGGTTGACCATCGCCGCGGGCACGCCGGCCCCTTGCAGCAGCAGCATCAGCTCGCGCGCCGTGTGCAGCCGCGTCCACTCCTCGATGCGCGGCTCCAGCTCGTCCTGGTTGCGGTAGCGCGAGACCACGTCGGCGTAGCGCTCGTCCGAGGCCAGCTCGGGCGCGCCCATCGCCTCGCAGAGCGCCGCCCAGGCGGCATCGCTGGGCACGGCGATCGCGACATAAGGGAGCAGGTCATGCTCCAGCCCCGGCTCCTCGGCGGTGGGGAAGATGCCGTAGGGGGCCATCGATGGGTGGCGGTTGCCCCAGTGCTCTTGCAGCCGCCCGTTCAGCTCGTGGTCCATCCAGGCGTGCGAGACGTGGTGCATCACCGCTTCCGACTGCGCCAGCTCGACGAGCCGCCCCTCGCCGGTGCGCTCGCGCTGGTAGAGCGCGGTCTGCAGGGCGAAGGCCATGTGCGCCCCGGCGTTGGGGTCGGCGTGGTAGGTGGGCGGCGTCTGCGAGGGGTCGGAGTCGCGGTAGCCGCGGATCAGGGTGTGCCCGGCCAGCGCCTCCATCGCCGCCCCGAAGCCCTTGAAGTCGCGGTAGGGGCCGCTCAGGCCGAAGCCGGGGAAGCGGATCATGATCAGCCGCGGGTTCACCTCGGACAGCGTCGGCCAATCGATGCCCAGGCTCGCGACGACGCCCTCCGCGTTGTTCTCGATGAACGCGTCGGAGTGGCGCACGAGCTCCAGGAACAGCTCGTGCCCCCGCTCGCTGTGGAGGTCGAGCGTGACGCTCTTGTGGGCGCGCTTCGCGTAGTTGAAGAACGTATAGCGATTCCAGAACCCCTCGCTCGTGTCGCGGTTCACGAGGCCCGCGCCCGTGGCGCCCTCGCGCAGCCGCTCCGAGATGTGGCGGTAGAAGGTGCGCGTCGGGTTGAGGTGCTGGATCGACTCGATCTCGATCACCTCCGCGCCGAGGTCGGCGAGGATCATCGAGCCGAACGGACCGGCCCAGACGATCCCCTGCGCGAGCACGCGCACGCCCCCCAGCGGCAGCCCGGCCGACGGCTGCGTGGCCATCAGACGACGTTCCGCTGGCGCAGTTGCACGATCTGCTCGCGGCTGTAGCCGAGCCCGCTCAGCACCTCGACGGTGTGCTCGCCGAGCAGCGGCGCGGGACGCAGCTGCACGGGCGTGCCGTGCAGCGTGAAGGGCGGACCGAAGTACTCGAGGCGTCCGGCTGCGGGGTGCTCGACGCTCTGGAAGTAGCCGCGCCCGCGCACGTGGGGGTCGCTGCTCAGGTCCTCCATCGTGTAGATCGCGGTCGCGCCCAGCCCGTGCGCCTGCGCCTCCATCATCGCCTCGCGCTTGGTCTTCGAGAGCACCCAGGGCAGGAACAGCTCGTCGACCTTCGGGCCGAGCGCGGGGTCGTCGAGGCGGTCGACGTACTCGGGGTCGTCGATCAGGTCGGGCCGGCCGAGCAGGCGGCAGAGCCGGTCCCACCAGCGGATCGAGGCGTTGATGTGCACGTAGCCGTCCTTGCAGGGGTAGGGCCCGCTCGGCAGCGAGCTGGTGGCCGCCGAGGCGATCCCGTGGCCGAGCGCGCCGGTGTACTGCGTCGAGAGCAGATTGGTGCCGCCACGGTCCATCGAGCCGGCCAGCACCTCCATCAGCGACACGTCCGCACGCTCGCCGTGACCGCTACGGCGTCCGCCCGTAAGCGCGCCGAAGGCATACGCCGCCACCACGCCGCCGGCGAGGAAGAGCGGGGCGTAGATGCCGAGCTTGACCGGCTCGCGGCCCTCCATGAGCGTGATCGAGAGCACGCCGCCCATCGCGTAGGCGAGCATGTCGTCCGCCGCGAAGTCGCGGTACGGGCCGTCCTGCCCGAAGTTGGAGATGCGCATCAGCGAGAGCGCGGGATTGGCCTCGCGCAGCGCCGGGTCGCCGATGCCGAGCCGCTCGAGCGTCCCCGGCCGGAAGCTCTCGACGGCGAGATCGGCCTGCTCGGCGAGCCGCAGCAGGATCGCGCGCCCGCTCGCCGTCTTGAGGTTGAGCGTGACGCTGCGCTTGCCGGTGTTGAGCGCGAGGAACATGCCGCTGCGCTCGCGGTGCGGCTCGTCGCCGGGGAACGGCCCGAAGCGCCGTGAGACGTCGCCGCGCGCGGGATGCTCGATCTTCGTGACCTCCGCCCCGTAGTCCGCGAACAGCTTTGTGGCGTAGGGGCCGGTGATGCCCTGCGAGAGATCGAGGATGCGGAGACCCTGGAGCGGTCCTGGCTCGGCGGACGGGGCAGCGCTGGATTCTGTGGACACGGCGCCTCCGGAAACGGGCCCGGCGATTCTGGCCGATCGCGTGGCGATCCTCAAAGCGACCGCTCCCCTGCAGCCGGCGGAGCGGGTCGGCTCGACGCATGTATCGTGGCCCCGAGGAGGGCGCGATGTCGGATGCAAGCGGGCGCACGGTCGTGCTGAGCGGTGCGACCTCGGGCATCGGCAGGGCGGCCGCACACGCCCTCGCTGCCGGCGGCGCACACCTCACGCTCGTCGGCCGCAACGAGGCGTTGCTCGCCGAACTGACGGCCGAGCTGGGCGAGGCGACCGACTGGGTGCTCGCCGACCTCACGAGCCTCGAGGAGACGCGGCGCGCAGCCGCGCAGATCCGCGAGCGCCACGGCCGCCTCGACGTGCTCATCAACAACGCCGGCGGATTCTTCTCGAGGCGGGGAGAGAGTGCCGAGGGACTGGAGCTGTCCCTCGCGCTCAATCACCTCTCGCCGTTCGTGCTCACCTCGGAACTGCTGCCGCTGCTGCGAGCGGCGGCCGAGGAGGACCGCGAGCGCGGCGCGCGCATCGTCAACGTGGCCTCCAGCGCCCACCGCTCGGGCGTGCAGTGGGACGACCTCGCCTGCGAGCGCCGCTACGGGATGATGCGCGCCTACGGCCAGGCCAAGGCGCTGATGATCATGACCACGAACGAGCTTGCGAGGCGCCTCGAGGGCATGGGAGTGACCGCGAACAGCGTTCACCCGGGGGTCGTGCGCACCGGTATCGCGCGAAAGTCCGGCAACCGCCTCATGGGCATCGGGTTCGACCTCATTGCGCGCTGGGCACTGCTGTCGCCGGAGCGCGGAGCTTCGTACGTCCTGCGCCTCGCGATTTCCGAGGAGCTGGCGGGCGTCAGCGGAACCTACTGGAGCAAGGACCGGCTCGAGGAGCCCGCCGGGGACGCCGCCGACCGCTCGGCGCAGCAGCGGGCGTGGACGCTGTCCGAGGAGTTGGCGGGGATGGCGGCAGCGGGCTGAGCCGCGGCTACCCCTCGGGAGCCGTCGCCGCCTCGCGCAGCGGGGCGAGGGCGGCGATCACGGCGGCGAGGGCGGCGATGCAGCCGGCGTAGACGACCACGCCGTGGAAGTCCCAGGCCGTGTTGATCGCCCCCGCGACGACGGGCGAGATCGCGCCCACGATCGCGCCGCCGGTGAACAGCATCGCCACCGCCGAGCCCTCGCTACCGCCCTGCACCGACTCCATAGCGGCGGCCATCATGATCGAGTTCACGGAGAACAGCACGACGCCGAGCAGCGCGAGGTTCATCGTCAGCGCCCAGCCGGAGTCCGCCCAGAGGAAGGCGAAGGTCAGTGTCGACATCGTGATGAGCCCGAACAGGATCACCGGCCGTCGCCCGATCCGGTCGGAGACCCCGCCCATGACCGGCCCTGCGAGGATGCCGAGCAGTGTGAGCAGCCCGAGGTGGGCGCCCACGACAACGTCGGAGTAGTCGAGGTCCTCGACCATGTAGAGCACGAGGAAGGCAGCGAAGGCGTTGTGGGCCATCCCGCGAAGCGCCGTCACGGAGACGAGCGCGATCACGGTCGGGTTGCGGAATAGCGGGCGCGCCGATCCGAGGTAATCGCGCAGCCGCACGCGCGCCTGCGCGCCTGCTCCGGCGGAGGTGAAGCGGATCAGGATCACCAGCCCCGTGACGACGGCCGGACCGACGTGCAGCAGCGCCACGGTGCGCCAGCTCAGCCCGCCCCACTCGAGGCCGGCGAAGCTCAGCCCGCCGAGCAGGATGCCGATCACGAACGGCGCCGAGGAATCCCCGATCGAGCCCCCGGAGCGGTGCGCGGCGATCGCGAAGGCGCGCCGCTGCGGGTAGCGCACCGCCAGCTCCGTGAAGGCGGGCGCGTGCCACATCGAGGTGCCCGCCCCGCAGACGGCGACCGCGATCAGGATCAGCCAGTAGTTGGAGGCGAGCCCGATCGCGGCGTAGCCGAGGGCGAGGCAGGTCATGCTGCCGGTGAGCATCAGCGCGATACGGCTGCGGAACATGTCCGTGAGGACGCCGGCAGGGACGTTCATCGCGCCCATCGCCGCGGCGCGCGCGCCGATGATCCCGCCGGCGGCCACGTCGCTGAGCAGCAGCGCCTCCTTGATGTGCGGGAGCAGCAGCAGCAGCGTCTGCTGGTAGAAGTGTTTCACGCCGTGGCCGGCGGAAAGGCCCACCATCAGCCGCATGCTCTCGTGTGAGCGCGGTGACGCCTCGTCGCCGCCGGGGGCGGGGGTCTCGAGCGTGGCCGATCGCGGAGCGGTGGTCATGGGGCAAGGGTAACGTGCGGGGCGGGCGAGCGCCGTCCACGCGACGAGGCAGGAGCAACGGTATGGCGCGCCCGGAAGGATTCGAACCTTCGGCCTCAGCCTCCGCAGGGCTGCGCTCTATCCCCTGAGCTACGGGCGCGTGCGAACCAGTATGCGGTATATCCGGTTTATGGTGCCGAAGGTGAGATTTGAACTCACACGGGGATAAACCCCACTGCGCCCTGAACGCAGCGCGTCTGCCGTTCCGCCACTTCGGCACGGTCCGCGGGGCCGCTCGGCGCACGGGCCGATCGCCGTCCGCGACAGTGCCATTATACTGCACGGACTCCCAGACACTTCCCACGTAGGGGATTGGAATATGTCGATGCGCCTCATGAGATCAGGCTGGCTCGCCGCCCTCGCCATGACGATTGCCGTCCTTGCATTCGCCGCTGCCTGCGGTGGCGGCGACGATCCCGAACCGACACCCACGGCAGCAGCGACGGCAGTCGCCACCCCGGCGCCGACCGCGACCCCAACGCCCACGCCGACCCCTACGCCAACTCCGCCGCCACCCACTCCCACACCGACACCCACCGCGCCACCGGCGACGGCGACGCCGACCGAGGCCCCCCCGCCATCGGCGACCCAGCCCGCGCAGGGCGTCAAGGAGCTGGTGATCACGACGGCAACCACCGGCAAGGACCTCATGGACAGCGTCTCCGAAGCTGAGCAGGTCTGCGTCCGTGAAGTCTTCGGTGACCTCATCTACGACGTCATGCTCGCCACGCCGATCCTGCTGGCCGCCTCGCAGGCCGAGGCCGGGGCGCCGCTGTTCGGCTGCCTCGAGGTCGAGAACCTCGTGACGCTCGGCATGAAGTTCATCGCGGCGCAGGCCGGCGGATGGAGCGATGACACCGTCGCCTGCATGATCGGCGTCGGTCTGACCAACCCCACCGTCGTGATGATCGCTCTGGGCGTGCCCGTGGGCGAAGACGCCGGCGGGGCGGCGGGCGCCCAGCCGTTCTTCCCGGAGGCCTACAACTGCCTCAACGAGCAGGAGAGGATCGACTACATGGTCAGCTTCCAGGGGACGATCGACAGCCTCACGAGCGCAGAGCGCGACCTGATCGGTGCGATCCCGGAGGCCGATGTCGCCTGCATTCGTGACGCGGTCGACGGCGACGAGTACAACACCCTTCTCTCCGGTACGGTCCACGAGGCCCTCGACCTCTCGGACGCGGTCGCCGATTGCATATCGGACGAAGGCTACGTCCGGGCATTCGTCGCGATCACCGAGGCGGCAACCGGCGGGCTGACCGACGACACCCGGTCCTGCCTTGCCGACTTCGAGGGAGAGCAACCCCACCACCTGGCGCTGATCAACGTGCGCGCGATCGATCCATCGACGACGGACGCGGCCGTGATCGCATCGATCGCCGCCGCCGGCGGCAGGTCCTGGGAGTGCATGAACGACGAGGAGCTCGGGCGAGCTCAGCAAGCGGCGCTCATCGCGCTGACGCAGTAGCGAGACAGCAGCCCCTGTTAGGGACGACCGCGGCCGCATCCTTCGGGGTGCGGCCGCTTCGTGTCCCGGCGGGATCGCGAGGGCGTCGCACCCCTGGACCGACTCGTGGTCATCGCGAGTCACCAACCTCCGCACCGCGACGGAGCTGCGCGACATATGCACGTGCGACGTAGTCTCGCCGTACACTGCGGGGCGACTGCCTGGGAGATGCGAGGCGAGCGATGGACAACGCTCTTGGTGGCCTGAGCCGGCTCGTAACGGCCCGCCCATGGATCACGCTCGCCGTGCTCCTCCTCGTCACCGTGCTGCTCGCGGCCGGGTCGGGGCTGCGCGCCCCCCCGCCGGACACCGAGGCAACGCTCCCCCGGGGAAGCGCGGTCGCGGAAGCCCTGTTCGAGATCGACGAACTCTTCGGGGAAGCCGGCGACGTACGGGTGGCGACGCTGCTCTTCCGCGGCGATGCACTGACACCCGAGGGGCTCGCGCAGATGGCCTCCCTCCTCGACGCGATCGTCGGCTCGCCGGGAGTCGGCGAACTGCTTGTGCCGGCCAACCCCGTCGTCTCGCCCGCTCAGCTCGTGCAGGGCGCCCTCCAGGTGGACGGCTTCGAGTCGGTGACGCAGGCGCAGATCGATGCGGTGCGCGACGCGCCCGGGATCGGCGAGCTGCTCGCCGTCATGACCGGGAACGACTCCGACGGCACGCCCATCGCGACCGCCGGTATCCGCCTGCGCGACACGTCCGACCAGCGAGTCGAGGATGCCGAACGGAGGATCAGCGAGCTTGCGGCTGGGAGCGATGGCCCGCTGCGCGTGAGCAGCATCTCCTTCGTGGTCATCGAGGACGAGTTCCGGAGGGCCACGGAAACGGCCATGCTGCCTCTGATCGGGCTGGCGCTGCTGCTGATCGCGGCGCTGCTCCTGCTGTTCATGCGCGCCCTCTCGGATCTGCTGCTCACGCTCGGGGGACTACTCGTCGCGCTGATCTGGATTGGCGGAGCGGAGGGCTGGCTGGGGCCGAACGGGCTGGGCCTGACCGGCCCCCCGAATGCGCTCACGTCGATGGTGCCGATCATCATGATCGGCCTCACGGTGGACTACGCGATCCAGACGGTCTCGCACTACCGCGAGCAGCGCGCGGCGGGTGAGCCCGTGGCGGCAGCCGCGCGGATCGGACTGCGAAACGTGAGCGTCCCGCTCATGCTGGCTGCCGTGACGACGATCGTGAGCCTGCTGGTAGGCATGTTCTCGCCGGTCGAGATCGTTGGCGACTTCGGCGTCATCGCGGGCCTGGGCGTGGGCCTGAGCCTGATCGTGATGCTGACGCTGATTCCCGCAGGCCGGACGATCATCGATCGGCGGCGCGCGGCGCGCGGGACGTTGCGACCGCCGCGCCTGATCGCGCACGCCTTCCCCGGCGTGGAACAGCTGGCGGGGTGGCTCGGGAGGAAGCTCACCCACAGACCCGCGCCCTACATCGCCGTCGTGGTGGCGGTGACGATCGGGCTCGGGTACGCGGCGACGGGCCTCCACTCGGAGTACAGCATCCGCGACCTCCTGCCCCGAGGTGGCAGCGTGCTCACGGACCTGGACACGCTGGACGCAGCCGTCGGCGGGTCGACGGAGGTGGCCAGCGTGCTCCTGAAGGCGGAGGCCACGGAGACCCGCACGCTCCTCAACCTGAAAGACCTCCGTGTCGCCTTCGAGGACGGATCGAGCCGCCCGGCCGCGGGAGCCGGTCCGCTCCAGACGTCGTATGAGCTGCTCATCCAGGACTGGGTCCACGACAGCGGCGAGCCCGGCGACAAGTACGACCCGGAGCTCGCCGCGCTCTTCCGGGAAGCCTCGGCGGGCGTGGAACTCGACCCGGTGCTGATGCAGGAGTTCCTCGAGAGGCTCGGCGAGCGGGAGCCCGCCCTTGCGCACAGTCTGGTCAACAATCCGAACGGCATCGACACGATGCTCGTCCAGTTCCCCGCCTACACGGGTGATCCCTCGGCCTCCCGGAGGCTCCAGCAGGACATCGAGGAGCTGTGGCGGGGCGATGACTCCGCCATCACGGCGACATCGGAGACCATCATCTCGTTCGCGGTGACCGATGCGGTCCGGGACCGGCAAACGGACTCGGTCAGCACCACGGTCATCGTCGCCCTGACCGTGCTCGCCGTCTTCTTCTGGGTCACGGTGCGCCAGCCGGGGCTGGCGGTCATCGCGGTCGTGCCGACGGCGCTCGTCCTCGTCTCGGTGCTGGGCACGATGGCGCTGCTGGACATCCCGTACACCATCGTCACCTCGATCATCACGGCACTCTCGATCGGGATCGGGGTCGACTACACGATCCACATGATTCATCGCTACCGCGAGGAGTTCACTCGCGTGCGGGACCCGGAGCGGGCGGCGGTGCGGACGCTCGCAGCCACCGGTTCGGCGCTGTTGGGCTCCGCGATGACGACGGGCCTCGGCATCGGCGTGCTGGCCGCCTCGCCACTGGCCGCCTTCCAGCAGTTCGGCATCGCCGCTGCGATCACCATCGCCTACTCGCTGATTGTCGCGGTGCTGGTCGTGCCGCCCGCGATGACGGTCTGGGGCGCCTACCGCAACATGCGGCTGCGCTCGATGGTGCAGCGCACCTGGGACGAGCTCGACGAGGCGATCGAGGGCATCCACCGGCGCCACGGCGAGGACCCGGGCGAGGCCTGAGCCTGCCGCCACCGCGGACGGGGGTCGAGCCGGCGTCGCCCGCACAGGCGCGGCCCTCGACGTCGGCGTACCTTCGCAGGCGGTGGTCGGCTTGCGGGCAGCGTCGTCTCTGCGCCCTCGAGTGCCGCGTGATCCTAGGTCGCGTCGGCCGGCGTGAACTCGCTGCGGCCCCGGTACATGCCGAGCCCGATGACGAACAGGCAGACCGACCCGATCATCAACACAAGGTTGTTGATCAGCAGGTGCAGCACGAGGTCCGTTTCGGGGACGAACAGCGCGTAGATGAAGTTCAGGAACCCCAGCACTCCGACCAGGACGAGGCCGTAGCAGGCTGCCTTGAACACGTCCATCCCATCGAACCGCGGCGCGAGACCGAGCCCGGTGAGCGCCGACGCGAACGGGTAGATGACGATGAAGCCGAGGATCAACCCGGCCACCTCGGTATGACCGGTAAGCGCCGCGCTATCGAAGAACTCCTGGAGGCTGGCGGTCTCCTCGAGGTCGGCGCGCTGCGTGAGGTGGATCACCATGTGCCGCTTCGCCAACGAGAGGGTGAAGAGGCCCCACCCGAACAGGCTGAGGATGATCCCGAACCGCAGCCCGGGCCCCTGGAAGCCCGCGCCGCCGCGCGTCAGGCCGAACAGCCCGAGCAGCCCGTAGCCGTGGAGCAGCATCCCCAGGATCACCATGAGCGTCGTGAGGTGGCCGAGGCCGGGGTTCGCGGCAAGAACCGCGATCGCGCCCTCGAAGTCCGTCTGGTCGACGTTCTCGACGATCGGCCCGCCGGGGAAGATGATCGATCCGACCATCGAGAGTACGACGCCCACGATGAGCGCGAGACCAGCGTGCCGGGTTGATGCTGTTGCCATCGGAAACACTCCTCTGCGCAGGGAACCAGCGAGCCGGCTGAGCCGAGCCCGGTCGGGCGCATGCTAGGCCCTACTGAGAAGGGGTGTCGTCCCACGTGTCTGTCAGGTCTCGGAGGAGCCGAGCGCATGCGTAGTTGCCTGGGCTGTCGCTCTCGACTACTCGGTCTCGGCGTAGGTAAGCAGCCACTCCCCATCGAAGCGCTCATAGATGAACTTCATGCTCAGCGAGCCCCCGCTGAAACCCACTTTGTGCTTGAGCTCCCACTTGCCAGGTTCGACTTGCCGGGGTGGGGATGTCTCCTCCGCCGTGAACGTGATGCCGCGGCTCTCGAAGGGCGCCATGTTGCGGCGGAGCTCTTCCTCTTCCTCCAGCCAGTAGCTCTCCTCGTAAAACGCCCTGAGTCCCTGAAGGTCGTACCTGTTGTAGACGACCCAGAGCTCCATCGTCCGTTCGCTGAGATAGGCGGCAATCTCTGCGTCGTCGGACGTGAGTGCTGCCGTTGGTGCGGGCGCTTCGGATTCCTCGCCGCCGCACGCCGCCGAGGCGGCGAGGGCAAGCGTCACCAGGATCCAGACCATCGGGCGCCGGATGGAACTCACGTGGGAGACTCGTCCTCCCTGCTCGATCGGCCGCCTCTTCGCGACGATCCGTCGAGTGGGAGTGTGTCACCGGCGAACCCCGGCAATCCATATCGTGCGCGTGTAAGTCGACCCTAATCGGCGTATGGAGTTCTGTAGGTTCGCGACCCGCGCTTCGTGCGCGCGGCCGGCGGCCGAGAGGGCCAGGCGGTGCTGTGGGCGCGGCCGAACTCAGCCAGCCGGGCGGCGTGCCTCAGCGCGGCACACGAAACCGCGCCGGGGTGGATGACCGACGCGAAGGCGATCACTACGCCCGGCGGGCGCCACGGGACGTCGGCGAGGGGCCGCGATTACCCGAGGCTTCGCTAGTCCAGCGCTCGCTACCCGTCCGGGACAAGCTCAGGCTCGCCCCGCAGTACGCCGATGCCGATGACGAGAAGTGCGACCGCCGCGACGGTCAGCACAACGTTGCTCGCGACCACGAAGGCCACGGGCGCCGCCTCGGCCTGTTGGCCGATGGCCGCGTTGAGGAGTCCCGCCACGCCCGCGAAGCAGAACACCCAGCAGGCGACGGCGTAGCGGTTCAGCGAACTGAAGCGCCTGGCGAGTCCGAGCCCGAGGACGACTCCGCTCACCGACGACACGATGACGAAGGCGTAGTGGAGGCCCCCACTGCTGGCTTGCAGCATGACGAGATAGTCGTTGATCTGCTCCGGGCTGGCGGCAACGCCGTCGACCTCGATGTCGGCCTGGTGCTGGGCGATCGCGACGAGCATGTGGCGCATACCCATCGTCAGGATGTAGATGCCGTAGTGGAACAGGTTGAGCAGGACGCCGAAGCGCAGCAGGGCGTCGCCGGAGTCGCTGAGGCGCCAGAACGAGAGGATGCCGTAGGAGATCGCCAGACACGCGATGATCACGGCAAAGAACACCAGGTGGGAGAGGTTGTCGTTCTTGACCATGGCGTCGATCGTGGACTGGAAGTCCATCGAACTTGTCGCGTCGACGAACCAGCCTCCCGGGTACAGGATGAGCGCGATCAACAGGAGCGCGACTCCTCCGACGATCGCGACACCGGGCGCCTTGGTACTGGAGAGCGTCGATTCCATCATGTTCACCCATATCCCTTCCGTGCGGCGGGCTGTCCGCATGGCCCGACAGTAGCCCCCCGCTCGGGCCGTTTCAACTGCCGAGACCCAATCTCAAGGGTTGATTCGGAACTTCGTGAAAGGGAATCCGGGTGGCCGGGGACGAGGCAACGCTCAGAGCGAGAGCGCTGCGGTTCTTGATTTGTCCAGCTTGGTGGGCGGTACTGGACTTGAACCAGTGACCTCTCGCGTGTGAAGCGAGCGCTCGTACCAACTGAGCTAACCGCCCGGCGTGCCGATCAGCCTACCCACGGCGCTGCCGCGCAGCAACCGCCGCAACGGGCGCCTCGCGAGGCTCGGCGGTTGCCCGGCGGCGTTCGACCATGCTACAACCCGCGAGGCTCGCGACAGAGTCGCGCAAGTCGTGCCGACGGATGCCGGAGGGGGCGCATATGGCGGAGTACCACGGGCTCGAAGTCTTCATTCCCGAGAACGACCGACCCCACATCGAGTACTTCGAGCAGGCGGCGTCCGGCACCCTGCACCTGCAGTACTGCACCGAGTGCGAGCTGATGCGCTACCCGCCCAGCCCGATGTGCTCGGAGTGCGGCGTGACGGCCTACGAGTGGAGGCCCGTCTCGGGCAAGGGCACCATCCACTCCTACTACTTCGTCCCGCACGCCGTGAACCCGGCGTTCCGTGACTGGACCCCGTACCCCGTCATCCTCGTCGAGATCGACGAGCAGCGCGGACAGCCCACGCCGGACCGCTCCGTTCGCATCATCGGCAACTGCATCGACGCCGACGAGAACCCGGAGCAGGAGGCCAACGTCGCCATCGGCAAGCGCGTCGAGGTGACGATGATCGACATGGGCGACGGCATGGCCCTGCCGCAGTTCCGCCTGTCCGACGAGGACCCGGAGCACGACCCCTGGCAGTTCCCCGAGGACGCCTAGCGCCTCGAGGGCTCACCGGTCCGAGCCAACGACAAGGCCCGAGCGTTTCTGCTCGGGCCTTCGTACGCTCGGGCGTAGCGAGTCGATGCGGCGTCTCGGCGCCCCGACGGCGCGCGGCTGACGGCCGCAGTCGTTACGATAGCCGACGGTCCGCTGCGCAGCGGCCGCCCCTGGGCAGGGCAGCGAGGGAAGGGTGTGGCAGATGGCCGCGGGAGTCGAGTCGCTGGACAGCTTTGGCGCGCGCGCGAGCCTCGAGGCCGCCGGCGCCACGCACACCATCTACCGCCTCGACCGCGCCGCCGACGCGCTCGGCTGCGACCTCGCGCGGCTGCCCTTCACGCTGCGCATCCTGCTCGAGAACCTGCTGCGCGGCGAAGACGGCTCCGCCGTCAGCGCCGACTCGATCCGCGCGCTCGGCGCCTGGCAGGCGCAGGCCGCGCCCGCCGACGAGGTCGCCTTCCGCCCCGCGCGCGTCCTGCTGCAGGACTTCACCGGCGTTCCCGCCATCGTCGACCTCGCCGCGATGCGCGACGCGATGGCCGAGCTCGGCGGCGACCCCTCGAGGATCAACCCGCAGCAGCCCGTCGACCTCGTGATCGATCACTCCGTGCAGGTGGACGAGTTCGGCAGCGAGGGCGCCTTCCTGCTCAACGTCACGCGTGAGTTCGAGCGCAACGGCGAGCGCTACCAGTTCCTGCGCTGGGGCCAGCAGGCCTTCGAGGGCTTCCGCGTGGTCCCGCCCGGCACCGGCATCGTGCACCAGGTCAACCTCGAGTACCTCGCCCCCGTCGTCTTCACCGCCGGCGGCGCGGCCTACCCCGACACCCTTGTCGGCACCGACTCGCACACCACGATGATCAACGGGCTCGGCGTCGTCGGCTGGGGCGTCGGGGGCATCGAGGCCGAGGCGGCGATGCTCGGACAGCCGGTCTCGATGCTGATCCCGCAGGTCTTCGGGGTGCGGCTGACCGGGCGGCTGCCGGAGGGCGCGACCGGCACCGACCTGGTGCTGCGCGTCGTCGAGCTGTTGCGCGAGCGCAACGTCGTAGGCAAGTTCGTCGAGTTCTTCGGACCCGGCCTCGGCAGCCTGTCGCTGGCCGCCCGCGCGACGATCGCGAACATGTGCCCCGAGTACGGCGCGACCGTCGGCTTCTTCCCCGTCGACGACGAGACGCTCAACTACCTGCGCTTCACCGGCCGCTCCGACGAGCAGGTCGCCCTCGTCGAGGCCTACTGCCGCGAGCAGCAGCTGTTCCGCACCGACGAGACGCCCGACCCCGAGTACAGCGACCTGCTGGAGGTCGAGCTCGGCTCGATCGAGCCGAGCCTGGCCGGGCCGAAGCGCCCACAGGACCGGATCGGGCTGCACGAGGCGCAGTCCTCGGCGCGCGCGACGATCGCCGAGGAGATCGAGGGCGGCGCGAGCGCGACGCCGGTCGAGGTCGCGGCCAACGGCCACTCGTACGAGCTCTCGAACGGGTCGGTCGTGATCGCTGCGATCACGAGCTGCACGAACACCTCGAACCCGGAGGTGATGGTCGCCGCCGGGCTGCTCGCGAAGAAGGCGGTGGAGCGCGGGCTTAGCACGCCGCCCTGGGTGAAGACCAGCCTCGCGCCCGGGTCGCGCGTCGTCACGGAGTACCTCGACGAGGCCGGGCTGACCGAGCACCTCGACGCCCTCGGCTTCAACCTCGTGGGCTACGGCTGCACCACCTGCATCGGCAACTCCGGCCCGCTACCGGAGGCGATCTCGCAGGCCGTCGACGGCGGCCCGCTGGCCGTCGCCGCCGTGCTCTCCGGCAACCGCAACTTCGAGGCGCGGATCAGCAACCAGGTGCGCTCCAACTACCTCGCCTCGCCGCCGCTCGTCGTCGCCTACGCCCTCGCCGGCCACATGGACGTCGACCTCGCGACCGAGCCGCTCGGCACGGGCGCGGACGGCGAACCCGTCCACCTGCGCGAGATCTGGCCGAGCGAGCAGGAAGTCGCCGAGGTGATCCAGTCCTCGATCCGCTCGTCGATGTTCCGCGAGCGTTACGCCGACGTCTTCACAGGCGACGACCAGTGGGCCGCCCTCGACTCGGGCGGCGGGCAGCGCTTCGGCTGGGCCGAGGACTCGACCTACGTGCGCCACGCACCCTACTTCCAGGATCTGAAGCGTGAGCCGTCGCCTCCGGAGAACATCGAGGGGGCGCGCGTGCTCGCGATGCTCGGCGACTCGGTGACGACAGACCACATCTCGCCTGCCGGCGCGATCGCTCCCGGCAGCCCGGCGGGCAACTACCTCAGCGAGCGCGAGGTCGCGCGCCGCGACTTCAACTCGTATGGATCGCGACGCGGCAACCACGAGGTGATGGTGCGCGGCGCCTTCGCCAACGTGCGGCTGCGCAACGCGCTCGTCGAGCGCGAGGGCGGCTGGACGCGCCACCTGCCGGACGGCGAGGAGCTGCCGATCTACGACGCGGCAGAGCGCTACCGCGCCGAGAGCGTGCCGCTGATCGTGCTAGCCGGCCGCGAGTACGGGTCGGGATCCTCGCGCGACTGGGCGGCGAAGGGGCCGGCGCTGCTCGGCGTGCGCGCCGCCATCGCCGAGTCGTTCGAGCGTATCCACCGCAGCAACCTGATCGGCATGGGCATCCTCCCGCTCGAGTACCCCGCGGGCGAGTCGGCCGCCTCGCTCGGTCTCACGGGCGAGGAGTCGTTCGACATCAGCGGCATCGAGGGCGGCGTCGAGCCGCGCCAGGACATCGCCGTGCGCGCCATCGCCGCCGACGGCCGCGAGGTCGCCTTCACCGCCCGCTGCCGCATCGACACCCCCGTGGAGGCGGAGTACTACCGCCACGGCGGGATCCTGCAGTACGTGCTGCGGGGGCTGCTGGAGGAGTAGGGGTCGGCGTTGTGGGAGCAACAGAACAAGGCCTCATTCGCCTTGGCAAGGTCGAATCGCGCCTATCTGGCAGCCCCTTCGGTCCCATGACTTACTGGGTGGAGATTCACCATCTGGGGCTGAGGAAGAGTCGCGTTGTGCGCCGCCGGGGTCGCGAAGCCTTCAACGCCGCGGTCGACGATCAGATAGATCGCTGGCGCGCGGAGTACGCGAGGCTTGCCCGTCGCGAGTCCGGGCGCGACGCGGCGGAAGACGCAACGCGCGGTGCTGAGATTGCGCTACGTGAGTGCGCGGAGATCCTGAAGAGCGCTCTTATGCCCGGCCGTGGATCATCGGGCGCAGCAAGAGAGAAGATCTCGTTCCGCATAGGCCAGTCGCTCTACCATGATTTGATACAGACAGAGGGCATCAGATACAACCCAACGACCGGGGAGCCGACGTCCTATTGGCCCGCCGGTCCGCCTAGAGGTCGCGCTCCCAAGTACAGGCTACCGCCGGTTACAACGCGCGAGCGCCTATTCCCATTCTTGAGGAAACGAAAGGAAGCCGCTGCTCGTGCCGCGTTCGAGCGCGAATCCCAAGAGTGGGAGACAGCGCTCAAGTCGGCCGAACGTACTGACTCAACTCGACAGCGAACGCTTGAGAAGGCGAAGCGCGAGTGGCAGGCGAGGGAGGATGCTCGACTCCGCTATGCACGGTGGCGCTCTGGAGATGGTCAGCCCATTGAGGACCACAGCGAGCGGGTCTTGAACGCCTCGGAGTATCCCGACTGGATAGAGGATGCCCTTGACTTCGACCTCAGGTTCGATGTCGATGCGCGCACGCTCATTGTCGAGTTCGAGCTGCCGCCCCAGGAGTCGATGCCGACCCTGGCAAGCGTCACCTACATCCAGAGCAGAGACGAGCTGCGAGAGAAGCTCATCGGCGTTCGGGAGCAGGACAGGTTGTACGGGGACGTCCTCTACCAAATGGCGTTGCGGACCGTATACGAGCTCTACACCGCGGACGAGATTGAGGCGTTTGAAGCAGTCGTCTTCAATGGCTGGATCGAGGCCGTCGACTCGGCAACTGGGCATCTCGTCAAGAGGCACATCCTGTCGCTGCGGGCTCGCCGCAATGAGTTCCTCGGGCTGAACCTGGCGGACGTAGAGCCGGAAGCGTGCTTCCGATCCCTCGGGGGAGTGGCAGGCTCGAGGTTGGCAAAGCTCGAGCCTATCGAGCCGATCGAGCGCCTGCACCAAAGCCTGACCACTCGGGACGGCGCGAACGAGTAGGGGGTGGGCCTACTCGCCTGCCTCGTCGTCCGCGCCCAGCTCCGTCACCATGAAGTCACGCACCAGCGGGAAGACCGGGCGCCGCCACTCGCCGCGCAGGTCCTCCCACACGGCGCGGACCATGAAGGCGAAGACGTAGCCCTCGCTGGAGCCGTCCTCCGGGCGGAGGTACCCCGCAGAGACGCGGTAGGCGACCGGCGCCTCCGAGGTCCAGAAGCCCGCCTTCTGCCCGAACACGTAGCCCTCGATGCCGAAGTCGGGCGGGAACGGCCAGGCGAACGCGCCCAGGATCGGCCGCGTGGCGAGGTCCATCAGGTAGGCCGTCAGCTCCTCGTTGAGCTGCTCGCCGCGCACGAGCGAGATCCAGACCAGCGCGAGGTCCGAGGGAGTGAAGTGCGCATAGCGCCAGCTGTGCTCGATTCTCGAGTCCCCGGAGACGCCCGCCCGCTCGATCACCGCCGCGATTTGCTCGGACGTCACCTTGGCGTTGATCCGGTCGGCGTGCGCGTCGAGGGAGAGCGAGAGCACGACCTCGATGTCCCCCTGCAGTTCGCCCTCGAACTCGAGCAGGCCGTCCTGCACGGCACGCAACGCGGCGATCACGACCATGATCTTGCCGGCCGATGCCGGGTACTGGCTGTGCTCGGGGTTGACGAGGAAGGTGGCCTCGCAGTCGAGGTCGACCAGGGCGACGCCCCAGCCTCCTGTGTACCCCTCCATCTCCTCCTCGAGCGCCTCGCCGAGGATCGCCGCCCGTTCCTCCAGCCCCTCGCAGCGCGCGGGACGGGGATCCGGCGTTGGCGTCGGCGGAGGAGTCGCGGTGGGCGTCGGGCTCGCGGTCGGTGTTGGACTGGGCGTCGCCGCGACTTGCGGTGTCGACGAGGGCGTCGGGCTGGGCGGGGGCGTGGCCGCCGGGGTCGTCGAGGGCGTCGGGCTGGGCGAAGGAGTCGCGGTCGGCGTCGGCGTGGTGCTCGGGGTGGCTGTCGCCGTGGGCGCGGGGCCGGGCGAGGGTGTCGCGCTCGGCGTCGGCGAGGCCGTGGGCGCCGCCCGGGTTGGCGCTTCGGCCACCGGGTCGGAGCAGCCGGCTGCGAGACCAGCGACGAGCATGGCGGCGATCAGAAGCGAGCCGGGGAGCAGCCGCATCAACGCCCCTCGTGCACAGCGCGCGATGATCCAGTGTGTAGAGGACGAACGCCGGAACGGGAAAGTTCCCGCCTGCGGCAGCCGCCCGCCGGCTGCCGAGCCTCAGGAGGAGCGGCTGGCCGCCATCCGTTCCGCCTCGGCGAGCCACTGCTCGCGCGCCGCCGGCGGGCGGACCAGCAGGAACATCACCGAACCGAGCGTGGCGACCAGCGCGAGCACGATGAAGCCGAGGCGGTAGCTGCCGGTCTCGTCGTACATCACGCCGGCGAACACCGGCCCGATGATCATGCCGAGCATGATCACCAGCGACGAGAAGCCCATGATCGTGCCGAACCGCCTCGGCCCGAAGTAGTCGGCGCGGAGCCCCATCATCAGCGGTCCGCGCGATCCCCAGGCGATCCCGTTGATCACCACCGCGACGTAGATCATTGGCAGCCCGTCGGCCAGCGCGAGCAGCAGCATCGCCGCCGAGTGGCCGAGCAGGGCGAGGATGACGAATGGGCGCTTCGGCACGCGGTCGCCGAACACGGTTGCGAGCAACTGACCGATGATCTGGCCGAACGTCTGGATCGTGACCGCCAGGGCCGCGAGCCCGAGGGTGTAGCCCAGATCCTCGTGGATGTAGATCACGAGGTGCACCATCAGCGAGCCAATGACCAGCAGCGCCGAGGCCTGCCCGAGCGCGAGGAACCAGAACGCGGAGGTGGTCAGCGCCTCGCGCGCCGTCATCGACCACTCGATCTGCTCCGATTCGCCGGCTACCTGGGATGCCGAGTCGACGCCGTCGGGCAGCATGCCGTAGGGCTCCGGGCGGTGCCGCACCACGGCGGCGAGCGGTAGCCCGACGACGAGCGCGACGATGCCCGAGGCGAAGGCAGCGTCGCGCCAGCCGATGCTCTCGATTAGCAGCGCCATCGGCGTGGCGGTGAGGCCGCCGACGGCGAAGCCCATCGTGAGCACGCCGGTCGCCAGCACCCGCCGCCTGCGGAACCAGTTGACGATTGCGACGAGTACCGAGAGGAAGCTCCCGAGGGAGGAGCCGATCGCGATCAGCGTGAAGGAAATGTAGAAGAGCGGCAGCGACTCCACCCGGCTGAGCAGGATGAACCCGAGCGAGAACAGCAGCAGGCCGATGATCATCACCTTGCGCGGCCCGTAGGTGTCGATCACCCAGCCCTGGATCGGCCCGAGCACGCCGCTCTCGATGCGCTGCGCGGCGAAGGCGAACGAGAAGGTCGTGCGGCTCCAGCCGAAGTCGGCCTGCATCAGCGCCACGTACGTCCCGAACGAGTGGAACATCAGCACGCCGAACATGAACTGCGAGAGGAACCCGGCGGCGGCTATGTACCAGCCGTAGAAGATCTTCGGCCGACGGGCGCTCCAGGCCGTCACACTGCGCCCCTCACACTGCAACGCTCAAGTTGTGGCGAACTCCCTGCAGCGGATCGCGCGCTCGAGGTCGTCGTTGGCCTCGCGCAGCGAGCGGGCGAGCAGCGGCAACCCGTCCCCGATCTCCTCAAGCAGCTCGCGCGAGCGGTCGAGCACGGCCTGCTCGATGCGGAAGTGGGGGAAGAGATTCGCGAACCAGGCGCGCGTGAACTCGTTCTGGCGCTCCGCGAAGACCTCGGGCGCGCGCTCGAAAAACTCCCAGGCCCACGGGTCGAGCAGCTCGCGCTGCACGTTCCAGTGGAAGCCGCTCATCGCCGCGGCGGTGAGGTGCAGCGAGCCATAGCCCTCGCCGTGGATCCGCTCCCAGGCCTCCGCCTTCGCCTCCGCCGTGGGCGTCGCCACGGACGCGCGGATCGCTGCCCGCTCGCCGCGGTCCGAGGGGTCGCGCTCCCGCTCCGCCTCGACGCGCGCCTCGGCGCCCGCGACTCCGTGCGCGATGGCGCGGGCCGCGATGTCCCAGCGCATCTCCTGGTCGATCGTGAGCCCGGGCGCGCTCAGCTCGCCGTCGGCGAGGCGGATCACGCGCTCGATGTCCTCGGGCGTGATCGAGACGCCGATCAGCGTGCGCGCCCAGATGATCCGCAGGTCGTTGCTCGCCGCGTCGGCAGGGAGTGCCTGCAACGCCTCCCAGCAGACCTCGGCGAAACGGCGCGCCTGCTCATCGCGCTGGTCCGCCGGCACGTAGCGCGCGATCGCGGCGACCGCCGTCTGGAGGGCGCTCTCGATCAGCTCCGTGTCGGCCTCGTTCGCCAGCTTCGAGGCGACGAGGGGGAGGTAGTCGGTCGAGCGCAGCTGCTGGTCGCGCACCATGTTCCACAGCGCCTGCCCGATCAGCTGTCGCAGCAGCGGGTCGCCGACCCGCTCGAGGTGCTCGCTCACGTAGTCGAGCGAGCGGTCGTCGAGCGCGACCTTCACGAAGGCGTGATCGTTGTGGTTCGGCATCACGAGCTGCGGCGCGGCGCGGCCCGCGGCCGCCTCGACGACCGTCGAGACGCCCTCGACGGAGACCGGTAGCGTCTCGATCGCCGGTTCGCCGCCACCGTCATCGCCCTCGCCCACGAGGGCGAGATCGAGCTGGTGCGGGCGCAGGGTCGGGTAGTCCTCGGGCGCGGTCTGGCCGATCGAGAGACTGGCGAGGCGGCCGTCCTCGACCTCCCAGCTGGCGGCGAGCGTGTTCAGCGAGGCCGTCTCCAGCCAGAGGGCCGCCCAGCCGTGCAGGTCGCGCCCGGCGCCCTCGCCGATCGCGTCGAGGAACTCGGCGAGGGTGGTGTTGCCGAAGGCGTGGCGGCGGAAGTAGATGCGCATACCCTCGCGGAAGCCGTCCATGCCGACGGCCGCCACGAGCTGCTTGAGGACGGCGGCGCCCTTGCCGTAGGTGATGCCGTCGAAGTTGAGGAAGGTCTCGTCGGTGTCGCGCACCTGCCCGGCGATCGGGTGGGTGGTGACGAGCTGGTCCTGGCGGTAGGCCCAGGCCTTCATCCCGGAGTTGAACGCCTGCCAGGCCGTCTGGAAGCGCGTCGCCTCGACCAGCGCGAGGTAGGCCATGTAGGTGGCGAAGCTCTCGTTCAGCCAGAGGTCGTTCCACCAGCGCATGGTCACGAGGTTGCCGAACCACATGTGCGCCATCTCGTGCAGCAGCACCTCGGCCCGGCCGAGCCGCTGGTTGTCGGTCGGCGGGTCGCGGAAGACCATGCGCTCCGAGTGCGTGACCGCCCCGATGTTCTCCATCGCGCCGAAGTTGAACTCGGGCACGAAGATCTGGTCGTACTTGCCGAACGGGTAGGCGTAGTCGAAGAACTCGCCGAAGAAGTCCAGGCCCTGCTTCGTCACCTCGAACAGCTCGTCCGCGTCGAGGTGCCGGACGAGCGAGCGGCGGCAGTAGAAGCCGAGCGGGACGCCTCGATGCTCGTCGCGGACGACGTGGTAAGGGCCGGCGATCAGGGCGAACAGGTAGGTACTAAAGCGCTCCGCGGGCGCGTAGCGCCGCCGTAGCCGCCCGTCCTCGAGCGCCTCGCGCTCCAGCTCCGGGCCGTTCGCGATCAGCTCCCACTCCGCGGGCGCGTCGACCGTCAGGTCGTAGCTCGCCTTCAGGTCCGGCTGGTCGAAGCAGGGAAAGAGGCGGTGGGCGTTGTAGGGCTCGAAGTTGCTGTAGAGGTACTCGTCGCCGTCCTCGGGATCGACGAACTGATGGAAGCCGTCGCCGGTGTGGTCGTACTCGTGCTCGTAGCGCACGCGCACGACGTTCTGTTCGCGCAGCGCCGAGGCGGGCAGAGGGATGCGGTACTCGCCGCTCGGCGGCTCGAGCTCCTCGCCGTTGACCTCGAGGCGCTCGATGCCGCCGCCGCGGTGGTCGAGGAAGACGCCGTCGTCGCCGCCTGAGGCGACATAAGCGAAGTGAACCGTCACGTCGCCTCGGTACGTGGACGCGCCCGCCGTGAGATCGAGGTGGATCTCGTAGCTGATGTCGGAGACGAGTCGCGCGCGGGCGATGGCCTCGTCCTGGCTGAGGACGTCGCGCGCGATCGGGGAGTCGTCGGGAGTCATCTCCGCCTTTCTGGTGAGGTGGGCCTCGCGGCCGTTCGGCCGGACAAGTATACGGCCCCGCGCTGATCGCCCCAGCGGACGGGGCTCCGCGCGAGGGCGGCTACATCTCCTCGCGCTTGTCGCCGGAGAGGTAGGCGGCGGGGTCCTCCTCGAACGAGAGGCGGCAGCCGCGGGCGCAGAAGTAGTAGGTCTCGCCGTCGTGGATCGTGCTGCCGCCGGGCGGGTCGCCGCGGTCTACCTCCATGCCGCAGGCGGGGTCGATCGCGGGGCCGCGGCGGCGCAGCAGGTCAAGCAGGCGGGGCATCGCTGGTGTTCCCCTCGGTGGCCGAGGCCGCATCGCGGCCCCGGCGCTGCTGCCGGATTCGTACGCCGGCGGTCACGGCGAGCACGACCGCGAGGCCGTACCAGGTCAGAGCGTACTCGATGTGCGGCGTGGTGTTGCGATAGCCCTCGTAGCCGGTGACCGGCAGCTCGTCCGGCACGCGCCGCGGCTGCTGCTCGACTCGCTCGCCGGCGATCACGTACAGCGGCGCCACGGGGTAGGGCAGCGCCGCCGCGATCGCCTCGAGGCTGAAGCGGGTCCAGGCGCCATCCTCGTTGCGCCGCGAGTCGGTGCTGCTGGCGGGCAGCGCGAGGCCCTCCCGCGGCGCGTCCACCTCGAGGCCCGCGAGTAACCGATGGCGCTCCGCCTCGAGGCCCGCGAGCACGCGATCGCGCTCCGCCGCGGGGTACCAGCCGCGATGCACGAGCAGAGCGGGTGTGATCCCCGGGCTCGTGAGCAGCGGCACATACATGTCCTCGCCGCGCAAGCCGAAGCGAGTCCGGTTGGCGACGATCTGCACGCGCTCGTAGTCCCACACGCCCACGAGGGCAACGCGCCGGTACTCGATGGCTTCGCCGCCGGGCATGGCCGCCTCGACGGAGTGGAGTGGGGGCGCGGCGATCGCCGCGTCGCGGTCCTCGATCAGCCCCTGCTTCCACTCGTTCCTCGCGAGCTGCCAGGTGCCGAGCCCAACCAGCACGACGAGCGCCGCGAGGACGAGCGCGAGCACGGCGGGGTTCTGGAAGCGGCGCATGGATCGACTCTACCGCGAGCAGCCGTCACCAGCCCGCCGCCCCGCGGCCATGGCGTTCTGTATCCTCGGAGCCCCACCGACGCCACACGAGGAGTCCCGATGCCCCGACTACCGAACCTGACCTCGCGCAAAGACGTGCCGACCGAACTGGCGGAGACCTACGACCGCGTCGCGGAGCTGCGCGGCGGCCAGGTCTCAGGCCCGTACGGCATCCTGATCCACTCGCCGGAGCTGGCCCTGCGCGCGGCGCAGCTGAGCCGCTACGTCCGCTGGGAGTCCGACCTCACGCCCGGCCAGCGCGAGACCGCGATCATCACCGCCGCGCGCGAGCTCGACGCCGGGCTGATGTGGAACGCGCACGCGCGCCTCGCCCGCGAGGGCGGCGTCAGCGAGGCCGCGATCGAGGCGATCGGCCATCGCACCGCCCTCGACGCGCTCGAGGACGGGGAGGCGGCGATCGTGCGCTACGTGCGCGAGCTGTTCGCCAACAACCGCGTGAGCGACGAGTCGTTCGGGGCGCTGCGCGCGCTCCTCGGCGATCAGGGCATCGTCGACCTGACCGGCCTGGTCGGCTACTACGTCCTCGTCGGCTTCACGCTCAACGCCTTCGAGGTCCCGCCGCCCGCCGGCGCGGAGCCGCTGCCGTAGGCGGCGGGGTGGTCCGGCTTGCTCCAGGCCTGTTGGTGCTCGCGCTCGTCGTCGGGTGCGGTGTCGGCGGCTCCGCTCCGACGCCAACCTCGACACCCACGGCGGTTCTGACGCCGACCGCAACCCCGACGCCGCGCCCCACGGCGACTCCAACGCTGACGGCGACTCCAACGCTGACGGCGACTCCAACGCCGACGGCGGCTCCAACGCCACGCCCCACGGCGGCTCCAACGCCCACGGCGGCTCCAACGCCACGCCCCACGGCGGCTCCAACGCCCACGGCGACTCCAACGCCACGCCCCACGGCGACTCCAACGCCACGCCCCACGGCGACCCCGACGCCCACGGCGACTCCAACGCCACGCCCCACGGCGATCCCGACGCCGACGGCGATGCCGACCCCTACCGCTACTCCGACGCCGACGGCGATGCCGACCTCCACGGCTACTCCGACCACCGCCGGAGCCCTCAGCGTCGAGGAGTATGCGAAGACGTGCGGCGAAACCCTCGCGGACGCGGAACAGCTGCTCTCCGAGGACCTGACCTGGGGCGAGGCGGCAGCCCTGCTCGGCAGTGCGCTCGACGACATGCGAAGCGTCGAGCCCCCTCCCGTGCTGCGCGACCATCACGACACGACCGTCGCCGCCATTGCGGGATTGAAGAGGCGCGTGGACCGCCTCGACCCGGAAGGTACGGTCAACGTCCTGCAGATTCTGCTACCGGCGCTCACCTTCATCAGACAGATCGAGGAAGCCGGGGACGCCCTCCCCCCGGACGTGCGCGCGACGCTCGATGTGGCCGGCTGTGCGCCGCCGGACCTCTTGGGGTAACCCGAACCGAGTGAGCGCCAGCCGGGAACCTCGCCGGCCAACGCCTTCGAGATCCCGCCGCCCGCCGGCGCCGAGCCGCTGCCGTAGGCGCTCGCTGGAGGGCCAGCTACGGTGCTGGTTGGGGACGAACACCGATCGCTTCGAGGAAGTCACCCGCTCCCATGACCGGAATGCCGTAACGCCGGGCAGTGCGCGCCTTCCCGGACTGAGTCGCCGGGTCGGCAGCTACCAGCAGATCGCAGCCCTTCTTTGTGACCGATCCAATTGGCTGGAGTCCGGCTTGCGCCGCGCAATCTTCCAGGAAGTGCCTCGGTACCGAGGAGCCGCCGACAACGGCTTCGCCGGTGAAGCAGACGTGCATGCCGTCCCGAAGAGAGCTGGTCGAGGGCAGCTGAGTCACCTCCGGCATTGCCACGTCGCTGATTTCGAGGGCAGCCATCACCTGGCCAATCAGCTGCTGTTCCGCTTCGGTCACGATGCCGTCGCGCTCGGCGGCGGCGATGATCGATGCGAGATAGGAACGGTGTGCCTCCTCGCGCCGTTCTTCGGAGATGCCCAGCCGTGAGGCGAAGTCCTTGATCGCCGCGTGCTCCTCGTCGTCGATGTAGTGGTCGTCGAGCACCCAGTCCAGCGCGTCGAGGTAGAGGAGCAGCGCCTCGTCGGAGTAGGGGTAGTGGGCGAGGGAGACGATGCGCGCCATCTCGCTCACTCCGGCGTCGGCAGTGTCTCGGCGCAGCGTTCGGGGGTTGGGCGCTTCGGGAAGGTAGCCGACCGTCACGGCGCTGCGGTCGGCCTGGCTCTCAGCTAGCACCTCACGGGCGAGAACAGCCGTTGCACGGGCATCGGCGAGCGCGCGGTGCTGATGATCGAGTGCCACCCGATACCTCTTGCATGCGGCGATGAGCTTCTCGCCGGTCGCGCGGTAGGTGCACATGCCCGTGCCCACGTTGAACGTCACGTCAAGGCGATCGAACTCGTACTCCAGCATTCGTGCGTCGAAAGGCAGGTTGTGCGCGATGAGGACCGAGCCATGGAGCCGGCGGGACAGTGCAGCGGCGATCTCCGCGAACGTCGGCGCCGCCTCGACCATCGAGGCCGTGATGCCGTGCAGCCCGGTGGGTCCGACATCACGCTCCGGGTTGATGAGCGTGTCGTACTCGTCGACCCGTTCCCAGGTGCGAGGATCGAGCGTGACGGCGGCGACTTCGACGATGCGGTCGTGCCTGCCGAGGCCGGTCGTCTCGCAGTCGATGACTACGAGCGGTGCGGCTGAGGACAATCCCAGCAAGGTCACCGCCCGCAGCCCCTACCCCGCGCCCGCCTCGATCCGCGCGACGACCTCCGCCATGCGCTCGAGGTGCTGCTCGTCCACCTCGAGGATGGAGCCGCTTTCGAGGAAGACGTCGATCGGCTGGATCAGGGCGGCGCGCGACTCGGGCGGGGTGAGCATGATCGGCTCGCCGTCGATCACGCCGGCCTCGCGCAGCTCGGCGATCTTCGCGTCGTCGTAGCCGAGCAGCTCGCGCAGCACCTCGTCGGTGTGCTCGCCGATGTGCGGGGCCGGGCCGCGCGCGCCGTAGCCCTCGCCGTCGACGTGGGCCGGGAAGTAGCGCTGCACCGGCACGGTGGCGAAGCCACGCACGGGTTGCGCGTCCCAGAGGCCGCGGGCGAGCAGGTGCTCGTTCTGCATCAGCTCGCGCGCGTTGAGCACTGCGCCCGCGGGCACGCCTGCCGCCTGCAGCTCCTCCATCGCCGTGAACTTGTCTCGCGAGGCCGTCCATTCGCCGATCGCGGTGTCGATCTCGTCGTGCTGCTCATGGCGGCCGGCCATCGTCGCCAGGCGGTCGTCGTCCAGCCAGGCAGCGTTGCCGGTGGCGCTGGCGAGGGCGGCCCACTGCGCCTCGTCGCGGACGCTGATCGCGATCCAGTCGTCCTCGCCGGCGCAGGGGTAGATGCCCCGCACGAGGCCCTCGCGGCGGTTGCCGCTGCCCGGGTGCAGCCGGCCATTCATCCAGTAGTCGTGGAACTGCGGGCCGAGCAACTGCAGCAGCCCCTCCTGCATCGAGACATCGATCTGCTGGCCGCGCCCGCTGCGCTCGCGGTGGTAGAGCGCGGTCAGGAGGCCGCCGAGGCCGTGGATGCCGGCGAAGGGGTCGACCCAGGTGTTGCCGCTCTTGAGCGGCGGCTCGCCCTCGTAGCCGCTGACCGAGGAGATGCCGGAGGCCGGCTCCATGCCCATGCCGAAGGCCGGGCTGTTGCGGCGCGGGCCGGTCTGGCCGTAGCCGCACAGGGACATCATGATCAGCCGCGGGTACTGGTCCTTGAGGTGGTTCCAGGAGAGTCCGAAGTTCTCCAGCACGCGCGGCGTGTAGCTCTCGATCAGCACGTCCGCGTCCTCCAGCAGCCCGCGCAGGATCGCGATGCCCTCGTCGCTTCCGAGGTCGAGCGCGAGCCCGCGCTTGGAGACGTTGCGCACGGTGTAGTACGGCGCGCGCTCCCAGTAGTTGCCGGTCGTGTCGTTCTGCGCGATGTAGGCCGTGCGGATGCGGTCCGGCACCGTCGGGCGCTCGACCTTGATCACGTCGGCGCCGAGGTCGGCGAGCACGCGCGCGGCGACGGGGCCGGCCCAGACCTGCGAGAGGTCGATGACGCGGAGGCCGTCGAACGGCTTCATGCGGCACCTCCGCTCCGGGTGGCGAGTTCGTCGTTCGCCTCGCCGAGGGCGGGCGGCGCGGCCGGCCGCAGCGGCGTCTCGGAGAGGCCGACGGGCGGGCCGACGGCCGGCTCGCCGCCGGGGCCTTCGAAGAAGCCGCGGGCGGCGAGGTGCTCGTCGGCGGCGAGGTCGGCGACGTCTGGCACGAAGGCGAAGGCGAGGCGCAGCTCCTGCGCCTTCTGCACGATGTCGGCCGCGTCGTGCTCCATCAGCCAGGGCTCCATCAGCGCGTCGAAGTCCTGCCAGCGCACCACGCGCTCCTTCGGCAGCTGCAGCAGCGGGTCGTCGATCATCTCGGGACGGTCGATCAGCAGCGCCAATGAGGTGGCGAAGTCCGGCGCGCCGGGCACGACGGAGACGAAGCCGTCGCGGCAGCGCATGATGTCGGACGGGTAGGCGCCGAGCACGCGCGAGTAGAAGCGCCGCCGCAGCAACCCCATCCCGTGGTAGACCGCCAGGTTGTGGTCGTCGGTGAGCGCGGCGGTCTCGTAGCTGGCGATGTCGGCGTGGTGGTGCTGCTCCCCGTGGGCGCGGGCGTTGAGCAGCGTAAGCGTCGTCACCCAGCCGTAGAGGCCGCCGAGGAACTCGGCGGTGTCGACGCCGAGGCTGACCGGCTCGCGGTCCGGGTAGCCGGTGACGTAGGAGAATCCGGCGAGCGCCTCGATGACGTGGCTGTCGCCCTCGAAACCGGCGTAGGGGCCGCTGCGCCCGAAGGGGCTGATCGAGACGTAGAGCGTGTCGGGGAAGCGCTCGCGCATCGCGTCGGCGTCGTCGAGCGGAAGCGGCGAGGGGGTCTTCCAGGAGGTGAGCAGCACGTCGGCGCTCGCGATCAGGTCGGCGGTGACGGTCGCGCCGCCCTCGCTGTTCACGTCGAGCGCGACGCTGCGCTTGCCGCCGTTCAGGAAGGCGTGCTGCCCGCCGCCGTCGACGTCCGGCTCGTCGCCGGGGAAGGGGCCGGCGAGGCGGATCGGGTCGCCCTCGGGAGGCTCGATACGGATCACCTCGGCGCCGCCCTGCGCGAGCAGCTTGCCCGCGTAGGCGACGGAGAGGCCCGCCGCGATCTCGATGATGCGCACGCCTTCGAGCGCGCGCGGCGCGTCCGCTGCCATCGACCGCTCCCTTCGCTGCTCGCCGCCGGGGGCGCAGCCTCGACGCTCGCCCGGCGGGCGTCAATGGCGGCGCGGCTCCGGGTTACTCCTTGCCGTGGAACTCCGGGATCAGCTCGCCGATCAGCCGGATGCTGCGCGTCACCTCCTCGTGGCGCAGCTTGCCGACCTGGTGGAAGGACATCAGGCGGTCGATCCCGACCTCCTCGTAACGCTTCATCTTCTCGAGGCAGGCCCGCTGGTCCCCGACGACGAGCGACTGCTGTTCGCTGAGTACCTCGAAGACCTCTTCGTCGGGCACGGCTTCGCCGTTCATGATCCGCGCGTGGATAAGTTGCGCCTTCGTGGACTCGGCGTCTTCATCCTCGAGGAAGCGGCCGGTGAGGTCGCTTCCGGCCTCGTCCCGTGCGGCCTCGATCTCCCGTGCGCGGCGCAGGAAGGACTCGCGGGCCTCGAAGAAGGTGAGCGCGGTGTTGGTGTACCAGGCGGCGGCGCCGGCGGCGGCGCTGCTCAGCTCGGCGTCGCCGTCCTCGACGCAGTGCACGAACGTGAAGAAGGCGATCTGGTTGTTGATGAACTCGCCGACCGGGCGCTCGCACTGGGCGATGCCGCGCTTGTAGGACTCGACGATCTCCTCGACCTGGTCGAGCGAGCGCCAGAGCGTGTTGGCGAGCGCCCCGACGCCGTTGCGTCCGGCCTGCTCGAACGAGATCGGGCCGGAGCAGGCCTGCCAGAGTGGCGGGTGGGGCTTCTGCAGCGGCTTGGGCGTGAGCGTGAAGTCGTGGATCTCGAAGTCCTCGCTGTCCCAGTCCACGGCGTCCTGCGTCCAGAGCTGCGGGATCAGCTCGAACGCCTGCTGCATCTGGTCGCGCGTCTCGTCGCCGTCGATGTTGAAGGCGCGCCACTCCTTGACCGTGGAGCGCGCCAGGCCGAGCTCGAGGCGGCCCTCGCTGAGGTGGTCGAGGAAGGAGGCGCGCTCGGCGACGCGGATCGGGTGGTTGAAGCGGTGCGGGGAGAGCACCGCGGCGTGGCCGACTCGCAGCTGCTCGGTGCCGCGGGCGATCGCGGTCAGCATCATCTCGGGCGCGGAGCTGTAGCTGAACTCGACGGCGCCGTGGTGCTCCACCTGCCACCAGCAGCCGTAGCCGAGTTCGTCGGCGAGCCGCGCCTGCTCCAGCGTCTCCTCGATCAGTGTGTGCTCGTAGGCGTCGTCGTCCCACAGATCGCGGGGACGCTGCATCTCGCTGAAGATGTCGATTTGCATGGCGCCGCTAGCTGCGCGGCAGGCCGAGGCCGCGTGTGGCGATCACGTTACGCTGGATCTCCGAGGTGCCACCGGCAATCGAGTCCGGGATCATTCGCACGTAGCGGTCGGAGAACTCGCCCTCGATGGGCGCGCGCGAGTCGCCGGGCCAGATGTTGGTGTAGAGCCCCAGCGCCTTCGCGCCGGTGCGGGCCACGCGCTGGTGCAGCTCGGTGGAGAACACCTTGCCCATCGAGGCCTCGTAGTTGGGGATGAGGCCAGAGGACTGCATCCAGGCGAGGCGGTACGAGAGGTTGTGTCCGACCTCGGTCTCGATCATGCGATCCGCGATCTCGGCACGCACGGATGGCAACTCCGCGATACGCGTCCGCGTCCGGCCCTCGTCGCTGTGTGAGTAGTCGATCAGCTTGTGGATCGTGCGCCGGTCCTCGCCGGTTCCGGAGATCGAGGCGCGGTCGAAATCCATCAGCGTCATCGCGACGTACCAGCCGCGGTTCTCCTCGCCGATCAAGTTCGCCGCGGGTACGCGCACGTTGTCGAAGAAGGTCTCACCGAAGCGGCCGTGGTCGAAGCAGGCGTTGAGCAGCGGCTTCATCACGATGCCCGGCGCGGTCAGGCTGTCCACCATCAGGAACGAGATGCCTCGATGCTTCGGTGCGTCCGGGTCGGTCCGCACGAGGCAGTAGATCGCGTCCGAGGTCTGCGGCGTGGACCAGATCTTCTGCCCGTTGAGCACGTACTCGTCACCGTCGCGCTCCGCACGCAGGCTCAGCGAGGCGAGATCGGAGCCCGCGCCCGGCTCCGAGTAGCCTTGCGCCCACTCGATCTCGCCTCGGGCGATCGCGGGCATGTAGCGTGCGCGCTGCTCCTCGTTGCCGTGCACCATGAGCACGGAGCCGAGGAACATCGCGCCGGTGCCGCCGGCGCGCGGCGCGCCGGCCTTCTCGCGCTCCTCGTGGAAGATGAACTGCTCGCGGGTGCTGAAGCCCGCGCCTCCGAGCTCCCTCGGCCAGGCCGGGGCGACGTAGCCCTCGGCGCTGAGTGCGGCGCCCCAGTCCTCGGCGGCCTGGTGGATTTCGGGATCCTCGGAGAGCCGGTCGCCTGTCCAGCTTGCGGAGTTGAGGATGATCTCCTCGCCGTTGACGGCGCGCACGTTGTGGAACTCCGCGTGCGGCGAGTTGCGATAGCGGTCGGGCAGCTTCTCCTCGAAGAAGCGGCGGACGTACGCCCTGAACTCCGCCTGCTCGGGCGTGTCGCTCCAGTCCATCATGTCCCTCTCGACATGCTCGTGCTGTCGCGCCAATCATAGCGACACCCCGCCCGCGAGGGCGCGAGAGTCGCCGGCGGCGCAAGCGGGCTGGACGCCGTGGTCAGAGGCGGCGCTAGACTGCCGGAGGAGGGCGAGTGCGGGAGGCGACCGGATGACCGAGGACCAGGCAGCGGGGGAAGTCGCTCGCCTGCGGCTGGAACTGGAGCACCGTGACCAGTTGCTGGCCTCGGTCCACGCGCGCGCCGACACGCTGCGGGCCTCCGTCGAGCGGCTCGAGCGTCAGCTTGAGGCGGCGGCCGAGGAGCAGCGCGAGGCGGCGACGGAGCGCGCCGAGCTGAGGCGGCTGCTCGGGAACTCGCAGCTCCAGGTCCAGCAGCTGTTGCAACTCCCGGCGCCGGAGGCGGACACGGGCGCTCCTGACGGCGGCGCTGCTCAGCACCCGCGCACACCACCGCGGCCTCCTGTGACGGCTCCGCCCGCGGGCGGCCGTGCGCCGAGGCGGGCGAGTGCGCGCCCGAAAGCTCCCGCGCGCAGGCGACGCAGTCTCCTGGACGACGCGCGCGGGATCGTCACCGGCCTGCGCCGGATGATCTAGACCGACATCACAGTCGAGGGCGCACGATCACACGCATCCGCGGGACGCCGCGGATGCGGGATTCCGGTCGGCAGTGGCCGATCAGGCCGCTGCGGCGGCTTCGCCCAGGGAGCGCAGCAGGCGCTCGTCGATGTTTCCAGCCACCCTCAGGTGTGCGGCGCTCAATCGGCTCAGCGCAGCGGCCGCGGAGGCTGCAACTCCGTGCAGCCATGCGACCGCGCGCAGACCCACCCGGAAGGGCCACCAGGCATCAACGCCCGTCCGGTCCGCCGCCCGCCGCCACTCGCCATCGAGGCCCTGTGCGAGGCCGTCGAGGGCGAGCGCGAGGGCGTGCCAGATTCCGCTCACAGTGAGCAAGACGAACACGAGCACCCGGCGGACAACCTCCAGGAATTCCCGGAGGTGGCCCGTCCAGGCGCTCGTCGGGAGCGCGTCAAGCACTCTTGGGTACCCTGTTCGCGTCTCTCGCTAGTTCCTGGCGGCTCGCAAGGCGAGTTGCCGGCTCAGTCCGCTACGGCCTAGCCCTCGGCGAGCGTGCGGAAGAAGTCGTCCGCCGCGCCCGTCAGCTGCCGTACGAACACCGTCACGATCGAAACCAGGCGAAGACCGATCGCCGCGATACCCCATAGCACGGCAGCGGGCAGACGAACCCACGTGCCGGCTGCGGTGTCGGTGCGAGCCAGGCCGTTCTCGCTGCGCTCGCCCAGGCTCGTCACCAGGTCATCGACCTTGGTGGCAAGAATGCTGGCGGCCAGCGTGAAGATCCTCGCGAGGTTGATCCCGACTAGTGCGACATTCGTCGCAAGGTCACCTACGCGTTCTGCCCACGTCATTCCAACAGTCCCCTCTCTCCCGGTGTATGTGCATCCTGGCGTAGCTGCACATACCGGCTTGGCGCGGACGCTAGAGATTTCGTATCCCGCCTGTCAAGGGCCTAACCGCTCAAGCACTCGCTCAATCAGCGGTTACGTTTAGTTGAGCGTGTAGTTACGTTCGTTTTGGACACATTGCGCTACTCTGCGTCTCACGAAGTGCATGATCTGGCGCTTGTGATGGGGAGGATGATCGCAATGCCCGAGCCCACATCGCAGCCCGATCCGCCGCGCGACGAGGCCCCAAAGCCGCGCCCGCGCTCGCCGTTCCTCGGCGTCGTGGGCGGAGCCGGAGAGGCGGCCGGCGACGCCGCTGGGTCGGCGCTGGGTGCCGCCGCCGGCCTGGCCTCGGGCCTGGCCGACGCTCTCGAGGGCGTCGTGCGCGAGGCGGCCGGGCCGGCCTGCACCGCCGGCGACACGGACTGCGAGGAGCGCGACGAGCCGCGCGAACGCCCATGACTGAACACAGCGAGGCGGACACGCCTTCCCCCCGCAACCGGCTCGCCGACGAGACCAGCCCCTACCTGCTGCAACACGCCGACAACCCTGTCGACTGGTACCCCTGGGGCGAGGCGGCCTTCGAGCGAGCCCGCGCCGAGGACAAGCCGCTGCTGCTCTCGGTCGGCTACTCCTCCTGCCATTGGTGTCACGTCATGGCGCACGAGTCGTTCGAGGACGAGACGATCGCCGCGCTGATGAACGAGGCATTCGTCAACGTCAAGGTCGATCGCGAGGAACGTCCCGACGTCGACAACGTCTACATGACGGCGACGCAGGCGCTGACCGGCTCCGGCGGCTGGCCGATGACGGTCTTCCTGACGCCCGAGGGCAAGCCGTTCTACGCCGGGACCTACTTCCCTCCCGAGGACGGCCACGGCCGTCCGGGCTTCCCGCGCGTGCTGACCGCGCTGCGCGACCTCTGGCGGGACGACCGCAGCCGCGTGCTCGACTCGGCGCAGGGCATCACGGAGCGGCTGCAGGCCGCGGTCGCCCGCCAGTACGCGAGCGAGGAGGGCCCGGCCGAGGCGAGCGCCGCGTTGACCTCGGAGGCAGTCGAAGCGCTCTGGCGGGGGTTCGACGAGGAGTGGGGCGGCTTCGGCAGCGCGCCGAAGTTCCCCAGCCCGGGAGGCCTCGAGTTCCTGCTGATGCACGAGGCGCGCCGGCGAGCGGAGGGCGGCGCGCCGGGCACGGCGGGACGCATGGCGCTCTCGACGCTGCGGGCGATGGCGGCGGGCGGCATGTACGACCAGCTCGGCGGCGGCTTCGCGCGCTACAGCGTCGATCGCCAGTGGCTGGTCCCGCACTTCGAGAAGATGCTCTACGACAACGCGCAGCTCGCCGGCGTCTACCTGCACGGCCACCAGTTCGGCGGCGATCCGGCCTTCGAGCGGATCGTGCGCGAAACGCTCGACTACCTCGAGCGCGAGATGCTCGACGGCGACGGCGGCTTCTACAGCGCGCAGGACGCAGACAGCGAGGGCATCGAGGGCAAGTTCTTCGTCTGGACCCGAGCCGAGCTGACCGCCGTCCTCGGCGAGGAGGACGCGCGGATCTGCGGAGCCGTCTACGGGGTGACCGAGGGCGGCAACTTCGAGGATCCGCACCATCCGGAGTTCGGGCGGCGCAACGTGCTGAGCCGCTACCGCCCGCTCGGCGAGATCGCGCGCGACTTCGGGCTGGACGAGGCGGAGCTGGAGACGCGCCTCGCCGGCTGGCGCGCGGCGCTGCTGGCGGAGCGAGAACAGCGCGTCTGGCCCGGCCTAGACGACAAGGTACTGACCTCGTGGAACGGGCTCGCCCTCGCTGCCTTCGCCGAGGCGGGGCGAGTGCTCGGCGACGCTCGCTACCTGGAGATCGCGCGGCGCAACGCGGAGTTCGTGCGCGCCTCGATGTGGCAGGCGGCTGCCGATGGGAGTGGCGGGCGATTGCTGCACAGCTGGAAGGACGGCGTCGCGAAGATCGACGGTCTGCTCGACGACTACGCCTGCTACGGCCTCGGCCTGCTCGAGCTCTACCGCGCCACGGGCGACCTCGACCACCTGCATTGGGCCGCCGAGCTGCTCGCGGAGATCGTCGAGCGCTTCCACGACGCTGAGGGCGGCGGATTCTTCGAGTCGCCCGAGGACGCCGAGCGCCTGATCCTGCGCCAGAAGCCGTTCTACGACGCCGCGTCGCCGAGCGGCAACGGCGCGGCCGCGCTCCTCGCGTTCTGGCTCGGCCGCTACTTCGGACGGCCCGAGTGGGAGGACGTGGCCCGCGAGGTGGTCTCGCAGGTCAGCGCGAGGATGGCGGAGGGCGCCGGCGGCTTCGGCAGCCTGCTCCAGCTCGTCGAACTGCTGGTGTCGCCGCCGCGCGAGATCGCGGTCGTCGGCGACGCGGAGGCGCGAGTGCCGTTCGAGCGCGAGCTGGCCGGGCGCTTCCTGCCCGCAACGCTACTCGCGCCCGCTGCCGGCGAGGGCGTACTCCCGGTCCTCGAGGGTCGCGCCGTCCCACCCGGCGAGGCCGCCGCCTACGTCTGCGAGGACTTCGTCTGCGCGCTCCCCGCGCGCAGCGCCGAGGAACTCGCGGCGCAGCTGGACGAGGGTGGCGCGTAGCGCGGGCGGGACTGGACGGCGTACCGCGGCATCGCCACACTGCGTCGCGGGCGACGGACCGCGTCGCCCGCCCGGCGAACGCAGTCCCAGCGAGGAGCCAGCGATGCGAGCCGCAGTCTTCCACGCCCCGAATGACGCACTGACCGTCGAGGAGATCGACCTCGACGAGCCGCGCGGCAGCGAGGTCGTCGTCCGCACCGGGGCGAGCGGCGTGTGCCACTCCGACCTGCACTTCGTGGAGGGCCTCTACGCGATGGCCACGCCGGCCGTGCTCGGCCACGAGGGCGCCGGGGTCGTCGAGGCGGTCGGCGAGGACGTCACGATGTTCGCCCCGGGCGACCGCGTGATCGCCTGCCTCTCGATCTTCTGCGGGAACTGCGACCGCTGCCTGAGCGGCGAGCCGTTCCTCTGCATGCAAAACCCGATGCGCCGCCGCGGCGACGAGCCGGCGCTGAGCTGGAAGGGCGGCGGCCTGACGCAGATGGCGGGCCTCGCCACCTACGCGGAGCGGATGCTGGTCCACCAGAACGCCCTCGTGAAGGTCGAGGCGGAGATCGAGGTCGACCGCATGGCCCTGATCGGCTGCGGCGTCACCACCGGCCTCGGCGCCGTGCTCAACACCGCGGGCATCGAGGTCGGCTCGACGGTCGCGGTCTTCGGCGCGGGCGGGGTGGGCCTGGCCGCGATCCAGGGGGCGCGCATCGGCGGCGCGCGCACGATCATCGCCGTGGACGTGCACGAGTCGAAGCTGGCGACCGCCCGCGAGCTGGGCGCGACGCACTCCGTCGACGCCTCCTCGCGGGACCCGGTGGAGGCGATCAAGGGCATCGTCCCCGGCGGCGTCGACTACACCTTCGAGGCGATCGGTCTGAAGGTGGCCGCCGAGCAGTGCTATGAGGCGATCCGCCGCGGCGGCACCGCCACGGTGATCGGGATGATCCCGCAGGGTGTGAAGGTGGAGATCGACGGGCCCAGCCTGCTCGGCGGCAAGACGTTCCAGGGCTCGTTCATGGGCTCCAACCGCTTCCGCATCGACATGCCTCGGTACATCGACTGGTACCTGCAGGGCCGGCTGCTGCTGGACGAGATGATCACGCGGCGCGGGCGGCTCGAGGACATCAACGAGGCGTTCCGGGCGATGAAGGCGGGCGAGGTCGCCCGCAGCGTCCTGATGTTCGACGAGGACGCGTAGGGCGGACGCACCGGGCGGCTGGACAGCGCATCGCGGCATGGCCACACTGCGTCGCGGGCGGCGCACGCCGTGAGCCGCCCGCCGAACGTACGCAGCGAGGGGATCCAGCGATGCGAGCCGCAGTCTTCCACGCCCCTAACGATGCGCTCACCGTCGAGGACATCGACCTCGACGAGCCGCGCGGCAACGAGGTCGTCGTTCGCACCGGCGCGAGCGGCGTGTGCCACTCCGACCTGCACTTCGTTGATGGCTTCTACTCGATGGTCACGCCTGCCGTGCTCGGCCACGAGGGGGCCGGCGTCGTCGAGGCGGTCGGCGAGGACGTCACGATGTTTGCCCCGGGCGACCGCGTGATCGCCTGCCTCTCGATCTTCTGCGGCAACTGCGACCGCTGTCTCGGTGGCGAGCCGTTCCTCTGCATGCAGCGCCCGCTTCGCGGGCCCGGCGACGAACCGGCGCTGAGCTGGAAGGGCGGCGGCCTGACGCAGATGGCCGGCCTCGCCACCTACGCAGAGCGGATGCTGGTCCACCAGAACGCCCTCGTGAAGGTCGAGGCGGACATCGGGGTCGACCGCATGGCGCTGATCGGCTGCGGCGTCACCACCGGCCTCGGCGCGGTGCTCAACACCGCGGGCATCGAGGTCGGCTCGACGGTCGCGGTCTTCGGCGCGGGTGGGGTTGGTCTGGCCGCGATCCAGGGGGCGCGCATCGGCGGCGCGCGCACGATCATCGCCGTCGATGTGCACGAGTCGAAGCTGGCGACCGCACGCGAGCTGGGCGCCACGCACTCCGTCGACGCCTCCTCGCGTGACCCGGTGGAGGCGATCAAGCGCATCGTCCCCGGCGGGGTGGACTACACCTTCGAGGCGATCGGTCTGAAGGTGGCCGCCGAGCAGTGCTACGAGGCGATCCGCCGCGGCGGCACGGCGACGGTGATCGGGATGATCCCGCAGGGTACGAAGCTGGAGATCGACGGCCCCAGCCTGCTGGGCGCCAAGAAGCTGCAGGGTTCGAGCATGGGCTCCAACCGCTTCCGCATCGACATGCCGCGCTACGTCGACTGGTACCTCCAGGGCCGCCTGTTGCTCGACGAGATGATCACTCGCCGCGGCAAGCTCGAGGACATCAACGAGGCGTTCCGGGCGATGAAGGCGGGCGAGGTCGCCCGCAGCGTCCTGATGTTCGACGAGGAGGCGTAGGCGTGGCCGACGCTTCCGCCCCGGGCGCCCTCGAGGGCATCCGCGTCGTCGAGATCGCGAGCGGCGGCGCCGTCGCCTACGCGGCGCAGCTCCTCGCCCAGTCCGGTGCGGAGGTGATCCGCATCGAGCCGCCCGGCGGCGACGCCATTCGCCGCGCCGGTCCCTTCCCCGGCGACGAGTTCGCCCTCGACGGCGGCGGGCTGCACCGCCTGCTCAACGGCGGCAAGCGCAGCGTCGCGCTCGACATCACCAGCGAGGCGGGAGCGCGCTTCGCGGGCAAGCTCGTCGCAACCAGCCAGCTCGTGATCGCGAACTGGCAGACCCCGGCCGCCTCGCCGCTCCCGCTCGCCGACAGCGAGGCGATGGCCGAGCGCTTCCCCGACACGATCTACGTCTCGATCAGCCCCTTCGGGCGGACCGGACCGTACGCCGACCGCAAGGCGGACAGCCTGATCATCGAGAGCGCCGCCGGCATGTCCTACGTCAGCGGCAAGCCGGACCGCGAGCCGATGGCCTCGGGCGTCGAGGTCGCCGAGTACTACGCGGCGGCAATGGGCTGGATCGCCGGCCTCGCCGCCCTCGCCGACAAGGAGGCGGGCGTCGAGCACCACTTCGTGGATGTCTCGATGCACGAGGCGCTCTCGGCCGCGGATGACCACAACCTGCCGGTCTACATCGGGACCGGCGCGATCCGCCGCCGCTACTACTCACGGGTGCTGATCATCTACCCCTCGGACTCGCTGCCGGTGAAGGACGGCTACGTTGCCTTCGTCCTCGCGGGCTTCGATGTCGGCGGGATGATCGCCGAGCTGATCGAGGAGCCGGAACAGGCGACGAACCCGATCGTCGCGAACGGACAGGAGCGCCTGCTCAACTGGCAGGAGTTCGACGAGATCGTCGGCCCCTGGATGAAGTCGCACACCAAGGCCGAGGTGCTCCAGCGCTCCGACGAGATCGGGCTGGCCTTCGCCGACGTCGCGACCACCGAGGACCTCGTGAGCGACCCGCACCTCGCGGAGCGCGACTACTGGGAGACCCTGCCGGACGGCGGGATCGTGCCCGGCCCGACCGTGCGCTTCTCCGAGACCCCGCTGCGCGTCGCGCCCCCGCCGGACCTCGGCGAGGGCACCGCGGAGCTGCTTGAGCTCGACGGACAGAGCGCGGCGCTGCTGTGGCGAGAGGAGGCGTAGCCGTGCGCTTCTTCGAAGGCCTCAAGGTGGTCGACCTGACGCAGGTCTGGATCGGCCCGATGATGACGAGGATTCTCCGCGACCTCGGCGCCAACGTGATCAAGATCGAGCGCACGGACACGCCGGACCAGGTGCGCTCCGGCTTCCTCGCGGGCAATAACGCGAGCGGCGACTTCTGGAACAACCGCTCGCAGTACTTCGCCGCCCGCAACGCGGGCAAGCGCGCGATGCAGCTCGACCTGCGCAGCGAGCAGGGCCGCGAGATCCTGATGCAACTGCTCGAGGACGCCGACATCCTCGCGGAGAACTTCACGCCCGGCGCGATCCGGCGCATGGGCCTCGGCTACGAGGACCTGAAGGAGCGCTTCCCGCGCCTCGTCTACGTCTCGATGAGCGGCTACGGGCAGGAGGGTCCGCTCGCCCACCGCAAGGCCGTGGGGATGAGCATGGAGCCCTCCGCGGGCGCGGTCGCCGTGACCGGCTATCCGGGCGACGACCCGCTCAAGACCGGGCAGACCTGGGTGGACCACTACGCCGGACTGCACGCCTGCGCCGCCGTGATCACCGCGCTGATCTACCGTCAGCGCAGCGGACGCGGCCAGTACGTCGACATCTCGATGCAGGAGGCGACGATCCCGACGCTCGGCCGGCACCTCGCCGACTACTTGCTCAACGGCCGCGTCAAGGTGGGCGGCGACGGCAACCGCCGCCCCGGCATGGTGCGCGGGGCCTACCCCTGCGAGGGTGACGACAACTACGTCGCCGTCTCCGCGCGCGACGAGGCGCAGTGGATCGCCCTCTGCGGCGTCCTCGGCAGCGACGAGTGGCGCGAGGACTCGCGCTTCGCGAGCGCCGACGCGCGCTGGGCGAACCACGACGCACTCGACGAGTTGATCGCCGCCTGGACCTCCTCGCGCGACAAGTTCGAGGTGGCCGAGGCGCTGCAGGCGGCGGGCGTCGCGGCCGGCGCGGTGCTACAGGCGCCCGAGGTGCTCGCAGACCCGCAACTCACCGCTCGCGGGTTCTGGGACCAGTTGGAGCTGACCGGTTGGGGCGAGGTGCCGGTGCAGCGCTACTTCTCGCCGCACATCGACGGCGAGTCGTTCGGCGCGAGGGGCCGCGGCCCGCACCTGGGCGAGCACACCGACGAGCTGCTGCGCGAGCTCGGCGCGAGCGACGAGGAGATCGCGGAGCTGCGCGAGGCGGGCGCCGTCGTCGGCCACCCGGTCGCCCTCGACAACGACTTCGCGCGTGACGCTGTCACGATGCGCCTGGACCCGTACATCGAGCTCGGCTCGGTGCTGCGCGTCGACGAGGACTTCCGCGAGCGGGTGGCGCGCGGGGCGGGGTAGCGCGGGGGCTTCTGGGCAGTCTGGCCTCAGGTGGGGCGTTGACCGGTGAACGTCCACTCATCCTCTTCGGTGTCGAGATCACGGGGACGATCGAGGTCGCAGCCGGGGCGGGGTCGGGAGCCGGGCACGGTCACGAGGTGGAAAGGCGGCGGCTCCCGCCGCCTCAGGGCGTCCCGCAGCACACCAGCAACGAAGGCGCTGACGCTGCAGCCCTGCGCCGCGGCCTCACGCCGCACCTGTCCGGCCAGTTGATCGTCGAGCGAGATGGTCATCCTCATAGCGCCGATCATACCGGTGATGCGTAACTCGATACGAGACTAGGACTGCTCGCCGATCTCGAAGCGCTGCAGGAAGCGCACGCCGACCGCAAGCGCGACGACGACAACGACCAGCGACGCGATCAACGCCTCGGAGCCATCGAGTCTGGCGGTCACCTCGGGCGCCGTCGTGATCGCGTCACTGATCCCGATGACGTACTCGCGGACGCTGATCCAGCGCGTGCCCTCGAAGAGGTTCGTGATGAACGCCTCCCATACGAAGACGTAGACGAGGCCGATGATCAGCGCGCGGCCGGTGATCGTGCTGAGACCGACGAACAGCGTGCTGTAGACGATGCTGCCGGCGATCGTGGCAACCACCGCGGCCAGCCAGAGTGAGTCGCTGCCGAGGCCCTCGAGCGCGATCAGGATCATAATCAGCGTCGCGGGGACGGTCAGGACGATCGTCGCGAAGGAGGCGACGACAGCCTTCGCCACGACGACGCGCCAGCGCGCGATCGGCCGGGCGAGCAGGTAGACGATCGTCCCGTCCTCGACCTCGGAGCCGAGCGCCGCCGTCCCGAACACCAGCGCGCCGATCGGCAGCAGGAGCGTGAAGACGAACCCGCCGATCATGTCGATGGTGAAGCCGGAGGCGCCCTCGGTGTCACCGGCGAGGCGGTAGAGCAGCGTGATCACGATCGGAATGAGCGCGAGCAGGGCGATCATGATCGCTCGCCGCCGCCCGAGCAGCTGGTGCGCCGTCAGCATGAGCAGGGTACGCGTCATGATCCCACCAGATACGAGAACACGCTCTCGAGGGACTCGTCCGCGGGGCGCAGTTCGCGAAGCGTGACGCCGCTGTCGCGTGCCGCGCGCGCAATCGCGGCCGTGAAGGCGCCGAAATCGCTCGTGCGCACGTCCATGCGCCCGTCGCTGATCTCGATGGCGGCGACGTGGGGCAAGCCGACCAGTGCCGCCGCCAGCGCCCGGTTGTCGCTGGAGCGCAGCTCGAAGGTGTGCGGCCGGTCGGTCATCAGGTGGCGGATCTGGCGGAAGTCGCCGGAGGCGGCAAGCCGTCCGTTGACAACCACCAGCACGTTCTCGGCGAGGCGCTCGACCTCCTCGAGGATGTGCGAGGAGAAGAGGATCGTGCAGCCCTCGGCGGCCCTGCGCCGCAGCATCTCCATGAGCTGGAGCCGCTGGCGCGGGTCGGTGCCGTTGAACGGCTCGTCGAGGATCAGAACGTCCGGGTCGTGGACCAGCGCGGCGGCGATCTTCGCGCGCTGGCGCATCCCCTTCGAGTAGCCGCCCATCGCCCGGTCCTGCGCGTCCTCCAGCTCGACGAGGGCGACCGCCCGCCGGGCGGCCTCGTGTGGGTCGGGGAGTCCGTGCAGACGCGCGCTGGCGAGAGCGAAGTCGCGGGCGCCGAGGAACGGATAGATCGCCTCCCGCTCCGGCACGAGGCCGACGCGGCGGAAGATCTCGGTGTTGCGCCACGAGGGCTCGCCCAGCACCTCGACGGCGCCGGCGGAGGGCCGCAGGAAGCCGGAGATCATGTGCAGCAGCGTGCTCTTGCCCGCGCCGTTGGGACCGAGCAGCCCGGTGATGCCGGGCCCGACGGAGAAGGAGATGTCGTTGACCGCGACGACGTCCCCGTACCAGCGCGAGACGTTGCGTACCTCGATCGCGGCGTTCGCCGCCTCGGCCGTCATCAGATCGAGCCCCGGAAGCGACGGACGACGATCGCCGAGGCGATGGCGGCCCAGGCGAGCGAGGCGAGCGGCCAGACGTAGCCCGGGAAGTCGGCCCAGGCGATCTGGGCGATCGGCTCACCCTCGCGCGAAAACTCGTCCACCTCCGGGATCGCGTCGAAGATATAGCCGGTGGACCCCTCCACCACGTGCAAGGGGCTCAGGAAGAGCGACCAGCGCACCTGATCGCTGTCGATCTGCGAGACGATGATGCCGACGACCGTGAGGGAGACAAAGAAGATCGCGACCACGCTGATCAGCGCGAAGGCGCGACGCTCGGCATAGGAGGCGATCAGGATCCCCAGCCCGCCGAACATGACGCAGAGGATCAGGCCGCTCGCGACGAACCGAGGAATGTCGTCTGCGTTGTCGCGCATCCAGTCGAGGCCGTTCGCTGCGCCGACCGCGTTCCCGGCGAACATCACCACCTGCGGCAGCACGGTCAGCGCGAGCAGGCTGCTGGAAAGCGCCGCGATCTTCGCCAGCGCGTAGTCGTCACGCTCGATCGGGCGCGAGAAGTAGAGCGCGAGCGTGCGGGAACGCCGGTCGTTGCCGACGAGGTCCGAGGCGATGGCGGCGACGAAGATCACGAGGATGAACTGGATCAGGCCGTAGTAGTCCCTCGGCGCGAAGATCTGGAACTCGTCGCTGGACACGACGGCGCCGACGATTAGCGTCACCACCGCCGGCGTGAACGCGAACACGACCAGCCCGAAGGCGAGTACCTTCGGCAGTGCGCCGCGTCCGATGCCGAAGGCGTTGCGCACGCTCAGGAGGTAGAGGGACCAGAGCGCGTAGAGGCGCCCGAGCCGCGGGCCCTCGTAGCCCTGGTACCCGAGGTCGTAGATCGCGCCGCTCGGCGCGGGCTCAGGCGTCGTCACCGGGCGTCTCCGTGGCGGGCTGGAACAGCTCCTCCAGCGTGCGGCGGCGGCGTTCGAGCCGCACGAGGGGCAGATCGAGCGTCACGACGGCGTCGAGGATCGTTTCGTGCACGCCGTCCGCGCCCCCCGCCGAGGCGACCTCGACGGTGCGGCCCAGCGCCTGCACGTCGAGGCCGCGCTCCGTGAGGAGCGCGGCGAGGCGGTCGGCGTCCCACTCGACCTCGACGGCGAGCACGGCGGTCTCGTCGGTCAACTCGGCGATGCGGCCGGTGCGCATCAGCGCGCCGCTCTCGATTACGATCAGCCCCTCGCAGACGCGCTCGATCTCGCTGAGCAGGTGGGAAGACATGATGATCGAGATCCCGAACTCGTTGCCCGTGCGCGCGACGAGATCGAGCATCTCGTCGCGGCCCTGCGGATCGAGGCCGTTCGTCGGCTCGTCCAGGAAGAGCAACTCCGGGTCGTGGACGAGCGCCTGCGCGAGCTTGACGCGCTGCTTCATGCCGGTCGAGTAGCCGCCGATGTGGCGGTAACGCTCCTCGAACAGCCCGACGTGGCGCAGCACCTCGGCGGCGCGCTCGCGGGCGTGCGAGGGCGGGATGCCACTCATCCGCGCCATGTGGATCACGAAGTTCGTCGCGGACTGGTCCGGCGGCAGGCAGTCGTGCTCCGGCATGTAGCCGACGCGCTCGCGTACTCTCAGCCCCTCGCGCGCCGCGTCGAGGCCGAGTACCTCGGCGCTGCCGGAGGTTGCGTCGACGAGGCCGAGCAGGATCTTGATGAGCGTGCTCTTGCCGGCGCCGTTCGGCCCGACGAGGCCGACGATGCCCGGCTCCACCTCGAGCGAGAGCCCGTCGAGGGCGGTGACGGCGGAGTAGCGCTTGGTGAGGCCCGCGGTCTCGATCAGCGCCATCGGTTCGCTTTCGCCGCGCGATCACTATGAGGCTCGGGAGCCTGTTGCACAAACGGGTCAGACAAAGAACGAGCCGCAGTTCACGTCCAGCGACTGGCCGGTGATCGCCCTCGAACGATCCGAGGCGAAGAAGACGACTGCCTCCGCGATCTCGGCGGGCGTGGCGATGCGGTTGAGCGCGGCCTCCGAGGCCACCTCGTCGTGGATGGTCTGGTAGTCCACGCCGCGTTCCTCCGCGAGCTGCTCGAACCAGACCCGGAGCCCCTCGCCCATGATGCCGGCGGGGACGACGGTGTTGACGCGGATGTTGTCCCCGCCCAGCTCGAGGGCGAGCGTCTGCGAGGCGGCGAGCAGCGCGGCCTTGGACGCGGCGTAGGGGCCGTGGCCACGCAGCGCCTGGCGCATCGAGACGGTGCTGATCATCACGATCGAGCCCCCGCCGCCCTCGCGCATCGCCGGGATGACGGCCTGGGTTATGCCAAGCGTGCCGACGAGGTTGATGCGGATCGGGAGCTGCAGCTGCCGCTCGGTCGCCTCGGCCAGCGGCACCTCGTGGCCGCCGCTGGCGGCGTTGTTGACGAGCACGTCGATGCGCCCGAACTCCTCGAGCGTGCGCTCGACGAGGTTGCGGCACTGGTCGGCGTCGGCGACGTTCGTCGGGACGCAGAGCGTGCGCCGGCCGAGCTCGCGGACCTCGGCGGCGACGGCTTCGAGCCTCGCCTCGGTGCGGGCGGCGAGCACGATGTCGGCGCCGTCGCGCGCGCAGGCGAGCGAGATGTCGCGACCCATGCCGGGCCCGATGCCCGAGACGACGACAATCTTGTCTTCGAGGATCACGGCGCCGTCAGCGGCCCCGTCGCCTCATACGAAGAACGAGCCGCAGTTCACGTCGAGGGACTGGCCCGTGATCGCCCTCGAGCGGTCGGAGGCGAAGAAGACGACCGCCTCTGCGATCTCGGCGGAGGTGGCGATGCGGTTGAGGGCGGACTCCGCGGCGCGCTCATCGTGGATGGTCTCGTAGTCAACACCGCGTTCCTCGGCCAGCTGGTGGAACCAGTAGCGCAGCGCGTCGCCCATGATGTAGCTCGGCACGACGGTGTTCACGCGGATGTTGTCCTGGCCAAGCTCGAGGGCGAGGGTCTGCGCGGCCGTCATCAGCGCGGCCTTGGATGCGGCGTAGGTGCCGCGGCCGCGCTGGATGCGTCGCATCGCCAGCGTGCCTGTGATCACGATTGAGCCGCCGCCACCCTCGCGCATCGCCGGGATGACGGCCTGCGTCATGTTCATCGTGCCGCCGAGGTTGATGCGGATCGCGTGCTGGATCTGCCGCTCGGTCGCCTCGGCGAGCTCCACCTCGTGGCCGCCGGTGGCGGCGTTGTTGACGAGCACGTCGATGCGCCCGAACTCCTCGAGCGTGCGCTCGACGAGGTTGCGGCACTGATCGGCGTCCGTGACGTTGGTGGGGACGCAGAGCGTGCGCCGGCCGAGCTCGCGGACCTCGGCGGCGACGGCCTCGAGCGTCGCCTCGGTGCGGGCGGCGAGCACGATGTTGGCGCCGTCGCGCGCGCAGGCGAGCGAGATGTCGCGGCCCATGCCGGGGCCGATGCCTGAGACGATGACGATCTTGTCTTCGAGCATCACTGCGCCCGCGGCTCCGCGCCGCGCACTGCCGTCGAGGCCGTCGCGAAGCTGCTAGCGGCGGTCGTACCCGCCGCGGCCGCCTCCGCCGCCACCGTAGCCGCCGCCACCGCCGCCGCCGCGGTAGCCGCCGCCACCGCCGCCGCCGCCGTAGCCGCCACCACCGCCGCCGCCGCCGCCGCCGCGGTAGCCGCCGCCGCCACCGCCGCCGCTGCCACGCGGCCGCGCGGCGTCGACGTTGAGCCGGCGCCCCTGGAAGGTGGCGCCGTCGAGGGCCGAGATGGCCTTCGTCGCGTCTTCATCCGGCATCTCGACGAAGCCGAAGCCGCGCGCGCGGCCGGTTTCTCGGTCGGTCGGGAGTGCTACTGAAATGACCTCGCCGTGTTCGGAGAAGAGCTCCTCTACCTCCGACTCTCTGGCTTCGTACGGGAGATTGCCCACATAAATCCGCTGCGACAAAGAACCTTCACCCCTCGTCGGCCCACGCCGACACTCGCTCGTGCCCGTGCGGACACGCCCTTCTGAATCTCAGCTACTACCAGGGAACCGTTACAACCAGGGAAGGTGCCGTCCACGGGCGCGATTGCTGAGTGGCGCCATCCGGACGCCGCGAACAGGGTAACACCCTCCCGCACAGTGTCGAGCGCGCCCCGCCGGCGGGCTCCGCGGATCGATGGCTGCCGCCTGCGCGCGCATGCGCTACGCTGCGGCGCGCGTCACGAGGGAGCCGCCATGCCCGTCGTTCAAGTCCTCAGCCCCTGGCCCGGACGGGTCGCCGAACTGCACGTCGAGACGGGGGCCGATGTCACCGCCGGTCAGGACCTCGTGACCATCGAGTCGATGAAGGTGCTCACGCCGGTGTCCTCGGAGCACGACGGCCGCGTCACCGCGATGCACGTCGAGGTCAACTCGTTCGTCGACGAGCGCGACCCGCTCGTCAGCATCGAGATTCCGTAGCGGGCAGGGGCGCCCTCGATGAGCGAGCCGCGACAGCACTTCTTCGAGTCCCAGCGGCTGCGGCTCTGCTACTGGGAGTGGGGCGATCCCGCCAACCCGCCGCTGCTGCTGCACCACGGTGGCCGCGATACCGCCCGCAGCTGGGACCGCATCGCCGTGGGTTTCGAGGACGCCTACCGCGTGCTCGCCCTCGACCTGCGCGGCCACGGCGACTCGCAGCCCGAGGTCGGCGGCGAGTACTCGATCCGCCAGAACGTCATCGACCTGCTCGCGCTCGCCGACCTGGCGGGGCCGCCGGTCTTCCTGCTCGGGCACTCCTACGGTGGGCGCATCGGCTACCTCGCGGCAGGCGCCTTCCCCGAGCGCTTCCGCGCGATCGTCTCCATCGAGGGGCCGCTGGAGCCGAGCCACGGCGACCCGAAGCCGTTCACACCGGAGCTGCTGCGCTCGATGGTCGAGACACGGCAGGCGCTCGTAGGGCGGAGGCCGCGCACTTACGCGGACCTGGAGGAGGCGGCGACCCGCATGCGGGAGAACAACCCGCGGCTCTCAGCGGAGCACGCGCTGGACCTCGCGGGCCACGCGGCCGTGGCCGCCGACGGTGGCTACCAATGGAAGTTCGACAACTGGGCGCGGCCGGGTGTGCGCCGCGACGACGTGAGCGCCGAGGAGATGAAGCGCTTCACCGCCGCGATCAGCTGTCCGCTGCTGCTGATTGTCGGCGAGGATTCGGGCGGGCGGCGGCGCATGCAGGACCAGATCAGCCTCTTCCCCAACGGCCGTTCGGTCCTCGTGCCGGACGCCGCGCACTGGGTCCACCACGACCAGCCAGCGACCGTGATCCGCGAAGCGCGCGCCTGGTTCGAGGAGGCAGCAGCGGCCGGCGGCTAGCGGTCGCTCGGCACTCCGAAGCGCTCGTGGTAGGGCGCGAACATGCGCTTCAGTTCGTCAGCCTCAAGCTCGAAGTCATCCAGCGAGTACTCGAATTTTCCGTAGCGGCCGGCCGGGTTTGCCTCCGGCCAGGCGCGGATGCGCCGCTCGAACTCGTCGCTGAAAGGCAGGTCGAAGTGCTCGTAAATCCCGCGCACGGCGGCGACGGGGTCGGCCATCGTTTCCCGGTAGTGGAGGTGCAGCACGGAGTCGTCGTCGATCAGCGGGTTCTCGAGGGCGCCCATGAGCTCCGCGTGGATGCCCGCCAGCACCTGCGCGCCCAGCGCCGGGCGGTTCACCTTGCCGACGATGCCCTCGTTGATGCGGGAGAGCAGCTCGAACAGCGACGGCAACACGCTGAGTACGTCGCGGTGCGTCCACACGATCATGGCGTCCGGGTAGATCGCCTTCAACTCGGTCAGGTGGTACTGGTGCTGGGTGCCCTTCAGCGCCCAGCGCAGTGGTGGACCGCCCCACTGCAGGTGCTGGAGGATCTCGCGATGCCAGCCGTAGTTCGCGATGTAGTCCGTGGACTGCGAACGCGGCGTGACCGGCTCGCCATCGCGGCCGACGATCCGCAGCGCGGGGATCTTGAAGAAGCGTTGCGGCGTGGTATTGCGCAGATCGAGCGCGAAGAAGCTCTCGCACTCGGCGAGGGCGAGGCCGCCTGCGTCGCTGTAGGGGTGCGCCTGCAGCGTGCCAGGTTGCCGCTTGCGGTTCTCCTGGCCGATGAGGGTGGCGCGCTCGACGCGGTCGTCGTTGGCGGGCGCCAGCGCCGGCGGCGGCGACGGGAAGTGCGTCTCCCATTGCTGCGGCGAGCGGCTGTTTGGATCCTCGGCCAGCAGCGCCTGCAGCATCGACGTCCCGGAGCGAGCGAAGCCCGTGACGATCAGCGGGCGCTCGATCTGCTGCTCGGCGATCTCGGGGTGCTCGCGGCGGTCGCGCGCGATGCGCATCCGCTCGGCGATGGTGTCCGAGATCTGGTCGATCGCGTCGGCGTAGCGATCCTCCGGGAGCTGCTCCTCATGCAGCCGCTCGACGATCAGCGCGAGGCGATCGTAGAAGGTCTCGTCGTCGATCTGGTTGAGGCCGCTCTTCTCCTCGGCGGCCGCGAGCAGCGTCGCTTCGTCGAGCGCTAGTGAGGTCATCCGTCACCCTTCACGCCTTCGTGGTCCCGGCTCATGGTAGCGAAGCGGCTGCAACGGGCTCGTCCGGCTACGCGGGCAGTAGCGCCTCCGCGGATGCATCAAGCCGGCGCCGCTGCGCCTCGGCGTCGCCGCTGTTGAAGGAGATCACGAGCTCGTCGATGCCAAGCGCGGCGTAGACCTCGGCGGATTCGCGCGTCGGAACCGCGTCGATGTCGACGCGCAGCGAGACGGTGATCTCCTCGCGGCTGCGGCCGACCTTCGCCAGCTCCTCGTCGAGGCGCGGGAGGCGCTCCTCCATCTGCTCGGGATCGAGCAGGTAGGGGTGCCAGCCATCGCCGCTCCGCGCGACGCGGCGCAGCGCCGGGATGCCGTTGCCGCCGATCAGCAGCGGCGGGTGCGGGCGCTGCAGCGGCTTGGGCGAGGAGACGGCGTCCTCGAACGCGTAGTGCGCGCCCGCGTACGAGGCGGACCCGTCCGCCCACAGCGCCTTCAGCACGTCGATGCACTCGTCGGCAACGGCGCCGCGCGTGTGGTAGTCGATGCCCAGCGCCTCGTTCTCCTCCGGCATCGCGCCCACGCCGACGCCGAGGTCGAGGCGACCCCCCGACAGCACGTCGATCGTCACGAGCTGCTTGGCGACGGGCATCGGGTGCAGGTAGGGCAGCACCAGCACGCTGGTGCCGAGGCGCACGCGCTCCGTGCGCGTCGCGACGAAGGAGAGCACCGTGAGCGCGTCCCAGTACGGCTTCAGCCCCAGCCGCTTGCCGACGTAGCCGGCGTTGAGGATGTGGTGCGCGACCCAGACCGAGGTGAACCCGGCCTGTTCGGCCCGCGTGGCGAGGTCCAGCAGATCCTCGGGGTCTTCGACGCCCCAGTGGTTGGGCAGCGCAAAGCCGAAACGCATGGGTGTCCTCCTCGTCGACTGCCGGGCCTACTGCGCGAAGCGGTCGTCGCGCCAGGAGAGGGCGGCCCTGAGCCCCTGCTCGCGCCCGATCCGGGCGAACTCGGCGGCGGCGTCGGCCTTGTGCGCGATCGCGTCCGTCTCGCGCGCCGCCTCCTGCAGCATCGTGCGGCCCATCAGCTCGATCGCCTTGTTGGTGATTCCCTTGTTCGCCGCGAGCAGGTCGTGCGGAATCATCGCGATCCGCGAGGCGAGCGCGTGGACCTCGTCCGCGAGCTGGTCCGCGGGGACCGCGCTGAGCACGAGCCCGATCCGTTCGGCGGTGGAGCCGTCGATGAAGTCGCCGGTGAGCAGCATCCGCTTCGCCCACTGCGGGCCGACCATGTAGGTCCACATGTGGGTCGGCGGGGCGCCCTGCGCGCGGACGGGCGGGAAGCCGATCTGCGTGTCATCGGCGGCGACGATCATGTCGCAGTGCATCGCGAGGTCCGTGCCGCCGGCAACGCAGTAGCCGTGGATCTGCGCGATCACGGGCTTGCTCAGCTCCCAGATCCGCGCGAGCCGCCGGGTCGTCCCGCGCATGTCGTTGATGTCGGTTCGGATCGGCTTCGCGCCGCCGGGCGTCCGGTCGCTCGGCGTGATGTCGAAGCCGGCACAGAACGCCGGCCCGGCGCCGCGGACCACGATGCAGCCCGCCTCGTCGTCCTGCTCGGCCGCCTCGAGAGCGTCGATCAGCTCAGTCTGCAACTCGAGGCTGAGCGCGTTGCGCTTCTCGGGCCGGTTGAGCGTGACGTAGCGGACGCGGTCGCGTGTCTCGGTGAGTATCGTCTGGTAGGTCATTCGGTCCCCCCGTCGTGTGTCGCGATGATACAGGCGAGCGCGGCCGCGCCCCCACCTCTACGAAGCTCGGTGGCATACTCGCCCACGACAGAATCGAAGGAGGCCGCCGTGACATCGACTGCCGAGTCCCACCCCGCCGCGATCATGGACCCCGACTCCCCGCTGCTCGTCGAGATCCTCGAGGATGGACAGGTCTACCTGATCACGCTCAACCGCCCGGAGCGGCTGAACGCGATCACCTTCGACATGATGCACACCCTGCGGAGGACCATGGAGGGGTTCCGCGACGACCGGCGCGGCCGCGTCGCGATCCTCACCGGCGCCGGGCGCGGCTTTTGCTCGGGGCGCGACCTCAAGGAGTCGGCGGAGCGCTTGCGCGCCATTGAGCGCGGCGAGATTGAGGGCCCGCACATCCCCTCGAACTACAGCATCGACCCGCTCTCCGAGGATCTCGGGCTGTGGAAGCCGATCATCGGCGCGATCAACGGCCCGGCCTATGCGGGCGGATTCATGCTCGCGATGCAGTGCGACATCCGCATCATCGCCGAGGACGCCAAGGTCTCCGTCTCCTCCGCGCGCTTCGGCCGCAAGGGCGCGAGCTGGATGGCCCCACTGGCGCGCCAGATCAGCCTCGGCAACGCCCTCGAGCTCGCGCTCTGGGGCGACACCGAGTGGACGGCGCAACGAGCCTACGAGGCGGGTTGGGCGCAGCGCGTCGTGCCGCGCGAGGAGCTGATCGCGACGGCCATGGACTACGCGCGGCGCGCCATCGCCATGGCTCCGCAGTCCGTCCGCAACTTCAAGCAGGCGATCTATCGCGGCTTCTACCTTCAGCCCGAGGCGGCGAAGCAGTTCGGCGTCGCCCTCGACGTGACTGTCGAGGGCATGCAGGACACGATCGAGGGCGCCAAGGCCTTTTCCGAGAAGCGCCAGCCCCGCTACATCGACGGCTGAGCCCGTGAGCGCCGACGACGCGGTGCTCGTGCGGCGCGACGGCCCCGTCGCGCTGCTCGCCTTCAACCGCCCCGAGCGCCTCAACGCCTGGGGCAGCGACCTCAGCGAGCCAATGCTCGACGCACTCGAGGCGCTGCGCATCGACGACGAGGTGCGGGCGGTCGTCCTCACCGGCGAGGGGCGAGCCTTCTGCGCGGGCGCGAACCTCAAGCGCCCCGGGCGCGGCGACAGTCCCACGGACCCCTCGGGGATGCCGACGCGCCCTGCCTGGAAGCGCCGCGACATCGACGAGGCCGGGCATCCGGTCTTCGACGCGCTGAGCCACTACCCGAAGCCGCTGATCGCCGCCGTCAACGGCTACGCGATCGGGATCGGCTGCCTGATCCCCGTCTGCTGTAGCTTCGCGGTGGCGGACGAGGCCGCCGTCTTCTCGCTGCCGCAGGTGCGGCTCGACATCCTGCCCGCCTACGGCGGGACGCTGCGCCTCGCGCGCTTCGTTGGGCGAGGGCACGCGCTCAACATGGCGATCACCGGCCGCCGCGTCGGCGCGCAAGAGGCGCTGGAGATGGGTCTCGTCGTCGCCGTCCACCCGCCCGAGCAGCTGCGTGAGGAGGCGATCGCGCTCGCCCATGACGCCGCGCGCGCGCCCGCCGCCGCCGCGCGCCTCACGCAAGAGTCGCTCGACCTCGGCTACGAGTCGGGCCTCGAGGCGGCCGCGGAGGCGGACCGGCTGCGCGAGTCCGCGCTGCGCGCCGAGCTGGCGTTCGAGGAGTAGTACCCCGCTCACGGGAACCGCACGGCCACTCCCGGCGTCAGGTAGTCGGGAGGGCCGCATGCTGCAGGTACTGCTCGGACTCGTCTATCGCTTCTACGAGCGCCGCCTTGAGGCGGAAGTGCGGCGCGGGAACATCCCGCGGCACGTCGGCGTGCTGCCGGACGGCAACCGCCGCTTCGCCCGCAGCTCGGGCCTCGCGAGGGTCGGCGACGGCCACCGCGAGGGCGCCGACAACGTCGCGCGGCTGATCGGCTGGTGCGACGAGCTTGGCATCCCCGTCGTCACGCTCTGGGTGCTCTCGACGGAGAACTTCGAGCGCCCCCAGGCCGAGCTCGACGCGATCTTCGAGATCGTCGAGGAGCGCGTCGAGGCGCTCGCGGAGCAGCAGCGCCGGGCGGCGCTGCCTCGCCGCATCCGCGCCGTCGGCAGCCGCGATCTGCTCCCGGAGTCGACCGTCGCGGCCATCGAGCGAGTGGAACGCATCACCGCGGGCAACGAGGACGGCGACCTGCTCGTCGCCGTCGGCTACGGCGGCCGCGACGAGATCGTCGACGCGGTGCGCCGCATGATCGCCGACCGTGTGCGGCGCGGCGACTCCCTCGAGGGCATCGCGGGTGGCCTCGACGCCGAGGAGATCGGTCGCTATCTCTACGCGCCGGACGTGCCGGACCCGGACCTGGTGATTCGCACGTCGGGGGAGCTGCGGATGTCGGGCTTCATGCTCTGGCAGAGCGCCTACAGCGAGTACTACTTCTGCGACGCCTTCTGGCCGGCCTTCCGCCGCATCGACTTCCTCCGCGCGATCCGCTCCTACAGCCGCCGCCAGCGCCGCCGCGGGCGGTGAGGTGTCGCTGCGGAGTACGCGCTGAGGGGGTAGCCGCGCGACAATACGCCGCGATGACCGCCAGCAACCCCGCCCAACGCTCGCTATTCGACTCACCGCCGACCGAGGCGCCCGATGTGGGCGACGTGGGGGCGCGCGTTGGAAGCGTCGAGGTGGCCGCGAGGCCCGCGCGCGAGATCCTGATGCGGGGGACAGGGTTCCTCGATGCCTACGACTTCTCGCTGAACCCGTACGCAGGCTGCGCGTTCGGGTGCACCTACTGCTACGCCGCCTTCTTCAGCCGCAGCGTCGAGCAGCGCGATGCCTGGGGGCGCTGGGTCGAGGTCAAGGAGAACGCCGTCGAGCTGCTGATGCGGCGGCGGATCGGGAGCCTCGACGGCAAGCGCATCTACATGAGCAGCGTCACCGACCCCTACCAGCCCTCGAGCGCAGGCTCGGACTGACGCGGCGGCTGTTGCAGGTGCTGGCCGACCGCCACCAGCCGAGGCTCGTCGTGCAGACGCGCAGCCCCGACGTGGTCCGCGACTGCGACTTGTTCCGGAAGATCGAGGATGGCGGCGGGCGGGTGCGAGTCAACATGACCGTCACCACCGACGACGAGGACGTGCGCCGCACCTTCGAGCCCTCGTGCCCCTCGAACGCGCAGCGGCTGCGCGCCATCGCCCACGTGCGCGAGGCGGGAATCGACGCCTGCATCACGCTGACGCCGCTGCTGCTCGTGAGCGACGCCGAGGCGTTCGCGGACACCCTGCTCGCGACCGGCGTCGAGCGCTTCATCGCGCAGCCGTTCCACTTCGCGCGCGGCAGGTTCGTCGCATCCACGCGCGAGGGCGCCGTCGCGCTGATGGCGCAGAAGCTCGGCTGCGACGTCGCCTCGTTCCAGCCTCGCTACCTCGCGCACTACGAGCGCGTCTTCGAGGTGCTACGGGAGCGGCTGCCGGAGCTGGGCGAGGGCAAGGACGGCTTCGCGCCGCCGTTCTGACTGCGCGCGGCCTCGTGCGAATCCTAGGGCGGTGCGAATCGGACCGACTCGGCGATCTGTTCGAAGAGCGCTCTTGTTCTGGCTCGGTCGTCTCCCTGGATCGATTGCCCGCAGACGTGCGCACTCTGCGTCGGGGGAGTCGCGTGTTCGCCAATTGTCCAGGCCTGTCCCCAGCCCACGCAAATGCGTGAGCCGGTTTCGACGTCTATGAGCCACTGTATCGATGCGGACCGGCAGACCGTCCTGGTGGATTGCTGAGCAGTGCTGGGCGAAGCGCCGCCATCGCTGCTCGTCTCCTGATCAGCGACCTGTTCCTCCTTGCAGTACGGAGCTGCAGTGACGGGGGGTCCGAATCTCAGTCTCATTCCCGCGGGGACGTCGATGTAGACGGAGCGCCCGGTTCCGGAAAAGACCTCCATTGTTGTCGGGGAGTCAGAGCAGCCCGCGAGGATCGCAACGGCGAGAGCGGCCAGCAGCAGCCGCATCGAAGCCATCGCGGGCTACGCGGTCCGCGGCGGGGCGTGCGTGCTGGTGCCGCCGTCGTCGACGACGAGCGTGTGGCCCGTCACCCACGTCGAGAGGTCCGAGGCGAGGTAGACGACCGCGGCGGCGACGTTCTCGATGTACTCGGCGCTGCCGCCGCCCAGCAGCTGGCCGCGGCCGGGCCCGTCGCCGGCGAGGCGGCGGCGGCCGCCGGGCGCGATCGCGTTGACGCGGATCTCGTGCTCCGCCCACTCGGCAGCCAGCGACCGCGTGAGCCCGAGGATGCCCGCCTTCGCCGCGCCGTAGTGCGCCCCGTACAGCGCCCCGTCGATCGCGTTCATCGAGGAGACGGTGACGATGCTGCCGCCGTGCCCGCCGTCGATCATCGCCTTCGCCGCCGCGCTCGCGCAGAGCCAGGCGCCCGTGAGATTGAGGTCCAGCACCGCCTCGAAACCGTTACGCGAGATGTCGAGCGCGGGCGCCATGAACATGCCGCCGGCGTTCGCGACCATCACGTCGATCCGCCCGAAGCGCTCGATCGTGCCGGCCACGAGCGCGTCGATCGAGGCGGTGTCGCGCACGTTCGTGCGCAGCCACAGCGCCTCGTGCCCGGCCTCGTGCAGCTCGCGCTCCATCGCCGGGCCGGTCTCCTCGTCGATCTCCGCGACGACCACGGCGGCGCCGGCGTCGGCCAGACCGAGGGCCATGCCGCGCCCGAGGTTGCGCCCGCCGCCGGTGACGACGGCGACGCGCCCGCTCATCTCCAGCCGGTCGTGAATGAAGCCCACGCGAGTCTCCGGCCTCGCTCCCGCCTAGACCTCGCCGGTCTGGGCCACGCCTCGCGCGAGCGCCTCCTCGATGGCGCGCACGAGCGCGCGGGCGGACGAGGGGTGGAGCTCGACCGCGATGCGCGAGTCGGGCCCTGCGGCGGCGTTGACGAAGTCGATGTTGAGCGAATGCTCAACGGCGAGCTGGAAGGGGTGGTCGTAGGTCACGTTCGCGCGGTCGATCGGAATCCAGCCGCTCGCGCCCTTGCCGCTGCCCTCGATCTGGGCGATCTCGGCGATCATCGTGCACATCTGCCTGCTCCTTCCGAGGCGCCTACGAGCTGAGGTGGCGGCCGAAGAAGTCCCAGATCTTGTCCCAGCCGTCCATCGCCTGGTCTATCCGGTAGGCGGGCCGGTTCCAGTAGAAGAAGCCGTGCCCGGCGCCCTCGTACATGTGGAACTCGTACTCCTTGCCGTGCTCCTGCAGCGCCTGCTCGTGCTGCGCGACCTGTTCCGGCGAGGGGCTCTGGTCGTCCGCGCCAAAGAGGCCGAGCAACGGGGCGGCGAGGTCCGCCGTGTAGTCGATCGGCGCGACCGGGAGCTTCTCGGTCAGCTCGTCCTCGGGCATCACGACGCGCCCGCCCCAGCAGTCGACCGCCGCGTCGAACTCGGTCGAGCGCGAGGCCACGAGGACGGTGTGCCGCCCGCCGGAGCAGGTGCCGATCAGGCCGACCTTGCCGTTGGAGGTCGGCAGCCCGCGCAGGACGCGGGCGCTGGCGACCACGTCGCCGACGACCTGCTCGTCGGCCACGCCGCCGTCGGCGCGCACCATCGCGGCGACGTCCTCGGGAGTGCCGTGGCCCTCGCGGTGGTAGAGGTTGGGCGAGATCGCGGCGTAGCCGTGGTGCGCGAAGCGGCGCGTGGTCTCACGGTAGAACTCGTCCCAGCCGGGCAGGTGGTGGATCAGCACCACGCCGGGGAACGGCCCCTCGCCCAGCGGACGCGCGAAGTAGGCGCCGATCGCGTCCCCGTTATGCCCCGTGACCGTGACAGTCTCCGCCAGCATCCCCTCGTACATGTCCGTGCGGTACATCGAAACCCCCAGTCCTGTCGCTTCGTTGCTTGGCGCCCGGCTCAGGCCGTCGGGCAGAGGTCGGCGATGAGGCCGTCCACGCTGCGCGCCGTGTCGAGCGTTGCGAACGCCTCGATGCCGCGTTCAATCGCCGTCTCATCGAGCACGCGGCCGGCGGTGTCGCGGTACTTGTCCGCCAGCTGGTCCCAGCTCAACGGGTGGTCCGCCGAACCGGCGGCCTCGTCGACGGCGCGCACGAGGCGCCCGCCGTCCGCGAGCGTGACCTCGACGTGCGCGAACTTCGGCGCGCCGGCGAACTCGGGCGGGGTGGCGCCCTCGCTGGTGTGGATCCGCTCGATGAGCTGCTGCGCCTCCGGGCGCATGACCGCGTCGTCCTCGAAGGTGGCGAGCCGCAGCTGGCGGTCAAGCAGGATCGCGGAGAGCACGTACTGCATGCTGAACTTGCCCTGCAGCCCGTCCTTCGGGCGCGGGTGGATCAGCGCCGCGAGGCCCCCCGGCTCGACGCGCACGTCGATGCGCTCGACCTGGTCCGGCTGCAGGTCGTGCTCCTCGATGAGGGCGAACACGCAGTCCGCGGCGCGAGCCGTGCCGTAGCAGCAGGGGTAGCGCTTCACGTTGATTCCCGGATCGACGATGCCCCAGTGCTCGCCCAGCGCCTCGAGGCGCTCGGGCGCGTCCCCGCCCTCGCCCGCGAACAGCTTGAGGAAGCCCATCGGGCCGCCGATCGACTCCTCGGCGGCTGTGAAGCCGCGCTCGGCGAGCAGCACCGCCTGCAGGCCGCCGCGGGCGGCGTTGCCGACGTGCAGCGGCTTGGTCATCGAGCCGAAGTTGGCGCGGCTGCCTCCGGCGAGCGAGAGCGCGATGCCGAGCGCGTGCCGGGTGCGCTCGGCGTCCAGCCCCGCGAGGCGCGCACCGGCCGCGGCTGCGCCGAGCGTCCCCGCCGTCGCCGTCGCGTGCCAGCCGTGCACGTACTGCGAGGGGTCGACGGCGTGACCGAGGCGGATCTCGACCTCGAGGCCGATCACGAAGGCGTCGAGCAGCGCCGCGCCGCCGCGGCCGCGCTCCTCGGCGAGGGCGAAGACGGTGGGCAACAGGGGCGCCGTGGGGTGCCCGTGCAGCGGCAGGGACGTGTCGTCGTAGTCGAGGGCGTGCGCGGCTGTGCCTGTCGCCAGCGCTGCGTCCAGCAGCTGCGCACGCTGGTTCGAGCCGAGGATCGCGACCGGTCCCGGACCGTGCCCGGCGACCATCTCGCGGACGATCGTCGGGCCGTCCTCGGGGACGCCGGCAAGCGCCACGCCGGTGGTGTCGAGCAGGGCGCGCTTGGCCGCAGTGATTGCCTCGGGCGGGACGGACTCGGCGGGTGTCTCTGTGACGAAGCGGACGACGTGCTCGGTGAGGCTCATGAGGGCGCTCCTTGCGCAGGCGGCTCACGCTGCGTCTGGCCGCCGGGGCGATGATAGCGCGAAGCGGCCGGCGCGGCGGGCGTGGCCGGGAGCGCCCCTAGCGGCGGAAGTCCGTATGCTGCCCCTCGCGTGCCCGGGGACGGGCCGCGTCTCGGCCCGCGCACCCGCGCGGCGAGGCAAGCGAGGGGAGCAGCGAGTGGCCCAGTCCGCCCTGGACGCGATCGACGAGTTCATTGCCGCGCAGACGATCGACCGCTCGAGTCCGCGCTGGCGGACGCAGCTCGACCGGCCGCCGCGGGTCGGCTTCGATAAGGGCAGCTCCTACTTCTGGGACCTCGAGACGAACGTCGGCTCGCTGAGCGTGCGGCTGATGCCGGACGTCGCGCCGATGCATGTGAGCAGCACGATCTACCTGACGCGGCTCGGCTTCTACGACGGGCTCAGCTTCCACCGAGTGATCACGCAGTTTATGGCGCAGGGCGGCTGCCCACTCGGCACCGGCACCGGCGGTCCCGGCTACCAGTACGCCGGCGAGTTCGACGGCGACGTGCGCCACGACCGGCGCGGCCTGCTGAGCATGGCCAACGCCGGACCGAACACGGACGGCAGCCAGTTCTTCCTGACCTTCGTCCCCACGCCCTGGCTGGACGGCAACCACACCATCTTCGGCGAGGTCGTCGAGGGCATGGAGACGCTGCAGGCCCTCGAGGCGCGTGGATCGCAAGGCGGGGCAACGACGGAACCGCTGGAGATCACCAGCGCCTCGATTCGCGTCGAGTAGCGCGGGCGGCTACGCCTCGAGGGCGGCGCGGATCGCGGCGCCTGCCTCCTGCTGCGCGGCCGTGGCCTTGTCGAGGATCGGGGCCATGTTGAAGAAGCCGTGGATCACGCCGTCGTAGCGGCTCAGCCTCGTCGGCACCCCCGCCGACCAGAGGCGGCGGGCGTAGGTCTCGCCCTCGTCGCACAGCACGTCGTACTCGGCGGTGATCACGAGGGCGGGAGGCAGCCCGCTCAGGTCCGCTGCCTGGAGCGGCGCGGCGTAGGGCTCCTTCGCCTGTTCCGGCGACTCCAGGTAGTGACCCCAGTACCAGGTCATGTCCTCGGCCGAAAGCAGATCGCCGTCGCCGCCGTGCTCGACGTATGACCCGGTCGTGAAGTCGCGGTCCGTCACGGGGTAGATGAGCGCCTGGAAGGCGATCGCCGGGCCGCCCCGATCGCGCGCCATCTGCGCGACGACCGCCGCGAGGTTGCCGCCCGCGCTGTCACCGGAGACGGCGATCCTCGAGGGGTCGATGCCGAACTCCGCCCCGTGCTCGCTGACCCAGGCCGTCGCGGCGTAGCAGTCGTCGGCGGCCGCCGGGTACTTCGCCTCGGGCGCGAGCCGGTAGTCGACGGAGATCACCGTCGCGCCGCTGAGGTTTGCGAGGGCGCGAGCGGGCGCGTCGTGGGTATCGAGGTTGCAGATCACCCAGCCGCCGCCGTGGAAGTAGAGGATGCCCCCGCCCGATGGAGTCTCGGGTGTGTAGATGCGGATCGGGATGTCGCCGCCGGGGCCGGGGATGACGCGATCCTCGATGCCGGCGATCGGCTCGGGACCGTCGCCCATCCCGGCCATCGCCGCCGAGCGCTCGAGGGTGTCCGCTCGCGCCTGCTGCGCCGTCTTCTGGTGGTTGGGCACGGCGCGAAACTCGGCCGTCAGCGTGAGTATGTCCTGCATCTGGGGATCGAGCGGCATGCGGCACCTCCGTCGCTCGCGAGGCCGACCCTCGCGCCACGGCGCATCGTACCCCTCGGAGCGTTGATGTGAACCCGCGCGCGCGCTACGCGATCCCTGGACTCGGGCGCTATAACGAGCGTGGCGGCGCGTGCGCGCACCGCGCGGAGAAGGAGAGACGGATGGGCTCGAATCTCGAGGGCAAGGTCGCGGTGGTGACCGGGGCCGGACGGGGAGTCGGACGGGCGGTCGCGCTGGAGCTCGGCGCCGAAGGGGCGAGCGTCGTCGTCAACGACTTCGGCGGCCTCAGCGATGGTGTGAGCGAGGCCTCGAACGAGCCGGCCGACAGCGTCGTCGAGGAGATCCGCGCCGCCGGCGGCCGGGCAGTGGCGAACTACGCGAGCGTCGCCACCGTCGAGGGCGGCCGCAGCATCATCGACACGGCGCTCGAGGAGTTCGGCGGGTTGCACACCGTCGTCCACTTCGCGGGCAACCGGCAGCCGAAGATGATCTTCAACCTCAGCCCGGAGCAGTGGGACGCGGTCATCAAGGTGCACCTCTACGGCGCCTTCAACGTCGTGCAGCCGGCCTCGGTGATCATGCGCGAGCAGCAATGGGGCCGGATCATCCTCTGCAGCTCCGGTGGCGTCTGGATCGGCACGATGGGCGGGACGAACTACACCGCCGCCAAGGCCGGCATCTACGGCTTCGCGCTGAGCCTCGCGATCGAGCTGGCGAAGTACAACGTCACGGCCAACTGCATCGGCCCCAGCGCCTACACGCGGATGACCGAGGAGACCTACGCGCAGCTCTCGGGCCGCCCGCTCAGCCCCGTGATGGAGCAACGGGACGCGGGGACCGAAACGACGTCGCGGCCCGAGCACGTCGCGCCGATCGTCGCCTACCTCGCAACCGAGGAGGCGGGCTACATCACCGGCCAATGGTTCAACGCGGGGCGGCCGGGGCTGATCTCGGTGAACTCGATGCCGTCCCCGGCGAAGTCGATCTACAGCGACGGGAAGTGGTCGGTGGACGAGCTGATCAAGGTGATGCCGGGCACGCTCGGCGCGAATCTGCCGAAGCCGCATAGTGGCGCAGGCTAGCGGTGGCGGCGCGCCTCCGGCTCAGCGGCTGCCGCGCAGCCGCGGGTCGAGTTCGTCGCGCAGGGCGTCGCCGAACATGTTCATCACGTAGACCACGAGGCTGAGCGCGATCGTCGGGAAGACGAGGATCCAGGGCTGGACGATCATGTAGAGCCGGCCCTCGGCGCTCATGATCCCGCCCCAGCTCGGCGTCGGCGGCGGCACGCCGAAGCCGAGGAAGCTCAGCGACGCCTCGGCCACGATGTAGCCGCCGATCGAGGTGGACATCAGGACGACGACCACCGGAAAGATGTTGGGCAGGATGTGGCGCAGCAGGATGCGCGGCGTCGAGGCGCCCATCGCCCGGGCGGCGTCGATGAAGGGGAAGGCGCGGATGCCGATCACCGCGCCGCGCACCACGCGCGAGAGCGAGAGCGAGCCGCGGGCGGCGAGGGCGATGATCACGTTCGTCACGCTCGGCTCGAGCACGACGAGGATCGCGATCAGCATCACCAACGGCGGCAGCGCCTGCGAGGCGTCGACGAAGCGCTGCACGATGTAGTCGAACACCCCGCCCAGGTAGCCGCTCACTGCCCCGAGGACGGTGGCGCACGCCGCCGCCCCGAACGTGGCGCCGAGGCCGACGTAGAGCGAGATCCTCGCACCGTGGATGACGCGGCTGAACAGGTCGCGTCCGAACTGGTCCGTGCCGAAGAAGTGGTCGGGCGAGGGATTGATCAGGCTCTCTCCGACGTTGTTGCGGGTCGGCGAGTAGGGCGCAATCACGTCGGCGAAGATCGCAATGAACACCAGCAGCACGAGCACGGCCGCCGAGAACGCGCCGATCGGCTGGCGCCTGGCGAAGCGCACGAGGGTCGTGCCCCAGCGCGCAGCGAGGGATGGCTCCTGCGGAACGAGCATCGCGTCGTCGGCCGCGGCCATCGTCGCCTACTCCGTCCTCGTGCGCGGGTCGAGCACGCCGTATGAGACGTCGACCATCAGGTTCACCATGATCACGAGCAGCCCGGAGACCACGGTCAGGCCCTGCACGACCGGGTAGTCGCGGGCGGTCAGCGAGCCGATCAGCGTCCGCCCCAGCCCGGGCAGCGAGAAGATGCTCTCGAGGATCACCGTTCCCGAGAGCAGGAACGCCACCTGGATGCCGAGCAGCGAAACGACGGGGATCAGCGCGTTGCGCAGGGCGTGCCGCATCACCACCGTCCCCTCGCGCACGCCCTTCGAGCGGGCGGTGGTGATGTAGTCCTGCCGCAGCACTTCCAGCATCATCGTGCGCGTCAGGCGCATCAGCGAGGCGCTGAGGGAGAGGCCGAGGATGATGGCAGGCGTGAAGAACTGGGCGACGTAGGGCCAGATGCCGTCGCCGGGCGGCGTGTAGATGACCGGCGGCGACCACTTCCACCAGATCGTCGGGAAGACGATCACCGCTGTGGCGATCGCGAAGTTGGGAATGCTCAAACCGGCAATCGAGACGCTGCGCAGAAAGTAGTCCAGCAGGCTGTTGCGCCTGACGGCCGAGATGATGCCGATCACCACGCCGGTCGTCGCGCCGACGACGAGCGCCATCACGCCCATCGTGAGGGTCACCCCGATCCGCTGCCGGATCAGGCCCGTGACCGATTCCTCCGTGAAGATCGAGTTGCCCAGGTCGCCGCGCAGCGTGCCCAGCGTGTAGCGCACGAACTCCTCGGGCAGCGACTTGTCGAGGCCGAGCCGCGCCTCCAGCTCCGCGCGCGAGACATCGTCGAGGCGTACCTGCTCCTCGAGCAGCACGTCGATCGCATCGCCGGGGAGCAGGCGGATCAGCACGACGACGAAGAGGATCAGCACCATCGTCGTGGGGATGATCGCGAGCAGGCGGGCGACGATGTAGTTGCGCACGGCGCCTCCGCTGAACGCGTCCGTTATGCGTCCGGCGGTCGCCAGCATACGCCGTTCGACCCGGAAACGAGCGTGTGTAGTATCGGCGTGCGGGTCCAGACCCCGGCGGGCGAGATCGCGCTGAGGCTGCGAGAGGAGCACCCAATGACCGAGGAACCAGCAGGCCGCCTCGCGGGCAAGGTTGCGATCGTGACCGGCGCCGGATCGGTCACCGAGGGCATCGGCAACGGCCGCGCCACGGCGATCCTGTTCGCGCGCGAGGGCGCAAAGGTGCTGCTCGTCGGGCGCAGTCGCGAACGTACCCTCCCGACCCTCGAGGCGATCGAGGCGGAAGGTGGCGAGGCCGCGATGTTCCTCGGCGACGTGACGCGCAGCGAGGACTGTCAGGCCATGGTCGCCGAGGCGGTCGAGCGCTGGGGCAAGCTCGACATCCTCCACAACAACGCCGGCATGAGCGGCCCGGGCACGATCCTCGACATCGAAGAGGACTTCTGGGACGAGGTGATCCGCGCCAACCTCACGAGCACGATGCTGGCCTGCAAGGCGGCGATCCCGGTGATGGCCGAGGGCGGCGGCGGCGCGATCAACATCACCTCGTCGCTTTCGGCGATCCGGCCGGTCCACCTCACCTCGTACTCGACGGCGAAGGGCGCGCTGATCACGCTCACGGCCGGCCTGGCGATGGACCACGCCGCGCAGGGCATTCGCGCCAACTGCATCATCGTCGGGCCGATGTACACGCCGTCGGTCTGGTCGCGCGGCATGAGCGACGAGCTGCGCGATCGCCGCCGCCGTGCCTCGCCGATGGGCAGGGAAGGGACCGGCTGGGACACCGGCTGGTGCGCCGTCTACCTCGCCTCGGACGAGGCGCGCTACGTCACCGGCGTCGCCATCCCCGTCGACGGCGGCGTGAGTATCAGCAGCCCCAACCGCCACGACCCTCGCTGAGGGCAGGGGGCGGGCTACTCCGTGCCCGCGCCGCCTCCTCGGTGGACATAAAGCGCGACGGCGACGTTGTCGGGCGCGCCCCGCTCGAGCACGGCGTCGATCAGCTCCGAGGCGTAGTCGCCGCCTGATTCCGCGACCACACGCCCGATCTGCTCGTCGTCGAGCACGCCGTGCAGCCCGTCGCTGCTCAGCAGCAGCAGGCACGGGTCGGGCAGCGCGATCGGCCCCGTCAAGTCGGCGCCCGCGTGGTCATCGAGGCCGATCGCGCGCGTGATGACGTGGCGGTTGAGCGCCGCCAGCGGGTCGTCCGGCTCGAGCAGCCCGGCGCGGATCTGCTCCTCGACCCACGAGTGGTCCTCGGTGAGCTGCCGCGCGGCGCCGCCGTCGAGGGGCACGAGGTAGCCGCGGCTGTCGCCGACGTTCGCGGTCCACGCCTGCGACCCGCGCACGAGCGCGGCGACGAGCGTGGTGCCCATCCGCGCGTGCGCTCCCTGCTGCCCGGCACGCACGGCGCGGTTCGCCTCCTCGAAGGCCTCGCGCAGCCCGATGGCCGGGTCGGTCGGCGGCTGGGCACGCAGCCGCTCGACCAGCGCGTCGAGCGCGGCGTGAGAGGCGACCGCGCCGCCGGGGTGGCCGCCGAGGCCGTCGGCGACGGCCAGCAGCAGCGAGCCGTCGGGCAGCGTCAGCGCGGCGGCGGCGTCCTCGTTGCGCTCGCGCAGCAGTCCGCGGTCGCTGCGGGCTTGCAGCATCGCTCCCTCCGATCGCCGCCCGGGAGCGTGGAGGCGGCGCCCGTGCGATCATAGGATCCGCGACCAGCCGGCCGCCGCATGGGATCCGAGAGACCGTGTCGAGAGGAATGCGAATGCCGAACCCGGTGGTTCACTTCGAAGTCGTCGGCAGGGACGGCGCGGCGATCCAGCAGTTCTACCGTGACGCCTTCGACTGGGACGTCAACGCGAACAACCCCATGGCCTACGGCCTCGTCGAGGCCCAGGACGAGGGCATCGGCGGCGGCGTCGGCGGTGCGATGGAGGAGGGCGGGCAGCCCTACGTGACGTTCTACATCCAGGTCGACGACATGCGAGCAGCGCTCGACCGGATCGAGTCGCTCGGCGGCGAGACGGTGATGGACGTCACGTCGATCCCCGGGATGGTGACGATGGCCCAGTTCCGCGACCCCGACGGCAATCTCGTGGGCATCGTGCACTCGGAGACGCCTCCCGAGGCCTAGGCAGTCACCGGTGGATAGGCCTCTGGCGCTCTGCTAGCATCCCCGGACTAACGCTTTCGTTATCGAAGGCGTAGTGCCGCCCGGTCCGCTGCCTCGAAACATCGAGGCGCGTGGCAGGCGTGTGAGGGCCGGGCAGGTCAGGCCGAAGGCCCTTGTCCGGGCGCGGGGCCCGGCGGGCATCCGGCCGGTACGGAGGGTGCTCATGGCGACCAACGACTCAGACTTCTTGCGGATGCTTCACCAGCGGACGTCACGGCGCACGCTGCTGCGAGGCGCCGCGCTCGGCGGCGCTGGCCTCGCGGCCGCGGCGCTGATCGGCTGCGGCGACGACGACGAGGAGGAGGCGCCCGCGCCATCGACACCGGCGCCGACGCCGACCGCGGCGCCGGCGACCGCAACCCCGGAGCCGACTCCGACGCCGGATGCGCGGCGCGGCGGCGTCTTCAAGTACACGCGGACGTCGTCCCTGGCCGGCGCGGTCGACCCCCACCAGTCCACCTCCACGGGCTGGTTCCTCTGGCAGTTCATCGGCGACCATGCGGTGCGCCGGAACCGCAACGCCTCCGAGGTCGTAGGCGAGCTCATCCAGGACTGGGAAGTCGCGCCGGACGGCGTCTCGATGACGATGAACGTGCGCGACGGGGCGGTCTGGCAGAACAAGGCGCCGATCAACGGTCGCGCCGTGGACGCCGAGGACATCGTCTACAACTTCGAGCGCATCGCCGGCCGCTACGCGGACGCGGAGGAGACCGAGATCGGCCGCTACCAGCGCCGCGGCACCGTGGCGGGCATGGAGGAGGTCACGGCCGTCGACGCCAGCACGGTGAGTGTGACGTTCGACCGGCCGCGCGGCAGCTTCTTGTGGGGCCTCACGGACGGCCGCAACTCGATGGTGCCCAAGGAGTTCCTCTCCTCGGGCGGCGACTTCAACGACCCGGTCACGGCGGTCGGGTCCGGCCCGTTCATCGTCGATGAGTACGAGAACGAAGTGACGGTCAAGATGAGCCGCAACCCGGACTGGTGGAAGTCCCCGTTGCCGCTCCTCGACGGCGTCGAGTTCGTGTTCCTCGCGGACAAGACGGCGCTGATGGCCGCCTTCACGCAGGGCTCGGTGGACTTCTTCTCCGGCCCGAACCGGGTGGAGCAGGAGACGCTGGACAAGCTGGGCGGCAAGGGCCAGCGCTTCGTGATGCCGGAGTCGGTGCTGTGGCCGCACTGGCGCTTCAACACCAAGGAGAAGCCGTTCGACGACGCCCGGGTGCGGCTCGCCCTGCAGCGCGTGCCGAACTACAAGGAGGCCGGCGACGCCTATTACGGCAACGCCTGGCGCTTCACCGGCCCGCTCGCCTCGGGCTACGGCGAGGCCTACAAGTCCGAAGAGATCGCCCAGATGCCGGGCTGGAACCCGAACACCAAGGAAGCCGACATCCAGGAGGCGAAGCAGCTGATGTCGGCCGCCGGGTTCCCCAACGGCGAGTTCGAGTGGAAGCTGCTGCTCGGAGTGCCCGCGCCCACCACGAACTGGTACGACTCGAGCACGCGCGCGATCGATGCCTGGAAGACGGTCTGGCCGGACATGAACGTCGAGCTGGACCTGCCGACGGACATCGCGGCGTTCAGCAAGCGGCAGAACTCCCGCGAGGGCTGGCAGGCCGTCTGCTACACCATCCTCGGTCAGCCGGACGCCGTGCTGGAGCTGCACTCGCAGTACCACTCGGAGGGCTCGCGCAACTACGGCAACTTCGCCGACCCGACCATCGACGAGCTGATCGACCAGGCGTCGATGCAATTCGACATCGAGGAGCGGGGCGAGACGATCAAGCAGGTTCAGGATCTGCTGATCCAGGAGCACATGCCGATCGTCCAGATCTACGTGTACCTGCAGATCAACTACTGGTCCGAGCGGATGCGCGGCTTCGAGGAGGTCTACGGCCTCGAGGGCACGTTCGAGCCGGGCCAGCGCGGACGGGACTACCTCTGGATCGCCAAGTAGGCGCCTGGAGCGCGCCCGAGACGTCATCGCCGGGGGCCGCGTGAGCGGCCCCTGCGACGACCTGTTCGTCGTCGACCTCAGCAGCGGGCCCGCCGGCGGGCTGGCCTCGATGGTGCTCGCCGACTTCGGCGCCGACGTCCTCAAGGTCGAGCCGCCCGGCGGCGACCCGCGCCGCGGCGAGGCCGCCGCGCCGATGTGGCTGCGCGGCAAGCGCAGCGTCGTGCTCGACCTCGCGCGGCCCGCGGATCGAGGGCGCTTCCACGACCTCGTCGCGGACGCGGACGTCGTCGTCGCCTCGTTCGCGCCGGGCGAGGCGGAAGACCTCGGCGCGGACTACGCGGCGCTCGAGGCGCTGAACCCGGGCCTCGTCTACTGCTCGATCACCGGCTGGGGGCCGCGTGGCCCGTATGCGCACTACCCGGCGAGCGAGGGGCTGGTCGCGGCCAGGAGCGGGCGCATGCAGCTCTTCGCCGGGCTGCCGCAGCGCGAGGGGCCCGCCTACGCGGCTGTGCCCGTCGGCACGCACGGCACGGCGCAATCGGCGCTGTCGGGCATCCTCGCGGCGTTGCTCGTTCGCGACCGAACCGGGCGAGGGCAACTCGTCGAGACCAGCCTGCTGCAGGGACTGTTTCCCTTCGACACGCACAACCTGCTGCGAACGCAGCTGGCCCGGCGCTTCCCCTCGGAGTTCGAGGTCGGCATCAGGCAGACGGCGGCGGCGGGCCGGATCACGCTGCAGTACCTGCCGGTGATGGCCTCGGACGGGCGCTGGATCCAGTTCGCGAACCTGATGGAACACCTCTTCCACGCGATGATCGCCGCCGCCGACCTCTCGCACATCTACAGCGACCCACGCTTCGCCCTCGCCCCCAACACGGAGACCGTCGAGGACCGCGAGGCGCTGCGCGGCGTGATCCTCGAACGCATCCGCGAGCGGCCGGCCGACGAGTGGATGGAGATCTTCCGCGCCGACGGCAACGTCGCCTCCGAGCCGTTCGAGACCACGCAGGAAGCGCTCGACAACATCGACCTGCGAGCCAACGGCGAGGTTACCGAGGACGAGCACCCGCGCCTCGGCCGCCTCGTGCAACTGGGACCGCTCGCGCAGCTGCGGGAGACGCCCGGCCGGACCGGCGGGCCTTCGGCCGACCCGGGCGCACACCAGGCGCAGCTGTTCGCGGCGCGCAACGGGCGGCGCGCAACGCGGCGGGCGCAGGCGCCCCCGTTCGCGATGGACGCGCCCGCGCACGCCCTCGAGGGCGTGACGGTGCTGGAGTTCGCGACGGTGATCGCTGCGCCGCTCGGCGCCTCGCTGCTCGCGGACCTCGGAGCGCGCGTGATCAAGATCGAGTCGCTCGATGGCGATCCCTACCGCTACATGGGACAGGGCTTCGGGCAGTACATCGGCTCGACGAAGACCACGGCGGGCAAGGAGAGTATCTGCCTGGACCTCAAGACGGCGGAGGGCCAGGCGATTGCGCATCGCCTCGTGCGCGACGCCGACGTGCTGATCCACAACTACCGGCCCGGCGTCGCGGAGCGCCTCGGCATCGGCTACGACGAGTTGAGCGCGATGCGGCCGGAGCTTGTCTACCTCGCGGCCACCGGCTACGGGCCGGACGGGCCGAGCGCAAGCCGCCCCGCCGCGCACCCGATTCCCGGCGCCGCGATGGGCGGCGCGTTGCACCAGGCGGGCTCCGGCATGCCGCCCACGGACTGCGACAACCTCGAGGAGATCCGCGAGGCCTCGCGCTGGCTCTATGTCTCCAACGAGGCGAACCCGGACCCTAACACCTCGGTCGCGCTCGCCTCGTCCGCGCTGCTCGGGCTCTACGCGCGGCGCCGCACGGGGCGTGGACAGCGCATCGACCTCAGCATGCTCGGCGCCAACGCCTATGCGAATAGCGACGACTTCCTCTCCTACGAGGGCAAGCCGGAGCGGCTGCAGGCCGACCCGGAACTGTACGGGCCGAGCCCCGTGCGCCGCCTCTACGAGGCCGCCGAGGGCTGGGTCTACCTCGAGATCTCGCACGAGCACGAGTGGCAGGCGCTCACCGCGGCGCTCTCGCGGCTCGGCGGCCCCGACCTCGCGGCGGACGCGCGCTTCGCCACGCCCGACGACCGCGAGCGCGAGGCGGAGGCGCTCGCCTCGGCGCTGGGCGAGGCATTCGCCGCGCGGGGAGCGGACGAGTGGGAGCGCGAGTTGATCGCGGCAGGCGCGCCGTGCGTGCGAGCGGACGTGCCGCAGGGTGAGTTCCTCCGGGACGACGAGCACATGCGGGCCAACGGCTTCGCCCCCGAGGTGGAGCACGCCGGCTTCGGCCGCTACCAGCGCTGGGGACCGACCGTCACGCTCTCGCGCACGCCCGGGCGCTACGGGCCCGGCGTGCTCGCCGGCCAGCACACCGACGCGATCCTCGCCGAACTCGGCTACAGCGCCGAGAGGATCGAGGAACTGAGGCGCGCGCGAGTCGCCGCCTCGGAGGAGCCGAAGCCGCTGCCTGAGTAGCTTCCCTGCGGCGTCCTCAGGCGGGCTCGTAGAGCAGCAGCGTTGCCTCGCCGACGGCCTGGAAGACGGGCTGCACGCGCATCCCCACCTCGATCGCGTCCGGATCGACGTTGACCAGCTCCGTCGTCAGGCGAGGGCCCTCGTCCAGCTCGACGACCGCGATCAGCTGCGGGAGGTCCTCGGACCACGGCGGCGCCGTGGGGCGCCGCGCGATCGTGTAGGTGTGCACCACGCCGTTGCCGGACAGCTCGCGCCACTCGAGGTCGCGCGTGAGGCAGCCGGGGCAGTGGGTCCGCGGGTAGTAGACGTAGCGCTCGCAGTCCGAGCAGTGCTGCAGCTCGACGCGGCCCTCGGCGAGGGCGTCCCAGAAGGGCTGGGTCTGCGGGGTTGGGACGGGCAGTGGCTTCTCCACGGCGCTACTCCCCCCTCAGGATCAGCGCGACCTGCTCGCTCATGATCCCGCCGTTATTGAGGACCAGCACCGTGTCGCAGGTCTCGAGCTGGTTCGCGTCGCCGCGGCCCATGATCTGGCGTGCGCCCTCGGTGACGTGCGACATCCCGCCGCTCATGCCGGGCTGGCCGAAGGAGAGCTGGCCGCCGTTGGTGTTGAGCGGGAAGTCGCCGCTGTAGGTCAGGTCGTGATCGTTGATGAAGCGCGCGCCCTCGCCCTTCTCGCAGAAGCCCATGTCCTCCAGCGCCAGCAGCACGGTGATCGTGTAGCAGTCGTAGAGCTGGGCGGCGTCGATCTCCGCGCGCGCCACGTCGGCCATCTCGAACGCCTTGTCGGCGGCGGGCTTCATCGGCGTGCGCACCAGGTCCTCGGCGTAGCTCGGCGTCTTGAACGCCAGGTGCTCGCCGAAGCCCGTGAGGAAGGCGGGCCGGTGGTTCGTGCGCAGCGCGCGCTCGCGGCTGGCGAGGACGACCGCCGCCCCGCCGCTGCACGGCATCACGATCTCCAGCAGGTGCAGCGGGTCCGCGATCATCGGGCTGTTCAGCACGTCGTCGATCGTGATCGGCTGGCCGTGGAAGAAGGCGGGCGGGTAGGCGCAGGCGTTGGTGCGCTGGTCGACCGCGATCTTCGCCAGCGCGCGCTCGTCGTAGCCGAACTCGGCTGCGTAGCGCTGCGCGATCTGCGCGTAGCCGCAGTTCTGCGCGAGGTTGCCGTAGGGGATGTCGAACTCCGCCTGCGGCGATCCGAAGGCCCCGCTCGAGGCGCCGAGGTAGCCGGGGTTGACCGGCCCGCCCGGCGGCTGCGGCGTCGGCCCCGATGGCGTCGCGCAGACCACGACGTCGCAGAGCCCCAGCTCGATCGCCGCGGCCGCGCGCCAGATCATCCCCGCCGAGCTGGCCCCGCCGAGGTCGACGTGCTCGGCCAGGTTGACCGGCAACCCCATGTACTCCGACAGCGTGGCAGGCGCGAACATCGAGGATTCGCGCACGCCGGTGGTGCAGAGGCCGTTGACCTCGTTCACGCCGATGCCGGCGTCGTCGAGCGCCTCCTTCGCCAGCTCGGCGTACTGCTCGAACGAGAACATCGGCTCGCGGGTCGGCCGGCGCTCCGGCTTCCACTCCGCGACGCCGACGATCGCTGCGTCGCCTCTCAGTCCCATTGCGCACCCCCTTCGGGTGTCGGTGATCGAGCGTGCGGGCGCCTCAGGAGCGGCGCGGCAGGCTCACCGTGGCCGCGCCGGGCACCAGCACGTCGCCGCCCTCGTTGCGCTCGAAGATGTCGAGGTCGACGAGCGCCTCGCCGTCCTCCTCGCGCTTATCGGTGATCGTGCCGCCGTAGTAGAGGTTCTCGTGCGGGAAGGCGTTGCCGCGGTTCTGGATGCGGAAGCGCTTCAGGTGGCCGGCCGGACCGTGCCAGTCCGTCACCATCTTCGCCAGCAGCGCCGCTTGCAGCGGACCGTGCACGAGGATGTTCGGGCGGTTCTCGACCTCGGTGGTGTAGGGCGCGTCGTAGTGGATGCGGTGGCCGTTGTTGGTGGCGGCGCTGAAGAAGAACATCTGCACCTCGTCGACGGTCTCCACCACCTGTGGCAGCTCGTCGCCGACGTTCACGTCCTCGAAGTAGATCTGGTCTGCCATCGTCGCCACCCCGTCAGTTCGCGATCGTGGACATGCGCGAGCGCACGACGACCACGCCGTCCTGGTTCGTGTAGGTGGTCTCGCTCGTCATCAGCACGAAGCGGCCGGAGCGGCCCGTCTTCTCCTCGATGTTGGCGATGTGCGTGACGGCGGTGAGGGTGTCGCCGGGGTAGATCGGCGCGAGGAACTCGTACTCCTCGCCGCCGGCCATGCGCCGAGGGGCGTTGTTCAGCGGGATGCCGCCGCCCCCGCCCCCGGGGATGCCGTCGTGGCGCAGGCCGTCGCGGATCGTGACGCCCTGCATCACCTGCGAGACGAACAGCGGCGGGATCGGCGTGTCACTGAAGCCCTCCGCTGCAGCCGCCTCCTCGTCGAAGTAGCGCGGGTTCAGGTCGCCCACTGCGGCGGCCCAGCGCTGGGCCTCCTTCTGGTAGACGACGCCGGTGCCGCGCCGGGTCTCGTGCCCGATCATTGCCGTCGCCTCGGGCGGGACCATCGGCTGGTCGGTCATTGGCATCCCCTTCCTCGCACCGCTTCCGGGCCGCGAGCGCCGGGCGCGGTGGGCGTTGCATCGGGCAGCGAGTATAGCGAACCGTGGTTGCCCGGCGAGGCGCGCCCCGAGGGCGCGCGGATTGCCGCGACGGAGTACCCTGCTGCGCGAGAGGCGGCTGGCGGCGCACCCACCTGCGTCGCGGGGAGCAGGGGAGCACCATGAGCGGCGGCGCGCTCTCCGACCTCTCGGTCCTCGAGGTGGCGCAGGGCGTCGCCGGGCCGTTCTGCGGCAAGCTGCTCGCCGACCTCGGGGCCGACGTGATCAAGATCGAGCCGCCCGAGGGCGACCGCTCGCGCCGCCATGGCCCGTTCCCCGGCGACGAGGCGCATCCGGAGCGCAGCGGCCAGTTCATCTACCTCAACCACAACAAGCGCAGCGTCACGCTCGACGTCGGTGACGAACCGTCGCGCGACCTGCTGCGGCGGCTGGCTGCCCAGGTCGACATCCTCGTGATCGACCTGGCGGCGAGGGCGCTTGAGGAGTTCGCGCTGACCTACGAGGAGCTGCGACCGCTCAACGACCAGTTGATCATGACCGCGATCACGCCGTTCGGCCTCGTCGGGCCCTGTCGCGACTGGGTCGCCACGGACTTCACCGCCTACATGATGAGCGGGCTCGGCTTCCAGACGCCCTACGGCCAGGTCACGGATCTCGAGGCGCAGCCGCCGCTCGCGGGCGGCGGCTACCAGACCGACTACCTCTCCGGCGCTACGGCGGCGGCGATGACGATGATGGCCGTCTTCCACCGCAAGGCCGTCGGCGAGGGCCAGCTCGTCGACATCTCGCGCTTCGAGGCGGTCAACGCGATGCTGCGCAACGACTACTCGGCCGCCTCGTACACGCCCGAGCTGGTGCCGCCTCGGATCAAGCACGGCTACTCCTGGGTGCTGCCCTGCGAGGACGGCTACATCTCCTTCTCGCCGTTCATCGCCGACCACTGGTGGGCCACCTTCCGGGATCTGGCGGGCAACCCCGAGTGGGCGATGAGCGAGGTCTTCGACACCGCGGAGGGGCGGCACGCGAACAACGACGTGCTTGAGGCGCTCACCGTCGAGTGGCTGCTGACGCAGAAGAAGATGGAGGTCTACGAGCTGGCGAGAGACTCCGGCATCCCCTGCTTCCCCGTGAACTCGATGCAGGAGCTGATCGAGTCGCGCCAGTACCGCCATCGCGACTTCTTCGTCGAGGTCGAGCACCCGGAGGCGGGCGTGCTCACGCAGCCCGGTCCGCCCGCGCGCTTCTCGGCGACGCCGGCGACGGTGCGCGAGCCCGCGCCGCGACTCGGCGCGCACAACGACGAGGTGCTGGAGGGGCTGCGATGAGCGCCGGCCAGTACGAGCCGCTTCAGTACGAACCACTTAAGGGCGTCCGCATCACGGACATCGGCTGGGTGCTGGCCGTGCCGCACGCCACCTCCTGGCTCGCGACGTTCGGCGCGGACGTGATCCGCGTGGAGTCGACCGTGCGCCCGGACATCACGCGCATGGGCGGACTGCGCAACGGCGCGGACGGCATCAACGGCATCAACCGCTCCTCGATGTACAACGGCGTCAACTTCGGCAAGCGCTGCGTCACGATCGATCTGACGCAGCCGCGCGGCATCGAGCTGGTCAAGGACATGGTGCGGCAGAGCGACATCGTGACGGAGAACTTCGCGGCCGGCGTCATGGAGCGGATGGGGCTGGGCTACGAGGAACTACGGAAGGTCAAGCCGGACATCATCATGCTCTCCGGCTCTCCGCTGGGGCAGGACGGGCCGGACAAGGACGCCACGGGCTTCGGCCCGAACACGCAGGCCTACGCCGGCCTGCCCTACATCACCGGCTACGAGGGCGGCATGCCGACGGGCCTGGGGCGCGACTACCCCGACTTCATGATCGGCATTCATATGGCCTTCTCCGTCCTCGCCGCGCTGCATCACCGCAACCGCAGCGGCGAGGGCCAGTGGATCGAGATCGCGATGGCGGAGACGGTGACCTCGACGATCCCGGAGGCGGTGCTGGACTACACGATGAACGGGCGCGAGACACCGCGGCGCGGCAACCGCCACCCGCACTTCGCGCCGCGAGGCGTCTACCGCTCCAGCGGCGACGACAGGTGGGTCGCGATCTCGGTTGCGGGCGACGAGCAGTGGCGCGCCCTCGGTGAGGCCCTCGGCAGCCCCGGCTGGGCCGCCGATCCGCGCTTCGCGACGCACGAGGGCCGGCTCGCTCACCACGACGAGATCGACGGGCGGATCACGGCCTGGACGCGTGAGCGCGGCCACTACGAGGCGGCGGAGCAGCTCCAGGCCCACGGCGTGCCGTCCGCGCCGGTCCTCGACACGTTCGAGACGCTCGAGGATCCGCAGCTCAACGCGCTCGGCGCGTTCGTGGAGACCGTGCATCCGGAGGTCGGGAAGCGCCGCCTCGCGGGGCTGCCGGGGCGCTTCAGCGCGATTCCCGATGTCGAGTACGGCGTCTCGCCGCTGCTGGGCGAGCACACCGAGGAGGTGCTGCGCGGCCTGCTCGGCCTCAGCGCCGAGGAGCTTGCCGAGCTCACCGAGCAGGGGATCACCGTATGACCAGCGAGGCGGGCGGGGGTATCACCAGCGGCTACATCCTCGACCGCGTGACCGTGCAGCCGGGCCGCCTCGGCGAGTACCGCGAGCGGGTCGCGCGCGAGTACCTGCCGCTGGCGCGCGAGCGCGGGATGGAGCTGCTCGGCTCCTGGATCGAGCCGCCACTCGAGCTTCAGGACGAGAGCAACGACCTCTACCTGCTGTGGTCGTTCCCCGAGTTCTGGTCGATGCGGCGCCAATCGCGCGAGCAGGGCGCCGCGGCGTGGTGGGAGGACAGCGCGGACCTGACTGTATCGCGCGAGCGCCTCTTCCTCGCGGCGGCGGAGCTGGAGGCCTCATGATCCGCCAGGTCGCCATGTTGCACCTGCGCGAGGGCGCGGCCGACGAGGCCATCGAGGCGTTCGAGGCCGCAATGGCGGACGCGCACGAGGCGTTGGGTGCGCGCCACGGCCACCTCGGCCGGCATATCGAGGGCAGCGTCGGCGGCGGCGACTACACCTGGGACCTGCTGTTCGACGAGGCGCCCGAGGCCGATGCGGCGGCGCTGGTCGCGGATGCGCCGGCGCTCGCGCCGTACTTCGGCGGTGCTCCGCAAGCCGTCGTGGCGGAGATCGACGCGGTGCGTTTCGCGCCGCAGTATGGTGAGCTCCCGGAGCCCGGCATCCGCGACTTCGTGAAGCGGACGCTGTTCCTGCGGGTGGAGGATGGCGCGGAGGCGGAGGCGCTGGCGCGCTTCGAGCGCGAGCTGATGGGCATGCCTCGTTACATCGCCAGCATCCGGAACTGGGCGTGCGGCCGGACCGATCCGGCGCTGCAGCCCACGCAGTGGACGCACGTCTGGGAGCAGGAGTACCAGACAGTCGAGGGCCTGACCGTCGACTACATGGTGAGCCCGTACCACTGGGGCGTGGTGGACGGCTGGTTCGACATGGAGCGCCCGCAGCGGATCGTGAGTCCGCTGCTGGCGCACGTGTATTGCCCGGCCGCCTCCTCGATCCTCGGGTGGGCGGACGAGGCGTGACGGACGGAACGGCACGAGGCGAAACGGGGTAACCGATGCACCTGATGTACTTCACCGAGCAGCCGATGTCGACTTACCCGGAAGACGCCGTCGGCGAGGACGGCACGACGGCGCTACTGTTCTCCAACAAGCACTTCGACTCCGTCGCCGGCAGCCGCCTCTACAACGAGCGGCTGATCGAATACAAGCTCGCCGAGGAGGTGGGCTTCGACGGGATCATGCTCAACGAGCACCACGACGCGCCGTTCTGTATGCAGGCGCAGATCACGGTCTGGGCGAGTGTGCTGGCCGCCGCGACCGAGCGCATAAAGATCGTGCTCCTCGGAACGCCGCTCCCGACGCTGGACAACCCGCTGCAGGCGGCGGAGTCGCTGTCGATGGTGGACATGATCTCGAAGGGCCGCCTCGTCGCCGGCATCGTGCGCGGGTCCGGCACGGAGCAGTACGCCAACAACGTCAACCCCGCCTTCAACCGCGAACGCTTCTACGAGGCGCACGACCTGCTGGTGAAGGCCTGGACGGAGCCCGGACCGTGGCGCTGGGAGGGGCCCAACTACGAGTTCCGCGTCGTCAATCCCTGGGCGGTCCCGCTGCAGAAGCCGCACCCGCGCATCTGGGTGCCCGGCGTCGCCAGCCCGGAGACGATCGTCTGGTGTGCGCAGCAGCGCTACCCCTACGTCTGCCTCAACACCACCATCGAGATGACCAAGCAGATCTGGGAGCTGTACGAGAAGTCCGCCAACGAGGTCGGCTACGAGTCAGGCCCCGAGCACCGCGGCTACCTGCTGCGCGTGCACGTCCAGGACACCGAGGAGAAGGCGATCGCCAACGCCCGCGAGTACATGTGGATGCAGGGCGAGTTCACCGGCCTCGGCCACCCCGTCTGGTCCTCGCCCACCGGCTACGGCTCGCCGGCCAACCGCGAGCCGACGCTGAAGCGCATCAACCAGCGAGCCGACGCCCCGCAGGCGATGCCCTTCGAGGAGCAGCTCGAACACCTGCAGATCGTCGCCGGCACGCCGGACCAGGTCGTCGAGCGGCTGCGCGTGCTGCTCGAGGAGACGCGGCCCGGCATCCTCGCCCTCTGGGGCAACGACGGCAAGGTCAGCCACGAGGACTCGAAGCGCTGCATCGAGCTGATGGGCTCGGACGTACTGCCGGCGCTGCGCGAGATCGGCGACGAGCTCGATCTGAAGGACCCGTTCGAGGTCGGCGCGCCGCTCAGCACGCAGTTCATGGAGGCCCCGTACGTGCCCGAAGGCGCGCCCGCGTGAAACTCGGCTTCCTGCCGCCGTTCCTGCGCCCGCACATCACCTCGGGCGAGTGGGTCGCGAGCCTCGCAGGGATGCTCGAGGAGCAGGGCGTCGAGTCGGTCTGGGCCGTCGAGCACGTGATCATCGCCGAGGACTACGAGCCGCTCTACCCCTACTCGGACGACGGTCGCATCCCCGGCGGGCCCAGCCCGGACACGGTGATGCCGGACCCGCTGGAGTGGCTCTCCTGGGTGGCCGCGAGCAGCAGCACGCTGCGCGTCGGCACCGCCGTGGTCGTCGCCTCGCAGCACAGTGCCGCGATCCTCGCGAAGCGCGCGGCGACCCTCGACGCGCTCTCCGGCGGGCGGCTGCTGCTCGGTGTCGGCCTCGGCTGGCAGAAGGAGGAGTACGAGGCGATCGGCGTGCCCTATCGCGACCGCGGCCGCCGCCTCGACGAGACGATCGAGGCGATGCGCGCGCTCTGGGCGCCCGGCCCCGCGAGCTACGGGGGCCGCCACATCGAGTTCGAACGCGTCAACATGGACACCAAGCCGGCCGGGGCCGGGGGCATCCCGATCCACATCGGCGGCAGCAGCGAGTTCGCCGCGCGCCGCGCCGGGCGGCACGGCGACGGCTTCTTCCCCTTCGTGATCTCGCCCGACGACCTCGCCGTGCGGATCGAGGAGATCGGCGAGGCTGCCCGCGAGGCCGGGCGCGACCCGGGGGAGATCGAGATCAGCGTCTGGCCGGGAAGCTGGGACGCCTCGCGCACGTTCGACCTCGACCTCGTGCGCAGCTACGTGGAGCTGGGCGCCTCGCGGCTGATCCTCTCCTCCCGCGAGAGCGGGGCGGGCTCGGACGTCGAGGAGATCCGGGCGGGCATCGATCGCTACCAGCAGGAGATCATCGCGCGCCTCTAGCGCGCGGCGACGAAGCGACGGGACAGGCGGCATGGTCGACTTCTCCGACACACCCGAGCAGGCCGAGTGGCGGCAGGTGGTCGCCCAGTTCGTCGAGGAGGCATTGCCGGCGAAGCTGCGCGACGACGCGAAGTACGCCGCGCTCGGCGGGCCGGGCTCCTGCCCGGTGTGGCCGGACCCGAAGGAGCACGACCGCGCCGTCGATGACTTCCGCGACGCGCTGATCGAGCGCGGCTGGGCCGCCCCCGCCTGGCCGAAGCAGTACGGCGGCGCCGACCTGCCGGTGGATCAGCAGTTCATCCTCAGCGAGGTGCTCGCCGAGTACCGCGCCCCAAGGGCCGGCGTCCTCGATGTCGGCTCGACGATCATGGTGCACGCCAGCGACGCGCTGAAACAGCGCTTCCTGCCCGGCTTCGTCGAGGGCAAGGACAAGTGGGCGCAGGGCTACTCCGAGCCGAGCTCGGGCTCCGACCTCGCCTCGCTGCAGACGCGCGCCGACCGGGACGGCGACGACTTCGTGCTCAACGGGCAGAAGATCTGGACCTCGAACGCGCGCGAGGCGGACTGGATGTTCGGCCTCTTTCGCACGAACGTGGACGCCCCGAAGCACCGCGGCATCACCTACCTGCTGCTGGAGATGGACACGCCGGGCATCAGCATTCGCCCGCTCGAGCAGATCAACGGCCGCAACGAGTTCAACGAGGTCTTCTTCGAGAACGTGCGCGTGCCCGTCGACCAGGCCGTGGGCGAGATCAACCGCGGCTGGTACGTCGGCGCTACGCACCTCGACTTCGAGCGCTCCTCGATCGGCTCGGCGCTGACGATGCTGCAGACGCTCGGCGACCTGTTCGAGCTGATCGCGGAGGAGAAGGACGAGGCCGCGCCGCGCGTCGACCCGCGGCGCAGCCCGACGCTGCGGGGCGAGATCGCGGACCGCTGGACCGAGTCGAACGTCGCGCGGCTGTTCTCCTACCGCGTGATCTCGATGCAGCTGCGGGGCGAGGTGCCCAACTACGAGGCCTCGATGCAGAAGCTGTTCACCGATCAGCTCGTGCAGTCGATCGCGCGGACGGCGATGAAGACGCTCGGCCTCTACGGCCCGCTCTGGGACGGCGACGACGAGCGCACCGTGCTGCGCGCGAAGTGGTCGCGCGGCTACCTCGGAGCGGTCGCCACGACGATCGGCGGCGGCACCTCCGAGATTCAGCGCAATATCATCGCCACGCGCGGCCTCGGACTGCCGCGCGGCTAGGGAGCGAGTCGTGGCGGAGCGTGTACCTCCCGAGTTCGACGACTTCCTCGCCGAGCCGCACAACGCGATCCTCTGTATCCCGCGCGGCGCCGAGGAGGGCGACGGCCAGGAGGCGCCGCACGCGACGCCGGTCTGGTTCGACTACTCCGAGGGCCGGTTCCAGGTCTCGATCACGCGCACGCGCGTGAAGTACCGGCTGCTGCAGGACGAGCGGCAGGTCACGCTCGTCATCGACGACGCGCGCACGTACCGCACGGTCGTTGTCTCCGGGCAGGCGGAGATCCTCGACGACGACGCCTCGCTGCTCGGGCTGCGCGCGCGCCTCTACGCGAAGTACCGCCGTGACTTCGGCGATGCGGAGCTCAGCGACGAGGAATTGCTGCGCAACCTCCGCGAGGAGGGCCGCGTGGTGGTCTCGATCACGCCGGAGCAGGTGCTGTCCTGGGCGGGCGGGTAGCGCCGCCCGCCGCGCTCAGGCCGTCGGAAGTCCGCACTCCGGGCAGCACTGGCCGCTGGTCGCCTCGCCGGGCTCGTCCGCGGAGGGGTGCGCCAGCACCTGCTGCGCGCGCGAGCCGTCGCGGTAGACGGTGATGCCCTTGCAGCCCAACTCGTGCGCGAGCAGCAGCGCCGCGCGCACGTCCTCCACGCTCGCGTCGTGCGGCAGGTTCACCGTCTTCGAGACCGCGAGGTCGGTATAGCGCTGGAACGCGGCCTGCATCCGCACGTGCTGCTCCCAGGCGATCTCGTGCGCGGTCGCGAAGCGGCGGCGCACCTCCTCCGGCACCTCGCCGTGGTCCTGCAGGCTGCCGCCCGCCGCGAGGTCCTCGAACAGCTCGGGCGAGTGGAAGCCGCCGTCGCGGGCGGCCTGCCCGAAGGCAGCTGAGATCTCGGGCAGCACCGTCCCGTCGCCCATCCGCCGCAGGTGGGCGAGCGAGTAAAGCGGCTCGATGCCGGAGGAAGCGCCCGCGATGATCGCGATCGTGCCCGTCGGGGCGACGCAGGTCCGCGTCGCGTTGCGGTAGGGCTTCCTGCCCGCGTAGATCGAGCGCTCCCAGTTGGGGAAGACACCCTTCTCCTCGCCGAGCGCCGCCGAGGCGTCGTTCGCCGCGGCCGCGATCTCGCTCATCATCCGCTCGGCGAGGTCGAGCGCCTCCGGGGAGTCGTAGGGCACGCCCGAGGCGATCAGCAGGTCGGCGAAGCCCATCACGCCGAGCCCGATCTTGCGGTTGCCGCGCACCGCTTCGCGGATCTCCTCGAGCGGGAACGGGCTGGCGTCGATCACGTTGTCGAGGAAGCGCACGGCCAGCGCGACGATTTCGCGCAGCGCGGCCCAGTCGAGGTCTTCCGCTGCCTCGTCCCGGAACGCGGCGACATTGATCGAGCCGAGCGTGCAGGCCTCCCAGGGCAGCAGCGGCACCTCGCCGCAGGGGTTGGTCGCCTCGATCGCGCCGACTGCCGGCGTGGGGTTGGCGCGGTTGATCGTGTCGATGAAGACCATGCCGGGGTCGCCGTTGAGCCAGGCCGATCGCGCCGCCTCGTCCAGCAGCTCCGCTGCGTCCACACGGCCACGCGGGCTGCCGTCGCGCGGATCGGCGAGGGTGAAGGGAGCGCCCTCCGCGGCGGCCACGAGGAAGGCGTCCGTCACGGCAAGGGAGATGTTGAAACGCTGGGCGCTGACGCCGTCGTCCTTGGCGTGGAGGAAGGCGCGCACGTCCGGGTGGTCGACGCGCAGGATGCCCATGTTCGCGCCGTCGCGCTTGCCGCCCTGCGTCACCAGCCGGGAGACGTCGTCGTAGTGGCGCAACACGGAGACCGGGCCGCAGGCGGCGCCGTGCGTGCTGGCGATCGGTTCGCCCTCGCCGCGCAGGCGGGAGAAGTCGAAGCCGGTGCCGCCGCCGTACTTCTGCACCAGCGCCGTCGCCCTCGCGGTCGACATAATCGACTGGAGCGTGTCCTCGACGGGCAGCACGAAGCAGGCAGCGAGCGTGCCGCGGCCCGTGCCGGCGTTCATCAGCGTCGGCGAGTTGGGCAGGAAACGCAGCGAGGACATCGCCTCGAGGAAACGCGGCGACCAGGCCTCGCGCAGCTCGGTCGTCGGCTCGACGGCCGCGATCGCCTCGGCGACACGGGCGAAGAGCTGCTCCGGCGTCTCGGCGACGGCGCCGGAGGCGTCGCGCAGCAGGTAGCGGCGCTCCAGGACGGTGCGCGCGTTCGCGGACAGCGCGATGGTCCGGGCGCCTGGCGCAGTAGGGGCGACCACGAGCCGCAGTCCCTTCCGCCGCGGGGAGAGCGTACGCGCCTATAAGAACATACGTACGCCAGAGGCGCAAGCGCTTCACCCGCTGCCTCGATCGATCGTACCGCGTCGCAGGGGTGTCGTGGGCGTACGGGCGCCTCGCGATGCCGCGGGTGTTTGGCGATGCGACGCGAGGCCGGGTTCAGCGCAGCGAGGGCGCGCTTGCGATGTGGCGCGGAGCCTGCGGCAGCTGCTCGTCGAACAGCGGCGGCTGCGCGGCCGGCGGCATCGCGCTGTACTCCAGCCGCTCGAGCTCGTCGAACATGTCGTCGAGGGAGACGAACTGACGGTAGGCCGAGGCGAAGCGGATGTAGGCGATCGGGTCGAGGGTGCGAAGGTGCGCGATCGCCATCTCGCCGATCACGCGGCTCGGCACCTCGGTCGAATCGGCGGCGGCGATGCGCCGCTCGATGTCCTCGACGACGGCCTCGATGGCGGCGGCTGTGAGATCGCGTTTGCGGGCAGAGAGGCGGAGGCTGGTGAGCAGCTTGTCGCGCCGGAAGTGCTCGCGGCGTCCGTCACGCTTGCGGACCATGACGCGCATCGCCTCGGGCTGCTCGTAGGTGCTAAAAAGGGCGCTGCAGTGCTCGCAGCGGCGGCTGCGCCGCACGCCCGTGCCGTTCCGCTGGGACTCGACGACGGTCGTGGAACTGTGGCCGCAGATCGGGCAGGTCATCGATGCTGGCTCCTCGGGGGACGGCGGGAGAATTCCGGGGTCTGGGGAGTACAGCACCGAGAGCGCCGAGGCGACAACGGAGGCAGTCCACAGACTGTGGTGAACGTGTCCACTCGCCGCCGGAACGCCGTGCTTACCCCTCGAAGGAGGCGCCAGCCGCCCGCTGGGTGGCGCAGTATGCGCGAGGGACGGCCCATCGGGCCGCCCCTCTTGCCAACGATTCTTTGCGGATTGTGGACAAGTGCGGTCGACAGCAGATCGCGCCGCACCGCCACATCCGATCTAGCGCTTCGGGAAGGTCCTCCTCAGGAACGCCGGCAGGTCCGAGTCCGTCAGCGGGTCCGGCAACTGCGAGGCATCGCCCACCGGCTCCGGGCGCGACGGCGGCTCGATCTCGATTCCGGTCTCGACGAGGCTGGACAGCGACTGACGCATCCCGGAGAAGCCGGTCGCCACGACCGTGATCCGCACCTCGTCCTCGAGCGCCTCGTCGATCGCGGCGCCGAAGATGATCTCCGCCTCCGGGTCGACAACCTCGGCGATGGTGCGGGCGGCGGTGTTCAACTCCTGCAGCGAGAGGTCGGCGGGGCCGGTGACGTTGAAGATCACGCCGGTCGCACCCGTGATGTCGACCTCCAGCAGCGGGCTGGCGATCGCGCGGCGCGCGGCCTCGACCGCGCGCTGCTCGCCCTGACCGGACCCGATCGCCATCAGGCAGGGCCGGCCTCCGACATGATCCGGCGCACGTCCGCGAAGTCGAGGTTCACGATGCCAGGCACGGTGATCAGCTGGCTGATGCCCTCGATGCCCTGACGCAGCACGTCGTCCGCCTTGCGGAACGCCTCCGTCATCGCCACGGCCTCATCGCAGATCTGCTGCAGGCGGTCGTTCGGGATCACGATCAGCGTGTCGACCTTGTCCTGGAGGTCGCGCACGCCCTCCTCGGCCTGCTGACGCCGCTTCGAGCCCTCGAAGGCGAAGGGCTTGGGGACGACGCCGATGGTGAGCGCGCCCAGCTCGCGTGCCGCCTCGGCGACGATCGGGGCCGCCCCGGTGCCGGTGCCCCCTCCGAGACAGGCCGTCACGAACACCATCTCCGCGCCCTGCAGCGCCTCGATGATCGACTCGCGCGACTCCTCGGCGGCGCGGTGGCCGCGCAGCGGGTCGGAGCCCGCACCGAGGCCCTTCGTGACGCGGTCGCCGAGGCGAACCTTGAGCTCGGCCTCGCAGCTCTCGAGGGCTTGCAGGTCCGTGTTCAGCGCCACGTACTGCACGCCGGGCAGGCGTTCCGGGATCATCCGGTTGACGGCGTTCGAGCCGCCTCCTCCGACTCCGACGACCTTGATCGGCGGGAGCGTGTCGTAGTTCCTCTGCAT
>OZ219868.1:0-144742 GCA_964291495.2 Dehalococcoidia bacterium
CCAGGCCGAGGAGCTCGCCGGGAAGACGGCGAGCTACAGCGTCCAGCTCCTCGAGGTCAAGCAGGAGGTGCTGCCGGACCTCGACGACGACTTTGCCCGCTCCCTCGACGAGGAAGGCATCGAGAACCTCGAACAGCTCCACGACGCTCGTCAGCCGAGGGTGTGCGGGAGCAGATCGAGGCGGTCCACGAGATGACCTACCGCGAGGAGGTCGTGGACCTCCTCCTCGCCACCGCCGAGCTGGACTACCCCGAGGTGCTGGTCGAGCGCGAGATCGACCGCCTCGTCGACGAGCAGTCGCAGCACGCCGCCCACGAGCGCGAGGACTTCGAGCGCTGGCTGCAAGCGATCGGGCGCACCGAGGAAGAGGTGCGTGACTCCCTGCGCGAGCAGGCCGACCTGATCGTGAGGCGGGGCCTTGTGCTCGCGGAGTTCGCGGTCCGCGAGGAGATCGCGGCCTCCGACGAGGAGATCGGCGAGCGCGTCGACGAGACTCGTCGAGCAGGCCTCGGCGGGGACGACGGACCTCGAGCAGCGCGCGCGCGTGCGCGGGATGCTTCGACACGGAGCAGATGCGCGCCTCGCTGCGTGAGCGCCTGATCTCCGAACGTGCGCTGGAGCGGCTGATCGAGAATCGCCTCGCAGGAGGACGAAGAGCTCGAACCGCGCTCGCCGCGCCGTCGCGGCCGCCGTCGCCGCGGCTCGCGCGCCGCCGCCGACGAGGACGGCGACGAGCAGGCGGACGACAGCGGGGCTCCCGAGGAGGCCTCGGCGGAGGCGGACGCCGGAGACGGCGACGAGGACAGCGAGTCGTAGGGCGGCGCTCGGAGCGCGCCCGTGGTCCAAGGGAATGCGAGAGCAACACGCACGCCGGAGAACCGGCGGCGGCGGGGAAGACGGGTGATATGACGATGCGGCCGGGCGCGATTCCTCCGAGCAACGTCGTGCCGATGGTGGTCGAGACGACCGCCCGGGGCGAAGCGCGCGTACGACATCTACTCGCTGCTCCTGAAGGAGCGCATCATCTTCCTGGGCACGCCGATCGACGACCACGTCGCCAACATGATCGTCGCCCAGCTGCTCTACCTGGAGCGCGAAGACCCCGACCGCGACATCAACATGTACATCCACTCGCCGGGCGGCGTGATCACCGCCGGCCTCGCGATCTACGACACGATGAACCTGATCCGCTCGGACGTCTCGACGATCGCGGTCGGCGCGACCGCCTCGATGGCGACGGTGTTGCTGGCGGCCGGGGCGGACAGCAAGCGCTACGCGCTGCCGAACGCCACCGTGCATATGCACCAGGCGATGGGCGGCGCGCGCGGTCAGGCGGCGGACATCGAGATCGCGGCGCGCGAAATCCTGCGCAACAACGAGATCATCCGCAACATCCTCGCGGAGCGGACCGGCCAGCCGATCGACCGCATCCGCGCCGACACCGACCGTGACTACTACCTCAACGCGGAACAGGCCCTCGAGTACGGGATGATCGACGAGATCCTCGCGAGCCCGGGCGGGGACGAGTAGCCTCGGAGGACCGGACGGCGGGACGGAGCGAGGCGGGGAGAGCGGGAGCCGGAGCGGTGGCGAACTCCTCGAAGCGCGGCGGGTGGGTGCAGTACCACTGCTCGTTCTGCGGCAAGAACCAGGACCAGGTCAAGCGCCTGATCGCCGGCCCCGGCGCTGTCTACATCTGCGACGAGTGCGTCGAGCTCTGCCGCGAGATCATCACCGAGGAAGGCGGCGACGGCGTCCCGGCCCCTGCCGCCAAGCCCACGCGCACCCCTCGCGAGCTGGTCGAGCAGCTTGACGAATACATCGTCGCGCAGGACCGCACCAAGCGCGTCCTCTCCGTCGCCGTCTACAACCACTTCAAGCGTATCGACGCCCCCCGTCCAGACGGACGGGGAGCTCGAAAAGTCGAACATCCTGCTGATCGGACCGACAGGGACAGGGAAGACGGCGCTCGCGCGCACGCTCGCCAAGGTCCTCGATGTGCCGTTCTCGATCGCCGACGCGACGGCGCTGACCGAGGCGGGCTACGTCGGCGAGGACGTCGAGAACATCCTGGCTGCACCTGATCCAGTCGGCGGAGTTCGACGTGCAGCGCGGCGAGCGTGGGATCGTCTACATCGACGAGATCGACAAGATCGCGCGCAAGGCGGACAACCCCTCGATCACGCGCGACGTCTCCGGTGAGGGCGTGCAGCAGGCGCTGCTCAAGATCATCGAGGGCACGGTCGCCAGCGTGCCACCGCAGGGCGGCCGCAAGCACCCGCACCAGGACTTCATCCAGATCAACACCGCCAACGTGCTGTTCATCGTCGGCGGCGCGTTCGAGGGCCTCGAGGACATCGTCTCGCGGCGTACCGGCTTCGGCGCGCGCAAGCTCGGCTTCGGGTCGGAGCGGCCGAGCGAGGCCGACCGCGCGCGCATCCTGCGCCACGTCACGCACGACGACCTGCTCCGGTACGGCCTGATCCCGGAGTTCGTCGGGCGCCTGCCCGTCGTGTCTGTCCTCGACCCGCTCGAACGAGGAGACGATGGTCTCGATCCTGACGGAGCCGAAGAATGCGATCGCGAAGCAGTTCCAGCGGCTCTTCAAGATGGACGACGTGGAGCTGGTCTTCACCGACGACGCGCTGCAGGCCACCGCCGAGGGACGCGATCGAGCAGAAGACCGGCGCACGCGGCCTCCGCACGGTCGTCGAGGAGCTGCTGCTGGACGTGATGTACGACGCGCCCTCGATGCCCGAGATCCGCAAGTGCGTCGTCTCGGCCGATACGGTGCGCAACCGCACACGCCCGCTACTCGTCACCGAGTCCGGCGCCGTCGTCGGCGACACCTCGCCCGACGACGCCCTCGAGGTCTCCGAGTCGGCCTGAGCGCTCGTTACTTCCAAGGTCGCGCGGTACGCCTCGAACTGCTCGTAGAAGTCCTCGAAGCCGATGTCGAAGGACAGGGAGAACAGCAGGTCGAAGCGCAGCTGCGTTCCCTCCGCGGAGAGTGTGAAGAAGAAGCCGAAGAGGGAGTCTTCACCCGCGCGATTCACGAGCCACTCGACGGGCGAGGTAGCCCAGCGCCTCGTCCGCAGTGTCCAGCACCTGACGCAGAGGCGGCGCGGTCGCGGCCCGCCTGATCAGTTCGTTGCGGTACTGGTCGAGGTTCAGGCCCTTCTCCGCCGCTCGATAGGCAGCCGTTGCGTACGCTCTCGTTCCGGATACCAGCCACTGGAGGCGGGGGGCATGCGTCTCGGGCAACAGGGTCTCAACGTAATAGGTGTCCTGGGCCGGGGATTCCCGCACCGGTCCAGCGTGATGGCGATCACGTCGTGGTAGAGCCGTGAGCAACTTCTCGTGGCTTCGTCCCACTCGGGGAGTGTGGCGCGCATGGCTTCCGCGTCGGGAGCCACGTAGACCGTGAACTCCTCGGCTCGAGCCCTGAAGCGTTCGGCAAAGAACTGCTGCATCCGCTCGAACTCGGTGGCGATGGCTGACTCGTCGCTGGGTGAGATGTCTCCGAGGAAGACCATAACGGGCTCGCGCCGGAGATCGACCAGGTGTGGCAGCGGCGGTGCGACGGCTTCGGCATGAGCCTCGAACAGAGCGTAGAAGTCCTGGGCGGAGATGCCGAACGCTACCAGGAATGCGTCTTCCAGGCTCAGGCCGCGCGCCAGCATCTGGTAGTAGTCGGTGATGGCGTAGTCACCCGCGCGAGTAGCAAGCCACTCCACGGCCAGAAAGGCGAGGCTCTCGTACGCCTCGCGCAGCGTCCAGTCGGTCCAGCTCAAGCGAAGCGGCAAGCCAACCCATGTATCGAGACTGCGCTGCGCACGAATGGCCTGTCTGGCCCTGGCGACATGGTCGCCTCGCGCGGTCTCGTACGCCGTGGTTCCCAAGGCGGCACGGTACAGCGTGCCGACGTACAGGTCAGTGCCTCGGGACATCCATAGCGGGTTCGAGGAACCGCAACATTTGATTCGGGGGGCGCTCCAGCGCGCAAGAAGGTCTGGCGGGTATGCGCAATCCAGCGTCCAGAAGCGAACCCGGCCAGACCCCTCGCCGCAGAAACTGTCGCCCGACAAATATCTCCCGTACCCATACTGGTCACGGTAGGCATCGCGTACCACATCCGCATCCCAGCCGATGTGAGGGATCCGGCTTATCTCGGCGACGCCGAAGCGCTCTGCGAAGAACCCGCGCGCCCGCTCGTACGCGGCGCGGAGCTCGGCCTGGATGTGGTCAGGGATGTCGTCAAGAAACACGATGGGAGGATCCGCGGTGCCGGGCTGCCAGAGGTTGAACGGCGCGACGGCCTCGATCCACAGCGCTTCGCCTCCGCTGAGGGTTGCGTCCCCAAAGCGGTAAGTCTTGTACTGCTGTCTGACGGGATCCCAGCGCCACGCCCGCGCCTCGGTGTCAGCGGGCGGCGCCACCGCGCCGTCGGCCACCACACCTACGAGGTTCGGCCCGGCTCGCAGCCGGAGGACAAGGCCATCCGTCGCGGTCGGGCGCGTCCACCGTACCGGCGTGTCGCCGGCGACGTAGAGCCAGAGCCCGATGCCGGGCGTGATCGTCGGGAACCTGTCGTGCCGTTCCGGCCACGCGTACGCGTAGTTCTTCGAGGTCGCGTCCTGTGTCGCCACCACGCGCAGAGCCTCGACCTCCTCGAACAGGCCCGAGACGCTGGTCTCCGGCCCGACCCAGCCGACCATGTTCCAGCCGGGCTGCAGCACGGTCGTGATCGTCTCGCCCTCAAGCGGCTCTTCCGAGGCTTCGGCGATGCTCGCCTGCGTAGGCGCGAGCACGGCGGCGAGCACGAGCGCCGAGAGGGTGGTGAGGAGTGGGTGTCCGAGGCGTCTGAGGCTCAAGGTGTTCTCCCGCACTCTCTACCTCACAAGACGCTCGCGTCGTCCCCGAGGTTCCCGGCCCCGGCAGCGTCCGCGGCTGCTGCGGGGTATCCTCGATCCCTATGACAACCGCCGCCGGACGCCGATCGCGCGCGCGACTGCGCCTCGACGAGTTGCTCGTCGAGCGTGGGCTGGCGTCCGACGCCGAGCACGCGCGAGCGCTCGTGCTCGCGCGCGATGTGCGTGTCGAGGGCGCGGTGGCGACCCGGCCCGCGGAGGCCGTCGCACCCGGAGTCGCCCTCGAGCTACGCGAGCGTCCGCGCTATGTCAGCCGCGGCGGCGAGAAGCTCGCGGCGGCGCTCGACCGCACGGGCCTCGAGGTGCGCGGGCTGCGCTGCCTCGATGTCGGCGCCTCCACGGGAGGCTTCAGCGACTGCCTGCTGCAGCGCTGCGCGCGCGAAGTCGTCGCGGTCGATGCCGGCTACGGGCAGCTTGCGCAGCGGCTGCGCGACGACCCGCGCGTCGAGGTCCGGGAACGCACCAACGCGCGCGACCTCGAGCCGCTCGACCCGCCTGCCGACCTGGCCGTCGTCGATGTCTCGTTTATCTCCCTGACCGCCGTGCTGCCCGCTGCGCTGCGCTCGCTGCGGCCGGGCGGCGATGTGCTCGCGCTGGTCAAGCCGCAGTTCGAGGCGCGGCGTCAGCAGGTGCAGCGCGGCGGCGTGGTGCACGACCCGCAGGTACACGCCGAGGTGGTCGGCAAAGTCGCGGCGTGGGCCCTCGATCGAGGGGTGCGCGTGCGCGGCGTCTACCGCTCGCCGCTTGCCGGGCCTGCCGGGAATCGCGAGTTCTTCCTCTGGCTGCGCACACCCGCCGCCGAGCCTCCGCGAGGCGAGTCGTGAGTGGCGAGGGCGGCCTCGGCGCGATCGGACGCTGCGGGGTCTGCTATCACCCCGACGTACACGGCGCGCGGGTGCTCGCCGAGCGCCTGCACGCGCAGGTCGCCGAGGCCGGCATCGAGAGCTGGTGCGCGCCGCTGGAGCGCGACGGTCCGGCCCGCGGCGAGGGTCCGGTGGAGGCGCAGCTGCCCGGCTCCGACCTGCTGGTCTGCGTCGGCGGCGACGGCACGGTGCTCCAGGCCTCGGGGATCGCCTCGGCCCTCGGCGTCCCGATCTTCGGCGTGCGCATGGGCCGGCTCGGCTTCCTCGCCGAGTCCACCGAGGGCGAGGCCGAGGCGGCGCTGCAACTGATCCTCGGCGGCGGCGGCCGCATCGAGGAGCGCACGATGGCGCAGGCGGTCATCGGAGACGGCGAGCCGCTGCACGCGCTCAACGACGTCGTCATCGGACGGCACCGCCTCGGGCGCACGGTCTCGGTCGGCGTCCATGTCGACGGCGTCGTGCTCGCCGAGTACCGCACCGACGCAGTCATCGTCGCGACGGCGACCGGCTCCACCGGGTACGCGCTCGCGATCCATGGGCCGATCCTCTATCCGACCTCGAGCGAGCTGATCGTCGCGGCGGTCGCGCCGCACCTCTCCTACGGCAACGCGCTCGTGCTGCGCGACGGTGCGGAAGTCACGCTGGAGGTCGCGCGTGGCCACGAGGCGGTGATGACCGTCGACGGCCATCACGAGATCGAGGTCCGGTCCGGGAGCATGGTGCGCATCATGCGATCGCCGCGGAGGGCGCGCTTCGTGCGCCTCGGGGGCGAGAACCAGTTCTACGCCAACCTCGCGCAGCGTCTCGGCTGGCTGCGCCTCGACCATCAGCTCGGCGAGCTGGAGCGAGACTGACGATGAACACGCATCAGGCCGCCCTCGTGCCCCCCGTCGCCCGATTGCGTCGCGCGGGACTATCCTAGAAGCATGACCGCCCCGGCTCTCCCCACGACGGTCGAGCGCGCGACCATCCATGACGTGGACGGGATCCACGCGCTCGTCAACTTCTGGGCGGCCCGCGGCGACATGCTGCCGCGCACCAAGGGCGAGACCTACGAGAACCTGCGCGACTTCTTCGTCGTCCGCGAGGGCGAGGAGGTCGTGGCCTGCGGCGCGCTGCACATCGTCTGGGCCGACATCGCCGAGGTGAAGTCGCTCGCCGTCTCCGAGGAGCGGCAGGGGCGCGGCTACGGCCAGCTGCTGGTGCAGGCCTGCATCGACGAGGCCGGGCGGCTCGGCCTCGAGCGCGTCTTCGCCCTCACCTACCGCCCGGAGTTCTTCGAGCGCCTCGGCTTCGAGCAGGCCGACGTGATGGAGCTGCCGCGCAAGGTCTGGAACGAGTGCTACCGCTGCCCGAAGTTCCCGGGCTGCAACGAGATCGCGATGACGCTCGACCTGCCGTCGCCGGTTGCGGCCTGACTCCCGCGTGAGCGAAGAGCTGCCCGAAGTCCTGAGTAACGACCGCGCCTACGAGGGTGCGCTCTTCGCTGTCGACGAGGCGCGGCTGCGCTTCCCCGACGGCTCCGAGGGTCCGCGCGAGACCGTCGTGCACCCCGGCGCGGTCGCGCTCCTCGCACGGCTCGACGACGACCGCTTGCTGCTCGTCGAGCAGTACCGGCACGGGGCGAGGCAGCGCCTGCTCGAGGTGCCCGCCGGGACGCGCGAGCCGGGCGAGCCGCCGGCGGTCACCGCGCGCCGCGAGCTACGCGAGGAGACCGGCTACGACGCCGAGTCGCTCGTGCGCCTCGGGGGCGCCTGGATGGCGCCGGGCTTCACCAGCGAGTACATCGACTTCTACCTCGCGACCGGGCTCTTCGAGGCGCCGCTCGACACGGGCGACGAGGAGGATCTGGGCGCGCCGATCGCCGTCACGCTCGACGAACTGGACGCTGCGATCGGCGCGGGACGGGTCGAGGACGCGAAGACGATCATCGCGCGCCACCTCTACGGGCTGCGCCGGCGCGAGGACGACCGCCCCGAGGGCTGATCCACGCCGCTTGACCATGACCCCGGCCACGGGAATAGTGAGCGCTGCCGCGTCGGCAGCCGCCGTGCGACGGCATGGCCGACCGGAATGAGAGGCGCAGTGGCCGACGATCTCCAGCACGACCTGCTCATCGTTGGCGGCGGCGGGGCCGGCCTGCGCGCCGTCATCGCCGCAGCCGAGGCCTACCCCGGCCTCGACATCGCGATGGTCTCCAAGGTCTACCCGATGCGCAGCCACACGGTTTCGGCCGAGGGCGGCGCCGCGGCCGTGATCAAGGACAACGACTCCCTCGAGGAGCACATCCACGACACGATCAGCGGTGCCGACTGGCTCGCCGACCAGGACGCCGTCGAGCTGTTCGTCAACGAGGCCCCGGGCGAGATGATCCAGCTCGAGCACTGGGGCTGCCCGTGGAGCCGCGAGGAGGACGGCAGCGTCGCCGTCCGCCCCTTCGGCGGGATGCGCATCCGCCGCACCTGGTACGCCGCGGACAAGACCGGCTTCCACATGCTGCACACGCTGTTCCAGACCTCGCTCAAGTACACGCAGGTCAAGCGCTACGACGAGTGGTTCGCCACCCGCCTGCTCGTCGAGGACGGCCGCTGCCAGGGCGTCGCGGCGATCGAGCTGCGCACCGGCAAGATGCATGCGATCAAGGCGAAGGCCGTGATCATGTGCACCGGCGGCGGCGGCCGCGTCTTCCCCTTCACCACCAACGCCGCGATCAAGACCGGCGACGGCATGGCGATGGCCTACCGCGCCGGCGTCGCCCTCAAGGACATGGAGTTCGTCCAGTACCATCCGACCGGGCTGCCCGGCACCGGCATCCTGATCACCGAGGCCGCCCGCGGCGAGGGCGGCATCCTCGTCAACACCGAGGGCGAGCGCTACCTGCAGGACTACAACCTCGGCGAGCCGGTCGAAATCACAGACCCGCGCCACCCACAGCTGCGCACGATGGAGTTGGGCCCGCGCGACAAGCTCTCGCAGGCGTTCATGAAGGAGCAGGCCGCCGGCCGCGTCTTCGAGGGCGAGTACGGGACGTACACCCACCTCGACGTGCGTCACCTCGGCGAGAGGCTGATCGAGGAGCGCATCCCCTTCGTGCGCGAGCTGGCGAAGAACTACGCCGGCATCGACCCGGTCCACGAGCCGATCCCCGTGCGCCCGGTCGTGCACTACATGATGGGCGGCATCCACACCGACACGAACGGCGCGACCAGCCTGCCCGGCCTCTATGCCGCCGGCGAGTGCGCCTGCGTGAGCATCAACGGCGCGAACCGCCTCGGCTCGAACTCACTGACCGAGCTGCTCGTCTTCGGCCGCAACGCCGGCCACGCGGCTGCTGTCTGGGCCCGGGAGCACCCCGAGTTCGACGACGCCTCCATCGAGACGCAGGCCACCGACGAGCAGGCGCGCATCACGGAGCGCTTCCTGCAGCCGCGCGAGGGCGGCGAGCGCATCGCCGCGATCCGCCGCGAGCTCAACTCGACGATGGAGGAGGGCGCGGGCGTCTACCGCGAGCACGCCGGCCTCGAGGCGACGACACAGAAGGTCGCCGAGCTCAAGGAGCGCGCCGACAACATCGTGCTCGACGACCACAGTGCGAGCTTCAACACCGAGCTGACGGCCGCCCTCGAGCTTGAGTTCCTGCTCGACGTCGGCGAGGCGGTCGCCCACTCCGCGCTCGCGCGCACGGAGTCGCGAGGCTCGCACCAGCGCACGGACTACGAGGCTCGCGACGACGAGCAGTTCCTCAAGCACTCGCTGGCGTACCGTACGGACGACGCGCCGCGCATCGAGTACTCGGACGTGACGATCACCAACTGGCCGCCGGCCGAGCGGACCTACGGGAACTAGCGACGGGAGGCGCCGTGACCAGCGAGACGATGACCGCGACGCAGACCGTGACCCTCGAGGTCTTCCGTTACCACCCCGACACGGACACGGAGCCCTCGTACCAGAGCTACGAGGTGCCCTACCGCGAGGAGTGGGTGGTCCTCGACGCGCTCAACTGGCTCAAGGACGAGGTCGACGGCACGCTCAGCTACCGCTGGTCCTGCCGCATGGGTGTGTGCGGCAGCTGCGGGATGATGGTCAACGGCTACCCGCGGCTGACCTGCAACGCCTTCCTGCGCGAGTTCATGCCCGGCCCGATCCGCGTCGAGCCGCTGCGCGGCTTCCCCGTCGAGCGCGACATGGTCACCGTCCTCGACGACTTCATGGAGAAGCTGACCGACGTGAAGCCGTGGATCATCCGCGAGGAGGAGCAGCCGATCGAGGAGGGCGAGTACCGCCAGTCGCCCTCGCAGCTCGCGGACTTCAAGCAATTCAGCATGTGCATCAACTGCATGCTCTGCTACGCCGCCTGCCCCGTGTACGAGCACGAGGACGAGTTCATCGGCCCGGCCGCGCTCGCCCTCGCGCAGCGCTACAACCTCGACTCGCGCGACGAGGGCAACGCGCAGCGCCAGGAGCTGATCTGGTCCGACGAGGGCATCTGGGACTGCACCTTCATCGGCGAGTGCAGCACGGTCTGCCCGAAGCACGTCGACCCGGCGGCCGCGATCCAGCAGGCCAAGGTGGAGGCGACGAACAACTTCTTCATCTCGCTGCTGCCCTTCACGCCGCCCGGGATGGGTCGCTGACGATGCCCGGACCGCTCCCGAGGACGAAGTCGAACGACTGGTGGAATCGCCGCTGGGCGTACCGCCTCGTCCTGTTGCGCGAGCTCTCGGCGTTCGCCGTCGCGGGCTACCTCGTGTTGCTGCTGCTGCTCGTCGCGAGCGTCCGCGAGGGCGAGAGCGCGTTCGCCGACTATCTCGACGTGCTGAAGAACCCGCTGCTCTGGATCGTGCACGCGGTGCTCCTCGGCCTGGCGCAGTTCCACACCTCCACCTGGTTCCGGCTGGTGCCGAAGGCGATGCCGCTAAAGCTCGGGGGCTGGCGTGTTCCCGGCGAGCTGCTGATCGCGGGCGTGAACGGGGCCTGGCTGGCCGTGTCGATCGTCGTGCTCGTGATCTTCCTGGTCGTGGCGTAGAGGGGAGGGCGGCGTGAGACCTTCGAACGAGCCGTTCTTCTGGGCGATCTTCTCCGCCGGCGGGATGATCGTGGCGTTCCTGCTGCCGGTCTTGATCGTCATCACCGGCTTCGTCGTCCCCGCCGAGGGCATCGAGTTCGAGCAGCTCGACAACGTCTTCGGCAACCCGCTGGTGCGGCTGGTCATCTTCGGCGTGGCGTTCCTCGGCTTCTTCCACGCGGCGCACCGCATCCGCCACCTGCTCAAGGATCTCGGCCTGCGCTCGATCGCGACGCCGATCGCGGTGATCTGCTATCTCGGAGCGCTGGCCGGAGCGATCTGGGCCGCCACCGTCGTCATATAGACTGTCCCCGCAAGCGACCGGGCGAGCGAGGAGGGCGCGATGGGCGTCGGCAAGCTGTTCACTCTTATCGGCCTGGGCCTGGTGATCGGCCTCATCATCGCCGTGATCTTCGGGGTGTCCACGGACCTGCCGCCCGCCGTGGTGGGGGCCGTCATCGGCGTCGTCGTCGCCCTGGTGGCCGGCCACCTGGGCTCGCGGCTGTAGGCTCCACGCGGGCGACGGAGCGATCGAGGGGGACGCGATGACCGACCGGCTCAATACGGTGTTCATGACCATCGGCGCGGGCGTCGTGGTCGGCGTGATCGTCGGCATCGTCGCCGAGCTGGTCGCCGACCCGCCGGCCTTCGTCACCGGCGGTCTGGCCGGCATCCTCGCGGGCGTCGTCGCCGTCTACCTGGCTTCGAGGAAGTAGCGGCTCTCAGGGGTGCGCCCGGCTACTCGCCGAACGCAACGGCCTCGAGGTCCTCGATCCGCTCGTCCTCTGTGAAGCGCCAGATCCCGATGTGACCCCGCAGCAGGTCGCCGTTTGCGTCCCAGTCCAGCGAGACCGCCGCGCCGTCGTAGTCGACCTCGCCACCGCCGGCAAGAACCTCGAGGGCGCGCGCGACGCCCTCCGCCCCCGCGACCACGACCTCGCCCGGCGCCGCGCCGATGGAGCGTAGCTGGTCGCGGATGGCGGCGCCCTCGAGGCTGCCCGCCGCCTCGGCGGCGAGGGCGAGGGCGATGGCGGCGTCGTAGGTCTCGCGCACGTAGGGAGTCACCGGCAGCTCCCCGTACGCCCCCCGGTAGGCCGAATCCCACGCCGCCTGCGCCTCGGTGCCCGGGTTGGCGACGCCCGCCGTCCCGTACATCCCGCCGATGTGGTCCCCGCCGATCACCTGGACCAGCGCCAGCCGGCGCGCGGCGTCGCCGAATACGAACTGGTGATACAGGCCCGCGTCGAGCGCCTCGCGCACGATCGTCTCCGCTTCGTCCGCGAACGTGATCACGACCAGCGCGTCGCTGTCGCCGGTCTCCCGAAGCTCGGGGAGATACGTCTCGGCGTCCGGCTGGATCGCCACGGCGGTGATGTCGCCGTCCCAGGCAGCCGCGAACGTCTCGTAGAGCCCTCGGCCCCACGCGTCGTCGCGGTAGACCACGCCGACGCGCTCGAAGCCGCGCTCACGGGTCAGGCGCGCAAGGACCGGGCCCTGCGCCACGTCTGAGAGCGCGGCTCTGAAGAAGAAGTCGCCGTCATCGGCCGTCGTCAGCATCGGCGAGGTCGCCGATGGGCTGATCATCGGGATGCCGGCGGGCCGCGCCACTTGCTCGGCGACGGGGATCGAGTTCGCGCTGGAACTGGGGCCGACGAGCGCGTGGACGCCTTCGACCTCGACGAGCCGCCGTGCGACCTCGACGGCGGTGTCCGGGTCGGACGTCGGGTCGGCGAGCACGTAGGTGACCGGGCGTCCGAGGACGCCCCCGGCGTCGTTGATGTGCCGTATCGCGAGGTCGAAGCCTTGCCGGCGCACCATGGACGCCTCGTCAACGCCCTCGCCAGAATCGAGCAGCAGCCCGATCTTCAGCGGCTCCTGCTCGTCGCCGCCACAGGACGCCGTCACCGCGAGGGCGGCGGCCACCACGACAGTCGCGAGGAGCCGGGCCCCGTCGCGCAAGTACGCCCGTAGTCTCATCAAGGTCATCGCTCCGCCGCCCCTACGGGTGCGTCATCTCCTCCGGCTTCACCCACTCGTCGAACTCGGCGTCCGTGACGTAGCCGAGGTCCAGCGCGGCCTCGCGCAGCGTCGAGGCGTGGACGTGGGCGTGGTGGGCGACCTCGGCGGCGCGGTCGTAGCCGATGTGCGGGCTCAGCGCCGTCACCAGCATCAGCGAGGACTCCATCAGCTCGCGGATGCGCGCGTGGTTCGGCTCGATGCCGACGACGCAGTTGTCGGTGAAGGAGACGGCGGCGTCGCCCAGCAGGCGGATCGACTGCAGCGTGTTGTAGACGATCACCGGCTTGAAGACGTTGAGCTCGAAGTGCCCCGTCGCGCCGCCGACGTTGACCGCCACGTCGTTGCCGATCACCTGCGCGCAGACCATCGTCAGCGCCTCGGACTGCGTCGGGTTCACCTTGCCCGGCATGATCGAGGAGCCCGGCTCGTTGGCGGGCAGCATCAGCTCGGCGACGCCGGCGCGCGGGCCCGAGCCGAGCAGCCGCACGTCGTTCGCGATCTTCATCAGCGAGGCGGCCACGGTCTTGAGCTGGCCCGACAGCTCGACCTGCGCGTCGTGCGCGGCGAGCGACTCGAACTTGTTGGGCGCGGTCACGAAGGGCAGCCCCGTGATGCGCGCGATCTCCTCGGCGACCCGCTCGCCGTACTCGGGGTGCGCGTTGAGGCCGGTGCCGACGGCGGTGCCGCCGAGGGCGAGCTCGCAGACGCGAGGCAGGGCGCTCTCCACGCGCAGGATCGCGTTCTCGACCTGCTTGACGTAACCGGAGAACTCCTGGCCGAGCGTCAGCGGCGTCGCATCCATCAGGTGGGTGCGGCCGATCTTCACGATGTCCTCGAAGTCCGCTTGCCTGGCGGCCAGCGCCGCGTGCAGGTGCGTGAGGCCGGGCACGAGGCGGTGCGTGACCTCCTCGGCGGTCGCGATCGACATCGCGCCGGGGAAGACGTCGTTTGAGGACTGCGACATGTTGACGTGGTCGTTGGGGTGAATCGGGTCCTTGGAGCCGCGCTCGCCGCCGAGCAGCTCGATGGCGCGGTTCGAGATCACCTCGTTGGCGTTCATGTTGGACTGGGTGCCGGAGCCGGTCTGCCAGACGACGAGCGGGAAGTGGTCGTCGAGGTCGCCGGCGATCACCTCCTGCGCGGCCGAGCGGATCGCGTCGGCGAGCCCGCCGTCGAGCCGGCCGAGGCTCTCGTTGGCGCTCGCCGAGGCGTGCTTGACGATGCCGAGTGCGCGGATGATCGAGCGCGGCATGCGCTCGTCCCCGATCTTGAAGTTCTCGAGCGAGCGCTGCGTCTGCGCCCCCCAGTACCGGTCATCCGCCACCTCGATGGCGCCCATGCTGTCGGTCTCTGTGCGTGTGCTGCTCATGGCCTCGTGCTCCCTCGTCGGGGTGGTGCTGTCAGCGTCGGGAGGAGGGTAGCGGTGTTGGGGGTTGTGGGCAGCAGGAGGCGGCTTTTGCCGGTCGGTCGCACGTGCGTTCGGAAGCCGGGTCGCGTATCGTCGGTGCGATGAAGCCGCGTGAAGCGTTCCTGCGAGAACTGGCCGAGCGGGCGGGCGAGCTAAAGAGGCTTGGCCGCAGCCGCTCGCTGTTCGAGATCGGCGACGGGCAGGCGTTCGTCTACCTCCGCTACTCGCGCGTCCACCCGAATGGCGCGACGTTCTACGGCCTGCGCGAGGAAGACCTGCGCGAACTGGAGGGGCGCACCGCGTTCATCGCCCTGCTGTGGGACGGGCAGACCGAGCCGCTGCTGCTGCCCCTCGCCGAGTTCGCCGGGCTCTTCGAGGAGTCCGAGGCCGCCGCCGACGGCCAGTTCAAGGCGCAGGTGTACCTGCGTGGCGATGATCCGACCGAGTTCTATGTGACGAGAGCCGGACGCCACAACGTGGAGCCGTACTTCGGTTGGGAGCCGCTGCTGAGCGCCCTCGCCGACTCACGGGATGAGACGCCCGCTCTCGATCACTCGCAGGTCCAGACGCTGCTCGGGGCCATCGGCGACTCGCGCGGGCTGGATGTCTGGATACCGCCGAACGACCGATCGAAGATGGACTGGACGCTGGCCCCGCAGTTTCCGTTCCGGACGTCCATCCCGCCGGGGCTCGACGCCGTGCTGCGCGAGATCGATGTCGTCTGGATGGCTCGTGGCGGCAGCGCGCCGGTCAGCCTCTACGAGATCGAGTACTCGACGCCCGTTTACTCGGGGCTGCTGCGCTTCAACGACACGCACCTGACGATCGGCGAGTCCGCGAAGTTCACCGTCGTCTCCGACGAGAACCGGCGCGCCCTGTTCGCGCGGCAGGTGCGCCGCCCGACGTTCCAGGCGAGCGGCCTCGACAAGCTCTGCGGCTTCATGACCTACGGCGAGGTGTACCGCTGGCATCAACGCTCGGCGGCGTAGCAAGGGGGAGGACGGCATGGCGAGCGAGACGAACGGTAGCGCGAACGGCGTCGGGGAGCAGCACTACCTGCTCTTCATCTGGGGCGGGGTCGAGCCGGAGCTGCACGGCCCCTATGCCACGGACGACGACCGCCTCGAGGCCGCACGCGCCCTCGCAGACGACGACCACGGCATCTTCCGGCTCGACGTGACGGGGACGGTCGAGGTGACGAGCTTCGGGGCGGCAGAGGTCGACGACTAGGGGTATTGACAAAGCGTGTGCGCGGGTGTCTGATCGATTAGAAAGCATGTACGAGAGTCGGGGGAGTTTTCTATGGGCCGCAACCAGCATGTTGTTCCGCATCAGGACGGCTGGGCCGTACGGGGTGCTGGCAACCAGCGGGCAACGTCGGAGCATCCCACGCAGGCGGAAGCAATCGATACAGGGCGTCAGATCGCCCGCAACCAAGGGTCGGAACTGCTCATTCACGGGCGGAACGGGCAGATTCGCGAGCGGGACAGCTACGGCAACGATCCGTTCCCGCCAAGGGGGTAGGGGTCCATGTCAACCGAGTTCAAGTACCAGGGTGAGACGTTCCAGCTAGACGACTCCAAGGGCTGCTACATCGAGGTCATGTACGAGGACCAGCTCGGCCATGTGGGCGTCTCCTTGCAGAGTACGAAGGGTGCGCCTTACGCGTGGTCCGCCAATCGCCCCGGTCGGATCACGGCGGAAGGCCTTCGCTCCGGCACTTCGAGTGGGCCGGACGTACAGAGCAACCTCGAGGCACTTTGTGCCGAGCTATTGCGTTTGCAGCGGCAGGCGGAAGCGCACAAGGCCTTCAACGCAGAGGCGGCGTGCAAGTCGCTCCACGAGTACGTGGAGTCGCTGACCGGGTGACCCGGCGCGGTCCGCGTGGGGCCGCTACCCCGCGGGCGTAGCCGCGACCAGCTCCAGCACCGCGTCGCCGGCGGCCTGGATGGCGGCGACCTCGGAGGGGTCGAGGGGGGGCTCGTAGACCTCGAGGATGCCGCCGGCGCCGAGCAGGACCGGGGCGCCGACGTAGGCGTTCTCGATGCCCCACTGGCCGTCCAGCAGCGTGCAGCAGGGGAGGATGCGGCGCTCGTCGCGCAGGATTGCGTCGACCATCTCGATCGTCGCGGCGGCGGGGGCGGTGAAGGCCGAGCCGGTCTTGAGCAGGCCGACGATCTCGGCGCCGCCCGTCATCGTGCGGTCCACGACGGCGTCGATGCGGTCCTGCGCCAGCAGCGCGGTCAGCGGGACGCCGCCGACCGTGGCCGTGGAGACGATCGGGACCATCGTCGCCTCGGTGTGGCCGCCGAGGACCCAGGCCGAGACGTCGCGCACGGAGACGCCCAGCTCCATCGCGATGAAGGTGCGGTAGCGCGTGCTGTCGAGCATCCCGCCCTGGCCGACGACGCGCGCGGCGGGCAGCCCGCTCGTCTCGAGGGCGACGTGGCACATCGCGTCCATCGGGTTGGCGAAGATGACCAGCACCGCGTCCGGCGAGTGCTCGACGGCCTGCGCGACGACGCTGCGCACGATGCCGGCGTTCGTGCCGAGCAGGTCCTCGCGCGTCATGCCGGGCCGGCGCGCGACGCCCGAGGTGACGACGACGACGTCGGAGCCGGCGGTGTCGGCCCAGTCGTTGGTGCCGCTGACGGAGCTGCTGAAGCCAACCCAGGGGGCGCCCTCGGCGATGTCGAGCGCCTTGCCCTGCGGCAGGCCCTCGACGATGTCGATCAGCATGACGTCGGCGTAGCCGCGCGAGGCGAGGATCTGCGCCATGGTGGCGCCGGTGTTCCCCGCTCCGACAATCGTCACCTTGCTCCGCACGCTGTCCCCCCTCGGCGTTCCGGGCCGCGCGTCGCGCGCGGACGCCCGCTCAGTCTGCTGCGTTGCTGGTCTGCTGCCCGGACTCGCCCCTCAGCGCCCGCCGGGGGCGCCTCGAGGCGTGGTCGCGGCTGCGCTCAGGAGCCCATCTCCTGCTGCAGGCGCTCCTCGATGCTGTCGAAGAAGGCGCCGGTGTTCAGGAACGGCACATCGGGCCCGATGTGCATCGCCAGGTCCTTGGTCATGTTGCCGGCCTCGACGGTCTCGATGCAGGCGCGCTCGACGACCTCGGCGAACTGCTCGACCTCGGGCGTGTCGTCCATGCGGCCGCGGTACTGCAGCCCGCGCGTCCACGCGAAGATCGAGGCGATCGGGTTCGTCGAGGTCTCGTTGCCGAGCAGGTGCTCGCGGTAGTGGCGCGTGACGGTGCCGTGCGCCGCTTCCGCCTCGACGGTGTTGCCGTCGGGCGTGAGTAGCACCGAGGTCATCAGTCCGAGCGAGCCGTAGCCCTGCGCGACCACGTCCGACTGCACGTCGCCGTCGTAGTTCTTGCAGGCCCAGACGAAGCCGCCGTTCCACTTCATCGCCTGCGCGACCATGTCGTCGATCAGGCGGTGCTCGTAGGTCAGGCCCGCCTCGGCGAACTTGTCGGCGAACTCATCGTCGAAGACCTGCTGGAAGAGGTCGCGGAAGCGTCCGTCGTAGCGCTTGAGGATCGTGTTCTTCGTGGCGAAGTAGAGCGGGTACTGGCGCTGCAGCGAGTAGTTCATGCAGGCGCGCGCGAAGCCGCGGATCGAGTCGTCGAGGTTGTACATGCCCATGGCGGTGCCGCCGCCGGGGAAGTCCATCACCTCGTACTCGGTCGGCTCGCCGCCGTCCGCGGGGGTGAAGGTCATCGTCAGCTTGCCGGCGCCGGGGACGACGAAGTCGGTGGCGCGATACTGGTCGCCGTGGGCGTGGCGGCCGATCACCATCGGCTGCGTCCAGCCGGGCACGAGCCTCGGGACGTTCGAGATCACGATCGGCTCACGGAAGACGGTGCCGCCGAGGATGTTGCGGATCGTGCCGTTGGGGGAGGGCCACATCTCCTTGAGGTCGAACTCCTCGACGCGGTCCTCGTCGGCGGTGATCGTCGCGCACTTCACGCCAACGCCGTACTGCTGGATCGCCTTCGCGCAGTCGACGGTGATCTGGTCGTTGGTGGCGTCGCGCGACTGGATGCTGAGGTCGTAGTACTTCAGGTCGATGTCGAGGTACGGGAGGATCAGCCGTTCGCGGATCCAGGCCCAGATGATGCGCGTCATCTCGTCGCCGTCGAGCTCGACGATCGGGTTGGCTACGGGGATTTTCGCCATCGGGCGGGCTCCTTCGGTTGCGCGTTTCGCACGCCTCGTTCTTGCCGCTGCCTGGCGTCGCTGAGCCGCGCGCGCTCGCGCAGCCTCGGGCGGCGCTACAGCGGGATGTTCCCGTGCTTCTTCGCCAGCGGCGATTCGGCCTTGCTCTGCAGCATCCGCAACGCCGTCGCGACGCGGCGGCGCGTCTCGCGCGGGTCGATCACGTCGTCGACGTAGCCCTTCGCGGCTGCGATATAGGGATGCTCGAAGCGGGTCTGGTAGTCGGCGACGAGCTCGGCGCGGACGGCGGCCTCGTCCTCGGCGCCCTGCAGCTCGCGGCGGTTGATGATGTTCACCGCCTGGTGTCCGCCCATCACGGCGATCGCGCCGCCCGGCCACACGAAGTTGACGTCGGCTCCGAGGTGCTTCGAGCCCATCGCGACGTAGGCGCCGCCGAAGGCCTTGCGTGTGATCACGGTGATCTTCGGCACGCTCGCCTCGGCGTAGGCGTAGAGCAGCTTCGCGCCGTGCGAGATGATGCCGCCGTACTCCTGCGAGACGCCCGGGAGGTAGCCCGGCACGTCGACCAGCGTGATGATCGGCACGTTGAAGGCGTCGCAGATGCGGACGAAGCGCGCCGCCTTGCGCGAGGAGTCGATGTCCAGCACGCCCCCGAGGTACATCGGCTGGTTGGCGACGACACCGACGGCCTGGCCGCCGATCCGCCCGAACCCGACGACGAGGTTCTGCGCGAAGTACTCGTGCACCTCCATGAACTCGCCGTTGTCGACGAGCCGTTCGATCAGGTCGCGCACGTCGTAGGGCAGCGCATCGTCGTCCGGGACGACGCTCAGGATGTCGTCGAGCAGGCGGTTGGGGTCGTCACCCTGGTCGAGTGCCGGGGGGTTCTCGACGTTGTTGGCGGGGAGGAAGGAGAGCAGGCGGCGCACCTCGTCGAGGCAGGTCTGCTCGTCGCCGTAGGCGAAGTGCGCGACGCCGGACTTGGCGGCGTGCGACATCGCGCCGCCGAGTTCCTCGAAGGTGGTCTGCTCGCCGGTGACGCTCTGGATGACGTCGGGGCCGGTGATGTACATCTGCGAGGTGCCCTCGACCATGAAGACGAAGTCCGTGATCGCGGGCGAGTAGACGGCGCCGCCGGCGCAGGGGCCCATGATCACGCTGATCTGCGGGATCACACCGGAGCCGCGCACGTTGCGGTAGAAGATGTCGCCGTAGCCGGCGAGCGAGGCGACGCCCTCCTGGATGCGTGCCCCACCCGAGTCGTTGAGGCCGATCATCGGGACACCGGTCTTGATGGCGAGGTCCATCGCCTTGCTCATCTTCTCGCCGACCACGGTGGAGAGCGATCCGCCGTAGACCGTGAAGTCCTGCGCGAAGAGGCAGACGTAGCGGCCGTCGATCTGGCCCCAGCCCGTGACGACGGCGTCACCGTAGAAGCGCTCGCCCGTGCCGTTCTCGCTCCAGTCGAACCCGAGCGTGTCGAGCTCCTCGAAGCTGCCGGGGTCGATCAGCGACTCGATGCGTTCGCGCGCCGTCAGCTTCTCGCGCGCGTGCTGGGCGTCGATGCGATCCTGCCCGCCGCCGAGGGCGGCGCTGGCCTTCATCGAGGCAAGCTGATCGAGGTGCTGTTCGTGGCTCATAGCCGCCTGACGATACTCCTGAACGCGTGCCGAGTCCGGGCGGCAAGCCGCCCGGCTCCGACTGAGTAGTATCGGCTGCTTTGGCCCGCAGCGCCACTGCGCGGCGGGCCAGGCGGGCTACTGACCCGCGGCCGGGATGTTGAGCACCTGGCCGATCTGCAGGTTATTGAGCTCGTCGATCGTCAGCTCGTTGGCGTCGGCCAGCGCCTGCAGCGTCACGCCGAAGGCCTCCGCGATCCCGGTGGCGGTGTCACCGTCGGTGACGGTGTAGGTGGCCGCGCTGCTGCCGCCCTCGGTCGTCGCCTCCGGTGTGGGCGTGGGCGTGGGCTCCGGAGCCGGGGCCGCGTCCGGAATGTCCAGCACCTGGCCGACGAAGACCAGCGAGGCGTCAGAGATGTCGTTCGCCTCCATGATCGCCTCGATGGTGGTGCCGTACTGATCGGCGATGGCGGAGAGGGTGTCGCCCTCCACGACGGTGTGCGTGCGCCCGCCCGTGTCCGAGCCGTCCGAGCCTCCACTGCTCGGCGCTGCTGCCGGGATAGTCAACTCCTGGCCGACGAAGATCAGCGAGGCGTCGGTGATGTCGTTTGCCTCCATGATCGCCTCGACGGTCGCGCCGTACTGATCGGCGATCGCGGACAGCGTGTCGCCCTCGACGACGACGTGGGTGGTCGATGTCGGCGCCGACGTGGTCGTGGGCGTTGGGGCGGTGCTTTCGGGCGCGCCACCGCCGCCGCCGCTGGTGCCACCACCACCGCCGCTGCTTTCGCTCACGATGGTCGGGGTAGGCCGCGACGCAAACGGTGTCGCGGTCGGGATCAACTCACCCTTGGTGGACGTCGGTTGGGCGGTCGGGCTCGCTGTTGCGGTTGCGGTTGCTGCGTCGGCCTCGCTCTCATCGCCGCCGCCACAGGCGGCGAGGAGGACGACGCTGGCCAGAATGACCGCAACGGCGGTCATTGGCGAAGTGATCAGACGCATACGCAGCCAACCTGTCTCCCCGCCACCTACAATCGTACGTCAGGGCAGGCTGCGCGACAAGCCGATTACCGCGGTCTGCTATCGATTTCGTTCCTCGTACAGCCGTTCCAGCAGGGCGATCGAGACATCGAGGAAGATCGCGAGATCCTCGATGAACACGGTCTCGAGGGTGTCCTGGGGCGTGTGGATGAACTCCGCGCCCCCGCTGTGCACTGTGATCGCAGGCACGCCGGCCTCCTCGAAGGACGCATGGTCCGAGGATGCGTTCGCCGGGAATGAGCCTCGTGGAATGCCATGGCCGAGCTCGCCGGCCACCGCAGCGGCGAGGTCGGCGAGCGCCACATCGCCCGCGATGAAGCGCGGTCCGTCCCCCGCGCGCTGACCGATCCGCGCGACCATGTCGAAGTTCAGCATGAAGGCCGCGCCCGACACGTCGTGGGCCTGCACAAACGCCCTCGACCCGAAGAGCCCGACCTCCTCCGCGCCGAACGCGATGAAGCAGAGGCCGTCGCCGAACTCCTCGGCGCGCGCGACGCGGGCGAGCTCGATCAGCAGCCCCGTCCCGGAGGCGTTGTCGTTCGCACCCTCCGTATCAGGCACGGAGTCGTAGTGCGCACCGAGGTAGGCGCGGCACGCGCCGTCCTCGGGGCGACCGACGACGTTCTGGGACGTGCGGACGTCCGACCCGATGTTGCTGCGGATCGTGACCTCGGCGCTGTCCTCGGCGAGGGCGCGCAGCGGCGATCCGAGGCGGCCCGCCACGCCGATCACCGGGATCGCGATCCCGGTGCCGCGGCCGAGCGTGCCGTAGAGCTCGCCGGGCTCGTTGTTGATGACGATCACGCCCGCCGCGCCGGCCTCCTCGGCGTTGACGGCCTTGAGCGCGAAGGTCAGCACGCCCCGGTCGAGCAGCACGATCGCTCCTTCGACATCGACGCCTTCGAAGTCGGAGAACTCGCCGAGCCCGGCGAAGACCAGCCGGCCGCTGGCCTCGGCGCTCGGGCTCTCGGCAAGCGGGAAGGCGCGAAGCGGGCCGCTTTCGCCCTCGATCTCGATCGTGGCGTCGTTGATGCGGATCTGCGCCTCGAACTCCTCGATGGCGACGGTGTAGCCGGCCGCCTCGAATTGCGCGGCCACGTAGGCTGCCGCCTCGCGCTCGCCGTCGGTCCCCGCGAAGCGCTCGCCGATGTCGATGGCGAGCACGCGCAGGTGCTCGAAGGCGCGCTCCGCTCCGGCGGAGATCACAGGCGCGGCCGCCGAGGTCTCCGACGTTGGTGCCGGCGACGGGCTGGCGGTCGCCGTGGCCGGTGACGGCGGCGGGCTCGCGGTCGGCGTGGCTGTCGCCTCGCCGGTTGGCGGCGCGTCGTCGTCGCCGCAGCCCGCGAGCAGCAGCGCCGCGATGGCGAGGACCGCGAGGAGCGCCCTCGATGCGCGCGTGAGCATCAGCGGCGTGTCCGTGGGTGGTTGGAGGGCCGCGAGTGAGCCGGGGGCGTCAGCGGCGTGATCGATTGCTGAACCAGCGCCGGATGCGCTGCGCGAGGCCGTCGCGGTTGTAGGAGATCGTGCGCCCTCGCCACTGCTGGGTCCGCGCGCGGGCGCCCCCGCCACCGCCGAAGACCATCAGCGCCAGCGAGGCCACGAGCAGCACGACGCCGCCGATCATCAGCCAGGAGCCCAGCGGACCGATGCCGCGGATAAAGAAGGCCGCGAGGATCAGCAGGAAGCTCAGCAGCACCAGCTGGGAGAGCGAGATCCTCGAGAGCTCCTGCACGACGGTGCGCTGCCATGCCGAGACGCCGTCGCCGATGCGGCGCAGCGACCGCTGCAGGCCGCTCGCGCGCCGCCGTTTGGGGGCGGGAAGCTGCTCGATCTTGTCGAGGATCTCCTGGATCTCGCGTTCGAGGCGGTCCGGTTCTTCCGGCATATGGGTGTGCTCCGTCCAGTCGCCTCCGTCCACCGGCCATTGTAGCGTGGGCTGCCAGCACGGTGCGGCCGCTTGACCCTGCGGCAACGGCGGGGCTAGCGTGATCAGTCGCGTGCGACGCCCGGAATCGAAGCCGAGCACGCCGCGCCCGAGGCCGGACAATCAGGGAGCCAGCCGAATGCCGGAACGCTATGCGGTCACGCCCCGGATGGTGCTGGGGAAACGTTCGAAGGGGTTGCGCCGGGAAGGCGTGTTGCCCGGCAACATCTACGGACGTGGCCTCGACTCCGTTGCGGTCCAGTTGCCGCGTCGCGAGGCCGAGTCGTTGCTCTCCGAGCACGGGTTGAATTCGCTGATCGAGCTGTCCGTGGACGGCGAAGAAGACCAGCGGCCGGTCATCGTGCGGCAGGTTCAGCGGCACCCGCTCTCACGCGAGATCCTGCACCTCGACTTCTACCAGGTGGACCTTGCCCGCGCGATCCAGGCGAACGTCCCGGTGACGCTCATCGGTGAAGCGCCGGCGGTTCACACCTACCAGGGCATCCTCATCACCGGCCTCGACCACGTGCTGGTCGAGGCGCTGCCCGCCGATATGCCTTCGCACTTCGAGCTCTCGGTCGACTCCCTCGAGGAACTCGACTCCCAGCTCACCGTGGACGACCTCACGGTCGAGGACCGCGTGCGGATGATGAGCGAGCCGGAGATCATGCTCGCCCGCATCGCACGCCCCCGCGTCGCCGCGGAGGACGAGGAAGAGGACGAGCTGCTCGAGGGCGAGGAAGGCGAGCTGGAGGAAGGTGCCGAAGGCGAAGGCGCCCCCACTGCCGAGGACGAGGCCGGCGACTAGCCCTCGCAGTAGTCTCGCAGCCCCGGTCCCCGATCCGGCACCCCCTCAGCGCGCGGACGCCGCGAGGTGGTCCGTGCGTAGTTGCCCACATGCCGCTGCGATCTCCACGCCGCGCTCGATGCGCACGGTCGCGTTGACGCCCGCGGCCTGCAGCTCGCGCTGGAAGGCGCGCACCCGGCGCAGCGAGGGGCGGCGCAGGCCCTCGCCCGCCGTCGGGTTGTACGGGATCAGGTTCACGTGGCAGCGCATGCCGCGGATGCGGTCGGCGAGGCGCCGTGCCTGCTCCGGCTCGTCGTTGAGCCGCTCGAGCAGCGCGTAGGCGAAGGTGACGCGGCGGCCGGTGCGCTCGACGTAGTCGTTCGAGGCCTCGATCAGTCCGTCGAGGGTGACCCCGCCCGCGGTGGGGATGAGCTGACGGCGTAGCTCGTCGTCCGGGGCGTGCAGCGAGACGGTGAGGCCGATCTGCAGCCGCTCGCCCGCGAGCCGGCGGATCGCGCCGGGTAGCCCGACTGTCGAGATCGCGACGCCTCGGGCGCGCAGGTCGAGGCCATCGCGGTCGATCAGCCAGCGCACGGCGGTCAGCGTCGGGCCGTAGTTGGCCAGCGGCTCGCCCATGCCCATGAAGACGACGTTGGAGACCGGGCGCTGGCGCTGGAAGTGCAGCACCTGCGCGAGGATCTCGCCCGCGGTCAGGTTGCGCGTGAAGCCCTGCTGGCCCGTCGCGCAGAAGACGCAGGCCATCGCGCAGCCCGCCTGCGTCGAGACGCAGACCGTGCTACGCGCGCGCGATCCCTGCGCGTGCTCCGGGCGGTCCGGGTCGTAGTCCATGCGCACCGCCTCGATGGCGGCCCCACCGCCGAGGTCCAACAGCACCTTCGAGGTCGCCCCGTCGTCGGCGCGCGTCTCGGCGAGCACGGGCGGCGGCGCAAGCGTCCACTCCTCGGCAAGCCGGGGGCGCAGGGCGGACGGCAGGTCGGTCATCTCCTCGAACGAGGTCGCGCAGCGCCGCAGCGCCCAGCGCGCGACCTGCCGCGCACGGAACGGCGGCTCGCCCAGGTCGCCGATGCGCGCTTCGAGGTCGGCGAGCGAGTGGTCGAGCAGGTGCGACGGCATAGGCGGTGTCTCTGTCGGCCCCGTTATTCGCCCAGGCGCGCGCCGATCAGGGCGCGGTCCCCGTTGAGGTAGTCCTCGATCTCCAGCGGCCTCCGGCCCGCGCGTTGCACGCGCAGCAGCGCGAGTGACCCGCTGCCGCAGGCGACGGTAGCGAGGGCGCGCCGGCCCGGCAGCAGCTCACCGAGCGGCTCGCCGTCGCCGGCGAGCACGCAACCCGGTTCGGCCTTGAGCGTGGCGACGAGGGGCCAGGCGGCGTGGATCGTGAGGCGCTCGCCCTCTCGCAGGGTGGTGGCGCGCGGCCACGGCTCGTAGGCCCGAACGGCGCGCGCGATGTTCTCGGCGGAGCGGGTCCAGTCGATAACGCCATCGTCCTTCTCGATGCGCCCGGCGTAGGTGGCCAGCGCCTCGTCCTGCGGGACGGCCTCAACGCTGCCCTCGACCCAGCCGGGCAGCAGTTCCATCAGTCGTTCCGCGCCGAGCTCGGCGATGCGTTCAGTAAGCGTCTCGGCGGTGTCGAGGGGTCCGATCGGCGTCGAGATCGTGCCGAGCACCGGCCCGGCGTCCAGCTCGCGGACGATCAGCATCACGGAAGCGCCGCTCTCCTCGTCGCCCGCGAGGATCGCGGCAGTGACGGGCGAGGCGCCGCGGTGGCGCGGAAGCAGCGAGGCGTGAACGTTGAGGATGCCGTGCGGGATCGCCTCGATCAGATGCGAGGGCAGGATGTGCGCCGAGGCCGCGAGCACGCCCACGTCCGGCTCGAGCGCAGCGATCTCCGCGGTCGTGTCGCGCCGGATCCGCTCGGGCGTGAGCACGGGCACGCCGGCTTCGCGGGCGAGCTGCGCGACGGGCGTGGGGGCGCCGCGTCCGGAACGCCCTCGCGGCCGGTCGGGCTGCGTAACGACCGCCGCGAGGTCCACCGCGGACGACGCGATCAGCCGCCGCAGGGTGGGCAGGGCGTAGTCCGGAGAGCCGAAGAAGACGACGCGCACGCCTCGATGGTAGCAGGCGCCCCCCGTACCGCCGCGCGTGCGGCGGGCCTCAGGAGGTGGTCACGCTCCAGAGCGAGAAGCCGATGAACACGACGATCAGCAGGATCGTCAGGCGGTGCAGGGAGCGCTGGATGCCTCGGCGGGTGCGGAAGCTCTGATCGGCCCCCCCGAGGGCCGCGCCGAAGCCGGTCCCCTTGACCTGCATCAGCACCACCACGATCAGCGTGACCGAGACGAGGATCTGCGCGATGTGGAGGAAGTCGGTGAGTTGCATGACGGGATCGAGGCTAGACTGCGCCGTCGCTTGCGGGCAAGCGCGAGCAGCGCACTCTGAGCGCTACGAGTCCGCCTCGCCCGGCAGCGCGGCCACGCCCTGCTGGACCTGCAGGTCGCGCTCGTAGTACTGGCGCATGACGGCGGCGGCCAGGCGCTCCGAGTCGTGACGGTAGCGCAGCTCGCGATCAACGAGGTCGGCGAGGACGAGGCGCGCCCCGGCGTAGTCGGCGTCGCCCGGCGCCGGCACGGGCTGCGAGCGCCACTCCGTGGGGAAGGGCTCGGCGGGCAGGTTGCTGTTCGCGAGGACGACGTGGGCGACGTCCTCGCGTCGCAGGTGGCGGCGGATCGCCGCGTAGTGAGCCGCGGCGTCGTAGCCCTCGGTCTCCCCCTGCTGGGTGGCGACGTTCGAGACGTAGACGCGGTGGGCTCGCGATTGCAGCAAGGCGTCGCCAAGGCCAGAGACCAGCAGGTTCGGCAGCACCGAGGTGTAAAGCGAACCGGGCCCGATCACGATCAGGTCCGCCTCGAGCAGGGCCGCGGCCGCCTCGGCGTTGGCCTGCACGGTCGCCGGCTCGACAAAGACCTGCTCGATCGCGGACCCGCCCTCGGCCAGCACGGACTCGCCTCGCACCGTCGAGCCGTCGGCGAGTCGGGCGGCGAGCGTGATGTCGGCGAGCGTCGAGGGGAGGATGCGGCCGCGCACCGCGAGGACGCGCGAGGTCTCGCGGATCGCCTCCTCCATGTTCCCGGTCACGTCGGACATGGCGACGATGAAGAGGTTGCCGAAGGAGTGCCCGGCGATGCCCTCGCCGGCGTCGTCGCCGAAGCGGTACTGGAAGAGGCGCGTGACCAACGGCTCGGCGTCGGCGAGGGCGGCGATGCAGTTGCGGATGTCGCCCGGCGGGATCACGTTGAGATCGCGCCGCAGCCGCCCGCTGGATCCGCCGTCGTCGGCGACGGTGACGATGGCGGTGAGGTTCGCGTTGTAGCCCTTGAGCCCGCGCAGCAACGTCGAGAGCCCGGTGCCGCCGCCGATCGCGACGATACGCGGGCCCCGGCCCTGCGTGCGCTGTGCCCAGATGCGGTCGATCAGCTCGTCCTGGCGGTCGATCGGAACCACGGCGCTGACGATCGACTGGTTGAGCCTCCAGGCGCCGATCACGGTGGCGCCGGTGGCGACCCCGATAAAGAGCACCCCTCGCACCCAGCGCGGCAGGAACTGCAGCGTCGCGTCGCCGACCCAGGCGGGGAAGGTGTAGGAGAAGTAGGCCTCGCGCAGGAGGTAGCCGATACCGAGGCCCATCAGCACGACGCCGATGAGGATGAGGAGGAGCCAGCGCTTGATGTGCAGGCCGAGGTAGAGCCACTTGGCAAGGGTGGTGCGACTCACCGACGATCGTCCGTCTTTGATCGAGCCCACCCCCGTGCGACATGATCGTGCCCCGACTGACCCCGCGAGGTCAAGCGGCGCCGCGATCCGCTTCACAGGCCGCCCCTGCGGCCTGTATCGTCGGGCGGCGATGCCGAAGCGGCTCAGGGCGTCTATCCTGAGGCTGCGATCAGGGAGGGAGCAGGCTATGGAGTGCCTCGTCTGCGGCGGAGCCGTCACGGATGACGACCAGAGCAACTACCGCTGGCACCACACCGATGGCAAGTGGTATCGCTTCGACGACATCGGCTGCCGCAACAAGTTCATCGGCAACCCCGACAAGTACCTCAACCCGGAGGGCGCCGCGTAGCGCCGAGGCTCCGCTCATCCTTGGTACGGCGCGGCGCTGCCCAACGCCGCGCCGCGCCGCCGCGTATCACAGGGCGCGCCTGACGCGACCCCGGATCGAAGGCCGCGCGTGACCACTGCGACCGCTCCCGGCGCTACCGGCTACGAGGTCGTGATCGGCCTCGAGGTCCACGCGCAGCTCAACACCCGCTCGAAGATGTTCTGCGGCTGCGCGAGCGACTACTTCGCGGCCCCGCCGAACACGCGCGTCTGCGCGGTCTGTCTTGGCATGCCGGGCGTGCTGCCGGTGATCAACCGCAGCGCCGTGGACCTGACGATCCTCACCGGCCTCGCACTCGGCTGCTCGATCCCGCCGCACTCCAAGTTCGACCGCAAGAACTACCCCTACCCCGACCTGATGAAGGGCTACCAGATCTCGCAGTACGACGAGCCGCTCTGCCTCGGCGGCGCGGTCCCGATCGAGCTGGACGGCGAGCGCCGCGAGGTCGGCCTGGAGCGCATCCACCTCGAGGAGGACACGGCGCGCCTGCTCCATCGCGAGGCGGGACCGGCCGACGGAGACGGCTACTCGCTGCTCGACGTCAACCGCTCCGGGGTGCCGTTGATGGAGATCGTCTCCGCGCCGGACATGCGCTCGCCCGAGGAGGCCGTCGCCTACCTGCGCGAGCTGCGCCGCACGCTGCGCTACCTCGACGTCTCCGACGCCGACATGGAGAAGGGCTCGTTCCGCTGCGACGCGAACATCTCGCTGCGCCGCCCCGGCGATCCGCTCGGCTCGAAGGTCGAGATCAAGAACATGAACTCGTTCCGCGCCGTGCAGCGCGCGATCGAGTCCGAGATCCGGCGGCAGGCGGTGGTCCTCGATGGCGGCGGGAGCGTCGAACAGGAGACGCGCGGCTACATCGAGGAGACCGGCGGCACGGCCAGCCAGCGCTCGAAGGAAGAGGCGCACGACTACCGCTACTTCCCCGAGCCGGACCTGCCGCCGCTGGAGATCGGCGAGGCGCGCCTCGCGGAGATCCGCGCGCGCCTGCCGGAGCTGCCCGACGCCAGGCGCGAACGCTTCGAGCGCGAGTACGGCCTCGCTGCTGCCGAGGCGGGCCTCCTGGCCGAGACCCGCGCCCGCGCCGACGCGTTCGAGGAGGCCGTCGCCGCCTCGAAGGCCGGCCGCGCGCAGGCGGTCGCGCGCTGGCTGATCGGCGACGTGGCGGCGCTGCTCAACCAGGCGGGGGGCGACGTGGAGCTGGCGGACACGCCTCTCACGCCCGGGCACATCGCCGAACTGGTCGGGCTTGTCGAGGACGACGTGATCACCGCCGCGAGCGCCAAGCAGGTGCTGGCCGCCGCCTTCGAGAGCGGGGCCGCGCCCTCCGCGATCGTCGAGGAGCGGGGGCTCGCGCAGCTGCGCGACGACGAGGGGCTGGCACGCATCGCGGCCGAGGTCATCGACGCCAACCCGCAGGCGGTAGAGGACTACCGAGGCGGCAAGGAGAACGCGATCAAGTTCCTCGTCGGCCAGGTGATGCGCGCCACGCGCGGGCGGGCGGACCCCAACGAGGCGCAGACGGCGCTTCGTACCGTGCTCGACGGGTAGCGGACGAGGAGGGCGTACATGGCGGCGGCGAAGGGTTCGCGAAGCGGCACGATCCACCAGCTCAGCGCCTCCAACGGCGGCGTCCCCAAGCGCGCGCTGGAAGAGGCCCGTGCCTTCATCGGGGGCCTCGAGGGCGACGCCCAGGCGGACCTCAAGCACCACGGCGGGCCCGAGCGTGCGCTCTGCCTGTTCTCGCTCGATCGGATCGAGGAGATGGCCGCCGAGGGCCATCCGATCGCGCCCGGCCTTGCCGGCGAGAACGTGACGGTTTCCGGCCTCGACTGGTCGTTGGTGGTTCCGGGGTCGCGGTTGCGGCTCGGCGCCGGGGTGCTGGTGGAGATCACGAGCTACACCGCGCCCTGCTTCAAGAACGCGGCCTGGTTCGCCGACGGCGACTTCAACCGCATGAACCAGAAGACACACCCCGGCTGCAGTCGCGTCTACGCGCGCGTCCTTGAGGAGGGCCTGCTGCGCAGCGGTGACGCCGTCGATCTGCTCGACGAGTCGGCTGCGACTCGGGTCGCCCGCCAGCAGCCGCCGACGATCCGCTGGCGGCCGCCGGGCCAGGGCGGGTAGGCCTCGGTCGGCGCTTCGCGCCTCAACCTTCCGCTGGGGTGGGCGACGTGACGGCGATGCGGGGCGGCGGTCCCGGGCGGCGCACCGCGAGGATCAGCGCGGCGGCGAGCAGCCAGTTGGCCCCGACCGCGAGGAAGACGCCGTTGTAGTCGCCGACCGCGTCGAAGTAGAGCGCGGTGATCAGCGGCCCCGCCGCGCCCATCCCCAGCGAGACGGGCAGCACCACGCTGCGCACCTCGCCGAGGTAGCGTCGCCCGAAGTACTGCGCCCAGATCACCTCCTGCGTCGGGAACAGCGCGCCCACGCCCGTGCCCCAGAGCAAGTAGCCGAGGCCGACGAGCGCCGCGCTGCCGGACGCTGCCGCGAAGACGATGAGGACCATCGACGATCCGGACAGGGCGAAGCCCAGCGCCGCGACATAACGGGAATCGTAGCGCTCGGTGAGCCAGCCCCAGAACGCCTTCGAGAACCCGGCTGCGAACCCGAGAATGACGACGATCCGCGCGGCCGTGGCGCGGCTGTAGTCCTGGTCGGTGAGGAAGGGGATGGCATTCAGGATCACGCCTCCGATGCCAATCACCGCGAGCCCGAAGGCGAACGTGATCATGTAGAGGGCCGGGGTGCGCAGCGCCTCGCGCCGGGTGTAGGAGTTCAGGTAGTCGGCCTCGATTCTCAGGGCGGCTCCGCTGCGCAACTCCTCCGCGCTTCGCCCGTCGGGATTGAGCCCGTGGTCCTCGGGTTGACGGCGAAAGAGCAATGCGATGGGGAAGATGATCGCGGCCGTGACGACCGCGAGCACCTGCCAGCCCGCCCGCCAACCGAAATCGTCGACGAAGGCGGTGAGCGGCGGGGCGATCAGGATCCCGCCGATCGAGAAGCCAATCGCGCCGATGCCGATGGCGCGCCCTCGCAGGTCCACGAACCACTTGGAAAGCGTCACGTTGACGACGAGGCTGCCGATCATCGCGGAGCCGCCCATGAAGAACAGGCCGCGCAGCACCATCCACTGCCACCACTCCTCGATGTAACTGATCGAGAACAGGGTCACGGCGATCAGCGCGCCTCCGATCAGCATCACGCGCCGCCCGCCCCGGCGGTCGACGTGCGCGCCGATGAAGAAGCCGATCGCGCCCGTCACCAGCTGCCCGAGCGTCTGGGCGAGCGTGAACTCGGTGCGGGACCACTCGAGGTCCTCGGTCATCGGGACCAGGAAGACGCCGCCGGCGTAGACGCTGAGACCGGCCTGCAACATCTGCGCGAGGAACGCGCCCGCGACGATGTACCAGCCGAAGTAGACCCGAGGGCGCTTCGCGCTGTCGGCGGAGGGAGCCGGCGCCTCGGCGGGTGCGGCCATCGGGCGCAGTATAGGCGTCGACCGGTCGGGTGAGCCCCGATCAACCGCCTGCCCGCGCCGCCTCGCGAGGCTCGATCGGCGTGATCACGCCGAGCCTGTCCTCGACCGCCTGCGCGGCCGCGAGGCAGAGAGCCTCGCGATAGCGCGGGCCGACTAGCTGCACGCCCTGCGGCAGTCCGCCGTCGGCTCCGGCGGGCAGCGCCACCGAAGGCAGCCCGAGCAGGTTCACGGCGAGGGTGAGCGTCATGCTGTGTCGGACACCCAGCGCCTCCTCCGGGCCCGCCACGTCATGGCCGACCTCGAAGGGCTGCGCTGTCGAGACCGGCCCGAGCAACAGTCGCCCGCCTCCGAACCACTCCGACCAGGCGCGCGCGCAGCGGAACCGCTCCATGTGCGCCTCGAGGTACCCGCCGAGCGACGCCTCACTCGACGCCCACGTCGTCAGCTCGATGAAGCGCCGCGCCTCGTCGCCGAGTGGCTCCAGCAGCGCCTGTCCGGCGCTGCGCAGCTCGGCGTCGGCGAGCCGACCCCACACCTCGGCGGCCTCGCGCAGCAGCGGCGGCTCGCCCTCCTCGACGCGGTAGCCGGCGTCGGCGAGCGCACCGGCCGCGCGCCGCACGCCCGCGGCGACCCGCTCGTCGACGCCGAGACCGCCGGGGTCGGTGGTGAAGGTGATGCGCGGTAGTTCGTCGCGAGGCGCCTCGAGCGGCGCGGGCGCCAGCCGCGGGTCGCGCGGATCGGGCGCAGCGAGGACGGCGAAGGCAAGCCGCAGGTCGGCGACGTGCCGCGCCATCGGCCCGGTGACCGTGAACAGATCGCCGGTTGGCGTCGGCTCGGGCCAGCCCTCGCGCGGCGTCGTCGCGATACGGCCGTAGCCGGGCTTGAGCGCCGCGGTGCCGCAGCACTGCGAGGGGTAACGCAACGAGCCGCCGTAGTCGTTCCCGAGGCCCAGCGGCGTCATGCCGCTCGCGAGGGCGGACGCCTCGCCGCCGCTGGAGCCGCCCGCTGTGCGCCCGGCGTCCCAGGGGTTGCGCGTCACGCCTCGCAGGCTGCTCGCGGTATGCCAGCGCATGCCGAGGTCCGGGAGGTTCGTCCGCCCGATCACGATCGCGCCGGCCTCGCGCAGCCGCTCGACCGCCGGGGCGTCGCGCTCCGCGGACGCCTCGGCGAGGCTGGGGACGCCGTTCGTCGTGGCCGTCCCGGCGACCTCGATGTTCTCCTTGATGGTGCAAGGCGCGCCGTGGAGCGGGCCGATTTCGTCGCCACGCGCGATCGCGGCGTCCGCGCGGTCAGCCTCAGCGAGCGCCTGCTCCGCGAGCACGACGGTGGCGGCGTTAAGGCGCGCGTTGACCGCCTCGATGCGTGCGAGGTGCGCCTCGACGGCCTCGCGCGCGGAGACTTCGCGCGCCCGGATCGCCGCGACAAGTTGCGCGGCGCCCGCGCGCCAGAGCTCGGCCGGGAGGGTCACGCCGCCGGGCGGAGGGGCCGCCTCGAGGCGCTACGCGGCCTCGTCGCCCGTCCGCTCATCGGCCTCGATCAGCGTCGCCGACGCCTCCGATCCGAGGAAGGCGAGCAGCACGAGCGCCGCGACCATCGCAACCGGCAAGCCGAAGGAGACGTCGGCCAGCGCGAGGGTGCCCGCCTCGGTGAAGTCGACGAGGTTCACGAGCGCAAGCAGCCCGCCGAGGGCGGCCGCGGTGAAGACCCAGAGGTGCCCGAGCCGCGCGCTGATCTCGCGCCGGTGTAGCAGCCATGCGCCCACGGTGGCGGCGAGACCGGCGACGAGCACCACCTGGCCGGCGGCCGAGGTGATCCCGAGGTCGCCGGAGCGCCACGGCAGGAAGGCGGAGACGGCAAGCGCCACTCCGGCGACGACGGCGGCAGAGCCGAGGCGCAGCGCAGTCGGGGCGCTCTCGCCGCGCAGCGCCTGCTCCGGGCCGAACTCGAAGGCGCGCACCGCCAGCCAGCCGGCCGGGACGAGCGAGGCGGCGAGCAGCAGCTTCGCGAGGTCGCCGGGGATGAACGGCGTCAGGCCCCACTGCATGACGAGCCCCGCGCTCGCCTCGATGCCGAGCGTGGCCTCGTTGACGTACATCCAGTTCGCGAGCCAGGGCAGGCCGAAGACGTAGATGATCACGTTGCCCACCAACATCGCGAGGGCGAGCGTGACGGGGCGGCGATCCCAGCCAAGGCGGGCGAGGAAGCCGACGGCGAAGGCGGCGAAGGGGTAGGACAGCAGGTAGCCGCCGGACGAGCCGGTGATCACGCCCCAGCCGTGCGCGCCGCTCGCGTAGACGGGCAGATTCGCGATGCCCTCGAGGACGTAGAGCGTGGCGGCCATGGTGCCGAGCCGGGGCCCGAGCACCGCGCCGAGCAGCAGCACGGCGAAGGTCTGGCCGGTGATCGGGACGGGCCCGATCGGCAGGTGAATCGTCACCTGCGCGCAGAGCGCGAGCAGCGCAGAGCCCGCGACGATCAGTACGACGTCGCGTACCAGTGTCTCGCGTGGCAGCAGCGCGTCGAGGCGCGTCCTGCGGAAAGGCGTGGTGTGCATGGTGTCTCCCGGCCCGGTGCGGCAGCCCTGCGCCGCCGCGCGCGCATGGTACCGGAGCGTGCGCGCTGCGCGCGACGGGAGCGTGGGCCGCTACCCTGCGTGCCATGCCGTCCCTTCCGAAGATCGCTCGAGCCGCCCTCGTAACGTGCGCCCTCGTGGCGCTGGCGGGCGCCTGCACCTCCGAGAGGACGTGCAGCGAGGCGCCACTGTCACCCGAGGCCGCCGAAGCGCTCGACGCGATCCAGCGCGGGGTCGACTTCGCGCTCGCGCGCCCGTGCGCCTTCGAGTCCGGCCTCGAGGTGACGGGCGTCTCGGAGGACTCGCTTTCGGACCAAGACGTGCGCCACCCCCGAGTCAACTTCGTCGTGGGCCGCGACGGGAGACACGCCTTCACCCTGAGTCAGACGAGGGCGGTCGTTTCGTTCAGGGCGATTCCGACCGGGAGCCACTGGCTTCGCGTCTCGGCGGGGGGAGTCACTGCCGAAGGCTTCGCCGGGCCGACGGGCGCGGGCGTGGACCTCGCCTACCTGCGCTGGCGCAAAGACGGCGTCACGTTCGAGCTCCAGGCGACGCTGGGCCCGCGGCTGACGGAGGACGGCGTCGAGGAGATTGCGGCTGCCCTCATGGAGAGCGGCTCTCAGTAGAGGCCGGCCTCCTGCTGTTGGGCCCGGACGTACGCGATGATCGCCTCGACCTGCTGGTCGCTCAGGCCCTCGATCTTCGGCATGTTGCCGAACGGCCAGTGGTGGGCGATCACGCCCCGCTGCACTGCGAGCCGGAACGCGGCGTCGGAGTGATGGTTCGGGTGGTAGAGCCGGTCGATGAACGGCGGGCCTTGCGCGGTGCCCTGCAGATCGACGCCGTGGCAGACGGCGCAGGTCTGCCGGAAGAGCGTCTCGCCGTCGAGGATCGGGACCGCCGTCGGCGTCGGTGAGGCTGCCGGGGGCGGGGCGGGTGGATCGTCCGCCTCGCCCTCGCACGCGGCGGCGAGGGCAAGCGACGCGGCGAGCGCCGCCAGGCCGAGCGAGGCGCTGCTTGCCAGCTTCCGGAGTGACGTTCGCATGCAGTCATTGTCCCACGCGTCGCCGTTCGCGGGCTGGTATCGTCGCGCCGAGGCCGGGGTGGCGGAACTGGCAGACGCAGCGGGCTTAAAACCCGCGGCCTTCGGGCTTTGAGGGTTCGACTCCCTCCCCCGGCACCACCAACGCTCACGAGGGGAGGCCCCACGATGGCGGAGACAATCGGCTTCATCGGGCTCGGGAACATCGGCTCGCCGATGGCGCGCAACGTGCTCGGCGCGGGCTTCCGCCTCGTCGCCTACGACATCCAGCCCAACGCCCTCGCGCGCCTTGGCGAGGCAGGCGCGCAGCCGGCGGACTCGCCGCGCGCGGTCGCGAGTGCAGCGCGGACGATCTGCCTCTCGCTCCCGACCTCGAACGAGGTCGAGGCGGTGTGCTTCGGGCCTGACGGCATCGTCGAGGGCGCCTCGGACGGCACGATCATCGTCGACCTCACGAGCGGCAACCCGCCGCAGACGGCCGCGATCGGCGAGCGCCTGCGCGAATCCGGCATCGAGCTCGTCGACGCCGGGGTGAGCGGCGGCGTGCCCGGCGCCGAGGCGGGCACGCTCGGCATCATGTGCGGCGGCTCGATCGAGGCGTACGAGGCGTGCCTGCCGGTCCTCGAGGCGATCGGGGCGCAGATCTTCCACCTCGGCGAGCCGGGCGCGGGGCACCTGACGAAGGCGCTCAACAACTTCTGCTCGGCGGCCAACTACCTCGCGCTGTCGGAGGCGATGACGGTGGCCACGAAGGCCGGCCTCGACCCGCTCAAGGTGCTGGGCGCGATCAACGCCAGCTCCGGGCGCAGCTGGACGAGCGAGAATCGTTTCCCCCGCTTCGTCCTCGCGGGCGACTTCTCCTCGCGCGGCGGGATGGCGACCGAGCTGATGGTGAAGGACCTGGCGAACGCCGTGGCCGGCGGCAAGGAGCACGGCGTGCCGATGCCCGTCGCCGGCCTGATCTCGCAGCTCTTCCTGCTCTCGCAGGCGCTGCACGGCGAGCAGGCTCCGAACCAGGTCGCCGTGCGCATGTACGAGGGCTGGGCGCAGGCGGAGAGCCGCACCTGAGGCGGGGCGCTCAGGCGCCCTCGGATGGCGCTGCGGCGGCGGCCGCGCGCCCGGCCCAGCGACCGAAGAAGGTGCAGTCGCCCAGCGAGAGACCGCTGCTGTAGCCGCGCCCCTGCAGGCCCGCTGTGGCGCGCCCCGCGGCGTAGAGCCCGCCGATCGGCGAGCCGTCCTCGCGCAGCACCTCGCCCGTCAGCGCCGTCCTGAGCCCGCCGATCGGGAAGCCCGACCAGACCGACGCCGTGATCGAGAAGTCGAGCGCGGCGAACGGCGGGCTGTCGAGCGGCTCGAGCCACTCGCGCGCCTTGTGGAACTCCGGATCCTCGCCGCGCGCGGCGTGCTCGTTGTACGAGGCCATCGTGCGCTGGAGGTTGCCGCCGGGCATGCCCAGCTCGCGCTCGAGCTCCTCGTACGTCTCGCCGATGGCGACGATCTCGGCCTGCGCGAGCACGGGGCGGCGGTAGGTCTCGTCGTCCACGATCATCAGCACCTCGCCGCCGTGGTCGTAGAGGGCCGTCGGGCCGAGCTGGTCGCGGTACTGATCCTCGTTCACGAAGCGGCGCCCCTCGCGATCGACGAGCACGCCCTTGACGAGCCGCCGCGGCGGGCTCGTCGTCAGGTTCACCATGCCCCACTCCATGCGATCGAGGGCGGCCCCCAGGCCGAGGCCGAGACGGATCGCGATGCCGTCACTGGCGTCGGTGCCGAGCCGGTTGCGCAGCTGCAGCAGCTCCGGCGCGTACTGCCGCAGCAACGCCTCGTTCATCACAAAGCCGCCCGTGGCGAGGACCAAGCCTCGCCGCGACTGCACGAGCCGCGTGTCGCCTTCGATGCGCGCTTGGAGGCCAACGACGCGAGGCGCCTCGGGCGGCCCGTCCGTCACGAGGCGCTCCACGCGAGCGCCGGTCTCGATTCGCACGCCTGCAGCCACGGCAGCGGCGCTCAGGGCCTCCATCAGCACCAGCCCGCCGCCTTCGCCGGGGTGCTGCGGGTGGTGGCCGCGAGGCGCGGAGTTCGCGAGGGCGCTGAACGGGTGGGCGAGCTCGCTACCGGTGTAGGAGAGGCCGTGCTCCGAGCCCCAGGGGTAGGTGCCGCGCTCGGGCGGCAGGAACTCGGGCTTGAACGGCACGCCGCGGGCGACCAGCCACTCGTAGAGCTCGACGCTGCCCTCGCAGTAGGCGCGCAGCCACTCGTCGTCCGGTCCCGGCTGCACCGAGGCGCGCAGGTAGCGGTACATCTCCTCGGGCGTGTCGTCGAAGCCGCAGGCGCGCTGCAGCGCCGTCCCTCCCCCGAGGTAGAGCGAGCCGCCGGAGAGCGCGCTCGTCCCGCCGCCGGCGAACTCACGCTCCAGCACCAGCACGTCCGCCCCGGCCTCGGCAGCCTCGATCGCCGCGGAGGCCCCCGCCGCGCCGAGCCCGACGACGACCACGTCGGCGTCGAGATCCCAGCGGGGAACCCCGCCGGCCGCGAGGGGCGCAATCGCTCCGGACTCGTCGCTGCTCACTCGCTACCCCTGCTGGCGCCGTGCTCGCTGCTGTGTTCCGGGTAGAGTAGCCGCGACGGAGCGAGGAACGGGAGGAGACAGCACGATGGGTGAATCGAACGCGCCGCTCAACCGCGTGATGACGCAGGTCGCCTTCGTCGTCCCGGACATCGAGGCGGCGGTCGCGACCTACTCGGAACTGCTCGGCATGGACCCGGCCGAGATCTACACGCCGCCACTGCGCGAGGCGCGTGAGTACCGGGGCAAACCACTCCCGCCCGAGGTCAATCTGCGGGTCGCGATGATCGAGCTGGACAACATCACCCTCGAGCTGATCGAGCCGATCGGCGGGCCGAGCGTCTGGAAGGACGTCCTCGACGAGCAGGGCGGCGGCCCGGTCTTCCACCACCTCGCGTTCGAGGTCGGTGACGCCGGCGCCTCGGCTGAGCAGCTCGGCGAACGCGGCTACGAAGCGGCGCACTCGCAGATCCGCGCCAACGGTGGCCGGATGTTCTACGTCGACGCACGCGAGGAGCTGGGCACGCTCTTCGAGCTGCTCGGCAGCGGGCCCGGGGAGTAGGAGCGCCGGTGACGCAGTCCGCGGAGGAGCCGGGACGCCTCGCCGGCCGCGTCGCGGTCGTCACCGGCGCCGCGCGCGGCATCGGCTACCAGATCGCCGCGCGGCTCGGCCGCGAGGGGATGCGCGTGGTCATCGCCGATATCGACGGCGAGAAGCTCGCACAGGCAGAGCGCGACCTGCACGCGGAGGGCGTCGAGGCGGTCGCTGTCCCCGTCGACGTGAGCGACTTCGCCGACATCGACCGCCTGCCGCGCGTCGCGCTCTCGGCCTTCGGCAGGATCGACGTGGTCTGCCTCAACGCCGGGGTGAACGCCGCGCACATCCCGACATGGGAGATCGGCCTCGAGGACTGGGACTGGATCATCGGGCCGAACGTCTGGGGCGTACTCAACGGCATCCAGGTCTTCGTGCCGCGCATGCTCGCGCTGGAGCGTGCGGGTGCCGAGGGCGGCCACATCGTGATCACCGCCTCGAACGGGGCGCTGGCCACACGGGCCGGGAGCGGACCCTACCCGGTCACGAAGCGCCTCGTGCTCTCCGCCGCCCAGTCGCTCTACCACGACCTGAGGGCGGCAGGGTCCGAGCTGCGCGCCTCGGTGCTGCTGCCCGGCGCGATCCGCACGCACGAGGCGATGGCGCGGCGCGGCGAGCCGCGCGCCACGAGGACGGAGGACCAGCAGGACGCGGAGGAGCGGCGCATGCCCCCGGAGGAGGTCGCCGAGATCGTGCTCGGCGCAATCCTCGAACCGCGCTTCTACATCCTCACCCACCCCGAGCGCTCCCACGCCCTCGTCCGCGCCCGCACCGACTACATCCTCGAGGACCGCGACCCCGACTTCGGCGACCTCACGCCGTAGCAGCTCCGGCGCGGCCGAGTTCCCTGCCCGCACGCCTCGCGCATGCGAACATGGAAGCATGAGCGAGACGCCTCCGGCGGTGACGATCGAGGACGTGTACGCGGCGCGCGAGCGCATCGTGGGGGCGGTGCGCGCGACGCCGCTCTGGCCGATCGGATCGCTGTCCGCGATTGCGGGCGTGCCGGTGCTGCTCAAGTGCGAGCAGCTCCAGCGCGGCGGCTCCTTCAAGTTCCGCGGCGCCTCGAACATGCTCGCGTCCCTCGAGGAGCGGCCGGAAGGCGTGGTCGCGGCCAGCGCCGGCAACCACGCGCAGGGCGTCGCGCTTGCGGCTACGGAGCGCGGCATCCCCTCGACCGTCGTGATGCCGGCCAACGCACCCCTCGCCAAGCAGGCCGCGACGCGCGCCTACGGCGCGGAGGTGGTGCTGCTCGACGGCGGGCTCGAGGCCTGCATCGCGCGCGCCCGCGAGCTGGCGGCCGAGTTCGGCCTGCTCTTCGTGCCGCCCTTCGACAACCCGGCCGTCGTCGCCGGGCAGGGCACGCTCGGCCTCGAGGTGCTCGAGCAGGCGCCCGAGGCGGAGACGGTGCTCGTGCCGGCAGGCGGCGGCGGGCTGCTCGCCGGGGTCGCACTCGCGATCAAGTCGCTCAAGCCCGAGGTGCGCGTGGTCGGCGTGCAGGCACAGGCGATGCCCGGCATCGCCGCCTCGCTCGGCTCGGGCTCGCCGCTCGCGGTCCCGCTCGTGCAGACGCTCGCCGACGGCGCGGCCGTCGCCGGGCCCTCGGACCTGACGTTCGAGCTGATCCGGCGCTACGTCGACGACGTGGTCACGGTCGCCGAGCCGGACATCGAGCACGCGATGGTGCTGTTGATCGAGCGCGCCAAGTTCGTGGTCGAGGGCGCGGGGGCGCTCGGCGTCGCGGCGCTGCTCGCGGACGCCGTCGAGCTGCGCGGACCGGTCGCGGTGGTGCTGTCCGGGGGGAACGTCGACATCAACCTGCTCGGGCGCATCGTCGAGCGCGGCCTGACGGGCGCGGGGCGGCGTCGCCTCGTGACGTTCGCCGCCGCGCACGCGCCGGGCGAGCTGGCGCGCATCAGCGCGATCATCGCCGGCTCGCGGGCCAACGTGATCCAGGTCGAGCACCGGTTGACCGGCGACAACCAGCCGATCGGCGTCGTGCTGATCACCTTCCACCTCGATGTCGCGGGCGACGAGGGCTTCGAGGAGCTGAGCGCCGCGCTGCAGGAGGCCGGGATGCGCCCCGGCACTCCCGGCGGCGGTGTCGACTTCGTGACACCGAACGCGCAGGCGCTGCCCTGGTAAGAGGCTGCCTCAGCCCAGCGTGATCTCGTCGATCTCCGCCAGCTCGGCGGCGTCGAGCCGCCAGTCCGAGGCCGCGATGTTCTGGTCGATCTGCGCCGGCCGGCTCGCGCCCGCGATGATGCTGCCGATGTGCGGCTGCGAGGCGAGCCAGCCGATCGCGAGGTCGACAAGCGCGCGCCCTCGCTCGCCGGCGAACGCCTCGAGGCGCTCCAGCCGCTCCCAGGCGTCCTCGGAGACGAAGCGGCTGGGCAGGTGCGGCGACATCTCGAAGCGCGTGCCTTCGGGCGCGGTTTCGCCGCGGCGGTACTTGCCGGTGAGGAAGCCGCTGGCGAGCGGGAAGTAGGGCAGTACGCTCACGCCCGCCGCGTTGCAGGCCGGCACGAGGTCCGCCTCGATGCGGCGGTCGAGCATGTGGTACTCGGCCTGCGTCGAGATGAACGGCGTGAGCTGCGCCGCCTCGGCGATGCCGGCCGCCTCGGCGAGTCGCCAACCCTCGAAGTTCGAGCAGCCGACGTAGCGCACCTTACCGTCGCGCACGAGGTCGTCGAGGGCGCGCAGCGTCTCATCGAGGGGCGTCGTCGGGTCGGGCCCGTGCAACTGGTAGAGATCGATGTAGTCCGTGCCCAGCCGCCGCAGCGAGCCTTCGAGGGCGTGGACGATGTGCCGCCGGGAGGCGCCCTGGCGCAGCAGCCGCGGCGCGACGCTCGCGCCCTCGCCGGCGTCGTGCCCGGCGCGCTCGAGGACGCTCGCACGGTAGAGCGCGGCGCCCTCGCCGGTCGGGCGCGAGAACTTGGTGGCGATGACCGCCTCGTGGCGGCGGCCGCGCAGCACCTCGCCGAGGTACTCCTCGGAGCGCCCCGGCGGTCCCTCGCCGCCCGCGGGCGAGGGGTAGACGTCCGAGGTGTCGAAGAGGTTCACGCCGGCGTCGAGCGCGTGCGTGATCACCTCGCGCGAGTGTTCGAGGTCCCAGCGTCCGCCGAAGTCGTTGCAGCCCAGACCGACGATCGAGACCTTGAGGCCGGAGCGGCCGAGCCTGCGGTGCTCCATCGCGGCTCCGCGCTCAGCGCCGCGCCGCGATCGGCACGCTGACGGGGCGGCTGAGGCGGCCCCAGGAGGGGAACCACGCCGAGTGCTTCCCCGCGCCGCCCGCGACGACAATGTTGATGCCCTCGGCTTCCTCGGCGATCGGCAGCAGCACGTCGTCGTCGAAGCGTTCCTGCGCGCTCTCGGGCACATCGCCCTCGGGGACGCGGCGCACGGCGATGGCGCGCCGCAGCTCGGGCGAGAGCTTCCCCGCCGGGTAGCGCGCGTGCTCGAACAGCCACTCGCGGATGCTCTCGCGCGTCCAGCCGTCGCCGGCGAGGAGCGCCGCGTGCTCCGGGCAGAGCGCGAGCAGCGGGTTGCCGCGGTTGAGGATGTTGTTGCTGCCCGGCTGGCTCATCGCCGCGGCGATCGTGCGCAGCAGGCCCTCGCCCGTGTTGCTGTCGCCGTCGCGGATGTTGTGCGGGCCCTCGCTGCCGAAGACCGTGACCGCACTCGCGCCCGCCTCGAGGCCGCGCGCGACGTGGAAGGGCTCCCAGGGGTTCGCCCCGGCGTTCTCGGCGAAGCAGGAGGCGAACTTCGCCGGCGTGCCCTGTGTGGCCTGGTCGCCGCGCCCCGGCTGCGCGCCGCCGATGTTGAGGAGCACCAGGCGGATCGCACGGCCGATCGAGGCGTTCGCGGGGAAGGCCGGCCCGAAGCAGCCGCTGCCCGAGTGAATGCCGAGCTCCTCGGCGATCGGACCGCTCACCACGATCGTCTCGGCCACCGGGTGCGTCGTCGCGTTCATCCCGGCGACGTTGTGCGACTCGTCGAGGATCGCTTGCACCACCGCCAGCACCACGGGGAAGGCGCGCGCCTCGCAGCCGGCCATCGCGGCGTTCGCGGCGACGACCTCGACCGTCACGAGCCCGTGGCCGGGCGGCAGCACGCCGAGGACGTCGAGGGCGTCACGGTCGCCGCAGGCGATCAGTGCCTCTACCAGCTCCGGGGTCGGCGGGATGATCGGCAGGCCGTCCGACCAGCCTCGGGCGATCGCCGCCTCGTGCAGCGCGCGCGGGTCCGAGGGCAGCGTGAGCCGCTCGGCGGGCTCGCCGCGATCCGGCAGCGCGGAGGGCGCCGCGCCCTCGTTGGCCGCGCCGCCGTTGACCGCCGTCAGCAGGCGCTCGACCTCGGGCGTCGTGGGTGTGGCGAGGCCGCCGACGGCCGAAGGCGGGATGCCGCCGAGCGGGTGCGGCACGGTGACGTAGGGCAGGGCGGGCAGGCCGCGCCGCTCGGCCTCGTACTCAATGAGGCCGCTGAAGGCGTCGGTGCCGATCGTGACGGTCGGGACTCCGCGGGCTTCGAGGGCGATCGAGGCGTGGACACTCCACGTCGTGCAGCTGCCTCAGTCGCAGCTCCCGACGAGCACGAAGTCGGCCTCCTTCGAGAATGCCTCGAGCACGGAGCCCGGCGCGGGCGCCGAGGCGTTCTTGGACCTCAGCGCCGTCGGCCCGAGGTCGTGCCGCTCGCGCAGGCCCTCGACGAGCCGTTCGAGCAGCAGTTTGGCGTTCGCCTTGCGGTTCTCGAGGATGCCGGGCCGCAGCCCGTCGAGGCTGGCGGGCCGCGGCGCGAGGGGGATGGCGGCCTGGTGCAGCCGCCCGCGCGGGTTCAGCACCTCGATCGTCCCGGCCATGGCGCGCCTCCTCTCGCGTTCGCGCGGATGCTACACCGCGAGGGCGACCGCGAGTGAAGGCCGCCGTCCATCCCCCCTCCTCGCGGGAGAGCTTTGCAGAACCGTCATTCCGGCGAAAGCCGGAATCCAGGCGCCAGCCAGGCGAGGAGCGAACGGAGCCACGAGGGCGGCGCGCGTCGCCTGCGGGGGGCTGCGCCCCCCACACCCCCATCCCGGACGAGCACGCGCTGCGCGCGGCTCGGACCCGCCCACCCGCCCTCGGACTATCTTTCTGTGGGGGCTCCGCCCCCACGCCCCCGCCGGATCAGGCTCGGGCGGTGCAACCCTCGCACGCGTACGGAGGTTCTGATGGCGTCCGCTCCCGTCTCCCCGGGGGAGAGGGTAGGGGTGAGGGCGCTCCTAGCTGTTCGTGAACCGCGGCTCGCGCCGCTCGATGAAGGCGGCGACGGCCTCCTTGTGGTCGGCGGTGATCATCGACATGCCCTCGGCGGCGAGCGAGTAGTGCATCACGTCGTTCGACATCGCGAGCAGCACGCGGTTGATCGAGCGCTTCGTCGAGCGCACGGCGTAGGGCGCGCCCGCCGCCAGCTTCGAGGCGATCGCCAGTGCCTCGTCGAGCAACTCGTCGTCCTCGACCACCTTGAAGACGAGGCCGATCCGCTCGGCGGTCTCGGCGTCGAGGCGCTCGCCGGTCATCAGGTAGTACTTGGCGTGCTGCGGCCCGGCGAGCAGCGGCCAGAGCAGCGCGCCGCCGTCGCCGGCGGTGAGGCCGACCTATGATGCGTGGCGGCATCGCGACGTGCCGCGCATACCGAAGGAGGCCCGAGGTGGGCGACTACGAGAACATCCTCTACGAGACCGACGACGACCAGATCGCAACCATCACCCTCAACCGTCCGAACCAGATGAACGCGATCTCCCCGGACCTCGAGCGCGAGCTCCATGAGGCCCTCGACGAGGCGGCCGCTGACGACGCGGTGCGCACGATCATCCTCACCGGCGCGGGCCGTGCGTTCTCCGCGGGCTACGACATCGGCCGCGAGCGCGAGGCGCCCAGCACGCGCAGCGCGACGCTGGCGCAGTGGATGCCGAAGGACATGAACCACACCGACCACGTGATGCACATCATGGAGCTGGACAAGCCGGTCATCGCCGCCGTCAACGGCTGGGCGCTGGGTGGCGGGTTCTGGTACACGCTCGCCTGCGACATCACCATCGCGTCCGAGCAGGCCGCGTTCGGCCAGCCCGAGGTGCGCATGGTGTCGAACACCTCGTTCCTCTTCCCTGCCCTCGTCGGCTGGAAGGTGGCGGCCCGCTACGCGCTCACCGGTGACCACTTCGGCCCCGAGGAAGCCGTGCGCATCGGCGCCATCAACGAGGTCGTCCCGCACGACGAGCTGATGTCGCGCGCACGCGAGATGGCGAAGCGGCTGGCGATGGTGCCGTCTGACTCCGTGCGGCTCAACAAGAAGCTCACCACGCTCGGCTTCCAGGCGATGGGCCTGCGCAACGCCGTCCAGACCGGCGGACTGATCTCCATCCTCGCGCACGCCTCGACAGACGCCGAGGAAGTCGCCGACATGTACGAGGTGCAGCGCAACGAGGGCCTCGGCGCCTTCCTGAAGATGCGCGACACCAAGTTCATCCCCGAGCCGGGCGGCCCACGCTCGCGGTAAGCCAAGGGCACGGGCTCCGTGACGGAGCAAGACACGACGGCGGCGCTGCCGGACCTCGACGCGATCCGGCGCGCCGCCGACGTGCTCGGCGAGCACCTCTCGCTGCCCTCGCCGCTCGTCTACTCACCCGCGCTGTCGGAAGCCGGAACCCAGTTGGCCCGCCGGCCTGGCTGCCGCCTCGATGGATCGTCGCGCCCTCGTGGGTTCGTGCCCGGCGGGCGTCGGAGACCGAGCGCTGCGCGCCGCTCAGCCCACCCACCCGCCCGCGGAGTTTCCTTGTGTGTGGGGGCGGAGCCCCCACGCCCCCGCCGGATCACGTGCCTGCGACGCGGCCTTCGACGCCGCACCGAACTCCCGATTGCGTCCGGCCCCCTCTCCCCGAGGGAGAGGGTTGGGGTGAGGGCCTTCCGGGTCCGGCGCAACAGCCTAGCTGTTCGTAAACCTCGGTTCGCGCCGCTCGATGAAGGCGGCGACGGCCTCCTTGTGGTCGGCGGTCATCATCGACATGCCCTCGGCGGCGAGCGAGTAGTGCATCACGTCGTTCGACATCGCGAGCAGCACGCGGTTGATCGAGCGCTTCGTCGAGCGCACGGCGTAGGGCGCGCCCGCCGCCAGCTTCGAGGCGATCGCCAGCGCCTCGTCGAGCAGGTCATCGTCCTCGACGACCTTGAAGACGAGGCCGATCCGCTCGGCGGTCTCGGCGTCGAGGCGCTCGCCGGTCATCAGGTAGTACTTGGCGTGCTGCGGCCCGGCGAGCAGCGGCCAGAGCAGCGCGCCGCCGTCGCCGGCGGTGAGGCCGACCGAGACGTGCGGGTCGGCGAAGACGGCGCTGCGCCCCGCAATCACGATGTCGCCGAGCAGCGCGGTGGTGCAGCCGAAGCCGAGCGCGTAGCCCTTGACGGCGGTGATGACCGGCTTGTCGTTGTTGAGGAAGCCCTCGACGATCTCGCGCGGCTCGCCAAGCACATCGAGCGCGCTCATCCCCTTGCCCCCGCCGCCGAGTCGCTGCTGCACGTCGGCGCCGGAGCAGAAGGAGCGCCCGGCCCCGGTGATCACCGCCGCGCGCACGTCCGGATCCTCCTGGATGTCACCCGGGAGCTGTGCGAACTCCGCATGCATCACCGCCGTCGAGGCGTTGTGCCGCTCCGGCCGGTTGAGCGTGATCAGCGCGACCCCGTCGTCGCGCTTCTCGATCAGCATCTCCGCATAGTTCGCCTGGTCAAGCGTCCTGGCCTCACGCGGCATCTTGGCCCTCCTCATCGCTGCGCGGGGATGCTAGCACTGGGGGCGAGGGCAGCTGCTCCTTGCTCGTCACGCCTGTCGCCACGGCTCAACGCCGCGTCGTTCGGCTGCGGGAACGAGCGCCGCGTGCACACGCGGCAACAACTTCGCGAGGTCGCTCTGGTAGGCCCGGAACAACAGTCCCGCGTCGTGAGGCTCCGTGTACCGCCGCTGAAGGTTGTAGCGAACGACAGTCGAGGCCAGAATCTCGGCAAGCATCGCGTTGAAGTGCGGGGTTTCCTGCCCCGGCCAATTGTCCTTCTTGGGGCCTAAGTAGGCTTTGACAGATGGGTCTAGGGCATTGACCTTCAGCGTGCTGCCCTCCAGCCATGAGCGCTGAGGCACATCGAACTCGTCGATGTCAGGTCTGATCCCGGAAGCAGCAGCACTGGTCACGCGTACTTCGGACTCGGCAGCCTCTTCACCGACGGCGGCAACGATCCGCGCCTTGGCGCCGACGCCCGACCCGCGGATCCTCACGGGACACACCCCGGCCCGTAGCGCTTCGTCGTAGCCGAACACGAACAAGGGAGCTTGGTCGATCAGTTGGATGCCGGGGTCGCCCTGTATGTCGATGCGCGGCGTCACAGCTCCGTCGGCAACCAAGTCCCACGGGGCAAGCAGTCGGGCCATGCGGCGAGCCCCGTCCCTCACGCTGTAGGACGCGCTGTCGAATTGGATGCTCTCGACCGGCTCCGAATCCTGGACGAGCCGCCACTCGATGAGCCCGTCACCAACGATCCCTGCGACGCTCACCGCAAGCTCCGTAACCGCCCCCTCCTCGCGCCCGGGAGAGCGGTGGGTAGCAGTGAAGTAAACGCCGTCAGCCCGCGCGGTCATCTGTAGCTCGACGGGGTCGTGCTCACCCTCTTCGTCCGTCAGCCGGACAGTAGCCGTGGGCGGTTCATCCAAGGGCTCATTGGGCCGGTACCGGATGGATACGCGTCCGGTTTCGCCGGGCTCCACAACGCGAAGAGCAGGAATAACCGTCAGCCCCGGCTCAGGCAAGTGACCGCCACCGCCACCTCCTTCCTCGTCGGTTTCCTCGAGGTACTCGTTGAGTACCCTGCTCACACGATCGAATCGGCGGCGCTGGCTGTCGGATTGCCGGACACCCGCGCCACGCTCGGCTTCTTGGCGCAGCCTTTCTAGGTGCGGTTGCAGCGCCTCTTCAATCGCCTTGTACAGTGCATCGACGAACGGATGGTCGCCACGGTCGACCAGTCCGTAGCGATCACGGCGAACGAGCCGTATCGGGTTGTCGTGTGGCGGGCTCTGCCCGGCCTCAATGCAGTCGTCGTACTGGCGAATCAGCTCGTTGATTGCCGGGACGTCAACTGCGCCGAAGAGCCTCCCCAGATAGTGAGCGTATGGACCGCGAGCGAACGTACCCCCCTGAAACACCTCGTATGCCGCGCGTCCAGACTTGATAAGTAGCGAGTGCCGCCAGTATTCCCACGGCTGGTTATCGTCGAGCGACTCGGCGCACTCCGACAGGGTCAGAACGAGTTCGCGTCCATCGTAGCCCGGGATGGGCAGGCTCTCGTGGCCGATGAGCAGTTTGCCCCGAGGCGGCTCGAAGACGACCTTCTTGTCGTTGAGGGTGAGTTCGCGGCCTCGACGGTCCTCAAGGATGGGCCTCATCGCGTAGTGCCGCTTGAGGTTCTCCATCAGCGTCGCTTCGCGCGGGATCCTGAACCGCGGCTGGATCTCCAAGATCACGGTTGTTCCCGTGTCGCGGCGTTCCACCGCTGGGAGCTCATCGATTCGCCACTGATTAGTTGCTCCGGAGTCGTACTCAATCGCGAAGCGAGTATGTTCGCCATCGCGCTTCGATTCCCAACTCACCGGGCCGAAGTGCACTACATCCTTAGCCCCACGGCCAAGCAGCCCGCGGCGCTGTGCACCCCCTTCAAAGCCGCTTGTCCGACCGCCGAGCGTCCCGAGGCGCTCCTTCATTTCTGCATTGGTCATGCCTCGGGCCCGGTCGCGGACACGGAGAATCGTCGGGCTCTTGCGCCGCGGCTCCCACTCGACGCGGATCTTCCCCTTGCGATTGTTCGAGACATCCTCGTAGGAGTCGTCTGCGTTGGTGACAAGCTCAACGATGGCGCGAATGGGATCAGAGCCCATCGCGTTCTCGGCATCCTGCTGATAGCTGCGTGTGGTGGCGATCAACTCTCCGCGGACAGGCTGGCCTTCAACCATCCCAAGAAACCCTCCAGTTCCTGCCGTCCTCCGGCCCGGGCGGCTCCCTCCAGCTCGGCGATGCGTCGCTCGATCGAGGTGGCTGGCGCGTCCGCCTGCAACCCGACAGCGTCGGCGGCTCGAAAGATTGAGACGGGGCCCGCACCTGCCTGCCACTCGTCGAACATGGGATGCTGCCGCAGGCGCCTCAGTTCGCGGTCATCAGCGACACGCAGGACCGACGCTCCACCGGCGCTGTCGTCACCGGCCAACTGCGCTCGTTCCTGGGCCCAGTCAATCCCTGCTGGCGTGAGTAGCCAGCCCACTCGCTTGTCACCGGTTACAAGCGCCCCGTGCTTCTCCTTTTTTCCGTCGCGAAGGGCGACTCCGGCGCGGTCGATGTCAGGGTAGTCATGTCGTTCCCAGCTAAAGCGCCTTGGTGCCAGCTCGTAGCATTTGACAGCCACATCTTCTTGATGCTGCCTCGACGTGGCCCCTCCAAGCGAGTAGAGGGCCAACGCCGCGACCTGCCAATTCGTCATGCGATCCAACGACATCGCAGAGCGGCGGGGTGGATTGGTCACGCGGACAGACTCTCTTCGACGGACCAAGTCCTCCCTACAACTCCGCCGGCACCCGCTTCGAGGGCAGGCGGACGGTGGCGAGGCCGGGGAGGGTGAGGCGGCCGCGCTGGTTCTCGCCTCGGATCTCGATGTCCACCAGGGCTTCGTCGCCTTCGAGGTAGGTGCGGGTGACCGTGCCGCGCAGCCAGGTGGTGTCGCCCATCAGGTTGAAGCCGCGCAGCTCGCCGCGCAGGCGCTTGAGGAAGCCGTCGTCGCCCATCCAGTTCTCGATCAGCGTGCCCGCCCAGGAGATGCGCTGCGGGCCGAAGTCGTAGGCGCCCGGGACGCCGACCTGCGCCGCGACCTCGCGCAGCTGGTGGCCCATGCCCGTGTACTCGAGGCCCTGTCCGGCCTCGGGGTTGCGGAAGTAGTGGCCCGGGTGGCGGCGCGCCTCCTTGAGCGCGGCGCCGTGCGCGCGCCCTCGGCCCGTGCCGACCAGCCAGGCCGTGACGTCCGAGGTGGTGAGCGGCCCGCGCGCGATCGCGTCGAGCTCGTCGCCGACCTTGACGTCCTCCCAGTAGCGGGTCTCGCCGCCGCGGATGCGCTCGTCCTCACTGTATTGCGTCTGCTCGATCTCGTACAACTCCTCGGCGCCGTAGTCGTAGGCGCGGCCGCCGCCGGTCACGGAGTCCTCGCGTGACTCCTTGCCGCGCTCGCGGGCGGCGGAGCGCTCGTGGCGCGTGTTCCAGCCGCGCACGCTGGCGATCAGCTCGCCGCGCTGGTTGGTGAAGGTGGTCTCGACGTGGATGATGACGAGCGTGCCGGAGAAGCGGCTCTCCTTCTCCTCGAAGCCGAGCATGCGCTCGACGCTGTCGATGCGGTCGCCGAGGCGGATCTCGCGCTCGAAGCGGAAGTCGTTGCCGGCGTGGAAGCCGTGAACGCCGGGCAGGCCGAAGCGGGTGCGGCCGGGCCAGGTGCGCGCGTAGAGGAAGCAGCCGGGCGCCAGCAGGCCGCCGTAGCGCGTCCACTTCGCGTATTCCTCGTCGCGGTGCAGCGGGTTGAGGTCGCCGATGCCGTTGCAGAAGTTGGTGACGGTGTCGATCGTCGCCTCGCGGATGTAGCGCTCGGGGCGCATCTGCAGGCCGGTGATGCGGCGCAGATCGTCGAGCGCCTCGGGGGTGATGCGCCCCTCGGGCAGGTCGAGGCCGGAGGGCGGTCCGGAGGCCGCCTCGGAGTCGGTCGTGGTCATCGTTCGCCGCCCTTCGCCGGTGCGGGATCGTATGGCGTGTCTGTCGTGCGGAGCGTCCGGTGCAGGTCGATGCGTGTCAAGGCGCAGCGTGGCCTCGCCGTTCAGCGTTGTAGCCCGCGAGCCGGCCGGTCAGCGCCGGAGGCTCGGCTTCACGCTCGAGGGCACGAGCGGATCCCGCTACTGCTCGACGACGGCGGGCAGCGTCAACACCTTCAGTAGCTCTTCGTCGTTGAGGCACTCGAAGAGCCGGGCGGCCTCGGCGCCGAGTTGAGCGAGCTCGCTCTCCGCCATCTGGTCGACATCGAGGGTTCCGAATCCCAGGGCCAGGATGTCGGGGCTCCCTGCAACGATGCTGGCGACGCAGACCAGCGCCTCATCTCTCAGCCCGTCGACTCGCGATGCGGTGAATGCGGTGAAGAGGGCCGTCTTGCTCTCCAGAGTCAGGCAGTCGAGCAGGGCGACCGCGGGACCGAACGCTTGCGTAGCCGTAGCGTTGAGGAACGCGTCGAACTGCGCCTCGCCGACCTTCTCACGCAGGCATGCCGCTTCGTCGGTTGAGAGCAGTTCGATGATCTCGCGGCCGGTGAAGCTGTCCCTCTGATCCAGCCTCGTCGTGAGTTGCACGAGCACGTCCGCCTGGTCTACCGGGCTGAGGCAGTCGAACGCCGCCTTTTGGGCGGAGAGCAGGGCTTCGCCGTCAATCGGCCCCATCTGCTCACGGAGCAGGGCGAACCTGATGTGGATGATCTCAGGGTTCGCTCGGGCGATTGGGATCCTGCACTCGCGTGCGTCCGGGTCGCTCCGCCCGTAGTTGGCGTCGATGAGCACGAGCCCGATGAGCACGAGATTGTCTTCGGTCAGGCAATTCAGGAACGAGCTCGCGCCGCCCGTTCCACTCTCCTGGATCACCCTCGTGACCGGAATGCCGAGGAAGGCGTTGTATGCGACTTCTCCGATGGCCTGGCGAAGACAGTCCTGCTCGTCCTCGGAGAGGCGGCTCATCAGCTCACCGCCGGTAGTCGTGTCGGTCAGGTAGAAGTCCTCCAGCGACCCTGCCGGCTCAGCCGCCGGGGTGGGAGTTGGCTCAGGCGTGGCGGGAGGAGGTGACGGCGTCGGTTCCGGCGTGGGCGTCGCAGTGGGGGCAGTCGTAGGTGTTGCGGTGGGCGTTGGCTCGGGATCGGACCCGCAGCCGGCGCCGACCAGGAAGAGAGCGAGCGCGAAGGCGACGACGACGAGCCAGCGACTATTCATAGTGACATGCACCTCGATGCTGTTCCCCGACCCCGGACTCGCGATCGGTCTAGACCCGTACTGCGACTGCGACGTGGTATCAGCCCTGTGTTCGATCCGTCAACCCGCTTGCTCGGGTACCCGGGCGCGCTACGGGAGGGGCCGGGCAGGCCTGCGAGCACTTCGCGTTGCCCACTCGACGTTCCAGTTCACGAGTCGCAGCGCATCGGCCTGTCGCCTCGTTGCGCTTCCGTCAGTACAGCACCTGCTCCGCCGTGAGGCGCTCGAGCTCCTCGCGAGGGCGGCCGAGCAGCTTGCAGACGACGTACTCGTTGTGCTCGCCCATGAGGGGGGCGCGGTTGTTGGCGAGCGGGATCTCGTCCGGCCAGATCCAGGGCGCGCGGTAGACCAGCTCCCAGCCGATCGAGGGGTGCTCCGTCTCCACGTAGGTGCCGCGCGCCTGGTAGTGGGGGTCCTCGAAGCGGTCCTTGGCGGTCGTGACGGCGCCCGCGGGCACCCCCGCCGCCTGCAGCGCCTCCATCGCGTCTCGCGGGTCACGCTCCGCGCACCAGCGTTCGAGGGCGTCCCGCACTGCCGCCGGATCGTCCGAGGGCGCGCCGGTGAGGGCGGCGACGGCGGCGAGCTGCGCCTCGTCCTCGGCGGCGACGGCGATCCACTCGTCCTCGCCCGCGCAGCGGAAGCAGTCGTGCAGCGGCTCGTCATTGGGCGGGAGGTTTCCGAGCGGGCCGGGAACCTCGCCGAAGAGGTCGAGCCACGCCATCGCCTCGGCGGAGGTCTGCATGCCGGCGGCCAGCTGCGAGAGGTCGATGTGCTCGCCGCGGCCGCTGCGCTTGCGGCGGATCAGCGCGGCGAGGATGGCGACCGCGCCGTGCAGGCTGGCGTTGGGGTCGGGGTAGGACTGCTGAACGCCCAGCGGCTCCTCGCCGGGGTAGCCGCAGAGCGAGTCGAGGCCACTGAAGGCGGCGATCGTCGAGGCGTAGCTGCGCAGCTCGCGCAGCGGGCCCTGCTGGCCGCCGCCGGACATCGAGAGCATCACGAGGTCCGGCCGGCGCTCGCGCAGCGCCTCGTAGCCGAGGCCGTAGCGGTCGAGCACGCCGGGCGCGAAGTTCTGGATCGCCACGTCGCAGTGCGCGGCGAGGTCGAGCAGCAGGTCGCGCCCGGCCTCGGTGGTGAAGTCGATGCTGAGGCTGAGCTTGCCGCGGTTGATGTTGTGGAACATCGGCTGCTGCTCGGTGTCGGGCGCGTCCTTGACGATCGCGCGGCCCTGCCGCATGTAGTCGAGCCGCTTGCGCGTCTCCACCTTGATCACCTCGGCGCCGAGGAAGGCGAGCATCTGGCCGGGCACCGCCCCGGCCCAGACCCAGCCGAAGTCGAGCACGCGCACGCCCTGCAGCAGCATCAGGAGGCCTCCGGAGGCGGCGGGACCGGGCCCGGCGGCGCGAGCTCCGCCTCGGCGAAGCGGTACGGCGGCGCGGGTAGCGTCAGCTCCACGCCCGAGGCGCCCTCGAAGCGCTCGAAGGCGCCCGCGGCTTGCAGGTCGGCGTCGGCGCGCACGTCGGCGACGGTGCGGACGGGGGCGGCGGGGATGTTGCGGGCGCGGCACTCCTCGAAGACCTGCTGGCGGGTACGCGCCTCGAACCATGGGGCGAGCAGGGCGTCGACCTCGTCGGCGTGGCGGTCGTTCATGTCGAGGCGGCTGCCGAAGCGCCGCTCGGCGGCCCACTCGGGCGAGCCGACCATCTCGATGAAGAGCTGGTGCTGGTGGCGCTCGGAGGCCTGGATCGCGATCCAGCCGTCGGAGCAGCGGAAGAGCTGGTGCGGGTAGGGCTGGCCGAGCACGCGGCGGCCCTGGCGGCTGCGCAGGCGGTTGGAGAAGAGGTAGCTGACCACCGTCGTGCCCGTGTGCACCGTCGCCCAGACATCGCTCTCGGCGATGTCGACGACGCGTGCGCCCTCGGCGGCCTCGCGCTCGTCGCCCTCGTATGCGTCCCCGAGGGCTGCGATGGCGGCGACGAGGCCGGCCTGGATCGCGGTCTGCGAGAGCGGCATGCGCAGCGGCGGGCGGCCGGGCGCGCCGATGCCGACGCTGGAGCCGCCGAACGCCGAGGTGACGATCTCCGGGCCGCGGTAGTTGCGGTAGGGGCCGCTGAGCCCGAACGGCGTGATCGCGCAGACCACGTCGCAACCGAGTCCGGCGAGCGCGCCGACCTCGAGGCCCCACGCCTCGTAGCGGCGCGGCTCGAGGTCGAGGATGAAGGCGTCGGCCCCGGCGACCAGCTCGCGCAGCCGGGCGGGGTCGGCGACGACTTCGCTGGTCTTGCCCTCGTTGAAGAAGTCGAAGGCGGCGGTGGTGGTGCGGCCGTTCGCCTCGTGCCGGCGCGAGCCGTCGCGGCGCAGCGGGTCGCCCTCGGGCGGCTCGACCTTGACGAGGTCGGCGCCGAGGCGGCGCAGCAGCTTGCCCGCGTAGGCGGCGGCCCCGCGCTCGCTCAGCTCGACGACGCGCAGGCCGCCAATCGGGAGATCGAGGTCGGGCAGGTCCGCCATCAGTAGACGGCCTGCTCGCCGATCCAGCGCTCGAGGTCCTCGCGGCTGTGGCCGAGCAGGCCGCAGATGACCTCCTCGTTGTGCTCGCCGAGGTCCGGAGACCACGCGTCGTAGCGCACGCTCGAGGCGATCTCGAAGCGCCAGGGCGCGCCGACGGTGGCGCGCTCGCCGTAGCGCTCGTCCCGGAGGTCGACGATGGCGCCGCGCTCGCGCAGGTGCGCGTCGGCGACGAGGTTCTCGCCCGTCATCGAGACCTCGGCGGCGATTCCGGCGGCCTGGAGGCGGGCGGCCAGCTCGTGCGCGTCATGGCCGGCCGTCCAGTAGCGCAGCGCGGCGTCGAGCGGTCCGCCGTTGGCGCGGCGCCGGCCCGCGCTCACGTATTGCGGGCGGTCGAAGGACTGGTGTCCGGACAGCTCGACGAAGCGCTCCCACTCCTCGTCGGAGCGGATGGCGATGGCAATCCAGGCGTCCTCGCCGGCCGCAGGGTAGACGCCGTGCGGGGCCCACTGCTCGTGGCCGGTGCCGACGCGCGGCGCGTCGCCGTCGGCGATCGTCTGCACGATCGACTCACCGACGAGCATGGCCGCCACCTCGCGAGCCGCGAGGTCGGCGAAGGCGCCCGCGCCGGTACGGTCGCGCTGTTCGAGCATCGCGAGGGAGAGCAGGGCGGCGATCAGGCCTGCCTCGTGGTCCATCTGGTTGCGGATCTCGCCCGGAGCGCCGTCGGGGTAGCCGCTCATGTAGCCGAGGCCGCCCTCGGCGGCGAAGATCGGCGCGTAGCCGGGGCGGTGGCTGTCCGGGCCGTGCTGGCCGTAGGCGGAGAGCGAAACCATCACGAGGCGCGGATTGACCGCCTTGAGGTCCTCCCAGCCGAGACCGAGCCGCCCCATCACGCCGGGCCGGAAGTTCTCGATCGCCACGTCGCTCGCCGCCACCAGTTCACGCGCGAGCTGCGCGGCGCGCTCCTCCTTGAGGTTGAGCGTGATCGAGCGCTTGTGGCCCGCGAGGTGGTCGAAGTTCGGCACGTCGAAACGGCCGTAGAGCGGGTGCGGCCGCCGCCCGATGTCGAGCCGCGCCTGCGACTCGACCTTGATCACGTCCGCGCCGAGCAGGCTGAGCATCAGCGTCGCGTAGGGACCGGCGGCCATGTTCGTGAAATCGGCCACGCGGACGCCCTCGAGTGGCTTCGCGCCGCCCGAGGCGGGAGCAGCGGGGGTAGTGGAGGCGCCGCCATCGCTCGCTGCGCTCGCGAGTTGCCAGGCGACGCCGGGCGTCAGTTCGCCATTCTCGCTCGTTCGGAAGAAGCCGCGGTGCTGGAACTGCTGGTCCTCGGGCAGCTGCTCTGGGGCGAGGTAGGGGCCGCAGGGCAGGCCGGTCTCCGCGGCGCGCGCGACGACCTCCGCGACGCTGCGCTCGGCGACCCAGGCGCGCAGGTGCTCGTTGATGAAGGGGCCGCGCCGGCCGCGCTCGACGGTGTCCTCGAACTCCGGCGCCTGCGCCCATTCCGGGTCGCCCATGAGCTCGCGCAAGGCAATCCAGTGGTGCTGCTCGATCGGCACGATCTCGACATAACCGTCGGCGCAGCGCACGATCCCGCCGTAGCTGAAGCTGCGGTTCGAGCGCCGTTCGAAGTGCCCGTCCACGTAACGGCTGACCGACAGGTAGTTGAGCGAGAGCTGCGAGTCCTGCACCGAGAGGTCGATGCGCTCGGTGCGCCCGGACGCCCTCGAGGAGCGCAGGCCGGCCAGCGCGGCGAAGGCGGCGTTCGTGCCCGCCTGGTAGCTCCCGAGGTAGCGGCCGACGCCGATCGGCGGGCGGTCGGGGAACTCCTCGTAGCCAAGTCCCGAGGGCTGGAGGAAGCCCTCGCCGCCGCCCTGGAACAGCGTCAGCTCGGACCCCTGCCAGTCGCTCTTGGGGCCGCTCTGCCCGTAGGGCGTCAGCGCCACGAAGGCCCGCCCGCGATCGGGCAGCGGGGCCGCCTCGACGATCGGGTTCCAGCCGAAGGGCAGCGTGGGGCGCTCGTGCACGATGATCTCGACTCTTGCGACCTGCCCGGCGTCGGGGCGGGCGGGAAGGTCGCGCGTCTCCAATCCCGCGGCGAGGTAGCGGAAGACCGCGCTCTCGCCACTCTCGAGGAACGGCGGACAACTGCGCAGCGGAGTGCCGCCGGGCGGCTCCAGCAACTCGACGCGCGCGCCGAGCTCGCGCAGCAGCCGGCCGGCGAACCCGCCGGCGGGTGTATCGGCGATCAGCCACGCGCGAAAGCCGTCGAGCGGAAGCATGGGCAGCCCTTCGTCGTCGGTCATCGCGAAGATGCTATTGGATGGCCCCCGCTGCGCGATAGGCGTCGAGGTCTGCGTCCGAGCAGCCTGCCTCGCGCAGCACCGCCTCGGTGTCCGCGCCGAGCAGCGGGGCGGGGCCTCGCACGGCCGTCGGCGTCTCCGAGAGCTCGACGATCGGCCCGACGACGCGCTGCGGGCCGGTCAGCGGGTGTTCGAGGTCGGCCATCATGCCGGCGGCGTTGACATGCGAGTCGTCGGCCAGTTCCTCCGGGAAGTGCACCGGGCCGACGGGCACGCCCTCCGCCTCGAAGGCCTCGATCCACTCGGCCACGGGGCGAGTGCGGATCAGCGCGCGGATGCGCCCGAGCAGTGCCGTGGCGTGCGCGATGTTCGCGGGGTCGCCGCTGTCGAAGTCCGGCATGTCGCTCGGGTCATCCTCGATGCCAAGCACGCGGCGCGCGCCGTCACGCGTCCGCGGCGTAAGCGCGCCGAGGGCGATCACGCCGTCGCTGGCCTCGAAGCCGCCGTAGTAGATGCGGAACGCCCAGCGCCTCGCGCGGATCGCGTGGCGCGCGTCCAGCTGCTCGCGGTACGAGGCGCCCGCCGCGCGCAGCTCCCGGACCGCCTCCATCATCGGGTCGACGGTCGAGGCGTCGCTGACCGGCTCGCGCATGATGTAGCTGTCCTGGATCGCCATCGCCGAGCGCAGCAGCGAGGTCTCGACGAGCTGGCCGCGGCCGGTGAGCTCGCGCCGGTAGAGGGCCGAGCAGATCCCGATCACCGCCGCGAGTCCCGAGGTGTAATCGGAGACTGGCCCCGCTGCGATGTGCTCGGGCGCGCCCGCGTCATCGGTCTTCGCGTCGCCGACCGTGAGGCCGGAGTAAGCGGACATCGTCGCGTCGGTGCCCGCGCGATCGGCGAGCGGCCCGCGTGATCCGAAGGCGGAGATGCGGCAGTAGACGAGGCCCGGATGCAGCGAGGAGAGCGTCTCGTAGTCGATCTCCAGCCGCTCCAGCACGCGCTGGCGGAAGTTGATCGTCAGCACGTCGAAGCGCGGCAGGATGCGGTGGATCAGCTCGCGCCCGGCGTTCGTCTGGAGGTCGACGAGAATGCTGCGCTTGCCGCGGTTGACCGCCTGGAAGCGCTTGCCCTCGTTGGGGATGATCGCGCCGAAGTTGCGGTGCGGATCGCCGCCCGGCGGACGCTCGACCTTGACCACCTCGGCCCCGAGGTCGGAGAGCACGCAGCCCGAGAACGGCCCCGCCACGAGCTGCGAGAACTCCAGCACCCGGATGCCATCGAGGGGTCCGCCTGTGGCCATCGGGCACGCTCCGTCCGCGCCACGCTCGCCCCCTGCCAGTCCGGCGGGCGGGCGGCGTCGCGGGCGATGATAAGCTGCCCGCCCGTGGCAGGCGCGCCGCCTGCCGCACCGGCCTGCGCGCGGAGGTGACAGCCATGCCCAAGCTAGACCGCGACGGCGTCGCGATCCACTACGAGGACGATGGGCCGAAGGACACGGGCACGCTGCCCGTGCTGCTCACGCACGGCTACGCGGCGACCTGCCTGATGTGGCGGCCGCAGATCGCGGCCTTCGCCGACCGCTACCGGCTGATCGGCTGGGACATGCGCGGCCACGGACAGAGCGACAGCCCGCCCGACGACGCCCTCTACAGCCGCGAGCTGACCGTCGAGGACATGCGCGCGATCCTCGATGAGCTCGGGATCGAGCAGGCGGTGATCGCGGGACACTCGCTCGGCGGCTACATGTCGCTCGCCTTCCAGGCGACGCACCCGGAGCGCACGGGCGCGCTGATCCTGCAGGGCACCGGCCCCGGCTACCGCAACCCCGTCGCACGCGAGGCGTGGAACGAGGACCGCCTCGAGCGCGCTCGCCGGTTGGAGACGATCGGCATGAGCACCCACGACGGCGGATCCGAGGTCGACATGAGCGAGCACAGCTCGGCGGAGGGACTCGCACGCTCCGCGCGCGGGATGCTCACCCAGCACGACTCGCTGGTGATCGACGGCATCGCCTCGATCACGCTGCCGACCCTGCTGCTGGTCGGGGAGAACGACACGCCGTTCCGCAACGGCATGAGCTACATGGAGAACCGCATCGAGGGCAGCGAGCTGCACGTCTTCGACGGCGCCGGGCACGGCGTGAACATCGAGGCGCCGGAGGGCGTGAACGCGGCGATTGAGGGCTTCCTCGCGCACCTCGCGGGAGGCGCCCAGTGAGCGTCACGATTCTCTTCTGGCCGCCGTGGCGCCGCGGTCAGGAGGACTGGGCGCGACGCGTCGATGAGGCCCTGCCGGACGTCCGCACGCTCTCGCCCGCGGACACCGAGTCCGCCCTCGACGTGATCGGGGAGGCGGACGCGATCTTCGCGGAGAGCCGCATCTCCGAGGAGGCGCTCGCCGCTGCGACGAAGGTGCGCTGGATCCACTCGGCGATGGTCGCGCCGCCCCCTGGCTGGTACCACGACGCGCTGATCGAGCACCCGGCAACGGTCACGAATCCTCGAGGCGTCTACAACGACCACATCAGCGTGCACATCATGTCCTTCGTCCTCTACTTCGCGCGCCAGCTGCACCGCTACGTGCCTCGCATCGCCGAGGCCCGCTGGGAGCCGGACCTCTCACGCAGCGGCGTCACCTACCTCGAGGAGTCGACCGTGCTGCTGATCGGCGTCGGCGAGATCGGCGCGGAGACCGCGCGCCTCCTCGGCGCTTTCGGCGCCACCGTCGTCGGCGTCGACGCGCGCCGTAGCGAGTTGACCGAGGGGCTGGCGGAACTGCACCCGCCCGAGGCGCTGGACGAGCTGTTGCCGCGCGCCGACTTCGTGATCCTCACGGTGCCGCACACGCCGGAGACCGAGGGGATGATGAACGCCGCACGCTTCGAGGCGATGAAGGACACGGCCTACCTCGTGAACATCGGTCGCGGTCCGACGGTGCGCCTCGACGATCTCAACGAGGCGCTGCGCGAGGGCCGGATCGGCGGGGCCGGCCTCGACGTGTACGAGATCGAGCCGCTGCCGGCGGAGCACCCGCTGTGGAGCGCCCCGAACGTGCTGCTCACGCCGCACGTCGCCGCCCACGGCCCGTACGTCGAGGAGCGGCGCTTCCAGGTCCTCCTCGAAAACTGCCGACGCTTCGCGGCCGGCGAGCCGCTCGAGAACATCGTCGACAAGGCGCGCTGGTTCTGAGCGAGGGGGATCGAGATGGCCGACGCGGGCGAGCCGGGAGTCTACAAGGTCTACGCCACGAAGTACGCGTGGCGCCCCGTCCGTCGAGGCGACCTGTTTCCCACCGGTGGCGGAGATCGCAGCGAGCAGGTCGGGATGGACTACTTCGTCTGGGCCGCGATCAGCCCGGAGCGCACCTTCGTCATCGACACGGGCTTCACCGCGGAGGAGGCCGAGCGGCGGGGCCGCACGCCGCTGCGCCGCCCGGCGGAGGCGCTCGCGCTCGTCGGCGTGGATGCCGAGAGCGCCGAGGACGTGATCCTCACGCACTGTCACTACGACCACATCGGCACGGTCGACGACTTCCCGAACGCGCGGCTGCACCTCCAGGAGAGCGAGCTGCAGTTCGCCAGCGGGCGCTACATGCAGAACGCGAGCATCGGCCACTCGTTCAACGCCGAGGAGGTGACCGGCCTCGTGCGCGACGTGTTCAGCGGGCGGACCGTGCTGCACGACGGCGACGTCGAGCTCGCCGACGGCCTGAGCCTCCACCTGCTAGGCGGCCATACCGGCGGCAACCAGGTGGTGCGCGTGCGCACCGCGCGCGGCTGGGTCGTGCTCGCCTCGGACGCCGCGCACTACTACGACCAGCTCGAGGATGGGGCGCTGTTCGCGATCGTCTTCGACGTCGGCAGGCTCGTGCGCGGCTACCAGCGGATGTACGAGCTGGGCGACTCGCCGCAGCACCTGGTACCGGGCCACGACCCGCGCGTGCTGCAACGCTATCCGGCGCCCTCGCCGGACCTCGAGGGCATCGTCGCGCGCCTCGACGTGCCGCCGCAGGGGTAGCTCCCGAGGGGTATCGGGTCCGGACTGGCGCGGATCGCCCCCGATGTGCGTACACTGGATCGGCGTCCAACACTCTTCGGGCGCATCACGAGGAGGCGCTCCGCGGCGGGGGAGCGCCTCCATCGCTATTCTCGGACCGTCGCAGCGAGGCTTGACAGCCGCTCTGTGCCCTGCCGAGCATGAGCCGGCGACGCCCATCGCCCGACGATGAGCCGGAGACGCCGATGACCACGACCGCGCCTCGCTCCACGGAGTCACCCGCCGTCTCGCCGGGCATCGACGGCCTGCTCGACTGGGCCGTCGGCTACCGCCCGGACGAGACCGGCGAGGCGGCCACGCAGGTCCGCTACCTGCTGCTCGACCACGCCGCGAACGCGCTCGGCGGGCTCACGGCGGAGTCCTCGCGCCTCGTGCGGCGCTACGCCGCGGGCCGCGCGGGTGGCGTGCCCGCGCCCGGTGGCCATGAGTTGCTCGAGGAGTACGCCGCGTTCGTCGCGGGGGTGAGCGCGCACGCCCTCGAGAGCGACGACACGCACCAGGCCTCGTCCTCGCACCCCGGCTCGGCGGTCTTCCCCGCCGTGCTCGCGCTCGCGACCGTGGAGGGCGCGAGCTTCGAGGACGTCGTGGCGGCCAGCGTCGTGGGTTACGAGGTGATGGCCCGCATCGGCACGACCGCCACCGTGCAGGGCCAGTACGATCGCGGCTTCCACCCCACCGGCACCACCGGCGTCTTCGGCGCGGCGGCAGCAGCCTCGCGGCTGCTCGGCCTCGACGCCGCCGCGATGCGCTCGGCGCTCGGCATCTCGCTGAGCCTCGCGGCGGGCTCGATGGCGTTCCTCGTCGACGGCGCGTGGACGAAGCGGCTGCACCCCGGCTGGGCGGCGCACGGCGGGCTCCTCGCCGCGCGGCTCGCCGCCGAGGGCTTTGCGGGGCCGCGAGACCCGATCTGCGGCCCGGACGGCTACCTGCACTCCTACAGCGACACTCCCGCCGGCGACGACGCCGCGGAGCGCCTGACAGATGGCCTCGGCGTCGCGCCGCTGGCGATCGACCGCACGAGCATCAAGGCGCACGCCTGCTGCCGTTACAAGCAGGCGCCGATCGACGCCGTCCTCGACCTCGTGGCCACGCACGAGATCGCGCCGGAGCAGGTCGCGCGCATCCGCGTCGGCGTGCTGGAGGCCGGCTGGAACATCATCGCGGCTCCCGAGGCGGACAAGCGCCGCCCGGCCTCGATCGTCGATGCGCAGTTCTCGATGCCGTTCGGGGCCGCCGTCGCGACGCTGCACCGCTCGGCGGGGACGCGCCAGTACACGCCGGCGGTGATCACCTCGCCCGAGGTCGCGGCGCTGATGGACCGGGTCGAGTGCTACCGCTCGGACGACCTCGATGCGGCGTTCCCGGAGCGCTGGCCGGCCGAGGTCGTGATCGAGCTACGCGACGGCGGCAGCGTCTCGCGCCGCGTCGACTACCCCAAGGGCGACCCGGAGAATCCGCTGAGCCTGCCCGAGCTGGAGGCCAAGTTCCGCGATCTGACCGCCGGCGTCGTCACGCCCTCGGGCCAGTCGCAGGTGATCGAGGCGGCCGCGGCGCTCGGCGAGGGCGTCACGCCGTCGGCGTTCGCGGCACTGGTCGGCAGCGGCGCCATCCTCGAGGCCGCCGCGGCGGAGATCGGCTAGCGCAGCAGTGCCGCGACCCGAGCGCTACGACTCGGCCGCGGCCGCCGTCGCCGACATCCCGGACGGCTCCTCGATCCTCGTCGCCGGCTTCCACGCGGGCGTGCCCTGGAACCTCGTGCAGGCGCTCTACGAGCAGGGCGCGAGGGACCTCGTCATGATCTCGACGACGGTGAACCGCCCGCTGCTCGACGAGGACGGGCGCGTGACGATCGCGGATCTCGTGCTGGCGGGTCGCGTGAGGAAGGTGATCGCCTCGTTCACGGCCGCGCCTCACCCGTCGCAGCCGAACGCCGCGGAGGACGTCTTCCGGGCGGGCGGGGCGGAGGCGGAGCTGGTCCCGCAGGGCACGGTCGCGGAGCGCATCCGCGCCGGCGGCGCGGGCATCCCGGCCTTCTACACCCCGGCCGGCGTCGGCAGCGCCTACGCCGAGGGCCGCGAGCAGCGCGAGTTCGACGGGCGGACCTACGTCCTCGAGCGCGGCATCACCGCCGACTACGCCTTCGTCCGCGCGCAGCGCGCCGACGAGGCAGGCAACCTCGTCTACCGCCGCGCCGCGCGCAACTTCAACCCGATCATGGCCACCGCCGGCCGCTGCACCATCGCCGAAGTGGACGACCCGATCCTGCCCGTTGGCTCCTTCGACCCCGACCAAGTGCACACACCCGGCGTCTATGTCGGGCGCCTCGTGCACATCGCCGAGGGCCGCATCGAGGCCCCGCGGCGGACGCGGCGCAGCGGGCGCGAGCTGGACCTCGACACACCCGAGGACACCGGAGGCGCCTCGTGAGCGGCGCCGCGAAGGAGCCGCTCAACCGCGAGCAGATCGCCGCCGTGCTCGCCGGTCGCCTCGAGCGCGACTGGATCGTGAACCTCGGCGTTGGTATCCCCGTCCTCGGGTGCGACTTCGTCGACCTCGACGCGGGGATCGTGCTGTCCTCGGAGAACGGGCTGATCGGCTACGGCTGGCATGCTCCGCAGGGTCAGGAGGACCTCGACATCGTCTCGCCGGGGATGCAGTACGTGGTGCTGCAGCCCGGCGCAGCGATCGTCCACCACGCCGATGCCTTTGGCCTGATCCGCAGCGGGCGCGTCGATTGCTCCGTGCTCGGTGCGTACGAGGCAGCGGCCGACGGCTCGTTCGCGAACTGGACGCCGCACGCCGACGGGCGGACCGACCTCGGTGGCGTCGGCGGGGCGATGGATCTGACGCAGGGCGCGAAGCGCGTCTGGCTGACGATGTTCCACACCACGCCCGAGGGCGCTCCGCGGCTCGTCGAGCGCTGCACGCTGCCCGTCACGGGTGGCCGCCCCGCCTCGCTGGTGGTCACGGACCTCGCAGTCATCGAGGTCGGCGAGCGCGGCTTCGAGCTGCTGGAGCACGCGCCGGGCTACAGCGTCGAGGACATCCAGGCGGTCACGGCCGCGCCGCTGTCCGTCTCGCCCTCGCTGCGTCCGATGCCGGTGTAAGCGAGCGGGCACCAGTCAGGCTGGCCGCGATGGGAGGCTTCCGATGAGCGACACCGAGGCGAACAAGGCGCTCGTGCAGCGCTTCTTCGAAGAGGTGATGAACGAGGGCAACCTCGATCTCGTCGATGAGATCTTCGCCCCTGAGTACGTGAACCGGCACGCCCACCCCGGCCAGCAGCCGGGACCGGACGGCGTGCGGCAGCTGGTCACGAACGTGCGCCGCGCCTTCCCCGACCTGGTCGAGACCGTCGACGACCTCGTCGCCGAGGGCGACCGCGTCGGCCTCCGCCTGACGCTGCGCGGCACGCACCTGGGCGCCTTCCGCGGCGCCGAGGCGACCGGCAAGCGGGTCGAGGTGATGGGGATGGCGATCGTGCGCGTCGAGGACGATCGCATCGCCGAGGGCTGGTTCTTCTTCGACCGCGAGGCGATGTGGGAGCAGCTGGGGATCGACCCGCCGGCGCGGTAGGAGTGCTGGAGGCCACGGTCGGAATCGAACCGACGATAAGGGTTTTGCAGACCCCTGCCTTACCACTTGGCTACGTGGCCCCACCGCGTAACGCCCGCCGAGGCGGGCGCATCCCCTCGATCCTACCATCGGCGGCCGGGCCGGGTGCACCGCCCGTTCAACCCGAATCCCGCCCCGGCGCGGTATCCTCGCCGCGGGGCAGCGCCCCGAGGGAGGCGTCATGAGCGCGGACGATCGCCTGGAGATCATGGAGCTGGTCGCGCGCTACGCCTACGCGTGGGACGCGAAGGACGCGGCCGCCTACGCTGCCTGTTTCACCGAGGACGCCGAGTTCGACGTCTACACCCGCGGCCGCGAGGCGCCCGCCATCAGTGAGCGAGGCCGCGACGCGATCGAGAGCTGGGCGAGGCGCTCGCACAGCGGGGAGCTGGAGGGCATGCGCGAGCCCGACCCGCTCGAGCGTACGCGCCACGCGCCCGGCGGCGTGGTCTTCGACGCCCTTGAGGGCGACACGGCGCAGACGCGCGCGATGCTCTTCGAGACGCGGGTGAGCGGCGGCCGGTCCACGGCGATCCCGCAGATCTCCGGCGTCTACACCGACGAGTGGCGGCGCACGGCGGAGGGCTGGCGGCTCTCGCGGCGCGTGCTGCGCATGGACCGCCAGTAACGGCTGCGGGCGACTGCCTGGAGGGACGGGCACGATGGGTTATCGACCGCGCCGGATGAAGTTCGGCATCTTCCTCGCGCCGTTCCACGAGCCGGGCGAGAACCCCACGCTCGCCATCGAGCGCGACGCGGCGCTGATCGAGGAGCTCGACCGCCTCGGCTACGACGAGGCGTGGATCGGCGAGCACCACAGCGTCGGCTGGGAGTTCATCCCCGACCCGGCGCTCTTCGCCGCACACATGGCTGCGCGCACGAAGCAGATCAAGCTCGGGACCGGCGTCGTCAGCCTCCCGTACCACAACCCGCTGATGGTCGCCGACCGGATGATGTTCCTCGACCACCTCACCCGGGGGCGCGCGCTCTTCGGCGTCGGACCGGGCGCGCTCGCCTCGGACGCCTACATGATGGGCATCGACCCCTCCACGCAGCGCACGCGCATGGTTGAGGCGCTCGAGGCGATCCTGCCGCTGTTGCGCGGCGAGCACGTCACGATGGAGACGGACTGGTTCCACCTGCGCGACGCGCACCTGCAGCTCGCGCCCTACCGGGAGGACCACCTCCCGGTCTCGGTCGCGCACAGCCTCTCGCCCTCGGGGCCGCAGACGGCGGGGCGCTTTGGCATCGGGATGCTCTCGGTGGCCACGGCAGCGCCCGGCGGTATCGGCTCGCTGCAAGGCGCCTGGCAGTGGGCGCAGGAGGCCGCGGAGGAGCACGGGCAGAAGATCAGCCGCGACGACTGGCGCGTCACGATGTACTTCCACCTCGCCGACTCGAAGGAGGAGGCGCTGGCGCAGACTGCCGAGGGCTGCATCGCCTACAACCAGGGCTACACCGGCGCGCTCGGCGTGCGCTTCGCCGAGGGCGAGGACACGATCGAGGCGATGGTCGAGCGCGGCGGCGCGATCGTCGGCACGCCCGACGACGCGATCGAGGGCATCGAGCGGTTGCTCGAGCTCTCGGGTGGCTTCGGCGCGCTGCTCTGCTCGATGCGTGAGTTCGCGTCGACGGAGCAGACGAAGCGCAGCTTCGAGCTGTTCGCGCGCTACGTGATGCCGCGCTTCCAAGGCCAGATCGACTCGATCGAGGGCTCGCTCTCCTGGGCACAGGACAACATGCGCGAGTTGTTCGCCCCGCAGGCCGCCGCCCAGCGCAAGGCCTTCGAGGACGCCGGCATGGAGGCTCCCGCCCGCTCCCGCCGCCGCCCCGCGACGCCCTCGCAGCAGTAGGGCGGGGGGCCGATACCCGCGCGGCTTCCCTACAGCCGGGGCCGGCTGTAGCCTCGATCCGCGACTGCTGACATCCCACGGATGTGCCAAGGAGCCCCCGTGTCCACGACGTCGTCCGACGCCTCGAGGTTCCCGGCGCGCGTGTGGATCGGGAGCCGCTAGCACATGCTGGGGCGCGCCACCGACTTCGCGAGCAGCCGGCGCGGCAAGTGGGTCACGCTGGTCGCCTGGGTGGTGCTCGCCGGCGCGCTGATCTCACAACTGCCGCGCCTCGACGAGGTGACGGAGAACGAGGCGGCGCTCTTTCTTCCCGAGGACGCCGAGGCGACGCGCGCCTTCGATCTGGCCCGCGAGCGCTTCCCCTCGGCGGGGACGCCCACGCTGATCGTCGTTCGTGAGCCCGCAGGGCTCAGCCCGGCCACGTTCGCGGCCGTGGCCGACCTCGATCGGTGGCTGACGGGTCCTGAGGCGCCGGACAACGTCATCGCCGTGCGCGCACCAGCACCCGTCGAGGGGGCCGCATCCGGCCTCGTTTCGCCCGACGGCACCACGCTCTACGTCTTCGTCGAGCTTGCGGGGGAGCCTGCCGAGGAGGCGTTCCGCGAGGCTGTGTCCGCGATTCGCGACCGCGCCGCGGCGCTCGACCTGCCGGGCGTCGAGGTCGCCGTCGGTGGGCCCGGCGGGCTGATCGTCGACCTCGTGCAGGTCTTCGCGAACATCGACTCGTTCCTGCTGATCGTGACCGCCTCGCTGGTACTGGTGCTGCTGGTGCTGATCTACCGCTCGCCGATCATGGCGGTGATCCCGCTGCTGGGCGTCGGCCTCGTCTTCCAGCTCGCCGGCGCGGTCGGCGCGGGGGTCGCGAAGCTGTTCGACCTGCCGATCTCGGGACAGACGACCGGCATCATGACGGTCGTGCTCTTCGGCACCGGCACCGACTACGTGCTCTTCGTCTCCGCCCGCTTCCGCGAGGAGCTGACCCGCAACGCCGACAAGCACGAGGCGATGCGCCGCACGATGCGCGGTGTGGGCGGGGCCGTCGCCTCGGCCGGCGCGACGATCCTGATCGCCTCGGCGGCGCTGACGTTCGCGATCCTGCGCTCCTACCAGTCGCTCGGTCCCGTGATCGCGATCGCAGTCGGGTTGATGATGCTGGCCGCGCTCACGCTGATCCCGGCGGTGCTGACCATCGTCGGGCGGCGCGTCTTCTGGCCGATGCAGCCCCGCCTGGACCCTGAGGCGGCGGCGCAGCCGGAGGCGCCGCAGGACTGGCGGCGCAGCATCTACGGCCGCGTCGGGAGCGTCGTGTTGCGCTGGCCGCGCGCCTCACTCGCGGCGACGACGGCGGCGCTGGCGCTGCTCATCGCCGGCCTCTTCGCCTTCGAGCCGAACTACGACCAGCTCGCCAGCCTCCCGGGCAACACCGAGTCCGTGCGCAGCTTCGAGCTGCTGCGCGAGGGCTTCCCGGGTGGCGAGCTCTCGCCGACGCGTGTCTACGTCTCGCTGCCGCCGGGCGAGCAGGTCCTCGATCCCGAGCGCCTCGAGCAGCTCGACATGCTGACGCTCACCCTCGCCGGCCACCCGGCGGTCGCGAGCGCCTCGGGGCCGAGCCGTCCCTTCGGCACGGCCGGACCGCCCGGCGGGCCGCCGGGAGCCGCGGCGCGCTTCGTCTCCGCCGACGGCGGCACGGCGCGCATCGAGGTGGTGCTGACGGACAACCCCTTCTCCGACGCATCGCTCGACGTCGTCCCCGAGCTGCGCGAGCTGGCTCGCGGCGCGGCCGCCTCGGCCGGACTCGACCCGGGCGGCGTGCTGGTCGGCGGCGACACCGCCGCGGAGGCCGATACGCGCACGGCCGGCAACCGAGACTCGCGGGTGGTGTTGCCGCTGATCCTGCTGGCGATCGGGGTGGTGCTGGCGCTGCTGCTGCGCTCGCTGATCGCGCCGCTCTACCTGATGGCGACGATCGCCTTCACCTACTTCGCGACGCTCGGCCTCGCGGTCATCGTCTTCCTGCTGGTCTTCGACCACGCGGGGATCGGGCCGGGCGTGCCGTTCTTCCTGTTCGTCTTCCTGAACGCGCTCAGCGTCGACTACAACATCTACCTGATGTCGCGCATCCGCGAGGAGGTGAGGCGCGCCCCGCTCAAGGAGGCGACCGCACACGCGCTGGCGCGCACCGGGCCGGTGATCACCTCGGCCGGCCTGATCCTCGCGGGGACCTTCTCGGCGCTGATGACGCTGCCGCTCGAGGATCTCGTGCAGCTCGGCTTCGCGGTGGGCATCGGCGTGCTGATCGACACGTTCATCACGCGCACGCTGATCGTGCCGGCGCTGGTGGCGATCTTCGGCCGCTGGAACTGGTGGCCGTCACGCACGCCGGCCTGAGCGGTCCGGGGCAAACGCAAACGGGGGCGGCCCGGGCCGCCCCCGCTGTTCGTCCGAGGCAGGTCGCGATTAGCGGCCGTGGTAGACGGGCTGGCGCTTCTCGGCGAAGGCGCGCTTCGCCTCGAGGGCGTCCTCGGTCTCCTGCAGGATGCGCGTGCGCGTCTGCTCCCAGCGGTAGCCGTTCCGCACGTCCATCGTCTCGATCATGCTGAGGTTTTCCTTGGCGAGGCGGATGCCGATCGGCATCTTCGAGGCGATCAGCCGCGCCTCCTCCATCACCACCTCCATCAGCTGCTCGGGCGGGGCCAGCTTCCAGACCGCGCCGAAGTGGTAGGCGTCCTGCGCGCTGATGCGCTCGCCGCTGTAGTGCGCGCGGCGCACGATGTGGTGCGGGAAGGCGCGCATCATGTGGCGCGCGCCGCCCAGCAGGCCGACGTTGATCTCCGGCAGCCCGAAGCTCGCCGTCTCCGAGGCGATCAGGTAGTCGCACGACCCGGCGAGGGCCATGCCCGCGCCGAGGCAGTAGCCGTTGATCGCGCCGATCACCGGCACGGCGGACTCCAGGATGCAGTTGAAGTTCTCGCGGCCGCGGCGCTGGCCGGAGATGTAGGCGGTATTGCCGCCGGCGCCGCCGGACTCCTGCGCCTCGCTGACGTCGGCCGCGCGGCGCTTCACGTCCGCCCCGGCGCAGAAGGAGCGGGTGCCCTCGCCGGTGAGCACGGCGACCCGCACGTCGGTGTTGTAGTAGAAGGAGTCGAAGACGCCCTGGAAGTCCCAGTCCTGCGAAGCCGCGTTCACAGGGGGGTTGTCCATTGTGACGAGGGCAATCCCGTCCTCGATCTCCAGTCTCAGCTCGGCCATCGGCAGACTCCTTTGGGGATGCGCGCTGGGGTTGCACGGACCGTTGCGGTCCGAGCGGACTATATCGAGCGCCGCGAAGCCCTACAAGGAACGCCCTACAAGGAACGATGGTGCGCCGTGACGTTTGCGGGGCGCCCGGGACGCAGAACCGCCGGCTTCAGCCGGCGGTTGGGGTGTGCGTTGGTGCCGAGGATGAGATTCGAACTCATACGCCCTTGCGGGCACCGCCCCCTCAAGACGGCGTGTCTGCCTATTCCACCACCTCGGCCCTGTTCGCGCCCTCGGGAGGGCGAATGCTGGCAGGAGTGGAGGGACTCGAACCCCCGACCTGCGGTTTTGGAGACCGCTGCTCTTCCAGCTGAGCTACACTCCTGGGCCCTCCGAGTCTATCAACGGCCCGCCGGGGAGTGAAGCGCGGCGCAGTAGGGCGGCGCGCGTCCGCGAAGTTCGAGCTGAGGGCAGCGGCGTCGACAGCGGTCGCTGCGTGCCCTACCCGTCGTCGCGCTGATCGCGGAGGAAGCCCTCGAGGTCGCTCAGCAGGTCCTCGGCGGAGGGGAGCTCGGCGTCCTCGCCTGACTCTTGCTCCGCCTGCTGCTCGATGTTGGCGTCGTACTGCTGCTCCAGCATCTGGATGTAGGACTCGGCCTCGCCCGACTCCGTGACCGCCTCCTGCACCTGCTCGCTGAAGCGCTCGATGCGCCGCTCGATCCTCGCGAGCGAGGTGTTCGTACCGAAGCCGCGATCGATCAGCTTGATGAGCGCGGCGATCGCGTTCGGGTTCGGGCCAGTCGAGAGGTAGTGCGGCAGCTGGGCCCAGAGGCTCGCGTTGCGGAAGCCGCGCTGGCGCTGGTCCACGTTGAATGCGCCGACGATGCCCGTCGGGCCCTCATAGCGGGACTGCGGCACGCGCAGCCCGAACTGGCCCTCGAAGTCTGAGTCCGAGGCGGAGAGCGTGACCGGCAGCGGTCGTGTGTGCGGGACCGCGCCGGCCTGCGCGGCGATCGTGATGCTGGTGGTCGCGCCGACCTCGACCATCAGGTCGGCGATCGCCTCGGTGAAGGTGCGCCAGCGCAGGTGCGGCTCCGGGCCGCTCAGCAGCACGAAGTCGCGCTCCGCCCCCGGCGGGCTGGCCACGCGGAAGTGATGCCTGGGCCAGTCGATCACACGGCGCTCGCCGTCGAGGCGCACCGTCGGGCGCTGGACGGTGAAGTCGAAGAGGCGCTCGTTGCGGATCTCGGCGAGGTCGCTCGCCTTCCACTGGTCGCCCATGTGCTTGATCGCCGCCGCCGCGGCGCCGCCGAAGTCGTTCCAGCCGGAGAATGCGGCGATCAGCACCGGGTCGCGGAGCGGCCGAACCTCGCCGATCGGTTCCACCAGCTCGTGCATGGAGCCTCCTCGTCCGGGGATCGCGGCTCCATCATACGGGAGCCCGCGCTTCAGGCCGCCGCTCGGCGTGCGCGCAGCCGGTGCCAACCGAGCCAGGCGAGGAGCGCAGCAACGGCCGCCGCGGCGAGCGCGCTCACCACGATGTCGAAGCGATCCGTGATGAACTCGGCGAAGCGTTCGCCCCAGAAGAAGATCAGCACGCCGTAGACGCCGAAGCGCAGCCCGCGCCCGAGAATCGAGGCGAAGACGAACTGCGTGCGCGGTATCCCGACAACCCCCGCGCCGATGGTGAACACCTTGTAAGGGATTGGTGTCAGGCCCGCAGCTGCGACGGCCCAGAATCCCCAGCGCTGGAGCAGCTCCTCGACACGCTCGGCGTGCCGGCTGTGCAGCCGCAGCAGCAGCGGCCGGCCGAGCCGCAGGCCCAGCCAGTGACCGACAACGCCTCCGAGGACGGAGGCGACGATGGTGAGCGCGGCGAGGATGAGCGCGGCGTCCGGATGGCGCAGCGCGAGCGCGACCAGCAGCGGGTCCGTGGGGATCGGGAAGAAGACCGACTCAGAGGCGGTGATCAGGGCGAGCGCGATCGGCGCGACCGGGCTGTCCGCCCAGTCGATCAGCCACTCGCGCAGGTCATCCAGCCACTCGCGCAGGTCGTGCAGCACGAGGTACAGCGTGAGCCCTCGATGCGCTCAGGGGCAACCGCGAGGCGGCAGCAACCGCGAGCGTGACGAGACGTCAGCCCGCGGGATGGTGCGTGGAGTCCGGGGGAGTGCCTAGTGGCCGCCGCCGCTGGCGCAGCCGCAGCCGCCGCCTTCGGCCGCCTGCGCGTTCGGGGCGTCGATGGTGAAGCCCTTTCGCATCAGGTCGTCCTCGGTGTAGTCGATCGAGGCGCCCTCGAGGCTGTTCGCGGTCGTCGGGTCGACGATGAAGGTGACGCCGTGCAGGTCGAGCACGTTGTCGTCGTCACCGGCCTTGTCGATGCCCATCGCGAAGGAGGGGCCGGAGCAGCCGCAGCCGCCGCCGCGCGCGAAGATGCGCAGGCCCTGGTCTTCGCTCTCGCGCTGCTGCGTGACGATCATGCCAAGCCGCTCCGCGGCGTCCTTGCTGACGGTGAGGGTCAGGCTCATCGAGAACTCCTCTGGTGTGGGGCCGCGCCGCGTCCGGGGCGGCGGCCGCTTCGCTCAAGCATGCTCGCTCGCGGACGGCACCGCAAGCGCGGGCTGCAGCGGCGCCTCGCCGGATGCCTCCGTGGGCGCTTCAGGATCGAAGTCGCGCAGCAGCTCCAGCAGCTCGTCGCCGATCTCGGCGATGCGCCGATCGCCGAAGCCCCAGACATCCGCGAGGGCGGTTCGATCGGCCGGGCGCTGCACGGTCAGCTCGCGCGCGCTGCGGTCCGTAAACAGGGTGTATGCGGGGACGCCGTCGCGCGCCGCGCGATCGCGCCGCCACTCGCGGAGCCGCTGGAACAGCGGATCGTCGAACGGCACCTCGGGGCCCGGGCCCACGGTCACGGAGCGCTTCCGCGAGGGCGGGGCCGGCCGGGCTGGCGGCGGCGCGGCGTCCGGGGTTGCCGCCTCCCACTCTCGCACGAGGCCGAGCAATCGCTCGCCGAACCACTGCACGCGCTTCCGCCCCATGCCCCAGACCTCGAGCAGCGCCGTCTCGTTCGAGGGCCGGTAGGTGGCGACCTCGCGGGCGGTGCGCTCCTCGAAGACCATGTAGGGCGCGCGGCTCGCCTCCCACGCGATCCCGTCGCGCAGGTCGAGGATCGAGGCGAAGAGATCGTGCGGATACTGGGGTGCGTCGCCGTGGACGGCGCCGCTGCAGTTGTCGCAGCCGCTGCAACCGCTGCCGTTGCCGGCGCCGTTCGCGCCGGACGGAGCTGGCGGCTCGCCGAAGTAGCGCAGGATTAGCTCGCGGCGGCAGCCGGAGGTCTCGGCGTACTCCACCATCTGCGCGAGGCGCGACTCGGCGTAGCGGCGGCGCTCCTCGATGACACGCGTGTCGATCGGTGCGTCGGCGTCGAGCGAGCGCAGGACCAGTTCGCCTTCGCCGAGCAGGCCGGAGGCGCGGAGCGCCTTCACGGTGAGCGCCCAGCCGTCGGTCCCCGCGGCGTCCTCGAACTCCGAGGGCGAGAGCGGGCGCTGCGGGTCCAGTTGCTGGATCGCGACGAGCTGCTGCCAGCTTCGGCGCACGGCCTCGTCGTCCGGATGCGCCTGGTCGATGAAGCGCCGCTGCAGCGAGTGGTCGCGACGCGAGTAGAGCAGGGTGCACTCCGCGGGCTCGCCGTCGCGGCCCGCGCGGCCCGCCTCCTGGTAGTAGGCCTCGAGGCGTCCGGGCATCTGGAGATGCACGACATAACGCACATCTGGCTTGTCGATGCCGAGGCCGAAGGCGTTGGTGGCGACGATCAGCGGCGAGCGGCCGGTGGTGAAGCGGCGCTGGATCGCGGCGCGCACGGCGCCGCCCATGCCCGCGTGGTAGCCCTCGGCGGGGACGCCGGCAGCATTGAGCGTCTCCGCGGTCTCCTCGACGGAGCGGCGCGTACGCGCGTAGACGATGCCGGACTGACCGCTGCGCTCGCGCGCGTAGGCGATGAGCCAGGGGAGACGCTCCTTCGCGCTGGCCAGTGGCACCACCTGGAAGCGCAGGTTCGGCCGGTCGAAGCTGGTCAGCACCTCGCGCGCGTCGGTCGCGATGCCGAGCCGCGCGAGGATGTCCTTCCGCACGGTCGGGTCGGCCGTCGCGGTGAGCGCGAGCGTGCGAGGACGCCCCAGCCGCTCGCGTGCGCCGCCGAGGGCAAGGTAGTCGGGGCGGAAGTCGTGCCCCCACTCGGAGATGCAGTGCGCCTCGTCGATCACGAGCAGGCGCACGCCGCCGCGCGCGAGTCCATCGAGGAAACGCCCGTTCGCCAGCCGCTCCGGCGCGACGTAGAGCAGCGCGGTGCGCCCCGCCTCGAAGTCCGCGTAGCGGCGGTTCTGCTCGGCGCGGTTGAGCGTGGAGTTGATGAAGCTGGCCGGAACGCCGACCGCCTCGAGGGCCTCGACCTGGTCCTGCATGAGCGCGATCAGCGGCGAGATGACGAGCGTGCGCCCGACCTCGAGCGCGGGGAGGACGTAGCAGAGGCTCTTGCCCCCGCCGGTCGGCATCACGCCGAGCACGTCCTGCGAGGCCAACGCCTCGAGCACCTCTGCCTGGCCGGGGCGGAAGTCGGGGTAACCGAAGCGATCCTGCAGCAGCTCGCGGTAACGAGCGGTGTCGCGAGGCAACTCCGCCGTCGGCGCTGCTCGAGTCGGCTCGGCTCGTGCGCGCGGTTGGGGTGGGAGCGGCAGGACAGCCTGCGCGGGCGCAGCGGCGCGTGGAGCGCCGGGCGGAGGCTCGACCGGTCGTGCAGCCGCCTCCGGCGGAGCCTCCTCGATCGGTGGCGGCTCCTCGCTCAGCGCGCCGCAGGACGGGCAGAAGGGGCCGTCGAGGGGTCGCGGCGAGTCGCAGCGAGTGCAGCGCATGGCCGCATCCTAGCGCAGAACGCCCGTTCGCGCACCTGCACTCGCGCTTTTGCACGGGTTTCCGCGGCTAGTTCGCGCCCTCCGGATCAACGCCCGAGAGCGTACTCGCGCGCTCGATCAGGCCCGGCACGTCCTCGATCTCGCCCTCGACGGCGATGTGCGTGCCGCCGCGCTCGGAGAGCCGCCAGCGCACGTTGCCGAGCGTCTCGACACGCTCGATGTGCTCGAGCTCTGCCCAGCGCACCTCCGTGAGGGTGCGCCCTCGATGGAGCGCGAGAGCTCCCGTGCGGGTGAGCACGATCGCGGTCGCGGTGCGCCGCCAGGTGAACCAGACGATCGGGAGCTGCAGCACCATCACGACGGCGAGGAAGATCCCGAACCCCGTCGCCTCAGCCGATCCGGCCAGTTGTCCGATCGCGAGAAAGACGAGCGCGCCGAGCAGCGGCAGCACGAACGAGGCGTGGTTCCACCAGTGCGACTCGTTGCGGTGGGCCGCGACCACCTCGAGGCCTTCGAGGGCCGCGCGGTCGTCGGGGTGGATGGGGCGCAGTGACGCGGCCGCCGATTCGCCGGCGGCGTCGCCCGGGTCCTGCTCGCCGTCCATCGCGTGCCGGTTACGCCGCCATGCGCGCTAGACGCGCTCCCACTGCGGCACGAGCAGCGTCTCGTCCTCGTCGATGATCTCCTCGAAGACGGCGCGCACCTTCTGGCCGATCGCCACCTCGCCGGGCTCGCAGTTGAGCACGTTGCCCAGGATGCGCACGTGCGGATGCTCGTCGAGGCTGACGAGGGCCACGGCGTACGGCACGGCCTCGGCCAGCGCGGGGGCAGGTGGGTTGTGGACGACGATGTAGGAGTAGACCGTCCCCTCGCCGTTCGTTTCCAGCGAGCGGAACTCCATAGCCCTGCAGGCGTTGCACGCGGCGTCCGGCGGGTGCTGGACCGTCCCGCACGGCACGCACTGCTGCACGACCAGTTTGCCCGAGGTGAAGAAGTCGCGGTTGAAGCGGTCAAGCTGGGGGATGGGCCAGTCTTCCGGCATGAATCGGGTCATGGTGCTCTCCTCGCAAGCCCTCGCGGGGCTCGGAACTGCGGTCGCGCGGCGTCGGCTACGGCTCGACCGAGAGCAGCGCGGCGCTCGCCGGCAGCGCTCCCGGTCCCGCGACGACGAGGCTGAATTCGACGTTGTCGACCTGGCAGGTCGACTCGCCGCGGACCTGGCGGGCAGCCTCGTTCACCAGCTCGAAGCCGTGCACGTAGGCCTCCGCGAGGTTGCCGCCGCTGGTGTTGATCGGCAGCTCGCCGTCCGGCCAGCGGAGGTTGCCGGCGCGCACCCAGTCCTCGATCTCCTCGGGCGGCGAGAAGCCCATCTCGGAGATCGCCATCAGCGCAAGGCCGGTGAAGTTCTCGTAGAACTGCGCGACCTGCACGTCCCTGGGGCCGACGCCGGCCCGCGACCAGATCATGTCGGCGATGTTCTTGTAGTGCGCGGTCGGGAAGTCGGGGTCGTTGTAGCCGGCGCCGACGGCGCCCCCGGCGGCGCCGCGGTAGTCGATGCCCTGCGCGGCCGAGCGGATGTAGACGGGCTGCTTGTCGAGCTCGCGGGCGCGCTCGGCGCTCGTCACGATCACCGCGGCCGAGCAGTCGTTCTCCTGACAGCAGTCGAAGAGCCGGAACGGCTCGACGATCCAGCGCGAGTTGAGGTAGTCGTCCTTGGTCAGCTCGCGGCCGTGGCGGATCGCCCGGGGATTGCGCTGGGCGTGCGCGTAGGCGGCGAGCGAAATCTCCGCGAGGGCGTGCTCGGTGATCCCGTGCTCGTACATGAAGCGCTGCGCGATCATCGCGTACCAGTGCGCTGGGACCATCACGCCGTAAGGGATGCGGAAGGCGCCCTCCTCGGGCACGCGCACGCGGCCGGTCACGCGCGCCTGGCCGAAGCGCCCGTACTCGCCCTGGGCGAGGCTGCGATAGCAGACGACGTAGTCGGCGTAGCCGGCGGTGACCGCCGCGTCGGCGATGGCGAGCGTGCCGGCGACGTTGTTGCCTCCGCCGTCCCAGGACAGCGCGGCGAACTTCGTCTCGTTGACGCCCAGCACCGTCGAGAGCTTCGAGGGCGTGCTGCGGTCGTTGCCGTAGGAGACGAACCCGTCGATCTCCTCGACATCGATGCCCGCGTCGGCGGCGGCGTTGGTGATCGCCGTGACCGCCAGCTGCAGTTCGCTGTCCGGGGAGCCGCCCGGCCGATAGTACGTCGATTCGCCGATGCCGACGATCGCCGAGGTGCCTCGCATGGGGCGCCCCTTCCCGCTGCGCGCCCGCCTGTCCTGCCGGCGAGCGCCCGGATCGTGTGCGCTTCCGCCCGGGATGTCAAAGCGCGCGGGGAAGCCCGGGTTCCAGCCGCGCGGCTCGAGATCGTGGAGACGGGCCGCGCGACAACGCGCCGCCCGCGCGCGCGTCCTCTCGCGATACGGGCCCGAATCAACGATTCGAGAGAGTGAGCACGGTCACAACGCAGCGGGTATGGCACGGGAGTGGTATGGTTACGTCCAGCCTTGGATGCTTGACTTGTGCGTGCTACGCCGGTGAAGTGTCCGCCTGAAAGAACCGAGGCAATTGACCAGGGTAAAAGGTAACTATAACCGTACCCTTAATGGTCGTCGATCATGCAAGGATTTGCGCCGGTGACATTGGATGCCATCTTCCAGCTTCTCGCGACCGCTCAGTTCGGCGCCTACGTCATGTCGCTCGATCAGAAGATCATCTTCTGGAATCAGGCCGCCGAGCGGATCCTCGGCTTCCCGCGCGACCAGGTGATCGGTCGCCGCTGCTACGAGGTGGTGACGGGGCTGAGCCCCGGGGGCTTCACGCCCGAGTGCCTGCTCGGCTGCCCGTCGCTCCGCTCACTGCGAGGCGGTGATATCCCGAGTGCGTTCACCATGCTGATGCTGTGCGAGTCCGGCGAGCGCAAGGCAGTTTCGCTCACGCCGATGGTGATCGCCGCTCCCGGCGAGGACACGCCGTTCCTGGTACACCTCTTCGACGAGCCCGCCGAGGACGAAGGAGCCGACCAGGCGGCCGATTCACTGCGGAGCGAGTTGCGTGAGCAGGGCGCAGCCATCGTGTCGGACCAAGCGCCGGCGACCTCGACTCCGTCTGATCTCGGCAGACTGACCCAGCGAGAGCTCGAGGTTCTGCGCCTGGTAGCCGCGGGCTGGGGCACGCATCGGATCGCCGAGGCGTTGAGCATCAGTCCGCATACCGTGCGCAACCACGTGCGCCACTTCCGCGGGAAGCTGAACGCGACGACGAAGCTCGATGCAGTCGTCACGGCGATCCGCCTCGGGATCCTGTAGTCGCATCGCAGGAGGTGGCCCGCTCGGCCCGCCCCGGACGCGCCAGCAACGGTCCGGATGAAGGTCATGCCGGGAAAGCAGTTCGCGTCGGCGGGCGCCTCAGCCGCCCGTTCCCCGAATAGGATGGCAGCCTCGGATAGGATGGCACGCCATGAGTAGGGTTCTCGCCAGGCTGAGCTGGCTGATCACCGTTCGCCCGTACCTCACGATCCTCGTGCTCTTCATCATCACCGTCGTGCTGGCCGCGGGAGCAGGGCGGCGCGCCCCGGTCGTGGAGGGCGCTGCCCTGGCCTTCCTGCCCCCGGGGAACGCCGTCGCCAATGCGATCGAGGAGATCGACACGCACTTCGGGGAGTCGAGCGACGTCGGCGTCGTCACGCTGATCTTCCGTGGGGACGCACTCACTCCCGAGGGGCTCGCGCAGATGGACGGCCTGATCGGTCGCATCGCCGGCGATCCGGGCGTGGGGGAGCTGCTGGCGCACGGCGACCCGATCATCGCGCCCACCCTGGTCATCAATGCCGTGCTCCAACGAGATGGCCTCGCGGCGGTCACGCAGGCGGAGATCGACGCCGCCCGCGCTGTCCCCGAGATCGGCGGGGCGCTCGACGCGATGACCGGAACCGACACCGACGGTACGCCGGTCGCGATAGCCACGATCCGCCTGATCAACACCGGGGACGAGCGAGTAAAGGAGGCCGAACGGCGGATCAACGAGCTGGCGATCGCGGACGAGGGCCCACTGCGCGTGAGCAGCGTCTCGCCGATCGTGGTCGAGGATGAGTACCGCAAGGCCACCGAGGAGGGCATGGCGCCCCTGATCGGCCTGGCGCTGCTCCTGATCGCCGCACTGATCCTGGTCTTCCTCCGCACGCTTTCGGACCTGCTGCTCACGCTGGTCGGCCTGCTCCTCTCGCTGATCTGGGTGATCGGGGCGGAGGGCTGGCTCGGACCGAACGCGCTGGGGCTGATCGGCCCGCCGAGCTCGCTGACCGCATTGGTGCCGATCATCGTGATCAGCCTCACCGTGGACTACGCGATCCAGGCCGTCTCGCACTACCGCGAGCAGCGCGCCGAGGGCGAGCCGGTGGTGGCGGCGGTGCGGATCGGACTGCAACACGTCACCGTCCCGCTGACCCTGGCCGCCGTCACGACGATCGCGAGCCTGCTGGTGAACCTGCTCTCCCCGATCGGGGTGATGGGCGACTTCGGCATCGTCGCCGGGCTCGGCGTGGGGATGAGCCTGATCGTGATGCTGACGCTGATCCCGGCCGGCCGGGTGATCATCGACCGGCGGCGCGAGTCGCGCGGCACGTTGACGCAGCCTCGCCAGGTCGCGAACGCCCTGCCCGGCATCGGCCGGCTGGCGGAGCTTCTCGGGACCTCGGTCGCGCGCACCCCGGCGCCCTACTTCGTCGTCGTGATCGCGGTGACCATCGGGCTCGGGTACGCAGCCACGGGACTCGAGTCCGGGTTCAATATCCGCGAGATCCTTCCCCGGGGCGGCAGCGTGCTGAAAGACATGGAGACGCTCGACGCAACCGTCGGCGGCTCAACGGAGATGGCGAGCGTGCTCATCACGGCCGAGGCCACCGAGACTCGCACGCTGCTGAACCTCCACGACCTCAGGATTGCCTTCGATGACGAGGCGCGTCGCCCGCCGGCGGCGGCGGGACCGATCCAGGTCTCCTACGAGTTACTCGTCAGCGACTGGACAGAGGACAGCGGCGCGCTCGGCGACAAGTACGATCCGGAGCTCGCAGCGCTCTTCCAGCAAGCCACCACGGGGGTGCAGCTCGACCCGATCGTGATGCAGGAGTTCCTCGACAAGCTCACGGCGAGAGATCCCACCCTCGCGCGTGCGCTTGTGAACGATCCGCAGGGCGTCGACGCCATGCTGGTCCAGTTCCCAGCCTACTCAGGGGATCCCGCAGTCACGAGGGAGCTGCAGGAGGACATCGAGGCGCTCTGGTTCGGCGACGACGGCGCGGTGACGGCGACCTCGCTGGACATCGTCGCGGTCGCGGTTACCGACGAGATCACCGGCCGGCAGACCCAGGCGATCAGCACGACCATCGCGGTGGCCCTCGGGATTCTCGCCCTCTTCTTCTGGGTGACGCTGCGCCAGCCGCTCCTGGCGGTTGTCGCGGTGGGGCCGATCGTGCTCGTCCTTATCTGGGTGCTGGGCACGATGGCGCTGCTCGACATCCCCTACACGCTGGTCACCTCGATCATCACGGCGCTCTCCATCGGGATCGGGGTGGACTACACGATCCACCTGATCCATCGCTACCGCGAGGAGTTCACCCGTGTGCGCAATCCGGAGCAGGCGGCGATCCGGACGCTGGCCACCACCGGCTCGGCGCTGCTGGGCTCCGCGCTGACGACGGCGCTCGGGCTCGGCGTGCTGGTGGCCTCTCCGCTGCTCGCGTCCCAGCAGTTCGGCCTCACGGCGGCGATCACGATCGCCTACTCGCTGATCGTGTCGATCCTCGTGGTGCCGCCCGCCATGACCGTCTGGGGCGCCTACCAGAACATGCGGCTCCGCTCGATGGTGGACCGCATGGCGGAGGAGCTGGACCTGGCGATCGAGGCGGTGCACCGCCGCCACGAGGAGGAGCAGGGCGCGCCGTAGGCAGCGAGCGACGGCGCAGCGACACGCCCCGGCCCCGCTGCGTCGGCAGTCTGCTAGAGGGGCTTTCGAGCGAGAAAACAGTAGAGCGGTGTGAAGATGCCTGCCTTGCCGCCCGCGACATAGGCATCCGCAGTCCGATCGAGCAGTCGGACGACTTCCGCGGAGCCCTCGGGAAACAGCCGCACCACTTCAGCCAGCCCCAGTCCTGCGATCAACGCCTTGCGGCCCCACGGAAGCCTGCGAAGGGCCGTTCCCAGCGTCCCGTGGCGGCTTTCCATGGGCTGATACCAGGGTGTGGATGGTTCCGTTGTGGCTCCTCGGTCTAGCCCTTCGATAACGTGGAACCCGGCCTCTTCAAGCGCGTGGTTCACCTCCCTGAACGTCGCGATCTCGTTCAGAGCAATCCCGCGCATCAGGTCCTGCTTGATGGCCTGATGGCGGCGGTCGTTCGGATCGAACGTGTCCGTAAGGCACATCTCCTGGCCCCAGAAGAGGGCTCCGGGCTTCAGCACGCGGAAGATCTCCTCGAACGCACCTTGCTTGTCCGGCGCGTGGCACGTTGACTCGATAGCGTACCCGCCGTCGAAGGTGTCGTCCGCGATTGCGCCCATGTCCATGAAGCTGCAGGCGTGGTAGTCAACCATGTGGTCGAGCCCCGCCTCGGCGTTCAACCGTTTCGCCCTCTCCAACTGGATCGTGTTGATGTTGATGCCGACTACGCGGACGCCGGACTCGCGGGCGACGCGGCGCATGGGGCCGCCGATTCCACAACCGACATCGATAACCGTCATGCCCTGCTGCAGCTCCAGCCGGGAGATCATCAACCGCTGATGCCGGACCTGGGACTCCTCGAGGCTCTCGGTTGGGGAGAGGGGCGCGAAGTGCAGGGACTCGCTCCAGCCCCACACCATGAATCCGCTGCACAGGTCGTAGTAGTCCTTGACCGTCTCCGTGTGGTCGTACCCGGCTTCTGGCGCCGCCCGATCGATCCAGCCGTCGAAGCGCTGGACTCTGTGCCTGACGTCCGTTCCCCGGTACGCATCTCGCAGCTCTCTCGATAGCCTGCGCAACTGCACGCCCTGGCTCTCCTCCCCGATCGCGCCGATCGTGGTACGCGGTCTGGTCTAGCTGCCTGCTGAGGATGACGCCGATCTCCACGGGGTCGGGCCGTGGCGGTCGGCGACGGGGATGGTTCGCCGCGTCAGCGTTATGAGCTCGCGGCCGGCGCTGTGGGGATCTCGCGCCGCTGCTCGGCGATGTGGAACTTCAGCTTCTTGCTCACCGAGAGCGACGGGAACGGGTCGATCTTGAGCTTGTAGTTCCTGGGCGCCACCTCGATCGTGAAGTGGTGCGCGAGCAGCAGCAGGTTGACGGCGAGCTGCAGCTCCATCCAGCGGTTCCCGAGGCAGGTATGCGTACCCAGCCCGAACGGGGCGTACCCGGGGCTGAGGTGTTCGTTGCGCGGAGGCAGGTAGCGGTCGATGTCGAATGTCCACGGCTCCGGGAAGATGTCGCTCATGTAGTGCGCCGCTGCCTGGGCGATGAAGATCCGTGACCCCTCCGGGATTTCGTAACCCTCGACCACGCACGCATTCATCACGGTCCGGACGGACATCGGAACGATCGAGTACATGCGCATGGATTCCATGATGAAGCGGCGCGTCACGTCGATCGAGTCCTCCGTGAAGCCCTCGCGTCCGGGATCGCCGCCATCGAACAGGGCGTCCGCCTCTTCCCGGATCCTGGCGTAGAGCTCGGGCTGGGACGCCATCGCGTAGAGCGCGAAGCTCAGGCCATCGCCGAGGTAGACGCTGGCGATCAGCGGCGCGGAGAGGACGAAGCGCAGGTTCGACTCCGGGAGGAACGAAGGGTCGCTCGAGTGCAAGCTGAGCAGGTCGTCCGCGAGATCGCGGGGGCAGCCCGCCCGCTGGGCGGCCGTGTGGACACTCTGGACGCGCTCCAGCAGCACCTGGATGCTCTTTGCCCGGCGCCGCATTCCCGGGGTCTTGAGCATGAACTTGGGCATGACACCCAGGACGTGCGTGGACAGCGCCCGCGTCTTGTACTTGACCAGATCGTCCAGGACGTCCTGCGAGTCGACGCTGATCATCAGGGGCGAGATCTGGGAGTTGATCAGCTGCCGGCACATGGACACCGCGGGGCGAGTGTCTCCAACCTCCCAGGTCGCCATGTGTGACCGGGTGTGGTCGTAGAGATCCTCGAGTTGCCCTTCCAGCCTCGCGCGCGAGTACCCCGGCGCCAGGGCCTTGCGGAACCGGAAGTGATCGGCGCCGTCCAGCGCGGGCAAGATTCCCGATGCGCCATAGACCTTCTCGAAGTCCTGGAGATAGTCCCGGGCCCTCAGGTACGTGCGCCCCTGCCGATGCGCCCAGTAGTTCGTCTCCGACCCGGCCAGGACGAGCATGGGCTTCTGGAACGGCGGGTTGAGCTGGTACACGGGCCCGTACTGTTCGGCGAGATCCGCGAACAGTGCGGGGAGATTGCCGTCGCGAAGATGCCGGTGCAGCGCGAACTTGAGCAGCGGTACCTGGGGAATCGACTTCGTAAGGCCGGCACGTCCGATCAAGGGGACGTTCATGTTCTGGGTGACTGCCTCGGCGATCGCCCGCCCGATCAGGTCCATCCGGCAGACAAGCTCGATGCGCTCCTCCAGCTCGTCGTCGAGCTGGAACATGAAGCGAAACACGTCACAGGTATTGACGAGGGCGACAATGATCACGTCACGAGGGTCGGGGATCTCGTTGTTGAAGAGCACCCTGCTGATGCGCGTCTTGACGAACTGGGCAGCGGTGCCTTCCCTCTCGCTGCTGAACATCTCGGTCTGCCATGCACGATTCGCAAGCGTCCAGAAGTCGCCTTCGTGATGCTCCAGGATCTGTCGATCAACCAGGCGCTCAAGCGTCAGGTCGATGATCGACTCTGCACGCGGCGCAAGCCGTTCGATCCAGTATTGCGCGTTTCGCTGCGTCGTTTCACTTGCAATCTGATCCAGAATGGGATCCAGAACAGGATTGCCGGTTTCCGTCTGGTCCAGAAGGATCAGGGAGTCCATGTCTGTATCGATACGAGATATGAGCGACAGCTCCGCAAGTGCGGCGCCGACGACGGCGCAGTTCAAGTGCCAGCCTGGTACCTGGTGAAAGTACCCGCTCTCTTCATTGAGCAGCATCAGGATGAGCTCTTCGGGCAAACTCAGCGCTTGAGTCGTCACGCGGTCGGTAGCGAGAGTCATCCATCTTCCTCCCTGCCCGTCATCAAAATAGTGTAGGTCACGCGCTCAGGCCTCGCAAGGCGACATCCGTGAGACGTCCGGCCAGCCGTGCGGGGAACGCCCCGCTCCCGTATCCTGACTCCGTGCAGCGGACGACAACAGCGGGAAGGCAGGCCATGGCAACGGGCCGGGGAGCGAGAGCGCCACGGCGAATTGCCATTGTCGGCGGGGGTATTTCCGGGTTGGCCGCGGCGTGGGCGCTGCACCATCACCCGGACCGCTTTGACTTCCGCCTCTTCGAGGCTCGGGACCAGCTTGGCGGCAACGCGATCACGGCTGATATGCCGCAAGGTGACGGCAATTCGATCCCGTTCGACATTTCTGTTACCGCCTGTATCCCATCTGTATACGACCATATTGTCCTGCTCATGGAGCAGTTTGGCATCGAGCTGCTCGACACAAGATTCAGCTACAGTGTGAAGTACGCGGGCCAGGTATACGCGCACGACTTCGACTCTGATATCAGGGAAGAACTGCGATCTGAGATTGCGAGATTCCAACGACTCTTAAGGCGGCTGCATTGGTTCGGAGCCCTCACCCGGTCCCGGTCGAAGCTCCTGAACGCGCTCAATCCGTTCAACTACATCAGCATGGGAACGGTGCTCAATCTGGGAGGGTTTTCCGCCGACTTCCGCTACAAGGTGTTGAAGCCGATGTTCGTCAACTTCCTGATGGCGACGAACGTGTTCGATATGCCTGCGGCGCTCTTCACGAGGTACCTCGAGTTCTTCGATATCGAGACCGCCACGCCGATGCAGACGTGGGACCAGGGCACGCGACGCATCTACGAGCAGCTGTCGGCCGGCTTCCTCGACAAGATCTCCCTGAGCCGCCCGGTCCGGAAGGTGTATCGCCGCGCCGCCGGAGTCGTCGTCGAGGACGAGGACGGCGCGCGGGAGGCGTTCGACGATGTGGTCTTCGCGTGCAACGCGAACCAGACGCTGATGATGCTCGACAGGCCTACGATGCTCGAGCGCCAGCTCCTCTCCTCGATTCGCTACGACAGCGAGCTGCACAACCACGCGATCGTGCACTCGGACTCCTCGGTCCTGCCTGACAACGAGGTCAAGCCGCTGACGACGCGCAGTAATCACATCGAGCAGTACGGGGCGCGGCCGGACAACTACGAGATCACCTACATCATGCACAACCAGCAGCCGTGGGCGAACAAGTCGGACAAGCCCTGCCTGGTCACCTACAACCCGATCAGCCGCATCGACGAGGAGAAGATCGTCAAGCGAACGTGGTTCCAGCACATCGTCCACGACGTGCGCCACGTCGCCCTGACCGTGAACCTCTTCCGCTTCATCCAGGGGAAGCGACGAACCTGGCACTGCGGCGCCCACACGCTGATCAACAGCCAGGAGACGTGCTTCGTCACCGGGCTCGCCGCGGCGAGGCAACTCGGCGCCGACTACCCCTTCGAGGATCCTGCGGCGCGGCAGTCATTCAACTACTACGGCAGCATCCTCTACGGCTCGCGATTCAGGAAGGCGTAGCGCCCGAGGGCCCTCGTCACAGGGGTCCGGCGGACCCCGCGGCGCGCACCGTTCGGCGTGCGACGAGCGGGTGACTCTCGTATTCTGGATCTGTGCCCGCTTTGCGGGGAGGCCGTCAACCCGGTATCCGGGGTGAGGAGGGCCGAGCGATGCCAGTCCGACACGGCGAGCCCGCGATTGTCTCGCTGCCCCCGTTCCCCGAGGGCTGGTACTTCGTCACGAGCCGCAAGGCCCTGCAGCAGGCCGGGCTCATCCAGAAGACCTGGATGGGCGAGGACATCGTCGTCTGGACTGACGAGGAAGGCCGCGCCTGCGTCGCCGAGGCCATCTGCCCGCACCTGGGCTCCGATCTGGGACCCGACGCGGGCGGGCGCGTCTGCGCCGGCCGGCTCGTCTGCCCCTTCCATGGCTTCGAGTTCGATACGACCGGCCAGTGCGTCGACACTCCCTACGCTCCCCCGCCCAGGTCCGCCAGGCTGCGCGTCTTCGAGACACGAGAGATCGCCGGCCTGATCTTCGGCTGGTGGGGGATCGGAGGTCGGGAGCCTCAATGGAGCCTCCCCGAGGAGACGCCGGACCAGACCGGCTGGAGCGAGGTGTACGTCCAGACGCTCCGCTTCCCCGGCCACCCCCAGGAGATCGCGGAGAACTCGGTGGACCTGGCCCACCTCCGCTACATCCACGGCTACCACAGCGTGAACCGCGTCGAACCGGCCTCGGTAGACGGGCACCACATGGTGAGCCGGTTCGACTTCACGAGTCGCCGCAAGGTCGCGAAGGTGGCGACCCTCACCTTCGAGCTCTCCGCCAACACCGACATCTACGGGCTGGGCTACTCGTTCGTCGACATCCGGGAGCACACGATCGGCATGGATCTGCGTCTGTGGATCCTGGCGACGCCCGTTGACGGCACGCTCGTCGACATGACGCTGGCCTCGCAGGTGCGGGAGATCAGCAACCCGAAGCGACTGTTCGTCGGCCTGGGCTTCCTCCCGCGCAAGCTCCGCGCCCCGCTCATGAACAGGTTCATGGCGTCCCGGCAGCGTCAGGACGTGCTGGACGACGTCGTGATCTGGAGCCGCAAGCAGTTCGTGTCGCCTCCGCGCCTCAACCGCTCCGACGGCGAGATCATGGCCTATCGGGCGTACTGCGCCCAGTTCTACCCCGACCCGACCGCCGACGAGAGCGCCGCTGCGACGCACATGGCGCCGCCCCGGGAAGTCCCGAGAGCCGCGGCCGTCTCGCTGCGCGACTAGGCGGGCGCCTCGAGTGGCGCCCGCTTCGGCGGCGGCTCACGTGAGGCGAGGATAGCGAGGGCGCCGCCGAGGTAGGCGGCGACGAAGGCCGCAAATACGCCCTCGTACGACCCGACCGCGTCGAAGTACAGCCCACCGAGGACGGGACCCAGCGCACCGAAGACGATCGTGAACGGCGCCGCGACGCCTCGCACCGCCCCGATGTGCACGCGCCCGAAGTACTTCGCCCAGATGAACTCACTGAGCGGTACCGTTCCACCGAACCCGAAGCCCCAGAAGAAGAACGCGACGAACATCAGCGGCAGCGCTCCCAGCTGCGCCGCGACGAGCATGGTGACGACGCCCGTCGCCGAGATCGACAGCGCCGTCGCCCCGAGGTAGCGGACGTGCACCCGCTGCAGGAAGTAACCCCACACGAACTTCGAGCTGAGGTTGGCGCCGCCGTTGACCGCGATCGCCAGCGCGGCCTCGGTGCGCGTGAAGCCGTTGTCCGTCATGAACGGAATGGCGTGCACCAGCACCGCCAACAGCGCCATGGTGTTCAGCCCGTAGCCGACGATCAGCAGCCAGATCGCCGGCGTGCGCAGCGCCTCGCCGCGCGTGTAGGAGTTCGCGGCGTCCTGCGCCTGAGCCTCGGCCGCCGTGCCGCCGCCCCTCGCCCGCGCGCCGGGCTCGACGCCGTCGGGTCGAAGACCGTGGTCCTCGGGCCGCCGCCGCATCACGAGCGCGACCGGCACGACGATCGCGAACATGAACAGCGCGAGGATCGCGTAGGCGTCGCGCCACCCGGTCGAGTCGACAATGCGCGTCATCGTCAGCGGCATGATCAGCCCCGCGAGCGAGATGCCCGACGAGCCGAGCGCGATCGCCCAGCCGCGCCGCAGCACGAACCACTTCGAGAGCGTCGCGTTCACGACGAGCGGTCCGACCATCGAGAATCCGGCGCCGCCGGCGATCATCGAGAGCGCGACGAACTGCCACAGCTCCTCGACACGCGACATCGCGAAGAACGAGACGGCGTAGACGCAGGCGCCGGCAAGCATCAGCGGCCGCGCCCCGTAGCGGTCGATGAACGGCCCGGCCACGAACCCGGCGACGCCGCCAAGCAGGAAGGCGGACGAGCCGCCGAGGGTGTACTCGGCCGCGGTCCAGCCGAGTTCCTCGGTCATCGGGCGGAGGAAGACGCCGGCGATGGCCCCGCCGGCGCCCATCGCCGCGAACTGGGCGACGATCGCCCCGGCGACGATGTACCAGCCCCAGAAGACGCGGCGAGGCCTCGCGGCGGGTAGTGCCCTCGAGCGCGGCTCGTCGTCGTCCACGGGCGCGGCGGGCTCGCGACTCATGGCGGCAGCATAGCGGCAGTGGAGGCTCGGTCAGGCGCGCAGCGCGGTCCAGCTCCGCCATGGACCGGCAGCGCGGTTCAATGCCAGAACCTGGGTCGTGTCCGGGAGTACGGCCGGCCAAGGAGGACCGTACTGCGAGCTTCACAGCATGTACAGAGGGCTGCTCATCGTCACGGACGGTCGCGAATCTGAGGGCGGGTGTGCGGGTCGAGGTGCCGATCATCGAGGCGGTCGAGGGCTCAGATCTTGTTACCAATGAACAGACACCGGTTTCCGCGTTCAGAAGCGACAAGATCGAGCGCGTGCCGTTGGTCGTGACCGTCCCGCTCACGCGCCGGAAGACCCGACAACTGGCTACGGCGCCCTCGCCTGATCGTCCCAGGGGGTCTCGTCCTGAGTGCCGCAGCGCCGTCCCGGATCTCAGTGTGTAGTAGGAGAAGCGCCTACTAGTGGGGTGCGGTCTCGGGACTGATGAGACCGCGGCGTTCCTCGCCCCGGGTGCGGATCCAGGTGACCAGACACATGAGGCGGTCACGGGGCAGTCGCCTGCTGTCGCGGTAGTCGCGGGCACGATTAGGGCCGAGTGAGACATTGAGCAGTAATCGGTACAAATTGACCGCTGCATTGGACGGAAACACAACAACCAATGGTTATGATCCACACGCTATATCACTGATTCGCATCCTAGGCAGGGATGGGAGCCGACGTTCGGACGGGCGGTACCACAACTTCACGGGAGCCGATGTGTTCCAGGAGGAGGATTCCGTGAGCCACCTGAGCCTGGCCGATAATCTGTGCCTGCTGATGCTCGATGACGCTTCCGGGAGCCTCTGCCGCCTCGAGGGGCGAACCCGAGACTTCGGCTTCGCGGCCGCGGTCCTGTTGGAGTTGGAGCAGCATGAACGCATCCAGACCCAGCCGGGCCTGCTGTCCGTCATCGATGCAACACCGCTCGGTGACCCCGTCGCGGATCCGGTGCTCGCTGAGGTCGCGGACAGTGATCACTCGTCTCCGCAGGACTGGGTGCGACGTATTGGCTCTCGGTCCGGCTCGGAGATAGCCGCCGCCACCCTGGACCGGCTCGTAGCACGCGGAGTCCTTGAGCAGATACCGGGCGACCTGTTCTTCCTCCCGTCCGAGGTGGCGCGTTCACAGCGCTACCCGGGGGCAGTAGGCGGCGCTGACGAGGTCCGCATCCGGGTGATGCGGGCACTCTTTGGCGGCGACGCCCCGGATACATCCGATGCGGACCTGATAGGGCTCGCCGATTCCTGCGGTGTCTTCGGCGTCATCCTGAGCGCTGGCGAGTTCGACAAGGTGAGGGATCGGATCGGAGAGATTGCGCCACGCAACCCGCTGTGCCGAGCGGTTGAGCAGGCGGCGGCCGACGACCTGGCCGCGCAAGGGCCCTCGCGCGGGGCGTTCCCGCCGATACCCGAGGTCCGGGGGCTTCCGATCCTCGGCAACGCGGTGGGCATGGCCGGCAACCTGCAGCCATTCCTCGACAAGCAGTACAGGCGGCATGGTCCAGTTTTTGGTCTTCGAGTGCCGGGGAGACGCATGGTCGTCATGGCGGGCAAGGAAGCTGTTGCTTTCATGAAGGAGCATTCCCAGACGCACCTTCGCAGCAACCGGTCGTTCACTGACTTTCTGGACGCGATGGAGACAGATCGCTCGATCATCTCAATGGACGGTCACGATCACATCAAGCTCCGGCGCATCGCTCACGCGGGCTACAACGAGATGACCGTCGCAGACAACCTGTCAACGGTCATCGAGGTCACCCGCCGCGCCGTCGCCTCCTGGCCCACTGGACGACCGCTTTCGGTGTACCCCGCAATGCAGGAAATCGTGATTCCGCAACTCGGCGTTGTCGCAACCGGACTTGCGCCCACCGAATTCGTGGACGATCTCCGGTACTGGTTCGACTCGCTCGTGATTGCAATGCGTCGCGACCGTCCGAAGTTCATGGTCGAGTACCGGCTGCGCAAGGTGCGTCCCAGAATCAGGGAACTGTTCCACCGGGCCGTGGAGTTGCACGACCCCGAATTGCGCGATGGACGCCCTCGCGACCTGCTCGATGAGTTCATGGACCTGCGGAGGCGGGATCCGCAGTTCCTTCCGGAGACCGACCTGGCCTCTTCCGTGGTGGCTCCATACATCCAGGCATTGGACCCCGTCGCCGGGACCTTGGGGTTCGCCCTGTTGCGCCTGTTGGCAGAGCCGCAGCATGCCGAGGCTCTCCAGGAGGAGGCCGATGAAGCGTTTGCCGCCGGGCTGGCGGATGCGGATGCCATTAGCGGACTGGAGAAGACGTACGCCTTCCTTGCCGAGGTCATGCGCTGCCACACGATCACGCCGGTGATGCTGCGCACGGCGTGCAACGCGTTCGAGTTCGAGGGCCACTGGGTGCCCGCCGGCACTTCGCTGTGGATGGCTCCGGGGGTGGTCCACAGCGACCCCGATCATTATCCGAACCCCGAGCGATTCGAACCTGAGCGGCATTTGCCCCCACGCCTGGAATCCACGGAGCAGGGCGCGTTCGTCCCCTTCGGGGTCGGTCCTCACTCCTGCCTCGGAGAGTCGTTCGCCAAGGATCAGATGGCGGTGACGCTTGCGACCCTGCTGCACTACGCGGAGTTCGACCGCTATCCGAGTCGAGACAACCGCATGAGGATCACTTCCTACCCTTCACTCCGTCCGCACCGCAAGAGCCGCGTTCAGGTGAAGCGTCAGCGGTCCGCCCAGCGGTGAAGCCTGCCGGCGTAGCCCGCGGTGACCACGGAAGCCAGGGTTGGCCGCCCGCAGGGTCCGAGGTCCGCATGGCACTCGCCTGTTGGTGCGGGGCACGTCTCTCCCGTAGTCCGTGTATCCGCGTCGTCGCGTGGTGGTCCGGTGGGCGGGTGGCGGCTGCACGGTGTCGAGCGGCCGCGCCGCTCACACGGAGTGGCGTGCGATGAACCAGGCGCTCTCCCGTCTGACCTGGCTGGTCACGGCTCGCCCCTGGGTCACGATCTTCGTCCTCCTGCTGACTACGGTGGTGCTCGCTGCGGGGGCGGAACGGCGCGCGCCTGTGGTGGAGGGCGCAGTGCTCGCGTTCCTCCCACCCGGACACCCCATTGCGGAGGCGTCGAACGAAATCGACGAGCTCTTTGGGGATTCGGGCGAAGTGACGGTTGTCACGATCATCTTCCGCGGGAATGCGTTCACGCCCGAAGGGCTCGCCCAGATGGATGCGCTCACCTGGGGCGTCCTTGCCGACGCACAGGTGGAAGCAGTGCTGGCGCCCGGTGAGTCAGTGATCGCGCCCTCTTTGCTCGTCCGGGAGGCGCTCCAGGTAGACAGCTTCGAGTCGGTCACGCAGGCGCAGATCAACTCCGCCCTCGGTTCACCCGAGATCGAAGAGGTGCTGGCAGCGATGACCGCATCCGACGCAGACGGCAACCCTGTGGCGATCGCCACGGTGCGGCTGAGCGACGCGGACGAGCGGAAGGTCGCGGATGCGGAGAGGCGGATCAATGAGCTGACGGCCGGAAACGTGGGCCCGTTACGTGTGAGCAGCGTGTCGCCCGTTGTTGTCGAGGCCGAGTACAGAGACGCTACCGAGTCGGGGATGCTGCCCCTGATCGCGCTCGCGCTTGGGTTGGTCGCATCCCTGATCCTGCTGTTTCTGCGTACGCTCGCGGACCTCTTGCTCACGCTTCTGGGGCTATTCGTCGCCCTCATCTGGGTCGTCGGCGCGGAGGGATGGCTTGGGCCACATGGTCTTGGCTGGATCGGCCCGCCGAGCTCGCACAGCGCGATGGTCCCGATCATCGTGATCAGCCTCACCGTGGACTATGCCATCCAGACTGTCTCGAGCTATCGCGAGCAGCGAACCGCGGGGTTGCCGGTGGCCGATGCGATCGGAACGGGACTGGGACACGTCGCGATTCCACTGATGCTGGCTGCCGTGACGACGATCGCGAGCCTGCTGACGAATCTGTTCTCGCCCATCGGCGCGGTGGGCGACTTCGGCATCGTCGCGGGCCTCGGGGTTGGCCTGAGCCTGATCGTGATACTGACCCTGCTCCCAGCGGGACGGATGATCATCGACCGGCGGCGCGAGCAGCGCGCCACGCTCGCTCCGCCCCGTCCGGTCTCGAGTGCGCTGCCGGGCGTCAGGCGCGCTGCGGAGTTGCTGGGAACGTCTGTCACGCGCCGGCCGGCCCCGTTCATCCTTGTCGTGCTCGCGATCACGGTCGGACTCGGGTTCGCGGCCGCGCGGCTCGAGACCGGATTCGACATCCGCGACATCCTGCCAAGGGGCGGGACCGTGCTGGAGGACATCGAGACCCTCGAAGCCTTCGGCGGATCCACGGAGATGGCGAGCGTACTCGTGAAGGCGGAGGCGACTGACACCCGCACGTACCTGAACCTGAACGATCTCAGGGTTGCCTTCGAAGATGATCGGCTCCGGCCACAGGCAGCTGCAGGGCCCATCCACACCTCATACGAGCTGCTTGTGCACGACTGGACGCACGACAGCGGCGAAGAGGGCGACAAGTACGATGCCGGGCTCGCAGAGCTCTTCCGCCACGCTTCGGTCGGCCTGAGGCTGAATCCGGTGCTGCTCCAGGAGCTTCTCGACAGGCTGAAGGCGAAGGAGCCCGCCCTCGTCAGCGTACTTGCCGACAATCCCGATGGAATCGATTCGTTGCTGTTCCAGTTCCCGACCTTCTCAGGCGATCCCGAAGCAACAAGGGCGCTGCAGCAGGACATCGAAGCGCTGTGGCGAGAAAAGGACGTGAGCGTGACGGTTACGTCGCTGGACGTCGTTTCCGTCGCAGTCACGGATGAGATCACGCGCGGTCAGACGGCGGCGATCAGCACGACGATCGCGGTAGCCATCGGCGTCCTCGCCATCTTCTTCTGGGTGACACTGCGGCAACCCGCGCTTGCATTCATTGCGGTGGTGCCGGTGGTGCTCGCACTCATCTGCGTGCTGGGAACGATGGCGCTCCTGGACATTCCCTACAACCTGATCACATCCATCATCACCGCGCTCTCCATCGGGATCGGCGTTGACTACACCATCCACATCATCCATCGCTACCGCGAGGAGTTCGCCCGCTCGCGCAGCCCGGAGCAGGCGGCGGTCAGCACGCTTGCAACCATCGGCTCGGCGCTGTTGGGCTCGGCACTGACGACGGCGCTCGGCCTCGGGGTGCTGGTGTTTTCGCCGCTGCTCGCTTCCCAACAATTCGGCATCACGGCGGCGATCACCATCGCGTACTCGCTGGTCATCTCCATCCTGCTCGTTCCGCCCGCGATGACGGTCTGGGGGTCGTACCAGAACATGCGGTTGCGCTCGATGGTGGAGCGACGTGGGCAGAGCTCGATGTGGCCATTGAGGATGCGTACCAGCGCCACGGGGAGAGAGCGGGCCTGGCCTAGGATGTTCCTGCCCGCCTGGTCCGGTACGAATGCGCTGAGGGGTGGGGAGCTCTTCGAAGGTCTGTCGGCGTCTCCGCTGTCCGCAGTCGGCGGTCGCGCGCCGGTCTGGTTGGTCAGGCTGATGTGCGCGGCGAGGTGCGGATGATCGGGGCCGACACGGGGACAGATTCTCTCACCACGGCACGGCCGTTGGTGGCGTCCCGGGCTCTCGTGGGTCCCGGCACTCAGCGGCGACGTTCGAGTCTCATCGGCATGCCGCCCTTCACCTTGAGGCTCATGCGAGGCACAACTTCCGCCTTGCCGGTCGCGTCGGCGCGCCAACGACGGCACAGGCTAGCCAGCGCGATCTTCGCCTCCATCCACGCGAAGCCCTCGCCGATGCACTGGTGTGGGCCTCCCCCGAAGGGGAAGTACGCGAAGCGCGGCAGCTCACTGCGGAACTCGTCCGTCCAGCGCCCGGGGCGGAACTCCAGCGGATCCTCGAACCAGCGCGGATCGCGCTGCGTGATGAACGGCGCTGCTATCACCGTGACGCCCGCCGGGACGTGGTATCCGCCCACGTCGATGGGCTCGTACACCATCCTGCCCAGCGCCCAGAACGGCGGATAGAGCCTCAGTGTCTCCGTGATGATCTGGTCGGTGAGGGGCAGCTGGGGCAAGTCGTCGAGTGTCACTTCGCGATCGCCCAGCACACCGTCCAACTCCGCATGGAACCGCTCTTCCACGTCGGGGTTCCGCGAAAGGAGATGGAACGCGTACGCGAGGGTCGTCGCCGTGGTGTCGTGCCCGGCGAGGTACAGAGAGACCGCCTCGTCACGCACCAGCTCGTCGCTCATCCCGCCGGCGTCCTCGCCTTCCGCATCCTCGTACCTGGCCTGTAGCAGCATGCACAGCAGGTCGTCCCCCTCGGCCCCGGACTGCCGGCGTTCGCGGATCAGGCCGAAGATCAGGTCGTCCAGGTAGGCGCGAGCAGCCTTGAAGCGCCTCGAGGAAGGCAGCGGCAGACGATGGAGCAGGTGCCGCAGGAACACCGGCTGGGTCAGGCGGAGATACATGTACCTGTCGGCCTCCGCGAACGACTCACCCACGCGCCGGACCACCTCGCTCGTCTCGATATCGAACAGGGCCTTGGCCACCATCTGGAGCGTCAAGTCCCGCATCTCCTGCTCCATGTCCACACTGGCGCCGTCCTGCCACTGCCGGGACTTCCGGGACGAGATGTCGGTCATCGCGTGAGCGTATTTCTCGATGAACCTGTGATGGAACCGGGGCTGTATCAGCCGCCGCTGCTGCAGGTGAAAGGCTCCCGTGGATGCGACGAGGCCGTCTCCCATCATCCAGCGCACGGTCTCGAACGCAGCGGCGCCCCTGCCGGTATTCTGGTGGTTGGTCACCAGGACCTGCTGGTTGAGTTCCGGGTGATTCACGAGATAGATCAGGATCGGCTTCATCGCCACGGTGCTGACATCACCGTACGTGGCGGCCTCCTGCAACAGACCAATCAAGTCGGACCGCAGGCGGAACGCCTGCCCGAGCACTGGCAGCCCGGATGGCCCAGGGGGGCGTTCAGCTGACTGGATGGACGGTCTGGGAGGATCGGAGAGCGGCTCGGCGTTGGTCGTGACCGACTGTGCCGGGCGTGGCTGCATCACGCTATCCCGTTCGCCGGAGATGGCCGGCGCCACTGCGGGAGGCGAAAGCCCGGCGCGTCCAGCGATGCGAATCTGTGATCCTGCAATGGATCCTAGCTACCGGTTGTTCTGGTTTCGTCCAGCGAGGACCATCAGTTGTATAAAATACTGTGCAATGTCTTCAGCGAAGGGTATCCTCCCTCGGGGTGACTGCTACTGAGGGCGCCGGCTCCCATAACAGCCGCATATGCCCGCTGCTGAGGTCGAGATTCCGGGAAGGCGACTATGACGGACGCTGATCAGCGAGACGCCGAGAACGGGGCCCTCCGACACCGGCTGTCCCGACTCAGCGAGGCCAGCCTCAGGATCAATGAAAGCCTCGATCTCGATCGAGTACTCCAGGGCGTCATGGAGAGCACGCGGGCGCTCACCGGCGCTCGGGCCGGCGTCATGCTGCTCTTCGACGACTCGCTCCAGGTCCAACACGCGCTCACGTCGGGGCTGACGGTGGCGGAACAGGCGCAGTTGTGGCAGATGGAAGACGGGATGCTCCTCTTCAACCACATCGGCGGTCTCACATCGACGGTTCGGCACCCCGACTTCAGCGCGTATCTGAGGGACCTGGGGCTCCCGGACTTCGATTCCCCACTGGACGTGCACTCACCGCTCCCGTTTCTCTTCACTCCCATCACCTACGAAGGCAAACCGATCGGCGCGATCTACCTCGGCGACAAGCCGACCGGTGAGGAGTTCACGCAGGAGGATGAAGAGACCCTCGTCATGTTCGCGTCCCAAGCCGCGCTGGTGATCGCGAACGCCCGCTACCACCGGGACGAGCGACGTGCACGCAATGACCTCGAGGCACTGATCGATTCCACCCCCGTGGCGGTGCTCGTGTTTGACCCAGGCACAGGCCTTCCGGTCTCGTTCAACCGCGAGGTTATTCGGCTGGCCAACGAGCTGAGCTCTCCGGATCAAAGCCCGGAGGACGTGCTGAAGGTCCTGACGGTGCGCCGGGCGGATGGTGAGGAAGTCTCCCTCCAGGAATTGCCGCTGACGACCGCGCTGCGTACCGGCGAGACGGTGCGCGCTGAAGAGATCGCGCTCTCCGTCCCTGATGGGCGCAGCCTGACCGCACTGCTCAACGTCACCCCAATCCACTCGGAGGCGGGGGCGGTCGAGTCCGTGGTCGTCACGGTGCAGGATTTGCGGCCTCTGGAAGAAGCAGAGCGCATGCGGGCCGAGTTCCTGGCCATGGTCAGCCACGAGCTGCGTACCCCGCTGAGTTCGATCCGGGGTTCCGCGGACACCCTGCTGGACGAACAGGCCGAGCTCCAGCCGGCCGAGGCGCGCGAGTTCTTCCGGATCATTCACGACCAGGCCGGGCGCATGCGCCGACTCATCAGCGACCTCCTGGACGTGGCCCAGATCCAGACCGGCAACCTCTCCGTCTCTGCCACGCCGGAAGAGGTACGCAACCTTGTGGACGAGGCGAGGAACTCCTTCGCGTCTTCAGGCGGCCAGAACAACATCCATGTTGAGCTGCCCCCGGACCTCCCGCTCGTGATGGCTGACCGCCCGCGTATCGTTCAGGTCATCACCAACCTGCTGTCCAACGCTGCTCGCCACTCGCCCGACCTCTCGACAGTTCGACTGAGTGCCGAGTCCCGGGGCCTGCATGTCGCCGTTACCGTCTCGGACCAGGGAAGCGGCTTCCCGGCCGAGCAGCTCCCCCAGCTCTTCCGGAAGTTCGCACGCGCCGAGGGCGAAGAGGCAGATACGGGGCTCGGCCTGGCTATCTGCAAGGGCATCGTCGAGGCGCACGGGGGGAGGATCTGGGCAGAGAGCGACGGACCAGGACAGGGTGCGAGCTTCACGTTCACGCTGCCACACGTGGCGCGGGAGCCGGCGCCGGAGCCAGTCCGTGACTCCGCCCGCTCGCAACGTGCCTCCCACGCTGAGCAGCCTCGAGTCCTGGTGGTCGACGACGACCCCCAGATGCTCAGATACGTCCGCGATGTCCTGACCCGGGCGAACTACGCCTCGACCGTGACCGGGGAGCCGGCTGAGGTCCCCGACTTGATGCACCAGGTCGAGCCGCATCTGGTCTTGCTCGACCTGGTACTGCCTGGCGCTGACGGGATCGAGTTGATGCAGACGATCCGCAATATCGGCCGGGTGCCGGTCATCTTCCTGTCCGCATACGGCCAGGACGATGTGATCGCACGCGCATTCGAAATGGGGGCGGCCGACTACGTGGTCAAGCCCTTCTCGCCGACCGAGTTGACAGCGAGGATCCAGGCCGCATTGCGTCGCGAGAGCGAGCAATCGGGCCAGGCCGTGATCGTCGCGCCGTACATGGTGGGGGATCTCACCATCGACCACGGGCAACGTCGGGTGACCGTCGCTGGCCGACCGGTTGAGCTCACCGACACCGAGTACCGGCTGCTCGCCGAACTGGCAGCCAACGCAGGCCGCATCATGACGCACGAGCAGCTGACTCAACGCCTCTGGGGACCGTACAAGCCCGCCGGCTCGGCCCCCGTGCGAGGGATCGTCACGCGGCTGCGCCGCAAGCTGGGCGACGACGCGTCCAATCCGACGTACATCTTCACGAGGCATCGCGTCGGCTACTGGATCGCGAAGGGCGGTGAGGGCGATGGAGAACAGTCCTCGGGCAGGTAACCCGCGCGAGGGAACAACGCCCGGCACCGCCTTCGTTCGTCGCCCCTGGGTTCCTCCAATGCGTCGCCTGAGGTATCTCGCGAGGCCGCGCACCGCGCGTGGATGGAGGCATCCATCTCGTTGTTGGGACGGTGCAGATCCCGAAGCTGGATCAGGCTTCCACCCTCGCCTGACGGCCCTCCCCTCGCGGACTCGCCGCTGAGCCATCCCCGGCCTGGGGCGAAGTCCCACAGACATGAGCGTGGACCTGGTCTGAGTCTGGTCGCCCGCATCTCGGGCGGTCAGCTCGTGAAGGCAGTCGCCTTCAATCGCGGTCACCCGGGCTGGATCAGGCCCTGCGGACGATATTGCCGAGCGCTGCTCTCGCAGGGCGCCACCACCCAGGAACATGGGCGTCACTGTTCAAAGCGACAAGATCCAGCGTGTGCCCGCGGGGGTGACGGTGGCGCTCTCGAGGCGCGCCGATCGCGATTGAGCGGTGACAGCACGGTCGATGCGCGCGCATCCAATGTCGTCGCCACGGTGTCCAAGACTAACGACTCTTCGATTCTGCCCAACCGACGAGGCTGGTGACGCCGCCGCGTCCCCGCTGCGAATCCCGACCGCCAGGATTCTCGTCGGGCCTGTCCCCGCACCAGCGACGACGCGACTCGCCCGCTGGCCTTCCGAAGCCGATCCGTTGCTGAGTCCACCCTCTTCTGGATCCCAGAGGGTTTCCTCCTACTTCGCCTGCCCCTCGCCCTTCGGCATGCGGTAGCCGACGCGTGGCTCGGCGAAGAAATAGGTCGGGTTGCTGGCGTTCTCGCCAAGCTTGCTGCGAAGCCGTCTCAGGTGGGTGCGCAGGGCGCGCAGGTCGTTCGGCCGTTTGGCTCCCCAGATTCTCCGCAGCAGTTCGTCGTGGGTCACCACCCGCCCGGCGTTGACCGACAGCTCGTACAGCAGTTGATACTCCTTGGCCCGCAGCTCCACGGGCTGTCCGTCAAGGGTGACGCGACGCGAGGCGTAGTCGATGGCCAGGTCGCCGTATGCGTAGGGCTCCGGCGGGTGGAGCTTGTAGGAACGCTCCTGCCGTCGCAACGCCGCCCTGACCCTGGCGACCAGCTCCGTCTGCGAGAAGGGCTTAACGATGTAGTCGGCCGCCCCTGCCTCGAAGGCCTCCGCGACCACCTCGTCGCGACCGTAGGCGGAGATGAAGATAACCGGCACGTCGGCGACAGCCAGGATGTCGCGCATCACGGTAATCCCGTCGGCGCCTGGCAGCATCAGGTCGAGCAGGACAAGGCCGGGATGGTGCTCCTCCATGGCGAGAAGCACCGCCTGCGGCTCGGCGATGACGATTGGCTTGAAGCCGGCATCGGCGAGCGCCCTGCGGACGTAGCGAAGGGTCTGTGGATCATCGTCCACCACGAGAATGGTCTCCCCGGGATTGGCTTCCGGTTGCGCACGTACCGCGGGCCGGATCAGCTCGGGCGGGGCGTCGTCCACCGTAGGCAGGGTGAAGACAAACCGCGCTCCCAGTCCCGGCCCCTCGCTCTCGGCCCAGATGCGCCCCCCATGGGCTTCCACGATCCCCTTGCAGATGGCCAGCCCCAGGCCCGTGTCTCCACCGCGGTCTTCGTCTTCGCCGCGGGAGAACTTGCGGAAGAGGTGGGGTAACCGCTCGGAGGGTATTCCTCTCCCCTCGTCCACAACCGAGACCTCGACGTGGACTCCGTCCCGCACGGCGGAGAGCCGGATGGCGGACGATTCCGGTGAGTGCCTGGCGGCGTTGGCCAGGAGATTGCCGATCACCTGGACCACGCGCCGCCGGTCGGCCATCACCAATGGCAGGTCGGGCGCCAAATCGATCTCGAGACTGCCCCGACCTCCTGCGCTCCTGAAGGTGTTTCGGGCCCGGTCTACCAGTGCGGCCAATTCTGCCGGTTCGGGGTGGATCGGCAGCGTGCCGGTCTCGATCCGGGCCACGTCCAGGAGGTCGCCGATCAGGTCGCGCATGCTGCCGGCCTGTTCGAGGATGATGCGCAGGAACTGGCGCATCTCCACGGGATCGAGATCCTCCGTGTCTTCCAGCATGGCCATCACCGAGCCCCAGATGGAGGTCAGCGGCATGCGCAACTCGTGGCTCACGATGCCCAGGAACTCGGCACGCAGCCGTTCCATCTCCTCCAGAGGCATCATGTCCTGGATGGTGACGACCACCGACTCCACCTCGCCCGCCTCCGAGCGGATGGGCGTGGCGTTGAGGAGCACGGCGACGCTCCGACCATCGGGAACCTCCAGAACGATCTCCTCGGCCCGCACTGTCTCCGTCCTGCTGAGGGTCTCGGCCAGAGGGAACTCGAGCAGGGAGATTGTCGTTCCGTCGGCGCGGCGCACGGTGATCACGTCCAGCAACTGCTCCGCCGTCTGCTCCGGACTCCGCAGCCCGTCGACGATCCTCCGCGCCTCCTTGTTGATCGACACTGGCGCGCCGCGTGGCATGTCGAAGACGACCACACCCACGGGGGATGTATCGATCAGGGTCTCCAGGTCAGCTCTGGCACGCCGCTCATCCCGGTGCCTTCGGGCGTTGGCGATGACCAGCGCCGCCTGCGAAGCGAGCATCACGAGGGTCTCCTCGTCTTCCTGCGTGAACTCGCCGCCGGTCTTCTCGTTGCTCAGGTGGATACTGCCCACGCTCTTGCTACGGTGGCGTACGGGGACGCCGAGAAAGGCGCTGATTGGCACAGGAGTGTGCAATTCGCCAAGGCCCACTGCCCTGGCATGGCTCCCCAGGTCCGCCACCCGAACCGGGGCCGTAATCGTGCAGAGGTACTCGAAGAACCCTTGCCCGTTGGGGATCTCCCAGAGACGCCGGGCCTCGTCGACGGTGAGTCCGGAGACGCGAAGGTCCTCCATTCCTCCCTGCTCGTCGAGGGTGGTGATGACGGCGTAGCGGGCACCCGTGAGCGTCCGGGCGCTGTCCAATACGCGCTGAAGGACATCATCGAGGTCGAGGCTCTCGTTGATCCGAAGACTGGCGTCGCTCAGGCGGGAGAGCCGGTCGCGCAGCGTCGCCATCTGCCGGTCGCGAGCATCCGGTTCCGTCAATCTGTCCTCCCTGGCCCTAGGGTCGGCGGGCACCGAGCCGGTGCGTGGTTCGAGTTGCCGGACGGGGTCCGACATTGGCTCCGACGGACCGTTCTGCGCTCTCAGGCAGATGTGAGCGAAATATAATCGCGATGGTCCAGAATGTCATCCCCGTGTCATCTTACGGGCGCTAGACTTTCAGATACTTGTTGCCGCTGATGACGGCGTCGCCCGCAGCAAGCGAGTGGGGCACCCTCGTTCTTGCTACAGCCCGCAGGGAGGTATGACCGGTGGCCCGAGATAGCGAGCCATGCGCGGGAGAGATCCCTGCGCTTCAGCAGGAGCTGCGCCGGGAGTTCGCCAGCCTGCGGGAGCGATGCGCCGCCGCTGATCACCGGCTAGAGAGCATCGATGACACTCTCGACAGATTCGAGGTCAAGTTACAGCGTATCGAGGCCGTCCTGGCGCGCGCGTTCCAGGACGAGTACGCCGCCACCCGGCGCTCCGGCATCTAGGCCTGGACAAGAGGCGCCATTGGTGTGGTGGACAGAGGGTAGGTGAGCGGGCAGGGCTCACCGAGCGGTCGTCGCCCCACGACTTGATGTCCGGTCGGGCGGCGTTCGTCGAGACCGAGCTTGGCAGGTTCCGGGAGCGCTCCTCGATGGGCAAGCGCGGTCCCGCCAGCCGACATCGAGATCGTGTACGTCAACTAGGCCTCGTCGCTCAGTGCTCGCTGCGTCTTCGCGCTTGTCTCCCGCGGCCTTGTTGTCCGCCCGTTCATGCTTCGGTTGCAGAACGCCCGGCGGATGGATGCTAACGCCGGAAGATGGAGGACCCTGTGTCAGGCCCTCGCGAGGGGCGCCATTCGTGAGGTGGCTGCCGGGGGAGGAATCGAACCTCCATCAAGGGATCCAAAGTCCCCTGTGCTACCGTTACACCACCCGGCAGCGGGTTCACGCTTCCTTCGATTGTGCGCGGTTCGGCGAAACTCCGGTAGGGGCCGCCCGTTCGCGGCCCCTTCGCGCCCTCAGTCCGCCGAGGGCGACGGTTGGCCGTACACGTGCACGGCGCGGGTCGGGAAGGCGAACTCGATGCCGGCCTCGCGGAAGCGACGCAGCAGTTCGAGGCTGATTGCCTGCTGCGTGTCCATGTAGACGCCGTACTCCGAGGTCACCATGAAGTAGACGGCCTCGAACTCCAGCGCCGACTCGCCGAGGCCGCGCAAGTGCGCACGACTGAAACGCGCCGTGGAGTGCTGTTCGACCGCCTCCCGGATCAGCTCCGGGATCGCCTCGAGTTGATCGAGGTCCGTGTCGTAGGTGACGCCGAGGGTGAACACCACCCGGCGCTCATCCATCCGCTCGTAGTTGCGGATCCGCGAGTTCAGCAGGTCGCTGTTGCCGATCACGAGTAGCTCGCCGTCGAGGCTGCGCAGGTGCGTCGTCTTGACCCCGATCCGCTCGACGCTCCCCGACATCTCGCCCGCCGCGATGAAGTCGCCGACGGCGAACGGGCGGTCCAGGACGATCGCAAGGGAGGCGAATAGATCGCCGAGGATGCTCTGCGCCGCCAGCGCAATCGCGATGCCCCCGATCCCGAGTCCCGCCACCAGTGCGGTGACCTGCACGCCCAGGTTGTCGAGGGCGAGGATCAGCAACAGCGACCAGAGCGCCAGCGTGCCGATGTAGCGACCCGCCTCGGTGACTCCCGGGGCGGCGAAGTCCGGGTCGTGCTCACGCTGCCAGCGGGAGGCGAAGGTGATCGCCGCGCTGCCCCAGAGACCACCCTGGATGAGCAGCGCGACGACTGCGATGGACCGGGCAGCTTGCTCGAGTTCGCGCGGGATCTCGATGGCGAGCGAGCCGGCGAAGAGTGCGACGATCAGGATGACGATTTCGTGGGTGCGACGCTCGATCGCGGCCGCGAGGCCTCGCAGCGGGGTCGCCGCGCCAAGCTGCGGGCCGCGCTCGGTGAAGCGCACGAGCGCCCAGCGCAGCAGCAGCAACCCGGCAAAGACGCCGGCGGCGATCAGTACGGCTGCGACCCAGGCCTCGCCGCTGTTGTCCCTGAAGGTATCGAGGTCCATGCGCTGATCCTACGGGACGATCAGCGTCGTGCCGATACGGATCGAGCCGGCCTTGGCAATGCCGTTGAGCCGCATGATCTCCCCGACGGTGGTGTCCCAGCGGCGGGCGAGGCTCCAGAGATTGTCACCCGGCTCGACGGTGTAGCGCCCACCGGAGACGGCGGCTGGCAGTGTCGCCGCCGGGCGGGCGCCCGGTCGCGGGACGGTGATCTCCTGGCCCGGCCAGATACGACCGGGGTTCCCGATGCCGTTGAGGTTTGCGATCTCCTCGACGCTGGTGCCCCAGCGTGCGGCAAGATCCCACAGGTTGTCGCCGGGGGCGATCGTGTGGCTGATCGGGAGCACCGGGGCGGCCGGGCCGCCTGCGCTGGCGGGGATGACGAGCTCCTGCCCGATCCGGACCCGGTCCGGGTCCGTGATGCCGTTGAGACGGGCGACCTCCTCAACCGTCGTGCCCCAGCGCTCCGCGAGGTCCGAGAGCGTTTCCCCCGGCGCGATCGTGTGGACGCCGCCCTTTGACCGCCGCGAGGCGATATGCGCGCCGCGGCCAGCCGCGAACGGGACTGCGATCCGCTGGCCGATCCGGATGTGATTCGGATCCGCGATCCGGTTGGCCGTCATGAGCTCCCGCAGGTCGACATCCCAGTTCTCCGCAAGGAGGCCAAGCGCGTCGCCGGGCCGCGCGACGTAGCTCATCGGCCGTGGCGGCGTGTCCCGCAACAGCCGCAGGATGCCCGGCGCGATCGAGCCGACGCGCCAGACGGACACCGACTCGGCGAGCAGCGCGAACGACTCATCGAGGAACTCCGGCCAGCCGTCGTTGCTGCCGACGGAGCCGTCGCCAATCGGGTGAATCGGGAGCCCGAACTCGCGGAGTTGTGGCAGCGCGGAGGCGAGGACGAATCGAGGTGTGATGCCGTCGATGCTGCCGGGGTCGTAGCCCTGGTCCCTGAAGTGGGCGAGGTTGACCCTGTCGCGGAACTGGCCCCAGTAGACCTGTGGCGCGATCTCGTTGGCGAAGCTGGAGAACTCGGTCAGCGGGATGCGTCCGATCTCCCAGGGGCGGGGATCGATCGACAGCGACAGCCACGCGTCCGGATGTCGCGCGCGCAGGATCTCGCCGATCCGAAGCGCGCCGCGAGGCGTGCCCTCCCAGAACCCGCCGTGCGCCTCGAGGTCGATGAAGAGGCTGCGCGCCCCGGCGCTCAACACGTCGGCGGACATCTCCGCCTCGGCTCTGGGGTCGAGGCCATGCGTGTTGTACCAGGCATGGAACGGCACGCCGCCGTCCTCGAAGAACGCGGCGAGCTTCGCGACCTGCGCGGGCCCGCTCACCGCATCCGGCGAGACGTCGAACTCCGACATCCAGTCGGCGCCGTCGTGCGTCTTCACGACGACACCGAGACCGTGCGCGGCGAGGATGTCGCGGAGCAGGGCCGGCCTGCCGTCTTCGTCGAACTTCCAGACCCACCCGAAGTGTGTCAGTTCGCCGTCGAGGGCGGGGTTGTTGACGGCGCCGACCGCAGGCGACGGCGGCTCTGGCGCCGACCGCCTCGCTGCGCTCCGGGCGAGGGCGCGCGAAGGCGCCAGCACAAGCGCCGCTGCGGATCCGGCGAGTGCAGTCAGGAAGAGCCGCCTGGGGAGACGACGGGGGCGCACGGGGCCGAAGCTCTCCTGTACCTGTTCCCGCCACTGCTATGGTCGCACATAAACATAAGGTGTCCAAGCGGCACGCTGCCGCCCGTACGGAGCCTCGCGCGGGCTAGAATGAGGCGTCATGGCGTCCTTGCCGGCCTTCTCGCTGCGCGACCAGTCCGCGGAGGAGCGGAGCTTCCCGAGCGGCCGTCCGGCGCTGCTCGCCTTCGTCAAGGAGGACTGCCCGACCTGCGGGACCTCGATGCCGCTGATCGAGGGCGCGCACCGCACCTTCGGCGAGGGCGTCGACGTCTGGGCGGTGGGGCAGGAGGCCGCGGGCAACGCGGCGCTGGTCGAGCGCTACGGCCTCACCCTGCCGATGCTCGACGACTCCGAGCTCGGCGTCTCCTTCCGCTACGACCTCGACACGGTGCCGACGGTGCTGCTCGCCGGCGCGGACGGCGAGGAGCTGCGGCGCTTCGTCGGCTTCGGGCGCGATGACTGGCGCTCGCTGTATTCACAGCTTGGCGAGCTGAGCGGCGCCGCGGCTCCGGCCGTCGAGTGGGACGACTACCCGGAGAGCGAGCCGGGCTGCGGCGCGCGCAACGTCGAACCCGGGATCGCCGAGCGTCTGGCCGCCCTCGCCGAGGGCAGCCCGCTGCTCGCGAGGCGCATCGAGATCGGCTCGGCCGACGATCCCGACGAGTTCATGTTCGACCAGGGCTTCAGCGACGGCCTGCCCCTGGTCGCGCCCACGCCGGAGCGCGTGCTGCGCATGCTGGGCGGCACGCGGCGCGACGCCCAGGAGGTGGTGGCGATCGTGCCGCCGAACATGGCCCCGGCGACCGTCGAGAAGATCGCGATCAACGCAGTCCTCGCGGGTTGCCGCCCCGAGTACCTGCCGGTCGTGATCGCCGGCCTCGAGGCGGCGTGCACGGACACCTTCAATGCCCACGGCGTGTGGGCGACGACGATGGGCGCCTCGCCGGCGATGATCGTGAACGGACCGATCCGCGATCGCATCGGGATGAACTCCGGCCTCGGGGCGCTCGGGCAGGGCAACCGCGCCAACGCGACGATCGGGCGCGCGCTGCGGCTGGTGCTGCGCAACGTTGGCGGCGCGAAGCCGGGCGGGACGGAACGCTCGACGCTGGGGTCGCCGGCGAAGTTCACGTTCACGTTCGCGGAGTGGGAGGAGCGCAGCCCCTGGACGCCGCTCCACGTCGATCGTGGTTACGCCCCGGAGCAGAGCGTCGTCACACTCTTCCCCTCCTCGCCGGGACCGCTGATCAGCATGGACCAGACGTCGCGCAGCGCGGAGCCGCTGGCGGGGAGCCTCGCGATGTCGTTGCAGGCGATGATGCATCCGAAGTCCGGCGGCCGCGATACGCTGCTGATCGTCACGCCGGAGCATGTTGATACGCTGTGGCGCGACGGCTGGACGAAGGAGCGGCTGGCCGAGCGGCTCTGGGAGCTGACACACCGCCCGCTGCGCGAGCTGATCGCGGACGAGCGCAGCGGCGTCGGCAGGCCCCTCGAGGAGTTCGGGCCGGGCGGCCCGACGGAGGAACAGCTGGGCGAGCTGATCCCGAAGTTCGACTCGCCCGAGCGCCTGCACATCGTCGTCGCGGGCAGCGAGGCCGGAAAGATCACCGCGATCTTCCCGGGCTGGGGCAGTCTTGTAGAGAGCCAGGTGATCGAGGACGCCGTCTGAGCGAGTACGCGGCGGCGCGCAGGACAGGGAGGCCGCATGACCACGATTCTGGATCCCACGGACGAGCGTGAGCCCGTAGGACGGCAACGCTCGCGACGCCCGGAGCAGATCTCCGGCACCGTCGGCCTGCTCGACATCAGCAAGCCGCGCGGCAACGTCCTGCTGGACCGCCTCGAGGAGCTGATCCACCAGCGGCTGCCGGAGGTGGAGGTGCGGCGCTACATGAAGCCGACCTTCACGAAGCCGGCCCCGGACGAGCTGCGGCGCAAGATGGCGGGGGAGGTGGACTTCGTCATCGAAGGACTTGCCGACTGAGGGTCGTGCACGACGTGCAGTGTGCACGACACGGTCTGGTTCGAGATTCAGGGCAAGCCCTCGGTGATGATTGCCTCGACGGAGTTCATCAACGCCGCCGAGGCGCAGGCGCAGTCGCTCGGCCTCCCCGACCTCTCACGCGTCTTCGTCCCGCATCCAATCCAGGATGCGAACGACGAGGAGATGCGCGCGAAGGCGGACGAGGCGCTCGACGAACTGATCGCGGCGCTCATCGACTGAGCCGCTTCGCCGCGCGCTCCGGCGGGCGCGAGTACGCCGGGCCGCGCGTATAGTGGCGCGGGCATGACCCCTCCCCCGGAGGGGCGGAGGAGGGCATCGTGCGGCTCGATCTGTTCTACGAGTTCTGTCAGGGCGCCGGGTACCCGATCCCGCACGGGGCGGACCGCCAGCTGTTCGAAGAGATCCTCGAGCAGGCCGAGGTCGCCGACGAGGCCGGCTTCGACGTGTTCTGGTCCGTGGAGCACCACGGCTCCGTCGAGGTCACGCACATGCCCGCGCCGGAGCAGTTCCTGACGGCCGTCGCGATGCGCACGAAGCAGCTGCGCGTCGGCCACTCGGTCGTGCTGACGCACCCGCTCTTCAACCACCCCGTGCGCGTCGCCGAGCGCGCCTCGGTGCTCGACAACCTCAGCGGGGGGCGCCTCGAGATGGGGTTCGGGCGGTCGACGCCGCGTGAGTGGGCGATCTTCCACATCGACGGCGACGAGACGCGGCCGGTCCTCGAGGAGATCTTGCACTTGATGCCGCAGATCTGGACGCAGGACAGCTTCCAGTACGACGGCGAGTACTTCCAGATCGCGCCGATCACGATGGTCCCGCGGATGCTGCAGAAGCCACATCCGAGGATGTGGATCGCCGCCGGCAGCGACGAGTCGCTGCGGATGGCGGGCAAGCTCGGCGTCGGCGTGCTCAGCCTGACGCTGCTCCGCCCCTTCTCCGAGCTGGAGAAGACACTGAGCATCTACCGCGAGGCGCAGCAGGTGCAGAACCCGGTCGCCCCGGACCTTGTCAACAACCAGGCCGGCGCCTTCACCTTCGTCTACTGCGCGCCCACGCTCGACGAGGCGATCAACGACGGCGCCTCGGAGGCCGCGGCCTGGTACATGAGCAAGGTCTACGCGCTCTACGGCTCGATCCCCGTGCGCGAGGGCGAGGCGGGCTACCACTTCGCCCGCGACCGCGCGGCGCAGATCGAGGCGATTGAGAAGTCCGGCGACTCGCCCGGCCGCCAGGTCATGCTCAAGCTCCTCGACGAGGTGCCGGTCTCCCGCCTCGAGTTCTACGAGGCGATGAATGCCGAGAACCAGATCGTCGTCGGCACGCCGGACGAGGTGATCCGCAAGCTCGAGGCCTACGAGGGCATCGGCCTGGATCGCATGATGTGCATGGTCATGGGCGGCCCGGACCTGCCGCAGGAGAAGATCCTGCAGTCCCTCAAGCTGATGGGCGAAACCGTAATTCCGCACTTCCACGACCGCTCGCCCGACCCGAAGCCGCCGATCGCCTAGGCGTTCCCGGCGCGGGCGCGGCAGGAGAACACCGCGATGTCCTTCGTACGCGAGCGGATGCGAATGGACGGCCGTGTCGCCGTGGTGACCGGCGGCGGCCAGGGCGTCGGCCGCGCGATCGCGCTCGGCATGGCGGACGCGGGAGCGCGCGTCGTGATCGGCGAGATCAACGAGGAGACCGGCCCGCGCACCGCCGTGGAGATCGAGGAGCTCGGCGGCGAGGCGCTCTGGCTCCTTACCGACGTGCGCAAGCAGGAGGACCTTATCGCGTTGGTCGCGGCGGCGCAGGAGCACTTCGGCCGGATCGACTCGATGTTCAACAACGCCGGCGGCAACTTCCAGCTGCCCGCAATCGACATGTCCCCCAACGGGTTCGATGCGATCGTGCGGATGAATCTGAAATCGATGTTCCTTGGGAGCCAGGCGGCGGCTCGCACGATGCTGTCCGAGGGCCACGGCGGCAGCATCGTGAGCACGTCCTCGGTGGCCGGGCTGCGCTCGGGCGGCAATCAGACCGCCGTCTACGCCGCCTCCAAGGCGGGCATCATGGGGATGACGCGCGCCCTCGCGGCCGAGTGGGGCGAGCACGGCATCCGCGTCAACTCCGTCGCCCCCGGCGCCGTCGACACCGCGGGACGGACGCGCAACATGCACGGCGACCCGTGGGAGCGTTCCGCGGGCAACCCGATGGGCCGCATCGCGCAACCCGAGGACATCGCCGGGGCGGCGGTCTTCCTCGCCTCGGACCTCGCGGGCCATATCACCGGCCAGGTGCTGGCCGTGGACGGCGGCGCCAGCATCTCCTGACGCGACCCGCCGGGCGTGCTGTCGCTAGGTGGCGGTAGCGTGCTCCGTGCTGCCGTCGAAGTGGACGAACTCGACGATCTCCAGTCCGTAGCCGTCGAGGCCGGAGCGCTTCACGGGGTTGTCCGTGATCAGGCGCATCTTCTGCACCCCGAGGTCGACGAGGATCTGCATCGCAATGCCGTAGTCGGGGAGACCCAGCGCCTCGGTGGCCGTCTCACCGGCGGCGCCGACCAGCGGTTGCACGCCGCTCCCCGCCTTCTGGTGCACGCCGACGCCGCGCCCTTGCTGGTAGAGGTAGACGATTACGCCGCGGCCCTCCTCGCCGACAAGCCGCATCGCGGTCTGGAGCTGCTGGCCGCAATCGCAGCCGAGGGAGCGCAGCACGTCGCCGCTGACGCACTGGTCGTGCACGCGCACCAGCACCGGCTCGTCGCCGGCGAGATCGCCTGTCACGAATGCGATGTGCTCGCGCGTGTCGATCAGCGTGCGGTAGGCGACCGCGCTGAACTCGCCGTAGCGGCTCGGCAGATCCGCCGAGGTGACCCGCTCGATCAGCGAGTCGGTGCGCAGGCGGTGGGCGATCAGGTCGTTGACGGTGACGATCTTGAAGCCGTGGGCACGGCCGAGGGCGACGAGGTCCGGCATCCGCGCCATCGTCCCGTCGTCGCGCATGATCTCGCAGATCACCGCCGCGGGGCTGCAGCCCGCCAGCCGCGCGAGGTCCACCGAGGCCTCCGTGTGGCCGGCGCGCTCCAGCACGCCGCCCTCACGGGCGCGCAGCGGAAAGATGTGCCCCGGCCGGGTCAGCTGCTCGGGCTTCGTCGCGGGGTCCACGAGCAGGCGAATCGTATGCGCCTTGTCCTGCGCAGAGGCGCCCGTCGTGACACCGTCGCGGGCCTCGACGGTGACGGTGAAGCCCTTGGCGAGCGGGGAGGTGTTGCGCCCGGTCATCAGCGGGATCGCCAGCTCGTCGAGGCGCTCGCCCGCCATGGCGACGCAGATCAGCCCGCGCGTCTCGCGCGCCATGAACGCGATCAGCTCGGCGCTGATGAACTCCGCGGGGATGCAGAGGTCGCCTTCGTTCTCACGTCCCTCGTCGTCGGCGATGATCACCGGGCGGCCGTTGCGGAACTCGTCGATCGCCTCGGGGACGGCGACGATCTCGCCCTCGTGCTCGTGTCCGTTGAACTGGCTGGAGGTCATGTCAGCGCCTCTCGCTCGGTCGCTGATTCGAGCCTATCACGCGGCGGGCTCAGAGCCCCTGCGCGTCGCACAGCTCCTGGTCCCAGAGGACGTGGCCGCTGAATCCCGGCGGCTGCTCGCAGATCCAGGCCGTCGCCTTCGCCATCGCCTCGGCGACCTCGAACTCCAGTGGATCGCCGAAGTCGCGGCCGGCGTAGAGGTTGCCGGGCGTCTTGAGGCGTCCCATCGGCGAGAGCACGTTGCAGGAGATGCGCGAGCCGTCGTACTGCAGGTCACGCGCCAGCTGCTCATTGAAGCGGTTCAGTCCGGCCTTGAAGGCGGAGTAGATGAAGCTCCCGGTGCGAGGGCGCTCGTAGGGGGCGGGCCCGATCGGGCGCGCGGCGTTCGAGGAGACGTTGATGATATGCCCGCCGCCGCTCGCCCGCATGTGCGGGATCGCCTGGCGGCAGAGCACGATCGGCGCGCGCAGGTCGATCTGCCAGATCAGCTCCAGCCGCTCCAGCGGGATCTCCTCGACGCTCCCCTGGAAGGTGATGCCCGCGTTGTTGACGAGAATGTCGAGGCGCCCGAACTCGGCGATCGTGGCGTCGACCAGCGCCTGCGTGTCCTCGATGTAACGCACGTTGGTCCGGACGGCGAGCGCGCGCCCGCCCGCGTCCTCGATCTCCCGCACGACCGAGTGGATCGTGCCGGGCAGGCGCGGGTCCGGCTCCTGCTCGCTGCGCGCGGCGACGGCGACGGCCACGCCGAGCCCGCCGAGGTGGCGCGCGATGTCCGCGCCGATGCCCCGGCTTGCTCCGGTGACGATCGCGACCTTGCCCTCAAGCGCCATCGAGGGCGGAGTCTACCTGTCGCGGGCTTGAAGGTCGCGCGGCGCGGGCGCGGGCAACGCCCTCGCGTCTGCCTCGCTATGCTCGCGGTGCGCGATAGGAGGGCACGATGGCTTACGGCGATACACCACACGACGCGATGCTGAAGGAGGCCTGGGAGCAGTTCTGCGACGACCTCAAGGGGGCGAGCTCGTACATCTTCGACGACCCTGCGCCGGCGACGGCGCTGGACCGCGCACGCGGCTTCCAGTACCTCACGCAGAACATCGCACTCGGCCTCGAGGTCAACGTCGAGCACTCCGACCCGCTCTACCCGGACTTCTTCCGCCCGATGACGCCGGTGCGCAAGTACGGCGGGGACAATCCGGACTGCATCTACCTGCGCGCCCTGCTCGACGGCTCCGAAACCTACCGCATCACGGGCAACCGCGGCGGCGTCCACTACCTCGTCTTCGGCTCGTACCGGCCGGCCGAGCTCACGCCGCAGGGCGAGTCCGCCGAGGTCGGGCGGATCATGGGCAAGGACCTCGTCACCAACTGGGACGGCAGCTTCGAGATCATCGTCAGCCCGGACGAGCACCCTGGGAACTGGCTCCGCACGGTCCCCGAGGTCGACCGCCTCACGGTCCGCCAGTTCTTCGGCGACTGGGCCGCCGAGGCGCCGATCGACGTGATGATCGAGCGGATCGGCGACCACGGGCCTCCGGAGCCGATATCGCCCGAGCGGATGGCGCGCGGCCTCGCCGGGGCGGCGGACTGGGTCGGCGACACGGCGAGCTACTGGCGCTGGTGGCAGCAGCGCTACCGCGAGCAGCCGAACACCTTCCGCACCTCGGCCACGCAGGGCGCCGTCGGCGCCGCGCCGGGCGGGATCATCTACCACATGTACTGGATGGTGCAGCCGGACGAGGCGCTGCTGATCGAGTTCACGCCGCCGATCTGCGACTACTGGGAGCTGGAGCTCAACGACTACTGGATGACCTCGATCGACTACCGCTACCACATGGCCGGCGTGAACTGCCGGCAGTCGCCCACCGAGCGCGACGGCTCGGCGCGCGTGGTCGTCTCGCACGAGGACCCCGGCGTCCCCAACTGGCTCTCCACGGGCCACATGAACGAGGGCCATATCGGCCTGCGCTGGATGCAGTGCGAGACGGACGAGCCGCCTTTCCCGGAGACGCGCCTCGTCAAGCTCGCCGACCTCGACGGGCTGCTGCCGGACGACGCGCTGCGCATGGACGCTGAGGAGCGCCGCAAGCAGATGGCGCACCGCCGCCGAGGCGTGGCGCGCCGCTTCCGCGTGTAGCGCCGAACGCGGCTACGATCGCCCTCGGCGGCCGGAGGGCGTCGAGGACGGAGGAGCGAGGGTGGCCGACGCGACCAGGGCCGACAGAATCGTGGTCCTCGACGGGGCCAAGCTCAATCCGGGTGATCTGAGCTGGGACGGCCTCGCCGCCTTCGGCGAGCTGACGGTCCACGAACTCACCCCGCCCGAAGCGGTCGTTGAGCGCGCCGCCGGCTGCCGCTACGTCTTCACCAACAAGACGGTGCTCCGCGCCGAGACGATCCGGCAACTGCCCGACCTCGCCTACATAGGCGTGCTCGCGACCGGCTACGACGTCGTCGACGTCGCGGAGGCGGTGAGCCGCGGCATCGTGGTGACCAACGTGCCGGCCTATGGCACCGACTCCGTGGCGCAGCACGCGGCTGCGCTGATGCTCGAGCTCGCGCGCCGCACCGCGCCGCACGCCGAGGCCGTGCGCGAGGGCGCCTGGAGCGGCGAGGGCGAGTGGTGCTTCTCCGTCGCGCCGATGATGGAGCTCTCCGACCGCAACCTCGGCGTCGTCGGACTGGGGCGGATCGGGCGCGCCGTCGCACGCATCGGTGCGGCGATGGGCATGACGATCCTCGCCAGCAACACGCACCGGCCGGATGCGGCGGCCCTCGAAGGCATCGAGGTGGAGTTCACGGGCATCGACGACCTCTTCAGCCGCGCCGACGTGCTGAGCCTGCATTGCCCGCTGACGCCGGACACCGAGCGGCTCGTCGACGCGCGGCGGCTGGCGCTGATGAAGCCCGAGGCGCTGCTGATCAACACCGGCCGCGGCCCGCTGGTGGACAGCGCCGCTCTCGCCGCGGCCCTCGAGGCGGGGACGATCGCGGGCGCCGGCCTCGACGTGCTCGAAGCGGAGCCGCCGCCAGAGGATCACCCGCTGCTGCGCGCGCCGAACTGCATCATCACGCCGCACGTCGCCTGGTACGCGCGGGCGTCGCGGCAGCGGCTGATGGACATTGCCGTCGCCAACCTGCGCGCCTTCGTCGAAGGACGGCCCGCCAACACGGTCGGTTAGGCCGGAACCGCGACGCCGATCGTCACTGCCCGTGCGCGGAGAGCGTGATCAGCTCGATCGCCTCGTGGCTTGAGATTGAGCCGACGAACGTACCCGTCTCGCGGTCGGCGACCGGGAGCACGGTCAACGCACTCTCGATCATCCGCTGCAGCGCGTCCTCCACGAATTCGTCGGTATAGGCGTAGGGCGTGTCTTGGCGGAGGACCCGCTGGAGAGTGGTGTGCTCCCACTCCCTGCGAGGGAGATATCGCAGCAGGCTGAGGGAGACGATGCCCGCCAGCTCTTCGCCGTCCACGACCACGTAGTCATGCTGCTCGGGAAGCAGCCAGGTTGCGGCAAACGCCTTCACCGTCAGCCTCTGTTCCGGATGCATGCGGGACTCGTCCAGGACGTCCCGCACCTGGAGTCCCTCGAGGGCGAAACGGTCCAGGGACGGTGGCAGTCCCTCGTCGGACACGTCGGGTTTCGCTTCGCCCAGCCGCCTGAGCGCGAAGCTGATGCCAAGGGGCGTGAGCAGGATGTATCCAAGCATCACCAGCACGAGCAGGGAGAACACGCCCCGGTCGATCGCGCCGGCTTGGAACAGCAGGAGCAGCAGCGCAATCTCGGCCACTCCCTTTGCCATCAGGCCGGCTGCCGTGGCGAGCGGCGCCTGGAGCCGGGTGATGTAGGCGCTGATGAACGCTCCCGCGAACTTCCCCGCCAGCGGCACCAGCGCCAGCACGATGATGGTCTCGGGCGCGAGCCCGGTGAAGTCGAGGCTCAGGTGCAGCCCCGCGGACGCGAAGAACAACGGAACGAAGAACCCCTCGGCGGTCCCTCGCATTCCAGGCATGATGTCGTGACGCACCTGGTAGGGCAGGGTAGAAAGCGCCGCGCCGAACAACAGCGCGCCCAGCGAGCCGTGGAGGCCGACCTCCTCGGCCGCCACCACGACCAGGAACAGCCCGCCGAGCAACAATCCGAACGAGAGCTGCGGGACCTGCAGGATGTGGTACAGCAGCACGATCACCCTCGGAAGCACCCTGGTGGAGACCACCCACGTCACAACGGCGAATCCGAGGATCTGCCCCACGACGATCGCGATGCTGGACCACTCCAGCTGGTGTCCGTGTTCCGTCATCACACGGTCACTGATCGAGAAGCCGACGACGAACAGCGCGATCAGCTCGGCGATCACCACTGCGCTGAAGATCTGCACGCCTACGGGATCCTTCAGCCGCCCCTCGTCGATCAGCACCTTCGCGACCACCCCGAGGCTGGAGAGCGAGAGCACGCCCGCCAGCGCCAGCGCCTCGGTGAAGCTGAGCTCCAGTTGCAGATCGAAGAACGCCTCCGTCGTCACCGCGAGCGAGACGAGGAGCGAGATCGCCACGGATAGCACCGCGGCCAGGAAGAGCCGGCCGCGAATCGCGGCGACGAAGCCCCAGACGTCAAGCTCGTCGAGGCCGATCAGGAAGAAGAAGATGAAGATCCCGATCCCCAGGACAACATCGACCTCGGGGCCTGCCTCGACCAACCCCGTGAGGGGGCCGAGCACAACGCCACTCGTGGCGTAGGCGACAATCGCGCTGAGGCCGAAGCGCTTGAATATGCCTTCGAGAACTTTGGCGAAGACGATCAACAGCCCCATGAGGAGCAGGGCTTCGTGCATCTCCAAGGGAGCCATCCCCCTGATACGCCGCTCCGGCGATGACGGCGTCCGAGACGGTGCGGGGGAGTGTTCCTGATGTCAAGGCAATGCCGCCTGGCGAATGGTCGGGCGGCGGTGAATCACTCCTGACCGGCGCGTGTCGATGAGTCAGCGGGGCCGGCGAATACCACCGCACCGATCGGGAGAGCTCAGGGATCTGGTGCCGAAGGTGGGAGTCGAACCCACACGGGCCGTGAAGCCCAACGGTTTTTGAGACCGTCGCGTCTGCCATTCCGCCACTTCGGCCGCGTCGCCCGTCCAGCATCGCGCGAGGACGGCAACGCGACAAGCGCCGCAGCGAGAAGTAGGCGCGAGGTGAGAGTGGAGCGGAAGACGGGGGTCGAACCCGCGACCTCCTCCTTGGCAAGGAGGCGCTCTACCACTGAGCTACTTCCGCTGGCCTCGCCATGGTACGGCCAGCGCTCGCGCGCGGGCAACGTCGCCGGTGGCCCTTGAGGCGAGGCGCGGCAGGGCGTAGGCTGGGCAGACACACCGCACGTTTGTTCGCAGCAGTGCCAAATGACGGAGTACCGATGACCACTGCCGAAGCGCCAATCGCCAGCGGCATCGAGTTCCATCCCGCCGTCGCGGCCTGGTTCCGAGGGCGCTTCGAGGCGCCGACCGACGCGCAGACGGCGGGCTGGCCGCGCATCGCGAGCGGTCGCGACACGCTGATCAGCGCTCCGACCGGCTCCGGCAAGACGCTCGCCGCCTTCCTCGCCGGCATCGACGGCCTCGTCCGCAAGGCGGAGGCGGGCACGCTCGAGGCCGTGACGGAGATCGTCTACGTCACGCCGCTCAAGGCGCTCGGCAACGACATCCAGCGCAACCTCGAGACGCCGCTCGAGGAGATCCGCGAGGTCGCCTCGGAACTCGGCCTCGAACCGCCGGCGATCCGCACGGCGGTGCGCAGCGGGGACACGACGCAGAGCGAGCGGCAGGCGATGGTGCGCAAGCCGCCGCACATCCTGATCACCACACCCGAGTCGCTCTACCTGATGATCACCGCCGAGCGCAGCCGCGAGAACCTGCGGCGCGTGCGCACGGTGATCGTCGACGAGATCCACGCCCTCGCACGTGACCGCCGAGGCAGCCACCTCTCGCTCACCCTCGCGCGGCTCGACCAGCTCGTCGCCGACTCCGGCGGCGAGCGGCCCGCACGCATTGGACTCTCGGCGACACAGCGTCCGATCGAGGAGATCGCGCGCTTCCTCGTCGGCGCGGACCGCCTCGACGCGGACGGCGAGCCGGACTGCGCGATCGTGGACCTCGGACACCAGCGCGACCTCGACCTCGCCGTCGAACTGCCACCGAGCGACCTCGAGGCGGTCGCGCCTGCCGAGCAGTGGGGCGAGATCTATGACCGTATCGCCGAGCTGATCGCGGAGCACCGCACGACGCTGGTCTTCGTGAACACGCGGCGGCTCTCGGAGCGCGTCGCGCACCACCTCGTGGAGCGCGTCGGCGAGGAGCACGTCGCGAGCCACCACGGCAGCCTCTCCAAGGAGCGGCGGCTGCGGCTGGAGCAGCGGCTCAAGGACGGCGAGCTGCGCGCGCTGGTCGCGACCGCCTCGCTCGAGCTGGGCATCGACATCGGCTCGATCGACCTCGTCTGCCAGATCGGATCGCCGCGCAGCATTGCCACGTTCCTGCAGCGCGTCGGGCGTTCGGGCCACGCGCTCGGCGTGCGTCCGAAGGGCCGCATCTTCCCCGGCACGCGCGACGAGCTGGTGGAGAGCGCGGCGCTCACGAGGGCGGTCCGCGCGGGCCGCCTCGACAAGATCGTGCAGCCGGTCGCGCCGCTCGACGTGCTCGCGCAGCAGATCGTCGCCGAGTGCGCCGCGCGCGAGTGGAGCGAGGACGAGCTGTTCGAGCTCGTGCGCCGCGCCGCACCGTACCGCGACCTCGCGCGCAAGGACTACGACGAGGTGCTCGCGATGCTCGCGAGCGGCGTCGGCGAGGGCGCCGGCGGCTCCAGGCCGCTGCTGCACCGAGACCGCGTGGCCGGCCTGCTGCGCGCGCGCCGCGCCTCGAGGATGGTTGCGATCCAGAACGGCGGCACGATCCCCGAGCTGGGCGACTACCGCGTCGTCGCCGAGCCGGACGAGACCGTCGTCGGCACGGTCAACGAGGACTGGGCCGTCGAGAGCATGGCCGGGGACGTCTTCCTCCTCGGCAGCACCTCCTGGCGCATCCGGCGCGTCGAGAACGGGACCGTGCGCGTCGAGGACGCGCGCGGCGCGCCGCCGACGATTCCCTTCTGGCTCGGCGAGGGCCCCGGCCGCACGATCGAGCTGAGCGAGGAGGTCGGCCGCCTGCGCCGCGAGATCGCGGAGAGCCTCGACGATGTCGAACCGCTCGCCAACATGCTGATCGAGGAGGCCGGGGTCGACCTCTCCGGCGCGCAGCAGCTGGTCGACTACGTGCGCGCGACGCGCGACGGCCTCGGCATCGTGCCGACCGACACCGACGTTGTCTTCGAGCGCTTCTTCGACGAGTCGGGCGGCATGCAGCTCGTGGTGCACGCGCCGTTCGGGTCGAGGATCAACCGCGCCTGGGGCCTCGCGCTGCGCAAGCGCTTCTGCGTCCGCTTCGACTTCGAGCTACAGGCGGCGGCCAACGATGACGGGATGATCCTCTCGCTGGGGCCGCAGCACAGCTTCCCCCTCGAGGAGTCGTTCGCCTACGTCACATCGAGGAACGTGGAAGAGGCGGTGCGGCAGTCCTGCTTCTACATCCCGCTCTTCCCCACGCGCTGGCGCTGGAACACCACGCGGGCGCTCGCGGTGCCGCGGCTACGCGGCGGCAAGAAGGTGCAGCCCTACCTGCAGCGCATGATTGCCGACGACCTGCTCGCCGCGACCTTCCCCGAGCAGGTCGGCTGCCAGGAGAACGTTACCGGTCCGCTCGAGATGCCCGACCACGTGCTCCTACGCCAGACGATGGACGACTGCCTGCACGAAGCGATGGACGTCGACAGCCTCGAGGCGGTGCTCGGGCGCATCGAGGCCGGCGAGATCCGGCTGCACGCGCGCGATACCACCGAACCCTCGCCGATGGCGCACGAGATCATCAACGGCAAGCCCTACACCTTCCTCGACGACGCGCCGCTCGAGGAGCGCCGCACGCGCGCCGTGATGCTGCGCCGCTCGCTGCCGCGCGAGGCGCGCGACCTCGGCGCGCTCGACGCCGACGCGATCGAGCGCGTCGCCGAGCAGGCCTGGCCGCAGCCGCGCAACGCGGACGAGACGCACGAGGCGCTGATGGGCCTCGTCGCCGTCCACGAGCAGGACGCGGCGGCGTGGGAGGGCTGGCTGCTCGACCTCGCCGCGCGGGGCCGCGCGGGCGCCCTCGTGGCGAACGGCGCGCGGCTCTGGTTCGCCGCCGAGCAGCACCCCGCGATCGCGCTGCTCTATCCGGACGCGGCCGCCGTGATCGCGCCCGTCGCCGCCGCGCTGCCCGCGGGCGTCGCCGAGTCCTGCGAGGACCGTGAGGATGCGCGCAGGCGGCTGCTGCGCGGGCACAGCGAGGTGCGTGGGCCGTTCACGCCCTCGGGCCTTGCTTCGCGCACAGGCCTGGAGGTCAAGGACGTCGCGCGTGGGCTCCAGCAGGTCGAGGCGAGCGGCTTCGTGCTGCGCGGGCGCTTCACGCCTGGCCGCGAGGGCGACGAGGACGAGTTCTGCGACCGCCGCCTGCTCGCGCGCATCCACCGCGAGACGCTCGACCGGCTGCGCCGCGAGATCGACCCGGTCAGCGCGCAGGACTTCATGCGCTTCCTGCTGCGCTGGCAGCACGTCGCGCCCGGCACGCAGCTCGCCGGCCGCCGCGGCGTGCGCCAGGCCGTCACCCAGCTCGGCGGTTTCGAAGCCCCCGCCGCGAGCTGGGAGCGCGATCTGCTGCGCGCGCGCGTCGAGGACTTCGGCCCCAACTGGCTCGATGAGCTGTGCCTCTCCGGCGAGATCGCCTGGGGCCGCCTCGCCCCGCCTCGCTCGGCGACGAACGGGCAGAACGGCAGCGAGGCGGCGCGCCTCTCGCGAGCGACGAAGGTGACGCCGGTCACGGTCGCCTCGAGGGGGGACCTCGCGATGCTGCTCGCGGCGGCGCGGGCGGACGGGCGGGTGCCCCGCGAACCCGCGGCTGGGGCGGCTGCGGAGCTGCTCGCGCTGCTGCGCGAGCGTGGCGCGCTGTTCTTCGACGAGCTGGTGGGCGGCACGCGCCGCCTCGCGAGCGATGTCGAGGAAGGCCTGCGCGAGCTGATCGCGGCCGGGCTCGTCGCCTCCGACGGCTTCCAGGGGCTACGCGACCTCACCCGCCGCTCCGCGCGGCGCGCCCGGCGCGGGCGCTACCTCGGGGCCGGGCGTTACACCGGCGGCGGACCGGCCGGCCGCTGGGCGCTGCTGCGCCCCGGCGAGGCCGACCCGGCCGAGCGCGACGAGTTCGCCGAGGAGCTGGCGCAACTCCTGCTGCGTCGCTACGGCGTCGTCTTCCGCGACGTGGTCGCCGCCGAGAGCTTCACCGTGCCCTGGCGCGACCTGCTGCGCGCGTTGCGACGCCTCGAGGCGCGCGGCATCGTGCGCGGCGGACGCTTCGTGCGCGGCTTCGTCGGCGAGCAATTCTCGCTGCCCGAGGCGCTCGAAGCCCTTCGCGCGGTGCGCCGCAGCCCGCGCGAGGGCGAGCGCGTGCGCCTCAGCGCCGCCGACCCGCTCAACCTGACCGGCGTGATCCTCCCCGGCCCGCGCATCCCTGCGGTGCAGGACCGCAGCTTCGAGCTCGTCGACGGCGCGCTCGCCGAACCCCCGGACGAGGGCCTGCTCGCCCCGGACGCCGACCTCGCCTCGCTCGCCGAGGGCGCCCGCGCGCCCTCGCAGGCCGCGCCCACCCCGCGCCGCGCCATCCCGCGCGCCTCGCACTGAGCACAAACGCGCTAAGGTAGAAGCACGGGCGGCGCACGCCGGCGCGCCGCCGCGAGGAGCGGAGTCCCCAGTGCCGCGACCGATCTGGCGAGGCGCGATCAGCTTCGGGATGGTCGCCATCCCCGTGCGCCTCTTCACCGCCACCGAGAGCAAGGACGTCTCCTTCCGGCAACTGCACAGCGAGGATCACTCGCGCGTGCGGCAGCTGCGCTGGAACCCCAACCTCGACCGCGAGGTGCCCTACGACGAGATCGTGCGCGGCTACGAGTACGCCAAGGACCGCTACGTCGTTCTCGACAACGAGGACTTCGACAAGCTGCCCCTCCCGACGAAGCACACGATCGCCATCAAGGCGTTCGTGAAGCTCGAGGAGATCGACCCCGTCTTCTACGAGCGCGCCTACTACCTGGAACCCGACGAGACGGGCGCGAAACCGTTCGCGCTGCTGCTCAGGGCGCTGGAGGCGAAGGGCCTGACCGCGATCGCGCAGGTCGCGATCCGCAACAAGGAGCGGCTCTGCGCGCTGCGGCCGGGCGCCGAGGGCCGTGTACTCCTCGAGACGCTGTACTACCCGGACGAGCTGCGCACCGCCGCCCTCGAGCCATTCGAGGAGACCGAGGTCTCCGAGGACGAGCTGCAGATGGCGCTCACGCTGATCGAGATGCTGGAGGGCCCGTTCCAGCCCGAGGACTACCGCGACGAGTACCGCGACGCGCTGATGCAGCTGATCGAGGCCAAGCTCGAGGGCCAGGAACTCGTCGAGGCCGAGGCGCCCGAGACCGCGAAGGTCGTCGACTTGATGGCCGCGCTGCGCGCCAGCGTCGAGGCCGCCTCGCAGCGCGCCGCCACGCGCGAGGACGCCTCGGCCGCCACCCAGGCGAAGGCGAGCTAGCCCGCGTCCGCCGCCGGGCGCGCGCAGCACCGGCCCGCAGCCATGCCCGCCGACAAGCCCATACGCAGCCTCGACGAGTACGAGGCGAAACGCGACTTCGCGAGGACGCCGGAGCCGCCGCCAGAGCCGCCACCAGAGCCGTCGGCAGGCGGGCCGCTCACCTTCGTCGTGCAGCAGCATCGCGCAACGCGCATGCACTACGACCTGCGCCTCGAGGTCCGCGGCGCGATGCCCTCGTGGCCGGTGCCGCGCGGGCCCTCGCTCGACCCGGCCGAGCGGCGGCTCGCGATCCAGACCGAGGACCACCCGCTCGGCTACGCCTCCTTCGAGGGCGTGATCCCGAAGGGCGAGTACGGCGCCGGCGAGGTGATCGTCTGGGACAACGGCACCTACTCCCCCGACGAGGGAGGGACGCTCTTCCACGACCGCACCGCGGCGGAGGCGCGCGTCCTCGAGGGCATCGAGGCCGGCAAGCTCTCCGTCACCCTGCGCGGGCGCAAGCTGAAAGGCTCGTGGGCGCTCGTGCGGACCAGCGAGGAGGAGCGCAGCTGGCTCTTGATCAAGCACCGCGACGAGGCGGCCGATCCATCCCGCGAGCTGATCGCCGAGGATGCTTCCGTCATCTCCGGCCTCGCGATCGCCGACCTGCAAGCGGGCCGCCTGCCCGACCCGACTCGCCACGGCACCCCGCCCGACCTCGCCGCGCTGCCCGGCGTCGAGCGTGGCGAGCCGCCTCGCACGCTCGCGCCGATGCAGGCCGCCCTCGCGGACGGGCCGTTCGACAGCAAGGACTGGCTCTTCGAGCCGAAGCTCGACGGCATCCGCGCGCTCGCCTTCATCGAGGACGGCGCGGTCACGCTGCGATCGCGGCGCGGCCTCGATCTGACCGCGCAGTACCCCGCTCTCACGCACGCAATCGCCGCGCAGCCCGTGGCGAGCGCGATCCTCGACGGCGAGATCGCCGCGCTCGACGAGCGGGGGGCCCCTTCCTTCGAGCGTTTGCAGCAGCGCATGAACCTGGGCGGCGAGGCGGATGTCGCGCGCGCCGACGCCGAGCTGCCGGTGCTGTTCTTCCCCTTCGACCTGCTCTATCTCGACGGCTTCGACCTGCGCCGCGTGCCGCTCGCGGACCGCATCGAGGTGCTCGCGCGCGTACTGCGGCCGGGGCCGCTGCTGCAGCTCCTCCAGAGCTTCGAGGCCGACGGCCGCGCCGCCTACGAGGCCGCGGTCGGCCTCGGCTTCGAGGGCGTGATCGCGAAGCGGCGGGACGGCGCTTACCTCGACGGCCGGCGCTCACGCGAGTGGCTCAAGGTGAAGGCGCGGCGCAGCGGCGACTTCGTCGTTGGCGGCTGGCGCGAGGGCGAGGGCGGACGCGCCGGCAGCTTCGGCGCGTTGCTGCTCGGGAGCTACGACGAGGACGGCGCGCTGCGCTACGTGGGCCGGGTCGGCTCCGGCTTCGACGATCGAGCGCTCGGGGAGCTGCGCGCGCGCCTCGATGCCCTCGCCGCGGACCACGACCCGTTCGCCGACGCGCCGCCGGAGCCCGGGCGCCTGCGGTTCGTGCGACCCGAGCTCGTCGCTGAGGTGGAGTTCGCGAACTGGACCAGCGACGAGCGGCTGCGCGCGCCCGTGTTCGTGCGCCTGCGCGATGACAAGTCGCCCTCGGAGGTCCTGCGCGCGGACGCGATGGCGGCGCCGCCGCCGTCGGTTCCCGAGGCGCCCGTGGCGGATCTCGGCGGCGAGGCCGTCGTCGACGTGCTCGATCAGCTCGGCCGCGAGGGGGCGCGGATGCACCTCGGGGTTGACGGCGCTGAACTGGCCGTTACCAACCTCGACAAGGTGCTGTGGCCGGAGACGCCGCAGCAGCGCGCGCTCACCAAGCGCGACCTGCTGCGCTACCTCGCCGAGGTCTCGCCCTGGCTGCTGCCGCACCTGCGCGACCGCCCGCTGACGCTGACCCGCTACCCGAACGGCGTCGAGGGCGGCTCCTTCTACCAGAAGCATTACGAGAACCCGCCGCCGTTCGTCGAGACGGTGACGGTGTACACGGACTCGGCGGGCGGCGATCAGCAGGCGATCCTCTGCAACAACCTGCCGACGCTGCTCTGGCTCGGCCAGCTCGCCGACCTCGAGCTGCACGTCTCGCTCGCTCGGGTCAGTCCGCAACCGGACGGCGCGCACCTTGAGGCGAGCTTCAGCGGCTCGAAGGCGCGGATCGAGGCGTCGCTGCTCAACTACCCGGACTTCGTGCTCTTCGACCTCGATCCCTACATCTACGCCGGGACGGAGCAGGCGGGCGACGAGCCGGAGCTGAACCGCCGCGCCTTCGCGAAGACCGTCGAGGTCGCCCGAGGCCTCAAGGAGCTGCTCGACGCCGCCTCGCTGTCCTCGTTCGTGAAGACCTCCGGGGCGACGGGGCTGCACATCCTCGTGCCGGTGCTGCGCCAGTTCGACTACGCGGCGGTGCGATCGGTGGCGGAGACGTTCGGCGGCTTCCTGCAGCGCGCGCACCCGCGCGACGTGACGCTGGAGTGGGCCGTGGAGAAGCGAGGTGGCAAGATCTTCCTCGACGTGAACCAGAACGCGCGGATCAAGAACCTCGCGGCGGCGTTCTCACCGCGGCCCAAGCCGGGCGCGCCCGTCTCGATGCCGCTGCGCTGGGACGAGCTGGGCGAGGTCTACCCGACGGACTTCACGATCCTCACGGCGCCCGCACGGATCGCCGAGGCCGGCGACCCCTGGGCGGACATCCTCTCGCACAAGCACGACCTAGTGGCGTTGCTGGGCCCGCAGTAGCGCCCTACGACGTCGGAGTGGCGATGGGCGTCAAGAGGCCGCCCCAGGAGGGGGCGGCCTCTGTGCGTGCGCGTCCGGAGTCCGGGGCTGGTTGCTCTGGGGCTACCGACCCTGGAACTATCGCCCCTGGAAGACCGGCTCGCGGCGCTCCATGAAGGACTTCATGCCCTCCTTGGAGTCCTCGGTCTGGTGCGCGACGGACCCGGCCCAGGACTCGACCTGCATCGCCTCGAGGAGCGTCGGCGCCTCGATCGCTCGCCAGATCAGCTTCTTGTCCAGCTCGAGCGTGACGGTCGGGCCGGAGGCGATCGTCTCGGCCAGCTCCATCGCGGCCGGCAGCAACTCGTCCTGCCCGTGGAGCGAGCTGACGAGGCCGATCTCCTTCGCCTCGTCGGACATCACGAAGCGGTCGGTCCAGAGCAACTCCAGGGCCTTCGAGATGCCCACGACGCGCGGCAGGTAGTAGGACATGCCCGCGTGCACGACCATCGCGCGCTTCGTGAAGATGGTGGAGAACCGAGCCGACTCGGCAGCCATGCGGATGTCGCAGGCCAGCACGAGCGCGAGGCCGGCGGCCACCGCAACGCCGTTGATGGCGGCGATGGTCGGCTTCTCGCAGTGCCCGACCTTGTGGATCGCGTAGCTGAGGACGCCACCCGGGTACTCGGTCATCTTGCGCTCGCCGAGCTTCGCCCGGTAGATCGGGCCGTCCACGGCGGCCCTGCTCAGGTCGGCGCCGGAGGAGAAGCCACGGCCCGCGCCCGTGAAGACGATGCAGCGGACCTCGTCGTCCAGCTCGGCCCGCTCGATCTCCATGATGATCTCGTAGAGCGAGCGGAAGGTGATCGGGTTCAGCTTCTCCGGGACGTTGAGGGTGATGATCTCAACGTGCCCCTTCTTCTCGACGCTAATCTCTTCGTACGCTTCCTCGGCCATCGGCTCTCCCCCACTACGTTCTGGTGGCGTGATGCATCTGCCGGGACGCTCCCGGCGCCGCAATCATACACGCCCGCGCCACCTCGCCACAGCGAGGGCGATCAGGCCGAGCAATGTGATCGCCACTGCGGGAGCGATAGGGCCGGCCGAGCGGTCGCCCTCGGTAAGCGGGTCCTCCCTGATCAAGTCTCGTAGTTGTCGGAACGATGGCCCCCACTCGTACATGCGGGCGCCGTCGACGTAGAGACCGAGCCGGGCGTCGTAGATCACGTAGTTGGACCTCCCGTGCTCCTCCCATCTGATCCTGGTCGATCCGTCCGTGGTGTCCTTCACTTCGCCCAGCACAAGTGGCCGACCCGCCGGGACAGTGAACGTGTAAACCGTCTCGCCCACGCGGAATGTCCGTCCCTCTTCGAGCGGCACGTTGGGGACCGCGATCGGGATGCCATCCGCCCCAGCCCGCAGCGCAACCGACTCGACGGCTTCGTAGGCGTCCCCCGCACCGGTGGTCATCCACGGCCGCACCTGGACCTGGTAACGCTGCTCGGATTGAAGGCCGGTTAGTCGATGGCTCGTGGTGTTCGCCTCACTCCCCGGGACATCCGTCCAGGACCCCCAGGCTTCCTGCTCGTCCGGTTCGTTGTACCTGTACTGCCAGCGCGTGGCGCCGGCCTTGGCTATCGTCCACTCGAGCAGGATCTCCCCCGCACCGCCGCCGGCCACCGCGGTCAACATCGCACGATCCGTCACCGGAGCGTCCCGGGCTCCAAACCACGCCGACTCGATGATCCTGTCGAACGCCTCGGAGATTTCGGGAGTGGCCGGATCCACCGTGCGGTGGTACTCCGAGCCATACCCCAACGAGAAGCCCGTCCCTGATTGACTGCCTACATGGTCCAAGAGCAGCCAAGCGGGATAGTCGTGCCCGTAGACCTTGTACGGACCTCTGATCCTCAGTCGGATACCCGCCGGCACATCGAAGACAAAGGACGAGTCGCCGTCTCCGATCATGGACGACCTGATCAGGTAGGATCCGCTGGCCAGGATCGTGTCGTGGTCGCCGTGCAGTTCGATGGGCGGCAAGCAGTCGGCGAGACTCAAGGAGTCGGTGTCGTTGTTCGCCACGGCGCGTAACGACGGCGGGACGCAGCCCGTGAGCGCGTTCCCGCCGAGGTAGACGTGTGTCAGCCCGCTCAACTGGCTGGCTTTCGACGGAATCGCACCCGTAAGCACGTTCCCATCGAGCCGCAACTCCTGGAGACCCGTCAGGTTCCCAATCAGCCCCGAGAGTTCACCCGTGAGGCCGCTGCCCGCCAGGCTGAGCCTCGTCACGCGCGGAGGTGTCCCTTCGACGGTGACACCCGTCCAGGTCGCCATCGATGTGGCGTGGTCCCAGTCGAGTGTTGCCGTTCCGGCCAGCGTGTCCCTGAGCCTCAGGAGCTGCACGCGGTCAGATAACAGCTCCGGGTTGCCGGGTATGGTCGTGATAGTGAGATCGCCGTACCGGTACTGTCCGTCGGTGCTGTGTCCGCCGTCGCGTGGCAGCGCGATCGCCCCTAGCGGCAGCGGGACCGAGCGGCGCCAGGGATCTCCGCAGCGGTGCGCGCAAACGGAGATTCTGTCGAGGTCTCCGGTCCACTGCCAGATCCGCAGTGTGGCGCCGGCGACCGCGAGATCGCCGTAACGGTAGTAACGCCCGTCGTGGTACACCGGGTACGTGCTGTCGAGCGGGAAGGGAATCGTGCCCAGCGCATCCCAGTCGCCGTCTCGGGGCCGGGCGCTGACCCAGATGTCCTCGAGGTCGTCGACGTGCTGCCAGACGCGCAACTCGACGAAGACCTCGAAGGGGTCACCGTCCTGCTGAGCGGCGGCGCCAGCCGGCACGATCGCCACGACGACTGCCGCCGCAAGCAGGGCGAGAATCGCGAGGAGCGCGCGGCGCGGAATCATCGGCGCGACTCCTTCCGCGGACCCGGCGGCCTGACGCACGTCCATGCCGGACGGTCGAGACCAGGCCCGCTGTTGGTACGCAGCAGCCGTCCAATTGGATCCCGATGCGGACAGAGGACGGCGTCCGGTGGTCAGCGCCTCAGACCACACTTTACAACCACCGTAACGGTCTCAGCGGCGTGAAGGACTCCCCGCACCCCGTCCGGTGTACCGTGTCCGCCGCGTGCAACCCGACGAAGGGAGCGAGGCATGAAGGCAGCACTGCTGCGGGCGATCCATGAGCCCTTGACCATCGAGGAGATCGAGATCGCCGAGCCGAAGACCGGCGAGGTGCTCGTCCGCATCGAGGCGAGCGGCGTCTGCCACAGCGACCTGCACCGCATCCACGGCGACTTCCCCTCGCCGCTGCCGATGGTGATGGGCCACGAGGGCTCCGGCGTCGTCGAGGCGGTCGGGCCGGGCGTCGGCAGCCCGCAGGTCGGGGATCACGTCGTGCTCAGCATCGGGCCCTACTGCAACGAGTGCCTGGCCTGCGGCGCGGGGCGCTTCAGCGACTGCCCGAAGATCGCAGCGATGCGACCCCTCGGCGCGCTCTTCGACGGCACCAGCCGGCTCAGCAAGGGCGACGAGCGGATCAGCAACCAGTCCTTCGTCTCCTCCTTCGCCGAGTACACCGTCGTCCCCGCCACCGGCGCGATCCCCGTGCGCAAGGACGCTCCGCTCGACACGATCGCGCTCGTCGGCTGTGGCGTCACGACGGGCGTCGCCGCCGTCTTCAACGACGCGCAGGTCGCGCCTGGCGATCGCGTCGCCGTCTTCGGCTGCGGCGGCGTCGGCCTCAACGCCGTGCAGGCGGCCGCCCTCGCGGGCGCGGAGCTGGTGATCGGCGTCGACCTGCTCGACTCGAAGCTGGAACTCGCGAAGGAGTTCGGCGCGACGCACACCGTCAACGCCTCCGAGGGCGACCCGGTCGCGCAGGTCCGCGAGCTGACGCGCATCGGCGTCGATCACGCCTTCGAGGTGATCGGCATCCCCGCCGTGGTGTTGCAGGGGATGGCCTCGCTCAAGCCGGGCGGCAAGATGTGGGTGCTCGGCGTGCTGCCGGCCGACGCGGTGCTCGAGATCCCGTGGTGGCAGCTGATGGCGGGACGCCAGGGGTTGCAGTTCAGCGGCTTCGGCGCAGCCAACCCGCGCGCCGACATCCCGCGCATCGTCGACCTCTACATGGCGGGCAAGCTCAAGCTCGACGAGCTGATCACCGAGCGGCTCCCGCTGGAGCGGATCAACGAGGCCTTCGACCTGATGGAGCGCGGCGAGGTCGCCCGCACGCTGGTCTACCCTCGCTAGCCGCGGCTTACCCCTCGGTCGAGTCGAGGTAGTCGAGGACGAGGCGCAGCGCCGCGGCGGCGGCGCGCTGTTTCGTCTCCTCGCGATCGCCGGGGAACATCCGGCGCTCGGCGCGCTCGAAGTCCTCGGCGACGAGCGCGATGTAGTAGAGGCCTGCCGGGCGCTCGGGGTTGGCGCGCTCCGGCGGCAGGGCGCTCGCCATGCCGGTCTCGGCGAGGGCGAGGTCCGCACCGAACGCCGCCCGCGCCCCGTGCGCCATCGCCAGCGCCGTCTCGGCGGAGACGGAGCCGTGCGCCTCGAGGGTGGAAGCGGGGACGCCGAGCAGCGCCTGCTTCGGCGGGTTCGCGTAGGCGGTGATCCCGCCGGGGAAGACGCGCGAGGCGCCGTGTACGTCGGTCAGCGCGTGCCCGATCAGTCCGCCGACGGTCGACTCGGCCGTCGCGAGGCGCAGGCCGCGCGCGGTCATGCGCTCGACGACCTCGCGAGCGGCGGCGGTGGTCTCCTCAGCGAGTGTCATGGCGTCAGCCATCTCTGGAGCCAGGCGACGGAGCGGTCGTAGTACTCCTTGCGCAGGGCCGCGTGGCCGCCGCGCAGGAAGAGGTGAGAGCAGCCGGGGAAGCGCGCGAACTCGACCGTCTTGCCACGCCGCTTGAGCGCCACGTACAGCTCCTCGGACTGCGAGATCGGCACGCGGATGTCGTCCTCCCCGTGGAGCAGCAGCACGGGCGTGGTCACGCGGTCGGCGTAGGTGAGCGGGGACCGCTCGACATAATGGTCGGAGTTCTCCTGCGGCAGCCCGCCCCACTGGCGCTCGCCGAACGATACGGCAATGTCGGTCTGCCCGTACATCGAGACGAGGTTCGTGACGGGCGCGCCGATCACCGCCGCTCGGAATCGCTCGTCGTGCCCAACGATCCAGCTGCTCATGTAGCCGCCGTAGGAGTAGCCGTGCAGCCCCAGCCGCTGCTCGTCGACGTAGGGGCGGCGGCAGGCGGCGTCGACGGCGGCGAGCAGATCGAGATAGTCCGCGCCACCCCAGTCCTCGAAGACCTGCGCGGTGAAGTCCGCCCCGTAGCTGCTGGAGCCTCGAGGGTTGACCGCGAGCACGAGGAAGCCCGCGCCCGCGAGGACCTGGTGCAGCGGGCTGAAGCCGTCGCCGTGGAAGGCGTTCGGCCCGCCGTGGATCTCGAGGACCAGCGGGTAGCGCCGCGAGGCATCGAAGTCCGGCGGATGCACGAGCCGCGCCTCGATGGACTCGCCGGCGCGGCGTACGCGGGAGCGCTCGGTCCGGCCCGGCGGATGCGCCGCGAGGTAATCCGCGCCGGCGCGCGTAACCGCGCGACCGCGCCCGGCGCGCAGGTCGAGCGTCCGAACCTGCGGCGCGGCCCTCGGGCTTGATGCGACGAAGGCGAGCCGGTCGCCCTCGTCGTTCGCGTCGAGGCCGCCGATGATCTCACGGCGCGCGCGCACGGCCTCGACCTCGCCCGAGGGTGTCACCGCGTAGATGCCGGACGAGCCGGCCGCGTCGGCCAGGAACAGCACGCGACCGTCGCGCCAGACGAGCGGCGGCGCGGGGGCAATCGGGAAGAAGCCGGTCTGCGGGTCGATCGAGTCGTCGGTGAGGCGGCGGCACTCGCCCGAGGCGAGGTCGAGCAGGTGGACGTAGCGCTGCCAGGTGTTGTCCTCGGGCGCGCCGACGAAGGCGATCTGCTCCTCGCCCGGCTCGCGCCCCGGCCGCCAGGCGATGCCGCCGACAGCGACGACGTCGCGCGCAAACCGCTGCACGCGGCCGCCCTCGGCGGGCATCACGCACAGCTCGGCGCCCCATGGCGCCCGTTCGTGCCGCTTGCGCGAGCGGTCCGAGGCGAAGGCCAGCGCCGCGCCGTCCGGTGAGACGGCGAGCGCGCGGTGCTGGAAGTCGCCGCGCGTCAACCGCCGCGCGCGCCCGCGTGCCGCGGGTACGGCGAAGATCTGCCGCCGCGTCCGGCCGCGCCAGCCGATCGTGTCGCCTCGGTAGTAGATCTCGTGCACCTCGCGCACGCGCGGCAGCGGCGGATCGCGTTCCTCCGAGGCTGGCAAGGCGTCGGGATCGACGTCGCTGGTGCAGTAGAGCGTCGCGCCGTCCGGGGACCAGACGAATTCGGCGACGCCCCCGCGCAGCGACGTGCGCGCGCTCGCCTCACCGCCGTCCGCCGGCTGCAGCCAGATCTGCGCGGGTCCGTCCTCCTCGCGGCGAAGGAAGGCGAGCGTACTGCCGTCGGGCGACCAGCGTGGCGAACCGTCGCGCGGCCCCTCGGTGAGTCGGCGCGCCGCGCCGCCGCCGAACGGGACGCCCTCGATGTGCGACTCGGTCGCCAGCGTCGCGTGGTCGACGCGGGTGAGGACGTAGGCGATAGCGCCGTCACCCGGCCGGATGGCGGGTGAACCGGCGGAGGGCATGTCGAGCACGAAGCTGCTGTCGAACGGGCGGGGCTGCGGCACGGGGCTCTCCTCCGATGCAGCGAGGGCCATGCTACGCGGCGCGGTGGCGTTGGACCGTGCCTTCGTCCGCTCGGGGGCCGGGCTATGGCTCGGGTTCCGCCTCGCGACTGTCCCGTCTTCGTTCGTCCGCCTCGGCCTCGAGCTGAGCGATCGCGCCGAGGTAGACCACGCGCACGGCGCACGCCTGCCGGACCTCGCCGACGATGTCCTCGAAGAACTCGTCGCGGAACTCCCGGTTCGTCAGCACGCTGATCGTGAAGTAGAAGCCCGAGAAGGCTGCCAGGAAGATGGCCACCCGGAGCAACTCTCCGGTCACCACTGCTCCCGGCGGCCAGCCCAGCTCGGCCAGGATCCGCGGCTCACCCTCGATCCAGGCGGCGATGACGCCCGCGTCCAGGGCGAGAACGCCGAAGACGAGGAAGAACGCTCCCACGATCATGCTGGCGGAGAGGACTTGCAGCGACAGGTTGAAGAGCACGACGATGCTCGCGTTCGTTCGCTGGCCCCTGCGCAACGGCGCGTCGAGGTCGAGCGCGTCCTCGCGGAGCGCAAGCCCCTCGACCGGCGTTCCTCGCACGAGTTCGGTCACTCGCCCGGCGCTTGCGAAGCGCTCGATCTGACCGATCTCGGCGGGCAGGCGGAAGATCACGAAGACGACGGTCACCAGCGCGAACAGCCACATCACCAGCCAGAAGCGCGCGCCCTCGAGCGTGCCTGCCATGCCCCACAGCTCCGCGTTGATGAAGAGGAACGTCACGATCAGGAGCAGCAGCGGCAGTGCCCGCGCGAACAGACCCACGACGCTGGCGGCGTTGCGAATGACGAGCCACCCTGCCCAGCGCAGGATCGGCAGCAGGGCGAAGCTCACCGTGACATACACGATCCCCAGGATCAGCGCGTTCACCACCACCAGGAACGGCGCCACCTCCCAGTCGCCCTCGAAGACGGCCGCGACTATCGAGGGCGCCAGCAGGAAGACGACCAGCTCCACGGCGCCGACCCGTTCGGGCAGCGCCCGCAGCGGGCGCCCTCGCAGGTAGTTGATGCCCGCCCAGGTCGCCCCCAGCGCCGCGCAGGCGCCCGCCACGAACGGCACGTTGATCCACCAGGCCCACGCCGGGTTGAACACCAGGGTTACTTCGAAGACCGCCGTGAGTATGAGGAACGGCAGCGCCTTCGTGAGCACGTCGCGACGGGCGCTGTAGTCCTCGATGAAGTGCGGAATGCCGCGCCTGCGGAACCACTTCTCGGTCGCTGCGAGCGTGTCGTTGGTCATCCGCGAGGCGCCTGACTGTCGCTACCCGGTCGGCAGTTGGCGGGCACGGCCGCAGTGTAGCCGCCCCCGCTCGCCTCGGTGCCCCGCCGCCGGACGGCGGGCGCTCGACCTGCGACTCGTTCGGCGGCCACCTTGACCGCGGCGCGGCAGCATTGGACGGTGCTGCCGCGAGCCGGAGGAACTCGATGGGCATAGCGTCTCAACCGGACCGCCCGATGCTCCTCGCCGGGCGCACCGCCACGGTCGAGTGGGTCTCGCTGCTGCTGCGCCGCGCCGGACGCGCGGTGCGTCTGCTCGAGCAAGCCGGCGAGGGCGTCACGGTCCGCGCCGCCTGGAGCGAGAACGGCGAAGGTGCGGCCGAGTCCTTCGCCTCGACCCCGGATGCCGTTGCGGACCTCGGCGCCTCGGCGCTGTTCATCGACTTCGACGATCGCGCGGGCTGGCCGGACGGCGCGCTGCCGGACGGGCTGCCCTGCCCCGCGGTCGTGATCTCGGCCTTTGGGCGCGAGCGCGACGCGCCGAGGGGCGACAACCTCACCGTCTCGGCCGCCTCGGGCGTGCTCCACCTCACCGGGGCCTCGGGCGACCCGGAGGGCCGACCGCTGGTGCTGCACGAGCACCAGACCGAGACGATCGCCGGCTCCTACGCCGCGATGGCGCTGTTGCTCGCCTCGGCGCACGGCCGCGCGGGCCAGCTGATCGAGCTGACGAAGCACGAGTGCTTCTCGATCTGCGCCGCCGGCGAGGTCGTGAAGTGGACCTACGCCGGCCTCTCGCCGACCCGGCTCGGCTCGGCGTTGTTCCAGCCGATGGAGGTGATGAGCGCCTCGGACGGCGACCTCTTTGTCCTCTGCACGAGCGAAGAGCAGTGGCAGCGCCTGATGCACGAGATGGGCGACCCGGAGTGGGCGAGTTGGGAGATCTTCGCCCACCGGGGCCTGCGAGGAGAGAACTGGGACGTCCTCGAACCGCGGCTCGCACCGTGGTTCGCCACGCGCAGCTGCGACGACCTGATGGACCTCGCGCTGCGCGAGCGGCTGCCGTTCGCATTCGCCCTCGCGCCGCCCGGGGTCGCGGAGCTGGAGGAGGAGCTGTCCGGCAGCCGCGACGTGCGCGACTGGCTCTACCGCTCGACCCCCTCCCCGGCGTCGGAGGCGCCCTCGCGGGCCGAGGCCGCCGCCGACCTCGCCCGTCCGCTCGAGGGCGTCACGGTGCTCGATCTCAGCACTGTCTGGGCGACGCCGCTCAGCACCGCACAGCTCGCGCACCTCGGGGCGCGCGTGATCAAGGTCGAGTCGCAGAACCGCCTCGACCACACGCGCTCGCGCATCGGCGAGCTCTCGCTGCCCGACATCGATCTGCCGGAGTGGGATCGCAAGGGCTCGTTCCGCGAGACGAACCAGGGCAAGGAGAGCGCCACGGTCAACCTCGGAACCTCCGAGGGGCAACGGCTGTTCCGCGAGCTGGCGGCGCAGGCGGACATCGTCGTCTCCAACTTCACGCCCGGCGTCGCGGAGCGCCTCGGGCTCTCGGCGGAGGCGCTGTGGGAGGCGAACCCAGGCCTGATCATCGGCAGGCTTTCCGCCTACCACCCGGACAGCCGGCTGTCGCGCCTCGTCGGCTTCGGCTACGCGATGCTGCTCGCCTGCGGATTCGGCTATCAGGGCGAGGGCGAGCCGTGGATCGACCGCAGCATCGCCTACCCCGACCCGCAGGCCGGCTTCGTGCTCGCCTTCGCGATGATCGACGCGCTCCAGCAGCGCGCGCGCAGCGGGCGCGGCGCGCTGATCGAGGTCGACCTGTTCGGCCCCTCGGCGGCGCTGCACCGCTACCTCGGAAGCAACTACCCGCCAAGTGACGGCGACCGCGAGCCGCTCGACGCCAGCCGCGGCTTCAAGTTGGCCGTGCCCGCGTTCAGCGAGTGCCTGCCCTGCCTCCACGAGGAGTGGGTCGCCGTCGTCTGCGTGTCGCCCGAGGAGGTCGAGCGCCTCGCGGGCGCCCTCGACGCGGACGGCCCTTCGGCGGGGGAGACGCCGCGCGAACTGGCGAGGCGGCTGGGCGAGGTCAGTCTCCAGCGCGAGGCGCAACAACTGGAGGCGCTGCTGCGCGACCGCGGCCTCGCCGCGCAGCGCGTGCTCGACCTGCGCCAGCTCGTGCGCGAGGCCGGGCTGACTTCCGCCGCCCACGCCTCGAGCGGCCTGTTCCGCGTGCCCGAGGGTGAGCGCCACATCCAGGCCGCCAGCCCCTGGGTGCTCGACGGCAAGCGCTACGACTCCAACCGCCGCGCTCCACGGCTCGGCGAGCACACGGCGGGCGTGCTCGGCGAGCTCGCCGGCCTCGCAGCGGACGCGATCGCCGACCTCGAGGCGCGCGAGGTGGCGTGGTAGGCGGCTGACGGGGCTTGGGGGCGGAGCGGCGGCGGGCTTGAGGGTTGTAACTGGCTAGGCTTCGGGTGAATGCGCGAGACGAGCAACAGAGCCGACGTTGTCGGTCCTGGCGAGGCAGGACACACTCCGTTGCGGATGATGGCGCATATGGTTTATCGAGAGCATATAGTTCATCGAGAGGTGGCGTAGATGGCCCGCGATGAACCACAAGGAGACACAACAGTGACCGCTTCTACTGATCCTGACGGAACGGTGGGTTCGGGCGGCGATGATCTCCGGATGGCGCCGGGCCAGATGCTGGATCTCGCGCGCAGGGCGGCGGAGCTCCTGGTGGAGCGTACCGAGAGCCTGTCGACGGAAGACGCCTGGGACGGCGAGTTCCGCGACGGCCTCGCACCCGTGTTCATGGGGGAGCCGCCGGAGGAAGGTCTGCCCGCGGAGCAAGTGCTGGAGCGGGCGGCGCGCGAGATTCTCCCCTACGCCGCGCGGCTCGATCACCCGCGCTCATTCGGATTCGTCCCGACGGCGCCCACCTGGCCGGGCGTCCTCGCCGACTTCATGGCCGCCGGGTACAACATCAACGGGGCGACCTGGCTTACCGCGAGCGGCCCCAGCCAGGTTGAGCTGGCCGTGATCGACTGGTTCCGCCGCTGGCTCGGCTATCCCGAAGGTGCGGACGGACTCTTCACGAGCGGCGGGTCGGCAGCCAGTGTCGACGCCTTCGTCGCGGCGCGCGAAGCGGCCGGTAACCCCGAGCGCGCCACGGTGTACATGAGCGACCAGTCCCATGTCGCGCTCAGACGCGCCGCCATGATCATCGGCGTGAGACCGGAGTCCGTGCGCACGGTCCCGAGCGACGATCAGTTCCGCCTGGACATGGAAGCGCTGACGCGCGCCGTGGCCGACGACCGCGCCGCCGGTTTCAACCCGATCATCGTCTGCGCGAACGGCGGCGCGGCGGGCACCGGGGCCATCGATCCCCTCGAGGCGATGGCGGACTTCTGCGAGTCGGAAGGGATCTGGCTCCACGTAGATGCAGCGTACGGCGGCTTCGCCGTGGTGACCGAGGGCGGGCGAAGGCTGCTGCGCGGGATCGAGCGGGCTGATTCCGTCGGGCTGGACGCGCACAAGTGGTTCTTCCAGCCGTACGAGGCCGGATGCCTGCTGGTCAAGGACGCGAGCACGCTCCAGAACGCCTTCGCGGTTCGCCCCGACATCCTCCAGGACACGATCTGGGGCGCGAACCACCCGAACTTCGCGGATCGGGGGATCCAGATCAGCCGCTCATTCCGCGCGCTGAAGGTCTGGATGTCCGTCCAGATCTTCGGGATGGCGGCGTTCCGGCGGGCCGTAGCGAAGGGCATGGAGCTGGCCGCGCGCGCCGAGGAGCACGTCCGCAACAGCCCCGTCCTGGAGACCCTGAGCCCGGTGTCGCTGGGAGTCGTGTGCCTCAGGGTGAATCCCGCGGACGGCGGGCTTGGAGAGGAAGCCCTCGAGAAGGTCAACAGGACCGTGCTCGCCCGCGTCTTCTGGGAAGAGCCCGCGCTGATGTCCTCGACGATGCTCAAGGGACGCTTTGCACTCAGGCTCTGCATCATCAACCACACGACGGCCTGGGACGACGTGCGCGAAACGCTGGAGGCGATCGAACGGTTCGGCCGCGAGGCGCTCGCGGCGGAGGCTCCGCGCTGAACGGCGGCTAGCGGCCCTTCCAGACCGGCGGGCGCTTCTCGGCGAAGGCGCGCGCGCCCTCGCGGATGTCCTCCGAGCTGTCGATGTTCGCCCGGTAGACCCACTCGCTGAGGCGGTACGAGTAGTCCATGTTCTCGTGCCGCCAGGCGCGGAAGGCAGCCTTCGTGCCCTTGACCGCCAGCGGCGCGTTCTCCGCGATCAGCTCGGCGATCTCGATCGCCCGAGGCAGCAGCCGCTCCGGCTCGACGACCTCGGCGACGATCCCCCACTCCTTCGCCTTCTCGGGCTCGACACGGTCGCCGGTGAGCAGCATGTAGCTGGCCGCCGCGAGGTTGATCATCCTCGGGAGGTGGTGGATGGCGTAGCCGGCCATGCGGCCGCGCTTCGGCTCGAACAGCGCGAACCAGGCTTCGGTCGAGCAGATCCGGATGTCGCAGTCGAGCGCGCGCTCGAGGCCGCCGCCGACGGCCAGTCCGTTGACCGCGGCGATATAGGGCTTCTGCGCCAGCGAGTAGGGCGCCGAGTCGTTGAAGCGCACGGTCGGCTTGGTGCGGCCCGCCGAGAACTCCTCGTTGCTCTCCTTCAGGTCGGCGCCCGCGCAGAAGGCGCGGCCCGCGCCGGTCACGATGCCGGCGCGCATCTCGGGGTCCGCCTCGAAGTCGGCGACGGCGCGCTTGAGGTCCTCCTGCATCGCGCCGCCGAGGGCGTTGAGCCGCTCGGGGCGGTTCATCGTGAAGATGGCGTAGTGGTCGCGCTTGTCGTACAGCAGATCGGGCATGGCCAGTCCTGTCTCCCAGTCGCGCCGTGATCATGGCGAGGCCGACGTCGCTTCGCAACCCCTCGTACCCGACAGCCGAAGCGCGGCGAATCCTGGCGGGCTGAGGTAGGGTGAGAGGGGAGCCCGATGGGCCCGGAGGCGAACGATGATTCCCGATATTGCGGACCGCGCCGAAGAGCTGGAGAGCCTCTGCGTCCGCTATGGCGTCCGCCGGCTGGGCCTGTTCGGATCCGCGGCGACAGACACGCACCTCCGCGACGACAGTGATCTCGACTTCCTCGTTGAGTTCGACCCGACCGTGCTCGCCACCTACGCGGATGCCTACTTCGGCCTGCTGGAGTCCCTCGAGCGACTCTTTGGAAGGCCGGTCGATCTCGTCATCGGCCCAGCGATCAGGAACCCGTACTTCCTGCAAGCCGTCGAGCAGACCAGGACGCCTCTCTATGAAGCTTGAGGTCCGGAAGTACCTCTATGACGCGCAGCGCGCCGCTGCGCTGCTTCGAGAGTTCACCGACGCCAAGACCTTCTCCGATTACGAGCGTGACGCGATGCTGCGGGCTGCGGTGGAGCGTCAGTTTGAGATCATCGGCGAGGCCATCGCGAGACTCGCCAGGGTCGACGAAGCCACCGTCGCGGGGATCAGCGACTATCAGCGCATCATCGCCTTCCGGAACGTCCTGATTCACGGATACGCCGATATCGACGACCGCCTGGTATGGAACGTGGTCGAAACCAGCCTCCCGACCCTTGCTCGCGAGGTGGACGACCTCATCGAGGCTGATTGAGGAGCCGCCTTCGCACGCGCGCGCCTCTCGCCGCCGTCCGCTACCCTGCGGCGAGGACATGGAGGAGCGACGATGAGCGCGCGCATCGGGCTGGGCATGGCGGCGTTCCCGTTCGCCTCGACGCGGACGTTCCGCGAGTGGGTCGAGCTTTGCGAGGAGCGCGACGTCGACTCGATCTGGCAGTCCGACCGGCTGATCTCGCCGCAACCACAGCTCGAGGCGCTGAGCGTCATGGCGGCGCTCGCCGGGGCAACCGAGCGGCTCAAGTTCGGGATGAGCGTCGTCGTCCTGCCGCTGCGCGATCCGCTCGTGCTCGCGATGCAGTGCGCAACCATCGACTTCCTCAGCGACGGCCGGATGCTGCCCGCCTTCGGCGTCGGCCCCGAGGTCGCACCCGAGTGGGCGGCGACCGGCCGCGAGCCCCGCGGGCGCGGGCCGAAGTCCGACGAGATGCTCGAGATCGTCACCCGCCTCTGGCGCGGCGAAACCGTGAGCCTCGAGGGCGAGCACTACCGCTACAAGGACGCCTCGATCGCTCCGCTGCCCGTGCAACAGCCGCTGCCACTCTGGATCGGCGGCTCCAGCCCGGCGGCGGTGCGCCGTATCGCGCGCTTCGGCAACGGTTGGCTCGGCGGGCTGCAGTCGCCGGCGCAGGTCGCGCCGGTGGTCGAATCGATTCGCAAGGTCTCGAGGGAGGCAGGGCGCCCGGTCCCCGAGGACCACTACGGCGCGAGCTTCCCCTTCCGCTTCGGTGATTGGGACGACCCGATCGTCGAGCGCCACGCCGCCACGATCAGCCGCCGCCCCGGCCTCAGCGACCGCGCCGATCCGACCGCCTACTTCGCCGTCGGTGACGCGGCCGCCATCCTCGAACGTATCGAGGAGTACGCCGCTGTCGGCGTCTCCAAGTTCGTGATGCGGCCGATCGCGGAGAGCGACGACGAGCTGATCGAGCAGACCCGGCGCCTCGCGGACGAGGTGCTGCCCGTCGTCCACGGCGAGTAGCCGGCGGATCCGCGATGGCGTCGGCCGGCCCCGTCCAGCACCACTTCGACTCGCAGCGCCTGCGGCTGGCCTACTGGGAGTGGGGCAGCGCCAATGCGCCGCCGCTGCTGCTGCTGCACGGCAAGCGCGACCACGCGCGCTCGCTCGACCGCCTCGCGGCTGCGTTCTGCGCCGACTACCGGGTGATCGCCCCGGACCTGCGAGGGCACGGCGACTCGGATTGGGCCGTCGGCGGCTATTACGGGATGTCCGAGCACATCGCGGACCTGCTGGCGCTGATCGACGTGATCGGCGGGCCGGTCGACATCGTCGGGCACTCCTTCGGCTCCCGGATCGCGCTCTATGCGGCGGGCGCGTTCCCCGAGCGCGTGAACTCGGTCGTCGCGATCGAGGCGACGGTCAACTTCGCGTTCCGCGGTCTCTCGCGCCGCCCGCTGAGCGAGCCCGAGGCGCTGCGCCGCTGGGTCGCGCGCCACGAGGGCTACGCGGAGTTGCAGCCGCGCGTCTACAGGACGCTCGAGGAAGCGCGAGAGCGCATCCAGCTCGTCGACAGCCGCCTCGATGACGCGTTCGCCCTCGAGCTGGCCCGGCACGCGCTGCGGCCCGTCGAGGGCGGCTACATCTGGAAGTTCGACCCGTTCGCGCGAGGCCGCACCAGCGACGAGGTCGATGTGGAGACGGTGCGCAGCTTCTGGTCGGCGATCGAGTGCCCGGTGCTGCACCTGCTCGGCGGAGCCTCGACGTGGTCGACGACCCCGCCGCTCGAAGAGGACCGGGCGGCGTTCCGCGACGCGCGCTGGGTGATCGTCCCGGAGGCAGGCCACTGGCTGCACCACGACGCGCCCGAGGTCGCCATCCGCGAGACGCGCGCCTTCCTCGAGCGGCACGGGCAGGCGGGTGGCGGGGCGGGCTGAAGCGGGGGGCGGGAGGCTACTGCTGGTAGCAGTAGGTAGTACGCCTGGTAGCAAGAGCGGGCGGACTCAGGTAGCATTGTTCCCATGAAGTTAAGCGTCAGTCTGCCGGAACAGGATGTCGAGTTCGTCGATCGGTACATCGCCAAACACGGCGAGGCGTCGCGTTCGGCGGTTTTGCGGAAGGCGTTGGAGCGACTGCGCGACGATGAGCTCGTCGAGGCTTACAAGATCGCCTGGGAAGAGTGGGAAGCCTCCGGTGACGCCGCGCTGTGGGACGTGACGGTCGGCGACGGTCTGGAGCCCGAAGACTGGTCGGCGGAACGGGCCGCCGGGCCTGCGCGCGAGGACTAATGTTCCGCGGCGACATCGTGTGGGCCGATTTCGAGCCCGCCCTCGCGAACGAGGTCGACAAGATTCGGCCAGCGGTGATCGTCACGAACGAGCGTGCCAATCGGGCCATTCGGGAGTTGGGCCGGGGCGCCGTAACGGTGGTTCCACTCACGAGTCGCACTGAGCCTCTATTGCCCTTCCAGGTGCTGATCGGCGCGCGGGGGACGGGCCTACGCACCCTCTCCAAGGCGCAGGTGGAGCAAATCAGGGCCATCTCGGTGGATCGCATCCGCGGGCCGATCGGCCGCGCGCCGAGCGACGTGATGGCCGCTATCGACGATGCGATCCGGCTACACCTCGCACTCTGAGGTCACCCCGCCGCAGCTACTTGAACAGCTTGCCCAGCCCCCGGCCGGTCGCCTTCCCGGCGGCGCGGCGCGCGATCCGCCGCCCGCCGCGCCCGCGCCGCACGGCGTTGATGTCGCCGAGCAGCCTCGCGAGCCAGTAGAGGAAGCCTCGGGTCTTGTTGATGCTCATCGCCTCGTTCCTTACGCCGCGCCCTCGGTGACGCCGTAGCGCGCCTCCAGCTCGTGCCAGTCAGGGGCGCCGACGATCTGCTCGAACTCGTGGAAGCCGGTGAGGGCGTCAACGCGGCTCGCCGTCGTCTTCTCGTCGTGCAGGGCGCGGAAGGTGGCGGCGACTGCCTTCGCCGCGCTGAACAGCGCCGCGAGGGGGAAGACCACCATCCCGTAGCCGAGCTCCTGCAGCTCCGTGGTGGAGAGCAGAGGCGTCTTGCCGCCCTCGATCATGTTGGCGAACAGCGGCGCGTCCGGGATCGCCTCGCGCACCGCCTTCAGCTCGTCGATCGACTGCGGCGCCTCGACGAACACGACGTCGGCGCCCGCCTCGTGGTAGAGCCGGCCGCGGCGGATCGCCTCGTCCAGGCCGAGCGGAGCGCGCGCGTCCGTGCGGCCGATGATTACGAGGTCGTCGTCGCCTCGGGCGTCGACGGCGGCGTGGAGCTTCTGGACCTGCTCCTCGGCGGGGATCACGCGCTTGCCCTCGAAATGGCCGCACTTCTTGGGCCACTCCTGGTCCTCGAGGATGATCCCGGCCACGCCCGCGCTGACGCACTCGCGCACGGTGCGCACGACGTTGAGCGGGTTGCCGTAGCCGGTGTCCATATCGGCCACCAGCGGCACGTCGACGGCGGCGACGATCGGCCGCACGCGGTCGAGCACCTCGGAGGCGGTGAGCAGGCCGTAGTCGGGGGCGCCGAGGGCGGCGGCGGAGAAGCCGAAGCCGGTCGTGAAGACGGCGTCGAAGCCGGCCTGCTGCGCGAGCCTCGCCGAGAGCGCGTCGTAGGCGCCGGGCAGCACGATGATCTCGGGTCCGTCGAGCCGGGCCCGCAGGGCGGTCGAGTGGCGCATCTGGTCCTCCATCCCGCCCCGGCGCGCTGACTCGGGGCGCGCGCGGAGGATAGCGGACCCCGCTCTCGCCGGCCTCGGGGGCGCGACGGTGGGCCCGGGATCGGTGTGACGCCTACAGGCGGTCGTGCTATAGTCCGGTCCCCGGGGCAGGGGTTTCTCGCACACCGTTTGCCGAGGAAAGATCGGGGGTACCTGTAGATTGTTGGTGTAAACCAACAATCGTGTGATGGTCCAAGACGAACAACAAATACAGGTCGAAGGGCTGTGGAAGATATTCGGCGATAACGCCGATCTGGTTTTTGAGCCCGAATACATCGATAAAACCCGATCTGAAATCCAGGATGAACTTGGCGCTGTAATTGGTCTTCGGGACGTGTCCTTTGGTGTCAATCCCGGAGAAACATTCGTGGTCATGGGGCTCTCGGGGAGCGGCAAATCCACGCTCGCCCGCTGCCTGATCCGCCTGATCGATGCGACCCGCGGCGCGATTCGCTTCGACGGCGAGGACATCCTCGAGTGCAGCGAGAGGGATCTCACCGAGTTCCGCCGCCAGAAGATCGCGATGGTCTTCCAGCACTACGGGCTGCTGCCGCACCGCTGCGTGCTCGACAACGTCGCTTACGGCCTCGAGATCCAGGGCATCGGCGAGGGCGAGCGCTACGGGGCCGCGCGCGAGGCGATCGAGACGGTCGGCCTCGACGGCTGGGAGGACTACTACCCGCACGAGATGAGCGGCGGGATGCAGCAGCGCGTCGGCATCGCGAGGGCGCTCGCGGTCGATCCGGACGTGCTGATCATGGATGAGCCGTTCAGCGGCCTCGATCCACTGATCCGCAGGAAGATGCAGGACGAGCTGAAGGCGCTCCAGGACCAGCTGCACAAGACGATCGTCTTCATCACGCACGACCTCAACGAGGCGATCAAGCTGGGCGACCGGATCGCGATCATGCGCGACGGCGAGATCGTCCAGGAAGGCCCGCCCGAGGAGATCGTCACGCGGCCCGCCGACGAGTACGTCGCGGACTTCGTGCAAGACGTCTCGAGCGTCGCCGAGCTGCGGGCGGGCGCGACGGAGCCATCCGCGGTTGGCGGTGGAGGAGGCGGGTAGATGGCCGCCACCGACATCGAGGGCGCGCCGCGAAGCGCTGATCACGCGCTGGCCGGCAGGGGCCTGTTCCAATGGATGCACTCCCGCTTGCGGCTGTTCGCGGGGCTTGCGGCGGTGCTCGTGGTCCTCGTGGTGAGCCTGCTCGTCTGGGGACCGGGGATGGGCTTCCCCACGACCCTGTCGGAGTCCGAGGCGCCGGCAGGTGACAGAACGGTCACGCTGGAGAGCACGATCCGGGGAGAGACCGGCGACGCGATCGACCGCGCGGTCGATTGGCTGACCACCGAGGGCGACTGGCTGTTCGATGGCATCAGCGACGCGATCGCGTATGCGCTGGTGAACATCGAGGATGTGCTCAAGTGGGTGCCCTGGCCGGTCATCGTGGTCGGCCTCGCGCTGGTCGCATTCGCGGTGGGGCGCTGGACCCTGATGGGCTTCACGGCGCTCGCCCTGCTCTACCTCGGGTTCATGGATCTCTGGGAGAACGCGGTCGACACCATCGCCCTCATCGTGGTGGCGGTGGCGATCTCGCTCGCAATCGGCCTGCCGCTCGGCGTGCTGGGCGCACGCAGCAGCATCGCCGACAACGTGATGCGTCCGATCCTCGACGCGATGCAGACGATGCCGAGCTTCGTCTACCTGCTGCCCGGCATCCTGTTCTTCGGCCTGGGCAAGCCGGCCGGCATCTTCGCCACGGTGATCTACGCTGTGCCGCCCGTGATCCGGCTTACGAATCTCGGCATCCGCCAGGTCGATCCGGAGGTAGTCGAGGCGGCGCTCGCCTTCGGGTCGTCGCCGTGGCAGGTGCTCAAGAAGGTTCAGATCCCGATGGCGCTGCCCACGATCATGGCAGGCATCAACCAGACCACGCTGATGGCGCTGGCGATGGTCACGATCGCCAGCATGGTGGCCGCCGGAGGTCTCGGCGACAACGTGCTGCGCGCGCTGCAGAAGAATCAATCGGGGAACGGCCTGATCGCGGGGCTCGCGATCGTCTTCCTCGCCATCATCATTGATCGCCTGACACAATCCATCGGTTCCGGCGAGAAGGGACGAATGAGCGCCGGCTGACCTGGCCGGCCGTGATGAATACCGAGCAGCGCAGTCAAAGCCCTGAACCGCTCCGCACTTGCGGAGGGGACTCCTTCGGCGCGATCAGTCGCTGGTACGTTCGTCGCCGCTACCAGCCGTGAGGCGCTCCGATACGTTCAAGCATGAATCCCCCAATGAAAGGAGTTGGGATTTGCTGACAAGGTACAAGCTGTTCGCCCTCACCATGATCTCCATGCTGGTCCTCGCGCTCGCGGCGGCCTGCGAGGACGATGGCGATGGCGACAAGCAGACGCTCGTCTTCAGTGACCTGAACTGGACCAGCGCTCAGGTCCAGAACCGCATCGCCCAGTACATCGTCGAGCTGGGCTATGAATACCCGACCGACGTCGTGCTGGGAGCCACGCTGCCCCTGTTCCAGGGCCTGCGTGCCGGCGACACGCACATCACGATGGAGATCTGGCTCCCGAACCAGGACGAGGCCTGGAACGAAGCACAGGCCAACGGCGAGGTCGTCTCGCTCGGACAGAGCCTCGGCAAGGACTGGCAGTCCTCCTTCGTGATCCCGGCGTACCTGCAGGAGCAGTACCCGGATCTCGACAGCGTCGAGGACCTCAAGGACCCGCAGTTCAAGGAGCTGTTCGTCTCCGCCGAGAGCGGCGGCAAGGCGCGCCTCGTCTCCTGCGTGATCGGCTGGGCCTGTGAAGAGGTCAACGCCGCGCAGATCGAGGGCTACGGCCTCTCCGACCACGTCCACATCGTCAACCCCGGAGACGGCGCGGCGGGGAACGCCGACATCTACGGCGCGTACGAGAAGGGCGAGCCGTGGCTTGGCTACCAGTGGGGCACCAACGACCCCGCACTGGTGCTGGACCTCGTGCGGCTCGAAGAGCCCCCCTACAGCGACGAGTGCTGGTTCACGACCAAGGCTTGCGCCTACGAGGACGCGACGATCCTGATCGCCGCGCACCCGGACGTCGTGACCAACGCTCCGGACGTTGTCGCGTTCCTGCGCAACTGGACCTTCGACATCGGCCAGTACAGCACCGTGGCCGCCTGGCTCCAAGACAACCCGGACGCCGACGCCAACGACGCCGCCCTCTGGTGGCTGAATGGCAACGAGGCCATCTGGAGCAGCTGGGTGACCGAGGACGCCGCCGACGCCATCGCCAGTGCGCTCGAAGACGGCGAGACCCCGGACGGCTGGCCCGAGGAAGGCTAGGCCGACCGGAGCAAACACGGAGTAGCCCGGACCGCATGCGCCGCCTCACGATGAGGCGGCGCATGCGCGACCGGATCGGCAGGCGGGCGTGACCATGTCGGTCGCGCCCGTCTTCGCGTTCATCGATCTTGCCGTAGCAGCCCTGCTGCTCTACGCGGCCGTCGAGGCGTTTCGCTGCTCGAGGCTCCTGCACGCCCGCTACTGGCCGCTTGCGGCCGTAGGTCTCACCACCCTCGCCCTCGATGAACTGCTCGGCCTGCACGAAGCGATCGGCTGGGCGATCGCCTCGCTGGGCGCACCAGCGCCCTGGCACACCTCGCACTGGGACGATGTCGTCCTCGCGGGTTACGTCCTGCTCGCCGCGGCGATCTCGCTCGCGCACCTCGGCGAGCTGCGCCGCAGCCCTCGCGCCTTTGCCTTGCTGGCGCTCGGCTTCGGCCTTGCAACGTTGGCTGTGCTGCTCGACAACCTCGCGAGCGTCGTCGCCCTCGAGGAAACGCTGGAGCTGGGGAGCGCTGCACTGATCGCGGCCGGCCTTCGTGTCCGCCGTATCGAGGCGTCTGGAGAGCCCGGGGCACGGCTCACGACCCACGTGGGGCCGCGCGAGGGCGCCCGGGTCGTGCCGGGCTGATCGGGCCCGATTCGGACCGTCGCGCTATCCTCGCGACGTGCCTGGCAACGTCACACTCACCACGGACTTCGGCACACGCGACCCCTACGTCGCGCAGATCAAGGGCGTGCTGCTCGCGGGCTGCGAGGGCGTGCGCGTCCACGATCTGACGCACGAGATCGCGCCGCAGGATGTGCTCGAGGGCGCGCTGTTCCTCGCGGCTGCCGTGCCGACGTTCCCGCCAGGCACAATCCACATCGCCGTCGTCGATCCCGGCGTCGGCACGGACCGCCGCGCCATCGCCGCAAGCGTGGGCGGGCAGCACGTCGTATGCCCGGACAACGGTCTGCTCACGCTGCTCGCGAGGCGCACGGCCCTCGAGGAGGTCCACTCGATCGAGCGCGCCTCGCTGCGGCGGGAGCCGGTCAGTCCCACCTTCCACGGCCGCGACGTGTTCGCGCCCGCCGCAGCCTTCCTCGCCTGCGGCGGCGCGCTGGAGGAGCTCGGACCGCCGGTCGAGGACTGCGTCGAGCTCCCGCTGCCGCGCCCGCGCAACGAGAACGCGCGGCTCGTCGGCGAAGTGCTGCACGTCGACCGCTTCGGCAACGCGATCACCAACCTCGGGCGC
>OZ219869.1:0-28110 GCA_964291495.2 Dehalococcoidia bacterium
TGCGTATCGCCGTCCGCTGGGAATCCTCGTACCTCTACTCGCAAGGCGTGCGGCTGCTGCACAGCGAGCTGCGCGTGATTCCCGCGGACGGCTTCGGTCAGCGGCGGATCAACGCCACGCTCCACGCTGAGCCCGGAGGCGCCGCTGCACCAGCTCAACGACGGCTTTGGCAACGCGTATCACCACGTCGACTTCCTCCAGGAGATCGATGAGATCCACCTCGCGCTCCAGGCGGAAGTGGAGACGGAGCAGCCCACCGAGCACAGCGAGCCGACCCCGCTGATGCGCCACCTCTTCCTTGCACCCACCCTTCGCTCACCGTTCGACCGGGCGGTGACGGAGCTGTGCGAGGGCGTCCCGCAGGACCTCGATCCGCTCGCCACCGGCGAGGCGATCGCCTCGCTGCTTCACGGGCGTTTCGGGTTCGAGGTCGGGACCACGGACGTCGGCTCGACCGCGCTCGATCTGCTGGAGGCCGGACACGGCGTCTGCCAGGACTTCGCGCACCTCATGCTCGCGGCGCTGCGCATGCGCGGCATTCCGGCCCGCTACGTCAGCGGTTACCTCGCCCCCCACGTCGGGGAGGCGGCGACCCCGGCCAGCCACGCCTGGGTGCAGCTCCTGGGGCCCGACGGCTGGCATGGCCTCGACCCCGCCAACGACACGCGGCAGGACGGGCGCTACGTGGTCACGGCGATCGGCCGGGACTACGACGACGTGCCGCCGGTGCGCGGCGCATTCACCGGCGCGGCCGCCGAACACTGGAGCACGATGGTTCGGGTGCGCTCCGAGTCCGGGGGACAGCAGCAGGAGCAGCAGCAGCAGCAGCAATAGCCTTGCGGGGGCTGCACGGCGCGCTACGCGCCATCCAGGCCGTCGCCGGCGTCACTGCGTGGGGCGCCGCGACACGGTTCAGGTCAGATCGGTAAAGGGGTTGTGGGCGACCTCCCACAGGTACCCGTCAGGATCGCTGAAGTAGCCCGAGTAGCCACCCCAGAAGGTCTCCGCCGCCGGCCGCACGATCGTCGCGCCCGCGCTCGTCGCCTCCTCGAGTGTCGCGTCGACCACCGCCGGTGAGGCCACGTTGTGCGCCAGCGTGAACATCGGAGTACCACCGGCGCTGAAGTCGACGTCGGCCTCCTCGACCAGCTTCTCCCTGGGATAGAGCGCCAGCCAGGTCCCTTCGAGCTCGAAGAAGGCGATCGTTGCGTTGTCTTCGTAGTCCGGAGCGGGCAGCCCGAGGCCGTCGCGGTAGAAATGCACGGACGCCGCGAGGTCGCTCACGCCCAGCGTGATGATGCTGATCCTGGGCTTCACCGGGGCTTCACCGCTCCGCCCACTACCCGCCTCCGAGCGCGGGCAGGATGTGGACCTCCGAGCCCTCCGGCACCTTGCCCATCAACCCCGTCGCCGAGAGCACGCCGTCAACCGCGAGCTGCAGGCCCGGACGCACCCGCCCGTCCTCGACGATCAGCTCCTTGATGCCCGGATACTCCGCATCGAGGTTGTCGACCACCTGCCGCAGCGTGGCGCCCGGCACCTCGACCGTCTCCCGGTCGTCCGTCAGCTTGCGCATCAGCGAGGGAATGAAGACCGTCGCCATAAGTGTTATGTCTCCTCTGAGAGCAGCTCGTCGAGGACCGCGCGCGGCGAGGCCGGGAGCTTCTGCATGCGCACGCCCGTGGCCGCGTGGATCGCGTTCGTGATCGCCGCCAGCGGCGGGACGATCGGAACCTCGCCTACCCCGCGCACCCCGTACGGGTGGCCCGGATTCGGCACCTCCACGAGGACCGCGTCGATCATCGGCGTGTCGAGGGCGGTCGGCATTCGGTAGTCGAGCAGGCTCGAGTTCCGCATCACGCCGTCGTCGTCGTAGAAGTACTCCTCGGTCAGCGCCATGCCGATGCCCTGCAGCGCCCCGCCCTGCAACTGGCCCTCGACGTAGGACGGGTGGATCGCCGTCCCTACATCCTGCACCGCCGTGTAGCGCAGGATGTCGACCTTGCCGGTCTCCGGGTCCACCTCCACATCGACGACGTGCCCGGCGTAGGCCGGCCGACGGTGGTGGGGCTGACGTCCGAGCGCGCCTGGATCATGCCGCCGCTCGCGTAGAGCTCGCCGCGCCAGCTCCTCGAAGCTGAACGAGCGCTCGGACCCGTCCTCGGCCTGCGGGCCGCGAATTATTGCGTCGTCGCCGTAGGAGACGGCGTCGCGCTCGACGCCCCAGATCTGCGCGGCGCGGGTTTCGAGCTGTGCGCGCAGATCCTGCGCCAGCTCGTGCATGGCCCAGCCCGCGGCGAAGGTGCTGCGGCTGCCGCCCGTCACCGAGTTGCGCCCCACCGCGGAGGTGTCGACCACCTGTGGGCGGATGTCGTCGTACTCGAGGCCCATCGCCTCGGCGAGCTGCATCGCGTGCGTGGCGCGCAGGCCACCGATGTCGACCGTCCCGACCACGAGGTTGACCGTGCCATCCGCGTTGATCGAGGCGTAGGCGCTGGTCTCCATCCCGGCGTTGCGCCAGTAGCCCATCGCCACGCCGCGGCCGCGGTTCTCGCCCTGCAGCTCGGAACGGTAGTGCTCGCTGCCCTGGACGCTCTCCATCACCTCGATGTTGCCGACGACCGGGAGCGGCGTCCCGTCCGACAGCCGGGTGCCCTCGCGGGCCGCGTTCTGGAGTCGCAGGTCGATCGGGTCGCGCTCCAGCAGCTCGGCGATCTCGTCGAGGACGGACTCGACGGCGAACGCGGTCGCGGGGGCGCCGGGGGCGCGATAGGCGGCGACCTTTGGCTTGTTGACGCAGACATCCCAGCCCTCGACGCGCTGGTTCTCGACGTCGTACGGGCCCAGGGCGCAGAGCGCGCCCGCCGAGAACGGTGATCCGGGGAACGCGCCCGCCTCGAACGCCAGCTCGATCTCGGCGGCGACGATGCGACCGTCGCGCGTCGCGCCGATCTTCGCGCGCACCCAGGTGCCGGAGGTCGGCCCGGTGGCCTCGAGGACCTCCTGGCGCGTCATGATCATCTTCACCGGCCGCCCGCTCTTCTTCGAGAGGATCGCCGCCATCGGCTCCATGTAGACGGGGATCTTCCCGCCGAAGCCGCCACCGATCTCCATCGGCACGACCTTCACCCTGGAGAGCGGCACATCGAGCAGCGTGTGCAGCTGCTCGCGCACCACGAACGGGCCTTGCGAGCTGTTCCAGACCGTCAGCTCGCCGTCCTCGCTCCACATCGCCGTGCCGTTGTGCGGCTCGAGGTAGCCCTGGTGCGCCATCGCGGTCTCGAACTCGCGGTCGACGATGATGTCGGCCTCCGCGAAGCCGGCCTCGATGTCGCCGCTGCGGAACTCGAGGTGCTTTCCGATGTTCGTCGGCTCGTCGCTCGTGTCGCCGCCGGTGAGGTCCGTGGTGTAGAGGTCGTCGTGCAGCAGCGGCGCGTTCGGGTCCATCGCCTCGCGCACGTCGAGCAGCGGAGGCAGGACCTCGTACTCGACCTCGATCAGGCCGAGGGCGTCCTCGGCGATGTGCGGGTCGGTCGCGCAGACGGCGGCGATGGCGTGGCCCGTGTAGAGCGCCTTGTCGCGCGCGAAGACGTTGCGCGCCATCCAGCGCGTCTCGGCCGCGCCCTCGCCAAGGTTCGGGAGCTCGTCCCAGTTCTTCGGCGGCAGGTCGTCCCAGGTCGCGACCCCGCGCACGCCATCGAGCGCCTCGGCCCTCGAGGTGTCGATGCGCACGATGCGGGCGTGGGCGTGGGGGCTGCGCAGCACGCGGCCGTAGAGCATCCCGGGCAGGATGACGTCGGCGCCGTAGCGGGCGCGCCCGGTGACCTTGTCCGCGCCGTCGGGGCGGACCGGCCGGCTGCCGATCACACGGTAGGCGGGCTTGTCCGTCGCAACCATCACATCCTCCTCACACGCCTCGGGCGTCGTACCCCGGATTGTATACGCCCACCGCCATCGTCCCGGGGCTGCGGGGGGGGGGGTGAGTGCACATAGCCCGGCTCTACCCCAGACTTGCCACCTGCGATTGACCTGCCCCTGGAGACAGAGAGCACGTGGCCGACGCGAGTTCAGAGACGGGCGACGAGTCGGTGCCGGGGCACGGGGGCGCCCGCAGGGCCGAGGCACCCCTCTACGAGATCACCCGCTGGCGGCTGGACGAGCAACTCCATCGCGTCGACGCGCTTGATAGCAAGATCGCTAACATGTTCTATCTGATCGCCGGGCTGGTGCCGCTCTTCGGTGCGCTCTTCGTGTTCTCGGATACGGAAGGTGCCGCGACGGTACTGTACGTGTTGGCCGTGGTGGTCTATTTCCTCGTGGTCCTCTTCACTGTGCTCGCGTATCTCGGATCGCGCTGGAGCGTGCGCCCCGCGCTCTCAACGCTGCAAGAGTATGCCGATGCGTACGACGAGCCCACCGTGCGGCGATGGGTTGCGCAAGAAACCATGCTGTCCATCTCGGCCAACGAGCCGAAGCTCCGAAGGAAAGGCTACTTCGTCTCGGCCGCCACACTGGCATTCGCCCTAGATGCCGGCCTACTCGCCGTGGCCGCCATCGTCGCGGCCGTGAACTAGCTCAAGGTCGGCTTCTCGGGGGCCAGGGTAGCTGCCCTTGAAGACTGTCTCCTCCGGACCTGGGTCTAGGTTGATCGGGGCGTCCGTGTCGTCCGGCGGGGGTGGCGGCGGCTCCGACGGCTCGCTCTCTGGTTGCTGAGGCGCCCCTTCGCGTGGTGTCGTCATTGGATCGGCTCCGCTCCAGTTGGCGATGCTTGCCCTGGCAGGTGCTGCGGGGGCTCGCCTGATCGTACGACCGTATTCGGACCATCAGCAAGCTCGACTCAGGACAGTCAAGACGAGCACCCACGCCGAACGCAGCGGCGGCGCCCCCAGGGGCGCCGCCGGATAGTCGCTTGCCTCCGTCGCCCTTGCGGGCGGCGGGCTAGTCCTCGTCGGGGAGCAGCTCCTCGAGCATCGCCCGCGGGGACATCGGCAGGTCGCGCATGCGCAGGCCGATCGCATCCGCGATGGCGTTCGCGATCGCGGGCGCGGGGGGGACGATCGGCACCTCGCCGACGCCGCGCACGCCGTAGGGGTGCCCGGGGTTGGGCACCTCGACGATGTGCGTCTCGATCATCGGCAGGTCGAGCGCCGTCGGCATGCGGTAGTCGAGCAGGCTCGAGTTCAGCATCCGCCCGTCGTCGTCGTAGAAGTACTCCTCCGTGAGCGCCATACCGACGCCCTGGGCGACGCCGCCCTGGATCTGGCCCTCGACGTACGAAGGGTGGATTGCCGTGCCGGCGTCCTGAACCGCCGTGTAGCGCAGGATGTCGACCTTGCCGGTCTCCGGGTCCACCTCGACGTCGACGATGTGCCCGGCGAAGGCCGGCCCGGACTCCATGCTGTTCACGTCCGCGCGGCCCTGGATCATCCCGCCGCTGCCGGCGAGCTGGCCCGCCAGCTCCTTGAACGTCATCGCGCGCTCGTTGCCGTCATCGTCGGCGGGGCCGTGGACGCCGCCGTCGCGGTACTCAACCTCGTCGCGGTCGACGTCCCAGATCGCGGCGGCGCGCTCCTCCATCTGGCGGCGGATGTCCATCGCCGACTCGTAGGCGGCCCAGCCGCCGGCGAAGGTCGTGCGGCTGCCGCCAGTGACCATCGTGTAGCCGACCGAGTCGGTGTCCACCACCTGCGGCTTCACGTCCTCGGCGGCGATGCCGAGCGTCTCCGCCAGCTGCATCGCGATCGAGGCGCGCGTGCCGCCGATGTCCGCCGAGCCGAGCGAGAGGCTGACGGTGCCGTCGGCGTTGACGCTCGCGTAGGCGCTGGACTCCATGCCGATGTTGAACCAGAAGCCCATGGCGACGCCGCGGCCGCGGTTCTCGCCCTGCAGCTCGGAGCGGTAGTGCTCGCTGTTCTTGACGACCTCCATCACCTGCTCGTTGCCGATCACGCCGAAGACGGCGCCGTCGACGCGCCGCGAGCCGTCGACGGAGGCGTTCTTGAGGCGGAGGTCCATCGGATCCATCTCGAGCTGCTGCGCGATCTCATCGATCACGGACTCGACGGCGTACTCGGAGGCCGGCGCGCCGGGCGCGCGGTAGGCGGCGACCTTCGGCTTGTTGAGCACGACGTCGTAGCCCTCGATGAGGCCGTTCTCGATCTGGTATGGCGCGAGCGCGCACATCGCGCCCGCCGGCATCGGCGAGCCCGGGTAGGCCCCGGCCTCGAACACGAGGTAGACGTGGGCGGCGGTGAGCGTGCCGTCGCTCTTCGCGCCGATCTTCACCCGCATGTACGTCCCGGAGGTCGGGCCGGTCGCTTCCAGCACCGCCTGGCGGGTCATCGTGAACTTGACCGGCTTGCCGGTCCGCTTCGAGAGCAGCGCAGCGAGCGGCTCCAGGTAGAGCCCGATCTTCCCGCCGAAGCCACCGCCGATCTCCACCGGCTCGCACGTCACCTGCGAGACCGGCACCTGCAGCAGCCCGGCAACCATGTCGCGCACGCCGAAGGCGCCCTGGGTCGAGCTCCAGATCGTGATGTGCCCGTCCTTGTTGTAGTAGGCGCTGCCGTTGTGCGGCTCGATGTAGCCCTGGTGCGCCATCGTCGTCGTGAAGTCGCGCTCGACCACGACATCCGCCTCTGCGAACCCGGCGTCGACGTCGCCGGAATTGAACGCGAGGGACTTCGCGACGTTGGTCGGCTTCGTGCCGACCATCTCGCCGGGTCCGAACACGCCGGCGATCTGCTCGGTGCGCAGGAACTCGTGCAGCACCGGCGCGTTCTCGTCCATCGCCTCGCGCACGTCGAGCAGCGGCTCCAGCACCTCGTACTCGACCTCGATCAGGTCGAGCGCGTCCTCGGCGATGTGCGGGTCGGTGGCGGCGACGGCGGCGACGGCGTGCCCGGTGTAGAGCACCTTCTCGCCGGCGAGCACGTTGTCGAGCATCCAGCGCGCGCTCGTCGTCGCGCCCTCGCCGATCTCGACCTGCGAGTCATCCGGCTGCGGGAAGTCGGCGTTGGTGATGACGCCGCGCACGCCCTCGAGGGCCTCGGCCTTGGAGGTGTCGATGCTCTTGATGCGGGCGTGGGCGTGGGGGCTCCGCAGCACGCGGCCGAAGAGCATCCCCGGGGCCTGGTAGTCCGCGCCGTAGCCAGCGCGGCCGGTGACCTTGTCCGTCCCGTCGTGGCGGATCGGCCGGGTGCCGACAACCTGGTAGTTGTCGGGCTTCTCAGTAGCGACCATGAGTGGTTCTCCTGCCTGTTCTCCGCGTGGCTCTCCCGGGAGGCGCTATGCCTCGGCGGCCTGGAGCACCGCGCGGATGATCTTGTCGTAGCCCGTGCAGCGGCAGAGGTTGCCGGCCAGCCAGTAGCGGGCCTCGTACTCCGACGGGTTCGGGTTGGCTTCGAGCAGCGCCTTCGCGGCGACGAGGAAGCCGGGGGTGCAGATGCCGCACTGCAGCGCCGCCTCCTCCAGGAAGGCCTGCTGCAGCGGGATCAGCCCGTCCTCGGTCGCCAGTCCCTCGACGGTGGTGACGTCGGCGCCCTCGACCTCGGCTGCCATGACGAGGCAGGAGTTGACGAGGCGGCCGTCCATGATCACGGAGCAGGCGCCGCAGTTGCCGTCGTTGCAGCCCTCCTTCGTGCCTGTCAGGCCGATGCGCTCGCGCAGCGCCTCAAGGAGGCTGTCACGCTGGTCGGCGAGGAACTCGAGCGGCTCGCCGTTGATGGTGGCCGAAACGATCATGCGATCCGTCACGTTAGTGTCCTCCCACCGACGGGATGTCCTCGCCGCGTGCCCGCCGAGCCGCCTGCTCCAGCGTGCGCCTGGTCAGCACCGCGGAGAGGTGCTTGCGTTGCTTGATCGAACCCCGCATGTCGTCGATCGGCGTCGCGGCGTCCCGGGAGGCTGCCGCGGCGGCCTCGATCGTCTCGTCCGTCAGCGGCTTGCCGACGAGTGCGTCGGCCGCGCCCTGCACGAGCAGCGGCGTCGGCGCCACCGCTCCGATCGAGACGCGCGCCCAGCGCACGGTGTCGCCGTCCAGCTTCACCGCCGAGGCGGCGTTGCAGACCGCGATGTCCATCTCGTTACGGGGAATGAAGCGCAGGAAGCGCGCGCCCCCGCTGGGGTCCGGCGCGGGGAACGAGATCGAGACCAGGAACTCGCCCTGCTCGAGCACGTTGCGGCCCGGACCCGTGCAGAAGTCCTCGACCGGCACGGAGCGCTCGCCGTTCGGGCCGGCGATGTTCGCGACGCCCTCGAGCACGATCTGCGTTGGGATCGTGTCGCCGGAGGGCGAGGAGTTGCAGAGGTTCCCGCCGAAGCTGGCGCGCCCCTGGATCCCCGTACCGCCGATCAGCGTCGCGGAGTCGATGATCGCCGGGTAGTTCTCGACGATGTCCGCGTTGCCGTAGAGCTCGTAGCATGGCGTCGCCGCGCCGATCGTGAGGCCCGAGCCCGGATCCCACTCGATGGCCGTCAGTTCCGGAATCTGCTTCACGTCCACCAGCACGTCGATGTTCCTGACGCGCGCGCGGGCGATGACGATCACGTCCGTCCCACCAGCGAGCGGACGGGCCCCGTCGCCTCCTTCGTTCAGTTGTTCGATGGCCTCCGCGACGGTGGTAGGCCGGACCACCTTCAACGCTTGCAAATGCGTATCCCTCCCTGCCGTTGGCGAGCGAGCGCACGCCGCCGCGCAGCATACCGCAGGATCGCGGCACTGCGCAGTCTGCGGCGAGGCGTTCCGCCTGCCGTTGGCGGTGGCGCTCGTCCGCGCGCTGTACCGGCCCCCGCACGGGCCGTACGATGATCTCCGGACGGCACACGCCGCGGGACACGACGCCGGGGGACGGATGAACGAGAAGCAGCAGTTCGGCCTCGCCGCGGCCGCCTTCGTCGCGGGCGTCGCCTGGGGCTCGTTCCGCCATCGCGGCAACGGCCACGCGGGCGCCCTCGCGCTGCTCCAGGGCTGCGAGTGGTTCATCGCCTACGGCGGCGCCGCCGTGCTGATCGGCTGGCTGCGCGACGCCCTCGACCCGCCCGGCGAGGACGGCCCCGACCCGCTCGTCGATGAGCGCGTCACCCGCATCCGCCGCGTGGTCACCGAGCAATCGACCGAGGATTGACCCGCGGCGGCCGCCGGCGATGACCCGAATCCTGCTGGTCTACGACAGCCGCGCCGGCCTCGTGCAGCAGCTTGCCGACGCCGTCGGCGAGGGCGTGCGCGCCATCGAGGGCGCGGAGCTGCGCAGCCTGCGCATCGGGGAGGCCGATCCGCTGGAGCTGCTGCACTGCGACGCGTTGATCCTCGGTTCTCCGAACTGGACAGGCGTGACCGGCGAGCTGAAGGTCTGGCTCGACCAGTCCGGCGATCTCTGGGAGTCCGGCGAGTTGGCGGGCAAGCCGGGCGCCGCGTTCGCCGCCGGCTGGTCGCCGCACGGCGGGCTGGAGGCAACCCTGCAACAGCTCATGCACCTGCTGGTCGGGCACGGCATGATCTTCGTCGGCCTGCCCTGGAGCGAGCGCATGCGGCGATCCGGTTCCTACTACGGCGCGACGGCAGCGGGGACCGTCACCGACGAGGACCGCGAACAGGCGCGCGCCCTCGGGCGGCGCGTCGCCCGGCTGGCCGTCCGCCTCGAGGGCGCATCGTGAGCACGCACGACGGCGAGCCGGGCGAGGGCGGCGAGGCCATCGTGCCGCTGGCCGCGCGCGCCCGCGCGCTGCTGGAAGCGCCGCCCTGGAACGACCGCCCCTACGTGCTCACCCTGCTCGCCGTGGAGCCGCCCGAGGGCGCACCGGTGGGTCCGCAGCGCCTCTGGCTCGTCGTCGACGCGGCCGACGTGCGCGACCTGGACACGGAGTGGCGCGAGCCGCTGCTGCGCCATCGCCTGCGGCGCGCCGGCGACGAGTCGTTCGAGACGACCGTGGTCACGACGGACGGCATCGAGGCGCTGCTCGACGGCGTCTCGCGCCGATCGCTGGAGGTCCGCTGGGAGTTCCGCCACGCGGACCCGCTGCACGATCCCAGCGGGCGCGCGGAGCGCCTCGCGGCGGCCGCGCGGCGCCTGCCCGGCGAGGCGCTGGAGCGCCTTGCGCGCCCGCTCTACCTGCAGGCCGGTCGCGCGCTGGAGGCGCTGGCGCGCGCGCACGCGGCCTCGAGCGAGGCGAGCGAGGCGCTCGCCGGCGGCGAGGCGGCAAGCGCGCTCACGCGGCTGGCCTGCATCCTGGAGGAGGGCGCGCATCCGACGGCGGACTGGCTGGACGCCGCGGCGCGCCAGACCGGGCTGGGACGCCGCATCGCGCCCTGGCTGGACACGCGCTCCCCGGCCACGAGCGACGCCGTCCTCGCCGAGGCCGCGGCGGCGCTGCGCGCCTACTTCGCGGATCGCGAGTGGCTGCGCGAGCCTGAGACCTACGCCTTGCGACCGCCGCCGCGACAGTAGCGGCGCGAGCTACTGCTCGCGATCGATGACGTAGTCTTCACGCACCCACGAGGCGACGTCGTCCACCTGAGCCAACAACCAGCCCTCGCAGCGCCCGCTCCCGATCTCGATCACCTCGATGGCCTGGCCCTCCGGCCAGCCTTCGCCGGGGGCGGAGAAGCGGGCGGCGTCAGCGCAGTCGTCGCGGAGGGAGACGCCGTCGCCGTCGGTGTTCCCGATCGCCCGTTCGAGCGAGAGCGAGGGTGGCAGCGTAGCGGTCGGCGTCGCGGTCTCTGTGGGCGTCGGCGTAGGCGTGGGCGTCGCCGTGTCTGTGGGCGTCGCTGTCGGTGTACGGGTCGGCGGCGGCGTGGAAGTCGCCGTCGGCGAGGGCGTCGCCGCCGGGACGGGGGTGGCGGTGGCCTCCGGTGGCGCCGTGCCCGTGATGCCGTCCACGAAGTCGCCGACCGCCGCCGCCGCGGCGTCCGAGGCATCGAGCGCGCGATCGACCGGCCAGGTCCGCGTCCCAAGCAGGGCGAGCCCGACGAGGATCACGCCGACCGCGAACGCTCCGAGGAAGGCGACGACGATCCCGCAGGTGAAGTAGTCGGCGAGGGTGACCCTGCGGGACTCCTCCGGCGCTGCCTCGGGCTCCACCGCCTCCGGTTCTTCCGGCTCTTCCTCGGCGGCCGGGATCGGCTCCAGCAGCTCCTCGACGGCGTCCGCGACCGTGTCGAGGGCGTCGCGCAGCCACTCCGCAGCCTCTGCCACGTAGCCGTCCACGTACTCGCCGCTGGAGGGATGGGCCCAGCTGCGGCGCAGCCGGAGCACCGTGCGCAACAGCGAGCGCTCCGGTCCGCTGAGGTCGCAGTGCTCCAGCGCGATCGCCGTGAAGTCGGCGGGGCCGAGCAGGCCCACGAGCTCCTCGGCCGTCAGCAGCGCCGCAGCCTCGACGTGTCGTTCGACCGCCGCCCGCCGTTGCTCGCCGACGCGCCGCTCCCACCATTCTTCGGGCGACTCGCGCTCGGCCCAGGCGACGAAGACGCGGCGTATCCCGTCGCCGTGGCGCTTGATCTCCTCGCTGAGTTCCACGTAGGCGCTGCGCGGCGGATCGCCGCCCTCGCGCAGCGCGAGCAGCTCCGCAGCGGCCGGCAGCTGGTAGTAGGCCAGCGCCTCGTGCATCGCGCTGAGCGCCTGATCGACATCCTCCGTGGCGTAGTCGCCCTCGGGAGGATCGGACCAGCGCTCCTGCAGCTCCTGCACCTGGAGCATTAGCTCCGTCGTGCGGTCGTTGGCGCGGAAGCGCTCCCTGAAGATCGCGGCGAAGTGCCGCGCGTCGAGGAACTCGGTGCCGGCCTTCGGCAGCACGCCCTCGCGCGCCTCGTCGAGGTCGTCGTCGTGCAGCCTGCGTTCGCGGTCGAGGGCGGCGATCTGCTCGGCGGAGAGGCTTGTGAGGACGTACTCGTCCCACCAGTCCTCGCGCACGCGGCGGTCGATGTAGCGGCGCAGCGAGTCCGTGTAGCGCTTCAGCCCGTAGCTGAGCCGTGCGTAGTTGCTGGCCGGGCTCACGCGCGGCTCCCGTCCATCATCGTGCTAGCCGTCGCCCCGCGCCTGCTCCAGCAGGCGGCGCGCGATCACCAGGCGCTGCACCTCGTTCGTCCCCTCGCCGACGATCAGCAGGGGCGCGTCGCGGAAGTAGCGCTCCACCGGCAGATCCTGCATGTAGCCGGCGCCGCCGTGGATGCGCAGGCCCTCAAGGGCGCACATCTGCGCCGCCTCCGTGGCGAACAGCTTGGCCTGACCGGCCTCGAGGTCCACGCGCTGCCCGGCGTCCTTCAGGCGCGCCGCGCGCTGCGTGAGCAGGCGGGCCGCCTCGATCGCCACGGACATGTCGGCGAGCTTGATCTGGATCGCCTGGTGCTCGGCGATCGGCACGCCGAAGGTGTGGCGCTCCTGCGCGTAGGCGAGGGCGTCCTCGTAGGCCGCGCGCGCCAGGCCGACCCCGCGCGCGGCGACGTTGAGGCGGCCCAGTTCGAGGCCCGCCATCACCTGCTGGAAGCCGCGTCCCGCGCCGCCGACGAGGTTGCCGGCGGGCACGGCGCAGTCCTCGAAGAACAGCTCGGAGGTTTCGATGCCGCGGTAGCCGAGCTTCTCGAAGTCGCGCCCGACGCTAAAGCCCGGCGTGCCGCGCTCGACGACGAAGACCGCCATGCCGCGATGCGGCGGCTGCGCCGCCGGGTCCGTCCTGGCGAGGACGGCGACGTAGCGAGCGCGCCTGCCGTTGGTGATGAACTGCTTCTGGCCGTTCAGCACGTACACGTCGCCGTCGCGGCGCGCCGTCGTGGCGATCGCCTGCACGTCGCTGCCCGCGCCCGGCTCGGTGAGCGCGAGGGCGCCCTGCGCCTCGCCCGAGGCGAGGCCGGGCAGGAAGCGCGCTTGCTGCTCGTCGCTGCCGAAGCGCTCGATGATGTGGGCGAGGATGAGGTGCGAGTTGAAGACCCCGGCCAGCGTCATCCAGCCGCGCGAGACCTCCTCGACGGCGGCGACGTAGGTCTCGTAGCTCAGACCCGCGCCGCCGTTGGCGGGGTCGAGGACCGCGCCGAACAGGCCGAGGTCGCGCAGGTCCTGCACCAATTCGGCGGGGTACTCGTCGCGCAGCTCGTACTCGCGCGCGACGGGCAGGACGCGGCGGCGCACCCAGTCCCGCAGGTTGGCGACCAGCAGCTCGCGCGCCTCGTCGCTCGCGGGCAGCGCGGTCATCGGGCGGGCGCCCTGTCGAGACCGGCGACGACACCCGCCTTGCGCAGCGCGGCGATCCGCTCCGCGTCGTAGCCGAGCACCGAGGCCAGGACGTCCTCGCTGTCCTCGCCCAGCGCCGAGGCGGCCCGGTAGTCCGGCTCGTCGCCGACGAAGCGGAACGGCGTGGCGATCTGCTGCAACGAACCGAAACGCTCGTGTTCGACCTCGATGATGTCGCCGCGCTCGCGCAGGAACTCGTCGGCGAGCGCCTCCGGGACCCCTCGAGGGACGGCGACGGGCACGATCCCGAGCAGCGCCTCCATCCACTTCGCCGTCGGTCGCTGCGCGAACACCTCGGACAGCAGCGCGACGAGCGTCTCGCGGTGCTCGAGGCGGCCTGCGGCGTTGGCGAAGCGCGGGTCGGCGGCGAGGTCCGGGCGCTCGATCGCCTCGCAGAGCGCGCCGTAGAACGACTCCTTGTTGCACATCACGAAGATGTGCCCGTCCGCCGTCGCGAAGACCTGCGAGGGCACCAGGCTGGGATGCGCCGAGCCCGGCAGACGCTCCGGCTGGTAGCCGCGCGTGAGATGCCAGGAGGCCACGTAGTTCAGCATCCCCAGCCCGATCTCGTAGAGCGAGAGGTCGATGTCCGCGCCTCGACCCGTGCGCTGCGCCTGCTGCACACCGGCCAGCAGCGCGAACGCCGCCGCGTAGCCCGCGGACCAATCGACGACCGAGACGCCGGAGCGCGTCGGCGGGCCGCCCGGCTCGCCGGTGATCGCCATGTAGCCAAGCTCCGCCTGGATCAGGTAGTCGAAGGCCGGCTCGCTGGCGCGCGACCCGCTCGCGCCGTAGCCGCTGAGCCAGCAGCAGACGATGCGCGGGTTGCGATGGCGCAGGTGCTCGTACGTCAGGCCGAGCCGCGCCGGGCCGTCGCCCCGCAGGTTGCAGAACAGCGCGTCCGAAACCTCGACGAGGTCGCCAAGGACGGCGGCGCCCTCGGGCGAGCGGAGGTCGAGCGCGAGGCTGCGCTTGCCGCGGTTGAGCGCCTGGAAGAAGAGGCTGTCCTGCTCCTCGGCGTAGGGGGGCACGTAGCGGCCCATGTCACCGCCCGCCGCCGGATCCTCGATCTTGATCACGTCCGCGCCGAGGTCGGCGAGGTGCAGCGTCGCGAACGGGCCGGCCCCGTACTGGTCGACCGCGATCACGCGCAGCCCCTCGAGCGGCCGCGGCGGCGTTCCCTCGGCGCTCACGCCGCGCCACCGTCCGCCGGGCGGCACGGCAGCAGTACCGAGCGCCGGAACGACAGCACCGGCTCGCCGCGCTGGTTCTCGGCGATTGTCTCCACCTCGAGGACGCCGCGGTCGGGGCGGCGTTCGCTGGACCGCACGTCCAGCACGGTCGAGCGCGCGTAGATCGTGTCGCCGTGGAAGGTGGGGCCGAGGTGGCGCACCGCGTCGTACCGGAGGTTGGCGATCGCTCGCCCGGAGATGTCGCGCACGGTCATGCCGACGACGAGGCTGAAGACGAGCGTCCCGACCACGAGGCGCTGCCCGTGCTGCGTGCCCTCGGCGTAGGCCGCGTCGCTGTGCACCGGGTGCTGGTTCATCGTCAGCGCGGCGAAGAGTGTGTCGTCGTACTCGGTGATGGTGCGGCCCGGCCAGTGGACGAACTCGTCGCCCGGCACGAAGTCGTCGAGGTAGCGTCCGAAGGTCTCGCGACCGTCGTGCCGCCGGGGATCGCGCGCCTCCGGCGGTGTGGCTGTGTCGCCCATCGTGCTCCCGTCACCCGTGAGCCGCGCGAGTCCGCCGCGCGAACGGCCCCTGTGAGGATAACGCGGTCCGGGCGGCTGGGGTTCCTGAGCCCTCGATCAGCCCGACGCGGCGAGCGCCCGCGCGGGCGGGCGCTCGCCGAAGAGATCGAGCGCCAGGCGCTCGCGCAGCGCATCGACGCCCCAGCCATGCAACGCCGAGACGACCAGCGTCCCAATGTGCGGCAGGTCCGGGTGCGCCAGCGCCGACTCGTGCGCGGGATTCTCGCCGTCGAGGCGCGCGAGGTCGGACTCCGCGGCCGGCGGCGAGCCGTCCGGCAGCTCCAGCTCGTCGGCCTTGTTGAGCACGGTGAGCACCGGCCGGCCGGTCAGCTCGAGGTCGGCGAGCGTCTCCAGCACCGTCTCGCCCTGCGCCGCCGCCGCCGGTGAGCTCGCGTCGACGACGTGCAGCAGCATGTCGGCCGACTCGAGCTCCTCGAGCGTGGCGCGGAAGGCGGAGATCAGCTGCGTCGGCAGCTTCTGGATGAAGCCGACGGTGTCGGTCAGCAGGAAGGCGTGGCCGCCCGGCGCGCCGACGCGGCGGGTCAGCGGGTCGAGCGTCGCAAAGGGCGCGTCGGCGGTGAACGCTTCGCTGCCCGCGAGTGCCTGGAGCAGCGATGACTTGCCGGCGTTGGTGTAGCCGACGAGGGCCACCACCGGGATGCCGTCGCGCTCGCGGCGGCGGCGGTGCAGTGCGCGCTGCTTGCGCACGCTCTCGATCGAGCGCTTGAGGTGGCTGATGCGAGCGCCGACCAGGCGGCGGTCGGTCTCCAGCTGCGTCTCGCCCGGTCCGCGCGCGCCGATCGCGCCCTCGGTGCGTTCGAGGTGCCGCCACTGCCCGCGCAGGCGCGGCAGCAGGTACTCGTGCTGCGCCAGCTCCACCTGCAGCGCCGCTTCCCGGGTGCGGGCGCGGCTGGCGAAGATGTCGAGGATCAGCGCGCTGCGGTCCAGCACCTTCACGGCGAGCGCGGATTCGAGCCTTAGCTGCTGCGCGGGCGAGAGCTGCTCGTCGAAGATCACGAGCGTGTAGCCGGTGGTCTCCCGCGCGGCCTGGATCTCCTCGAGCTTGCCCGCGCCGATCCAGGTCGCCGGGTCGGGCCGAGGCCGCCGCTGCAACGCCTGCCCGACGACGGTCGCGCCCGCGGTGCGGGCGAGCCGCGCCAGCTCGCGCAGCGACTCGCGAGGCGGCATGAGCGGCTTGCGCTGGTAGTCGAGGCCCACGAGGAAGGCGCGCTCCTGCACGGGGGCGGTCGCGTGCCCGCGCCCGTTCGCTGCTCCGCTGCCGCCGTTACGGCCGTTGCGAGTGCGCTTCCTCGGGATCCGGTCCTCCTCCGGGGTCGCGGTCCGCCCTCGGCGAGAGCCGACCGCCGTCGGACAAGGATACGGGCTGAGCGGGCTGTCGTGTCCGTTGCGGCTGCGCGGGAGCCCTAGCGGCCGCTGGTCATCTGGAAGCGGATGCTCGCCTCGGGGGCCTTGAACTGGCGGCTGAGCTTCACCCCCTGCCGCTGGAAGTGCGAGCCCAACTCGCTGCTGCCGTAGAGCACGCCGGGCGGCTCGGCCATCCGCTCGAAGGCGAGCCGCGCGATCGGCTGCCCGTCCTCAAGCATGAACGGCACATCGTGCGCGCGCACCTCGAGGACGGCCTGAGTGCCTCGCAGGTCCGCGCCGTAGCCGAAGCCGGGGTCGCAGAAGCCTGCGTAGTGGGTGCGCAGCTCGCCGTTCGTTGGGTCGTAGGCGACCATCTCCGCCGCCACGTCCGGCGGGATGCTGACGAACTCCTTGGTGATCAGCAGGTGGAAGTCGCCCGGCTGGATCACCAGCCGCCCGCCCGGCTCGGCGAAGACGGGCTCCCAGTAGTCGAACGGGTCGTAGGCGTCGGTCTTCGCGAGGTCGAGCAGCGCGCTGTTGCGCTTCGCCCGCCAGCCGCAGAACTGCCCGCCCGGCAGGTCGACGCTGACGAGTAACCCGCGCTGGCCGATCCTCGGCGCCTCGACGCGCTCGCGGGGCGCGCTGCCCGACCGCCCGCGCTCGAAGACGAGGCCCTCGCGCTCGTGCAGCTCGCGGACCGCGGCGGCGTCCAGCCATGAGTCGCCCGAGGAGATCCGCAGCTGGGTGAGCGCCAGACCCCGACGCGCGTTCACGGTGAAGGTGTTGGAGTAGACCTCGAGCCAGAGCGGGCCCTCGTAGCCCGGCTCGACCTCGTCGAACTGCGTTCCGAAGTCGCTGATCACGCGCGTGAAGACGTCGAGCCGCCCGGTCGAGCTGCGCGGGTTGGTGCGCCCGGCGGCGCCCTCCGGCAGCCGCACGCTCTCCATCAGCTTGACGAGGTAGGGCCGGCCCGGCTCGAAGACGACACCCTCCGGATCCGCGAGGTCGAGCGGCGCGCCCATCTGCAGCTCGGGCAGCCGATCGCGAACGCGCGCCGTCGGGCCCGGCAGGAAGCTGCTGCGCAGCCGGTACGCCCTCGCGCCGAGCCGCAGGTCGATGCTCGCCGGCTGGATCTGCGAGGCCGGGATCCGCTTCGGCGAGATGCGCCCGGCCGTGATCGCCTCGCGCAGCATCCGCGAGGAGTAGACACCCGGCCCCGGCGCCGCCTGTTCGGCGCTCGCGGTCCTCGGGACGGCGGTCGTGGTCATCGCTACGGTTCCGGGGGAGCGCCGCGATGATAGCGCGTGTTGCGGTGCCGCGCTGCCGCCGACGTTAGTCCTTGCGGCTGGGCGCGTGCGCCATCTTCATGTAGACGCCGCCCCGCTCCAGCTCGTCGAGCATCTGTGCGAGGCGTCGCTCGCGCGTCTCCTCGCGCTTCGCGCGCGCGATCCACGCGAGGTAGTCGTTGCGCTGATAGAACGGGCGCGCCTCGTAGTCCTCGCGCACGCGGCGCGCCTCGAGGGCGTCGAGGACCGCCTTCGGCATTGGCTGCGCCGGGCGGCGCGCCATCGCCGCCGCCCTACTGGCCGCGGGCGAAGGCGCTCAGCCGCGACAGCGCCTCCTCGAGGCGCTCGTCGGCGATCGTGATCGAGATGCGGATGTAGCCCTCGCCGCCGTCGCCATAGCCCGTCCCGGGCGTCACCACCACGCCGGTCGCCTCGACCAGCTGCTGCGCGTACGCCGCCGAGGAGCGCTCCCCCTCCGGCAGCCGCGCCCAGACGTAGAGCGAGGCGTTCGGCGGGTCGACGTGCAGGCCGAGCTCGCGCAGCACCTCGACGACCCGGTCGCGGCGGCGCTGGTAGATCTCGTTATGTCGCTCAATCGAGTCGCGCGGGTCGTCGAGCGCCGTGATCGCCATCTGCTGCACCGCCTGCGGCACGCCGCTGTCGAGGTTCGACTTGACGCGCCGCAGCACGCCGACGAGGTCGGCGTTGCCGACCGCCATCCCGATCCGCCAGCCGGTCATGTTGAAGGTCTTGGAGAGTGAGTTGAACTCGATCGCCACGTCGCGCGCGCCCTCCACCTCGAGGATCGAGGGCGCCCGGTAGCCGTCGTAGCAGACGTCCGAGTAGGCGAGGTCGTGCGCGATCACCACGTCGTGGTCGCGCGCCCAGGCGATCGCGCGGGCGAAGAAGGCCTCGTCCGCGATCGCGCCCGTCGGGTTGTTCGGGTAGTTGAGCCAGAGCAGGCGGGCGCGCTCCGCCTCGGCGCCCGGCACGTCCTCGAGGCGCGGCAGCCAGCCGTCCTCCTCGCGCAGCTGCAGCGAGAGCGTCTCGCCGCCGGCGAACATCGTCGCGATGTCGTAGACGGGGTAGCCGGGCTGCGTGCCGATCGCGAGGTCGCCGGGGTCGATCAGGCAGAGGGGGAGGTGGCCGAGCCCCTCCTTCGAGCCGATCAGCGAGACGACCTCGGTCTCCGGGTCGAGCGCCACGCCGTGGCGCGTGTCGTACCAGCGCGCGACGGCCTCGCGGAACTCGGGCAGGCCCTCGGTCTCCGGGTAGCGGTGGTTGGCCGGGTCGCCGGCGGCCTCGCGCAGCGCGTCGAGGATGTGGTCGGGCGTCGGCAGGTCGGGGTCGCCGATGCCAAGCGAGATGACGTCGACGCCGGCGGCCTGCTGCTCCGCGATCAGCTCGGAGATGCGAGCAAAAAGGTAGGGCGGGAGCTGTTCGACGCGGCGCGCGAGTCTCATGCCGCTAGCGCCAGCCGCCGAAGCGAACCTTCATGCCGCGGACGCGCGCGTCGTCGCGCGCCTGCCGCAGCACTTCCTCGTCCGAGTCGCGCCGCAGCTCAATGCCGCGCTTGCCCACCAGGTAGCCGAGCGCCGTCGCGGTGCGGGCGGCCTGCGGGATGTCCGGCCGCACGCGTACGGCGGCCTCGCGACCGTCCGAGGCTGCCAGCTGGTAGGTGGCCGCGCCGAGGATCACCTTGCCGATACCGCCCCCCTGCGCCTCCGGCGCCACGGCGCAGGACATGACCTCGCCCCGCCCGTCCACGACCGGCGTGTTGACCGCGTAGGCGATCACCTCGCCGTCGCGCTCGAGCACGCCGGTCCAGCCGGCGTCCTCGATGCGCGCGAGGGTGGCCCCTTCACCGTCGGTCCACTCGCCGTACGCGGCGCCCTCGATCGCGACGATCGCGGCGGCGTCGTCAGGCTGGGCGCGGCGCATCGTCAGGCCCTCGGGGATCTCGGGCGGGACAACGTCGCGCAGGCCGGGATGCACGAGCTCGAGCCACTCGCCCATCTCCTGGAAGTCGCACTCGGCGAGCAGGTTCTCGATCCAGCGCCGGTTGATGTGCTCGACGAGGTCGATCGTCACGTAGGGATAGCCGGAGTCGGCGATACGCTCGCGCAGCGCATCGAAGCACGGGTGCCAGGCAGCGGTCAGCGCCTCCAGGTCGTCGAAGGCGTAGTGCAGGTGGAGCTGGCCGCGTTCCTGCGCGATCGCCATCTCGCCGACGTCGGTCTCCACCACCTCGGCCGCGTCGCTGTCGAGCAGCGCCTCCCACTCATCGATGGTGCGCGGCGCGTTGCGCGTCTGCAGCGCGTCGCCGAGCTGCCCGCCGGTCCGTGGTTGCGTCATGGCTCCGTCTCCCTGGCTGAGCGCGGCCTCACCGCGGCCCCATCTTTACTTGCTGTCGCGTTACGGTCCCGGCTCGCGCCAGACCGACTCGAACACCTTGACCGCCGGGCCCTCGAGCGTCACCTCGCCCGCGCCGTCCCAGCCGATGCCGAGCGTGCCGCCCGGCACGCTCACGGCGACCTCGCCATCCGCGAGGTCGTGCAGGCGCGCCGCGACGACCGCGGCGCAGGCGCCGGAGCCGCAGGCGAGGGTCTCGCCCACCCCGCGCTCCCAGACGCGCATCTCGATCGCCCCGCGATCGCGCACGCGCACGATCTCGACGTTCGTGCGGTTCGCGAACAGCGGGTGATGCTCGATCGCCGGGCCGATCCGCTCGAGGTCGAACGCCTCGACCGGCTCACTGCCGAACATCACGGCGTGCGGGTTCCCCATCGAGACGAGCGTGACGCGGTGCTCCTCGCCGGCCGCCTCGAGCGGCAGGGCGAGCACGGGTGGCGCCTGCTCGACGAGCGCGCCGATCGCCTCCGGCTCGAAGCGCGGCGCGCCCATGCTGACGCGCACGCGATCGACCGTCCCGTCCGCGCCGAGGGTCGCCTCGGCGTCGAGCACGCCGGCGAGAGTCTCGACGCGCAGCGAGCCGCGCGAGCGCAGCGCCCCGTCCTGGTCGAGCGCGAACTTGACGAGGCAGCGGATGCCGTTGCCGCACATCTCGGCCTCGGAGCCATCGGGGTTGAAGATGCGCATCCGCCGGTCCGCGACATCCGAGGGCAGGACGGCGATCAGCCCGTCCGCGCCGACCCCGAAGTGCCGGTCACAGACGCGCTCCGCGAGCGCGCCCCACGCCTCATCGGAGCGCGTTGCGCCCTCGCTGGCGTCGTGCACGACGAAGTCGTTGCCGGCGCCGTGCATCTTCCAGAACGGCAGCTCGTTCATCCAATCATCGTACGGTCGCCCGCGCGGCGCGCTCAACAGGGAGGTGGGAGCACTTCGCCGCCTGTCCCCGACCGACGCCGGTGCTACGCTCGCCGCGATGTATCCGAGGAACGAACGGCAAGCCGCGCTGCTCGCGCTCGCACAGTCGCTCGCGCCCGCGTTCGCGGAGCGCGCGGCCAAGCATGACCGTGACGGCTCGTTCCCGTTCGAGAACTTCGAGGAGCTGCGCCGCAGCGGGTACACGGCGGCGTCGGTGCCCGAGGAGTACGGCGGCGGGGGCTACGGGCTCGACGACGTCGCGCTCGCCCACCTCGCGCTCGCGAAGGGCGACGGCTCGACGGCGATCGGGCTGGCGATGCACCTCATGCTCTGCGGCGGCGAGGGGCAGGCCCGCGCCTGGCCCGAGGCCGCACGCGCGCGCATCTTCGATGCGGTCGTGCGCGACGGCGCGCTGATCAACAACGCCGCCGCCGAGCCCGAGCTCGGCTCGCCGCAGGGCGGCGGGCGGCCTCGCTCGACCGTCACGCCCGAGGGGCCGGGCCGCTGGCGGCTGAGCGGGCACAAGACCTTCACCACGCTCGCACCCGTGCTGACATGGTTCGTGACCTACGTCGCCGTCGAGGACGGCTCGGGCGACACGGCCCGCCTCGCCGTGCACCGCGACCTGCCCGGCGTACGCGTCGAGGAGACGTGGGACGCCCTCGGCATGCGCGCCAGCGGCTCCCACGACGTGCGCTTCGACGGCGTCGTGGTGAGCGACGATGACTTCCTCTCGCGCACCGGTGGCGGTGCGCGCCGCGAGGCGGGCGCGAATGCCTGGTTCCCGATCCTCGTGGGCGCGACGAGCCTCGGCGTCGCCGAGGCCGCGCGCGACTACGCCGTGCGCTTCGCGCGCGAGCGCCAACCGCTCGGCGAGGCCGCGCCGATCGCGGCCATCCCGAACGTCCGCGAGCAGATCGGCCGCATCGACGCGACGGTGATGGCCGCACGCGCCCTGCTGCTGCAGACCGCCGAGGACTGGGAGCAGCACCCCGACGAGCGCGCCCGCATGGGCCCGGCCATCGCAGCCGCGAAGCGCCTCGCGACCAACAGCGCCGTCGAGGTCGCCGAGTCCGCGATGCGCATCGTCGGCGGCGTCGCCCTGCACCGCTCCGAGCCCCTTGAGCGCTACTTCCGCGACGTCCGCAGCGGCCTCGTCAACCCCCCGATCGAGGCGCGCGCCCTCGAAACAATCGCCCGCGCCGCGCTCGACGGTCCGGAGTAGCGCCGCTACGCGCTACGCGCGTAGCTCCTCGAACGCCGCCTCCACGGCGGACACGACGCCCTCGAGGTCGGCGCCGTCGAGCCAGTTGATGCGGGGGTCGGCGGGGCGGAACCAGGCGGCCTGGCGGCGGATCAGGCGGCGGGTGGCGGCCTGCGTGCGCTCGATCGCCTCGGCCTCGTCCCACTCGCCGCGCAGGACGCCGAGCGCCTCCGCGTAGCCGATCGAGCTGAGCGCCTCGAAGTCCTCGCCGCAGCGGCCGACGAGCGCGCGCGTCTCCTCGACGAGGCCCGCCTCGTACATGCGCGCTGCGCGCTCGTCGGCGCGGCGGAAGAGCGCGCTGCGCGACCACTCGAGGCCGATGACGGTCCACGGCCAGCGCGGCGGCACGCGGGCGAGCGGCGCGATCGGCTCGCCGGTCGCCTCGATGATCTCGAGCGCGCGGATCAGGCGGCGGCGGTTGCGTGGGTCGATGCGCTCCGCCGAGGGCGGATCGAGCGCGGCGAGGCGTGCGTGCAGCGCCTCGCCGCCGTGCTCCCGCGCCTCGGCCTCGAGGCGTGCGCGCAGCGCCGGGTCCGGGGGCACGGCGGGCGGTTGCACGCCCTCGAGCAGCGCCCAGACGTACTGCCCCGCGCCGCCCGCGATCAGCGGCAGCCGTCCGCGCGCGTGGATGTCCTCGATCGCCCCGTGCGCGCCCTCGAGGAAGTCGGCGAGCGTCCACGGTGCGTCCGGCTCCGCGACGCCGACGAGGTGGTGCGGGACGGCGGCCAGCTCCTCGTCGCTGGGTGCGGCAGTACCGATGCTCATGCCGCGCCGGATCTGGCGCGAGTCGGCGGAGACGATCTCGATCGGCAGGCGCTCGGCGATGGCGACGGCGGCGGCCGTCTTGCCCGAGGCGGTCGGACCGACCAGCGCGACGACACCGGGCGTGCTCAGCGGGCTACTCCGCGACGGCGGCGACGGCGCGGCAGATCGTGGCGAACGCCTCGGCGTCGAGCGAGGCGCCGCCGACGAGCGCGCCGTCGATGTCCGGCTGGCTCGCGAGGTCGGCAACGTTGTCGGCGTTGACCGAGCCGCCGTACTGGATGCGGCAGGCCTCGGCGCTCACGGCGCCGAAGCGGTCGGCGACCATGCGGCGAATCTCCGCGACGGTGGCCTGCGCGATCTCCGGCGTCGCCGTCAGGCCGGTGCCGATCGCCCAGACCGGCTCGTAGGCGATCGTGAAGCCCTCGGGCAGCCGGTCGACATCGGCGAACGCGGCGTCGAGCTGGCGGCGCAGCACCTCGGCGGTGCGACCGCCCTCGCGCTCCTCGCGCTGCTCGCCGACGGCGAGGATCGGCTGCAGCGCCAGGCCGAGGACGGCGTCGAGCTTGCGGCCGCTGTCCTCGTCGCTCTCGCCGAAGACGTGGCGGCGCTCGGAGTGGCCGACGAGCACGTAGTCGGCGGTGCCGACGAGCATCGCCGCGCCGACCTCGCCGGTGTAGGCGCCGTGGGGGAGCCAGTAGGCGTTCTGCGCGCCCACCCGCAGCGTGCTGCCCTCGAGCGCGTCGGCGGCGTCGCCGAGCCAGGCCGTGGGCGGGAAGATCACGACCTCGACGCCCTCGAGGCCGTCGAGTTGCCCGCGCAGCTGGCGCAGCAGGTCGCGCGCGCCGCCGCGGTCGAGGTGCATCTTCCAGTTGCCGCCGACGATCGGCGTTCGCGTGGCCACGGCCGCTCCTCTCAGGCGCCGAACTTGGCGAGGCGCATGGCGTGGGCGAAGGCGACCGGGAGTAGCTCCTTCGCCGGCATCGTGCCGAGGCCGCCGACCGCGCACTCGCCCTCGTCGAAGTGGTGCGAGCCGTCGGTGCGCACGTGGTCGCCCCAGATCAGCAGCGGGACCGGGTGCCAGGAGTGCGCCGCCATCGTCGCCGGCGTCGAGTGGTCCCCGGCGACGATCAGCACGTTGGGGTTGAGCGCCAGCAGCTCCGGCACGCAGGCATCGAAGTCGCGCAGCGCCTGCCGCTTGCGCGCGAAGTCGCCGTCCTCGCCGGCGGCGTCGGTCGGCTTGTAGTGGAGGAAGAAGAAGTCGTAGTCCTCCCACGCCTCGTGCAGCCTCGCGATCGCCGTCTCGAAGGACTCGCCCGCATCGAGCACGTCCATGCCGACGAGGCGCGCGAGCCCTCGATACATCGGGTAGACGGCGATGGCGGCGGCGCGCAGCTTCCACAGCTCCGGCAGCTGCGGCAGATCGGGCAGCGTCGACCAGCCGCGCAGCAGCACGGCATTCGCCGTCTCGCGGTCCGCGAGGCGCGCCCGCGCCTCCCGCGCGAACTGGTTGACGAGCTCGGCGGTGTGCTCGCCCTTGGGAGCCACGGCGACGGCGTCGAGCGGTGGGACGCCCTCGGCCTGCGGGTCGGTCTCGCTGAGCTGGTCGCTCAGCGGCGGGTTGCCCTCGGTGGCGCGCAGCACGAGGACGAAGCGGTGCTCGCGGACGGCGTGGACGGCGACCTCGCAGCCGGGCAACTCGATGGTCGACAGCTCCCCCGCGATCTCCGTCGTCACCTCGGTGGCGACACGACCGGCGCGGCGGTCGCTGATGCGGCCGTCGGCATCGACGGTGCAGAGGTTGCCGCGGGCGGCGAGATCCGAGGGCTGCAGCGCGATGTCGATGCCCGTGCCCTCGAGGACGCCGCGGCCGACCTCGTAGACGAGCGGGTCGTAGCCAAAGAGCGCGAGGTGGCCGGGCCCGGAGCCGGGCGTGATGCCGTAGCCGACCGGGAGCGTCTGGCCGAGCGCGCCCTCGGTCGCCAGGCGATCGAGGTGGCGGCAGTCGGCGGACTCGAGCTCGCTGCGCCCGAGCGGCCCGGGCAGCCCGCCGAGGCCGTCGAGGACGCAAAGCAGCACCTTGCTCTCACCCGGTATCGACAGCCGCCGGATCAGATCGGGGTCCATGGCTACATGCTATCGGGCGGGCCGCTATCGCGCGCGTTGCGCCCTCGAGGCCTGCGGATGTCCGCGGGCTACTCGAGCCAGTTCTCGACGCTGAGGCCGGGGACGCGCTCGAAGTGGCGGACGTTGCCGGTGACGACGGTCAGGTCGTTCGCGAGCGCGATCGCCGCGATCTGCGTGTCCTCGTGCCCGATCGGCGTCCCGCGATCCTCGAGGTGAGCGCGCAGCCACCCGTATTCTTCCGCGGCAGCCTGATCGAAAGGCAACAGGGGAATCTCGCCGGGTACTGTTCGGCGGGTGAGTTCAAGCAACTCCTCCGACCGCGGCCCGGCCCGATGCGCACCGAACAACAACTCACCGAGCGTGACGCTTGACGTCGCGCGGTCCTCCGGAGCTGTCATCGCGATGCGCAGGAGCAGCGCTGGGGAAGGCGAGGGCTTGGTGAGAGCGCTGATCGTGTCGGTGTCCAGCAGGTACCTCAATCGAGCTCGTCACTGAAGTCGACGCGCGCGGGCGAGTAGCGGTCCCGCTCGCGACCGGCGTAGATGTGCTCGACCATCTCGTCGATCTCCTCGTCGGTCATGAAACCGTCGAACAAGCCGATCAGCCCTGCGCCTCCGGTGTGCCCTACCGGTGCCGGCTCCTCGGCGCCGAGGCGCTCAAGGTCCTCGACGCTGACGAGGACGGCGGCGGGCTTGCCGTGGCGCTCGATGACGTAGCGCTCCGAGCGATACTGTACGCCCTCGATCAGCGCCGAGAAGGTCGCCTTCGCCTCGGCAACGCCAACGCGGCGCGGGCCGGACTCGGAGCCCTCACTGTACTCTGCGGGTGTTTCCGTCATCGCCTCGCCCCCTCTCCGCCTCGAGGGCTGCCCCGGCCGCACGAGCGGCCCGGGTTCGCCGGTGCGTTCCGTACTGTCTGACCAGTATGACCTATTTGACCTGAAACCCGCAAAGGCGGGGCGGCGATCGGGGTGTGTACGATGCCCGTATGGGACCACGATTGATCCGGGCGCTGACGCGCATCCAGCAGCCGCTGTTCACGCTGATGCGCGGGCGCTGGCAGGGGCCGCCGACGTTGCGGCTCTGGACGACCGGGCGGACGTCGGCCCGCGAGCGCTCGGTGCTGCTGCTCTACCTCGACGACGGTCCGCGGGTGGTCGTGGTGGCGTCGTACGGGGGGCACTCGGAGCATCCGCAGTGGTGGAAGAACCTGCTCGCTAACCCCAACTGCCGGATCTGGTCGGCGAAGCGGGGCGCCGAGGTGATGGTGGCGTCCGAGCTGCAAGGCGACGAGCGCGAAGCGGCCTGGGAGCGTTTGCTCTCACTGTACTCGTCGTATGCGGCCTACCAGCAGAAAACGTCGCGGCGCATCCCCCTGGTCGCGCTATCGCCAGCCGATTAGGGCGCGCTTCGCGGGGACGGAGTCAGGCGTCGTCGAGCGCCTGCTCCGCCGGGAGCGACTTGCCCTGCAACATCGCCAGCGACGCGGCGCCGCCCGTCGAGACGTGGCTGATGCGGTCGGCCACTCCGGCGCGCTGCACGACGGCTGCCGTCTCGCCTCCGCCGACCACCACGGTCCCCTCGAGGTCCGCGAGCATCTCCGCCATCGCCAGCGATCCGTGGTCGAACGGCTCGCGCTCGAACCAGCCGAGAGGGCCGTTCCATACGACCGTGCGCATCGGCGCCAGCGCGCTGCGGAACAACTCGATCGTTGCCGGGCCGATATCGAGGATGCGCCAGCCCGAGGGCACCTGGTCGACCGGCGCTCTGCTCACGTGATCGCGGTCGGCGGCGCCGAAGCCCACGATCGCGTCGACGGGCAGGTAGAGTCGCAGGTCGGGCCGCGCCTCCACCTGCTTGAACACGCGCTTTGCGTCGGAGACGCCCTCGGAGTCCCACAGCGAGTCGGCGATGTCGATGCCCTGCGTGCTGAGGAAGGTGTTCGCAACCCCGCCGCCGACGCAGATCACGTTCGACTGGTCGCAGAGGTGGTTGAGGATGCCGATCTTGTCGGCGACCTTGGCGCCGCCGAGCACCACCGCGAAGGGGTGCTCCGGGTTGGTCGAAAGTCGCTTCAGGTACTCGATCTCGCGGTCCATCAGTAGCCCCGCGACGGCCGGGAGGTGTTTCGGCACGCCGATGATCGAGGCGTGCGCGCGGTGCGCCGTCCCGAAAGCGTCGCCGACGTAGAGATCAGCGAGCGAGGCGAGCTGGCGGGCGAACTCCGGGTCGTTCGCCTCCTCGCCGGGGTGGAAGCGCACATTCTCAAGCAGCAGCACGTCGCCCGGGGCGAGCGCCTCAACGGCCGCATCGACCTCGGGGCCGAGGCAGTCGTCCGTAGAGGCGACGGGCACGCCGAGCAGGCTGCCGAGGTGCCTGGCGACGGGAGCGTTGCGCAGCGCTTCGACCACCTGCCCGCGCGGGCGTCCGCGGTGCGAGCAGATCACGATCCGGGCGCCGGCCTCCCGGAGGTACGCGATCGTCGGCAGGGATTCGCGCAGGCGCAGGTCGTCGAAGACGAAGCCGTGCTCGTCGAGTTGGACGTTGTAGTCGACGCGGAGGAAGACCCGGCGCCCCTGGAGGTCGATGTCGCGGATCGTGCGCTTCGAGTGTGCCGGGCTCACGGCCGGGATGATAGGTGCGGCGTCCGGGGCGGGCAATCGTCCCGGTTACGCGTCTCTTGCGGCGAGCAGCTCCGCCAGCTCCGCGAACAGCGCCCGGTCGTCCCCGAGCGCGAGTGATGCGAGGGCGGCCAGCGCCGCGTCGACCTGCTCGGCGGCGAGTTCCTCGGTGGCGGCGCGGGCGCCTGCCGCCTCGATCTCCGCGGCGAGTACGGAGATGTCGATTGGGGCGCCCGAACGATCGCCATAGGCCGCCTCGAGCGCGGGCGCCTCGCCGCTCTCGATGGCGGCGATCACGGGGTAGGTCTGCTTGCGCGAAAGCAGATCGTCGCCCACGGGCTTGCCCGTGACCGCCGGGTCACCCCAGATGCCGAGCAGGTCGTCGG
>OZ219870.1:0-31654 GCA_964291495.2 Dehalococcoidia bacterium
GGGCGGGGGTGAGGGGGAAGACTCCCGCGCTCCTCCGAACGCCCCGATGGCGCACCGCAATCCCGGAGGGCGGACCTCCCTCACCCTTACCCTCTCCCTCGGGGAGAGGGGACCGGAGGGAGACGAAAAGCCGCGAGGCTCAGGCGACGGCGTCGGCCGGGGGCTCGAGCAGGGCGCCCTCGAGCACCAACTCGATGGTCATGGTGTGGGCGCAGGCCCGGCGATGCACAAAAAAGTCGCAGCTGCACTGCCAGCGGCCGTGCTCGAGGCGCACCTCGTGGGTGCTGTTGTCTCCGGCCACCGAGACCGTCAGCTGCGTGACATGGAGGCGGTCCCGCTCGCGTGCGTAGCGGTGCGCCTTTGCGACCTTCCCGATCATCCCGGACTCCATCTGCCGTCCTTCTTCGCGGGGCGTCTGGACACACGAGCGCCGCGGCCCGGCCGCGGCGCAATCAGGGTTTTCCGTCGGCGTGCTCACCCATCGCCATGAGCCTAGAATCGCTCCCGCCCGCGAGTCAACTACCCGCGCCCCGAACCGCCCCGGAACCGCGCCAGCGCGCGGTAGCGCGGGCCCTCGGGACGCAGCCAGGAGCGCACCAGCACCAGCTCGCGCGCGACGACCGGCGCGGGCGCGGGCGGCGCGAGCGAACGCACCGAGGCGGCGATCGCGCGCCGCTCGGGGCCCCGCGCCTGGCGGCGCACGCGCGCGATCGTGAGGTGTGCGCGCAGCTCGCGGCGCTCTTCCGGCAGCCCGGCGGCGACGACCGCTTCCTCCGCACGCGCGGCCAGCGCGCGCAAGCCTTCCAGATCGCCGCCCACTCCCAGCCAGACCGCTCCGCCGCGCGAGCCGCCGAACATCCCGGCCGCGCCGAGTTCGAGCGGAACGTCGACGGGTGGGACGGCCTCGCGCAGCGCCGCCTCGAGCGGCGCCAGCCGTTCCTCGGCGACCTCGCCGAGGAAGCGCAGCGTGAGGTGCAGCAACTCCGGCCGCACGGGGCGCAGCAGACCCGGGTGCTGCTCGTCGAGCGTCGCAAGCGCCCCGGCGGCGGCGCGCCGCCACGCCTCGGGCGGTTCGATCGCGAGGAAGAGCCGCACGCTCAGCTTTCCCGCTGCAAGGGGCGACTGCGGAGGTCCGAGCGCTGCTGGACGTAGCGGAACTCCACCGGCGGCCGCACCCTCAGCCGAGTCCCAGGAAGCGCGCGGCGTTGCCGCCGAGCAGCGCCTCACGCAGCGCCGGGTCGGCGACGGCCGCGCGCACGGCCTCGAGGTCGCGGTCCTGCGCGCGCAGCGGGTAGTCCGAGCCCCACATCACCAGCTCCGGGCCGGCCAGCTCCGCCACCGCCTCGAAGACGCGCGGCTCGTAGAGCAGCGCGCTGGCGGCCGAGTCGAACGCGAGCCGGCCCTCGGCGAGCCGCGCGCGCACCTCCGGCATCAGCGCGAAGAAGGGGAAGCCGCCGCCCCAGTGCCCCGCGATCACGCGCAGTGTTCCCGCCTCGAGCAGCCGCCACAGCCCGCCGGGCGTGAAGCCCCCGCCCTTGCCGCCGTAGGCGTGTCCGACCGGCTCCGAGGCATGCACGAGCAGCGGCAGCTCCAGCCCGTCCGTGACCTCGGCCAGCCAGGCCGCCGCCTCGTCCTCGTCCCGCTCGCCGGGCCGCACCTCGCCGAGGCCGCGCGCGCCAGCCGCGGCGTAGTCGCGCGCACGCGCACGTGCATCGCCGTCCTCGAAGGCGATCGGCACGAAGGGCAGTAGCCGGCCGTCCGCCTCGGCAGCCGCGTTCAGCAGGTATTCGGCGTGTTCCCCGGCGTGTCCGGGATCACGCCACCAGAAGCCGGCGGCGACCGTGCGGTCCACAACCGCGCCCTCCATCGAGGCCAGCAGCGCGGCCGCGCTGGCCATGCGCGCGCGGGCGTCGCCGTAGAGCGCGGCGAAGCCGGCGTCGGCGCGCGCGAGCTCCTCGCGGCGCGCGATCATCGCCGGCGGGAAGACGTGGCTATGGACATCGACGATCATCCGGGGCATCGTACGATGGAAGCGGTAGTCCGCTTGCAGCAGGCCTCTCCCCGCCGTCCGACCGGGACCCCGATGGCTGACGAACCGGCCGCCGAAGCCACCGCCCGGGCCCCCGCGCCCGATCCCGCGCAGCTGCGCGCGCTCGTCGAGGCGCTGCTCTTCGTCTCCGACGGACCGGTCGCGATCGGCGCGCTCGCACGCACGCTCGACGTCACCCCGCGCCGCATCGAGCTCACCCTCGAGGCCCTCGAGGGCACGCTGGAGGGACACGGCGTGCAGCTGCAACAGGGCCCGGAGGGCGTGCAGCTGGTCACCGCGCCCGAGGCCGCCGAGATCGTGGAGCACTTCCTCGGGCTGGAGTCGGCGCGGCGGCTCTCGACGGCGGCGCTGGAGACGCTGGCCGTGATCGCCTACCGCCAGCCGGTGACGCGCGCCGCGATCGAGGCGATCCGCGGGACCAGCAGCGACCACGTGCTGGCCACGCTGCGGGCGCGCGGGCTGATCGAGCGCGTCGGCCGCGCCGCCGGTCCGGGCCGCCCCTCGCTCTACGGCACGACGCAGCGCTTCCTCGAGCACTTCGGCCTGCTCCGCGCCTCCGAGTTGCCCGGCCTCGACGAGTTCGCCGAGCGCCTGGGCGTCGCCCCGCCCGCGGAGCAGGCGGCGCTGCCCGACGGACAGACGGCGGCCGACGGCGCACCGCCACCCGAGGACGGTGCCGCAACGTCGGAGTTCGACAAGCCGACATCCGGAGCGGCGGGCCCTCCGGACGAGGACGGCGCGGACGCGGCGCGCCTCGCCGCCACGTCGGAGTTCGATGAGCCGTTGGCCGAGGCGGCGGACTCGCCTCCGGACGGGGACGGCTCCGCCGACGCCGCGGAGCCTCGCCAGCCCTCGCTCGGGCTCTAGGCGCGCGCGGCGGGGCCGACGATGGTCACGATCAGCGTGCTGCTGACGCTGCACCTGCCCGGCGTGCGCAGCCTCAAGGAGAAGCGCGCCGTCGTGCGCTCGCTGACCGCGCGGCTGCGCGGGCGGCTCGAGCTCAGCGCCGCCGAGGTGGGCGCGCAGGATCAGTCGCAACGCGCGCTGATCGGCTTCGCGGTCGTCTCCGGCGACATCGCGACCGCGCGGCGGCTGGCCGACGAGGCGCAGCGCTTCGCCGGCCGCGAACTGCTCGGCCGCGCCGAGATCGTCGACCGCGCGATCGAGGAGTCCGTGCTGCACGACGACTGAGCCGCGACCCCTCAGCCCGCGCGCACCACCTCGCCGGCCTCACCGCCCGCGCCTTCCGCGGAGAGCGGGCAGACGCCGCAGCCGCCGCGCCGGCACCACAGGTCCTGCAGGTGCAGCAACCCCTGGGCGTGCAGCGCGCCCGCCCCGCGCGCCGGCGGGCCGAGCAGCCGGCGCAGCGCGAGCGTGCGGCCGTAGGGGCGCGGCGCCGGCCAGGCCTCGATCAGCGCCGCGCTGTGGCGCGCCAGCGCGAGATCGCCGAAGGCCGCCGCCTGCGCCGCGAGCAGCGGCAGCGCGGCGTTCCAGCCCAGCTCCACCGCGCGCCCGCGACCGATCAGCCGCTCCCCGCGCAGCGCCTCGATCAGCGGCCGTGGCCGGGCGGCGGCAGCCAGCTCCGCGAGGCGGCGCAGCGGCTCGCCGCCGAGGGCGCGAGCGATCGCCGCGGCCAGCGCGAGGCGCGCCTCGGGTGTCTCGCGGCGGCGGCCGGCCGAGGACTCCAGCGCGCGCAACAGCAGCCGCACCCAAGCCCCGTGCCAGCCGTGCCCGGCGGCCAGCGCGTCGGCGCGCCAGACCAGCTCCGCCATGCGCCGCCGCCCCTCGGCGCGCAGCAGCGCGGTGGTCTCCTCGGAACCGCGCAGTGCGGCAGGGCCGGCGCAGGGCTCTGTCCCGCGGGGACCGAGCCGCAAGAGCTCGCGCAGCCGTGCGGGATCGCCGCCCAGCGCCGGAGCGACGGCGCTGGTGGGCGCGAACCCGCCGCCCGGCAGCGGCTGCGGCCCGCCGGGCTCCGGGCGGTCGTCGACCCAGACGAGGTGCAGCACGAGCGCGCCGTAGGCCGGATCACGGTCGTGGCCGTGGCGCACGAAGTCGCTGGCCCGGAGGTGCACCTCCACCGGGCCGCCGCGCACGACGCCCTCGGGCAGCAGGAACGCCGCCTCGCGCACGTCCGGACCGGGCCCGCGCCCGGCGCGGCCGGGCCGCAGCAGCGGCCAGGGCAGCACTCCGGGCGGCGTCCGGCCAAGCAGCCAGAGCGCGACCAGCTCGTGCTCCAGCAGCCGCCCGTCCGCCGCCTCCGCGGACGGCGCCTCGAGGCGCGGCCGCTGCCGGTAGGGCGGCGGGACGGACTCGCGCACGGCGGGCGCCGCCGGCCGCAGCGATGCTTCGGTGATCGCCGCTGCGCTCATCGTTCGGGGCCGTCCGTCCCGCCCTCCGCATCCGGGGCGCCGTCGAGGCGGTAGAAGCCGGTCTGGTCGGCGACGAGCTGCAGCAGCCGCCGCGCCATCCGCCGCGGCTGGCGCGCGCGCCGCTCCCACTCGGAGACGGTCTGCTGGTTCGTGCCGATGCGATCCGCGAACTGGCGCTGCGTCTCGCCGAGGTGGCGGCGCAGCGCGCGCACGTCTTCCGGACGCCACTCGCGCTCGCCCGGCGGCGGATAGCGGTACCGGCGGGACTGATCGCCGTAGCGAGGCTCCTGCTCCGTCATCCTCGGGCCTGCTCCCGCCAGTGCCGCGCTGCCGCCGCAGGATACACGAATTCATGTAGCGCCGTCACGCTAGCACTCTAACGGGGAGAGTGCTAAGATTCGGCGCGAACAGATCGCAGAACATCGAAACAGGCAATCGGGAGGACAGTGAATTGAGTACTTCAGTCGTGCCCCTGACGGACCACATCGTGCTGCAGTCCGTCAAGGAAGAGGAGATCACGGCGTCCGGGCTGGTGATTCCGGACTCCGCGAAGGAGAAGCCGCAGCACGGCCACGTCGTCGCCGTGGGCCCCGGCAAGACCAATGACGCCGGCGTCGTGGAGACCATGGAGCTCGATGCGGGCGACCGCGTGCTCTACCAGAAGTACACGGGCCAGGACATCACCGTCGACAACGTCGAGTACATCATCATCCGCTTCCAGGACGTGCTCGCCAAGCTCGTCGACGGAAAGTAGCGCGCCCGTATGCCCGCCAAGACGATCAAGTTCGACGAGGACGCTCGCCGCTCGCTGCGCGCCGGCGTCGACTTGCTCGCGGGCGCCGTCGGCGTCACGCTCGGCCCGCGCGGCCGCAACGTGGTGCTCGACAAGAACTACGGCCCCGCCGTCATCACCAAGGATGGCGTGACCGTCGCCCGTGAGATCGAACTCACCAACCGCTTCGAGAACATGGGCGCGCAGCTCGTCAAGCAGGTCGCGATCCGCACCAACGACGTGGCCGGGGACGGCACCACCACCGCCACCATCCTCGCCCGCGCGATCCTCCACGACGGCATCCGCAACATCGCCGCGGGCGCCAACCCGATGGCGATCCGCCGCGGCCTCGAGGCCGCCCAGCGCGTCGCCGACGGGCGCCTGCGGGACGCCTCCTCGCCGGTCGAGGGCAAGGACACCGTCGCCGCCGTTGCCGGCATCGCCGGCAACGACCGCGAGATCGGCGACCTGATCGCCGACGTCATGGAGAAGGTCGGCAAGGACGGCGTGATCACCGTCGAGGAAGGCAAGGGCATCGACGACGAGACCGAGTTCGTCGACGGCCTGCAGATCGAGCACGGCTGGATCTCGCCGCACTTCGTCACCAACCAGGACCGCCAGGAGACCGTGATCGAGGACCCCTACATCCTCATCACCGACCACAAGTTCACGGACATCAACGATCTGCTGCCGATCGTCGAGAAGACGCTGCAGATCTCCAAGAACCTGGTCGTGCTCTGCGACTCCTTCGAGGGCGACGCGCTGGCGACGATGGTCGTCAACAAGATGCGCGGCACCCTCAACTTCCTCGCCGTGCGCGCACCCTCCTTCGGCGACCGCCGCAAGGCCTCGCTGGAGGACATCGCCGCGCTCACCGGCGGGACCTACCTCACCGCCGACATGGGCCGCGAGATTCGCGACGCCCAGGTCGCCGACCTCGGTCGCGCGCACCGCGTCGTCTCCGACAAGTCACGCACGACGATCATCGACGGCTACGGCACAGACGAGGGCATCCAGGCGCGCATCCGCCAGATCCGCGCCCAGGTCAGCGACACCGCGTCCGCCTACGACCGCGAGAAGCTCCAGGAGCGGCTCGCCAAGCTGGCCGGCGGCGTCGCCGTGATCAAGGTCGGGGGCGCCACCGAGTCCTCCGTGCGCGAGAAGAAGTTCCGCGTCGAGGACGCGCTCTCCGCCACCCGCTCCGCGGTCGAGGAGGGTGTCGTGCCCGGCGGCGGGGTCGCCTTCATCCGCATCCAGGACGACATCGCCGAACTGGCCGCCTCCATGGACGACCCGGACGAGGGCACCGGCGCGCGCATCCTGCACTCCGCGCTCGAGTCGCCGCTGCGCACGCTCGTCGAGAACGCGGGCCTCGAGGGCTCCGTGCTCGTCGAGGACGTGCGCCGCGCCGGCACCAACGAGGGCTACGACGTCGCCCTCGGCAAGATGGGCGACATGTTCGAGCTCGCCATCCTCGACCCCGTCAAGGTGTCGCGGGCCGCGCTCGAGAACGCGGTCTCGGTCGCGGCTCTGATGCTCACCACGGAGAGCGTCGTCGCCGACATCCCCGAGAAGGGGCCGAGAAGCGCGATGGACCCGGAGATGGCCGCCGCGATGGGCGGTGGCGGGATGCCTGCTGGAATGCCTCCCGGCATGGGCATGCCCGGCATGTAGCCGCGCCCACAGGAACGAGTACGCCAGCGGGCCGCCCAGTGGGCGGCCCGTTCGCTTGCCTGCGCCGCCCAGTGGGCGGACCGTTTGCGTGGAGACCGTTGCGAACCCTCTCCTCAGGGCAGCGAGCGCATCCCTTCCGGTCCCCGCTCCCTCGGGGAGAGGGTTAGGGTGAGGGAGGGTCCACTCTCCGGAATTGCGTTGCACCATCGGGGCTCTCGGAGGCGCGCGGGAGTCCTCCCCTCACCCCCGCCCTCTCCCCAGGGAGAGGGAGCCGGATCGGGCTTGTGGGAGTTTCGCAGAGGTCTCCGTTGGCTGTGCCCCCCGGCGGACCGCCGTCGTTAGTCCGCGAGCCGCAGCGCCTCCTCCAGCTCGCCGCCGTCGGCAATCGGTCCGATCGCCGCGAGCTGCAGGCGATCGCCGCGCACGAGGCGTTGCGCCACGCGCTCGACGTCCTCGAGCGTGACGCGCTCGAAGCCGGCGATCGCCTCCTCCGGCTGGCGCAGCGGCAGCCCGAGGGCGAGCCGCGAGCCGTGCCAGGCGGAGACGGAGCGGGTGTCCTCCAGCTGCAGCTGGATCCGCGATCGCACCACCTGCTTGGCGCGCGCCAGCTCGCCCGGCTCGATCGGCGAGCGCAGGCAGCCGAGCGCGGCCACAATCTCGCGCACCGTCTCCGCCGCGTTGGCGGGATCGACGCCCGCGTGGACGGAGAACGCGCCGGTGTCGCGCAGGTACGAGGCCGCGCTGTGCACGTCGTAGCAGAGCCCCAGCTCCTCGCGCAGGCGCAGGAACAGCCGCGAGGACATCCCCTCGCCGAGCACGATCGAGAGCAGCGCGAGGGCGTGGCGGTCCTCGTCTCGCGAGTCCAGGCCGCGCAGGCCGAGCGCGAGGTGCGCCTGCTCCGTCTCCTTGCGCAGCAGCCGCAGGCCCGGGCCGGCGGGCGCGTCTCCGGCGCGGACCCAGTCGGCCGGCTCGCCGGCCGGCCAGTCGCCGACGGCGCTCGCGGTCCGGGCGCGCGCCTCGCCGGCCGGCAGCGCCCCGGCGATCGAGATCACGACCGAGTTGGAGACGTACTGGTCGCTGTAGTAGCCGCGCAGCCGATCCGCGGAGAGCGCCCCGATCGACCGGGGCGCGCCCGCGATGTCGCGTCCCAGCGGCTCGCCCGGCCAGAGCAGCCCGTCCAGCAGCACGCTCACCTGCTCGTCCGGCGCGTCCTCGACGCCCGCGAGCTCCTCGAGGATCACGCCGCGCTCGCGCTCGATCTCCTCCTCGCGGCAGAGCGAGCCGCGCAGCATGTCGATGAGCAGATCGAGCGCCTCGGCGAAGCGATCGGGCGTGACCTTGCCGTAGTAGACGGTCAGCTCGCGATCGGTGGCGGCGTTGATCGAGCCGCCGAGGCCGTCGATCGCGGCCGCCACGTGGCGCGGTCCGGGGCGGCGCTCCGTGCCCTTGAAGCAGAGGTGCTCGACAAAGTGCGAGATGCCGGCGTCGCCGGGCGATGCCTCGTAGCGCTGCCCGGCTCTGACGTAGATCGAGATCGAGACGGAGCGCGCGTGGGGGAGCTCGCTGAGCACGAGCTGCATGCCGTTGTCGAGCGTCGAAACCTGTGGCCGCGAATCAACGCTCATCGCACGGCTCCTCGCCCGCGCCGCCGCCGAGCGGAGGCGCGATGGCGAATCCTAGGGAGCCATTCGCCAGTAGTCCATCGCCCCGCGGCACGGCCGATCGAGGCGACGGAACCGTCAGGATTCCAGCCAGAGCACGTCGCCGTGCAGGTCCGGATCATGCTCGCGGGAGGCGAACACCTCGTACTCGCTCCGCGACTCGCCGATCGTCGTGCCCGTTCCGTGCCCCGGCAGCACCAGCGTCTCGTCCGGCAGCGGGTAGAGCCGCGAGGTGATCGAGGCGATCTCCTGCTGCAACAGCTCGTTCGAGCGCGAGGCGCCGGGACCGCCGGGGAAGAGCGTGTCGCCGCTGAACAGCGCCCCGCCGAGCAGCAGGCAGATCGAGCCGGGCGTGTGCCCCGGCGTGTGGACCACGCGCATCGTCGCGTCCCCGATCGCGATCTCCGCGCCGTCGGCGAGACGCTCGACGCTGCGCGCGGGGTCGATGTCGGTCTCCTCGGCGCCGGCGTAGACAGGCGCGTCGATCGCCGCGCGCATCACGTCGAAGCCGTCCCAGTGATCGCGGTGCGAGTGCGTCACGACGACGCGCTCGACCGGATCGTCGCCGAGCGCTTCGAGGACGACCTCGTAGCCGGCAGGCACGTCGATCAGCGTCGCCCTGCCGCCGCCGGCCGGCCGCACGATGTAGGCGCTGTTCCCGTACGGGCCGACGTCGGTGAGCATCTCGATTGTCACCTCGCCGTCGTCGTAGACGATGCGGTCGCCGGACTCAGCCATCGGCACCCCTCCCGTCGCTCGCGCCGGGCAGGCTAGCAGAGTCCGGGGCCTGCGCGCCCGCCGCGCCCTCCCCGGGCGGGGCGCCAAGGCCACAGCGCCCGCCGCGCCGCCACGCGAAGCCCTCGGCGCAGAGCTCGTCGAGCAGCGCCCGCAGCCTTCCCGGCGACGGCGATCGCGGCCGCCCGCCGGCCGCCAGCCTGTCGATCAGCCGCTCGACGGGCAGGGAGCGCTGCGAGTCGCGCAGCGCGGCCAGGATGCGGCCGCGCCACTGCCGGTCGGAACCCTCGAAGGGCGGCTGTGCGCGCAGCGGCTCGGCCTGCTCACCCGCGGCGAAGCGCGGGCGCGCCGCGCACCACGAGGCGACGACGCACTCCTCGCAGCGCGGGCGGGGCAGGCAGACGCGCGCGCCGTAGTCCATCAGCGCGGGGTTCCAGCGCGCGGCGGTGCCCGGCCGCAGCAGCCGCCGCGCGCCCGCCCGCAGCGCCGCCGGAGGCGTCTCGCGCGCTGGCTGCAGATCGCCGTGCAGCAGCCGCCCCACCACCCTCGCGACGTTCGTGTCGAGGGCGGCCGCATCCTCGCCGAACCCGAAGCAGCGCACGATCGCGGCGGTGAAGGGCCCGACGCCGGGCAGTGCGAGCAACGCCGCCTCGTCGCGAGGCAGCCGTCCGCCGTGCATGTCCCGGCAGCGGCGCGCGGCCTCCCGCAGGTGCAGCGCGCGGCGCGGATAGCCGGCGTTGGCCCAGACGCGCAGCACCGCGGCGCGATCGGCCGCCGCGAGGGCTTCGAGTGTCGGGAAGGCCTCGATCCAGCGCCGCCACAGCGGGAGCACGCGCGGCATCTGCGTCTGCTGCGAGCAGACGCCGGCGACCAGCGCCCAGTAGGGGTTGCGAGCGTCTCGCCAGGGGAAGTCCTCGCCGTGCGCCTCGTACCAGGCGAGCAGCCGCGAGCGGATCCGCCCCAGGCGCTGCGGGCTGAGTCCGGCGGGGCGCGCAGCCGCGGGCGGCGCCGAGGGCGTCACGCCGTGCTCCCCGTGCTATGGGGACGGAACACCGCTGCCCTGCTCCAGGTCCGGCGGCACGACGAGCACCGCCTGCACCACGCCGTCGACGAAGCGCAGCACGGCGATGTCGCCGACCTCGACGGCGTCGAGCGGCGCGATCTCGAAGAGGCGCAGTGGCTGCTGGAAGCGGATCGTCGTCGTCGTGCCCTCCGCGTCGATCACGAGGCGTCCGGGTTCCGACTCGATGACGCGCGCCCTCCGCCAGACCTCGCCCGGCAGCGCGGGCAGCCCGCCGAAGCCGGTAAATCCACCGTCAGAGATCCAGCCCTCGATGGCGGGAGCGGCGGACAGCGCCGGATCCTCGATCACCAGCTGCACGACCGTCGGCTCGCTCGCGCGCTCTCCGGCCCAGCGACCGAGCGAGAGGCCGCCGAGGGCGCTCGCGGTGATCGCGGCGATCGTGATCGCGGCCACCAGCGCCCACGGCAGGCGCAGCGACGACCGGCCCTCGCGCGCGCTCATGGCCACACGTCCTCGTTCGCCGGCTCCAGCGCCACCACGCCGGTGAGTACGAGGCCGAACTCGCTCTGCTCTCCGCCGAGGTTGACGGCGTCGCCGGTCGCGAAGCGCGGCTCGGCGGTGCGTCGCAGCTCCTCGGTGGACGCGCCTGGATGCAGCTCGAACTCGGCGATGCCCTCGGGCGTGCGGATCGCGATCCGGCCGTCGCCCACCCCGGTCACCTCGCCGCCGCTGAACTCACGCGGCGCGGGCGGGGGCGCCTCGCGGTCAATGAAGATGCGCTGCTCGTCGGGCACGGGCTCGTGTTCCAGCAGGAAGCCGCCGGCGGCGCTCAGCGCGAACACGGCGACGAGCACGAAGGCCGTCGTCGCCACGGAGCGCCAGCGCCACCTCGGAAGCATGATCGCCTTCCTCCTCCGCCTCGTCCTACTGCGTCAGCCGCAGCGCTGCGGCGCCCGCGCGCCGCAGCACCGCCCGCCAGGCGCTCCACAGGGTCAGCGTGGCCGCGACGGCCATGAGGGCCACGCCGATCGAGAGCAGCGGCCACTCCGTCTGCACGGAGAACTCCGGCACCACCGGCGTCCCCGTCTCCGTGACCTCCAGGAACTGCAGCATCAGCCGCGAGATCCAGCGGCCCAGCAGCACGCCGATCAGCGACCCGAAGAGCAGCACCACGCCCCACTCGAAGGCGAACGCGCGCAGCAGCTCCCGCCTCGAGGCGCCGAGCGAGCGCAGTACGGCCACCTCCACGGTGCGGCCGCGCAGCGTGATCGCCAGCGAGACGACGAAGCCGAGCAGCGCCGCCCCCATCGCCCCGGCGAAGGCCAGCAGCAGAATGCCGCCTCCCGACGCCTGCAGCGTCGGATCCGAGGCGATCTCGTCGAGGCGATCGGCCAGCAGCGACGGCTCGCCGACCTCGAACCCGATCCACTCCGGATCCTGTGTCAGGACGGAGACGGCCAACTGCTGCTCGATCGTGACGCCCTCCGCGAAGTCGACCCACAGCTCGCTCGGCTCTCGCTGCCCCCCTGCGACGATGGCGCCGGTGAGCACGCGCAACTGCTCGTAGTCGACGACGATGAAGCCCGAGGGATCGAGCGTGGGGAAGAGGCGCGCCGTGCCCCGCACAATCAGCGGGACCTCGAACCCGTCGCCGAGGAGCGCGGTCGCGCGGTCGCCCGGCTGCACGCCGAAGAACCCCAGCGCGTTCTCGCTGACGATCGCGTTCAGCGGGACCGCGGGATTGATCGGAGCGAACACGCGCGAGCGCTCCCCGACCTCGCGCGTCCAGGTCCAGCGCGCCGAGTGCTGCCCGGACTGCGCACGTTCGTCCGAGGCGCCGAATGTCTCGGACGACCCGCGCTGCGAGTACATCGTCCAGTCGAACTCACCCTCGAAGTCCTCGACCAGCACGCGCTCGCCGTCACTGCGCAGGGCGGTCAAGTCGTCGAGGAAGAGCGCGCCGTCGTTGTTGACGAGGATGCGGCGATCGCTGGTCTGCACGCTCACGAGGGCGAGCGGGGGCGTCGGCGCCGTCCGGAACCGGGCCTCGAGCTCCGTCCATTGCCCGGCGACGGGCGCGCTGAAGATCGCCTCGTGGTACTTGCCCCTGGCGTCCAGCGCCCAGACCCGCAGCCGGCCGGTGCGCGGCGGGATCTCCGCGTAGACGTCGAGCGTGAAGCCGACCGTGTCGTCCGGCAGTGCGATCCCGCTCTCCAGCGGCACGCCGAGGTCCAGGCGCGAGAGCAGGCGCGCGGGCGGCTCGTCCGCGAAGTCCTCCCGGAACCAGAGCATCGAGGCGGCGTCGTCGCGATCATCGATCGCCAGCAGGCGCAGCGCGCCCCCGCCGGGCAGTCCGGCCGAGCTGCGATGGACGACCAGCGCCTGGTCGACGCCCTCCAGTTCGCGCAGCCGCGCCATGCCCTCGCCGGCCTCGGGCTGCTCGAAGCCGGCGATGCTGGAGCGCAGGTCGACGCCGTGGCCGTAGCGCGCGCGGTCGGCGAACGACTGGTCCACGGTCGGCGCGTAAGAGGCGGCGAAGGCCCCGACGGCGACAGCCGTGGAGACGAGCAGCAACAGGCGCGCGCTGGCCGCCGGGTCGCGCCCGGCGCGCCCGATGCCGAGCGTGACGGCGGTGCCTCGCAGCGGTCGCAGCAGCCAGGCGATCAGCCGCAGCAGCGGCGAGTAGAGCCGCAACACCAGCACCGCCGCCGCCATGGTCATCACCAGCGGCGAGAGCAGCAGCAACGGGTCCGCCTGCCAGCCGCCGACCGACTGCGGGTCGAAGACCGCGCCGCGGCGGTCGAGCTGCCAGAACAGCAGCGCCGCCAGCACGACCAGCCCCAGGTCCAGGTGGTAGCGGCGGAACCAGTTGCGTCCGCGCGGGCGCGCCTGCTCGCGCTTCGCATCGACGATCGCGCGGCGCACGGCGTTGATCGCCGGCAGCAGCATCGCCACGAGGGCGAGCACCGCGCCGGCAGCGGCCAGCAGCACGGCGTCCTCGCTGAAGGACGCGGGCAGGGCCTCGCCGCCGGTGATCTCGGCAAAGGCCGGCGTGTAACCGAGCGCGGAGACGGCGAAGACGGCGAGCAGCGGGCCGAGCAGCGCCGCCGGCACGGCGATCAGCAGGCCCTCGGCCAGCGTCAGCCCGAGCAGTTGCGCGGTGCTGGCGCCGCGGCTGCGATAGACCGCGACCTCCTGTGCCTGCCGCTCGCGGGCGAGCGCCGTCAGCACCACGATGTAGAAGGCCACGACGCCGGCGACCTGCAGCAGCAGCAAGAGCAACGGCACCTGCGAGAAGGTGCTCGAGTTGCGGAACTGGGCGAGCGCCTCCTCGAACTCGATCCGCCCGCCCACGAACAGGCCGAGGGAGTCCCGCAGATCGGTCGGCCAGAGCGCGAGGTCGTCGAGCGCGCGCGGCACGTCGCGCACGGCCAGCCCCTGCAGGTCCGGCACGACGCCCGCGCGGTAGCGCGAGAGCAGCTCCGGCAGCTGCGTGGTGAGCGCGCCCGAGAAGTACTCACCGGAGGTGAGCAGCGGCATGCCCTCGCTCGGGCCGAAGCGCGAGGGGCGGCGGGGCGGCGCGTCGGGGACCGTCCAGCCCTCCTCGAAGAACTGCCAGCGCAGGTCGGCGGGGTCGTTCGGCCGCACGAAGCCGACGATCTCCGCGGTGAGGCTCGCGGCCACGAACGTGCTCGGCCGGCAGATCACCTCGTCGGCAGCCACCTCCTCGTCCTCCGAGGGCGGCACGCGGCGGCAGTCGTCGTAGCGCCCCGCGGTGATCAGGATGCGATCCCCCACTGCGGCCTCACGCTGGAAGCCGTCGGGGAGCACCACCTCGGCGGTCTGCGCGCGCGGCGAGGGCAGGCGACCCTCGACGACCTCGACGTGGTCCTCGTAGCCGCTGAGGTGGACCAGCCGGGCGGGCCAGGGGCGCCGCTCCGAGCCGTCGGCGGCGGAGACGAAGCTGACCCGCATCGGGTTGGAGCGCTGCTCGACGAGCAGCTCCGGACCGAGCCAGCCGACGCGCGCCTCGGTGACCTCGCGGAAGGCCCGCGTCTGCGCCAGCTGCACCGGGTCGCCGAGGCGGAGGCGGTCGGCGTAGAGGCCGACCGCGCGCTCGCGCGGCCTGTCCAGCTCGCGGTCCAGCCGGAAGCGCAGGCCGATGTCGGACATCGTGTCGGTGTAGATCGGGGCGGCAGCCAGCAGGGTGGTGGCCAGCAGCGCGCCGGCCCCGACCAGCAGCATCAGCGGCCAGTTCGCAGCGAAGCGCCGCAGCGCGAACCGCCAGACGGAGAAGAGCTCGCCCACGGGCGCAGTCTAGCGGGCACGGGCCTCTGGCACCCGCCGGAGGGCGCGAATCGCGGCGCGCGAGTAGAATCCGCGAGGTGCGGCAATTCCGTTCCCTGCCGGTGCTCGCGATCCGCCGCATGCTCGGCAACTGGCGGCTGCTCGTCAGCGTCGTGGTCGGCACGCTGGTCGCTGGCGCGATCCTCTCCTCGACCGTCATCTACGCCGACGCGATCCGCGATCTGGGGCTCGATCACGCCCTCGAGCAGGAATCGCCGCACGACCTCGACCTGCGCATCACCCAGACCAACGTCGCGATCCGCGCCCACCTCTACGCGCAGTCGCAGCAACGCGTCGACCAGGCCGTACGCGACGCCCTCGGCCAGGCGGGCGGCGCGATCGTGCGGCAGGGCACGAGCGCGACGTTCTATCCCTCGGCGGCGGGCGGCGCGCCGGATCTCGATGACCAGGGGCGTCCCCGCGCGAACTTCCGCTTCCGCTCGAACCTGCTGGAACACACCACGCTGAGCGCCGGCCGCCTGCCCCAGCCCGGCCTGACGCCGGACGGGGCGATCGAGGTGATGCTCGGCGCCGCGACGGCTCGGGCGCAGGGCTTCGGCGTCGGCGAGCAGCTTGACCTCCACCCCTTCTGGGACGAGGAGGTCGCGCCCATCCGGATCGAGATCGTCGGCCTGCTCGAAGCGAACGATCTCTCCGAGCGCTACTGGAACGGCCAGACCGGCCTGCTCGACTCGGAGACGGCGCGCTGGCCCACCTACCTGCTGTTTCTCTCCGAGGCGGGCTTCTTCGCGGAACCGCCGCGCGCGCTCCCCGCGATGACCGCGCGCTACCGCAACGTCTACCAGGTGGCGACCGAGCGGCTGGACTCGCGCATCGCCTCCTCCGTCTCCGTGGCGGTGGGGTTCCTCGAGACGCGCCTTTCGGCGACGGAGCGGCTGCTGCGCGTCGAGACGAAGCTGGTGGGGGTGCTGGACAGCTTCGACGAGAAGCTGTTCTTCGTACGCATCCCGCTGTTCGTGCTGCTGCTGCAGATCGGCGGCGTCGTCGCCTACTACCTGCTTGTCGTCTCCACGATGCTGATCGAGCGCCAGGCCGAGGAGATCGCGACGCTGCGCAGCCGCGGCGCGACGACCCCGCAGTTGCTCGCGCAGTACGGCATCGAGGCCGCGATCCTCGCGGTGCTCGCGGTCGGCGCCGGTCCGCCGATCGCGGCGGCGGTGATCGCGGCGCTGGGACCGACGCCGGCGTTCGCCGATCTCTCCGGCGGCGGGCCGCTCGAGGTCCACCTCTCCGGGCTGTCGTTCGCGCTGGCCGGCGCGGGGGCGCTGCTCGCCTTCCTCGCCTTCATGGTCCCCGCCTGGCAGGCGACGCGGCAGACGGTGATCGGCTTCAAGCACAACGCGGCGCGCCCGCGGCGCCAGCCGCTGTTCCTGCGCTACTACCTCGATGTCGCGCTCGTGCTGCTGCTGGCGATCGTGTTCTGGCGGCTGCGGCGCGAGGAGGACCTGTTCGAGGAGCCGCTCTTCGGCGAGCCGCAGGCGGACCCGTTCCTGCTCACCACCCCCGCCGTGGCGATGCTCACCGCCGGGATCGTCTTCCTCCGGCTCTTCCCGCTGGTGCTGCGGCTCGCCGCCTGGCTGGTGGCGCAGGGCCGCGGCGTCGCCCTGCTCGTCGGCACGCGCGCCCTCGCGAGGAACCCCACGCACTACTCGCGGCTGATCCTGATGCTGATGCTCGCCACCGGTGTCGGGATGTTCGGGGCGACCTTCTCGGCCACGCTCGACCGCTCCTACGACGACCGCACCTCCTACGCGGCCGGGGCCGATGCGCGCGCTACCGATCTGCGTGCGCTCTACCGCAAGGGCGACGCCGCCTTCCGCGAGGCGATCGCGGCGGTCCCGGCGGAGACGGCCAGCCCACTGATCCGGCGGGGCGGCTCGATCAGCGCCAACGGCGACATCGCGCGCATCGAGTTCCTCGCCGTCGAGCCGGAGTCCTTCGGCGAGGTCGCCTGGTTCCGCTCCGACTTCGCCGATCGCTCGCTCGATTCGATGATGGAGGAACTCGCCGGCAACGCGACGGCGGTCACGTACACCCCGCTGCCGGCGGACACGCGCCAGTTTGGGCTGTGGGCGAAGCTGCCCGACATCCGCGCCGCGATGGACCTCGTCGCGATCTTCCGCGACGACCGCGGGCTGCTCGTCCAGGGCTGGCTCGGCGTGGTGCGGCCGGGTGAACCGGCCACCGAGGAGTGGCGCTTCTTCTCCACGGACCTTCAGCAGCTGCGCCGCATCTCGCGCCGCAGTCAGGCCACCCTGCTCGAGCCGCCGGTCGTCCTGCAGGCGGTCATGGTGCGCACGCGCAGCACGATCGGCGCCCAGCGCGGCGTCGTGCTGTTCGGTCCCGCGATGACCTCGCCCTTGCCGCCCTCCCCGGGGTTGGACCCTCGCGACCCGCAACCGCACAGCGAGCCGTTCGAGGGCGCGCGGCTCGCGCACGAGTTCACCGACCCCGGCTTCGAGATCCTGCAGGGTCTGGTCCCGCGCACCCTCAGCGACCCGATCCGCGCCGAGGCCGACGCGCCGCCCGGCTTCACGACCTCGCTGCGCTACGAGTGGCTGGACGAGCAGCGCCCACCGCGCCAGCGCGGCGTGCGCCAGGCGATCCCCCAGGGCGACACGCTCATCTTCCTCTCCAGCGAGACGGCGCAGCGCCTGCTGCTGGCGCCCGGCGACGAGGCGAGGCTCGTCGTCGGCAGCGTCTACCTCGCTGCGCGCTACGCCGGGTCGTTCGATCTGTTCCCGACGTTCAACGCCAACGGCAACACGGGGTTCGGACTGATTCACGCCAGCCGCTTGCAGGTGGACGCGAACGCCGGGATTCCCGGCGAGGCGTTCGCCTTCGACAGCGCCTGGTTCAAGTCCGACGACCCGGCGGCCACGAGCGCGGCGCTCGCGGCGCTGCAGCCGCGCTTCGTGATCGACACCGAGGGGGAGCGACAGCGCCAGGAGGAGGACCCCCTGATCGCGGCAGGCTGGGAGGGCATCCTCGCGATCTCGTTCGCGGCGGTGCTGCTGCTCTCCGCAATCGGGTTCCTGATCTACTCGTACCTGACGGCGCAGCAGCGGAGACTGGAGTTCGCCGTGCTGCGCACGCTCGGCTTCTCGCGCGTGCAGGTGTTCGGTGTGGTGCTGCTCGAGCACCTCTTCGTGGTGCTCGCCGGCATGGGCCTCGGTACCATCGTGGGGTTGCAGGTGGGACGCGTGATGATGGACTTCTTCGAACTCGACGAGCGCGGCGCCGGAGTGCTGCCGCCGTTCGCGCTGGCGGTCTCGCGATTGGAAGTGACGCTGGTGTGGGGCATCCTCGGAGCCGTGTTCGTGCTGACCGTCTTCGCCGTCGTGCTCCTCTACGCGCGCCTCGCGCTGCATCGCGCGCTGCGAGTCGGTGACGCATGAGCGCCCAACGCCCGGGCGGACAGCACGCCCCCGAGGCCATCGCCGCCGACGCCGAGCAGCCCTACATCCGCTGCGAGGACGTATTCAAGATCTACAAGTCCGAGGAGCTCGAGGTGGTCGCGCTGCGCGGCCTGGACCTCGAGGTCTACCGCGGCGAGATGATGGCCCTCGTCGGCGCCTCCGGCTCCGGCAAGAGCACGCTGCTCAACATCCTCGCCGGTCTCGACCAGCCCTCGGCCGGCCGCGTCGAGGTGGGCGGGCGCGATCTGCTGACCACGCCGGCCGAGGAGCTCGTCGACTACCGCCGCTCGGAGGTCGGCTTCGTCTGGCAGCAGACCGGTCGCAACCTGATCCCCTACCTCGGCGCCCGCGCGAACATCGAGATGCCGCTGATGATCGAGGGCGCCTCGCGGGGCGCCGCACGCGAGCGCGCGACCGAGCTGCTGGCGAGCGTCGGGCTCGCCGACAAGGCGCGCAACCGCCCCGACCAGCTCTCGGGCGGGGAGCAGCAGCGCGTCGCTATCGCCGTCGCGCTCGCCAACAACCCTCCGCTGCTGCTCGCCGACGAGCCAACCGGCGAGCTGGACAACGCGACCGCCAGCGAGGTCTTCGACGTCTTCGCCCAGCTCAACGAGCAGACCGGCGTGACGATCGTGATCGTCACCCACGACGCCTCGATCATCGAGCGCGTGCACCGCGTCGTCGCCTTCCGCGACGGCAAGACCAGCGCCGAGATCGTGCGCCGCACGCGCTTCTCCCGCGAGGAGCAGTCCGATGTCGACGAGTACGCCGTGGTCGACCGCAGCGGTCGCCTGCAGGTGCCGCGTGACATCGCCGATGCGCTCGGCCTCGGCCGGCGCGCGCGCGTCAGCCTCGTCGGCGACCACATCGAGGTGCGCGCGGACCAGACCGCGGTCGGCCCGCCGCCGCGTGCGCCCTCGAACGTGCCACCTTCGTCGCCGCCCAGCGCGCCGCCGCCGGAGGCGCCATGACGGAGCCGCTGGTCGACGTGCGCGAGGTCAATCGCAGCTTCCGCGGAGCGGGCGCCGTGGTGCACGCGGTGCGCAACGTGACGCTTCAGGTGCAGCACGGCGAGTTCGTCGCCCTGCAGGGCCGCTCCGGCTCCGGCAAGACCACGCTGCTCAACCTGATCGCCGGCCTCGATCGCCCCGAGGGCGGCAGCGTCCACCTCGACGGCGAGGAGATCTCGAGCGCGAGCGAGTCGCGGCTGACGGCGCTGCGCCGTCACAAGATCGGATTCGTCTTCCAGTCCTTCGCCCTGCTGCCACTGTTCTCGGCGCGCGAGAACGTGGAACTGGCGCTGCGCATCGCCGGCGTGCACGGCCGCGCCGCCTCGCAGCGCGCGAACGAGGCGCTCGACCTCGTCGGGCTGGGGCCACGCGCCGATCACCGCCCCTACGAGCTGTCCGGCGGCGAGCAACAGCGCGTCGCGATCGCACGCGCGATCGCCAACCGCCCACCGCTGCTGATCGCCGACGAGCCGACCGGCGAGCTGGACTCGGCGACCGGCGCGCAGATCTTCGAGCTGCTGCAGGAGATCAGCGCCGAGGGCACGACCGTGATCACCGCCACCCACGATCCGCTGATGATCGAACACGTCGAGCGCGTGCTGGAGATGGCCGACGGCGAACTGATCGCCGAGAGCGGGCCCGACGACTGGGGGCCGCCGGCGTAACGCTCCGGCTGACGGCGCCCCCGCCCCCCGAACCCGCTAGGCTGCGCACGCGATGACGAGCGACGCACCGACGGGCACACCTCGCTGGCTCGGCTGGCCGCGGCGCGGCTGGCTGCGGCTCGGCGGCTGGCTGCTGCTGCTGATCGCGCTGCGGCTCGTCCTCGTGCCCGCCGAGGCGCGCGATCCGGCGACCAGCGAGGAGCTGCGCGCCGCTGTCTCGGCCGCGAGCGAGTGGATGCAACACGCGCAGACCGCGCACGACGACGGGCGCTATCTCTACCTCTACGACCCGGCCCGGGACGCCGCCATCGACGACTACAACGACGTGCGCCACGCCGGCGTCACGATGGCGCTCTACCAGGCCGCCGGCCGCGACGGCGACCTCGAGGCGCTCGCCGCCGCCGACCGCGCCGTCGAGTGGATGACGGCGCATCTCCACCGCCACGACGGCTGGGCGGCGCTGACCGACGTGCACGGCGTGCGCGCGAAGGTCGGCGGCACCGCGCTGATGGTCGTCGCCCTCGCCGAGCGGCGGCTGGCGACCGGAGACACGCGCCACGACGCGCTAATGCGCGAGCTGGGCGCCTTCCTGGCGGCGATGCAGCGCCCGGACGGCGGCTTCCTCGTCGCCTGGGAGATCCCGGCCGGCGAGCCGGACCGTGTCGGCACCTCCCGCTACTACCCCGGCGAGGCGCTGTGGGCGCTGGCGCTGCTGCACGAGGCATTCCCCGGCGAGGGCTGGGACGAGCACGCGCGCGCCGCCTCGATCTTCATCACCACCCGCCGTGACGACGTGGAGGGCGTGCGCTTCCAGCCGCTCGCCGACCACTGGGCCGCCTACGGGCTCGCCGAGATGGCGGAGTGGGGGCTGAGCGAGCCTGAGCTCGAGTACGCGCGACGCCTCGCGGGCCGCTTCGGCTTCCTGATCCGCGTCGAGATGCAGCGCACGCACGGCCTCTTCGGCGGCCCCGGGCGGCTGCTTCGCGAGGAGGTGCCGGCCTCCGCCTTCGGCACCTGGATCGAGGGCATGTCCGCGCTCTGGCGCCTCTCGACGGCCGACGAGCGGATGGCGGACCTGCGCCCCGCCATCGAGGAGCGCCTCGCGCTCGGCGCGGGCCTGCTCGCGCGGCGGCAGATCGACGCGGCCGAGGCAGGCGGCTACGCAAAGCCGGAGCTTGTGCGCGGGGCGTGGGTGAGCGGTGGCCTGACGCGCATGGACGACCAGCAGCACGCGCTGTCCGGCCTGCTCTACGCCTCGGACGCAATCGAGGGCCGGACCAACCGCTCGCCGGACGTGCTGCTACCGAGCCCGCAACGGTGAAGGGAAGTGCCGCATGAGTGAGCTGCCGCTGCTGCTGATCGTCTTCTGGGCGGCGCTGAACCCGCCGGCCTCGGCCGCCTCGCTCGCCTCGGTGGAGCCACTGGCGGCGGAGCGGCGGAACCGCCTGCTCGCGGCGGCGGGCGCGCTCGCCGCCGTCTTGCTGCTGCTCGCCGCCGTGCTGCACGGGCCGCTGCTCGACCTGCTCGACGTCTCCGCCGCCAGCTTCGACATCGCCGCCGGCCTCGTGCTCATCGCCGGCGCGGCCCGTCCGTTGCTGCGCGGGCGCGCCATCGAGGAGGCCGTGGCCGCCGCCGTGGGCGACGGAGGGCGCGCCGTCCTCGCCCCACTCGCCGTCCCGCTGCTCGCGACGCCCGCCGCGCTCGCCGCCGCCGTCTCCTGGGGCGAGCGCGCGGGCGAGGCGCCGACCGCCGTGGTGGCGGTCGCGCTCGTCGCCCTCACCGCGCTCTGGCTGGCGCGAGGCCCGCAGCCACGCTCACGCGCCGGCCGAGCGACCCTCGACGCCCTCGCGCGGCTCACGGGCGCGCTGCTGGCCGTGCTCGCGGTGGGGCTGGTGGTGCAGGGCATCCTGGCTGTGTAGGCCCGTTCCGGTCCCCTCTCCCCGAGGGAGAGGGTCAGGGTGAGGGAGGATCCGCCCGCTGGAGTTTCGTTGCGCCGTCGGGGCCTTCGAAGGGGCGCGGAGTCCTCCCCCCACCCCCGCCTTCTCCCCAGGGAGAGGGGGCCGGACCGCACTCGACAGTCGGTGCGCCCTCGTGGGTTCCGAGTGGCCGGGGCGGCGGGCGCAACAACCCCCTGAGGCACGAGCACCTGCGGGCGAGCCCCCTCACCCCCGCCCTCTCCCCCAGGAGAGGGGGCCGGACCGCACGCGAAGCTGAGTTGCGCCCTCGCGACTCTGGGGGCTCGGCGGTGGGTCGGCGTGCCTGGATTCCGGCTTTCGCCGGAATGACGGGAAGGGCGAGCCGGAGTAACGGGAGGGCGAGCTGGAGTGACGGCTCTGCAGAGTCTCCTCGGGGAGAAGGGCCGGACCGCCCTCGAGACTTCCGAGCGGGGGCGTGGGGGCGCAGCCCCCACAAAGTGGGGCGCGGGGCGCAGCCCCGCATCCATTGAGGGCGGGTGGGTGGGCCCGAGCCGCGCAGCGTGCTCGTCCGGGATGGGGGTGTGGGGGGCTGCGCCCCCACAGAGGGAAGGCGGGGCTGCCTCAGGTGCGTGCGGCTTGCTGCGCGACGGCGCCGAGGAGGCGCTCGGCGTCCTCGCTGAACGGGAGGCGGCGGTCGATTGAGGCCTCGGCGGAACGAATCTGCGCCTCGTTGTCCCAGCGCGCGCCGATCGAGAGCGGGAGCACGGTGTTCCAGATCTCGGCTGCCGTGATGAGGGGTGCGATCAGCGCCGCCTCCTCCTCGCTGAGCGCGTCCTGCGCCAGGTTCACGTAGCCGGCCAGCCACGCGCCCGCGCGCTTCGCCGAAACGCCGCAATCGACCGCGAGGCTGCGCGCGATGTCGGCGACCCGCGCGTTGCGATGCGTCAGGTCGAAGTCGAACAGCGCCGTCACGGTGTCGTCCCGGAAGCGCACGTTCTCGCCGAGGCACTCGTAGTAGACGAGCTGGTCGGGCAGGTCCGCGAACCCACCCGCCGCGAGCGCCTCGCGGTTGCGCGCGAGGGCGTCCGCGAGCGCTCCCGCCCGCGCCTCGTCGCGCCCGGCGTACCAGGCCAGCAGCGCCTCGACATTCTCGTGTCCGTCCGCGCGCACGTTGGCGTCGAGGTCGTCGGCGCGGCCGAAGCCGGGGCGCTGGCCGAAGTCCGGCGCCTCGGCGAGGTCGGCGTGGAGCAACGCGAGCAACGCGCCCTTGCGCTGCAGGTAGAGGAGCGCGTCGGGCGGCGCGGGCTCGCCGGAGCGCCAGCGGAACAGCGCCCACAGCCCCGCGTCGGTCTCGGCCAGCGTGCGCCCTCGGGCGTCCGCAATCGGCGCCGCCACCGGCCAGTCGCGGTCGCCGAGGAAGCCGAGCACGCGATGCTCGTAGGCGATGTCGCCCGCGCCATGCCGCGGGTGGTAGCGGCGCAGCACGTAGGGCCGCTCCTCACCCGCGACCGCGATGCGCCAGTGCTCGTTGGCCGCGCCGCCGCCCAGCCGCTCGGCCTCGCCAGCGAGATCCCAGCGCGAGAGCGCCTCGACGATCGCCGCGCGCAGCGCGGGTGCGAGGGTCATTGCCGCGACGGCCCATCCGCGTCGTCGCGGATCACGCTGGCAGCGAGCAGGTCCGCGCGCTCCTCCTCGGCGACGCCCAACTCCTCGAGGATCTCGTGGGTGTGGCGGCCGAGCGGTGGCGCGGCCTGCGGCACGCGCGTCGGCGTGCCCTCCATCTCGACGATCGGGCCGACGACGCGCTGCGGGCCGGTGATCTCGTGCTCGATGTCCCAGATCATGCCCTCGGCCTGAACGTGCTCGTCCTCGGACATCTCCTCGGCGAACTGCACCTGCGAGACCGGCGCGCCGCCCGCGTCGTCGAGGATCGCGCGCCACTCCGCGGCGGTCCTGGTGCGGATCCGCTCCTGGATCGTGCGCTTCCACTCGCGCGCCTCGGCGATGTTCTCGGGGTCGTAGACGTCGTAGTCGGGGTCGTCGGAGCGCTCCGTCTCGGCGCCGACGGCGCGCCGGATCGTGTCGCGCCCGGCGGGGCTGAGCGCGCCGAAGAACATTCCGCCGTCCTTCGCCTGGTAGCCGCCGTAGTAGAGGTTGAACCCTGCGCCGAGGCCGCGCCGCTCGTTGTGCGCGGCGACCTGCTCGGCGTAGTCGCCGCCGCGCGCGCGGATCGCATCGAGCTCGGCCATCATCACGTCGCGGCTGGAGGCGTCGGTGACCGGCTCGCGCATCACCGCCGAGCCCTGCGCGAACAGCGTCGAGCGCAGCAGCGAGCCGCGCACGAGCTGCCCCTCGCCGGTCTGCGCGCGGTGGTAGAGCGCGGCGGCGATGCCCATCGCCGAGGCCGTGCCCGTCATGTGGTCGGCGAGGGCGATCGAGAGCGCGGAGCGGGGCGCGCCGTCCTCGTCGACCTGTCCGCCGCCGGCGATCAGCCCGGCGTAGGCCTGCACGACCACGTCCGAGCCGGCGCGGGGCGCCTCGGGGCCGTGGAAGCCGAAGGCGTTCATCTCGAGGTACACGAGGTCCGGGCGGTACTGCCGCAGCGTCTCGTAGTCGATGCCGAGGCGCTTTGTCACGCCGGGGCGGTAGTTGGTCAGCACCACGTCGAACTGCGGGATGATGCGATGGATCAGCTCGCGTCCGCGCTCCTCGCGGAGGTCCACGACGAGGCTGCGCTTGCCGTGGTTGTAGGCCTGGTAGTGCTTGCTCTCGCCCGGAACGACGCTGCCGTTGCGGCGCTGGGGATCGCCCATCGGCGGCTCGATCTTGACGACGTCGGCACCCATCTGGGCGAGCAGCATCCCGCAGACCGGCCCGGCGAGCACGACCGTGAACTCCATGACGCGCACGCCGCCCAGCGCGCCCCACTGCGCCTCCCCGCTCATCGGCCGCCTCCCGTTCCGCAGCGCGCCCGGGGCGCCGCCCCGCCACTATGGCGGAACGCGCCCGCTCGCGTGAACCTCCGGCGGCGGCGGGGGCGAACTGGCGCCACAGCAGCCAGCTGTTAAGCTATGTCTACGCAACACCGATGGAGGCCAGCGTTCGCAGACGCTTCTCGGTGACCTTACGCGACGCACATCATTCCCTCCGCAGGCGGTCCGCCTCGACAAGCCTGCTCCGCAGCACGAACTGAGCCACAGTCGTGATCCGGCGCGGGAGGCGCGCCGTTGCCGGATGGCAGCGCGTGCCCCGGTGCGACACGAGTGACCATGCCCCACACAGTCGGGGCACTGCAGGGAGAACGCTTGACCACCACCTTCGCCGGCCTCGGCATCCCCGCCGGCCTCGCCGGGTTCCTCGAGGAACTCGGCTACACCACACCGTTCGATGTCCAGACCGCCACCATCCCCGACGCGCTTGCCGGCCGCGACGTCGCCGTGCGCGCGCCCACGGGCTCCGGCAAAACGCTCGCGTTTGGCGTGCCGCTGCTGATTGGCGCCGAGGACGCGGAACCGCGCCGGCCACGCGGCCTCGTACTCGCGCCGACTCGTGAGCTGGCGGACCAGATCCAGCGCGAGCTGGAGCCGATCGCCCACGCCGGCGGTCGTAGCATCATCGCCGTCTACGGCGGCGTGGGCTTCGACCACCAGAAGCGCGCGCTCGCTCGAGGCGTGGACGTGCTCGTCGCCTGCCCCGGCCGGCTCGCCGACCTGATCGGTCAGGGCGACGTGGACCTGTCCGCTGTCCGGGTCGCCGTCATCGACGAGGCGGACCGAATGTCGGACATGGGCTTCCTGCCCGAGGTGAAGCGTCTGATGGACCGCACACCCGCGGACCGCCAGACACTCCTCTACTCCGCCACCCTCGATGGCGATGTCGCCGTGCTCACCCGCACGTACCAGCGCGACCCCGCCTTCCACGCGGTCGGTGACGCGCAGCCGAACATCGAGGAGATGCGGCACATCTTCTGGCGCCTCGACTCCGGCAGCCGTATCGAGGTCGCCTCGAACCTGATCCAGGCCGCCGGGCCGACCATCGTCTTCTGCCGCACGCGCCGCCGGGCCGACCGCATCGCGCGGCAGCTCGCTCGCGCCGGCGCCAGCTCGGCCGCCATCCACGGCTCGCGCTCACAGAACCAGCGCACCCGCGCCCTCAAGTCGTTCGCCGAGGGCAAGGTCGAGGCGCTCGTCGCCACGGATGTCGCCGCTCGGGGCATCCACGTGGACAGCGTCGCCTGTGTGCTCCACTTCGACCCGCCGGTCGATGACAAGACCTACATCCACCGCTCGGGCCGGACCGCGCGGGCCGGCGCCGAGGGTGTCGTCGTCTCCTTTATCGCCGACGACGAGCTTGGGGACGCAACGCGCATGGTGCGCAACCTCGGCCTGCGCGCCGACCTGAACACCCCGGCGCCCGTCTCGCTGCAGGGTGCGGTGGCGCGACTGAGGGCCGGGCCCCGCGAGAGCTTCGCCGACGCCGGCCTTGTCGCGGCGGCCTCCCTCGAGGCGCCACGCTCCGGCTCCGGAAGCGGACGCAACGGACGGCGCAACGGCAACCGCCCGGCTGGCGTTGACGCCCGCGGGCGCGCCGTCACGACACCCCGCCGCGCCCCCCGCCACGACGCAGGCAACCGCCGCAACGGCGGCTCCGTGCGAGACGAGGGTTCACGACACCACGAGCCCAACCGCTCGCCCGCCGATCGCGACAGCCGGAACAAGGGCCCCGGGCACGCTCGCTCCCGTCCTCCGGGACGCGCCGCGGCCCAGCAGACACGCGCTGGACGCGGGCGGCCGGCACACGGAGCGCGGACGCGCCCTTGATCCCCTCCGGCGGACCGCGCTAGCCGCACCCGCACGTGGCTCAACCTCGCGCGCCCGGCCGGACCTGCCGCCGCGCGCGCCACGCCGCCCCGCCGACCGCCCGTCCTCCCGGCGCGAGCGGCTAGACTCGGCGGACCATGCAGTTCACCACCCGGCCGACCGTGCGCGGCTACGGCGGCGCCGTCAGCGCCGGTCACTATCTCGCCGCCCAGGCGGGCGCGCAGCTGCTCGCCGAGGGCGGCAACGCCGCCGACGCCGCCTGCACGATGGGCTTCGCGCTGCAGGTGCTGGAGCCGCACATGAACGGCTTCGCCGGCGAGGCGCCGATCCTCTACCACGACGCCGCGAGCGGCGAGACGCACGCGATCTCCGGGCAGGGAACCGCCCCGGCGGCAGCCACGATCGAGCACTTCCGCTCGCTCGGCCTCGATCGCATCCCCGGCGACGGGCTGACGGCCGCCGCTATCCCCGGGGCCCTCGACGCCTGGCGGCTGCTGCTCGAGCGCTTCGGCACGCGGACGCTCGCCGAGGTGGTCGCGCCGGCGCGCGCCCTCGCCGAGCGCGGCTTTCCGATGTACCCCTCGCTGCGCCGGCTGCTCGAGATCGCGGGGGATCGCATCGCCGCCGAGTGGCCGACGACGGCCGCACTCTGGCTGCCCGCCAAGGCGATCGGCGATCGCGTGCGCAACCCCGCGCTCGCCTCGCTGCTCGCGAGCATGGCCGAGGCCGAGCGCGCCGCCGGAGGCGGGCGCGAGGCCAGCATTCGCGCCGCGCGCGACGCCTTCTACCGCAGCAAGCCCGCCGAATGGATCGAGGCGTTCCTGCAAACCCCCGTGCGCGACGCCTCGGGCGAGGCGCACGCCGGCCTGCTCACGGCCGCCGACCTCGACGGCTACGAGGGCGCCGTCGAGACGCCGGTCTCGGCCTCCTACCGCGGCGTCACGGTCTGGAAGTGCCCGCCCTGGTCACAGGGCCCGGTGATGCTCCAGCAGCTGCGCCTGCTCGAGGGCTTCGACCTCGCGGCGATGGGCCACAACAGCGCCGAGGCGCTGCACACCTGGATCGAGTGCGCCAAGCTCGCCTTCGCCGACCGCGAGGCGAACTACGGCGACCCGGCCCACGTGGACGTACCCCTCGACGAGCTGCTCTCCGACGGCTACGGCGAGCGCCGGCGCGCGCTCGTCGACCCGGCTCGCGCCTCGCTCGAGCTACGTCCCGGCCTCGGACGGCTGCCCGAGGGCTGGCCGCTGCTCGCCGAGGACGAGGACGGCGCTGCGCTCAGCCCCGCCGGGCTGCCGCGCGCCGAACCGGAGGCGCTGCTCGGCGCGTCCGGCCGCGGCGACACGACGCACTGCGACGCCGTCGACCGCTGGGGCAACCTCGCGAGCTGCACGCCGAGCGGCGGCTGGCTCCAGTCCTCGCCGACAATCCCGCAGCTCGGCTTCCCGGTCGGCACGCGGGGGCAGATGTTCGTCCTCGATCCGGCGCACCCGAACGCGCTGGCGCCGGGCAAGCGCCCGCGCACCACGCTCACGCCCTCGCTGGCTCAGCTGCCGGACGGACGGCGCATCGCCTTCGGCACGCCGGGCGGCGATCAGCAGGACCAGTGGTCGCTGCACTTCCTGCTCAACCTCGTCGACTTCGGGTTCGAGGACCTGCAGGCCGCGATCGACGCGCCGACGATGCACAGCGAGCACTGGCCCGAGTCGTTCTACCCGCGCCTCGCCAACCCCGGCCTCGTCGACGCGGAGACGCGCATCGAGGAGAGCGTGCTCGCCGAGCTCGAGCGGCGCGGGCACCGCGTGCGGCGCAGCGGGGCGTGGCGGCACGGGCGCGTGATGGCGGCCTCCTACCGCCCCGACGACGGCCTCTGCGAGGCCGCCGCATCGCCTCGCAGCAACGCCGCCTACGCGATCGCGCTACCCTGACGCCGGACTATCGCACGCAACACTGCTCCATTGGAGGAAGCCATGACCGACTCGACCGCCGAAGCCACGCCGAGTGCGCTCGCCGCACCGCTCGCCACCCTGGTCGGCAACCTGCTTGGCGACCTCAGCACGGCCATCGAGGACCTCAGCGTCGAGGAGTTGAACGCCCAGCCGCTGGAGGGCTCGCCCTCGATCGGCTTCCACGTCTGGCACGTGCTGCGCACGGTCGACAACATCGTCAACTTCGTCTTCCACCGCGACCGCCCGATCTGGGTCGCCGAGGGCCTCGACAAGGCCTGGGAGATGCCGCGCATCGACCAGGGCACCGGCATGACCTTCGAGGAGTCGACGGCGCTGCAGTTCGCGAGCGTCGCCGACCTCGCGGGCTACGGCGCGGGCGTGCGCGAGGTGGTGCAGCCGAAGATCGAGGCGATGGACGAGGCCTTCCTCGTCGGCACCACGCCCGCCCGCATCGCCGGCGAGATGACCGAGCGCGCGCGCATCGAGACGCTGGGCCAGGTGGTGATCGCGCACGGGCGCGAGCACTACGGCCAGGTGCAGGTGCTGCGTCAGCTGCTCGGCAAGGACGCGCTCGGCTTCTGACGCCGCGGGCGGGGCCGCCTCGAGGGCGCCTTAGCCGTCCGTCAACTGCTCGAGCGGCACCCAGTGCTGCCAGCTGCCGAGGCGCAGTTCCGGCCCGTACTTGCCGTCGCCAAGCAGCGCCTGCCCGTTGACGTGCGAGGCCTCCTCGCGGCACAGCCAGACGGCGGTGTCCGCGATCAGCTCGGGCGGGTTCACCCTCCCGCCCGAGAACGCCAGGGTCCGTTCCGCGTGCTCCGGGTCGTACTGCAGGTGGCGGCCGCGCATCGGCGTGTCGACCAGGCCGGGGCAGACGGCGTTGACGCGCACCCCGTGCTCGCCGTACTCGATCGCCGCGCTGCGGGTGAGGCCGATCACGCCATGCTTCGCGGCGGCGTAGTGCGCGATGTTCGCCGAGGCGAAGACGCCCGCGCCCGACGAGGTGTTGACGATCGCCCCGCCGCCCGTCTCGACCATCAGCGGCAGCTCCTCGCGCAGGCAGTAGAAGACCGAGGTCAGGTTGACCGCGATCATGCGGTGCCAGCGCTCGTCGCTCAGCTCCGGCAGCTTCGAGGGCGCGTCGTTGATCCCGGCGTTGTTGTGCGCGTAGTCGAGCCGCCCGTGCAGCTCGGCGATGCCGCGCAGCAGCTCGGCGACGGCGGCCGGGTCGGTCAGCTCTACCGTGACGGCGTTCGCCCCACCGCCCTCGGCCTCGACCAGGCTGACGGTCTCCTCGGCGCCCGCGCCGTTGATGTCGGCGATGACGACGTGCGCGCCCTCGCGTGCGAAGGCCACCGCAGAGGCGCGCCCGATGCCGGAGCCGCCGCCCGTGATCAGCGCCACCTTGCCGTCGAACTCACCCATCGCCGTCCACCTCCCCGCGAGCGCCGTCGCGCCGGGCAGCGTACCCTAGCGGCCGTCAGCGGGCAGGACCCACTGCCGGAAGGGGCGGCGGCATGGAGATCGGGCTCGTGCTCCCGCAGACCGGTCCCGACGCCACCCGCGAGCACCTCGTGACCTTCGCGACGACGGCCGAGCAGTCCGGTTACGCCTCGCTCTGGGTGAGCGACCACGTCGTCTACCCGCGCGAGTTCACGTCCCGCTACCCCTACGCCGCCAGCGGCCGCCTGCCCGACCGCTTCCAGAGCGACAGCTACTTGCTCGAGCCGCTGACGATGCTCTCCTTCGTCGCCGCGATCACCGAGCGCGTCCAGATCGGCACGGCGGTCATGGTCCTGCCGATGCGCAACCCCGTGCTCCACGCCAAGGTCATCGCCTCGCTCGACGTGCTCGCCGGCGGGCGCTTTGTCTTCGGCGTGGGCGTCGGCTGGTGCCGCGAGGAGTTCGAGGTGCTCTCCGCCTCCTTCGAGCGCCGCGGCGCGCGCGTCGACGAGCAGCTCGCGCTGATGCGCGCGCTCTGGAGCGGCGAAGAGGTCCAGCACCACGGCGAGTTCTACGACGTCGACGGCTGGATCTGTCGCCCTACCCCGCCATGCCCAATCCCGCTCTGGGTCGGCGGCGCGAGGCCGCCTGCGCTGCGCCGCGCCGGACGCCTCGGCGACGCCTGGATCGCGGGCGCGCATCGCCTGCCGACGTTCCCCGAGGACATCGCGGCGGTCCGCCAGGCCGCCGAGGACGCCGGCCGCGATCCGGAGGCGCTGACCTTTGGCATGGTCAACCTCCCCTCGCTCGCCCCGGGGCGGCAGGAGGAGACGGCCACGATGCTGCGGGAGGCGGGCGAGCGCGGCGTGCAGCACGTTCGCCTCGGCGTCGAGGCGTCCGCCGACCGGTCCGCGGAGCTGATCGACGGCTTCGCGCGCGCCTACCTGGACGACCTCCGCGACGTCTGACGCGCCCCGGCTGGCAGCGGTTGCTATCTTGCCCTCGCCGCACCGACACGCGGCACGCCTCGAGAGGAGTCCCCGATGCCGCTGAGCACCGCCGACATCACCGAGATCGAGCAACTGGTCGCCGCCCACTACCACCACTACGACCGCCGCGACCCGGAGCCCTTCGCCGACACCTTCACCGAGGACGGCGTGCTGGACCTGAACGGACGCCGCCACGAGGGCCGCGACGCCCTGGCGGCGTGGGCCGAGACGCTCAACGAGCGGCACGGCGCGGACCGCTTCCGCCACTGGGTCAACAACATCTGGATCGAGGGCGAGGGCGACGAGGCCGAGCTGCGCTGCTACCTCGTGATGTTCGACAACACGGGCGACGGCCGCGTCACGCTGATCGGCCAGTACGACGACCGCCTCCGCCGCGAGGACGGCAAGTGGAAGTTCAGCCTGCGCCGCTTCGTCCCCGAGTGGTGGGCCCGCTAGCCGACCGCCAATCCGGCTCCCCTCCGGCCCCCTCTCCTGGGGGAGAGGGCGGGGGTGAGGGGGCTCGCCGGCGCTGCTCCCGGCTCGATCGATTGTTAGCCCCCCGGGGGTCCATGCCCGGCGGACGTCGGAACGAGCACGCGCTCCGCGCGGCTCGGGCCCACCCACCCGCCCTCGGACTTCTTTCATGTGGGGGCTCCGCCCCCACGCCCCCGCCGGAACTTCGAGGGCGCAACATCGCTTCAAGCGCGGTTCGGCCCCTCTCCCCCGAGAGAGACCGTTGCGAAGATCCCACAACCCCGATCCGGCCCCCTCTCCCTGGGGAGAGGGCGGGGGT
>OZ219871.1:0-1656921 GCA_964291495.2 Dehalococcoidia bacterium
CGCGGCGCAATCGCACCCACGGGCGACCGTCATCGCCGCCGACACGATCGTCGCCCTCGGCGGGCGCATGCTGGGCAAGCCGAACGGGGCGGAGGAGGCCGCGGCGATGCTCGGATCGCTGCGCGGACGCCCCCACGAGGTGGTGAGCGCCGTCGCGGTCACCGCGGAGGGCCGCGAAGCCGTCGAGGCGGCGGCGACCGCCGTGACGATGCGCGACTACGGCGACGAGGAGATCGCTCGCTTCATCGCGCGCGGCGAGCCGTTCGACAAGGCGGGCGGCTATGCGGTGCAGGACGCGGAGTTCGCCCCGGCCGCGAGCGTGGACGGCTGCCTCTGCGCCGTGATCGGACTACCGCTGTGGACCGTGCGCGGCCTGCTTGCGAGCGTCGCCGGCATCGAGGCCGCGCCACCCGCCTTGGAGCGCTGCGCCGCCTGCCCGCTGCGCGCGTAGCGCGAGGGTGGGCCGAGCCCGCTACACCTGGACGACGAGCAACTCGCCGACGAACGTCGAGAGGCGCATCCGCACGCGGCGCTCGGCGTCCTCGTAGCCCTCGCTGCGCACGTGGATGTCCCGCACGACGCCCTCCTCGCGGCGCCCAAGGACGTCGACGCTGCCGACGATCGACTGCGCCGTGACGTCGACGCCGACGGCGCGCGGCACGCGCACCTGGATCGTCCCCAGCCAGCAGAGCAGCGCGAGCTCCGTCTCGCCGGGCGGCAGCTCCGCCTCGCGCAGGTCGAGCTCGATGTCGCCGACGACCGTCGAGATGACCGCGTCGTCCTCGACGGTCCAGCCGTCCACGGAGGAGCGCACGTGGCCGACCGCCAGCCGCAGCTTTCGCGTGAAGCGTCGCACGCGCCAGGCCGCGATGATCGCGAGCCCGCCAAGCGCTACGAAGGCGAGGCCGAAGGCGCTGCCGATCGCGCCGGCGAGGCCGAGCGAGCGCGCGCCGGTGCTATCGATCAACAGCACGGCGCCGAGCGTCACGAGGTAGAGCGCGACCGTGACCGGGGCGACATCGCGCGCACGGGCGCTCATTGGCCTCGCCTCCGCCAGGCGCGGCGCAGGCGCTCGTAGAGGATGACGGCGCCGACGCCGATCAGGATCAGCGGCCACAGCTCGCGGATGCCGAACTCGGTGATGCCGAGCGACTCCGCGAGGAAGATCAGGCCGATGATGACGAGTACGACCCCGAAGGCCACCTTCGGTCCTTCCCGCTCGGCGCCGCGCGAACGCGCTGGCGATTCCGCGCCTTCATTGTACGGCGGCCCCCACGACAAGCTGCCAGCGCCAGATGCTGGCGCTCACCGGAACCGCGTCCGAGAATGGACACGTGCGCGACAGACACGTCCGGGTCAGGGGGTGAGATGAGCGAAGCGATCATCGAGATCACGGACCTCGTCAAGACCTACGAGACGGGCGAGGTCCAGGTCCGCGCCCTGCGCGGCGTCTCACTCTCCGTCCAGCCCGCCGAGATGGTCGCGATCATGGGCCCGTCCGGCTGCGGCAAGACCACGCTGCTCAACACCGCCTCCGGCCTCGACGACCCCACCAGCGGCACCATCATGATCGAGGGTACCGACCTCGAGAGCCTCGACGACAACACGAAGACCTCGTACCGCGCGCGCCGCATGGGGTTCATCTTCCAGTTCTACAACCTGCTGCCCGTGCTGAGCGCCGTCGAGAACGTCGAGCTTCCGCTGCTGGTCTCCGGCACGCCGTCGTCCGAGGCGCGCGAGCGCTCGCTGGCGGGGCTCGAGCAGGTCGGCCTGACCGAGTGGGCGGACCACCGGCCGGGCCAGCTCTCCGGCGGTCAGCGCCAGCGGGTCACGATCGCCCGCGCGCTCGTCAACGATCCGGCGATCGTGTGGGCGGACGAGCCGACGGGCGACCTCGACTCCGTGACGGCGAACCAGATCATGGACCTGCTGATCGGTCTCAATGAGTCGCAGGGCCAGACGTTCGTGCTGGTAACGCACGGACGCGAGATCGCGGAGCGCTGCCACCGCATCGTCCACATGCGTGACGGCGAGATCGAGAGCGAGGAGCAGCTGGTTGGATAGCCTCTTCGGGATCCCGCTGACCAGCATCCTCGTCGCGCTGCTGCTCGCGCTCGGCGGGATCTTCGCGATCCTCGGCGTCATCGCCTGGCGCCAGCCCCTGCTGGTGCGCATGGGGCTGCGCAACATCGGCCGGCGCAAGCCGCAGACCGCGCTGATCGTGATCGGGCTCATGCTCTCCACGCTGATCATCAGCGCCGCCTTCGCGACCGGCGACACGGTCGGCTACTCGATCGCGAACGAGGTCTACGACCAGTTCGAGGAAGCCGACATCCTGATCGCGTACGACGACGATATCTCGGAGTTCGGCGATCGCTTCCTGACCGACGAGTTCCTCGATGCGCTCACCGCCGAGTTCATCAACGATCCCGACATCGACGGCATCACGGGCGTCCTCAACGAGGTGCTGCCCGTGATCAATCCCGAGCGACGCCTCTCCGAGGCCAACGCCAGTCTGATCGGCGTCGATCCCACGACCGTGGACGCGTTCAAGGGTCTGAAGACCCTCGACGGCGAGCTCATCCCGGGCTCCACCCTCGGCGGATTGCGCGCCCATGTCTCGGAGGACCTTGCCGACGGAATCAACGTCGTGGCCGGCGACACCATCCACGTCTTCCACGGCGGCGAGCCGACAGCGTTCGAGGTGATCGACATCGTCCAGAACACCTCGATCACCCAGGCCCAGGGAGGGGCCGGGGGCCTCGTCGTCAGTCTCGATGTCGCTCGCGAACTGACCGGCAACGAAGGCAGCCTGACCGCTATCGCGGTGTCCATCACGGGGGGCGTGCGCGATACGCTGGACCTCAACGACGAAGTCGCGAACCGGGTCGAGGACTTCATCGCGGCGCACCCGGAGAGTCAGGCCGAGATCTTCTTCACGAAGAAGGAGGCGGTCGAGCTCGCGGAACTGATCGGCTCGATCTTCGTCACCTTCTTCCTGATCTTCGGGTTGTTCGCGATCGCCTCGGGGATTCTGCTGATCTTCATGATCTTCGTCATGCTCGCCGCCGAGCGCCGCTCGGAGATGGGGATGGCGCGCGCCGTCGGCATGCAGCGGTTGCACCTCACCGAGTCGTTCCTCGCCGAGGGGATGGCGTACAACGTCGGCTCCGCTGCGGTGGGCGCCCTGCTCGGCCTCGCGGTCGCGTTCCTGCTGGTGCTCGTGCTGGGCCGGATCTTCACCGAGGCGCTGGGCTTCGGGATCACGTTCAACTTCAACTGGCAGGGCTTCCTTATCGCCTACAGCCTGGGCGTGGTCCTGACCTTCGCGACCGTCGCGTTCTCCTCGTTCCGCATCGCGAACCTCAACATCGTGCGCGCGATCCGTGATCTGCCGGAGCCGCAGCCGCTGCGAGGCGCGGACCGCTCGTTCGGCAGCCTGCTCAAGTCCGCGGTCGGCGCGTTGTGGATGGTCGGCTGGATCGTCGTGCTGGTGGTCTCCGGGTACTTCACGATTCTTCTCACCGTGCTCGCGATCGTGGCGGTCTTCGGCAACCTGCCGCTGATCCTCGAGGCGATCTTCAGCGGCGCCGCGCTGATGGCCGTCGCCGCGCTCATGTTCTTCGGCGCACGCACCGTCGGCCGAGGGCGGTTCCTCGAGATGGAGGGCTGGCAGAACTGGCTGATCTGGGCGCTGTGGATGAGCGTCTTCAGCGTGGTTGCCGCCGGCGTATGGCTGCTGCAGCTCTCGCGTGACTGGGCCGGACGGCACCGCAACGCGGGCGGCTGGGCCGTCATCATGCTGCTCATCGGCGCGACGTTCGTCTGGCTCTCGGGCTGGGGCCTCGACGCCCTGAGCGCGTTCCAGGGTCAGGCGTTCGCCTACACGGGCGGCTTCACGCTCGCCGTGCTCGCCGTGGCGATGCTGCTCGTCTACTTCGGCATAAACGAGCGCCTCTCCTTCACGGTCGCCGGGCTCGGCCTGGTCTGGTACTGGGTGCTCCCGCTCCCCTTCTCGCTCTTCCTCGATCTCGAGAGCGTGGTCGGCGGCGACCTCGACCCGATCGACGGCGTCCTGCGGCTGCTCGGTCTCCCGAGGCCGGGACACATCGAGGGCAACGTCGAGATGTTCTTCGTCTCGGGGATTGCGATCACGGCGGCGGCGGTGCTCGTCATCATCCTCAACGCCGAGGTGGCGCTCGCGCCGGTGCGCTGGCTTGGCGGGTTGCTCGGCGGGATCGCGCCGGCGATCAAGACGGCGATCGCCTACCCGGTCGCCTCGAAGTTCCGCACCGGGATGACCCTCGCGATGTTCGGGCTCGTCGTCTTCAGCCTCGTGGTCATGGCCACGCTCAACTCGAACTTCACCCAGGCCTTCCTCAGCGACGACGCGGCCGGCGGCTTCGATGTCGCCGTCGACGTCAACCCCAACAACCGCATCCCCGACCTGCGCGACGCGCTCCGCTCCGCCGGCTACGAGCCCGATACCTCGATCGGCGGCGCCGGGCGCCTTGTCTCCGCCTTCCCCCAGGTGAGGCGCAGCGACGACGCCCTCGGCAACGAGGGCTATGAGACCTATCACCTGGCGGGCATGGACGACGAGTTCCTCGACCTGCAACGCTTCCCCATCGAGCACCGCGCGGCCGGGTACGACAGCGACGAGGCGGTGTGGGAGGCGCTCCGCAGCGATCCCGGCGTCGCCGTCGTCGACGCCTCACGCCTCGTGGAGCCCACCGAGTTCGGCGGCGACCCGAACGAGCCGGGCGACTTCTGGCTCGGCGTCACCGATCACGAGCTTCGCCACAACCCGTGGGATCCGATCCCGCTCACCTTCCGCGACCCGGAAAGTGGTCAGACCGTCGAGCTGCGGATCATCGGAGTGCTCGAGCCGCAGGTCACCTCGGTGATCCCGGACTTCTTCGCCATCTTCACGCACGCCTCGGCGGTCGAGGAGTACTTCGAGGGCGGCGACTGGGAGGCCTACTACGTCGTGACCGCCGAGGCGACCGACGAGGCCGCGATCGAGACCGCGCGCGACATCGAGTCGACGCTGCTGGAACTCGGCGTGCAGGCGAACTCGATCGACAAGCTGATCGACGACCAGGCGTCCACCTCGCGCTCGTTCCAGTACCTGTTCGAGGGCTTCATGGGGCTCGGACTGATCGTCGGCATCGCGGCGCTCGGAGTGATCGCCTTCCGCACCGTGGTGGAGCGGCGCCAGCAGATCGGGATGCTGCGCGCGATCGGCTACAGCCGCAGGCTGGTGGCGATCTCCTACTTCCTCGAGTCCTCGTTCATCGCACTGGCGGGCATCGCCATCGGGATCACGCTCGGGTTGGCGATCTCCTACAACCTGCTGGCCAGTCCGGAGTTCACCGGCGGCACGGAGATCGACTTCCAGGTGCCGTGGGCGCGGCTGGCGGTGGTCCTCGGTGTCGCCTATGGCGCGAGCGCGCTGATGACGCTGCTCCCCGCCCGCGCCGCCTCGCGCGTCGCCGTCGCCGAGGCGCTGAGGTACGAGTAGGCGCCACGCGACGCCGTCATTCCTCCGCGGAGTTGGAAGCCGAGAAGAAGGCTAGACCGCCGTCTGGGCGCGCAGGCCCTCGAGGTGGCGGCGCACCACGGTCATCGGGCCGCCCTCGGTGAGGGCGAACTTGGGCGCGACCTTCCAGAACTTCGGCAGGTACTGCCGCCACTGATCGAGGATGTGGCGCGCCCGCGGCGATCCGGTCATCTCCAGATGGCGGCGAATCAGCATCTCGAGCAGCTCGATCGCGTCGGGTGTCGTCACCTGCTCGAGGCCGACCAACTCCTGGTTGACGCGCGTGCGGAAGTCGCCTTCCTCGTCCAGCACGTAGGCGATGCCGTCCGACATCCCGGCGCCGAAGTTGCGGCCGGTGCGGCCGAGGATCACGATCACGCCGTCCGTCATGTACTCGCAGCCGTGATCGCCCACGCCCTCGACGACGGCACGCGCGCCGGAGTTGCGGACGGCGAAGCGCTCGCCCGCGCTGCCCGCGACGAAGAGATGCCCGCCGGTCGCGCCGTAGAGCACCGTGTTGCCGACCAGCACCGCCTCGCTGCCGCTGCCGATGAAGCCGGCGTCGTCGGGCGGGCGCACGATGATCTCGCCGCCGTTCATGCCCTTCGCCACGTAGTCGTTGGCCTCGCCGACGAGGTGCAGCCGCATCCCCGATGAGAGGAACGCGCCGAACGATTGCCCGGCCGATCCCTGGAACGAGATCTCGATCGAGCCCTCCGGCAGCCCGTTGTTGCCGTAGCGCACCGCGATCTCGCCGGAGAGCCGCGCGCCCACGGTGCGGTCCGTGTTGCGGATCTCGTAGGAGCGCTGCTGCGGCGGGCCACCCCCGATGGCGCTCCGCACGTCGGCGATGATCGTGTCGTCCAGCAGCGGCTCTCCCCGGTCGTTGCGGTCCTGGATCGAGTGCCGCGGCTCAAGCCCGCTCGGGTCCGCGGGCACCAGGACGTTCGAGAGGTCGATGCCGTCACCCCGCTTGCCGCCCTCGGGCGGCAGCTGCTTGAGCAGGTCGGCGCGGCCGATCACCTCGTCGAGCCGCTCAAACCCGAGCTCCGCGAGGATGGCGCGGACTTCCTCGCCGACGTGCGTGAGGTACTTCACCACCATCTCGGGCGTGCCGAAGTACTTGGCGCGCAGATCCTCGCGCTGCGTCGCCACGCCGACGGGGCAGGTGTTGATGTGGCACTGGCGCGCCATCTTGCAGCCGACGGCGATCATCGCCGAGGTGCCGAAGCCGTACTCCTCGGCGCCGAGCATCGCCGCGACGATGACGTCGCGCCCGGTGTGCATCCCGCCGTCCGTGCGCAGCCGCACGCGGCCGCGCAGGTCGTTGGCGACGAGCACCTGCTGCGTCTCCGCCAGCCCCAGCTCCCAGGGCGCGCCGGCGTACTTGATCGAGGACCACGGCGAGGCGCCCGTGCCGCCGTCGTGGCCGCTGATCTGGATGATGTCGGCGTAGCCCTTGGCGACCCCGGCGGCGATGGTGCCGACGCCCTCGGCGGCGACGAGCTTGACGCAGATCCGGGCGCGCGGGTTGACCGCCTTGAGGTCGAAGATCAGCTGCGCGAGATCCTCGATCGAGTAGATGTCGTGGTGCGGGGGCGGCGAGATCAGCGGCGTCCCCTCCATCACGTGACGCATCGAGGCGATGTAGGTGGAGACCTTGTGGCCGGGCAGCTGTCCGCCCTCGCCGGGCTTCGAGCCCTGGGCGATCTTGATCTCCAGCTCGTCGGCCGCCGCGAGGTAGGCCGGGGTCACGCCGAAGCGCCCGGACGCCACCTGCTTGACCCTCGAGTTGGCGTCGCGCAAGTCGCCGTCCGGGCTGTAACGCCGCGGGTCCTCGCCGCCCTCGCCGGTGTTGGAGCGTCCGCCGAGGACGTTCATCGCCCGCGCGATGTCCTCGTGAGCCTCGCGGCTGAGCGCGCCGAGCGACATGGCCCCGGTGTTGAAGCGCCGCGTCACGTTGCCGATCGGTTCGACGCGCGAGACGTCGATCGGGTCGCGGTCGGACTGGAAGCCGAGCGCGTCGCGCAGCGCGGTGCGCGGGCGCGAGTGCACCAGCTTGCTGTACTCGCGGTACTCCTCGGCGCCGCCGCCGTCCTGCACCACCTTGTGCAGGGCGCGCCAGACCTTCGGCTCGAAGGCGTGGTAGTCGCCGTCGCGGCGGTACTTGTACCAGCCGCCGTGCGGCATCTCCGCCTCCGGGTAGGCGCGTGTGTGACGGTCGAGGATGTCACGGCCGATGTCCTCGTAGGTGATGCCGGCGATCCGCGAGGTGGTGCCCGGGAACGAGCGCCCGATCACCTCGTCGGAGATGCCGAGCGCCTCGAAGATCTGCGAGCCGTGGTAGGAGGAGACGGCGGAGATGCCCATCTTGGACATCACCTTCAGGATGCCGGCGTCCACGGCCTGCTGGTACTGGCGCATCACCTGGTCCAGCTCGACCTCGCCGAACTCGCCCTCGTGGGTGAGGTCGCGCAGCGTCTCGAAGGCCAGGTAGGGGTTGACGGCGCTGGCGCCGAAGCCGATCAGGCAGGCGAAGTGGTGCACGTCGCGCGCGTCGCCCGCCTCGGCGACGAGGCTGGTCTTCATGCGCCGTCCCGTGCGGATCAGGTGGTGGTGCACGGTCGAGACCGCCAGCAGCATAGGGATCGGCGCCCACTGCTCATCGCAGAGGCGATCGCTGATCACGATCACGTCGTGGCCCTCGTCCACCGCCATCTCCGCGGCGGCGCAGAGGTCGTCGAGGGCAGCACGCAGCCCGCCCGGGCCTTCCGAGGCGGCAAAGCGCGCATGCAGCGTGGTCAGGGCGAACGTCCCGATCGGCGTGTTGCGCAGCGCCGCCATCTCCTCGTCCACCACCAGCGGGCTGTTCAGGTGGACAAGGCGCGCCGCCTCCGGCGTCGTCTCCAGCAGCGAGTGGCGGCGGCCGAGCAGTGTGTCGAGGGACATCACGATCTCTTCCCGGATCGAGTCGATCGGGGGGTTCGTGACCTGGGCGAACTTCTGCTTGAAGTAGGTGTAGAGCAGCCGGCTCGGATCGAACAGCGTGGACAGCGGCGTGTCCTCACCCATCGAGCCGACGGGCTCCTTCCCCTCACGCACCATCGGCTTGATGACGTACTCGATCTCCTCGCGCGTGTAGCCGTGCAGCGTCTGCCTCACGCGCACGTCGTCGTCCGGGCGATCGCGGTGCTGCCCGTTCGCCGTGTCGAGGTAGCGGCTCAGGCTGTGCAGGTTGCGCCGCACCCAATCGCCGTACGGGCGCCGCGACGAGATCTCGCGCTTGATCTCCTCGTTGTGCAGGAAGCGCCGCCGCGCGGTGTCGACGGCGATCATCTCGCCCGGCCCGAGGCGTCCCGACTCGACGATCTCGTCGAACGGCAGCTCGACGAGGCCGACCTCGGAGCCCATCACGACGGTGCCGTCGCGCATCACCTGGTAGCGGGCAGGGCGGAGGCCGTTGCGGTCCATGATCGCCGCGGCGACGGCGCCGTTGGTGAAGGCGACGGCCGCCGGGCCGTCCCACGGCTCCTGCAGGCAGGCGTGGTACTCGTAGAACGCCCGCAGCTGGGGGTCCATGTTCGGCATGTTCTCCCAGGCCTCGGGGATCAGCATCATCATCGCGTGGAGGATGTCGCGGCCGGACGCCGTCAGCAGCTCGAGCGCCTCGTCGAGTGAGGCGGTGTCCGAGCCGATCGGCCAGATCACCGGCAGCAGATCCTCGATCTGGTCGCCCCAGACCGCCGAGGTCAGCTCCGGCTCGCGCGCGCTCATCCAGTTGCGGTTGCCGAGCAGCGTGTTGATCTCGCCGTTGTGCGCGACCAGCCGGAAGGGCTGCGCCAGCTTCCAGTTGGGCAGCGTGTTCGTCGCGAAGCGCTGGTGGAACAGCGCCACCGAGGCGACCGTGCGCTCGTCCTGGAGGTCCGGATAGAACGCCGCCAGCTGGGGCGCCACCATCAGCCCCTTGTAGACCACGAGCTGCGAGGACATCGAAACCACGTAGCAGTCGATCGAACGCTCGCGGAAGGCGCGCTCGGCCTGCCGCCTCGCCAGATAAAGGGCGCGCTCGCAGTCCGCGCCGCCGAGGCCGGGAGGCCGCCGCAGCAGCAGCTGCTCGATGCCCGGGAGCGACTCCAGCGCGAGCCCGCCGAGCACGGACGGGTCGTGCGGCGTCTCGCGCCAGCCGATGACCTCGACGCCGCAGCCCACCACCGCCTGCTCGATGATCGCGCGCGCCTCGGTCTTCGCGTCCTCGTCCTGCGGGAGGAAGACCATCGCCACGGCGAGCTCGTCGCGGCGGCTGAGGGTGTGGCCGAGCCGCTCCGCGTCCTCGCGCAGCAGCTCGAAGGGGATCTGGATCGTGACGCCGGCGCCGTCGCCGGAGGCGGCGTCTGCGGAGACCGCGCCGCGGTGCGTCAGGTTGACGACCGCCTGGACGGCCAGTTGCACAATGCGATGCGAGCGCTCGCCGTCGATGCGGGCGACAAAGCCGGTGCCGCAGGCGTCGTGATCCATCGACGGGTCATACAACCCGCGCGAGGGAACGTTCGCCCCTGTCGCTGTACGCGACTCGATGCCACTCACGGCACGCGCCCTCCGGAACGGCTCAACTCACCCCCACCGCGGGGGAGGAGTCTCCGAGGAATGCACAATCATAGCCCACACCCGGAACAGCCCGTTGTGAGGACGGCCGGTCGTGGGCGCCGAACTTGGCGATACTCTATTCTGCGCAAAATTTCACAAACTTTCAAGCCACCTCCCCCCTCCGCTCGCGCGGCCGCGGCAGCGTGACTCGCCGCGAGGCTAGCCGAGCTCCGGCGTCGGTCGCTCGTCCCACACCACCTCGCGTTCGACGAGCGCGTCGATGCCCGCGGCGTCGAGGCCGAGCAGCCCGGCGAGCAGCGCCCTCGAGTCCTGGCCCATGTCCGGCGAGGTGCCCTGGATCGCGCCGGGTGTGCGGGAGAGCTTGATCGGCGTCTCCACCAGCGGGAGCGTGCCGAGCGTGTGGTGCTCCACGGGCTTGAGCATTCCGCGCGCCCCCACCTGCGGCTGCGCCGCGGCCTCGGCGATGTTGTTGAGCGGCCCGCAGGGGATCTCGTACGGCGTCAGCCGCTCCACCCACTCGGCCGTGGTGCGCTTGCGGAACGCCTCGTTGAGCAGCGGTTCCAGCTCCGCGTGGTTCGCCGAGCGCGCGTGCGCCTCGGCGAAGCGCGGGTCGTCGATCAGTTCCACGACATCCAGCTCCGAGCAGAGCAGGGCCCACTGGTTCGGCACGCCCCAGGCGAGGGCGACGACGATGTAGCCGTCCGCGGTGGGAAACGCCTGGAACGGCACGGCCCAGGAGTGCCGCGTCCCCAGCGGCTGCGGCAGCTGGCCCGTCAGGTGGTAGCGCAGCAAGGCGTTCTCCTGGATCGCCAGCTGGCAGTCCAGCATCGAGATGTCGACGAGCTGGCCGCGGCCCGACGTCTCGCGCTCGCGCAGCGCCGCGAGGATGCCGACCGCGCCAAACAGCCCGCCCGCGATGTCGGCGAGCGAGAGGCCAGGCTTGAGCGGTGGCCCGTCCGGCTCGCCGGTCACGGACATCACGCCGCCCGCGCCCTGGATCACCACGTCGAGGGCCGGCCGATCGCGCATCGGCCCGGTCTGGCCGTAGCCGGAGATGGCAGCGTAGATCAGGCCGGGATGGACCTCGGCGAGCCGCTCGTAGCCGAGGCCGAGGCGCTCGAGCGTGCCCGGCCGGAAGTTCTCGACCAGCACGTCGAACTGCGGCACGAGCTGCAGGAACAGCTCGCGCCCCTCCTCCTGCTTGAGGTCGATCGCGATGCTGCGCTTGCCTCGATTGACGCTGAAGAAGTAGCCGGACTCGCCGTCGAGGAGCGGGCCAGTGGTGCGGGCCACGTCGCCGAAAGGCGGGCGCTCGCACTTCACCACCTCCGCGCCGAGGTCGCAGAGGATCATCGTGCAGTACGGGCCGGCGAGCACCCAGCTCAGGTCCAGCACGCGCAGGCCGCTCAGCGGACCGCCGCTCATCGAGGATCCTTCCGCCATCACGCACTCGCGTCGTCGCGCCGCACGAGGCTGAGCCCGCCCCGCAGGGCGACGTACACCCCAGCGAGGAGCAGCGCGGCGCCGAGCGCCTCAAGCAGTGTAGGCCGCTCGCCGAGGAGCGTCGCGCCGATCGCGGTCGCGCCGACGGGCTCGCCGAGCACGGCGACGGCGACGACCGCCGCGGGCAGCGAGCCGAGCGCCCAGGTCAGCGCGCCGTGCCCCATCAGCTGCGGCACCAGCGCGAGCAGCACGATGAAGATGTAGGCCTCGGCGCCCCAGCCGAGCAGCGACTCGCCGCTGACGGCCAGCGCGACAAGTAGTGCGACCGCGGCGATCGCGTTGACCAGCGCGGCGTAGCTGACGTTCGAGAGCCTCGCGCGGACGCGCCGCCCGGCGACGAGGTAGATCGAGGCGAAGACGGCTCCCAGCGCCGCGAACGCGTCGCCGCGCAGCGAGACGCCGTCGCCGAGGTCCGAGCCCGCCAGCAGCAGCGCTCCGGCGGCGGCGATGGCGATCGCGGTAAAGAGGGCGCGCGTCGGTCGCTCCCGCAGCCACAGCCAGGCGCCGAGGCCGACGATCAGCGGCTGGGTCGCAACGATCGCCGTGCTGGCCGCGATCGAGGTGTCCTGCAGCGAGGCGACCCAGAAGCCGAAGTGAGCGGCGAGCGCGAGCCCCGCGAGCATCAGCAGGGCCACGTCGCCGCGCTCGAGCAGCCGCAGCTCCTCGCGGCGGCGCAGCCCCGAGAGCGCGAGCAGCGGGAGGGCGGCGAACGTCATGCGCAGCGAGGCCACCACCAGCGGCGGAGCGTCCGCCAGCCGGATCAGCGGCGCGGCCCAGGAGAGTGCAGCCACGCCCACGAGCAGCACGATCCACTCGTGCGACGCCACGCGCCCAAGCCACGCCCTGTCCATGGGGCGACGCTAGCAGGTGCGCCCGCTAACGGGCGCTCACGAGGGCGCTCCGCCCCCATCCTCGCGCGTTACGAGGCGCAGCCCGCCGCGCAGCGCGACGTAGACACCCACCAACAGCAGAGCGGCGCCGAGGGCCTCGAGCAGCGTCGGCGGCTCATCGAGGAGCGTCGCGCCGATCGCGGTCGCGCCCACCGGCTCGCCCAGCGCGGCCACCGCGACGACGGCGGCAGGCAGCGAGCCGAGGGCCCAGGTGAACGCCCCGTGCCCGAGGAGCTGCGGCAGCAGCGCGAGCAGCACGATCAGGATGTAGGCCTCGGCGCCCCAGCCGAGCAGCGACTCGCCGCTCGCGGCCAGCGCGATCAGCAGCACGATCGCACCGATCGCGTTGGCCAGCGCGAAGTAGCTGACGTTCGAGAGCCTCGCCCGCACACGCCGCCCGGTCACGAGGTAGATCGAGGCGCAGACGGCGCCCAGCGCCGCGAAGGCGTCGCCGCGCAGCGAGACACCGTCGCCGAGGTCCGCGCCCGCCAGCACCAGCGCTCCGCCCGCGGCGATGGCGATGCCGATCAGCAGCGGGCGCGTCGGCCGCTCGCCGAGCGCGACCCAGGCGCCGAGCCCGACGATCAATGGCTGCGTCGCGATGATCGCGGTGGCCGCGGCGATCGAGGTGTCCTGCACCGAGGCGGTCCAGAGCCCGATGTACCCGGCGAGCGCCAGCCCCGCGAGCGCCAGCAGCGCCGCGTCGCGTCTGCCGAGGAGGCGCAACTCCTCGCGGCGGCGCAGGGCGGAGACCGCGAGCAGCGGGAGCGCCGCCAGCACCAGCCGCAGCGAGGCGATGACGAGCGGCGGGGCATCCGTCAGGCGGACCAGTGGCGCGGCCCAGGCGAACCCCACCACTCCGGCGAGCAGCACGATCCACTCGCGCCCCGCCACGCCCTCGCGCCAGGCCTTGTTCATGCCGCGACGCTAGCAGGTGCTGCCCCTACCGGCCGGGTGACGGCAGAGCGCTAGCTCTCGCCCCCGTGCTCGGCGAGGAGCGCCTCGATCATCCTGCGCAGCTCGCCGCTCCTTGGCTCCGCGAAGAGCATGTCCACGAACTTATCCGAGTTGGGAGCGATGGCCGCGTAGTTGGGGTGGTAGCGGAAGCCGAGGCTCATCGCGAACTCCTTGTCCTCGCGGATGATCCAGTTGAGGATCACGAAGTTCACCCGGTCCTGGAATTCGAGTCGAAGCGCGTTCACGACGTGCCGTACACGGTTGCAGGCCGGTCACCCGGGGTCATCGACGACGACGAAGGTCGGCATCCCGTTCACCGGCAGCCACGCCCCCGTGGACACGACCCGGTTCGGTGAAAGCTCGTCGCGCGACACTGTGACAGCCGGCCCGGTCGGGAAGTCGTAGCTCGGCTCGGGCGTCTCGGTCGGCGTCGGTTCGGGCGTTGCTGTCGGTGTCGGCTCAGGCGTCGCGGTGGGCGTTGGCTCTGGCGTTGCCGTCGGCGTCGGCTCTGGCGTCGCGGTTGGCGCTGGCTCCGGCGTCGCCGTCGGGGTTGGCTCCGGCGTCGCGGTTGGCGTTGGCTCTGGCGTCGCGGTTGGGGTCGGCTCAGGCGTCGCGGTCGGCGTCGGCTCAGGCGTCGCCGTCGGTGTCGGCTCAGGCGTGGCGGTGGGCGTTGGCTCGGGCGTTGCGGTCGGTCTCGGCTCGGGCGTTGCGGTCGGTCTCGGCTCGGGCGTTGCGGTGGCGGTCGGCGTCGGCTCGGGCGTAACGACTATGGTCGGCTGCGGCGTGGCCGTTGCTACGACGGCCGAGGGCGTCGTCGTTGCCTCGGGGGTCGGTTCAGCCTCGTCGTCGCCCGCGCAGGCCGCCGCCAGCGCCACGCAGGCAAGGGCCAGGACCGCGAGGCGCGGGGCTGGCATGTGACGCCGGAGGCGCGGCATCAGCACCTCAGACCGGCTCAATCACCTGGATCGTGCTTGCCTCGACGAGCTGCACGCACTCGCAGGGGGTCATGCCGGGAAGCGCTTCCTGACCGGGCTCCATCCGCTCGAGGCTGTTCGCGATCGAGGCGATCTGCTCGCGCGAGCGTTCCAGCTCCTCGATGCGGCCGTCGAGCTGCTCGACGGCCTCGGCGAGCGTCCGGCTGAGGACCGTGCGGATATCGCCGCAGGTACCGTCGTGCGCGAGGCCGAGCACCGTGCCCATCTCGTTGAGCGACAGCCCGAGGCCGCGCAGCCCGACGGCGAGCCGCAGGGTCTCGACATGCTGCTCGGAGTAGTCGCGATACCCGTTCGCACGGCGTGGCGCCGGGGGCAGAACGCCCTGCCGCTCGTAGAAGCGGATTGTGTCGGCGCTGAGGCCGCTGGCGGTGGCGGCACGCTGGATGTTCATCCCGTTCGCCCGCTCCCGTTCTCGTTCGCCGTTTAAGGATACGCCGCCGCGAGGCGCTCGTGGCCCCGGCTATCCACCCTGGCCGGCGATCGCCTCGTCGAGGAGCTCGCGCAGCGCCACCTCGCGCAGCGGACCGAAGGTCGTCTTCAGCACGTCGCTGGCGTCGGCAGTGACGACCGCGAAGGACGGGTGCCGGCCGACGCCCAGCTCCCTCGCCAGGTCACGCTCCGCCGATTCGTCGAAGTCGAGGACCACGAAGTTGACCCGGTCCTGGTATTCCTCCCGAAGCCCGTGCACGACGGGCCGCGCGATCGCGCAGGACGGTCACCAGATCGCATCGACGAAGACGAGCGTCGGCTTGCCGTTCGCGGGGACGTAGGCGCCGGTGGAGTCGACGCGGTCGCCCGGAAACTGGTAGCCGGCTGGCACGAGCACCGCCGGCCCGGTGGGGAAGCCCGCTCCCGCCGCCGTTGCGTCGGACGACGCCGCCGATGACGCGGGAGCGCCCTCGTCGCCACCGGAGCAGGCGGCGACTAGCACCGCCCCGGCGAGGAGCGCGAACACGATGCCGAGAGCGCGCTGGATGCTCATGCGGTCCGGACCTTCCTCGCGGGGGTGGCTGCCTGTCGGGGATCTCCGGGATCAAGGATATGACGCGACGCGGTTGTGCGGCGCGCGGCTAGCCCTCGTAGCGCGAGATCAGGGCGTCGAGCATGCCGCGCAGCTTGGGCTCGCGCTGCACCCCGAAGACCCTCGCGATCACCTCGGCCGAGTCGGGCGCGATCAGCAGGTAGGCGGGCGTCCCCGAGTAGCCGAGCGCTCGCGCCAGCCTGTCGTCCTCGCGGTCGTCGACATCCAACACCACGAAGTTCACCCGGTCCTGGTATTCCGTTCGGAGCCCATGCACGATGGGCCGCGCGATCTCGCAGAACTGTCACCAGATCGCATCGACGAACACCAGGGTCGGCTTGCCGTTCGAGGGCAGGTAGGCGCCCGTTGAGGCGACGCGATCCTCGGGCGGCGCGTAGCCGGCGGCCACGAGCACCGCGGGGCCGGTCGGGAAGGCATAGCTCTCCGGAGTCGGCGTTGGCGATGGCGTCGGGGTCGGCGTCGCCTCGGGAGTCGCGACGACGGTCGGCGCGGGCGTCGCGGCGGGCGCCGGCGCGTCCTCGCCGCCCCCGCCCGTGCAGGCGGCGCCGAGCGCCGCGCAGGCGAGAACCAGCAGTGCGAGGATCGGGATACGGAAGCGGCGTGCGCGGGATTGCAGCATCGCTTCGATCATACGCCCGCGGGCCTGCCGCGACACGCTACTCGTAGGCGCCGCCGGCCGTGTCCGCATCGGCCACGCCGACCTCGAGCAAGTGGCCGACGACGGTTCCGAGGGCGGTCGTGCGCAGGATCCCGTCACGGTCGATGAAGAACGTCGCGGGCAGCGCGCGCACCCCGTAGCGTCGCGCGACCTCGCCACCGGACGTATCGAACATGATCGGGAACGTGAGCCCGAACTCCTCGACAAAGGCTTCGGCCGCGGCGCGCGTGTCCGTCGGCAACAGGTTCACGGCGAGGATCACGAGGTCGTCGGGACCGTCCGGCCCGCGCTCCTCCCACAGTTCCTGGAAGTCCGGCATCTCCCGGTGGCAGGGCACGCACCAGCTGGCCCAGAAGTTCAGCACGACGGTCTTGCCTCGATAGTCGGAGAGCCGCACCGCGCCGCCCCCGAGCGCGTTCAGCAGGAAGTCCGGCGCGGGCCGGTCGACGTCCACGAGAGCGTCGTCCAACAGCCCGATCGTGGCCCGCCGCGGCGTCGGTGTTTGCGTGGGTGTCGCCGTCGCGACGGCGGTCGCGGTCGCCGGCGGCTCGGCGCCGCCGTCCCCGCAGGCGGCCGCGATCAGCAGCAGGCAGGCAAGCGCCGAGAGGGCGAGGCGCCGCAGCATGACGACCTCGGGCCGCCGTTCGGTCTAGCCGCCACCGCCGGCGTCCGCCTTCTCCACGCCGGCGGGGAGCAGGTTGCCGAAGACGGGGCCGTAGTTGACCCCGCGCACCACGCCGTCACGGTCGATGAAGAACGTCGCCGGCAGCCCCCGCACGCGGTAGCGCTCCGCCACCGCGCCGTCCGCAGTGTCGAACAGCACCGGGAACGTGAACCCGTTGCCCTCGATGAACTTGCGGGCATCGGTCATCGTGTCCTGCACGAGGAAGTCGAGCGCGAGCATCACGAGGTCGTCCGCGCCGTCCGCGCCGCGCTCATCCCACAGCTCCTGGAACTCGGGCATCTCCTCGCGGCAGGGCGGACACCAGCTCGCCCAGAAGTTGAGCACCACTGTCTTGCCGCGGAAGTCGGAGAGCATGACCGTCTCGCCATCGAGGTCCGTCAGCGCGAAGTCGGGCGCGGGCTGATCGATGGCCACCGACAGGTCGTCGAGCAGGCCGATCTCGACCATCACGCCCTCGCTCGTCATGCCCTCGTCGACGTGCGGGTCGATGAACTCGCGCTGCACGAAGAGCGCGGCGATCACCGCCACGATCAGGAAGGCCAGCCTTCTGTTCTCCTGCATACCCGCACCCCTTCCCGATCACGCCCGCGGACCGGGCGCAGCCCCCCGTCAGGAGCGATCCACGTCACTCTCGAGGATGACACGCGTCTCCGGCTTGAACACCGCCCAGGCGAACCAGAAATGGTTGCCGGAGACGAGCGGCGTCAGTTGCTGCCCCGCCAGCGGCCCCGACACCGCGCGGCCGAGCACGTCCCACGTGCTGCCCGTGCCAGCGTCGACGATCGCGCCGTCGCGCGCCTCGAAGCGCAGCCGCTCGCCGTCGAGGAACGGGCTGAACGCGCCGGCGGAGCCGACGTTGCGGCTGCCGATGATGAACGCCTCGTCGAGGGCGGAGACCTGCCCCGGCTGCCAGAAGGCGACGACCTGCTCGCCGCCGACCTCGGCCTCGATGACCACGAGTTCGCTCAGCGCGCTGAACGGGAACGCTGCCGTCTCGCCTCCGAGTTCGAGCGTCAGCACGCGCTCTTTGGCGGAGAGCTGGTTGTTGAACTCACCGACGGGGAAGAGCGTCCTGCCGCTGGAGTCGTAGAGGACGTAGGGATTCTCGCCGTAGTTCCGCGCGTGGCCGGTCTCGCGGCTGAGCACGACGCCGTCCTCGAAGGCCGCGCGGAACTCCCCGAAGGAGACGAGCTGGGCGGGCAGGAACTCCAGCACCACGCCCGTGTCGCGTCCGACGATCGCCTCGCCCGTGAGCTGTTGCCACAGCGTCTCGGTCTGGCGGTCGTACATGATGAGATCGCTGTTGCGCAGGCTGCCGGAGACGCCGAACGTGCGCTCCTCGCCGTTCACGACGCGCGAGAAGGCGATCGCCGAGTTGCAGAGGGGGCAGTAGGTCACGATCACCGGCTCGCCGCCGACCACGTCGTTGACGATCTCGTGCCAGGTCAGGATCTCCAACGGGTAGGCGCGCGCGTCCCCGTTGCGCTCGAAGGCGATCACCGGCGCCTCCGCCGAGAGCCACTCCGAGGCCTCCTCGATCGTCAGGAAGCGCGGCTCGTCGATCGCCGGGATCGCGTCGGGCGGGATCACCGACCTGATCTCGGCGAGGTTCACCGAGCGCTTGCTGAGATCGATCCTCGGGAAGTTGCCCTCGAGGATCCGCGCCAACTGCCGTTCGACAGCGTCGGCCGCATCGCGCAGCGGCGTGGGCGTAGGCGTCGGTGCGGGCGGCGTCGCGGTGGCGGCCGGCGCCGTCGCGGTTACCGTCGCCTCGGGGGTCATCGTGGGCGACGCCTGCGCGGTCGCGGCGGAGGTGGCGGCGGCCTCAGGCGCGGGGTCGGGCTGAGCGTCGCTGCCGCAGGCCGCGAGGAGCGCCGCAGCGGCGAGGACGAGGCCCGGCCATGCCTGCAGCCGCACCCCCCTCCGCGCACGTCCGGCGTCAGCCATGCTGCCTCCTCGCGTCCGCCCTCGGCCACTTCCGAGGCGGGAACGCACTGCGTTCGTGCGATGCGGAAACCTCCATGATCCGCCCTCCCGGGCCTCCATTCCATGATACGTCGCGACCCCTCTACGGACCGCGCCGGCGGGCTTCACGAGGCCGGGACTGGTGGCCTCGATCCGGCGAGACTACGATGGCGCCGATCGCGGACAAGCGGCGCGGGGAGGCGGCGGATGGACCAGCAAGCGCTCGACGGCGCCGCCGGGATCCTCGCGAGCGCCACCCACACCGTCGCGCTCACCGGGGCGGGCATCTCGAAGGAGTCGGGCATCCCCACCTTCCGAGGCCCGGACGGCCTCTGGACCAAGCGCGGCGAGCCGCCGCTCAACGGCTACCAGATCTTCCTCCAGGACCCCGCGGCCTGGTGGGAGCAGCGCATCGAGCAGCTCGAGCAGCCCGACGAGTTCCGTAGCTCCTTCGAGACGGCGCAGCCGAACGCGGGCCATCGCGCGCTCGCCGCGCTCGAGGAGCTGGGCGCGCTGCACCACGTCATCACGCAGAACGTCGACGACCTGCACCGCCGCGCCGGCACGCAGTCGCTGACCGAGATCCACGGCAACACCAACTGGATGCGCTGCCTCAGCTGCTACGCGCGCTGGCCTCGCGAGGAGTTCCCGGTCGACCGCGATCAGCTCCCGCCGCTCTGCACCCAGCCCGGTTGCGAGGGCATCGTGAAGAGCGACGGCGTGATGTTCGGCGAGCCGATCCCGCTCGAGGCCCTCGAGCGCTGCGGGCTGGAGGCGCGGCTCTGCGACGCCTTCATGATCATCGGCACCACCGCCGTCGTGTACCCCGCCGCCGAGTACCCGCAGATGGCCGTCCGCCGCGGCGTCCCGCTGATCGAGGTCGACCCCGACCCCACGGCGCTGACCGACCTCGCGACCGTCGTGCTGCGCGGCCCGGCCGGCGAGGTGCTTCCCGCGCTTGTCGAGGCCGTGCGCGCGCGGCGCGAGGCGGACGCAGCCACGCCGTGACGTCGCGCTACGACCCCCGAGGCGACCCGCTCGGCGTCCTGATCGGCACGGAGCGCGGGCTCTGGCAGCTGCTTCCCGGCGAGCCGCTGCGCTGCATCCTCCCCGACCTCGCGATCGCCTCGATCGACGTGCGGGGCGAGGTCGCGCTCGCCGCCGCGCCGGGGCGCGGGGTCTGGCAGCACGAGGGCGGCCACGCGACGGCCTGGCGGCAGGTCTGGGAGGGCGACCCGCGCTGCGTGCGCATGCGCGCCGAGGGCGTCCGCTACATCGGCGCGGCGCCCGCCGCGCTGCTGCGGGCGGAGCCCGGCGAGGAGCAGTGGGCGGCCTCGCAGAGCCTCGACAGCGTGGTGCGCTACCAGCGCACGCGCAGCCGCGGTCCGGCCGGATCGCGCTGGGAGCTGAGCGCGATCGCCTTCCCAGGCAGCGCGCTGCTCGTCGCCGTCGGCGGCGCGGGCACCTGGCTCTCGAACGACGAGGGCCGCAGCTGGATGCCGCGTTCCGAGGGCATCAACCCGGACGTGACCGGCCTCAAGGAGCATCCCGAGCGCAGCGACCGCGTCTACGCGACCACCGGCGGCGGCCTCTTCCGATCCGAGGACGGCGGCTTCAGCTGGCTGCAGTCGATCACTGGCCTCGACCGCACGGTGGCGCACAGCGTGGCGGTGCTGCCGGGCGCGCCGGACGCGCTCGTGCTGGGGGCGTCGCGCCGCGCCGGGGGCGTCGGCGGCGCGCTGTTCCGCTCGGTCGACGGCGGGGTGCGCTGGATTCGCCTGATCCTCGGCGACGAGGACGAGTGGCCGGAGGCGCCGCTTGTCGCCGCCCTCCCGGGGAGTCGCGACACCGTCTTCGCCCTCGCCGCCGGCGTGATCTGGGCCTCGCACGATCGAGGCGGCGACTGGCGCCCCCTCACCGACCCCTCGGCGCGCTCCACCCTGCCGCTCGCCCACTGCCTCGCCGTCGCGCTCTGAGCGTCCGAGCGTGCGCGGATCGGGGAACCTCCGGTACGTCCGTGTCGTCTAACCTCTCAGGAACTGTTGGGAGGGGGCCATCGTGCCGCTGCGTCGCGCGCTCGCCCTGCCCCTCACCGTCCTCGTGCTGTCGCTCGCCGCCGCCCTGACGGCGTGCACGGACGACCCGGTCGAGCCTCCCGCACCGCCCGCGACGGCGACCGTCCAGCCGACGCCGGCTGCCACGGCGACACCCCCGCCGACGCCAGCCGCAACGCCCACGCCCACGCCCACGCCTACGCCCACGCCCACGGCGACGGCAACGAGGACCGCGACGCCCTCGCCGACCGCGACGGCCACGCCCATCCCTACGCCGACCGCCACCGCAACGGCGTTGCCAACCCCAACGCCCACGCCGACCGCGACCCCGACGCCCGAGCCAGCAGCAAGCCCGACGCCCTCCCCCACGACCTTCCGCTACACCACCTACGACACGAGCGGCGCCGTCGCCGAGCCCGGCAGCTACGCCTTCCTCGCCGACCCCGCCGACGCCTCGAGCGTCGTCACGACGTACGAGGGCCTGCGCGACGGCACGGCGAGGGCGCTGCGCATCCACGCCACGGACGCGGACGGCGTCTCCCGCGCCGCCTTCCTCGACACCGTCGAGGTGGGCGACCTGTTCGAGTGGCGGCAGGCCGAGGACTGCTTCGTGCGCTACACGGTGACGGAGCTCCTACCCGACCCCTCGGGGACGCCTCGGAGGCTGCTCGGCGTCGAGTGGATGACCTACGCCTTCACGGGCTGCAGCGGGCCGATCGCGGCGGAGGCCGCAGTCACGGTCGACTGGGGGGAGTTGCCGGACCTCGGCGGTACCAGTCTGACGGCGCCGGTGGTGCACGGGATTTACCAGCTCGTGCCAGCAGGCTGGACCGGGGAAACCGAGGAGCCGGAGCTGCATTCGTCTGCCGTCACCTCCTACGAGAACCCCATCCGGACCGACGACCCTGCTGTCGCGAGGACGCTCCCCTACTGGCGCGACCCGGAACTGCCGGACGGCTGGACCCTCGATTGGGTCACCAGTGGCGGCGTGCCCGACCCCGCTTATGGGTATTGCGCGACGTACCTCACGGAACCCCGGCCCTCGGCGCTGGACGGAGGGGCGCTGCGGCGCGTCCGGGGAGTCGAGGTGTGTGGCTATCACGCCAGCGCCAGGCTGGATGTCGAGGCGGCGTCCTGGCGCAACGGCTCAAGTGTATCGGAGACCCGCACGATCGCGGGTAGACCGGCCCGCATCACCTACAGCCCGCCAGGGCCAAATTACGACCGGCGCGCCTACATCCGCGTGTGGGTGTACGACCCTGCGACGAAGAGCGAGTACTTCCTCATTGGAGGCGGTCTTCTTCGCGGGAACAACGTTGATCCGGTGATTGCAATCGCACGCAGCCTCTTCGAGCCTCCGAACCCGCTCGCACCCCCCACCACCTTCCGCTACACCACCTACGACACGACCGGCGGGGTCGCCGAATCCGGCAGCTACGCCTTCCTCGCCGACCCCGCCGACACCTCGAGCGTCGTCACGACGTACGAGGGCCTGCGCGACGGCACGGCGAGGGCGCTGCGCATCCACGCCACGGACGCCGACGGCGTCTCCCGCGCCGCCTTCCTCGACACCGTCGAGGTGGGCGACCTGTTCGAGTGGCGGCAGGCCGAGGACTGCTTCGTGCGCTACACGGTGACGGAGCTCCTACCCGACCCCTCGGGGACGCCTCGGAGGCTGCTCGGCGTCGAGTGGATGAGCTACGCCTTCACGGGCTGCAGCGGGCCGATCGCCGCGGAGGGCGCCGTCACGGTGGACTGGGGGGAGTTGCCGGATCTTGGCGGGACCAGCCTGACGGCGCCCGTGGTGCACGGCATCTACCAGATCGTCCCTGCCGGGTGGAAGGGCGCAACCGTGGAGCCGTTGGTCGACTTCAGTGGGCCGGACCAGCCTGAGCGCCTTCACTCGTACGAAACACTTGCCGAGGCGCGCCAGCTCCCCTACTGGCGCGATCCGGCGCTTCCTGAGGGGTGGGTACTCGAGGGCGCCACGATTGGGTTCGAGGGACCGCGCTACGGCTACTGCGCGATCTTCCGTACGGAAGAACGGACAAGGCGAAACAACGAGGTCTACCGCAACTACGGCTTTGATATCTGCGGTCTGCACGTCACCGGGTGGTATCACCCGGAGATCGCATCGTGGCATGACGGGGCCAGCGTCAGGGAGACCCGTGTGGTCGCCGGTCGCCCTGCCATTGTCATCTACAGCCCCGAAGGACCGGGTAGCAGACCCGACTTCCCCATCAACATCTGGGTCTACGACCCGGAGACGGAGACCGATTATCACCTCGGTGCAGCCGACGGGAGCATCAGCGGCTCGAACATCGATGCGGCACTGGCGATCCTCCGGGGCCTGTTCGAGCCTCCGAATCCGCTGACGCTAGAGACCACCTTCCGCTACACCACCCACGACACGACCGGCGCCGTCGCCGAGCCCGGCAGCTACGCCTTCCTCGCCGACCCCGCCGACACCTCCAGCGTCGTCACCACGTACGAGGGCCTGCGCGACGGCACGGCGAGGGCGCTGCGCATCCACGCCACCGACGCCGACGGCGTCTCCCGCGCCGCCTTCCTCGACACCGTCGAGGTGGGAGACCTGTTCGAGTGGCGGCAGGCCGAGGACTGCTTCGTGCGCTACACGGTGACGGAGCTGCTACCCGGCCCCTCGGGGCCGCCTCGGAGGCTGCTAGGCGTCGAGTGGATGACGTACGCCTTCACTGGCTGCAGCGGGCCGATCGCGGGGGAGGAGGCTGCCGTCACGGTCGACTGGGGCGAGCTACCTGACCTCGGCGGGGCGAGCCTGACCGTTCCGGTCGTGCACGGGGCGTTTCAACTTGGCCCGAGAGGTTGGACCGGTGCCGAAATGCCGCGCGAGAGACGGAATCCACCGAGCTACTCCGACATCAACCCCGTCTACACGACCAGTGTCGCAGAAGCGCAACACCTTCCCTACTGGCGCGATCCGGTGTTGCCCGCCGGATGGACACTCCACGAGGCGGCTAGCGGGGGGAACGACCAGCCCTCATACGGATACTGCGCGATCTACTTGACGGAGAGGGGTGGGCGGGGCGTCGAGATCTGCGCGGGCCACGTGAGCCTGAGGTTCGCGTGGCGAGTGACGACCACGGAGACAGGAGGAGTCACCGAAACGAGAGTGATTGGTGGCTACCCAGGACTGATCCGGTACTGGCCCCCGCACCCGGACAGGAGACCCAACACGGCGATTCAGGTTTGGGTCTATGACGCAGCAGCCAACAGCGCGTACACAGTTCGTGGAATCGACCCAACCGTCACTGGACGCAACGTCGATCCCGTCATCTCGATCGCGCGCAGCTTGTTCGAGCCTCCGAACCCGCCGTAGCCACGGGGGCCTCGCGTGCGGCCGGGCAGCGCGCAGGGGTAGCCGGTGCTACGATGGGCCATCCGCATCACGCTCGCTCGCACGGAGGCAGACGCAGTGGCGAATCGCGCCCAGGCTGAAACGGTCGAGATCAACGGCCTCACGCTCAACTACCAGGAGTGGGGCGACTCCCGCAGCACGCACGCCCTGCTGCTGCTCCACGGCTTCGGCGAGACCTCCGGCATCTGGGAGGAGATCGCGATCGAGCTCTCCCGCGAGTACCGCGTCCTCGCGCTCGACCAGCGCGGCCACGGCGGCAGCGAGCGCCCGCGCGACCACAACTACAGCCGCAACAGCCAGGTCGAGGACCTCGAGGCCTTCGTCGAGGCGCTCGGCCTGCGCAACGTCACCATCGCCGGACAGGCGATGGGCGGCGCCAACGCGCTCTGCTACGCCGCCGAGCACCCGGACGTCGTCACCGCACTGATCGTGATCGAGGCCGCCCCCGAGGTGCTGCGCAGCGGCGTCGAGACGATGCGCCGCCTGCTCGCCTCGGCCGACAGCTTCGTCAGCCTCGACGAGGCCGTCGAGGTCTACGAGGAGTTCTACCCCTACGCCACCAGCGAGCAGCTCAACCGCCGCGTCAAGGCCACCCTCGCCCGCAGCGAGGACCTCACCTACGTCTGGGACTTCGACCCGATCTTCCGCGACCCGACCGCACGGCCGCCCGACCCGGACCCCGGCCAGCGCCGCATGACGAACCTCTGGGAGTGCGTCGAGCGCGTGCAGTGCCCGGTGATGATCGTGCGCGGGGCCGAGACCGACATGCTCACGCCCGAGGCAATCCAGCGCCTGCATCGCCGCATCCCCGGCTCGCGCGTCTCGCTGATCGAGGAGGCCGGCCACGCCGTGCCGACCGACCAGCCCGCCGCGCTCAGCCAGCACATCCGCGAGTTCCTGCAGAGCCTTTCGAGGAGCCCCGCGTGACGACCACCCGCGAGCTGCAGCGCGTCCTCGTCACGGGGATCGGGGCGGTCACGCCGATCGGCAACGACGCGGCCTCGTACTGGGAGGGCCTGCGCGGCGGCCAGAACGGCATCGGCCGCGTCACGCTCTGCGACCCCGAGGGTCTGCCCGTCCAGATCAGCGGCGAGGTCAAGGACTTCGACCCGGAGCAGCACCTCGACCGCCGCGTCGCGCGCCGCACCGCGCGCTTCGCGCAGTTCGCCGTCGCGGCCAGCCGCGAAGCCCTCGAGGATGGCGGCCGCGCCGGGGACGGGGAGCTGCAGGACGAGATCGGCGTGGTGATGGCGACCTCGGGCGACGCCTTCGAGATGGGCCTGCCCTACATGGAGATGGAGCGCCGCGGCCCGATGCGCGCCGACCCCTTCATCATCACGCGCTCCGGCCAGCACATGGGCGCGGCGCGCGTCGCCCGCGAGCTGGGACTGCGCGGCCCCAACACGACGATCAACACCGCCTGCGCCTCCGGCACGGACGCGCTCGGCCACGCCCTCAACCTGATCCGCCTCGGCCAGACGCAGGCGCTGCTCGCCGGCGGCACCGAGGCGCTGATCGGCCGCCTCTCGCTCGCCTCGATGGGCCGCCTGGGCGCGCTCTCGCGCAACAACGAGGACCCGGAGCACGCCTGCCGCCCGTTCGACGCGAACCGCGACGGCTTCGTGCTCGGCGAGGGCGCCGGGGTGTTGCTGCTCGAGTCCGAGCAGTCGGCCCTCGAGCGCGGCGCGCGCGTCTACGCCGAGCTGGCCGGCGCGGGCTGGTCATTCGACGCCACCGACGACACCGCCCCCGACGCCGAGGGCGAGTCGCTGGCAATGACGCGCGCGATGAGCGACGCGGGCATCGACCCCTCCGAGGTCGACTACATCAACGCTCACGGCACGAGCACGCAGTACAACGACCGCAGTGAGACGAGCGCCGTCAAGCTCGCGCTCGGCGAGGACAACGCCTACAAGATCGCGATCTCCTCGACGAAGTCGATGACGGGCCACCTCGCCGCAGGCGCCGGGGGCATCGAGGCGATCGCCGCGCTGTTCGCAATGCACCATGGCTGCATCCCGCCGACGATCAACTACGAGACGCCGGACCCGGACTGCGACCTCGACATCGTGCCGAACGAGGCGCGCGAGGCGGAGCTGCGCGTGGTGCTCTCCAACTCGTTCGGCCTCGGTGGCCAGAACGCCTGCGTGGTCTTCCGCCGCTACGAGCCGTAGCGCGAGCCGGTCAGCCCAGCCGCAACTCGCCCGCCCACCCCTCCACGCCGACCTCAAGGTCGCACGTGACGCGGTCGCCCTCGGCGGCGAGCGCGCCCTCGACTGCGTCGACGGCGAAGGAGGCGCGCACCTGCGCCGCGCCCGTCTCGTCGCCCGCGATCACGGAGCCGGCCTCGAGCGAGGCGTTCAGCTCGCCCCGCTCCGCATCGACGACGGTGACGTAGCCCTCGGAGAGCGGGACCTCGCCCTCGCGGCCAAGCAGCCAGACGAGGGTCCACGAGACCTCGATGCCCTCCGCGTCCGCAGCCTCGCCGTCGAGCACGACCTGGAAGCGGCCGTCGAGCAGCTCCTCGCGCTCGCTGACCTCGCCGCCGACGCGCAGGCCGCCCGGCATCGCTCCGCTCACGCCTCGCTGAGCCACGGCTCGGTCTGCGGGCCACCGAGCGCGCGGAGGTGGCAGGTGTCGTTGAGGCTGCGCAGCGTGAGCCGGCCATCCTGCGCCACGCCGACCTCGGTGATGCCACAGTTGGCGGTGTAGATCTGCGCGTACTCCCCGTCGCCGAGGCCGCAGATGCGGCCGACCGCCGCGCCGAGCACGCCGCCGTGCAGCACCGCAACGGCGGTCCCCTCGCGGTGGCGCTCGGCGAGCTCGCCGATCCGGCGGGCGACGCGCTCGCGGAAGACCGCCGAGCCTTCCTCGCCGGGGATGCGCCCGCGCCCCCAGGCGCGCCCGACGACGTCGAAGCGCTCGCGTACCTCGTCCCAGGTCAGCCCCTGCGCCTCGCCGAAGCCGTATTCCTGCAGGTCGGGCAGCTCGATCACCTCGTGACCCGTGTGCGCGGCGACGATGTCCGCCGTCTCGCGCGCGCGGCGCAGGTGGCTGGAGTAGAGCGCGTCGATCTCGAGGCCGGCGAGGCGGCGACCAGACGCCTCGGCCTGCTCGCGGCCCAGGGGCGTCAGCCCATAGTCGGTGAGCTGGCCCTGCACGACGCGCGCAAGGTTGCCCTCGGACTCGCCGTGGCGCAGCAGCAGCAGCGTCACGACGCGTCCTCGATCAGCTGCAGGAAGTTTGCGACGACGCGGGCGGTGGCGCCGAAGATCAGGTGCTCGCCGTAGCGGTAGGCGGGCATCACCGGCCCGTCCGGTCGCGCGGTCCACTCGAGGGCGTCACCGGAGAGCAGCAGGTCGAGCGGCACCTCGAGCAGCTCGGCGACCTCGATCTCGGCGAAGCGGAAGGGGTACGGCCCCGGCCGCGTGATCGCGCCGACGAACGGCGTCATCGCGAAGTGGGAGCGCGTCGGCACGTCGTCGAGGCGGCCGAACAGCTCGACATCGGAGGCGGCGACACCGATCTCCTCCTCGGTCTCGCGCAGGCAGGTCACCTCGAGCGACCCGTCCTCGGGATCCTGTCCGCCGCCCGGGAAGCTGATCTCACCCTTGTGGTGCTCGACGTGGTGGGTGCGGACCTGGAAGAGCAGGTGCTCGACGCCGTCGCGCTCGTAGAGCAGCAGCAGCACGGCGGCGGGCGCGAGGGCGTCGTCCTCGATTGCCACGGCCTCGTGGCCCCCGACGATCTCGCGGATGCGCTCCCGCACGGGACCGCCCCTTCCCGGCCGTCCGCCCTCGCACGCCGCGTCAGATGCGGCGCAGCGCCTGCCCCTTGCGGTAGGTGGCGACGCGCCAGAGCCACTCGGCCGGCCCGAACCGGAAACGGTCGAGCCAGATGCGCGACCACCACAGATGCAGGGCCCAGACCGCCAGCACGAAGATCAGGATCCCGGTCCGGCCGACGCTCGCGCCGTCCAGCAGGACGGTGAGCGTGAGCACTCCGAGGACAGTCTGGGACAGATAGTTGGTCAGCGCCATCCTGCCGGTAGCGAGCAGCCGCCGCTTCAGCCAGCCCTCCCCGCGCCGGTCCCAGAGGACCAGCAGGCTCATGTAGCCGAGCGCGGCGGGAATCGTGCCCAGCGTGTTCGGGATCTGGCCGATGAACGCCACCTCGCGGGCGTAGTCCCCCAGCGCCGTCACGACGACGCTGGCAGTAGCGAGGGGCAGCCCGACGCCCAGACCAACGATGGCGGTCCGGCGGTAGGTCCGGGTGGACATGCGTCCGCTCATGAACCCCAGGCGGTACAGGCCGGCGCCCATGAGGATCATGCCCAGCCCGCGGGCGGCGTAGCCGAGCAGCGTCAGCGCCTCCATAGTCGCATTCACTTCCGACGCCTCGTCCGGCTCCCAGATGCCCGCCAGCGACACATCGGTCGTGTTGGTGATGTGCTGCGCGAGGAAGGTATTCGGGACGGACAACAGGAAGACGAGCGCTCCGACGGCGATGAGGGTCCTGGATTGGAGCGACCGCAGTGCGAGCAGGACGACGGCGGACAACGCATACAGCATCAGCACATCGCCGTCCCACAGCATGGTGTGGAGCACACCGATGCCCAGCAGCAGGACGTTGCGCCAGAGGTTGAGCAGCACCGGCCGCGCTTCACGCGCCTCGGCACGCTCGATGAAGAGCAGGATTCCGGCGCCGAACAGCAGCGAGAAGACAGCCATGAACTTCTGGTCGATGAAGATCTCCCCGAGCACGCCGACGGCCCAGTCCAGGCCCGTCTCGGAGCCCCCGGCGCTGAGGTTCAGGTAGGGGGGAAGTCCATACTTGAAGGACACCGCGTTCATCAGCAGGATGCCCAGCACCGCCACACCCCGGATCAGATCCAGACTCGTGATCCGATCCGACTCGGTAACCGGCCCGGAAGCGGGCGCTTGACGATCGAGGCTCATCGGGGGCGCCTCCCGCCACGGGCAGCGCCACGGGCGTGTCGGCCGGTGAGACGACGTATACTAGGGCGGCGCCGGCTCCACACGCGAGACGGCGGCCCGAGTCAGGCCCGAGAGCCGCGCCGGAGTACGCGCACAACGGTCAGGGGACAAGCGCCATGCTGAGACTCGTCGAGGAAATCGTCCTGCTCATGCTTCGCGACGACGACGGGACGTTCGTGCGGGTGCCGAGCTGGTCTCGGAACTACGCCATCGCCGGCGCCGTGCTCATGGACCTGGCGATGGAGAACCGCATCGACACGGACCTCGAGAACCTGATCCTGCTCAACGATTTGCCGACCGGCGACAGCCTCCTCGATCCGACGCTGGCCGACATCGCCGGCGGAGAGACGCACGGCGCGCGCTACTGGGTGGAGCGCACCGCGGAGCACGCCGAGGCGATCCAGGATGAGACGCTCTCCCGGCTGATCGAGCGCGGCATCCTCGAGCGCCGCGACGACCGCTTCCTCTGGGTCTTCAAGTCGAGGCGCTACCCGACGATCGACGGGCGGGCGGAGCGCGAGGTCAAGCTGCGCATCATGGGCGTGCTGTTCAGCGACGACATCCCGGACCCCCGCGACGTGACCATCATCTGCCTCGCGGACGCGTGCGACATCTTCAAGGAGCTGCTGACCGGGCGCGAGCTGGAGCAGGCCGCGCCGCGAATCGAGCAGGTGCGCAGGCTCGACCTGATCGGGCAGGCGATGTCCGGGGCGATTCGCGACATCGAGGTGTCGGTGGCCGCCTCGGTCGCCGCCTCGATCGAGGGCCACGTCTACTAGGCCGGCTCCTCCTCGACGGGCTCGACCCGCACGTCGGGGAGCCACTCGAGCCACGACGGCAGATACCAGTTGCGGCTGCCCAGCAACTCCATGCTGGCCGGCACGAGCACGGACCTCACGAGGGTCGCATCGAGCAGGATCGCGACGGCCAGACCGAAGCCGACCTGCTGGTTCACGATCGTCTGGCCCGAGGCGAAGGCGCCGAACACGGCGACCATGATCAGCGCCGCGCCGGTGATGATCCCCGTCGTCTCGCGCAGCCCGCTCGCAACGGCCTCGGCGTTGTTCCCCGTCTGGTCGTAGCGCTCACGGACACGACTCAGCAGGAAGACGTGGTAGTCCATCGAGAGCCCGAAGAGCACGGCGAACAGGAAGAGCGGGATCCACACATCGATCACCTCGGCGTGCTGGAAGCCCAGCAGCTCCCTCCCCACGTTCTTCTGGAACACCAGCACGAGGATCCCGTACGAGGCGCCGACCGACAGCAGGTTCATGAAGACGGCCTTCACCGGAATCACGATCGAACGGAAGACCAGCATCAGGACGATGAAGCTGAAGCCGAGCACGAAGGCGAAGACGATCGGCGTGTAGCGGTCCGTGATCGCGAAGACGTCGCTCGCCACCGAGCTGATGCCGCCGACCGAGGCCGTGGCGGGCACGCCTGCGAACGCCGCGGGCACGAGCTCGTCGCGAATGGTGTCCAGCGCCTCCACGGTGTCGGGACTGCTCGGCTCACCCGGCAGCACGACCTGCATCAGCGCGAGGTCGCCCTCCGGGTTCACCTGGAGCACCGGCGGCGCCGGCGAGAGCGCGGCCAGCGAGGCGGTCAGACCCGCCACGGCCGCCTGTACCTGCGGATCCTGCGGGTTGCCCTCGATGGCGATCTCGACGGGGTTGGCGACGCCGAAGGAGAACGACGGGTCGGCCTCGAGGGCGAGGAAGGCCTCGCGCGTCCGCGCGCCCTCGGGGAGCTTGTCGACGCCGTTCAGGCCCGTCTCGATCTGGAAGTAGAAGAGCGTCACCACCACCATCGGAATGCCGACGGCGAGCAGGCCGATCACCGGGAAGCGGGTGACGAGGCGCGTCGTGACGTCCCAGAATCCTCCGCCCGGGTCATCCGCCTCGCTGCTGGCGGCGTCGCGCTTGCCGACGAACGGGAGCGACAGCCGGTTCACGTTGGGACCCAGCAGCATCAGCACGGCCGGCAGCAGGGTCAGCGTCGCCGCCAGCTCGACGATGACGACGAGCACCGCTCCGAGGCCGAGCGAGCGGAAGAAGGTCATCGGCACGATGAACAGCCCGAGCAGCGCGATCACGACCGTGACGCCACTGAACAGCACCGTCCGCCCCGCCGTCGCCCCCGTGCGCTCGACGGCCTCGGCGACGGGCAGGCCGCTGCGCAGCTCGTCGCGGAAGCGCGAGATCATGAGCAGGGAGTAGTCGATGCCGACCGCGAGGCCGATCATCGTGATCATCAGCGTGACGAAGAACACCAGCTCGTAGACCTGCCCGATCAGCGCGGCGAGCCCGAGTGCGATCCCGATCCCCACGATCGCAAGCCCGATCGGCACGAGCGCCGCCACGACGGCGCCGAACAGCACGAGCAGGATGATCAGCGCGACCGGAACCCCGAATCGCTCCCCCTGCTCCAGGTCGTGGGTGGCGAACTCGTTCGTCTCGTAGGAGCTGCTGGCCTGGCCGACGATCAGGACGCGGAAGCCGTCGTCCGTGCTGACCTCGTCGATTGCCTCGAAGACGTGCTCGATGTTGCGCTCGGCATCTTCGAGCGTGCCCGCCATCTCGAAGAGGATGATCGTCGTCTTGCGATCGGCGGACACCAGCCGCGGATCTGGCAGCAGGAAGTAGTGGAGGCCCTGGCTCACGACCTCGCCGCCGAGGCCGGCGATGGCTCCGAAGACCGCGTTGACCTTCACAGCGAAGGCCGGATCGTCGATGGTCAGCGAGTCCGACTGGACGACGACCACCTCGCGGGGCTGTTGCGTGCCGGGGAAGCGCTCCTCGAGGAGCCGCCGGGTGTCTTCCGACTCGAAGCCCGGGGAGAGCCGCAGCTCAGTGGTGGTTGCGCTGTCGAGCAGGTTCACGTTGAGCGCGCCGGCGACGAGCAGCAGTACGACCCAGGCGCCGATCGTCAGCCACGGTCGTCGAGCGCTGACGCGGGCCAGCAGGTCAGTCAAGGCTCAGCCCTCTCGGAACTGCACAGCTGGGGTCTGGTCACGGGTCCGCATGGTACCGGGGAGCCTTGAGGGTCGTCACGTGGCTCCGCGGCTCGCACTCAACGCGCTGTAAGAAGAGACCTCGGGCATCGAGGGTTAACGCGAAACCGCGCACTCCCGGTTGCCCGGATGTGCGCGGTCTCTCGCCTCGCTGGATTCCGCTGTTCCCCGGAGCCTCCAGCGGATTTTGGCTCCTGGGACACCCCCGCTCGGCTGATGAAGAGACTAGGGGATCCCGAGGCGGTTGTGGGTGGATTTCGGCCCCACTTAATCACAACTCGTGCGCATTACATCCACCATCGTCCACAAACCGCGCCGCGAAGGGCCTGGGCGCGCGATCAGGCGCTCGCCCGCCCCGCCGCAGCCGTCTCTTCCTCCAGGTACGGCATGATCGCTTCCATCAGGTCGGTCCGTGAGTCCAGCGTGCGGCCGATCCCCGACAGCAGCCCCATCACCCTCGCGATCAGCACCACGTCGCCGGGCACCTCGACCAGCGGGTTCGCGCGGAGCACACGACCGAGCCGCACGTTGACCTCGGCGAAGAGCCGCTGATCGGCGTACGCCTGGCCGGAGCGCAGCACCTCGCCGAGGAACGCCTCGCCCAGCTCGTAGTAGGTCTCCTCGTCGCGCACACGCGTGCGGAAGCCCATGTCCTCCATCGCCGAGGACACCTCGGCGCGATGCTGCGCGATGATCGCGCTGGTCAGCACCACCACCTGCTGCCGGAACTCGTCCGGCAGCCGTTTCGTCAGCCCGAAGTCGACGAGCCCGATGCGGTCCGGCAGACCTTCCTCCGAGGGCAGCACGAAGAGGTTGCCCGGGTGCGGGTCGGCGTGGAACATGCCGCGCCGCAGGATCATCACGTTGTAGATGTCGATCAGCGAGTCCGCGACCTGCCTCGCATCGACGCCCGCCTCGTGCAGCGCCTCGACGTTCGTGATCTTGATGCCGTCGAGGTAGTCCATCGTCAGCACGCGAAGGCTGGAACGCTCCCAGTAGATACGCGGGACCACCACATCCTCGCGGTGATCCAGGAGCGCGGCGATCTCCTCGGCGGCTCGGCCCTCGTGCACGAAGTCGATCTCGTCAGGCGCGTTGCGCTGCATCTCGGCGGCGATCGGGCGGAAGTCGATCACCGTCTCGATACGCGCCCAGATCGCCGTCAGCCAGCCGATCGTCTCGAGGTCCCAGTGCACGATCCGCTCGATGCCGGGGTACTGCACCTTGACCGCGACGTCCGTGCCGTCGTGCAGCCTCGCGCGATGGACCTGCGCGAGCGAGGCCGCGGCGACGGCCACCGTGTCGAACTCGGCGAACAGCTCCTCGACGGGTCCACCCAGCTCCTGCTCGACCAGCGGCCGCAGCTCCTCCCAGGGCCGCGGGGGGACCGCGTCGTGCAGCAGCGAGAGCGTCTCGACGTACTCCTCGCGCAGGATGTCGGCGCGGCTGCCGAGGAACTGCATCGCCTTGATGATCAGCCCCTGCTGGCGGATCGAGCGGCGCACCATGGCGCGAGCAGCGGCGAGGTGGAAGCGCTCGGTCGCCTCGGGAAGCTCGGAGCGCAGCAGGCGGCGCCTCAGCCTGAGCCAGCGCCAGCGCAGCCAGAGCAGCACCACGGTCGTCGCCATCGGCGCGAAGCGCCGCCAGCGGCCGGAGGGCGGGCGCGGCGGATCGCCGTCGCGAAGGTGGCTCATCGCGCCTCCGGGGTGCGCACGCCGCTCACTGCGGTACGATCCGATCCATGGCGGTCTTCAATCCGTTCCTGCCCTCGTTCCAGGCCGATCCGTATCCCCAGTACGCCGCGCTGCGCGCCGCCGACCCCGTGCACTACAGCCTCGCGCTCCAAGCCTGGGTGCTGACCGCCTACGAGGACTGCGCGCTGGTCCTGCGCGACGACGAGACCTTCTCCTCGAGCTCCAACACGGCCTCGGGGCAGCTGGCGGAGGTGCTGCAGCAGCAGCGTCGCGAGTTTCCACTGGGCGAGACGCCGACCGTCCTCAACTCCGACCCGCCCGTGCACACCCGCCTCCGCGGCCTGCTCAATCGCGCCTTCACCCCGCGCGCCATCGAGGGCCTGCGCCCGCGCATCGAGGAGATTGCCGCCTCGCTGCTGGACGACGTCGACGCCTCGAACGGGCGCTTCGACGTCGCCCGCGGCTTCGCGCAACCCCTCCCGATCATCGTAATCGCGGAGCTGCTGGGCGTCCCGCCCGAGGATCGCGACCGCTTCAAGCGCTGGTCCGTCGCGATCGCGCGCACCACGGACGTGCTCAACACGCCCGCCATCCTCGACGCCGCGCGCGAGGCCACCCGCGAGCTGATCGCCTATATGGACGAGGTGGTGGCGCAGCGCCGCCGCGCCCCGGGCGCCGACATCCTCACGGCCCTCGCCGCGGCCGAGGAGGAGGGCGAGCGCCTCTCGCACGACGAGTTGCTCGCCTTCTCGATCCTCTTGCTGCTCGCCGGGCACGAGACCACCACCAACCTGATCGGCAACGGTCTGCTCGCCCTTGCCGCACGTCCGGAGCTGGTCGCGAGGCTGCGCGCCGAGCCTTCGCTGCTGCCCTCGGCGGTCGAGGAGCTGCTGCGCTACGACAGCAGCGTGCAGGGCGTCGTGCGCTTCGCGCGGCGGCGCACGGAGCTGGGCGGCCGCACGATCGAGCAGGGCGCGGCGCTACTGCCGATGGTCGGCGCCGCCAACCGCGACCCGGCGCAGTTCAGCGAGCCGGACGAGCTCGACCTCGCCCGCTCGCCGAACCGCCACCTCGCGTTCGGGCGCGGGATCCACTTCTGCCTCGGCGCCCCGCTCTCCCGCCTCGAGGGCGAGATCGCCTTCGGCGCGCTGCTCGATCGCTTCCCGCAGCTGCGCGTCGCCGAGGACGGCGTGGAGCGCAGCGGCACGCTGCTGCTGCGCGGCGTCGGCCGGCTCGAGCTGGAGGTCTGAGCCGTGCAGGAACGGCCAGGCGCTGTGGCAGAATGCGCGCCATGAGCGAGACGACGGGCTACGACAGCAGCAACGTCTTCGCGCGCATCCTGCGCGACGAGATCCCGAGCGACCGCGTCTACGAGGACGACGAGTTCATCGCCTTCCGCGACATCAACCCCGCCGCGCCCACGCACATCGTGCTGATCCCGCGCGGCGAGCCGCCTGCCGGCCCCGGCGGCCTCGATGACGGCGACGCCGGCTGGGCGGGCCGGATGCTGGTCGTCGCCTCGCGGATCGCGGCGGAGCAGGGGCTGGCGGCGAACGGCTACCGGCTGGTGCTCAACAACGGGCGCGACGCCGGTCAGGAAGTGCCGCACATCCACATGCACATCCTCGGCGGCGGCCCGCTTGGCCCGATCGCCTGAGGCCGCGCGCAGCGAGGCGCCATCGCGGGCTCCGGGCGCAAGCGAAGGGCGCGCGTGTACCCTAGTGCGGCCGCGCGGGGGCCCGTAGCTCAGCGGCCTAGAGCAGTCGGCTCATAACCGATCGGTCCCAGGTTCGAATCCTGGCGGGCCCACCAACACGTACGGAACTCATAGCTCCGCCTGAGAGAGCCACGCCGCCCGGGTGCACGGCTTCCGACGGGCCGGACCGCGCCACCTTCCCCGCCCGGCGACCCGCGCACGCGCCACCCGGTGCCGCATCGCCTTATTGACACTCTGTATCAATAAGGCCATGCTCGACGGTCACGAGCAAGAACTCGGGAGGAACGTCGCGTGAGCAAGAAAAGCAGACTACGGCGGCGGGAGCAGGCCCCGAAGCGGTCGCGCCTCCACCAGGTCGCGATCGTGGGCGCGGGACCGGCCGGACTTGGCTGCGCGGTTGCCCTCAAGGAGTTTGGCGTCCGCGACATCACCATCCTCGATCGCCATGAGGTCGGCGCCTCCTTCCGGCGCTGGCCGCAAGAGATGCGCTTCATCACGCCGTCGTTCACTGCGAACGCGTTCGGGTTGCTCGACCTCAATGCGATCGTCCCCAACACGTCGCCCGCCTACACGCTCGACCGCGAACACCCCAGCGGGATCGCCTACGCGCAGTACCTCGACAACATCGTTCACCACTTCGCGCTCCAGGTGAAGTCCGGCATCGATGTCTGCGCCGTCACGGTCGAGGATGACGGAACGTTCACGCTCACGACGACCGACCGCCCGGTGCGGGCGCGGCACTTGATCTGGGCGGCCGGGGAGTTCCAGTACCCGGACCGCGACCCGTTCGCGGGCGCGGAATCCTGCTGCCACTCCTCCGAGGTCCGCACCTGGCAGGACCTCGAGGGTGACCGTTTCACGGTGATCGGCGGCTACGAGAGCGCCGCGGACGCGGCCGTCTCGCTGGTGCAGCTGGGGAAGAACGTGACCGTGCTGGCGCGATATGCGACGTGGAAGCGAGAAGACCCGGACCCCAGCATCTCCCTCTCCCCGTTCTCCCGCGAGCGCCTGGAATGGGCCGATTCCGTGGGGGCGCTGGACCTCGTCGCCGATGTCGACATCACGTCAGTGCGCGTGGACGGTGACACGTGGGTCGCCCAGGCCTCGGACGGCCGCGAGTGGGCGAGCGAGACACGTCCGATCCTGGCCACCGGCTTTAGGGGATCGCTCAAGCCCCTCGACGGCCTGATTGAGTACGGCGAGGGCGGCGCCCCCGTCGTCACGGAAGAGGCCGACGAGTCCACGCTTGTGCCGGGCCTGTTCATCTCCGGCCCCGCACTCGAGCACCGGGGCGTGAACTTCTGCTTCATTTACAAGTTCCGCCAGCGCTTCGCCATCGTCGCCGATGCAATCGCACAGCGCCTCGGAAGGGACACCACGGAAGCCGTTGAGGCCCACCGAGCGGCGGGGATGTACCTGGACGACCTCTCGTGCTGCGTGGAGTCCTGTGCGTGCTGACCGATCTGACATCGCTGTCATGGCGCCTCCCGCCACGTCGCTCCCCGGACGTGCGAGCGGTGGCAGGTCCGTGCCGATTCGTGCCATAGCGGGGCAGCTTGCGAAGAGCGGGAGCTTCCGCCGGCGCGGACTCCTCGACCACGCGGTCGCAGGTCCGGCGACAGCGGCCGTCCTCCTGATCCTTCCCGCTCTACTCGCGGTGCTCGGCGCGAACCAGGCCGCCGCCTGGCTTGATCCGCTGGCCGTGGCGGGCACGACACCCCTGGTCGAGCGGATCGAGGGCTGGCCGGGACTGCTCGGCGCGGTGCTCGCCGGTGACTACGGACTGCTCACGATGGGGCCGCTGCTGTTCGTCTGGGCGGTCCCGACTGTGCTGGTCTACTCGGCGCTGATCAGCGTCTACAAGGCGAGCGGCCTCGCCGACCGCATCGGGACGGCGCTCCACCCCCTGTTGCGGCCGGTCGGCCTGCACGGGCGCGACGTGACACGGGTGCTGATGGGCTTCGGCTGCAACGTCCCGGCAATCGTCGCGACCCGCTCCTGCGCTGCCTGCACCCGGCCGACGACCGTCGGGGCGATCTCCTTCGGATCCGCCTGCTCGTACCAGCTCGGCGCGACGCTCGCGGTGTTCGCCGCTGCTGGCAAGAGCGGTCTCGTTGTGCCGTACCTGGCGCTGCTCGTGGGGGCGACGCTCGTCTACACGCGCCTCATCAGTCAGCCTGCCGCGCGCTCGCCACTCAACACGCTGCTCATCGAGCCGCGCACCGTCCTCACCTGGCCGTCCTTCGCGGCAGTAGGGGTGGAGGCACGAGGGACGGTCTGGGCGTTCTTCCGCACGGCGCTCCCGACCTTCTTCGCGATCGCCATGGTTGCCTCGCTCCTCGACTGGTCGGGCGTGCTCGATGCAGCGGGGGGCTTGCTGGCGCCGGCGATGGCCGTGTTCGCACTGCCGGCGGACGCGGCAATGCCGACCGTGCTCGCCGCTGTCCGCAAGGACGGCATCCTGCTCCTGGCGGAGGCCGGCACCGTCGCCTCGTTGAGCGCGGCCCAGCTGCTGGTTGCAGTATTCCTCGCCGGAACGGTGCTGCCATGCCTGGTCACCGCGATCACGATTGGACGCGAGCTCGGGCTACGGTTCGCGGGCAGGCTCGTCGTGAAGCAGTCTGCCTTCGCGGTCACGGTCGCCGCAGCCGTCGGTTGGGCCTCGGCCGCGCTCGGTGGGTGACGGTCCACGTCCGGCTGCGGGGAAGCTGCACCGCGACAACGGCAGTACAGTACGTGCAGGCCCACCAGGAGCAATTGACTCGAGCACAAGAGTGAAGAAGTACATTCTCTTTGACCACGATGGGGTCCTGGTCGAAACAGAACCCTGGTACTACCTGGCGAACCAACGAGCGCTGGCTTCTCTTGGGATTGATCTCCCCCGAGACAATCGCGCCGCGGGGCAGGCGTCACAACGGTCATCAACCTCGCAGCCGCCTAGAACAACCCCTCGAGGTTCTCGCGGAGGTTCCGCCACCAGTCCCGGTCCGACCCACGATCCGGGACGAACTCGACCGCGTACGTCCCGTCCTCCTCCACTCTGAGCCACCCGCCCAGGGTCACCACGCGGCCCAGAGCGAGTCCTCCGAGGACCTCCGAGGGGTCGCGCACGCTCACCCGTTGCACGTACTCCTCCCGGTCCACGTCGAGCAGCAGCTCGCCGGCGTCCCGGGAGACGAGCGTGCCGCGGACCCGCACGCACTGATCGCGGAACAGATCGCCGGCGACCGCGATCTGCGCGGGCGTCGGGATGGGGGGAGACTCGAGCGGACACGGCTTGTCGCGAGGCGAGACCACGTCGAGGCTGAACAGGACGAGCAGGACCAGCGTCCCGATGGCCACGATGCCGGCCACCCAGGTGAGGCACCCGCGGAGGCACCCGCCGCCCTTCCCCTCCTGGACCGGCCCCTCCCACCACTGCGTCGGGTAGTCCGTGGGTGGCGCGCCCGCCTGGGCTGCCGGAGGACTGCCCGGCGTCTCCGACTCACGCAGCAGCTCCTCGACCTCGAAGCCGGTTTCGCGGCGCGCGGCCGGCTCCGTATCCGGCGCCTGCAACTCGAACAGCCCGATTTCTTCAGTCTCGTCGGCTCTGCCGCGCTGCGCGGCCGGCTCGGTATCCGGCGACTCCAGATCGAGGAGCTCGAGCTCCAGTTCGTAACCCGACTCCGCGGCTGCTTTCGCCGCATCGCCCGACCCTCCGGGAAGGCCCCACCACAGCGCGTGCATGAAGGCGCGATAGGCCGCGTCGAGTTCGGGACCTCTTAGCGAGGATGCCTCGTCGGACCTGAACCAGCGTGGAGCGGAGGCCGTCACGTCGAGCCACTGCTGGGCCTCACCCAGCGCGACGGCGTACGGCAGCATCGGATCGGATTGGTCCCGACCGCCCGTCGGCTCAGATCGGGCCTGACCCCCCAGCGCCTCTACCAGACCGAGCCACTGACCAATCTCACGCGCTCCGGCCGGCGTTGGCGTCAGCATGCCCGTCCGTACCTCCGGCGCCATCCCCAGGTAGACGAGGCCCGAGAACGCGCCGATCAGGGCGCTCGCCCACCACTGGTCCAGCCAGAGCGCCGTCCACAGCCCGGTCCCGACGCCCATCAGGATCCCGGCGAGCAGGCCCCATCCGGCCGCGTCCTCGTCGTTTTCCCTCCTGACTCGTACCGGGTTGTCATGGAACAGGCCGCGTTGCTGCAGGTAGTCGCCAATCTGGTCGCCGATGGTGTCCCTGTGCCTGGTTATCCGTTCATCCAGCGCATCGATCGTCGTAGCACCCCTCGGCAGGGTGTCGCAGATCGTTCGCTCCCAGTCGTACCCCGTCGGGCCTTGCCGGGACAGCCGGTAGAGGTAGCCGACCGGTGTTCCGACGGCGTCGATTTGCAGCGTGCCGCGCTGGCACATCTCGACGATGGAGGCCAGGATCGTCGGGCTCCAGATCATGTGGCCCTGCAGCGCGGATACCGCCGCCGCGGGCATGGAACCGGACGGCAAAGTCATCGAGGACCACGGGATCGCCGGCGGAGGCCGGTACTTGGGCCACAGCCACAGCACGATGATGAGCAGTTGCGCCGCGACTATGCCGATCGTTCGGAAGCCCCATGCGACCAGCTGCTGCCAGTCCATCCCGCGATGGTCGGGGAAGCCGCTCTCGGCTATGACCCCGCCCGGATCCATCGCGAGCAGCAACCCGACTGTGGCGAGGGCTGCCACCGCTACCAGCAGACTGCCCATGGAATCACCTTGCTTCTCGGGTCTTGCTGCCTCAGGGTCTCGGCCGGACAACCGTCGGTCGTGCCGCTCTCAGCGAGCAGCGTTCGCCACGCGACACGCGCGCCCGGCGGTGTCCGAGGCGATCCCCCAGGGGCAGAGCATAGCGGCGTGGGCGTCCGGCGCGGCGACCCCGACGTCGCTGGCCTGTCTCCCCCCAGCGGGCGGGCCGAGCTACGGCGGTCCGGGGCTTCATGGCACCGGCCGAGTCACCTGTCGAACGCGCCGAGGTGGTGAGGGCCGCGGGGCGCGCCGCTATGCTGCGCCGCGTCGCCGCGCGAATCGCTTTGCGGCCACGTACACGGGAGGGGGGGCCCGATGCCCGTACCAGACAACGTCGAAGCGACGGTCCGCGCGCTCGTCGACGCGGCGGGACTGCCCGTCAGCGACGAGGAATTCCGGTCGCTCGTCGACGGCTATCCGACGCTCCGCGAGCTGACCGACCGGCTCTACATCGAGGAGGTCCGCTACGAGGAGCCCGCGCTGATCTTCACGCCCGTCCCGCCGGCGAAGGGTGAGTGAGATGACCACACCCCGAACCATCGAATCGGCTGCTGCGGCGCTCCGCAGCGGCGAGGCGAGCAGCGTCGAGCTGACCGAAGAGGCGCTGGAGCGCATCGCCGCGCTCGACGAGCGTCTCGGCGCGTTCATCGCGGTCAATGAGGCGGGCGCGCTGCAGCAGGCCGAGCAGGCCGACGCCGACCTCGCGGCGGGCGTGGACCGCGGGCCACTGCAGGGCATCCCGTTCGGTCTCAAGGACATCCTCGCCACGAAGGACCAGCCGACGACGGCCAACTCGCTCATCCTCGACCGCGCATGGGGCGAGGGCTACGACTCGGTCGTCGCCGAACGCGTCCGCGACGCCGGCGCGGTCATCATGGGCAAGCTCGTGCTCTCCGAGTTCGCCCTCGGCGCGCCGGACGAGGAGAAGCCGTTCCCGATCCCGCGGAACCCGTGGCGGCTGGACCGCAGCCCCGGCGGGTCGTCGTCGGGCACGGGCATCGCCGTCTCCACCGGCATGGTGCTCGGCGGCCTCGGGACCGACACCGGGGGTTCCGTGCGCTTCCCCGCCGCCTACTGCGGGCACAGCGGCCTCAAGGTCAGCTACGGCCGCGTCCCGAAGTGGGGCTGCGTCCCCCTCGGCTACACGCTCGACTCGATCGGCCCGATGGCGCGCTCGGCCTACGACTGCGGCGCGATCCTCAACGTCATCGCCGGCCATGACCCGCGCGACCCCACCGCCTCGGCCGAACCCACCGAGGACTACCTCGCGGGCGTCGAGGGCGGGGTCGCGGGGCTGCGGATGGGCGTGCCGCGCGAGTACTTCTTCGACCACGAGGAGCTCGACGCGGAGGTGCGGTTGGCGACCGAGGCGGTGATCGACACGCTCGCCGGCCTCGGCGCGGAGGTCGTCGAGGTGAAGCTCCCGCACTCGGACATCGCGAAGGAGGCGAACCGGCTGACCATGCTCTGCGAGGCCTTCTCCTACCACCGCATGGACATGGGCAGCGAGCGCTGGACCGAGTACGGCAAGGGCGCGCGGAGCATGATCAGCCGCGCCGCCCTCTGTTCGGCGGCCGACTACGTCCAGGCTCAGCGCTTCCGCAGCTGGTACGCGAAGCAGGCCGCGCGCGTCATGGCGGACGTCGACGTGCTCGTCGTGCCGATGACCCACGAGCCGGCGGCCGCACACCCGCCGCCCGACGTGAACCGGCGGCTGACGCAGCCGAGCTACGCGGCGCCGTTCAACCTGCTCGGGTATCCCGCGCTCGCGCTGCCGTCGGGGTTCTCCTCCGAGCTCGGACTGCCGCTGTCGGCGCAGATCGTCGGGGCGCCATTCGCCGAAGCGCTGCTCGTGCGCATGGGCCGTGCCTATCAGCAGGTGACGGACTGGCACCTGCAGGCGCCGCCGGACGACGCACCGGGCGGCGAGGAGGCGTAAGCGGCCGCAGTACAGTACGTCCAGGCACATCGGGCGCCGTGCGCCCCACGAGACGCCTGCGCAATAGCTGGACAGTGGAGAGAAGGAGCCGATCAGATGAGCAGCGGGCGGGTGGTCATCGTCGGTGGGGGCTTCGCGGGCCTCAGCGCCGCCTACACGCTGATGAAGCGGGGCATCACTCCCGTCCTGCTCGAGGCTGAGGATCATGCGGGCGGGCGCGGCAGCGGCGAGCGCGTGGACGGCTTCTCCCTGGACATGGGCGCGTTCGTCTTCACCTCCACCTACGACACCGCATTCCGCATCTGCGAGGAGCTGGGACTCCCGCTGGTGCGCTCGCAGATGAAGTTCGGCCACTACCGCGATGGGCGCTGGGTGACCACGACGCCTGATCAGTCGCTCTGGAACTTCATGCGGCACTTCCGTGCGGCCATCGCCATGGGCTTCCTCTCGCCCTCGGGCCTGCGGTCCGGGTTCAAGGTGATGCGGGAGATCCACCAGCAGGCGCCGTACATGAGCTTCGCCAGCGACAGCCCCCTCGCCGAGATCGACGACGACGAGAGCTTCGGCGAGTACCTCGAGCGGCTCGGCGTGCCCGAGAGGCTGCAGGTGACGCTCGAAGCGCCCCTCAAGATGATCCTGGGCGACCCGGCGCCGGCGGGCCAGGCCCTGATGCGGGCCTACATCGGGGAGACGATGCTGCACTCCGGCCAGGTTTCGATGCCCGAGCGCGGCATCGGCTCCCTCAGCGAGGCGCTCGCGACGTACTGCGCCGATGTGATTCGCGTATCCACGCCCGTCAGGCGCATCGTCGTCAACGACGGGAAGGCGACCGGCGTCGTCGTGGACGGCGAGACGATTGAGGCGGACGCGGTGATCTCCGCCGTCCCCGGCACGAAGGTCCCGGACCTCATCCCCGACCTGCCGACGGAGACTCGTCGCGCGCTCGGCGCCGTCAGCTACTCAACCGGCTGCCGGGTGGTGATCGGTCTCGACCACTCCCCGCTCCCTCCGGGCTGGCATGGCGCGCTCTACCCGGAGGACGACGACGCCCCGCTTCTGCTGGACCGCGCCGTCTTCCTGCCCGACTGCGCGCCTCCCGGCAAGGGCCTGCTCGACCTGCTGATCGGGCGCGAGCGCGCGAAGGAGCTCATCCCGCTCGACGACGAGGACGTGAAGCGCGAGCTGCTGGGCGCCGCTCGCCGGAACGCGCCTCCGGGCTCCGCTCTTCCCGGCGACGACGAGGGCCTGTTCTATCGCGTGTACCGCTGGGAAGAGGCGCTATGCATGGGGACACCCGGGATGCTCGCCGCGATGGCGAAGATCCCGGGGCAGCTCGCGGGGCGCATCGACAACCTGTTCCTGGCGGGCGACTACATGGGCATCCCCTCGGTCAACGGCGCCCTCTCCAGCGGCCGCAGCGCCGCCAGCGAGGTCGCCGACTTGCTGGCCTCTCGCACCAACCGGGCAGGGCGTCCGGTTTGAGCCCACGCTGTCATACTGAGCGCAGCGAAGATCCGAGGGCAGGCCGGGCGTACTCCCGGAGGCAGCGAGGCTGGACCGCCGGCCTTGCAGATCGCAGGACTCTCGTGGGAGGGTCACACGGAACGCGCGACGCGTCGCTACGCGAGGGGGACCGCATGCTGCAACGGGGAACGGCGGCCGCGGTCATCCTCGCGCTGTCTCTCGTCCTCGCTGCATGCGGCGGCTCGGACGAGGCCGCGACCGGCGACGGGGCTTCCCCGACACCCGCGTCCACGCCAGCGGCCACTGCCTCACCTCAGCCTGAGGCCACGCCGACGGCCACCGCCACGCCTCGGCCCGAGGCCACTCCCACCGCGACGGCATCCGCGCCGACGGCCACTGCCACGCCCGCGGCGGAAGCCACTCCCACCGCGACCGCATCCGGGGAGGCCGCCTCCAGCGACCCCGTGGACCTCGTGGAACACCTCCGCCAGCGGACCATGCAGATGTGGGAGGTCTACAACACGTACGACATCGACGCGCTCAAGGCCTTCTACGAGGAAAGCTACTTCCAGGAGGAAGAGGACGAGCTCCGGGCGAACATCCGGCCCTTCAGGACCTTCGGCGCGAAAGTCAAGGCGGAGGAGACTTCACCGCCCATGGAGGTCGCTCCGGGCAAGTGGGAGACGAGGCACACCGGATCGTTCCCGTTCGGCTCGGTGAAGATGATCTTCATCTGGGAAGAGTTCGACGGAGTGTGGCTGCTCACCTACGCGGAACCCGAGTAGGTCGAAACACGCGGCGCACGCACGCCGGCCCCGCGTCCGACGGGTCCGAGGAACCTCGATAGCCGGGAAGTCGCCCTACAGCACGTGCGGGCATCCGGCATCCACGGGGTGCTCGGCTATGCTTGGTTCCGGCGCTTCGGAGTGCGGAGGCACACGCTGCCATGGCCAACGATCGATTCGTCGGGATTCTGCTCATCCTGCTGGGGATTCTGTTCCTGGCGCCACGCGTAAGCGGCCTCGAATTGCCACTGGAGCAGTGGTGGCCGCTCTTCCTCGTGGTGATCGGCCTCGCCAGCGCCTCGAGCGGCAATCTGAGGGGCGGCGTCGCGGTCATCGCCGTCGGGGCCGCGTTCCTGCTCCACAACCTGGAGATCGTCGGGTTCGACCTGTCGTCGCTGTGGCCGGTAGCGCTCATCGCAGTCGGGGCGGCCATGATCTTCGGCTTCTGGCGCTCTGGCTCCAACCGGATGACCGAGGCAGGCGACGAGCTCAACGTCGCCAGCCTCTTCTCCGAGAGCAACCAGGTCGCCGCAAGCGAGCATTTCCGGGGAGGCAACGTCTCCGCGACCTTCGGGAGCGCGGAGATAGATCTCCGCTCTGCCGCTCCCCTCGACGGCGTGGCCACGGTCAACGTCAGCGTGCTGTTCGGTCGCATCACCCTCCGGGTACCGCCCGACTGGGCGGTCGAGGTGCGCTCGTCGGCCACCTTCGGAGGCATTGAGTCGAAACGGGCGGAACCCTCCGACCCGCGAGCCAGACTCATCGTCACGGGCTCTTGCCTGTTCGGCGAGATCCAGATCGCGTCCTGAGCAGCAGCCAACCGATCGGTACACGAGTGCCGCGGGACCGGGAGGCCGGACCCTCCGCGAGCTGAAGTCCGCGGCACGGCGCCAGCGGGCCCCCGTATTTCACTTGTTGTGCTAGCGTGAGCGCGTAACGGGACTTTGTCGCACTAACGGCGGAGGGGAGGACACGATGCCGACCATTTCATGGAGGAGCATCGTCTCGCTCGCGCTGGCCGTGTTGCTGATCCCGCTTGCGTTCGCCTGCGGCGACGATGGCGGCGACGAGCCGTTCCGGATCGGCGTGATGGAGTCGGCGACCGGGCCCGGCGAGACCTACGGCCGGGTTGCCATCCAGGCCAAGCAGATGGCCGTCGACGAGATCAACGCGGCGGGCGGGATCAACGGCCGCATGCTCGAGCTCGTCGTCGAGGACTCGAAGTGCAACGCGCAGGACGCCATCACCGCCTACAACAAGCTCACCGACGTCGACGGCGTGAAGATCATCCTCGGCACCTCGTGCAGCGGCGCGATGCTCGGCGCCGCCCCGCTGGCGGAGGCCGACGGCGTGGTGCTCTTCTCCGGGCTGGCGACCAACCCCGACATTGCCAACGCCGGCGACTACATCTTCCGAACCTCGATGAGCGACGCGCAGGTCGGCATCGACACCGGCAACCTGATGTGGGCCGACGGTGTCCGCACGCTGGCGACGATTACCGAGTCGACCGACTACGCCGAGGGCGTGCGGCGCACCTCGGTGGCGCAGTTCGAGAAGCGCGGCGGCCAGGTGGTGGGCGCCGAGCGCTACGCCTCGGACGTCACGGACTTCAGAACCCAGCTGACGAAGCTGCTGAACGAGAGCCCGGACGCGCTGCACGTCGCCGCGCAGTCCGAGTTCACCGGCGGCACGATTCTCAAGCAGGCCCGCGAGCTGGGCTACACGGGCCCGATCTACTCCGACATCGTGCCCGTCGGCACCACCGCGATCGAGATCGCGGGAGATGCGGCGACCGGCGTGAAGGCGGTCATCGCCGACCTCGACCCGGCCAACGCGAAGGGCCAGGAGGTGCTCAGTACGTTCCGGGGGCGCTACGGCTACGTCACGCTCGCCTGGTATCTCGGCTCGGCCTACGACGACGTGCACATCGCCGCCGCCTGCCTCGAGGAAACCGACGACGACCAGGACGCCGACGGGTTCCGGGACTGCCTCTACGACATCACCTGGAGCGGCGCGATCGGGGACAACTACAGCTTCGACGCGAACGGCGAGGTCGTCGGCCTCACGAACGTCGTCGTCGAGGTGCTGCCAACGGGCGAGCGAACGCCGGAGAACAACGGCTACAGGACGCTGGGCTCCGCGCCCAGCGAGTAGACTCGACGCGGGCCGGCCGGTCGGCCGGGCCGCCCGCCCTCCCCAGGCATTGAGGGGCCCGCATCGGTGAGCGTTGGGCTCGGAGGCATCGACTTCGCGAGGTATCGCGATCGCCAGAGTACGCTCGTGGCGATCGTGCTGGCCGTCGCCGCCGTCGCCTACGTCGCCTGGAAGATCAGCGAGTCGCCTGAGCAGGCGCTGCAGTTCGCGTTCAACGGCCTCTCCGTCGGCGCGGTCTACGCGCTGCTCGCGATGGGCTTCACGCTCGTCTACAGCACTGTCTGGTTCTTCGACCTCTACTACGGGGCCGCCGCCGCGATCGGCGCCTACGGCGTCTTCTACCTGCGCTCCGGGGAAGCCCTCGGAGGGCTCTACGAGGTCAACGAGCCGTTCGTCAATATCGCCTTCGCCGCCGTCGTCGCGGGCGTGGTCGCGTGGGCGCTGCGCGAGGGGCTCTACACGCGCCTGCGCAATCGCTACCGCACGCGGAACCTGATCCTCACGGCCAGCCTGCTCTCAGTCGCCGCGGGCAGCTACGCGGGCCTCGTGCTCACCCGCCCGAACGAGATCGAAGTGCTGCTCAGTCCCGCGATCGGCGTGGCCGTGGCGCTGGGCGTGCTCTGGATCCTCCGCCGCGGCCACCGATTCGCGCACGGAAGCGCCCTCCCGAGGCCGCTCTTCGCCATCGCGGCAATCGCTGCGGCGCTCGCCGGCGGGTACTGCGCGCTGCTCGTGGCGGGCGCGCCGGGCTCCCGCCTCTACCTCAGCTGGGCTGTCTCCTGCCTGCTGGCCGGCGCCGTCGGCCTCGCGCTCTATCGAGGGCTCTACGTCTACATGATCGCGCGGGCCCGCTCCCCGCTGATCATGCTCGTCGCCTCGCTCGGCGTGCTGCTCGCCATGACCGCGGCGACCACCATCGTCTTCCAGGCCGCTCCGCGTCCCCTGCCGGACGCCTTCGGCACCGATCCCGTGGTCATCGGCGGGGCGACCATCAAGGGCTTCAACGTCTTCACAATCGGCGTCGCGCTCGTCGGGTTCGCCGGCCTCTGGCTGCTCCTCAAGCGCACCTCCTTCGGCAAGGCCGTGCGCGCGATCGGCGACGACGAGGAGGTCGCGAAGGTGGTGGGGATCAACACCACCGTCGTGATCGCCGTCGTCTTCTTCATCGGCGCCGTCTACGCCGCGCTGGCCGGGCTGCTGAGCGGCCACGACACCGCGATCCAGCCCCGCATGGGGCTGCTGCTGCTGCTCAAGGGCTGGATCGCCTCGGTGGTCGGCGGTCTCGGCAATCTCTACGGCGCGATCGTCGGTGGCTTCGCCCTCGGGATGGTCGAGCAGTTCGGCATCTGGGACCTGGCGGGGGAGTGGCGGGACGTGATCTCCTTCGGTGTGCTGATCCTCTTCCTCTCGTTCTGGCCCAAGGGCCTGCTGCCGAGGAAGTAGCCGATGGCGATCAATCCACGGGCAATCGGGGCGCTGGCCGCGTCGGCGCGCGATCCTCGGGCGTTGCTGCGCCACGCCCGAGGCAACGTGGAGCTCTGGGCGAACCTGATCGTGCTCAGCTGGGCGGTCGCGTTCATGCTCTGGCAGGGGGTGGGCTTTGCGATCACGCTCGGCACCGTCTTCGCGATCTGGGCGATCCTCGCGGTCAGCCTCAACCTCGTCGTCGGCTTCACGGGCCTGCTCTCGATCGGACACATCGGCTTCTTCGGCATCGGCGCCTACGCGATGGCGTTCCTGACCTCGGACGCCTCATACGAGCAACTGCGGACCGAGGCGATCCCGACGCTCGGCTGGCCCTTCTTCGCGGCGCTGCCGGTGAGCGTGGCGCTCGCGGGGGTGCTGGCGCTGCTGGTAGGGATCGTCTTCAACCGCTTCCGGGACGACATCTTCGTGCTCGTCTCCTTCGGATTCGCGATCATCGCGTTCAGCGTCTTCCTGAACCTGCGGAGCGTCACGCGGGGCGCCTTCGGCATCCACGAGATCGAGCGGCCCGCGATCGGCGGCTGGGTGCTCGACGGCGAGGTCGAGTTCCTGGTCTTCGCGCTGATCTGCCTCGCGCTGGTCGTCCTCGTCTGCTGGCTGATCGTCACCTCCTCGTTCGGCCGCGTGCTGACCGCGATCCGCGAGGACGAGCAGGCGATCGCGGTCTTCGGCTACCAGGTGATGCACTACAAGCTGGCGGTGTGGGTGATCTCGGCGATGATGGCGGGCCTCGCGGGCGGCCTGTTCGGCAGCTGGACGAGCTTCATCGACCCCAACTCCTTCATCCTGCTGGAGTCGATGCTGCTGGTCTGCATCGTGATCCTCGGAGGGCTGGCGACGATCTGGGGCTCGCTGCTGGGGGCGATGGCCTACGTGCTGCTCGAGGAAGGCATGCGCTTCCTGCCCTTCATCCCACCGGAGTTCGTCGGCCAGGTGCGGCAGATCGTGCTCGGCGTCCTGCTCGTGCTGCTGATGTTGTTCCGGCCTCAGGGGCTGGTCGGGAGGTACAGGCTGTGAGCGCCGCCGACTCCCGCGACGCCTACGCCGTCGAGACGATCGAGATCTCGAAGCACTTCGGCGCGGTGCGGGCCGTCGACGAGCTAAGCGTCTCGATCCCGCACGAGGGCATCACGAGCATCGTCGGGCCGAACGGCTCCGGGAAGTCGACGCTGGTCAACCTGCTGAGCGGCGTGCTGCCACTGGACGGCGGCCTCGTGATCCTCGACGGCGTGCGGCTGCGCGTGGTGAAGGCGCACGAGACGCCGGAGCATGGCGTCACCCGCACCTTCCAGGAGGTGCGGCTCTTCGACCAGATCAGCGTCCGGGACAACATCATGGTGGTGCTCACCAGCCGACGCCTGCTGCCCGCCCTGCTGGAGCGAGCGACGCCCGCCCACAGGGAGCGAACCGAGCAGATCCTCCGCGAGGTCGGAATGTGGGAGAAGCGCGACTCCCTCGCGCAAGAGCTGTCGTACGGCCAGCGCAAGCTGCTCGAGATCGGGCGCGCGCTGGCCCTCGACGTGCGCACCTACCTGTTCGATGAGCCCTTCGCGGGGCTGTTCCCGGAGATGCTGGAGCGCGTCAAGGAGATCGTGGTGCGGATGCGCGATGAGGGCCGCACGCTGATCTTCATCTCGCACAACATGGACATCGTGCGCGAGCTGCCGGACCACCTGATCGTCCTCGACAGCGGCAGGCTGCTCACGGAGGGTGAGGTCCACGACGTGCTGAGCCGCGAAGAGGTGATCGAGGCGTACCTGGGCGACTAGGCCAACGCGGACGGAGAGCGATGACGCAGACCGCGACTTCGAATGGCCCCGCCGAGCCGGCGCTGCTCGCGCTGGACGGCGTCTCCGTGCATTACGGCGCGGTCGTGGCCCTCGACGACGTCTCGCTCGGCATCCGCAAGGGCGAGGTCGTGGCCGTGATGGGTCCCAACGGCGCGGGGAAATCGACCGTGCTGAAGGCAATCATGGGCCTCGCGCCGGTGGTGGCCGGCGAGGTCTACTGGCGGCAAGAGCGGCTGGCGGCGGCCACGCACGAGATCGTGAAGGAGGGCATCGCCTTCGTACCGCAGGGCCGGCGCGTCTTCACCCACCTCACGATCGAGGAGAACCTCGAGCTGGGTTGCCTCTATCTCGGCGACGGGGAGGAGAAGGCGCGGCGGCTCGACTCGGTGATGGAGCTGTTCCCGATCCTGCACGAGAAGCGGCGCGACATGGCCAGCGCGATGTCTGGAGGGCAGCAGCAAATGCTGGCCCTCGGCCGCGGCCTGATGGCCGACCCCGAGCTGCTGCTGCTCGACGAGCCGACGCTGGGCCTGGCGCCGATCGTGGTCAGCGAGGTCTTCCAGAAGGTCCGCGAGATCAGCGACCGGCTCGACACGACGATCGTCCTCGTGGAGCACAACATCCGGGGCGCCCTCGAGATCGTGGACCGCGCCTACGTGCTCGACCGCGGCTGCATCGCGCACGACGGCACGCCAGCCTCTATCCGCGAGTCCAACATCCTGACGGACGTCTTCCTCGGCCGCGTCAGGCGCGACGACGGCGGCGAGGGCAGCTCGTAGCAGGCGAGGCGGGACGCCTCGGTGCCTCGCGACTCAGCCGGCCGCGGTCGCCAGCTCGAGGAGCTTCGTCACCGTTCTCCAGTTTCGGCCCGTGCCGATAGTCGCGAGGCCGGAGTCGAAGTAGCTGTTCGTGAGCTTGCTGCGGGCGACCCCGTTCGGATAGTGGACGAAGACCTCGCGACCCAGTACCGCGAACTCGTCGCCGGGCGAGCGATTCGGGTCCAGTGCTTCGACATGCGCAGGGTCGGGCAGGTCCTCGAGGAAGAAGACGAGCTGTTTGTTCGGTTCGGTTCCGGAGTCCGCGAAAGGGTTGGCCTGCGCGATCAGCTGGAGCTCTCGGGCAGTACGGGTGATCACCGGAATGCGGTACCCGAAGCGGCTCAGGATCGACGCACTGATCAGGGATGGGATCTCTTCAGCGAGCGCCGGAGCGGCGCGAAAGATCACGTTCCCGCTCTGGATGTAGGTCCGGACGTCGTCGCACCCGGCCTCCCGGAACATCGCGGCGAGATCCGCCATCGGCAGCTTGTTCTTCCCGCCGACGTTGATCCCGCGAAGCAACGCGACGTGTACGCCTGTCGCGCCATCGATGCTGTCAGCGGACATGTGAGGCCTCAGTCCGTTGTGCGGGAGCGCAGCGCAACGCTCGCGCGCCTAGCGCTCCTCGATCGGGATGTAGGGCTGGTCGAGCGGGCCGACGTACTGGAGGAGGGGGCGCAGCAGGATGTTGTTCTCCATCTGCTCGAGGACCTGCACCGTCCAGCCAGGCACCCGCCCGACCGCGAAGATCGGGACGAACAGATCCTGCGGGATGCCGTGCAGGTAGTAGATCACGCCCGCGAAGAAGTCGACGTTCACGTTCACGCCGAGCCGCCCGTAAGGGCGCATCGCCTCCTGCACCGCCTCGAGGATCGCGTACCACTTCGGCTCGCCCTTCTCGGCGCTGAGCCGCTGGACGCCCTCGCGCAGGTGGCGGGCGCGGGGGTCCTCGGCGCGGTAGACGCGGTGACCGAAGCCCATGATCGGCTCGGAGCGGGACCGCAGTTCCTTGACGTAGGCGGCGGCGCGCTCCGGCTCCTCGATCTCCTGCGCCATCTTCATCACGTTCTCCGCCGCGCCCCCGTGCGAGGGGCCGGACAGCGCCGCGATCGCGGCGGTGATCGAGCTGTGCAGGTCCGCCTGCGTGCCCGTCACCACTCGCGCCGTGAAGGACGAGGCGTTCGAGCCGTGCTCGGCGTGGAGGATAAAATCCTTGTCCATCAACCGCGCCGAGTCCTCGCTCGGAACCTCGCCGTCGAGCATGTAGAGGAAGTTCGCCGCGTGCGAGAGGTCGTCCCTCGGCTCGATCGGGTCCCGGCCCTCGCGGATGGCGTGGTGCGCCATCACGATGGTCGGCACCTGCGAGGTGAGGCGCATGCCCTTGCGCAACGTGGCGTCGTGCGACTTGTCCGCCGTCTCCGGGTCGATCGCCGAGAGCGCGGACACGGCCGTGCGCAGCACGTCCATCGGGTGGGCGTCCTTGACCACCCGGACCACGTCGAGGATCTCACCCGGCAGCGTGCGCGCGGACTTCAACTCGGCGTCGAAGGCGGCGAGCTGGTCGGCCGTCGGCAGGCCGCCGTGCAGCAGCAGGTAGCCGGTCTCCTCGAACGTGGAGTGCTCGGCGAGATCGTCGATCGAGTAGCCGCGGTACTGGAGCTTGCCGGCGCGTCCGTCGATGAAGCAGGTCTCGCTGCGGTCGAAGTAGACGCCGTTGAAGCCGCGGTGGATCTGGATCTCGTCGGCCGATGTCATCTCGCCGCCTTCCGCCTTCGGCTCCATCGCAGCCGGAGCGCGCCGCGCGAGCCCCGAGGGGGCGCGGCGCGCAGCCGGCTGATTGTGCGGACTAGTCGTCCTCGAGCGTGGAGGTGTCGCCCTCCGGCAATCCGAGTTCGCGCGCCTTGAGCAGCCGCCGCATGATCTTGCCGGAGCGCGTCTTCGGCAGGATCTCGATCACCTGGATCTCACGCGGCGCGACGGCCGGGCCGAGGCGCTCGCGGCAGTGGCGGTTGAGGTCGCGCATCAGCTCGCGGGTCTCCTCGCGACCCTCATTGAGCGTGACGAAGGCCTTCACCACCTCCATCGCGAGGGGATCCGGCTTGCCGATCACGCCCGCCTCGGCGACGGCCTCGTGCTCGATCAGGGCGCTCTCGACCTCGAACGGGCTGACCAGGTGGCCGGCCGTGTTGATCACGTCGTCGTCGCGCCCGACGAACCAGAAGTAGCCGTCGGCGTCGCGCTTCGCCTTGTCGCCGGTCAGGTACCAGCCCATCTGGAAGCGCGAGTCGTAGCGCTCCTGGTCGTTCCAGTAGGTGCGGAACATCGACGGCCAGCCGGGTCGGACGGCAAGCTGGCCCTCCGCCATCGGCTCGTCGATCTCGTTGCCCTCATCGTCGATGATCGCGGCGTGGATGCCGGGGAACGGACGCCCCATCGAGCCCGGCCGGATCGGCATCGACGGGTAGTTGGCGATCATGATCGCGCCGGTCTCGGTCTGCCACCAGTTGTCGTGGATCGGCAGGTCGAAGGCGTCGAGGCCCCAGACGACGCCCTCCGGGTTGAGCGGCTCGCCGACGGACATCACGTAGCGCAGCGAGCTGAGGTCGTGCTCGCGCGCGGTGTCGGCGCCGGAGCGCATCAGCAGCCGGATCGCCGTCGGCGCGGTGTACCAGACGGTGACCTTGAAGCGCGTGATCGTCTCGTACCAGCGGCGGGCGCCGAAGCCGCCCTCGTCGATCACCTGCGTGATGCCGTTGCTCCAGGGGGCGAACATCCCGTACGAGGTGCCCGTCACCCAGCCGGGGTCGGCGGTGCACCAGTAGATGTCCTCCTCCTGGAAGTCCATCACGTACTTGCCGGTCGCGAAGTGGCTGACGACCGTGTTGTGCACGTGCGCCGCGCCCTTGGGCAGACCGGTGGTGCCGCTCGTGAAGTGCATGACCGACCAGTCCTCGGGACCGGTCTTCTCGATCTCGAACTCGTCCGAGGCGTCCGCGATGAGCGCACTCCACGAGATGTCGCGGCCGGCGAGCTCGTGCTCCTCGCGGCCGTCCATGATGATCACGGTCTCGAGGCTGGGCAGGTCGTCGCGGATCGCGTCCACCTTGGAGAGCAGCTTCGGAGTGGTCACCATCGCCTTGCCGTCGGCGCGCCCCACGCGCTCGGCGATCGGCTCGGGGCCGAAGGCGGAGAAGAGCGGCGCCGCCAGCGCGCCCAGCTTGAGCGCGCCGAAGAAGGCGAAGTAGAGCTCCGGGATGCGGTCGCTGAGGAAGAAGACGCGGTCGCCCTTCTCGATGCCAACGCTGCGCAGAGCGTTGGCGGCGCGGTCCGTCTCCCGCTTGAGGTCCGCGAAGGTGTACTCCTCGACATCGAGGTCCTGGCTCTGCCAGATCATCGCGAGCTTGTTGGCGCGCGCGCCGGTGGCGTGGCGGTCGATGCACTCGTGGCCCTGATTGACGAGCCCGTCCGGCGTGTCGAGTTCGGCCCAGACGTCGTCCCAGTTCCACGAGGAGCGCAGGTCGGCGTAGTCCGCGAGGTTCGGCGGAGCCTTGAGTGCGGAGACGTCCTTTGCGATCTCGGCGTAGTCCGTGGCCATAGCGAATCCCTCCCCCGTTGGGCGTGTCGGCGGCGCCGAGTATATCGCAGCCTCTCGCGACAGGCCGCGACGCACTCGAGGCTGCCCCGAGGCTATGTGCGTCGTATCTCGCGGCGACCGCGTCAGGCCGGGCGCGGTCCTACGCGCCGGGCGGCCGGTACTCGACGGACTTCGCGACGGCCTCGTCGATCTCCTCGGCAGTCAGCAGCACGGTGGTGCTCCAGCTGATCGCCCCGGCGCCGCCGATGGCGAGGCCGAGCGCGGCCGCCGAAACCTGGTCTGGGACGTCCATGATGATGCAGAGGTCGTCGTCACCGAAGGCGTAGTAGAAGGCCTCCACCGTGCCCCCGACGGAAGCGATCGCGGCGCTGAGGGCGTCGCGACGGGATGTCCCGCCCTCCGCGAGCAGGCCTCCGACTCCCTCGATGCTGTATGACGCTCTGGCCAGATACTTGGGCATGTTGTTCCTCCTCCGGGCGGCGCATGCACGGTTGACGGGCCTAACCGTACTACAGGGGTGCCCCGCCCGACCTACGCGGCACGGAGTTGGTCGACCGCCCTCGCGGCGGCGGCGAGGCCGCGCTCGATCCACTGTTGCGGATCGCCCGGGCCGATCGGCAGCACCAGCAGCTCGCCGAGGCCGGTGCCCGCGAGCTCGACAAGCCGATCGGCGACCTGCTGCTCGCTGCCCGAGACGATCAGCGCGTCGACCAGCGCCTCCTCGATATTCGAGGCGGCGTCCGGGTAGCCGGCGGCGGCGAGCATCCCGGCGTAGAACGGCAGCTGCGCGGAACGGCCGAGCTGGCTCTTGCCCGCACTCAGGACCAGCTCGCGGTCCTCGCTGACGCAGACCGGGACGTGCGCGATCAGCGGCGGCGGCTCGCGGCCGGCCTCGGCCGCGCCCTCGCGCAGCGCGGGGAGCGCGCGCTCCAGCAGGTAGGCGGCGGGCGAGTTCCAGGAGATCGCCCCGTCCGCCAGTTCGCCGCAGAGCCGGTAGGAGCGCAACTGCAGCGCCGACGCCATCACCGGCGTGGAGAGCGGCGCATCGAGGCGGCCGCGCGCGGTGACGTGGCTGCCCTCGAATTCCACCTCGCCCTCGTGCAGCAGCGTGGTCAGCACGTGCAGGTACTCGCGCAGGTGGGTCAGCGGCGTGCGCCACTCGACACCGAAGGTGTGCACCATCCCCGGCTCGTGCCCGGGCCCGATGCCGAGCCGGAAGCGGCCCGGCGAGATCTCCTCGAGCGCCCTCGTCTGCTGGGCCAGCAGCACAGGGTGCCGCGGCCAGGTCGGCACGATGCAACTGCCGAGGATGATCCGTTCCGTTCGCGCGAGCGCCGCGCCGAAGATCGTCAGCGCGTCGGCGCGCGTGCCACCCGTGGTCATCCACGCGGCGGGGATGCCGAGGCGCTCGGCCTCCTCGATCTGGGCGAGGGCGTCCCCCGCCTCCGCGGCGGAGGCGACGACGCCGATCGGCGGTGTCGGGGCGCTCATCGGGAGTCTCCAAAGATGATCGCGGGCTTGATCTCGTCCCAACTCTGCATGCGCACCATCGCCTCGTTGATCTCCTCGATCGGGTAGCGGTTGGAGATCATGTCCATCCAGGTGAAGCGCTCCCAGTTGTGGGCGATGAACTGCAGCGCGCGGTGGTAGTGCGCCACGCTCGCCGAGATCGAGCCGATGATGCGCACGTGCTTGCGCGTGACCTCGCCCGGCTTGATCGGCACGTCCTCGTTGTGGAGCTGGCCGATGATCAGGTAGCGCCCGCCGCGGCGGATCATCGAGAAGCCCTCGGGGAAGGCGGCGACCACGCCGGACACCTCAATCACCACGTCCGGGCCACGTCCGTCCGTCCACTCGCGGATCTGCGCCTCGCGGTCGGCGGCGTCCGGCACGTCGGCGATGTCGATCGTGTGCGTCGCGCCCCAGCGGCGTGCGACCTCGAGGCGCGCGGCCGGCCCGCCGATGACGATGATCTTCGAGGGCCCGCTGCGCGCCGCCACGGCCGTCGAGAACAGCCCCAGCGGCCCGGAGCCCTGGATCACCAGCGCGTGGCGGTCGTCGAGCCGTCCGAGGCGGTCGAAGCCATGCACGACCGTGCGCAGCGCGCAGGCCGCCGCCGAAGCGAGCTCGTCGGGGACGATGTCGGGCACCTTGACGCGCCCGGAACTGGGGTAGACGTAGCCGTACTCGGCGAAGCCGCCGGTGAGGTACGGGTACTCGGTGGCGAGGCCCCGCATGTAGCCGCGGCGGTCGTCGCAGAGCGTCTGCTCGTGCTCGATCACGCAGTTCACGCACTGCCCGCAGAAGCCGTGCGTCCAGATGATGCGGTCGCCGACACGCAGCGGCTCGCCGAGCGAGTCGCGCTCGGCGCCATCGCCGATCGCAACGACGCGGCCCGTCATCTCGTGGCCGAGGATGCGCGGGAACAGGTCGGACGAGGAGCCCGACTCGCCCTCCCAGAGGTGCACGTCGCTGGCGCAGATCGTGGCGGCGGTGTTGCGCACCAGCAGCGCACCCGGCTCCAGCTCCTGCGGGATCGGCACCTCGGCGACGTCCATCGGTTGCTGATGGCCGACCAGCAGTGCGGCGCGACACGTCGCGGGTATCTTCGCCATCCGGACCTCCTCGCGCGCCTCGCAGGGCGCAGTCGCGCGGGAACTGTAGCGCATGGGGCCGGAGGACGCGGTGGGCCGCTCTGCCCTCGCGCTACTGGAGGCGGCGCAGCGTCGGGAAGGCCGGGAAGAGCGCCAGCGCGACGACGAGCAGGAAGGCGGCCGCGCCGCCGATCGCGAGCTGCAGGCCGACCACCTCGGCGATCGCGCCGACGGCGAAGACGCCGAGTGCGACGAGGCCGAACTCCATCATGTAGATCGAGAGCACGCGGCCGCGGTACTCGGCCGCGACGTAGGTCTGGAGCAGCACGGTGCTGAGCGACATCCGGCCCGCGTGGGCGACGCCGATCACGGCGGTCAGCAGCGCGGCGATCAGGAACGCATCGAAGACCGCGAACGCGAGCACCCCGCTCGCCAGCAGCACGGCGCTGAGCAGATAGAGCAAGCCTCGGCGGCGCGGCGGCAGCGAGGCGATGACGAGCGAGCCGAACAGCGAGCCGACGCCCATCACGCTGAGCAGCAGCCCGAGGTGGAAGCCGCCGAGGCCGAGCACGTCCTCCACCCAGCCGGGCAGCAGGAACATCCAGGGCATCGAGGCGCAGACGATCAGCAGGTTGACGGCGAGCACCTGCAGGATCGCGGGCTGCCGCATCGTGTAGCGAACCCCGTCGCGCACCCCCGCCCAACCCTGCGCGTCGCGGGCCGGCCCGCTCGCCGAGCGCGCGCTCGCCAGGCGCATCGGGACGATCGCGCCGATGGCGATGAGGTAGTAGACAACGACCGCGCTGTAGAGCCAGGCGCTGTTCGCGATCACGAGCAGTGCGCCGCCGATGGCGGGCGCAATCAGCCGCATCGTGGTCATGCCGGCGGCGCCGAGCGAGATCGCGTTCATCAGCCGCTCCTCGCCGGCGATCTCGTGAATCATCGCCTGCCGCGCGGGCATCATCAGCGACATCCCCGCGCCCTGGAAAAAGACGATCACGATCAGATGCTCGTAGCGCAGCACCCCCAGGAAGAGGAGCGCCGCCACGAGACCCGCGAGCAGCGCCTGGAATGTCTGGCCCACCTGCAGCACGAGCCGCCTCGGCACGCGGTCCGCGAGCATCCCCCCGTAGAGCGAGAAGGCGAGCGACGGAATCGCGTTGACGAGCGCCACGAGGCCGAGCCGCCCCGGCGATCCGGTCAGCTCGTAGACGATGAAGCCCATCGCCAGCATCTGCGTCTGGATGCCGCCGAACTGCCCCAGCGTCGAGATGAAGAACCAGCGGAAGTTGCGGTCGCCCAGCGACTCGAAGGTGCGCAGCTCGCCCGCGCGGCCGGCGAACGGGAGGCGTGGCCCCCGCCCGGCGCCCGCCTCGGCGCGCTCGCCTCGAGGGCTCTCGGGAGCGGGGCTGGGCGCAACGCTCATGGCCGTCCATTCGCGCGTGCGGGCGTGGCCTGCGCCTCGGTGGCGCCGCGCCCGGACGATGACGCACGGGGAGTGCGAGCGTAGCACGGGCCCCCGCTGCGAGCCCGCGCGCGCCTGCTCACAGCGCCCGGTTGCCGGATGGGCTAGGCTTAAGGCGGCAGCGGAGGAGCAATCGTGACGACCGACCTTGACCTCGACACCGACGTTGACGAGTACGGCCCCGAGATCTCAATGACCGACGAGGCGATCGCCCGCCTCCTGCATCTGATGGAAAGCGCCGGCGAACCGCCCGTCACCGGCATCCGCCTGCAGGTCGCACGCCGGAGCAAGAACGGCATCGAGCACCTGCTGACGATGGTCGACGCGGGGCGCGAGCCGGAGGATGACTTCGAGCTGGACTTCGACGGGCTCGCGCTTTATGTCGATAGCGACCACGCCGACTACCTCGACGGGCTGGCAGTGCACTGGGCGTACAAGGGCGAGGGCGTCAACGGCTTCGAGTTCGACAACCCGAACCCGCGCTGGCGCGATCCGCTGGCCGAGCGCATCCAGGTGCTGTTCGACGAGCAGGTCAACCCGGCGATCGCCGCGCACGGCGGGGCCGTCGACCTCCTCGGCGTCGAGGACAGGGTGGCGTTCATCCGCATGGGCGGCGGGTGCCAGGGCTGCGGGATGGCGAACGTGACCCTGCGCGAGGGCATCGAGGGCATGATCAAGGAGACCGCGCCCGAGATCGAAGAGATCATGGACGCCACCGACCACGCGTCCGGCCGCAACCCCTACTACCAGCCCTCACCCGGCCACGGGCACGGCCACTCGCACGGCTAGCGGCGCCCAACTGCCGCCTTCCTGTCTTGACTGCGGGGGGCTGCGCCCCCCACACCCCCGCTGCTGCTCCCCCCGAGCCTCGAGGGCGCGCTTCAGCCCGCCTCCCGGAAGCCCCGAGTGCGCACCTTCCGGCCCCCTCTCCCCGAGGGAGAGGGTGGGGGTGAGGGCGCTTGCCCTCGCGATCGGGGAGCAACAGCGACTTGAGGGTCCGGGCACGCCCTTCGTTCGTGGGGGCTCCGCCCCCACGCCCCTCGGAACCCTAGAGGTCGCATCGAACTTCCGATGGCGTCCGGTCCCCTCTCCCCTCGCGGGAGAGGGCGGGGGTGAGGGGGACGGGCGCAGCCCGCCCAGCCCTCTAGAAGATCGCGAGCGGGTTGACGGGGCTGCCCGTGCCGCCCCGCACTCTCAGCGGCGAGATGATCAGCAGGAACTCGTAGCGGCCCTGCTCGGCGCACGCCTCGGCGAGCGGCTGCAGCAGCGCGTTGTCGAGCAACGGGACGCCGTAGGCGTAGATCACGCCGTGCATCGCCCACGGGTAGTCGTACTCGTTCGGCTTCGCGTCCATCATGTCCCAGCCGAGCAGCGAGACATCGTTGTCGCGCACGAACGGCAGACATGAGGCGTGCAGTCCGGGCGTCGTGCTCCCCGCCTCGCCGAGGAACTGCTCCGGGTGCTCGGCCTGATAGGCCTCGCGGCCGCTGTAGACCAGCAGCGCGTCGCCCGACCCGACGCTCGATCCCTGCGCCTCCGCGATCTCCTCGAGCTCCCAGCCGTGCACGGGGCGGTCCGTCGTCACGTAGTCCGTCCCCCGGTGGCGCGGCACGTCGAGCAGCACGCCGCGGGTAATGATGCCGGTGTCCCAGGCCGTCACATCGGCGTAGGTGACGCCGTCGCCGGTGATGAACTCGGACGGGTCGCGGCCCTGCCACGCGCCGTTCTTGTCCCAGACGTGGCAGAGCGCGTCGAGGTGGGTGTGCGTGTGCCCGTGGAAGATGAAGCCGTAGTAGTCGACGACCGATCCGCCGTCGGGCGGGCGCACGTTCTGGCGCAGGAAGTGCTGCGCCGGCACCGGGTTCGTCGGCCCCGGATCCTTCGGGTACTCGCGGCTGATCGAGACGACGCGCGCCTGCTGCACCAGCCCGAACGCCGCGAGGCGCTTCTCGTCCGTGATCAGGTTGACGGCGCCGCGGCTGTCGTCGTCCCCCCAACGGCCCCAGTTGCGCCGCTCGGTCAGCCAGGACGTCACCTCTTCGGTCGTCGGCAGCGCTCGCTCGTCGTTGCTCATCGGGGCCCCCTTCCGGCCGCGCCGATGATAGCGCTCCGCCCGCCGTACGCGCCTTGACCGGCGCACGCGCGCGCGCGCATGGTGCGGGCATGGCCGAGCAACTGAGCAGCGAGGGCTGGACGGGGCCGCTGAGCGGCCTGCGCGTGCTCGACTTCGGCCAGGCCGCCGTCGGCCCGATCGCCGCCGAGTACCTCGGCTGGCTCGGCGCGGACGCGATCAAGGTCGAGTCGCCGCGCGGCGACACCGTGCGCGGCACGAAGCCGCGGCTGCGCGGGACCGGGCACACCTTCCTCGGCAACAACCTCGGCAAGCGCGGGGTCGTGCTCGACCTCAAGGATGCGGCGGACCACGCGCAGGCGCTGCGGCTGCTCGAGAGCGCCGACGTGCTCGTCGAGAACTTCCGATCGCCCGAGGTGATGCGCCGCCTCGGCCTCGGCTACGAGCTGCTGCGCGAGCACAACCCGCGGCTGATCTACCTGCAGAGCTCGGCCTACGGCCCGCGCGGGCCGATGCACGGCATGACCAGCAACGAGTGGTTCTCGCAGGCCGCGGCCGGCCTGACCAGCGTGACCGGCGAGGCCGGCGGGCGGCAGGAGTTCTCGCGCGGCACGGCGACGCTCGACTGGAGCGGCGCCTTCACCAACCTGCAGGCGCTCCTCGTCGCGCTCTACGTACGCGAGCGCAGCGGGCGCGGAACGTTCATCCAGACCTCGCAGCTGCAATCGACGATCGTCGGGGCGACGAGCCGCATCGCCGAGTACTTTGCGGACGGCTGCGCGCCCGGTCCGATGGGCAGCGCGCGCCCGAACATCGTGCCGGACCAGGCGTTCGCGTGCGCCGATGGCTATGTCGCCGTCGGCGTCCCGCACGACGGCTTCTGGCCGAAGCTCTGCGACGCCCTCGGCCTCCGCGAGCTGGGCGACGACCCACGCTTCGCGACCAACGCCGCGCGCGTCGAGCACCGCGCCGAGCTGATCCCGCTCCTCGCGGCCTGCTTCCGCGAGCGCAGCGCCGAGGAGTGGGAGCGGCTGCTGCACGCGGCGGACGTCCCGGCCGCCGCCTACCAGCGCGGCCCGACGCTGAGCGCGAGCCTGCTCCAGCATCCGCAGGCGATCGCCGAAGACCTCGTGACGGTGCTCGACACCCCCAACGGCGACATGGCCAGCGCGAAGCCGCACTGGCGCTTCGGCAAGACCGAGGCGCGCATCACGCGCGCCGCCCCCCGCCACGGCGAGCACACCGCCGAGGTGCTCGCGGAGCTCGACGCCGCCGGAGCGACGAACGGCGCGAGTCCGGGCGCGGCCTCGGACGGACGGGCACACTCGCAGCCGCCGCTCGCGGGCCTGCGCGTCGTCGATGTCTCGCAGGGCATCCCCGGGGCGCTGTGCGCGATGCAACTCGGCGACCTCGGCGCGGAGGTCGTGAAGCTGGAGCCGCCCTCGGGCGACTGGCTGCGCACGATCGGGCCGTTCGTCGAGCCGCCGAACGGCGGAGCGGCGGAGGGCGGCCTGTTCCTGCAGTTCCAGCGCAACAAGCGCGGCATCGCCGTCGACCTCAAGAGCGAGGCCGGTACGGGGGTCTTCGCGCGGCTGCTCGAGGACGCCGACGTGCTCGTCGAGGGCTACCGGCCGGGCGTGATGGAGCGGCTCGGCTTCGGCTACGAGGCGTTGCGCGAGCGCCACCCGCGCCTCGTTTACTGCTCGATCAGCGGCTACGGCAGCCGCGGCCCGCTGGCGGGCGCGCCCGCGAGCGAGATCGACATCCAGGCGATCGTCGGCTCGAACCGCCACATCGGACGGCCCGAGGATCCCCCGCTGCGCTTCGGCTACGACTTCGCGCAGCATGCGGCGGGGATGGCCGGCTTCCAGGCGATCCTGACCGCGCTCCTCTGGCGCGACCGCCATGGCGTCGGCCAGCGCGTCGAGACCTCGATGCTTGCGGCGCTCACCGCGATCCACCAGTGGACCTTCACGGCCGAGCGCTCGCAGGACTCGCTCGAGGGCCGGGCGTTCACGGGTCTGGCCGACCCGCCCGACTATGGCTTCGAGACCGCCGACGGCCCGGCGTTGATCACGCTGCGCGGCGACGAGGGCGGCTGGAACGCCTTCCTCATCGCCATCGACCGCCCCGAGGTGCTGCTCGACGAACGCTTCAGCGGACCGCGCGGGATGATGGACAACCTCGCCTACCTGCCACCGGAGATCAACGAGACGCTGCGCAACTGGCCCTTCGAGGACCTGCGCCGCATCGTGCAGGACGAGCTGGGCGGCACGATCGTCCCCATGCACACGCTCGAATCGCTGCTCAAGAGCGAGCAGGTCGCGGCGCTCGAGATGGTGCGCCGCCTCGAGGGCCACGCCACGCTCGGCGACCTCGAGACGGTCGCGCCGCCGTGGACCTTCGAGGAGCCGTGGACCGCGCTGCGCCACCCGCCCCCCGTGCTCGGCCAGCACACCGCCGAGGTCCTCGCGGAGACCGGCTACGGCGATGCCGATGTCGCCCGTCTTGCCGAGGCGGGGGCGGTGGTGGTGTGGCAGGGCGGAGATGCCCCTTCCGGCTAGTTAGCCGCCCACCAACTCGATGCGGCCTGCGAAGCGGAGAAAGTCCGCACTGTTGAGCGTCAGGAGCCTGCGCTCGCCATGGGCGAGCATGGTCGCGACGATGTTCGCGTCATGAATCTGCCGCCCTCCCACGACCACCTCGCGACAGAGCGCGACCAGCGAACCGGTCACGGCGGGACCGTCCTCCAGAATCTCGAAGCGGCTCATCAATCTCTGCAGGTCGTCGAGTGCTTCATCGCGCGTGATCGTGACCGCCCAGGCCTGGGGCCTGGTCACAACGGCCAGGTACTCGCGCAGCACCTGACGGCTGATCCGCAACGGCTCGGGATCGCGGAAGGCGCGTTCCAGCCTCACCCTCGCGATGTTGTGGTTCGGGGCTTCGAGGAAGCGGGACGCCACGAGGACGTTGGTGTCGATGAACATCAGGCGGGCGGCATCCGTTCGTCGTAGATATCCTCCCGCCTGAGGCTCAGATCGTCCGGCCAGCTCCCCACTCTACGGACCGGCCAGACCTCATCGAGGGTGGCGGCGCGAATGGCCTCGGGCTGCTTCCGCCTGAACAGCAGCGTCTCAGCATCCATATCGACCTCGGCGGTCTCCCATCCGGCGATGCTCCACGCGAGGGCTTGGCTATGGCCGTTGCTGCTGCTCTGGTTCGCCCACCACGGCCGGTGCAGGCGCGCGGACGCAGGCAACTCGAAACCGATGATCGACTCGATCTCGCCGAAGGACGTTCTCCACTCCCTGGTACGGAGCCCGCAGAGATGTTCATACAGGCGCCGGTACTTACCCCGGCCCGCCATCTCCCGATACCTGGTGTCCCGGTCGATCACCAACTGCGTGCCCTCACTGCGCCAGCGTGCTGACCCGATCCCTCTAGTAGTTAGGTAGTTTATACTTACCTGCTCCCCACCGCAAACGCCAGTGCGACAGAAGTAGCCCGCCCCCTACGCCTCTCGCGTGAAGAGCAGCCCGCCGCCGCGCAGCAGCGGCGATCCGTCGAGGGCGACCGAGACCTCGGCGCCCTCGACCTGGCGCGGGCCGGCCCGGCCGGAGACCTGGCGGGCGGCCTCGGCGATGTGCCCCATGCCGTGAAGGCGGCCCTCCGAGAGCGACCCGCCGAAGGTGTTGACCGGCAACTCCCCGCCGAGGGCGACGCGGCCGTCCTGCACGAAGGTGTGCGCCTCGCCCTCGGGACAGAAGCCCGCCGCCTCCAGCCAGTAGTAGGTCGAGGGGCTGAAGCCGTCGTAGAGCTGCGCCGCGTCCACGTCGGCGGGCCCGAGGCCGGAGCGCGACCAGAGCTTGCCCGCTGTCGAGGCGCCGCAGGCCATGTAGTCGTCGAGCATGTAGTTGACGTAGGTCGGCCGCGGTGCGGTGTGTTGGCCCCAGGCGGCGACGTAGGCGGGCGGCCTCGGCAGATCGCGGGCGCGCTCGGCGGTGGTCAGCACGAGCGCCGCGCAGCCCTCGACCGGGATGTCGCAGTCGAACAGGCAGATCGGCTCCGAGATCATGCGGGCGGCCATGTAGTCGTCGACCGACATCGGCGTGCCGTTGAAGAAGGCCGCCTCGTTGAGCTGGGCGTTGGCGCGGCTGTTCGTGACCAGCGAGGCCATCTCCTCGCGGGTCGCGCCGAAGCGGTGCATGTAGCGCTGGTAGGCGACGGCGTGGAGCTGGAAGGGGCTGGTGTAGCCGTAGGGCGCGGTGAACTGGCTGTCGCCCCCGGCGAACGGCTCGCGCCACGCGCCGTACGTGCCCGCAGGGCGGTGCATCGCGCGCCAGACGAGGGCGTACGTGCAGGCGCCGGCCTGCAGCGCGTTCAGCGCCTCGATGATCGCGCTCGGGATCAGCCCGGCCGAGACCTGCGCATACCACTCGACCTCCGGGCCGATGTCGAGATGGTCGATCAGGAACTGGGCGGGCACCAGGTCTTCGCCGGCGCGGTTGCCCGCCCCGCGGAACGGCTGGTCCGGGTGCGTCGCCAGCCCGTCGATCTGCGAGGGCTCGATGCCGGCGTCGGCGATCGCGGCGCGGCAGGCCTCGATCGCGAGCTGCCCCAGCGGGCGCTCGTGCGTGCGCGTCAGCTGCGAGAAGCCGATGCCCGCGACGGCGGTCTTGCCCCTGCCTGCCCACATCGCCGGCGCCCTACTCCCCGTTCGCCAGGCGGAACTGCGGCAGCGCGATCGCCTCGCCCTCGGCCGACTCGATCGGCTCGAACGCGACCTCGACGGGCGCGCCGATGGCGACCCAGTCGGACTCGCCGGCGGGGAGGTCGCTCAGCAGGTAGAGCTGCGGCTGCTCCTCGAGCTCGACGATCAGGTTGACGTAGGGGACGGCCTGCTCGAACCCGGCGACGTTGCGCTGGTGGTTCGTGGTGAAGCTGTGCACGACGCCGCGCCCGCTGACGGCGGGGTAGGCGAAGTCCGCCGAGGTGCAGCGCTCGCAGAGCGGGCGCGGCGGGTGCTGGTAATGGCCGCACTCCTCGCAGCGCTGGATCGCCAGCTCGCCCCGGCCCGCCGCCTCCCAGTACGCCCGCGAGAGCGCGTCGAGGACCGGCCGCGGCCGGCTCGGGGAGCGGTCGTCCGGCTGGTCCGAGGACGTCACGTCAGTCCCGCAGGATCTCGAGCGCCTTCGCGACCTGGCCGTCGTCGGCGGGGTCGTCGGGCAGCGGGAAGCGCAGCGAGATCGGGAGGTCGCCGTAGCGCTCCTTGAGCAGGTGCGCCGAGTCGAGGTAGTCGCCCGTGATCGCGATCTCGTCCACGAGGTCGTCGCTCAACAGGTCCGCCAGCTCGTCCCAGCGGCCCTCGCGGGTGAGCGCGCGCAGCTGCTCGCCAGTCTGCTCGATGCCGCGCAGGCGCAGCGGGCCCCAGTAGTTCGGGGTCGAGTACATGACCGCCATCTGGCGGCGGTTGGCGTCGCGCGCCTCCGCGATCTCCTCGGACGTCGAGCCGGTGTTCATGTAGGGCGAAACCATGATGTCGACATCGTCCAGCGAGCGGCCGCCGCGCTCCGCGCCCGCCTCGACGGCCGGCATCGCCAGCTCGCGGATCGAGCGCGGGTCGCTGTTGCAGCTGTGGGTGAAGAAGCCGTCGGCGACCTCGCCGGTGAGTCGCGTCATCGCGGGACCGACGGCGCCGAGGTAGATCGGAATCTCGGGGTGCTCGATCAGGGCGGGGGTGAAGAAGGGCTGCATGCGCGTGAAGCGGTAGTGCTCGCCCTCGAAGCGCAGGCGCGTGCCGTCCTGCGCCCCCCAGGCGTCGAAGATCATGCGCAGCGCCTGCACGTACTCGCGCATGCGCGGCACGGGCGGGGTCCACGGGACCGAGAAGCGCTGCTCGATGTTCGCCTTCACCTGCGTGCCGAGGCCGATCACGAAGCGCCCGCCGGAGAAGTCCTGCAGGTCCCAGCAGGCGTAGGCAAGCGACATCGGGCTGCGCGAGAAGGCGACGAAGACGCTGACCGCGACGCGCAGCTCGCTCGTCGCCGCGAGGGCGGCCCAGGCGTTGACCGAGCCGTCGTGGACGCCCTCGGAAACGGTCAGCCCGTCGTAGCCGAGCGCCTCGACGCGGCGGGCGTAGTCGCCCACCTCCTTCGGTGGCATGTCGCGCGGCTTCGAGGCCCAGACTTGCATGGCTACCCCCGATGGCTTGCTAGCGGCCTTCGGTGGCCGGCTTCCCGACCTCGTTGTGCGCGCCGCACAGCGGGCAACACAGCACGAGGTTGTAGATCTCCCAGCTCCAGGCGTCCTCGACGAGCACCGCGCCGCAGGCGCCGCAGCAGAAACTGTTGCCGCCTCCGCGACGCAGCAGCGGCGTCTGCTCGCCGTCCATGACGATGCGTACGTGCGTCTCGGGCAGCTCGATCACCTGTAGCGCTTCCGCCATCCTGATTGCCTCCCAGCGCCCGCCGCGCGGCCAGAGTCTACGTCACGCGCGCTCTTCGGGCTCCCCGTCCTCACCCGCGAGCAGCTCGTCCACGGCGGCGCGGACGCGGTCCGCGGTCTCGCGCAGCTGCGAGGGGTTCTCGTACGCGTGGCGAGGCCAGAAGAAGCCGCGCAGGCCGTCGCCGCGCGAGCGCGGGACGACGTGCACGTGCAGGTGCGGCACGCTCTGGCTGACGCCGTTGTTGATCGCCACGAACGTGCCCTCGGCGGCCAGCGCCCGCGGCACCGCGCGCGCGATCAGCTGTGCGCGTTGCAACAGCGGCCCGGCGTCCCCTTGAGGCAGGTCCGGCAGCGTGTCCACGTGCTCGCGCGGGATCAGCAGCACGTGCCCATGGAACACCGGGCGGTGATCAAGGAAGGCGAGGAACCGCTCGTCCTCGAGGACGACCGCCGCCTCCGCCTCGCCCGCGGCGATGGCGCAGAAGCTGCAGCGCACCGCAGGCCGAGCCGTCACGCCGGCTCCTCGCCTGCCTCGAGGGCGCCTGCGGCGAGCGCCGCGATGCCAGTGGTAATCGGCACGGCGGCGACGATACCGATGCTGCCGACGAGCGTGCGAACGATCTCGGTCGCGATCTGCTCGCGGCTGATCAGCAGGCCGAGCGGCTCCGGCTGCACGGAGAGGATCACGATCAGCGGCAGCGCCGCGCCCGCGTAGGCCAGCACCAGCGTGTTCGCCGTCGAGGCGATGTGGTCGCGGCCAACGTTGAGCCCTCGCGCGAACAGCTCGCCCGCGCCGAGCAGCGGGTTCGCGCGCCGCAACTCGAAGACCGCCGAGGATTGCGTGGCCGTGACGTCGTCGAGCACGCCGAGCGCGCCGATGATGATGCCGCCGAGCAGCACCCCGCGAGCGTCGATTGCGCCGCCCGAGAGCAGCTCGAGCGTCGCCTCCTGGTCGCCCGCGAGGCCGGTCAGCGCCGCGACGTCGACCGCGAACGTCGCGAGCAGCACGGCGAGCACCAGGCTGAGCACCGTGCCGACGAGGGCGGCCCCCGTCTTCCTGCTCGCGCCGTGGGCGAGCACGAGCGTGGTGGTCATGATCACGCTCGCGCCGATCAGCGTCGCGGCCAGCGGGTTCATCCCGGAGAGGATCGCCGGCACGATGAAGCGCACGATCACGAGGAAGCTGGCGACGAGCCCAACCAGCGACCAGACACCTCGCCAGCGTCCGATCAGCACGACCGCCGCCGCGAAGACGGCGCCCATCACCCAGAGCGGGAACGTGCGCAGCCGGTCGGCGATGAAGTAGACGGTCTCGTCGCCCGCCTCGTAGGCCGTGACCAGCACGTCGTCGCCGGGCTCGACCTTGATCGCGAAGGCGTCGTCTCCCGCGAGCTGCCGCTCGACGGTGACAGTCTCGCCATCGTCGAGCCGCACCTCGACCCGCTCCGAGACGACGGTCACGCCGCCCGCCGTCTGCTCCCGCCCCGTCTCCTCGATCGCGACGACCGCGCCCTCGCTGGTCTCGCCGTCGAACGGGTTGATCGAGGGCGTCTCGAAGACGCCGGCGGCGGGCAGCACCACGACGAAGACGAGCAGCAGCAGCGCGATCGCCAGGTAGACGATCGCCTGCGGACTCGAGAGCGAGCGGTTCATGCTGCGAGTCTGGCGCGGGTTCCGCCGCCGCGCCACCCTCCCGCGCCAGGCGCTACTCTGGAGGCGTAAGGGAGTCCCAGGAATGAGCGGCGTCGCCGAGGCCCTGCGCAACCGGACCGCGAGCCGGCTGGCGGCGCTCTCGAAGCGCCGAGCCGTCGCGCTGGTCGTGCTCGGCGCGGTGCTCGTCTGGGCCGTGGTGCAGGGCGCGCACTCGCACGACGGCCTCGCGCCGGTCGCGCGCGACCTCGGCGGCGAGACGCCAGCGCGCACGATCGAAATCGACGCTTCGACAGGGCAGTTGGACCTCCGTGGGCTCGCGGTGCGGCCGGGCGAGGTGATCGACTTCGTCCTCGTCGGCAGCGCCGGCTCGCCGCATCGCTTCGTCCTGAGCGGGCTCGGCGGCGCGGAGATCGACGAGCGCCTCGCGGCCAACGGCGACACGGTGATCCGCATCCGCGCGCCGCAGCAGGGCGCGCTCAGCTTCTTCTGCGTCGTGCCCGGCCACGAGGGGCTGCACGGCAGCCTCGTGGTCGATGTCGGAGGCGAGCGCGACGGCGGTTGACGGGCGCGGGCGCGCTCGCCATCCTCGCAGCGTCCGGCGTTCCTGGAGGCACCCTGTCATGGCAGACAACGGAAACACGGCGCTGACGCTGCACTGGCCCGAGCTCATGAACGAGGAAGGCTTCGGCCTGCTCTGGTTCGCCTCCTGGATCGTCGACGAAGACGAGGGCGTCGAAGGCGAGTGGTTCTACAGCGGTCGCGGCGGCGAGACGCAGATCGCGCCGATCCCCTCCGAGGCGATCGGCGTGCGGATCCGCCGCTGGCCGTCCGAGGGCCTCGAGGCGGAGTACGCGGACGTGCTGCTCGCGGACGATCCCGGCGAGGTCTGGGCGGAGCAACTCGATTTCGACCGCAAGCAGCCCTTCGCGCGCATTCCGGCCGACCCGAAGAGCGCCGTCCGCGGCATCGACGACTAGCGCCGCCCGCGCCGCCAAGCCCCGCGTCTACGGCTCGCGGGCCCACCGCGCGTGCCCTACCGGCTTCGCGGGCCCTCACATCCCATCCCGGACGAGCACGCCCTGCGCGCGGTTCGGGCCCACCCACCCGCCCTCGGATTTTCTTTCTGTGGGGGGCTTCGCCCCCCACTCCCCCCTCGGTCCGCCGCCAGTGTCACGCAACTCCGGGGGCTCCGGCTCCCTCTCCCCTCGCGGGAGAGGGCGGGGGTGAGGGGGCGCCGCGCGCCAGCGCGGCCAGCGTGGGCGCACGAGGGTTGCGGGGCGCGCCGACCGTCTCGAGGTCGCGCGCTCCGGCTACGCCGGAGTCCCCCTCACCCTAACCCTCTCCCGCCGGGGGAGAGGGGATCGGAAGGAGCCTCCTGACATTCGAGGACGCTCCGGTCCCCTCTCCCCGAGGGAGAGGGCGGAGGGTGAGGGAGGCGCTCGCCCGGCCGAAGGGGCCGAGGGGCAACGAGCGTTCGAGGGCAGGTGCGCACCCGGTGTGCGGGAGCGCTCCCCGCGTGACGGAGTCCGAGGCCTACCGCTCGTGGGCGGGCGCGGGGTCTGGCTTCACCATACCGATCGGGCCGATGGTGCCGCGGCTGATGCGCTGGACCACCGGCGCGACCACGCCAACCGTGTCCCAGAGCTGGGCGTGCCGCCAGGCCGGCTCGCGCTTGCGGCCGTCGCCCTGCAGATAGACCTTCACCGCCTCCTCGAACTCGGGGCCCTCGAGGGGGAAGTCGAAGCCGTGCTCCTCCTCGATCGCGCGGTTGATGTCCATCTCCACCTGGTCCGGACGCCCCGAGAGATGCCCGAGTTCCGTCCCGCTTCCGTCGAGGAAGACGATCGTCGGCGTGCCCGTCTCACCGTAGCTGTTGGTGCGCGAATCCACGACGCCCTCGTTGCCGTCGGCGGGCAGGATCGAGAGGTCGACGCCGAATTCATCGGCGACCTTCGCCATGACGGCGACGCCGCGCCAGTCGTCGGGGGTTGTGGGGTCGGTGACGACCAGCGCGCGGAGCGAGCCGCCGACGAACTCGATCGCGCGTTCCATGCGCCCGCGGTCGTCCTCGACGGGTTCGTACGCGTTGTAGTGGCGCTCGAACTCTTCGCGGTGGGCCGGGAGGGCGCCGAGCCACTCCTGGAAGTTACGGGCGCCGGCGTCGAAGAGCTCCGCCAGGTTCTCGCTCATCTTGTCCTCCACGATCGCTCACCGGGATCGGCGCGCAGCGTAGCAGGCATCGCGCGCCCTCGCTGCGTCGCCGCCCGCACCCGGACACGAGCGAGCCGCCCTCGCGGGCGGCTCGCGTCGGCTGCGTCCGCAGACGGCCCTAGCGGTCGTTGCCGTCGATGTCGTAGTCGTACTGCTCCGGCACCTCGAAGCCGAAGAGGCGCGCGGCGTTGAGGCCGAGCACGTCGCGGCGCTCTTCCTCGGTGAGGTTGCCCATGGTGCGGGCGATCGCCTCGTCCGAGTGCGGCCAGGAACCCTCGTGGTGCGGGTAGTCGCTGCCCCACAGCCCGTTCTTCGTGATCTGGTAGTCACGCGCAAGCATGATCCCGGCCGGGTCCTCCTGGAACGTCGCGAAGCACTGCTGCCGGAAGTACTCGCTGGGCAGCATCTTCAGCTTCGGGAAGACCCAGAAGTGGTGCTTCTCGTACGCCTCGTCCATGCCCGAGAGCATCCACGGCACGAAGCCGATGCCGGACTCGACGGTCCCGAAGCGCAGCTTCGGGTGCCGCTCGAGGATGCCCGAGGCGCAGAAGTGCGTGAACGGTTCGATCGCCGGGGTGAGCGCGTGCGTGACGTAGTTGATCACCGCGCCGCCCTCGCCGCTTGCCGTGCGCGGGTCCTTGCCCGTGGCGACGTGGCAGGTGAGCGGGACGTCCGCGTCCTCGATGGCGTGCCAGAGCGGCTCGAACATCGGCGAGTTGTAGCCGATCTGCGAGCTCTTCGCGCCCGCGCTCTCGTGGAACGGGCGGACCGGGATGTTGAGGGCGCGGAAGCCCATCTTGACCGTGCGATCGATCTCCTTGATCGCCTCGTCCACGTCGGCGGGAGCGATCAGCGCGGCGGGCATCGTCCTGTCGAAGTGATCGCCGACGACCTCGTAGTACCAGTCGTTCTGCGCGCGGCAGAGCGCGGTGGCGAGCCGCGGGTCTGGCGTCGCCCAGGCCATGAGGCCGCCGCCATTGGGGAAGACGATCTCGGCGTCGACGCCGTCGCGGTAGTGGTCGGCCCAGCGCTTCTCCCAGTCGAAGTAGCCGCCCATCGAGCGCTCGCGGTCCTCGCCGGAGAGCTTGAAGTCGCGGATCTTCATCGGGCGCAGGCCCTCGGTGATCGACCACTTCACGCCGTTCTCGTCGACCTCCTGGCGAGGCAGGCGGTGGCGGAAGCGCTTGTCGACGCGCTTCTCGAAGAGGTCGGGCGGGCCGTTGATGTGGTTGTCCGCCGACACCATGAAGTAGCGGTCGCGGATCTCCGCGGTGGGAATCCCCGACTCACCCATCACCGTCGTCCCGGTGGAACGGTTTGTCGGAGTAGGTGGAGGTGCAATCGCCATCGTCATCGCCTTCCGTGCGGGCCGCGGATCCGATCCCTCGGCTTGCGCGCATTATTGCACACCGGAGCGCTGCGAGACGCCTCCTCGCGCCTCGCTTGCGCCCGCGGCCCTGCTATCCCTCCTGCGCGGTGTAGCGCAGCAGCGTGAAGAGGTTCGTGCCGACCAGCTCGCCGTCCTGGTTGTAGTAATTGTTGAGCACCGTCGTGAAGTAGCCGGGGCCGAGCCGCGTCTGCTTCAGCCCGGAGCAGTTCACCAGCTCCGTCGAGGCGGAGACGCGGTCGCCCGGTCGCAGCGGCTTGCCGTAGGCCTGCTCCGAGATCGTCGCGACCGTCGCCGTCGCGCCCGGCGGGTCGAAGCGCGCCGCGGCCGTGGGTGGCCCCGAGCGAGGCGGCCACGGTCCGCGGCCCGGCTCGCCGACGTCGGGGGCGTTCGGGTTGACGCCGCTGCGACCGGGCCGGTCCATCGTCCAGGTGATGAGCGCCATCGGCGGCGCGATGATCCCGCCGTGGCGGCTGTTCCGCGCGTACTCCGTGTCCTCGTAGAGGGGGTTGGAGTCCTCGACCATGTCCGCCCAGTACATGATCTGGACCTCGCTGACCGGGTAGGCGCCGTAGCGCGGCTCCGACTCCTTGCCGAGCCACTCCTGCGCGAAGTCCGGGAACCCCGGGTCCAGCTCGATCTGTGGCTTCGCCAGCTCCAGCCGCGGCTTCACCGCACCGCCCTCGCGCGAGGGCAGCGCCATCGTCGCCGTCGAGATGCAGGCCGTGCCGAGGTGGTTGCGGGAGTTCAGCTCCAGTTCCACCAGGTAGTCGTCGCCCTCGCGCCGTTTGCTCGCGACGCGGCCCTCGAGGATCGCCGTGTCGCCGGGGCAGACCTGGCCGATCATGTTGAGCGTGGTCGCGCGGAAGTCCGCGTCCGGGCCGCACCAGTCGGTCACGAAGCGCCCGAACAGCGCCTGGTTGAACATCGTGTTCACGAACTGGTCGCGGCTGCCGATCGACTGCGTGTAGGCGGAGTCGTGGTGGTAGGGCATGAAGTCGCGGGTGCCGACGACGCCCATCACGAGGTTCTTGACGGTGATCGGGTATTCGAGCACGGGCAGCTCGTCGCCCTCGTTGACGTCTTCCCAGAGCAGTGAGTCGGTCATCGCACATCCCTCCAGCGCTTGGCTGCCCGCCCTTCCTACCCTCGCCGCGTGCGACTGTCCAGCGCACGCGCCCGTCCCGAGGGAACCGGGGCGAGCCGGATCGCGTATAGGTATGCAGGGGCCGCGCGGATCTCCGGCGCTCGCGCCGGGCAACCCGAAGGGAATGGCGCCCATGAGCCGGACTCTGCGACGACCGATGCTCCTGAGCGCGGCCAGCGCCTTGCTGCTGGCCGCGCTCACCGTCTCCCTCGCGACGGGCGCCGGCCGCGCCCATGCGTGCTCGTGCGCCGAGCCGCCGCCGCCCCTCGAGGCTCTCGAGGAGGCCGCCGCCGTCTTCTCGGGGACGGTCGTCTCCTTCGAGACGTACGAGTTCGAGGTGGACTTCGGGTCCGACAGGTCGGAATCGTTCTGGTCGGTGGAGTTCGAGGTCGGCACGGTCTGGAACGGGCCCGTCGCATCGACGACCTTCGTGTACGTCTGGCACGGCCCCGCGTGCGGCTACGGGAACTTCGAGGTCGGGGAGGACTTCCTCGTCTACGCCGACCGGCGCGACTTCCCCGGGGTCGACGCCGACACCCTCTTCGTCAGCTTCTGCAGCCGCACGCGGCCCCTCGAGAGCGCCGGGGACGACCTCGATCAACTCGGAGAAGGGCAGGTCCCGGAGCCCGGCATCGCGGGCGCCGACCCCGCGTCGAGCGCCGAGGAGGGGGAGACGCCAGACCCCGCGCCAACCTCGGACGAGCCGCAACGCGGCCCGACCCTCGCGGACACCGGCCACGGGCCGGCGTTCGAGGATGGCGGGCGCATCGCCGGCCCCGGTACGAGCGACGCCGCGGTGACGACCGGCGGCTCCGCCGGGCCGCCCGCCTGGGCGATCCCGTTCCTCGCCAGCCTCGTGGCAGCCTCGGTCCTCGTCCGGCTCGCGGTGCGGCCTCGACAGCGAGCGTAGGTTGAGGCGGGGTACGCATGCGCTGGATGCCGCGGCGGCTGATACTCCTCGCCGGCAGCGCCTTGCTGCTGGCCCCGCTGCTCGCCGTCCAGCTCGCAACGGGAGCCGGGCGCACGCATGCGTGCTCTTGCACTCCTCCAACACTCGAGGAGGCGTTCGAGCGCGCCTCCGCCGTCTTCCTGGGGCGAATTGCGGGGGTGTCGGGCGAGTGGGACAACATCATTGAGATCGAGGTCGACACGGTCTGGAAGGGATCGCTAGCGCGCACCGCCGTCGTGCACCGACCACAGGAATGTGCCCACCCCGGCTTCACTCTGGGGAGGGATTATGTCGTGTTCGCACGCAGTTACGAGGAGTCCCTGGCCGTCTTCCTTTGCAGCGGGACCACGGTCGTCGACGACGGTGCGTATGCCGAAGTGCTCGTGAGGGAACTCGGCGAGGGGCAGGCTCCCCAGGCCAGCCTCCCCGGAGACAGGCTCCTCGCGCTGTCGATGCTGCTCCTGGTAACGACGGCAGCAGCCGTGATCCTCTGGCTGGCGGCATGGCACTTCAACCGGAGTAGCCACCGCTAGCGGAAGTGCGGGATCACCTCGTTGCCGATCAACTCGAGGTGGCGCGGCACCTCCGAGGGGTCGCACGACCAGTTGCAGATGAAGTAGCGCACCCCGGCGTCGATGAACGTCTCCAGCCGCGAGATCACGTCGGCGGGGCTGCCGAGGATGTCGTAGCGCGCGACGCGCGCGGAGAGGTCGCGGCCGTAGCGCAGCTTGCCGGCGGCCGCCTCGAGCGCCTCGTCGTAGGAGTCGCGCATCAGCCAGAAGGTCGTGAGCGCCCACTCCATGCCGGAGATGTCGCGCCCGATCTCCGCGGCGTGGGCGCGGATCGCCGTCACGCTCTCGCGGTACATCTCCGGCGTCATGTAGTAGGGATCCCAGGCGTCGGCGTACGTCGCGGCGCGCTGGATCGCGCCGGTGGTGCTCTTGAAGCGCGGCTCGCCGTCCGGGCCGGTCTCGATGCCGCCCGGCCGGCCGCCTACCCAGATCGGCGGGTGCGGCTGCTGCACCGGCTTCGGCTCCATCGTGATGCCCTCGAAGCGGAAGCGCGGGCTGTCGTAGCCCGACTCCTCCTCCGTCCAGAGGCTGCGGATGATCTCGATGCCCTCGTCGGTGCGGCGTCCGCGCTCGTTGAGCGGGATGCCGAAGCCCTCGAACTGCTTGGGGAACTCGCCGCCCACGCCCACGCCGAGGATGGCGCGGCCGTTGGAGAGCACGTCGAGCGTGCCGAACTGCTTCGCGACCCAGGCCGGATGGTGCAACGGCAGCAGCAGCACGTCCGAGCCGACCGTGATGCGCGAGGTGGCGGCGGCCGCGAAGCAGAGCGTCGTGAACGAGTCGTAGGAGGGATCGCGGTTCGTGGGCGTCTCGCCCGCCCAGAAGCCGTCGAAGCCGAGGTCCTCGAGACGGCGGGCGAACTCGCCGGGCGTGAACCCGGAGCGGTACGAGTAGAAGGCGCCGAAGCCGATGCGTTCGATGACGCCCTCCCCTCGCGGCGGCCTCGCGCTACCTGGCGGGCCGGAACACCGGGAGCTGGTACTCGCCGTGCTGGTCCTCGCCGTCGAGCCAGTCGACCTCCATCGCAAGGCCGTCGCGCAAGCCGTCCGTCTCCAGCTCGTGCGGCTGGGTGACGAAGAGCGGACCCTCGTCGAGCTCGACCATGAGCACGGTGTGCGGGGCCGGGTACTGCGGGAAGTAGGGCCGGTGGTAGATCACCCAGGAGAGCAGCGTGGCCCGGCCGCTCACCTCCTCCCAGCTGTAGTCCTCGCCGACGCACCCGTCGCAGACCGGGCCGGGCGGCCAGCGGAAGCGAGCGCAGTCGGTGCAACGCTGCAAGCGCAGCTCGCGCTGCCCGGTGAACTCCCAGAACCGCTCGGCGTAGGGGTCCATCACGCGAGGAGGGCGTTGCGTGGCCACGGCTAGCCGCCCTTCGTGTAGATCAGGCTCAGGCACTTGCCGGCCACGTCGTGGGCGTACTGCGCAACCTCGGCGCCCTCGACCTGGCGCTCGCCGAGGCCGCCGCGCAGCTGGCGCACTAGCTCCACCTGCTGGTTCCAGCTCTGCATGTAGCTCTCTGAGAGCATCCCGCCGCTGGTGTTGCAAGGCAGCTCGCCACCGACCTCGATGCGCCCGTCCTGGATGAAGTCGCCGCTCTCGCCCTCGCCGCAGAACCCGAAGCCCTCGAGGGTGAAGAGCAGGTGCACGCTGAAGCTGTCGTAGGTCGCGTAGACGTCGATGTCGCTCTGGGTCACGCCGGCCATCGGGTAGGCCTGGGCGGCGACATCGCGGTGGGCGGGGAAGTAGAAGTCCTTGATACGCGGCCGCAGCTGCGTGGCGCCGACGCTCAGCTCGGACGAGCCGAAGCCGCTGACCAGCACCGGCTCGTGTTTGCGCTCCCGGGCGAGGTCGGCGCGCTGCACGATCAGCGCGACCCCGCCATCGTTGACGAGGCAGTAGTCGAAGAGCCGCAGCGGCTCGACGATGTAGCGGGTGTTCAGGTAGTCCTCGATGCTGAGTGGCTGCTGCATGATCGCGTTCGGGTTGAGCCGTGCGTGCTTGCGCAGCGCGACGGGGATGGCGGCCAGTTGCTCCTCGGTGGTGCCGTAGACCAGCTGGTGGCGCTTGAACATCAGCGAGTACAGCGCGCCCTGCGAGGTCAGGCCCCAGGGCGCGTAGTAGACGTAGGCGAGGATTCCGCCGCCGCCCATCGCCTGCGGCCCGCCGTACTGCACGTTCGCCGAACGCTGCGCGTTGCCGTAGACGCAGGCGACGGTGGTGCAGAGGCCCGCCCGGATCGCCTGCACCGCGTCGATGATGCTGCCCGGCGCGTCGCCGCCGCTGCTCCAACGCGGGTTGAGGCCCAGCAGCTCGGCGATCCGCTCGTGCGCGATCGGCCCGCCCACGCAGAGGCCATCGATCTCCTGCTTCTCCAGCCCGGCGTCGTCGAGGGCGCGCCGGAAGGCGCGGGCCGCGAGCACGTACGAGTCCCCGCCGCCGCTGCCGACCGGCCTCGCCTCTCCTTGCGGGGTGCGGTAGTCCGCCGCGTAGTCGGTGTCGCCGACGCCGACGATCGCGGCGACGTCCTTGAAGGCGCTGAGCCGATCGATGTCCGCTTGAGCTGCCACGCGCGTCCCTCCCGCTCCGGGCGGCGCGACGGTATCACAACGCCTGTCCGCCCCGGCCGGCGCGCCGGGCCGGCAGCGCGCCGCTAGACTGACCGCCGCAGCGTCCGGGGAGGGAGCACCGCCATGAGCGCACTCGAGGGGATCAAGGTTCTGGACCTGTCGCGGCTGGCGCCCGGACCGTTCTGCACCATGCTGCTCAGCGACTTCGGCGCCGACGTATTGCTCGTCGAGGCGCCGCGGCACCTCGTCAGCCGCGGAGCGGCGGCCGAGCCGGACGAGGTCGAGCGGGAGGCAGAGGCGCGCGAGCTGCGCCACGACGCGCTGCGGCGCAACAAGCGCTCGATCGTCATCAACCTCCGCGAGGATGCGGGCAAGGAGATCTTCTACCGCCTCTGCGAGGACGCGGACGTGGTCCTCGAGGGATTCCGGCCGGGCGTGGTCGAGCGGCTGGGGGTGGACTACGAGACGGTGTCGCGCATCAACCCGCGCATTGTCTACTGCTCGCTCTCGGGCTACGGGCAGGACGGCCCGTACCGGCTGATGGTGGGCCACGACATCAACTACATCGCGATGGCCGGCGCGTTGGGCGCGATCGGGCGGCCGGGCCAGAAGCCGTCGATCCCCCTCAACATCCTCGCCGACTACGCAGGCGGGGGGACGATGGCCGCCTTCTCCGTCACCACGGCGCTGATGGCGCGCGAGCGCAGCGGCCGAGGCCAGTACATCGACCTCGCGATGTCGGACGGGGTGCTCTACCTGCTCGCCGCTGCCGTCTCGCGCATGCTCGCCGGGGGCGAGCCGCCGCGCCCGGGCGCCAGCAGCTACTCCGGCGTGAACCCGCACTACGATGTCTACGAGACCGCGGACGGCGGCTACATCTCGCTCGGCACGCAGGAGGCGCACTTCTGGGAGAACCTCTGCGACGTCGTCGGTCGCGAGGACTTCAAGCCGCTCCAGCACGAGACCGAGCGACACCCCGAGATCCGCGAGCACCTCGAGGCGACCTTCCGGCAGCGCACGCGCGACGAGTGGTTCGAGCAGCTCAAGGAGGTCGAGCTCTGCATCGCCCCCGTCTACTCGCTCGACGAGGCGCTCGAGGATCCGCACAACCGCCATCGCGGGATGCTCTCCAGCGTCACCGCCCCCGGCGGCGACGAGGTCGCGCAGATCGGCGTTGGCCCGAAGCTCTCGGAGACTCCCGGACAACCGAGGACCGCCGGGCCCTCTCCCGGCGATCAGACTGACGACGTGCTCGGAGGCCTCGGCTATGGCGCGGATCGGGTAGCGGAGCTGCGGGCGGCCGGCGTCATCGGCTAGCCGGCGAGCACGCCTTCCTCGCGGAGGCGCGCGATCTCGGCCCCGGAGTAGCCGGCCTCGCCGAGGACGGCGCCGTTGTGCTCGCCGAGCTGCGGGGCCGGGCCCTGGATCGCGGCCGGGGTGCCCTCGAAGTCCCACGGCGGGGCAACCTGGCGCAGCGTGCCGACGCCGGGCTGCTCGACGGTCTCGATCACCCCGACGTGCCGGGCCTGCTCCTCGGCGACGAGCGCCTCATAGTCGTTCTTGGGGTACGCCCAGCCGCCGTAGCGGCGGGTGATCTCGATCGCCTCGTCGACCGTGAAGTTCGCGAGCGCCCGCTCCCAGACCGGCCGGGCGAGGTGCGAGTAGCGCCCGCCTCCGCCGCCGGTGTCGATGTTGACCAGCTCGAACAGCGGGTCGCCCTCGACCCATTCCATGCCCAGCTCGCGGTACAGCTGCTCGCGCTGCTCGGGGCCCGTGCGCGCCAGCGAGAAGTAGATCGCGCCGTCCTTGCAGTGGTAGCCGGTGTCCGGAGGCTTGATGTAGCTGTCGAGGTGGAAGCCCCACCATTCGTCCGGGTTGGAGAGCGCCACCCAGAGCGTGGACCGCATCGCGAGGATGCTGCCGAAGAGCGAGACATCGATGCGCTGGCCACCGCTCTCGTCGCGCGCGTAGACGGCGGCGCAGATGCTCATTACCGCGTAGATCGCGGCGTACATGCCCGCGATGTCCGTCGCCATGCGGACCGGCGGCTGTCCGATCGCTCCCAGCGAGCCGGTCCCGTCGCCCGCGAGCTGCGCGATCAGCTCGCCGTACGGCGGCTGGTCGGCCCACGGCCCACCCTCGCCGTACTCGGAGAAGCCGCAGTAGACCAGCTGAGGGTTCAACTCTCCGAGCGAGTCGTACTGCAGCGCGGCGGCGGCGGACCAGCCGGCGTCCGCGATCACGATGTCGGCGCCGGCGATCAGCTTGCGCAGAACCTCGATGCCCGCCTCGCTCTCGGCGTCGAGGGCGATGCCGCGCTTGCCGCGGTTCGCCGAGAGGTACGCGACGCCGACGTCGCCGCGCTTGCGCGAGCCCCAGCCGCGCGTGCGGTCGCCGCCGGGCTTCTCGACCTTGATGACGCTCGCTCCGGCATCGGACAGCTCCTGCGCGCAGTACGGCCCGGCGACGCCCTCGGCCAGTTCGACGACGCGGAGGCCTTCGAGCGGGCCGCCCACCTAGGACTCCCGTGCGGCGGCCGGCTGCTCCGAGGCCCCGCGCTGCTGCTGGAGGTCGGCGAGGATCTCCTGCGAGTGCTCGCCGGGCATCGGCGGGCTGAACATCCGCGCGGGCGTGTCCGAGAGGCGCCAGGGCGGGCCGCCGGTCCAAACCTGACCCCAGGCCGCCGTCTCCACGGGCACGATGTAGTCGTTCTCAAGCACCTGCGCGTGGTGGCGAAGCTCAGCCCAGGTCATCGGGTAGCCGACGGGAACGCCGGCGCGGTTGAGGCGCACCAGCCAGTAGTCGCGCACCATGCCCGCGAGGATCGGCTCGAGCAGGCCGTCGAGCTCCTCGCGGTTGTCGACGCGGTCGGCGTTCACGGCGAAGCGCGGGTCGGCAGCGAGGTCGGGCTGACCGATCACCTCGCAGAACCCGCGCCACTCGTCCTCGCTGGTGACGGAGACGCCGAGGACCGCGCCGTCCGCGCACTCGTACGCGCGGTCTGGTGCGGTGTTCTGCGAGCCGGAGCCAAGCCGCTGCGGCTGGTGGCCGCTGGCGAGGTACTCGCCGATGCGCACGCTCTGCAGCGCCGAGCCAGCTCTGAGCATCGAGACGTGGATGCGCTGGCCCTTGCCGGTGCGCTTGCGGGCGAGCAGGCCCATCAGGATCGCCTGCGCGGCGTAGTTGCCGCTGGTCGCGTCCATCTGGGTGAAGTGGCGGTTGATCTCGTCGTCGCCGTCGGGCACGCCCGTCCCGGTCGCGAAGCCGGTGACGTACTGCGCGGGCGTATCCGCGCCGGGCAGGAGCGCCATCGGCCCGCTCTCGCCCCAGCCCGTGATGGCGCAGTAGACGATCTGCGGGTTGATCTCGGAGACGACGTCGTAGCCGACACCCAGCCGGTCGGCGACGCCGGGCGTCATGTTGATCAGGAATACGTCGCTCGTCTTCAACAGCTCGTAGGCGACGGCCCGGTCCTCCGGCGACTTCATGCCGAGCGAGAGGCCGCGCTTGTTCATGTTCCAGGTGATGTAGCCGATCGAGGTGCCGTTGATCAGCGGCGGCACGCCCGCGCCGAGCGTGCTCCAGTCCACGTCCGGCTGCTCGATGTGCACCACCTCCGCGCCGAGCGCGCCGAGCTGGACGGAGCACCACGGCCCCACCATCCACATCGTGAGATCGAAGACGCGAACCCCGGCCAGCGGTCCGTCACTCATCGCGCACCTCCGTTCGGCATCGGGCGGGCCGGGGTACGGGGCGGCGCGATCAGCTGCGTGGCCGTACGCCCGAGGCCGTGGCGAGCATAACAAACCTGAAGGGCGCGCCTCGCTACCCGCGCGGGCGGAACTTGACCAGCGTCACCTCGTCCGTCACGTCGTCGAACTCGACCTCGACAGGCATCCCCATCTCGATCGCCTCATTCGCCACGCCGACGATGTTGGTCACGAGGCGCGGCCCCTCCTCGAGCTGCACGAGTGCGACGTTGTACGGGATGTCGTCGGCGAATGCCCGATTGAAGAGGTGGTGGTAGACGCCGAACGACCAGACGGTCCCCCGCCCGCTCAGTGCCACCCACTCGTCGTTTTCCTCAAGGCACTCGGGGCAGTGCTTCGCCGGCGGGAAGCGCACGTAGTCGCAGCTGCCGCAGCGCTGCATCCGCAGCTCGTGCCGCTTCGCGGCCTCCCAGTAGGGCGCCATGTTCGGGTCCGCGACGTCCGGGAGCGGCTTCGCGTAGTCGGCCATCGCGCTAGTCCCTCCTCATGATCGTCGACGCGGCCTTGCTGAAGGCCATCGTCGAGCAGTACTGGGCGATCTCCGCGCCCTCCACCTGCCTCGGCCCGGCCTGGCCGCGCAGCTGGCGCACGGCCTCCGGAATGTGCAGCCAACCCCACATGTAGCTCTCCGAAAGCTGGCCGCCGTTGGTGTTGAGCGGCAACTCGCCCCCCAGGCCGATGCGGCCGTCCTGGATGAAGGAGCCGCCCTCGCCCACCTCGCAGAAGCCGTACCACTCCAGCATCTGCAGCACCCACACGCTCGTCGGATCCTGGATGAAGAGCACGTCCACGTCCTCGCGGCCGACGCCGGCGGCCGGGTACACCTGGTCCCGCACGGTCTGGATGAAGGGCCGCATCAACTGGTCGTCGTTCTGGAAGTTGCGCAGCGAGGTGTTCTCCGCCATCCCCATGAGGTAGACCGGCGGCTGCTTCATGTCGCGCGCCCGTTCCGCCGAGGTCAGGATCACGCAGGCGCCGCCGTCCGTGATCAGGCACATGTCGAACAGGTGCAGCGGCTCCACGATGTAGCGCGAGTTGAGGTAGTCGTCCTTCGTCAGCTCGTCGCGCATCACCGCGATCGGGTTGAGGCGGGCGTGCGCGCGCTCGGTGAGGGCGATCGCCGACATCTGCTCCTCGGTGGTCCCGTACTCGTGCATGTGGCGGCGCAGCGCCATCGAGGCCGGCCCGGCGATGTTGAAGAGGCCGTGCGCGAGGGCGTAGTCGGCGGCCGAGGTGCCTGCGAAGAAGTTGCGGTTCGAGCGCTGGTTCGTGCCGTACATGCAGGCGACGGTGTGGGCGAACCCGCTCGTGATCAGCATCGCCGCGAAGTGCAGCGAGAAGTTGCACGTCCCGTAGTCGAGCGTGGCGCTGTAGAGCGGGTTGAGTCCGATCAGCGGCGCGATCTGCGTGTCCACGCCGAGGTCGCCGAAGGAGCGGCAGGTCAGCAGCCCGTCGATGTCCTCCTTCTCGAGGCCCGCGTCGTCGAGGGCGAGCTTGAACGCATCGACGGCGATCTCGTTGCCGTCCTTGCCGGGGATCGTGCCCTGCCGGGTGGTGCCGACGCCGACGATCGCGACCTGGTCGCGCAGCTTGCTCAATTCGGTGACGCCCATGATCGCTCCCCGTGCGGCCGAAACGCGGCCCCAAGCATAGCCAATCTTCCTCGAGGGTCAGGGGAGCGTCGCCGCGCGGCGGATGGCAGCCGCTCGCGGCGTCGCTATGCTCGCAGGAGGACACCGCCCGCACTCGGCCGCGAGGAGGTGCAGCGATGGCCGGACCACTCGCCGGCATCAGGGTGATCGACGTCACCGAGGGCGCACAGGGCCCGTGGGCCGGCGCGCTGCTCGCCGATCTCGGCGCCGACGTGATCAAGGTCGAGAAGCCCGGGGGCGAGATGATGCGGCGCTCCGGCCCGCTCAAGGGCGGGCACGCCCTTCCCAACGCCGGCCTCAATCACGGCAAGCGCAACATCGTGCTCGACCTCAAGGATCCTGCGGGCCGCGAGATCCTGCTGCGCCTGATCCGCGACGCCGACGTCTTCATGGAGAACTGGCGGCGAGGCGTCTCCGAGCGCCTGCAGGTGGACTACGACGTGCTCGCCTCGATCAATCCACGACTGATCTACGCCTCGGCCAGCGGCTTCGGGCAGACCGGCAAGTACGCGCACAAGGCGACGGTCGACTATATCTCGCAGGCGATGGGCGGCTACTTCTCGCTGACCGGCCCCGAGGGCGGCCCCGGCGAGCGCCCGCGCTTCATCGCGATCGACTTCACCTCGCCGTTGACCTTCGTGCAGGCGATCCTGCTCGCGCTGCTGGCGCGCGAGGACAGCGGGCGGGGCCAGTGGGCGCGCTGCTCGCAGACGGAGACGATGATCGCGGTCGGCGCGGTGCGCGCGGCCGAGTACTTCGCGAGCGGCGAGACGCCGCAGCCCTGGGGCAGCGCCAGCGCGCACCTCGTGCCCAGCCAGGCCTTCCTCGCGGCCGACGGCTACATCCTCGTCGAGTGCCCTACCGAGGACACCTGGCGCGCGCTCTGCGAGACGCTCGAGCTGCCGGAACTGGCGGACGACTCGCGGTTCGACTCCAACGCGAAGCGCGTCGAGCGCCGCGAGGAGCTGCTGCCGCTGCTCAAGCAGGCGTTCCTGCGCTACAGCGGCGATCGCTGGCTCCAGAGGCTGGAGGCGGCGGGCGTGCCCTGCGGGCCCGTCCGCTGGGACATCGAGGACCTCTACAGCGAGCCGCAGGTCGTGGCGAACGAGCTGCTGGTCGACCGCGAGCACCCGGAGATGGGCCGCGTGCGCACCAACGCCGTGCCCTGGCTGTTCAGTCGCACGCCCGCCGAGTACGGCGAACTGGCTGTGGCGATGGACCGCGACCGCGAGGAACTGCTGGCAGAGCTCGGCATCCGCGATCGCGCGGCCGCGGCCACGAGCGGCGACGCCCGGCGATGAGCGGCCCGCTCGAGGGCGTCCGCGTCCTCGACCTCAGCGAGGGCGACGGCGCTCCCTTCTGCGCCATGCAGCTCGGCGACGCCGGCGCCGACGTCCTCAAGGTCGAGCCGCTCGAGGGCGACTGGGCGCGGCGCCTCGGGCCGCCCTTCGACGACGGCGACGGCCCGTTGTTCATGGGCATGAACCGCAACAAGCGCAGCATCGCGCTCGACATCGAGCGCGAGGAGGGCCGCGCGGTCGTGCGCGACCTCGCGGCGAGCGCCGACGTTCTCGTTGAGTGCTTCCCGCAGGCAGACGATGCCGAGCGCCTGGGCCTCGGCTACGCAACGCTCTCGGCAGCGAATCGTGGCCTGATCTACTGCGACCTCTCGCTGCTCGAGCGGCGCGGGCCGAACGCCGACAAGCCGGCGACGGACCTGATCGTGCAGGGGCTGAGCGGCCTGACCCGGTTCGTCGGCGAGCGCGGGAAGGAGCCGCTGCGCTTCGGCAGCAACTACGCCGGCGTGACCGCCGCGATGTACGCCGCGCAGGCGATCCTCGCGGCGCTGTTCTGGCGACGCCGGAGCGGCGAGGGCCAGTACGTCGAGACCTCCTACCTGCGCGCGATGATCGCGACGCAGCAGAACTACCTCGCCGCGCACAGCGACCCGGACGACTTCAGCGGCCCCTTCTACCGCGCGCACCTGAGGTCGCCCGTGCGGGGCTACCCCACAAAGGACCGCAACATCGAGTTCACCGCCTCCTACGCCCGCGACCCGCGCGCGTTCGAGCTGCTGCTCGAGCGCGTCGGCATCCTCGACGAGGTGCGCGCCGATTCGCGGTTCGCGGACCGCGAGCTGGTGGCGGACGACCAGATCGCGCTTCAGCCCTACCTGGACAGGGCGTTCCTCGACCGCAGCAGCGAGGACGTGCTGCAGCTCCTCGAGGAGATCGGTCTGATGTGCGCGCCGGTGCACGACTACGACAGCATGTTCCACGACGAGGGCATCCTCGAGCAGGAGATGCTGCTCACCGTCGAGCACCCGACGCGCGGCGAGGTGCGGACCATCGGCCTGCCCTGGAAGCTGGACACGCCGGGATCGGTGCGCCTCGCGCCGCCGACCCTCGGCGAGCACACGGACGCCATCCTCACCGAGATCGGCTACGACGCGCAGCGCATCGCCGCGCTGAGAGCGGACGGTGTCGTCCGCTGAGCCCCCGCCGGACGGGCTGACTACAGGCCCTGACTACAGACCGAGGAACGCCCTCGCGTTGCCCGCGAGGATCAGCTCCTTCTCGCGGTCCGTGAGGTCGAGGGCCATCACCTGCGCGGCCATCTCGCGGATGTCCTCGCCGGAGCCGCCGCCCGGCCCGTCGGAGCCGAACATGATGCGTTCGATGCCGACCTTGCGGAAGACGCGGGCGGCCTGCACCGCGGGCATGCAGGAGTGGCTGCCCGGCGGGTGGTGGTCGTCCACGAGGCCGCCCGAGATGTCGAACCAGAGGTTGTCGGTGAACTCCCTGCTGAGGTCCACGCGGTCGTCCCACATCTGGTCGCAGAAGTGCGCCATGATGAACCTCAGCCGCGGGAACCGGGAGAGCACCGGGCGCCAGTTGAAGGGCATCCCGTACTGCTCGCCGTTCGTCACGCGCGAGGTGCTGTCGGTGAGGATCGGCAGCTCCGCCTCCTGCAGCCGCTCGTAGACCGCCAGCATGTTCGGGTGGTCCGGCATGTGCCGGCAGATGCTGGGGTGAACCTTCACGCCCTTCGCGCCGTTCGCGATGCAGCGGTCCAGCTCCTGGACCGCGCCTTCGCCGAACAGGACCGGGTCGATCATGACGAAGGGGATGATGCGCGGCTTCTCGGCGTGCGTCTCGCAGGCCCAGTCGTTGAAGCCGCGCACCCGCTCGCGCATCTGCTCGGCGAGGTCGAGGCGGACGCGCTCGACCTCCTCGTCCGAGGCGCCGCCGGCGCGGACGCGCGCGAGGCGCGCCTCCGTCATGCGCCCGGTATCCATGATGTTCTGGGTGGCGACGTAGCTGACCCCGCGCTCGTCCATGTACGGGATCACGGCCTCCGGGTTGCCCCAGTACCATTCGTCCGGCCAGCCGTCCTTGGGGAAGACCAGCCGCTCCTGGTTCACGTCCCTGCAGAGATGCAGGTGGATGTCGATGATCTCGGGACCGCCCGCTGCTGCCATCGTGCTCCTCCGTCCGTTACGAGGCCGCCGGCCGGAAGCGCGGCACGACCACGTCCTCGGCGACCTGCTCGAAGACCACCTCGACGGGCATTCCGACCTCGATCGCGTCGTTGTCGACCTCGACGAGGTTGTTGATGAAGCGCACGCCCTCGTCGAGCTCGATGATCGCGACGTTGTAGGGCAGGTCCTCGCGGTACCCGGGCAGCCAGCCCTGGTGGTAGACGATGAACGAGTAGACCGTGCCCGTGCCCGCCAGCCCCGCCCACTCGTAGTCCTCGGAGAGGCAGTCGCTGCAGTTCGGCGAGGGCGGGAACCAGATGTGCCCGCAGGCCGTGCAGCGCTGCGCGAGGAACTCGCCCCGCTTCGCGCCCTCCCAGTGCGGCTCGTTCAGCTCCGTGATGAGCGGCAGCGGCTTCGCGTACTCGCTCATGCGCCACCCCGATAGATCAGCGACCAGGTGGACTGCCAGTGCCCGGTCGAGAAGGTGCACAGCACCGTCTCGAGGCCGGCGAGCTGGCGCTCCGGCTCCTCGGCCTCGCCACGGAGCTGGTTCACGGCGTCGAAGGTGTTGTGCCAGCCGACCATGTAGGTCATCCGGTTCTGGCCGCCGTGCGGGTTGACCGGCAAATCGCCGTCGAGCTCGATGCGGCCGCCCTGGATCCAGTCCTGGGCGGCGCCGAACTCGCAGAACCCGTAGTTCTCGAGGGCGGAGAGCACGTTCGGCGTGTAGGACTCCTGCACGTACAGCGCGTCGATGTCCTCGGGACGCAGTCCGGAGGCGCCCCACAGCAGCTCCGCGTTCGGCAGCTGCGAGGGGTGGTACATGCTGTTGGGGTGCTCCAGCTCGAGGAAGCTGGACTGCGCCCCCATCCCCACGATCGTGACCGGCTGCACCGGCAGGTCCGCGGCCCGCTCCGGGCTGGTGAGGATCATCGCGAAGCCGCCGTCGTTGACCATGCAGAAATCCACGAGCCGCAGCGGTGCGATCACGTAGCGGGTGTCCAGGTACTCGTCGAGGCTCAGCGGCTGGCGATATACCGCCAGCGGGTTGAGTGCCGCCGCCCGCGACTGCGCCACCGCCACCGCGCCCAGTTGCTCCTCGGTGGCTCCGAAGTCGTGCATGCGGCGGCGGTAGTTGAAGGCGGCGACCGCACCGGGGTTGGAGAGCCCGTACACGTCGTCGAAGTTGCCTCCGAGGTGGTAGACGCTCGATCCGAAGCGGTTGCGGTTGGTGCGCTGGTTGGTCCCGTAGACGCAGGCGACGACCTCGGCCATGCCGCTTGCGATGAGCAGCGCCGCGTACTGGATGACGGCGCCGTGGTGGCTCAGGTTCGAGCCGATGCGCGGCTCCACGCCGAGGCGGTGGCCGATCTCCTTGATGTCGCCCTGGCCGCCGAAGCTCGGCTGCACGATCAGGCCGTCGAGATCCTCCTTGGACAGACCGCTGTCGGCCAGCGCCTCGCGCAGCGCCCAGATCGCGATCCCGTCGGCGCTGTGCTCGGGCAGCCTGCCCTGCGGCGTCGCCCCGACGCCGACGATGCAGACCTTGCCGAGGACGTGCTCAGCGAGCGGCACGACTCGCCTCCCGAATCCCCTCGATGACCTCGTCCGTGTGCTCGCCCAGCAGCGGCGGCGGCCGCCGCAGCGAGCCCGGCGTCTCGTCGAGGCGCCAGGGCAGCCCGACCGTCGCGATGCGGCCCAGCGTCGGATGATCGAGGTGGCGCAGCATCTCGTACGCCACCATCTGCGGATCCTCGAACAGCGACCGGTAGTCGTTGCAGACGACCGCGATGCCGCCGCACTCCTCGATGATCTCCTTCAACTCGGCGGCCCGGTACTTCCTCGTGTAGGGCTCGAAGATCTCGCCGAGCGCCTCGGCGTTGAGCGTGCGGTCGAGCGTGGTCGCCCAGCGCGGGTCCGTCGCCACGTCCTCCGGGACGCCGATGCGCTCGCAGAAGCGCAGCCAGCCGGTCTGATCGCGAACGAAGCCGATGTCGACCTGCAGATCGCTGCCGTAGAGGTCGTACTCGGGCGGGTCGGTGGGCGCGGAGAGGTGCCAGCCGCCCTCGAGCGAGTCGTCGCTCTGCGCCGCGTTCAGCTGCGTCTCGATCGCGAGCAGCGAGCCGAGCTCGGAAACCTCGACCTTCTGGCCGCCGCCGCCGCGCGCGCGGTGGACGACGGCGGCCAGCACGCCCTGCACCGCGAAGAACCCGGCCGCCATCGCCGAGACGTCCTGGCCGTGGCGCAACGGCGGCTCATCGGGGCGGCCGAGGTAGCGCCAGATGTCGCCCATCGCCTGCAGCACGATCTCGGCGCCAGGCTTGTCGCGCAGCGGCCCGCGCTCGCCGAACGGGGTGACGTTGCAGTGGATCAGCTCCGGGTTCGCACCTTCGAGGTCCTCGTAGCGCAGCCCCAGCCGCTCCGCCTCGGCTGGCGCGAGGTCCGTCACCAGCACGTCGGCGCCCGCGATCAGCCCGTCGAGGGCGGCCCGGCCGTCGGCGTCCTCGACATCGAGCACGACGCCGCGCTTGTTGCGGTTGAGCGCGAGGAAGACGGGGCTCTCCTGGCCGAGGAACGGCGGACCGAGCGTGCGCGTCCAGTCGCCGCCCGGCGGCTCGACCTTGATCACGTCCGCGCCGAGGTCGCCGAGCTGCATCGCGGCCAGCGGCGCGCCGATACCCTGCGCCAGCTCGACCACCGTGACGCCCTCGAGCGGCGCGGCTGCGGGCTGCGGCTTGGGCCGCGGGCCGTCGCGACGCGGCGGCTCCGCCTCGATCAGGGCGAGCACCTCGTCGCGGTGCTCGTCGATCGCCGGGGCGCGCTCGACGCGGGCGGGCGTGGCGCTGAAGCGCCAGGGCGCGCCGCCGACCTTGACGGCGCCCCAAGGGTGCTCGCGCTCGACGATCTGTTCATTCGCCTGCACCTGCTCGCTCGCCCAGAGGTCGGTGAACGTCAGGAACGGCCCGCTCGGCACGCCGTGCGCTTCGAGGACCGCGAGCCAGTCCGCGGCCGACCGGCCCTCGAAGGTCCGCTCCAGCAGCGGGAGCAGCTCGGCGCGGTGCTCGACGCGGGCGGCGTTGGTCGCGAAGCGCGCGTCCTCGGCGAGCCCCGGGAGGCCGAGAGAGGCGCAGAGGCCGCGCCACTGCGCCTGCGTGTTCACGCCGACCGCGATGTAGCCACCGCCGGCGCGGAACGCCTGGTGCGGCACGAGGTTCGTTGTCGCGCTGCCCAGCGGCGCGTGCTGCCCGCCCGCGAAGTGCTCGGCGATGCGGGTGGTCTGGTAGACCGCCGCGGCCTGCATCATCGAGGTCTCGACAAACTGCGCGATGCCGAACCGCTCGCGCGCGCAGAGCCCCGCCAGCACGGTCTGCGTGACGACCGCCGCGCAGGTGTGGTCGACGTGGCCGTTGCTGCGGAAGCGCTCCGCCCGCCCGCCCACCGGTCCGGTAAAGCTGTCGAACGCCGTGAAGGCGCGGGCGTAGCCGTCGGCGCTCCCCTCGCGCCTGCGAGGGCCGCGCGAGCCGTAGCCGGAGGACGAGCAGTAGACGATGTCCGGGTTGAGCGCGCGCACCGCCTCGTAGCCGAGTCCGAGGCGCTCCATCGCGCCCGGCCGGAAGTTCTCGACGAACACGTCGCTGCGCTCGGCGAGTCCTCGCGCGATCTCGAGGTCTCGCGGGTTCTTGAGGTCGAGGGCGATGTTCTTCTTGTTGACGTTGACGGACGTGTAGTACGTCGCGACGCCGTTCATGTGCGGCAGCAGTGTGCGGATCAGGTCGCCGGCGGGAACCTCGACCTTGATCACCTCGGCGCCGAGTTCGCCGAGGAAGGCCGCGCCCAGCGGTCCGACCGCCAGCTGGGAGACGTCCATGACGCGAAGGCCGGAGAGGGGGCCTGCCATGGCAACTCCCGCCCGATCCGCGAACCCGGCTGCCGGGTATGACGGACGTTGCCCTTCTAGGTTGGCGCGGCGAGCGCTGTCAACCGGCCCCGCGGGGTGCTCCGGCTAGTCGAGCCCGATGAACTCGCGGGCGTTCGTCGCGAGGATCCGCTCGCGCTCCTCGTCGCTGAGCGGGATGCTCATGAAGCTGCGCAGTTGCGGGCCCGCCTCGTGGCCCGGGGCGTCCGAGGCCCACAGCACGCGGTCGATCCCGAGCGCGCGCAGGAAGCGCGGCGCGTCATCGATCGGGCAGGCGCGGTGCCCGTCGCGCGCGTGGTGGCCCGGGCCCTGGAAGCCGCCGGCGAGGTCGAAGTAGACCTGCGGGAAGCGCTCGGCGATCGGGATACGCTCGTCCCAGAAGGCGCTGGCGGCGTGCGCCATGATGAAGCGCAGCCGCGGGAACTGCTCGAACACCGGCACGAAGTTCAGCGGCTCGCCGTAGACGCCGCCCTCGGGCGCGGGGGAGAGCGAGCCCGTGTCGCTGAGGACCGGGACGTCCGCCTCCTGCAGGCGCTCGTAGAGCGGGAACATCCGCTCGTCGCCGGGGAAGTAGTGCCCGAGGCCGGGGTGGAGCTTGATCCCGCGCGCGCCCTCGGCCAACCGCGCCTCCAGCTCCTCCATCATCACCGTCACGTCGTAGAAGATGCCGATGTCGACGCAGGGGAAGGGGATGAGGCGCGCCTCGCGCGCGCCGAGCTCGCAGCACCAGGCATTGAAGCGCCGCAGGCGCTCCACGTGCTCCTCGCGGAGCCGCTCGCGCGCGCCCTCAAGCTCGGCCTCGGAGGCGTCCGGCACGCGAGCCAGGCGGCTCGCGATCATCCGGTTCGTGTCCATGTAGTTGATCATGAAGAGGTGAGAGAAGCCCTCGTCGTCCATCCAGTCGATGACGCGCGGTTCGTTGGCCCGATACCACTCGTCGGGATAGCCAGGCTTGGGGAAGACGAGCCGCTCCTGCGCGGGATCGCGCGTCAGGTGCACATGCACGTCGATGACCTCGGGCAGCGCCATCGCCGGACCCTTACCCGCAGATGCTGCGCACGGTGTCGTGCAGGATCTGCATGCCCATCCGCAGACCCTCGATCGCGATGCGCTCGTCGTTGCCGTGCCCGAGCGCCTGGTCCGAGGGCGGCACGAAAACCGGCACGAAGCCGTACGCCGGGTAGCCCATGCGGCGGAACACGCGCGAGTCCGTGAAGCCCGTCGAGGTCCACGGCACCACGACGGCGTCCTCGACCGTGTTGCGCACCGCCCTCGACAGCGTCTCGTACAGCTCCGAATCGATTGGAGAGGGCGGGCCGTAGCTGCGCAGCACCACCTCCACCTCCACATCGTCGTCGTCGATCACCTCGACCAGCTCCGCGAGGAAGGCGTCCGGGTCGGCGCCGGGCAGCAGGCGGCAGTCGAGGGTCGCGGTCGCCCCGGCGGGGATCACGTTGTGCTTCACGCCGGACTGCAGCGTCGTCACCGAGATGGTGTTCCTGAGCAGCGCCCCGACCCGCGGCTGGCGTGCGGCGACCCGCTCGATCGTCTCCTCGGTCGGCTCCTCATCGAGCAGGCCCGCGGCGTGGAGGCCCTCGAAGTAGGCGCGCAGTTCCGGGCCGATCCGTGGCGGGCGCTCCCAGTCCTGGATCCGCTGCAGCGCGCGTACGAGGCGGTCGGCGGCGTTGTCCGGCGTCGGGACGGAGCCGTGACCGGGACGGCCTTGCGTGTTCAGGCGCACCCAGCAGGGGATCTTCTCCGCCACCCCGATCTGCATCAGCGGCCGCTCGACCCCGAACGCGCGCGTGCTGCCACGCCCGCCCTCGTTGAGTACGCACACGCAGTCGATCACCTCCGGATGCTCGCGCGCGAGGAAGTCGGCTCCGTAGACGCTGCCCGCCTCCTCGTCGGCGACGGCGATGAAGGTGAGGTCACGGCGCAGCGGGAGCTTGTGGCGGTGGTGCAGCAGGAAGGTGATGAGCTCCATGATGCCCATCCCCTTCATGTCGAGCGTGCCTCGCCCCCAGATGTAGCCGTCGCTGACCTCGCCCCCGAGCGGGTCGACGGTCCAGTGCTCGCGCTCGAAGGGGACGACGTCGGTGTGGTTGAGCAGGATCAGCTGCTTGCCGCCCGTGCCGTCGCCGGGCAGCGTGGCGACGAGCGTGCCGCGGCCGGGCGCGTCGGCCGGCTCGTAGACCCGGTAGGGGATGCCCTCGCGATCGAGGATCTCACCGTAGAACTCACAGGCGCGCGTCTCGTTGCCGGGCGGGTTGACGGTGTCGACGCGGATGTAGGCGGAGAGCAGCTCCGTCGCTTCCTCGGTCAGCGCGTCCCAGTCCGGCGCGAATCCGTCGTCGGTCATGCCGTCCTCCTCGAGTGCTCGGCGCGCCCCGGCGGCCAGGGATGAGCCTAGCAGCGACAGGCGCGCGTGCGCTCTCGCATCGTCAATGCGGGCGAGGTCGAGCGGGTGGGTGGATGGAGCGGGGGACGGGTCTCGAACCCGCGACCTTCTGCTTGGAAGGCAGATGCTCTACCAGCTGAGCTACCCCCGCACCCGCCTAGCCATTGAACGCCCGCCCCGCGCGCGCGGTCAACGCGCGGGGCCGTGGAGCCTCGGACGCCCTCTGGCCTCGATGGCCGCGCTGGCGCGCGGCGACCCCTCACCCTCCGCCCTCTCCCGCAAGGGGAGAGGGGACCGGATCCCCTTCCGTCATTCCGGCGGAAGCCGGAATCCAGCTGGGGCAGCGATCGGTTGGTGCGCCCTCGGAGGCTCGGCGAGCGGCTCCCTCACCCCCGCCCTTCCCTCAGGGAGAGGGGGCCGAGCGCGGTCAGTCGAGGAGGGCGTTGGCGACGGTGCGCAGCGCCTCGCCGGCGCCGCCGAAGCGCAGCGAGGCCTCCTTGCCACGGATCGTGTGGAAGTAGAGGTCGTACTCCGTGATGAAGCCGATGCCGCCATGCAGCAGGTGGCAGTCCTGCGTCACCTGCGCCACCGTCTGCGCCGTCACTGCCTTCACGACCGCGATCTGCTCCGGATCCTCGCTGCCCTCGCCGAAGTGCCAGAGCAGCTCATGAACCAGGAAGTTGCTCGCCTGCACCCGCGTCGCGAGGTCCGCGAGCCGCATCTGCACCGCCTGGAACGACCCGATCGGCCGCCCGAACTGCACCCGCGTCTGCACGTAGTCGACCGTCATGTCGAGCGCTCGCTGCGCGTGCGCGTACGACTCCAGCGAGGCCAGCGCCGAGCCGAGCCGCCGCAGATCCTCGACCGCCGCCTCGCCCTCGATCCAGGCGTCGGCCCGTGCGCCGGCGTAGGCGACGATCGCCTGCGGCGTCTTGCCGATGCTCACGAGGTCCTGCTCGATGCTGACGCCCTCGGCGCCGACCGGGACGATCGCGAGGCCGGGCGCGCCGTTGCGGCTAGCCGCCACGAGGTGCAGGTCGCTGCTGCGCGCGTACTCGACGAAGCGCTTCTCGCCGCTGACTGCACTGTCCTCGTAGCTCGTCGCCAGATCGCGCAGCTCGCCGTGGCCCTCGGCGAGGGCGATCGCGACCGTCGCGCCCTCGGCGATGCGGGGCAGCAACTCGGCCTGCAGCGCCTCGTCGCCGTGGCGCTGCACCACGAGCGCGGCGAGGGCGGTCGGGACGAAGGGCGTGAGGACGGCGTGGCGGCTGAGTTGCTCGACGATCACGGCGAGGTCGAGCAGCGAGCCGCCCTGGCCGCCGTGTTCCTCGTCGATCGCGAGGCCGGTCCAGCCGAGGTCGACGAGCGTCGACCACAGCGCGCTGTCCGGCTCGCCGGCCTGCTCGATCTCGCGGACGCGGTCGGCGGGCGCCTCACTCGCGAGGACGTCCTCAGCGTTGCTGCGCAGCAGCTCCTGAAGGTCGGTCCGTTGCAGGTCCAAGCTCGGCCTCTCGCCGCGCGGCGCCGGCTAGTCGCGACTGTAGGAAGCCGCTATCCGCCGCTCAATCCAACGCACCAGCCGCAGCGCCCCGACGGCGCCCAGCAGGCCCCCGCCGATGAACAAGCCACTGCTGGTCTCAACCAGCACCCGGCCCAGCGTAGCCTCGAGAGACGGCCTCGTATCGACGACCGTCCAGGCGCCGAGCCAATACGCTATCGCGCCCAGGATCAGCACTGCGATGAACCCCGCCACCAGGTACGGCGTGCTGGTCAGGAGTTCGCCAAGGCCAGAGCCCATGCCGTCTCCGTTCATGCCTGCGTCCCCGTCATCTGTTGCTTCCGCCATCGTAACCTCCCACGTAGGCGTATCACTGTCGTTCGTGACTGTAGCACAGCGCCAGTGACGGCCAGTCCCTACGTGCGCTGCCGCTAGCCGCGCGGCAGGCTGAGGCCGCGCGTGGCGATGATCTGGCGCTGCACGTCGTTCGTGCCGCCCCCGAAACGTGTCGCCGGCGCGCCGCGCCAGCGCTCCTCGAAGTCACCTCGGAGGGGCGCGACCGGGCCGCTCGCACCCTGCAGCGCGCCCTCCCAGCCGAGCAGGTCCATCGCCAGGTTACTGACGCGCTCCTTCATGTCGGTCGACCAGACCTTCGTCATCGAGGCCTCCATCGTCGGCGTGTGGCCGCCGTCGATGATCGCCGCGTTGGTCGTCGCGAGCGCCCTCGCGATCTCGTAGTCGAGCTTCGTCTCGGCCAGCTTCGTGCGCACGATCGGGTCGTCGCGCAGCTCGCTGCGCTCCTCGCGCACGTAGTCGACCATCAGGTCGAGCACGCGCTTGATCGGCGCGTAGGGGCCGATCGTGACGCGCTCGAGGTCGAGCGCGTTCATGATCGTGTACCAGCCGCGGTTCTCCTCGCCGACGATCGAGTCGGCGGGGATGCGCACGTCCTCGTAGAAGGTTTCGTTGGTGCGGCCGCCGCCCATCGTCCAGAGCGGGCGCACGGTGATGCCCGGCGTGTCCATGGGGAAGACGAAGACGGAGATGCCGCGGTGCTTGGGCGCCTCGGGGTCCGTGCGAGCCGCCATGAAGAGGTGGCTCGCGTTGTGCGCCGCCGAGGTGTAGATCTTCTGGCCGTTGATCACCCACTCGTCGCCGTCGCGGACGGCGCGCGTCTGCAGCGAGGCGAGGTCCGTCCCGGCGTTCGGCTCGGTGTAGCCAATCGCGAAGTTCATCTCGCCGGTCTGGATCTTCGGCAGCCACTCGCGCTTCTGGCGCTCGTTGCCGAAGCGCATGATCGTCGTGCCGACCGAGAGCACGGAGAGCGCGTCATACGGCATCCCCCAGTACTCCAGTTCCTCCTTGAGGATGAAGAGGTAGAAGGCGCCCTTGTCCTGGCCGCCGTACTCCTTCGGCCAGGCCATCGTCGAGAACCCGGCGTCGTCGAGTGCGCTGCGGAAGCGCCGCATCGCGGGGCCATAAACGTAGGTCTCGTGGTACGCCTCGAGCTCCTCGAGGAGTTCCTCGGTGCGGTGCTCGGCGATGAAGGCGCGCAGATCGTCGCGGAACTGCAGCTGCTCGTCGGTCCAGCCGTAGTGCATGCGCACGGCCCTTTCCCGATGCCCGATTGGCACGCGCATCATACGCACGCCTCACGCTGTGAACGATCCCGGCGCCGGGCGGGCGCCCCCCGTGGGCGCACGTCGCGGTAGGCTTGCCCGGAAGGCGGCGAGGAGGCAGCGATGGCCGAGCAGGACGCGCCCCGGATCAGCGAGGGCCTGATCACCGAGGAGGCCCTCGATCGGCTGCGATCGCGCCTCGGCAGCTACAACCGGCCGAGCTTCTACGGCCTCGGCCCGCTGCACGAGGAGGCGACGCGCGACAACATCCGCCACTTCGTGCGCGGCATCGGCGACCCGAACCCGCTATGGGTGGACGCCGAGTACGCGGCCTCGACGCGCTGGGGCGGGATCATCGCGCCGCCGACCTTCCTCTACAGCGTCTACTGGACCTCGGGCCGCACGGGCGGGCTGCCGGGCGTGCACGGCTTCCACGCGGGCAACGACTGGGTCTGGCACCGACCGATCATGCTTGGCGATCGAATCACGGTGCAGGAGCAGTTCACCGGCCTCGACGAGCGGCAGGGCGAGTTCGCCGGCCGCACGATGATCCAGTCCAGCATCTCCACCTACCGCAACCAGCGAGGCGAGGTGATCGCCGAGTGCAAGGGCTGGCAGTTCCGCGCCGAGCGCCGCGCCGCGCGCGAGCGCGGCAAGTACCAGCGCGAGCCGTACGCCTACAGCGAGGACGAGCTCGTCGAGATCGAGGAGCAGATGCTCAACGAGGAGATCCGCGGCGCGACCCCTCGCTTCTGGGACGACGTCGAGATCGGCGACGAGGTGCCCGCCGTCGTGAAGGGCCCGCTCAGCCTCGGCGACATCGCCGCCTTCGAGGCGGGTTGCATCGGCGGCATGGCGCACGTCTTCTCCGTCCGCGAGTCGCGCCGTCACCCGGCGTTCTGGTACCGCGACCCGAACACGGGGGCGCTCGAGGCGGTGATCCGCGTGCACGCCGCCTCCGGGACCGCCGGCCAGGCGGGGCTCCCGATGGCCTACGACTACGGCTCGCAGCGGATGTGCTGGCTCGGCCATCCGGTGACGAACTGGATGGGCAACGACGGCTTCATGACGCGCCTCTACGGCGAGGTCCGGCGCTTCAACTACCTCGGCGACACCACCTGGCTCAAGGGCCGGGTCAGCGGCAAGCAGATCGAGGGCTCGGACCACCTCGTGGACCTCGAGTTGTGGGCGGAGAACCAGATCGGCGAGACGACAGCGAAGGGCCGCGCGCAGGTCGCGCTGCCCACGCGCGCCCCCGGCTGGGAGGGCTTCTAACCCTCCGCGACGCCTTCCATGGGTCCCCGGGGGGTCCGGCCCCCTCTCCCCCTCGGAACCACCGGGGGCGCACCCAACTTCCAGGGGCGGTCCGGCCCCCTCTCCCCTGGCGGGAGAGGGTTGGGGGTGAGGGGGAGCGGGCGCAGCCCGCCACTCGGGGGCGCAACAACCTTCCGAGGGCGCTCGCGTGTCTGCCGAGCCTGGATTCCGGCTTTCGCCGGAATGACGGGAGGGCCGCGCGAGGGCGCATCGTCGGAGGGCAGGGACTACACTCGGCGCCACTGCCCCCGACGGGGACGAGAGGAGACAGGGATGCGCGAATTCCAGGACAAGGTCGCCGTCGTCACCGGCGGCTCGGGCGGCATCGGCAGCGGGATCGCGCAGCGCCTGCTCGAGGCGGGGATGCGCGTCGCCCTCGCCGACATCGACGCCGACGGCCTCAAGGAGGCGGAGCAGGCGCTCGGCCAGTACGGCACGGTGATCGGCGTGCCGACGGACGTCACGAACCGCGACAGCGTCGAGGCGCTCGCGCGGCGCGTGATCGACGAGTTCGGTGCGGTGCACGTGCTCTGCAACAACGCCGGCCTCAACTCGCGCCCCGAGCCCGCGCTCTGGGAGCTGCCCCACGAGGAGTGGCAGGCGGTGGTCGGCGTGAACTTCTGGGGCGTGCTCAACGGCATGCACGTCTTCGTGCCGCTGATGATCGAGCAGGACAGCGAGGGGCACGTCGTCAACACGGCCTCGGCGGCCGGCCTCGGATCGAGGCCGGGGATCAGCACGTATGTCGCCACGAAGGCGGCCGTGGTCGCGCTCAGCGAGTCGCTGCACCACGAGCTGCAGCGGGCGGGCTCGAAACTGCGCGCCTCGGTGCTCTGCCCCGGCCGCATCCGCACCCCCGTGCAGATGGGCGGCTACCAGCGCCCGCGCCAGCCGCGCAGCGCCGACCAGCTCGACGACCAGGGCCGCCGCATGCTGCCCACCGAGGTCGGCGACCTCGTCGTCGCCGCGATCCGCGAGGAGCGCTTCTACATCCTCACCCACCCCGAGGCGATCAAGGAGCGGGTGCGCAGCCGCGCTGACGACCTGCTGCTCGACCGCCTCCCCACCTACTCGCCCTCGATCCGCTCCGACTAGCCGAGGAGGCCGCCGTGGAGCACCCCACACCCGTCGCGATCGTCACCGGCGCCAGCCGCGGGATCGGCAAGGCCTGCGCGATCGCCCTCGCCGAGGCCGGCTACGACCTCGCCGTCGCCGCCCGCACGCTGGAGCCCGGCGAGCCGCAGGAGATGTCCGAGTCGGTGACGGGCTCCGACGTCCGCCCCGTCCCCGGCACGAGCCTCGCCGAGACCGTCGAGGAGATCGAGGCGATTGGTCGACGCGCGCTCGCCGTGCGCGTCGACCTGCTCGAGCAGGGCGACATGGACGTCCTCGTGGAGCGCACGATCGAGGAGTTCGGCCGCATCGACGTGCTGGTCAACAACGCGCGCTGGGTGGGGCGCGGCTTCAAGGATCCGTTCCTGCTCACGCCCTACGAGGTCTTCGACCTCTCGCTGCGCGTGAACGCGCTCGCGCCGCTCTACCTGCTCACGAGGGTCGTCCCCGTCATGGTCGAGCAGGGCGGCGGGGTCGTCGTCCACATCAGCTCCCGCAACGGCATCGTCGAGTCCTCGAAGATGCCGTCGAGCGATTGGACGGGGCGGCCGGGGCTCTCGTACGCGGTCAGCAAGGCGGCCTTCAACCGCATTGCCCCGGGCCTCGCCAAGGAGGTCGCCGAGCACAACGTCGCGATCGTCAACCTCGAGCCGGGCGACGTGGGCGTGGAGCGCAAGGCGGTCCAGCGCGGCGATGCCTTCGACCCGGCGAACCACGACTCGGCGCTCGCGGCCGGGCGCAGCTGCGCCCACATCGCGAGCTCGCCGCACCCGATGTACTACTCCGGCCTCACGGTCTTCGCGCCCGAGTTCGCCGTCGAACGCGGGCTGATCGAGCTCGACGACATGGCAGCCGGCCGGCCGGAGCGCTGGGGCCAGCCCGGCCGCGTGATGGCGACGTACAGCGGCCTCGTGGAGACGATTTAGCCATGAAACCAATCGAGGACGCGGGCGAGTTGTTCCGGCGCCAGCGCGCCGTCCGCGCCTGGTCCGACCGCGAGGTCGACGACGAGACCGTGCGCGCGGTGTTGCAGGCCGCGATCCACGCGCCCTCCGGCTCCAACACGCAGCCGTGGAGCTTCATCGTCGTGCGGGACCCGGAGCAGAAGGCGCGAATCCGCGAGGTCTACGACCGCGCGCGCGAGGACATCTACCGCATCGCGCAGGTCGCGCAGGTCTCGCCCAACGACGAGCGCATGCCGCTCGACGCCGCCCCGGTGCTGATCGTCGCCTGCGTCTCGACTCCACCGTCGGGGCAGGCCGGGTTCCAGACGGGGGCCTCGATCTACCCGGCCTGCCAGAACCTGATGCTCGCCGCGCGCGCGCTCGGCCTCGGGACCGTGCTGACCACCCTGCACCGCCGCCGCAAGGAGGAGATGCACGAGGTGCTCGACATCCCCGAGGGCATCGAGAGCGCCGCGATCATCCCGCTCGGCTGGCCGACCCGTGACTACGGCCCGAACCGCCGCGCCCCCCTCGACGAGGTCGTGATGCACGAGCGCTGGACCGCCTCGGAGGACTAGGGGGCGGCGTCCTTCGGGTCGGCCGCGTCGACCCAGAAGCGCTGGCCGCAGCCGCGCGCGCAGATCAGCATCGAGCCCTGGCCCTGCGGATCCTGCATCGTGACGAGCGCGCCCTCGTCGCAGGTCGGGCAGACCAGATACGGGTTCCCGAACCAGCCGACCTCGATGCGCTCTGGCATCTCCCGGAGGTAGACGATCGGCGTCTGGACGTGTTCACCGGTCATGCGCGCGCCCCGCGCGCACACTGGCCCGCAGCCCGCGGCCTCGTCAAGACGGCGCTCCGCTATCATCCGCTGCGCCTCGGCACACCGCCGGGCTGCGAGACGGGTTGCACGAAACGGAGAGAGCGATGGCCGACGGACGCTTTGTCACCTACGAGACGCTGCACGAGGGCCGCATCGCCCGCATCTGGCTCAACCGCCCCGATGCGCGCAACGCGCAGAACTACGGCCTGCTCGGCGAGCTGGACGAGGCGTTCCTGCGCGCCGAGGCGGACGACGACGTGCGCGTCGTGATCCTCGGCGGGCTTGGCCCGGCCTTCTCGGCCGGGCACGACCTCGGAACTCCGGAGCGCCTCGCCGAGAACGAGGCGATGCTCGCGGCCACGGACCGCCGAGGCACGGAGGAGCGCTGGCTGCGCGACTTCCGGCACTACTTCGAGAACACGCGCCGCTGGCGCGACCTGCGCAAGATCACGATCGCCCAGGTGCACGGCTACTGCATCTCCGCCGGGCTGATGCTCGCCTGGTGCTGCGACCTGATCTGCGCCTCGGACGACGCGGTGTTCGCGGACCTCGTCGGGACGCGGCTCGGGGTGTGCGGCCCCGGGTACTTCGCGCACCCCTGGGAGCTGGGACCGCGCAAGGCAAAGGAGCTGCTGCTGACCGGCGACTCGATCGACGCGAACGAGGCCTACCGGCTCGGCATGGTGAACAAGGTCTTCGCGCGCGACGTGCTGGAGGAGGAGACGCTGAACCTCGCCACGCGCATCGCCGAGGTGCCCTCGTTCGCCGCGCTGCTGATCAAGGAGTCGGTCAATCAGACACAGGACGCGCAGGGTTTCTACACCGCGCTCAAGGCCTGCTTCAGCATCCACGAGGCGAACCACGCCCACTGGGCCGAGGTCACGAAGGGCGCCGCCGCGATTGGCACGCCCGAGTTCGGCGTCAGCGGCGAGCGCCGCCCGATCCGTCAGGCCGAGCGCAGCAGCAGCGGGCTGTAGGTCTGGCCGCCACGCGCGCCGGAGACGCCCGCGAGGGACGCCCGTCCGTCCTGATCGCCGGGCGCACGCCCGCCCTCGAGTGGGCGGCGCTGCACCTCCGCCGCGCCGGCTTCGAGCCGCGCCCGCTGGAGCGCGGCGACAGCCCGCCGCCGGCCGCCGCCCTGCTCGCCGACCTCGACGACGAGGCATGGCGCGGACGCGACCATGAGGCGGCCCGCGCCGCCGAGGCTGCGGGCTGCCCGCTGGTCCTGCTCTCCTCGTTCGGCCGCCAGCCGGGCGCGCGCACAGGCAGCGACCTGACGGTCTCCGCCGCCGCTGGCTTGCTGCATGTGACGGGAACGCCCTCGGACCCGGATCAGCGGCCTGCCGTGCTCTCGCCGCACCAGGCCGACGCGCTCGCCGGCTCGTTCGCGGCGCTCTGGATCGGCGCGCTGGCGCTCAGCGGGGCGACGTCCGGGGTAACGGAGCTGACGAAGCTGGAGTGTCTCGCGATCGCGACGTCGTGGGCGGCGGTCCAGTGGCTCTACACGGGCGAGGCGCCCTCGAGGCTCGGCGTCTCCGTCTACCAGCCGTCGGGGGTCTTCGAGGCGAAGGACGGCCCCGTCTACACGATCATCGTGCGGGACGAGCAGTGGGCGCGCCTGCGGCAGGCGATGGGCGACCCGGAGTGGGCGAGCTGGGAGATCTTCGGTAGCCAGCGGGGCCGCCTCGACGGCGTCGAGCTGCTGGCCCCGCGCATCGCCGCCTGGCTGGCGCAACACACGCGCGAGGAGATCCTCGAGCTTTCGCTGCGCCATCGGCTGCCGTTCGCGCTCGCCAACCGCCCCGACCAGGCCGCCGCGCTGCAGGAGCAACTCGACGGCGAGCCGGACCACGCCCGGTGGCTCTACCGCACCACCCCGGGGCCGGAGAGTGACGCGCCCACGCGCGAGGCCGCCGAGGCGCGCGCCGCCCGCACAGCTCGCGATCCGCAACGCCCGCTCGCGGGCATGCTCGTGATCGACGTCAGCTCGGTCTGGGCCACGCCCTACGTGGGGCAGCTGCTCGGCCAGCTCGGCGCACGCGTGATCAAGATCGAGTCGCGACGCCGCCTCGACGACGTGCGGCCGATCATGACCTACTTCGACCCGCACGCCGAGGGCGAGGCCGACTGGGACCGCTCCGGCGGCTTCCGCGAGGTCAACCGCGGCAAGGAGAGCGTGCTGCTCGACCTCACGACCGCCGAGGGCCGCGCGCTGCTCCACAGGCTGGTCGCGCGGGCGGACGTGCTGCTCTCCAACCTCACGCCCGGCGCGGAGCGCGCACGCCGCCTCGGGCTGCACGAGGACCAGCTGTGGGCTGCAAATCCCGGCCTCGTCATCGGTCGGCTCTCCGCGTACCAGCCCGGTAGTCACCTCGAGGGCATGACGGGCTACGGCTACGGGATGCTCCTGATGTGTGGCTTTGGCTACGCCGGCCCGGACCGGCCCTGGAGCGACCGCAGCATCGCCTACCCGGATCCGCTCTGCGCCACCGCGCTCACGCTCGGCCTGCTGCGCGCCCTTGAGGAGCGCGACCGCAGCGGGCGGGGCGCGCTCGTCGAGTCGACGCTGTTCGGCGTCTCGGCGGCGCTGATGCGCGAGTTCGGCGCGGAGCGCGCGACGGAGGCCGCCTACGAGGGCTGCCTGCCCTGCCAGCACGAGGAGTGGATCGCCGTCACCTGCCGGGACGCCGCCGACCTCGCCGCGGTCGCAGAGGTGCTGCACGTCGCCCTCGACGACGGCGACGCCGAGCCGGCGCTGGCCGAGGGCTCGCGGGTCTGTGACGGGCAGTCGCTGCAGGTGGCGCTGCGCCAGCGCGGCGTGATCGCGGAGCGCGTGCTCGACATGAGCGAGGTTGTGCGCTCGGGCGAGCTGACCGCCCGCGGCCAGCTGCACATCCCCGAGGGCGAGACACACCTCCACTTCGCCTCGCCGTGGGTGCATGACGGCGAGCGCATCGACGTGCGCGGTCGCGCACCCTGGCTCGGCGAGCACACCGCCTCGGTCTTTGCCGAGCTGCTCGCTATCGACGCCGAGAGGTTGCGTGACCTCGAGGCGCGGCAGGTGTCCTGGTAGCGGACCGCGTCCATCGACGCGCGCCGGTCACTCGTTCAGTTCGAGGGTTTCCATCAGCTCGCGCCACTCGCGCGCGGAGATCCCTGATTCCTTGCGCAGCGCATCCGCCTCGGCGCGGCGACCCGCGACCAGTGCACGCACGACCGACAGCGCGCCGGCCGAGAGGTTCCCGCTGTTCATCCGGTAGTCACTAAACGCCTCGTAGACGAGCGGCACCCAGGCCTTCACGACGCGATCGAGGATCGCGTCCGCGTAGACGCGGATCTCGTACTGGGCGTGGTCGTCCGCCCGCAGGGACAGGAAGTGCAGCAGGTTGTGCAGGTCGATCTTCCAGTACCACTGCGTGTAGAAGTTGAGCGAGAGGTTCATCCGGGCGAGTTCGCGCGCGAGGCCACTCTGCTCCTCGTCGGGCGACTCTCCGGCCGGCGACTCGTTCAGTAGCTCCTCGTAGTGTCGGTAGGCGCGTTCGGCGTCCTCGCGCAGCAGCTCCTGCACGCGCGAGGCCTCAGCCGGGGAGAGTTGCTCGCCGCGGCCCTGCCGGTTGGTTCGGGATTGCGCCCGCAGGACCTCGGCGTCCGGCACGTAGAACTCACGATCGAGGATCGAGTAGCGGGCGGAGTACTCGTTGACGTTGGCCGTGCGGTGCCGGATCCACTGTCGCGCGACGAAGATCGGGAGCTTGACGTGCAGCTTGATCTCGCACATCTCGAAGGGAGTCGTGTGGCGGTGCCGCATGAGGTAGCGGATGAGCCCTCGATCATCCGACAAGCGTCGCGTGCCTCGTCCGTACGAGACGCGCGCCGCCTGCACGATGGCGCCGTCGTCGCCCATGTAGTCGACGACGCGTACGAACCCGTGATCGAGAATCTGCACGGGCGTGTACAACAGGTCTTCGAGGGCGGGGACAGTGGCACGCTTCGTGTCGTACCGCTGCGCCCGCAGAGCCTCCAGCTCGGCTCGCTGCTCTGGCGTCATGAAGTCGGTCGTGGCGCCCACCTCTGCACGCTACGCCTCGTAGTGGCGCCTCCACGCATCGCGGTCGGGGCTCGAGCCCGGGCGTATCCTACACCGCCTCCCCGACCCGGCCCGCGACCACGTCGCGACCCCACGCGTGGTTGGACGGACCTTTCGAGGAGTCTCGGAAGCCACGAGCCGGCGGCGACTCCCCGGATGCATCTATAACCAGCGCCCGGCTGGCCTTACGCTGACGTTATCCGCGGTCTGCGAGGCTGCCGCGCGATCGGCGCCCGCGCGGGCAGGAGGATGATGATGCTCGGTCGGCCCCGCCTCGTTCTCGCAGCGGTCCTCGCGGTGATCGTGGTCGCCGTCGTGGCCGTCGGCGGCTGGTACTTCTTCCTGCGCGACGACGCCCCGCCGCCCGTAACCCTCGAGAGCGCCGTCGCCACCACGCGCGAGACGCCGACCGCGACCGCCACCGCCGCGCCCTCGACTCCGACTCCCTCACCGACCCCGACAGCGACCGCCGCCCGCTCCACGCCCGCCACCGCGACCGCCACGCCGACACCGACCGCGACCCCCACGCCCACGCCCACGCCCGAGCCGACCTCCGAGGCCGCCCCGGCGCGCCCCGAGGGCGAGTTGACCGGCGTCTGGACGCTCTCCGAGCGGGGCGAGTCCTTCGCCGGGTTCCGCGTCCGCGAGGAACTCGTTGGCATCGGCGCGTTCACCGCCGTCGGCCGCACATCGGCGGTCACCGCCTCGCTCGAGTTCGACGGCAGCACGATCACCGCCGTCAGCGTCGAGGTCGACATGACGCAGCTCACGACCGACGACTCGCGGCGCGACCGCGCCCTGCGCGGCCGGGGGATCGAGACGAACAGCTTCCCAACCTCGACGTTCGTCCTCGCCGAGCCGATCGCGATCGACGCCGTGCCCGCCGAGGGTGAGACGCTCTCGGTCACGGCGGTCGGCGACTTCACGCTGCACGGCGTGACCCGCCGCGTCGAGATCCCGCTCGAGGGCCAGCTCACGGACGGGCTGGTCGTCGTGGTCGGCTCGCTCGAGATCGAGTTCGACGACTACGACATCGAAGCGCCGACCGCTCCGATCGTCGTGTCCGTGGAGGACCGCGGCATCATGGAGTTCCAGCTGGTCTTCGAGTAGCCGAGGCGCGTCGGACCTCGAACCTAGCCCGCGTCGGCTTCGACCGTCTCGCTCGACTCGACGCGTGCAGCGCGGTCGATCACGTCCGACGGCACCAGCAGCAGGAGCACCAGGACGAAGCCAAGGAGGCCAACGCCGAGCAGCGTGAAGGTGGCGTAGCCGCCGATCGCGTCTCCGAGGATGCCGAGGGGAAGCCCCATCATCGGCATGAAGCCGAACGTGAGCATGTAGAGACTCATGATCCGGCCGTGGTAGCGCTGCTCCGAGCTGGTCATGATCATCCCGTTGTTGAGCGCCATGTAGGCCATCGAGCAGGCCCCGATCACCATCATCGCGAAGAACGCGCCCGCCGCGCCGAGGGCGAGCGATCCGACCCCCAGGATGACGAGGCCGCCGCCCCAGCCGAGACCGAGCAGCGCCTGCGTGCGCGCCAGCCTGCCGGCGGGGTTCAGGGCCGCGATCAGCAACGAGCCCGCCAGCGCGCCGACAGCGTTGACCGCCATCATCAGCCCGAACCCGCGGGGACCGAGTCCGAGGTCGCCGGCCACGAACGCCGGGAGGATCGTCATGAACGGAATCCCCAGCAAGATCGGGAGCAGCGCCATCAGCATCAGCGTGCGCAGCGCCGGATTGCCTCGCACGTAGCGCAGCCCAATCTTGATCTCCGCGAACACATTCCCGCGCTGCGCGATCCCCTGCATGTGTCCGCGGCCACGCGGCAGCAGCCACACGGCGGCCCAGGCAACGGCGTACATGGCCGAGGTGATGTAGTACGTGACGGCGAAGCCGAACGCCGCGATGAGGATCCCGGCAACGACGGGCGAGAAGAGGCGCGTCGCGTTCATCGCCGTGTTGTTGAGGGCGATCGCGTTCATCAGCTCGTGCCGGGGCACGAGTTCGGGGATGTAGGCCTGGCGGGCGGGCATGTTGAAGGAGAAGGTGCCGCCCAGCACGACGCCGAAGGCGAACAGCACTTGCAGCGAGATCGCGTCGAAGCTGATCAGCAGCGCGACCCCGAGCGCCTGCAGGAAGACCACCGCCTGCGTGATCAGCAGCACGGTGCGCTTGTCCACGCGGTCCGCGATCGCGCCCCCCGGCAGCGCGAGGAAGAGCTGGGGGATGCCCCACGCCGCGGCCAGCGCGCCGACTGCGGAGAAGTTGCCCGCCAGCTCGAAGGCGAGCAGCCCACGGGCGATCATCTGCATCTGCATACCGACCATCGCGGTGGCCATCGAGGCCCAGAGCAGGCGGTACTTGGGGTACTGGAAGGCCCTGAAGGTGCGTCGCAGCGGCGGCCGCTGTCTGCCGACGGCCATCCCGCCGGCCATTCCACCGCCCATGCCGGCGGCCATCCCACCGGACATTCCGCGCAACGGCGCGCCGGGCGAGGCCAACTCGTCCCCGTTGGGACCGACGCCGTCCTGCCGGGCGGGTGGCTCCTCGCGACCCGCATCGGCGGCTCGGGGTGTCGTGCCCTGGGCCATCTGCGCTCCACCCGTCGAGCCCGGCGCGCCTGCCCTGCGAGGGCGACCGGTCCGGCCCCTCGTCGAATCGTTGCCCGCTCGTGCGCCGGAGGGAATCTCGCCGCGGGATCAGTTCCGCGGCGACCTCAGCGTAGGTTCGCCCTATCCCTTCGTCAACGTAAGGTGAACATCGCGGCAGCACGGCGGTACCATCCGCCGGGGACCCGCGAGAACCCGGAATGGAGCCGCCGTCGATGGTCGCATTGCCCGAGTCCGCCCGCGCCCTGCTCGCCGACCGTGCCTACGGGCACCTCGTGACGACCAACCCGAGCGGCACGCCCCAGCTCTCGATGCTGTGGGTGGACGTCGACGGTGACGAGGTGCTGATCAACACCTCCGAGGGCCGCGCCAAGACACGCAACATGCGAGGCGATCCGCGCGTGCTGCTCTCCGTGCAGGCCCGCGACGAGCCCCAGCTGTACCTGCTAGTCCACGGCCACGTCACCGGAATCACCGCCGAGGGCGCCGACAAGCACATCGACATGCTCGCGGGGCGCTTCCTCGGCCTGGACAGCTACCCCTTCCGCCAGCCCGGTGAGGAGCGGCTGATCGTGCGCATCGCCGCCGACCGGCTCGCCGGCCTCGGGCCGTGGGCGCCCATGCCCGGCGCCTGAGGGAGGCTCCATGAGCGACCAGACCCCCGCCGACGACGTCCGCATGGACGAGGATCTCTCGACCGAGTGCGCGAACTGGGTCGCGGAGCAGCTTTCCGAGGAGTTCGGCGGCTTCATCGCCGCCGAGGTCGTCGACGCGGTGCTGGAGTTCGAGGCCGACATCCGCATCGCCGAGAACGACCCAGAGATGGACCACGCCTCGATGGCCGAGCGCCTGCTCGCACGGCTCGCCGAGGAAGGCGCGCCGACCGATCAGCAGTGGGGAGTGACCCCGCACCTGCTGATGGAGATCCTGTTCTGGGAGGACGAGTTCCGCGGGCTGGCGGGCCGCCCTCGGAGCGTCCGGCCGCACGGCGGAGGTCCGCGCTAGCAGCGACCCGCGCGCACGCTCCTACGACGAGACCTTGCGAAACTCCACAAGCCCGATCCGGCCCCTCTCCCTGGGGAGAGGGCGGGGGTGAGGGGGAGGCTCCCGCGCGCCTCCGAGAGCCCCAATGGCGCAACGCAATCCCGGAGGGCGGATCCTCCCTCACCCCCAAAGTGCAGGCGAAGCAGGTCTCCCTCGGGGAGAGGGGACCGGAAGGGATGCGCTCGCTGCCCCGAGGAGAGGGTTACGCGAAGGTCTCACGAGGCGGCCACCTCGTCGCGGATGCGCTTGAGCCGGCGCACGTTCTCCAGGTCCGGGCCGTCGCCCTCGAAGCCCGGCACCTCCAGCAGCAGCGCCCGGCCGGCGAACGCCGGCTCGCCGAGGATCGTGCGGAAGCCGTCGTACCCGATGTGGCCCTCGCCGATGTTCTCGTGGCGGTCGCGCCCGCTGCCCAGCCCCTGCTTCGAGTCGTTCGCGTGGATCACGGCCAGCATGTCGAAGCCGATCTCACGCTGGAACTCCTCGAGGGTGTCGGCCATGCCCTCGGGCGTCGTGATGTCGTAGCCAGCGGCGAAGGTGTGGCAGGTGTCGAGGCAGACGCGCAGCCGCGCCGAGTCGGCCGCATCGAGGATCGCGCCGAGCTCTCCGAACGTGCCGCCGATCGGGCCCTGCTGGCCCGCGGCGTTCTCCAGCGCCAGCACGGGCCCCTCCGGTGCCTCGTCGAGGATGCGCGCGAGCGCCGAGACGACCTCCGGCAGGACCGCCTCGAAGCCGCGCCCGAGGTGCGAGCCGCTGTGCAGCACCACGCCCTCGGCACCGGCTCGCGCGGCCACGGTCAGGGCGTTCACCACCGAGGCGATCGACTTCTCGTAGTGCTCCTCGTTGCGCGGGGCGAGGCTGACCAGGTAGCTGCCGTGCAGCCACGCCTGGCCGATGCCGGACTCCGCGCGCAGCTCGCGGAAGCGCTCGAAGGCCTCGGGCTTGTGGTTGGTGGGACGCCAGGCGCGCGGCGAGGCGCCGAAGAACTGCACCGCCTCCGCCTCGATCGCCACGGCCCGCTCGATCGTGCGCCAGAGGCCGCCCGAGGCCGAGCAGTGCGCGCCGATCGCGACCGGCGGCGGGGCGCCCTCAGCGGGCGGCATCAGGCGCCTCTCCGCACGACGCGCCGCCAGCCCTCCCGAAGGCTCGCCGCCCACGCCTCGATCCTCAGCCGCCACGGCCGCGCGATGACGACGCCGTCGACGGCATCGGCGAGTTGCGCGAGGTCGGGCGCCGCTTCGCCCTGCTCGATCGTGGCGGAGCCGCTCGCGAGGTCGACGCTGGCCCCCTCGACGCCAGGGACGCTGCGCAGGGCGCGCTCGGTGCGGCTCGCGCAGACGCCGCAGACGAGGCCCTCGATCGCCAGCTCGCTGCGGCGTCCGCCCGTCGAGGTAACACGCAGCCTCGGCGCGGTCAGCAAGCGGCGGAGATGGATATGGAGGCGCGGTGTCATCGAATCAATCCTACCAGCGGCGCAGGTCCGCTCCAGCGCGGCTCCTGAGGTGGCCTCGAGCCGCTCGAAAGGCGCGTCGGGCGATCGAATACCCGTTGAGGCGTCGCCCTGTGCGCCCGGTCGTGGTAGATTCGCGGCAGGTTCGGCGAGCGGCGCCCCGATCGGAGGCAGCGTTGGCGTATTCCATCATCGAGACGTGCATCGGCTGCACGGCCTGCGTCAAGAAGTGCCCTGTCAACGCCATCACCGGCGTGCGCGACGAGTTGCACGTGATCGACCCCGACCTCTGCATCGACTGCGGCGCCTGTGGCGCCGTCTGCCCGCCGGAGTCGATCCTCGATGAACTGGGCGACCAGTGCCGCACCTTCCCTCGCCGCGAGCTGCCGCTGGCCAAGGTGATCGACGACAACTGCATCGGCTCCGGCTGCGAGCTGTGCATCCACATCTGCCCGTTCGACGCACTCTCCCTGACGGATGCGCCGAACAGCCACGACTTCTACGGCGTGGCCGTCGTCGACGACAAGAAGTGCGTCGGCTGCCGCCTCTGCGAGCAGGCCTGCGGCTGGGGTTCGATCTACATCGACCCGCCGCGCGAGATGCTCAAGAGGGACGTCTACCCCGTCGAGGTGCTGACGCCGAAGAAGGGCCGCGGCATCGCGCGCGCACAGGAGCGCCGGGCGGCCACCGCCGGCTAGCGCCCTCCCCTTCCCGGCACGGTGAGCGAGAATCCGGACTCCACGGTCCTGCGGGTACGGCTGCTGCGGACCGGCGCGCGGCTGCCGCAGCGCCAGAGCGCCCTCGCGAGCGGGTACGACCTGCACGCCTGCCTCGAGGGCGGCTCGATCGAGCTCGGCACCTCACCTGTGCTCGTGCCGACGGGCATCGCCGTGGCTGCGCCCGCGGGGCTCGACGTGCAGCTCCGGCCGCGCTCCGGCCTCGCCTCACGCGGCGTGCTCGCGGTGCTCGGCACCCTGGACGCCGACTACCGCGGCGAGCTGTTCGTGACGATGTACTGCCTGCCCGGGGCCGGCGACGGCGGCCGCTACCTGATCGAGGACGGCGAGCGCATCGCGCAACTCGTCGTCGGCCGGCTCGCGCCGGCCGCGTTCGAGGTGGTCGAGGACCTCGACGCGACGGAGCGCGGCGCGGGCGGCCACGGCAGCACGGGGCGCTAGCGCAATCGCACAATTCGTGCCAGAAGGAGAATTGTGCCCTCGACACGCTCCTTGATGGCCACCAGTTTCGGCAGGTCGTACTTCCCGGCGGTCCCGTGCGTTCCGCTGTTGAAGATCCTGAATAGTTGGTGCACGTTGTCGATGTCGATACGCATGAATTCACCGAGTGACTCGACGGCGACACCCTTTCTCTCCAGCACATACCGGATCTTTGCTCGTCTAGTGGGCAGCCCCGACTCTTGCGTCTCGCAGTCCGGAACGGTCGCAAGCACCACTTCATCAGGAGCACCGTGATCCAGGATCTGGATCAGAATCTCGCGTGCGCTTGTGCAGAAGTGGCGAGCAGCGTCCGGGTTCTGCGGGCTGAGCGCGAAGAGCGCGCCGCGCCACCGATCATCCAGATCCTTCGAGATGATCCGCAGTTCGTGTGTGACCCGCGACGAGCGAAGACCGTCGGCATCCACTCCAGTGTCGTTCGGAGAATCGAGGAGTGCATTGATCGCACTGAGGCTGTTCGCATCCTCCCGCTCAGCCAAGTCCAGCAGCTCAGCGTGCCGGTGGTCCCCCGGCTCTGCCCCGACCTGGGACTCGTACCGAACGTAGGCTTCGTGTAGCGCCTCGACCGATACCCGGAGCGACGAATACCGCGCAGGTGTGGAGCGAGCGCGTAGTCGCGCAAGCTCACGCCTTGCCCGCTCTCGATCAGCTCTAACCCGGGCGTTGTGCGCTTGGACCGCCGAGTTGTACTTGCGCACCGCAGACCGCATGTCCCGGTTGTACTTGTCTACGGCTGACCTCACCCGTTGGTTGTGGCGCTGCACCTCGCGGTTGTACTTGTCGATCGCCTGCCTCTGCCTGCTCTCCGCTTGGCGAATCATGCTCTGCAACTGAGACCGAGAAATACGACCTGCCATAGCGGTGCCCCTACAGGATCTGTCCGTTCGAGTAATCTATCGTACAAATATTCTGCGACCCGAGGCAACTGACGGCCCGGACAGGCAGAGGGCGGGCCCGGAGGCCCGCCCTCACACCAGCATCTGCCGTGCGGCGGGGGTGATTGGTTTCGCGGCAGATGTTGGCTGCTAAGGAAGGTGCTGCGTCAGGCGGGAACCCTTCCCGCCCGGCGCTCGTCCTGCAGAGGAGTGGCGCGCACTCCTCCCCGGAACCTAGGAGGCCTAGGCATCGCTCGTCTCCATCTCCTCCTCGGCGAAGAGGTAGTGGTAGACCAGCGCGGCGACGACCGCGCCGATGATCGGGCCGATCCAGTAGACGAGGTGGTCTGCCCACTCGCCGCCCACGAGGGCGGGGCCGAATGTGCGCGCGGGGTTCATCGCGGCGCCGGTCAGCGTGCCGATTGCGAGGATGTCCATTGTGAGAATCAGCCCGATGCCGAAGCCGCCCAGCTTCGGGCCGCGCGGGTCGAGCGCGGTGCCGAACACGGCCAGCATCAGGAAGAAGGTCGCGATCGCCTCGAGGATGACGCCCCGGGCGAAGTCGATGCCGCGCCCGAGCAGCGGCGTGCCGAGGGCCACGGCCTCGCGCAGCGCCTCGGGGAAGAGCAGCACGAGCGCGAGCGCGGCCACGACGGCGCCGAGCAACTGCGCGATGATGTAGGCGACGGTCGTGACGGTATCGAGGCGGCGGGTAGCCCACAGGCCGATCGTCAGCGCAGGATTGAAGAGGCCGCCGGAGATGTGGCCGAGCGAGGAGACGAGTAGCGCGATGGCAAGGCCGTGCGCGACGGCGATGGCGATGAGATTGCCCCCGCCGGTCTGGATGATGGCGCCCGCACCCACGAAGATCAGAGCGAATGCGCCGATGAACTCGGCTGCGAGCTTGCGCCCGTGCTCCCTGGTATCGATCTCCCCCACTGGAGTCTCCCCACCCTCACGCCCACGGCAGGCAGCACCCGGAGGGCTGCCGGATTGGGGGCGTAGAGGGCATTCAAGCAGGGATCGGCTAAAAAGTCAACACGGGTTGTCAATTTGATTCTCGAAATAATCAACAGGTGGCCGCGGCGCCTTCGATCCGGCAGGAACGGCGGGCGCGCGGCGCTCGTGGCGGCCGTCCTCGCGACGCTCGCCCTGCTCGCCGCGGCTTGCGGCGACGGCGAGGTACGGGTGATCGCGCTCACGCCCACACCCGCCCCGGACGAGACGCCGGTGCGGGATGTGAGCGGACCGTCGATCATTGTCACGGCGACGCCCACCCCGACCGTCCTCGAAGGTGCGACCGCGACACCGACGCCGACCCAGACCGCCACGCGGGACGAGCCACCCGAGCCGCCGCCGAAGCCGGCCGAGCCGCTCGCCAGCGCGCTGCTGCTCCGCGACTACCTCGTGACCGGCGAGGCGAACCTGCCCGGCTGCCTCCCCGACCTGGTCTCCGCGTGGGAGCTCGCTCCCACCAGCGGCGAGCGCTGCCTCTTCGCCGACTTCGACGGAGACGGAGCCAGCGAGTTCGTCTTCGCGCTCACGCTCGCCGACGGCGGCGGAGACATCTGGTTCTACGAGAGCAGCGAGGAGGACTTCCGGCTCTTCTCCTCGGCGCGCGTGCTGCTGAACGCCACCCTCGATGGCGTGACCATCGAGTCGATCGCGGACCTGACCGCCGATCGCTTCCCCGATCTCGTGATCTCGACGCTGCGCTGCGAGAACGATCCCTGCACGCGGCGGCTGCTGATCGTCAGCAACCACCACGGGAGCCTGCGGGACCTGATGCCCGCCGGCGTGCCGGTCAGCACCACTGCCGAAGTTCGCGTCGAGATCCCGCAGGAGGGCTCGGGAGGGACCCCGAGCGAGGCCCAGGCGACGCGGTTGATCATCGAGGACGCCATCGTGCCGGACTCCTCGGCGGGACCGGTGCGCAGCTCGAATCTCGCGCTGACCTGGGTCGGCGCGGGGTTCGTCGCGGAAGAAACGAGCGACGCGCCCCGCTACCTCTTCCACGCAGTCGTGGACGCAGACGAGGCGTTCCGGAGCGGTGACTACGCGAGGGCGCGGACGCTCTATGAGGCGGCGGCAGCGGACACCTCGCTCGTCGACTGGCGCGTCGAGCAGGGACGCGCATCGGGCCGGGCGGAGCTTTCCGCCTACTCGCTGTTCCGCGCGGCGCTCGCGGCGCAACGCCTGCAGGACGAGGCGGGCATGGTCGCACTGCTCGATCAGGCGGTGGACCGGCTTGGCCGGACGCTGCACGGGCAGGTCGCGGCGATCTACCGCGAGGGCCTGCGGACGGACACTGCGCCGGGTCTGATCTGCTCGGCGATCGAGCAGTTCCTGCGCGCCCAGGAGTCACGCTTCAACGCGATCTGGAACTACGGCCCGCACAACCCACGCCACAGCATCGGCGAACTCTGCTCGTAGTCCCGAGGCAGGCAGCGACGCCCGTTACGGCCCGGCCGCCGGCGGCGTCGGGTAGCGGGCCGCGGTGAGCGCCAGCGCGGCGGCGAGGAAGAAGACGATGATCAGCGTGAATGGACCCTCGTAGCCGCCGGCGCGGTCGAACCAGATGCCGAGGACGAGCGGCCCGGCGGCGTTGAAGCCGAGCGCCACCGGCTGGAACGAGCCGCGGATCAGGCCGAGTTGCAGCCTCCCGAAGTACTCGGCGTAGACCACCTGGAGCTGCGTCACCATCACGCCGAAGAACACCCCGTACCAGAGGGCGTAGAGCAGCGCCATGCCGAAGCTGTTGACCGCGAGCAGCAGCAGCACGCCGCTGCTCTGGAACACCAGCGCAACCGCCATCGTCCAGCGGGAACGCAGTCGCGAGGCAATAGCGCCGCCGAACAGCCCTCCGCCGGCGCCGGCGATCGACATCACGGTCAGGATCAACGCCGCCTGGGTCGTCGTGAGACCGCGGTCGACGAGGTGCGGGATCTGGTGGAAGTTGATCGCGCCGTTGCCGAAGATCGCGAGGGCGAACGCCGCTCCGACCAGCCAGTAGGCGCGCGTGCGCAGCGCCGCGCCGAGCGTCCAGGCCGGGTCGAGCAGCGCGGCCGCCCGGCGCTGCTCGGGTGTGGGCGGAGGATCTCCGTCCGGGTGCAGGCCCATGTCCTCGGGGCGACGGCGCATCAACAGCAGCGCCGGCACGATCCCGAAGACCAGGAAGACGACGGCGAGCGCCCGGAAGCCGTCCGGCCAGCCGCGCGCCGCGATCACGAGCGCGACCATCAGCGGGATCACCGCGTTCCCGACGCGCATGCCGAGCGTGCCGATCGCGATCGCGATCGGTCGCCGCCGGATGAACCAGTTGGAGACCGCGACGACGGCGGCGGCCATCATCGCCGAGATCGCCAGCGCGCGACCGGCCGCGAAGATCAGGTAGAACTGCCACAGCTCGCTCAGCTCGGCGAGCAGCAGGCAGCCCACCCCAAGCGCCACGGCCGGACCGGCGATCATCCAGCGCGCGCCGTAGCGGTCGATGACCACGCCGAAGAACGGGGAGAGCACGCCGCCGGCGAGACTGCCGATCGTCAGCGCTCCGGCGACCTCCGCGCGGCTCCAGCCGAACTCCTCGTGCAGCGCCGGCTGGAAGATGCCAAGCACCGAGTTGAGGTACCCGACGTGCGAGAACGTCGCGAGGAAGGCGACGCCGACGATCGTCCACCCGTAGAACCAGCGCCCGGAATGCAGCAGCCGGAGGCCGCCGGGCCGGGCCGGGCGGGCATCAGCCGGCCGCGATCGTCGAGAACCGGCCGGCATCAGCGCCCTTCTCCGGGACCGGCGGCGCTCCGGGCCGCGCGATCGTTGACCGCGTCCAGCGCGCGCGCGTACGGTGCTGAGACCTTAGCGCAGCACGCCGCCAGGGGCTGCGTGGAGCGCCGCGAGGTTCAGCGGCGACGGGAGACCGGCGATGCTCGGATGGCTGCGGTCCGTCGTGCTGACCCTGATCTTCGCGCTGCTCGGCGCCGCGGCCGGGCGCGCCTTCGCCGAGCAGCGCCGCCGCGCCGAGGAAGGCGAGCCGGACCTGCTCGACGAGGGCCCCGAGGCGGTCCTCGAAGTCGCGCTCGCCCAGCCCACGGTGCAGGAGATCGTGCCGGGCCTGGTGGCGGCGACGCGGGTGCGGCACCGCCCCTGGTCCTTCCTCGGCATCCCACCCTGGGCGGCGGCCTTCGCCGTCAACTTCCTGGTTACGGCGATGGGCGGCAGCCTGAGCGAGGCCCTCGAGCGCGCCGGCCTGATGACGTCGGATGAGGCGGGGACGGTGATCGACGACTTCCCGGCGGACGCCGCTGCGACAGGCGGCGGTGAGCCGCCGCCGGACCCCCCACCGGCGGAGGGCTTCACGCCGTTCGAGGAGTGAGCCGCCACGCCCTCGGAGCCGCGCAACCGACTCGGGGATGCGCATGACGGAGCGCGAGTTCACGCTGGACGAGGCGCGCGAGGCGCTGGCCGCCGCGCGGCCGGCGTTCGAGGAACTGCGAGAGGTACAGCGCCAGATCAACGTGCTCTCCGGCGAACTCGCACGGATTCGCGAGCGAAGCCGCGGGAACGGCCGCGCGCACGGCGCGCACGAGCGCGAGACCGCGGGACGCATCACCGTGCTGGGCGAGCGCGCGCAACGCCTGCTCGCCGCGATCACGGATGCGGGCGCCGAAGTGAAGGGCCTCGAGCAGGGCCTGCTCGACTTCCCGACGACGATCGAGGGCCGGCCCGCCTACTGGTGCTGGCAGGCCGGCGAGGCGGACATCGGCTGGTGGCACCCGCGCGAGAGCGGCTTCGCCGGCCGCCGCCCGATCGACCCGACAGCGCCGTAGCGAGGGGCTGACCAACGCCCGGCGCTTGCTCGCCCCCACCCCGCCTCGGTACTCTCAGCGTGGGGGACCGGCCCGGAGGGCACCTATGCAACTCGCGCTCGTTCTGGGCGCCGCCTACCTCCTCGGCTCCGTGCCGAGCGCCTACCTCGTCGTTCGCCGCCTGACCGGCGAGGACATTCGCCGCATCGGCAGCGGCAACCCCGGAACCATGAACGTGCGCGACCACGTCGGTTTCAAGACCGCGGTGATCGTCGGCGCGCTGGACATCGGCAAGGGCGCCGCCGCGGTCGCCCTCGCCTACGCCGTCGGCCTCGGCGAGGGCGAAGCCGTGCTGGCGGGCTTCGTCGCCGTCGTCGGCCACCTGTGGCCGATCTTCCTGCGGCTGGATGGAGGCAACGGGACGGGCCCGACGGTGGGCGCGATCCTCGTGCTGCTGCCCGCTCCGACCCTGATCGCCAGCGCCGTCGCCTTCATCGTCTGGCGGCTCGCTGGCTCGAGGCGGCTCGCCGGCCTCACCGGCCTGCTCTCCGTGATCCCGATCGCCTACGTGCTGGAAGCGCCGCAGACGCCGATGGTCGGCGTCGCCGCACTCGTCGCCCTGCTCTTCGTCAAGCTCTGGCGCGTCGAAGGGGTGGCGATCGCATGACCTCCCCGATGAGCGACCACTTCTCCGATCTGCTCGAGCGCTTCCGCGTCACCGTCGCCGGGCGGCCGGATGAGACGCCGCTGGCGCGCGCCGCGCTGCTCATCGCCCAGGCCGAGGCGCCCGGCCTCGACATCGACCGCTACGAGGCGCAGCTTGACGAGTGGGGACGCGAGCTGGCGGCGCGCGTGCTTCCCGCCGGCGGGCCCGAGGAGCGACTCGACGCCGCGAACGACCTGCTCTTCAACGAGCTCGGCTTCCGCGGTAACGAGGACCACTACGCCGACCCTCGCAACCTGCTGCTGCACGAGGTGATCGAGCGGCGCACCGGCATCCCCGTCTCGCTCGCCATCCTCGCCGTCGACGTCGGCCAGCGCGCCGGTCTGGCGTTGCACGCCGTCGGGCTGCCGGGCCACGTGGTGACCCGCCTCGACGTCGAGGACGGCGAGCCGCTGTTCAGCGACGTCTTCCGCGGCGGCGCCCGGCGCTCGGTGGAGCAACTGGAGCAGATCGTGCGCTCGATCTACGGCGCCCGCACGCCCTTCCGCGACCACTTCCTGGACCCGCTCACGCCTCGGCAGGTGCTGCAGCGGCTGCTGCACAACCTCAAGGGCCGGGCGCTCCAGCGTGGCGACGAGGAGCAGGCGGAGCGCGCGATCGAGTTGCTGCTCACGCTCGCCCCCTGGGATCTCGACGAGTTGCGGGACCGCGGCCGCCTGCAGGAGCGCGCCGGCAACTACGCCGCCGCGCTGCCGGACCTCGAGGCCTACGTGCGCTTCCGGCCGGAAGCGCCGGACGCCGCAACGATCACCGAGGCGGTACGCTCGCTGCGGCGTCACCTCGCAGCCGAGACGGCCTGAGCGGGCACGGGACGGATTGAGGCGGTAATGGCGCAATCCTCGCACCCCTCGCGCGCGCTCAAGCGTGAACTGCTCTCCGAAACGACCGCACCGGCAAGCGAGCTCGTGATCGTCAGCGAGCGTTTCGAGTACGCCACGCAGCACTCCAGCGAGTTCGTCGACATCACCGCCGACGTGCGCTCGGTCATCGAGCGCTCGGGCGTCGTCGTCGGACAGGTGCTGGCCGCATCGGCGCACACGACGGCGGCGGTAACCGTGCAGGAGCACGAGCCGCTGCTGCTGCGCGACATGGCGCGCGTCCTCGACCGCATCATCCCCGCCGACGACTACTACGAGCACAACGACTTCACGATCCGCACCGACGTACCCGAGGGCGAGCCGGAGAACGGCCACTCGCACTGCCAGCACCTGCTGATCGGCGCGAGCGAGACGCTGCCGATCCAGAACGGCGAGGTCCGGCTCGGCGTCTGGCAGAGCATCTTCCTCGTCGAGCTCGACTTCCCGCCGGGCCGCTTCGAGGGCGAGCAGCTGCGCAGCGTCACCGTGCAGGTCATGGGCCTGCGCGGCGAAGCCGAGTCCGGCTAGCGCCCCACCCCGGTGCTGACTGCCCTCGCCGGCCGCGCTGTCGCGCGGCGCCCCCTCACCCCCCGCCCTCCCCCGCCAGGGGGGAGGGAGCCGGATCGGCGCGCCGAAGTCCCGAGGCCGGATCCGATCCCCTCTCCCCCTGCGGGAGAGGGTTAGGGTGAGGGGGACTCCGGTTCCCCCTGCCCGGCACCTCGCTACGATGGCGCCGTGAGCACGCAACCGGCAGCCGACGACTTCGCCCTCGCAGCGGGCGCGACGCCCCTCGCGGCGGTGATCGAGGCGGAGATCGCCGCCGCGGGGCGCATCACCTTCGCGCGCTTCATGGAGCTCGCCCTCGGTCACCCGGAGCACGGCTACTACGCCCGCCCCGGCCTCGCCTGGGGCCGCGACGGCGACTACGAGACCTCGCCCGAGGTGCACCCGATCTTCGGCTACCTCTGGGCGCGTCAGGTCGCCGACTGCTGGGAGCGCCTCGGAGCACCCCCGGCCTTCGAGCTCGTAGAGCCGGGCGCGGGATCCGGCGCCTTCGCCTCGGCACTGCTCGACTGGCTGCGGGCGCGCGCACCGGACTGCCACGCCGCCGCGCGCGTCACCCTGCTCGACGGCCACCCGGCGCGCGGCGACGAGCAGCGAGCCGCCCTCGCCGCCCGCGGCCACGAGGCGCGCACCGCCCTGCTCGCCGACTGGCTTGCCGAGCCCGAACCCATCGAGGGCGTCGCGATCAGCAACGAGCTGTTCGACGCCTTCCCCGTCCACCTCGTCGAGCGCCGCGGCGAGGAGCTGCGCGAGTGGTACGTGACGAGCGAGGGCGGCGCGCTGCGCCTCAAGCTGGGCGAGCTCAGCGACCCGGCGCTCGCCGCGCACTTCGCGCGCCTCGGCGTCGAGCCCGGCGACGGCTGCCGCGCCGAGGTCTCGTTCGCGGCGATCGAGGTGATGCGCGCGCTTGCCTCGCGCTTCCGTCGTGGCTACCTGCTGACGATCGACTACGGCTACGAGGCGGAGCGGCTCTACGCGCCGTGGCGGCGCATGGGCACGCTGATGGCGTTCCGCCGCCACAGCCCGCAGCCGGACCCGCTCGCCCAGCCCGGCCTCACCGACCTCACCGCCCACGTCGACCTCACCTCGCTGGCCGCCGCGGCCTCCGACGCCGGCTTCGAATCCGCCCCCTCCGTCTCCCAGTCCGAGGCCTTGATCGCCCTCGGCATCGGCGAGCAGCTGGAAGCCGCCCGCGAGCGCGCCTCCGGCGACCTCGCCGCCTACACCACCGCCCGCCGCGCCGCCGACACCCTCCTCGACCCCGCCGGGTTGGGTCGCGTGCGCGTGCTGGTGCAGGCGAAGGGGGTGGGGTTGGAGGGGTTGGCTTGTTTGCGGGGGGTGGGTTGACGCCCGCCGTCGCGGTAGCCCCCAATCCCCCAACCCGTGCGACAATGGCCGCATGCCAGCAACGACGACCGGCTACAGCGAGGCGCTGATCGATCACTTTGAGCGGCCGCGCAACGCGGGGGCGATGGAGGATGCGGACGCCGAGGCGTACGTGACCAACCCCGTGTGCGGGGATTCGATGCGCATCTTCCTGCGGATCGAGGATGAGCGCGTGGCCGCCGCTTCCTTCCTGACCTCCGGCTGCCCCGCCTCCATCGGCACGTCCTCCGCCGCCACCGAACTGCTGATCGGACGCAGCCTCGACGAGGCCGCGGCGCTCAGCCGTGAGGACTACGCCGAGGCCGTCGGCGGGCTGCCGAAGTCCAAGCTGCACTGCTCCGTCCTCGCCGCCGCCGCCGTGCGCGAGGCGATCGAGGGCTGGCGCAACGATCACGTCACTGCCGAGGCCGGCGAGCGCGCGGGAGCCGCCTCGTGAGCGTCGCGGCGCTCCTGCTCGCCGCCGGGGCTTCGACCCGCATGGGCTCGCCCAAGCCGCTGCTGCCCTGGGGCGGCGGCTCGCTGCTCGCCTGGGAGCTCGACGAGCTCACACGCACGCAGATCGAGGGCATCGTGGTCGTCACCGGCGCGTACGCCGACGACGTGCGGCGCGCGCTGCCCGAGGGCCGGCGCCAGCACTGCGTGTTCAACGCGCGCTGGGCGCAGGGCCGCTCGACCTCGCTGGCCGCGGGCGCGGCGGCGCTGCTCTCGCCCATGCGCAGGCGCCCCGACGCGGTCGTGATCCAGAACGTGGACCAGCCGACGCGCGCCGACATCATCGACCGGCTCGTCGACGAGCTGCGCTCGACGGGCGCGGAGGCCGTCCAGCCCTCGTACCTCGGCTCGCGGGGCCACCCGGTCGTCGTCTCCGGCGAGCTGCTCGAGGAGTTGGCGGCGGCGACGGAGGAGGAGCTGGGCCTGCGCTCCGTGCTGCGCCGCCACCCGCCGCTGGAGCTGGCGATGGACGACGAGCCGATCGTGCGCATCGACCTCGACACGCCCGACACGCTCGCCGAGGGCCGCCGGCTCTGCGGCGTCCCCGACCCCGCCCCCGCCGGGCGGTAGCGGCGGCCGGGCTGGCCGGACGCAGCGAGGCGGCCCGCGTGTCCGGCGAGCCGCTGCGCCTCGACTGCCTGGGGTCCGGGTTCGCGTTCTCGCACGGGAGCTACTGGAGCGGGTTCCTGCTCGACGGGCGGGTGCTGCTCGACTGCCCGCCGCAGACGCTCGCGCACCTCTTCCGGCTCGGCGTGGCGACGCAGGCGATCGACCTCGTGCTGCTCTCGCACGAGCACTCCGACCACATCGGCGGCATGGACCTCTTCCTGCTGGAGGCGACGGTGGGCCGCGCGGCCCGCGAGGGGGCCCCACGCGAGCGGCCGCTCGCCGTCGCCGGACCGCCCGGCATCCACGCCCGGCTGCGCGAGGTGATCGGGCCCTCGGAGCGGCTGCCGGAGCGCGACGACCCGCGCGTGCGCTGGTTCGAGCAGGCGGGCGGCTCGGCCTTCGAGTGGGCCGGGCTGCGTGTCGACTGCGTCTCGATGGAGCACGGCCACGGCATCGAGGCGCTCGGCTTCCGCGTCTCGCACCCGGACGGCGTCGTCGCCTACACCGGCGACACGGCCTACGTCGACGCCGTGCTGACCCTCGCCGAGGGCGGGGACCTGCTGATCACGGAGTGCGGCGGCGACCGGCCCTACGGCCACACGAGCTGGGAGGACGTGCGCGAGCTGCGCGACGCCCTCGCCCCCTCGACGCGCCTGCTGGTGACGCACTACGACCCGCTCGCCGTGCCGGACTGGGCGCGCGCCCTCGGTGGCGTCGAGCTGGCCGAGGATTTCGCCGTCTACGAGATCTGAGGCGGCAGCGTCTCCCAGTCCGGCGCAAGCACCGGGATGCCGAGCTCGGGGGTTGGCGCCCAGGTCCGCCAGCGATCGTCGATGGCGGGGTGGTCGCCACGCTGGATCCAGGCGATCGCGCGCTCGGCCTCGGCGCGGGTCGCCTCGGCCTCCTCGCGGGTCATGCTGCCGTAGGCGACCGCCTCATCGAGCTCGTCCTCGTCCTTCCACTCCGGCTCGCCGAGGCCGGGCGGGAAGACGATGTCGAGGTGCTGGTCGGAGGTATCGAGGCCGATCGCCGTGCGGCGGAAGGGCGCCTCGAGGTTCACGTACCAGCGCCGCACGTCGCCCTCGCCGAGGAAGACGAGCACGGAGTGGGCGGCGCCCTCGATGAAGACGCGCACCATCCCGCGGCCGTACCAGACGTCGTCGCGCAGCCGCCACTCACCGTGGGGCAGCCGGATGTCGTTGCCCTCGAGGTCGGTCGGGCGCTTCCAGACGGTGCCCGGCGGCGTGCAGGCGGCGATCACGTCGCCGCGATCCTCGATGACGACGAAGGCCCAGGCCGTGAAGACGCGGCCGTACCAGATGCTGCGGCCGGTGATGTGGTCGCCGGGCTGCCAGCGGGCGGCGGTCATGAGTTGGCCGCGCGTATCAGGACGTTGGCGTCAACGAAGCGCATTGCGGTCGTACAGCGCGTCCCGTGGGAGGTTGTCGGCCGACCGCAGGCCGCCGCCACGCGCCCGGATGTCCCGGAGCACGTCGTGCATCAACCTGATCCCCCGCTCGTGCTCATCCTCCTCCGTGGACGCGCTCGCCCCGGACGCACCTGGTCTCTCGACAGCGAGGCTCTGCAGGAACTCGCGAACGAGTGCCGAGACCGAGGTGCTGAGCTCCGCCGCCCGGATGTGAGCGAGGCGATGGGTCTCCTCGTCGACCGATACGGTGATCTTTCTCATCGTCACAGTCTCACAGTTCCTGTGCGACACGGTCTAGGCGGCCTTCCCGCCCGCAATGCCTCGCTCCACCGCGCTACCACCTGCCGCGAGCGTCGGCTATGCTTCGCCGCGAGCGCCGGATGCGGGAGACCGCGGCGGGACGAGGGGTTCGCGTGGCCTACGGACTGGGCATCGCCAAGGGACTGCTCGTCACCTTCAAGCACATCTTCAGGCCCCCCATCACCGTCTCCTACCCGGAGGAGGAGCGCGACGTGCCCCTGCGCGCCCGCACCAACCTGCTCTGGTTCGAGGAACGCTGCACCGGCTGCTCCACCTGCGCGCAGGCCTGTCCCGACGGCTGCATCCTCGTCGAGACCTCGCCGCGCGCCGACGGCACCCTCAACATCGACCGCTACGAGATCGATTTCCGGATCTGCATGTACTGCGGGCTCTGCACCGAGGCCTGCCCCTACCAGGCGATCCAGGCCGGCGGGCGCTACGACGACGCCGTCTACGTCTTCGAGGACATGTACCGCGACCGCGACGCGCTCAGCCGCGAGGCGAGCGAGTACCTCGACCGCAGCGACGGCGTCTACCCCAACGGCCAGCAGCAGGAAGAGAACCCGCTGCGCACGGCGCTGCCGACCGCGCGCGGACGCTTCCCGGTCGCCGGCGAGGAGGGCCCGTTCGGCCCTCAGCACCTGCCCGGCAAGCTCGACCGCGACTAGACGCCCGCAGCGCGCACGGAGGAGCCGCCGGTGGTCACGATCACGCTCAACGGCGAGACGCTGGAGGTCGAGGCCGGACGGCCGCTCGTCGAGGTGATCAAGGAGCAGGGCGTTCGCATCACGAACCTCTGCTACATCGACGGCCTCGAACCCTACGCCGGCTGCCGCACCTGCATCGTCGAGATCGAGGGCGCGCGGCCGACCGAGCTGCAGCTCTCCTGCACCGCCGTGACCGCCGACGGCATGGCGGTCAACACCGAGACCTCCGATGTGAAGCGCGCGCGCCAGCAGGTGATGTCGCTGATCATGGCGAACCACCCCGACCGCTGCCTCACTTGCCACCGCCGCGTGCACTGCCAGCCGGGCGAGATCTGCCTGCGCGACGACGTCGTGACGCATCGCTGCCTGACCTGCAGCAAGAACTACCGCTGCGAGCTGCAGACCTCGACCGAGCTAATCGACATGGGCGAGTACGAGGAGCCGTGGGTCGGCGAAGATCGTTCCTACTATGAGACGCCGCCGCCCGAGGTGGACCGCGCCAACCCGTTCCTCGAGTTCGACCCGCAGATGTGCATCATCTGCACGCGCTGCGTGCGCGCCTGCGCCGACCTGCGCCACACCGGCGCGATCAGCCTCTCCGGCAAGGGCTCGACCACGATGATCGCCTTCGGGACCGGCGGCGCCATCCACGAGTCCAACTGCGACTTCTGCGGCGCCTGCATCGATGTCTGTCCCACCGCGACGTTGATGGAGAAGCCGAACAAGTGGATGGCGCTCTCCGAGGAGTGGACCAACTCGGCCTGTAACTCCTGCGCCGTCGGCTGCACGATCTCCTACGGGCTGCGTGACGGGCGCCCGATGATCGTGCGGCCCGATCGCCTCAACCCCACCAGCCGCGACCAGATCTGCGTGCGCGGCCGCTTCCACTACGACGCCGTCGGCGACCGCGAGCGGCTGAGCCGCTCGCTCGTCCGCGAGGGCGACCTGCTGCTCCCGGCCACACCCGAGGATGCACTCGCCGAGGCCGCGCGGCTGCTCTCCGCCGTCAAGGAGCAACACGGCGCGGAGGCGATCGCCGTCCTCGGTTCGCCGCTCGCGACCAACGAAGAGGCGGCGCTGCTCGCGAAGCTCGCGGGTGAGGTCATCGGCACGCCGCATCTCGACTTCTCGCACGGGCCGGTGCACCGCGCCGCCTCCGCCGCCTTCGAGCGCGGCCTCGGCTCGGCCGAGCTGCCCTCCAGCTACGACGACATCGAGCAGGCCGGGACGATCGTCGTGGTCGGCGGCGACATCGAGGAGTCGCACCAGGTCATCTCGCTGCGCGTCAAGGACGCAGTGGTGAAGCACGGCGCGAAGCTCGTGCTCGTCTCGCCGCGCTGGGGCGAGCTGGTCGACTTCGCCGCCGCCTGGCTGCAGCCGCAACCGGGCGCCGAGGCCGCAACGGTCCAGGCGCTGGCAGAGGCCGACGCCGCCGCGCCCGCGGGCGTGGACGCCGAGTCCCTCGAGGCCGCGCGGGCGCTGCTCGCGGAGCGGCCCGCGGACAGCGACGACGCCGCGCCCTCGTGCGCGGTCGTGTTCGCGCCGGGCGCGCTGAGCGCCGAGGCGGCCGGAGCGCAGGCCGCGGCCTGCACGAACCTCGCCGTCGCCACCCTCGGCGAGCGCGCGGCGCAGGGCCTGCACTACCTGCCGACCGACGCCAACGTGCTCGGCATCAGCGATATGGGCGTAACGCCCGGCGAGGGCGGACGCTCCTTCCCCGAGATCATCGAGGGCGCGCGCGACGGCGAGATCCGCGCGCTGCTGATCCACGACGACAACCCGCTGCTCAACGCGCCCGGCACGGACGACATGCGTGCCGCCCTCGAGGCGGTCGAGGCGCTGGTCGTGATCGACTCGCTGCGCTCGACGACGGCGCAGCACGCGAACGTCGTGCTGGCCGAGCTGCCCTTCTTCGCCAAGGACGGCACGCTGACGACGGGCGACCGCCGCATCACCCGCCAGCGCCCCGCCGCGCAGCCGCGCCGCGACGAGCGCGACGGCGTCGCCATCCTCGTGGCGCTCGCCAACGCGCTCGGAGGCGACTTCGCCTACGAGAGCGCGGGCGAGGTCATGGCCGAGGCGGCCGCGAGCCTCGAGGGCTACGCGCCGCACGAGGCGGTTCGCTCCGGCCGCACGCGCGCGCTGTCCGCCTCTCCGGCCTCCGGCGCGAGCGCGCAGCCGCTGCCCGCGAGCGCCGACGGCGCGGCGGCGGACGGCGGCCTGCGGTTGATTGCCGACCGCTCGCTCTATACCTCGTGGGAGGGCGCCTCGCTGCGCTCCGAGGAGGCCGACAAGCTGCACCGCGAGGAGACGCTGCTGATCAACCCCGCCGACGCCGAACCGCTCGGCATGCGCAGCGGGGACGAGCTGGTGCTCGCGAACGGCTCGCACGAGGTGCGCATCCCCGCGCAGCTCGACGACGGCGTCCCGCCCGGCGTCGTCTACGCCTCGCGCTACTTCGACGGCGGCGCGCTGATGGCGCTGTTCCCGCTGCGCGGCGCGGCGTCCGCCGCCGCCGAGGTCCGGGTGCGGGCGCTCCAGCCCGCCTGAGCCGACAGCCCTCGATGGCCCGGCCGGCACGGCCTGCCCGACAGTGACCTCAGCCTCGGACCCGGCGGAGCTGCCACCCGGCCAGCGCGGACTCGTCCTGCTGACCGTCGAGGAGGACGCCGAGAGCGCGGGCGAGTACCACGAGCTCCTGCTCACCGAGGGCATCGACGCGGAACTGCACATCGAGCACGCGGCGAGCTTCGGCTCGCGCTCCTCCGTCTACCCGTCTGGCGCGCCGTTCGTGTACGCGCTGTTCGTCCCCGCGCACGAGGCGCAGGCCGCCGCGGCGGCGCTGATCGAGGCCGGTTGGGACGGCCGGCGCAGCGCCTTCTCGCGGGGCCGCGGCCGCCTCGATCCCTCGTTCGTACTGCGCGGCGCGCTGCTCGCGCTGCTCGCCGGCGTGGCGCTGGCGGCCGCGCTGCTCGTGCTGCGGCCGGAGTAGCGAGACCGCCACCCGCGCCACTCCCCCCTTCGAACACGCCTCGCCCGCCGCGTACACAGCGTGGCGAAGGGGCTCGCATGGCCATCGATCTGACGGACCGCTACTTCGCGACGGAGTTCATGCGCGGCGGGATGACGCGCTGGAAGCTCGACCGTGAGGCGTGGCCGGTGCGCGCGATCGTGCTGCACCACGCGGCCGGCTGGTACGGGCCGCCGCTCGGCCCCGAGGCCTCCCGCCGCGAGGAGGAGCAGCGCATCCACTCGCTGGCGCGCGACCACCACACGCGCTTCGGCGTCGGACCCGGCTACCACTACGTCGCCTTCCCAAGCGGGCGGCTCTACGCCGTCGGCAAGGCCGGCACGCACCGCGCGCACACGAAGGGCCGCAACCCGGAGTCCGGCGTGCGCTGGAACATCGACGCCATCGGCGTCTGCGCGCTCGGCGACTACGAAGGGGCGGGTCGGGACGAGCCTACGACGGGGCTGCGCGAGGCGATCGAAGAGGCCGTCGAAGAGATCCGGGGCTTCCGCTTCAGCGTGCCGCGCGCGCCGGTCTTCGGCCACGGCATGACGCCGTCGGCGAACGCCTCGGGTGACCCGCTGCCTCAGGCGACGTCCTGTCCCGGCCGGCGGCTGATCCCGCTGCTCGCGACGCTCAACCGCCCGGCGTCGCCGGACGTGAGCGCCGAACTGGCGGCGATCCGTGCAGCGGCCGGGGCGATCGAGCGCAAGCTGGCGGCCGCGTAGCGGCTCCTCCGAGGCGCCTACTCGCGCTGCATCATCGTCGAGTAGCCGCCGAACGGCACCGTGCTCGCGCGGGCGTGCTCGTCGGCGACGACGTGCACGCAGGCAGGCTTGCCGCTGGCGAAGGCACGCTCGATGGCCGGGCGGATCTCCTCCGGCTTAGTGACCAGCTCGCCGTGCCCGCCCAGCGCCTCGACGACGTCGTGGTAGCGCTGAGACTGCCCGAGGCTGCGGCCCGGCGTGGTGTTCGGGCCGCCGGTCCAGCCGCCGTTGTTGTTGATCACGGCCACGATCGGCAGGTCGTGCCGCACCATCGTGTCGAACTCCTGCACGTTCATCAGGAACGAGCCGTCGCCGATGAAGGCGACCACCTGGCGGCCCGGTGCCGCGGCCTTCGCGCCCATCGCGAAGGGGATGCCGGTGCCCATGCAGCCGTTCGGGCCGGAGTTCAGCCGGCCGCCCTCGGCGAACGCGGGAATCCACTGCCGGCCGAAGTTCAGCGTCTCCATGCCGTCGATGCAGATGATCGCGTCGCGCTCGACCGTGTTCACGATCTCGTTGGCGATGCGCAGCGGGTGGATCGGCGTCGCGTCGGACTCGGCCATCTCGAGCGTCCGCTGACGCCTCGAGTGGTCGCTCTCGCCGAGGCGCGCGATCCAGTCCTGCGAACCCTGCAGGCCAACCTCCTTCGCCTTGTCGGTGAGCGCCCGCAGCGAGAGCTTCGCGTCGGCGACGATGCCGAGCTCGATCGGCCGGTTGTGGCCGAGCTCCGTCGAGTCGGTGTCGATCTGGATCACCTTCACGTCCTCGGCAAAGCGAGGCGGGTGCCCGAACGAGATGATGAAGTTGAAGCGCGTCCCCACCACGAGGATGGCGTCCGCCTCGCGGAAGGCCTGCCCGCGCGAGGCGAGGAACGCCAGGTCATGGTCCTCGGGGACCACGCCGCGCCCGAGGGGCGTCGTGTAGAAGGGGATGCGCGCCGCGTCGATGAACTCGCGCAGCTCCGCGGCGGCGTCCGACCAGAAGACGCCGCTGCCGCTCAGCACCAGCGGGCGCTCGGCCTCCGACAGGATCTCAATTGCGCGCTCGATGGAGCCCTCGTCCGGCGCAGGGCGCGCCGGCCGCTGGCCGCCGGGCGGGAACCACACGCCCGAGTCGTCGACCCGCTCGTAGAGGGCATCACCGGGCAGATCGAGGTAGGTCGGGCCCGGCTTCGGGCCCTGCGCCTTGCGCATCGCCATATTGAAGTACTCGGCCATGCGGTCGGCGTGGTGGACGCGTGCGGCCCAGCGCGTGACCGGCTTCGCCATCGTGAGCTGGTCGTACTCCTGGAAGGCGTCGCTGTCGAAGGCGCGCAGCGCCGCCGCGCCGCCGAGCGCGACCATCGGGACGCCATCGAGGTAGGCGTTGGCGACGCCCGTGAGCAGGTTCGTCGTCGCCGGCCCGGAGGCGGCGAGGCAGATACCGGGCGAGCGCTTCACGCGCGCGTAGCCGTGGGCCGCCATCGCGGCGCCCTGCTCGTGGCGGCAGTCGATCGTGCGGATGCCGAAGTCGCCGGCGAACCCGGCGGTTTCGATGATGGGGCCGCCCATCAGGTAGAAGAGGTCCTCGACCCCCTCCTCGCGCATCTGACGCGCAAGCAGTTCCGATCCAGAGTTCTCGGCCATTCCGCACCTCCCTAGGCGAGCGCCATCATATCGGAGCGCGGGACCGCCCTGCGGGCTACGCGCCGGGCGGATGCCAGGTGACCATCCCGATCTCCCGGAGTCCCAGCGGCAGCAGGACGCCGTCCGGCCCTCCCCACCACCGATCGATGAGGTCGCACATCCGGCGGTCCTTGTCCGAACCGGGCTGCAGCCAGAGCAGCCGCCGCACGAACGACCGCGCGTGCTCGGGCTCGATCGGTGTCGCGGGCGCGCCCGACCACACCCGCCGCACCTCGTAGGAGCGCCCGAGGGCGCCGAGCAGCGCGATGAACTCGTGCAGCGCGGGGAGCGGCTCGAACGGTTCCTCGTGGACCGCCTCGAACAGCCCGGCAAACTGGGCGCCACGGGGGAACCGCGCCAGCGACACTACGCAGAGGCGTCGTGCGTGCTGCTCCATCGCCTCGAGGAAAGGGAGCGGCTCGCGATTGTCGTAGAGGCAGTGCGCGGCCAGCGCCACGTCCGCCTGTTCCATCCAGCCCGCCACCGGCCAGCGCGCATCGTGGACGGTGATGTTCGTCAGACCCGCCTCCTCCACGCCGTCGGCGAGCACGCGGCGCATCGCCGGCGACGGTTCGATGGCGATCACCTCGCTCACCCGGCGAGCGAGCGGCAGCGCGAAGCGGCCTCCTCCCGCGCCGATGTCGAGCCAGCGATCCTCGGGCCGCGCGAGCGACGCGAGCACGCCGAACTCGGCAGCCGAGGACTCCGACGGCCGGAACGTCCCCGCGACCGGCGCATAGAAGTCGTGCGCGGGTTCGGGCTCGCGCACGCGCGCGACCTGTTCGGCGTCGGCATCAACCAGCCGCGTCCACGCCTCGCGCGCCTCGTCGAGCGACGGCCGTAGTGCGTGGGTCGGATCCATCTTGCCCCTGTGGAGACCGGCCATGCCGCCCGGGTTAGCCGAGGCGCACCTTCTCGAGGAAATCGGCGTCGAAGCGCAGGATCGAGCCAAGCTGGGCGTAGTCCGCGAACTCTTCGTCGCGGGCCGCGACCACGTCCGGGTCCCACCAGCCGGTCGAGGGCGCGACGAGGCCCTGCGATCCCGCGGCCTCCCGTGCCTCCGCCTCCGTCAGCCCGACTTCCATCAACGCCTCGGCGGTGTGCTCACCGAAGGGGGGCACGGGGTTGCGCGTCGGGAAGCCCCGGCCGTCGAACTTCGGAGGGAAGTAGCGCTGCATCGGCACCGGGCCGAGATCCGCGACATACACGGGGTCGAAGAAGTCGCGGGCGCGGAGGTGTGGATCGAGCAGGATCTCGTCCGCCTTCAGCACCCCGGCCGCGGGCACGCCGGCGCCCTGCAACAGCTCCGCGACATCCGACTTCGAGCGCGCGCTCGTCCAGTCCGCGATCAGCGCGTCGATCTCGTCATGATGCCGAGTGCGCGCCCCGGCGCTCGCGAAGCGGTAATCGGAGAGCCAGCCGTCGTGGCCCGTGGCCCGGCAGAACGCCTCCCACTCCGGGTAGTTGCGCATCGAGATCGCGACCCATTCGTCATCGCCCGCGCAGGGGTAGGCGCCACGCACCATGCCCGGGCGGCGGTTGCCGTCGCCGCCGTGCAGCCGCCCGTTGAGCAGATAGTCGCCGAGGTACGGCGCGAGCGTCGGCACCGTCGACTCCTGCATCGAGACGTCGATGCGCTGGCCGCGCCCCGTCACCTCGCGGCGCATCAGGGCCGCGATGATCGCGCCGACGCCGTTCAGGCCGGTGAAGGGGTCGACCCAGGTCTGGCCGGTCTTGAGCGGCGGCTCGCCTGGGTAGCCCGTGACGGCGGCGGGGCCGGAGGCGGCCTCCATCGTCATGCCCACCGCCGATCGCTCACCGTTGGGGCCGGACTGCCCGAACCCGGCGATCGAGCACATCACGAGGCGCGGGCAGCGGTCCACGATCTCCGGGTAGGTCAGGTGCAGCCCGCGCGTCACGCGCGGTGGGAAGTTCTCGACGAAGACGTCCGCGCGCTCGAGCAGGCGCAGCATCAGCTCGCGCCCCTCGGGCGCCCGCAGGTTGAGCGCCGCCGACCGCTTGCTCGCCTGCCGCGCCGTGAAGTAGGCGGGGCCGATCGAGGAGTGCGGCGGGCGCGCGTACTCGACCTTCACCACGTCCGCACCCAGCTCCGAGAGCAGCCGCCCGGCGAGCGATCCCGTCCAGCCGCGCGAGAGGTCCACGACGCGGATGCCCTCGAAGTAGCGCAGGCGTCCCGAAGGAGCCTCGCGCCGGACCGCGGAGGCCGGCGCGGCAGGCTCGCTGCCCTCGCTCTCCTCGGACAGCAGCGCGTTCGCCTCGCCGAGGGCGGGCGCTTCCGGGCCGATCAGCAGCGGGCTCTCGGTGAACCTCCCCGCCGGACCGGGCAGCACGCCGCCCGTGGCCTCGCCGTTCGCGTCCACCTCGGCCCTCCAGTAGCCGCGGGCCTCGAGGTGCGGGTCGTCGAGCAGGTCGGGCACCGTCGCCACCTCGCCGAAGCCAAGGTCGAGCTCGCCGGTGCGCAGGAAGATCTCGCGCGAGGTGTGCGAGTCGAACCACGGCTGGACCAGCTCGTCGAACTCGCGCCAGTGCACCAGCCGCGCGGCCGCGTCGGCGAAGAGCGGATGTGTCGCGAGCTCGGGCTGCTCGATCAGCTTCGAGATGTTGCCGGCGAAGTCCCGCCCGCCCGGCCCGGCGGTGACGAAGGCGATGTAGCCGTCCTTGCAGGCGAAGATGTCAGAGGGTAGCCCGGCAGGATTTGCGAGTAGAAGCGGCGGCGCACGCCGCCGGTACCGAGGTAGACCGAGAGGTTGTGGTCGTCCGTCATCGTCAGCGTCTCGTGGATCGAGACATCCACGAACCCGGGGCACTCCCCGGCCCGCGCCTCCGCGACAGCGGCGAGCGCGCCGATCCAGCCGACGACGGCGCCAAAGTAGTCCGCAAGCTCGACGCCCGAGCTGAGCGGCTCGCGATCGGGATCGCCGCTCACGTAGGAGTTGCCGGCGAGCGCCTCGATGATGTGGCTGTCCGCCTGGTGTGAGGCGTAGGGGCCGTCTATCCCGAACTCGCTGATCGAGACGTACGTCGTCTCGGGAAAGCGCTCGCGCATCCGCTCGGGCTCGGCAAGCGGCAGCGCCGAGGGCGTGCGCCAGCTTCCGATCAGCAGCGCGCTGCCGCGCAACAGCGGCTCGAGGGCCTCCGCCCCCTCTGGCGTCGTGATGTCGAGCGCGATGCTGCGCTTGCCGGCGTTGAGCAGCCGGTGCCGGCCGCCGCCATCGAGGTCCGGGCGGTCGTCCGTGAACGGTCCGGCCCGGCGGATCGCGTCGCCTCCCGGCGGCTCGATGCGGATCACCTCGACGCCCGTCTGCGCCAGCAGCCGCCCGCAGTAGGCGACGGCCAGCCCCGAGGCGAGCTCGATCGCTCGCACGCCCTCGAGGGGAGGTGGCGCACCGTCGGGCATCAGGGGCTTCACCATGTCGTGCTCCTTCGGCTGCGTCAGCGCTGGGCGCTAGGTTACAACGCGCGCAATGCACCGCGTCCGCACCGGCTCCACAGCTGCGCCGGGGCGGGGGTTACGTCGAGACACCCGCCGCCGTGGCGGCCGAGGGGTCGAGGGCGTGTAGCGCGGGCAGCGCGCCCTCCGCGAAGAGCCGCATGCTCCGCTCGGCGATTTCGTAGGGCATCGTGCCGTACTTGAAGACGATCACGAACTCGCGGGCGCCGGTCATGCGCTGGATGAAGCGCAGCTTCTCGACGCACTGCCCGGGCGTGCCCCAGACTTGCGTGAGCGCGCTCTCGCGGGCGAGTTGCTCCGGCGTCGAGTTGAGCCGCCGCTCCGCCGCCTGGGCGTAGTGCTCGTAGCCGCTGGCCTCGAGGAAGTGCGTCGGCTCGTCCCACTCGTAGTGGCGGTTCGTGCCGTCCTTCAGCTCGCCGAAGTAGCGCAGCAGCCCCTCCCACGCCTCCGCCTCGGTCTCCGCGCAGACCGCGTTGACGACGACGGTGGGCTGCGCCGCAGGGAAGCCGTGCTGCGCGCGGACCGCGTTGTAGCGGCCCACCTCCTCGCCGTAGTCCTCCCACGGCTTGTGGTTGAGCAGCAGCAGCCCGAGCCGCTCGCGCCCGGCGATCTCGATCGTCTCCGCGCTGTTCCCGGCAACCATGAAGCGCTCGACGAGGTCCGCGCTCCGCGGCCGCGGACGCAGCGCGGTCTCGGCGACCGCGTAGTGCTCGCCTTCATAGGAGAAGCGCTCCTGCGTGAGCGCCCGGCGCAGGATCTCGAGGCCCTCGAGGAAGCGTGCGCGCGACTCCCCCATCGCGATCCGCCGCGGATCGAACTCGCGCCGCGCCGCGCCCCGCCCGAGGCCGACGAAGAGGCGCCGGCCCTGCAACAGGTTGTCGACCATCGCGATCTCCTCGGCGACGCGCAGCGGGTCGTGCCACGGCAGCACGATCACCATCGTCCCGATGTCGACGCGGCGCGTGCGGCCGGCGAGGTTGGCGAGGAAGAGCAGCGGGCTCGGCGTGAGGTTGAGCGGCGAGAAGTGGTGCTCGACCGCCCAGATCGAGTCGAAGCCGAGCGGCTCGATCTGCTCGGCGAGGGCGAGCTCGGCGTCGTAGGTCGCCTCGTCGGTGGCGGGCGGGCGCTGCGAGCCCTCGCCGGCCTCGAGGCGATCCCAGTCGCCGTGGTTTTGCGTGAAGAGCGAGACGCCGACTCTCAAGCGGTGCTCCCTCCGGCTCGAGGTTGCCCGGAACGCGGGACGATCTCCGCATCCGGCGCGTGGTCCGTCAACCGCTCAGGCGGCCAGGCCCAGCATCTCCCCCGCCATCGAGGCGATGTGCTCGCCGATCAGCAGCGAGGAGGTCGCGCCCGGCGAGGGCGCGTTGAGCACGTGCAGGGCCGCCTCGGTGCGCTCGATCAGGAAGTCGTCGAGCAGCGCGCCGTCCGGCGCGACGGCCTGCGCACGCACGCCGGAGCCGCCCGTGGTGAGGTCCTCGCCGCGAACCTCCGGGATCAGCCGCTGGAGGTCGCGCACGAAGACGGACTTGCGCAGCGATCGGTGCACCTCGTTGAGCCCCGCCCGCCACTCGCGCAGCGCGACGCGCCAGAAGCCGCCGTAGCGCGCGATCTCCCACACATCGCCGAGGTTCACGTCGCGCTTGCGGTAGCCCTCGCGCGCGCTTGCGAGGACGGCGTTGGGGCCGGCCTCGACGTAGCCGCGCATGTTGCGCGTGAAGTGCACGCCGAGGAAGGGCAGCGCAGGGTCCGGCACGGGGTAGATCAATCCGCGCACGAGGTTGGCCCGCTCCGGCCGCAGCGTGTAGTACTCGCCCCGGAAGGGGATGATCCGCACCGGCGTGCGCGCCCCCAGCCGCCGGGCGACGCGATCGGCGTGCAGCCCCGCGCAGTTCACGAACAACCGCGCGGAACGCTCCACCTCGCCTGCTCGCACGTAGCGCACCCCGCCGGCGACATGCGAGGCCTCGACGGGTGCGCCGAGCAGCACCTCGCCCCCCGCCTCACGGACGATGCCGGCGTACGCCTCGGCCAGCAGCGTGAAGTCGACGATGCCCGTCGAGGGTACCCAGAGCGCGCGCAGGGCGCGCACGTGCGGCTCGATCTCGGCCACCCGCTCCGGCCCCACCAGCTCGTGCCCCCGCACCCCGTTCGCCGTCGCCCGCTCGGCGAGCGTCTCGAGGCGTGGCAGCTCTTCCTCGCGCGTGGCGACGATCAGTTTGCCGCACAGCTCGTGGGGAATCTCGTGCTCCTCGCAGAAGCGCACGAGGGCGTCCCGGCCGCGCACGCAGAACTCGCTCTTGAGCGAGCCGGGCCGGTAGTAGATGCCGGAGTGGATCACGCCGCTGTTGTGCGAGGTCTGCTGCCCGGCGATCCGCGCGTCCTTCTCCAGCACGCAGACGCGCAGTTGCGGCCAGCGCTCCAACAGCGCCTTCGCCGTCGCGAGGCCGACGATGCCCGCGCCGATGACGGCAACGTCGTGCGTGGCCTCGTTCGCGGCGCTCATGCGACCGTCGCCACGGTGCGCGCCACGGCGAGCAGCGCCTCCACGGTGGCCGCGCCGCCCGAGAGGTCTTGCAGTAGCAGGTCGGCGTCGGCCTCGCGCAGCTGCTCGGCGCCGTGCCAGCCGGTGGCGACGCCGATGGCCGCCGCTCCGATGGCGTGCGCCGCGCGGACGTCGTGCTCCGTATCGCCGACGTGCGCGAGCGGCGCGCCGGGCGTCCAGCCGATTGCGTGCGCTGCCTCGCGCGTGACGTCCACGCGGTCCGCGTGGCGGTCGCCGAAGCCGCCCGTGGCGAAGTAGCCGTCGATGCCGGCGCTGCGCAGCTTGGCGAACGCGCCGGCCCGCATGTTGCCGGTGCAGAGGCCCAGCGCGACGTCGTCACGCGCCGCGAGCCGCTCAAGCAGGTCCGTGACTCCCGGCAGTGCGCGCGGGTTCCGCGCGTCCAGCTCCTCCTCGAGGATCTCGAGGTAACGCGGGACGTAGGCCTCGCGGTCGATCGGCACACCCGTCGTGCGCTCGACCTCGGAGATGATCCAGCAGTCGGTGCGGCCGGCGAAGATGACGCCGTCCAGCGCGCCGGACACTCCGGTCGCCTCGTCGTAGGCGCGCTCGAGGGCGGCGCGGCCCGCGCCCTCGGCCTCCATCAGCGTGCCGTCGATGTCGAACAGCAGGTAGCTGCGGGCCTCGGGGCCGGCGCGGTCGGTGGTCATGCGCGTGCGGGCGGCGCGCCCGCCGCTACAGCTCCATCGGGTATCCGGCCTCGCGCCAGTCGTCGTGCCCGCCCTCGACGTTGTAGAGGTCGGTCAGGCCCATGGTGGCGGCGAACTCGGCGGCGACGGCGGAGCGCTGGCCGGACTTGCAGATGAAGAGGATGGGGCGGTCGGTCGCGAGCTCCCCGGCGCGCGGCAGTGTCGCCATGTGCGGGATGTTGAGGGAGCCGGGCACGTGGCCCTCGGCGTGCTCGTACGGCTCGCGCGTGTCCACCACCTGCACGTCGCCTTGCTCGATCATCTCGTGCGCCTCGTGGACGTCGATGCGCGTGAAGGGTTCCAGCTCGTTCTTGACGGCCATCGGTCGTTCCTCTCGGCGTGGGTCAGGCCTGGAATCGGTGTCCTGCAAGCGAGTGTAGCAGAGCCGCCGCGGAGCGCCGGTTCCGCGGGCTACCGGCTACTGGTCGAACTCGGAGCGCGGCTCGCCCTCGCGGTGCAAGTAGGCCATGGAGGCGCGGTAGTCGTCCGGGTCGATCCGCTCCTCGCCGTGCAGGAAGGTGAGCAGCACCTCCAGCGTGAGCGTCGGGTGCAGCCGCACGCCGAGCGCCTCGAGGCGGCGTGTAGCGCCCTGCTCGCGGTCGATCAGCACCGCGGCGTCGCGCACGCGCAGGCCCGCGCGCCGCAGGCTCTCCACCGCCTCGACAAGCGAGCCCCCGCCAGTCGCGAGGTCGTCGACGATCAGCGCGGTCTGGCCGGGCCGGTAGCTGCCCTCGATCTGTGGCCGCTGGCCCGGCTCGTCGCCGGCCGCGCGAGGACGGGCGTAGATGAGGGGCATCCGCATCTGCAGCGAGAGCGCGGTCGCGATGTGCAGCCCGCCGATCGGGACGCCCGCGATCACGTCGAAGCGCTCCACGTGCGGGTTGCGCATCGACATCGCGAGCCGCAGCTCCTCGTCGATCAGCGTCCCGACGCGCGCGAGCGCCTCGGGCTGGGAGACGATCAGCTTGGGATTGATGTAGATCGGCGAGTTGCGGACAGTGCGGCCCAGCGAGAAGTCGCCGAACTGCACGCAGCCGATGCGCCAGAGCAGGTCGGCGAGCCAGAGGCGGCCACGCGGCTCGTCCGCACCCGCGTCCCGCGGCAGCGTCACGCTCGGGCCTCCGGCGTCCTGGGGCGCGTCCTAGATCAGGCGGCGGAGCGGCTTGCGGCCGGGGCGCGGGTCGTAGTTGGCCTTGAACATCTCGAGCTTGTCGCGCTCGATCAGGTACTTGCCGGCGAAGAGCACCGCGGGCACGCGCTTCTGCTTGATCAGCCTGCGCAGGCTCTGGGGATGGATGCCCAGCTCGCGGGCGGCCTCCACGAGATCGAGGTAGTCGTCGAACGGGGAGTCGGGCACGCAGCTCCTCCTGTCGGCATGGAATTGTTGACGTGCATACGCAACCATAACTTGCCAACAGGCCAATTGTAAAGCGCATACACATTTCCGGCGCGGCCGGAGCAGCGAGCGCATCCCTTCCGGTCCCCTCTCCCCGAGGGAGAGGGAGTCGGATCGGGCTTGTGGGAGTCTCGCAACGGTCTCCCGATGGGACAGGACTGCGGTGAGGGTAGCGGCGGCTATGGCAGCGCGGGCGCGCCCGCCTCGCGCAGTCGCGCGACGAGCGCGGGGAGGCGCTCCACGACGTAGTCGACGTCGGCCTCGCTGAGTTCCGGCGACAGCGACATCCGCACTGAGCCGATCGCCAACTCCAGCGGCACACCCATCGCCAGCAGCACGTGCGAGGGCTCCCATGTCGCCGAGGTGCAGGCGGCTCCGGCCGAGCACTCGACGCCGATCTCGTCCAGCGCGCCGACGAGCGACTCGCCCTCGATGCCGTCGAAGCAGAGGTGAAGGTTGTGTGGCAGCCGCTGCGAGGGGTGGCCGTTGAGCCTCGCGCCGGGCAGCGCCGCGGCGAGGCCGTCGCGGAGCCGGTCGCGCAGCGCCGAGGTGCGCTCGCTGAAGGCCTCGCGCTCGGCCTGCGCGAGCCGCAGCGCGGTCGCGAAGCCAGCCGCGCCGGGCACGTTCTCCGTGCCGGAGCGGCGCTGCCGCTCCTGGCCGCCGCCGGAGGTCTGCTCCAGGAACGGCACGCCTCGGCGGATGTAGAGCAGCCCCACGCCCTTCGGCCCGCCGAACTTGTGCCCCGACAGCGAAAGCAGGTCCACTCCGAGCGCGTCCACGTCGAGCGGCAGCGACGCCGCTGCCTGCACCGCGTCCGTATGGAACGGGATCGCCCGGCCGATCGCGCGCTGGCGCTCGCGCACCGCCTCGACGATCGCGGGCAGCGGCTGGACCGTGCCCACCTCGTTGTTGGCGTACATCACCGAGACCAGCACCGTGTCGTCGCGCACCGCCGCCGCGATCGCCGCCGGGTCGGCGACGCCCTGCTCGTCGACCGGGACTATCTCGACCTCGAAGCCGAAGCGTTCGAGGTAGTGCATCGAGTGGAGGACAGCGTGGTGCTCGACGGCGCTGGTGACGACGTGCGCGCCGGCCCCGGCCTCGCGCTGGGCGAAGGCGACGCCTTTGATCGCGGCGTTGATGCTCTCCGTCCCGCCCGAGGTGAAGACGACCTCCTCGGCCCGCGCGCCGATCACCTCGGCGACAGTCTCGCGCGCCCCGGCGAGCGCCTCGGCCGAGGCGCGCCCGCCCGCGTGATGCGCCGAGGGGTTGCCGAAGTGCTGCGAGAACAGCGGCAGCATCACCTCGAGCGCCTCGGCGCGCACCGCCGTCGACGCGGCCGCGTCGAGGTAGATTCGGCGCTCGGGAGTGTTCGAGGAGTTGGTCATGCCGCGATGGTACCGCGTTGCGGGTGGCAACGGGTCCAGGGCCAGCCCCCTACAGCGCCGCCAGCCACTCGCGGTACGCAACCACACGCGAGAGGGCGAGGGCGGCTCGGTCGAAGGACTGGTAGACGGCAAAGCCGCGTCCGATCACGTCGTCGCGCAGCGGGATCACGTCCTCGTCCTTGTGGCCGGGGTGCATCACCGTCACGAGCGGCAGGCCGGTGCGCGTGCGGAAGTCATCGAGGGTGCCCATCATCTCGTCGAACAGCCCCGGCTCTTCCTTCCAGAAGCGCGCGAAGAAGTTCGCCGTGAACTCGTACACCATGCCGTCGATGTTCGGGTCCTCGGCGAGGATGTCCATGATCCGCCGCAGGTGGTCCGAGTCGCCCGCGCGCCCGATCGTGTTCGCCATGTCGAACGGGTTGCGGTAGGAGCCGCCGATCACGTTGAAGAACTCGCCCAGCTGCTCGTAGGAGTTGTCCGCCAGCTCCGGCACCTCGAGGCCGACGCGACCGAAGGCGTCCGAGATCGCGACCGACTGCCCGCCCGTCATCGCCATCAGCGCCAGGCGGCGGCCCTGCGGCGGCGCCGAGTGCACCAGCGCCTGGATGACGTCGATCACCTCGTCCCCGCTGTTGGCCGGGATCGCGCCGGTCTGCTTGATCAGCGCGTCCCAGGTCGCCGATGAGGTCGCGAGCGAGGCCGTGTGCGAGCGCGTCGCGCGCTGTCCGGCGCTGGTCTGCCCGCCCTTCCAGATCACCACCGGCTTGATGCGCGTGGTCTCGCGCAGCGCCTCGAAGAAGCGCCGCCCATCCTTCAATCCCTCGAGGTACATCCCGATCACCTCGGTGTCGGGGTCGTCCCGCAGGTACTCGAGGTAGTCCGCCTCGTTGACGACCACCGCGTTGCCGATCGAGATGCCGCGGCCGACGCCGATGCCGGCGCGCTGGGCGGCCGTGGTCATGTTGATCGTGTGCGTCCCGCTCTGGCCGACGATCGAGACGTTGCCGCTGTCGCCCTGGTCCACGTCGGAGTGGAACTTGACGCCTCGGCGGCGGTTGTAGACGCCCATGCAGTTCGGCCCGACGACGGGCATGCCGTCGGCGTTCGCCATCTCGACGATCGCTTCCTGCAGCTTGATGCCGTCCTCCTCGCCGGTCTCGGCGAAGCCGGCGGTGAACATCGCCATCCCGGCGACGCCCTTCTTGATCGCGTCGCTAAGGATGAAGGGCGCGATGTTCCGGGGCACCGCGCAGATCACGAGGTCGATGTCCTCGGGGACGTCTTCGAGCTTCAGGTAGTTGGTGAAGCCGCGCTTCTCGATCTCGACGATCTCGTTGGGGTCGAGCTGCACGGAGTAGAGCGGGCCCTGGAACTCGCGCTGGTTCTCGATCCAGCCGAAGTCCGGCCCCTTCGCGCCGACGACGGCGACGGTGCGCGGAGTGAGCGTGCGGTGCAGCCGATCGCGGTCGACGGCCATCGAGGCGCTATGCCTCCGCGAGGACGACGCGCGCGTCCACCGCGATCGCGCCGTCCGGGCGCGCGAACACCGGGTTCAGGTCCAGCTCGGCGATCTCCGGGTGCGCCTCCGCGAAGGCGGAGACCTCGAGGATCATCGCCTCCAGCGCGTCGATGTCGGCGCCGGGCTGCCCGCGCACGCCCTCGAGGACCGGGTAGCCCTTGATCTCGCGCACGATCTGGCCGGCGTCGCGCGGCTCCAGGGGTACGATGCGGAAGGCCACGTCCTTGAGGACCTCGACCATGATGCCGCCGAGGCCGAAGGCGAGCACGGGCCCGAACTGCGGGTCCGTGGTCATGCCGATGATCACCTCGACGCCGGGGTCGGCCATCTGCTGCACGGAGACGCCGCCCACGTGGGCGTCCGGCTCGGCGGCCTTCACCGAGGCCATGATGCGGTCGTAGGCCGCGCGCACGGCGTCGCCGTCGCCAAGCCCGAGCTCGACGCCGCCGACATCGGACTTGTGGGCGATGTCGCCGGAGACGACCTTGAGGACGGCCGGGTAGCCGAACTCCTCGGCCGCTGCGACGGCCTCGTCGGCGCTCGTGGCGAGCCGCGCCTGGGTCACGTTGATGCCCGCGTCATGGAGCACCTGCTTGGACTCGACCTCGGTCAGTAGTGTGCGGCCGTCCGCGCGGGCGGCGGCGATCGGGTCGCTCAACTGGTGCTCCAATCCTCGTTGCGGCGTAAGGCGCTGCGAGCATACGGACGCGCGTTCGTGAGCCGCAAGCGAGGCGGGCGGCGGAAGGAGCCTCAGGCGATGACCCGGAACAGCCGGGAGCCCTCGATGCCGACCGGCCGGCGGAGCTGGTCGAGCGCGTGCCCGGCCAGTGCCGCCAGCGCGCGCCCGTCGTTCGGGTGGTGCACGGGCCCGGAGCGGACATCGCGGTAGCAGCGCTCAAGGGGAGAGCCGTCGCGGAGTGCTGCTCCGCCGACGACGCGCATCGCGGCGTCGACGACGCGGACCGCGGTCGAGGTGACGACCAGCTTCGCGGCCGCCTCGATTGGCTCGATCGCCTCGAAGCGGGGCGATTCGAGCAGTTCGAGTCCGGCTGCCGATGCGGCGACGAGGATCGTCGATTCGGCGGCCATCAGCTCGGCGTCCATCTGCCCGGTGAGCTCGCGGACGTGCGGGTCATCGGCGACGCGGGCCCCTCCGCCGGGCCGCCGGGTGCGGGCGTGCTCGACGGCGTGATTCCGCGCGGCGCGCGCGATACCGAGGTAGACCGCGGCGACCGGCAGCGCGAACCACGGAGTCATCGCCGGGCGCTTCGTGAGCACGCGGGAGGAGGAACGGTTGACGATGTCGTCCGCCTCGACGGGCGTGGCGTCGAAGATCACGTCGTGCGAGGCGGTCGCCCGCATCCCGATCGCGTCCCAGGTCCGCTCGATCGAGATGCCGGGCGCCGACATCGGCAGCAGCACGAGGCAGACGTCGTCCGACCCGTCGTCCACCGAGGCGTAGACCACCGCGTGGCTCAGCCGCTCGGCGAACGTTGCGAACGACTTGCGTCCGCGCAGCAGCCAGCGGTCCGGGCCGTCCGGGGTGAGGGTCGTCGCGGGCCGCTCGAGGCGCTGCGGGGCCCCGAGCTCCGGCTCCGTGGCCAGGACGTTGAAGAGCGCGCCGGGCTGCCGGGCGTAGCCGAAGAGGCGTTCGCGGCGGCGCGGGTGCCAGCGCGTCCCCCACCCCTCGTTGCCGATGACCATCAGGTGCATCCCGACGCCGAGCGCGGTCGACGCGTCGTGCTCGGCGAGGGCAGCCTGCGCCAGCACGATCTCCCCGAGGCTGTGCCCGCCGCCGCCTGCCGGCCGTGGCATGACCGCATTCAGGTAGCCCGCGGCTCGCAGATCCTCGAGCAGTGCGGTGTTGATCTCGCCGCTGCGGTCGCACTCGGCCGCGGCGGCGGCGTGCGCGGCGCCGAGGTTGCGCGCGATGTCGATCAGCTCGCGGCACGGCGGCGCGACCGTCGCCGGTCCGCCCAGTCCAACGAATCGTGTTGCTTCGGCGGGAGCGTGCGTCACGGGTGACCTCCAGGCAGCGCTTCACGGAACCAGTAATGATACTCAGTATCATACAACGGAGTCCAGACCCGACGGCTGGCCCGCCGGCACGCGCCCTTGCGCCTGTGCCGTGGGGGGCCAGACGATGGCTGCATGGGCCTGCGCCGCCGCTTCGCTGCCTTCCGCGCCCGCCTCCGCGAGGCGCCCCGCCACGACGCCTCGCCCGACGAGGCCGAGGAGGCTCCGGCGGGCGAGGCGGTGCGCCCGAGGCTCGTCGTCGGCCTGGGCAACCCGGGCGCCGAGTACCGCGGTACGCGCCACAACGCCGGCGCCTCCTGCATCGAGCGGCTTGCCTCGCGCTACGGCGCGCAGCTCTCGCGCGACCGCCGCGTGCTGCGCGCGACGATCGAGATCGAGGGGCACACGCTGCACCTCGCCACGCCGCGCAGCTACTACAACGAGAGCGGGCCGGCCGTCGCCTCGGAGCTGCGGCGGCTGCGCCTGCTGCGCGACGCCCTGCTCGTCGTCTACGACGAGATCGACCTGCCGCTCGCGCGCGTGCGGATGCGCCCGCAGGGCGGCCACGGCGGCAACAACGGGATGCGCTCGATCATCGGCTCGCTCGGCGGCGGCGACTTCCCGCGCATCCGCATCGGCATCGACCGCCCCTACGACGACGGCAAGCCCGTGCGCGACCCCGACCGCGTGGCGGACTGGGTGCTCGGCAAGCCCGGCCGCGAGGAGCGTGAAGCCCTCGAGGCCGCCGTCGAGGCGGCAGCCGACGCGGTGGAGGTTGCCGTGCGCGAGAGCGTCGAGGCGGCGATGCGCAGCCTCCACGCCGGCGGCGAGGACTAGCCGCGCGGCGGGGCATAAACCCGCGCCGCGCTAGACTCGTTGTCACAACAGGCACACCTGACGAGGGGGCTCCGCCGGGAGCGCCCCGTCCTGGGGTGCGCGCCGCTGCAAGGAGGCCACACTGGACGATCCGTCCCCCGGCTTCGCGGCGCCGCTCCAGGCGCTGCTCGACCCGCTCGGCGCGGTTCCGCCGCTTGCCGAGGCCTCAACGCGCCTCGGGAGGGGCGAGCGGCTGGCGCTCGGGGTGGCGGACGGCGCGAAGGCGGCGGTCGTGGCTGCGCTGCGGCACGGCCTGCGCCGACCGGCGCTGCTGCTGGTCCCGCGCGAGCGAGACGCCGAGGCCTACGCCGAAGCGCTCGCAGTCTGGGCCGGAGACGTGGCGTTGCACTTCCCCGCGCGGCCCGGGCTGCCCTACGCACGCGAACCTGCCCCGGCGGCGGTCACGCAGCGCCGTCTCGCGCTCCTCGCGAGGCTCGCGCTCGGCGACCGCGATCCAAACCCACCGCTCGTCATCGCCTCCGTGGCCGCGGCGACCGCCTTCACCGCACGCCGCGCCGACCTCGGAGCCGGGCCGGGGCGCGTCGTGGTTGGCGGGCGGATCGCCCTCGATGCCCTCGCGCTCGAGCTCGTCGAGGCGGGCTACACGCTCGGACCGCTTGTCGAGGCGCCGGGCGAGGCGGCGCGGCGCGGCGGCATCCTCGACGTCTTCCCACCGACCGAGGCGCTGCCCCTGCGTATCGAGCTGTTCGGCGACGCGGTCGAGTCGATCCGCCGCTTCGACCCGGAGACGCAGCGGACAGTCGAACGCCTCGAGGCGGCCGTGATCGGCCCGGCGCGCGAGTGGTTCCCGGACCGCCACGCGCTGCTCGAACTGGCGAGCCGCCTCGACGGCGCAACGCCGGCCGGCGGCGAGCTTGCCGAGGAGCTCGCGGCGCTGGGGCGCGGCGAGCTGACGGCGCCCGCGCGCTACGGGCCGCTCACCGGCGGAGCGACGCTGTTCGACCACCTCGGCGACGGCGCGCTGCTGATCGTCGACGAGGAGGACGCGGTGCTCGCCGCGGCGGCCGAGCAGGACGAGCTGACGGCGGAGCGCGCGCAGCTGCTCGCGCGCGAGGGCGAGCTGCCCGCGGAGACGCCGCGCCCGCACCTCGGCGAGCAGGCGCTGATCGAGCAGCTCGAGCGGCGGGCGCCGCGCGCGACGTTCTCGCGCTGGGCGACCGGGGCCGAGGCCGGCGCGATGCGTCTGCCGTTCGCGGCGCACGACGCCTACGCCGGGCGGTTGCAGGTCGCCGCACGCGAGCTGGAGCGACGGGTGCAGCGCGGTGATCGCATCGTCGTCGTCACCCAGCAGGCGCAGCGCTTCCGCGAACTGCTCGGCGAGGCGGGCGTGCCCGTCAGCGTCGAGAGCGGCCTCGAGGCGCCGCCAGCACCCGGCTCGCTCGCCCTCGTGCAGGGCTCGCTGCCGGGCGGCTGGCGCATCGCGACGCCCGAGGGCGAGCTGGCGCTGGCGACGGACCGCGAGCTGCTGGGCTTCATCCGCAAGCGGCGCGCGCTGCGCCGCGGCGCCTCGCACCGGGCACGCTTCCTCGCCGATGTCTCGCCGGGCGACTTCGTCGTGCACGCCGACCACGGGATCGCGCGCTTCGCCGGCATCGTGCGCCGCGACGTGGGCGAGGAGCAGCGCGACTACCTGCAGCTGCGCTACGCGGGCGAGGACCGGCTCTACGTCCCGATCGAGCAGATCGATCGCGTTAGCCGCTACCTCGCGGACTCGGACCGGGCGCCGAGGCTCACCCGCCTCGGCACGCAGGAGTGGGCGCGGACGCGCGCCCGCGTGCGCGAGGCGGTCGGCGAGCTGGCGGCGGATCTGCTGCGCCTCTACGCCGCGCGCCAGCTGCTGCGCGGTCACGCCTTCGCGGCCGACGGCGAGTGGCAGCACGAGCTGGAGTCCGCGTTCCCGTACGAGGAGACGCCGGACCAGGCGCGCGTGATTGCCGAGGTGAAGCGCGATATGGAGGCGCGCCAGCCGATGGACCGCATCGTGCTCGGCGATGTCGGCTTCGGGAAGACCGAGGTCGCCGTGCGCGCCGCCTTCAAGGCCGTCCAGGACGGCTACCAGGTCGCCATCCTCGTACCAACGACGGTGCTCGCCCAGCAGCACGAGCGCACTTTCCGTGAGCGCCTCGCGCCCTTCCCCGTCCGCATCGAGACGCTCTCGCGCTTCCGCACCGACGCCGAGGCGCGGGAGGTGCTCGCGGGCCTGCGCGAGGGCGCGATCGACATCGTGATCGGCACGCACCGGCTGCTCCAGCCGGGCGTCGAGTTCGCAAACCTCGGCCTCGTCGTAATCGACGAGGAGCAGCGCTTCGGCGTCGCGCACAAGGAGCGGCTGAAGCGGATGCGCCTCGAGGTGGACGTGCTCACGCTCTCGGCGACGCCGATTCCGCGCACGCTGCACATGACGCTGGCCGGCATTCGCGACATGTCGACGATGGAGTCGGCCCCGGAGGACCGCCTGCCCGTACAGACCTGGGTGGCCGAGTGGGACGGCGCGCTGGTGCGCGAGGCGATCCTCGGCGAGCTCGAACGCGGCGGACAGACCTACGTGGTCCACAACCGCGTGCACAGCATCGACCGGTTCGCCGAGCGGCTGCGCGCGCTCGTGCCGGAGGCGCGCATCGTGGTCGGGCACGGGCAGATGCACCGCGGGGTGCTGCGCAGCGTGATGGAGCGCTTCGCCGGCGGCGAAGCGGACGTGCTGGTCTGCACCACGATCATCGAGTCCGGCATCGACATCCCGAACGTGAACACGCTGATTGTCGACCTCGCGGAACGCCTCGGGCTGGCGCAGCTCTACCAGCTGCGAGGGCGCGTCGGCCGCGGATCGCAGCAGGCGCGCGCCTACCTGCTGCATCGCCGTGGCGGCGTGCTCAACGAGGCTGCGCAGCAGCGCCTCGCCACCATCTTCGAGGCGACCGAGCTGGGCGCGGGCCTGCAGGTGGCGCTGCGCGACCTCGAGATCCGCGGCGCCGGCAACCTGCTGGGGGCGGAGCAGAGCGGCCAGATCGCCGCCGTCGGGTTCGACCTCTACACGCAGATGCTCGCGAGCGCCGTCGAGGGCCTGCGCGCGCGCCGCGACGGCGGCGAGGCGCCCGCGCCGCCGCCCGCCGTGGCGCTCGACCTGCCCGCCTCCGCCTTCATCCCCGAGCGCTACATCGAGGACCTCGAGGCGCGAATCGCGCTCTACCAGCGCATCGCCGGGCTGCGCGACCTGCGCGAGGAGACGGACCTGCGTTCCGAGGTGGTCGATCGCTTCGGCGAGATCCCGGAGCCGCTGAGCGAGCTGCTCGCCCTTGTGCGCATCCGCCTCGCCGCGGGCGAGGCGGGCGTCGCCGCGGTGCGTGCCGAGGGCGGCGAGATCGTCCTCGTCGCCCGCGAGGGCGCCCCGTTCGGCCGCCGCCGGCTCCCGCCGCTGCCGACCGGCGTGCGCATCGGGCAGATGCAGCTGCGGCTGCCTCGCGCAGCCCTCGGAGCGGACTGGCTCGACGCGATCGAGGCGCTGCTGCGCCTAATAGGTGAGCCGGACATGGCGACGCTCCATGCGCCTGTCGGGGCGGTGCGCGCATGACGGCCGGCCGGCGGGCGGTCGAGCTGCGCGCGGTCGCGCCGGGCGAGCGTGAGGCGTTCTTCGCGATGCTCGCGGACTACCTCGCCGAACTCGACGCCTACGAGCTGTCGTGGGATCCCGCGCCACCCGTCGAGGCGTACCGGGACGCGCTCGACGCCGACCCGGACGGCCAGCAGGTCGAGTGGATGATCGCCGGGGGTCAGCGCGTGGGCTTCCTGATCACGCGCGTCGTCCCCGACTGGCCCGATGAGCAGCGCGAGATCGGCGAGGTGATCGAGTGCTACGTCGAGCCCGCGCAGCGCCTCGACGGCGTGGGACGCGCCGCCGTCGAGGTCTGGCTGGCGAGGATGCGCGCGCAGGGCGTCTCCGCGGTGGAGGCCTCGGTACTGTGGGCGAACACGCCGGCGCGGCGGTTCTGGGAGCGGCTCGGGTTCGAGAGGCGTTCGGTGCAGACGCTGCGCAGGCCATAGGCCCCGCGGCTCAGGAAGGAGCGGACCGTGATCTGGGACGTGCATTGCCATTTCCCTCGCGACTGGCGGAACCCCGAGGGCGAGGACCACGCGCAGCAGATCGACGCGCGCGCGGACGCCCTGCGCGCCGCCGGCGTCACGCACGCCTCGGTGCTCTGCGGGGGCCGCAACATCCCGGGGCCCTCGCACGACGAGGCGCTGCAGTACCTGGCGCGGCACGAGGACCTGATGGTCCCCGTTGCCTCGCTGCCGATGGAGGAGACGCCGGCCGGCGAGGTCGAGCGGCTCCACGACCTCGGCTACCGCGGCCTCAAGATCATCGGCTCGCCCCTGCCGATCGACGACCCGACCTACTTCCACGTCTACGCCGCCGCCGAGGAGCGGCGGATGCCGATCCTCTTCCACCTCGGCGTGATCGGCGGTGGCGTGGACTACGCGCGCACGCACCCGCGCCGCGACCCGGAGGCCGCCGCGGCGTTGCGCCGCTGGCAGGAGTTCCGCCGGCGCGGCGGACCGCGCAACGTCTCCGCGGCCCGGATGCGCCCCTTCCAGCTCGACACGATCGCGAACAACTTCCCGGACCTGCCGCTGATCGGCGCGCACCTCGGCGGCACGGGCAACTACGAGGAGGCCTCGTCGGTGGCGCGCTGGCGGCACAACGTGGTCTTCGACCTCTCCGGCGGCGAGACGATCGAGCGCCACGCGATGGAGCGCCGCCTGATCGGCCGCGAGATCGGCGTCGAGAAGCTGGTCTGGGGCTCGGACTGCGGCAACGAGGAGATCGGCCAGCACGTCGAGCGCTTCCGCTGGATGTTCGAGGCGCTTGGACTGAACGACGAGGAGCGCGAGCGCATTTGGTACCGTAACGCCGCGGAGTTGTTCGGGGAGGCGGAGCCGGTACTTGCCGACGAGCAGCCAACCAACCGACCAGACTGAGGAACCGGACGGCGCGGCGGCCGAGGAGCCGGACGACGCCGTGACCGACCCCGAGCCGCCGAGCGACCTCGGGGGGCTCTGGGGTCAGGCGGGCGAGCAACTGAGCGACCTCGCCGTCCGGGCGCGCACGCGGCTGCGCGAGTTCGCCGCCGGGGCGCGCCCCCACCTGAGGGCGCTGCGGGACCGCGCCGCCCCGGCACTCGGGCAGGTGCGCGACCTCGCGGTGCGCGGGAACGCGCGGCTCCGCGAGTTCGCCGTCTGGGCGCGGCCCCGACTGCAGGCGCTCCGCGACGGCGCCGACCCGGCACTCCGGCGAGTGCGCGAATTCAGGGCCTGGGCCCTCGTGTGGCTGCGCTACATCGCCGCGCAGGCGCTGCAGGCAGCACGCAGGATCGCCGACTGGGCGATCCCGTGGCTGCGCGTGCTCCGCGGCCTCGCTGCTCGGGGGCTCCGGCGGCTACGCGAGCTCAGCGCCTGGGCGCTCGTGTGTCTGCTCTACGTCACGATCCTGGGGCTGCGAACGTTACGCGGGCTCGCGATTCGGGTGATCGGGCGGCTGCGGGCGCTGGGCAGCCTCGTGGCTCGGGCGCTGCTGTGGCTGCGCGGATCGGTACCCGCCGCGGCCGTCGTGCTGGCGGCGATCGTCACGATGTCGTTCCTGATGTTCGTGCTCACCGAGCCGTCGCAGCGCTGGTTGCTGCTCCTCGGCGTCCTCGCCGCAGCCCTCGGCACGCACGGCGTGCTGCGCAGCGAGCATCCCCGGACGTTCCAGCTGGGCGTGGACACGACCCCGCAGCTCCTGCTGCCCGCGCTCTACGCACTGGCGATCCCGCTCTTCATCGAGGAGAACGCGCGCGGGCTCTGGGCGCCGTTCTGCGCGATCGCCGCCGGACTCGGCTTCGCCGCGATCGTGGTCGCCGAGGTCCGCAGCGTCCGCGAGTTCGAGCGCGGGGCCGCCGAGGCTCGGCTCATCACCGACGGAGGCGTCTACCTGACCGCCTTCGCACTGCTCTCGCTGCTCTACACGCGCGACCCCGCGCTTCCCGCCGCTGTCGCGACGGCGGCGCTCGTGGGCGGTCTGCTCTCGTTCGAGGTGCTGCGCAACTCCAGCCTCGGCCTGCTCGACATGCTGACCTTCGCGCTGGTCGGAGCGTTGGTCATCGGCGAGCTGCGCTGGGCGCTGCACTTCGTGCCGCTGGACGGCCACCTGGCGGCAGTCGCGTTGCTGCTCGCCTTCTTCTTCGTCAGCGGCGTGCTTGCCGCGCGGCTGCGCGGCCAGCTCACCCGCGAGGTGTTGATCCAGTACAGCGCGGTGGCGGCAGTCGGCGCCGTGGTCATCACCGCGGCCCGGGCGGCCGACCTCGCCTGACGTGTCCGCGCCGAGGCGTCCCGCGCCGTCTGGCCCCAGCAGGACGCCCTGTTAGAATCGAAACCGGCCTTCGTCGGGGAGTGGCGCAGCCTGGCAGCGCACTTGACTGGGGGTCAAGAGGTCGCCGGTTCAAATCCGGCCTCCCCGACCAGCCTCCACCGCCCTCGCCATCTCAGCGGGTCGGCCGCGCCGGTCGCGCTGCCAGCCCGGCTACAGCCGCGCCGTGCAGCGGATCTCGACCATGAAGTCCGGATGCGCCAGCGCCACGACCTGCACGAGCGTGCTCGCCACCGCGATCGGCTCGCCCTCGGGCACGCCGTAGGCCTCGTGCCGCACCTCGCCCGCGACCCGCGAGGCGGCGGCGACGTCGGTGACGTACACCACTTCCTCGACGACGTTGCCGAGGTCGGCATCGAACGGGGCGAGCGCGCGGGCGATGTTGGCGTAGACGGCGCGCAGCTGAGCCGCCATGTCGCCGGCGCCGACCAGCGCGCCGTCCTCGTCGCGCGCGATCTGCCCGGAAACGTACACGGTGTCGCCGACGCGCACCGCCTGCGCGTAGCCGTAGCGCCCCTCCGCCTCGCCGCCGAAGTAGGCGACTTGCCGTTCGCTTGTCATGCGCCCTCGGCCGCCGAGGTCCAGGCGCGGATCAGCTGGTGCGAGATCGTGAACGGCGCGGGGACGCCGAAGTCGAGGCCGCTCTCGCCCTCGATCTCGCCCGCGGCGAAGGCGAGCGCGCGCGCCACGTCGGCGCGGTCGAACCAGCGGGCGTCCTTGATCTCCTCCGGGTCGATCGCGATCGACTCGCTGGCTGCCTCGGCATGGCAGCCGAGCATCAGCGAGGCGGGGAACGGCCAGGGCTGCGAGGAGTGGTAGCGCACTGCGGCGACCTCCACGCCGGCCTCCTCGCGCACCTCGCGGCGCACGGCCTCCTCGACCGTCTCGCCGGGCTCCATGAACCCGGCGATGCAGGTGTAGTTCGAGCCCGGTCGGGCGCGGCCGCTGACGAGCAGGCAGCGATCGCCGTCGATGATCAGCACGATCACCACCGGGTCGACGCGCGGGAAGTGCTCCGCGCCGCAGCCCTCGCAGACGCGCATCAGGCCGCCGTTCCGCGAGGAGGTCGCGCCCCCGCAGACGGCGCAGAAGGGATGGCGCGCGTGCCAGTCGACCAGCGATCGCGCCTGCGCGAGGATCGCCGTGTCGTCCGTGGGCAGATCCGGCGCGACGCCGCGCACCTCGGCGAAGCGCCGCCCGTCCGCGAGCGGCCCGGCCAGCGCCGCCTCGTCGACGGCCGTGAGGTCGATCGCGAAGCGCGGCTCGCCGCTGTCGAGGCCGAGCAGGACCGCCTCGCCATCAAGCGAGCCAGCGGGCAGCTCGTCCGGCGCGAGCCAGGCGACGGTTGGCGCCGGGTCGCCCTCGACCAGCGCCTCGAGGTCGCGCAGCGCGAGGTAGCGGCGCGACGGATGCGCGTGCTGGCCCTCGATCCATGCGCGGTCGCGGCGCTCGTTCCCCGCCCGGTCGAGCGGGCTGCCCGTGAAGACGTGCCCGTGGTCGTGGGCCGAGCCGTAGCCTCCGCCGGGCATTGCGCCTCCCCAGTGCGGCGTCGCGCGCCGCCCGTGAGTCTGCGCCCTCGCGCGCGCCGCGTCGAGGGCGCAACGCGCGCGGTGCGGCTACCATCGCGCGGCGCGAGCGGAGGCGGAAATGGTGCTGCAACTGGCGAAGGCGGGGATGGATGTCGCGATCGTGGTGACGGACGCGGAGCGGATGGTCGCCTTCTACCGCGACACGCTGGGGCTGACGTTCCAGCGATCGCGCCAGACCGGGCCCGGCGGGACGATGCACCTCCTCGAATGCGGCGACTCGCTGCTCAAGCTGCTCGACCCGCCCGAGCCGCCGCCGCACCGCCACGCCCGAGGCGGCACGCGCGCGCAGACCGGCCTGCGCTACCTCACCATCCACGTCCACAACATCGACGAGCTGGTCGCGCGCTGCGAGGCGGCCGGCTGCCACTTCCCCGTGCCGCTGCGCGACTCGACCGGCGAGGGCCGCTACTGCCAGCTCGAGGATCCCGAGGGCAACGTCGTCCAGCTCCAGCAGTTGGATTGACGGCGTACTCCCGCGCTACACGTTATGATCAGTGATCACGGCTCGGACGTTGGGAGTATGTGATGGCGGAACCGGGACTCGCGGATCTCGTAGCCAACCGCACGATGTCGCCGGAGATGGCGGCGACGCTGGCGGCGGCCGCGCGCGAGCGGCGCTCGCTGCTCTTCTTCGCGATCCCGCGGCTCGCCGGCAAGACCACAACGATGCTCGCGACGCTCGACCATGCGCCCGAGGGCACGCCGATCCACGAACTCTCGACCGACACGGAGCCTGACCTCGGCATCCCCAACCCGCCGGACGGCGGCTACCTGGTGATGCACGAGATCGCGCAGACGGACTTCCCGCACTACCTCTGGGGCGAGCCGGTGCGGCGCGTCTTCGAGGCGCTGCGCGGAGGAGGCCTCTCGCTCGCGACGGTGCTCCACGCCGGTGGGTACGAGGAGGCGTTCTCGATCATCCTCGAAGGGAACGAGGTGCCGGACGCGGACGCGGCCCTGATCGACTACGCCGTGCACATCCGCAGCCTCGGCCCGGACTGGCGCGAGCCGACACGCCGCGTCGTCGTCGAGCTGCACGAGGTCACGGACATCCGCGACGGCGTCGTCGAGGCGACGCTGCTGCACCGCTGGGACGAGGAGCGCGACCGCTTCGAGGTCGTCGGTGAGCCCTCGCTGCTTACGGATGCTGGCGAGGAGCGCACGCGGCTGGCTGAGGAGTTTCGCCGCCAGCTGGAGGAGTAGCGCAGGCCCTCGCGGTTCACATCGCCGCGTGATTCGCGTACCGTGCTGCGGCCACTGCTGTACGCGAGCTGAGAGGGTTCCGCCATGTGCTTCAAGTTCGACTCCCTGCCGCCCGTGCCGGCCATCGCCGGCGCGGCCGTCCAACACGAGGATCTGACGCTCACGGCCTCGGACGGCAATCAGCTCTCCGCGTTCAGCGCGCTGGCGGACGATCCGCTCGGCCCGGCCGTGGTCGTGATGCCGGACGTGCGCGGGCTCTACCGCTTCTACGAGGAGCTGGCGCTGCGCTTCGCCGAGCGCGGCTTCGACTCGGTCGCGATCGACTACTTCGGCCGCACGGCAGGCCTCGGCAAGCGGGGCGAGGACTTCGACTTCTGGCCGGAGGTGCAGGCCACGACCGCCGCCGGCATCGCCGCCGACGTGCGCGCCGCCAGCGACCAGCTACGCAGCCGCGAGGGCCAGGCCGACCGCGCCGTCTTCACGATCGGCTTCTGCTTCGGCGGCTCCTCCTCGTGGCAGCAGGCCGCAGAGGGCCACGGGCTGGCCGGCGTGATCGGCTTCTACGGCGGCCCGACCCGCAAGTGGTTCGAGGACTCCGCGCCGGTCATCGACCGCGTCGGCGAGTTCGAGTGCCCGGTGCTCGCGCTGCAGGCGGGTGGCGACGAGAACATCACGAAGGACCACAACGACCGCTTCGAGGCGGCGATGAGCGAGGCCGGTGTCGAGCACCTCGTGCTCTCCTACCACGGCTCCCCGCACTCCTTCTTCGACCGCACCGCCCACGAGCACCAGACCGCCTCGGCGGACGCCTGGGAGCGCGTGCTCGCCTTCATCGCGAACCACTCGTAGGCGGCGGCCACGAGGGCAACGAGGGCGGACGGGCGCGTGCTCACGCGCCTCGAAGGCCGCGTCGCCCGTTGTGACCGGGGCCGGGCGCTGCATCGGCTGGGCGCTGGTAGCGTGGATGCACCACCCCTATCGCTTCGACCGTAGGGTCGAGACCGCCCTCGTGGCGGTCTCTGTCTTTGCCCACCGCTCCGTCTGGCCCGTTACCACCGCTGCGCCGATAGTCGATCGATGGCCATCACCTACCGTCGGCTGACCGAGGAAGACTGGGACGAGTGGGTCGTCGGCAACGCCCGCGGTTTCCTCGAAGACACCGAGGCCGCCTCCACCGAGGCCGACCCGATCCGCCCCCACTTCGACTTCGACCGCAGCCTCGCTGCCTTCGACGGCGGCGAGATGGTGGGCAAGACGCACGCCATCCCCTTCTCCATGAGCGTTCCCGGCGGCGATCTGCCCACCGCCGGCGTCACCGCCGTCACCGTGTCGCCGACCCACCGGCGCCGCGGCATCCTCACCGAGCTCACGCGCCGGCAGCTCGCCGACATCCACGCCCGTGGCGAGGCGCTCGCCGCCCTCTGGGCCTCGGAGAGCCTCATCTATGGCCGCTTCGGCTACGGGATGGCCGCGCAGTCGGACCGCATCAGCATCGACCGCCGCCACACTGGATTCCTCGCCGGAGTCCCCGACGCGCCCGGCGAGGTCCGCTTCGCCGCGCCGGAGGACGCCCTCGAGCGCTGGCCGGCGCTCTACGACCGCCTGCGCGAATCGCGCCCCGGCATGATGACGCGCTTCCCGTACCTCTGGCGTGGCTTCGTCATTCCCCGCACGGAGAAGCCCGAGGGCGGCTTCACCAGGCGCCTCTACGTCGAGTACGCGGGTTCCGAAGGCCCCGAGGGCTATGCCATCTACGCCGTCAAGCCAGGCTGGCGCGACGACGTCCCTCGCGGAACGCTCCGCGTCCACGAACTGGTCGCCCTGAACCCCGTTGCCGAGGCGGCCCTCTGGCGCTACCTCTTCGGCGTCGACCTCATTGGGACGATCGAGGCCGACAACCGCCCGCCCGACGATCCGCTCGTCTGGATGCTGGCCGACCCCCGCCAGCTCGGCCGCATCCCCCGTGACTCGCTGTGGGTGCGCATTCTCGACGTCGCGAAGGCCCTCGAAGGCCGCGACTACCTCGCCGATGGCCGTCTCGTGCTTGAAGTCACCGACGACTTCGGTCCCTGGGCTGCCGGCTGCTTCGATCTCACTATCGAGAGCGGCAAGGCCGCCTGCTGCCCCAGCGACGCCTCACCCGACCTCACGCTCGGCGCCGACGCCCTCGCCGCCGTCTACCTCGGAGGCGCCTCGCCGTCCGTCCTCGCCCGCGCGGGTCGGGTCGAAGGCTCTCCCGATGCCCTGCGCCTCGCCGACGCCCTGTTCCGCTGGCACACCGCCCCCTGGTGCATCGCCGAGTTTTAGTGTCCCGCTCGCCACGCGGCTGGTAGCCACCGCCCCCACGCCAACCCCGCCGCTCCGCTATCCTCACGACGCGCGCGAGGAGGCAGCGTGAGCGTTCGGAACCGGGCCGCGATCGTAGGGGTGGGCGAGACGGAGTTCTCGCGCAACGCCGGGCGCTCCAACCTGCAACTCGCCCTCGAGGCGATCACCGCCGCGCTCGAGGACGCCGGGCTCACGACCGACGACGTCGACGCGATCGTGAAGATGCACGCCAACACCGACCTCTTCGAGATCGACATCATGCGCAGCCTCGGCATCCAGAACCTGCGCTTCTTCAGCGAGATCCCGCACGGCGGCGGCGGCTCCGTCGGCACCGTCGTGCATGCGGCGGCGGCGATCGCCGCCGGGCAGGCCGACGTCGTGGTCTGCTTCCGCTCGATCCGCCGCTCGCTGATGCCGGCCAGCCGCTCGCGGGCCGGCCGCTACGTCCCGGACGGGATGCAGTACCGCATCCCCGTCGGCCTCGTCACCCCCGTGCAGTGGGTGGCGATGTTCGGGCGGCGCTACCTGCACGACTACGACCTCACCACCGAGGCGTTCGGCCTCTGCGCCGTGCAGATCCGCAACAACGGCGCGATCAACCCGCACGCGATGCAGTACGGGCGCACCGTCACCCTCGAGGACCACCACAACTCACGCTGGATCTCGGAGCCGCTGCGGCTGCTCGACTGCTGCCTCGAGACGGACGGGGGCAGCGCCGTCGTGGTCGTCTCGGCGGAGAAGGCGCGGGAGCTGGCGGCGAGCGGTCGCTCGAAGCGGCCGCCGGTCTACATCACCGGCGCCGCGCAGGGCACCGGCAGCCGCACCGAGTCGATGACCAGCTACCAGCGCGACAGCATGTCCGTGCTCGAGGAGGCCGAGGAGACGGCGCGCGAGGTCTATCGCGTGGCGGAGATGGAGCCGCGCGACATGGAGACGCTGCAGCTCTACGACCACTTCACGCCGATGGTGCTGATGTCGCTCGAGGCCTACGGCTTCGCCGCGCCGGGCGCGTCCCACGAGCTGTTCCGCGAGGGCCGCACCACCCTCGAGGGCGACATCCCGCTCAACACGCACGGCGGCCAGCTCGCCGACGGCTACCTGCACGGCTTCAGCATGATCACCGAGGCGGCGCGCCAGATCCGCGGCGACGCGGTGAACCAGCTGGAGCGCCGCCCGCGGACTGCCCTCGCGACCGCCGGCACCGGCGTCCCGACGAGCGCGCTGATCCTCTCCGCCGACGGCGCGTAGCGCTCACCTCCAGCCCCCTCCTTGGGGGAGAGGGTTTCGCAACCCTCTCCTCAGGGCAGCGAGCGCATCCCTTCCGGTCCCCTCTCCCCGAGGGAGAGGGTGAGGGTGAGGGAGGGTCCGCCCTCCGGGATTGCGTTGCGCCATCGGGACTCTCGGAGGCGCGCGGGAGGCTTCCCCTCACCCGACCATCTCTGACCGCGGCCGATGGTTGGCGTACCTGGATTCCGGCATTCGCCGGAATGACGGAGGGGTCGGGGTTGGAAGCGACAGCGGGGTGGAGGGTGGGGTGGAGAGGGAGCCCGACGGCGCTCGTGGGACGAGTGAGCCGGGCCTCCGATCCCCTCTCCCCTGGAGGGAGAGGGTGAGGGTGAGGGGGGAGGAAGCAGAGCGTGGGGGCTTCGCCCCCACTCCGCGTTCCGGCCCTCCCAAGCCTCGCGCGCCCTCGGAACTCTCGCTGCGCTCGCGCCGCGCCGACGGCGCGGCGTCCCCCGCACCCCCCGCCCTCGCCCGCCAGGGGCGAGGGAGCCGGATCCGCCCTCGGGGCTTCCGGGGCGGGCAAGCGGGGCTCAGTCGCGCTGGAGGGGCGGCTCCTGCTGGCCGGGGGCGTATTGCGGTTCGTAGTCGGAGACCTCGCCGAGCATCTGGGCGTGGTGCATGCGGTCGTGGCGGTAGTAGGAACGCAGCCACTGCAGCACCGTCAACTCGCCGAAGATCTGCGTGCGTGCGGTGCGGTCGAACTGCTCGGGCGTGAAGGTATGCGCCAGCTCCAGCGTCTCCTCGCGCTCACCCTGCATCTGCGCCACGAGGCTCGCGAGGTCCGCCTCGTGCGCCTGCTCGAAGGGGATGTCGAGCGGAATGTTGGGCGTGCGGCCGTCGGAGACGTTGGGGCTGTCCTCGGCGATCGCGCGGCGTACCCAGCCGCGATAGCTGCGGTCCATCCCGGCGAGGTGCACGACCTGCTCCTTGACGGACCAGCCCGCCTCGCCCTCGCCCTCGGGCGGGCGCTGCTCCGCCTGCTCGTCGGACATGCCGTCGAGCGTGACGAGCATCGCCGAGCGCTCGATCTCGAGCTTCTCGAAGAGTTCCGCTATCTGCTCACTGGTCGCCATGCGCGCATCATAGCCGTGTAGGCTGCCCGTGCGGCACGAGGGGGCGCGAGATGACCGAAGATCCTCTGGAACTGATGGCGGCCGCCGCCGAAGCTGCGGGCGTCGAACCCTCCCGGTTCGTGCTGCCCGAGGACCACGACGTCGAGCTCAACGGCCTGCGCTTCCACTACGTCGACTGGGGCAACAGGCACTTGCCGCACGTGGTGCTGCTGCACGGCGGCTCGCTGACCGCACGCACCTGGGACATGGCCGCGCTGCTGCTGCGCGACTCCTACCACCTGGTCGCCCTCGACCAGCGCGGCCACGGCGACACCGACTGGACCCCGGACGTCGAGGACGACACGAGCGCGCTGATGGTCGAGGACACGCGCGCCTTCCTCGACCACCTCGGCTACGAGCACTTCACGCTCGTCGGCATGTCGATGGGCGGGATCAACTCCTTCCAGCACGCGGCCGCCCACCCGGAGCGCCTCGACGCGCTCGTGATCGTCGATGTCGCGCCGGAGACGATGCGGGCGGGCATCGTCGAGATGGAGCAGTTCGCGCAGGCCACGGAGACGCTCGACCGCTTCGAGGACTTCCTGGACCGCGCGACGAAATTCAACCCCGACCGCTCGGTCGGCCACCTGCGCTACAGCCTGATGCACGCGCTGCGCGAGACGGACGAGGGCTGGACCTGGAAGAACGACCGCCGCCCGCGCCCGAAGCTGGACGAGGAGGCGCGCAAGCGGCAGGCCGACGAGCGCGCCTCGCTGCTCTGGGACTGCGTGCGTGCGATCCCGACGCCGACGCTGCTGGTGCGCGGGACGGAGAGCAAGATCCTCTCCGCCGAGCACGCCCGCGAGGTGGTCGACGCGATGCGGCACGCCGAGCTCGTCGAGATCGAGGGTGCGCGCCACACCGTGCAGGGTGACAAGCCGGTCGAGTTCGCGCACGAGCTGGACGCCTTCCTGCAGCGCACCCTGCCGCCGCGCTGAGGCCGCAACGAGCCGGATTCGCGGCGCGCTTTGACAGCGCCGCGCCCTCGCCTCTACCGTCCGCCTGCGCGCGTCGCACCGCGACGCGGAGATGGCTCGAAGCCGATGGGAGCAGCAGCATGGTCGAGGTGATCAAGTCGTCCGATGGCGAGACCTCGGAAAGCACGCCCGCCGAGATCTTCACGGGCGGGCAGGTCTGGGCCCGGCGCCTCTCCGGCCCCGGCACCGGACGTGGCCAGCACATGAGCTTCGGCATCGTGCAGTTCGGCGCGGGCGCGCGCACGCGCATGCACCGCCACAGCAGCGACCAGATGCTCTACGTCGTCGCCGGCATCGGCAAGGTCGGCACTGCGGACAGCGAGGAAGTGATCAGCGCGGGCGACTTCGCCCTCGTGCCGGCGGGCGAGGATCACTGGCACGGCGCCGCCGACACCGGCTCGCCGATGTCCCACATCACCGTCACCGCCGCCGACAGCGTGACGGAGGTCACCGGGTAGCGCGACCTGACAGGGTGAACGGCCGATGAGCACGAGCGAGCAGGCAATCCGCCGCCTGATGTTCCGCTACGCGGAGCTGCAGGACGCCGCCGACTTCGACGCCGTCGCCGAGCTGTTCTCGCACGGCGTCTTCCAGCGCGGCGACGGCAAGTCGTTCCGTGGTCCGGAGGTGTCCGCGCACCGCAAGCGCTCCAACATCCTGCACGACGGCAACCTCGCCACGAAGCACGTCACGACGAACATCACCATCGAGGTGGACGAGGAGAGCAACGCCGCCTCGGCGGACTCGTACTACACGGTCTTCCAGGGCACGGACGAGCTTCCGCTTGAACCGATCGTCGCCGGCCGCTACCACGATCGCTTCGAGCGCATCGACGGCGAGTGGCGCTTCCTCTTCCGCCGCTCCTACGTGGACCTCGTGGGCCGCATCGAAACGCACCGCGCCTTCTAGCGACGCTGCCCCAGCGGCGCTGCGCGCGGCTCCCTTGCCCTCCGCCCTCTCTGGCCGGGGGAGAGGGGACCGGATCCCCCCTTCCCGTCATTCCGGCGAAAGCCGGAATCCAGTCCGGAGCAGCGATCGGTTGATGCGCCCTCGGTAGGTTTGTGCGCCCTCGGAGTTCCGGCGTGCGCCTCCCTCACCCTCCGCCCTCTCCCGCGGGGAGAGGGGACCGGAGCCGGGCTCGACAGGGTCGTGCGCCGATCCGGCTCCCTCTCCTGGGGGAGAGGGTTGGGGTGAGGGGGCTCGCCGGCCGAGCTGCCGCCTCGATGGGGTGTTTGCCCCCGGAGCGCCTTGCCGGGCGGGGACGGCGGACTTCGCCCGCCCGCCCTCACCCTCCGCCCTCTCCCGCGGGGAGAGGGGACCGGAGCCGGGCTCGATAGGGCCGGTGCGCCGATCCGGCTCCCTCTCCTGGGGGAGAGGGTTGGGGTGAGGGGCTCGCCGGCCGAGCTGCCGCCTCGATGGGTGTTTGCCCCCGGAGCGCCTTGCCGGGCGGGGACGGCGGACTTCGCCCGCCCGCCCTCACCCTCCGCCCTCTCCCTCGCGGAGAGGGGACCGGAGCCTACGGGGCGTCCTCCGGCGGCTCGTAGTCGTGGCGGAAGGCGTCGAAGCGGTTGAGCAGGTCGAGGGCGCTGCGCCGGTAGCTGAAGCGCCAGGCGCCGTCGACGTACTCGAAGCGGTCGATATAGCGCCCCGCCGCGATCGGCTGGAGCGGCAGCGCGGGCGGGCCTTGCAGGATCGTGTAGCAGGACTCGGCGCTCGCCTCGCCACGGTCGAGGTCGACCTCGATCATGAGGTTCGTCGTGACGTGGCGGGTGCGCGGCGTGCCGTCGAAGTAGGCGCGCACGTTGGCCGTGCGGCGCTCGGCGATCTCCTTGCCGCGCCAGCCCACGCCCGAGTCCGCCACGAAGTCGCCGTGCTCGAACAGCTCCGCGATGGCGTCCCAGTCCGCGGCGTCCTGCAGCTCGGCGTAGTAGTAGACGAGGTGCTCGATCTCGCGGCGCGCGGCGGCGACCGGGTCGGCGGCGCTCACGCTCGCTCCAGCGCCCAGGCGAAGTCGGCGAGGATCTCCTCGTAGCGCTCGTCCACGCGCTCGCGCTCACGCGGGTGCGTGATCACCCAGAAGCGGCCGGCCCGCACGGCGTCGAGCACGCGCCTGCCGACGAGCGCCGGCGACATGCGGCCGCGGCCCTCGGTGCGCAGCGCGGGCGTGACCTTGTCGGCGAGGTCCTCTGGCACGTGGCGATGCCCCTCGAACAGCCGGCTGGCGACGCCGCCCGGGCAGAGCACGGAGACGCCGATACCGTCGTCGGCGACCTCGTGGCGGAGGCGGTCGGTGAGCGCGACGAGCGCGTGTTTGCTGGCCGCGTAGACGGCGACGTTGACGGGCGGGACGGTGAGCCCGGCCATCGACGAGGTGTTGACGATGTGCGCATCGCCAGCCTGCTCGCGCATGCGCGGAACGAACGCCTGGGCACCGTGCACCGCGCCCATCACGTTGACGCGGAACAGCCACTCCCAGTCCGCGTCAGTGCTGTCCACGATCGAGGTCTCGACGATCACGCCCGCGTTGCAGCAGAGCAGGTTGACCTCGCCGAACTCCCCGTAGGCGCGCTCCGCGAGCGCATCCACGGCTGCCCGGTCGGAGACATCCACCTGCACGGCGATCGCCTCGACGCCGCTCGCGCGGGCCGCAGAGGCGACGCGCTCCGCGCTGTCGAGGTCGATGTCGGCGACGACGACGCGCATCCCCGCCTCGACGCAGGCGCCGACGATGCCCTGGCCGATGCCGCTGCCACCGCCGGTGACGACGGCCACCTTGCCCTCGAGTTGCTCCATCGCCGCCGCCTTAGCGCTCGCTGGCCCACTCGTAGGCGGCTCGCAGAGCCTCGTAGCGCTCGTCGATCACCGCGCGGTCGTCGTCCCGCGCGTGCGTGATGATCCAGAAGCGGTCCGCCCGCACGGCGTCGAGCACGCGCCTGCCGACCTCCGCGGGCGCCATGCCGCCCGCGCCGTCTGTGCGCGTCGCGGGCGTGACCTGGTCCGCGAGGTCCGCCGGCACGTTCCGGTGCCCCTCGAACAGCCGGGTCGTGACCCCGCCCGGGCAGAGCACGGAGACGCCGATACCGGCGTCGGCCACCTCGTGGCGAAGGCGGTCGGTGAGGGCGATAACCGCGTGCTTGCTCGCCGCGTAGGTGCCGACGTCCAGCGGCGGCACGAAGAGGCCCGCGATCGAGCCGGTGTTGACGATGTGCGCCTCGCCCTCCTGCTCGCGCATGCGCGGGGCGAACGCCTGCGCGCCGTGCACCACGCCCATCACGTTCACGCGGAACAGCCACTCCCAGTCGGCGTCAGTGCTGTCCTCGATCGTGGCCTCGATGATCACACCGGCGTTGCAGCAGAGCAGGTTGACCTCGCCGAACTCCTCGTAGGCGCGCTCGGCGAGCGCGTCCATCGCGATCCGGTCGGAGACGTCCACCTCCACGGCGATCGCCTCGGCGCCGCGCTCGCGGGCCGCCTCGGCGACGCGCTCGGCGCCCTCGAGGTCGATGTCGGCGACGACAACGCGCATCCCGGCCCCCACGCAGGCGTCAATCATCCCCTCGCCGACGCCGCTGCCGGCGCCCGTGACGACCGCCACCTTGCCCTCGAGCTGCTCCATCCCGATCTCCTTCCGTCGGTCCCTGCGCGCCGGCTACCCGGCGCTCGCGGCTGCCTCGTCGAATGCGGCGAGCAGGCGCTGTGCGCGCCGCTCGATCGTGCCGCGGCGCTCCGGGTGCGTGATGATCCAGAAGCGATTCTCGCGCACGGCCTGCACCACCAGCTCTCCCACCTCGCGCGGTTGCATCCGCTCCACCTCGCGGCGCTCCTGGACCGGCGGCGTGACGCGGCCGCGCAGCTCCTCGGGCAGGTTGCGATCGGCGGCGAACAGCTGCGTCGCCACCCCGCCGGGGCAGAGGATCGAGACGCCGATGCCGTCGGCCTCGAGCTCGTTGCGCAGCGTCTCGGAGAGGCCGAGGACGGCGTGCTTCGTCGCGCAGTAGACGCCGACCTCGACCGCGCGGGTGGCCGAGATGCTGGACATCGAGCCGGTGTTGACGATGTGCGCCTCGCCGCCCTGCTGGCGCATCCGCGGCACGAACGCCTGGATGCCGTGCACCACGCCGAAGAGGTTGACGCCGAACAGCCACTGCCAGTCGCCCGGCGTGGTCGAGGCGATCTCGCCCACCGAGATCACGCCGGCGTTGTTGCACAGCAGGTGGACGGCGCCGAAGGCCTCGTACGCGTCGGCGGCGAGCGCGTCGAGGGCGTCCGGGTCCGTCACGTCCGTCTGCACGGCGATCGCCTCGGCGCCCGTCTCGCGCAGCGCGTTCGCGACGCGCTCGGCCTGGTCTGCCTCGATGTCCGCGATCACGACGCGCATCCCGGCGTCCGCGCAGGCGGTGGCGATGCCCTCGCCGATGCCGCTGCCGCCGCCGGTGACGACGGCCACCTTGCCTTCGAGTTGCTCCACGAGCGCCTCCCTGCTCCGCGCGCGATGCGCGCCGGGCGGATTGTACGCGGCCATCCTCGATGGAACCCGTGAGGGGGCCGGAGCGGGAGTCAGTTCGCGCCGTAGACCTCGGTGTCGGGGTAGAAGGCGTACCAGCCGAACCAGTAGGCGAGGTGCCCGTTGATGCGCTCGAGGCGTTCGCCGCCGGGGCCGACGAGCGCCTCCTCGGTCACTCGCCACGCCCCGCCCTCGGCGTCGAGCAGCGCGTCGGGGCCGTCACCGGGCGTGAAGAAGCGGTCGCGCTCGAAGGCCCGCACCTCGCCGCCGGAGTCGTAGACGACCGGGCCGATGCGCTCGTTGGTGCCCTCGGTCTGGACCTCGCCCCGCGCGGCGACGAGGACGACGGGTTGATCGCCGACGGCGTCGTTGACGACGCGCTCCTTCGCGATCGCGGTCAGCCGGTAGGCCTTGCGATCGCCCCCGATGCGGAGGCCGTAGACGAAGTTCTTGAGGGACAGCTCGTTGCTCTCGATCCAGACCGGGAACATCGTGGTGCTCTCGGCGAAGTACTCGCCGTAGGCCGCGCCGGCCTCGTAGGGGCGGTAGTAGCCGGTGTTGATGTCGATCACGTCGGTCTCGGGATGCTGGGCGAGCCAGTCCTCCCAGGTGGTGAGCACGACCGGGAGCAGGTTGAGCTGGAGCGGATTTCCGTCGGTGTCCGTGGCGCCGACGAGCTCGCCGAGCACGGGCTTTCCGGTGAACTGGTTCCAGAGCGTGGCCGTGAGGCGATCGTACATCAGCTTGTTGCTGCGGTAGAGGAAGCCCGAGGTGCCGAACGTGTACATCTCGCCGTTCGGCGCGCGGCCGTCGTAGGCGATGCCCGCGCCGCAGAGCGTGCAGTAGGCGAGCGAGAAGGGCACGCCTCCGACGATGTCGTTCGTCATCTCGTGCCAGTCCATGATGCGTAGCGGGTAGGCGCGCGCCTCGCCGTTGATGAAGATCCCGAACACCGCCTCCTGCGGACCGAGCCAGTCCGCCTCCGCGGGCGCGATCGTGCGCGGCAGGTCGAGCGGCGGGATGCCGTCGACGCGCACTCCGCCCCAGACGATTTCCTCGACGCGGATCGCCGAGGCGTGCTGATCGTCCAGGAAGTCCCGGAAGCGCTCGTCGATGTTCGCGTACAGACGGCCCTTCCAGCCCAGATAGCCCGGCGGCGGAGCCAGCTCGGTCGCGCCGTACCACCTCAGCCAGCTGAAGTAGTCGTAACCGATCGTCTCGCCGGTGAGCAGGTCGAGGGCGTCTCCGTACTCGAAGCGATCGGGCCCCACCGAGATCAGGCGGGCGAGGCGCGCGAACAGCATGTCGACCAGCACGGCGACGAAGCGCTGGTCCTCGGCGGCCACGATGCGCCACAGCGCCTCGCGGGGCGGCCCGTCCACCGGTGAGTGAATGAAGGCGTTCATCAGGTTGGCCGCCTCGCTGTCGGAGATCGGCCCGGCGTCGACGCCGGGAGGCACCTCGAAGGCGGGCCTGGGCGTGGGCGTCGGCCTGGGTGTGCGCGTGGGCGTCGCGACCTCCGCGGTCGGCGTTGCCGTCGCGACCGACGGGCCGGCGGTGGGCGTCGCCGCCGGCGTTCCCGGCGCTGCGGTCGCCGTCGCGGGTGCGCCGTCGTCGCGCTCGTCGCCACAGGCAACGAGGCAGGCCGCGGCGAAGAGGGCGAGCGCGGAGAGCAGAGCCTGACGACGCTGCATCGGGTGCACCTCGATCGCGTGAACGTTGCCCAACCAGCGTATGAGCGCGCGCAGGCGGCGCGCCAGCGCGGCCGCGGCTGCTACGCGCCGTCGAGGACCTCAAGCGCCTCGCGCACCATCGCCTCCACCCACTCGGGGCGCTCCAGCGGCGCGAAGTGCCCGCTGCCCTCGGCCACCCACTCGTAGGCGCGCCGCGGCTGCGAGGCGGCCTCGGGGTCCGTCGTCGAGTGGAGGCCACGCGAGCCGGCGCCGCGGCCGATCCAGACGGGGCAGTCGAGCTCCGGCAGGGCTGACCACAGCTCGGCCGTGCCGCCTCCGGTGAACACGGCCGCCTCGGTCTCGCGTGCGCAGGCGAGCTGCACCGTCCCGTCGTTGCCGACCGCACGCAGGCCGGAGTCGACGAACCCCGCGAAGACCTCGGGGTGCCAGGCGTCGTAGGGGGAGCGGGCGCGCAGATGCTCGGCGGCGGCCGTGCGGCTGGGCCATTCGTAGCGGCGGCGCAGCGCGACCTCGACCATCTGGTTCGCGTTCCCGCCGCTCGGCCCGCTCGGCGGCTTCAACGGCGCCTCGATCAGCAGGAGCGCGTCGACGAGGTCCGGACGCTCCAGCGCGAGCAGGGCGCCGACGCCCCCGCCGAGCGAGTGCCCGGCGATCACGAGCCCGGACCAGCCCTCGAGGCCCGCGAGCCGCTCGACGTCGTCCGCCATCTCGGCCCAGCGCGCGACCGGGAGGTCGCAGCGCGAGGCGCCGTGGCCGCGCAGGTCGAGCGCGATCGGGCGGCAGGCATCGGTCAGGGCGGCGGCGGTGGGCCGCCAGACGCCGCGCGTGAAGCCGGTGGCGTGCAGGAACAGCACCGGACGCAGGCGCTCGCCCTCCCACTCGTCGAGGACGAGCACGGCCTCGCCGAGGTCCACCTCGCGCGTGCGATAGGTCGCGCTCACGACGTCACCGGCGGCTCATCCGGACCGCGCGGCGGGGCGGCCGATTCGCAGCGAGTGAAGCAGCTGGTGCGTCGCGGCGGCGACCTGGTCGACGGCGGTGTCGAAGGCCTCGGCGTTGTGCGCGGCGGGCTGGCGGAAGCCACTCACCTTGCGCACGAACTGCAGTGCGGCGGCTTCGATCTCCTCGTCGCCGGCGAGTTGGGCGCCCTCGCGAAGGGTCTTGATGCTCCTGCACATGCGCGGAGGGTAGCAGGCGCGGGGCGACCGTCCAGCCTCAGGCGGCGGCGTCCTCGGGGGGCGCGAGCTCGCGGTCGCCGGCGCGGCGCCAGAGCAGCCAGGAGACGACGGCGACGGCGAGCAGCAAGGTGCTGGCTCCGGCGAGCGCGTGGCCGAGGGCGATGCGGGAGACGAGGGCGCTGAGCGAGAGCATGAGGAAGATCGTCGTGAACTGCGCTGCGAACTGCTGGAGCGAGAGCGCCGTGGCCCGCTCGCTGTCCGGCACGCGCCGCGAGATGTAGACGGTGCTGATGGGGTGCAGCGCGTTCTGCGCGAAGGGCGCGAGCCCGAACAGCGGCACGAACCAGAGCATGCCCCCGCTGCCGCCGAGCAGGGAGAGCGCCCCGACGACGGGCAGCACCAGCAACGCCCACCCGACCCCGAGCTGCCGCGAGAACCAGTTCGCGCTCCACCCGCCGGTCGCCGCGACCAGCATCATCGCCGCCGCTACCCAGCCGAACGCGCCCACCGGCACCTCGTAGCCGATCAGCACCGGCTGCCACACGGTGAACGCGGCGAATCCGGCCACCCAGGGGAGCGCGCCCAGCGTCGCCGCCCAGCGCAGCGAGGGCGCGCGCAGCACGCGGCGCGCGGCGGAGAGTCCAGTGCCGAGGAAGGACGCGGCCGGGCCGCCCGGCTCCCGCGGAGGCTCATCGAGGCGCCACGCGAGGCCGGCGGCCGTAAGCGAGAGGACGCCGCTGGCGGCGATCGGCCAGGACAGCGGCGTGACCGTCGCCATCAGGCCTCCGATGATCGTGAAGCCCGCAACCGCGAGCGTCATCATCGCGTTGAGCCGGCCGGCCACCGCCGGGAACTCGCGCACGCGGCCTACCGCGCGCAGCGCGTCGAACAGGTAGGCGTCGTCCGCGCCGCTCATCAGCGCGGCGCCGATGCCGAAGAGCACGTAGGCGGCAAGCAGGACCGGTAGCCAATCGGCAAGGGCGAAGACGATGAACCCGGCCGAGATCAGGAATGACCCCGAGAGCATGCTGATCCGCCGACCGTAGCGATCGGCGACGACGCCCGTGGGCACCTCGGACAGCAGCAGGCTCGTGAAGAAGACGGCGTCGAAGAGCAGTGCGTGCGCGACCGTCAGGCCGCGCGTCTCGACCAGGTAGACGAACCAGATCGCCTCGCCGAGCCAGGCCCAGCGCAACACCCACCAGTACGGCAGCAGCCGCAGGCTGCGCTCCATGCGCGCGTCGGTGGGTGGAGACTCCTGCATCGGGCGACCGCGCGCCCGGGCGCGCTACTCGCAGCAGGCCGGGTCGTCGCAGACCCCGGGCACGCCGGAGGTCGGGACGATCTCGATCATCGCCGGCTCGTCGTCGGTCACGGTGTAGACCTCCCAGGCGAGGCCGTCCGGGTCGCTGACCCAGACCTTGTCCTGCTCGGCGTGGCAGCAGACGACGCCGTCCTCGACGCGCGTCTCGAGGCCGGCCGCGCCGAGCCGTCGCGTCTCCGCGATGACGCGCTCCGTGCTGAACACCTCGACGCCGATGTGGTTGAGGGCCTCGCCGCCCGCCTGCTCGATCAGCACCAGCTTGAGCGGCGGATCGGCGACCTCGAAGTTCGCGTAGCCGGGCCGCAGCTTGTGCGGCTCGGTGCGGAACAGCTCCGCGTAGAACGCGACCGCGGCGTCGAGGTCGGAGACGTTGAGCGCCAGCTGTACGCGGGATTCCGGGGCGACGGAGCTGGTCTCGTGGGTGGTCGTCATGATCGCCTCCCTTGGTGGCGGGTGCGCGCGATGTCTCGATCGATGATCGCCCAATCGCCGCCGGGATGCGAGCGCCTTGCAGCGGGAGACGGCTACGGCGCCTCGCGGCCGAGCAGGACCACGTCGGTGAAGAGCGCGCCCGCGCCGCCGTTGGTGCACATTGCGACCTCGGCGCCCTCGACCTGGCGGTTGCCCGCCTCGCCGCGCAGTTGCTTGGTGCCGGAGATCACTTTCTGCAGCAGCTGGGCCGTGCCGGGGTGGGCGAACGACATCGTGCCGCCGTCGGTGCAGACCGGGAACTCGCCGCCGACGCGGATGCGGCCGTCCATCACGAACGGGCCGCCCTCGCCGGGACCGCAGAAGCCATAGGTCTCGAACTGGCGGATGATCTCGAACGAGAACGGGTCGTAGAACTCGCACACGTCGATGTCGGACGGCCCGAGGCCGCAGGCCTCGAACGCCTGCCTCGATGAGTACGACCCGACATCGCCCGTGACGTGCCAGAGCGGCCCGGCCACGTAGGCCTGCCCGCGCGAGTCGAGCCCGCCGCCGAGGATGTGGATCGGCGTGACGTCGAGGTCGCGCGCGCGCTCGGCGGTGGTGAGCACCATCGCGGCGCCGCCCTCGCTGGTCATCGCGCAGTCGAGCAGGTGGAACGGGTCGGCGATCATCGCCGAGTTGAGCACGTCGTCGGGCGTGATCACGCGTCCCGTGTAGACCGCGTCCGGGTTCATCCCGCCGTGCGTGCGGATCGCCGAGGCGACCTCGGCGAGGTGTTCGGGCTTCGTGTCGTACATGTGCATGTGGCGCTGGGCGATCAGCGCGAACTCGGCGGCGGTGTAGAGGCCGAAGCACTCGACGAACTCGTTCGATGGCCGCGTCCAGGGCGCGGTCGAAGCGCGCTCCGTGTAGGCGCCGGCCTGGCCGTTGCCGACGACGACGGTGTTGGCGTACCCGGCGGCGATGGCGGCGGCCGCCTGCAGTACCGCGGGGATGCCCATGTTCGCGACGCCCACCCACGTCGCCCGCCCGCCGAGCTGGTGCACCCACTGGCGCTGCCCGCCGCCACCGCCGGTGCCGGTGCTGACGTTGACGCCGTCGATGTCGGAGACCTGGAGGCCGGCGTCGGCGATCGCGCCCTTCACCGCGTCGAGGGTGATCGAGAAGGAGCTGTGCTCGTTGAGGTAACGCGACTGCACCGTGTTGTACGCGCCGACGATCACGACGTCATGCAGATCCTTGCGCGGCATAGCGGCTCCGTCATCAACTCGGCGGCGGGTTCGTGGCCGTCATGCTAGCCGTACCAGCGCGCAGCATCGAGCCGGGCGCGCTGGCGGCATGCACGCACCAGCGGGACAATGACCCGCGGGAGGCGAGATGAGCGACCGCGACACCGACCTGCAACGCAACGCCGAGGCGACCGCACGCCTGCGCAACCTCGTCGAGCGCCTCGATGCTGCCGACCTCGATCGGTCGCTGGGTGGGGGCTGGACGGTGGCGTTCGCCCTCGTGCACCTCGCCTTCTGGGACGCCCGCCATGACGCCGCGCTGCAGGTCTACGTGGGCGGCGAGGCGTTCCCGGGTGACGACGAGGCAACCAACGCGACACTGGAATCGATCGTTGGCCTGTTCGACCCCAACGCCGCCGGCCCCACCGCCGTCGAGGCAGCCGAGCGACTCGACGCGACCTCGAGGGGCCTCTCGGTCGAGCAGCGCTCCGCGCTGCGCGATGCGGGACAGGAGTACGCGTTCCGCCGCTGGCCCCACCGCGAGGAGCACGTCGCCCAAATCGAGGCGGTGCTCCCGTAGGAGACCTTTCGAAACCCTCTCCTCAAGGCAGCGAGCGCATCCCTTCCGGTCCCCTCTCCCCGAGGGAGAGCCAGTGCTTTGTGGGGGGAGTCCCCCCACGCCCCCCTGGGTGAGGGGGGGTCCGCCCTCCGGAATTGCGTTGCACCATCGGGGCTCGGAGGCGCGCGGGAGTCCTCCCCTCACCCCCGCCCTCTCCCCAGGGAGAGGGAGCCGGATCGGGCTTGTGGAAGTTTCGCAACGGTCTCCGTAGGGAGCCGCACGGCGCGGATCAGGCCGGTGCGAGCGAGAGCCGGTAGCCGACCTGGCGGACCGTCTGCAGGTAGCGCGCAGCCGGGCCGATCTTCGAGCGGATGCGCGAGACGAGGACCGCGAGGCGGGCCCGGTGGTCGTCCTCGGCGGCGCCCCACAGCGCCTCGGCGATCTGGTCGTAGGCGACCACGCGGCCACCGCCCTCGGCGATGACGTAGAGCGTCTCGAACTCCATGTAGGTGAGTGGGGCGGGATCGTCGGCGACGGTGACCCGGAAGCGCTCACGGTCCACGACCAGGTCACCGACCGTGATCCGCGCCTCGGGAGCGCCGTCTGCTGGTGGACTGCCGATGAGATTGCTGGTCATCGTCTCGCCTGGGTCCGTTGCCGCCGGGCCCCGGAGGCGCCTCCCGCGAGGGGAGGACGCCTCCAGGGCCGGCGTCAGACCGCTGCGCTCCACGCCAGGAACAGGAGGTTCCTAGAGCGCAGCCTCGTCCGCTTCTCCGGTACGGATCCGCACCGCCCTGGCGACCGGGCTGACGAAGATCTTGCCGTCCCCGACCTGCCCGGTGCGGGCCGCGTCCACGATGCGCTCGACGATCGCATCCACGTCCTCATCCTTGACGACGAGCTCGATCTTCACCTTCGTCAGGTACTCGACCGCGAAAGTGCGGCCTCGCCACTGCTCGGTCACGCCGCGCTGGGTGCCGTGGCCGCGCACTTCCGTCAGCGTCATGCCGGCGTGGTCGAGGTCCTCGAGCGCCGTCTTGACCACGTCCAGCTTCTCGGGGCGAATGATCGCCTCAACTCTCTGCATGAGTCGCCTCCTCGTCTGCCTCGGGCGCGCCGCCCGCGATCGGAGCGCCGGAGCTGCTGGACAGGGCCGCAGCGCCGAAGTGCGGTCCGAACGGGTCCCTGCCGCCGGTGAACTCGGGGTAGGCCTCCATCGCGTGCTCGGCGACGTCCAGGCCGCTCTCCTCCTCGGCCTCGGAAACGCGCAGGCCGACGGTGTACTTGATGGCCGTGAACAGGATCACCGAGGTCACCACGGTCCAGACGCCCACGGCGAGGACGCCGAGTGCCTGGATCAGGAGCTGCTCGATGCCTCCACCGACCAGCAGCCCGTAGCTGCTCGAATCACCATAGTTCGGCGCGAGATTCGCCTGCGTGGTGAAGAGACCGACCGCCAGCGTGCCCCAGATGCCGTTGAAGAGGTGCACCGGCACCGCTCCCACCGGGTCGTCGATCTTCAGGTTGTCGAGCAGCTCGACGCCGAAGACGATCACCGCGCCGGCGACGATGCCGATCACGACCGCAGCCCACGGCTCGACCGTGGCGCAGCCGGCCGTGATGCCGACCAGACCGCCCAGCACGCCGTTGAGCGTCAGCGAGAGGTCCGACTTGCCGGTGCGGAGCCTCGAGATGACCATCGCCGTCACGGCCCCGGCCCCGGCGGCCAGCGTCGTCGTCACGGCGACCCGCGCGGCGAGGTCGGCGAAGCCGCCGCTCAGCCCGAGGGTGGAACCGGCATTGAAGCCGTACCAGCCGATCCAGAGGATCATCACGCCGAGGAAGCCGAGCGGCATCGAGTGACCGGGCAGCGGATTGACGCTGCCGTCGGCGTTGTACTTGCCGCGGCGCGCTCCGACCATGATCGCGCCCACCAGCGCCGCCCAGCCGCCGACCGAGTGGACGACGGTTGAGCCGGCGAAGTCGATCATCCCGTTGTCGCCGAACTGGATGTCCGAGGCGTACGCGCTCAGGAAGCCGTCACCCCACGCCCAGTGCGTGACCACGGGGTAGATCACGGCCGTGATCACCACCGTGTAGACCAGGTACGCCGCGAACTTGGTGCGCTCGGCGACGGCGCCCGACACGATCGTCGCGGCCGTGGCCGCGAAGGCGAACTGGAAGAAGAATCCGGCGTAGTCGGCATCTTCTCCACCGTAGAAGAAGCTGCCGCCGCCAAAGAACTTGATGTCGATGAACTCGGTGGTGCCGTACGCGAGGCCCCAGCCGACCGCCCAGTAGGCGATCGCGCCGAACGAGAGGTCGAGCGCGTTCTTCATCAGGATGTTGGTGACGTTCTTCGAGCGGATGAACCCCGACTCGACCAGGCCGAAGCCGGCCTGCATGAACAGCACCAGGATGCCGGCGATCAGCAGCCACGCGATGTCAATCGCGGACGTCAGATCGTCGATCGCGTCCCCTACCTCCTGGGCATTCGCGAACCCGGTTCCGGCGGCAAACGCCGCTATTGCTCCGACCGCCGCGGCGACGACCGTTCGATGGCGCATCCTCATAGACGCCCCCCTTCCCTCCGAGGAAGGTAGGAGGGCGCCGTTTCGTGGCAGTGTCACCACTGTGAAATGTGGATAACGGGATGGTTTCTCGCGGGTTACGGACCGGTTACGCGCCGGAGCCGGCCTCGCCCCGCGTCGGACCTCGCTACGCCGGGTGCGCCGCCTCGAGCATGTGGCCGTGGCGGCCGAGGTACTCGCGCACCGCAAGCAGCGCCGCGATGCCGTCGCCGGTCGCCGATCCGAGCTGCTTGGTCGAGCCGGCCCGCACGTCGCCGGCGACGTAGACGCCCTCGAGCGAGGTCGCGAAGCCCTCGCTGGCGACGAAGCCCCACTCGTCCAGTTCCACCGCCCCTCGCAGGAACTCCGTGTTCGGCGTCAGCCCGATGAAGACGAAGACCCCTGCCGGGCTCCATGAGAGGTCCTCGCCGCTCTCGCTGTCGTGCGCGCGGACCTCCTGCAGGCGACCGCCCCGCCCGAGGAGCTCGACCACCTCGGTGCTCGTGTGGACCTCGATCGCCGGATGGCCGCGCACCTTGTCCCGCAGCAGCTGCGAGCCCTTGAGCTCCGGGTTGCGCTCCAGGATGCGCACGCGCTCGGCGAAGTTCGTGAGGAACAGCCCTTCCTCGAGGCCGGAGTTGCCGCCGCCGATCACCAGCAGTTCCTCCGAGCCGCGGTAGAACGGCCCGTCGCAGGTCGCGCAGAAGTGCACGCCCGCGCCGATCAGCCCGTCCTCGCCGGGAACCTCCAGGCGCCGGTAGGAGGAGCCCGTGGCGATCAAGGCCGCGTGGGCGCTGATCTCCTGCCCGGAGCTGAGCGTCAGCGAGACGTCGCCCTCCTGTTCGTCGGCGCGCAGTGCGGTGACGGACACCGCCTCCAGCATCTCGACGCCGTAGCGCCGGGCCTGCCGCACGAAGCGGTCGGCCAGCTCGCCGCCCTCGATGCCGTCAGGGAAGCCCGGGTAGTTGTCGACGCGCTCGGTCACGCCGGCCTGCCCGCCGAGCGAGCCGCCGTCGACGATGATCGCGTCGATGCCCTCGCGCGCCGCGTAGATGCCGGCCGCGAGTCCGGCCGGACCGCCCCCGATGATCGCGAGGTCGTAGAAGGCGCGCTCGGCCTCGATGTTGAGGCCGAGCTTGCGCGCCAGCTCCTCGTTCGAGGGCTCCAGCAGGGAGCTGCCGTCCGGGAAGATGATCGTCGGGATCGTGCGGCCGCCGTTCTGCAGCTCCTCGACGAAGCGCAAGCCCTCGGCGTCCGTGTCGATGTCGATCCAGTCGTACTCGACGCGGTGCTCGCCGAGGAACTTCTTGGAGCGCCGGCAATCCGGGCACCACGGGGCTCCGTAGACCTGTATCTCCGCCATGGCGCTCTCCTTTCGGACATCGTCCGCACCGGCCGCGAAGGCCTCGATAGAATGATCCCAGAAGCGCGGCGCTCGCGCCCCCGCATCGGGGAGCCTGTCGCAGCAGCGCGTGCGGGAGGTCGCATGGCGCAGCCCCAGCGCAGCGAGGGAACAGCGCGGCTCCTCGCGCTCTGCGGCGCGCTGCTGGCGCTGCTGCTCCTCGCCTGCACCACCCCGACCGAGGAGCCGGCCGAGGCGACCGCGACGCCGTCGGACGCCGGCTCCGGCGTCACGACCGCCACGCCGCCACGGACCGCCTCCCCAACCCCCGACGAGCTGACCGCCGAGGAGGCGGTGGCGGCGTGGGGCCGCCAGGTCTGCGCCGCAGCCAGCGCCTTCACCGTCGACTTCCTTCGCAGCGGCGACTCGCAGGATCCGAGCGAGCTGGGTCTGGAGGCGCGCAAGGAGCGCGCTGCGGCGATGTTCCCCGTGCAGTACGACGCCGTGCGCAGGGCCGCGAACATCCTCGAGGCAATCGATCCGCCGCAGCGCACATCCGAGCTGCACCGCCTGCTGCTGACGACCTACCGCGATCTTGAGGCGGCGCTGCGGGAGCAGGAAGAGATCATCGCCGAGGCGACCACCGGCGAGGAGATCGCCGACAGCAACCTTCCGGTAGACGAGCTGATCAGCCTCGCCTTCCGCCAGGCCTCGCTGCTCGCCGACGGCGGCTACTGCGAGTAGCGCGCGCCTGACCGCCAGCACCCGGCCCGCAACGCATTGCATCGGCAGGGCGACGCGTGTACCATACTTTGCATTACAAACTAGTTTGCACAGCAGTAGCGAGGTGGGGGCACCAACATGGAGCGAACGGGCGACGAGGCACGACTCAGCCCCGAGGACGGCTGGCGCGCGATCCAGAAGACGGTGGACGAGACGCACAGTGCGATGTACGTCGCCGGCACGGCGACGATCCTGCTGCTCTGGGGCGTGATCGTCTCGCTCGGCTACCTCGCGGAGTACGCGCTCGACACCGCAGCCACCGACTTCCGCGACGACAACCCCTGGATCAGCGCGCCGCTCTGGTTCGGCCTCGTGGGGGCGGGGATGGCGGGAAGCGCGATCGTCGGGAGCCGTGCGGGAAGGGTGCACGCCGCCGGTGATGCGATGCGCAGCGCCGGCATCCGCGTCTTCCTCTTCTGGCTCGCGGTGGCGCTTGCCGCGTTCCTCGTCCCGGCGGCAGCAGGCCTGTGGACCGCCGACGAAGACCCGGCGAACATCGTGCGCGCCGCGATCGGCATCGTGGCGCTCGGTCACGTGCTGTTCGGCATCATGCACCGCCCGCTGATCGCGGCGGTGGGCGTGGGCATCGCCACCGCGTTCTACGTCCCGAGCTACCTCGCGGGCGACGCCGCGCTGGCGGTGGCGGCAGCGTCCACGCTCCTCGTCGTCGCGGGCGCCTACGCGTGGATCCGCCGCAGCGGGGTGCTGTGACCAACGAGGCGGTCGAGGACGCGATCGTCCTCGACGAGACGATCCATCAGTCGACGCGACTGCGGATCATGACCATGCTGGTCTCCGTGCCCGAAGCGGATCGCCTCGTCTACGGGTTCATCCAGCAGACGCTCGCCCTCACGGGCGGCAACCTCACCACCCACCTGCGACGACTCGAGGAGGCGGGGTACCTGGAGACCTCGAAGGAGTTCGTCGACGCGAAGCCGCGCACTTGGGTGCACGCCACGCCCGAGGGCCGCCGCGCGTTCGCCGACTACCTCGCCAACCTGCAGCGCGCCCTCAACTGGCAGCCCGCCTGAGCGCCCACTCCTACCCGAGCAGGTCGGCGGGGTTCTCCCGCACCATCCGCCCCACGTCCGAGGCGGGGTAGCCGGCGTCGAGGAAGTGCTCGATCCAGCGGCCGAAGCCGACGGGCGGCTCGGGGTTCCGGGCTTGGCCGAAGTCGGTCGAGAGGATGACGCGCTCCGGGCCGACGGCGCGGACCTGCGACTCGATCAGCTCCCACTGCACCTGGCCGTCCTCGTGGCTCGTCGCCGTCGCCACCTGCTCCACGTAGGCCCCGAGGCCTGCCAGCTCCTGTTGCACCTCGAGCTCGATGTAGAAGGAGCCATGCGTCACGACCGTGCGGATCCCGCGGCGGCGTGACTCGCGCCCGAGGACGGCGGTCTCGGGCGACGAGAGGTGGCCGGTCGCGAGCACCGCGTCGTACTCGCCGATCAGGTCGAGGATCGCCATCACCTCGTGACGGAGGTCGCCCATCTCGTCGAGGATGGTGATGCCGGGGCCGGGGCTGTGGCGGCCGCCGGGGCGCTCGTCGCGCCAGGCCTGCGCGTCGAAGGTGGGCATCCACACCACCGTCGTGCCGATGCGCATCGCAACGCTGACGGCCTCCATGTTGAGCCCGCCGACGCAGTGGTCGAGCGCGATGCCGCCGTAGACGCGGATGCTCTCGTTCTGCCGGTCGAGCAGCCAGGCGAGCGGCTGGGTGTTGTACTCGTGGCTCTTGAGCACGATGCCGCCCATGCCCGCCTCGACGGCGCGTTCGACGAGCGCGGCGGCGTCCATCCGCCGGTCCGCGTACGGATCGGGCGAGGCATGCACGTGCACGTCGATCGCGCCTCGCAGCAGCTCGCGCGCGTCGTCGCGTACATCGGCGAGCGTGGCGTCGGGGTTGAACATCGCCATGCGGCCGCTCCTTCCCTCCGTGGAGAGTCCGGCTAGTCCGCGAGCAGCTTGGTGTGGTCCCAGGAGGAGACCTTGCCCGGCCGGATGCGCACGGCGATGCGCTTCGGCACGGCGCGGCGGCGGTCGGGGCTCGCCTGCGCGCCCGCGCGTGCGGTGTCGCCGCCCGGTCCCTCGTTGTAGTACTTCGCTCCGATCAGCCGCATCACGCTGCGCGTCACCTCGACATCGTCGAGGAGCTCCGCCTCGCCCTCGATCATCACGCCGCGCAGCTCGTCGTAGACGGTGCCGTCCTCGATCAGCATCGTGACGCGCGGGTCGCGCTCGAGGTTGCGGACCTTCTGCGAGGAGCGGTAGGTCGTGAAGACGACGCAGCCCTCTTCGTCGACGCAGAACCACATCGGCACCAGGTGCGGGCGGCCGTCCGGGCCGACGCTCGCGACCTGCAGCGTGTGGGCCGTCTCGAGGAACTCGTGCAGCTCCCCATCGCTCATGCGGATGCGATCGCGCAGGTTCGGCACCGGCGCCTCCCTTCGACGTGCGGGAGCCGCATCATAGCGCCTCGCCCGGGCCGGGCTCCGCCATGCGAACTCCGGCGCGCCGCTCCTGCGGTAGGCTTGTGACGCGAGGTCGGAGGAGGCCGCGCATGGAGTTGCGCCTGTTCCCGCTGCACACAGTGCTCTTCCCGGGCATGCCGCTCCCGCTCAACGTCTTCGAGCCGCGCTACCTGCAACTGGTGCAGGAGTGCCTGGAGCAGGAGGAGCCGTTCGGGGTCGCGCTGATCCGCGAAGGCCCCGAGGTCGGCGGCTTCGCGGACCCGTTCATGGTCGGTGCGACGGCACGCATCGAGCAGGTCGCACAGGGCGTGCTGAACGCGATCCAGTTGCTCGCCCGCGGCGAGCGCCGCGTGCGCATCCTGGAGCTGCACCACGACCGCCCCTACCTCTGGGCCGATGTCGAGGAGATCGAGGACCAACCGGGCGAGGCGCCGCAGGAGCTGCTGGAGCGCGGGCAGGAGCTGCTCGACGAGTTCGAGCGGCTGCGCTTCAGCTCGCAGGGCGGCTACGTGCGTCCGCGCTCCTCGGAGCCCGTCTCGAAGCCGCCCGGCGTGCTCGCCGACGCGATCGGAGCGACCGGGGCGGGCAGCCCCGCGGAGCGGCAGGAGTTGCTGGAGTTGCTCGACCCCGGCGTCCGGCTGGAGCGCGCGGTGGCGATGTTCGCGCCGCTGATCGAGCAGATGAGCCAGCGCTCGGAGGACAGCGTGCTGCGCCGCTGGAGCGAACCGGGCGCGCTCAACTAACCCCGCAAGCCACATCCACCTCGCAGGGCTCGCGCGCCGTGGGCGGGCTGCGCCCGCCTCCCCCTCACCCCCACCCTCTCCCGCCAGGGGAGAGGGAGCCGGAGGCGGAGGCGTCGAGGGCGAGTCCGGTCCCCTCTCCCCGAGGGAGAGGGTCAGGGTGAGGGAGGGTCCGACCTCTGGAGTTTCGTTGCGCCATCGGGGCTTTCGGAGGTGAGCGGGAGTCCTCCCCTCACCCCCGCCCTCTCCCCAGGGAGAGGGTGCCGGAGGCAGGCTTCGAGGGCGATCAGCCGCGGAGATCCTCGACGCTGCCGACGGGGCGGCCGAAGCGATCGGCGATCACTGTCGTGACCGGCTGCGTCCGCTGCCCGAAGGTCGGCAGCCACGAGGAGTGCTTGCCGGGCCCACCGGCGACGAACAAGTGCAGCCGCTCCGGCTCGTTGACGATCGGCAGCAGTGCGTCCGGCGGGAACGGCTCAATCCCCGTCTCCGGCTCGATGCGCACGTTGACGGACTCGAGGAACTCGGGCGAGAGCTTCGCCGCGGGGTAACGGGCGTGCTCGAAGACGTACTGCTGGACGCCCTCGCGGGTCCAGCCCTCGTCGGCGATCGTCGCGGCGTGCTCGGGGCCGAGCGCTAGCAGCGGCTCGCCGCGGCTGAGGATATTGTTGCTTCCCGCCTGCCCGAGGGCGCCGGCGACGGTCTGGAGGACGCCGAGCGCGGTGTTGCTGCCGTGCTCCTGGATGTTGTGCGGGCCCTCGCTGGCCGCGACGGTGACCGCGCTGTCTTCCGGCTCGAAGCCGCGCGTGGTGTGGAACGGCGGCCAGGGGCTGGCCTCCTCGTTCTCGGCGAGGCAGAGCGCGAACTTTGCCGGCGTGCCCTGCGTGGCGCGGTCGCCGTGGCCGGGCGAGGCGCCGGCGATGTTGAGCAGCAGCAGCCGGATCGCGCGCCCGATCGTCGCGTTCGCGCGGAAGCCCGGGCCGTAGCAGCCCGGCCCGCCGTGCACCCCCAGCTCACGGCCGATCGGCCCGTTCACGAGCACCAGCACCGCGCAGGGGTGCGTGGTCGCGTTGATGCCGCTGAGGTTGAACTGCGGCTGCGCGATGCCCTGCACCGCCGCGAGCAGCACGGGCAGCGCGCGCGGCTCGCAGCCCGCGAGGACGGCGTTGATCGCGACCGCCTCGACGGTCGCCACGCCACGCCGCGGCGGCAGCACGCCCAGCACTTCGCGCCGGTCGCGGTCGGTGTAGGCGAGCATCGCCTCGACGCGCTCCTCGGTGGGCGGGATGACGGGCAGGCCGTCCGACCAGCCGCGTTCGGCGAACGCGTCGTGCAGCTCGCCGGGATCGGCGGGCAGATCGACCAGCGCCGCGGCGTCGCCGAAGCGGGCGGAGCCGCCCGACGTCATCGGTCGCCGCCGGCGATCGGCACGGGCTCGGCCGCGAGCGACGCCAGCAGGTCCGGGATGGAGTCGCGGGCCTTCTCGGCGACGGCGTCTTCCCGGATGCCGCCGATCGGGTGCGGGACCACGATGTAGCGCAGGTCCGGCATGCCGCGCTGCTCGGCCTCGAGCTTGAACAGGCTGACGAATGCCTCGGTGGTGATGTTGACGGTGGGGATGCCCTGCCGCTCGAAGAGGATGGAGGCGTGGACACTCCACGCCGTGCAGGAGCCTCAGTCGCTCGATCCGACCAGGGCGAAGTCGGCTCCCTCCACGAGCTTGCGCTCGTTGCTCTTCGTCGGCGGGCCGGCGCTCGGCTTGCCGATCGTCGTCAGCTCGCCGAGCTCGAAGTGCTCGCGCAAGCCCTCGATCATCTGCCGCATCAGCAGCCCGGCGTTGGCCTTGCGGTTCTCGACGATGCCGGGCCGCATGCCGTCGAGCGAGGCGGGCAGCGGCGCGAGCGGGTACTGCTCGACGGGCGCGTGGCCGGTGGGGTCGTAGACCCGGATGGTGTCGCTCATGGCGGTCCTCCGTAGGCGCGCGTTCGGGATCAGACGCGCGAGTAGATCAGCTCCTTGAGTTCCTCGATCTCCGGGAAGCGCCCGCTCTGCATCTTGCTGAAGACCAGTTCGCCGTTCACGGACCACTCGAAGCAGCCGCCGTCGCCGGTGCGCATCTCCAGCTTTCGGACATCGTCCTGGATGTCGTACATGATCTCGCCGATCATCCACTGCGCGCGGGCGAGGTAGCTGCAGGGCACGCAGTACTCGACCGTGATCTCGACTCCCTGCTCATCGCTCATTGGGCCGCCTCCCTCGGTTCCCGATTCTAGCGCCGCCACCCCGCCGGATCGCACCCGCGCCAGCCGATTCCAGCGTCGGCCCGGTTTTTTGGCCGTTATGTAGCGTTGGAGTGAAGTCAAGGGTTCGCTCGCCTGCTCGCGGACTGCTAGATTCGTTGAAGACGCGCGTCACGATGCCCATACGTCGTGTTCGCGAGCCTGCCACACCCGAGCGGGAGGAGTTGCCGATGAGCCTGCGCGGAGCGGCCTCAATCATCGGAATCGGCGAATTGAAGCCGGAACGGCGCAAGCCCGGACGCACCGGCCCCGGCCTGGCGCAGGAGGCGGCTCGCCTCTGCATCGAGGACTCCGGCCTGCTCAAGGAGCAGGTGGACGGGCTGATCACGGAGATCCCGTTCCTCAATACCTGTGAGTTCGCCGAGACACTCGGCATCCAGCCGACCTGGGCGCACGGAGTGAACATGATGGGCTCGTCCGGCCCCACGTCGGTCGCCATCGCGGCGATGGCGGTCAGAGCCGGGCTCGCCAACAACATCCTCTGCCTGGTCACCTCCGGCGAGGTCGGGGGCTTCGGAGGCGGCGGTGGCGGCGCCATCGGCGGCCAGTTCCCGCAGTTCGCCGGCCCGTTCGGGCCGGGCCCCGGCGCGAACTTCTGGTACGCGCTGGTCGCCAACCGCTACAAGCACGAGTTCGGACTCACCGACGAGGAGCGCGTCGCGATCGCGGTGCAGCAGCGCGAGAACGCGCAGGCCAACCCGGATGCGGCTTTCTACGGCACCCCGGCGACCACCGACGACGTGCTGAACTCGCGCATGGTCGCGAACCCGCTGACCCTGCTTGAGTGCGTGATGCCCACGCTCGGCGCGGCGGCCCTGATGGTGAGCCGCCCCGAGGCCGTCGAGTCCTCCCCGCACGACCCGGTCTACATCCTCGGCGTCGGTCACTCGATGGACCGCGGTGTGCCGGGCATCACCTACGTGGACCGCATGACGAAGTCCCCGGTCGAGGTCTCCGCCCGCGCGGCCTACAAGATGGCCGGCGTCGGTCCGCAGGACATGGACATGGCCTCGCTCTACGACTGCTACACGATCACGGTGATCATCGAGTTCGAGGACGCCGGCTTCGCCCCGAAGGGCGAGGGCGGCACCTACTTCGCGAACGAGGACGTCACCTACAAGAGCAAGGGCATTGCCGTGAACACGCACGGCGGCCAGCTCTCCTTCGGCCAGCCCGGCACCGCCGGCGGCATGTCGCACGCCACCGAGGCGGTGCGCCAGCTGATGGGCCGCGGCGAGGCGCGCCAGAAGGAGCAGATGGACTACTGCTTCGTCAACGGCTGAGGCGGCGGACTGAGCGTGATGTGCTCACTGGTCCTCGGGAAGGACCAAGGCTAGCCACCTCGAACCGAAGCACCGGAGCCCGCTGCCTCGCGGCAGTGGGCGACGGGAGCAGCAGAGGGGGATGGGAACGATGGCCGACGAAGGCCCAAAGCGGCCCGTACCGCAGGCGAACGCACTGACCGAGCCCTTCTGGGAGGCGACGAGGGAGGAGCGGCTCACGGTCCAGCGCTGCAACGCCTGCAGCCGGCTGTTCTGGTACCCGCGCGAGTTCTGCCCGCTCCCGCACTGCTTCTCCAACGACTACGAGTGGGTGGAGGTGAGCGGCAAGGGACGGCTGCACACCTTCACGATCATCGCCCAGGCCCAGGACGCCTGGTTCCAGGAGCGCGTGCCCTACATCTTCGGCGTGATCCAGCTCGACGAGGGCCTGCGCATGATGGGCAACGTCGACATCCCGGTCGAAGAGGCCGTCTGCGACCTGCCCGTCGAGGTCTACTTCGAGAAGATCGACGACGAGTGGACGCTGCCGCAGTGGAGGCCGATCGCCTCGTAGCCCCGGCGACAGCGCGGCACAGCCAGCGGGCGCGCTTCGGGCGCGCCCGCTTCGCGTCCGGCGCCCGCCGCGCCAGCGAGCGCCGTGCGCGGTACCCTGACCAACGCGCAAGAGCGACTGCGGACGGAGCGGCAGCGTGGCGATCACCCTCGGCGTCCTCGACCAGTCGCCTATCCGCCAGGGCGGCACCCCCGCCGAGGCGATCGAGGAGACGCTGCAGCTCGCCCAGGCGACCGAGCGGCTCGGCTACACGCGCTACTGGCTGGCGGAGCACCACAACAGCAGCGGACTCGCCTGCGCCGCCCCGGAGATCCTGATCCCGCGCGTCGCCTCGGTGACCTCGCGCATCCGCGTCGGCTCCGGCGGCGTGATGCTGCCGCACTACTCGTCACTCAAGGTGGCCGAGCAGTTTCGCATGCTCGAGACGATGTTCCCGGGCCGCATCGACCTCGGGCTGGGCCGCGCGCCGGGGACGGACGGCCGCACCTCGGCGGCGCTCGCGCAGGGGCCGGGCATGCGCAACGTCGAGCACTACCCGCGCCAGGTCGCCGACCTGATGCGGCTGCTCCGCGACGAGCTGCCCGAGGGCCACCCGCTGACCGGCATCCACGCCCAGCCGCGAGGCGAGAGCGTGCCGACCCCGTGGCTGCTGGGCTCCTCGCTGGACAGCGCCAGCACGGCGGCGGAGCAGGGGCTGCCCTTCTCCTTCGCGCACTTCATCCACGCCGAGTGGGCCGGCGAGGCGATCACGCTCTACCGGCGCCTCTTCCGCCCCTCGCAGTGGCTCGACGAGCCGCTCGTCAATGCCGGCGTCTCCGCGCTCTGCGCCGAGACGGACGAGGAGGCCGAGCGGCTGGCGATGAGCCGCTGGCTGTGGCGCCTCCGCAACCGCCAGGGCCTGCGCATCGGCGTGCCACCCCCCGACGACCCCGAGGCCGAGCGCCTCTCCCAGCCGGAACGCGACTTCATCGAGTACCAGAAGCAGACCAGCCTCGTCGGCGGACCGCAGCGCCTGCGCGATCGCCTCGAGGCGCTCGCCCTGGAGCTCGAGGTCGACGAGTTCGTGGTCGTGACGATCACCTACAGCTACAAGGACCGGCTGCGCTCCTACGAGCTGCTGGCCGAGGAGTTCGGACTGAGCGGAACGAACGGCGCGGGAAAGGACGATGGCGATGCGTGACCTCGGAGGCCGCGTGGCGGTGGTGACGGGTGGCGGCAGCGGGATCGGGCGCGGCATCTGCCTCGCCGCGGCGGAGCAGGGCATGCACGTCGTCGTTACGGACATCGAGGGCGACGCCGCCGAGGAGACGGCGGCGCTCGTGCGGGACCACGGCGTGCAGAGCCTCGGCGTCGCCGCCGACGTCTCCAACCCCGCCTCGGTCGAGGCGCTGGCCGACGCGGCCTACGGCGAGTTCGGGGCCGTCGACGTGCTGTTCAACAACGCCGGCGTGCTCGTCTTCGGGCCGACCGCGGAGATGCCGGCGAGCGACCTCGACTGGATGCTCGCCGTGAACCTCTACGGCGTGCTCAACGGCATCCAGGTGTTCGTGCCGCGCATGCGGGAGCAGGAGCCGGACGAGGACGGCACGCGCGCCCAGATCGTCAACACCTCCTCGATGTCCGGGCTCGTGGCGGGGCGCGGCGGCGGCAACCTCGGCGGCTACGTCGCCTCCAAGTTCGCCGTCGTCGGCATGACCGAATCGCTGCGGCTGGAGCTGGCGCCCGAGGGAATCGACGTGACGCTGTTCTGCCCCGGCGCGACGCACACGCGCATCGGCGAGGCGCAGCGCAACCGCCAGGAGGCGTATGGCCCGGCTCGCGAGATTCCCGAGCCGATCATCGCGCAGCGCGCGGCCCCGCGCGATCCGAGCCGATCGCCGGACGCGCGGCGCGACCCGCTGGTCGTCGGCCGCGCGGTCCTCGAGGGCGTGCGCGAGCGTCGTGCCTACATCCTGACCCACACGGAGACGCGACCCGTCGTCGCGAGGCGCTTCGAGCACATCGCCGAGGGCTACGACCAGGCCGAGCGCTCCGCCGGGTAGCCCCGCGCCGCCCTCGCGGAGCGGGCTAGAGCACCGCGATCGGGTTGACCGGCGAGCCGGTGCCGCGCGGCACGACAAGCGGTGCGACCACCAGCATGAACTCCCAGCGCCCCGCCTCCGCGCAGGCCTCGGCGATGTCCTCGAGCTGCGCGTTGTCCAGCAGCGGCATGCCGAGGTAGGGGATCGTGAGGCGGTGCAGCGGCGCGCCCATCAGCACCGAGCCGTCCTCGTTATGCATCGGCGCGTCCATCAGGTCCCAGACCAGCAGCGAGGCGTCCGTGGCGTGGAAGAACTCGAGGCACGAGGCGTGCACACCCGGGCGCGAGGGGTCGTCGTAGCCCGTCGGGAAGCCGGGGTGGGCAGCGTAGAACGGGCCCGCGCCGGAGCGGATGACGACGGCGTCCCCTGCTCGCGGCTCGATGCCCGCAGCCGCGGCGGCGTCGGCCAGCTCCCAGCCCTGCACCGGCTCCTTGCGCGTCACGAAGTCGACGCCGCGCAGGCGAGGGATGTCGTAGAGCACCCCGCGCGTCACGATGCCCTCGCGCCAGTGGTCGACGGAGAGCGTGGTCGCGCCCTCGGGGGTGATGTGCTCGGCGGACGAGTGGCCGCCGAACAGCTCGCCGCCGGCGCGCGTGTAGACGTGGCAGAGCGCGTCGAGGTGGGTGTTCGCGCGCCCGTGGTAGGCGATGCCGATGAAGTCCGAGCAGTGGTCGGCGTCGAGCCGCATCTCGTGCTGGACCGGCTCGGGATTCTCCGGCCCGGCCTCCATCGCCAGCGGATAGGAGAGCGAGACCGAGCGCCCCTCACGCACGGTGGCGGCGGCCGCCGCGCGCGCCTCGGGGGTGATCAGGTTGAGCGCGCCGAACTGGTCGTCCTCGCCCCAGCGGCCCCAGTTGCTGAAGCGCTCGCGGTAGGCGCGAAACTCGTCGGCTGTCGGCGGCGTCCGGTCTGCGAGGGACATCGAGGGCTCCTCTCCGCTCGGCGCGGGCTGGTCGCGCGGGGAGCTTAGCCGACCTCGAGCGGCAGCGACGGATCGGCGGCGTATTCGGACATCGAGGCGTCGTAGACCGCGACGTTCTCGTAGCCGAGCAGCGCGAGCACGAAGGCGTCGTTGGAGGCGGCGATGCCGCCGCCGCAGTACGTGACCACGCGCTGCGTCCGGTCCGCACCCGCCTGCTCGAAGAGCGACGCCAGCTCCTCGGCCGGCCGGTAGCGGCCGGTCTCGGGATCGAGCAGCTGCCCCGCCGGCACGTTGGTCGCGCCGGGGATGTGCCCGGGACGCCCGTAGACCCCTCCGCCGTCGGCGCCGGAGTGCTGGTCCGGCCCCAGCGCGTTGATCAGGCAGCTCCCGCCCGCGCCGCCCGCATCGAGGAACGCCCGGACCTCGGCGAGGTCGGCGAAGCGCGCCGGATCGGTGGTCGGCGTGAACGTCGAGGGCTCGTACGTCGCCGGCTCCGTGGAGACGGCGCGGCCCTCGGCGGTCCAGCGGCGCCAGCCGCCGTCCAGCACCGCCGCGCCCTCGCAGCCCATCGAGCGGAACATCCACCACAGCCGCGCCGCCCACGCCGACCCCGCGCGGTCGTAGAGGACCAGCCTCGACGACTCCGAGATGCCGTGCCGCCCGGCCGCCTCGGCGAACGCCTCGGCCGAGGGCATCATGAAGCGCAGCTGCTGATCGTTGTCGGAGAAGTCCGCTTGCAGGTCGAGGAAGCCCGCGCCGGGTATGTGCCCCGACTCGTACTCGCCCCGGCCAGACTCGACGTGGTACCCACCGCCCTCGCGGAGCCGCAGGAAGACGGTCGCCTCGAAGACGCGCACATCGTCATCGTCGCGGTGCTCCGCCAACCAATCGGTCGTCACGAGGAACTCCGGATGCGCGAACGCCATGACCAACCCCCAAACACGGCCCCGACGGGCCGCTACCCGTCGCCCGTCTCTCCTGCCTCCTCGGCCTCGCCGGCGATTTCGGCGAGCCGCTGGCCGATAGCGACGCTCGCGGTGTCGACAGCGGTGAGCTGGATCCAGCGCTCGAACGCCTCGCGCACGCGCGTGTAGGCCGCCTCGACACGCTCGCCGAGCTCCGTGTCGGCCCCGCTCTCGACCGCCCCGCGCGCCATCGCGAGGTCGTTGAGCAGCGTCTCAAGGCGTGGCTCGAGCGACTCCTGGAGATCGTGCAGCTCCTCGTCGCCCTCGGCGTGGCCGCGGTCGCGCATGATCGCGAGCGCGCCCATCACCCAGGCGATCGCGCCGAGCAGCGTGCCCACGCCCTCCGCGTGCAGCTGCAGCGCGTACTGCCGCTCGGGCGGCGGTTCCGAGGGCAGGCCGGGCGGCGGAGGCTGCTGGGTCATGGCTTGCGTTCTCCCTCGTAGGCCAGCGTCGTCGCCATGCGCAGCGCGCCGGCCAGCGCCGCGCCCTCGCCAAGCCCCGAGGCGACGACGCGCGGGCCGGGCGCCACCTCGTCGAGGACGCGCTGCAGCAGCGGAATCAGGCGGCTGCGATGGTGCTCCTCGCCCTCGATCAGCACCGCGTCGGGGTCGAGCAGCGCGCTCGCGTCGGCGAGCAGGCCGGATGCGGTCTCGAGCTCCTCGTCGCTGATCGGCTGTCCCGGCGTGAGCTCGGGCATCGCCGGCAGCTGGCCGGCAGCGAAGCGCGTGCCGCGCACGGGCCGCCCGCCGGCGACCGCCGCGGCGGCGGGCACGCCGCGCAGCGAGACGTAGAGCACGTCGTCGAGGGCCTGCGCGGCGCCGTGCCAGCGCTCGCCCTGCAGCGCGGCCAGCGTGCGGCCCTCGCACGCGATCGGCGCGTCGAAGTGCCGCCGCAGCGCCTCGACGATCGAGAGGCCTACCCACCCCGGCTGCCCCGCCGAGTCCACGAGGCGCCCGCTCAGGGGGTCGACGACGCCTGGCGCGGCGACGGCGATCGCGAGCGCGGAGCGGCGCTCGCCATTGGCGGCGAACAGGGTCGCGATGCGCCCGCCCACCTCCCACGACCAGGCCTGCTCGTCGGCGAGCGGCGGCAGCGGCCAATCGCCGCGCTCGACGGGTGTGCCCTGCAGGTCGCTGAACAGCACGCGCAGTTCGTTGGCGGTGAAGTCCACTGCCACCAGCACCGGATCGCCCTCGGGAGCGGGCGCGCCGTCGTCTGTCGTTTCGTCAGCCATCCCGGCGACTCTACGACGCAGCGAGGCGCTGCGACAGCCCGCGGCGCCCCGTAGCCGGGGCCGCGCGTAGACTCGCAGCGCAGCGGGAGAAACGTCCCGCACCGGGGAGGATGCCGCGTGCTGCTCCAGCTCGGCGAGCACCGCATCGACACGAGCGAGCGCGCCGCGATCATGGCGATCCTCAACGTCTCCCGCGACTCGCCAATCGCCGCCTCCGTCGTCGACCCCTCGAAGGCGCTCGCACGGGCGCTGGAGCTGCGCGAGCAGGGCGCCGCGATCATCGACGTCGGCGCGCACTCGACCTCATCCAGAGCCGCGGAGATCGCGGCGCAGGAGGAGATCGAGCGCCTCGCGCCGGTGATCGAGGCACTGAGCGGCGAGGGCGTCCCCGTCTCGGTCGACACCTGGACGCCCTCGGTCGCCCGCGCCGCCGCCGAGGCAGGCGCGCACCTGCTCAACGACGTCACGGGCTTCCGCGACCCGGAGATGGTCGCCGTGGCCGCCGAGCACGGCCTGCCGGGCGTCGTCATGCACATGCGCGGCCGTCCGCACGGCCACTACGAGGTGGACCAGACCTACGACGACATCGCCGGCGAGGTGCGCGGCTTCCTGCTGGAGCGCGCGAGCGCCCTCGAGGCCGCCGGCGCGCCGCGCCCGTGGCTCGACCCCGGCTTCGAGTTCGCGAAGTCGCTCGACGACAACTTGCGGCTGCTCGGCGACCTGCCGGCGCTCGCCGCGGAGGGCTACCCGCTGCTCGTCTCCGCCTCGCGCAAGGGGTTCCTCGCGGAGGCGCTGGGGCACACCAAGCGTCAGGACGCGCCCGGCCTGCTGGAGGCCACGCTCGCCTTCCACACGCTGGCCGCCGCCCTCGGCGCCCACGTCATCCGCGCCCACGACGTCGAGGCACACGCCCACGCCCTGCGGCTCGTGGGTGCCGCGCGGCCGTTTCTTGGGTGAGGCGGGGCGGTAGGGCTGCGGTTGCGGAAGGTCGCGTGATTCGATCCCCGGGAGGCCGCCTCCTCCAGATCGAGTCTCGGCTATGCTCGGAACCAACTCTGGCTGAGCGCTCTAGGGGGCCACATGGCACTAGGCAGCTTCTCCTCAGGTGAAGTCATTACCTACTTGGAAATGTGCACGGAGGAGAACACAAGCCTTCAGCGTGGGATGAACTTCCGGCTGCATCCCCAATACAGCGTCGTCCTAATGAGCCAGCGGCCCGGGGCTCCGTACGCTGACCGGGTGGAAGACGGCGGAGCCACGCTGATTTACGAAGGACACGACGCCCCTCAATCACGGGACGGTGCGGACCCGAAACGCATTGATCAGCCCTTAGGCACTGCCTCCGGGAGACCGACTCAGAACGCGCACTTCAGGAGCGCCGCTCGTGCATTTCAGGACGGGCGCGGCGAACCTGAGCTGGTGAAGGTGTACGAGAAGGTGCGCCAAGGCATCTGGGTCTTCAACGGCTTCTTCCGTCTGACTGACTCTTGGGAAGAGGACAGTGGCGGGCGCTCGGTCTTCAAATTCCGTTTGGAGCTTACGCGGGACTCTGCGTCACCCGGCCCTCAGTTAGAGCAGAACCGCACGCGGATCATTCCGTCGGCGGTCAAGCAAGAAGTGTGGAAGCGCGATGCGGGGCAATGTGTCGAGTGTGGAGCGACCGACGAACTCCACTTCGACCACGTCATCCCGTATTCCGCCGGAGGATCCTCCACAACGACAGAGAACGTGCAACTGCTGTGTGCGCGACACAACCTAGCGAAGCGCGACCGGATTCAGTAACTCAGTCTGCGAGTAGCCGTGCGGCCGCATCTCGGTGAGGCGGGGCGGTAGGGCTGCGCGCGGGGGCGCGGGATTGGGTAGCATGGGGGCGGGCCGTGGCGCGGCCCCACGCGGGAGGACGAAGCATGTTCATCGGCTACTTCACGGAGCGCCCCTATCAGGACCGCGAGTCCGGCTTCTTCGGCATCACGGGCCGCTCCAACACCGACCTCAACATCTCCAACGGCGCCTACAACCCGAAGCTCGGCGCCGAGCTCTACAACCGCTACCTCGATGAGAAGGTCTACGCCGAGGAGATGGGCTTCGACGGCGTGATGCTCAACGAGCACCACTCCACCCCGTTCTGCATGGGCAGCGTGCTCAACGTCGAGGCCGCCATCCTCGCGAGGATCACGAAGAAGGTGAAGATCGTCCTCGCCGGCAACGTCCTGCCACTCTGGGACGACCCGCTCTTCCTCGCCGAGAGCCTTTCCGAGATCGACATGATCTCGCGAGGGCGTCTGGTCACCGGCTGGGTCCGCGGCGGCGGCCGCGAGAGCGTCTCGCACAACGCCCAGCCGCCCTTCAACTGGGAGCGCTTCCAGGAGGCGCACGACTTCGTGGTGGCGGCGTGGACGCGGCCGGCCCCTTCCGCTGGGAGGGCGAGCACTTCAACTACCGCTACGTGAACCCGTTCGTCCGCCCCTACCAGAAGCCGCACCCGCAGATGTGGATCCCCGGCGTCGTCAGCCGCAACACCGTCGAGTGGGCCGCGCGGCACCGCTACCCCTACATCATGCTCGCAACCCAGTTGGAGCCGACCAAGCAGTCCTTCGCCTACTACCACGAGGTTGCCGAGCGCGAGGGCTACGAGTCCGGCACGCAGAACATCGGCTACCTCTTCAAGGTCCACGTCGACGAGACCGAGGAGCTGGCCTACGAGACGGCCCGCAAGTTCATCGAGGGTCCGCCCAACCCGTTCCTCGAGGGCAACACGGGGAACGTGAACCCCTACATCCAGAACCTGCCCGGCCTCACCTCGCGCACGAACCTGCTGCCCACGGGCGGCGCGCAGCCGGCCGGCAGGCAGGTCGCGGGCGCGGTCGCGCCGCGCGTGCGCGGCAACCAGGGCCGCAGCTACGAGGACCAGGTCGAGACGAAGACGATCATCACGGGCACACCGAAGTCGGTCATCCCGAAGATCCGCGAGGTCCTCCAGGAGCTGCGGCCGGGCTCGATCTTCCTCTGGGACGGCGACGGCGCGATGACGCACGAGGATGCGATGCGCAGCCTGACACTGATGGGCGAGGAGGTGATCCCGGCGATCCGCGAGATGGGCGAGGAGCTGGAGCTGTTCAGCCCCTTCGAGCGCGACACCGCCACGGGCGAGCCGATCGGCGAGGCCGCAGCGGCTTCAGCGGGGTAGCTCCCCGCCGCAACGGGCAACGAGGCGAGGGCGGCCGTGGGGCCGCCCTCGTTGCGTGTCCGGTGCCTCGCGGATGTCGGATGAGCGCGCTGCGCCCGGCTCAGCCCACCCACCCGCCCCCGGAGTTTCATTCTGCGGGGGGCTGCGCCCCGCACGCCCCCTCGTGGGGGCGCCACCCCCACACCCCCGTCGGATCGCGGCGGCGCAACGAACCTTCCGAGGGCGGTCCGGTCCCTCTCCCCGCGGGAGAGGGCGGAGGGTGAGGGAGGCGCACTCCCCCCGAGGCTCAGAGGGCGCATCGCAGCCATCGGAGGGCAGCTGGTCACGCGGGCCAACGGGCGTGGCACGCGTCCTCGGAAGTCTGGCGTGCCCCCTTCACCCAACCCTCTCCCCCAGGAGAGGGGGCCGGACTCAGGGCGCCTCGGGACTGTCGGAGGGTGCCCCCTCCGATCCCCTCGCCCCCGGCGGGAGAGGGGGCCGGAGCGGCGCAACGGACCTTCGATGCTGGAGCGACGACTGACGTGAGCTGTGGGCAGGCGGTGGTCAGTGGCCTCGGTACCTCGAGGCGAGGGGGTAGCGGCGGTCGCGGCCGAAGGCGCGGGGGGTGATCTTGATGCCGGGTGGGGACTGGCGGCGCTTGTATTCGTTGCGGTTGATCAGGTCGATCACGCGGCGCACCGTCGCCTCCTCGTAGCCGCGCGAGACGATCGTCTCGAACGAGTCGTCGGCCTCCACGTAGGCCTCGATGATCGGGTCGAGCACCTCGTAGGGCGGGAGTGAGTCGGTGTCGAGCTGGTCCGGACGCAGCTCGGCGGAGGGCGGCTTGTCGATCACGGCCTGCGGGATCACCTCGCTCACGCTGTTGCGGTAGCGCGCCAGGGCATAGACGAGGGTCTTCGGCACGTCCTTGATCACCGCGTAGCCGCCCGCCATGTCGCCGTAGAGCGTGGCGTAGCCGCAGGCGTACTCGGACTTGTTGCCCGTGGTGAGCACGATCGCGCCCGTCTTGTTGGAGAGCGCCATCACGAGAAGCCCGCGCAGCCGCGACTGCACGTTCTCCTCGGCCGCGCCCGCCTCGCTGCCCTCGAACTCGCGGGCGAGCGCGTCGATCGCGGCCTGGTGCAGCGGCTCGATCGGGATCGCCGCGAGCTGGATGCCGAGCCGCTCGGCGAGGTCCTGCGCGTCCGCGATCGAGCCTTCCGAGGAGTAGCGAGATGGCAGCGAGATGCCGCGCACGTGCTCCGGCCCCAGCGCGTCGACGGCGATCGCCGCCACCAGCGAGGAGTCGATGCCGCCCGAGAGCGCGATGATCGCGTCCTCGAAGCCGGTCTTGCGCAGGTAGTCGCGCGTGCCCGTGACCAGCGCGCGGTACGTCTCTTCGAGGTCGTCCGGCGGCTCCGGCAGCGCGGCCTCGAGCGGCGCTCGATCGCCCTCGCGGGCGGGCGTAACGGCGAGGGCCGGCGGCGCGGCGGCGGGCCGCTCGCGGCGCAGCCGCGACTCGTGCATGCGCGCCTGCACGATCTCGTCGACGGGGATGTCCACGACGACGAGGTCCTCGAGGAAGGAAGCGCCGCGCGCGAGCACGGCGCCGTCCGCGCCGATGACGATCGAGTTGCCGTCGAGGACGATCTCGTCCTGCCCGCCCACCTGGTTCACGTAGGCGATCGCGACGTGATTGTCGACGGCGCGCGTGGACAGCATCCGCTCGCGCTCGCGGCGCTTGCCGGCGTGGAAGGGCGAGTGGTTGATGTTGACTACGACCAGCGCCCCGGCGAGGGCGGCCTCGCGGGCGGGGCCGTCCGGATACCAGACGTCCTCGCAGACGCTCGCCGCCACCTCGACGCCGCCGATGACGAAGCGCGGCGTCTCGACGCCGGGCTGGAAGTAGCGCTCGTCGTCGAAGACGCCATAGTTGGGCAGGTGCTGCTTGCGGTGCCCGCCGACGATTTGCCCGTCGTGCAGCACGAACGCGGTGTTGTAGAGCGCGACATCGAACTCAGGCGCGCCGACGATCAGCGGCGGCAGCCCCCGCGACTCCTCGAGCAGCCGCGCGAGCGAGCGCCCGGCCTCGTCGATGAACGGCGCGCGCAGGAGCAGGTCCTCCGGCGGGAAGCCGGTGATGGCGAGCTCCGGAAAGGCGACGAGGTCGGCGTCGAGCGCGGCGGCCTCGCGCGCGGCCTCGAGGATGCGCGCGCGGTTGCCGTCGAAGTCGCCGACGGTGGTGTTGATCTGCGCCAGCGCCACTCGCAGCGGTCGCATTCGGCTTCCTCGTCCCTCCGGATGGCTGTTCGTGTATCCGGTACACGAACTCGCCGGCTCCGATCGTACGAGCGCGACGGGAGCACGGTCAATCGCGGGCCGGGATGGCGCGGCTGGATTCCGGCTTTCGCCGGAATGACGGGGGAGGGGTTGCTGCGCCCTGCCGCGCGGCGGGGCACACTGTCGGGGAGGCGAGCCGCCTGTGCGGCGTCGGCGGAGGGCTCCGGTGCAGGTCGATCTGATCACGCGGCTCGGACAGGCGGCGGGCGCGGCGCACGAGGGCGTACACGCCGGCCAGCAGTGGTGGGAGCGCTGGAACTTCGACCCGGAGCTGATCATCCCGGTCGCCCTCGTGACGGGGCTGTACCTGCGGGGCCTCTACGTCTGGCGCAATCGCAGCCGCCCGCATCCGCGCTGGCGCACCGCCTGCTACCTGCTCGGGGTCGCTCTCCTCGTGGCGGCGATCGAGACGCCGCTCGACGCGGTGGCCGAGCACCACTTCTTCGTGCACATGATTCAGCACGACCTCCTGATGATGTACGCGGCGCCGCTGATCCTGCTCGGCGCGCCGACCACGCCGGTGCTGCGCGGGATGCCTCGCAGGGTGCGCCGCGTGCTGGTGCGGCCGGTGCTGCGCCGCCCGGAGGCGCGCTCGCTCTACCGCCTTGTGACGCACCCGCTGATGGCGATCGTGGTGCACACCGGGGTGCTCTGGGCCTGGCACCTCGCGCCCGGCTGGTACGACGCCGCCGTCACGGACGACGTCGTGCACGACCTGCAGCACTTCAGCATGACGGCGGCCGGGATGCTGGTCTGGTGGAACGTGATCGACCCCGCCCCGCTGCGCTCGAGGCTCGGCTACGTCTGGCGCATGGGGCTGCTCATCGCGGTCGGGACGCCGAAGGCGTTCCTCGGCGCGATGATCACCTTCAGCGAGTCGCTGCTCTACGACTTCTACGACAACGTGGAGCCGATCATCGCCATCGAGCCGATCCGCGACCAGGAGATCGGCGGGCTGATCATGTGGGTGCCCGGCCAGATGATGTTCCTGATCGCCGCCGGCATCGTGTTCGCCGTCTGGGCGCACAAGGCGGAGCAGCGACAGCAGGCCGAGGAGGCCGAGCGGCTGGCCGCCGCGCAGGCGGGCGCGACCTCGTCCTGACCTCGAGAGCACCGAGGCTCAACGAGAACGGCCCCGCGGTCGGCGGGGCCGTTGGTTTGCGTGCGCGGGCGTTTCGCGTCAGACGCCGTTGAGCAGGTCCGTGATGTCGGTCCAGAAGAGCGCGAGCAGGGCGATCATCACCCCAGCCGCGAGGACGAACGATCCGACGAACACGCGCGTCAGCAACTGCGGCTCGAAGTAGAGGTGCATGAAGAAGGCGACGACCGCGACGAACTTGACCGCGGACAGCACGATCAGGATCGGGATCAGCAGGTCGCCCAGGTCCACCCAGAGCGACGCGCCCAACTCGACGATGGTGATGACCGTGAGCGCCAGGCCGAGGCCGATGTACTGCCTCGGGGTGAGGCCGTGCTGCTCCCCGGCGTGTGGTGCGTGGGATCCGCCGTGGCTCATCGCGTGCTCCGCTCCTCCCTGATCGGGTCCGCCGCGATCAGGCCGGTATCAGGTAGATGATCGTGAAGATCACGATCCAGACGATATCGACGAAGTGCCAGTAGAGGCCCGCCGTCTCCACATGGAAGCCGGCCTCCGGTCCCAGTCCGCTGCGACGGAACGACGCCAGCAGCATCGAGGTCAGGATCAGCACGCCGACGAAGACGTGCGTCCCGTGGAACCCGGTCAGCACGAAGAACGAGGCGCCGAACTGGTTCGTCTCCAGCGTCAGTCCCTCGCTGCCGAACAAGCGGAACTCGTAGACCTGGTAGCCGAGGAATATCAGCCCGAGCACGATCGTGGCCAGGAGCCAGACCTTCATCGAGAGCAGCCGCCCATGCTGGGCTCCGTAGACCGCAAGCACCATCGTCACCGAGCTCATCAGCAGCACGAAGGTGCTCTGCGAGGTGACCGGGATGTCGAGCACGCCCGCGAACTCGACCTCCCGGAAGGAGCCGTCCTCATTCACGTATACGTCGTCGATGACACGGTCGATCGGGAACCAGCCGGTGACGATCTCGTGGCCGTTCTCGACGTGGGTGTGGGCCTCGACGAAGCTGATCGGCGGCGCGGGGATGTCGGCCTTGAAGATCAGGTAGGTGGAGATGAGCGCGCCGAAGAACAGGCACTCCGACCCAAGGAAGATCCACATGAGGAGCTTCCGGTTGTCGATCCCGGTGACGGAGTGGTGCTCGACGTGATGCTCGGCAGTCGCCACGTGTCGTCCTCGCCTACTCCGTGGGTTCCAGGACCCAGCCCCAGATCGCGTAGATGATCACCGGCACGCCCAGCGCCGTCACCGCGAGGTGCGAGAGCGGGCCGATGCCGAGCATCAGCACGCCGAGCGCCAGGACCAGCGGGTAGTAGGACGGCGGCGGCATGTGGATGTGCTCGTCCGGGTCGGCCTCGGGCTGGCTCAGGCCGTGGTCGCGGTCGTACCACAGCGGGTCGCGGGCGCGGACCTCGGGGATCGCGTCGAAGTCGTGCTCCGGCGGCGGCGAGCTCGTGGCCCACTCGAGGGTGGATCCATCCCAGGGGTTGTCGTCGGCGGTCTTCGGCTGGCGCATGGTGCGCGCGACGTTGATGACGAAGATCAGCACCCCAAGCGCCAGGATGAAGGCGCCGACCGAGGCGAACATGTTCCAGAACTCCCAGCCGAGGCCCTCGTCGTAGGTGTAGATGCGCCGCGGCATCCCCGAGACGCCGAGGAAGTGCATCGGGAAGAAGGTCATGTTCAGGCCGATGAACATCAGCCAGAAGTTCCACTTCCCGAGTGTCTCGGAGAGGAAGCGCCCGGTCATCTTCGGCCACCAGTAGTAGAGCCCGGAGAAGAGGCCGACGATCGCGCCGCCGACGAGCACGTAGTGGAGGTGCGCGACGATGAAATAGGTGTCCTGCTGCTGCTGGTCGACCGGCGGCGAGGCGTGCATCACGCCGGAGATACCGCCGATGGTGAACAGCGCGATGAAGGAGACGGAGAAGTACATGGCCGTCGTGAAGCGGATGCTGCCGCCCCACATCGTGCTCAGCCAGTTGAAGATCTTGATGCCCGTCGGCACCCCGATGATCATCGTGCTGGTTGCAAAGACCACGCGCGGGACGGCGCCGAGGCCGGTCGTGAACATGTGGTGGCTCCACACGGCCCAGCCGAGGAAGCCGATGGCGACGCCGGCGAAGACCATTGCCGCGTAGCCGAAGAGCGGCTTGCGGGAGAAGGTGGGGAGCACCTCGGAGACGATGCCCATCGCCGGGAGGATCAGGATGTAGACCTCCGGGTGCCCGAAGATCCAGAACAGGTGCTGCCAGAGGATCGGGTCCCCGCCGCCACTCGGCAGGAAGAAGCTCGTCGTGTACTGGCGGTCGAAGAGCAACTGGACCAGCGCGACGGTCAGCACCGGCAGCGCGAGGATCAGCAGGAAGGCCACGATCAGGGTCATCCAGACGAAGATCGGCATCCGCATCATCGTCAGGCCCGGCGCTCGCATGTTGATGATCGTGACGGCGAAGTTCAGCGCCGCCGCCAGCGAGGACAGACCAAGGATCAGCAGGCCGATCACGTAGTAGTCCATGCCGCTGCCGGAGTACGTGCCCCCGCTGATCGGCGCGTAGGCGAACCAGCCGGTGTCCGGGGCGCCGCCGAGGAAGAAGCTGCTGGTCAGCACCAGCCCGCCGCCGAGGAAGATCCAGTAGGAAAGCGCGTTCAGCCGCGGGAACGCGACATCGCGCGCGCCGATCATCAACGGAATCATGAAGTTGAAGAACGCCGCCCCGAGCGGCATCACCGCGAGGAAGATCATCGTCAGCGCGTGCATCGTGAAAAGCTGGTTGTAGAGCTCCGGATCGATGACGCCGCCGTTCGGCACGGCGAGCTGAGCGCGGATCAGCAGCGCTTCGATCCCGCCGATGATGAAGAAGATGAAGGCGGACACTCCGTAGAGGATGCCGATGCGCTTGTGGTCGACGGTCGTCAGCCAGGACCAGACCACGCCCTCGGCAGTCGGTGCGGCCATCGTGCCGGCAACGGTTGCCATCGTCGTGCTCCTCCCCAGGCTCCGCGCGCCCGCCGCTACCTACTGTAGCCCAAGCAGGTAGACGGCGATCGCCTCGATCTGCTCGCGTGTCAGGACCGTCTCGAAGGCGGGCATGAACCGCGCCGTGTCGTCGTTGTAGTCCGCGCCGGGCTTCTCCCGATCGGGGTTGCTGATCCAGGCCACCAGGTTCTCGAAGTTCGTGTCGAGGATGCCCGCGGCGATCGTGCTGCGCGACCCGACGTGGGTCAGGTTCGGGCCGATCTTGCCCACCGCGCCGGGGGCGCCGGCCACGGTGTGGCATCCGGTGCAGCCGAGGATTCCGCCACCACCGCCGGGGAGGGTCCAGACCGGGGTCAGGAACAGCTCCTGTCCCAGCTGCGCCAGCTCGTCCGCAGGCTCCACGCCGTTCGCCTGCTCGTTGGCCACCCAGGCGTCGAAGCCCTCGGGCGTGTCGACGAAGACGCGGAAGCGCATGTTGGCGTGCGCGGTGCCGCAGAACTCGGCGCACTGGCCGAGGTAGGCCTCGGCGCGGGCGGCGTCCTCGTGAGGCGTGAACCAGAGGTCGTTCGCGTGGCCGGGCACCATGTCCACCTTGCCAGCCAGCTGCGGTACCCAGAAGGAGTGAATCACGTCGTTGGAGAGGAGGTTGAAGGTAACGGCGCGGCCAGCCGGGATGTGCAGCTCGTTCGCCGTGACGAGGTCGTCGTACTCGCCGTCATTGTCGAGGTCGTACTGGAACTCGAACCACCACTGGTGGCCAATGGCGTTGACCCGCAGCGCGTCGTCGGGTGCCGGCTTGCTGCTGTCCGCGATGACCTGCCAGGTGGGCACCGCCATGATCACGACGAGCACGACGGGGATCAGCGTCCACACGATCTCGAGGCGCGTGTTGCCGTGGATCTGCTTCGCGACGCGGCCCGGCCGCTCGCGGTACCAGAAGGCAAGGCCGACGGTGAGCGCGAGGATGCCGATGAAGACGGCCATGCCCAGCCAGAACGTCAGCAGATAGACGAACTGGATGTCGTCGGCGAAGTTCGACTTGGGATCGACGGTCGTCTGGGGGTCGCTGCACGCCGCCAGCGCGAGGGCGAAGGCGAGCAGGGCAACCGGGGCGAGGCGCCGGAGGCTGCGGGAACTGCGCACCGGGGCTCCCTCCGTCAATCGCGCGCGCTCAGCGAGCACAATGCGCGCGATCCCCCAACGCGAGGCTATGGCTATCATTGGGCCGTGTCGGGGTCAAGCGCGAAGCGGGTCGGCAAGCGTCCCGGCGCAGCCCTCGCGGGGCCCTCCGTCGACGCTCAGGAGCCGTTTCGGACGGCGCCGGCGAGCCGATCTCGCCCGCTGAAATGCCGCGCCGAAGCGCCCCGGCGAAGCAGGTGTGACGATGATCATCGCGGCCGCGCGGACCTTCGCACGCTCGCTGCACGGCCGGCTGCTCGTGGTCGGCGTCGGCTCCGCCGCGCTCGCGCTGATCGCGGTGCTGGCGATCGCCTCGCTGCGCGATGTCGGGCAGGACCCGCTCGGCGCGGTCGATCCCGGCATCGAGCGGGCGGCCGAGTTCAGCCTCCCCGCGCTCGGCGGCGGCGAGGTCGCGATCGCTGACTACGCCGACGGGCCGATCTTTCTCTACTTCTGGGCCTCCTGGTGCGCCCCGTGCGAGCGCGAGGCGCCCCTGATCGAGCAACTCTGGAGCGAGTACGAGGCTCGCGGCTACGCCTTTCTTGGGATCAATATCCTCGACAGCGAGCGCGAGGCGCGGCGCTTTGTCGAGCGCCACGGCCTGACGTTCCCCTCGCTGGTGGACGCCGACGGCGAGGTCTACCTGGAGTTCGGCGTGAACGGCGTGCCGGAGGCGTACTTCCTCTCGCCGGGCCTGCAGGTGCGGCACAAGTTCCTGGGGGAACTGCGCGAAAGCGAGTTCCGCGAGATGCTGGAAGCGATCATGACGGCCGGCGGCGGTTCCGAGTCATGACCCGGGAGCGACCGACGGCCGAGGGCGCAGTGAAGCGAGTGCGATGAGCGGTCTCCGCAACCTCGTCAGCCGCGGCCCCCTCGCCAGCCAGCGAGGGCGCCTGATCGCGATCCTCGTGATCGCGACCGCCGCGATCACGGCGATGGCGGTGCAGGCCTTCGACGGCGCCTACTACGCCACGCCCGAGGAGTTCGCCCAGGAGCTCGACGCCGAGGGCCGCCGCTGGCGCGTCGGCGGCCGCGTCGTCGACGGCACGATCGTCGAGCAGAACGGCCGCCCCGTGAGCTGGCTGATCGAGGGCGAAGAGGGCGAGACGATGCGCATCGAGTACGACGGCGCGGTGCCGGGGCTGTTCGGCCCTCGCGCCTTCGTGGTCGTCGAGGGCGTCGCCGCCGGCGAGGGGCTGCTGCAGGCGACGAGCGTGATCATCCGCCACGAGCCGGAGTTCGTGACCGACGCCGAAGACGCCTCGATCGCGGCGCCCTGACGAGGCGAGCGCGAGGCCGCCCGCATGAACCTCACCGCCACCATCGGAGCCGCCGCCGTGCTGACCGCGCTCGCGGCGGCGCTGTTCGCCGTCGGCGCGGCGCTGGCGGCCCTGCGCGGTCGGCCCGAGCTGCTGCTCGCAGCGCGGCGGGCGCTGCCGGTCGCCGCCGGCTTCACGACGCTCGCGCTCGCCACGCTCGCCTACGCGCTGCTCAACGACGACTTCTCGCTCTCGCACGTCGCCCAGGTCTCCTCGAGCGAGATGCTGCCGCACATGAAGTGGGCCGCGCTCTACAGCGGGCAGCCGGGCTCGCTGCTGTTCTGGACCTGGCTGCTCTCGCTGTTCCTCGCCGCATTCGCGCTGATCACCGTGCCGCGCATCCCCTGGGGCTCGGCGGCGGCCGTGGCGATCAGCGGCGGTATCCTCGCCGCCTTCCTGCTCCCCGTCGCCTTCCTCGCCTCGCCCTTCGAAGTCAGCCCCGTCACGCCCGAGGACGGCGTCGGCCTCAACCCCCTGCTCGTCGACCGCTCGATGCTGGTCCACCCGCCATTCATGCTCGCCGGGCTGGTCAGCACCTCGGTCCCGTTCGCCCTCGGGGCGGCGGCGCTGCTGTCCGGGCGGATCGACGGGCGCTGGCTGCGCAGCGTGCGGCACTGGGCGCTGCTCTCCTGGCTGCTGCTCAGCATCGGCAACCTGCTCGGGGCGTTCTGGGCCTACACCACGCTCGGCTGGGGCGGCTACTGGGGCTGGGACCCGGTCGAGAACTCGGCGCTCCTTCCGCTGCTCCCGATGACCGCGTTCGTGCACTCGATGATGGTCCAGGAGCGGCGCGGGATGCTGAAGCTGTGGAACCTCGCGCTGGTCCTCGCGGCCTTCGCGCTCGCCGTCTTCGGAACCTTCAACGTGCGCAGCGGGCTGGTCGCCTCCGTGCACTCGTTCGCCGTCTCCGACGTGGGACCGTACTTCCTCGCGCTGCTCGGGCTGACCCTGCTCGGCTCGGTCGTGCTGCTGGCGCTGCGCAGCGGGCGGCTGCAGGCCGAGCACGACTTCGAGTCGCTGGCCTCGCGGGAGAGCTCGCTGATCGTGAACAACTACCTGTTCACGGTGATCGCGCTGATCGTGCTCGGCGGGACGCTCTTCCCCGTCTTCTCCGAGTTGCTGCAGGACGCGCGCATCACCGTCTCCGCGCCGTTCTACAACGACGTCGTCGGCCCGCTGCTCGTCGTGCTGCTGGTGCTGATGGCGATCGGCACGGTGCTGCCCTGGCGCCGCGCCTCGCGCGTCACGCTGCTGCGCCGCTTCCGAGGGCCGGTGGCTGTGGCGCTGCTGAGCCTCGCGCTGCTTGTCACGCTCGGGGTGCGCGACCGCTACGCCCTCGCCGGACTGATCGCAGCCGCGGTGCTGCTCTACGTCACGCTGCGCGAGTTCGCGCTCGGGGCGCGCGCGCTGCGGGCGGCGAGCGGGCGGCACTGGCCCGCCGCCGTGCTCGCGCTGTTCGAGCGCGACCGGCGTCGCTACGGAGGCTACCTGGTGCACCTCGGGCTGGCCGTGATGGCGATCGCCGCCGTCTCCTCCAGCGTCTACCAGGAGCAGACACGCGCGCTGGTCGCGCCCGGCGAGTCGTTCGAGATCGGGCGCTACAGCCTCGAGTACATCGGCCTGCGCGAGCGCACGGACCTGGCGAACGGCATCGAGTCCGAGGTGGTGTCGCTGCTGCGCGTGCAGGACGGCGGCGAGTTCGTTGCCGTGCTCGAGCCGGGGCGGCGCTTCTTCCCCAACTTCCCCGGCCAGCCGCTCACGAAGGTGGACATCGAGACGGGCCTGCGCGAGGACCTCTACGTCTTCCTCCAGGGCTGGGACTCCGAGGGCGTCGCGGAAATCAGCGCCTTTGTGAACCCGCTGATGATCTGGCTGTGGATCGGGGCCGGCGTCTACGTCGCGGGCGGCCTCGTGGTCTTCGCACCCGTGCAGGCGCCCGCGACGCAGCGGCGCGAGCTGCCCGCCTCCGGCGCGGCTGGACCGGTTTCGGAGGCCTGAGATGAGCCCGGCAGTGCGGCGGCGGATCGGGATCGGCGCGGCGGCGGTCGCCGCCGTAGCCATCGTCGCGCTGGCGGCGCTGCTGGCGCTCGCCCCGCCCGGCGGGGAGGCGAGCGCGCCGGACCCCGAGGCGCAGGCGCTGCAACTCGAACGCCAGCTGCTCTGCCCGAAGTGCACGAACCTGCGCCTCGACCAGTGCGAGCTGCAGGTCTGCCACGACATGCGCCGCGAGATCCGCGACCAACTCGCAGCGGGGGCGAACAACGACGACGTGCTGCTCTTCTTCTCCAGCCGCTTCGGCGACCGCGTGCTGGCCGATCTGCCGCGCTCCGGCTTCAACCTCGTGCTCTTCGGCTGGGTCGGCGGCTCGATCGTGCTCGTCGCCCTCGGAGGCGGCGTGACGCTGTGGCGGCTGCGGCGCAGCGCCCGGCCGCTCGCCGCCGCCGGAGCGCCCTCCGAGGTCGACGAGCGCTGGCTCGACGAGCAGCTCGACGCGGGCGGCGAGGGAGAGGTCGGCGCCTGATGGAGTGGCTGGTCCTGCTGCTGTTCGCCGCGCTGGCAGCGCTGCTGATCGGCCTGCCGCTGCGCCGAGCGCCCGCCGGGCCGGCCCCCGAGGCGCCCTCGCTGGAGGCGCTGCGCGAGGAGCACGCCCGGCTGCTCGCGGAGCTGCGCGAGCTGGACGACGACGCGGCGAGCGGCCGCATCGCCGGCGCTGAGCGGCTCTCGGGGCGGCGCGCGCTCGGGCCCCGCCTGCGCGAGCTGACCGAGATGCTGCGCGCGGAGGGCGACGACGTGCGCGGACGGGCGTGATCCGCGCCATCCCGCTGCTGCTCGCGCTCGCCCTCGGCGGCGCGCTGGCGGGCGCTGCAGCGCCCGCCACGGGGCAGACACCCGACGGCGAGATCCGCGGCCGCATCGTGCAGGCCAGCGCGGACGCCCCCGCTCCCGAGGGCATCCCCGTGGAGCTGATCATCCTCGGCGGCGCGAGCGGGCTGGAGACGGTGAGGACGGTGAGTGGCGAGGGCGGGGCGTTCCTGTTCGAGGCGCCCGCCGATCCGCAACGCACCTACGTCGTGCGCGTCGAGCATCAGGGCGTGCAGTACCTCTCGCCGCCGCTGCTGCTCTCCCGCGAGCTGCCCTCGATTGACACCGAGATCACGATCTACGAGGCGACACGGGAGCGCCCCGGCCTGCGCATCGAGTCGACCCTCGTGACGTTGCTCGCACTCGACCGCGCCGCCGCGCAGCTGACGATCGAGCGCACCGACGAGGTGCTGAACCCCGGTGACCGCATCTACCTGGGCGACGAGGAGGGCGTGACGCTGCGGCTGCCGCTGCCGGACAACGTTGCGGGGGCGTCCGGCGCGGGCACGGACAGCGGCTTCGTCCTCGAAGGCGGCGTCCTCGCCGCGACGATCACGCTGCGGCCCGGCGTCACCTCGGTCGTCACGCGCTACGTGGTCGGCTACGATCGCGCCGAGGACGCCTACACCCTGCGTGTCACCGCGCCGCTCCCGACAGCGCGCATGGAGATCGAAGTGCCCGCCCGTTTCGTCCAGGACCTCGACCCGCTCGGTGAGAGCGATCGCGCGGACGCGCGCGAGGTCGCCGGCGAGCGCGTCGAGGTGATCGCACGCGCGGCGGCGCGGCCGGGCGAGAGCGTCAGCGTACGCCTCGAGGGGCTGGCCGGGCGCAACGCCGCGAACCCGCTGACCGGCCGGGGCGGCGCGCTGATCGGCGTGCTGCTCGCGCTCGTGGTGAGCGGCGGCGGGGCGCTGCTGCTGCGCGCCGGCCTGCGACGCGCGGGCGTTGGAGCGGACGGGTGATCGAGGCGCGCGGGCTGACGAAGCGCTTCGGGAGCGCATTCGCCGTCGACCACGTCTCGTTCGAGGTCGCCGAGGGCGCGAAGGTCGCGCTACTCGGGGCCAACGGCGCGGGCAAGACGACGCTGCTCGCGCTGCTCTCCACGCTGCTCTCGCCAAGCGAGGGCGAGGCCACCGTGGCCGGGCACGACCTCGCCTCGGGTGGCTCGGCGCTGCGCGCCTCGATCGGGGTGCTGACGCACCGGCCGATGCTCTACGAGGAGCTGACGCCGGAGGAGAACCTGCGCTTCTTCGCGCGCCTCTACTCCGTCGCCGACGCCGACGAGCGCATCGAGGAGCTGCTGCGCGCGGTGGGGCTGTGGCTGCGCCGCGACGAGCCCACGGCCGTGCTCTCGCGCGGCTACCACCAGCGGCTCGCGATCGCCCGCGCGCTGCTGCACCGCCCGCCCGTGCTGCTGCTCGACGAGCCGGAGACCGGCCTCGACCGCGAGGCGCTCGATGTGCTGGACCGGCTGGTGCTGCACGCGCCGGGTCTGACGGTGCTCGCCGCCACGCACCTGCGCGATCGCGTCGCCTCCTGGGCTGACGGCGTGCTGGAGCTGGAGCGCGGGCGGCTGCTCGATGGCGGCGAGGTCACGGAGGCGTCGGGCCTCGCGGCGGGAGCGGCGCGATGAACGCGACCACGGCCGTGCTGCTCAAGGATCTGCGGCTGCTCTGGCGGCAGCGATCGGGCTGGCTCTCCGCAGCGACCTTCGCCGCGATCAGCGTCCTCACCTACTCGTTCGCGCTCGACCTCGCGACCGGCGAGGTGAAGCCGCTGCTGCCGGGCGTGCTCTGGGTGACGTTCCTCTTCGCCGGGATCATCGCCAGCGGGCGCTCGTTCGCGGCCGAGGCGGAGCAGGGCACCCTCGACGCGCTGCTCGTCGCCCCGGCGCCGCGATCGGCGATCTACGGCGCGAAGCTGATCAGCAACCTGATCGCGCTGCTGCTGATCGAGGTGGCCGTACTGGTGATGGCGACTATCCTCTTCAACACCGCCCTGCTCAGCGTGGAGCTGATTGCGATCATGGTGCTCGGCACGCTCGGCTACGTCAGCCTGACCACGCTGCTCTCGACCCTCGGGAGCCGCGTGCGCTCGCGCGAGGTGCTGATCCCCGTGCTCGCGCTGCCGCTGCTTACGCCGCTGCTGATCGCCGCCGTGCGCGCAACGGGCGGCGCGCTCGATCTGCCGACCGGCGGCGAGCCCTGGCTGCTGCTGCTCGCCGTCGCCACCGCCTGGTTGGCCCTCGGCAGCGTCCTGCTGTTCCCATTCGTGGCGGAGCAATGAGCACGCAGTCGCCACCCGCCGCCGCCGCATCGAGGGGCACGGCTGCCCGCTGGGCGCTGACCGCCCTGCGCCCCATAGTCGCCGTCTACGACGCGCGCTGGACGCTGCTGCCACCGCTCACGGGCGCGGCGATGCTCGCGATGCTCGTCGGCGCGGTGATCGTCGCGCCGCGCGAGGCGATCGAGGGCGAGGTGCAGCGCCTCTTCTACATCCACGTGCCCTCGGCGATTGCCGCCTACCTCTGCTTCTCGGTCGTCTTCGCCGCCTCGGTCGCGCTGCTCTGGACGCGCAACCTGCGCTTCGATGCGGTCGCGCGCGCGGCGGCGGGCGTGGGCGTGCTGTTCACGGCGCTGACGCTGGCCACCGGCGCGATCTGGGGCAAGCCGATCTGGGGCGTGTGGTGGGCCTGGGACGTGAGGCTCACGAGCACCCTCGTGCTGCTGCTGATCTACGCCGGCTATCTGTTGGCTCGCAGCCTCTCCGAGCGCACCGACGTGCAAGCCGCCCGCTACGCCGCGGTCTTCGCGATCATCGGCTTCGTCGACATCCCGATCATCAACCGCTCCGTGAACTGGTGGCGCACGCTGCACCCCGACCCGATCGTGACACGCATGCCGGGCGACCTGGGGCTGCCGAACTCGATGCTGGCCGTATTGATGCTCGGCATGGTGGCGATCACGCTGCTCGCGCTGTGGCTGATGGCGCTGCGCTCCGAGGTCGAGCAGATCGGCGTGCGCAGCGACGACCTGCGAGGCGAGATCGACCGCCGCGAGGCGCAACGGAGCGGGGCTGCCTGATGGACTACCTGGAGTTCCTGTTCGCCGGCTTCGCGGTGTTCTGGGCCGGGCTCTTCGTTTACCTGCTCTGGTTGCAGGCGCGGCTGCGCACCGTGCAGCGCGAGCTCAAGCGCCTCGAGGAGCGCCTCGCCGAGAGCGAGCGCGAGGAGGCGGAGGAGGACGAGGCGCGGTGACGCGCTACCAGTGGCTGCTCGCCGTCACCGTCGGCGCGACGCTGGTGCTGATCGCGATCGGCGCGATCGTGCGCACCACCGGCTCCGGCCTCGGCTGCCCGGACTGGCCGCTCTGCCACGGCCAGCTCATCCCGCCCGCGGAGCGGACCGCGATCATCGAGTACACGCACCGCACGGCCGCGGCGATCGTCGGCGCGCTCATCGTCGCGACGGCCGTGGTCACGCTGCGCTACCACCGCTCGGACCGCGCGCTGCGCAACCTCGCGATCGCCTCACTCCCGCTGCTGGCGCTGCAGGCCTGGCTCGGCAAGGAGACGGTCGAGCGCGAGCTGCCGCCGGAGATCGTGACGCTGCACCTCAGCGGTGCGCTGCTGCTGCTGGCCGTGCTCGCGCTGATGGCGGCCTTTGCCTTCCTCGGGCCGCGCCGCCGCCGCATCGAGGAGCCACAGCGCGCCGTCTACCTGCGGGTCTCGATCTCGGCCGCGGTGATGATCGCCGTCGCGCTGATCGCCGGCTCCTACGTCGTCGGGGCCGACGCGACGGAGGCATGCACGGGCTGGCCGCACTGCCCGGAGGCGCCCGCCCCCTTCATCGACGGCTTGCGCGCGCAGCACATCCACTGGATGCACCGCCTGCTCGCGGCCGCCGCCTTCATCGCCGTGCTGCGCCTGATCTGGCACGCGCAGGACCTGCCGGAGGCGGACGGGGCGCTGCGCCACGCGGCGTGGGGCCTCGGCGCGCTCTACGGCTCGCAGATTCTGCTTGGCGCCGCGAACATCTGGACCGACTTCTCGGCAGGCGTGCGCGCGGCACACCTCGCCGGCGGGGCGGCGACCTGGGGGTTGTGCGTGCTGATCGTGGCGGCCGCGCTGTACTACCCCGGCCGCAGCGCCGGCGCGCGCTCGCCCGCTACGCTGGCGAGCGGTCGAGACGCCGCCCGTGCGTAGCGAGGCATCCGCACAACCCGCCGAGGCAGCCCGGCGCTCGATGCGGCAGACCGTGCGCGACACGGTGCGCGCCTACGTCGCCCTCGCCAAGCCGCGCATCATCTGGCTGCTGCTGGTCACGACCGTGCCCGCGATGGTGCTGGCCGAGCGCGGCTGGCCCTCGACCTGGCTGATCGTCGCCACGCTGATCGGCGGCACGCTCGCCGCCGGAGGCGCCAACGCGATCAACCAGGTGGCCGACCGCGACATCGACGAGTTGATGCGCCGCACCAGCGCCCGCCCGCTGCCGAGGGGCAACGTGACGCCCTCGCGTGCGCTCGCCTTCGGGCTCGCGCTCGGGGCGGTCTCGGCGATCTGGCTGAGCCTGACGGTGAACCTGCTCGCGGCCGGACTCGCGATCGGGGCGCTCGGCTTCTACGTGCTCGTCTACAGCTACTACCTGAAGCGCAGCACCACGCAGAACATCGTGCTCGGCGGAGCGGCCGGCGCGGCCCCGCCGGTCATCGGCTGGGCGGCCGTGACGGGTCAGGTCGGGATCGAGCCGCTGTTCCTGTTCCTGATCGTCTTCTACTGGACGCCCCCGCACTTCTGGGCGCTCGCCCTCGTCTTCTCGGACGACTACGAGCGGGCGGGCGTGCCGATGCTGCCCGTCGTGCGCGGCGAGGCGGAGACGAAGCGCCAGATCGTCCTCTACACGCTGATGCTGGTCGGCCTCACGCTCGCCTTCACCCTTGTCGGCGGCCTCTCGCTGATCTACTTCCTGACCGCCGTCGGCGGGGGCGCGGCCTTCCTCTACCTCGCCGTGCGGCTCGCGCGCAGCGAGGGCATCGCGGACGCGATGCCGCTCTTCCACTACTCGATCGCCTACCTGGTGCTGCTCTTCGCCTCGGTCGCGGTCGACGAGCTGGTGCTCGGCTAGTCCGTCCGTCCCTCGGCGCGCTCGACCTCATCGACCCAGGCGGGGTGGTGCTCGCGGGCCCAGTCGCGGCGCACGCGCCCGAGCACCATGCCGCGCAGGGACTCGCGCGTGGCGGGGTGCAGCAGCGCGAGGTAGAGGTGCGCGAGCAGCGGCGGGATCGCCAGTAGCCCGAGCGCCGTGTGCCACGGGAAGACGCTCTCGACGAAGCCGACATCGAATACCGACTTCGTCATGTAGTTCACGCCGAGCACCGCCCCACTGGCCGCCAGCCCGAGGCTGAGCGTAAGCGAGGCGAGCGCGTTGAGCTTCTGCCCGGCGTTGAACTTGCCGACGCGCGGCGGCGTCGAGGGCGCTCGCAGCGCTCGCAGCGCGAGGTGCTGGAGCCACAGGTAGTCGTCGAGGCCGGCGCGAGTCAGCGCGCGCAGGTCGCCCCGCAGCGCGTGCCCGGCGGGCGTGGGCGCGAGCAACGGGCCAAGCACGGCCGCGAGGCCGGCTACGAAGGCCCAGCCGAGCACGACGTGCAGCCAGGCGAAGACCCGCACATCGGCGACCTGCAGCGCCTTCGCCTCCGGCCAGAAGTTGGTGACGCCGCTCAGCAGCAGCAGCACGTAGAGCACGCCGAGCGTCCAGTGGATGCGCCGCGAGGGCGACTCGAAGCGCTCGATGAAGCGCCCGTCATCGTCGCCGGGCGCGCTCAGGCCTCGATCCATGCGTCGACGCGCCAGCCGCGCTCCTCCCAGTAGCCGATGTCGCGGCGGTCGCGGAACTCGATGCGGGTGAGCCACTTCGGGCCCTTGTAGCCGTACATGCGCGGCATGATCAGCCGCGCGGGCGGGCCGTGGTCGGCTGGCAGCTCCGCCCCGTTCATGCGGTAGGCCACCAGCACGTCCGGCAGCAGCGCCTGCTCCAGCGTCAGCGAGTCGCGGTAGATCTCGCCGAGCGAGTGGAAGGTGACAAAGCCCGCCTCCGGCCCGGGCCGCACGAGGTCAACGATCGTCTGCAGCGAGACGCCGTCCCACTGCACGTCATCGACGCCCCAGCCCTCGACGCAGTGGAAGTCGCTGACCTGCCGCACGGCGGGCAGCGCCAGCAGCTCGCCGTAGCTGAGCGTGAGGGGCTGCTCGACGAGGCCGTCGATGGTGAGCCGGTAGGCGGTGGCGTCGAACTGCGGCCGGGGCTGCTCAACGGTGTTGATGCGCCAGCCGCCGGTCAGCGAGCCCAGCGCCTTCACCGCGGCCCAGCCCGCCACGGCGCCGCCGGCGAGCAGCGCGAGGAAGCGCCCTCGGGAGAGCACGCGGCCGGCGAGGGCGGCCGCGCCTTGATCGCCGGTCCGGCGCGTTGTTCCGGAGGTTCGCTCACTCATCAGCCGTGGCCTGCCCGTCCGCCGTCACAACCAGCGTATCAGCGCGGGGCCACCCGGCGGGCGGCGGCTACCCGCCGCGGATGCGCTCGAGCAGCAGTTCCTCGAGCGAGAAGTCGAGTTCCTCGGCGAGTGTCTTGTCGAGGCCCTCGTTCATGAACCACTCGAAGGTGTGCTCGACGGCGGAGCGGAAGTTGTACTCCGGCTCCCAGTCGATCTCCTTCATCAGGCGGTCGATCGAGAAGATGACGTTCTGGTTCCAGGGGTGGATGTTGGGCGCGGAGCGCTGCACCAGCTGCGAGACGCGCGTCAGCCAGGCCCCGCCTCCGGCGCCGCGCCGGTCGACGAGCGGCCCGCCGCCGAGCGGGAGCTTGTCCGCCCAGAGGTCGTCCATGAGCGAGGCGGGGACGGAGATCTTCTCCGGCGTCACGCCGACCACGTCCGCGATCGTGTCGATGTAGCCCTCGTCGGTGAAGTAGTCCTTGCCCGTGAGGTTGTAGCGCTTCCCGAAGGTGTTGGGGTTGAGCATCATCATGCGCAACGCCTTCGCCTCGTCGTCGACGTGGCCGATCTGGCCGAGCGTGGTGCCATCCCCGGGCACCAGCGCGGGCCGCCCCTGCAGCAGGCGCACGAACATCCGCTGCTCGCGGTCCTTGATCATGTTGTGCGGCCCGAACACCGAGGCGAACGGAACCATCGAGGCGGGGAAGCCGTGATCCCAGTAGGCGCGGGTGAGGTACTGCTCGCAGATGATCTTGTTGCGCCCGTACTCGATCTGGTTCTCCGAGAGGTCCACCGGGTGGGTCTCGCGGATCGGGAGGATCTTCGCGTGGGCGTAGATCGCGGTGGAGCTGGCGAAGATGTAGTGCCCGGTCCGGCCATGGAAGATCTCGTCCATGCTGCGCACATCGTCGAGGGTGTAGGCGCTCATGTCCTGGATGCAGTCGAACTCCTCGCCGGCGAAGACCTCGCGCATCCCGTCGTGGTCGGTGCGATCGCCGTGGAGGCGGCGCACGCCGGGCGGCAGCACGGCCTGCGTGATGCCGCGATTGAAGGTCGTGACCTCGTGTCCGTGTTTCACGAGCTCCTGGACGAGGTGGAGCCCGTTGAATCGCGTGCCGCCCATCACCAGAACTCTCACAAGGAACCTCCGCATCACGCGCATCATCGGCGCGCGCGCATTCTACGCTGCCGGAAGGCACGTGAAGGCTGCTAGTCCAGTGGTGCAATCCTGCCGAGCGGCTCCTGGCGCTGGGCTCGTTCCCAGGCGTCCCTCAGCTCCTCCTGCCTCAGCGAGGCCCACTCGACGACGAGCCCTTGCGCGCGGGGAGGGAGGCGGCCATGCAGCACGGCGAGCGTCTCGATGCCCACCAGCGCCTCATCTCCTCCGTACCGTGCGTGGAAGTGCGGCGGCCCGTGATCAGCGAAGTACATTCGGATAGTGATGCCGTAGAAGCGGCAGAGTTCAGGCATGTTCCGCCGGAAGCATGGCCCCCGGCATCACCTCCGCGACAGGCTTTCCCGTGAGCCTCATGTAGAGGGCGTCCGGGCAAAGTTCGATGTCCTGCCCCCAGGCAATAGCCCGGTGAGAGGTGATGCAGACGCTCTCAAAGCAGGAACGGTCGTTCCAAGCCGTGAACACTCCGCGGCCAGCGAGGTCTGAGAGGTCGACTTCCCCGGCCGCGCCGTCCGAGTACCGGAGCCAGACCCGGTACCCCTCCCGCGGCTCTACCTCAGCTGGCTGGATCATCGCTGCCCTCCCGGAGGGGTCGGCCGCCTGCTAGCCCTCCACCTCGAGGACGCGCAGGCGCAGCTGGCCCGCGGGGGCCTCGACCAGCACCTCGTCGCCGGGGCCCTGGTTGATGACGGCGAGGCCTACGGGGGACTCGACCGAGATCTTGCCGCTGGCGGGGTTGACCTCGCTGGGGCTGACGAGCTGGAAGGTCTGCTCGCGGTCGAGGTTGAGATTCAGCACCTTCACGGTGGAGCCGACGTTGGCGCGGCCTCGCTTCGTCTCCGGATCGATGATCACGGCATGGCGCAGCTGGTCCTCGATCACGCGGATGCGCGCCTCGAGGTGCGCCTGCGCGTCGCGCGCGGCGTCGAGCGGGGCGTTCTCGCGAAAGTCCTTGTCCGCCATCGCCGCGCGCAGCGACTCGGCGATCTCGGGACGGCGCGCCTTCAGCTCCTCGAGCTCCTGCTCGAGCGATTCGAGGCCCTCGATTGTGACGTAGTAGGCGCCGCCCAGCTCGGCGGCCGCGCCTGCGCCGCCGCGCGCCCCGCCGCCGCCCTCGCGCAGCCGCAGGGCGGGGACGAGGTTCTCCTCCGTGAAGGCGAGCCGCGAGGCGTAGGCGAGGAGGGCGCGCAGCGGCTCCAGCAGCGTGCTCATCTCGTCGTCGAGCTCCGCCGGATCGTCGTCGGTCGCGAACGCCTCGGGAAAGCGCTCGCGCAGGTACTCGCCGATCTGGTCGGCCGTGAGATCGCCCATCAGGTGGTCGGCGCCGAGCCACTCGACGAAGCGATCGATCTCGGCGCGCTCCTCGCGCGCCTTCTCGGCCTCGAGCGCGTTGAGGAAGTGTGCGCCAGCATCGCCCACGCTGATAGCCTCGGCCATGGCCGGCTCCTCCTACTCGTTCGGTGTGAGGGCGCTCCGGGCGACCCGCCGTTCCGGATACACGGTCGTGCCCGGCCCAAGCAGTGTAGAAGATCGGCGAGCGCGCATGTCAACAATGGAACACCTCGAGCCGCTCCGCTCGGAGCTGTCCCGCCTCGGCCTCGAACCGGGCGCCGAGACCCTGGCGCGCTTCGGGCGCTACCTCGCGCTGATCGAGGAGTGGCGCGTGCGTGCGGGCGTGACCGCGATCCGCGACGCCCCCACCATCCAGCGGCGGCTGCTCGGCGAATCGCTCGCGCTGCTCGTGGCCCTGCGCGAGGCCGGCATCATCGAGGCGGGCGAGAGCCGTGCAGTCGTCGACATCGGGAGCGGCGCGGGGATCCCGGGCATCCCGATGGGGCTCGCCGATCCCGCGCTGGCGCTGACGCTGATCGAGTCGCACGGACGGCGTTGCGAGTTCCTCGAGACCGTCGTCGCCGAGCTGGCGCTCGACGGGGTCGCCGTGCGGCGGATGCGCGCCGAGGAGGCAGGCCGCGACGCCGAATTGCGCGAGGGCTTCGACCTGGCCGTCGCGCGCGCCGTCGCGCCGCTGCCGGTGCTGGTCGAGTACGCGCTGCCGCTGCTGCGGCCGGGCGGCATCCTCGCGGCCCCGAAGGGCAGCCGCGCACGCGACGAGCTACGGGAAGCGGAGGCGGCGATCGAGGCGCTCGGCGGCCACGTCCTCGAGCCGCTCCCGCTCTCGCTGCCGGAGGACGCCGTGCCGCAGCTGGTGGTCCTGGTGCAGCGCGACGGCCCGCTGTCCGAGCGCTATCCGCGGCGCCCGGGCATCCCGAGCAAGCGCCCGCTGGGCTGACGGCCTGCGCTCAGGCCGAGAGCTCGCCAAGCACTGACTCGTAGACCTCGCGCGTGGCCGCGTCGAAGCAGACGAACGTCACTGTCTCCGGCAACTCGTTGCCAGCGAGGAAGGCGCGCGTCTCGGCGATGGCGATGCGCGTGGCGTGCTCCAGCGGGAAGCCGTAGGCGCCGGTGCTAATCGCCGGAAAGGCGACGCTGGCCGCCTCATGGTCGCGGGCGAGTTCGAGGCTGTTGCGGTAGGCGTCGGCGAGCAGGTCGGGCTCGCCCTGCCGGCCGCCGGACCAGATCGGCCCGACGGTGTGGATCACGTAGGTGGCGGGCAGGTTGTAGCCGTAGGTGATGCGCGCCTCGCCGGTGGGGCAGCCGCCGATCTCGCGGCAGGCCTCGAGCAGTTCCGGACCGGCGGCGCGGTGGATCGCGCCGTCCACGCCACCCCCGCCGAGCAGCGAGCTATTCGCCGCGTTGACGATGGCGTCGACCTGTTGCTGCGTGATGTCGCCCTGCTCGACGCGGATGCGCTCGTGCATCGTTGGCCCTCGCCTCCCGCGTGGTTCTCGAGGGCATTCTAGGGGCGGGGGATCTGCCTCGCGCGCCTGTCGCGGGTTCGCGCTAGACTTGGTGCGGCGGGCCTGTAGCTCAGCTGGGAGAGCGCCACACTGGCAGTGTGGAGGTCAGGGGTTCGAGCCCCCTCAGGTCCACCAGTACCCAGCAAACAAGGCGTGGCATCGTGTGTCCGAAGGGTGGGCGCCGAGTGAGTCAGCCTACGTACCTCGGTGTAGGCATCGCCGTCGGAGCCGGAGCGGGTGTAGGCATAGGAGCGCTGATCGGCAACATCGGCGTCGGCGTGGCAATCGGAGTTGCCGTGGGGGTCGCGCTCGGCGCCGCCTGGGACCGTCGTCATCACGACGGCTAACGGCCGCACCCTGTGGTCCACGGCGCTCTCACCGCGTCGACAGCACCTCGAAGGTGGTACGCCGCCGACCGCCTCTCGCGACCGACACCCAGCAGCAGCCGAATGATGCGAAGAGGCTGTCGCCGACGGAAACCCGCGCTCACATGCCCAGAGCGCTGTAGTCGCCATCCAGGATCAGGCGGGCGGAGACGTACAGCCCCAGCATCGGGATCAGCACCCAGATGGCGTTCGGACTGAAGATGTACACGTAGAACTCTCGAGTCGTGATCCGGGTTTGCTTCCGTCCCACGAGGAAACTCACCACGTAGAGCGAGGACGCGTACACCCACTGCCAGAAGAGCATCATCCCGAGAATGCCGGCGGCGACGGCCGGCAGAAGCCCGCCGGTATAGGTCACATAGAGGATCAACGTCGGTGCAGGTGTGAAGAACCCGTTCGCGATGTCGATGTTGAACCCGTACGTATTGCGATCTGCATAGGCCGAATCAAACATCGAGTACGTCGCCCAGACGTCCGCCCAGACCGTCGGAGAGAGGATCCGGTTGAGCGGCACGCTGGTCGTGAGGAACTCCACGGCGGGGGTCTTGCCGGTGTCGTCCCACCGTCTGCGCCAGGATTCCGCACGCTCCTCGATGTAGTCCCTTCGGAAGAACAGGCACATCTCCCAGTAGCAGACCACGAGGTTGATCGAGAAGAACAGGGTGAGCAGGCCCTGGAAGACGTCGAGGTCACCGTGGAGGAGGTAGCGCACGCCAACGCCAGGCAACGCCAGGAGTCCGACCGCCACGACGGCGATCACACCGGCCGGCGCCCCCCACCGGCGCGTTCGCCCGCCACCGACATCCGACTCTGCCACCAGGGCTGTATCTTACGGGCGGTTGGCCGACTACAGACTGAACAGCACCTCGAAGGCGGTACCGTCTACCTTCAAGTTGGCCCACCAGCCTCGAGGTTCGCACTCTGCCCGACCAATGCGGCCGCGGCACCCGCGGATCGGAGTGAATGCTATGGCCGGCAAGACATCGAGGGGATCCGCGAAGGCCTCGGAGTGGGTCGCTCCCGAGAACCCGAGGCTCCTCTCGGGCGGCAACCCGCAGATCCCGAAGGGGGACGGCGACGCCCCCGTACAGGCCTACATCGCGGCCATGCCTGAGTGGAAGCGCGAGGTCGGATGTCGCCTCGACGGCCTCATCGAGCGCACCGTGCCGGATGTGCGGAAGGCCGTGAGATGGAACTCGCCCTGGTACGGCGTCGAGGGCCAGGGCTGGTTCGTGAGCTACCACGTCTTCACCCGCTACGTGAAGGTGACTTTCCTGCAGGGCGCGTCGCTGAGTCCCGTCCCACCCGGCTCCGGCAAGGACCCGGACTCGCGCTGGATCGACATCCACGAGGGCGAACTCGACGAGGAGCAGCTGGCCGAGTGGGTCCGGCAGGCTGCCGCGATCCCCGGCTGGGACGGCTTCTGAGGGCCTTTGCGCTGGAGTCACTCCATGAATCGGCCACGGGCACTCTTCCTCGATCTCGACGAAACAATAGTCGATCGCCTTGATCCCGAGGTGATCATCCGGACGTGCGCGGAGATCGCCACGCTGCACCCGGATCTGGACGCAACTCGCCTTGCCGCGGCCAACCGCGAGGTGTGGGACGACTACTGGCCCCACGTCGAGGAGGAGTGGACTCTCGGGGCGCTCGACGGCGCCTCGGTGAGTCTCGAGGCGTGGCGTCGCGCACTGCGGAAGTGCGGATGCGCCGACGAGTCGGTCGCCGAACGCACAGCCCGGATCTTCCGGCAGCAGGCCGGCGCGGCCTATCGCCTGTTCGATGACGTCCATGACCTCGTGGCAGCAGCGCAGAGGGCCCGTATCCCGCTCGCGCTCATCACGAATGGAGCTGCCGACACCCAGCGCGACAAGCTGACGGCCCTCGACATCGGTCGTTGGTTCGAGACAATCGTCATCTCCGGGGAGGTTGGGCTGGCCAAGCCCGATCCGCGCATCTTCGAGGTCGCTCTGGAATCACTCGCCGTAGAGCGGGACGCTGTGTGGCACGTCGGCGACGGTCTGGCAACCGACATCGCGGGCGCGAGGGCTACCGGGCTCACCGCAGTGTGGCTCAACAGAGGCGGTCTCGCGCGGACGGAAGACGATCCTGAGCCCGAGATCGAGATCCGTTCACTGTCGGAAGTGACGCTCGCGCTGTCGCTATAGACTCGCGCGCGCGGAGGCCTGCCCGGGAGGCGCATGAGATCGATCATTCCCGCCGGGATGGTGTACGCGGTGTCGCCGACCACCGCGGTGATCATGGGCGACTCGCTCATGTACATCGTGCTGCCCGTGGCGGCAGTCGAGTTCGGGGTGGCCGGGCAGCTCGGCCTGAGCGCGTCCTTCTGGATCGGGCTTGCGCTCAGCATCAACCGCTTCATTCGCCTCGTCAGCAACGCGTTCGCCCCCTCCGTCTTCCAGCGCTTCGGGGTGCGTTGGCCCTTCGTCGCTTCGATTGCCGTCGGTTCCCTGACGACGCTCGCGTACGGGCTGGGGAGCAGCCTCGCGCTGCTGCTGCTGGCCCGCGCCGCGTGGGGAGTCTCGTACTCCCACATGCGGCTCGCCGCTCAGCTGACGGCGTTCGGCGTCGGTACCTCCGCGATGCGAGGCAGGCTGATGGGGTTCTTCAACTCCGGGCAACGGCTCGGCAGCCTGATCGCGGTCACCGCGGGCGCGCTGCTGTTCCAACTCACCTCGAGGGAGGTGACGTTCGCGGCCCTCGCTGGCGTCGGGCTGCTCGGCATGATCATCGCCACCCGGGTGCCGAACCTCCGGCCCGAGCGCGCCCGACCCTCCCGTGGGGGGCTGCGAGAGCGGCTCAGCCCCTGGAACCTCGCCGTGTCGCGGCTGCCGGGCTACGGGCGCAAGCTCCGGCTCCGCCTGCTCTCGATCAGCCTGCTGCGGTTCGCCACGGCGTTCGCGGCGAACGGTCTGGCGATCGCGACCGTGGCTCCCTACCTCGCCGGGTTCGCCGACGAGGACGAGCGAGTGCTTGGTGGATCACTCGCCGTGGTCACACTCGCGGGACTGCTGGTCGGCTTCCGGTGGCTGTCCGACCTCGGCCTCGGCGTGCCGCTGGGGCACCTCTCGGACCGCGTCGGCAGGCGGGTGTCCATCACCAGTGGGTTGGCGGTGATGGTTGCGTCGCTGGTCCTGGTGGCTGGGCTTGACTCCGTGATCGCGACGGTCGTCGCGATGCCGCTGCTGTTCATCGCCGGCGTGGGTGTGAACGCGGCATTGGATGCCGCCATCGGCGAGACATCGCCCGCCGCAACGCGCGCCGCCGTGCTGGGCAGGTACTCGACCTGGCTGGACCTCGGGGCGGCGTTGGGCCCGTTCGCGGGATTCCTGATTGCCGACCTGATCGGCTTCCAGGGAGGGTTCCTCGTTGCGGCCGGGCTGCTGGCGGGCACCTGGGCGCTGTACGCGGCAGCCACGAGGAGGCCGCTGCGGCGCCGAGCCGCCGCCGGCTGGTGACCGGCACGGGCCCGCGAGGCTCGACTACCAGCGGCTGGACTCCTCGGCGTGCGCGTGGTCGGGCAATGAGTAAGTGATGCCGCCCTCGTCGTACCCCGAGGCATCCAGCAGGGATGTGAACCTGCTGAAGCTGCTCTCCTGCACGCGTCGCGGAAAGAGCCTGAACAGGACGCGGTGGTAGCGCTCCTGCAGCCGGAACCAGGCCAGCACGCCGAACGTCGTGCTGGAGGGGTAGTGGAGCTGGTCCGCGAGTTCCTTACCGATCAGGGCGCGCGAGATCGTGAACACGTACTTCGAGAGTCGCTGGCGCTCGCTCGGCTCGTCGATGCCGATGATTAGCGGGGCGGAGTTGACGAGCGAGCTCGCCATCGCGATCGCCTCGATGTTCGGTTCCGGCTCGCAGACCGTGCCGATCTCGAAGAGCCTGAGAGCCTCCTCCTCGTCGCGGAAGAGGATCGTCTCCGGGATGCCCATCAGGTGACCGGAGTAGCGCCAGACCTGCATGAAGCTCGCGCGCTCTTCTTCGTCAAAAACGGCGCCAAGGCTCCGCAAGTGCTTCAGCAGTCTCGCCGAGAACGCGGTGATCGCGTAGCCGACGTGTGCCGCACTGATCGGCCTGCCCCACGCCTCGTGGTCCCAGTCCTCGGCGGTGTCGAGCAGGCGCCTGACGCGCGAGTGCACGAGGCGGATCCGGACGGACAGCTTCCAGCCGTCGCCGCCGCGATCCATCCCGCCGGGCAGGAAGATCTCGATCATGTGGCGGTTGTTCTGGCGCAGCCGCCGCACGCCCTGGTCGCGCAGCCGCCCGGTCACGAAGAACGACTTGCTGATGTTGGTGGAGAACCCCTCGACGAGCGTGCCGCCCACCATCGCGCCCAGGATCAGCCTCGAGTTCCTGTGGAACATGCGGATGCCGGGAGTAAAGGCGGACTGGTCGACCCAGTCCGGGGGGACCGCGATCTCCTCGAAGAAGTCGCGCACCACCGGCGGCAGCTCGCGAAGGTCGCGCGGATCCTCGGCGTCCATCGCCGCCTGGAGGATCCGCCTCGACTCCTCCGGTCCGAGGTCCGCGAGCGCGTCGGTCAGTTGATCGGCAGCAGGATCGCCGACCGTCGTGTGGGCGAGGTAGCGCGACGCGATCTCCGGATCAATGGCGCCGGCCTTCGCGTACCCTGCCTCGTAGTCCGACGGCACATTCATGCGGGCCTCTGGGCCTCCATCGCGCTTCTATGGTACGGCGCGCCGGGTCGCTGAGCCTAGCACCAACAGTTCCGTGGAGTGGAACGGTACCCGGGATCGTGATGTCGCCGATTGGCGCCAGCCGCGAGCGACCAGCTCGCCGGCGACCGCTACAATCGCGCCGGTCCAACTCCGCAGCGCGAGAGGAGCGAACGATGAAGGCCGCGATCATGCACGGCGTGCACCAGCCGCTGACCATCGAGCAGGTCGAGATCGACGAACCGGGGGACCGCGAGATCCTCGTCCGCACCTCGGCCTCCGGCGTCTGCCACTCCGACCTGCACTACATCGAGGATCTCATGCCGATGCGGACGCCGGCGATCCTCGGGCACGAGGCCGCCGGCGTCGTCGAGGCCGTCGGCTCGAAGGTCACCTACGTGCAGCCGGGCGATCACGTGATCGCCTGCGGCTCCGCCTTCTGCGGCGAGTGCGAGGAGTGCCTGACCGGCCACCCCAACCGCTGCATCGACAAGCCCTTCCGCACGCTCGACGACCCGCCGCGGATCACGCTCAACGGCGAGCGCGTCCACAACTCCGTCTCCAACATCGCCAGCTTCGCCGAGTGGATGCTGCTCAGCGAGCGCGGCGTCGTGAAGGTGCGCGACGACATGCCGCTCGACGTCGCTTCGCTCGTCGGTTGCGGCGTGATCACGGGCGTCGGCGCGGTGCTCAACGCCGCGCAGGTGAAGCCCGGCTCGAGCGTCGCCGTCTTCGGCGTCGGCGGCGTGGGGCTCTCCGCCGTGCAGGGCGCCTACATCTCCGGCGCGCGCCAGATCATCGCTGTCGACCTGCTGGAGTCGAAGCTGGGCACGGCCCGCGAGTTTGGCGCGACCCACGGCGTGAACGCCTCCGAGGAGGACCCCGTCGCCGCCGTGCGGCGGCTCAGCGGCGGCGGCGTCGACTACTCCTTCGAGGCGATCGGCAACGCCACCGTCGCGCTGCAGTGCGTGCAGTCGCTCGGCCTGGGCGGGCTGGCGACGATCATCGGCGTGGTCCCGGCCAATGAGACGATCGCGCTCGGCGGGCGGATGCTCGGCGGCGAGAAGTCGATCCGCGCCACCACGATGGGCTCGAACAAGTTCCGCGTCGACATGCCGAAGCTGATCGAGCTCTACATACAGGGCCGCCTCAAGCTCGACGAGATGATCACGCGCCGCGGGGAGCTCGAGGAGGTCAACGACATGTTCGAGGCGATGAACCAGGGCGAGGTCGCCCGCCAGGTGATCGTCTTCGAGTAGCCACCGCACACTCGGAGCGCCTCGAAGCTGCCGATGACGCGCCGCGCGCTCGGCGCAGCCCTGATCGCGACGGCCCTCGCGGCGCTGCTCGTTGCCTGCGAGGACGAGAGCGGCGGCACGCCCTCGGTCGTCTCGACTCCGCCGCCGGTCGCGACCGCCGCGCCGTCACCCGCGGCTACCGCAACGCCGACGGCCGCCCTCGCGGTGACGGCAACGCCGCCCGCCGCCACGCCCTCGCCGGCCGCTTCGCCATCCCCGATGGCGTCGCCGTCTCCAACCTCCACGCCCACTCCCGCGACCGTGCCCGCGGCGCCCGAACCAGCAGCCGTCAGCCTCGTTCCCGCGTTCGGCGGGCGGGAGTTCGAGCGGCCCGTGGAGCTCGGGGCGTACCCGGCCGGGCCGGACCCGGCGGGGAGCGTCTTCGTCGCCGAGCAGGACGGGCGCGTCTACGTCCTCCACGCGAGCGGCGAGGCGCTGCTGGTGGACCTGAGCCCGCAGGTCAGCCGCGCCAGCAACGAGGAAGGCCTGCTCAGCGTCGCCGTCGATCCGCAGTTCGCCTCGAACCGCTGGCTGTGGCTCTACTACTCGGTCGACCGCTCGGCGAACCCCGGCCCGCGCCGCACGCGACTCTCGCGCTTCACGGTCGACGCGACCGACGCGCTCGCCGTGGACGCGGACTCCGAGCTCGTGGTCCTCGAGCTGGAGCAGCCGTTCCCGAACCACAACGGGGGCGCGATCCGCTTCGGGCCGGACGGGATGCTCTACCTCGGCCTCGGCGACGGCGGCTCGGCGGGTGACCCGCGCGCGAACGGGCAGAACCTCGGCACGCTGCTCGGCAGCATCGTCCGCATCGACGTGCGCGAGGCATCCGAGGCCGAGCCGTACCGTGTCCCGCCCGACAACCCGTTCGTCGGGACGCCGGGCGCGCGCGCCGAGATCTGGGCCTACGGTCTGCGCAACCCCTGGCGCATGGCCTTCGACGGCGCCGGTCGCCTCTGGGCGGCCGACGTCGGCCAGAACGCGCTCGAGGAGATCGACGTGATCGAGCGCGGCGGCAACTACGGCTGGGACCGCCTCGAGGGCACCCGCTGCTTCGAGCCGCGCAGCGGCTGCGACCGCGAGGGCACGACGCCGCCGATCGCCGAGTACGGGCGCAGCCTCGGCTGCTCCGTCACCGGCGGGGTGGTCTACGAGGGCGACGACATGCCGGCGCTGGCGGGCAGCTACCTCTTCGCCGACTTCTGCAGCGGGCGCCTCTGGGCGCTCGATCCCGAGGGCGGCAGCGTCGCCGAGGTCGCGCGCAGCGAGCGGCAGGTCGCCTCCATCGGGACGGATGCGCGGGGCGAGGTGTACCTGCTGACGTTCCGCGGGGCGATCCTGCGGATCGCGCCACAGAGCGGAACGGGGAACGGCCGCTAGCGAGGCGCCCGGCTACACTCGCGCCATGGCCGTTCCAATCCTCGCGGCGCTGTTCGCCTGCTACGTGCTGGTCACGCTCTGGCAGTTCCGCCGCGCCCTCGGGGCCTCCGAGCCGGAGGCGCGCCTGCGCGAGTCACGGCGCGCGCTGATCCTCGTCTCGCTCGGCGTGCCGCTGCTGGCGGCGCTGATCCTCGCGGCGTGACGAGGTCGCGCGGTTGACGGTGCATCCCTCGCTCGTACGATGAACGGGTGACGAGCACCACCGAGCAGCAGCCGCAGACCGAGCGCTACGAGCCGGGCGCGATCGAGCAGCGCTGGCGACAGCGCTGGGAGGACAGCGGCCTCTACCGCACCGAGGACCACGTCGAGGGGCGCGACAACTGGTACGCGCTCACAATGCTGCCCTACACCTCCGGCGACCTCCACGTCGGCCACTGGTTCGCGATGGCGCCCTCGGACGCCCTCGCCCGCTTCCGCCGCATGCGCGGCTACAACGTGCTCTTCCCGATCGGCTTCGACGCCTTCGGCCTGCCCGCGGAGAACGCCGCCATCGCCGGTGGCGCGCACCCCAAGGACTGGACCGACGGCAACATCGTCCACATGCGCGAGCAGCTCAAGCGCATGGGCACGATGTTCGACTGGACACGCGAGGTCGACACCAGCTCGCCGGACTACTACCGCTGGACGCAGTGGTGGTTCCTCCAGCTCTATCGCCAGGGGCTGGCCTACCGCGCCGACGCCCCCGTCAACTGGTGCCCGTCCTGCAACACCGTGCTCGCCAACGAGCAGGTCGTCGACGGCGCCTGCGAGCGCTGCCACAGCGAGGTCGAGCAGCGTGCGATGGAACAGTGGTTCTTCCGCATCACCAACTACGCCGAGGAGCTGCTGGCCAACGAGGACCTCGAATGGCCTGATTACGTCAAGTTGATGCAGCGTAACTGGATCGGCCGCTCCGAGGGCTCCGAGGCGTCCTTCGCCCTCGAGACGCCCGCGCCGGACGGCACGGACGAGATCCGCGTCTTCACCACCCGCCCCGACACGCTGCACGGCGTGACGTTCATGGTGCTGGCGCCGGAGCATCCTCTCGTCCGGCAGATCACCACCGACGATCAGCGCGACGAGGTCGACGCCTACGTGCGCGCGGCGGGGCTCGCCTCCGAGCTCGAGCGGCAGGCGACGGACCGCGAGAAGACCGGCGTCTTCACCGGCGCCTGGTGCGTCAACCACCTCACGGGCGACCGCGTCCCGATCTGGATCGCCGACTACGCCCTCGCGACGTACGGCACGGGCGCGGTGATGGCCGTGCCCGCGCACGACCAGCGCGACTTCGAGTTCGCGGAGAAGTTCGGGCTGCCCATCCAGGTGGTGATCGCGCCGCCGGAGTGGGACGGCGGGCCGCTCGCCGAGGCGTTCGTCGAGGCGGGCACGATGGTCAACTCCGGCAGCTTCGACGGGCTGCCGTCGGAGGAGGGCAAGGCCGCGGTCACCGCGCACCTGGAGGCGCAGGGCTGGGGCGGACCGAAGATCCAGTACCGCCTGCGCGACTGGCTGATCTCGCGCCAGCGCTACTGGGGCGCGCCGATCCCGATGGTCTACTGCGCGGGCCAGTGCGGCATCGTCCCCGTGCCCGAGGACCAGCTTCCGGTCGAGCTGCCCTACGACGTCGAGTTCCTCCCGACCGGTCAGTCGCCGCTCGCGCTCTCCCAGGACTTCGTGCGTACCACCTGCCCGGAGTGCGAGGGGCCGGCGCGGCGTGAGACGGACACGATGGACACCTTCATGTGTTCCTCGTGGTACTACATGCGCTACGCCGACGCCGTGAACGACGACGCGGCAATCGCGCCCGATCCCGCCACCGCCTGGCTCCCGGTGGACCAGTACACGGGCGGCGCCGAGCACGCCACGATGCACCTGCTCTACGCGCGCTTCTTCTACAAGGCGGCGCGCGACGCCGGCACCGTGCCCGGCGACGAGCCGTTCACGCGCTACTTTGCGCAGGGCCAGATCCTCGGGCCGGACGGGCGGCGCATGTCCAAGTCGCGCGGCAACGTCGTCCCGCCCGACGACCAGGTCGACCAGTGGGGCGCCGACACCTTTCGCGCCTACCTGATGTTCCTCGGGCCCTGGGACCAGGGCGGCCCCTACGACGTCGAGGGCATCGTCGGCGTCGCCCGCTGGCTGCGGCGGGTCTGGGGCCTCGCCGCCGATGCGCCCGCGTACGGCGGCGCGGCAGGCGGCGCCTCCAGCGAGGCGCTGCGCGAGGCGCACCGCACGCTCGAGCGCGTCACCGAGGACTACGACGGCTTCCACCTCAACACCGCCGTCGCCGCGCTGATGGAGCTGACCAACACGCTCGTCCGCGCGCGCGAGGCCGGGCCCGTCGACGAGGCCGACTGGAACGAGTCGCTGCGGCTGCTGCTGCTGATGCTCGCTCCGGTCTGCCCGCACATCGCCGAGGAGCTCTGGGAGCGCATCGGGCAGTCCTACTCGGTGCACGAGCAGGATTGGCCTGCGGTCGATGCGGCGCTCAGCGCCCTCGAGACGGTGGAGCTGCCCGTGCAGATCAACGGCCGCCTGCGCGACCGCATCGACGTCTCGCCGACGGCCACGGAGGCAGAGGTGCGGGCGCAGGCCGAGGCGCGGCCGCGAGTCGCCGAGCTGCTCGACGGCCGCGAACCGGCGCGAGTCATCTACGTGCCCGGCCGGATGCTCAACCTCGTAGTCCGGTAGACGCCGTGGCTGCTCAGCACCGGCCGCCTTCACAGCGGCTGCCCACCCCGGCGCAGCCAGCCCCGCCGCTGCCCGGCCTGCGGCTGGCGAGCGCGCTGTTGCTCGCGTGCGCGGCGCTGCTCGCCGCCTGTCGCCCGCAGGGCGACGAGGATCCGGAGCCGCAACCCGCCGCGGGCGCCTCGATGGAGGCGATCCGCACGGAAGACGGCCTCAGCCTCGACGCGCGGCTCTTCGAGGCGGACCCGGAGCGGGTGGTGATCCTGCTCCACATGTTCCCGGCCGATCAGACGGCGTGGTACCCCTTCGCGCGCCGGCTGCAGCAGCGCGGGATTAGCGCGCTGACCCTGGACTTCCGCGGCTACGGCGCGTCCGAGGGCGAACAGGATCCCGGCCAGATCGACCGCGACGTGCGCGCCGCAATCGCCTTCGCGCGCGAGCGTGGCTTCGACGGAGTCGTGCTCGCCGGAGCCTCGATGGGCGGTACCGCGGCGATCGTCGTGGCGGCGGAGGAGTCCGTCGATGGCGTCGCGGTGCTCTCGGCGCCGTCGCGAATGCGCGGCCTCGACGCAAAGAGCACGATCGCCGGGGTGACCTGCCCCCTGACGCTGATCGCGGCGGAGGGCGACCTGGCCGCGATGAACGCGCTCGAAAGCTTCGAGGACCGCGCCGGGCTGGACGCCGGCGCGAGCCTCGTCGTTCCCGGCGTCGCGCACGGCACCGACCTGCTCGGCTCGCCGCACGGCGACGCCGTGCGCGCCCGGCTATTCGAATTCCTCGAGGAGGTGTGGGAGGGCTAGACCCTCCCGCGCTCAGAAGTCCAGGCGGGGCTGCTCCGGCCCGTCCTCGGACTGCTCGTCGCGGAGCTCCGGCGGGAGCTCGGCGGCAGCGCCCGGCTGGTCGTCCAGGGGCGGCATCGCGAAGTCGTCGATCACGGCCTGCTCGGCCTCGGGCGGCTCGCCATCGGCCGCCGCCTCGGCGTCTGGCTCCATCAGCGCGCCGAGGGCCGAGCGCGAGCGCTGCGGGCCCGGCTCGTGCATCCTGGTGTGGCCGTTGCCATTGCCGTTACCGCCGCCCGGCGCGACCGGCGACCCGGCGCGCGCCGGCGTGGCCGGAGGGCCGGGCGCGGCCGCGGGCGCCTCGAGTTGATCGAGGCCGGAGCGCACGGACTGCCGGAAGGCTTCGAGCTGCTGCTCGAGCCGGGCAAGCAGCTCCTGGGCGTAGCGATCCGCGGCGGCCATCTGCTGCTCACTGAAGCGGCGGGACTCGCTGATGCGGCCCGCGATCTCCGCGTTCACCTCGGCGAGGCGCTCCTCGGCGCGCAGTTCGGCCTCCTGCGCGATCTCCTCCGCGCGCACGTGCGCGGCGCGGACGATCTCGTGCTGCGTGGTGAGCTTGGTGACGTGCTCCTCCGCGCGCGCCACCAGCAGCTGCGCCTCCTCCTCGGCGTCGCGAAGCAGCGCCTCGCGCTCCTCGATCACCTTCTGCGCCTCGTGGACCTCGTTGGGGACGGACGTCCGGATCTGGTCCACGAGGTCGAGCAGCCGCTGGCGATCGACGATCGCGCGGCCGCCGATCGGCATCCGCTGGGCGTTGGCCACGAGTTCCTCGATCTGGTCGACGTGATGCAACAGATCCATCGGTTCGCCTCCCCGTCAGTCGCTGTGGCCGCGGCTCCGGCAGCGCCGGACCGCGGCCACCACCCAATCACCCCGCTACTCTTCGCCAAACTTCTCCCGCAGCGCCGCCGCCACGCCGGGCGGCACCAGGTCGCTCACGTCGAGGCCGAAGCTCGCCAGCTCGCGCACTCGCGAGGCGCTCAGTACCAGGTACTCGATCGAGGTCATCAGGAACGCCGAATCCACGTCCGGCGCCAGCTTGCGGTTCATGATCGCCATGTCGAACTCGTAGAGATAATCCTCGATCGAGCGCAGGCCCTTGACGAGGACCGTCGCGCCCTCGGCTCGGGCGCAGTCGACGGTGAGGCCGTAGTTCGCGATCACCCGCGCGTTCGGGATGTCCGCGACCGCATCGCTGAAGAGCACAACCCGATCGTCCGTGCTGAACAGGGCGGAGCGGCTGTGCGTGACGGCGACGACGAGCTCCTCGTAGAGACTCGCTGCGCGACGCACGATGTCCACATGGCCGAGGGTGACGGGGTCGAAGGTGCCCGGATACATCGCCGTCGTCACGGTCGCCGCCCTTCCGCTGCCGCCTTGCGCGGGGCGAGGCAGCGATACGCCGCAATCGCGCCGTCTCCCTGGCGCCGGCGGCGCCAGACCGCGCAGCCGCCGAGCATGGCCGGCGCCTGGCTGCGCGCCGCGTGTTCGACCGCGATCAGTGCACCGGGCGCGATTGCGCCCTCGATCGCCCGCTCGATCGCGCGCCACGCCTCACCGTCGCCGTAGGGCGGGTCGGCGAGGACGAGCGTGAAGCGTTCGTCCTCGTGCGGCCGCCAGCGGCCGACACGGCCGCTCACCACCTGGCCGCGATCGCTCATGCCGGCGCGCTCCAGATTCTCGCGCAACACGCGGCAGACGCGGCGGCTGGACTCGACGAAGACGCAGCGACCGGCCCCGCGCGAGAGCGCCTCGATGCCCAGCGCGCCGCTCCCGGCGTAGAGGTCGAGCACCGCGCTGAGGTCGGCGTCGGCCGCCTCGAGCATGCCGAACAGCGACTCGCGGAGGCGCGCGGAGGTCGGCCGCGTGGCGCTGCCGCTCGGCGTCTGCAACCGCACTCCGCGTGCGCTCCCGGCGATGACTCGCAGCGGCATCGGCGTTCCCTGCTAGATGTTCCCGGCCGGGCCCGGCGGTCCCTCAGGCGGTTGCGTCGGCTCCGGCGTCGGGGTGGGTTCCGGAGTGGGTTCCGGCGTGGGTTCGGGTGTCGGCTCCGGGGTTGGCTCGGGCGTCGGTTCCGGAGTGGGCTCCGGGGTCGGCTCGGGTGTGGGTTCCGGAGTGGGTTCCGGAGTGGGTTCGGGTGTCGCCTCGGGCGTCGGCTCCGGCGTCGCCTCGGGCGTGGCGCTCGAATCCTCGGCGCCGGACGAGGTGCTGGTGGCAGGCGTCTCGATCGCGGCCGCCGTGGGCGTGCTCGCTCCGCCGCCGCTGGGCCCGTCGGCCTCGTTGCTCGTGCCCGGCGGGACGACCGGGGCCTGCGAGGCGACATGCATCACCATCCGCCTGCCGATGAAGATGGTGCCGTCCGAGACAACGAGGGTGATGTCGAAGGCGCCCTCGCGCTCCGGCGCGTGCCAGACGATCACGCCCGGGCTCCCGCTCTCCTCGACGACGCCGTCCGATGCGCTCCACTCAGGGTCGAGGTACGGCCCGTACGGCAGCTCGAGGTCGACAGCGGAGCCCTCGGCGAAGCTGCTGACGAGCTCTCCGAGGTCGGGCAGTTCGTCGCTCGGCGCCGCGCCAGCCACGGCGATGCCGCCGAGGCCGAAGCGCTCCGCGAGATCGAGGCGGAAGGCGGCCGAGAACCGGTTCTCCAGCCAGACGCTGCGGGGACCGCTGCGGCCCGCGTAGACGAAGCTCACGGCCCTCGCGCCGTCGTCCCAGAAGAGGCCGCTGTTGCCGGCCTCGCGGTCGATGTTGATGGCCGCGACGGCGACGGTGTCCCCGGGCCCGATCGCGTCGGCGGCTGCATCGCCGAGCGCGCTCGCCAGCGCCAGCCCGTCCTGCAGCGTGAGCGGGCGGAGGCCGTCCGCTGAGCGCTCCCAGGAGCGCCGGTCGATGATCAGCGAGACGCTCGAGAGGTCGAGCCCGTCGTCCTGCTGCCAGGCGAGCGCCTCCTCCAGCACCTCGTAGTAGATCGAGGCGTCGCGCGGAGCGCGTACCCAAAGGCCGTCGCTGCTCGCCGCGAGCGCGGACCAGTCGTATGCGCCGAAGTTCGAGCCATCCCCCGCGGGGACCGCGACCACGAGGCCCAGGCCGCGCACCCGCGCGCCCTCGGCGAGCGCGGCGATGAAGTCGCTGAACGGCGCCCGCAGGGCGGGATCGAGCTCGCCGTAGTCGATCAGCAGCCCGCTCGCGCCCTGGTCCTGCGCCGCGATCAGCAGCTCGTCGACGTGCGCGGTGGCGAGCTCGGGCAGCGCCAGCAGCCGGTCCACCGTCTCCGCGACGACGCTGCTCCCCACCGTCACGCCGAGGTAGACGCGCGCCTCGCCGGCTTCGGCGAGCGCCGCGTCGAGCGCACCGCCCTGGACGTCTAGCGCCGGCTCCCCGGCCGCGTCCTCGCCCGGCTCGGCGGCGATCACGGCGACGATCGCCGGTGCGGGCAACGCGCCCAGGTCGGGGGCCTCGCCGGCCTCCACGATCAGCGCGATCGTGCGCTCGATCGTGGTCTCGGCGAGGACAGCGATGTTCCTCGGCACGACCTGGACCTCGCCCTGCGCCGCGGCGCCGTCTTCGACCACGCTGACGGCCGCGAGATAGCGCCATTCGCCGCCGACGTAAGTGTAGAAGCCGAGTTGCTCGCCCGCGCGAACCGGCTCGCTCAGCAGCACCGTCAGCTCGGCCGGACCGGCGATCGCGCCGTCGCCCGCGAGGTCATAGAGCTTGCTGCGCGCGCTCAAACCGCCCGGCAGGTCGGGCAGCTCGCCGCGCGCGGCGGCGCCGACGTCGGCGGGCTCGTCCCCGCCGCGATCGATGATCGAGAAGGGCGACCAGACGAGGACGGCGATCAGTGCGGCGAGGACGGCAACGACACCGATGATGCGCAGGAGTCCGCCGCGGCCGCCGCCCTCGTCGTCATCGCCGTAGTCCTCGTCGAACTCCTCGAAGGGCGAATCGAAGTCGCCCTCGTCGAGGGGCGCGAACGATTCGGGGTCATGCCGGATTGGGGGGTCAGACTTGTCCATGGATCACTCCAGCCTGGGCAGCACGGCGATCGAACGCTGCTGGCCGCCGCGCACCACGGTGAGATCGGCTACCTCACCGGGCTGCAACGGCTTCAGCAGATTCACAAAGGGGTTGTCGAGGTCGATCGCCACGCCGTTGACGGCGGTCACGATGTCCCCGACACGCACACCCGCCTGCTCGGCAGCGCTCCTCGCCTCGACCTCGATCACCAGCGCGCCGAGTGAGAGCGGGACGCCCTGTGAAGCCGAGAACTCGGGCGTGAGCTCGATGTGGTGGCGGAACGGCCGCTCGATGCCGAGGCGCGGCCGCACGTGCGAACCGAACAGCACGATGTCGTTGACGATCGGGCGCAGGCTGTTCGAGGACTGCGCGAAGGAGATGCCCTGGATCGGGCTCCCGGTGCCGGTGCCGCGCACCACTGTCGTGAGCAGCCCGATCACCTCGCCGTCGGCGTTGATCAGCGCCCCGCCGGAATCGCCCGAGTTCACGGCGGCGTCGGTCTGCACGAGGTCCTCGAGGATCACGGCGTTGCGCGGCCACTGACGCCCTGTCGCGGAGACGACGCCGACGCTGACCGAGTTCCCGATCGCGAACCCGGCGGCGGAGAGCGCCGCCACGGGCTCGCCCGGCACCAGTTGCGAGGAGTCGCCCCAGGCCGCGCTGCGCAGGCCCTCGGGCGGGACCTGGAGCACGGCGAGGTCGCTATAGGGCGAGTCGTGCGAGCGAACCACGGCGGGTCGCTGCTCGCCGGTGGTCAGGAGCACGTTGATCTCGGCGGCGCCGTCGATCACGTGGAAGTTGGTGACGATGTGGCCGCGATCGTCGATGACGATGCCGGAGCCGACGTTGCGCGTCTGTACGACGTCGCCCGCTTCGTTGCGGCGCGGAACCTCGTCCGCAATCACCGTGACGATGGTGGGCAGGACGCGTTCGATCGCTTGCTGGAGCCGCTCGGCGCTGCCGATCGCTACAGCGGTCGCCTCGGGGGTCGCGGCGGTGGCGACGGGGGTGGGCGTGACCACCTCCTCGGTCGCCTCGCGCCCGCCGGGCGCGACGACGACGACGAGGCCGCCCGCGAGGCCGCCGGCCAGTCCTGCCGCGAGGGCGAGGAAGAGTAGCGAGAGTGATCGGTGTTGTTCCACGTGCGCCGGCGTGATCGTCTTGACCCCTGCCGAGGCCTGACCTCGGCGCCCCGCACCGGATTATGGTACCACCGACATGCTGGATTGTGTAAGCCCATGATCGATAGGCGGGGCGAGGCGTAGCGCGCCCCTACGCCCCCGCCGGCGGCAGTCGCGCTCCGAGTGCGGCGAGATCCAACTCGCGCAGCGAGGCGACCACGAGGTGGGCGGCGGGTTGCGGCGGCGCGGCCGTCGAGGCCTGCCGCGACTGCACGACGAACATGCCGGCGGACGCTGCCGACCGCACGCCGGCGGGTGAGTCCTCGATCGCCACGCAGGCGGCGGGCGCGACGCCGAGGCGCTCCGCGGCGAGCAGGAAGATGTCGGGCTCGGGCTTGGCGCGCTCGATGTCGTCACCGCTGACGGCGATGTCGAAGGCGTCCGCCAGGCCGCAGCCCTCGAGGGTGGCGTGCACCCACTCGGCGATCGATTGCGAGGCGAGGCCGACGGCCCAGCCCGCCGCGCGCGCGGCGGCAATCAACTCGCTCGCGCCGTCGAGCGGCTCGATGTCGCCACTCCGCAGCTCGGCGGTGACGAGCGCGGCGTAGCGCCCTATCAGTTCCTCGACCGAGTCTTCGAGGCCGTAGTGCGCGCGCACCCACTCCATGAACGGCGCGATCGCAAGGCCGGTGAAACGCGCGTAGTCGTCCTCGCTGAGCGGCCGAGGGGCAACCAACCGTCGCGCGGCGCGGTGGTGGACGGGCTCGGAGTCGACGAGGACGCCGTCGAGGTCGAAGACGAGCGCGCGCGCCGCGGTCGCGCTCACGCCGATCCGGCGCCGTCGCCGGGCTGCGAGGCGGGCCCCGCGCCCTCGAGCAGCTGCTTGAGCCGCCACACGGCGTCGCGCAGCGCCTGGCGGCGGTGCTGGCGCTGCACGAGCAGGTCGAGCAGCCAGCCGGCGAACCCGCCCGCCGGCGTGTAGATCGCCTCGACGAGGAGGTGGACGTCGTCCGCACCCTCGGCGGTGAGCACCCAGCTCAGCGTGTCGAAGGCGCTGCGGTCGCCATCGGCGGCGCGGAAGAGCAGCAGGCGATGCGGTTCGCGCTCGGCGGCCTCGAGCCGGACGCGCTCCGACCGCAGCGGCAGCGTGAGCACGCCCTCGAGGCGGGCGGGAGGGCCGGACGGCGCCTCGACGTCGCGGAAGCTGCGGGGCAGCCACTCTCCGTAGAGCTCGGTCGCCTCGAGGCGTTCGAACGTCTCGCTGGCGCTGGCGTGGATGTGCACGTCCTCGCGGATGCGTCCCACGCGCCGCTAGCCGCCCGACTCGCGCATCGCCGGGAAGAGCACGACCTCGCGGATCGAGTGCTCGCCCGTCACGAGCATGACCAGCCGCTCGATGCCGACGCCGAGGCCGCCCGCAGGCGGCATGCCCTGCTCCAGCGCGCGCACGAAGTCCTCGTCGGCGACTTCCGCCTCCTCGTCGCCGCCGGCGGCCTTCCGCGCCTGCTCGCGCAACAGCTCGCGCTGCTCCACGGGGTCGTTCTGCTCGGAGTAGGCGTTGGCGCGCTCGATGCCGAGTGCGAACAGCTCGAAGCGCTCGGCCACGGTGGGGTCGTCGCGCTTGCGCTTGGCCAGCGGCGAGAGCTCCGCCGGGTAGTCGAAGACAAAGGTCGGGCGCACCAGGCGGGACTCGACGAACGCCGCCATCAGCGCGTCCAGCGCCGTCCCCCACGAGGCGTCCGGATCCACCTCGACCCCGCGGTCGAGGGCGAGCGTGCGAACCTGCTTGGCCTCCGGGTGCGCGCGGTAGTCGATGCCGGTGTGCTCGAGCAGCGCCTCGCGGTAGGTGGTGCGAGCCCACGGCTCGCCGAGGTCGATCGTCTCCTCGCCGTGCCGCACCTCGAGCCCGCCGGTGACCTCGCTCACCACCGAGCGGAACAGCGCCTCGACCATGTTCGCGACGTCCTCGTAGTCGGCGTAGGCCTCGTAGGACTCGAGCAGCGTGAACTCGGGGTTGTGGCGGTGCGAGATGCCCTCGTTGCGGAAGACGCGGCCGATCTCGAAGACCTTGTCGAAGCCGCCGATCACCAGCCGCTTGAGGTGCAGCTCGAGCGAGATGCGCAGCGCGAGGTCGCGGTCGAGGGCGCCGTGATGCGTGTAGAACGGCCGCGCCGCCGCGCCGCCCGCCTCCTCCTGCAGGACCGGCGTCTCCACCTCCATGAAGCCGCGCCGCTGGAAGAAGCGGCGCACCGCCGCGAGCACCTCCGAGCGCGCGCGCGCGATCTCGCGTGATCGCTCGTTCGCCATCAGGTCGAGGTGACGCTGGCGGTAGCGCGTCTCCACGTCTACGAGGCCGGCCCACTTCTCGGGCGGCGGCCGCAGCGCCTTGGTCAGCACGCGCCAGCGCGTGACGGCAACCGTGACCTCGCCGTGGCGCGTGCGGAAGAGCCGTCCGCTTGCCTCGACAAAGTCGCCGAGGTCGACCAGCGCCAGGAGCCCGAACTCGTCGCCGAGCACGTTGCGCCGCAGGTGCAGCTGGATGCCGCCCGAGCCGTCGCGCACGTCGACGAAGGCGGCGCGGCCCATGTCGCGGATCGCCGTGATGCGCCCGGCGACGGTGACCGCGCGGCGGGACTCCTCGAGGCCCTCCCGCTCACTACGCGCGAAGAGCGCGACGGCCTTCGCGGCCTCGTGGGTACGGGAGGTGCGGGCGGGGTAGGCGTCGCCGAGCGCGATCAGTTGCTCGCGCTTCTGCCGGCGCAGCTCGATCAGTTCCTGTTCGGACGGCATCGGTCACCTGCCCGGGCAGCGGCGGCGGCAGCACGCCTGCCGTCGCGACAACGCCCGCGCGCCGGTCAGGACACCTCGACGATGGTCATCATCGTGTTCCCGCCGGGGGCGCTGACCTTCACTCTGTCATTCTGCTTCCTGCCGAGCAACGCCTGCCCGACGGGCGACTCGTGACTGATGCGGCCCGCGCCCGGGTTCGCCTCGGCGGGCCCGACGAGCTGGAAGGTCTGCTGCACGCCGCCCTTGAGCTCCACCGTGACGTTCGAGCCGATGCGCACATCCATCGAGTGATGCGCGGCGTCCTCGTCGATCACCTCGGCGCCTTCGAGCAGCAGCTCGATCTCGCGGATCCGGCCTTCGAGGAACGCCTGCTGGTTCTTGGCGTCCTCGTACTGCCCGTCGATCTGGGCGATGCCCAGCTCCTGGGCCTCGTGAATCGCCTCGGCGACCTCGACGCGGCGGCTGGTGCGGAGCTCGTGCAACTCGTCCTCGAGCCGCTTGAGGCCTTCCTGCGTGAGCAGTACCCGATCCTCGCTCATTTCCCACCTCCGAGGATGCGAATCCGCCGGCCGTCGGGCCGGTGGTCGCGGACACCCCTGAGAGACACGAATGCGGACTCGCCATCGGCAAGCCCGCAACCCAGACGACACCTCGTATCTATCGTTACGTCTATTTTATCCGGCAGCCCTGCGCGTGACAATGTTCGGGGCGGGCGGGACGCCGGGCCCGGCTGCCCGCTTCGTTGCCCTCGGCACGGGGGGCGCGTAGGCTCGCACTCGTGGAGCGCCACTTCACGGTTTCCGGCTTCCTCTCGCACGACGGGCGAACCGCGCTCCACTGGCACCGCCTCGGGCTGTGGCTGCCGCCCGGCGGGCACATCCAGCCCAACGAAGACCCGATCCAGGCGGTGTTGCGCGAGATCGAGGAGGAAACCGGCGTCGAGGCGCTCATCGTCCCCACCAGCACCCCCTACCCGCACGAGGACCCACGGCAGTTGCCGCCTCCGGTGACGATCGGCGTCTACGAGATCGACGAGCCCGGCAACCCCCACCAGCACATCGACTTCGTCTACTTCGCGCGCCCGCGCTCGGCCCACGCCTCGGGCGCCCCGGCCCTGCCGGGCAGCCCCGACTCAGGCGAGGGCTGGCGCTGGGTGAGCCGCGAGGAGCTGCGCGAGCCGGGCGTGGTGCTCGCCGGCCCAGGCGGGTCGGCGGAAGTGCCCGAGGACGTGCGCCGCCTCGCCCTCGACGCGATCGATGCCGCCGACGCCGCGCGCACGGACCGGCAGGGCTGAACGCATGCTGCCAATCCGCCTGATCCGCGAGCAGACCGACGAGGTGCGCCGCGCCTGCGCGCTGCGCGGCGTGGAGGCGCCGATCGACGAGATCCTCGAGTTCGATCGCGCGCGCCGTACGCTGCTCACCGAAGTCGAGGGCATGCGCGCCGAGCGCAACCAGGCCGGGCGCGCGATCGGCGCGACCCGCGACCCCGAGGAGCGCCAGCGGCTGATCGACGCGCAGCGCGAGGTCGCCTCGCGCCTCGACGACCTCGACGCGGCCGTGCGCGAGCGCGACGAGGAGCTGCAGCGCCTGCTGCTGGAGCTGCCGAACCTGCTCCACGCCTCGGTGCCCGAGGGCGGCGAGGAGGCGGGGCAGGTGCTCTTCGAGGGCGTCGGCGACGGCGAGCCGGTGCACACCTCTACGCCTGTGCCCGTCTCCGCTGCGCCCGCGCCCGCGAGCGAGGAGGGCCGGCGGCCACACTGGGAGATCGGCGAAGCGCGCGGGCTGATCGACTTCGAGCGCGGGACGAAGATCTCGGGGTCGCGCTTCTACGTACTGCGCGGGGCGGCGGCGCGACTGCAACGCGCGCTCATCAGCTGGATGCTGGACCTGCATCGCGAGCGCGGCTGGGACGAGGTCTACGTGCCGTTCGTCGTCCGCGAGGAGATGCTGGTCGGCTCCGGGCAGCTGCCAAAGTTCGGCGACAACCTCTACCGAGACCACGAAGACGACGTCTGGCTGATCCCGACCGCCGAGGTGCCCGTCACCAACCTCTACCGCGACGAGATCCTGCCGCTGGACGCGCTGCCCATCCACCACGTCGCCTACTCGCCGTGCTTCCGCCGCGAGCGCATGAGCGCCGGCCGCGACGTGCGAGGCATCAAGCGCGGCCACCAGTTCGACAAGGTCGAGCTGGTCAAGTTCTGCGAACCCGAGCGCTCGTGGGACGAGCTGGAAGCCCTGCTCGACGAGGCGCTCGAGGTCGTGCGCGCGCTCGGCTTCCGCTACCGGGTCGTGCGGCTCGCCGCGGGGGACGTGGGCGCCGCCTCGGCGATGACCTACGACGTCGAGGTCTGGGCGCCCGGCGCGGAGGAGTGGCTGGAGGTCTCCTCCTGCTCGAACTTCCTCGACTACCAGGCGCGCCGCGCCAGCCTCCGCTACCGCGACGCCGAGGGCCGCGTGCGCCACATGCACACACTCAACGGCTCCGGGCTCGCGCTGCCTCGCACCCTCGCCGCGCTGTTCGAGCAGTACGAGCGCCCCGACGGCATCGAGGTGCCCGAGGTGCTGCGCCCCTACCTCGGCGGCGCGGCCCTGATCGAGGACGAGCCTCAGCCCGGCTCCTGAGCCGCTCCCCACACCGACCACCCCGCATCGAACGTCTGTGCTTGACAGCGGCGCACGCATGTTCCATCATGCAGGACGAGTGGCGGACATGCGTTCTACGTGCGGGAGGTGAGGAATGCTGTTCGCAACGCTGCTTGGAGTGCTGCTCGGGGCCGCCACGGTGCTGCTGCTGGAGCAGTGGCTGCGCGCGGAGCTGGCGCCGGTGCGCCCTGCCGTGGAGTCCCGCCTCGCGCGTCCGAGGCGCGCGACGACCTCGATCGCGCTGCGCCGCCTGCCGCCGCGCTAGACTGCGCGCGTGACGCAGCCCGACGGACCCACACCCTCCTCGCCGCCCGCGCTCGTGCGCCTGCTCTTCGACGCGTTCGATGAGTTCGAGCGGGTTGCCGAGGCGCTCGCAGACCTCGATCCCGACGGCGCACCCCCTGCCGGCGCCGACCGGCTCAACACCGGCGGCTGGATCGTCTCCCACGTCGCGAAGCAGCAGGACCTCTACTGGAACGGCGCACTGCAAGACCTCGACCCCGACCCCTGGCTCGACGAGCAGCGCGTCGGCTTCGGAGACGCACCCTCCGCCCCCGACCTGCTCGCCGCGATCAAGGCGTTCCGGCGCGTCCGCTCGCGCGCGATCCCCTGGCTGCGCCGCCTCGATGCATCGCGCCTCGATGAGGTCGTGAGCCGATCGCGCGGCCCGCGGCGCGACCAGCGCGTGAGCGACCTGCTCACGAGGAGCATCGCGCATCTCTTCGCGCACGCTGGGGAACTGAGCGCGATCGCCTCGCTGGCGGGTGCTCCGGACCTCGGCGTGCCGGGGCGGATGACGCACTCGACCCGGAGCTGACAGCAGGGAGCAGCAGCGCGGCTGTTCGCGCTGCTACGCGTGGAGCATCCGAGCCGCGGTCTCGCGGGCCTCGTCCAGCGTCGCGACGAAGCTGTCGGCCGGGACGCGGTCCAGGACATTGAGCGCCTGGAGCGAGGATGCCGGCGAGCCGCTCAGGCCCATCACGATGCACTCGGTGTCCTCCGCGATGGCGATGTCGATCATCTGCTCGACCACCAGCGCGGCGCTGTCATCGATGTAGTCGGTCTCGGTGAAGTCCAGGATCACGACCTCGTGGTCGCGGATGTCGACGCCGATCGTGCTGATCAGGCTGCTCGAGGAGGCGACGGTGAAGGTGCCGCGCAACGCCACCATGCCGACGCGCGCGGAGAACGCGTCCGCTGCATCCTCCTCGTCCGCCTCGTCGGCGGTGGCGAGGAAGCTCTGGTCGAGCAGCGGCACCGAAACGACACTGTCCAGCTGCAGGCGTTCGAGCCGCCGGGCGCTTGCCATCCCGGCGGCGATCAGGCCGATCGCCACCGCCGTCACGAGGTCCAGGAACACCGTCAGCGCGAAGGTGATCAGCATCACCACCAGGTGCTCCCGCTGCACGCGGTGCAGCCGGGTGACGAACCGCCAATCGATGATGTCCCAGCCGACCTTCATCAGGATCCCCGCCAGCGCCGCGTGGGGAATCGATTCGACGTAGGTGCCGAGGCCCAGCACCAGCGCCAGCAGGATGCCGGCGCGCAACGCGCCGGAGATCTGCGTCCGCCCTCCGGCGCGGATGTTCACCACCGTGCCCATCGTGGCTCCGGCGCCGGGCAGCGCACCGATCAGCCCGGCCACCGTGTTGCCGATGCCCTGCCCGACCAGCTCCCGGTTGGGGTTGTGCTGCGTCCGCGTCATCGAATCGGCCACCAGCGAGGTGAGCAGGCTGTCGATGGAGCCCAGCAGCGCGAGGACCAGCGCGGGCTCCACGGAGCGGACCAGGACGTCGGGGGCGAGATCGGGGGCCTTCAACTCCGGCAGGCCGGTCGGGACCTCACCGATGACCGGCGTGTCGCCCAGCCAGAGGAGGCTCACCGCCGTCCCGGCGATCAGCGCCGCCAGGGTTGGTGGCAGGTACCTTCTGAGCTGGGCCGGCCAGCCCACGCCCACGGCCAATGTGACGACCGCGATCACGAGCGCGCTGCCGTTGAGATCGCCGATCGCGTCGGGCCAGGCGCGGATGGCCTCCATCGGTCCGCCCTCCACGACGGGCGCGCCGAGGAAGGGCAGGGTCTGGAGCAGGATGATGATCGCGCCGATGCCGGTCATGAACCCGGAGATGACGGAATACGGCGTGTAGGCGACGAAGCGGCCGATGCGCGCCACGCCCAGCGCGATCTGGATCAGGCCGGCCATGATCACGATCGTGAACGCCTCGGCGAAGGTCTCGGCGTGGGTGGTGACGATCACCGCCATGGCGACGGCCATCGGGCCGGTGGGCCCCGAGATCTGCGAGCGCGTCCCGCCAAACACCGCCGCGAAGAATCCGACGGCGATCGCTCCGTAGATGCCGGCGATGGCTCCGAGGCCGGATGTCTCGCCGAAGGCCAGCCCTACGGGGAGCCCCACCACCGCCGCGGTGATGCCGCCGAAGAAGTCGCCGCGGAAGAGCTGCGGGCTATAGGTGAACCTCAAGGGGAATACTCTCGATTCTGGTCGGCGCTCGCGCCCGAACATACCTAACGCAACGAGGTCTCACCACTCGGAGACCGTTGCGAGACTCCCACAAGCCCGATCCGGCTCCCTCTCCCTGGGGAGAGGACGGGGGTGAGGGGGAGGACTCCCGCGCGCCTGCCAGAGCCCCGATGGTGCAACGCAATTCCAGAGGGTGGGCCCTCCCTCACCCTCACCCTCTCCCTCGGGGAGAGGGGACCGGAAGGGATGCGCTCGCTGCCCTGAGGAGAGGGCTCTTAAGGTCGCACTCGGGGCACGCGGGTACGCCCACGGCTGCCGTCGACCGATCGGGACAGTGGGTTAGCGGAGAGGCGCTAGAGCTCGCGGACGAGCATGCCGCCCGGCTGCCGCCTCCAGGTGCGGATGCGGGCGTGCTCGATGCCGGCGGCCACCGCGTAGTCGCGGGCCCGCGCGGCGAAGCCGGAGGGGACGTAGATGTAGAGCGGCGCGTCGTCGTTCTCGAGTTGCGCCCAGACCAGCTCGGCCTGCCGCCGCGTCACCGTCTCCTTCGTCTCCACCTGCGCGACCATGATCGGGCGGTTGCGCGGATGCTCGACGACGACGATGTCCGGGAAGACCTGCGAGCGCGAGGCGCCGCCCGCTGTGAACTCCAGCGCGAGCTGCGGCTCCGGCACGTTGACGTAGGTGCGGTAGTCCGGATGCGCCTCGTCCGGGAACGGGAAGCGGTCGTTCGCGAGCTGGCTGATCGTCGTCTCCAGCTCGTGGCGGCGCGACTCCTCGCTGCGTCGCCACGGCGCGCCGGCTTCGCGCCAGCCCGCCAGCACCCGCTCGCGCTTCGCGTCGAAGCCGCGCAGCTCGCGGGCCTGCTGAACGACGAAGATCAGCAGGAACAGCAGCGCCGGGAGGACGAGGACCACGCCCAGCTCTGGCGGCCCCTGCAGGTTCCGGAAGATGCCAAGCCTCGGGATGATGTCGATGACTCCACCGATGATCGGGGTGCCGCCGTTGACCGGATCGCCCGGCGCCAACCAGACGCCGACGAGCATGACGAGCATCCCGGCAAGCGCGACCACGCCGATCGGCGAGGGCTGGCCGTACTGCGAGACGGCAGGCCCTTCGTGGCGCCCGTGGTCCTCGACGGCCTCGATCTGTGTGCTGGCCGTGACGAGGGCGGGAGCGGCCTCGGCGGGCGCCTCCGCAGGCTCCTCGGCAGACTCAGCGGCGGGCGCTTCCGCGGCTGCCTCCTCCGCAGGTGCGGCCTCGGCCTCCGCGGGCTCCTCGGCCGCCGGTGCGGCGGGCGCAGCCGGTGCGGCGCCTCCGCCCACCATCGAGCGCGCGGCCGCGCGGTCTTCGAACCAGAGGGTGTTGATCTCGAGGAAGTGCGCCTGGTCCTCGGGCAGGTCGGCCTCGGCGAAGATCGCGCTCACCGGACAGGCGGGCTCGCAGGCGCCGCAGTCGATGCAGACCTCGGGCTCGATGTAGAGCATCCGGTCTTCGCCGGCCTCGAAGTGGATGCAGTCGACCGGGCAGACCTCGACGCAGGACTGGTCCTGCACATCGACGCAGGGCTGGGTGATGACGAAGGTCACCCGCGCGGCCTCCCCTCCCACGCTCGCCCGAGGGCGGGCGTCAGGCGCGTCACCTTGTCGGGCATCCTATCGGCGCTCCGTGTGAGCGTCTACGCCATTCCGGAAGCCGCTGCCGGTTGCGCCCGTGCCCCCTCGCTACGCGTCGCTGAGGTACGTCGCCGCGGAGCGGCCGGCGGCACGGCCGAAGACGGCGCCGGACATCAGGCCTGATCCGGCCGGGTAGTTGTAGTGGAAGAGGCCGCCGACCATCTCGCCGCAGGCGTAGAGGCCGGGAATCGGCGCCCAGTCCGTGCTGATCACCTCGGACTCCGTGTTGATGCGCACGCCGCCGAAGGTGAAGGTGATGCCGCCGGTGATCGGGTAGGCGCGATACGGCGGCGAGTCCAGCCGCTGCGCCCAGTTGGTCTTCTCCGGCTCCAGGCCGTCCGTCTTCAGCCCGTCGCGCACACCCGGGTCGAACGTGCCTCCGCCGACGACGGCGGAGTTGAACGCCTCGAGCGTGCGATTCGCCGTCTCCTGGTCCAGCGGCAGCTGCGCGACCAGCTCTTCCAGCGTGTCGGCGACGATCGGATCGCTCGTGCGATAGCGCGGCTCGAGGGCCTCGAACACCTTGGAGTCGAAGATCTGGTAGCCGATGCCGCCCGGCTGGCGCAGCACCGCGCCGCCGGTCTTCGCGTAGGTCAGCAGGTGGAAGTCCTCGCCCTCGTCGATGAAGCGATCACCCTCGGTGTTGAGGATGACGCCGAAGGGGTAGGAGAGGCGGTTGGTCTGATCGGTGAGCCGGCGGTCGCCGTACAGCGGCGCGTCCGCGGAGATCGGCGTGCCGTGGCTGCCGGACCACTGCCCATAGGGCAGCGCGCCGACCTCGAGGGCCATGCGCAGGCCGTCGCCGTAGTTGTAGCGCGTGCCGCGCACGCGCGCCGTGTCCCAGGGCCGCCCGAGGTAGCGCGCGCGCCACTCGGGGTTGGCCTCGAAGCCGCCGCAGCCGAGGATCACCGTGCCCGCCTCGATCTCGTGCAGGCCGTCGGCGTCGTTCACCACCAGGCCGCTGATCGCGCCGCTGTCGTCGAGTGTCAGCGAGCGTGCGCCCGTGCCGTAGCGCAGCTCGATGCCGCGGTCGCGGGCCACCTCGAACCACATCCGCGACAGCCCGATGCCGATGCCGACGGCGCGGATCACCGCGCCCTGCGGCCAGCGCACCGCGCCCTCGTACTTGACGGCGGAAAGGTCGGTCGCGGGGCCCATCACGATGCCCTGCTCGACCATCCAGCGGACCGTCTCGTAGGAGCGGCTGATCAGCGCCTCGGACAGCTCCGGGTCCGAGGAGCCCTCGGTCACGCGGTCGAGGTCGGCGCGGAACTGGGCGGCGCCGTAGGGCTTGATGTTCTGCGTGAAGCCCGGCACCTGCTCCTCGATGTTGGGGACGATCGGGAGCAGGTCCTCGGGGCTCTCGAAGGCGAAGCGGAAGAGGCCGCCGCTGTAGTGGGTGTTGCCGCCGCGCAGCTCCTCCGGAGCCTTCTCCAGCATCAGCACCCGCTCGGCGCCGTGCTCGTGGGCGGAGACGGCGGCTGCGTGGGCGGCGTTGCCCGCGCCGACGACGACGACGTCGTACTGCATGGTCGGTTCCTCGCTTCCAGGCTGTTCTTGCCTCGCTGCGCCGGGCCGATGGTACGGGCTCGCGCGGTACGGGGTAGCGCGTCCTGCCACGCTCAGTGGATCACGTTGTCGTGGACCAGTTCCTTGATCTCCTCGCGACTGAGGCCGAGCAGCTCGCCGTAGACGTACGGCTCGCCGCTGCCTTGCAGCCTCGCCGCGTGGCGCACCGTCGCCGGGGTGTCGGAGAGGCTCCACGGCGAGGTCATCACCCACTTCTTCCCGAGGATGGCGTGCTCCACCTCCACCCAGCGGCCCTGGGCCGCCAGGTGCTCGTCCTCGAGCAACTGCTTGCCGTTGAGCACCGGCGCGGCGGCCACGCCCGCGGCCTGCAGCCGCGCCGCGAGGTCGCCCGGGGGCTGCGCGCTCGTCCACTCGCCGATCAGCGCGTCCAGCTCCTGCTCGTGCTCCAGCCGCTCCAGCACGCCGGCGAAGCGCGGATCCTCGGCCAGCTCGGGGCGGCCCATCTCCTCGCAAAGCGCCTGCCACTCGCCGTCCGTGCCGATGGCGATGCTCACCCACTCGTAGTCGCCGGCGCAGCGGTAGACGGCGTGCGGAGCCATCGTCGGCTCGCGGTTGCCCTGCGGCTCGGCGCTCCGTCCGTTCAGCGCCGCATCGAGCACGAGGTCGCCGACCAGCGAGGTCAGCGACTCGTTTGCGGAGAGGTCGAGGTACTGACCCTCGCCCGTGCGCTCGCGGTGGATCAGCGCATAAAGCACGGCGAAGACGAGCCAGTGCGCGCTGATCAGGTCAGGCCAGTTGACGTACTCGCCGGGCGGCCCTCCGGCATAGCCCGAGGTGAGCCCGACGCCGCTGCGCGAGACGAAGTTGGGCGCGTAGCCGACCTCGTCCTCGTCCGGCCCGCCCTTGCCGGAGGCGCTGAGCGAGATCGCGATGATGTCCGGCCGCAGCTCGCGCAGCGCCTCGTAGCCGAGGCCGAGCCGCGCGACGGAGCCAGGCCGCTGGTTCTCGACAACGATGTCGCACTGCGCGGCCAGCCGCCGCCCGAGGTCGAGGCCGCGCGGATCGCGCAGGTTGAGCCGCACGCATTCCTTGTTGAGGTAGAGCACGTTGATCGCCGGATCGTCGTCGGTGGCGCGGATGCGCGGGATCATCGCGCTGGTCACGCGGATCACCTCGGCGCCGAGGAAGCCGAGCATCTGCGTCGCCGCCGGCCCGGCGACGCCCGTCGTCAGGTCCAGGACGCGCTTGCCCGCGAGCGGGCCGGGCGCGGACTCGTCCGCCATCAGGCCCTACTCCCCGCCATCGCCTGCATCGGACGCATCCGAGTCGCCGCCGCCGAGCTCGACGCCCGCCCGCTCCTCCTGGAGCCGGAAGAAGATGTTGGAGTCGTAGTCGCCCCAGCCACGCCCGAGGGCGGCGAGCATCTCCTGCTCGGAGAGCGCGGCGTGCGCCATCGGCACGCCCAGCTCGCGCGCGAGCTCGGTCGCAAGCCCGAGGTCCTTGCGCGAGAGCCGCAGTGCGAAGCTCGGCGGATCCCAGCGCTGCGCGAACACCGTGTCGACGAGGCGATGGTCGAGGAAGTGCCCCTGTCCGAACGCCCCGTCCTGCAGCACACGCCGCATCACGTGCGGATCAACGCCTGCCTTTGCCGCTAGCGTCATGCCCTCGGCGATCGCCATCCGCGAGGAGACCGAGGTCATGTTGTGCACCAGCTTGGCGACCATGCCGCTGCCGATGCCGCCGATGTAGCTGACCTTGTCGCCAATGGAGTCGAGCACGGGCTTCAGCTCCTCGTAGCGGTCGGCGTCGCCGCCGACCATCACGGCGAGCGTGCCCGCCGCCGCGCCGGTGATGCCGCCGCTCACGGGCGCGTCCAGCACCTCGATCCCGCGCTCGGCGAAGCGCGCGTGGATCTCCCGGATCAGCGTCGGCCGGTTGGAGGAGAGGTCGATGTAGACGCTGCCCTCGGCGGCGCTCTCGAGGATGCCGCCGGGGCCGAGTGCGACCGCCTCGACCTCGGGCGGGCCGGGCAGCGAGGTGAAGACGAGATCGCTCGCCTCGGCGACGGCCTGCACGCTGTCGGCCCAGCTCGCGCCCGCAGCGAGGTGCGGATCGGCCAGCTCGCGGCGCAGGTCGTTGACGGTCAGATCCTGGCCGGCCCCGATCAGGTTCATGGCCATCGGGCCGCCCATGTTGCCGAGCCCGATGAAGCCGATCCGCATGGCCGTGCCCTCCGCTCACCGCGCGTCCGGCCGGCGTTTCGCTGGCCGCTGCGGCGTCGCCCGGCGGATACTAGCAGCGGCCACGGGCAGGCGCTGCCGCTGTCCGGCACAGCGTGTAGGCTTGCGCGGCCTGCAACCCGCTTCCGCGACGCCCTCGGGGAGGATCCGCGACGTGACCGCCCGACCGCTCGACGACGTGCTCGTGGTGGAGTGGTGCTCGCTCGTCTGCGGCCCGTTCTGCGGCAAATGGCTCGCCGAGGCCGGGGCCGACGTGATCAAGATCGAGGCGCCCGGCGGGGGCGACGAGGCGCGCCGCCGCGGCCCCTTCCCCAACGACGAGCCCGACCCGGAGCGCAGCGGCCTCTACCTGCTACTCAACACCAACAAGCGCAGCGTCACGCTCGACCCCGGGACTGCGGACGGCCTCGCGATCCTGCGCGACCTGATCGCGCGCGCCGACGTCTTCCTGCACGACCGCCCGCCCACGCTCGCCGACGAGCTGGGCCTCGACTACGAGACGCTGTCGGCTCAACACGAGCGGCTGGTCGTGACGGCGATCACCCCCTACGGCTCCACCGGCCCGAGGCGCGACGAGCACGCCTACCCGCTCAACGTCGTGCACGCCAGCGGGACCACCTACCACCAGCTCGCGGGCCAGATCGCGCTGCGCGACTTCCCGGACGAAGGTCCGGTCAAGCCCGGCTCCTTCATCGCCGAGTGCGACGCGGGGCTGAACGCCGCAACCGCCACCCTCGCGGCGCTGCTCGCGCGGATGAGCACGGGTCGCGGGCAGTTCGTCGACGTCTCCAGGCAGTGGGCGCTGATGAGCACGCAGCGGCCCGAGGTGCACCGCTACGCCTCGGACGGCACGCTCGTGACGCGCGAGCTGGACACCGAGTGGTTCCCCGGCGTCTACCAGTGCAAGGACGGCTGGATCGTGATCGGCGCCGTCTGGGGCGCGCGCAACTGGGGCGCCCTCGTCGAGATGATGGGCGGTGACCCCTGGTTCGCCTCGGAGCAATGGTTCACCGAGGCGCTCTGGAACCTCCCCCAGCTCGGTATCCCCAAGCCCGACCACGCCGACGAGGTGCGCGACACGATCGCCGAGTGGTGCATGGAACGGACCCGCGAGCAGATCCAGCAGGTCGGGCAGGCGCACGGCCTCACGATCACCGGCCACGCCACCATGGAGGAGGTGCTCGCCAGCGAGCAGATGCGCGTGCGCGGCTTCCTCCGCGAGGTCGAACACCCCGAGACCGGCCCGCTGACCGACACCGCCTTCCCGTTCCGCACCTCGACGATCGAGTCGCGGCGGCCGGGCCCCGCGCCGCTCCTCGGCGAGCACAACCGCGAGATCTACTGCGACCTGCTCGGCCTCGAGCCGGAGCAGCTCCCGATCCTCCGCCACGCGGGCGCGATCTAGGCGCTCCTGCAGCGATGGCTACTTCGATCCGGCTCAGGGAGTGTCGCAACGAGGATGTCGACGCCGTGCTCGCGCTCTGGCGTCGCGCGGAGACTGTTCCACGCCCGACCGACCGTCCGGACGCACTACGGCAGCGGATTCAGCACGACGACGGACTCTTCCTTGTCGCCGTCGACGGCGATCGCGTCGTCGGATCGTTGATCGGAAGCTGGGATGGCTGGCGCGCCGGGCACGCGCGACTGGCAGTGGACCCCGAGTACCGCCGCCATGGGATTGCGACCAGGCTCGTCGCGGAGGTCGAGCGCCGCCAAGTCGTCTTGGGCGCAGAGCGATCCACGATCCGCGTCTTCCACAACGAACCCGGCGCCGTGGCATTCTGGACTTCGCTTGGCTACGTCGCTGACTCCGACGAATCGATCTACGTGAAGGGACTCGAACGATGACGCGCGACCCGATGCAGACCCGGCTCTGCGACGAGTACGGCTGCGAGATCCCCCTCGTCGGCTTCGCCCACACCCGCGACGTGGTCGCCGCGGTGACGAACGCCGGTGGCATCGGCATGTACGGCGTGAACGCGCTGACGCCCGAGGAGATCCGCAACGACATCCGCTGGATCCGCGAGCGCGTGGGCGACAAGCCGTTCGGCATCGACTTCCTGCTCTCCGCCTCGTACGTCGAGGGCACGCCGGAGGAGCTGATGCCGCGCATCCCGCAGGAGCACTGGGACTTCGTCGACGGCGTGATGGCCGAGCACGGCATCCCGGAGCCGAAGACGCCCGGCCCCTGGGGCGTCAAGCGCGTCGACCTGCTGCGCAAGGCGCGCGCCAAGTTCGACGTGCTGATCGAGGAGCAGATCCCGATCTTTGCCTCCGGCATGGGGAGCCCCGCCTTCGCGCTGGAGCTGCTGCACGACGCCGGCATCAAGGTCTGGGGCCTGATCGGCCTCGCTCGCCAGGCGGCGCGGGAGCTGGAGCAGGGCCTCGACCTGATCGTGGCGCAGGGCCAGGACTCCGCCGGGCATACCGGGCGGATGGGCACCTTCTCGCTCGTCCCCGAGGTGGTCGAGCTGGCGCAGGCCTACGACAAGCCGGTGCTCGCCGCGGGCGGCGTCACGCACGGCCGCCACATGGCCGCCGCACTCGCCCTCGGGGCGGACGGCGTCTGGACCGGCACGATCTGGCAGGCCACGCACGAGTCCGACACCTCGATGAAGAAGAAGCAGCGCCTCGTCGAGGGGCGCGGGCAGGACGCCTGGATCTCGACCGCCTACGACGGCAAGCGCGTGCGCGCGATGCGCTCGAAGTTCCAGGAGATGTGGGAGCGCGAGGACTCCCCCGAGATCCTGCCGATGCCGCTGCAGGGCATGCTCGTCGGCAAGATCGAGACGGCGATCGAGGACCACCAGCTCGACGACTGGCTGCATGTCACGGCTGGCCAGGGCCTGACCTTCATCGAGGAAGTCAAGCCCGCCCGCCAGGTCGTCTTCGACCTTGCCGACCAGGCGCGCGACGCCCTCGAGCGGCTCGGCGCCTACGGCGAGGAGTAGCGCGCGGCGATCGCGCTAGCGGCGCGGCGGGCCGACGGCGGAGCCGCCCCAGCAGACGATCTCGCCGTCTTCGGTGAGAGCGCAGGCACGCCCCCGCTCGCCGCGTACCGCCTTGTAGCGACCCGGAGGGGCCGCGAGCACTTCGGCCTCCCACCAGGGACCCCAACACGCGATGTCGCCGGCCTCGGTGATGCCGCAGGCGTGGTACCAGCCGAGACCCAGCTCCGTGAATCGCGTCGCGGGGGCTTCCGCGTACGCCGGTAACGAACCCCAGCAAACTGCCACACCGTCAGTGGCCAGGGCGCAGGTACCGGTCAGGCCCGCGCTGATCGATCGGTAGCGGCCCGACGCCGCGGCTGTCTGTCCGGAGTTGCTGCGGCCCCAACAAACGGCCGCCCCCTGCTCAGTCAGGGCGCAACTGTGGTCCCCTCCGGCGGCGACTGCCGAATAGTGACCGGCCGGGGCGTCAGACTCGCCCTCGTCGTTTTCGCCCCAGCAGGTCAGCTCCCCGCCAGTGGTCAGGGCGCAGACATGGCCCCCACCAACGCTCACGGCCTGGAACCGGCCGGGCGGAACGTCCCAGGCACGGAAGACATCGCCCCAGCAGACGATTCCTCCGTCCCCGTTCAGGGCGCAGGCCTGTCCACCGCCAACATCGATAGCCGTATACGGGCCCATTGTCGGCGCCCCGGCTCCGAGCGGCGTCTTGCCCCAGCAGGTGATCGTCCCCTCGGCGGTCAGCGCGCAGGCGTCGCGGTCACCGACGTCGAGCGCCACGTAGCGGCCGACGGGCGCATCCCAGGCGGTGTGGCCCCAGCAGATCAGACCCCCGCCCTCAGCCAGCGCACAGCTGTGAGCTGAGCCGACGGTCACGTCGATGTATCGGCCGGAAACGGGACGGGTGTTGCCGGACCTGTCGCGGCCCCAGCAGACGGCTTCCCCTTCGACGGTGAGGGCGCAGCTGTGCTGCGACCCTGCGCTCACCGCCATGAACGGCGCATACGACCGCCACGGCGCAGCGCCGCCCCATTGAGCGCCCCAGCAGGCGAGGTCGCCGTTCTCGTCGAGGACGCAGGCGTGGTTGCTGCCCCCCTCCACGGCAACGTAGCTCCCTCCACGTTCGAGGTGTTGGCCGCGGTTGCGAGACCAGCAAGCCAGACCTCGCTCGTGGGTGATCCCGCAGACCTCGTGACTGGCCACGCTCAGCGCGACATAGCTCCCCGGCAGCGAGTACGGCGTCCCGTCGGAGGTAGCTACGATGCATGTGATCGTGCCGCCGCTACTGAGCGCGCACCTGCCATACCCACCGGCGCTCACAGCGATGTAGCCGTCATCGGGCGCGGCGGGCAACGTGTGGGACTCCACGCCGGCGCCGCCCCAGCACACCGCCTCACCTTCGACGGTCAGGGCGCAGTTCGTATCGGCGCCGCTGCTGAGCGCCGTGTAGCGGCCCGAGGGGACATCGATCTGGCCGTAGTAGTTCTGACCCCAGCAGACGATCTCACCGTCCACGGTCAGCGCGCAGATGTGTGAATAGCCGGCGCTCGCCGCTACGTAGCGGCCGGGCGCGACACCGTTCGCGGCGTCAGCGGGGAGCGCGCCGGGGCGCCACGTCTCCGTATGAATCGCGTTGTAGCCGTTGACCGTGAAGGTCACTGTCGCCCCGCCGACGGCCTTGCCCGCGCAGCTACGCCAGCGCAGCTGCAAGAGCCACTCGTAGTTGGCGTTCGCGGTGGTCGTGGCGCAGATCGTGCCGTCGATCAGCGCGCTGATCTCGTCGCCCGGATTGGCGCGCCCGTAGTACGTGGCCGGAAAGAGCTCGCTCGCCTCGGCGGGCTGTGCCGTCACGATGATCCCAAGCAATACCGCCGCCAGCGCGACGCTGCCGACTGCCGCACGAGTCGATCGGCTGGCCGGGATCGCCCGCCTCATACGGCCAGTGTACGCAGCCGAGCATCCGCTCGGCGCCTACGGCGAGGAGTAGCGCGCAGCGATCGCGGGCAACGTAGCGAGCAACGAGAGAGCCGCCCTCGCGGGCGGCTCCGTCGTGTCTGCGGCCGAGGGAACGGCGTTAGCGGCCCTTCCACTCCGGCTGGCGCTTCTCGGCGAAGGCGCGCGGACCCTCGGAGATGTCCTCGCTGGTCTCGACGCGGTGCAGCAGGTGCTTGGCCATGATCATCGCCTCGTCGTGCGGCAGCACGTGGGTGCGGTAGAGGATCTCCTTGAGGCAGCGCACGGAGAGCGGCGCGTTCTCGGTCAGGATGTTGGCCCAGCGGTAGGCCTCGTCCAGCACGTCCTCCTTCGGGACGATCGAGTTGATGAAGCCCATCTCCTTGGCGCGCTCCGGCGTGATGTACTCGCCCATCAGCACCACCTCGAGGGCGTTGCCGAGGCCGATGATGCGCGGCAGGTCCGCCACCCAGTGCGGCATCAGCCCGCGCTTCACCTCGCGAATGCCGAGGATGGCGTCGTCCGCGCAGATCCGGAAGTCGGAGCGCTGCGCCATCATCCAGCCGCCGGCCAGGCAGTAGCCGTGGATCGCGGCGATCACCGGCTTCCAGACGTTCTCCGGGTTGCTGTTGCCGGTGACGCGCACCTTGCGCCAGTCGATGCCCTGGGCGTTCATCTCCGCGCGCTCCTTGAGGTCCATCCCCGCGGAGAAGGCGCGGCTGTCCGGGTGCGCACTGAGGATCGCGACCCAGATGTCGTCGTCCTCCTCGACCTCACGCCAGGCGTCGGCGAGCGCCTGGTTGAGCTCGAAGTTGAGCGCGTTCATGACCTCGGGACGGTTCATCTCGAGGTGTGCGATGTGGTTCTCGACCTTGAAGTTCAGGACCGACACGGTTACCCCCTGGTTGCTGCGTTCACATCCTTTGCTGAGCGCGGGTGAAGGTACGTCAACCCCCCGCCGAATGTCCACGCGCGCCGCCTGGACGCAGTCGGCGCCGCATCGCGTGCCGCCGCTTCCCGGCGCGCCCGATCTCCTCGAACCCCGCCGCGCGAGCGCGCGGGCGGGTGCCCATAACGGCGCGCCCCGGGCGCGTTCCCCCTCACCCCCCGCCCTCCCCCGCCGGGGGGGAGGGGGCCGGATCGGCCTCGGGAGGTGTGTCTCGCGAGGCGCGACCGGGCGCCGCGCGCTCCCCCGCCGCGAGTCTATCGAGGGCGGCGCGTATCATCCCCGGCGGACGATCGGGCGAGAGGAGCGGCCATGGACCTGTCGACGTACGAGCACATCGAGTTCCGGCGCGAGGGCGACGTGCTGGTGATGACGCTAAACCGGCCGGAGCGCCTCAACGCGGTGCACCCGCCGCTGCGCATGGAGCTGATCCGCGCCTTCAACGAGCTGGACGACGACGAGTCGCGCGCCGTCGTGATCACCGGCGCGGGCCGCGCCTTCTGCGCGGGCGGCGACGTGCAGCGCATGGACGAGCAGGGCGGCAGCAGCACGCGCGCCAAGTTTGCCCAGGTGCGCACCGGCGAGATCGTGCGCGCGCAACTCGACCTCGAGAAGCCGTGCGTCGCCGCCGTGCGGGGCCCGGCGATCGGCCTCGGCGCGAGCATCGCGCTGATGTGCGACGTGGTCGTCGCCTCGGAGACCGCGCGCATCGGCGACCGGCACGTCAACGTCGGCCTCGTCGCCGGCGACGGCGGCGCGCTGATCTGGCCGCTGCTGGTCGGCCTGAACAAGGCCAAGGAGCTGCTGATGCTCGGCGACCTCGTCGAGGGCGAGGAGCTGGAGCGGCTCGGCATCGTCAACCACCTCGTGCCGGACGAGGAGCTGGAGGCGCGTTCGCTGGAGCTGGCGCAGCGCCTCGCGGCGATGCCGCCGTACGCGGTGAAGGCGACGAAGATCACGGTCAACACGCTGCTGCGCGACAAGCTCTCCGCGGTCCTCGACCTCGGACTGGCGTACGAGCACTACTCGGCGAAGATGGCCGACCACCGCGAGGCGACGCGCGCCTGGTCGGAGCGGCGCGACGGCGTCTTCACCGGCGAGTAGGCCACGAGGCAGCAGGGACGCACGAGGGACGGAGGGCGCACGATGGCGGACTACGCGGGCTACGAGACGATCACGATCGAGCGGCAGGAGCGCGTGCTGCGGCTGACCATGAACCGCCCGGAGGCGCTCAACGCCTTCAACGCGCAGATGCACGAGGAGCTGTCCCGCCTCTTCGTCGAGATCGACATGGACCCCGACACGGACGTCGTGGTGCTGACCGGCGCCGGCCGCGCCTTCTCCGCCGGCGGCGACATGGGCTGGCTACAGGAGATGATCGACGACCCCTCGGTCTGGGACCGCACCAGCACCGAGGGCAAGCGCATCGTGCTCTCCATCCTCGAGGCGCGGCAGCCGGTGATCGCGCGCATCAACGGCGCGGCGGTCGGCCTGGGCGCGACGGTCGCGCTCGCCTGCGACGTCACGTTCGCCGCCGAGGGCGCGCTGATCGGCGACCCGCACGTCAGCGTCGGCCTCGTCGCCGGCGACGGCGGCAGCACGCTCTGGCCGGCCCTCGTCGGTTACGCGCGGGCGCGTGAGTTCCTCTACACCGGCGAGCTCATCGAGGCGACGCGGGCGGCGGAGCTGGGCCTCATCAACCACGCCGTGCCCGCCGAGGAGCTTGACGAGGTGGTCGACGCCTTCGTCGCGCGCCTCGCGAACGGTCCGACGGTGGCGATCCAGGGGACGAAGGCCTCGATCAACCAGCCGCTGCGCGACACTGCCGTGACCAACCTCGGCCTCTCGCTTGCCCTCGAGGGCATCTCGAACGTGAGCGCCGACCACCAGGAAGGCATCACCGCCTTCAAGGAGCGCCGCGAGCCGAAGTTCACGGGACGCTGACGGCCGCGGGGGCTACCCCGAGCCGAAGGCCTCGCGGAAGTCGCGCAGCGCGTCGATGTGCTGCTGCACGGTCGTGAGGCCGCCCTCGAGGGTGTGCAGCGAGAAGTGCGTCGCGCCCGCCTCCTCGCAGCGCCGCGCATGCTCCGCCTGCTGCTCGGGAGTCCAGCGCGCGACGCGCGCGCGGGTCTCGATGCCGATCTCCGCCGGGTCGCGTCCGGCGGCGCGGGCCGCCTCATGGACCCGCTCGATGGCGCCCGGCAGGTAGTCCGCGCGCGCCCAGCCGACGACCCAGCCGTCCGCGATGCGCCCGACGCGGTCCAGCACGGCGGGCGCATGGCCGCCGATCCAGACGGGGATCGAGCGCGCCGGGCGCGGGGCGATCGCGGACTCCGGCACGGAATCGAACTCGCCCTCGAAGCTCAGCAGCGGCTCCGTCCAGAGCCGCCGCATCAGGGCGATCTGCTCCTCCGAGCGCCGCCCGCGCGCGCGGAACTCCTCGCCGAGCCCGAGCCCGCGGTACTCGACATCGGACCAGCCGGTGCCGATGCCGAGCATGAGGCGGCCGCCGGAGAGGATGTCGACCTCGGCGGCCTGTTTCGCGGCGAGCACGGTCTGGCGTTGCGGAAGCACGAGGATGCCGGTGAGGAAGCGAGGTCGGGTCGTGATCGCGGCCAGGTAGCCCATCAGCACCATCGGCTCGTGCCAGTCCGTGGTGCTGGTGTAGTAGCCGCGCCGCTCTGCTCGGCCCTGGCGGTCCGGCGCGTCGTCGGGGTCGGCGCTGAGGACGTGGTCGTAGACCTCGATCAGGTCGTAGCCGAGGTCCTCGGCGGCCTGCGCCCAGTCGCGGATCGCGGCCGGGTCGGAGCCGATCTCGTTGGTGGGGAAGCAAGCGCCAAGTTCCATCGTCTCCTCCTTGCGGGTGCAGCGGCCGCGGTTCGTCTCAGAGGCTACGCCGCGAGGCAAGCACTGAGGGCCGAGCTCGCGTCTCGAGGCGCCTCGTCGGCAGGTCCTCAAGTTTGCCCGCAGACGCGCGCTCTGTTATCAACCTGTGGGCGCTCCTCGATCCACGGGGAGCGTCACGGGTCGCGCTGGCCGGGCGGGCAGAGCGCTGACACAGCGGCGGACCCCATACAGCAGACCAGAGGAGGTCTCGATGAAGGTCAGTATGTTCCACCTGATGCCGTACTCGGCGATGCCGGAAGAGCCGCCGCACGGCCCCGATTGGAAGACCGCGGGCATCTGGGTGGACCTCCCGAACTCGGTCTACCAGCCCGAGATCGGCAACGAGCTCTACAACGAGTACCTCGACGAGCTCGAGTACGCCGAGCAGGTCGGCCTGGACGGCGTTTGCGTCAACGAGCACCACGCCAACATGTACGGCACGATGCCCTCGCCGAGCATCATGCTGGCCGCGCTCGCGCGCCGCACCAGCAAGGCCAACCTGATCGTGCTGGGCACCTCGATCGCGCTCTACAACCCGCCCACCCGTGTCGCCGAGGAGATGTCGATGATCGACGTGATCTCCGGCGGGCGCGTGGTCTGCGGCTTCCCCGTGGGCACCTCGCAGGACACGAACTGGGTCTACGGCATGTCGCCCTCGACCTTCCGCGAGCGCTACTACGAGGCCGAGGACCTGATCAAGAAGGCGATGGAGACGCGCGAGCCGTTCCACTACAACGGCAAGTACACGAAGCTGCGCTACGTCTCCATCTGGCCGCGCCCCGCACAGGAGCCGCGGCCCCCGATCTGGGTTCCCGGCGGCGGCTCGATCGAGACCTGGGACTGGACCATCGAGAAGGACCACGTCTACGCGGCCCTCAGCTACGGCGGCTACAAGCGCGCCCAGCAGACCCTCAACGGCTACTGGAGCCGCGTTCGCGAGCACGGCGCCGACGAGACCCCGTACCGTGCCGCCTACATGCAGCTGACGCTGGTCTCCGACTCCTACGAGCAGGCCAAGAAGGAGTACCAGGAGGGCGTCGAGTTCTTCTACCAGAAGCTGCTCGGCTCCACCGGCCGCTACTTCCCCGAGGCGCCCGGCTACCGCACCGAGGCCTCGATCCGGGCGGGCTTCGAGCGCAGCCTCGCGCTCGCGCAGGAGTCTGCCCCGCAGGCCGGTCGCAAGGCGCCCCAGGGCGCCGGCCCGTCCTGGGACCAGCTGGTCGAGGAAGGCAACATCGTCGCCGGTAGCCCGGACGAGGTCGCCGAGAAGCTCGTCGACATCTCGAAGAGCCTGCGCATCGGCCACCTGCTGCCGCTGCTCCAGATCGGCAACATGCGGCGCGAGACCACGATGAAGAACATCAAGATGTTCGGCGAAGAGGTTCTGCCGCAGATCCACGACGTCTGGGACGACGAGGGCTGGGAAGACCGCTGGTCGCCGCGCCCGCTCGCCCAGCGCGTCTCGCCGGCGCCGGTCGGCGGATAGCCGAGACGAATCGCACACAACCGCCCGCCGGAGGGACCGGCGGGCGGTTCAGCACGGAGGTACAGGTTGACGACAGCCACGACCCACACTGAGCGGACCGTCTCGGTCCGGGACGGCGCCTTCGAGATCGAAGTGCGCGAGGGCGGCGACGGCCCGCCCCTGCTCTATCTGCACAACATGATGGCCGAGTACGGCTGGTTCCCGTTCATGGATCGGCTGGCCGAGAACTTCCGCGTCATCGCGCCGATCTTCCCGGGCTTCCGGGAGTCCAGCGGCCTGCAGCACATCGACGAGCCCGTCGACACCGTCGTCTACCACAACGACCTGCTCGACGCGCTCGGCCTCGACAGCGTCACGCTGATGGGCCACGAGCTGGGCGGCATGTTCGCCGCCGAGCTGGCCGCCCTCAGCCCGCACCGCGTCGACAAGCTCGTGCTGATCGACGCGTACGGGCTGTGGATCGAGGAAGTCCCCTGCCCGGACTACTTCGCCACGCCGCGCCGCACCCTGCCGACCCTGATGTGGCACGACCACATGTCCGAGGTCGCACAGGAGTACAACCCGCCGACGCGTGACCCGGAGATCTCGATCCAGCGCACGCGCGCCCAGACGTCCGGCAGCCGCTTCCTCTGGCAGTTCCCGGACCGCGGGCTGGAGAAGCGCATCCACCGCATCCAGTCGCCGACGCTGGTCGTCTGGGGCGAGTCGGACGGGCAGATCCCGCCCGAGTACGGCCAGGCCTTCAACGCGCTGATCCCGGGCTCGCAGCTGGTGACCATCCCCGAGGCCGGCAACCTGCCCCAGATCGAGCAGGTCGACGCCTTCATGGACGCCGTCTCCAGCTTCCTCGCGTAGCCCGACTCCACGGCGAAGCAACGCGGCGGCCCCCTCGTGGGGGCCGCTTCGCGTCCGCGTTCGCCGCCGCGCTACCATGCGCGAACGCCGCGAGCGGCGCGGCACGACCGCCGCTGATCGGAGGCCGGGTTGGGCTGGCGCAACGAGTACGAGGCGAGACTGCTGTCACCCGGCGAGGCCGCGCAGCTGGTGCAGCGCGGCGACACGCTCTATACGCCCATCGGCGGCGACGCCTACGCCGTGATGCCGGCGCTGATCGCCCGCATCTCCGAGCTGGACCGCCAGGTCCGGATCCGCGCCTGCGCGCCGTCCCCAGAGCAGCAGTGGTTCAAGGACGATTTCGCCGCCCTCGGCTTCGACGCCAACCTCGAGGTCTACGCCGGACCGGGCGGGCGCGCCGCGCTCGACGCGCTCCGCGCCGACTACTACCCGCAGCTCTTCTCGACCCAGTTCAGCCACTACGACGACCGCGGCTCGCACGAGCCGATCGACGTCTTCATGTCCAGCTGCGCCCCGCCCGACGAGGAGGGCTACATCCACTTCGGCGGGGTGCCCTGGCACAAGGGAGACTTCGTGCGCCGCGCGGGCGTCTCGATCCTCGAGGTCTGCCCATGGCTGCCCAACGTGCGCACGACCGAGCGCCTGCACGTGACCGAGGTCAGCGCCTTCGTCCTCACGGAGACCGCCGAACGCCCGCCGCCGCCCGCCCGCGACTACCCGCCGGAGGGCCCGACGATCGCCGGGTTCGTCAACGGCATCATCGAGGACGGCGACACGGTCCAGCTCGGCGCCGGCCGCACCTCGATCTTCCTCGGCGACCTCGGTGTCTTCGACGGCAAGCGCGACATCGGCTGGCACTCCGAGGTCACGCCGCACGCGGTGCTCGAGCTGATGATCGAGGGCACGGTCAACTCCAGCCGCAAGTCGCTCGAGCCCGGCCTGCACGTGACCACGAGCGTGGCCCCCTGGAACGACGAGGAGGCGCGCTGGCTGGAGCACGGGCCGCTGGAGACGCGCGCGGTGAGCGAGGTCAACCAGATCCAGGTCGTGGCGCAGCAGCGGCGCATGACCTCGATCAACAACGCGCTCAGCGTGGACCTCACCGGCCAGATCTGCGCCGAGTCGCTCGGCACAACCGTCTACCACGGCACCGGCGGGCAGCCCGAGTTCCACATCGGCGCCTTCATCGCGCCCGAGGGCAAGGCGATCACCGTGCTGCCCTCGACGGCGCGCGGCGGCGCGGTGAGCCGCATCATCGCCCGGGTGACGGACGGCTCCTACGTCACGATCCCGCGCTCGTTCGCCGACCACGTGGTGACGGAGCACGGGGTCGCGCGGCTCGCGGGCAAGAGCCAGCGCCAGCGCGCCGAGGAGCTGATCGCCATCGCGCACCCGGACCACCGCGGCGAGCTGCGGGCCGCCGCGCTGCGGCAGTACTACCCCGCCGGGTGGGAGGCTCCGCCCGCTCCCGGGCGGCAGGAGGAGGGCGCCTGATGGCGGACGGGCCGCTCAGCGGGATTCGTTTGCTGGACCTGTCCATCATCTACGCAGGTCCCTACGCGGGCATGCATCTCTCCGACCTCGGGGCGGACGTCGTGAAGGTGGAGGCGCCGAACGGCGACCCGTTTCGCAGCACAGGGGCAGTCGTGCCGGGGCAAAGCAAGGTCTTCCAGTACCTGAACCGCGGCAAGCGCAGCTTGGTGATCGACCTCGCAAGCGTCGAGGGGCGCGCGTTGCTGCACCGCATCGTGCCGGGCTTCGACGTGGTGCTGCACAACTACCGACCGGGCGTGCCGGAGCGACTGGGCTTCGGCTACGAGACGCTGTCCGCCCTGCGGCCGGACCTGATCTACGCGGAGGTGAGCGGCTTCGGCTCAAGCGGACCGATGGCCGATCTGCCCGGCAGCAATATCGTCGCCGAGGCCCACGGCGGCGCGATGGTGATGAGCGAGAAGACCGACGAGGACGGGGCGCCGATGCGCACCGGCGTGACGATGGCCGACCTCTCGACCGGCACGGCGCTGGCGATGGGCATCTGCGCCGCGCTGCTGCACCGCGAGCGCACGGGCGAGGGCCAGGTCGTCTCCGCCTCGCTGCTGCGCTCCGTGCTCTCCCAGACCGGCATGTTCAACATGCGCGAGCCGGTCACGGACGCGGCCGTACGCGACCCGATGATGGCCGAGGTCGCCGAGCTGCGAGCGCGCGGCGCCCCCTACCGCGAGCTGCTGGCGGCGCGCATGCGCTATCACGACACGCTGGGCGGCCCCTTCCACGGCGGCTACCGCGTCAGGGACGGCGCGCTCGCCATCGGAGCGCTCACCCCCGCCACCCGCGCCGCCGCGCAGGACGTCCTCGGCATCGACGAGAGTCCCGAGGACGAGGAAGCGGGAGACCCGGCGGAGCAGCGCGTGCGCATGGCGGAGGTCCGCCGCAAGGTCGCGGCCGTGCTGCTCGGCGACACGCGCGACCGCTGGCTGCAGCGCTTCGCCGAGGCCGGCGTGCCGGCCGCACCCGTCCACTTCCCCGAGGATCTCGCCGACGATCCGCAAGGCGCGACGCACTTCGTCGAAGTCGAGCACGAGCAACTGGGCGCGCAGCGCCAGGCCGCGCCTATCGTCGATCTCTCAAGCTCCCCGACGTCAATCGCCTCGGGATCACCGGCCCTCGGGCGGCACACGCAGGAGATCCTGCACGAGCGGGGGGTCGGGGCGGGGGAGATCGAGGAACTGCGGCGGAGCGGCGTGATCGCCTGAGATTACGTTCTTACTGCTGCCCGATCCGCCCGTCCCGACCGCCCCAGACTTGTTTGCGCTGTTTGACTGCCAGCCGTCGCGGTTTCTATCATCCACGATCGGGCAGGAAGTCCGAGTGACTCCCCGGAGCGAGGAGGTTCCATGAAGAGACTCACATTGCTGATCCTGGCGCTGTTTGCACTGGGGCTCGCCGTCGCCTGTGACGACGACGACGAGGGCGACGGCGGTGCCGTAGCCGGTAACACGGTCGCGACAGTCCAGGACCGCGGGGAGTTGCTCTGCGGCGTGAAGCAGACCCAGCCGCTGTTCGGCTTCAAGGAGGCCGACGGCTCGGTCACCGGGTTCGACGTCGAGTTCTGCAAGGCGATCGCTGCCGCGACGCTCGGCGACGCCAACGCCGTTGAGTACGTGGACGCCTCGGACGCCTCGACGCGCTTCGAGTTGCTCGCCGACGAGCAAATCGACGTTCTGATCCGCACGACGACGATCACCGCCTCGCGCGACCGCGAGCTGGGCGTCGACTTCGCGCAGACGACCTTCTACACCGGTCAGGGTTTCGCGGTGCACGCGGGCTCCGGCATCGCGTCCACTGAGGACATGGACGGCACGACCATCTGTGTGCAGTCCGGCACAACGACCGAACAAAACCTGGCGGACCACTTCACCGACATCGGCAAGAGCTACACGCCGCTCGGCGGTGGCGACCAGGAGACGCAGGACGCGTTCGTGTCCGGGCGCTGTGACGTTTGGACGGCTGACCAGAGCAACCTCGCCTCGCGGATCGGGGTCCTGGACAACGCCTCGGACTTCGTAATCCTTGGTCAACTGATCTCGAAGGAGCCGCTGGCGCCTGGCGTCCGCGACTACGACAGCGAGTGGAAGGACGTGGTCAACTGGGTCGTGCACGGCCTGATCGCGGCCGAGGAACTCGGCATCACCCAGGCGAACGTGGCAGGCTTGGCTGCGAACCCGCCGAACACCACGATCGCGCGCCTGCTCGGCGTGCCGTTCGAAGGCGGTTCGGTCTCCACACTGGGCTTCGACTCGGTCGACGCGCAGTTCATCCAGCGGGCAATCGCTGCCGTCGGTAACTACGGCGAGATTTACGAGAACACGGTCGGCGACGCCGTACCGCGTCCATGCTCGCTGAACGCCCTCGCCTCGGAGGACAAGAGCGGCTGCCCACCGGGGACCGGTGGCATCCAGTACGCGCTGCCGTACCGCTAGGCCTACGAGCAACGCGAGCACGCAACTCGAGGGGTTGCCCCAGTTGGGGCAACCCCTCTTGCATAAGTCCGGCTGCGCGCGTGAACGCGCGCGCGAGCCGGGCAGCCGCTAGGCTGTGACCATGTCAGCTGCCGCTCCGCCCGAGCCAGCACCCGTTCCGCTGATCCACCGGCGGAGCTTCCGGGACTTCGCCACGCAGGGCGTCTACGTCGCCGTGACGGCTCTTGCCTTCGCGTATGTGTTCGTGTCGCTCGACCTGCGGGAGTTCGGCTTTACCTTCCTGGGGGAGCCAGCCGGCTTCGCCGTGGGCAGCCAGTGGATCGTTGACGTCGACGGCGTCACCAACTCACGGCTCACGATGTACCTCGTCGGCGTGTGGGCGTCGATCCGCGCGGTGATCGTTGCGATCGTGCTCTCGACGATTCTCGGGGTCATCGTCGGAGTGGCCCGGCTGTCGAACAACTGGCTGGTATCGCAGCTCGCGATGCTCTTCGTTGAGATTTTCCGGAACACCCCGCTGCTTGTGCAGATCGTGCTGGTCTACGCGGTCTTCCTGGTGGGGATGCCGCTGATCCAGGACGTCATCGACGTCGGTGGAGTCTTCTACCTGTCCAACCGCGGCATGGCGATTCCCTGGCCGGTCCCCAGCGGTGGCCTGTGGGGGCTCCCGCACTGGTTCGCTGGGGTGTGGGTACTCGTCCTGCTCGTACTTGCCCTGATCGCCATGCGCGTACGAGCGCGCTGGCAGGAGCGCGAGCGTGAGACCGGCACCCCAATGAACGCGAACCGGCGAGCGTTCACGATGTTCGCCATCGGCGCGGTTGCCTCCTACATCGTGCTGGGTGGGCCTGTGGTGATCGATGCGCCCATCATCGAGGGGACGCACTATGCCGAGGGCATGGTCGTCAATCCAGAGTTCGCGGCGCTGGTTGTTGGTCTCACGTTGTACACGGGCTCGTTCATTGCCGAAGTCGTCCGCGCCGGTATCCAGGCACTGCCCCGGGGCCAGTCCGAGGCCGCGAACGCAGTGGGACTCACCAACTACCAGCGCCTGACGCTCGTGATCCTGCCGCAGGCGCTGCGCCAGATCATTCCCTCGGTCACAAACCAGTACCTGAACGTCAACAAGAACTCGTCGCTGGCGTACGCCGTGCTCTACGACGACCTGTTCCGCGTGGCCACCATCGTGCAGAACAAGGCGGGGCACGCGCTGGAGATGTTCTTCGTCATCATCATCACTTACATGATCATCTCGTTCGTCATTTCCGCGATCATGAACTTCTTCAACGCCCGCGTAACGGTGCACGAGGTCTAGGGAGGCGCGATGGCCGAGATGCCTATGCAGCAGCCCCCGGGACGCATCGTCCTCCCTCCGCACCGCGAGCGCGCCGGCCGGCCGTTCTCGGTGCGCGCGCGCGAGTGGATACGTCGCAACCTCTTCCCATCGACCGGTGGGACTGTGCTGACGCTCTCGGCAGCGGTCTTCCTCGGGCTGCTGGTCATTGGCGTGTTCTGGTTCGTGTTCGTCGACGCGAACTGGCGCATCGTCACGGTCAACCGCTGGCTGCTCTTCGCTGGCGGGTTCCCCCGCGAAGAGGCGTGGCGGCTGTGGGTCGGCATGGGCTTCGTCTTCATGCTCATTGGCCTGACGTACGGCACCTGGTCGAGCTTCGGGCGTCGCGATCACATCTTTGTGGCGATCGCCGGGGCGTTCGTGGTCTTCGTCATGGCCCATGGTGGGGCAGCGATCTGGTCCTCGGTGTGGTTCCTGCTCGCCGTCGGAATCATGTACCTCTCGTATGCGGCCACCGTACGGCTGCCCCGCGAGTTGAGCCCGGGCCGCACGCTGCAGCAGCGCGTGGTCGGCGGGTTGCTCGTGGTTTCGTTGCCGGTGGCTCTGGTGATCCTGCTCTCAGGCGAAGCGAATGTCCGGCAGCTCGACGGCTTCGTGTTGAACCTGGTGCTCGCCCCGGTCGGGATCATCGGCGGGCTCGTGATTGCGATCCCGCTCGCGATCGGGCGTGCCTCGAGCATGAAGGCCATCTCCTGGACCTGCACCACCTACATCGAGGTCGTGCGGGGGGCGCCACTGCTCGGCTGGCTGTTCGTCGCGCTGTTCATCCTCGACGACGTGGTCGGCGGAGATCTGATCGTTCGCGCCATGGTGGTCATGGCTGTCTTCACCGGTGCCTACATGGCGGAGTCGATCCGCGGCGCGCTGCAGGCGCTCCCGCGCGGGCAGTTCGAGGCCGCGCACGCCGTGGGCCTCTCCCGGTTGCAGGCGCTGCGACTGATCATCCTGCCGCAGGCGCTGCGCATCTCGATCCCGCCGATCGTCGGGCAGGCGATCGCGATCTGGAAGGACACGACGCTCGTGACCGTGATCCTTCCGCTCCGTGAGCTCAAGGGGAACGCCGACTCAGCCATTGCTCAGCGCGAGTTTATCGACGACCGCATCGAGGCGTACGTCTTCGTCGCTGTCGTCTTCTGGGTCGTCGCCTTCATGATGTCGCGCATCTCGCAGCGTATCGAGGACACGCTCGGCGTCGGCGAACGCTAGGATGATTGGAAGCGGGGAAGGAGCACCGCGATGACAAGCGACGCAGCCGCCGAGGCGCCCCCCGTTCCGGAGCGCCTGGCCGACTCCGATGACATCATCGTCGCCGAGAACGTCGACAAGTGGTTCGGCGACTTCCAGGCGCTCGATGACGTCACGCTCTCCATTAAGGAGCACGAGATCGTCGTCATCCTCGGCCCTTCGGGCTCGGGCAAGTCCACCTTCATCCGCTGCCTCAACCGCCTCGAGGAGCACGACGCCGGGCGCATCGTGATCGACGGCATCGAGATGAACGACGACGTGCGCAACCTCAACGCGATCCGCTCCGAGGTCGGCATGGTGTTCCAGCAGTTCAACCTCTTCCCGCACCTTTCCGTGATCAGCAACATCACGCTGGGACCACAGAAGGTGCGGCACATGCCGAAGCTCGAGGCCCAGGACCTGGCGATGCAGCTGCTGGACCGCGTCGGCATCCCGGAGCAGGCGGACAAGTACCCCGCGCAGCTCTCCGGCGGTCAGCAGCAGCGCGTCGCGATCGCGCGCGCGCTGGCGATGCAGCCCAAGATCATGCTCTTCGACGAGCCGACCTCGGCGCTCGACCCGGAGATGATTAAGGAAGTCCTCGACGTGATGCGCGAGCTGGCCGAGTCCGGCATGACGATGATCGTCGTCACGCACGAGATGGGCTTCGCCCGCGAGGTGGCCGACCGGCTGGTCTTCTTCGACGAGGGCGCGCTGGTGGAGCAGGGCACGCCGCAGCACTTCTTCGAGAACCCGACCGAGGACCGGACGAAGCTCTTCCTCTCGCAGATCCTCTAGCGGATCCGCGCACCAACCGACGGGCGCCCGGACCGCGCCGCATGGCGCCCTCGGGAGGATTCGAACCTCCGGCCTCCGGATTAGAAGTCCGCTGCTCTGTCCCCTGAGCTACGAGGGCGCGCGGGCGCCTGGGCCTCGATCTCAGGATACAGCGGGCCGCCTTGCTGAGCGCCCCGCACTTACGGTCCGCTAGAATCGCGCGCGGATGAGCCGCAGCCGCGGCACTCGCGCCGTTTGGAGGCACATGACCGACTCGCCGCTCCAGCAGGTTGCGATCGTCGGGGCCTACAACACCAAGGTCGCACGCCACCTCGAGGGCGAGACATCGCTCTCGGTCACGGTCGACGCGCTGCGTGGCGCGCTGGCGGACGCGGGCATCGACGGCTCCGAGGTCGACGGCGTCAACGTGCTGGCGAGCATGGAGCCGGCAGCCCAGACGCACTTCGTGCACCTGCTGGGCGGACGGCCGAGCTGGACGGGCGGAGCGCTCGTCGGCGTCTCGGCCGTACTCGAGGCGGCCTCGGCGATCGCGACGGGCTTCTGCCAGACGGTGGTGATCGCGAACGGCCAGGCGGGCGCCTATTCCGTTCGTCCCTCGACCGCGCCGTGGACCCGGCCGAGCAACGAGTTCGTCGAGTGCTTCGGGCTCTACACCGCCGCCGAGTTCGCCCTGATCGCACAGCGGCACATGTACCTCTACGACACGAAGCCCGAGCACCTCGCCGAGGTCGCCTCGGCGATCCGCACGAACGGCGGGCGCAACCCGGACGCCGTCTACAGCGGGCAGGTGATCACGCCCGAGGACGTGCTCAACTCGCGCATGGTCGCCGACCCGTTCCACCTGCTGGACTGCGCGATGACCGCCGAGGGCGGCGCCGGCCTTGTGCTCACGACCGTCGAACGCGCGCGCGACCTCGATGTGCCGCTGGTGCGCGTGCTCGGCGGCGGACTCGACCGGCGCGGGCCCGCGTACCACATGGCGCCGATCTGGGACCGCGTCGGCGATGTCGGCGCCTGGGCCGCGAAGAAGGCCTTCGCGATGGCGGGGCTCCAGCCCTCGGACGTGGACGTGTGCGAGTTCTATGACCCGTTCTCGTTCGAGATCATCCGCCAGTTCGAGGCGTACGGCTTCTGCGAGCTGGGCGAGGGCGGTCCATTCGTGATGGACGGGCGGGTCCGGCCCGGCGGCGAGTTCCCGATCGTCACCGACGGCGGGACGATGTCGTTCTGTCACGCGGGCACGGCGCAGCTGCTGCAGCGCGTGGTCTCCGCCGTGCGGCAGCTGCGTGGGACTGCCCACTACAACCAGATCGAGGGCGCAGAGGTCGCGATGGTGACGAACCACGGCGCCGGGGCGCTCTTCACCGACGCCGCCCTGCTCGGCCGCGGCTAGGCGCGCGCGCGGGGCCGGGTCCCGGCGCTCACCACGCCGGAGCTCCTCGAACGTTCCCAAAAATATGTATCCTGTGTGAGCCATGACGAGTACTCCCCAGGCCGCACGGGCAAGCGCCGAAGCGCGCACTGCGCCGCGCCGCGAGGCCGCGCTCGACCTCGACGACCCGGAGCTCTACCTCAACCGCGAGCTGAGCTGGCTGGACTTCAACGACCGCGTGCTGGCGGAGGCGCAGGACCCGCGCAACCCGCTGCTGGAGCGCGTCAAGTTCGTCGCCATCACCAGCAGCAACCTCGATGAGTTCTACGAGAAGCGGATCGGCTGGCTGCAGCGCCTGCTGCGCACCAACCCCGCGCGCCGCACCGTGGACGGCCTGACCGTGGCCGCCCAGTTGATGCAGGCGAAGGAGCGCTGCGCCGCGATGCGGCACGCGACCGACGAGCTGTGGATGCGCGAGCTGCGCCCGGCGCTCGCCGCAGCCGGAGTGCGCATCGTCAGCTTCGACTCACTCAAGGAAGCCGAACAGGCGGAGCTCGGGGAGCACTTCGAGCGCATGATCCTGCCGGTGCTGACGCCACTGGTCGTCGATCCGGCGCATCCCTTCCCGTTCATCTCCGGCGGCAGTCTCTCGCTGGTGATCGAGCTGGCGGACCCCGGGAGCAGCAGCGGGCGGTTCGCGCGCGTCAAGGTGCCGCCCAACCGCCCTCGCTTCATCGAGATCGGGGACGGGCGCTTCGTCCCGATCGAGGAGGTGATCGGGGCCTTCCTGCACCTGCTCTTCAACGGCGTCGAGGTGCGCGGCTGGAACATGGTGCGCGTGCTCCGCAGCGCCGACATCGGCGAGCCCGGCGAGGCGGCGCAGGATCTGCGCGAGCTGATCGAGAGCCAGCTCGAGCAGCGGCGCCTCGCGTCCGCGGTCGCCCTCGAGGCCCCCGTCGCGCTGCCGCCCGCACACCGGCGCCTGCTGCTCGACGAGCTGGACCTCGACGACTCCGACGTGATCGAGATCGACGACCTGATCGGCAAGGACGACCTGATGCAGATCGGCACGCTGCCGCGGCCCGATCTGTCGGTCCCGCCCTTCACCCCGGCGGTCCCCTCCTCGTTCGCCAACGTCGAGGACGACGCCGCGCTGTTCGCGCTTCTGCGCGAGCGGGACGTGCTGGTCAGCCACCCCTACGAGTCCTTCGATGCGACGGTCGCACGCTTCGTCGAGGCCGCTGCGCGTGATCCGCACGTGCTCGCGATCAAGCAGACGCTGTACCGCACCTCGCCGGACTCGCCCGTGCTGGAGTCGCTGATCGACGCGGCAGGCAAGGGCAAGCAGGTCGCCGTCGTGGTCGAGCTGTCGGCGCGCTTCGACGAGGCAAACAACATCGAGTGGACGCATCGCCTCGAGCAGGCAGGGGTGCACATCGCCTACGGCTCGCCGGCGCTGAAGGTGCACAGCAAGACCTGCCTCGTCGTGCGCGAAGAGGAATCGGAGCTGCGCCTCTACGCGCACATCGGGACGGGGAACTACAACTCCGCGACCGCGCGCGTCTACAGCGACCTCGGCCTGTTCACGTCCGACCACGGCATCTGCTCGGACCTCGTGACGGTCTTCAACCACCTCACCGGATCCTCCGCGCAGCCGGTGACCGACCACCTCGTGGTCGCGCCCACCACGCTGCGGCGCGACTTCGAGCAACGCGTGCGGCGCGAGATCGAGCACGCCCGCAACGGCCGGGCAGCGCGCGTGATCTTCAAGATGAACGCGCTCGAGGACGCCCGCTTCACGCGGCTGCTCTACGAGGCCGCCCAGGCCGGCGTGCAGGTCGACCTGATCGTGCGCGGCATCTGCCGCCTGCGGCCCGGCCTCGAGGGCCTGAGCGAGCGCGTGCGCGTGGTCAGCGTCGTGGGCCGTTTCCTCGAGCACGCCCGCATCTACTGCTTCGAGAACGACGGCGACCCCGAGTACTTCATCGGCAGCGCCGACCTGATGGAGCGCAACATGGACGAGCGGATCGAGATCCTCACTCCGATCCGCCAGGCCGACCTGCGCGAGCAGCTGCAGGGCGTCCTCGACGACCAGCTCGACGACTGCCGCCAGGGCTGGGAGCTGCGCGACTCCGAGTGGGAGCGCGATCCGCAGTGCCCTCGGCCCGGCGTGCACGCCGAGCTGCTGGCCCGCGCCCCGTTCAGCTAGAACCGCTACCGGCGCTCGGCATCCGGCCACGCGCACCACGCCGCGTCTCGCAGTCCAACACGGAGCACTCGCCTCGTCGCCCCGGTCGCCGGAGCGGCCCGCTACCATGACGCCCGCACTGCCGTAGCCGGCAAGGGACTTGGGATGGCGCGGGCGCTCGCGAACTACCGCATCTGCGATTTCACGGGCCAGCTCGCCGGCGCGGGCGCGACGCGTCACCTCGCCGCGTTCGGCGCCGAGGTGATCCGCATCGAGGATCCCGTGAACGAGGGGCGCTGGGACATCTTGCGCGGGCAGCCGCCCTACCCGGACGAGCGACGCGGCATCAACCTCGGCGGCGCCTTCAACAACCACAACACGGAGAAGCTGGGCATCACGCTCAACCTCCGCACGGAGCGCGGCAAGGAGCTGCTGCGCGACCTCGTGCGCATCTCCGACGCCGTGACGGAGAACTTCTCGGCCGGCGTGATGGAGCGGCTGGGCTTCGGGTACGAGCAGCTACGGGAGCTCAAGCCGGACATCGTCTACGTCTCCAACAGCGGCTTCGGCGGTAGCGGCCCCTACCGCGACTACAAGACCTGGGGCCCGATCGTGCAGGCGATCTCCGGGCTGACGTGGACCTCGAAACTGCGCGACCAGCCGCCCGCCGGCTGGGGCTACTCCTACATGGACCACACCGGCGCCTACTACATGGCGATCGGGCTGCTTGCCGCGCTGCACCACCGCAACGTCAGCGGCGAGGGCCAGTGGGTGGACATGGCCTGCACCGAGGCGGGCGCGACGCTGACCGGACCGGCGACCCTCGACTACACCGCCAACGGACGCCCGACGCGCCGCGACGGCCTGCCCGACTCGAACCACAGCGAGTGGCCGCCGATGTCCCCGCACGCGATCTACCCCGCCGCCGGCGAGGACAACTGGATCGCGATCGCCTGCCGCGACGAGGACGACTGGCGCGCCCTCGCCGCCGTCGTCGCCGCGCCGTGGACCGGCGACCCGCGCTTCGCCGGCCTCGAGGCGCGACGCGAGCACGAGGACGCCCTCGACGAACGCATCGCGGCCTGGACCGGCGAGCGCGAGGCCTTCGAGACGGCCGCGCGCCTGCGGGCTGCGGGCGTGCCCGCGGCCGCCGTCGCCCGCCCCGAGGACCGCATCGACCACGACCCGAGCACGGCTGCCTGGGGCCTCTGGCCGGAGGTCACGCAGACGGAGATGGGCCGCGTCCGCGTCGACGGCCTGCCCGCGCACCTCGGCGAGACGGACTGGCAGCTCGAGCGCGGCGCGCCCTGCCTTGGCGAGCACAACGAGTACGTCTTCGGCGAGCTGCTCGGCCTCGACAGCAACGAGGTCGAGCAACTGCACGAGGACGGCGTGATATGACGCAGCCGCCCACGTCCGCACCCGGTCCGCTCGCGAGTCTGCGCGTCGTCGAGCTCTGCGACGAGGCCGGCGAGCTGGCGGGCAAGCTGCTGGGCGACATGGGCGCGGACGTTGTGAAGGTGGAGTCGCCCGAGGGCGCCCGCACCCGCCGCTACGAGCCCTTCCTCGGCGACGAGCCGCACCCGGAGCGCAGCCTCTACTTCTGGCACTACAACACCAGCAAGCGCTCGCTGACGCTCGACCTCGAGACTGACGAGGGCCGCGAGGCGTTCCGTCGCGTGGCAGCGAACGCCGACGTGCTGGTGGAGGACCAGCCGCCGGGCCGCCTCGCGGCGCTGGGACTCGACTACGCGGACCTGCGCGCCGACAACCCCGGGCTGATCCACGCCGCGATCACCTCGTTCGGGCGCAACGACCCGCGCAGCCTGGAGCCGTTCACCGACCTCACGATCCTCGCGGGTGGCGGGCCGGTCTGGTCCTGCGGCTACGACGACCACTCGCTGCCGCCGGTGCGCGGCGGTGGCGGCCAGGGCTTCCAGACCGGCTGCCACTGGGCGCTGATCAGCATCCTCACCGCCCTCCTCCACCGAGACGGCGGTGGCGAGGGGCAGTTCATCGATGTCAGCATGCACGCCGCCTCGAACGTGACGACCGAGGCCGCGAGCTACCAGTGGCTCGTCGCCAACGCCACGGTCCAGCGCCAGACGGGACGCCACGCCGGCCCCTCGCCAAGCATCCCCACCCAGCGGGAGGCCGCCGACGGGCGCTGGATCAACACCGGCCTCTTCCCGCGCTACCCGGACCAGTTCCGGACCGTGATCGAGTGGATGCGCGAGGTCGACCTGCTCGACGCGTTCGAGGAGGCGCCGCTGCTCGAGATCGCGGGGGGACGGGACCGCATGCTCGACATCGGGCGCATCGGCGAGGACGGCGAGGAGGCCGCGCTGCTGGCGGCGGGGCGCGAGGCGATGAACCTGCTGGCGGCGAGCCTGCCCGCCTACGATTTCTTCGTGGGCGCCCAGGAGCGCGGCTTCCAGGTCGGGATCATCTATGCGCCCGAGGAGGTCATCAGCGACCCGCACTTCGTCGCGCGGGGCTTCCCGACGGAGGTCGAGCACCCGGAGCTGGACCGCTCCTTCACCTACCCCGGCGCACCCTGGCGCTTCGGGGCCTCGCCGTGGGCGATCAGCCGCCGCCCGCCGCTGCTCGCCGAGCACAACGAGGAGCTGCTGGCCGAGCTCGGCCTCGCCCCCACCGACGCCGGCTGACCGAGGCGACCGCTCAGGCAACCACTCCGCGCCCACGCAGCTCGGCGATCCGCGCCGCCTCGAAACCGAGCGATGCGAGCACGTCGTCGGTGTGCTCGCCGAGCCGCGCCGAGTGCAGCCGTACCTCGCCCGGCGTGCCGAGCAGCCTCGGCGCGACGCCTACCTGCTCGACCGTGCCCGCTTCCGGGTCCTCGATGGTCTCGACCAGCCCGCGCGCCCGCACGTGCGGGTCCGCCGCCATCTCGTCGAGGTCGAGCACGGGCGTGAGGCAGGCGTCCGCCTCGCCGAGGGCGGCGAACCACTCGTCGCGGGGCCGCGTCCGGAAGGTCGCGGCGAAGGCGTCCATCATCTCCTGCTGGCGGTCGTCGTCGTGCTGGTGCGCGATGAACTCCTCGTGGCCGAGCCCGCGGCAGAGCGCCTCGAAGAAGTACGCCTCGATCGCGCCCACGCTGATCCACTTGCCGTCGGCGCACTGGTAGACGTTGTAGAAGCAGCGCCCGCCGCCGAGGGGGTGCTCGCCTCTCGGGGGCGGCGGCTTCTCGACGTTGAACATCCTCGAGATCTGCATGCTGAGCAGCGAGGTCACGCCATCCGACATCGCGAGGTCGATGTCCTGGCCGCGCCCGCTGCGCTCGCGCGCCTGCACGGCCACCAGCACGGCGAAGGCGAGCAGCAGGCCGCCGCCGCCGAAGTCGGCGACGAGGTTGAGCGGCATCACGGGCCGGCCGTCGGCGCCACCGATCATGCCGAGCGCCCCGCCGATCGAGATGTAGTTGATGTCGTGCCCGGCCATCTGCGCGTAGGGGCCCGTCCGGCCGTAGCCGGACAGGGTGCCGGTGATGATCCGCGGGTTGCGCGCCGCCAGCGTCGCGTAGTCGATGCCGAGGCGCTCCGTGACGCCCGGCCGGAAGCCGTCGAGCACGACGTCGGCGTCATCGACCAGGCGGTAGAAGAGCTCGAGGCCCTCGGGCTCGCGCAGGTTGATGGCGATCGAGCGCTTGTTGCGGCGGAAGGCATTGGTCGCGATCTGACGCTCGGCCCGGGCGGCGGCCTCCGGGTCGCCGCCACCCTGGGCGTCGAAGCGAGGCACCGCGCCGGGCGGAATCTCCACCATCAGCACGTCCGCGCCAAAGTCGGCGAGCAGCATCGAGCCGTACATGCCGGGCCCGAGCCGGGCGAGGTCCAGCACGCGCAGGCCCTCCAACGCCTTCGTCATCGCAACCTCCCGAATCGCCGGCCGGCCGGGGCAGCCGCCGCCCTCGGGCGACACGCTAGAATGCCCGCGACGCGGGGACCACCCCCGAGAGCCGGGAGCAGCGCCATGCACCTCATGTACTTCACCGAGCAACCGGACTCCGCATATCCGGAACCGCGGGATGAGGATGGCAACCTCGGCACGACGCGGGTGACGTTCTCCAACAAGTACTACAACCCCGTCGAGGGCAGCCGCCTCTACAACGACCGCCTCCGGGAGTACCTGAAGGCCGAGGAGGTCGGGTACGACGGCATCATGCTGAACGAGCACCACAACGCGCCGTTCTGCATGCAGTCGCAGATCACGGTCTGGGCCAGCATCCTCGCCGCCGCAACCGAGCGAGTGAAGATCGTGCTGCTGGGCACGCCGCTGCCGACCCTCGAGAACCCGCTGGCAGCGGCCGAGAGCCTCGCCATGATCGACATGATCTCGAAGGGCCGCCTCGTCGCGGGGATCGTGCGCGGAGGCGGCTCCGAGCAGCTCGCGAACAATGTCAACCCCGCGTTCAACCGCGATCGCTTCTACGAGGCGCACGACCTGATAGTGAAGGCCTGGACGGAACCCGGGCCCTGGCGCTGGGAGGGCGACCACTACCACTTCCGCACGGTGAACCCGTGGGCGCGTCCGCTGCAGCAGCCGCACCCGCGCATCTGGGTGCCCGGCACCGCGAGCCCGGAGACGATCGTCTGGTGCGCGGAGCAGCGCTACCCCTACATCGCGCTCAACACCGCCATCGACGTCACGAAGCAGATCTGGCAGCTCTACGACGACACCGCCGCCGAGGCCGGCTACGAGGCGGGCCCCGAGCACCGCGGCTACCTGCTGCGCGTGCATGTCGCCGACACCGAGGAGAAGGCTGTCGAGAACGCCCGGCAGTTCATGTGGATGCAGGGCGAGTTCGCCGGCGTCGGCCAGCCGGAGTACCAGTCACCCTCGGGCTACTTCTCGCCGACGCGGCGCGAGCAGTACGTGCAGGTCATCAACCACCGCGGCGAGGATCCCCGCGCCCGCCCCTTCGACGACCAGCGCGAAACCCGGACGATCGTCGCGGGGACGCCGGACCAGGTCGTCGAGGAGCTGCGTGTCGTCATGGAGGCGACGCGGCCGGGCATCTTCGCCCTCTGGGGCAGCGACGGCCGCGTCAGCCACCAGGACGCGATGCGCTGCATCGAGCTGACCGGCCAGGAGGTGCTGCCGCGACTGCGCGAGATCGCGAAGGAACTGGACCTCAAGGACCCCTTCGAGACAAACGCCCCGGTCAGCTCCGGGTTCCTCGAGACCGCCACGGTGCCGGAAACGTTCGACGTGCCAACGCCCCCGGTGGAGCCGGCGCGCGTTCGCCGCGGCCCGGCCGTCGGCACCGAGAGCCTGCGCCCGGGCTCGATCGGGCGATAACTTCCACGGACCCGCTGCAAGGAGACAATCGATGCCCTCCGATCCGCTTCGCACGCGCCTCTGCGACGAGTACGGCTGCGAGTACCCGGTCGTCGGGTTCGCGCACACCAAGGACGTGGTCGCCGCCGTCACCAACGCCGGCGGCATCGGCATCTACGGCGCCAACTCGCTCACCCCCGAGCAGATCCAGTCCGACGTGCGCTGGATCAAGGAGCGCGTCGGCGACCGCCCCTTCGGCGTCGACCTGCTGCTCTCCGCCTCCTACCTCGAGGGCACGCCCGAGGATCTGGAGGCACAGATCCCGCAGGGGCACATCGACTTCGTCGACAGGGTGATGGAGGAACACAGCATCCCGGAGCCAAAGACGCCGGGCCCGTGGGGCCACGCCCGCGTGGACCTGCTGCGCAAGGCGCGCGCCAAGTTCGAGGTGATCAAGGCGGAGCGCGTCCCGATCTTCGCCTCCGGCATGGGCAGCCCCGCCTTCATCCTCGACGAGCTGCACGAGGCCGGCATCAAGGTCTGGGGGCTGATCGGCCTCGCGCGACAGGCGCGCCGCGAGCTTGAGCAGGGCCTCGACCTGATCGTCGCCCAGGGCCAGGACTCCGGTGGCCACACCGGCCGCATGGGCACCTTCTCGCTCGTGCGCGAGGTGACCGAGCTGGCGAAGGACTACGACACGCCGATCCTCGCCGCCGGCGGCGTCACGACCGGGGCGCACATCGTCGCCGCCCTCGCCCTCGGCGCATCCGGCGTCTGGTGCGGCACGATCTGGCAGACCACGCATGAGTCCGAGACCTCGATGGCGAAGAAGCAGAAGCTGCTCGAGTCGGGCAACCAGGACGCGTGGGTCTCCGAGGCGGTCGACGGCAAGCGCATGCGCGTCATCCGCGGCGCCTTCATCGACGTGTTCGACGCGCCGGACGCGCCGCCGCCGCTCGCGATGCCGCTCCAGGGCATGCTGCTCGGCAAGCTCGAGACGGCAGTCGAGGACCACCAGGTCTACGACTGGCTGCGCATCCCGGCCGGCCAGGGCGTCGGCTTCGTCACTGAGATGAAGCCCGCACGCCAGACCTTGCTCGACCTCGTCGAGGAGGCGCGCGACAGCCTCGACGCGATGGGCTTCGACCCGCCCGACGACGCGGAGTAGCGGCGACACGGGGCTGGCGGGACGAAGCTGCGCGGCAGCAGCAGCACGCAAGGAGATGGCGATGGCAGACGAACCCACGATCGGCCTCCTCGAGGCGATCCACTCGACGCGGGCGATCCGCCGCTTCAAGCCGGACCCGATTCCCGAGGACGTGCTCTGGGCAATCCTCGACGCCGCGATCCGCGGACCGACCGGCGCCAACCGCCAGAACTGGGGCTGGGTCGTGGTCCGGGACGCGGAGGCGAAGCGCAAGATCGCGGGCTGGTTCAAGCAGGAGTACGACAACACCTACGGCCGCGTCGACGAGTCGACGCTGACGGACACCGGGCGCATCCAGTCCGGCACCTACACGATCAACGAGGAGATCAACTATGGGCTGACCGCCCAGAACTACCGCGCGGTGAGGCACCTGGCGCACAACCTGCAGAATGCGCCGGTGATCGTCTTCCCCTGCCTCTTCGGCGGTCCCGGATCGCGCAGGCCCGGGCGCAACCCGCGCCGCGCGGGCGCCTCGATCTTCGGCGGGGTGCAGAACATGATGCTCGCCGCGCGCGCCTACGGGGTCGGCTCGGTGATCACGGGCTGGGCCGTGGACATGCCGGAGCTGCACGAGCTGCTCAACCTGCCCGAGGGCTACGAGCCGATGGCGCTCGTCCCGATGGGCTACCCAACGGTCCCCTTCTCGCAGCCGCAGCGCATCCCCGTGGACCAGGTGACGCACTGGGACCGCTGGGGCGAGCAGCACGAGCGGCCCGCACAGGACTAGCGTCCGCAGACCAAAGCGGCGATCCCCGGCGCGCCGGCCTCGTTGCGGGGATCGGGTGTGGGGACTAGAGTGTGGCGCTAGCGAGGCGTCGGCGCGCGAGGCGTGGCCGATGCGAACGAATCCGGGGGGGCACATGGCAGACGAGCACTGGTCAACGTTTATCGGATCGCGGGTCAGTAGACGAAGCGTCATCCGCGGCGGGGTTCTCGGCGCGGCCGGACTGACCGCTGCCGCGCTGATCGGCTGTGGCGACGACGATGACGACGACGAGGCCCCCGCGGTGGCGACCGCGGCGCCGACGGCAGCCGCCACGGCCGCTCCGACGCAGGCCCCGACGGCCGCTCCGACGCCGGAGCCGGAGCCGGAATACGTGACGGGCGCGAAGGCGCAGGGCGCGCCGTTCGCCTGGAACTACCCGGAGCCGGACGAGACCCCGAAGCGCGGCGGCATCTACAAGGGCGTGCTGACGTTCGCGCACGGCAGCTTCGACCCGAACACCTCGAGCTTCTCGTGGACGCCCAACAGCATGATCGGCGACTTCGTCGTCGGCTATAACGTCGGGCCGAGCCTGAACAAGGGCCTCGAGATCGAGCTGAACCCGGACTACGGCCTCGCCACCGCGTGGGAGACCTCGCCGGACGGGCTGACGTACACGTTCAACATCCGCGAGGCGAACTTCCAGAACGTCGCGCCGGTCAACGGGCGCGCGATGGTCGCGGGTGACATCGTCACGGCCTTCGATCGCATGCTCGCCGGGTTCTTCGCCGGGCCGCTCGGCACGCTGGACCGCATGGAGGCGGCGGACGACCGCACCCTGCTGGCCCACATGAAGATCCCGGACCCCGACCTGCCGACCACGCTGGGGAACCGGCAGTTCCCGGTCTACGCCCAGGAACCGTACGACGAGGGCACCCAGGACACGAACCCGATCGGCACGGGCTCGATGATCCTGGACAACGCAAACACCGTGAAGGACCAGACGCTGGCCTTCGTCTCGAACCCGGACTACTGGGACGGCGCGCCGTACCTGGACGGCTTCCAGTTCGAGCGGATCCTGGACCGCGCGACGCACCTCGCGGAGTTCGTGCAGGGCCGCGTCCAGTTCGCCCGCCAGCCCGAGGAAGTCTCGCAGATCAGGAACCTCTTCGACGAAGTGCCGGGCATGCAGATCACGAGCGACCCGTTCTGGAGCTCCGGCACCACCGTCTACGCGGTCAACCCGAACATCGAGCCGTTCAACGACGTGCGTGTCCGCCGGGCCCTCAAGCTCGCGATGGACACGGTCAAGTACGGCAACCTGCGGTTCCCGCTCGGCTGGAACACCGGGCCCGCCTTCGCGCTGCCCTTCGTGTTCGGCACCGAGTACCCCTCGCAGAAGTCGATCGACCCGGACACCGTGCCGGACGAGTTCGGGCCGTGGTTCAAGTACGACCTGGAGGAGGCGAAGAAGCTGCTCGCCGCGGCTGGCTGGGAGACCGGTCTCAAGTGGACCCATCGCGGTCCCGCCGGCTTCACCGGCGAGACCACCTCGCAGGACGCGCTCTGGCAGCAGGACATGCGGGCGCTCGGAGCGGACATCGAGTTCGCCACGCCCGAGTCGGTGAACTTCACTACCCAGTACTACGCCGGCGGCTTCCGCGACCCGGAGAAGCGGGCCACGGAGAGCATCCAGGGCTGGTCGACGGCGACGCCGACCCGCAACGGCTACTTCTGGGAGAACATCCACTCCGAGTCCAGCGTGAACCACTTCGACACGAGGGACCCGGAGGTGGACCGCCTGGCCGACCTGCAGCGCTCCGAGGGCGACCCGGATCAGCGGCAGGAGTACATCCGCCAGATCTTCGACGTCTTCAACGACCAGGCCTACTGGATGGACAAGCCGCCCGGAACCTGGACCGGCACGGTGCTGCGGCCGGAGTCGCGGTTCTTCCGCTTCAACGCACCGCACATCGGCATCCACTGGTTCTGGGACTGGGGCTACGGAGTGCACAAGGCGTGGCTCGGCGACACCCTCACGGAATCGCCGACGATCTCGCTGCTGGACCTGTAGCCGGCACGAACGCGGAGACTGGACGGAGGGAGCCGGCCGGCGGGTCGGCTCCCTCTGCGTTCGGCGCGCGGAACGCGAACACGAGGGTAGTGAACCTCGCCGAGGCCAGCGCGCTACAATGCGCCGCGTTCCGCTCGCGTCCGCCCCGCGCAGCGGCCGAGCGCGGACGACCGGATCGGGATGTGGTGACCCAGGGGATGTCGCGATGACGCAGTACCTGGTCAAGCGGCTGCTCGCCGCCGTCCCCACGCTCCTGATCGTCTCGATCGGGATCTTCGGCCTCGTGCGACTGATCCCCGGCGACGTCGTGATGGCCCGCATCGCGCAGGGCGGCAGCGGCGCGGGCGGAAGCGCGAACGAGGCGGTGATCGAGCGAACGCGCGCGGAGCTCGGCCTCGACCGCCCCTTCCATGAGCAATACCTGGACTGGCTCGCCGGAGCCGTACGCGGCGACCTGGGCAACTCGCTGATCAGCGGCGTGCCCGTCTCGGAGACACTGATCGAGCGGCTCCCGGTCACGATCGAGATCGTGATCCTCGCGATGACGCTCTCGATGCTGCTCGCCATCCCGCTGGGCATCATCTCCGCCGTGAACCAGGACAAGCCCGCCGACTACGCGGCGAGGCTGTTCACGGTGTTCGGGCTCTCCATCCCGGACTTCGTGATCGGCACGGTCACGATCCTCTTCCTCACCTTCTACCTGGACGACGCGACGTTCGGGCTGTTCGACTCGTGGCTGCCGCCGCTCGGCTGGTACCCGCCCTGGGAGGATCCCTGGACGAACTTCCAGGCGCTGAGCATCCCGGTGGTGATCCTCGCCTACCGCTCGTCCGCGGTGAGCGCGCGCATGATGCGCTCGACGATGCTGGAGGTGCTGCGCGAGGACTACATCCGGACGGCGCGCGCCAAGGGCGTGACCGAACGCGCCGTCGTGTTCCGCCACGCGCTGCGCAACTCCGTCATCCCGGTGCTCACGATCATGGGCGCGCAGACATCGTTCCTCTTCGGCGGATCGGTGATCGTCGAGCAGATCTTCCGGATTCCCGGCATGGGGCAATGGACGCTCGACTCCGTCGGTCAGCGCGACTACACGGCGGTGCAGGGCGCCGTCCTGATGATGGCCGTCGTCTTCATCGTCGTGAACCTCGTGGTCGATCTGATGTACGGGCTCATCGACCCGCGAATCCGCTACAGCTAGGCGAGTGAGCGGGCGAGGTACGAAGCGAGATGGCTGAACGCACGTTGAACGTTGGGGCAACGCGACAGTTCGCCAGCGAGACGCGCCACCCCGCGATCGATGCTTCGATCCGGATCGTCCGCAACCCGGTCGGCGGCGGATCGACGATCGTGCTGATCGGGCTGATCGGAGCCGCAGTCGTGGCCTGGGCCGGTTTCGGCGGCGACCCCTACACGAGCCTGGGCGGGCGGCTCGACAGCCCCAACCGCGACTTCCTGTTCGGCACCGACCAGATCGGGCGCGACGTGCTCGCCCGGGTCCTGCAGGGCGCCGTCATCTCGCTTTACGTCGGGTTCCTCGCCACGGGGCTGGCGGGCGGCCTGGGGTCGCTCGTCGGGCTGGTCAGCGGGTTCGCCGGCGGCTGGCTGGACCTCGTGATGCAGCGCGTCGTGGACGCGCTGCTCTCGATTCCCGGGCTCGTGCTCGCCCTCTTCTTCGCCGCGGTCTTCGACCCCAGCACGGAAACCGGCGTGCTGGCGATCACGATCGCCATCACGCCCGCGGTCTCGCGCGTGATCCGCAGCGCGGTGCTCGCCGCGAAGGAGAACGTCTACGTGGAGGCGGCGCGCACGATCGGCGCCACACCGCTGCGCATCATGGTGCGGCACGTGCTGCCCAACGTGACCGCGCCGATCCTGATCATGATGTCGACCCTGCTCGGCGCGGCGATCCTGATCGAGGCCAGCCTCGCCTTCCTCGGGATGGGCGCGCAGGAGCCGGACCCGTCGTGGGGCGTGATGCTGCGGTCGGCTCGCCAGTTCATGGAGGTCGCGCCCTGGCTGGTGCTGGCGCCGGGCGCGGCGATCAGCGTCACGGTGCTGGCCTTCAACCTGCTGGGCGACCGCATCCGGGACGTGCTGGACCCGCGCCTGCGAGGATCGCGCTAGTCGCGCCCGGCTACTCCGGCCAGAGGTGCTCCTCGAAGGCCCAATCGAGCAGCCAGCGAGCCTCGTTGAAGCGGTTCGGCGCGTTGAGCAGCACGACGAAGAGCCGCCGATCGTCGCGCGCGGCAGACGCCACCAGCGTCAGGCCGGCGTCATCCGTGAAGCCGGTCTTGACGCCGTCGGCATCCGCGTAGCTGCCGAGCAGGTAGTTGCCGTTCCGCATCGAGAGTTCCCGCGAGCCGCGGGCCGTCCAGTACGTTTCGCCGACGATCGAGGCGAACTCGGGCAGCGTCATCCCGTAGCGGGCGAGCATCGCGAGGTCATAAGCAGAGGCGTGGTGCCCGGCCTCGTCGAGGCCGTGCGGGTTCGCGAACTCGCTGTCGTCGAGGCCCAGCCGGTGCAGCAGGGTGTTCATGGCGGCCACGAACTCCTCGTCCGATCCGCTCAGGTGCCGCCCCAACGCCAGCGCCGCGTCGTTGCCGGAGGGCAGCATGAGGCCGTAGAGGAGGTCCGCCACGGTGAAGCAGTCGCCGGGCAGCAGCCCCATCAGCGAGCTGTCGTACATGAGGCGGCTGTCGACGTCGGTTTCCACCCAGCCGCCGAGGTCGCTGCCCTCGATCGCCAGGATCGCCGTCGCGATCTTGGTCAGGCTGGCCGGGGCAACGGGTAGCCGGGCGTGCTTGTCGTAGAGCACGGCGCCGGAGCCGGCGTCGATGACGATCGCCGCCTCCGCGCTGATCTGCGGAGCGGGGCTGGCGTGAACGGGCTGCGGCGCCGCGGAGCTGGGCGGCGGAATCGGCAGGGCCGCCGTCGCGGGCGCCCCCTCGATGCTGCGCGCGAGGCGTCCGACCGCGTGGTCGCACTTGATCATCAGCGGTGTGCCGGCCGGGATGCGCCCGCCGGGGAACTGCTGGAACCAGGCGACGTTCACGAAGGCCGGCGCCCCGAACAGATAGGAGATGAAGCCGCCCCCGGTCTTGTTCGCCCAGACCGATCGCAGATTGCAGCCCTGCAAGGCAGCCGCGTTGGCAACTCCATGGGCCGTGCCGCCGCCCCAGAGAACCAGCCCCCATCCCGACTCCGGAACCCAGCCCAGCAACCCCGGCCCGATTCCCGAGACTCCGGCCTGTGATCCGCAGGCGGGGGTGGGCGGGACCGGAGCGAGGAACTCCGCGGCCACCCAGCCGGCGACGCCAAACACCCGCACGCGCTGCCAGTCGTACCCGTCCGCGCTGGCCGAGCCCTCCAGCACGTCCAGCGTCGTCCCGTCCTCGATGCAGCTGATCTGGCTGCCGGAGAGGGAGGGGGCGTCGCGCAGCCGCAGGCAGTCGCCGTCGCCGCGCACGACTGCCTCGTGGCCGGGAACGAGCTGCCCGAATGCAGGGCGCGCGGGCGCATCGAGCATGGCGCTGCTCGATGCCGCGCCGGCGGACGCCGAACCCAGCGCGGCTACGGGCGCGACGAGGACGGCAAGAAGAATGAGGGCAACAAAAAACCGGCGAGGCATGACCACACCCGAGCCATTACCCGCCAGCTCGCCGTTAAGTATACACGCCAGCGGCTGCGAGGCGCAGCAGGCGAGGTCGAGCCGGGATCCGGCGCCGGACTACGGGGTGCTTACCAACGTTTGTGATTAACCTTCAACTTCTGAAGGGCATCCTCTGGTTCAGCTGGCACTTACCAGGAGCAGGACATGCTGCTCGTGACTGCGGACTGCAAGGTCTACCGGTTCAACTCCAGCACGTGGAGCCCACGTTCTCGGGGCGGGCGCAGTCAACTCCCCTTCGAGCGGATGAGCAGATAGGCCATGATGACGCCTATCACTGCGTAGAAGATGAGGTCGTCACGCTTGGACCTGGCCCAGTAGTCGGAACGATTGAACGGCCAGCGGTCCTTCCACTTCCTCCTTGCCCATGACTGGAGCGCTGCTCCATTAGGCTACATCGAGAAGCAGCGTCAGATACAGGCTCAAGCCCAGCCTGCTGAGTAGTACGAACCCGACGATCCCGGCGCCCATCAAGAGCACGATGCGCAACAGGTCGCCCCTTGGTGGTAGTTCGTCCCACGGCACCTCGTCGCCTAACCGCCTCATCCTCGGAACCACCTGTCGATCTCGTCACCCCAACGCCACCAGCGGCTCTTGCAACCCCAATCACAAACATAAACGCCCCCTAGTGGTAGATGATCATGTCCGGCACGTGCGTGAGGGCCTGGATCTGCTCCGGCGACATGATCGGGTCGTCCTGCCGGAAGAACAGCTTGATCGCCGACCGCTCCGAGGGCGCGGCGAGCGAGTAGCGCTCGTAGTGCAGCAGCTTCAACCTCGCGCCGCCGAAGCCGTCCATGTCGATCGTGATCTCGACGCCGGCGACGTCCTCGACCGCCTCGCGGTCAAGCAGCATCCAGTCGACGAACTGATGCACGACGAGGATCTTCGGCGGCAGCCCCTCGTCCTCGACGAGCTCCGCGAGGTAATGCTGGACCTCGTTGAGTTCTTCGGCCTCCAGCGAGCCGATCGCCAGGCCGGGACGCACACCCCGGCTCAGGGTCGCGAATTCGGGGTCGAGCGCCAGGTGCACGAACGGCTCGCGCAGGAAGCGGTCGAGCAGCTTGACCTCGGTGAGCGGGTCGCTCCAACCGATCTGCACGTCGAGGAAGAGCAGCATCCCGTAGTCGCGAGCTGCCTCGACATACGACTCGATCCTGTCGTCGGTCATCCGGCTCAGGTACGTACCGTCCGCCGTGGGGTAGGCCTGAGCGACAGCGGTGATCAGGTGGAACGCCGGGATCACATCGCGTGGGCCGTTCAGCCGGTCGTAGCGCTCAGCCCAGGTTGCGACCTCCCTGGCTGTCTCCGCAGGCGAGCCCTTGCCGAGCGCGCCCATCACCGGCACGCCCGGGTAGCCGTAGAAGGCGACGACCTGGGCGTGCTCGAACGGGGAATCGGTCTCGCGAGGCCGCGGGAACGTCCACGGCCGCTCCGCATCGGAGATCACGAGGTACTCGCCGCCCGGGGCCAGGTATGAGAGGCCCTGCATCCCCGGCGGCACGCCGTCTCCCCAGCCGACCGAGTGCCACGGCTCGTCTTCGAGGACCACCCAGACGGAGAGACCCGGGACGAGGCCTCCCGGGCCGCGCTCCCACTCCGCCCAGCCGAGCGCCCCGCCGGCGAAGGCATCGGGCACCTCCATGCGCGGTCCGCTCCATTGCAGGCGCATCGAGCCGGGCTTGAGCAGCACGTCGCACTGCGGAAGCGCCCTGACGCCGCGGATCGGGACCGACTGGAACCAGCCGAGGGCCTCCGAGGCGACCTCGACAGTTGGATCCTGACCGCGGCAGAGATACGCCCGCTCGTCCCTGATCCGCAGCGGCGAGCGCGCCTCCACGAAGTGCGCCGAACCGGGGCCGCCCGGCACGTGCACCTCCACCCGTGCGGTGGCATCGCACATAATCTCGATCTCGAGCGGCGTGCTCAGGGTGCCGAGGGGCGCCGCGCCGGCCTCGGCCGCGACCTGGCAGGGTGCGGCCGCTGCCGTGGCGGGGCCGCCACCCGCCAGCGTGAGCGCGATCGCGGCAAGCGCCGCAACGAGCGCGGCCAGAGCGGAAGGCAGGGAGATTCCGAGGGGAGTCCGACCCCGGGGTCGCGCCATGCGACCCAGGCGGTGCAGCGGTGGCATAGGGGCGTTCCTGTCCGGTTACCCCCACTACCATTATCGACAGCCGAGCCCGAAAGTAAAACCCGCCGCCGGTTGCGCCCCCGGGCCGCGTGCGCTACCACCCCCGCATGCTGGAACGCATCGCAGACACCGGGACCACCGAGGGCGTGCGCGAGCGCCGCTTCGACATCGTGCGCCCAGAAGGACGTGTGCCTGGCGTGCTCTGGACGCCGCAGCAGCGGGGCGGCGCCACGCCGCTGGTGCTGCTCGGACACGGCGGCGCCGGGCACAAGCGCGACGAGAGCCGCCTGGAGCGTGCGCACGCCTACGTCCGGCGCTACGGCATCGCCGCCGCCGCCATCGACGGCCCTTACCACGGCGACCGCGCCGCCCGCGGCCGCGAGCAGCGCTACGACGCCGCGGTGGCCGAGGAGATGGTGGGCGATTGGCAGGCGACGCTCGACGCGCTGCTCGGCCTCGGCGAGTTCGACGAGGAGCGCATCGGCTACGGCGGCGTCTCGATGGGGACGATGTTCGGGCTGCCCTTCCTCGTTGCCGACGGCCGCATCCGCGCGGCGGTGCTTGGCCTCTGCGGCGTGCGCAGCTCCGCCCGGACTGAGGACAGCCTCTTCGTGCGCCTGGTGCGGGACGCTCCTCGCCTCAGCTGCCCGACGCTGTTCCTGATGCAGTGGGACGACGAGCTCTTCGATCGCGACGGGATGCTGGCGCTCTTCGACCTGCTCGGCTCGGCCGACAAGCGCCTCTACGCCAACCCCGGCGGCCACGCCGAGACGCCCGAGCACGTGCGCGACATCGGCCTGGAGTTCATCGCCGCGCAACTGCTCGCGTAGCCCGCGAGCGCGCGGGCCGCTACGCTGCCCTCACGGGCCCGGTCCGCCGCCGGGGCCAGAGATGCAGCGCAAGGACGGACCGCCGATGGAAGTCGCAAACGAACTCATGGTCCGCGGCATCGTCGTCGGGGTCTTCCAGGAGAACTGCTGGGTGGTCGGCAACCGCCGCACGGGCGAGGCGATCTGCATCGACCCCGGCGACCAGCCGGAGGAGATCCTCGCCCTCGCGCGCGACATGGGCGTGACGATCAAGGCGATCGCCAACTCCCACGCGCACCTCGACCACATCCTCGGCGTCCACGGGGTGCACGAGGCGACCGGGGCGAAGTTCCTGCTGCACGAGAGCGACCTCGACCTGCTGCAGCACGGCTGGAAGGACTCGGCGCAACGGATGGGGCTGGACCTGACGCAGGGCCCGCCCGACCCCGACGGTTATGTCGAGGAGTCCGACATCGTCGAGGTCGACGGCGTGCGCCTCCGCGTCATCACCACGCCCGGGCACACGACCGGAAGCGTCAGCTACTACAACGAGGACGCGAAGTTCCTGTTCAGCGGCGACACCCTCTTCCGCGGCTCGATCGGCCGCACCGACATGCCGGGCGGCAGCTACGCCGAGGAGATGACCAGCATCACCGAGAAGCTGCTGGTGCTGCCGGACGAGACGGTCGTGCTGCCGGGCCACATGCAGGAGACCTCGGTGGCCTTCGAGAAGGAGCACAACCCGTTCGTGCTGGACTGGGAACGGCGGCGCGCCGCCGCCGAGAGCCAGTAGCCGCCGATCCCGAAGCGCCCTAGGCCCCTGCCGGGCCGCGCGTCCGGACCTGGTGCACGCGCCCGAAGAACGTACGAACCCCGAGGATCTCGACACTCCCGTGATCGGCCAGCGTGGTCACGTGCTGCTGCACCCAGCGGCCCGCCGGCTGTCCGCCGACCGCGGCAAGGGCGGCCGCGGTGAACGCGTTCGGGAACCGCGTCCAGGGGCGGCCGGTCGCGAGCACCAGCGTGGCCGCCAGTGCGCACAGCCCCGCGCCGACAGCGATCGTCGTGCCGCACAGCGGCGAGATCGCGAGCGACGCCTCGCCGGCCTGGAGGCGCCTGAGCGCCTCATTGGCGGCGTCGGCGACCTCGTCCGTCTCGAGGTCGCCGAGGATGACGTAGCCGCTCGCCGTGGCGCGCCCCGCGAGCCGCGTGGGGCCGCGGCGCGCGAGCAGGACCGCGACCGTCGCGTGCTCCAGCGCGTGATTGCGCCGGATCGCGTCGAGCCAGGGCCGGATCAACTCGAGCATCGCCCTCGCCTCCATGGATCGAGTGTAGCGGGGCGCGCTCAGTAGGCGCGGCTGGTCCCGGGCGCTCCGACCTCGAAGTCCGCATCGACGTCGATCCGGACCTCGACATCCCTGCCCTCGCCGTTGGGCGTGCTGATGAGCAGTGTCCCCCGAGCCGTAGACCCCGGCAGCAGCGTGGGGTTGACCGTGATCGTGATCTCCGCCTCCCGGCTACAGCCGCGGCCGGTGCAGGCGATGTCCGATCCGAGGGCAACCCCGGCCGGCGGATCGACCACGATCCAGCCGTCCGACGACGTTGCCGACCAGGAGAGGATGCCCGTGCCCGAGTTCCTGATGTGCACGGTCGCGCGGGTCTCCTCGAAGGTTCCCTCCGTGCGGATCTCGATCGGCGGCGCGTTCACGGAGAGTCGCGGCGATGCGAGAACCGCGGAGCGGAACCCTCCGCGAACAGAGGGCGGCTCCGTCTGGTGCGCGGGCTGCGGCGTGGGCATGTCCATGCCCGCGAACGGGAAGCGGAAGTTCGCAATCGAAAGCGCCTCGAAGTAGCTGACCTGCGAGAGGTTCGGAAGCGTCGCGTCGACTGGACTCCAGAGCCGGGCGCCGTTCGGCGCGGGCGGGCGCGCCATGCAGCCCCAGATCAGCTCCTGGTAGGGGTAGCGGTTGCGCGACTGCGTTCCGTCGCAACGATAGCGCTCGCGCGGCCACCCGCCGAAGACGGGGTCGGCGGGGTGATTCGACCCGATTGCGCCGGGCCCGGTAAATCCGTTGTAGGACCAGACGGCGTAGTACCAGTTCTCGATCAGCTGCGGCGACGAGCCGGTGTCCGTGCCGACGATCGGGCGCGACTGCGGGGCGCGATTCCACTTGTCCGCGAGGATCGCCGCGCCTCGAGCGATGTTGTACACGTAGTGCGTCGCCACGCTCACCTGCGTCTCGCTCGGCCGGCGGTCGGCGCCCAGCGGCAGCGTCATGCCTGTCGTTACCTGCATCACGCCGTGACCGCAGTCGAATGAGATCAGCGCGTCCCCGAGGGCTTCGAAGGAGACCGAGCGCGAGGCCATCGTGATACCGGACTCGACCCAGGCGACCGCGCGCAGCACCTCCACGGGCACCTGCCGCAGGGCGCTGTCGGAGCGGTTGCTGCGCGTCCCGACCTCGATTGTCGGCAGCCCGAAGAACGGGTTGTTCGGGAAGAGCGCGTTGACCGCCGCCGCGTCGATCACATCCAGGTAGGACGCGCGTGCGCGATCGGCCTCGTAGGTCTGCGGCGTGCGCAGGAATGCGCAGGCTCGCGCCGGTTCCGCGCCTCGAGGCGACGACCAGAGCCCGAGCGCCAACGCGGCGGCGAGGACGATCAGCGCCGCCCGCGCGATCCGGCGCAGGGCGACCTCAGGCATCGCGCAGCCAGCCGATGAAGATCAGCTCGTGGTCCGCCAGTACGGTCGCCCGGCCGCCGGCGCTGGATATCACCACCAGCGACTCGCGACCCGGCTCATAGGCGTCGCGTCCGTCGAAGCTGCGCGCCGCCAGGTAGCGGCCGTCGCCGCTCCAGCCGAGCGGCGCGTCGAAGCCCTGCTCGGGCGCGGTCAGCCGCCCCTGTTCGCCGCCGTCCTCGAGCTGCAGTGTGAGCGGGGCTGCCCCCGCCAGGAATCCGGGCTCCTGGCCGAACGTGATGCCGTCGCCCGCGGGCGTCCAGACGGGCGAGAACTGATCGCCAACGAAGCCGTCGCTCGCCTCGATGCGCGGCTCGGCGCCGCCGTCGATCGCTGTGACGTGGAGGCGCTGAACCACGCGCTCGGCCTCGATCCGCGGCGCCAGGTAGGAGAGCGTGCCGCCGTCCGGCGAGAGGCGCCAGCCGCTTGCGATGTGATCGGAGGCGTGGAGCAGCAGCGTGGCGCCCTCGCCTTCGGCATCGACGCGGTAGAGGTCGGTGCCGCCGGTGGAGAGTTCGGCGTAGACCACGCCGCCATCCGCCGGAACGGCCACGGGCAGGATCCCGAACCGCGTCGTCAGCTTGCGCACGGTCCGCCGCTCGCGTGTCGCGAGATCGACGCGCACCAGCGCCTGCGTCCCCTCGATGCCGTCGCTGCTGCGATAGACGAGGTAGCGACCCTCGCGGTCGAAGACGGGCGGAACGAGCAGATCGGCGTCGCCGGCGAGTCGCGTCAGATCGCCGCTGGCGGCGTCCAGCAGCCAGAGCTCGGCGGGGGAATCGCGGCGGGGTTCGGCCTCGGGCGGCAGGGCGACGAAGGCGATCAGGGCGCCGACCATCTCCGTCGCCGGCGTCAGCGCCCAGCCCTGCGCGTGCGGCACGCTCGCGAGCAGCTCGCGAGCCTCGAGGTTCCCGGCGGGCGCGGTGTAGATGCTGTCCTCGCCGGGGCCGAACTCGGCGAAGACGAGCCGCGCCTCGGCAACGGGCTCGTCCGGCTCGTCGTCGCCGAAATCACACGCGACCACGACACCGGCGGCGAGCAGGACGAGCAGGGCCAGCAGCGGCAGGACACGGCGGGGCATGAGCAAGCGCCTTCGGGCTTCCCGGAGAGTTCGGCCCCCGCCAAACGAGCCACAGTCACCTGTGGGCCAGAATCACGATATGAACCGCCGTCACGCGGTGTCAACGCGCACCCCCGGACGAGCTGCCTCGCGCCCCCTGCGAGGGCGCTCTGCGGCGACCCCTGCTACGCTGGAATCGTGATACTTCGCTATCTGGCGGTGCTCGATGAGGCGCCGCTCGCCTTTGTCATTCTGATCGCTGCATTCGGCGCCTCGCTGCTGGTCGGCCTCGTGCTGCACGAGGTCGCCCACGCCTACGTCGCCGACTCGCTCGGGGACCGCACGCCGCGCTCGTTCGGGCGGCTCTCGCTCAATCCGAAGCGACACCTGGATCCGCTCGGCTCGGCGCTGATCTTCCTCGCCGGCTTCGGCTGGGCGCGGCCGGTGCCGGTCAACCCGTTCAACACCTCGGGCAACGTCAAGCTGAACATGGCCACGATCGCCGTCGCGGGCCCGGCGACGAACCTGGTGGTCGCGGCGATCGCCGGGCTGCCGATCAAGCTCGGCTGGGTGCCGTTTTTCCACCCCTTCGTCGCGCCCTCGCTGGCCGAGTTCGCCGTGGGGGTATGGACGGACTCGCCCGAGAACATGGTTGGGTTGTTCCTGGGGACGGTCGTGCTGCTCAACGTGATCCTCGCGATCTTCAACCTCGTGCCGCTCGCGCCGCTCGATGGGTTCCGGGTCGCCGCCGGGCTGCTGCCGCGCCCGATCGGGGTGCACTTCGCGAAGCTGGAGCCATGGTGCCCCGGCATCCTGATGCTGCTGATCATCCTCCCCTTCCTCGGGGGGCCGGCCTGGCTGTTCGAGGTCATGGGGCCGCCGCGCGACTTCCTGCTGGAGCTATTCGCCGGCGACACCCTGGTACGGCTGGTCTGACCGCGCGTGCTGGCCGCCGCCACGGACCTCGCGCGGCACACGCGGCGCTTCTTCCGAGGTCTCCGCGGCTCGCTCGCCCCCGCCGAGCAGCGCGCCGCGCGGGAGCTGCTCCGTCCCGCCGAGCTGCGCCTGTTCGAGGCGCTGCAGGGCCGCGAGCGCCGGCACGCCCTCGACGTCCTCGCCTGGCTGCGCGCCAACGCGTCGCCCTCCGACGAGCTGCTGGTCGCCGCCCTGCTGCACAACACAGGCAAGGGCAGGCTGTACGTGCAGGAGCGCATCCTCCACGTGCTGCTGCTGCAGTTCGCGCCGGGGCTGCACGAGCGCCTCGCCAGCGCCGAGGGCGGACGGCTGTCGCGCGCCCTCGCGGCGCAGCGCGATCACCCCGCGCGGGGCGCGGCGCGACTTCGCGCGATCGGCTGCTCGCCGCGCGTCTGCGAGCTGGTCCGCCGCCACCACGATGCTTCTCCCGGCGACGACCGCGAGCTGGCCTGGCTGATGGAGGCCGATCAGGTCGTCTGAGCGGGCCGCGCCGAGGGCGCCGCGCCGCCCGTGCTACCATCGAGACTGGCAATCCAGCGGCGCCGGACGGCGTCCGCGGAGCACGAATGGCGCGGTGCACATGACGCAGGTGGCCATCCTCGGTACGGGCCTGATCGGGGCCTCGATCGGCCTTGGGCTGAAGGCAGCCGAGGGCACGGACGACATCGAGATCATCGGCTTCGACACCAGCCGCGAGCGTGAGCGCGAGGCCGAGCGCCGCAAGGCGATCGACCGGCGCGCGAGCAGCCTGCGCGACGCCGTCGCGGGCGCCTCGCTCGTGGTCATCAGCACACCGGTGCTCGCCACGCGCGAGGTCATGGAGACGATCGCGTCCAACCTGGCGGTGGGTGCGATCGTCACGGACACCTGCTCGACCAAGACCCAGGTGATGCAGTGGGCCGCGGAGTTGCTGCCGAACACGATCAACTTCGTGGGCAGCCACCCGATGGCCGGCAAGACGGAGTTCGGGCCCGCGGCAGCCGAGGCGGAGCTGTTCCGGGACGCGCGCTGGGTCGTCGTGCCATCACGCTCGGCCTCCAGCGAAGCCGTCGAGACGGTCTCCGGCCTCGCCACGGCGCTGGGCGCGAAGCCGATGTTCATGGACGCCGCGGAGCACGACGCCTACGCCGCCGCAATCTCGCACCTGCCGATGTTCGCCGCGAGCGCGCTCTTCCGACTGGTGCGCGACTCCGAGGCCTGGCCAGAGATGTCGCTGCTGGCCGCCAGCGGCTTCAAGGACACCACCCGCCTCGCCGGCACCGACGAGCTGATGGCGCATGACATCGCCGTCACCAACCGCGAGCAGGTGGTCCACTGGCTGCAGCGCCTGCGCGGCGCCATCTACGACCTCGAGGACATGATCACCGACCCCGATCGGGACGAGGAGTTCCTGCGCCACCTGGCGCAACTGAACATCGACCACATCGCCTACCACGACGGCCAGATCGGGCGCGTCGAGATCGACCAGAAGGGCTCCGGCATCCCGGTGCCCGGGATGACCGACATGCTCCTCGGCGGCGCGCTCTCCGAGCGGCTACGCCAGATGACCGAAGAGAGCGACGAGGACGCGCAAACACGCCAGCGCAGGCGCTTCTTCGGCCGCCGCTAGCCGCGGGATGAACGCGGCGCAGATCAGGCGAGTCATCCCGCCCGCGCGGCTGCGCGGCCACGTCGAGATCCCCGGCGACAAGTCCATCACCCATCGCGCGCTGATGCTCAACGCCGCCGCCGAGGGCGAGGCGCGCATCGACGGCTTCCTCGACGCCGCCGACACCCGCTCCACCTTCGAGTGCATGCGCGCCCTGGGCGCGGAGATCGAGCAGGTCGCCGAGGACGCGCTGATCGTGCGCGGGCGCGGCCGCGCCGGCCTCCACGAGGCGTCCGGCGTGCTCGACTGCGGGAACTCGGGCACGACGATCCGGCTGCTGAGCGGCATGCTCGCGGGGTTCCCGTTCCTCTCCGTGCTCACGGGCGACGGCTCGCTGCGACAGCGCCCGATGGGGCGCATCGTGCAGCCGTTACGCGCCCTCGGCGCGCGCATGTCCGCACGCGCGGGCGACACGCTGCCGCCGCTGGTGATCGAGGGCGGCGCGATCGCCGGCGGCCAGCGCATCGAGACGCCGGTCGCCTCGGCGCAGGTCAAGTCCGCGATCCTGCTCGCCGGCCTGGCCGCCGAAGGCGCCACGACCGTCGCCGAGCCCTCGCGCTCACGCGACCATAGCGAGCGCATGCTGGCCGCGATGGGCGCGCACATCGCCGTCGAGGACGCGACGGTTACGCTGACGCCGCCCGCCGGCGATCTGCAGTCGATCGACGTGCGCGTCCCCGGCGACATCTCCACCGCAGCCGTCTGGATCGTCGCCGCCACGCTTCACCCGGACGCCGACGTGCTGCTCACCGGCGTCGGCCTCAACCCCACGCGCGCGGGCGTCCTCGACGTGCTGCGCGAGATGGGCGCGGACATCGAGGAGCTCGAGTCGCGCACCGTCGGCGGCGAGCCCGTCGCCGACCTGCGCGTGCGCTCCGCCTCGCTGCGCGGCGTGCGCGTCGAGGGCGACGTTATTCCCCGCGCGATCGACGAGCTGCCGCTGCTCGCGCTGGCCGGCGCGGTCGCCGAGGGCGAGACCGTGATCGCCGACGCCGCCGAGCTGCGCGTCAAGGAATCGGACCGCGTCGCCACCACGGCGGCGGCGCTGCGCGCCCTCGGCGCGGAGGTCGAGGAGCGCGCCGACGGTCTCGCCGTCGGGGGCGGCGGGGGGCTGCGAGGCGGGCACGTCGAGGCGGCGGGCGACCACCGCCTCGCGATGCTCGGCGCGGCCGGCGCGCTGATCGCCGAGGGCGAGTCCGCGATCGAGGGCGCGGACGCCGTCGCCGTCTCCTACCCCGCGTTCTGGTCGGACCTCGATCGGCTCGGTTCGGCGTAGGGCGCGCGGCGGTGTCGACTCCCCCACCGCTGCTCGCCGTGATCTCGGGACCGTCGGGCGTCGGCAAGGACGCGCTGATGAGCGCGCTGCTCGCGGGCGACGAGTTCGCCCGCCCCGTCACAATGACGACGCGACCGCCGCGCCCCGGCGAGGTTGACGGCGTCCACTACCTCTTCGCAAGCAGCGAGGCGTTCGAGGCGGCCGTCCGCTCCGGCGAGCTGGTCGAGCACGCCGAGGTGCACGGCCGCTTCTACGGGACGCCGCGCACGCAGCTGCGCGCCGCCCTCGGCAGCGGACGCGACGTGCTGCTGCAGGTGGACGTGCAGGGCGCGCTGGCGATCCGCGAGGCGATCGCGGAGGCGCGGCTGCTGTTCATCGCGCCCGAGAGCCTCGAGCAGATCGAGCAGCGCCTGCGCGAGCGCGGCACGGACCCCGCCGAACTGGCGCGCCGCCTCGACAGCGCCCGTGCCGAGCTGGAGCAGCAGGACGCCTTCGACGCCGTCATCGTCAACGTCGAGGGCGACCTCGCCGGCACGGTCGCCCGCGTCCGCGCCTGGGTCGCCCGCGAGCGCGCGCGGCCGGGGCGGCGCGCGGTGGAGGTGTGAGCGGGGCGTCGATCAGGGTTCGTCGGCGAAGAGTTCGGCGCTGTAGGCCTCGAAGTCCTCGTAGAAGTCCTCTACGCGGAAGCCAAAGGTCGCCCTGAACACCGGTTTCCAGACCTCGTAGGGCGACCACTGTTCGAAGAAGTCGAAGAGGGCGGTCTCGCCTGTTCGCTCCACGAGCCACTCCACCGCGAGGTAGCTGAGCGCCGTCTTGATGCCGCTCCGAAATTCGGTCTCTTCGAGGTCTCGCAACCCCCCGAGACTTCGCCGGGCCCACCCGATGTGCGATACCCGGTGCTCGGCGATGTCCAGGCCCTTCGCCTCCGCGTGATACGCAGCCGTTGCGTACTCTTGCGCACCGACTGCCAGCCACACGGGAGCGAAGAAAAACCGGGGGAGCAGGGCCCTGATGTAGTAGATGTCTTGCCGGGTGGCGGTGCCGCACGGCTGCGCGAGGGAGACGATGGCAACGTCCCGTTCCACGAACCCGCTGCAACCGTTCCAACCGCCGAGGCCGAGGAACGACACGGGAACTTCGGCGCGTAACGTGTCGACATCAGGTCCCACATAGAGCGTGAACTCGCGCGGCTCCGTGTCGAATCGTCGGGACACGAACTCACCCACTCGCTCGAAGTCGCTGCGGATCGCCTCTCGGGCCTCGGGCGGAACGTCCCCCACGAACTCGATGACGGGTCTCGTTCCCTCATCAGTCACATGCGGCAGCAGGGACGCCACTTCCTTGCGGTACGCCTCGAAGTCCGCGTAGAACACGTCGACCGTGGTGCCGAACGCCTCGGCGAAGGCATCCTCCCATGTCTCTTCCAACGGCAGCAGACGGTAGTACTCGAAGATCGCGGGTTCGCCCGCCAGTGCTGCAAGCCGCTCAATGGCAAGAAACGCGAGCGCGTGCGCTCCAGCGGGCTGATCGCCGGGGTCTTGGCTGACCGTCTCGAGGCTGTGCAGCGGAACCGTGGCGCGCGTTGTCTGGTTCACCTGGCCGCCCCGGGCTACCTCGTAGCCGACACTCCCCGCCACGGGTTGGTAGATGACATCGATGTACATCTCCGTGCCGATCACCAGCCAGTCCGCTCCGCCTGGATCACCGGTCGAGACTCCATGGCCGACCAGCGCTTGCACCTGACGATTCTCCAGCCTGAGCACGTCGTCCGGCCGGGCGCAGCTGGCCAGCACCACGTCCACGTAGTCGTCAGTGAGCCGCGCACAGTTCCGGTACGGTGGCGGCCGCCCGAATACCGCGACGTGGGTCGCCCGCAGCGCCTCCACGTCGGCGCCCACGTAGAGCGGAGTCTCCCTCGGAACGACCCCGAAGCGCTCGGCGAATAACGTCTGGACCCGCTCGTACTCGGCGATGATGCCCCTCTTGATGTGGGCAGGAACCTCGCCGAGGAACACGACCGGCGGATCCGCACCCGGTTGATCCCACTCGACGGCCCTCGCTGCCCGGATCATGAGCGCGTCGCCCCGGCGAAGACCGGGCCCCGTGTCCGCCTGCCCGCTCGAGCGCAGGCTGTGGCGCACGTATTGCTGTCCGGCTGCGTCCCAGCCCCACGCCGCGAGCGCCGCGTCGCCGAGCCCCTGGAGGGCTTCCCTGACCGGCGTGCCGTCGTCTCCTGTCCAGCCGACGAGGTTCAGGCCCGGGTGCAGCCGGAGCTCCGCGCCCTCCAGCGCGATCGGGCGGTCCCACCGGACCGGCGCGTCGCCACCGATCAGCAGCCATAGCCCCATGCCGGCGGTGAGCGTTGGCAACTGCTCGTACTCGCCTCGCCACGCCCGCCGGTAGCGCTCGTGCTCGGCGTCCCACGCCGAGATCCGCTCCAACTCCGGGAGCTGGTGGAACAGACGCCGGGACGCGGTCTCGGGCCCGACCCAGCCGACCATGTTCCAGCCGGGCTGCAGCTCCGTCGAGGTACGTGGCAGGACCACCCACGAGGACAAGCCGACAGACCCGGTCGCGCCGGCCGATGCGAGCCCTGCGCACAGCACCAGCGCAGCGAGGAGAGGAGTGAACCCGAGGTGGACGGGCCGACGCATGCTCACCCCCCGTGCAGTGGCTCCACTCACAAGGTACTACGCCAGTTCGACCGGTCTGGTTCCCTCGGATCTTTCTCACCTCGTTGACACTCCGTGGCGGCCAGCCGTAGCCTCGATCACGGTCGCAAGCGCGAAAGAGAGCGACGCGGAACGGGAGTAGTACGCCGTCACGCGGGGCCCAGAGAGCCGGGGCAAGGTGGAAGCCCGGCGCCCGACAGCAGCGGCGGAATGGACCCGGGAGTCTCGGCCCGAACGCCCCCAATCGACCCGACGAGGGGCAAGTAGGCGTCGACGGTGTGGGCGCCGTTATCCAGGCCCAGGGCATCGCCGCCACGCCCCGCGTCCGGGGCAGCCGGGTGGCCGTGCCTTGAATGAGCGCGAGCCGCGGGCCTCGAGGCCTCCGGCGCGCGGAACTTGGGTGGCGCCGCGAGGACCATCGCCCCAGGGCGGTGGTCCCTTTGTATCCGGGACAACCCGTGTATCCGGGGCAACCCACGGCTGGAGGAAACGAGGAGGCTTGATCGTGCACCGCAGCAGCCCTGCGCCGTACCGCCGCCAGTCCGCCGCACGCCTCGGCGGCGTCTGGTGGTGGCCGCGCGCCACGGGCTCACGACGCTGCATCGCACGAACAGGACGACGACGATGACGACACCGACCGCAACCCGCACCATGCCGACCCGCGAGGAGCTGCACCGCCTCGCGGCCGCCGGCGAGGGCAACATCGCGGCGATCTACCGCGAGGTGCGCGCCGACCTGGAGACGCCTGTCTCCGCCTACCTCAAGATCGCGCGCGGCAAGTACTCCTTCCTCCTCGAGTCCGTCGAGGGCGGCGAGCGCATGGGGCGCTACTCCTACATCGGCACCGAGCCGTACCGGGTGAGCGCCCTCAACCACGAGGACGGCGATCCGCTGAGCGTGATCGAGGACGAGATCGCCGAGTTGCGGCCGGTCGCGGCGCCAGGGCTGCCGCGCTTCCACGGCGGGGCCGTCGGCTACCTCGGCTACGAGACCGTCGGGCACTTCGAGCGCATCCCGCGCCCGGAGACGGACGCGCTGGGCGTGCCCGAGTCGTGGCTGATGTTCACCGACACGCTGCTCGTCTTCGACCACGTGCTGCACACCATCAAGGTGATCTCGCACGCCCGCCTCGACGGCGACGTCGACGCCGCCTACGACGCGGCGGTCGCGAAGATCGAGCGCCTTACGGAGCGCCTCGAGGCGCCGCTCGCCGCGCTGCCCTACGTTCCGCTCGACGGGCCGACCGGGCAGCCGATCGGGTCCAACTGGGCGCACGAAGACTACCTGCGAGCCGTCGAGCGCACGAAGCAGTACATCGTCGAAGGCGACATCATCCAGGCGGTGATCGCGCAGCGCTTCTCGCGCGAGACCGGCGTGCACCCCGTGGAGCTGTACCGCTCGCTGCGCGTCGTCAACCCCTCGCCCTACATGTACCTGCTGCAGTTCGACGACATCGCCATCATCGGCGCCTCGCCGGAGCTGCTGGTGAAGGTCGAGGACGGCGTCGTCGACGTGCACCCGATCGCCGGAACGCGCCCGCGCAGCGGCTCGCCCGACGAGGACGAGCGGCTGGCCGAGGAGCTGCGCAACGATCCCAAGGAGATCGCCGAGCACGTGATGCTGCTCGACCTCGGGCGCAACGACGTCGGGCGCGTCTCGAAGTCCGGCTCGGTCGAGGTGACGCAGAGCTTCGACCTCGAGCTCTACTCGCACGTGATGCACCTCGTGAGCCACGTGCGGGGCGAGCTGCGCGAGGAGATGAGCGGCTACGACGCGCTGCGTTCGGCCTTCCCGGCGGGAACGGTCTCCGGCGCGCCCAAGATCCGCGCGATGGAGATCATCGCCGAGCTGGAGCCGGACCAGCGCGGCCCCTACGCGGGGGCCGTCGGCTTCTTCGACCTCTCGGGCAACGTCGAGACCTGCATCACGATTCGCACGGTGCTGCTGCGCGACGGCGTCGCCTACGTGCAGGCCGGCGGCGGCATCGTCTACGACTCCGACCCGCAGCGCGAGTTCGAGGAGACGCAGCACAAGGCGCGCGCGTTGATGGCCGCCATCGACGACGCCGAGGCGCGAGCGGGCGTCAGCACGCCCTCGGGAAGCCTGGGCTACTGATGGACGCCAAGCCGCTTGTCGCATCCGCCGCGCTGCGCCGCAGCGACGGCCGCGTGCTGCTCGTGCGCCACGCCCGCGAGGAGCGCAGCGGCGCGGGCAGCCGCTGGACGCTGCCCTCGGAGCCCGTCGCCGACGACGAGACGGCCGAGCAGGCGCTGGCGCGGCTGCTGGCCGACCGCCTCCGCCTGGCGCCCGACCGCCGCGAGTTCAACGACTCGCTGGCGCTGCCGGCCGCGATCGCCAACGTTTTCATCTGCAGCTCCTGGCGCGGCGACCCGCAGTACGCGCCTGCGGACTTCCTCGACGCCGCCTGGGCGCCTCCCGGCACCGCGCCGGGCATCGACCTCGTCGAGGGTGTGCGTGAGTGGCTGCGCGGCTTGCCCGCAGACGGCGGTGCGCTCCCGAAGAGCGCCAGCGTCGAGGACCTGACGGCCGAGCTGATCACAGCGCGCGATGCGCTGCGGGCGGCCTACCTGGCGCTCGACGAGCCCTGGCGCGACGTCAGCCTCGATGGCGAGTGGGCGCCGGTGGACCTGCTGACGCACTGCGCCACGGTCGAGGCCTACTACGCCTCCGAGGCGCGCGAGCTGCTGGAGACGCCCGGCCACACCTGGCGCCCCTTCAACCCTGCGCAGGGCGAAGCGGAGCGCGCCGGCCGCGCCCGCCCGGCCAGCGATCGCGCCGAAGTCGAGCGCCTCGACGTGCTGCGGGCGGAGACGCTCGCCTGGATCGAGGAACTCACGCAGGACGAGCTGGACGCCTACGGCGACCACGCCGATCGCGGCGCGGTGCGCGTCGGCGACCGGATCGCGCGCATCGCGGCCCACGACCGCGCGCACACGCAGCAACTTGCGAAGATGCTTGCCGCCTCGCAGGCGGATCCCGACGACGACGAGGAGGCCTGACCATGCTTCTCCTGATCGATAACGTCCGCGGCCGATCCGTGGCTTACTCCCGCAGCTTGTTTGGAGCGTTCCCATGCTCTTGCTGATCGATAACTACGATTCGTTCACCTACAACCTCTACCAGTACCTCTCCGAGCTGGGCGCGACTGTCGAGGTCGTGCGCAACGACGAGGCGAGCGTCGAGGACTGCCTGGCGATGGGAGCGGAGCGGATCGTCGTCTCGCCGGGGCCCTGCACCCCTGCGGAGGCGGGGATCTCGATCGACCTGATCCGGGCGGCGGCCGGACAGGTGCCGCTCCTCGGCGTCTGTCTCGGGCACCAGAGCATCGGCGAGGCGTTCGGCGCGCGGGTCGGGCCGGCAGGCGAGATCATGCACGGCAAGATCTCGACGGTGACGCACGACGGCAAGGGCGTCTTCGAGTCGCTGCCGCAGCCGTTCGAGGCGATTCGCTATCATTCACTCGCGATCGAGCCGGACACGCTGCCCGCCGAGCTGGAGGTCACGGCACGCGCGGAGAGCGGAGTGATCATGGGCGTCCGCCACCGCACGCTGCCGATCGAAGGCGTTCAGTTCCACCCCGAGTCCATCATGACGACGACCGGCCACGACTTGCTGCGCAACTTCCTCGCGATGGAGTCGCCGCGCACGGCGGCGGCCCCGGCGTGAGGCGAGAGGCGGCCTGAGATGGGCACCTTCCACCAGCAAATCGAACTCGCCGCGAGGCCTGAGGGGCCATTCGAGACGCTGGACGCGCTAGTCGACACCGGTGCGACCTACACGCTCGTGCCAGCATCCATCCTGAGAAGGCTCGGAATTAGGCCGACGGACAGCCTCACATTCATCATCGCCGATGGCAGTCGAATGCAGCAGGAGATTGGCGAAGCCACCGTCCGGCTCGACGGACGCGAGCGCACGACTCTCGTTGTGTTTGGCGACGAGGGCGCCACCGTGCTGTTGGGCGCCTACACACTGGAAGCATTCGCGCTAGGAGTCGATCCGCGAAACCGCCAGTTGATCCCCGTGGACGGCTACCTCGTGGGGTTGCGACACGGGGGCGGCTCATGATCGGCGAGGCGATCGGCGCGCTCGTCGAGGAGGGGCGCGACCTCAGCGAGGACGAGGCCGCCGCCGTCATGAACGAGATCATGGAGGCGGAGGCGACGCCCGCGCAGTTCGGCGCCTTCGTCCTCGCGCTGCGCCACAAGGGCGAGACCGTCGACGAGGTCGTCGGAATGGCGCGGGTGATGCGCGAGCACTCGCTGAGGGCGCACGTCAGCGCCCGCCCGCTGCTCGACACCTGCGGGACCGGCGGCTCCGGGCTCAACACGTTCAACGCCTCGACGGCGGCCGCGATCGTCGCCGCCTCGGTGGGCGCGAAGGTCGCCAAGCACGGCAACCGCGGGATGACCTCGCAGTCCGGCTCGGCGGACCTGCTCGAGGCGCTCGGCGCGGAGATCGCGCTCGCACCGGAGCAGGTCGCGAGCTGCATCGAGCGCACCGGCGTCGGCTTCCTCTTCGCGCAGTCGTTCCATCCCGCGATGCGCTTCGCGGCGCCGCTGCGGCGCGAGATCGGCGTGCGCACCGTCTTCAACATCCTCGGCCCGCTCACCAATCCCGCCTCGGCCAACTGCCACGTGCTGGGCACGCCCCGCGTCGAGACCGCCGAGCTGCTCGCCGGGGCGCTGGCGCGCCTCGGCGTCCGTCACGCCCTCGTGGTCTCGAGCGACGAGGGCCTCGACGAGATCTCGGTTTCAGCGCCGACGACGCTGTTCGAGGTGCGCGGCCTGGAGGTCACGCAGCACAGCGTCACGCCGCGCGACCTCGGCGTCGCGGAGCGCACGCTCGACGAGGTGCGCGGCGGCAGCGCCGAGGAGAACGCGGACGCGCTGCGCGCGGTGCTGCGCGGCGACGGCTCCGGCTCAGCCGCACTGCGCGACTTCATCGCCGTCAACACCGGCGCGGGGCTCTACGTCTGCGGCCTCGCCGCCTCGATCCAGCAGGGCGCCGAGCAGGCGCTGACGGCGATCGACGAGGGCGAGGCGGCCGCCCGCCTCGGCGCCTTCGTCGAGGCCACCCGGCGCAGCTGACGCGATGACGGCGCACCCTTCGGCAACCTCCGGCGGCCCGCGCGAGACGGGTACCGTGCTGGACCGCATCGTCGCCGACCGGCGGCTGCGGCTTGCCGAAGACCAGCGTGCCGTGCCTCGCGACGCCCTCGAAGGACTCGCCGCCGCGCAGCCGCCCGCGATCGACTTCGTCACACGGCTGACGGGCGGGCGCGCCGCCTCGCCCGAGGGCGCGCGGCTGCGGCTGATCGGCGAGATCAAGCGCGCCTCTCCCTCGCGGGGGGTGATCGACGGCGATCTCGACGCCGCGGCGCAGGCGCGCGAGTACGCCGCAGCCGGAGCGTCCGCCGTCTCCGTGCTGACCGAGCCGAGCTTCTTCCAGGGCGGCATCGCGGACCTCGCAGCCGCCTCGGAGGCGTTCGGCGGCGACACGGACCGGCCGGCGCTGCTGCGCAAGGACTTTCTCTTCGACCCCTACCAGGTCGTCGAGGCGCGCGCGCACCGCGCGGACGCGCTGTTGCTAATCGCGATGATGCTGCCGCCCCGGGCCCTCACCGATCTGCTGGCGCTCACGCACGCGCAGGGCATGGAGGCGCTGGTCGAGGTGCACGACGCCGACGAACTCGGCGCCGCCGTCGACGCCGGAGCGCGCGTGATTGGCGTCAACAACCGCGATCTGCGGACGTTCGACGAGGACCTCGCGACGTTCGAGCGGCTCGCGCCGCTGGCGCCGTCCGGGGTCACGCTCGTCGCCGAGTCGGCGATCCAGAGCGCCGCCGACGCCGAGCGGATGGCCAAGGCCGGCGCGCACGCGCTGCTCGTCGGCGAGGCGCTGGTGCGCACGGGCGATGTCGCCGCCAAGGCGCGCGAGCTGATGCTCGCGCCCGCTCGCAGCGGGGTGGGCGGGCGATGACGCTCGTCAAGATCTGCGGTAACCGCACACCCGCCGACGTACTCAATGCGGCCGAGGCCGGCGCCGACTTCGTGGGGATGATCTTCGCCGAGTCGAAGCGTCAGGTGGGCCTGGGCGAGGCGCAGGCGATGGTGCGGGCCCTCGGCGATCCGCTCGCCGCGCACGAGATCGCGCTGCCGCCGCCCGCTCGCGGCCACGCGCGGGAAGACGAGCGCGAGTGGTTCCGCCACGGCGCGCAGGTGATCGAGGCCTACCTCGAGGCGAAACGCCCACTCACCGTCGGCCTCTTCGCCGACCAGCCGATCGAGGAGGTCAACGAGCTGGCGCTCGAGTCCGGTGTCGATCTGGTGCAACTCTCCGGCGACGAGAGCTGGGAAGACTGCCTGCTCGTCGCCCGGCAGGTGATCCAGGTGGTGCACGTCTCGCCGCTCGACTCGCCCTCGGACCCGATGAGGTACGTCGAGCCCGGGTTCGCGATCGCGCTCATGCTGGACTCGGCGCACGGCCCTTATCGGGGCGGATCGGGCCGCACATTCGACTGGGAGGTCGCGCGCATCGTTTCCGCCGAGCTGCCGATGCTGCTGGCCGGCGGCCTGACGCCCGAGAACGTCGGCGAGGCGATCGAGCGCGTCCGCCCCTGGGCCGTCGACGTATCGACCGGGACGGAGCGCGACGGGCGCAAGGATCCGGAGCGCGTGCGCGAGTTCATCGAGGCTGTGCGCCGCCAGGACGCCACAGCCTGACGCCCGCCGGCACTCGGCCGTCGCGCGACGCGGCCAGTGAAGCGGGTGCGGCGGAACTACAAGCCAGCTAGAGGCGCAGCAGGCCCCGGATCGAGAAGCCCGAGGGAATCTCCGGGCGCGCGGTGAACGCAAGGTGTCCGACGTGGTGGTTCTCGGTGCAGCCCGCCAGCGACTGCTCGGCCTGCACGGTAACGTGCCCGATGCGGTACTTGTCGTGCGCCAGGTCCTGAACGCCGGAGATCAGCTCGTCGATGTCGCCCTCGTACGAAGGGTCGACCAGGACGTGCGCGGTGAACGCCTCGTCGTTGGAGGTGATCGTCCAGCAGTGGACGTCGTGGATCAGCTGGACACCCTCGATCTCCTCGATGTCGGCGCAGAGGCTGTAGACGTCGACGTGCTCCGGGGTGCCCTCCAGCAGTACGTGGAAGACCCGCGTCACCAGGCCCCACGAGGAGGCGAGAATCAGGATGCCGATGATGATGCTGATGATCGGGTCGGCGATGACCCAGTCGAACGCCAGCACGAGGACGGCCGCGACGATCACACCGACAGAGCCGAGCAGGTCGGCCAGCACATGCTGGAAGGCGCCCTCGGCGTTGAGGCTGTGCTCCGCCGAGGCGTGCAGCATGTACGCGGCGATCAGGTTCACGATCAGATCGCCGGTCCCGACGATCAGCACCGGCAACCCGTCGACGTGCACCTCCTCGACCGCGAAGCGGTGGTAGGCCTCGAAGAAGATCCAGGCGACGATCAGCCATAGCGCGAAGGCGTTGAGCAGCGCCGCCAGCACCTCCGTGCGGTAGAAGCCGAAGGTGCGCTCCGCGGACGCCTCGCGCTCGGCGAACCACATCGCGAGCAGCGCGAGGCCGATGGCGGCCGCGTCGGTGGCCATGTGCCCGGCGTCCGCCAGCAGCGCGAGGCTGCCCGAGGCCAGCCCGCCGATGATCTCGGCCAGCATGTAGCCGGCGATCAGGAACAGGCTGATCGTCAGCCTGCGACGGCTGAGCCCTCGCAGGTCGTGCGCGTGATCGTGGTGGGCGTGGTCGTGTCCATCGTGGTCGTCGTGGTCGTGGGCATCGTGGTCGTGTTCGTCGTGGCCGTGTTCGTCGTGGCCGTGTTCGTCGTGGTCGTGGTCGTCGTGGTCGTGGTCGTCGTGGTCGTGCCCGTCGTGGTCATGGTCGTCGTGGTCGTGGGCGTCGTGGTCGTGGGCGTCGTGGGCGTGCTCGTCGTGGGAGTCCGCTGCTGGCCTCAGCGTCGACATGGCCGCCGGTTATCCCCCTACGCGCAGAACGCCCAGAGCCTGAAGGCTACCCCACGGGGCGCGCCTCCAGGCTCGTGCTCTCTCCCGGCAAGTTCGACCGTTGCAGGCAGACGACCCTTGCCGCAACCAATTCCCGCTTGCTAGTGGGAGTGGTGCTCGTGCTCGTCGCACTCGTGCTCGTCGTGCACGTGGGCGTGGTGCTCGTGCTCGTCGCACTCGTGCATGTCGTGCTCGTGCCCCGGCTCGCCGTGGTGCTCGTGCTCGTCGCACTCGTGCTCGTCGTGCACGTGGGCGTGGTGCTCATGCTCGTCGCACTCGTGCTCGTCGTGCCCGGCGCCGTGCGCATCGCCGTGGTGGGCGTGATCGTGCGCGTGGTGCTCGTGCTCGTCGCACTCGTGCATGTCGTGCTCGTGCCCCGGCTCGCCGTGATGCTCGTGCTCGTCGCACTCGTGGACATCGTGGACTACCTGTACCACCAAATCCTCCTGACCCTAAATCGCTTCTGGCTTGCGATATTAACAGGTCTGGATAACTTGAGTCTATGACTCCAACCGAAAACCGCTCGCTAGGAGAAGATAAGACTTAGTATCAACTGCAACAAGAAGCCCCGTCCGAGAAGATAAGACTCAGTATCAACTACGATCGTTCCATACGTGTGGCGCGGTTAGTTGTTGGTTCGTCGATTCTTTTCCTGCAGTTAACTGTTAACCTGGTGAGTGCTCCATTGCACAACTCAAAACGTGGCCACTTTGTTGCTGGGGGGTTCGCCCGTCTCCAGAGTCGACATGTGACCGGGCACGCACGCCGAGCGCGTCCAGACCCTCGCCTCATGTCGGGAGCGCCATCGCCGGGCGCCCGGCCCTGGCCGGGCGCCGCCTCACGCGCGCCCGTGAGGCCGATCGGGCCCCGCGGAGGGCGGGCGCGGAGTTCCTCGCGGCGCCGCGGCAGCCTGCAATTCGGCGAAGCTTTCGTCGCCCACCGATGGTCGGGCCCCACGTATACTCCAACCGGGCTATACTGCGGCCCTGCCACCAATCGCGAGCGAGGGGTCAGGAGACGGAGTTATGGAAATCAACGCGGAGCGCGACGGCGCGACGGTCATCGCCAGGCCGACGGGGCGCCTTGACGGCTCCAACGCGGGCGAATTCCAGGAAGCCCTGGAGTCGGCCATCGACGAGAGCGACCGCGCCCTGGTCCTGGACTTCGAGCAGATCTCCTACATCAGCAGCGCCGGGCTGAGGGTGATCCTGCTGACGGCGAGGAACCTCCAGGGCAACGGCGGCCAGATGGCGCTCTGCTCCCTCGACGCTCCGATCCGCGAGGTATTCGCTATCAGCGGCTTCGACACGATCATCCCGATTCACGGCACCCGAGACGAGGCTCTGGCGGCAGTCGGCGGCTAGTCCGCCGCCGTCGCACTGGAACGCAAGCGCGCACTCCCCCGAACGATGCGATGACCCACAAGATCCTGGTCGTTGACGACGAGCCCGATCTCGAACCCCTGGTGCTCCAGCGCATGCGCCGCGCCATCCGGCGCGGCGTCTACGAGTTCGTCTTTGCCCGCAACGGCGTGGAGGCGCTGCAGAAGCTCGACCAGGAAGACGACATCGACATGGTCCTCTCGGACATCAACATGCCCGAGATGGACGGTCTGACCCTGCTGGAGCAGATTCCCACGGTGAATCCGGATATCCGGGCCGTGATCATCTCCGCCTACGGCGACATGCAGAACATTCGCACAGCCATGAACCGCGGCGCCTTCGACTTCGTGACCAAGCCGCTGGACTTCGACGACCTGCGGATCACCGTCGACCGCACGCTCCAGCACGTCGAGGAGTGGCGCGAGGCGCTGAAGAGCCGCGACCGGCTGGTGACGCTGCAGAACGAGCTGGACGTCGCCAGCAAGATGCAGCAATCGATCCTCCCGACATCCTTCCCCAGCGGACCGAACTACAGGGTCTTCGGGACCATGGAGCCGGCGCGAAACGTGGGCGGCGACTTCTACGACGTGGTTCGCCTGCAGGACGACCAGATCGGCCTCGCGATTGCCGACGTGTCCGGGAAGGGCGTGCCCGCCGCGCTGTTCATGATGTCCAGCCGCACCCTGCTCAAAGGCGCGGCGATCGCCTTCCACGAACCCGGTGAGGTCCTCTCGGAGGTCAACAACCTGCTGCAGGAGGACGACACGGCCGGCATGTTCGTCACCATGCTGTACGCCACGTACAGCCCCTCCACCGGGGTGTTCTCCTACGCGAGCGGGGGCCACGACCCGCCACTCGTGATTCACGCCGACGGCAGCTCCACCCTGCTGCCCCTGACCGGGGGCCTCGCCCTCGGCGTGGTGCCCGGTATCGAGTACCGGCAGGAGAGCTACACGCTCGCGCCCGGCGACACCGTCATCCTCTATACCGACGGGGTAACCGAAGCCACCAACATCGACGACGCGCTGCTCGGCATCGAGGGCGTGCGCGAGCACTTCGGGCCCGGGCACCTGTCTGACGACGCCGAGGAGACCGGCATGGAGGTCATGAGGGTCGTCCGCGAATTCACCGGCGACGCCCCACAGCACGACGACATCACCTGCCTGACCCTGCGACAGGGGTAGCGAGTTGAGCACGTCATTGCTACTGACCATGAAGACCGACCGCGACGAACTGGAGCGGATCGTCGCCGCTATCGAGAACCTCGCGGAAGAGGACGACTGGCCGGCCGACCTGCTCTTCCGGGTCAACCTCGTGCTCGAAGAACTGAGTCTCAACATCATCGACTACGGGCATGACGACGACACCAGCGACTTCGAGATCGCCTTCATGTCGGAAGAGGACTCACTGACCATCGAGATCGTCGACGGCGGACGGGCGTTCGATCCCCTGAACGACGCTCCGGAGCCGGATCTCAGCTCCGGAGTCGCGGAGCGGCGCGTGGGTGGTCTCGGCGTCCACTTCGTGCGCACGCTGATGGACGACGTGCAGTACGAGCGCTCCGCGGGCAAGAACCGCTTGAAGATGGTCACACGCAAGGTCAGATGAGACGCATGCGCCCCGCGCGAGTCCACTGGCTGGCGGGGGCCTGCCTGGTGCTTGCCACAACGCTCTTCACGGGATGCACCGGCGGCGACGACGGCGTGGCGACCGCGACACCCACCGCAGAGCCGACCGCGACCGCCGCAGCCGGTACGCCGGGCGTGTCCGGGGACCGGATCCTGTTCGGGCAGTCCGCCGCGTTCAACGGACCCGCCCAGGAGCTCGGGAAGAACATGCGGATCGGCATCGAGGCCGCGTTCTTCGAGGCGAACATCGCCGGCGGAGTCCACGGGCGCACGATCGATCTCGTGTCGTTCGACGACGCCTACGAGCCGGAGGCGGCGATCGCCAACACCCAGCGACTGATCGAGGAGGAGCAGGTCTTCGCCCTGATCGGAGCGGTCGGCACGCCCACATCGCGCTCGGCCACACCGATCGCCGCGGACGCAGGCGTGCCCTACATCGCACCATTCACCGGCGCCGCGTTCCTGCGCGACCCGGACTGGGACAACATCATCAACCTGCGCGCCTCCTATAACCAGGAGACGGAGGAGATGGTCGCGAGGCTGATCGGCGACCTCGGCATCGAACGCATCGGCATCATGTACCAGGACGACTCCTACGGCCGCGCGGGCTATGGCGGGTCTCTGGCCGCACTGGAGCGGCGCGGTCTCGAACCCGTGGCAGTCGGCGTCTATCCCCGCAACACGACGGCCGTCAAGACGGCGCTCCTCGACCTTCGCGAGGGCAGCCCGGACGCCGTAATCATGATCGGCGCCTACGAGCCGATGGCGGCCCTCATCAAGTGGGGGCGGGCGACCGGGTTCAACCCCGTGTTCCTCAACGTCTCGTTCGTCGGCAGCAACGCGCTCGCCCGGGAGTTGGGCCCCGAGGGCGCCGGGGTTGTCGTCACGCAGGTGGTCCCGTTCCCGGACGACGACTCGCTTCCGGTGATCTCCGCCTACAAGCGGGCCCTGAGACTCTACGCGCCCGACGCCGTGCCCGGTTTCGTCTCGCTCGAGGGATACCTCGCCGGCCGGCTCGCCATCGAGGGGCTCGAGCGCTGCGGGCGCGATGTGGATCGCGCCTGCTTCATGAATGCGGTTTTGGGGGCCGACCCGATCGACATCGGGGGGTTCGGCCTCAGCTTCGGCGAGGGCGACAACCAGGGCTCCGATGCCGTGTTCATCACGGTGATCGGCGCCGACGGCCTCTACCATCCCATCGAGACGCTGCAGGACGTGGAGACATGGTCGACAAACTGAAGCGCCTGATCGAGAGCCGCTTCCGGATCTCGACCCAGCTCTATCTGGCGATGGGTGGCGCGGTCGTGCTGACCCTGGCCGCCAGTCTGGTCGGCTGGTTCTCGTTCAATGAGGTCGGCGAGGTGCAGAGCCAGGTCAACGAGGGCAGCGTGCCGGAACTGGCGGCCGCGTTCGGTGTCGCACAGTACAGCGGCAACCTGGTCGCCGCCGCTCCCAACCTCACCGTCGCCGCCACTCCCGAGGAGTTCGACCAGGTGGTCCGCAACATCGACGCCGCCTACGCCTCCTTCGAGGAGCACATGGTCATGCTCGAGCAAGGCAACGCCGAGCGCGATCGTGTACTGAGCATCCGGGAGCGCGCCGACACGATCATCGCCAACATCGAAGCCATTCAGACCGAGACATCCGGCGTCTTCGACCTGACCGCTCGCCGTGAGGCGCTGCAACTCGAACTGACCCAGGTGCGCGCACGGCTGGACGACGCGCTCGCCCCGGCGATCGACGACCAGCTCTTCTACATCCTGACCGGCTGGCGCAACCTCTCGGCGCCCCCGGCCGCTCGCGAGGAGCACCTGTCCGAGGACCAGATGGTCCGCTACCGGCGTCTGGCCGAGTTGCAGGCGGACGTGAACATCGCCACCGAACTGCTCGCGAACGCCTTCACACTCCCAGATGCCTCCCTGATCGAGCCGCTCAGGGAGCGCTTCGAGTCCACCGCCAGCCGCATCGAGAGGAATCTCTCGGCCCTCGTCGGTTCGTCCTTCTACGTTGAGACCGCGCCCATCTTCGACCAGCTGTTCGCCCTTGGCTCGGGCGAGGACAGCGTGTTCGGCGTGTTCGCGGCCGAACTGAGGATCGCGGAACGGCAGGCGGAGCTGCTCGGCCTCAACCGCGATCTCTCCGTGGAGCTCGTTGCGGAGGTGAACGGCCTGGTCGGCGCGGCCCAGGCAAGCACCGAGGAAGCCACCGAGGCGTCCACCCAGGCGATCTTCACCGGCCGCGTGCTGCTGCTCGCCATTATCGCGATCAGCATCACCGGCGCGCTGCTCATCACCTGGCTCTTCATTGGCCGCGTGCTGCTGCGCCGCATCGGGATGCTCTCCCAGTGGATGCGTGACATGGCCCAGGGTGACCTCGAGGTCCGCGCCGACATCGGCGGACGGGACGAGGTCGCCGAGATGGCCGCCGCCCTCGATGTGTTCCGGCGACACGCCCTTGAGGTGCAGCGCCTCAACCTCGTCGAGCAGCTCGCCGAGGAACTTCAGGGTAAGAACGACGAGCTGGAAGACGTGCTGGCCCAGCTGCAGCAGGCGCAGGACCAGATCGTCCTGCGCGAGAAGCTGGCCGCCCTCGGCGAGCTGACCGCAGGCGTGGCCCACGAGATCCGTAACCCGCTGAACTTCGTGAACAACTTCTCCGAGGCCTCCGGCGAGCTGGTGGACGAACTGAAGGAGATTCTCGAGGAGGAAGGCGTCGAGCTCACGGAGGAGCAGCGCGATCTCGTTGACGAGATCACGAGCGATCTCACCAGCAACGTCCAGCGCATCCACTCGCACGGCGAGCGCGCGAATCGCATCGTGCAGGACATGCTGGCCATGGGCCGGGGTTCGCAGGAGTGGCAGGCCGTGGAAATCAACGCGCTGGTGGACCAGCACGCGCTGCTGGCCTATCACAGCGCCCGCGCGACGAACCCCGACTTCCAGCTCGACATCCAGCGGGAATTCGATCCGGACGCGGGCGAGCTCGAGGTCATCCCGCAGGACCTGGGGCGCGTGTTCCTCAACATGGTGAGCAACGCCTGCCACGCGACCAACGAGCGGCGCGTCGCCGGCGAGGGAGACTCCGAACGCTACTGGCCGACGCTCACCCTGATCACGCGACGCGAGGACGGCGAGGTCCAGATCCGCATCCGCGACAACGGCCCCGGCATCCCGCCCGACATCATCGAGAAGATCTTCAATCCCTTCTTCACCACCAAGCCTACGGACCAGGGCACCGGCCTCGGGCTGGCGATCTCGAGCGACATCGTGCGCCGCCACGGCGGCCACATCAGCGTGGAGTCGGAGCCGGGCGAGTTCACCGAGATGATCGTCGCGCTGCCGCTGGAGCGGCCGCCGGAGCTGGATCCGACCGCGCTGGCCGCCCACCCCGGCTTCGAGTAGTCGCCGAACGCCGCCCGCTCCCGGTCCCGCCCTCGCGGCAGCCCGTGAGGCAGGTCAGCGGTATCATCGAGAGCACCGCGCGCGCGGCGAAGAGGGTGCGACATGGGCGCGTTCCCGGTACCGATCGAACCGCCGCCCATCGTCGCTGCAGCGACGCAGGCGTCCGCATGACCGCCACCACGGACCGTCCCGCCCTCCCCGACGAACGCGGCTACTTCGGCGCCTTCGGCGGTCGCTACGTCCCCGAGACGCTGATGCCCGCCCTCGCCGAGCTGGAGGAGGCCTACGCCGCCGCCCGCGAGGACGCGACGTTCGGCGAGGAGCTCGACCGGCTGCTGGGCGAGTTCGTCGGCCGGCCCACGCCGATTACGCGCGCCGACCGATTGGCACAGCGCATCGCGGGCGGAGGCGCGCCGATCGTCTACCTCAAGCGCGAGGATCTGACCCACACCGGCGCGCACAAGATCAACGCCGCGTTGGCGCAGGGCCTGCTCGCGCAGCGCATGGGCAAGCCGCGCATCGTCGCCGAGACGGGCGCCGGTCAGCACGGCGTGGCCACCGCCACCGCCTGCGCGTTGCTCGGCCTCGAATGCGTCGTCTACATGGGCGCGGAGGACGTGCGGCGGCAGGCGCTCAACGTCTTCCGCATGAAGCTGCTGGGCGCCGAGGTGCGCACCGTCGAGTCCGGCTCGCGCACGCTCAAGGACGCGATCAACGAGGCGATCCGCGACTGGGTCACCAACGTGCGCACCACGCACTACCTGCTCGGCTCGGTCGTCGGACCGCACCCCTACCCGCTGTTGGTCCGTAACTTCCAGGCCGTGATCGGCCACGAGGCGCGCACGCAACTGCTCGAGGCCGAAGGACGGCTGCCCACGGTCGCGCTCGCCTGCGTCGGTGGCGGGTCGAACGCGATCGGGCTGTTCCACGCCTTCGTCGACGACCCGGTGCGGCTGATCGGCGTCGAGGCGGCGGGCGAGGGGCTGGACGGGCGGCACGCGGCCCCGCTGGCGGCGGGCGAGCCCGGCGTGCTGCACGGCTCACGCTCCTACCTGCTGCAGGACGAGCACGGACAGGTCACCGAGGCGCACTCGATCTCGGCTGGCCTCGACTACCCCGGCGTTGGGCCGGAGCACTCCTGGCTGAAGGTCAGCGAGCGCGCCGAGTACGTCTCCGTGACCGACGAGGAGGCGCTCGCCGCCTTCCGCCTGCTGAGCGAGACCGAGGGCATCATCCCCGCGCTGGAGCCCGCGCACGCGCTCGCCCACCTCGCGAAGCTGCTGCCCGAGCTGGGCGAGGACGAGTTGGTGCTCGTCAACCTCAGCGGGCGCGGCGACAAGGACATGGGCACGGTCGCCGACGCGCTCGGCGTCACGCTGTAGCGGGCAGCCCGCCGTTCTAGAGTCTCGGCCGAGGCCCTACTATTGCTCCATGGCTGACCGACACGCCAAGACCAGAAAGGCATACGAGCTGCTCCGCGAGCGGAACGGCGAGACCGTGACGATCGGTCAGTTGATGGCCCGAACCGGATGGGCAAGAGACACCGCCAGAACTTACGTCACGAAGCACTGGCGTCCTTGGCTGCGGCGAGTCGCAGCTGGAACCTATCGCGTGGATGGCTTCGCGTTGATCTCCGAGGATGAGTTCATCCGGCGCCAGTCGCAGGTGAAGTCAGACAACTACGGTGAAGCAGCGCTGCTGCGGGACCTTCTCGACGAGGCACTGCGCGCTGGTGAGGGGCAGCGCTACGAGTTCAAGGAAGAGATGCCGGAGCAAGGCCACAGCCTCGGGAGAGAGATTGCAGCGCTTGCCACAAGTGGCGGCGGGACCATCTTTCTAGGTGTGAGCGACGCGCCCGCAGTGATCGGGTTGGTCGGCTTGGGTGACGCGAAGTCACGAACTGACTTCAGGGAGCGTGTTGAGGGGATCGCTAGGACCGTGCAACCGGCGGTCTCACCACTCATAGACTATGTCGACTATGGCGGCGCGACTCTGTGCCTTGCCCGAGTGCCCGACGGGGCCGAGCCCGTGTACTACTACGACCATCGCCCCTACATCCGAATTGGCAGCCAATCGAGGCCGGCTACGCCTGCCGAGGTCAAGGACTTGATCCGTAACCACGCCGACGCGCTGTAGCCCTCGCGGCGCAGTGCGGCAGCGAGGGACGGCTGTTACGCTCGAAGCGTGATTGCCGATCCCGCAGCGCCGGTGACCGGAACCCTTCCACCGCTCTGGCGCGTGCGCGACATGGTCTCCGCCCTCGCCGTTGTCGTCCTGGCGTTCGCTGCCCTCGGCGTGCTCTTCGCCGTGACCGCGGACGGGGGCGCGAGTGTCGAGGGCGTCACCCCCGCCGGCGCGGGCGCCATCCTCGGCTTCAACCTGCTGCTCGTCGCCACGGTGCTGGCGCTCGCGTCGCGGCGAGGCATCACGACGGCGGACCTCGGGTTCGTGCGGCCCCGCGTCTGGGGTCCGCTGGCGATCGCCTGGGCCGGCGCCTACGTGATCCTGATCTGCTACGTGGCGGTGATCGCGCTGCTCGAGGCGTTCGGGCTTTCCGTCGACGCATTCAAGGGAACCAACACGATCGACTTCGACCACAGCCGCGTCGTGCTCGTCGTGGCGCTCGGCCTCGCGACCATCGTCGGCGCGCCGTTCGGCGAGGAGCTGCTGTTCCGCGGGCTGCTGCACCGTGGGCTGCGCGGCTACTGGCGGAGGTTTCCGGCGATGTCTCTCAGCGGGGCGCTCTTCAGCGTCTTTCACCTGAACCTCGCCGTGCTCGTACCGTTCGCCTTCATCGGGGCGCTGTGGGCGTGGGCCTACGAGGAGTCCGGCTCGATCTGGACGACTATCGCGGCGCATGCCGGCGTCAACAGCGTCGCGTTCATCGCTACACTGCTGTTCCTGGAGTGAACCAACCGATGAGTGATCGCATCGCGAAGCTGTTCGAGCGGACGCGGGCCGAGGGCCGCCCGGCGCTGATCGCCTTCGTCCCCGGCTGCTGGCCGGAGCCGGACGCCACGCCCGGCATCGTGCGCGCGCTGCTCGAGGGCGGCGCGGACGCCGTCGAGCTGGGCGTGCCCTTCAGCGACCCGCTCGCCGACGGCGTCACCAACCAGGCTGCCTACCAACAGGCGCTCGACGCCGGCGTGACGCCGCACGACGTGCTCGCCAGCGTCCGGGCCCTGCGCGATGACGGCGTCTCCGCCCCGCTGCTGCTGATGGGATACTTCAACCCGATGCTGGCCTCGGGAACGGAGTCGTTCACGCGAGCGGCCGCCGAGGCCGGGGTCGACGGGCTGATCGTCGTTGACCTGCCCGTCGAGGAGGCTGCGGAACTGGCGGAGCCGGCGAAGGCGCACGGCGTGCACCTCGTCTACCTGCTGGCGCCGACCTCGACCGCGGAGCGCATCGCAGCGGTCGGCGAGCACGGCAGCGGCTTCGTCTACTGCGTGAGCGTCACCGGCGTGACCGGGGCGCGCGCGCAGGTTTCCGAGGAGCTCCCGGCGTTCATCGCACGGGTGCGCGAGGACGCCGCGCTCCCGCTTGCGGTTGGCTTCGGCATCTCGGCGCGCGAGCATGTCGAGGAGGTCGCCCGCGTCGCCGACGCCGCGATCGTGGGGAGTGCGGTGGTGCAGACGATCAGCGAGGCGCCCCCCGAGCGGCGGCATGAGGCGGTGCGCGGCCTGATGGAGCGCCTGAGCGGACGAGCGACGGCAAAGGCGGCGGCGTCATGATGGTTCGCGGCATCCGGGGCGCCACGTCGGTTCGCGCGAACACCCGCGAGGCGATCATCGAGGCGGCCACGGAGCTGCTCCGGGCCGTCACCGACGCCAACGACGTGGAGCGCTCGCACATCGCCTCGGTGTTCTTCACCACGACGCCGGACCTCAACGCCGAGTTCCCCGCAGTCGCCGCGCGCGAGGCGGGGTGGACCGACGTGCCGCTGCTGTGCGGCCACGAGATGGCGGTGCCGGGAGGCCTGCCGCGCTGCCTGCGGCTACTGATGCACGTCAACACGGACCGCCCGCCCGAGGAGATCCAGCACGTCTACCTGCATGAAGCCGCGACGCTGCGCCCCGACATCTCCTCGCAGGGCGGTGGGGGGTACGGCGGCCCGTGATCGTCGTCATGCGCATCGACAGCAGCGAGGAGCACGGCGACGCCGTGATCCAGCGCATCGAGTCCTTCGGGCTGCGCGGCGAGGTCATCCACGGCGAGCAGCGCAAGGTCATCGCCGTCCTCGGGCAGGTCTTCCCGGACCTGCGCGACGAACTGGCGACGATGGTGGGCGTGGACCAGGTGCTGCGCGTCTCGCGCCCCTACAAGCTCGCCAGCCGCGAGGTGCGCGAGCGCGACACCGTTGTCGATCTCCCTTACGGCGTGAGCATCGGGACCGGGCGGCCGGTGGTCATGGCCGGACCGTGCGCGATCGAGTCGGAGGAGCAGTTGCGGGAAACCGCGGCGCAGGTCAAGCAGGCCGGGGCGCACATCCTTCGCGGAGGCGCCTTCAAGCCGCGCACCTCGCCCTACTCCTTCCACGGGCTCGGCCTCGAGGCGCTCGAGATGCTGCAGCGCGCGGGCCGGGAGTACCAGATGCCGGTGATCACCGAGCTGCTCTCCGAGCGCGACGTGGACGTCGTCGCAGAGCACTCGGACGTGCTCCAGATCGGTACCCGCAACATGCAGAACTTCGTGCTGCTCTCCGAGGCCGGCAAGACGGGCAAGCCCGTGATGCTGAAGCGCGGGCTCTCCGCCACGATCGAGGAGTGGCTGCTCTCCGCCGAGTACATCCTGACGCAGGGCAACGGCGACGTGATCCTCTGCGAGCGCGGCGTCCGTACCTTCGAGACCGCCACGCGCAACACGCTCGACCTCAACGCCGTCGCGCTCGTCAAGCGGCTCAGCCACCTGCCGGTCGTCGTCGACCCCTCGCACGGGACGGGGCACTGGTACCTCGTGCGGCCGATGGCGACCGCCGGGCTCGCAGTCGGCGCGGACGGGCTGATGATCGAGGTCCACCCGGACCCGGACCGGGCGCTCTCCGACGGCGCGCAGTCGCTCACCCCGGAGCACTTCGACGAGCTGATGCAGGAGGCCTCGGCGCTCGGGCGCGCCATCGGCCGCCCGCTCGCCGAGCGCCCGCGTGTCGCGGTCTGAGGGCGGCGCACTCGATGACCGCCCAGCACTCCGCCGAGCACCCAGCCCCGGACGAGGCCCCGACAACGGCAGCCGGCGACGCCGCCGCCCCCTCCGACGCCGAGGCGCAGCAGGGGGATCTCTTCGCCCTCGATCTGCCGAAGTTCCAGGGGCCGCTCGAGCTGCTGCTGCACCTGATCGAGCGTCGCGAGCTGGACATCACCGAGGTCTCGCTCGTCGCCGTCACGGAGCAGTACCTGGCGCACGTGCGCGAGGGCGAGCGCATCGACCTCGGCGCGCTCGCCTCGTTCATCGCGATGGGCGCACGGCTGCTGCTGCTCAAGTCCCGCGCGCTGCTCCCGCGCGATCCCGAGGACGAAGACGAGGCCGAGGACAGCGACCCGCAGGCGCTGCTCGACGCGCTGGCCGAGTACCGCCGCTACCGCGAGGCCGCCGAGCACCTGCGCGACCTCGAGACCGAGCACCGCACCGGCTACCGCCGCGAGGCCGCCCCGCCCGAGTTGCCGCTCCCGAGCGGCCTCGACGGCGTCACCACGGACCAGCTCTACGCGCTGTTCCGCGAGGTGCTGGAGCGGCTCCCCGAGGAGGAGCCGCCAACCGAGGTGGAGCGCGAGGCCGTGCTGCTGCGCGATCGCGTCTCGTTGCTGACGGAGCGCCTGGAGCGCGAGCGCACGATCCCGTTCCGCGAGCTGATCGGCGCGGCCACCTCGCGGGTCATGGTGATCGTCGACTTCCTCGCGGTGCTGGAGCTGATCCGCCGCCGCTACCTGGAGGCGCGCCAGGACGAGGCGTTCGGCGAGATCACCCTCGCCCGCATCCAGGGCGCCACGCCGCCACCACTGGTCTCCACAACGGACTTCACCGAGGGCTAGCCGAGGCCGCGGACACACGCCCGTTTGAAGCGGCGGCCGTCTGGGCTTATGTCGCTAACCAGGCAGGGGGCACATCCTTCGGCGTGACCCTTGGGCCATACTGAAGAAGAGCTACCAGGGCACGTACCACCTGCATAGAGAGTGCCCCAGAGAGGTCGCTGGCGAGATGAACACCTGTATTCTCGGTGCGACCGGCAGCATCGCTTTTGAGTTGACCGTTCACCTGTTGCAGACCGGTTCCGGCGTGCTCGCGGTTGTGCGCGACGCCGACAAGCTGCGGCGGATGCTCGGGGAGCGCGGATTCGCCCCTGACCCTGATGCGCTGTCCGTTGTCGAGCAGGACCTGTTCGCAGGGCCGGGCGTCACCGCCACGCCCCTGTCTCAAGAGATGCTGGACTGCGAGTACATCTTCAACATGGCCTCCAAGCCTGTCTCGTTGGCGCCCTGGTCACGGGTCAACCGTGAATGGGGCAGCGCCGTCTCATCGCTGACACGGGAGCTCGTGGAGACTGCCTCGGTGGCGGGGGTGAAGCCACACATCGTGGCCTTCTGCGGGACAGAGCAGTTCGCGGGATACGACAGCAACATCAGCCTCCTACAGAAGGTCCTGCCGAAGGTGCTGAACAGGATGAGCGCAGCCCTGCGCGACAATCACGATGAGGCGATGTTCCTCCTCACCTCGGGATACGGACGCTGGAGCGTGCTCCGCTGTGGCAGCATCCGGCCACATACCGGCCAACCCGGAGACGCCAGCCGGATCGGGATGGACCTGCACGAAGACGGCAGCGACTACCGGAGTGGCAGGGGCAAATCACTGGTCGTCGAGGACCTTGCGGCCTACCTCGCCCGCGCAATCCAGAACGGAACACTCTCGGGATTCGAGACAGAAATGCCTTTCCTCTTCAACACCCGCTTCTAGGGGACGTCAAGTTAGGGTTACAATCCGCGGCCGTTTGAGCAGCGATCATGCCGGTGCTACGATCGATGCTCACGGCCGCGCCGACGGCGGCCATGAGGGGGCCAGTCCGCCACGTGCTGCTGATTCGCGAGGAACTGCGCCGCGCGTCCACGCCGGGCGCCCACGCCCTGACACTCGGCGTCTTCGACGGCGTGCATCGCGGCCACCGGATGCTCTTCGAGCGTCTGCGCGCCGAGGCCGCGGCCCGCCAGCTCGGCGCCGGCATCGTCACCTTCCACCCCCACCCGATCACCGTGCTCCGCCCCGACATAGAGATCTCCTACCTCACCTCCCTCGAAACCCGCGTCGAACAGCTCCGCACCACGGGCGTCGACTTCGTCGCCGTCGTGCAGTTCACCTCGGAGCTCGCGCAGGTCTCGGCGGAGGACTTCGCGCGCATCCTCATCGAGGAGACCGGCCTGAAGCTGATCGTCACCGGGCGCGACTTCGCGCTCGGCCGCAACCGCGAGGGCACGCCCGAGCGCCTCGCAGAGCTGGGCCTCGACCTCGGCTTCGAGGTGCACCCGATCGACCTGCTGCCGGAGGACGGCGCCCCGGTCTCTTCGACGCGCGTACGCGAGGCGCTGGCCGGCGGCGCGATGGCCGAGGCGGCGGAGCTGCTCGGCCGCCCGTTCGCGCTGCGCGGCCCGATCGTCCGCGGCGACGAGCGCGGCCGCACGATCGGCTTCCCGACCATCAACCTCGGACTCAGCCCGGACCTCGCGCTCCCCGCCGACGGCGTCTACGTCTCGCGCACCGAGGTCGGCGGGCGCCGCCTCGAGAGCTGCACGAATATCGGGATGCGGCCGACGTTCGCGGGCGTGCGGCGCTCGGTGGAGACACACCTGCTGGACTTCGAGGGCGACCTCTACGACCGGATCGCCTCGGTGGAGTTGCTGCACCGGCTGCGCCCGGAGCAGAAGTTCGACGGCCCGGAGGCGCTGATCGCCCAGATCCGCCGGGATGTCGAGGAGACGCGAGCCTGGTTCGCATGAGCGCCTCGATCGAGCAGCAGGCGGCCGCGATCATGCGCGGCGCGGAGTTCGGCGACGAAGCCACGCGCCAGACGATGGAGCGTGAGTTGCGCGAGCGCCTCGCCGAGGGCCGCCCGCTGCGCGTCTACTGCGGCTACGACCCGACCGCCGTCGACCTGCACCTCGGCCACACGCTGACGATGCGCAAGCTGCGCACCTTCCAGGACTTCGGCCACGAGGTCACGTTCCTGATTGGCAACTTCACCGGCCTCGTCGGCGACCCCTCGGACACCGACAAGACGCGCCCGATGCTCTCGCCGGAGAAGCTCGAGGAGAACAGCCAGACCTACGTGGACCAGGCGTTCCGCATCCTCGACCGGGAGCGCACCATCGTGCGGCGCAACGCGGACTGGCTCGGAGAGCTCAGCTTCGGCGACGTGCTGCGCCTCGCCTCGCACTTCACGGTGGCGCAGTTCCTGGAGCGCGACAACCTCGCCCGCCGCTTCGAGCGCCACGACCCAATCCACGTGAGCGAGTTCCTCTACGCGCTGATGCAGGCCTACGACGCCGTCGCGATGGAGACCGACGTGCAGGTCGGTGGCAGCGACCAACTCTTCAACCTCATGGCCGGCCGCGTGCTGCAACGCGAGTACGGCCAGCAGCCGCAGATCGCGATCACGCTGCCGATCCTCACCGGCACCGACGGCCACGAGAAGATGTCGAAGTCGCTCGGCAACCACATCGGCATCGACGAGCCTCCCAACGATCTGTTCGGCAAGGTGATGTCGATCCCGGACTCCTCGCTGCGGAACTACTTCACGCTGCTCACGAACCTCTCCGACGTGGAGATCGAGGCGCTGCTCGCCGGCGCCCCGATGGAGGCCAAGAAGCGCCTCGCCTCCGAGATCACCGCCAGCCTGCACGACCCCGCCGCCGCCGAGGCGGCCCGCGACTACTTCGAGTCGACGTTCCAGCGTCGCCAGACGCCCGAGGCGATGCCGGAGTACGCGCTCGGCGCCGACGGCGACGGAGGCTCCTCGGGACGCCTCGACCATGTGCTGGTGGACGCTGACCTGGCGCAGAGCGGCGCCGAGGTGCGGCGGCTCGTCCAGCAGGGCGCCGTGCGCGTCAACGGCGAGCCGGTCGATGCATTCGACCGAGCGGTGCACCCGGGAGACGAGCTGCGCGTGGGACGCCGCCGCTTCCTGCGGCTTGTCGCGGAGGCGCCCGATGCTTGACGGAGGCTACGAGCTCGACATCGAGGGCATCTGCGAAAGCGTGGACGAGGTGGAGGTCATCTCGCTCTACTTCCCGATGCTGCGCCGGACCCTGCTGATGGACACCCGCTCGGGCGACCTCGTGCGCCCCTACATCGGCATCGTCCCGATGGTCCGCACCCCCGCCGAGCGCTTCGAATCGCTGAAACGACTGCGTCCGCGGCTCCCGCGGCCGGACTCGATCACGATCGTCCCCTGGACGCGGCGCGTCGGCGCGCTGGAGGAGGCGGGCGTGTGGGAGCGCGTCCTCGCGCGCCTCGAGGACGAAGGCGGCGAGGCCGAGCTGACGCGCGCGTGCGACTGCCTCGCGGAGCTCTACGCCCTGGAGCAGCAGGAACTCGGCAACGCCATCCGCGGCCGTCAGTACGAGACGATCTGGCGCAACCCGGAGCCGGGCTCCGCGCCGGCCTGAGGGCGGCCCTGCTGCACAGCCGTCGGAGCCCGCGCCCCCACCTAGCGTAATACGATTTGACTGCCAGTCTCCAGATCCGCATAATCTTCCGTATTACCGGTGATCGATGCGGTCAGGAGAATGCCCATGGTAGAAACGATGACTAGTTCCGGCGAGCCCAGTGCGGTCGCTGGTCGCCGGGAGCGCTCGACTATCGCCTTCCCCTACGGCGACCTTGAGTCCGGAATCGCGATCGCCCGGGCGCTCCTCGATCACGGCGGGGGGCAGGGTGACCTGAACTCCCTCGCTGCGTGGGCTGAGCACAGTTCGGCGCAGAGCGGTACGTTCCGGAACAAGGTCTACGCTGCTCGCGACTTCGGGCTCCTTGAGATCGAGAAGAACGAGATTCGGCTCTCGCAGCTAGGCCGGGACATTCTCGACTCTGGCAAGGAAGCCAGCGCTCGTTCCGAGGCCTTTCTTGCGGTCCCGCTGTACCGGGCGATCTACGAGGGGTACGAAGGCAATCTGCTCCCGAAGGATGCTGGTCTCGAAAACAAGATGCACGCGCTCGGCGTCGCGCGGAAGCAGGTTGCTAGGGCTCGGCAGGCGTTCGCGCGTTCCGCTGATCAAGCCGGGTTCCTTGCATTCGGGCGGGACCGACTCGTTAAGCCGACGGCATCGCAGGGCACGGATCCCGGGGCGGGCGAAGACACGGGTGGGGCCGAGTCGAGTACCAGTTCCGAGTCGGGAACACCGGCGGGCAGGAACGTAAAGACGATCGACCTCCGGAGCGGCGGCGAAGTGACGCTCAGCCTGAGTGTCGACCTCGTGTCTCTGTCGAAGCAAGACAGGGAGTTCGTGTTCAAGCTGATCGACTCGCTGAACGACTACACAGCAGGCGCTTCCACTGAGTCGGTGCCTGAAGTCAGCGATGCCGCGCTCGGAGCGCCGACAACAGCGGAACAGGACGCTGTTTAGGAGACCGTGGGGCGGGGAGGGCCTGTTTAGGCTGGTCGGCCACCCTCCCCGCCCGGAAAGGAAGGACGGGATGCTCTCGCACCCTTGGTCGGTGGTACTCCGGGTCTGGACCCCGGAGTACCATGCGGCCCTTACCTTGTTGTCTAGGCTAACACGAACCTGAGTCGGCCCCGGCGGCACCCGCCCGAACAGCGCGACAGCCTAGGCCTCCGCGGCGGCCTGCAGCTCCTTGAGCACCTGCTCCTGCACATGCACCGGCACCTCGGCGTAGCGGTCGACGGCGACGGTGAAGGTGCCGCGGCCGTTGGTCATCGAGCGGAGGTCCGGGCCATAGCGCTGGATCTCGGCGAGGGGCGCCTCGCCGTGGATCACGCTGTAGTCGCCCTCGGTGTCCACGCCGTGCACCTGGCCGCGCCGGCCGTTGAGGTCGCTCATCACGTCGCCGACACGGTCGCCGGGGATGCGCACGACGAGCCGCACGATCGGCTCCAGCAGGATCGGCCGCGCATCGAGGAAGCCCTGCTTCAGCGCCTGCGAGGCGGCCAGCTTGAACGCCATCTCCGAGGAGTCCACCGAGTGCGATGAGCCGTCGAGCAGCGTCACCCGCACGTCGACGATCGGCGCGTGCGCGAGCGGGCCGTCCGGCAGCGTCTCCATCAGGCCCTTCTCGACCGCGGGGATGAACTGCCTCGGCACGTTCCCGCCGACGACCTTCTCCTCGAAGCTGAAGCCCGCGCCGCGCTCGGCCGGGTCGATCTCGATGATCACGTGGCCGTACTGGCCGTGCCCGCCGGTCTGCTTCTTGTGCTTGTACTCGGACTTCGCCTTCGTGGTGACCGTCTCGCGGTAGGGCACCAGCGGGATGCTTACGTCGACCTCGACGCCGTAGTTCTTCTCGAGGCGAGCGGCGGCGATATTCGCCTGCGCGTCGCCGATCGTCGACATCACCGTCTCGCTCGTGTTCGCGTCGCGCGCGACGACGATCGTCGGATCCTGCTCGACGAGCCGCTGGAGGGCCGAGGAGAGCTTGTCGACGTCCGCCTTCGTCTTCGGGTGGAGCGCGGAGCGGAACGTCGCCTCGGGGAACGGCAGGCCGGGCACGCGCTCGCCCTGCGTGTCGCTGGCGAGGAGCGTGTCGCCGGTCATCGTCTCGGCGAGCTTGGCGGCGACGCCGATATCGCCTGCCGCCAGCTGAGGCGTCTCGATCTGCTCCTTGCCGCGCTGGATGAAGAGGTGGCCGAGCCGCTCGTTGGTGCGCCGGTCCGGGTTGTGCGGGTTGGCGTTCGGCGTTAGCACGCCGCTCAGCACCTTCATGAACGTCAGCCGGCCGACGAAGGGGTCCGCCGCGGTCTTGAAGACATGCACCACCAGCGGCCCGTCCGCGTCCGTGCTGCAGGAGCCGTCGACCAGCTCGTGCTCGCGGCCCAGCGGCGAGGGCAGCAGCCGCGCGACTTCGTTCATCAGCGTGCGCACGCCGACGCCGCTCACGGAGCAGACCGGCAGCACCGGCACCACGTCGCCCGCCGCCACGGCCGCGGCCAGCACCTCTGCGACGCGATCGGGCGGCAGCTCCTCGCCCTCGAGGTACAGCTCGAGCAGCTCGTCGTCGGTCTCCGCGATCGACTCGATCAGTTGCTCGCGCGCCGCCTCGATCTCGTCGGCGAGGTCGTCGGGCGCCGCGCCGGCGGTCGCGTCGGCGCCCATGCGCGCCTCGCCGCTGGCGAGGTGTACGACGCCCTCGAAGCTGTCGGCGGCGCCGATCGGGATCGCGAGCGGCACCACCTTCACGCCGAAGCGGTCGCGCATCGATTCGAGGACCTGCTGGAAGTCCGCGTGCTCGCGGTCCATCCGCGTGACGGCGATGAAGCGCGGCAGGCCGCGCGCCTCCGCCTGGCTCCAGGCCAGCTCGGCGCCGGCCTCGACGCCGCTGGAGGCGTCGACGGCGATGAGCGCCGAGTCGGCGGCGGCGAGGCCGCTGACGACCTCGCCGATGAAGTCGGCGTAGCCGGGTGTGTCGATCATGTTGAGGCGCGTGCCGGCCCACTCGACGGGGACCATGGAGAGCGAGATGGAGTAGGTGCGGGCGTGCTCCTCGGGGTCGTAGTCGGAGACGGTGTTGCCGTCCTCGACGCGGCCGAGGCGGTTGGTGACGCCGGAGGCGAAGAGCATCGCCTCGCCCAGCATCGTCTTCCCCGCCCCGCTGTGGCCCAGCAGTACGACGTTACGAAGCTGTTCGGACGTGTAGGCGTTCATCGTGTCGGCACCCCCTGCGCGCGTGCTGGCGGCGATGGTACACCGCGCGGGCGCGCGAGGGCAGGCGGCTCAGGCCTCGGGGGCCGTGTCGGCGTGCATTGGTCTGCTGGACTGACGAAACCGCGCAAGAATACGATCGAGCCGATGACCTCCGACGAGCAAACGCAACGCCTGTGGGCTGAGCCAAATCTTGCACCCACGGACGTGAAGCGCCAGCACTACGTCCCACAGATGTACCTGAGGAACTTTACGGGTGCGGGCGGGTTGCTGACCGTGCACGACCTTGATGAAGGCAGGCGTTTTGAGGCCTCCCCAAAGGATGTGGCCGTCACTAAGCGATTCTATGATCTCGGTAGTCCCCCTACCCCGATCTCGACCGAGGGCTGGCTCGCGGACATCGAGAGTGCAGCTGCACCCGCAATAGCTCGGCTAGCTGCGGACCCATCTGCGTTGGTCGAACTCACGACGGATGAAGAGTCGGCGCTCGCGCGCTTCCTAATGGCGCTCCATCTCAGGGTTCCTGCGTTTCGCAAGCGGGACCAACGCATCACGGAAGACCTCGTCGAGGACTTGAAACACCGGACGAAGCAGATGCTGAGAGGTGGCGTACTGGGTTTGGAGGGTACCGAGGCTGCCGAGGCTTGGAAGATATGGGAGTCACTTCCGGACCACTGGTGGCTCGGCCAGAGCGAGCCGCACTCAGAGGCGCAACTCACCGCAGACACTCTTGAGGAGACACAGGGTTTTGCCAACCTCCTCCTTGCGAAGCCGTGGAGAGCAGGCTACGTCCCGGAGGGAATGCAACTCTACACATCCGACAATCCCATGAGTGCGTGGCTGACACCAGTGCGACCTTGGTGGGAACACGGACGCCTGACAGCCCTAGACTTCTGGATCCCTCTCTCGCCCCGAGTACTCCTCCGGTTGGGGAAGAAGCGACGCTCAGCTGAGGAGCAACACGAGACTAGACTTCAGGGGCCGCGCGAGTACCGGAACTTTAGCGAATGGGAGACGTCCTTTGCTCGCCATGTAGTCACGGACAACGCCACGCGGTTCCTCTACGGCGACGCCTTCCCGGTGGACAGAGCGTGTGCAGACAGCTGTATTCGTAGCGTTGAGCGGGCGATGCTTGACACAGCGACAGAGTTGTCCGACTTCAACCCGTCGCCACCCGCGGTCTAGGTCCTTAAGGGCCACCCGTGGCTAAGCCGCGGCCCGCAGGTCCAGCACCTCAAGCTGGAGGGTGCCGCGGAAGTTGTCCTTGCTGAACGTGTAGACGATGTCCGCCGCCTCGCCGTCGGGGACGGCGTGCTCGGCGAGGCCGAAGGCGATCGCGCGCCAGGTGACACGACCCGCCTTCAGCGTGAACTGCAGGTGCGTCCCGTCATTGCCCACCACGCGGCTGTTGAGGATGCGCACCGCCCTCGAGAGGAAGCGCGGCGTCGGGTTGCCGATGCCGTGCGGACCGAGCTGCTGCAGGCGGCGCAGCAGCTCGCCGTTGACGGCGGCGAGCGGCAGCTCCGCCTCCACGTCGATCGTCGGCGTCAGGTCCTCGGCCGTCAGGTGCTCGGCGGCGTCGGCCACGAGGCGCGCGCGCAGCTCGGGCAGCCGGGACGCCTCGATGCTGAAGCCGGCGGCGGCGCGGTGGCCGCCGTAGCGCAGGAACAGGTCGTCGTGGCGGCGCAGCAGCGCCGTGACGTCGAAGGCGTCGATCGAGCGGCACGAGGCACGGCCCTCGCCGTCCGCGATCTGGATCGCGATCGCCGGACGGTGATGCGCCCCGACGAGCCGCCCGGCCACCAGCCCCACAATGCCCGACGAAAGCTCCTCGCTGGCGACGATCAGCAGCGGTGCGGCCAACTCGTCGGGGGTCAGCAGCCTCTCCGCCAGCTCGAGGGCGGCCGTCGTCTCCTCGCGGCGCTCGCGGTTGAGCCGGTCGAGCTCGGCGGCGAGGCGGCGCGCCTCGTCGGCGTCGTCAGTCAGCAGCAGCTCCAGCGCGGTGCGGGCGTGCGCCATCCGCCCGGCGGCGTTGAGCCGCGGGCCGAGCTGCCAGCCGCAGGTGTCGGGATCGGCCTCGGCGAGGTCGACCTTCGCCACCCCGGCGAGGGCACGCAGACCCGGCCGCTTCGAGCGCCGCAGCGCGTGGAGTCCGATGCGCACCAGGTCACGGTTCTCGCCCAACATCGGCGCGAGGTCGCAGACCGTCCCAAGGGCGACGAGCGCGCGGTGCTCCTCGGGCGATCCGTCGTGCCCTGCGCGTTCGTAGAGATGGTCGACGACCTTGTGCGCGACGCCGACGGCGGCCGGCTCCGAGCCGTATTGCGAGCCGGCGAGCTTAGGGTTGACGAGGGCGAGCGCGTCCGGCAGCAGGTCCGGCACGGTGTGGTGGTCGATCACGATCACGTCCATGCCCAGCTCGTTGGCCAGCTCCACCTCGCGCAGCGCCGAGGTGCCGCAGTCCGCCGTCACCAGCACGCTCGCGCCCTGCGCGTGCAGCGTGCGGACCGCCTGCGGGTTGGGGCCGTAGCCCTCGCTGAAGCGGTCCGGGATGTAGGGCAGCGGGCGCGCGCCGAGCTCGCGCAGGCCCTCGCTGAGAATCGTCGTCGAGGTCAGCCCGTCGACGTCGAAGTCGCCGAGGACCGCGACCGTCTCGCCGTCGGCGCAGGCGCGCTGCAGCCGCTCGACGGCGACGTCGAGGTCCGGCATCAGCGCCGGGTCCGTCAGCTCGCCCGGCTCGCCGAGGTAGGCGATCGCCTCCTCGAGGCTGCGCACGCCGCGGTGCGCGAGCAGGACGGAGATCAGGCGAGGCCACGCCGCGCCCTCGAAGGCGCCGAGGTCGGGCACGGCGCGCAGGCGCCAGCGGCGTCCGCCGGAGCCGTCGATGAGCCGTGCGCCTGTGGTCGGAGCGGTCGGGTTAGTCGTCATACCTCCGGAACAGCAGGGAGGAGTTGTGACCGCCGAAGCCCAGGGAGTTCATCATCGCGTACTCGATGTCCACGTCGCGCGCGCCCTCGGCCACGTAGTCGAGGTCGCAGTCGGGGTCGGGGATCTCGAGGTTGCGGGTCATGTGGAGGCGCTGGTCGCGGAGCGAGAGCACCGTGACGGCGGATTCGATGCCGCCCGCCGCACCGAGGGTGTGCCCAAGCATCGACTTCGTCGAGTTGACGGGGATGCCGAGGGCGGACTCGCCGAAAACGGCCTTGATCGACATCGTCTCGAACTTGTCGTTGAGCGGCGTGCTGGTGCCGTGCGCGTTGATGTAGCCGACGTCGCTCGCGGCGACCCCGCCCTTGCGCAGGGCGATGTTCATCGCACGGGCGGCGCCCTCCCCGTTCTCCGAGGGCTGCGTGACGTGGAAGGCGTCGGCCGACTGCCCGTAGGAGACGGCCTCTGCGAGGATCGTGGCGCCGCGCGCCTTCGCGTACTCCAGCTCCTCGAGCACCAGCGTGCCCGCGCCCTCGGCGAGCACGAAGCCGTCGCGCTTGAGGTCGAAGGGGCGCGAGGCGTGCTCGGGGTCGTCGTTGCGCTGCGTGGAGAGTGCGCGCGAGGCGTGGAAGGAGGCGAGGCCCATGCGCGTCACGCAGGCGTCGCTGCCGCCGGTGATCATCGCGAGGGCGTCCCCGCGGCGGATCACCTCGAGCGCGGTGCCGATCGCGTCGGCGCCGGAGGCGCAGGCGGAGACGGTGTTGTAGTTCGGCCCGCGCGCGCCGTAGCGGATCGAGACCTGGCCGGCGGCCATGTCCGGGATGAAGGCAGGCACGAGGAAGGGCGAGATGCGGCTCGGCCCCTTCTCGAACATCACCTTGAACTGGTCCTCGAGCCAGGTGAGGCCGCCCATGCCCGAGCCGATCATCGCCCCGACCTCGTCGGCGATCGGCGCGATGTCCAGCCCCGACTGTTCGAGGGCGTCCTGCGTGGCGGCGATCGAGATCTGGACGAAGCGGTCCATGCGCCGCGCGTCCTTGCGGTCCATGAAGTCGAGCGGGTTGAAGTCGGGCGCCTCGCCGGCGATGCGCGAACCGAGGTCCGAGGCGTCGCAGAGCGTGACCGGCCCGATGCCATTCTCGCCCGCGAGCAGCGCGTCCCACGTGGCCTCGCGGCCGATGCCGACGGCAGTGACGAGGCCGATGCCGGTTACGGCGACGCGGCGCGGTTCCGTCTGGCCCGCTCCCTCAGCCATCACGCACCCTCCCAGCGCCCGAAGAGCAGGACCGAATTGTGCCCGCCGAGGCCAACCGAGGTGCTCATCGCGTGTCGCACCTCCATCGGCCGCGCCTCGTTCGGGACATAGTCGAGGTCGCACTCCGGGTCAGGCGTACGATAGTTGATTGTAGGCGGTGCGATCTGCCGATCACAGGCGAGGACCGCGACTGCCGCCTCCACCGCGCCCGCCGCGCCCATCATGTGCCCCAGCATCGACTTCGTCGAGGAGACCGCGATGCGGTCCGCATCCTCGCCGAAGACGGTGCGGATCGCCAGCGTCTCGACGCGGTCGTTGAGCGGCGTGCTCGTCCCGTGCGCGTTGAGGTAGTCGACCTCGTCCGTCGCCACGCCGGTTTCGGCGAGTACCTGCTGCATCGCGCGCACGATACCGCGGCCGTCATCGGCGGCGGCGGCCATGTCGAAGGCGTCGCTGGCCGTGGCCGCGCCCTCCCACTCGGCGTAGATGCGCGCGCCGCGCGCAAGCGCGTGCTCGAGCTCCTCGAGGATCAGCACGCTGGCGCCCTCGGAGATGACGAAGCCGTTGCGCTCGGCGTCGAACGGCCGCGAGGCCTGCGTGGGGTCGTCGTGCACGGCGAGGGCGCGCATCGCCTGGAAGCCGGCGTAGTAGATCGGCTTCAGCGGCGCCTCGAAGCCACCGGCGACGATCACATCGGCAGCGCCGCGGCGGATCATCTCCGCCGCCTCGCCGACGGCCGCGCCGCCCGTCGCGCAGGCGGCGGTGACGGCGAAGTTGGGGCCGCCTGCGCCCAGCGCGATCGAGACGAGGCCGGAGGCCGTGTCCGGCAGCATGTTGGTGATCAGGAACGGGCTCACCCGTCGCGGCCCCCGGTCGTCCAGCACCTGCTGGTTCTCGACGATCAGGTGCGCCCCGCCGATGCCCGTCCCCAGTACGATGCCGACGCTGCCGGGAGGCTGGCTCTCCAGGTCGAGCTGCGCATCCTGCACCGCCTGCTTCGAGGCGGCGATCGCCAGCACCGAGGAGCGGTCGATGCGCCTCGCGAGCTTCGGGTCCGCGTGCTGGGCGGGGTCGAAGCCCCGCAGCTCACCGGCGATCGGGCACTCGAAGGCGGACGTGTCGAAGGCGGTGATCGGGGCGATCCCGGAGCGGCCAGCGATCATGCCGTCCCAGGTCGACTCGGTGTCGAGCCCGAGGGGCGTGAGCAGCCCCAGGCCCGTGACCGCAACCCGGCGCGGCGCCTGGGCGATCGGCGTCATCAGGTCTGAGGCGCCTCGAGCGCGTCCGGCGGCAGCACAGAGATCGGGATCGGCTCCACCTCCGCGTCGTCGAGCGAGACGGCGACCACGCGGTTCGAGATGCGGCGCACCATGCGCGAGAGCACGTGCCCGGGCCCGACCTCGATGAAGGTCTGCACGCCCTGGTTCGTCATCTCGCGCACGTTGCCTTCCCAGAAGACCGGCGCGCGCAGCTGCTCGGAGAACTCCTCGCGCAGCTCCGCGGCGGTGCGCAGCGGGCGCGAGGTGCGGTTGGAGACGATCGGCCGCACAGGGTCGCTGATCGGCACGCCCTTGATGATCGCCGCGAACTCCTCGGCCTGTTCGTTGTGCAGCGGGGTGTGGCTGGAGACCTTCACCTTGAGGCGGATCACGCGGCCCTGAAGCTCGCGTGCGCGCTCCATCGCGCGCTCGAGGGCGGAGACATCGCCGCTGATCACCGTCTGCGTCTGCAAGTTGTGGTTGGCGATGTCGACGCGGTCCGCGAGAGAGCGCGTCGCGCCCTCGCAGATCTCCTCCACCAGCTCACCATCGAGGCCGATGATCGAGGCCATCCCGACGGGGCGGCCCTCGTTGAAACTGCTCATCAGGCGCGAGCGTTCCAGCACCACCAGCAGCGCGTCACGGAAGGTCAGCGCCTCGCTGGCGACGGCGGCGCCGAACAGGCCCAGCGAGTGGCCGCCGAAGAGGCGCGGCTGGATTGAGCGCCGTACCTCGGTCAGCTTCTCCCGCATGCTGCGGAAGATCGCGGTGGAGGTGGTCAGCACCGCGGGCTGCGTGAAGCGCGTCTCCGCCAGCTCGTCGGCGTCGCCCTCGAAGCAGACGCGCGCGACGTCGATGCCGGTGACGTCGCTCGCCTCCTCGAAGGCGAGGCGCGCCTCGGCCGAGTGCTCGTGCACGAGGCGGCCCATGCCGGGCGACTGGGAGCCCTGGCCGGGGAAGACGATCGCGACCGGATCGTGGCCCACGGAGCTAGCACTGCTGGTCATGGCGTTCGCTCGATCCTCACGTACGGCCGCCCGCGAGCGGTCCTGCGTTGCCCGTGCAGCAGCCGTGGAGTCGGGTCGGTCATCACCGCTGGACGCCCCCCTCGCGGTTCGATTCCGCCACCGCGCCCACGCGTGTCCGGGACATGGTAGAGGTTACCTGCCTCTGCCCGTCAAGCGCATCGCGTACGGCCTCGTGAGGATTGTGCAACTAGCCGTCGAGCGCCTTGCGCGTATCGGGCAGCGCGCGCAGCAAGTCCTGCGCGATCGCCGTCGAGGCGCCGACCGCCGACTCCAGCTGGCGCCCGCACTCGGTGTGCAGGTAAACACCCGTCGCAGCCGCGTCGTAGGGGTCCATTCCCTGCGCGATCAGCGAGACGATGAAGCCCGCCAGCACGTCGCCGGTCCCGGCCGTCGCGAGGACGGCGCTGGCAAACTCGGAGAGCCGTGCCCGCCCATCCGGGTGCGCCACGATCGTGCCCGCCCCCTTGAGCACCACCACGCTGCCCGTGCGCTGCGCGTACTCCGTGGCGGCAGTGAGCCGGTCCGACTGCACCTCGTCGACGCTCGTACCCAGCAGCCGGGCCATCTCGCCCGGGTGCGGCGTGAGCACGCGAGGCATCTCGATCCCCTCGTGCCAGCCCGGGATCTCCGAGAGTGCGTTCAGCGCGTCCGCGTCGATCACCACGGCCTGCAAGCCCGCGACGGCGTCGACGCCGTCGAGCACGCCTCGGACGAAGTCGACCGTGCCCGGCGAGTTCGTGAGGCCGGGGCCGATCAGCAGCGCCTCGCGGCCCTCGAGGGCGGCCAGCAGCTCGGCAGACGAGCCGCCGTCGGCGCCCCCGTTGGCGCCCCCGCCCGCCGGCAGCGGGTGGTGCGTGATCTCCGGCGACATACCGGCGAACAGCGGCTGGATCGACTCCGGCGCGGCCAGCACGATCAGGCCGGCTCCGGCGCGCAGCGCCGACTCCGAGGCGAGCCGCGCCGCGCCGGGGTAGAACTTCGAGCCGGCCGCGATGACGGCGGCGCCGAAGGTGCCCTTGTGTGCGTCGTCGGAGCGGAACGGCATCAGCGGCTGGAGATCGCGCATCCGGATCTCCTCGTAGGGGAGACCCTCCTCCGCGTCCTCGGGCAGCCCGATCTCGACGGGGGCGATTGTGCCGGCTATCGCGCGGGCAGGCATCGCGAACAGGCCGACCTTGGCGAAGCCGAGCGCAACCGTCGTGTCCGCGCGCACCACCGCCGGGTCCGCCATGCCCGTGTCCGGGTTCACGCCCGACGGCACGTCGACCGCCACGAGATGCGGGCGAAGGGTGCGGTCGGCGCGCGCGTCGGCGAGGCGGTCGAGCACCTCCTTGATCGCGCCATCGATCGGGCGGCTCAGTCCGGTGCCGAGCAGCGCGTCGACGATGCCCTGCGCGCCGCGCATCGCCTGCACGAGTTGCTCGCAGCCGGGATCGTCCGCCGCCGAGAGCACCTCGATCTCCGCATCGATGACGCGCTGCAGTAGCGGATCGTCGGCCGGGCGGTCGCCCACGAGGTAGACGGCGGACTCGGCGCCCCAATCCTTGAGGCTCACGGCAGCGACGAGTCCGTCGCCGCCGTTGGAGCCCGGCCCCACGAGGACGATCGCAGTGCGGCCCTCGACGGCGCCCATGTTGATCCAGGTCTCCTGGGCGACGGCGACGCCCGCCGCCTCCATCAGCTCCGCCTCGCTCGTGCCCGCCGCGACGGCGGCCGCCTCCAGGGCGCGCATCTGCTCGACCGTGACCAGCTTCATGGGTGTGTCCCCTCGTTGCGCCCTCGCGCGTCCGGCCTACTGTAGCCGCCCCGAGGCCCTGAGCCGCTCGACGAGCCTCGCGCGCGCGACATCGTGCTCCTGCTCGCGGCGCTCCTGCGCGGAGACCACGACGGCAACCGCGAAGTCGGCGAGGTGGCTGAGCGAGATGTCGATCGCGTGCAGCCCAATCGCTTCCGCGCGCGCCTCGGCGCCTCCGTAGAGGTAGACGAGCGGCTTGCCGCGCCGGTCCGGGAGCACCTCGATGTCGCGCCAGGCGACTGAGCGCGCGCCCGTGCCGAGCGCCTTCATCACCGCCTCCTTCGCCGCGAAGCGGGCTGCCAGCTCCGGCACGCGGCCCCGGCAGAACGCAACTTCCTCGGGCGTGTAGACGCGATCGAGGAAGCGGCGAGGGTGACGCTGCAGAACGCGCGCGACGCGGCTAATCTCGATCATGTCGACGCCGACGGCGTGCGTACTCACGGCGCGCGATTCTAGCACGCGAGGGCCGCTATACTCTCAGCCCGTGAGGGTGCATCCATGACCGCCGAGCGAATCGACGGCGCCGCAATCGCCGCGGCGATCCGCGGCGAGGTCGCCGACCGCGTGCGCGCGCACGTCGCCGGCGGCGGCGCGACGCCGCAACTGACCGCCGTCCTCGTCGGCGACGACCCCGCCTCGGCCACCTACGTCCGCAACAAGGCGCGCGCCTGCGAGGAGGTCGGCCTCGAGGCGCAGACGCTCACCCCGCCCGCCGACATCTCCCAGGACGAGCTGCTGGAGATCGTGCGCGGGCTCAACGCCGACCCCGTGGTTTCGGGCGTCCTTGTGCAACTCCCGCTCCCGCCGCAGCTCGACGAGCGAGTGATCACCGAGGCCGTCGACCCCGCGAAGGACGTGGACGGGCTGCACCCGGTCAACCTCGGGCGGCTCGTGCAGGGCGAGCCGCACCTGGTGCCCGCGACACCGGCGGGCGTGCAGCAGCTGCTGCTGCGCACGGGCGTGGACCCGGCGGGCAAGCGCGTCGTCGTCGTCGGCCGCTCGACGCTGGTCGGCAAGCCGCTGGCGCTGCTGCTCGGGCAGAAGGCGGAGGGTGCGAACGCGACGGTCACGCTGGCGCACACCGGCACGAGCGACCTCGGCGCCGTCACCCGCGAGGCCGAGATCCTGGTCGTCGCGGCGGGCTGGCCCAACACCGTGACGGCGGAGATGGTGCGGCCGGGCGCGGTCGTCATCGACGTCGGCACGAACCGCGTCGACGACGCCACGCGCAAGCGTGGCTGGCGCCTCGCCGGCGACGTTGACTTCGCGGGCGTCTCGGAAGTGGCGGCGGCGATCACGCCGGTCCCCGGCGGCGTCGGCCCGATGACCATCGCGATGCTGCTCGTCAACACGCTGCGGGCCGCGGGGGTGGCGTAGGGCCTACACTGGGGTGGTGTCGGGAGGTCCGTCGTGGGCGCCTTCGATGCCGCTCCCCACGTGTTCTCGTTCCTCAATGGCGTCGGACCCGACAGCCCAAGCGAGTACTGGATCGTATTTCAGTCGCTCGGCGCGATCGCTCTCGCAATACTGCTTCCGCTGCACTTCGCGCTGACACTCCCTGTGGTCGCACTCAGCAAGAGACTCCTGGGACGACATCAGAAGCTGGCCTGGACGCCGCTGGCGAACGCGCGCCTGCTCGCCGGGCTGGCGCGAAACCGCACCGAGTTCAGCAGCAGTTGGAGTTCCTCGCTGCTGCTTGTCCTCTCTGGCCTGCTGATGGTCTGCCTCGCCCTGATTGCGATCGCGTGGGCGTTCATCATCAATCCAGGCGGCACTTCGCAGCTTTCTCTTCACTACGCGCTAGCTACGGCGCTGGGGCTCATATTCGCGCCCGCCGTCCTGGTGAACATCCATGGATGTGTCGTGCTTGGCCTGAGCCGCGTTTGGCCGTTCGCCCACCGCGGCGCGTCTGGTCAGGACCTGCTCACCGGAAGCGAAGGGGTCTCAACGTTGGCGTTCGCTCTCGCGCTCATCATCGCCATCCAACTGGCTTCCGGGATTCTCTTCCTGATGTATCTCCAGTACGAGAATCTCATCGTGTTCGTGTTCCTGTTTCCACTGGGGGTTGCAGGCCTGGTATTCCTTGCGGGGTTCGCCTGGCTGTTCGCGCTCGGGTGGACGTGGATGGCGCTGGCGCGCTCGACCGGCCAACCCGAGTGGCTCGGATGGTTGGCTGCAATCCCGCTCGTCGGTGTGATTCCGCAGTGGGCGATCGCGCAGGGAGCGCCGCAGCGCGCTCCTCCGAGCCGCGACCTCACCTCCTGACCCTTCGCGCTCTGCGCCCGCGCGTGCGAAGATCGAGGCATGGACGACCTGAGGCAGCGCCTGGCCGAACTCCTCGAGCGCGTGCGGGATGTGCAGGTGCGCCTTTGACCTGCCCGCTCGCGAGCGCGAGCTGACCGAGGCTCGCACGCAGGCCGCCGCCCCCGACCTCTGGGACGACTCCGAACGCGCACAGGCGCTGATGAAGCGCGTCGCCCGCCTCGAACGGCAGGTCGAGACCTGGCGCTCGCTCGAACGGCGCTCCGCGGACCTCGCCGACCTCGTGGAGCTCGCCGACGAGACCGAGGGCGAGGACCACGACGCGCTCGGGCGCGACATCGAGGAGGAGCTGGGCGGGCTCGAGGCGCAGTTCGAGGAGTTGGAGGTCGCGCTCACCCTCGGCGGGCCCTACGACGACCACAGCGCCGTGCTGGCGATCCACGCCGGGGCCGGCGGCACCGAGGCGCAGGACTGGGTGGAGATGCTGCTGCGCATGTACCTGCGCTGGGCAGAGCGCCACGCGTACCAGACGCAGGTGATGTCGATCTCCTCCGGCGACGAGGCCGGCATCAAGTCCGTCTCGATCCGCGTCGGCGGCGACGACGCCTACGGGCTGCTGCGCTCCGAGCGCGGCGTGCACCGGCTGGTGCGCATCTCGCCCTTCGACGCCTCGAACTCGCGCCACACCAGCTTCGCCCTCGTCGAGGTGATGCCGGAGGCGCAGGACGAGGACATCGAGATCGAGATCCGGCCCGAGGAGCTGCGCGTCGACACCTACCGCGCGAGCGGCCACGGCGGCCAGAACGTGCAGAAGAACGACACCGCCGTGCGGCTCACACACCTGCCGACTGGTATCGTGGTGACCTGTCAGAACGAGCGCTCCCAGCTGCGTAACCGCGAGGCCGCCATGCAGGTGCTGCGTTCCCGTCTACTCGAGATCGAGTTGGAGAAGCGCGAGGCGGAACTCGCCCGCCTCAAAGGCGATCACGTGCAGCCCGGCTGGGGCAACCAGATCCGCTCCTACGTCCTGCACCCCTACCGCATGGCCAAGGACCTCCGCACCAACCTCGAGACCAGCGACACCAACGCCGTCCTCGACGGCGAGATCGATGGCTTCATCCACGCCTGGCTGCGCGAGCAGGTGGGCGTCGCCGAGCCCGGAGGAAACTGATGTCGCCCGCGCGATTGCTGCAGGCCGTGCGGAACTGCTCGCTGCTCGCGGCGCTCGCGCTCGGCCTCGCGCTCGCCTGGCCAGCCATCGCGGACGCGGACGGCATCGAGGTGTCCGAGCTGCGCGTGCGCAGCCCCGATCCAACCGAGATCACGTTCAGCGCCCGCGTCGCCGCGCCGGACGGACTGCAGGAGGCGGAGCTCGTCTACCGCGTGCTGAACCCCAAGGAGGGCGATGTCGGCGGGAGCGTGGTCCGCGAGGACTTCGCGCCCGGCAGGGAGTTCGACGTCTCGGTCACCCTCGAGACGCGGACCAGCCAGCGCTACATCCCGATCGGCTCGCAGTTCCGCTACCACTGGCACCTCACCGGCCCCGACGGATCCAGCGTTGTGACCGAGGAGCAGAGCTATCTCTTCCTCGACGGCCGCTACCCCTGGGTCTCCGTCCGGGAGGGCGACGTGACGGTCTACTACTACGGCACGGCCCACGAGCGCGCCGAGCGCGTGGCGCAAGCAGCCCGCTCCGCCATCGAGGACACCGAGAACCTGCTGCAGGTGAAGGTCCCCTTCCCCGTGCGTGTGATGGTCTGGGCCTCGGAGGAGGACGGCGAGCTGGCGATGCGGTCGCGCGGCCTGGTCTTCGACGAGCTCGTGCGCACCGGCGGCCAGCGGGTCGGGTCCGATCTGCTGTTCGTGTTCTCGGCGACGATGGACGTCGTGCGCCACGAGGCGGCGCACATCGTCACCTCGGTCGCGGGCGACGGCCCCTTCACCAGCATCCCCTCGTGGCTGGACGAGGGCACGGCGGTCTACATGCAGAACTCGCAGCTGGGGTACGACGACGCCATCGCCTTCGCGATCGCGGCGGACCGCACGATCCGGCTGCGCAACATGGAGTCGTCCTCGAACAACCCCAACGAGGTCAACCTCTTCTACGGCCAGTCCTGGTCGGTGGTCGACTACATGCTCGCGGAGTTCGGCGAGCAACGATTCGCCGAGCTGTACCGCGTGATCCGCGAGGGCGCGACCACCGACAGCGGCCTGCAACAGATCTACGGCGTCGACCAGGACGGGCTCTACAACCTCTGGCGCACCGCCAAGGGCCTCGACGCGATCGACTACGCGCCGCGCATCGAGGCCACCGCCGCCCCGGTCGCCGAGGCGACCCGCGCGCCCCTCGCGATCCCCACCTCGATCGGATCGAGCGGCAGCTCCGGCGACCGCGAGGAGGCGGCTCCGACCGCGACCCCCGAGTCGGCGGCCCCCGCGGCGACAGCCGCAGCCGAGCCCGAACCGGAGGCTGCGGCGGCGAGCGAGGACGGCGGCGGCTCGAACACCGTCATCGCCATCGTGATCGCCCTCGTCACGCTGCTGCTGGGTGGCGGGCTCGGCGGCGCCGCCTTCTACATCGCGCGGCGGCCCGGGTAAGGCAGGCTAGCGGCCGGGGATGATCAGGCCGCCCGGCGTGGTGGGCGGCTGGCCGGGTGCGGCCTCGCCCTGCATCTCGCGCGCGACGTACTCCTGCGCCTGCTCGACGTCCATGTAGGGCGAGACGAGGATGCGCTCCCGGACCACCGGCTCGTCGTTGCCCTCGACGATCCGCTTGAGCTGCTCCAGCAGGTCGGGCTCGTCCCAGGCGCCCGGGAAGCGGCGGCCGTTGACGATCAGCAATGGCAGCTCGGTCACCATCCGCGCCTGCGCCAGGCGCGGGAACTCGGACACCTCGATCGCCTCGAGGCGGATCCGGCGCCCCTCGACCGCGAAGGCCGAGGCGACGCGCAGCGTGTACGCCGAGTACGGGTCGTAGGGCGCGATCAGCAGCTCGAGCTTGAGCTCGTCCTCGATCTCGTGCAGCGCCTCGCGGGTCTCGGGCTGGATCGGGGCGACGCCTGCGCCGACGTAGATCAGCGCGTCCATGAAGGCGGAGAAGAGCAGCCCGGACCAGAGCCCGACCATGCGCACCTCGCGGCCGTTGCGCCCTCGCAGGACCGTCACCGGCGGACGCTCGATGCCGGCCTCGGCGGCGCGGTCGGCGTGCCTGTCGATGTCGTAGGGGGTGATCGAGATCAGCGGGTGCAGCGCGGCGAGCTGCCGCGCGGCGCTGGCGACCGGCTCGCAGAACATGCAGGGGTCGCGATCGGTGCGGACGAGCGTGGACTCACGCTGCGTCCAGGTCTCCAGCGCGACAGGTCCCGCGAGGCGTTGCGAGAGGTAGTTCGCGATCGCGGGCCGTTGTTCGCGCGGAATGACCGGTTCGCTGCTTACCACCTCAATCGCCGCCTTCCACAGACTGCCCGCGCCGCAGCGCGCCGATTGCGATCACCAGTCGTTGCAGCGCCGTCAGCACAGTGGCGACCGCGAGGATCCACAGCGCCAGGCGCAGCCAGCCCGTCATCAACCCCAGCGCCAGCAGCACCACGCGCTCCGGCCGCGTCGCCAGCCCCTCGGCCACCTCGGAGCCGAGCTCGCCGGCGCGCGTGCGCACGTAGGAGACGAGGAAGGAGCCGGCGAACGCGACGAAGACGAGCGCCGCCCCCTCGTCGTTGCCGCGCTCGAGCTGGTGCAGCAGCACCCCGAACAGCACGACCGCCTCGGAGGCGCGGTCGAGCGTGGAGTCGAGCAGCGCGCCGACCGGGCCGGCGCGCCCCGTCGCGCGCGCCAGCGCCCCGTCGAACAGGTCGAGGGCGCCGGCGACCAGCAGCACGATGCCGCCGATCAGCAACTCGCCGCTCGCGATCAGCGCAGCTGCGGCGACTGCGCCGAGGAAGCCTACGACGGTGATCACGTTCGGCGTGATGCGCAGCGCGATCAGCACGCGCACGATCGGGTCGAGGATCACGGCCGGAACGCGCGAGGGCAGGAGGCGCGGGATCATCGTCATCGCCGCGCGCTCCTTGCCGGCATCGCGGTCACTGCGGACCGGCGCCTAGTCGAAACGCCGCGCGGCGGCCTGCACCGCGCGGTTGTGGGTGGCGCGATCGTAACGCAGTCGCTCGTAGTAGGAGAGCACCCGGCGCGTCACGCGCGGCCAGGAGTAGGTCTCGACGCGCTGGCGGCCGGCCCGCACCAGCTCCTCGCGCAGCTCGCGGTCGCGCACCAGCCTCGTCAGCGCGTCCGCGAGCGCCATCGGATCCTTCGGCCGCACGAGCAGGCCCTCGACCTCGTCCGTGACGACCGAGGCGTAGCCGTCGATGTTCGAGGCGACGACCGGCACGCCCGAGGAGAGCGCCTCCAGCAGCACGTAGCCCTGCGACTCGTGGCCCGTCGCCGGCGAGCAGAAGACGTGGGCGCTGCGGTAGTAGCGCGGCAGATCCTCGTCGGACACGTCGTCGACGAAGAGGATGCCGCGGCGGCCCGTTCGCTCCATCGAGGCGCGGTAGCGGCGCTTCCCTCGCGAGTCCGGCCCGACGACGATGAGGCGGGTGGCCGGGTCGCGCGCGTTGACGATGCCGAAGGCGCGCAGCAGGTGCGCGAGTCCCTTGCGCTTCTCGGCGCGGCCGACGTAGAGGATGTTGACCAGTCCGTCGTCGAGGCCGGGCATCGGCTCCAGCGTGGGATCGGCGAAGCGGCCCACCTCGATGCCGTTGGGGATGACGTTGTAGAAGCCGGGGAAGTAGCGCCCCACGTAGCGCCCGGCGGGCGGCGAGACGGTGATCTTGCCGTCCAGCTCGCGGAACCAGCGCTTGAGCAGCCGCCGCCCGTAGGAGTAGAGGCGATTGCCGCCGTCCTTCGTCGCGTGGAAGGTGCCGACGTTGACGACGTCCGGGTTCGCCGCACGCGAGTTGCGCAGCACCTGGATCGGCAGCGTCGGCATCAGCGGCTCGTGCACGTGGACCACGTCGCACGCCTCTTCCTCGAGGACGCCGCGCACGCGCCGCCCCAGCCGGGGCGAGAGCGCGATGCGCGCCATCGAGCCCGAGGCGGGCACGGGCGTTGGCCGGCCGATCACGCGCACGCGCGGGTCGTCCACCTCGTCGCTGGCCGGGGCGAGGATGATCGGCTCGTGGCCGTAGTCCTCGAAGCGCGCCGAGAGCTGCTCGATGTGCTTGTTGACGCCGCCGGGGGTGACCCAGTCGTAGGGGGAGACGAGCGCTATCTTCATCGCCGCGCCACCTCCCGCAGCCGGCGCCAGCGCTCGCCGACGACCTTGCGTGGCGTGACCGCGAGCCCGCGCACCTGCTGCTCCGCCAATCGCCGCACGCCGAGCGCGCGCAGTCCCGGCGCGCCGTGGGTGACCCCGGAGCAGCGCCGCTGCTCGATCGCGCGCCGCAGGTCCGTGGCCGTCCGGCCCTCGAACTGAGTCGTCGCGCTGCCGACGTGCTCCAGGAAGTGTGCGTCGCTGCCGCCGGTCTCGGCGAGGCCGTAGCGCTCGGCGTTGAGCCGCCGCGCCTTCGCGCCCGTCACGCGACCGGCGAGGGTCGGATTCGCGACCTCGATGCCGTCCGGGTGAACGGCGGGGTCCTCGATGGCGAGCACCCGCTCCAGCGCGCGCTGCCCGATCGAGCGCGTCAGCCACGAGAACGGGTGCGGCGCGACGGCCAGCCCGCCCGCGCGATGCACCGCGGCCACGGACTCCTCGAGCGGCCGCAGCGTCGGCAGCGGCTCGTCGATCCAGAGCGCGAGCAGGTGGCCGGAGCGGGTGGTCAGCTCGATGCCCGGCACGAACTCGAAGCGGTAGTTGCCCTGCGCGTGCAGCTCGCGCGCGAGCAGCGCGCCCTCGACATCGTCGTGGTCCGTGACCGCGAGGACGTCGAGATCGGTGTACTGCTCGACGTGGTCGAGCAGCGCGCGCGCATCCGCCATGCCGTCGCCGTGCGCCGTGTGGATCTGGAGATCGGCCTGGCCGAAGCGGGTGACCGAGGGGGTGTCGTCGGTCATGGCGGCATTGTACGCAGATCGCGCGGCGCCTACGAGGAGGAGCCCGCGTCCGGTTCGGACTCGTCCCAGACCGGGTGCAGGGCGAACCACTGGTCCGGCGACTCCCGGATGCCCCGCTCCAGCGCGCGCAGCATCAGGTCCATGCCCGCGGCCGCGTCCGCCTCGCGGTCCCCGCTGCGCGGCAGCGTGAGCGGCGGATCGATGCTGATGTGCACGCCTCCCCGCTCCGTGTTGCGCACGAAGCCGACGACGACCTCGGCGTTGGCGCGCAGCGCCAGCTCGATCGGACCTCGGGGCAGGCGCGCCGGCTCGCCGAAGAACGGCTGAGGCTGACCGCTGCCGAGCACGTCGCGATCCGCGAGGATGGCGACGGCGCCGCCACGGCGCAGTTGCTCGATCGTCGCGCGCACGCCGCGCATGTCCGCCGGCACGAAGTGCACGCCGGGCGCGGCTCGCACCTCGTGCACGAGGCGGTGCAGCGCGGGCGGCGAGAGCGGCTCCGTCAGCACCACCACGTCCACGCCCATCGCCCCGACGGTGCGGATCATGTGCTCCGGGCTGCCGAGGTGCGCGGAGACGAAGACGACCCCGCAGCCGCGGTCGTGCGCGGTGAAGAAGTGCTCGACGCCGTCGATCGCCTCCACACGGTCGACCGCGCGCTCCGGCGGGCGGTGCGCCGCCCAGGCGAGGTCGGCCCAGTAGCGGTAGGCGTTGCGCAGGCAGCCGCGGGCGGCGCGGTCGCGCTCGCGCTCCGTCGCCTCCGGCGCGCAGGCGCGGCGCATGTGCGCCCTCGTGACGGCTCGCAGGCGCGGCGAGGCGTACCAGGCGAGGCCCGCGCCGAGGTCCGCGATGAGGTGGAGCGCACGCCGCGGCAGCCGTCCGAAGAGACGCACCCAGCACCAGAGCAGGATGAAGCCAGGCACGGGCTAGCTCGCCGCCTCCGCCGCTGCGTCCTCCGGCCAGAGCGAGCGGAAGATGTACCACTGGTCGGGCCGCGCGCGCACCATCTCCTCGAAGACGCGGAACATCGCCTGGGTCAGCGAGCGCACGTCATGCTCGCGATCGCCGGTGCGCTCGCACTCGATGAGCTGGAAGTCGCCCGTGAACTCGTCGCTCCACGGCCCCAGGCGCGGCACGGTCGCGGCAACAACGCTGGCTCCGGTGCGCAGCGCGAGGCGCGCCGCGCCGTCCGGCACCGCGATCGTCCCGCCGAAGAACTCGACCTCGACGCCGCCCTCGGGCTGCGGCACGTCGGCGAGCACGCCGACGATCTCGTTGTGCCGCAGCGCGCGCACCAGGCGCAGGCTGAGGTGTCCGGCGGGCAGGATCCGCAGCCCGATGCGCCGCCGCGAGGAGAACACCAGCTCATCGAGCCGCGCCTCGGCGAACGTGTCGGCGATGACCGAGACCGGGTAGCCGCGTTCGGTCATCGCGGCCGCGCCGAGGTCCCAGTTGCCGAAATGGATGGTGACGAAGAGCACGCCGTTGCCCGCGCGCGCCTCGTCGAGTTGCTGCCACTCGTCGAAGATGACGCGCCGCCGCACCTCAGGGACGGAGACGTCCGTGAGGCGCAGGAAGTCGACGATGTACAGGCCGTAGTAGCCGAAGGAGCGGCGCGCCAGCCGTCTCGCGGCCGACTCGTCGCCGCCCGCGACGCGGCGCATGTTGGCGATGCAGCGCCGCCGGCCGCCGCGCCAGAGGTAGTAGACGCACAGCCCGCCGAGGCGGCCCGCGGCGTAGGAGACTCGCAGCGGCGCCGCGCGCGCGACCCAGGCGGCGATCCGGAACGCCAGGTAGATAGCCATCGGCGCGCAGTCTACGCCGCAGGCCGCGCGCCGGGGCGCTCCTGCCTAGCCCGCCGGCGCCTCGGCCTCCTCGGCGATGAACGCCTCGAGGCGCTCGCGCGCGACGTGGTCGACCCACTGCTCGGGCGGCGACTTCATGAAGTAGGCCGAGGGGGCCAGCAGCGGACCGCCGATGCCGCGGTCGAGCGCGATCTTCGCGCAGCGGATGGCGTCGATCACGACGCCCGCGGAGTTGGGGCTGTCCCAGACCTCGAGCTTGCACTCCAGGTTGAGCGGCACGTTGCCGAACGTGGTGCCCTCCATGCGGATGTGGCACCACTTGCGGTCGTCCAGCCATGGCACGTGGTCGGAGGGCCCGACATGCACGTCGGCGCCCGGCAGCTCGTAATCGATCTGCGAGGTGACGGCGTTGGTCTTCGAGATCTTCTTGGACTCCAGCCGCTCGCGTTCGAGCATGTTGAGGAAGTCCGTGTTGCCGCCGAAGTTGAGCTGGTAGGTGCGGTCGACGCGCACCCCGCGGTCGAGGAACAGCCGCGCCAGCAGACGGTGCAGGATCGTCGCGCCGACCTGCGACTTGATGTCGTCACCGATCACGGGCAGGCCCGCGTCGATGAAGCGCTGCTGGAAGTGCCCCTCCTTCGCGATGAAGACAGGGATGCAGTTGATGAAGGCGCAGCCCGCCGCCAGCACCTGCTCCACGTACCACTTCGTCGCCTCCTCGGAGCCGACCGGGAGGTAGTTGACGACGACGTGGGTGTTGGTCGCGCGCAGGATGCCGGCGATGTCGGCGGTCGCGCCCGGCGCCTTGTCGATCACCTCGGAGAGGTACTTGCCGAGGCCGTCGTGCGTCATGCCGCGGTCCACCGTCACGCCCGAGGCGGGCACGTCGGCGAAGCGGAAGGTGTTGTTCGGGGGCGCGTAGATCGCGTCGGAGAGATCCTGCCCGACCTTGTTTGCGTCGATGTCGAAGGCGGCGCTGAAGCGGATGTCGCGGATGTGGTAGTCGCCGAGCTGCGGATGCATCAGCCCCGGGATCGTCTCGTCCTCGCTCGCGTCGCGGTAGAACTCGATGCCCTGCACCAGCGAGGAAGCGCAGTTCCCCACACCGATGATCGCAACGTTGATCGGCTCGCCCATCGCACACCCTCCGTTCGCCCCGGCCCGCGCGGGAGCGCGTCCGGCCTTCCGGACTACGATAGGAGCGTCGATCCCATTACTCCAATACGACTCAATGACAAGACACATAAGCACTACTTATCTATACTGCCCCCATGACCAGCCTCCCCGCCTCCCCTGGCATCGAGTCGATCGAGGCGGCCGACGCCGTCGAGGCCGCGCCGCTCAACCTGCACATGCAGCAACTCGCCTACCTCCAGGCGGTCGAGCGCTGGGGCTCGCTGACCGTGGCGGCGCGGCGCCTTGGCGTCACCCAGCCGGCGCTCTCGCAGGCGATCGCACAGCTGGAGCGGCGGCTCGGCACGCCCCTGCTGGAGCGAGCCGGGCGCGGGCGGCGGCTGACCGAGGCGGGGATCGAGGTCGCCCGCTTCGCCTCGGAGGTGCTGGGCCGCGCCACGGAACTGCGCGAGTGGCTGCAGGAGTACGAGGCCGGCGCCGGCGGCGTGCTGCGCGTTGGGATGATCGATGCGGCAAGCCTCTACGTCCTGCCGGAGACGGTGCGCGCCTTCCGCGCCGCCAGCCCCGGCGTCGAGGTGCGTCTCACCGTGGACCGCAGCGCGGTGCTGCTCGAACGGCTCGCGCGCTTCGAGCTGGACGTCGCCTTCGTCGTCGGGCCACCGCCCGAGGGCTACCGCTCCACCGAGGTGCTGAGCGAGCCGCTCTACGTCTACCAGCCGCCGGGCTCCGGGGAGGGGGCGGAGCAGGGCGACTGGGCGCTCTACCCACAGGGCCGGCGGACACGGCTGCTGATCGACGAGGGCCTGGCGCTGCGCGGCCTCCGCCCGCGCGTGACGCTGGAAAGCGACAACCCGGCCGTGCTCCGGCAGATGGTGGTGCTCGGTCTCTGCTGGAGCGTGCTGCCCGCCGAGATCGCCGAGGCGGGGACGCCCTCGCTGCGGCCGCAGCGGCGCGAGCTCGTCGCCGAGCGCACGTTGCTCGCGGTCCGTCGCGCGCAGGCGCCGGACGACGCCCGCGTCGCGTCCTTCCTGCGGCTCGTCGCCGAGCGCGGCGCGGCGCCGGCGGTGTAGCGCCGCGAGGCTACTCGGCGAAGACGCGGTACGGGTGCCAGACGCCGGGGATCGGGCCACACTCGAGCAGCGCAACGAGCCTGCCATGCCACCCGTAGCCACGCGCCTTCACGCCGACGCGCGCCGGGGGCCGCCCGTCGATCGGCCGGGGCCGCACGTCGCGGCCCTGCCGCGCGAGCGCGATCGAGCGCTTCCCGAGGACCACGGCCGGCCAGTCATGCAGCACCGCGTCCGGGGCGTGCACCAGCTCGTCGCTCAGCCCTCCCTCGAGCATCAGCACCGCGTCGTCGAGCGTGACCGCATCATCGAGCCGGAACGGCCCGACGGCTGTGCGGCTGAGGCTGGCGAGGTGCCCGCCCACGCCGAGCGCCTCGCCGAGGTCGTGCGCGAGCGAGCGCATGTAGAAGCCCTTGCTGCACTCGACCTCGATCTCCAGCTCGGGCGGCTCGCACACGCCAAGCGTGAGCTCGTAGACCATGACCGCTCGGGGCTCGAGTTGCGGCTGCTCGCCGCGCCGGGCCGCGCGCCAGGCGCGTTCGCCCTCGATCTTGACCGCGCTGAAGGCGGGGGGCGTCTGCATCAGCTCGCCGCGGAACGCCTCGAGGGCGTCCTCGACCTCGGCGCGCGTCACGCCGGAGGCGTCGCAGCTGGCCTGCACCTCGCCGGCGGCGTCGTAGGTGTCGGTCTCGACACCGAGCGTGACCATCGCGCGGTAGCGCTTGCGCGCGTCCATCAAAGAGTCGATCAACCGCGTCGAGGGCCCGAGGGCGATCGGCAGCACGCCGGTCGCGGGCCGGTCGAGCGTGCCCGCGTGGCCGACGCGGCGGATGCCGGCGGCGCGCCGCACCACGCGCACCACGTCGAACGAGGTCATGTCCGGCGGCTTGTCGATGTTGAGGAAGCCGCTCAGCGCCGGGGCCTCCGCGCGGGCGGCGGCGCTCACAGCTCGCGGCCCTCGGAGCGTGCGAGGTCGCGCATCAGCACGGTCATGCGATCGGCCTCGGCGATCGACTCGTCGAGCACGAAGCGCAGCCGCGGGACGCGCTTCATGCGGATCCGCTTCACCAGCTCGCGGTGCAGGAAGGGGGCGCTGCGTTCGAGCGCGACGAGCACCTCGTCGGCGCCGCCGGCGGGGTCCATCACGCTCACGTGCACGCGCGCAGCCGCGAGGTCCGGCGTGACCTCGACGCGCGTGATCGAGAGGAAGGCCTCGGCCAGCACCGGGTCCTTGACGCGGCGCTGCAGCAGCTCGGCCACCTCCGACTGCACGAGGTCGTTGACCTTCTCTATGCGACGGCTCATCGCGGCGCGGTCCTCACAGGCCATTCCGATCGCGGGGAGTGCTCGGGCGTGCGCCCGGGTGCTGCCATGCAAGCGACGCTAGCGCACCTGCTCCATGTGGTACGTGACGATCTCGTCGCCTTCCTCGAAGGCCTCGAAGCCGTCGACGGTGATGCCGCACTCGAGGCCGGCGGCCACCTCGCGCGCGTCCTCCTGGAAGCGCTTGAGCGAGTCGATGCGCGACTCGCGCAGGACCTCGCCGCCGCGCATCACCCGTGCGAGTGAGCCGCGGGTGACCGACCCGTCGCGCACGAGGCAGCCGGCAATCGAGTTGCGGCGGCCGCGGCGGAAGACCTGGCGCACCTCGGCGACGGCGTCGCGGCGCTCCTCATAGATCGGCTGAAGCATGCCGCGCACGGCCTGCTCGACATCCTCGATCACGTCGTAGATCACGCGGTACTCGCGGATCTCGACGTGCTCCGCCTCGGCAAGGCGCTGCGCGCCGGTCTCGGCGCGGGCGTTGAAGGCGATGATCACGCCCTGCGAGGCGACCGCGAGGTTGACGTCGGACTCGTTCACCGTGCCGGCCGCGGCGTGGATCACCTTGACGTTGATCTCGTCCAGGGCGAGGCCCTCGATGGCGCGCACGAGCGGCTCGATCGAGCCCTGCACGTCCGTCTTGAGCACGATGTTGAAGTCCTGCACCGCCCCGCGGTGGATCTCGCCGAACAGCGTGTCGAGGGTGACGCCGGTGCGGACGTTGCCCTCGCGCTCGACCGAGCGGCGTAGCTCGACGCTCTCGGCGCGGGCCGTGCGCTCGTCCTTCACCGTCTCGAAGCGCTCGCCTGCGGGCGGCACCTCGCTGAGGCCGAGCACCGTCACCGGCGTCGAGGGCCCCGCCTCCCGGAGCTGCTGCCCGGCCGAGTCCGTCATCGCCTTGATGCGGCCGTAGCTCAGCCCGGCGCGGATCACGTCGCCGCGGTGCAGCGTGCCGGTCTGCACGAGGATCGTCGCCGCGATGCCGCGCCGCGGGTCGGTTGCCGCCTCGAGCACGACGCCGATGGCGGCGCGGTCCGGGTTGGCCTTCAGCTCCTCGAGCTCGGCGACCAGCAGCACACTCTCGAGCAGGTCGTCGATGCCGTCGCCGGCGAGCGCGGAGATCGGCACCACGACGGTCTCGCCGCCGAACTCCTCGGGCACCAGCTCCGCGCCCATCAGGTCCTGCTTCACGCGGTCCGGGTTGGCGTTGGGCAGGTCCGTCTTGTTGACCGCCACCACGATCGGCACGCCGGCCGCGCGCGCGTGGTCGATCGCCTCGCGCGTCTGCGGCATCACGCCGTCGTCGGCGGCGACGACGATGATCGCGATGTCGGTGACCTGCGCGCCGCGCGCGCGCATCTCCGTGAACGCCTCGTGGCCGGGTGTGTCAATGAAGGTGAGCGTCCGCCCATCCGGGCCGGCGGCCTGGTAGGCGCCGATGTGCTGCGTGATCCCGCCGGCCTCGCCCTCGACGACCCGGGCGCGGCGAATCGTGTCCAGCAGCGTCGTCTTGCCGTGGTCGACGTGTCCGAGCACGGTGACCACCGGCGCGCGCGGCTGAGCGTCCTCGCCTTCCTCGATGATGCGGCGCGAGAGCGGCGCGGACTCGTCCTCGCCGGCGACGGCGGCGGCCTCCTCGTCGCCCTCCTCCTCGGGCGCGTACCCGAGGTCGGCGGCGACGACGGCGGCGGTGTCGAAGTCGACCACCTGGTTGATGGTCGCCATCACGCCGTTCTTCATCAGTTCCTTGATCACGTCGACCGGCGTGATGCCGAGCAAACCCGCGAGGTCGCTGACGACGACCGCGGCGGGGATCGTGACGCGCGGCGATTCTGCCGCTGAAACGGTCTGGTCCGGCGCCTGCGTCATCGCTCGCTCTCTCCCGTTCCCCGGGTTCCGGCAGCCGCGGCTTCGCCGTGCCGTCGTGCGTACCCTCGCAGTGTAGCGCGGTCGGCGGCGCTGACCGAGGTCCGCAGCGCTCGATCGAGCCGTCCGCCCTCGAGTGCCTGCTGCCAGCAGGCGGGCGACTCGCAGAGGTAGCCGCCACGCCCCGGCGCTCGCCCCCGCTCGTCGACGCTGACCGAGCCGTCCGCGCCTCGCACCAGCCGGGTCAGCGAACGCTGGTCGCGCTGCTCGCGGCAGCTCAGGCAGCTACGCTGCGGCGGCGTCCGTCTGCGGGCCGGGGCCATTGCCGTGCATCCGTCCCATTCGCTGTTCGCGTTCGCGGCGTCGCGCTACCGATCGCCGCTAGTCCTCGTACTCGTCGTATTCCCCGTACTCGTCCTCGTCCTCGTCTTCGAAGGGCAAGTCGCCGTGGAGCTCGCTCAGCCCCTCCTCGATCTCGTCCTCGTCGACCTCGAAGCGGCGGCGGCCGCCGCGCGGCTGGCGATCGCGCTCGGGCTGCGCACCCCCGCGCCGGCGTCGCCGCGCCGGACTGCGGCCACCGCGCGCCGGCCGGTCCGGCTCGTCGTCGATGTCGCGCAGCTCGCCGATCTCCTCCGCGAAGCGCAGGCCGCCGGGAGCGGACGGCGCCGCGGCGGGCGCACGAGGGGGCGCCGCCGGCGCCTCCTCGACGACGACCTCCGCGGCGGCCGCGGCCTCCTCGACCGGCTCCGCCGCGGCGGGCTCGGCGAACTCGGCGAGCACCTCCTGCTCCGGGGTGAGCGGGGCGGGCTCGGCGGGCGCCTCGACCAGCTCGTGCTCGCCGGGGAGCCCCGGCCGCGCGTATCCGGCCTGCGAGGGCGCCACGAAGTCCGGCAGCGTCGGGAGCGCCGGCGTCGGCGCCAGCGGGAGCGCCTCCATGTTCGGCTCGGGAGGCGGGTAGAGGTCCTCGCCGTTGCGGATCAGCAGGCTCTCCGGGCTGATCTCGACGCGGCGGCCGGTCAGGCGCGCAGTCAGGCGCGCGTTCTGCCCCTCCTTGCCGATGGCGAGGCTGATCTGCTTGTCCGGCACCGCGAGGAACGCCGTGTTCGTCTCCTCATCGAGGCGCACCGAGACGACCTCGGCGGGGCTCAGCGCGTTCGCGACAAAGCCCGCCTCGTTCGGGTCCCAGCGGACGATGTCGATGCGCTCTCCGCCCAGCTCATTGACCACGTTCTGGATGCGCGCGCCGCGCACGCCGACGACCGCGCCGATCGGGTCGACGCCGTCCTGGCGCGAGATCACGGCGATCTTGCTGCGGAAGCCGGGCTCACGCGCCATCTTCACGATCTCGACGGTGCCCTTGGCGATCTCCGGCGATTCGAGCTCCAGGAGGCGTCTCAGCAGCTCCGGATGGGAGCGCGAGGCGACCACCTGCGGCCCCTTGGCCGCGCGGTAGACCTCCTTCACGTAGACCCGCAGCCGCTGCCCGACGCGGTAGTGCTCCGGGCGCACCTGCTCGGCCGACGGCAGCACGGCCTCGGTCCGTCCGAGGTCGAGAACCACGTTGCGGCGGCCGGCCTCGACGCGCAGCACGGTGCCGGAAACCAGCTCGCCCTGCTTCGTGGTGAACTCGCCGAAGACGGCCTCGCGCTCGGCCTCGCGGAGGCGCTGGAGCACCACCTGCTTCGCCGTCTGTGCGGCGATGCGGCCAGCGTCCAGCGACGCCTCGAGCGGCTCGCGGATGCGATCACCCTCGGCGGCCCCGGCGTGGCCCATCTCCGCGGCGCGCTCCGGCGAGACCTGGATCTCGTCGTCCTCGATCTCCTCGTCCGGCATCACGTCCCAGACGCGCCAGGCGTCGATGTCGCCGGATTCGATGTCGATCCTGACCTCGATCTCGGCGTACTGGAGCTCGTCCTTCTTGTAGGCGGAGGCCATCGCCGCCTCGACGGCCTTGAAGACGGTCTCGGTATCGAGGTTCTTTTCCGCTGAAAGCTGCGCGATCGCGGTGACGAATTCGCTCTTCATGTGCTGCTGCCGCTCCCGAGGTGCCCTCGGCTGGGCCGCCCTTGCTACAAAAAAACGTGGGCGTCGGCCCACGTCTCGCAAGGAGGCGCTGGTGTGCGAATCAGTGTAGCACGCGGCCCGGTTCGGGGCGCGCCGACCCGGCTATACGTCCGGGTCGAGGGCCTCGATGGCGGCCGCGCGCAGTGCTTGCAGGCGGCCGGCGACCTCGCCGCGCGGGATGTGCTCGACCTCGCCCGTCGCGCGCGTGCGCAGTTCGACGGCGCCCTCCGCCTGGTTGCGCGCCGAGACGGTCAGCCGCCAGGGCAGGCCGATCAGGTCGGCGTCGTTGAACTTCACGCCCGGGGACTCGTCGCGGTCGTCGAACAGCACCTCGAGGCCGGCGTCCGCCAGCTCGGCGTAGAGCGCCTCCGCCTCCTCGGCGACTTGCGGGTCGCGGTCGAGGCGCAGCGCGACGAGCTGCACGTCGTAGGGCGCGACCGAGGCGGGCCAGCTGATGCCGTCCTCGTCGTGGTTCGCCTCGACGGCGGCCGCGACGATGCGGTCGACGCCGATGCCGTAGCAGCCCATCGTCGGCACCACCGGCTGCCCCTCGGCGCCGAGCACGTCGACGCTGAACGCCTCGGAGTAGATCTGACCGAGGCGGAAGACGTGCCCCATCTCGATACCGCGGCGCAGCCGGATCACGCCCTCGCCGCAGGCCGCGCAGACGTGGCCGTCCTCGGCGAGGGCGATGTCGGCAACGAGGCTCGCCTGCCAGTCGCGGCCGTGGTTGACGTTGCGCAGGTGGAAGTCCGCCTTGTTCGCGCCGGCCACGAGGTTCGGCGAGTCCGGGATCGAGAGGTCCGCCACGACGGTCATGCGGTCGCCGAGGCCGACCGGCGAGGCCGACCCGGCGACGAGGCCATGGTGCTCCACCTCGGCGTCGGTCATCGCCCGCACGGCGCGCCCATCGAGCTCGTTGGAGAGTTTGACCTCGTTGATCTCGAGGTCGCCGCGCACGACGGCGAAGATCGGCTCCTCCGGATCGCTGCCGCCCCCGGCCATGTAGAAGACCGCCTTGGCGGTGCGCGAGGTCGGGACCTCAAGCAGCGTCGCGAGCTGCTCGATGGTCGTCGTGCCCGGCGTCGAGACCTCCTCGACGGGCAGCGGGTCCTCGGGAGCGGCTGGCGGGCGCACGAAGGCCGCCTTCTCCGTGTTGGCGGCGTAGTCGCAGTCGGAGCAGAGCGCGACGGTGTCCTCGCCGGCCTCGCTGAGGAAGATGAACTCCTGCGAGCCCTTGCCGCCGATCGCGCCCGAGTCCGCCTCGACGGGGACGGTCGGCACGCCGCAACGGGCGAAGATGCGGCGGTAGGCCTGGAACATCGCGTCGTAGGAGTCGGTCAGCCCGTCCTCGTCGAGGTCGAAGGAGTAGGCGTCCTTCATCGTGAACTCGCGGACGCGCACCAGTCCGCCGCGCGGGCGTCCCTCGTCCCGGAACTTGGTCTGGATCTGATAGAGCGTGACGGGTAGATCGCGATAGGAGCTGGTGTGATCGGCGAAGAGGCGCGTGATCACCTCCTCGTGCGTCGGTCCGAGGACGAGGCCGCGCCCGCGCTGGTCGTTGAGGTGGAAGAGGACAGGGCCGAAGGCCTCCTCGCGGCCGCTCTGCTGCCACAGCTCGACCGGCTGGATGGCGGGCAGCAGCACCTCTTGCCCGCCGGCGGCGTCCATCTCCTCGCGGACGACGTTCTCGGCCTTGAGGCGGGCGCGGCGGCCGAGGGGCATGTAGCTGTATGCCCCCGCCATGAGCTGGTCGATGCAGCCCGCGCGCAGCAGCAGCCGATGGCTCGCCGTCTCCGCGTCGGCGGGCGCCTGGCGCAGCGTGCGTCCGAACAGCCGCGACATCCGCATGGCGTCGAGGGTACGCAGGCGCGGCGGCGCGGGCAAAGGTGGGACCCCAGCCGATCCTTGCCCCCTCCCCGGCAGGTGCTACCATCCGCCGCGCCGCCTCGACAGCCCCGAGGCGCGCCCATCCGCATCCGCACCGGGAGCCCGCGATGAAGCTGCACGAGTACCAGGCCAAGGAACTGCTGGCGCGCTACGGCGTGCCCACACCGGGCGGCAAAGTCGCCCGCAGCGCCGACGAAGCCGCCGCCGCCGCCGAGGAGCTCGGCGGCAAGGTCGTCGTCAAGGCGCAGGTGCACGCGGGCGGACGCGGCAAGGCCGGCGGCATCAAGCTCGCCAACTCCGCCGAGGAGGCGCGCGCCGCCGCCGAGGAGCTGCTCGGCACGAACCTCGTCACCATCCAGAGCCCGCAGGGCCAGCCGATCAACTCGGTGCTGGTCGAGGAACAGATCGACGTCGCCCGCGAGCTCTACCTCGGCGCCGTCATCGACAACCAGTCCGGGCGCCCCGTCGTGATCGCCTCCGCGGCCGGCGGCATGGACATCGAGCAGGTCGCCGAGGAGACGCCGGACCAGATCCACAGCCAGGCGATCGACCCCGCCTGCGGCTTCCAGGGCTACCAGGCGCGGGCCCTCGCCTTCGCCACCGGCCTCGACGGCGACCTCAACCGGCCCGCCGTCGCGCTGATCTCGGCGCTCGCCCAAGCCTTCGAGGAGAACGACGGCTCGCTCGCCGAGATCAACCCGCTCGTCGTCACCGGCGACGGCAAGCTGCTCGCCGTCGACGCCAAGTTCAGCATCGACGACGACGCCGACTTCCGGCATCGCGACCTCGTCGAGCTGCGCGACAAGTCGCAGGACGACGCCCTCGAGGTCGAGGCGGAAGAGGCCGGGGTGCAGAATTACGTCAAGCTGGACGGCGACATCGGCTGCATGGTCAATGGCGCCGGGCTGGCGATGGCGACGATGGACGCGATCAAGTTCGAGGGCGGCGAGCCCGCGAACTTCCTCGACATCGGCACCGCGAACGACCCGGAGGCGATCGTCACGGCGCTGCGCCTGATCGGCGCCGACCCGGACGTGAAGGCGGTGCTGGTCAACATCTTCGGCGGCCTCGCGCGCACCGACGTGATCGCGGAGGGCGTGGTGCAGGCCCACGAGCAGGGCCTGATCACGCAGCCGACGGTCGTGCGGCTGGCCGGCACCAACGTCGAGGAGGGCAACCGCATCCTCGACGAATCGGGCCTCGACCTGATTCGCGCGGACGGCTTCGCCGACGCCGCGCAGAAGGCCGTCGAGGCGGCAGGCGAGGGAGCGTAACGTGGGCGTACTGCTGGACGAGAACAGCCGCGTCGTCATCCAGGGCTTCGGCGGCGCCGGGCAGCGCGAGGCGAAGACCAGCCGCGAGTACGGCACGCAGATCGTCTGCGGCGTCACGCCCGGCCGCGGCGGCCAGGTCCTCGAGGACACGCCGATCCGCAACACCGTGCGCGAGGCCGTCGACGAGTTCGACGCCAACGTCTCGCTGATCTTCGTGCCCGCGCCCTTCGCCGCCGACGCGATCCTCGAGGCCGCCGACGCCGGCATCCCCGTCGCGATCTGCATCACCGAGGGCATCCCCGTGCAGGACATGGTGCGCGTGAAGCGCGCGCTGGAGGGCAGCGAGACGCTGCTGATCGGGCCCAACTGCCCAGGCGTCATCACCCCCGCGGCCCGCGCCCGCGCCGGCATCATGCCGACCGACGTCTACCTCGAGGGCAGCGTGGGCGTGATCTCGCGCTCCGGCACGCTCGTCTACGAGACGGTCGACCAGCTGACGCGGGCCGGCGTCGGGCAGTCCTCGAGCGTCGGCGTGGGCGGCGACCCGATCATCGGCACCACGCAGGCCGAGGCGCTGGCGCTGTTCGAGGCGGACCCGGACACGGCGGCGGTGGTGCTGATCGGCGAGATCGGCGGCACCGCCGAGCAGGAGGCCGCGGCCTACGTCGCGCAGATGTCGAAGCCGGTCACGGCTTTCATCGCCGGCGCGACCGCCCCGCCCGGCCGTCGGATGGGCCACGCCGGCGCGATCATCGCCGGCAAGGCCGGCACCGCCGAGGCCAAGAAGGCCGCCCTGCGCGAGGCCGGCGCGGCCGTCGCCGACTCCCCCTCGCAGATCGGCGAGACCTGCCTGGAGCAGCTGCGGAGCGCCGGGCTGCTCTAGCGCGGCGCCCTCCGCGCTGGTGTACGCGGGTACGGCCATGGTGAAGCCGAAGACCCAGCCGCAACGCCGTAATGAGGCGAAGAAGTCCTCCGCCCGGAAGGGGCGCGACGGACTCAGTGCCGAGCGCCGCGAGCAGCTGCGCGCGCTGATCGCGAGGCGCGCCCCCGCGCTGCGGGAACTCGAGAAACACTAGAGCCACAACCAACAGGTCGCGCGATAGCCCGACGCCGCTCGGTTGCCGCCCCCCGCACCCCTCCCTACGCTCCGCTGCGGAGGGCGGCAAGCAGTGGCGGAAGGCACAGGCGGCGGCAAGCTCCAAGGCAAGGTCGCCGTCGTCACTGGCGGCACCAGCGGCATCGGCCTCGCCGTCGCGCGCGAGTTCCTTGGCGAGGGCGCGCGTGTCGCCGTCTGCGGGCGTGACCCGCGCCGGCTCGACGCCGCCTCGGTCGCCCTCGGCGATCGGGCGATCACCATTCCCTGCGACGTCACCAGCGTCGAGGAGCTTGACCGGCTGTTCGAGGAGGCGGCCGCCAAGCTCGGGCCGATCGACGTCGTGGTCGTGAACGCGGGCGGGGACAACCCGCCGCAGTCCTTCCTCGAGGTCACCGAGGACGAGTTCGATGCCGTCGCGTCGCTGAACTTCAAATCGGTGTTCTTCACCGTGCAGAAGGCCGCGCCGCGCATGAACGACGGCGGCTCGATCATCATCACCACCTCCGGCGCGAACGCGCAGGGGTACGCCGACGGCGCGGTCTACAGCGCCTCGAAGGCGGCGGCGAGGTCGCTCGCGCGCTCGCTCGGCGCGGGGCTGCTGCGGCGCGGCATCCGCGTCAACGCGCTCCGCCCCGGCCTGATCGACACGCCGATCCTCTCCACGACGATGACCGAGGAGACCCGCGAGTACATCCGCCGCCGCATGATCCCGATGCGCCGCGAGGGCGCGCCCGACGAGATCGCCAAGGCCGCCCTCTTCCTCGCCTCGGACGACTCGTCATACGTGCTCGGCGTCGAGCTCAGCGTCGACGGCGGTCTGACCGAGCTGTAGGGCCGGCTGCGAGCCGGGAACTTGCTGAGGCTTGCCCCTCACTTCGACCGGCGCCCCGAGTGAGCAGGGCAACGGAGCCCCCTCACCCCAGCCCCTTCCCGCCGGGGGCAAGGGGGTAGTAGCTAGAGGAAGACGGGCTCGCGGGAGGTGAAGCGGTAGAGGCGCGCGGGGCGGTGGGCGCCCTCGCGGCGCACGTCCTCGGTGGCCTCGATCAGCGCGGTCGAGAGCATGCGCTTGCGGAAGTTGCGGCGGTCCAAACGCGCCGCGAGGATCGCCTCGTACGCGGCCTGCAGCTCACGCAGCGTGAAGCGCTCCGGCAGCAGGCCGTAGGCGATATTCGTGTAGTCCAGCTTCGCCCGCACCCGCTCGACCGCCTGCGCGATCACGCGGCCGTTGGAGAAGGCCAGCGGCGGCAGCGCGTCCACCGGCAGCCAGGCAGGCCGCCAGGCGTCGTCCGCGCTCTCGCGCAGCCGCACCGCCTTCGCCTCGACCAGCGCGAAGTAGGCGATCGCGACGCCCGGCTGCGTCGGGTCGAGCCCGGACTCGGTGAAGAGCTGCTCGAGGTAGACGTCGCGCGCGCCGGTCTCCTCGAAGAGTTTCGCCTGCGCGGCCTGCTCCAGCGTGCGCCCGCCGTCCCAGAGCCCTCCGGGCAGCGCCCACAGCTCCGCCTCGGGCGGCTCGTCGCGGTACACCAGCAGCACCTGCAGCCGCTCCTCGATGATCGCGAAGATCACGAGGATGGTGGCGACGGCCGGTCCGCCGGACATCGCGCGGTCCCTAGACCACGTTGAGCAGGAGGTCGCCGCCGCGCAGCGCCCCCGCGCGTTGACCGCGCAGCGACCAGGACGTCGTCTCCGCGACCTCGACATCAACGAGCTCGCCGAGCAGCTCAGCGCCGTCGAAGTGCACGATGCGCCCGCCGCGCGTCCGGCCGCTGGCGCGGCCCTCCTCCTCGCGCTCGACGAGGACCTCGACGGTCTCGCCGAGCAGTCTGCGGTTGCGGGCGCCGGCGCTCTCGGCGTGGATCGCCTCGATCACCTTGAGGCGCGCCTTCTTGACCTCGCGCGGCACGTCGTCGGCGAGCTTGCGGTAGGCGAATGTGCCGGGGCGCGGCGAGTAGGCGGCGACGTGGATCACGTCGAAGCCGATCCGCTCGAGGAGCGCGACGGTGCTCGCGAACTCCTCGTCGGTCTCGCCGGGGCAGCCGACGATCACGTCGGTGGCGATCGCGGCGTCGGGCATGCGGCTGCGGATGCGCTCGACGCGCTCCTCGTACTCGGCGACGGTGTAGCCGCGCCGCATCCGCTCCAGCATCCGGTCGTCGCCGGACTGCACGGGGATGTTGAAGTGCTCGCAGACCTTCGGTAGGTCGGCGACGGCGTCGATGATGCGGTCCGTCATGTCCTTCGGGTACGAGGTGAGGAAGCGCGTGCGCGCGATGCCCTCGATCGCCTCGATGCCCTCGAACAGCGTGGCGAGGTCGGCCCGCTCCTCGAGGTCGTGGCCGTAGGCCTCGACGGTCTGGCCGAGCAGCGTAACCTCGCGCACGCCGCGGGCGGCGAGGAAGCGCACCTCGCCGAGCACCTCGGCGACGGGCCGCGAGCGCTCGCGCCCGCGCCGCAGCGGGACGATGCAGTAGGTGCAGAACTTGTCGCAGCCGTGGACCACGGGCACGTAGGCCGTCGGGCCGGTCGGCTCGCCGAAGGTCTCGGTCCAGAACTCGCCCTCGGAGACGTCGCGGGCCAGCCCGGCAGCCTCGAGGATCGGCTCGTACTCCTGCGGCCGCGCCCAGACGTCGACCCAGGGGAAGCGGCGCGCGAGGGCGGCGCGCTCGCTGTCGCCCTCGGGGCCGACCATGCAGCCCATGACGGCGATCTGGAACGTCTCGCCGCGCTTGCGGCGCTGGTTGAGGGCGTGGAGGCGACCGCCGGCGCGGTCCTCGGCGTGCTGGCGGACAGCGCAGGTGTTGACGACGGCGAGGTCGGCGCGCGCGGGGTCCTCGGCGGGCGTGTAGCCCGTGCGCTCGAGGCCGGCGGCGAGGCGCAGGGAGTCGGCCTGGTTCATCTGGCAGCCGAGCGTCCAGATGTGGAAGGTGGGCACGAGGCTGCTCCGTCCGGCGTGGGGCGCTGGCCCGCGCGACTCGCCTCGGTGGTTCCGGGGCGGGTGCGGGTGCGTCTGGCGGAGGGGGCGGGATTCGAACCCGCGATCCCGAACAGGGATAAGCGCTTAGCAGGCGCCCGCACTAGGCCACTATGCGACCCCTCCACGAGCGATCGTAGGGCGGGGGGCGTGCGGGCGGCAAGGTGGGGCGGCCGTGCATTGACGCTCGGCGCGACGGACGTTGAGATCGAAGACCACCGTGAAGAGCGAGGAAGACCGTAAAGATGTTCAGGCAGGCGGTGCACCCGGGAGAGATCCTCAGGGACGAGCTGGCCGAGTTCGGCGTCACGCCGACGGAGTTCGCCCGCCAGATCGACGTGCCGCCGAACCGCATCAGTCAGATCATCGCCGGCAAGCGGTCCGTCACGGGCGACACCGCGCTTCGACTCGGGCACTGGTTCGGTGTCGACCCGCAGTTCTGGCTGAACCTCCAGGCGCAGTTCGACCTCGCGGCGGCCGATCGGCTCGTTGGCGACGCCGTGGAGCAGCTTCCAACGGCGGCCGGGAGTTCGTAACGCGGCTGTCGAGCCCACATCGACAGCCCGCTCGCACACACCCGGAGGTTTGACGCCCCTCGGGTACTTCGCGTACCATGTACGCTGTCACTTAGCGTACTTCGTACACGAAGTGTAGAGCGCGGCTGCCGCGTCGCTCTCGCGTCCGCAGCGCCGCAGGAATGAGGGCTCCCCCATGGTCTCCTCGATCTCACGTCCCGTCCCGCAGCTCCAGTGCGAGTCCGACTTCGGGATCGAGACGCTGCCGCTCTCACAGGAGGCCTCCTTCGGCTCCTGGCAGCGCGAGATTCCCGAGGCCTACTGGCAGCTCGGCAGCGACGACCTCGTCGCGCGGGTGCGCGAGGCGCGCGCCAGCCTCGGCGGCCGCGCCGTCATCCTCGGTCATCACTACCAGCGCGAGGACATCATCCAGTTCGCCGACGAGCGCGGCGACTCGTTCATGCTCGCCCAGTACGCCGCCGAGCGCCCCGAGTCCGAGTACATCGTCTTCTGCGGCGTGCACTTCATGGCCGAGGCAGCCGACATCCTCTCCGCCTCGCACCAGCAGGTCGTGCTGCCCAACATGGAGGCCGGCTGCTCGATGGCGGACATGGCCGCGCCCGCCGACGTGCATGTCGCCTGGCGCGAGCTCGGCGACCTGTTCGGGTCGACCGAGGACCTGATCCCCGTCACCTACATGAACTCGGCGGCCTCGCTGAAGGCGTTCTGCGGCGAGCACGGCGGCGTGGTCTGCACCTCCTCGAACGCAGTGAAGGTGCTGGAGTGGGCGTTCGAGCAGGGCAAGCGCGTCTTCTTCTTCCCGGACCAGCACCTCGGCCGCAACACCGGCCACGCGATGGGCATCCCGCTCGAGGAGATGACGCTCTGGAACTGGCGGCTGCCCGCGGGCAACCTCGGCGGCGCCGCGCCGGAGCAGCTCGAGCGCTCGCGCGTCATCCTCTGGCAGGGCCACTGCTCCGTGCACCAGCGCTTCACGACGACGCAGATCGAGGAGGCGCGCGAGCGCTACCCGGACGTGCAAATCGTCGTCCACCCCGAGTGCCGCTACGACATCGTCCAGGCCGCCGACGCGATCGGCTCGACGGCCTACATCGCCAACTACGTCGCCGAGGCGCCCGCCGGCTCGGTGATCGGCGTGGGGACCGAGATCAACCTCGTCTCGCGGCTGGCGAAGGAGAACCCGGACAAGACGGTGTTCTGCCTCGACCCGGTCGTCTGCCCGTGCAGCACGATGTACCGCGTCCACCCCGCCTACCTCGCCTGGGTGATGGAGTCGCTGGCGGCCGGGCACGTCGTGAACCAGATCGTCGTGCCGGAGGAGGTGCAGGCGCACGCCCGCATCGCCCTCGAGCGCATGCTGGCGCTGCGCTAGCCGCGGCATCCCGTGTCGGCACACTCCCCAGCCCCACCGCCCGAGACCGCGCGCGAGTTGCTGCGCGCCGACCTGCTCGTGATCGGCTCCGGCATCGCCGGGCTGTTCGTCGCCCTCCAGGCGCACGAGCGCGGCGCCCGGGTGCTGGTCGTCACCAAGAGCGCGATCGACGAGGCGAGCACGCGCTACGCCCAGGGCGGCATCAGCGCCGCGATCGGCCCCGGCGACTCGCCGGAGCTGCACCTGCGCGACACCATCGAGGCCGGCGCGGGGCTCGTCGACGCCGCCGCCGCTCGCGTGCTCGTCGAGGAGGCCGCCGGGCGCATCGCCGACCTCGGCGGCTACGGGGTGCGCTTCGACGAGGCCGAGGGCGAGGCGGCGCTCGGCAAGGAGGGCGCGCACTCGACGCGGCGCGTGCTGCGCGCGCGCGGCGACCAGACCGGGCTGGAGATCGAGCTCTCGCTCTCCTCGCTGGTCCAGCGCGAGGGCATCACAGTGCTGGAGCACGCGCTCGCCGAGCGGCTGATCGTCGCCGACGGGCGCGCGATCGGCGCCGACGTGCTCTGCGCCGACGACGGCGCACGACTGCGCTGCGAGGCGGACACGGTCGTCCTCGCGACCGGCGGGGCGGGCCAGGTCTACCGCGTGACGACGAACCCGCCGATCGCGACCGGGGACGGGATCGCGCTCGCCTTCCGCGCGGGGGCCGAGGTCCAGGACATGGAGTTCACGCAGTTCCACCCGACGGCGCTGCGGCTGCCGGGCCAGCCCTCGTTCCTGATCTCCGAGGCGGTGCGCGGCGAGGGCGCCCTGCTGTTCGATACCGCGGGGCGGCGCTTCATGGCGGACCTCGACCCGGCGGCGGAGCTGGCGCCGCGCAACATCGTCGCGCTGGCGGAGCTGGCGCAGATGCGCGCGACCGGCAGCGATCACGTGCTGCTCGACATCACGCACCGCGAGGCCTCGTGGCTCGCCGCACGCTTCCCAAACATCTACCGCACCTGCCTCGCCGCCGGCCTCGACATGGCGCGCGACCGCATCCCGGTCTCACCGGCCGCGCACTACACGATGGGCGGCGTGCGCACCGACACGTGGGGCCGCACGACGCTGCCCGGCCTCTACGCGGTCGGCGAGGTGACCTGCACCGGCGTGCACGGCGCGAACCGCCTCGCCAGCAACTCCCTGCTCGAATCGGTCGTCTTCGCCCACCGCCTCGTCGACGCGCTCTACGGCGGCCCCCTCCCCGAGGGCGAAAGCGAGCCGCCGGCGCTCAGCGAGGACGCGCAGACGCTGGATGCCGGGGCGGCTGGTCCCGCCTCGGAGGCGCCATCGCGCGAGGACGTGCGGGCGCTGATGTGGAGCGAGGCCGGCCTCGAGCGCGAGGGCGAGCGCCTGCGCGCTGCCGCCGCGCAACTCGCCGCCTGGGAGGGCACGCTGCCCGACCCGCGCACGCGCGAGGAGCACGAGGTGGCCTCGCTGCTCACGTGCGGGCGGCTGATCACGGAGGCCGCGCTGCTGCGCGAGGAGTCGCGCGGCGCGCACTACCGGCGGGACTTCCCGGAGCAGCGGCCGGAGTGGCGGCGGCGGCTCGTGTTCCGCGCGCTCGCCTAGGCCGCCGTCGTGACTCCGGCGCCACGCCTCCCCCTCCGGCCCCCTCTCCGCGGGGAGAGGGTGGGGGTGAAGGGGAGGACTCCCGCGCCCCTTCGAGAGCCCCGATGGCGCAACGAAACTCCAGAGGGCGGGCCCTCCCTCACCGTGACCCCCTCCCCGCGGAGACCCTTGCGAAACTCCCACAAGCCGGATCCGGCCCCCTCTCCCTGGGGAGAGGGCGGGGGCGAGGGGGAGGACTCCCGCGCCCCTTCGAAAGCCCCGACGGCGCAACGAAACTCCGAGGGCGGACCCTCCCTCACCCTGACCCTCTCCCTTGGGGAGAGGGGACCGGAGGGGATGCGCGCCCTGCTGTTCGACTTCGACCACACGCTCGCCGACCTCGGCTCGCACGTGCGCTGGGGCGACGCCCGGCGCGAGCAGCTGGCCTGGTACGAGGAGCGCGGCGTTCCCAGCGAGGCGCTCGGCTCCGGCGCCGTGAGCCTCTACGCGCGGGTCGCGGCCTCCCGCCTGCTGCCCGAAGCCACCCGCGAGGCGACGCTGCGCGGGGCCGCGGCGATCCTCGAGCGCTACGAGGGCGAGGCGATCGCGAAGACGCGCCTGCTGCCCGGCGTACGCGAGGCGCTGGGGACACTCGAAGGCTCCGGCCTGCTCGCGGGCGTCGTCAGCTCCAACTCGCGCGAGGTCGTGCGCGCCATCCTCGAACGGCAGGGAATAGCGGAACACTTCGCCGTCATCGTGGGCCGCGAGGACGTGCGGCTGCCCAAGCCCGCGCCCGAGGGCCTGTTGCTCGCCTGCGAGCGCCTCGGCGTCGCGCCGCACGAGGCCGTCTACGCCGGCGACAACGTCGCCGACATCGAGGCCGCACGCGCCGCCGGGCTGCCCGCCTGCGGCGTGCGCGGCGGCGACTCCAGCGAGGAGGCGCTGTGGGAGGCGGGCGCGGCGGCGGTCCTCGATGGCGTCGAGCCGCTCGTCGCTGCCGTGCTGCATACCGCGCGCCCGGAGCGCGTCGCGTGAGCGGCGCGGCGGAGGGACTGCGGCCGCCGGACGGCGCCGCCCTGCGCGAGGCCGTCGCGCGCGCCCTCGCCGAGGACCGTGTCCTGCAGGACGTGACGACGCAGGCGACCGTGCCGCCGGACCAGTCGGGGCGCGGGACGCTGCTGATCAAGCAGGACGGCGTGCTCTGCGGGCTGGACCTGATTCGCGAGGTCTACCGCCAGCTCGGCGGTGTCGTGGCCCTCGAGGCGCTCGCCGCCGACGGCGACGCCGTCACCGCCGGGCAGGTCGTCGCGAAGCTCGGCGGGCCGCTCGCGGCGCTGCTCTCGGGCGAGCGGGTCGCGCTCAACTTCCTGCAGCGGCTGAGTGGAACCGCGACGCTGACGCGCGCCTTCGTCGAGCGCGCCGCCGAGGGCGGAGCGGCGCGGATCACGGACACGCGCAAGACGACGCCGGGGCTGCGCGCGCTGGAGCGCTACGCCGTCCGCGCCGGGGGCGGACACAACCACCGCGACACCCTCGCCGACGGCGTGCTGATCAAGGACAACCACCTCGCCGCCGCCGCCGCGCGCGGGATCGCGCTGCCCGAGCTGCTGCGCGAGGCGCGCGAGCGCGCTCCGCACACCCACCGCATCGAGGTCGAGGCGCCCGATGTGGAGACGGCCCTGCTCGCGATCGAGGCGGGCGCGGACATCGTGATGCTCGACAACATGCCGGTCGCCGCAATGCGCGAGGCCGTCGAGGCGGCCGGCGGGCGCGCGGTGCTCGAGGCCTCGGGCGGGGTGAACCTCGAGACCGTGTGCGAGATCGCGGCGACGGGGGTGGACTTGATCTCGGTCGGGGCGCTGACGCACTCCGCGCCGGCCCTCGACATCTCGCTGGAGGTGGAGCCGGGATGAACCAGGTGATCGTCATCTCGGGGCCGCCGGGGGCCGGCAAGAGCGCGGTCGCCGGGGCGATCTGCGAGCGCTTCGACCGCATGCTGCTGATCGAGGTCGACGAGCTGCGGCGCTGGGTCTGCGCCGGCTACCGCCGCCCCTGGGACGGCGACGCGCAGGCCGAGGAGCAGCTGCGGCTCGGCGCGCGCGCCGCCTGCGCCGTCGCCCGCGAGGCAATCGCGACGCGCTACGCCGTCGCGATCTGCGACATCGCCGACCCGGCACTGGCCGAGGTCTACCGCGATGCCCTCGAGGGCGTCGGCGCGGCGGTGCACTTCGTGACGCTGCTCCCCGACGTCCGGGCGACGCTTACGCGCGGGGGCGAGGCGCAGGCCGAGCAGACGCGCGAAGTCCACGCACGGCTCAGCGCGGCGCACGAGGCCAGCGAGCTGCCCGGCGCGGTCCTCGACAGCTCCGAGGACGCGGACGCGTACTTCACCGCCGACCGCCTGCAGGAGCTGGTCGCGCGCGGCGAGGCGCTGCTGCTGCCGGAGTAGCGAGCCGCGAGCGGCTCCCTATGCCTCGCTATCGAGGGTGATCGTCACCGGGCCGTCGTTCGTGCTCTCGACCGCCATCATCGCGCCGAAGCGGCCCTCGGCGACCGTCACGCCGAGGGCGCGCAGCTCCGCGCAGACGGCCGCGACCAGCGGCTCGGCGTCCTCGGGCGGGGCGGCGTCGAAGAAGGAGGGGCGGCGGCCCTTGCGCGTGTCGGCGAGCAGCGTGAACTGCGAGACGATCAGCGCCGCGCCGCTCACGTCGAGCAGCGAGCGATCGATCGGGCGCGTGTCGCTCGGGAAGATCCGCAGCTCGGCGACCTTCTTCGCCAGCCACCGAGCCTGCGCCTCGCCGTCGCCCGCCGCGACGCCGACGTAGACGAGCAGGCCGCGCCCGATCTCGCCGCTGACTTCGCCTTCGACGGTGACGCGCGCCCGATCGACGCGCTGCACGACGGCTCGCATCGGGGGTCTCGAGGCGCCTAGTTGCTCTTGTCGCTGGAGCTGCGCGAGCCGCCGGTGGTGGTCTTCGCCTCGTCCGCCTTCTTCTTTGCGGCGACGGACTCTTTCCTGGCCTCGCGCTCGTTAGTTGCGGCCTCGGCGGCGAGCACACGGTCGGACTTCTCGGAATCGTCGCCCTCGGAGGTGGCGGGGGCGCGCTTCGAGGTAGAGCGGCTGTCGGTCTTGTACCAGCCGGAGCCCTTGAAGACGACGGGCGGGGCATGGATCACGCGCCGGGCGGTCTCCCCGCACTCGTCGCACGGCTGCTGCGCGGGCGAGCCGAAGGGCTCGCGCTTCTCGTAGCGATGGCCCTCGGCGCAGAGGTAGTCGTAGGTGGGCACGGCGGGGGAGTCTCCGTCGGGTCGTTCGCACGGCAACGCCGCAGGAAACGCTCCCGCGGCGTGCGAGTCAGTGTACGTAAGGGCCGATCAGGCCACAAGCGGCGGAGCTACGGTCTCGAGTTGGCGCTCGCGTGGCGAGACCACAATCTCACTCGGTGGCGTCCGACCGGCTCAATTGGCCGGGCCAGGCGAGGATCCGCTGATCTGCCGTGACGAGTTGATGGTTTTCGAGGGCCGTCGCGACGATCAGCCGATCGGCGGGGTCGCCATGCATGGCGGGCAGCAGGCCCGCGCGGGCCGCGATGCGGCCATCGACGGGTATCTCGACCAACCCCTGATTGATGAGGTCGCGGCGCCAGGCATCCAGGTTCAGGGCAAAGTCGAGATCGCCCTTCTGGACTCGCATGCCGATCTCCCAGAAGGAGATGGCCGACACTGCCGCCTCGCCCGCGTGTAGGGAGCGTTCGAGAAGTTGGCGAGTCCTGCGCCCAAGTCTCCGGTCGCCTTGCTCCTGCCACACCAGCACATGGGTGTCGAGCAGTATCAAAGCGGATCCTGCCCGGAGTGGGCAGCGTCTTCGAACCACTCCGCGGGCATCGGCTCGACGATGTCGCCAAGGATCTTGATCTTGTCCCGGTTCCGGCCGAACACCATGCTCGGCTTCTCCCGATAGGGTGCTAGCCGTGACACCGGACGACCGTTCTTGGTGATGACTATCTCCTCGCCGCTCTCGGCGACCTCGTCCATGAGCTTGAGACACCGGGCCTTGAACTCGGAGGCCTTGATCGTTCTCGGGCTCCCGCTGGACCAGCTGTCGGCTGACACCATTGCTGTCTCCCGTTCCGCATCACCACCATACCATGGTCACGACCATGGTCGCATCGCGGGCTGGGACGGAAGTCCACCGATCCGGTCTCGTAGTCCCCGCACGGGGCAGGCTTCCCAGGCGTCGCATGCCCGGTAGCCCCTGCGCCGGGCCTGTGGCTATACTCGGTGGCTCGCAGACACCGTCGCGAGAGGCGTGCGGCGGGCCGCCGACAGCCCGCCAGTTCGAGGCGTAACGCGCCGAGGGAGTGCCGTGAGCGCAGCCGCAACCATGAAGCAGATGCTGGAGGCCGGCGTCCATTTCGGACACCAGACCCGGCGCTGGAACCCGCGTATGCGGCCGTTCATCTACACCGAGCGGCACGGCATCCACATCCTCGACCTCGCGCAGACCGTGCGGCGCTTCGATGAGGCGCTGCAGCAGGTGCGCGAGACCGTCTCGGCCGGCCAGACCGTGCTCTTCGTCGCCACCAAGAAGCAGGCCCGCGCCGTAATCCGCGCCGAGGCCGAGCGCTGCGGGATGCCGTACGTCACCAACCGCTGGCTGGGCGGCACGCTCACCAACTGGGCCACCATCTCGCGCCGCATCGAGTACCTGCGCGACCTCGAGGTGCGGATCGCATCCGGCGAGCACGAGGAGTTGCCCAAGCGCGAGCGGCTGCGGCTGGAGAAGCAGTTCAACCGCATGCAGCGCGCCTTTGGCGGCATCAGCACGCTGGAGCGGCCGCCGGGCATGCTCTTCGTCATCGACGTGAAGCTCGAGGACATCGCCGTCCGCGAGGCGAACCGCACGAAGACCCCGATCGTCGCGATGTGCGACACGGACGCCGACCCGACGCTGATCGACTTCCCGGTTCCGGCCAACGACGACGCGATCCGCGCCATCCAGCTGGTCACGGGGCGCGTCGCCGACGCCGTCCTCGAGGGACGCGCCTTCGGCGAGGTCGAGCAGGAAGCGGCGGCCGCCGGCTCGGTGGCGATGATGCCGCCCGCGGAGGAGTCCGCACCCGCCGAGGCCGCCGTCGCCGTCGCCGAGGCCCCTGCCCCGGCGGCGCCGTCGCCGCCTGCGGACGGAGCGGCCGAGGCCGCCGAGCAGTAGCGAACGAAGCCTGCCGCCCCGGCAGGCCACCCGACAGGTACAGCAGGACAAGGGAGCGGTTGTGGTCTCAGTCCAGGATGTGAAGCGGCTCCGCGAGGAGACCGGCGCCGGCGTGATGGACGCGAAGCGCGCGCTCGATCGGGCGGAGGGCGACTTCGATCGCGCCCGCTCGCTGCTGCGCGAGGAGGGCATCGCCGCCGCCGCGAAGCGCGCCGACCGCGCGACCAGCGAGGGCGTGATCGAGTCCTATATCCACGCCGGCGGGCGCATCGGCGTGCTCGTCGAGCTGAACAGCGAGACGGACTTCGTCGCGCGCACGGAGCAGTTCCAGAACCTGGCGCACGACGTCGCGCTGCAGGTCGCCGCGATGAACCCGGACACGGTCGCCGTCGACGACCTGCCCGAGGACGTGCCGGAGAGCGAGCGCGAGCAGCGCGCGCTGCTCACCCAGCCGTTCATCAAGGAGCCGGGCAAGACCATCCAGCAGCTCGTCGAGGACACGATCTCGGCGACGGGCGAGAACATCCGCATCTCCCGCTTCATTCGCTACGAGATCGGCGGAGGGTCGCCGGCCGAGTAGCGGATCGGGCGACGAACGGGGCCGGGCTCGCGCTCGTCCGGCCGGAGGAGGCGGCGGTGGACGTCGACGAAGTGCTGCTCGACGCCGACGACCGCATGGACAAGGCGGTGGAGTCGCTGCGCCAGGCGCTGGCGGCCGTGCGCACGGGCCGGGCCAACACCGCGATCGTCGAGCGCCTCCAGGTGTCCCACTACGACCAGGTGATGCCGCTCAACCAGCTCGCGACACTCGCCGCGCCGGAGCCGACGCTGGTCACCGTCCAGCCCTGGGACAAGTCCGCGCTGCAACCGATCATGAAGGCGCTCCAGGCGAGCGACCTCGGGATCACGCCGAGCAACGACGGCACCACGATCCGGCTGCCGATCCCGCCGCTCACCGAGGAGCGCCGCCGCGAGCTGGTGAGGCTGGTGGGCGCGCGCTCCGAGGAAGGCAAGGTCGCGGTCCGCAACATCCGCCGCCAAGCCATCGACGAGCTGCGCAAGGCGCTGCGCTCGGGCGAGCTCTCCGAGGACGAGGAGCGCCGCGCGCTTACCGACGTCGAGGAGATCACCGGGGCGCACACGAAGCAGATCGACGAGATTGGACAGCAAAAGGAGCAGGAGCTCCTCGAGATCTAGAGCCGCCGCCCGGCCGCCCGCGACGCCGCGGGGAATCGACGGACTTCGGATTGGCGACCCGCTCCGCGAGGGGAACTGACCTGATACGGTGCGAGGCGCAGGGCATGGAGCAGACCGGGGTGAAGCCGCATGTCCGTGAGCCAGGCCGGGGGTCCAGCAAGCATGGTCGTTGAGCCCGCCGCGAGCGATGTCGCGAGTCCCGCGGACGAGGCGCTGCCCCGCCACGTCGCGATCATCATGGACGGCAACGGCCGCTGGGCGCGCGAGCGCGGACTGAGCCGCCAGCGCGGCCACCGCGCGGGCGCCGACCGCATCCGCGCCGTGGTCGAGCGCCTCGGCGAGCACGGCGTCCCGATCGTCACGCTCTTCGCCTTCTCCACCGAGAACTGGGGGCGGCCTCGCGGCGAGGTGGACTACCTGATGCGCCTCGCCGGCCGCGTGATCGACCGCGAGCTGGACTCGCTCGACGAGGCGGGCATCCGCCTGCGCCACATCGGCGACCTCTCGCCGCTCCCGAACTCGCTCCAGCGGAAGGTGGAGGGCGCGGTCGCCCGGACCGCCGGGAACGACCGCATCACCGTCAACCTCGCCTTCAACTACGGTGGCCGCTCCGACATCGTCGGCGCGGTCCGGCAGTTGATCGCCGACGGCGTCGCGCCCGGTGACGTGGACTCGGAGGCGATCGCGAGCCGCCTCGCGACCGCCGAGCTGCCGGACCCGGATCTGTTGATCCGCACGGCCGGGGAGCGCAGGCTCTCCAACTTCCTGGTCTGGGAGTCGGCCTACAGCGAGTACTACTTCACCCCCACGCTCTGGCCGGACTTCGGGCCGCAGGACGTGGACGAGGCGCTTGGGGAGTACCGCCGCCGCCGCCGCCGCTTCGGGCTGGTCCCGGAACGCCAGGCGGAGCACGCGCACCCGGACGCCTGACCCATGCTGCGCATGCGGCTGCTGGTGGCGGCGATCGGGCTGCCGCTGCTGGCGCTCGTCATCGCGTTGCCCGAGCCCGTCTTCGCCGCCGCCATCTCGCTGTTGCTCGCAGCCGCCGCCGCCGAGATGTTCATCGCCGCCGCTGGCACGCGGCCCCTCTGGCAGCCGCTGGGCGCAGCCGCCGCGGCGGCCTTCGTCGCGCTCTGGATGCGCCAGGCGGCGGAGGGCTTCCCGCTCTGGACGCTGCTGCCGCTGCCCGCGATCGCGCTCTACGGCCTGCTGCGCCCCGGCCCTGGGCCGCGCCGCCTGCGCGAGGCCTGGTGGCTCGGCGCCGTCGCCTACATCGGCGTCCTCGGCGCGCACTGGCTGCTGCTGCGCGGGGAGCCCGAGGGCCAGCGCTGGCTGGTGGTGTTGCTCGGCGTCACGATCGCCACCGACACCGGCGCCTACGCCGTCGGGAAGTGGCTCGGCCGCCACCCGCTCGCGCCGCGCATCTCGCCCGGCAAGACGCGCGAGGGCGCGATCGGCGGCTTCCTCGCCGGCGCTGTCGCCGGCGCCGCGCTGCCGCTCGCGCTCGATCTCGAGGCCGAGGCAGCGGCGATCGGAGCGATCGCCGTGCTGCTGCCGATCGCGGCGCAGGCGGGCGACCTGCTGGAGTCGGCGCTGAAGCGGCGGATCGGCGTGAAGGACAGCTCCGGGCTGCTGCCGGGGCACGGCGGGCTGCTCGACCGGATGGACTCCCAGTTGCTCGCGGGGTCGTTGCTATACTGGGTGTTGCAGTGGCTCTAGCCACCGGCCCGGCCCTGCTCGCGGCGCACGGTTGGAGGTCCGCATGACCGCGATCGGCATCGCGATCCTCGGCTCGACCGGCTCGATCGGCACCCAGACCCTCGACGTCGTACGCGGGCTGTCCGACCGCTTCCGCGTCGCCGCGCTCGCCGCCGGCGGCAACGTCTCACTGCTGCGCGAGCAGATCGAGGAGTTCCGCCCCAGCGCCGCCTGCGCCGCTCCGGGCGTCGAGGCGGACCGCCTCGCCTCGGAGTTCGGGCGCGACTCGTGGCTGCCGCTGGACGAGCTGGCCGTCCGGCCGGACGTCGACATCGTCGTCGTCGCCACCGCCGGGCGCCTCGGCCTGGAGCCGACGCTGCGAGCGCTCGAGGCGGGCAAGATCGTCGCGCTCGCCAACAAGGAGGTGCTCGTCGTCGGCGGGCACGTCGTGCGCGCCGCCCTCGAGGCGAACGAGCACCGCGGCGCGGAGCTGCGCCCGATCGACTCGGAGCACTCGGCGATCTGGCAGTGCCTCTGGGGCGAGCCGATCGAGACCGTCGATCGGCTCACACTCACCGCCTCCGGCGGCGCCTTCCGCGACTACGACATGGACGCGCTCGACCGCGTCACGCCGGAGCAGGCGCTCAAGCACCCCAACTGGCAGATGGGCCCGAAGGTCACGATCGACAGCGCCACCCTCTTCAACAAGGGCCTCGAGGCGATCGAGGCGCGCTGGCTGTTCGACATCCCGATCGACCGCGTCGACATCCTCCAGCACCGCGAGAGCATCGTGCACTCGATGGTCACCTACGCCGACGGCTCGATTAAGGCGCAGCTGGGCGAGCCGGACATGCGGCTGCCGATCCAGTGCGCGCTCACCTACCCGGAGCGCGCGCCGCAGCAGCCCGCGCCGCCGCTCGACCTCGCCGCGCGCGGGACCCTGAACTTCAGCGAGGTCGACACGAAGCGCTTCCCGGCGCTGCCGACGGTGCTGGAGGCGGGACGGCGCGGCGACACCTCTGCCGCCATGCTGTCCGGCGCGGACGAGTCCGCGGTCGAGCACTTCCTCGCCGGCCGCTGCCGCTTCACGGACATCGCCCGGCTGCTGGTGGAGGCGCTCGACGCGCACGAGGCGGACACGGACCCCGGCCTCGAGCAGCTGATCGCCGCCGACGCGTGGGGCCAGCGCTTCGTCAACGAGCGCGTCGCCGCCGGAATCCGCTGAGCAGGCGATGAGCGACCGCGTGGACGTTCCGGCCGGCGAGTCAGGCCCGGAGCGCGGCGGCCCTCGCATCCCGCGCGCCCTCAACACCTTGATCGCGATCGCGGTCGCGCTGGCCGTGGCCTGGTGGTTCGCGCCCGATGCGGTCAGCTCGATGCTGCTCTTCATCGGCGTGCTCGTCGTGCTGGTGGTCGCGCACGAGCTGGCGCACTTCGCGACCGCGAAGCTGTTCGGCATCTACGTGCTGGAGTTCGGCGTGGGCTTCCCGCCGCGGATCGTGGGGCGGCAGTGGGGCGATACCGTCTACTCGCTGAACTGGACGCCCCTTGGCGGCTTCGTGCGGCTGCTCGGCGAGGAAGCCCCGGACCACCCGCGCTCCCTCGCCGCCGCGGCGCGCTGGAAGCGCTTCATCGTGCTGGTCTCCGGCTCCGTGGTGAACCTGCTGCTGCCGATCCTGCTCTTCGCCGTCGCTTTCACGATCCCCCACGAGGAGTCGATCGGCCGGGCGGTCGTCGAGCAGGTCGTGCCCGGCGCGCCGGCGGAGGCCGCCGGCTTCCTCAGCGGCGACGTGATCTACGAGGTGGGCGGGCGCGACGCGCAGAACGTCGCCGCGGCCATCCGGTTGATCCGCCTCAACCTCGGCAAGGAGATCGACGTCGTCGTACGGCGCGGCCAGGTGTACGAGACGCTGCGCGTCGAGCCGCGCTGGACGCCGCCGAGCGGCCAGGGCCCGACCGGGATCATAGTCCGCTCGCAGTGCACGTTCGTTGGCGGCGAGGGCTGCGTGCCGTTCACGGAGACGGTCTCGCAGCCGCCGTGGGAGTCGATCCCCGGGGGGGCGCGCGCCACCCTCGACGCGATGATCCTCGCGCGCAACGAGCTGGTGTCCTGGTTCAAGGGCGGCAACAGCCCGGCCGTGGCCGGCCCGGTCGGGATCGCCCAGACCACGGGCGAGGTCGCGCGCGAGGGCGGCGTAACGCCCCTGCTGATGCTCGCGGCGCTGCTCTCGATCAATCTCGGCGTCCTCAACCTGCTGCCGCTGCCGATGCTCGATGGCGGGCGCATCTTCTTCCTGTTGATCGAGGTGCTGCGCGGGGGCCGACGGATCGCGCCGGCGAAGGAGGCGCTCGTCCACCTCGTGGGCTTCATCGCCTTCATCGCGCTGGCGATCGTGATCACCTTCGCGGACATCGCGCGCATCGCCAGCGGCGACTCGCTGTTCAATTAGCGGGGCTGCGGCTGCGTCGGTCGATTCGGGCGGGCTGGTAGCGTCGCACGCTGATCTCGTCCGCACGCGCACGCATTCGCGAGGCGTCGTGCCACGCCTGCATCCGCAGCAGCATGTCCATGCCGATGTCGAAGGCCTTCTCGATTCGCAGCGCCATCTCAGGCGAGAGCTTCGCGTTGCCGTTCAGCAGGTCAGAGAGCGTCGCCCGGCGCACGCCTAGAATCTCGGCCGCCTTCGTGACGCTGAGGCCCAACTCCTCGATGACCTCGGTGCGGACGAACTCGCCCGGGTGCGAGGGCGTCATGTTCACTTCGATACTGCCGTCACTCATCAGTGGTAGTCCTCCAGGTTCAGGCGATCGATGTAGCCGCCCTCTTCCTCGAACGTGATCCGCCAGCCTTCCGATGCGGACACTCTCCACGCACCTCGAGGCCGCCCCGAGACCAGTTCGATTCGCCAGCCAGGCGGTGCATCGGCGATGAACCGCCTTATGTCCACGGCCAACATCAGCGCAGCCAACACCTTGCGAACCCGATCGTCCATCCCGCGCCCGAGGTACGGGGCCCTGTCGTCTGAGATCACGCGGCGCAATAGCGGGTGGCGAACGGAGCGGATGATCATCCCTGCAACTGTACGGTTATACCGTACGCCCCTGCAAACGCTGCCCGACACGAGCCGACATCGCGCGCATCGCCAGCGGCGACTCGCTGTTCAATTAGCGGGGCCTCCGTCGCGGCATCCCGTTGTGACGCGCAACATCCGACGCCCGAAGCGTCCCGGTTGACACGCCGCCCCGATGCCCCCGACGATCAAGGCGATGGAGGCTGGCTAGTGGCTCGCAACAAGACCCGCAGCGTGTCCGTCGGGCCGCTCACGATCGGCGGCGGCGCGCCGATCGCCGTGCAGTCGATGGCCGCCACGAAGACCCAGGACATCGAGGCCACCGTCCGGCAGGTCGAACTGCTGGAGCAGGCCGGCGCCGACATCGTGCGTATCGCCGTCGACTCCCGGAAGGACGTGGAGGCGCTGGCCGAGGTGCGCGCCCGCACGGCGGCGACGCTCTCCGTGGACCTGCAGGAGAACTACCGCCTCGCCACTATCGTCGCGCCGCACGTCAACAAGATCCGCTACAACCCCGGCCACCTCTGGCACCACGAGCGCGACAAGCCCGTGCGCGACAAGGTCGCCTTCATCGCCGAGACCGCCGAGGCGAACGACTGCGCGCTGCGCGTCGGCGTCAACTGCGGCTCCGTCGACCCCGTGCAGATCGAGGCCCACGGCGACGACGACGTGGGCGCGATGGTCGCCAGCGCACTGGAGCACTGCGAGTTCCTCGACAGCATGGGGTTCGAGCGCTACGTCGTCTCGCTCAAGGACTCGGACTGGCGCAAGGTCGTCGAGGGCAACCGCCGCTTCGCGTCGCAGCGCCCGGACGTGCCGCTGCACCTCGGCGTGACCGAGGCGGGCATGCTGCCGGAGGGCGAGATTAAGACGCGCCTGGCCTTCGAGCAGCTGGTCCCGGAGGGCATCGGCGACACGGTGCGCGTCTCGCTGACGCTGCCGTTCGAGGACAAGGGCACGGAGATCGAGGCCGGACGGCGCATCCTCGCAGACATCGAGTCGGGACGCTTCCGCTCGATGCCGACGGTCCTCGACGACGGCCTCAACATCATCTCCTGCCCCTCCTGCTCCCGCGTGGAGAACGAGGCGTTCATCGAGCTGGCGCAGGACGTGCGCAAGATCACGGCCTGGGCGAAGCAGCACGACGTCACGATCGCGGTGATGGGCTGCCGCGTGAACGGGCCCGGCGAGACGGACGACGCCGACCTCGGCCTCTGGTGCGGCCCGGTGGCCGTGAACCTGAAGCGCGGCCCGGAGCTGGTCGGCTCCTTCCCCTACGACGAGGTGCTCGAGCACCTGCAGCGCGAACTAGAGTCGATAGTCGAGGGGCGCTCAACGGCGTGAGTCCCGAACACCCTGAATCCGAGGGGGCGCGGTGAGCGCCCCGGGTTCCGACGGCGCCTCGCAGCGCCCGCTGCTCGCCCTGAGCACGATGTGGGCGGTGCAGCCGCGCTTCGAGCGTGACCTCGGCGCCTTCATGGAGCGCGCCGCCGAGCTGGGCTACGAGGCGATCGAGATCAACCACTCGATGGACGCCGAGCAGATCGGCGCGATCCTCGGGCACGCGACGCTGCCCGTGACCGGCGTGCACGCCCCCGCGCCGCTGGAGCGCGATCGCGGGCGGGGCTGGAACCGCGACCTCAACCTTGCCTCCACCGACGAGGAGGAGCGCGCGCTGGCCGTGCACTACACGCAGCGATCGATCGATGTCGCCGCCGATGCGGGCGCGTACGCGGTCGTCGTCCACCTCGGCGCCGTCGGCGAGCGAGCGATCAGCGCGGCGACGCGGCTGCGCGAGATGTACCCGCGGCAGCAGCTCGCCGAAGACGGCTGGGAGCAGGCGATCTTCGAGGCGCGGCGCGAACGTGCGCAGGAGGCGCCACCGTACCTCGCGCAGGCCCGGCGCTCGCTCGACGAGCTGGTGGCCTACGCGGAGCCGCGGGGCGTCGCGATCGGCCTCGAATGCCGCTTGCGCTACCACCAGATCCCGCTGCCCGACGAGATGGTGGACCTGCTTGAGCCGTACCCGCGGGAAGTCGCCGGGTACTGGCACGACGTGGGGCACGCCGAGGTGCTACACCGCCTGGGGCTGGTGGAGCGCGGCGCGTGGTTCGACCTGCTGGGCGATCGCCTGCTGGGCAGCCACCTCCACGATGTCGACGGGCTGCAGGACCACCGCGCGCCCGGCCGCGGCAATGTCGACTTCGCCTGGCTCGCGGAACGGCTGCCCGCGACGGCCGCCCGCACCTTCGAGATCAACCAGCGTCAGCCGGACGAGGCCGTGCGCGACGCCATCGTCCTGCTGCGCGAGGCGGGAGTGATCGCGGGCCCGTAGGCGGCCTCAGCGGCCGTCGAGCGCCTGTTCCTGCAGCGTGCGGTCCGGGCGGATGAACCGCGGGCCGAAGACCCCCGCGAGGAGGGCGACCAGCGCGATCGCCGCGACAACGAAGCCGGGGCGCCGGACGCCTCCGGCGAAATCGTCCGAGGCCCCCTCGGCGACATCCACGGCCTTCCCGGCAAGCAGGCGCTCGGTGGGCCCCACGTCCTGGTCCGACCAGTCTGCGATCTCCTCACGCGCCTGCTCGAACAACGCGCCCGAGGCGACCTCGTAGACCGGCCAGAAGAGGAACAGGATCACGACAACGGTCGCGAGCAGGGACGCCGACGCCCACACCACCCGCTCGGCCCAGCTCGTTCCACCGAGTGCCCCGATCGCGACCAGCAGGACCGCCACGATCAGCCAGGCAAGCACCCCGCCCCGGCGAACGTCGTTCGATACGTCGTGCGCCTCGTCCAGGGCCATGCCGAGCCCGCTCGCGGCTGGGTCATCGGGCGTATGGACGTAGCCGTCCGCCAGGAAGGCGCGCACCCGGTCCAGACCGTCCAGCACATCCGGTTCCGAGGCGAGGTCGGCGCGGAGGTCGGCCGCGCTGTACGTCCAGCCTTCGCTGAGCAGCTCACGCGTGTCGTGGAGCGCATCCAGGGCGTCCGGGCCGCCGGCCTCCCGCAGCTCCAGCCGCAGGTCGGCATCCGTGTAGGTCACCGCGTCCGGTACGGGCTCCAGCACGAGCGGCGGAATCGCCTCGGTGATCGCGGCACGCGCGTCTACGAGCAGATCGTCGGCCGGAACGCCCGGCGGAAGGCAGTCCGGCAGCCTCCCGCTCCCGAGGGCGGCAAGCGCGCCCGCTTCGGCGTCCGCCGGGCACGCGGGAAGGCCCTGCACCGACTCCTCGATCCTGGCGAGCGCGAGATCGGTCAGCAGGCCTGCAGCCGTGTCCTTGCGCTCGGCCAGCGAGATCGAGGTGGCAAACCCCTCCGACCGTCCCGTCACGTAGGCGCTCACATCGTCGATGAGCAGGTCGGCCTGCTGCTGCACCCAGGGTCGCGGCGCGGCCTGACGGAGCAACTCTCTGACCTCGTCGCGCCCGACCTCAACGCCGTACGGCAGCGTGATCGTCTGCTCGAGGTTGTCGTCGACGGTCGGGTCGAGGATGTCCGTGTACACGAAGTCGAAGGCGTCGGCCTCGTGCAGGACGGACTTGAGGTTCTCAACGGCCGCCGCCACCAGCGCGTCGCTGAGCCGTATCCGCAGCTCGAAATCGTCCGTGTCGCCCACAAGGTACGCGGTCAGCTCGTTGACCACGTGCTCGACCTGCGTCGCGAACCACTCTGGAGTCAGGGTGTCTGTCACGACCTCGGCGAGCCGGCTGTTCTCTTCGTCGTCGCTCTCGAACAGCTGCTGCACCCAGCTGGGAGCCTCCTCATCAGGATCCACCGCGTGGCCTGCCGTGTCCTCGACCCGCGGCTCCAGCTCCAATTCGAGCAGCCGCTCGTAGACGCCCTCCTCGCGCATCAGCGCCAGCAGCTCGTCCACCACCTCGCGGATCGTCTCTGCCAGCGGCGGATCGATGGTGAACGTGTCGCTGCGGCCCGTGACGTACCCGGCGACCTCCCGCACGGACGGGGCGACGAGGGCCTCGAGATCCTGGGGGGACAACCCGCGCTGCACGGCCTCGACGACCTGCGAGGTCGAGAGACCGGACGCCTCGACGGGGTTCTCGCGCAGTTCGACCCCGGCCTCGTTCGGATCCTCGTCACGCGCCTCGTCGACGGCCGACGAGAGCACGTTGTCCATGACGAAGCCGTAGGCATCCGCCTCCTCGAGCCGGTCCGCATAGAAGTCCGGGTTGAGGAAGGTGCCGTTCACGCTCTGCAGCACCAGGGCGGAGAGCACGAACCCCAGCAAGGGAACGCTGAGGGCGACGGCGGCAGTCCGCCTCAACCAGATCATGGCTCGCGAAGGTGACCGGCGGACGCGGCAAGACGTGCCGCGAGCGGCCTACGCCGCCTCACCGCTCGATCGGTGGGCTGACGGGCGCCGGCCGCGCCAGTCCGGCACGGCCCGGCGCCGTGTCGAACGAGGCCGGTAGCTATCGCCCCTGCCAGTTCGGGTCGCGCTTCTCCGCGAAGGCGCGCGCGCCCTCCTTGATGTCCTCGGAGTTGACGACCGGCAGCGACAGCCACGCGCCGAGGCGGTAGGAGTCGTCGATCTTCGCCATCCGCCAGGCCTGGATCATCGCCTTCGTCGCCTGCACCGAGAGCGGCGCGTTCGAGGCGATCTGCTCGGCCAGCTCGATCGCACGAGGCATCAGCTGCTCCGGCGGGTCCACCACCTCCGAGACGATGCCGAACTGCAGCGCCTGCTCCGGCTCCACGCGGTCGCCGACGAGCAGCACGTGGTTGGCGGCCGAGAGGTTCGTGATCCTCGGCAGGTGGTGAATCGCGTAGCCGGCGATGATGCCGCGCCGGGGCTCGAACAGGCCGACGTAGGCGTTCGAGGCCATGATCCGGATGTCGCAGTCCAGCGCCTGCTCCAGGCCGCCGCCGACGGCGAGCCCGTTGATCGCCGCGATGAACGGCTTGGGGCTACCCGAGTAGACCAGCCGCGGCACCTGGCCGGTCTGCCGCTGGGAGACGCCCTCGCCGGTGTTGGCGCGGTCGGCGGCCTCCTTCAGGTCCATGCCGGCGCTGAAGGCGCGGCCCGCACCCGTCAGGATGCCGACCCGCATGTTCGGGTCTGCGTTGAAGTCGTCGACGTGCTCCGCCATCTCCGCGCGCAACTGGCCGCCGAGGGCGTTGAGCCGCTCGGGCCGATTGAGCGTGAAGATCGCGTAGAAGTCCCGCTTCTCGTACAACGCGTCAGGCATGGTTCCCCCTTGTCTGCCTTGCGGTGCTCCCTCTGCTTCTGCTGTATCCTGCGTCGCCGCGGCGCGGACGCCTCAGCGCCCCTGCCACACGGGGTCGCGCTTCTCCGCGAAGGCCTGCGGCCCCTCTCGGGCGTCCTCGGAGTCGAGGACCACCGCGTCGATCCACTGGTAGAGCCGGTAGTTGTCGTCGATGCTCGCCATGCGCCAGGCCTGGATCTCCGCCTTGGTGCCGTGCACGGAGAGCGGCGCGTTCTCCGCGATCATCTGCGCGATCTCGACCGACCGCGGGATCAGCCGCTCCGGCTCGACGACCTCGCTCACCACGCCCCACTCGAGGGCCTGATCGGCCTCGATGGCGTCGGCGGTGAGCAGCATGTAGGCGGCTGCGGTGGAGCCGACGACGCGCGGGAGGTGGTGCATCGCGTAGCCCGCCATGATTCCGCGCTTCGGCTCGAACAGCCCGACGTAGGCGTCCGAGGACATGATGCGGATGTCGCAGTCGAGGGCGATCTCCAGGCCTCCGCCGATCGCGAGCCCGTTGATCGCCGCGATGAACGGCTTGGGGCTGCGCGAGAAGTCCATCAGCTCCACGCGGCCCTCGGGGCGAACCCCGGTGACGGCGTCCCCGCTCGCGGCGCGGTCCGCGGCCTCCTTGAGGTCCATACCCGCGCAGAACGCGCGCCCGGACCCGGTCAGGATCCCGGCGCGCATCTTCGGATCGGCGTTGAAGTCCGCGATCGCCTCGTCGAGCTGGTCCATCAGCGCGCCGCCGAGGGCGTTGAGCCGCTCCGGGCGGTTGAGCGTGAAGATCGCGTAGGCGTCGTGCTTCTCGTACAGGAGCTCACTCATCGGCGCGCCGTTCGTCCTCTCCCGGACCTCGCCGCTGCGGGCGCTTCGCCGCGCCATCATACGCGGCCGGGGCGGACCGTGCGGCGCGGGTTCTCGCAGGACCGTCAGGCGCCGCCCAGCTCGCGCCGCATCAGCGCGAGGCCCATCGGCCCCAGCTCGAAGGCGCGCGCGTGGAAGGCCTTGAGGTCGAAGGCATCGCCGAGGCGGCGGCGCGCCGCCTCGCGCGCATCGAGCCAGGCGCGCTCGCCCACCTTGTAGCTGATCGCCTGCCCCGGCAGGCCGAGGTAGCGGTCGACCTCGCTGGCGACGAAGTCCGCCGGGAAGTGGCTGCGCTGCTCGATGAACTCCAGCCCCAGCGCCGGGGTCCAGCGCGCGCCGGGGTGGAAACCGCCCGACGCGTCGCCCTCGGGGATCGAGAGTTCGAGGTGCATGCCGATGTCGATCACCACGCGCACGCAGCGCAGCGCCTGCGCGCGCAGCATCCCCAGCTCGTAGTCCGGGTTGTCGAGGTAGCCGAGCTCGCCCATCAGCTGCTCGGCGTAGAGCGCCCAGCCCTCGACGTAGCCCGAGGTGCCGCCAATCAGGCGCTGCCAGCGCGAGAGCAGCCCGGCCAGCCAGGTCGTCGTCCCGATCTGCAGGTGGTGGCCGGGGACGCCTTCGTGGTAGGCGATCGAGACTTCGCCCCAGAGCGGGAAGCGCGTCTTGCCGCCCGTCGGATACCAGGTGCGGCCGGGCCGGCTGAAGTCCTCCGAGGGCCCCGTGTAGTACATCGCCAGCGCGCCGCCGGGCGGCGCGATCAGCGCCTCGATGCGGCGCACGGGCTCGGGGATCTCGAAGTGCCGCCCGTGCAGCTCGGCGATCGTCGAGTCCTGCAGTTCCTGCATCCAGCGCTGGAAGGCGTCGACGCCCTCGATCGCGCGATCGGGGTCCGTCTCCAGCAGCTCCTTCGCCGCCTCGACGCCCCCGCCGGGCAGGATCCGCTCGGCGACCTCCGCCATGCGGCCTTCGATGCGGCGCAGCTCCTCCCAGCCCCACTCGTACGTCGCGCGCAGGTCGAACTCGTCGCCGTTGTAGACGCGCGCGCCGAGGGCGTAGCGGTCCGGCCCGACGGCGTCGCGCGGCCTCGCGAGCTGCAGGTAGCGCTGGCGCAGGTAGCGGCCGAAGGCGGCGCAGGCGCCGCTCGCCGCCCCCGCGGCGTTCCGAAGCTCCGCCGCCAGCCCCGGCGACTCGATGCCCGAGTCCGCGAACTCGTCCGCGAGGCCGTGGAAGAAGCTGGTGGCGCCCTCGCCGTGACCGCTCCAGACCTCCGCCTGCCGGGCGCAGGCCTCGACCTGCCGACGCGCCGCCACGCGCTCGCGCCGGATGCCCTCGTCGAGCGTGTCGCGGTAGCGGCTGTACGCCTCGGGCACGCGCGCCATGCGTCGTGCGATGTACGCCCAGTCTTGCTCGGTCGCGCGCGGCATCAGGTCGAAGACGCGCCGGATCGACTGGAACGGGCTGGCGAGGATGTTGAGGCCTCGGTAGTGCTCGCCGGCGGCGTCCAGCTCGAGCGTGAGCCGCAGCCGTTCGGACACCGCCTCGCGCGCGATGCGGTCGCGGTCGTCCTCGGGCTCCGCTGCCTCGAGGGCGCTCAGCGTCTCGCGATCGAGCCCCGTCCGCGCCTCGTGGCCGGCCGGCGAGAAGTCGGTCAGTTGCTCCTCGTAGCCCGGGATGCCCATCGAGGTCGCGGCGTTGGGGTGCAGCGCGGCGAGGCGCTCGACGTAGTCGCTGGCGATCGCGTAGATCGCCGACGGCTCGCGGTCTGGTGTTGCTGCGGCGGGCGACATGGCGCCTCGAGGCTAGAAGGTCGCGATCGGGTTGGCGGGCGAGCCGGTGCCCTGCGCGAGGCGGAGCGGGTTCAGCGTCAGGCAGAACTCCCAGCGATTGCGCTCCGCGCAGGCCTCGGCGAGCCGTTCGAGGTGGCCGTTGTCGATCAGGCGCAGGCCCAGCGCGACCAGCGAGACCTGGTGCACCGGCAGCATCGTCCTGGGGTACGCGCCCGGCGGCGTGGCGTCCTGGATGACGTCCGAGCCGAGCAGCGCGACGTCGCGCTCGCGGATCCAGGGCATGCAGGCGACGTTGTAGCCGGAGTGCTCGGCGGGCGGCTCCCCTCCGGAAGCCGCGGCGGCCTCGACCTGCGCGCCGTAGCCCGTGCGCAGCAGCAGCACGTCGCCCGGCTCCACGCGTACGCCCTGCGCCTCCTCGGCGGCCTCGAGGTCCTCCGGGAAGACGTGGTCGCCGGGCTCCAGCGTCGTCACGCCCTTCGCGCGGGCGACGTCGAGCAGGACGCCGCGGCTCATGATGCCGTCCTGCAGCACGTCCGAGGTCTGGACCGTGGCGCCCTCGGAGGCCTTGACCAGCTCGGCGGGGCGACCGTTGTACATCTTGCCCTGGTAGAAGACGTGGGCGAGCCCGTCGATGTGCGTGAAGACCTGGCCGTGGAAGACGAAGGCGACGTGCTCCGCGGCCCACTCGAGCATCTCGACGCCGGGGAAGAGCGGGTGGCCGGGGTTGTCGCCGAGGGCGTAGCGCTCGCCGGTCTGGACCATGTGGATCAGCGGGTTGGCGGCGCCCATCGCCATCGGACCGGGGAAGGGGATCTGCCGCGAGCAGGAGACGCTGACGCCGTCCTGCACCAGCGAGGCGGCCTGCCTGCGCTTCTCGGGCGTAATCAGGTTGAGCGTGCCGAGGAGGTCGTCATCCCCCCAGCGCCCCCAGTTGCTCAGGGAGTCGAAGTAGCCGATCACCTCGTCCTGCGTAGGTGGCGTCCCCATCATTCGGCCTCCTCCACGCGCCGCTCCGGGCCCCCGCGCGGGCCCGCGGCGATGCTACACCAGCGCCGCGCTCCATTCCCGCGCCCGATGGAGGCCTTCGCGTAGCCCTCACCTCGAGGCAGCGAGCGCATCCCCTCCGGTCCCCTCTCCCCCAGGGAGAGGGTCAGGGTGAGGGAGGGTCCGCCTTCCGGGATTGCGTTGAGCCATCGGGGGTTCCGGAGGTGCGCGGGAGTCTTCCCCTCACCCCCGCCCTCTCCCCCAGGGAGAGGGAGCCGGATCGGGCTTGTGGAAGTCCGCAAAGGTCTCCGATGAGAGTGGGTGAGGGGGATGCGGCGGCGCCTACGCGACGCCCCAGCTAGTAGCGGATGTTGATCGAGGTGCGCAGGCGCACCAGTTCGCCGTGCTGGTTCTCCCAGCGGATGCTCGTGTAGGTGAAGAGGGTGAGGCCGAGGCGGCCGGTGCGCTCGTCCCACTTCGTGAGGGCGAACGTCTCCGCGATGCGGTCGCCGGGGCGCATTGGGACGCCGTAGACGTCATCCTGGCCGCCGTTCATGCCGTGCTGGCCCGGCGCGTTGGGGTCGGGCGGCGTCTGCGGGCGCGGCAGGTTGTTGTCCGCCTCCCAGAACTGCCGCCCCGTCGGCGTGTCGATCTGCCACGCGAAGGGGTTGAACTCAGGAGGCGCGATGATTCCGCCCCAGCGCGTCGTCTTCGCGTACTCCTCGTCCCAGAACAAGCGCGGCGGCTTCTCCGGGTAGTAGGTCGCGATCGCCCAGCGGCGGATGTCGGAGGCCTCGATCGGCAGCGACCACGACGGCTCGCTCCAGGCGTCGAGCGCCTCGCGCATCTGCGGCGTGACCAGCGTGTCGACTCCCTCGGCCATCGCGCCCCTCCCCGCGTCGCCCTGACGCCGCGAGCATACCGCGCCGCGCGGTGCGATGACGGCGACGGCTCGCTGACTACGATCGGGTGGCGGAGGGGGTGGGATTCGAACCCACGACAGCTTGCACTGCGACGGTGTTCAAGACCGCTCCCTTAAACCACTCGGGCACCCCTCCACCTTCCATTGTAGGTCCGCACCCCCGCGGACCGGGCGCGCGCCCGATCGCGCGCGCTATGCTGCGGCCCGCAACGAGTGCAACCGGCGAGAGGAGCCAGAGGATGTCCACGGTCAACACCGCCCGAGGCCCGGTCGACACCTCCGAGCTCGGCCGCACCTTCATGCACGAGCACATCTCGCTCGGCGGGACGGACGTCTTCGCGAACTGGCCCGAGCTGAACGACGCCCCGGCCTGCCTCGAGGCCGCGACCACGCGCTTCGCGCAACTCGACGAGCGCGGCGTCGGCAGCGTCGTCGACGTGACGCCTGCGAACCTCGGACGCGACATCGCGCTGATCGAGCAGGTGCAGGCCTCGACGAGCGTGAACATCATCGTGGCGACGGGGATGTACTGGAACGTCCCGCTCTACTGGCACGGCCGCGACCCGGACGAGCTGGCCGACGCCTTCGTGCGCGAGATCGAGCAGGGCATCGGCGAGTCCTCGGTGCGCGCCGGCATCATCAAGCTCGCCTCGCATATGACCCTCGACGAGGTAAACGAGGCCGTGCTGCGCGCCGGCGCGCGCGCCCACCGCCGCAGCGGCGTGCCGATCACGACGCACGCGATGCCGCAGGCGTTCGGCCTGGAGCAGCAACGCATCTTCCGCGAGGAGGGCGTGGACCTCTCGCGCACCATCATCGGGCACCAGGGCAACGAGCCGACGTCGGACTTCTACCGCCGGTTGATGGACGCCGGGAGCCTGATCGGCGTCGACAACTTCGGCATCGAGATCGGCAGCCCGGACTGGCACGACTCGCAGGGCCGCATCGAGGTGATCGCGGAGCTCTGCGCCGACGGTTACGCCGACCGCATCGTGCTCTCGCACGACAGCATGTGCTGCATCCACTGGGGGCAGGTGCAGGCGCTCCGCCAGGCGAACCCGAACTGGACCTCGACGTACATCCCGGACGTGATCGCACCCGCCATGCTCGACCGCGGCATCAGCGAGGCGCACCTGGAGCAGATGCTCGTCACCAACCCGCGACGGGTGTTCGAGACGCAGGGCGCTTACTAGGGAGGCCGGCCTGGCGCCGGCGCCTCAGTACCAGATCGCGACCTCGCGGCCCTCGATGCGCTGAGGCGGATCGGGTAGCGAGCGGGCCTCGCCGCGGGCGATGCGGGCGGCCGTCCAGGCGCAGGCCACCGCGTCCACGATGTCGTCCGCCGCCCCGTGGCGGCTCGCCTCGCCGACGAGGTCGGGGACCGCGAGGCTCGCCGCGGCCAGCAGCGCGCGCCGCTGCAACAGCCCGTCCCACGTCTTCTTCGAGGGCAACGTCCGCCCGGCTGAGAGCGCGGTGAACGTAACCTCGGGATGTACCTCGTAGACGCAGGCGCCCTCGGCCGCGATCTCGCGTACCTGCCGGATCTTCGCAATCAGCGCGAAGCTCTGGCGCGATAGACCCTTCCCGCTCACCCGCCTCGACGCCTCGTTCGCCTCCTCGTAGCTCGCCGCGTGGAGGGCGGCCAACGGAGGCGCCTTGAAGATGCTCGATGCGCGTCCCGTCGGGAGGAACCGGCGAGCCTCCCTGTCGGCCTCACGATCTCCGGTGGCGCTGAGGTGGATCGGTATGTCGAAGGCGAACGCCTCGGCGTTCGGGTACGCCTTGAGGGCGACGCGGGCCGACTCGACAAACTCGATGGTGGCCAGCCGTCCGTCTTCGACGACGGCGGCGATCCAGCCGGTAGGACAGCCATCGAGGCCGACCGCAACGCCCATCGCACCCCTCGCGCCCGTCCGGTACCCGCGAATTCACCCGCGACGCCGGATGATCAGCCCTCCTGGAGCTCCGCGAGGTGGTCCTGGGCGAAGCGCTCGATCAGCTCGGGAACGCGGTCCGTTTCGCGGAAGTCGACGGTCGTCAACGCGTGCTGGACGCCGGCGTCGCGGAGCGCCGCGAGACCATCGGCGGCGGCCTCCATCCCGTCCGCGCTGATCACGACGTGAGAGTGGATCGCGACCGTCAGGTCGACGGGATCGCGCCCTTCGGCTTCGGCGGCGTCGTGGAGCATCCCGATGTGCTTGCGCAGCAGCGGGGCCTCGGCGCCTCGGGAGATCCAGCCGTCGCCCCAGCGGGCGGCGCGGCGGAACTGCTGCGGGCTGTTGCCGCCCATCCAGATCGGCAACCGCCGCGGCGGGACCGGCCGCGAGATCCAGCCGCCCACCTGGTGGAACTCGCCCTCGAAGTCGACCGGCTCGCCGGTCCAGAAGGCGCGGTACAGCTGCAGCATCTCGTCCGTGCGTCGCCCGCGGCGGTCCCAGGGCATCGAGAGCACCTCGAACTCCTCGCGCGCCCAGCCGATGCCCGCGCCGAGGATCACGCGGCCGCCGGCGAGGTGATCGAGGCTGGCGAGGATCTTGGCGTGCAGCACGGGCTGGCGCATCGGCACGACGAGCACGGAGACGCCGAGATCGACGCGCTCGGTGATTGCGGCGAGGAAGGCCATCGTCGCGAGCGGCTCGAGGAAGGCCTCCTCGACCTTGAAGGGCGCGCGGTGCTCGCTGTCGTGCCGGCGGGGCATCACGACGTGATCGGAGACCCAGAGCGAGTCGAAGCCGTGCGCCTCGGCGGCGCGGGCGTGCGCCTCGATGTGCTCGGGCGTCGCCCGCCAGCCGAACATCGGCACCCGCAGTCCGACCTTCATGCTGCTCCTCCCTCGATGGCTACGCTGGGCCGGGAGCCTGGAGGCTACGACGGCGAGACGTCCAGGCCTTCAGCGGTGGCGGCGCGAGCCAGTTGCGCATCAAGCGTCGCCAGCGGCGCTCCGCGCCGCACGCCCAGTTCCAGGTACAGCGCGTCGTAGAAGGACAGGCCGTGGTCGCGTGCCAGGTTGAGGGCCACCTGCAGATCGGCCTCTCGATCCGTTTCGATGGGCAGCCATGTCAGTTTGTCCAGGAATTCAACGGCGTCACTCCCGCCGAGGCGGCCCCGTCGCTCTGCGACCAGCAGTGTGTTTCGCACTTCGTAGTGCCAGAGCGGCGGTACAACTGCCCCTTCCTCGCTGAGCTGCGCGATGGCTGCTTCGGTGCCCGGATCGAACTCATCCTCGAGGAGCCAGGACGCTGCGACAGAAGCGTCGAGAACGAGAAGGTTCACATGCGGTGCCCCTCATGACGAGCCGCGAGAATCTCTTCCCGGGTCATCCCGGTGGGCGCCCGGTTAGCCCGCCACTCAAGGAATCGGTTTACCGCCTCCTCACGCTCAGCCCGTTCCCGGGCCTGAGCGGGGACCATGTGAACAATGGTCTTACCATGCCGCGTGATCGCGACAGTCTCGCCGTGCTCCACATCGCGCAGGATCTCGGCAAAGCGCGTTCGGGCCTCGGTCGCTTGAATCTCTCGCATTGCGCACTTCCTACCGGTCGTTTCGACCAGTCAATATTACACTATCCCACTGCGCCACAGGCCTGCAGCGCCTCGATCTCCGCGTCGCCGAGCCCCGCCTCGCGCAGCACGTCGGCGCCGTGGCGGCCGAGGGGTGGCGCGGGGCCGGCGGCCCGCACGGGCGTGACGGACATCTCGAACAGCGAGGCGAGCTGTTGCTGCTCGCCCGTGATCGGATCGTCGATCGCGGTGAAGAGCGGCCCGGCCTGCGGGTCGTCGGCGAGCTGCGGCGAGAAGTGCATCGGCGCGACCGGCGCGCCGGCGGCCCGGAACTCCTCGACCCACTCGGCGACGGGCCGCGTGCGAATCAGTGCCGCCAGCTCCTTCCGCAATTCCTCGATCTCCAGCAGCATCTGCGGGTCCAGCGGGTCGAAGTCCGGGTCGTCCCCGCCCTCGTCGCGGGTGCCGAGGACGCCGCGAATCGCCTCGCGGTGCCCGGGCGAGGTCGCGCCGAGGACGAGCGGGCCGTCCTTGGCCATGTAGACGGACTGGTAGAGCCGCCGCACCGCGCCGAGCTGGCGCAGCGGGTTGCCGTCGCCCCAGGCGTCGGCGACCTCGGCGAAGCCCGCGCCGTCCTCGATCAGCGTGCGGACGCGATCGAAGGCGGGCATCGAGAAGACGGCGTCGGAGACCGGCTCGCGCATCACCGAGCTGCCGATCGCGGCCATCGCCCCGCGCAGCAGCGAGGCGTCGACCAGCTGCCCCTCGCCCGTGCGCGCGTGGTGGTGGACCGCCCCGACGATGCCGAGGGCGGTCCCAACCCCGGCGATCAGATCGGCCACCCACATCGACTGCGTGCCGATCGGGGTGCCCTCGGCGTCGAGGCGGCCCTCGTCGGCCATCATCCCGGAGTAGGCCTGCACGATCAGGTCGATCGCCGGGTCGTCGGCGAGCGGGCCGCTCGCGCCGAAACCGGTGATGCGCGCGTAGATGACGTCCGGCCGGTGCGCCGCGATCGTCTCGTAGTCGATGCCGAGCGAGCGCGCGACGTTGAGCCGGAAGTTGTTCATCACCACGTCGAAGCGCGGCAACAGGCGCTCGTAGACGAGCGCTCGCGCCTCGGGCCGTTCGAGGTCGAGCACGAGGCTGCGTTTGCCGCGGTTGAGCCACTGGAAGCGCTTGCTGGTGCCGGGCGCGATGCTGCCGCTGCGGCGCGTGCGGTCGCCGTTGGGCGACTCGACCTTGACGACGTCGGCGCCCATGTCGGCGAGCAGCATCCCGGCGAGCGGCGCGGCGATGATCTGCGAGAACTCGAGCACGCGCGTCCCGGTCAGCGGTCCCGCCCGTTGCGCCTCGGCCATCACGCCCTCCCCGTGGACTGCCAGGTCCGCACGGCGGGGATTCTAGCCCGGCGAGGCCGCAGGTTCCGGGCGACGGCGAGGCCGTAGAATCGAGCACACGCCGCACCCCTCGGATGGAGGCCCACCATGACCCTCGCACGCGACCTCGCAGCAGCCATCTCGGCACTCGACCGCACGAACCTCGACGGCGAGGCGGTGCGCTGGGCGCAGCTCGGCATCGCCGACGCGATCGCCTGCGCGATCGCCGGATCGCACGAGGCCGCGCCGCGGCTGGCGATGGCAGCCGTGGGCGCCGACAGGGAGGAGGGGCCGTGCCTGCTGCTTGGCCTCGGCCGCCGCACGGGGCCGCTCAGCGCGGCGCTCGTCAACGGCGTCGCGGCGCACGCGCTCGACTTCGACGACGTGAACGACGTCCTCGGCGGACACCCCTCGGCGCCGCTCGTGCCCGCGCTGCTCGCCCTCGGCGAGGCCGACGGGGCGAGCGGGAGCGAGCTGCTGCTCGCCTACGTCGCCGGTTTCGAGACGGAGTGCAAGATCGGGCTCGCCGTCAACTTCCACCACTACGACAAGGGCTGGCACCCCACCGCCACGCTCGGCGTCTTCGGCGCGGCGGCCGCCTCGGCGAAGCTCCTGCGCCTGAGCGAGGAGGAGACGGCGACGGCGCTCTCGATCGCCGCCTCCTTCGCGAGCGGGCTGAAGGCCAACTTCGGGACGATGACCAAGCCGCTGCACGTCGGGCACGCCTCGCGCAACGGCGCCTTCGCCGCGCTGCTCGCGCGGGAGGGCTTCACCGCCGGTGAGGCCGCCTTCGAGCACGAGATGGGCTTCTTCGAGGTCTACAACGGCCCCGGAACCTACGACGCCTCGCGCGTGCTCGGGGAGTGGGCGGACCCGCTCTCCGTGGTCGAGCCGGGCGTCGGGGTGAAGCCCTACCCCTGCTGCGGCAGCACGCACGCGCCGATCGACGCCGTGCGCGCGCTGGTCTCGGCCAGGAACATCGCCCCCGAGGACATCGTGTCCGTGCGCGTGCTCGCCCACCCGAGCCGCATCCCGCACATCGACCGCCCCGAGGTGCACACCGGCCTCGAGGGCAAGTTCTCGATCCAGTACTGCGTCGCCCGCGCCATCCACGACGGTGCGCTTCGGCTAAGCCACTTCGAGGACAGCCTGGCGACGGAGGCCGCCGTACAGGCGCTGATGCCCGGCGTAAGCATCGAGCCCGGCGTGCCGCGCGAGTCCGACGAGCGCCTCGCCGTGCGCGTCGAGATCGCCACCCGCGACGGCGCGACGCACGACTGGCGCGTCGAGGAGGCGATCGGCACGGGCGGCGCGCGATCGCCGATCCCGGAGGCCGACTTCCGCAGCAAGTTCGAGGACTGCTGCACGCGCGCGATCAGCAGCGAAGCCACGGATCGCCTCTACGCGCTCTGCTTCGACCTCGACGGCGTCGCCAGCGTCTCCGACCTCACGGCGACGGTCGCCGAGGGGGCGCGGGCGGCAGTGGCGGGCTAGCGGGACAGGGGCCCGACGTGGCTGCCAATCTGCCCGAGGGCTACGCGGAGATCGGGCGCTGGGAGCTCGGCCAGGTGCGGCGTCGGGTGATCGTGCTGCTCTTCGTGCTCTCGCTGGTCGCGATCGTTGTGACGGCGAACGTCGCCATAGCGATCCAGTACCTGGCGACCGGCGTCTCCTCGATCAGCCTCGACCTCGGCACCTTGGCGCTTGGGCTGGTCGGCGGGTTGGCGCTGCACGAGGCGGCGCACGCCGTCGCCTTCCTCGCGCTGGGCGCGCGGCCGCGGTTCGGGGCGAAGTGGAGCACGCGGTTCGGCCCTATGCTCTACGCCTCTGCGCCCGGCTCCTGTCTGAGCAGGAGAGGCTACGTCGTGGTCGGTCTCGCCCCGGCGGTCGGATTGACCGTGGTGCTGCTGGCGGTGATCGCGGTTGCGCCGACGGGCGGGCTCATCGGGAGCGCGGCGTTCCTGGCCGTGATCCTGAACGTCGGGGGATCCGCCGGCGACGCGATGATGATGCGCACGGTGCTGACGTACCCCGCGGATGCGCGCTTCGAGGACACCGCGGATGGGTTCGTGATCTACGGGCCGGAGCCCGCGGGGTAGCCGTAGGGGATTGCACAGCATGCTTGACGCATGCTATCGTCATGACATGGCGAACCTGCAGGTGAAGAACGTGCCCGACTCACTCCACGAACGTCTGCGCCGCCACGCGCAGGAGCAGAACATCACGCTTGGCGCCGCCGTGCTCAACGCCGTCGAGCGCGAACTGGCGAGGGCCGAGTGGCGCCGCCGCCTGGCGCAGCGCCCGACAACCTACCTCGGCATCCCCGCCGCAGATCTGCTCGTCGCAGAGCGCTCCGAACGCGAGACGGAGCTTGGGTGACGGGCTACGTCGTCGACGCCTCGGTCGCCGTCGAGTACCTCCTCAGGACACCGCTCGGACTCGCCCTCGCCGACATGATGGAGAGCGGCCCTCTCGCAGCGCCCGAGCTGATCGATGTCGAGGTGGTCTCGGTGTTGCGCAAGGCCGTGCTTCATGGCCGCCTCGACGAGGCGCGAGCACTGATGGCGATCGACGACCTGGAGTTCTGGCCGGTCGAACGACTGCCGCACGCGGAGTTCGCGCGGTCCGCCTGGCAGTACCGCCACAATGTCAGCGCCTATGATGCCTTCTACGTGGCCGTCGCCGACGCCCTCGCGCTGCCCCTGCTGACCGCCGACGGGCGGCTCTCGCGGGCCTCGGGGCTGGGCGTCGCCGTGCAGCACGTGTACATGAGCTGAGCCGGCCCTCGCGTGACTGCGGCGCGACTGGAGGCACGATGCGCGTCGGGCTGTTCCTGACCAGCCAGCAGCACCTCGACACCGACATGGTCGTCGCCTTCCAGGAGCAGGCGGCGATGGTGCGGCTGGCGCGCGACGCCGGCTGGGACTCGCTGTTCAGCGGCCAGCACTACCTCAACGAGGGCGACAACCAGGGCCTCCAACTCGTGCCCTTCCTCGCCCGCCTGCAGGCCGAGGCCGGCGAGATGACGGTCGGCCTCGGCATCCTGCTGCTCAACCTCCACAACCCCGTCTACGTCGCCGAGACCGTCGCCACGCTCGACGTGATCAGCAGCGGGCGCTTCGTCTTTGGCATCGGCCTCGGCTACCGCGACATCGAGTTCGACGCCTTCCGCGTGCCTCGAGGCCAGCGCGTCGCGCGCTTCGAGGAGACGCTGGCGCTGGTCAAGCGCTTGTGGACCGAGGAAACCGTCAGCCACGAGAGCGAGACCACGAAGCTGGACGGCGTGCGCATGAACCTGCGCCCCGTGCAGCAGCCGCATCCGCCGATCTGGATCGCGGCCAACAGCGACGCCGCCGTGCGGCGCGCCGCCCGCCTCGGCGACGCCTGGTTCATCAACCCGCACGCCACCCTCGAGACCGTGCGCCGCCAGCTCGCGCTCTACCGCGAGGAGCGCGCGGCGGCCGGGCTGGGCGCGCCCGCCGCGCTGCCCGCGCTGCGCGAGGTCTACTGCGCGCCCGACCGCGAGACGGCACTGCGGCTGGCCGCTCCAGCCCTCGGCGGCAAGTACGCGGACTACGCACGCTGGGGCCAGGACGAGGTGATGCCGGGCGAGGAGCAGTTCGGCGCGCCGTTCGAGGAGCTGCTCTCGGACCGCTTCGTGCTCGGTTCTCCCGAGGAGTGCTACGCGCAGCTGCGGCCGCTCTGGGAGGAGCTGGGCGTGACCGAGCTGATCATCCGCACGCACTGGGCCGGCCTGCCCGCCGAGGACTCGCTGGCGAGCATGCGGCTAATCTCGGACGAACTGCTCCCCGAGTTGCGGCGCGCGCAGCCCGCGGAATGGAGGATCTGATGGTGCGGATCGTTCGGCTCTACAGCGGCGACGACGGCGAGTCGCACTTCGAGGACCTCGACATCCCGATTGAGGGCGGGCTCTCGATGGCGTTCCCCGTCGATACGCTGGACTTCCGAGAGGCGCCCGAGGAGCACGACCCGGACTGGCACAACGCCTCGCGCCGGCAGTTCGTGATCACGACCAGCGGGGCGCTGGAGATCGAGATCGCCGGCGGGGAGAGGCGCCGCCTCGGCCCCGGCGATGCGATGCTCGCCGAGGACCTGACCGGGCACGGGCACGTCTCGCGGACCGTGGAGGCGCCTCGCCGCAGCATCGTGGTCACACTCGCCCCCGGCGCCGACATCGAGGCGCTGCTGGACCGGCTCCGCGGTGGTGGCGACGGCAGTGACTGACTCCTCGCGCACCGGCACGCTGGAGGTGCTGATCCGCGACGCGCGGGCGGACGACCTGCCGGCGATGCAGCGCATCCTCAACCGCGAGATCGTCGAGGGCGTCGCGCACTGGGACGAGTGGCCCTGGAGCGCCGCGCGGCGGCGCGAGTGGTTCGAGCAACAGCGCGCCGAGGTGATGATCGTCGCCGTCGGGCCGCACTCGGTCGCCGGGTTCGCCTACCTCTCTCCCTACCGCGGCAAGTCCGGCTACCGTTTCACGCGCGAATGCAGCCTCTACGTCGATCCGGCGTTCCATCGCCGGGGCGTCGCGCGCCGCCTGCTCGCGGAGCTGATCGAGCGGGCGCGGGCGCGCAACCTGCACGCGCTCGTCGGCTGGATCGAGGCGGGCAACGAGGCAAGTCGCGCCCTCGCGCGCGAGTCCGGCTTCGAGGAGGTGGGGCTCGAGCGCGAGACCGGCTACAAGCACGGCCGCTGGCTCGACACCGTCGAGGTGCAACTGCTGCTCCAGTCCAGCGAGGAGCTCGAGCGCCTCGTCGCACCCGGCTTCCGCATCGTGACGATCGAGACGGCGGAGCAACTGGCCGAGGCGATCGAGGTCCGTCGCGCGGTCTTCATCGAGGAGCAGCAGGTCCCCGAGGAGGAAGAGATCGACGGCTACGACGCCGACCCCGCAGCGCCCGGGATGAGCGAGCGCGTGGTGCACGTGCTCGGCCGCCTCGACGGGCGGGCGGTGGCGACGGCGCGGCTGCTGCTGGACCACGCGGGCGAGCCGCCGCACGGCTATCCGCACGTCGGCCGCGTCGCCGTCCTCGCCGAGCTGCGCGGGCGACACTACGGCGAGCAGATCATGGAGGCGCTGCACGAGGAAGCGCGCCGCCGCGGTCACGCCGGCATCACGCTCGCCGCGCAGGAGCACGCGCTGCCCTTCTACGAACGCCTCGGCTATGTCGCGCGCGGCGGGCTGTTCCTCGACGCCGGCATCGAGCACCGCTGGATGGACCTGGCGTTCGAGAGCTGACGATGGGGCTGCGGACGTGTGCTGCACAGCTGGGTCTTGGTACTTGAATCCAAAGGTTGCGATAATGACGCCGCATAGGACTGGCAACCAGGATGAGGGGGACGCTATGAAGGGCTTCTGGCTTGGCGCGCCGGGGCGACTCTCGCTACTGTTCGCACTGATCGCGCTGCTCACGCTGGGCGCGGCAGCGTGCGACGACGAGGGCGAGCAACTGAAGATCGGCTACCTGGCCGACTTCTCCGGCCCGCTCGCCGAGTATGGGGCGGACATCGAGACCGGCGTACAGCTCGCGATCAAGCACATCAACGAGGGCGGCGGCGTCAACGGTCAGGACGTGGTCTACGTCACCGGCGACACCCGCGTCGACCCGACCCAGTCCGTCGAGGAGGCTCGCCGCCTCGTGGACGTCGAGGGCGTGCACGCGATCGTCGGGCCGCTCGCGAGCACGGCGACGCTCGCGGTGGCGGACAGCGTCACCGGACCGGGCGGCATCCCGCACATCTCGCCCTCGGCGACGTCGCCCGCGCTCACCGACGCCGACGACGACGGCTACCTCTTCCGCACCACCGGGTCGGACGCGGTGCAGGGCGTGGTGCTCGCGAAGCTGGTGGAGAGCGAAGGCCACACCAACGTCGGCGTGATCTTCCGCGACGACGCCTGGGGCCAGGGCCTCTCCGAGGTCTTCACCGCGAACTACGGCGGCACGGCCACCCTCGCCTCGTACTCGGCGGACGGGCAGCCCAGCTACCTGGCGGAGCTGCAGCAGGCCGCGAGCGGCGGCGCCGAGGTGCTGGTTGCGATGGGCTTCGCGGAGACCGAAGTCTTCCTCCGCGAGTCGATCGAGAACGACATCTTCACGCGCTTCATCTTCACCGATGGCAACAAGAGCGAAGACCTGATCGAGCAGCTCGGCGCCGACGCCCTCGAGGGCGTCGTCGGCACGGCGCCCAGCAGCAACCCCGACAACGCCTCGACCAAGGCCTGGACCGCGGCCTACGTCGCCGAGTACGGGGCGGAGCCTTCTCTGCCATTCGTGCGCGAGGCCTATGACGCCGTGATCGCGATCGCCCTCGCCGCCGAGGCGGCGGGCTCGACCGACGGCGAGGCGATCCGCGACGAGCTCGCGCGCATCGCCGGACCTCCGGGCGCCACCTACGTGGCGGATGCGGCGGGCATCAAGGCGGCGCTCGAGGCCGCAGCGGACGGTGACGACATCAACTACGAGGGCGCGGCGACCCCGATCGACTGGAACGCCGCGGGGGACGTCACCTCCGGCTTCATGGAGATCTACGGCTACCGTGGCGGCGAACTCGTGACGATCGAGATCCAGCCGTTCAGCCTCGAATAGCCGGGGCAGCCCGGCAGCAGTAGCGAGCGAGCGGGCGGCCTCCGGGCCGCCCGCTTCAGGTCTGGAGCCGGGCGAACGGGGCTACCCACCCTCGCCGGGCTGGCCTCGGAGGCGCACCCGCAGCGCGCCGAGCCAGCCGCCGCTGCCTCCGCCGCCACTGCCCCCTCCGCCGTCGCCTCGCGGGGCGAAGCGGCTGACGCGCGGCTCCTCGGCGAGCAGCCCCTGCGGGCGGGCGAGGATGAAGCCCACGATCAGCAGGCCGATCGCGATCCGCCGCAGCATGAAGACGCGCGACCCGAGGAAGTCGGGCAGCTCCTCCTGGATGAGCGGCAGCCCGAACCAGACGAAGCCGACCACGAGCGCGCCGAGCATCACGCCGCGGTTGTTGCCGCTGCCGCCCACCATCACCATCGTCCAGACGAGGAACGTTGTCAGGTTGTCGAAGGAGTCGGGCGCGATCGTGCCGATGCGGTGCGCCCAGATGGCGCCCGCGAGGCCCATCAGCGCACCGCCGAGCACGAAGCTCTGGATGCGGTAGCTCGTCGTCATCTTGCCGACCGACTGCGTCGTCGCCTCGTTCTCCCGGATCGCGCGCAGGACGCGGCCCCAGGGCGAGGCGGTCGCGCCCCGCACCACGAGGAACACCACGAGCAGCGCCAGCCCGGTCATGATGAGCAGCACCAGGTCGTAGTCGATGTTCAGATCCCTCGACGCGCCCTCGAGCGGTCGGGGCACGCCGTTCAGGCCGCGCGCGCGGTTGACGAGGCCCTCCTGCGTGTTGGCGATGCTGCGGAGGATGGTGGCGATGCCAATCGTGGCGATGGCGAGGAAGTCGTCGCGCAGGCGCAGCGTCGGGAGGCCGACCAGCAGCGCCAGGACGCCTCCGGCGAACATCCCGCCGATCCAGCCCACGGGGACGGGCAACTCGAGGCCGCCGACGTAGTTCTCGAACTGGCCGGGCGGGTCGAGCGTGAGCAGCGCGCTGACGTAGGCGCCGATGCCGAAGAAGGCGACGACGCCGAAGTTGATCGTGCCCGTGTAGCCCCACTGCACGTTCAGGGCGAGCGCGACGATGGCGAAGATGGCGGCCGTCGTGAGGAAGCCGACCGTCCAGTTCACGCCTCCACCGACCGTGACCAGCAGCGGCAGTTCGCCCGCGAGCGGCGTCAGGGAGTCCAGTGGGAACATCAGCCGGACCCCCCGATCGACGAGCCGAAGAGCCCTCGCGGACGCACGATCAGCATCCCGATCAGCAGCACGAAGGGCACGGCGGGCTTGAAGCCGGTGTTGATCCACTCCGTCGAGAGCTCCTGCGAGACGCCGACGATCAGCCCGCCGACGAGCGCGCCCCAGGGGTTCCCGATGCCGCCGAGGATGACGGCCGCGAACATCGGCAGCAGCAGGAACTCGAACCCGGCGTCGAAGCGCAGCTGCGATTGCAGGGCGAACATGACGCCGGCCACGGCGGTCAGCGCCGCGGCGATCACCCAGGTCGCCATCCGCACCCGCTCGGTGTCGATGCCGCTCGCTTCCGCCAGCGGCGCGTTATCCGCCGTCGCGCGCATCGCAGTGCCAAGGCGGGTGCGGTGCAGGAGCACGTAGAGCGCCACCGCGAGCGCCGGCATGAGCAGGATCATGAGCAACTGGTCCGCCTTCAACTTGAGCCCGCCGGCAAACGTCCACGCCTCGTGGATCTCGTTGTGGTAGCGCAGCGGCGTGGAGCCCCAGATCGCCTGCACGACGGCCTGCAGCGCAATGGCGACGCCGAGGGCGGCGATCTCGAGGTTGAGCAGGCCCGTCTGCCGCGCGCGCAGGCGCCGGTAGATCACCCGGTCGGCGCCCATCGAGACGGCCGCGACGCCCGCCCAGGCGAACAGCACCGCCGCGATCATCCCCCAGCCGAATGAGAACGGCCCGATGTGACCGCCCGCGATTCCGATGTCGACGTACACGAAGAACGCCAGGTACATCCCCAGCGTCATCAGGTCCGCGTGCGCGAAGTTCGCGAACTTGAAGACCCCGTAGACCAGCGTCAGCCCCATCGCTCCCAACCCGATAATCGAGCCGACCACGAGGCCGATCAGGACGAGCTGCAGGATCTCCGTCATGCGCCGTTCTCGCCTTCGGCGCTGTCGAGGCCGAGGAACATGCGGCCGACCTCGGGGTTGGCGAGCATCTCCGGGCCCGGCTGCTCGTGCGCGTTGCGGCCGTCTACGAGGAGGTAGGCACGGTCCGAGATCGCGAGGGCCTCGCGGGCGTTCTGCTCGACCATCAGCAGCGCCACCCCGCCCTCGCGCACGGCTTGCAGGCGATCGAAGATCTCGCCGCGGCGCACGGGCGAGAGCGCGGCCGTCGGCTCGTCGAGCAGCAGCACCTTCGGGTCGAGCATCAGCGCCCGCGCGATCGCGAGCGCCTGGCGCTGCCCACCCGAGAGGTGCGAGGCGCGCGCGCCCGGGCGCTCCGCCAGCTCCGGGAAGAGCCTGAGTACCTCGGTGATGCGATCATCGACATCGCCGCTGCGCTGGTAGCCGCCCATCGCGAGGTTCTCGCGGATCGTCAGCGACGGAAAGACGTTCTCCGTCTGCGGCACGAACGAGACGCCGAGGCGCACCATGTGCGAGGGCATCTCGTCGGTGACCTCGTTGCCCTCGAGGCGCACCTCCCCGTCGCTGACGGGGAGCAGCCCGAAAATCGCCTTGAGCAGCGTGGACTTGCCGGCGCCGTTCGGCCCGATGATCGTCACCAGCTCTCCGCGCTCGAGGCGCAGCGAGACGTCGTGCACGATCATGACGCTGCCGTAGCCGGCTCGGACGGCGTCGACCTCGAGCAGTGCGCTCACAGCGCCTGCGCTCCCAGGTAGGCGGCCTGCACCTCGGCGTTCTCCAGCACGTCGTGCGGGTCGCCGGCGACGAGCACCGTGCCGTCGGCCATCGCGATCAGCCGCTCGGAGAGGCGCATCATCAGGTCCATATCGTGCGCGATCACGAGGAAGGTGATGCCGAAGCGATCGCGCAGCGCGCGGATGCGCTCGATCAGGCGCAGCGTCAGGGTCGGGTTCACGCCCGCGCTCGGCTCGTCGAGCAGGATCATGCTGGGGCTCGACATCAGCGCGCGCGCCAGTTCCAGCAGCTTGCGCTGGCCGCCGGAGAGGTTCCCGGCCTGGTTCTGCGCCTCGTGGGCGAGGTCCACCTCGGCGAGCACCTCGTGCGCTCGCTCGGCGATTTCGCGCTCCTGCGCGGCGACACGCCAGGGCCGCAGCCAGCTCTCCTGGATGCGCTCGCCTGCCTGCTCCTCCGGAACCACCATCAGGTTCTCGAGGACGGTGAGGGCACCCAGCTCCTGCGGGATCTGGAAGGTACGGATCAGGCCGCGGCGGAACACCCGGTACGAGGGCAGGCCCGTGATGTTCTCGCCGCCGAAGCGCACGCTCCCGCCGTCCGGCCTGAGCGCACCTGCGATGCAGTTGAAGCAGGTGGTCTTGCCCGCGCCGTTGGGGCCGATCAGCCCGGTGATCGATCCGCGCTCGACCGCGAAGGTCGCGCCGTCGACGGCGACGTGGCCGCCGAAGCGCTTCATCAGGCCTGAGACTTCGAGCAGCATGTCCACGAGCGCCGTCCTCGAGTGCGATGCTAACGTGCCTCGCGAGGCGGCGACACATACCGGCGCGATGTGGCGAGTGAGGCAGCGGATGCGGCCGATCCTCAAGACCCGGCGATGAGCCGCGCGGGCGCCGCGCTGCGGCTGGTGCGCGCCGCGCCGAGGCCGTTCGTTTCGTGGCTGCTGCTTGTCGCGGGCGCGCTGTTGCTCTTCGCCGCGCTGTTCGCACTCTGGGCCGCCGACGCCCTTGTCGACAGCGACGGCTTCTCGGAGCGAGCGGTGCGCGCCCTCGATGACGAGGACGTGCAGCGGTTCGTCTCCAACTTCCTGGTCGAGGAGCTGATCGAGCAGGGCGAGCCCGGCCTGATCGCGGCTCGCCCGCTGATCGAGGCGGCGGTGCAGGCGGTGATCGGCACCCCCGCCTTCGCGCAGCTCTACGAGACGGCGCTCCGCCAGACACACAGCGCGCTCTTCTCCGACGAACCGATCGTGCTCCAGCTCGTGGACGCCGCGATCGCCGTCGAGGTCACGGTGGCCCGCTTCAACCCGGATCTGGCCGCGGAGCTGCCCTCGCTCGACAGCGCCGTGATCGAGCTCGCCGACTCCGAGTACGTCGACAGCGCGCTCGGCATCGCCCGCGCCATCCGCTTCCTGTCGGCGGTGCTGCCACTGCTCGCGCTCGCCGCCTTCGCGGGCTCGTGCGCGATCGCGCGAGGGCGGCGTCGCGCCCTCCTGCGCATCGGGCTCACCGTCGCGATCGTCGCCGCGCTGACGATCGTGGCGCTCGATGCCGGCAAGGCGGCGCTCGAGGAGCTCGCCGGTGGCGGCCTGCGCGGCGCGGCGGGGGCGGGCGTGTGGGACGCCTTCCTCGGCGACTTGCGCGCGTGGAGCTTCGCGCTCGGCGCGGGCGGGCTGGTGCTCGCCGCCGCCTCCAGCTCGCGCCTCGCCGGCCTCGACGCGGGCGAGACACTGCGGCGCGTGTGGCTGCTGGCGACCGCTCCGCAGTCGAACGCCGGGCGGCTCGTCCGCGCCGTCGCGGCCGTCGTGCTTGGCTGGCTGGCGCTGTTCCGCACGGACGACCTCGTGACAGTCGTGGTCGCCGTCGCGGGCCTCGCCGCCCTCTACCTCGGGCTGATGGAGCTGATGCGCCTGCTCTGGAAGGAGCGCGCCGCCACCGCGAGCGATGTTGCACGGGTCGCCACAGCGCCCGAGCTGCGGTCGCAACTCTCCCCGGTCGTGCGGATCGCCGCGTTTGCCGCGCTCCTCGCCGGGGGCGCCGCTGGCGTCGCGCTGCTGCTCGCCGGCCTCGGTCTGCTCGGAGGCGACGACGGAGGCGACCGGGTGACGGTCTGCAATGGCCACGCCGCGCTCTGCACCCGCCCGCTCAACGAGGTCGCGTTCGCCGCCACGCACAACTCGATGTCGGCGGCCTCGGAGGAGGGTTGGCTCTTCGCCGCGCACCGCGACGGGATCGCCGAGCAGCTGGACGGCGGCGTTCGCGGGCTGCTGATCGACGTCTGGTTCGGCTTCCGCTCCGTCACGGGCGTCGCCACGGAGCTGCTCGGCAAGGACCGCGCAGCGATGGTCGAGCTGTACGGCGCGGAGGTCGTCGAGGCGCGCGAGCGCATCGCCGCGGGGCTCGGACCGCTCGAGGATCGCGAGTTGTACCTCTGCCACGGCTTCTGCGAGGTGGGTGCGACGCCGCTGCGCGAGGCGCTGCAGGACATCCGCCGCTTCCTCGGGACCAACCCGGGCGAGGTCCTGATCGTCTTCATCCAGGACGAGGCGCCCGCCGAGGACATCGCCGCCGCCGTTGTCGAGGCCGGCCTCGAGCGCTACGCCTACGCGCATCCCGGGCGTGATGCGCCGTGGCCGACGCTCGGCGAGCTGGTCGACCGCAACGAGCGGCTGATCGTGATGACGGAGCACGCCGAGCGCGCGCCCGTCCCGTGGCTGCATCGCGGCTTCGAGCTGACGCAGGAGACACCGTTCGCCTTCCGCTCGGTCGACGACCTCAGCTGCGCGCCCAACCGCGGCGCGGCGGACGCGCCGCTCTTCCTGGTCAACCACTGGATCGAGGACGTTGCCCCAACACCGAAGGACGCGGAGCTGCTCAACGCGCGCGAGGTGCTGCTGCCGCGGCTGCGCGAGTGCGCGGCGGAGCGCGGACTGACGCCGAACCTGGTGGCGGTGAACTTCTACCGCAGCGGCGACCTCTTCGCCGTCGTCGACGAGATCAACGGCGTTGGCGCGGCCGCCGAGTAGCCGAGCCGCGCGCGACGTGACAGATTGCGCGCGTCCACCCGCGCGCAACCGACGGACCGCCACCATGACCAGCGAGCGAACGATCGAAGACCCCGAGATCGCCGAGTACCTGGACCGCCGCAGCGAGTGGGCCGTGCTCACCACCATCGGCGTGGACGGCTACCCGCACAGCGTCGCCCTCGGCTACTACCGGATCGGCGACGTGCTCTACGTCGGCACCCCGGCGCACACGCGCAAGGTGCGCAACGCCGAGGCGAACGGGCACGGCTCGCTGCTGGTCACGGGCTCGAAGGCGTCCGGCGACTGGAGCGGCGTGCTGGTGCAGGGCGACCTCGAGATCGTGCGCGACGATGCCGAGCGGCTCGCGATCGAGCGCGAGGGCCGCCGTCAGCGCGGCGTACCGGAGGAGGAGCTGCCGGACACGCCCCGCGAGGGCGAGGTGATCGTGCGGCTGCACCCGCGCCGCACGATCACCTGGAGCTACTGAGCAGGACTCCGCGAGCGCGCTCGATGACCTCGCCGCCCTCGCCGACGCCTTCCACGCCCGTGCGCGACCCCGCGCAGCACGAGCGCACGCTCGATGAAGCGCTGCCGCCCCACCGCGTGATCCTGCACAACGACGACGTGAACGAGATGGGGCACGTGGTGCGCGCGCTGCTCGCCTCGGTGCCGGAGCTTGATGTGCGCGGTGCGACGGAGATCATGCTGACGGCGCACCTCCAGGGCCGCGCCGAGGTGATCGCCTGCCCGCTCGAGCGCGCCGAGTTGTACCGCGACCGCCTCGAATCCCATGGCCTAACCGCGACAATCGAGCGGGTTTGAGGCGCTGCCCCCCGGCCAGCCACGGGGCGGCCGTCCAGAGCACGCAGCCTACGGACTATAACGTTCGAGTAAGTTACAAATACGATGCAAACGAGGTACAATATACCAGGTATCACTACTGCGACGAATGAGGAGCTGTGAAGTGCAGTTCACCACCGACTCCGGACAGAGGGTGGACACCTCCCCGGAGCCCTAGCACGCCCCCCAAAACCCCGTCGCCAGTCGGCGGGGCTGAGGAAGGAGGCCGTCGCGAGACGCCAGCGGCGGCCTCCCCTCTACCCGGAACTCCTCTGCTCCCCGCCTTCCGAGCTTGCATGAGACGCGGTCGCGCGGAACGTCGTAGGCTAGGCGCATGCGCAGCCTGACCACCGCCTTGCTCCTCCTGCTGCTCGCCTCGGGCGCCCTGATCGCCTCGTCCTGCGACGGCGCTGGCGAGGAGGACGAGCAACTGCGAGTCGGCTACCTCGCCGATCGTTCCGGCTCCCTCGCGGAGCTCGGCGACGTGGTCAGCGTCGGCGTCGAGCTCGCCGTGCAGCACATCAACGAGGCCGGCGGCGTCAACGGCCGCGACGTCTTGCTCTTCAGCGGCGACACCAAGGTGAACCCAACCCAGGGTGTCGAGGAGGCGCGCCGCCTCGTGGACGTGGAAGGCGTGCAGGCGATCGTCGGCGCGATCTCGAGCACGGTCACGCTCGCGGTGACGGAGAGTGTGATCGGGCCCTCGGGCGTCGTCATGATCACGCCGTCCGCCTCCTCCCCGGCGCTTTCGACATCGAACGACCGCGACTTCCTCTTCCGCAGCGCCCCCTCCGATGTCGCGAAGGGCGTGATCCTCGCGGCGCTCGCGCGCGAGGAGGGGCTCGACAACGTCGGCCTGCTCTACCGCGACGACGCCTACGGGCAGGGGCTGGCCGAGGTCTTCACGCAGCACTTCGGCGGCACCGTGTCCGCCGCCTCCTACTCGGCGCTCGGCCAGCCCTCGTACGTGGCCGAGCTGCAGCAGGCGGCGAGCGGCGGGGCGGACCTGCTGGTGGTCGTCGCCTTCCCGGGCGAAGCCGAGGTGTTCCTGCGCGAGTCGATCGAGAACGACATCTTCACGAAGTTCGTCTTCGCGGACGCGACGCGCAGCGAGGACCTCGCAGCCAAGATCGGCCCGGAGCACCTCGACGGCTCGAAGGGCACAGCGCCCGGCAGCGGACCCGACGAGCCCTCAACGGCGGCCTGGAACCGCGCGTACGTCGTGCAGTTTGGCGAGGAACCGGCCCGCGCCTACGTGCGCGAGGGCTACGACGCCGTGATCGCCATCGCGCTCGCCGCCGAGGCCGCCGGCTCCACCGACAGCGCCGCGATCCGCGACCAGCTGCGCAACGTCGTGCAGCCCCCCGGCCGCACCGTGATCGCCGGGCCCGAGGGCGTCGCGGCAGCCCTCGAGGCCGTACGCAACGGCGAAGAGATCGACTATGACGGCGCGGCCTCGCCGCTCGACTGGAACGCCACGGGCGACCTCGTAACCGGCTTCGTCGAGATCTGGGAGTACCGCAACGGCAAGATCGTTCCGCTCGAGTCGCGTTCGTTCGACCTCCGCTAGCCCCTAGCGCCCCCTCAGGGGCGACAGCCCGTGCTCGCGGCGGCGCTCGTTGAGCGCGCGCCAGGCGGCGCGGTCGGCCTCGAGGAAGCGGGTCAGGGAGGCGTTCGTGACGCCGAGGGTGCGCGCGGCCTCGCCCGGCCGCCACCCGGTCGCGGCGAGCAGGTCGAAGAGCGCCGCCAGCATCGGCGGGTAGCGCGCGTCGCGGCGGCCGAGCGCGAGCCTGCGCTCCTTCGTGCGCGCCGCGGCGAGCTCCGAAGCGGGCGCGTAGCCCTCGAGGCTCACGGGCGCGCGTAGTTGCAGCGCGATCGCGTGGCGCAGGCGGCGCAGGGCGCGCGCCCGGTTCTCGTGCTGCGAGCGCGACTCGACGGCCTCGGTGCTGACGCCGGAGGGGCGGTGCCGCAAGCGCACGGCGGAGTCCGTGACGTTGCGCTTCTGCCCGCCCGGCCCGCTCGCGCGGAAGCGGTCGAAGTCGCACTGGCGCAGCAACGCCGCGTCATCGAGGTGCAGGAACTCGCGCCAGTCCGGCTGCTCCGCGCTCACGCCCGCGACCGTAGCACGCCGCGTCAGCCCGGCAGGACCTCGTCCGGGTAGCGCGTCCCGACAATGCCGCGCTCCACCATCGCGTCGTACTCCTCGCGGGAGTAGCCGAGCAGGTCGAGGTACACGTCCTCGTTGTGCTCGCCGAGCCGGGGAGGCGGGAGCCGCACCTCGTCCGAGGTGTTGCGCATCTTGAAGATGTACCCGGGGTAGCGGTGCGTGCCTACCGTCGGCATGTGGATCTCGCGGAACCACTCGCGCGCGTTGAGCTGCTCGTCTCCGAGGATCTCGAGGGAGTCGCGCACCGGGGCGGCACAGACGCCCACCGCCTGCAACTCGTGGAAGAGCGTTTCCTTGTCGCGGGCGGCGGTCAGCTCGCCGATGCTTGCCTCGAGCTCGACGCGGTGCGCCCGGCGGCCCGCCGCGCTTGCGTAGCGCGGGTTGGCGGCGAGCCCGGGGCTGCCGAGCACCCGGCACAGCGCCGCGAACTGCTCGTCGGTCGCGACGTCGATCGCGATCCACTGGTCCTCGCCGCGGGCCGGGTAGACGCCGTGCGGGGCGTGCCAGCGGTGCGTGTTGCCCTGCGCCGTCGAGTCGGCGCCGTTCATCACGTAGTCAAGGATGAACTCGCCGACCGTCGGGATGAAGCCCTCGGCGAGCGGCAGCTCGATGAGCTGGCCCTCGCCGGTGCGCGCGCGGTGGCGCAGTCCCATCATCGCCGCGACCGCGCCGTGGACCCCAGCCATCGCGTCGGCGCTGAGCACGTCGCCGGAGAGCTCCGGTTCGCCGTCGATGTAGCGGCGGAAGAGCGTCTGACCGACCATCGCCTCGGCGTGGGTGCCGAAGGAGCGGTAGTCGCGGTAGGGCCCCGACAGCCCGAAGGCGGGCATCCGCACCATCACCAGCCGCGGGTTCACCTCGCGCAGCTCGTCCCAACCGAGACCCGCGCGGTCGAACGCACGGGGCGAGTTGTTCTCGATCACCACGTCGCTGACGGCCGCCAGGCGCAGGAACGCCTCGCGGCCCTCGGGGGCGGAGATGTCGACGGTCATCGACTTCTTGTTGCGGGCGTGGGAGTTGAAGTTGGCCGATCGGTTCCAGCGGTCGTCCTTCGGATCGTGGTCCGGATAGAGCGCGTGCAGGCTGACGCCGTCGCGGATCCGCTCCTCGATCTGCTCCTTCGTGAAGGTGACCTCGGCGCCGCGAGTGTTCGGGTGGATGCGGTTCATCGGTTCGGCGCGGATCACCTCGGCGCCCCACTCCGCCAGCAGTTGCGTGCTGTGCGGGCCGGCCCAGACCACCGTCGCGGCGATCACCCGCACGCCCTCGAGGGGCGGCCGCAGCAAGCCGCCATTCGCGGAGCGCGGCGCGCGAGGGGATCGCGGCGCCTCGCGCTGCTCCGGCCGGTCCGCCCGGGCCGGCCAGGCCGAGGGCTCCTCGACGGCCGCGTTGTGTTCGCCCAGCAGCGGGGCGCGCCGCGCGGTGGGGCGGGGCGAGGCGTTCGTGATGAACGGCCGGCCCGGGTACTGGAGCGGCCCGGTGCGCGGGTGGTCGATCGTGTCCCAGGCGCCGCGCTCCCGGAAGTGCGGATTCTCCAGCAGCTCCCCCATGGTCTGCAGCGCCCCGCCCAGCAGACCGTACTCCTGGGCCTGACGGAGCGCCTCAAGCTTCGGCGTGCGCTGCAGGAACTCGGCGTATGACGCCTCCAGCTCCTCGCCGAGATCTTCGGGCCAGTAGTCAAACGGCTGGAACAGCTCTTCCCGGGTCACGAGGTCCTCGCGCCCGATCATGGCGAGGAACCCGGGCAGCCGGGCGCCGAGTCCGTGCAGGTTGACGTAGCCGTCGACCGTGGGGCGGACGCCGCTCAGGGGGATCTGGCCGCCGGTCCGGCGCCGCATCGTGTGGCCCGCGTAGGCCGCGCCCGTCAGGTCGACGGCGCGACGGTCTCGGAACCCGGCCTGGCACTCGTAGACCGCGAGGTCGATGTAGTCGCCGGCGCCGCCAGCCTCGACGCGGTAGCGGGCGAGCAGGATCGCGAGCGCCGCCGTCGCCCCGGCCGAGTAGTGCGCGACGTGCCCGGCGTACTTCAACGGCTCCCGGCTGCGATGCCCGGTGATCCACAGCGGCCCGCCCAGCGCCTGGAGGGTGATCTCGGATCCGAGGTAGTCGCGGTACGGCCCGTCCTGGCCGAACGGCGTGAGCGAGAGCATCACGAGGTCGTCGCGGCCGCGGGAGAGCTCGTCCCAGCCCCAACCCCACTCGGCGGCGCGTCCGGCCTCGTAGTCCTCGATCAGCACGTCGCACTCCGCGGCAAGGCGGCGAATCGTCGCCGCGCCGTCCGTGCTTGTGGAATCGACCGTGGCGGAGCGCTTGTTGGTGTTGAGGTGGAGGAACAAGCCGGACGCCTCGAGGTCCTCGACGTTGCCCGGGAACGGGCCGAAGCGGCGCGCCGGGTCGCCGTCCGGTGGCTCTATCTTGAGCACGTCGGCCCCGTAGTCGGCGAGCAGCTTCGTCGCGTACGGGCCGGCGACGTTGCGGGTGAAGTCGAGGACGCGGATGCCTTCGAGCGGACCTGCCATCGTCGTCACCTCGGATCGCTTCGAATATCGAGGGCGACGCGCATGATACGTCGCGCCCGGCGGCGTGGGATCGGTGCAATTGCGCATCAGATGATGCTGTTTTAGCGGGCGACAGCAAGCGAGCACGTTAATAAAGTGAGGAGGACCAAAGTTTAGTATGATGGCTCGCGCTCGTCGCGAGGGAGCCGATCATCGGCTTACGCTAATTCAGGCTGGTACACCCCCGAAGCAGACAAATAAAGAAACCATGCATATACTTAACTAAGACAGGAGAGGCCGTGGACGCCGCCGCATTCACCAACCCATCGGGCCAACTCGTCACGCAGCGCCCTCGCGGCGGCGGGCGCTACCTGACGTTCGTCCCGAACCCGCTGCCGCCCCCGCCCGAGATCGCGCAGGCCGCGATTGCGAGCGCTGGCGCGCTGCTCGCCGATGCCGAGTACTGGCTCGGGCAGCTGATCGGCCTCGGCGGCGTACTCCACGACGCGAACGCACTGGCCGCACCGTACATCCGGCACGAGGCCGTCCGCAGCTCCCAGATCGAGGGCACCCGGACCTCGATCGGCGACCTTGCGGCCTTCGAGGCGGTGCCCGAGTCGCAGCCGCTCGACGGGGACGCCCAGGAGACGCTGAACTACGTCGCCGCGCTTGACGAGGGTCTGGACCGCATCCGGGACGGCGGCGCGATCGATGCCGACCTCGTTCGCGACCTGCACCGCACGCTGATGGCGGGTGCAGGCGACGAGGTGCGCAGTGCCCCGGGCGAGTTCCGGACCGTCCAGAACTACATCACCGCCGGTGGCGCGCCGATCTACACCCCGCCGCCGCCCGACCGGATGCTCGACTGCCTCGACAGCCTGTTCGGCTACATCGACTCGCAACCGGAAGCACCGCCGCTGGTGGAGATCGCGTGGGTGCACTACGCCTTCGAGGCGATTCACCCCTTCCGCGACGGCAACGGCCGTGTCGGGCGGATCCTGATGCCGCTGCTGCTCGCCCGGCGGCGAGGGTTGGAGCATCCGCTGCTCTACCTGAGCCCCTACCTCTTCGAGCACCGGCAGGAGTACTACGACCGCCTCTTCGCCGTCAGCGCACGCAGCGACTGGCCTGGCTGGCTGGCGTTCATGCTGCGAGCCGTCGCTTCGCGCGCGCAGGCATCCGTCGCGACGGCGCAGCGCCTGATGGCCATCGAGGACGAGTGGCGACTGCGGCTCGAGGAGGCCGGCGCGACTCCCACGGCGCTCCGCCTCGCAGTGCTGATCCGGCGCCAGTCGCTCGCGGTCACCGCACCGCACGCGATCGGCCTGCTCGCCGGGGCCGGCTCCCCGGTCACCCCGCCGACCGCCTACCAGGCGATCGCCGACCTCGAGCGCGCCGGCATCGTGACCGAGATCACCGGCCGGGCCCGTGGGCGCATCTGGCTGGCCCGCGAGCTCGTAGACCTGCTCGAAGGCGACGAGGGCGGCGCGGGCTCGTAGCCGGGCCGAACCTTCCGGCAGGCGCGCCTGCCGCATATCCTGCAAGGGGCGGACCTGACCGACGGAGGCCACCATGCGCGTGCAGATCGTCGGGGCGACCGGCTACGGCGGCCTCGGCATCCTCGAACTGCTGCTCCAGCACCCCGTGCTCGAGCCTTCGGCGCTGATCGCGCGCGACGACGCGGGCCGCCCGATCGCGGACATCTACCCGCACCTCGCGGGCCGCACGGACCTCGTCGTGCAGGCGCCGGACGCGGCCGACATCGGCGCGGACTGCGACGTCGTGGTCTTCTCCACGCCCGACCGGGTCTCGATGGGATACGCGGCGGCGCTCGCCGACGCGGGCGTGCGCTTCCTCGACTACTCCGGCGACTTCCGCTTCCCGGACGAGGCGTCGTACGCGCGCTACGCGGCGGCGCACCCCTCGATCGGCGACGGCGCGCACAAGGCCGGCGCGCTGCTCGGTAGCGCCTGCTACGGCGTGCCCGAGCTTCACGCCGGGGCGGTCGCCGGGGCGCCGATCGTCGGCAACCCCGGCTGCTTCGCCGTCGGCATCACGCTCGGCCTCGCGCCGCTCTTTGCCGACGGGCTCGTCGAGGGCGGCTCGGTCGTGGTCGACGGCCTCACGGGCTCGTCGGGCGCGGGCAAGAAGCCGGCGGCCGCGCAGCACTTCTCACACCTCAACGACAACGTCGTCCCCTACCGCGTGTTCAGCCACCAGCACGTCGTCGAGGCCGAGCAGACGCTGGGCGGTCTCGCCGGCGGCGCGGCGAGCGTGCTCTTCGTGCCGCACCTGCTGGGGACGACGCGCGGCATCCTCAGCACGATGCACCTCACGCTGAGCCGCAGCGCCTCGCGCGAGGCGTTGCTCGAGCGCTACCGCGAGTTCTACGCGGGCGCGCCGTTCGTGCGCGTGCTGGACGCGCCGCCTTCGCTGAAGCAGACGGCCGGCTCGAACTACTGCGACATCTCGCTCGTGAGCTCGCCGGACGAGCGGCGGGTGGTCGTGATCTCCTCGATCGACAACCTGCTGAAGGGGCAGAGCGGCAACGCGCTGCAGAACCTCAACCTGATGTTCGGCCTCGACGAGACGGCAGGGCTGGAGCGCACGCCCCTCTACCCGTAGCCGCGACGGCCGTCGCCTCTAGGGTCAGCGCCCCGAGGGTCAGGTCAGCATGCCGGGCGCGGGCGTGCGGAAGCGGCTGACGGTGCGGTCGATCGCCACCGCCAGGACCAACAGGAACACCGGCGCCACCGTGATCACCGTGTCGACGCCGACGGTGCTCGCGATCGCTCCGAGCAGGAGCAGTGGCGGGATCGCGAAGCCGTCCTTGAGGACCCCCAGCAGCGCGAACGCGCGACCCTGGATGCGCAGCGGCACCGTGCGGCTGATGTAGGTCTGCGTCGCCACGACCGCGAGCGTCACCCCCGCCCCGAGGAACATCGAGAGCAGCGCCGCCATCTCCACGCGCGGCCCCACGCCCGGGATGCCGAAGATCAGCAGCCAGCCGAGCAGATCGGTCAGCGTCGCGACGAGGCCGAGCGCCGTCACCGCCGAGGAGACGAGCACGAAGCCGAGGATCGCGATCGGGCGCTCTCCCGCCCAGCGGATCAGCAGCGGCGCGAGCGCGAGCGCGGCAAGCAGACCGACCGGCGCGGGCGCGAAGACGTAGAGCGTGTTCACCGGGTCGACGTCCAGCACCTCGGCGACGTACTGCGGTCCGAGCATCGCGAGGACGACGTTGATCGTGCTCGCCAGCGCGGCCAGCACCAGCATCCACATCACCTGCCGTTCGGCGAGCAGCCAGCGCACGACCCCCATCGTCGAGGCCGGTGGGGCTCCCCGTTCCCCCTCGACGGGTCCGGGGTGCGGCGCCGGGCGCAGGTCGAAGACGCGGCTGGCGGAGAGGAGGAAGAGGAACCCGGCGATGATCGTCACCGGGTCCACCCCGTAGGCACGCACGATCAGCGGGGCCAGCACGGCCTTGCCCAGCAGGTCCGCCGCCGAGGAGATCAGCCCGAGCATCGAGTTCGCCGCCGCCAGCTCCTCGGCGGTTGCGACCAGCGGCAGCGTGGACGCCTCGGAGGGTTGCGAGAACTGGTGGAGGATGCGCACGACGAAGATCACGGCCAGCAGTGACTGGAAGTCCGAGCCGAAGACGAAGGCGACGGCGAGCGTGAGCACGCCCATCCCCACGTAGGCGCCGGCGAGCGCGACCCGCTTCGGGAGCGCGTCGGCGACGGCCCCGCCGTACAACCCGAGCAGCAGGCTCGGCAGCAGGAAGGCGGTGCCAAGCAGCGCCGCCTCGATGGCGCCGCCGTCGCCGCGCGCCGTCGAGATCAGCGCGCCGAAGATCAGCGCATTGATCGCGACGTCGGTGAGGAAGCGCGATGCGAGCAGCGCCTGGAACTGCGGGTTCCTCGCCACGGACCCCGGCGGCAGCCAGAACCAGAGGACGCGAAAGACGCGCGCCTGCCCGGCGTCGAGGGCGCGATCGATGCGCTGGAGGCCTTCGAATGCCGGTTCGTCGAACTGGGGGGGCAGCGCCATCGCCAGCCATCGTACGGGACGGCGGGTTAACGAACGGAATTCCCGACCAGACAGCCTCCGGCGCTAGTCGAAGACGGAGAGCGCCCGCGCGATGCCTGCGCGATCGTCGGGCGCGGGCGCGAGCACCAGCGTGACGCCCTCGGCGGCCCACGCCTCCGCCTGCTCCCGCACCTCCGAGGGCGTGCCCACCAGGCAGGCGTCGGCGATGAAGCGCTCGGAGATCGCGGCGAGGCGGGCTTCATCGTCACCGGCCGCGACCGCCGCCCTCGCGGCGGCCACCTCGTCGTGGTAGCCGGCCTCCTCGAAGTAGGCCTGGTAGTAGGGCCGCGAGAAGTAGAGGAACAGCTTGTCGCGCGCCGCCGCGAGGGCGGCCGCGCGGTTCTCGTCGACCGCCGTCGGGATGAAGGTGCCCACGAAGAAGTCGTCGCGCTGCTCGGGCGGGATCACGGCGAGCGAGGTCGCCATGCGCGAGCGGAGGCCGTTGGCCCAGAGCGCGCCGTCCGCGATCTCGGTGGCGAGGACCGTCATGCGCCGTCGCAGCGTCGCGAGGACGAGGCGAGGGAACGCCGCGCCCTCGGTGTTCGCGCGCATCTCGGCAACGTACTCGCGCATGTCCGAGAGCGGCCTGCCGACGCTGAGCCCCAGTTCCGCGTGCGTCGGCTGATGCGAGACGCCGAGCCCGAGCATGAGCCGCCCCGGGTGGAGCTCCTCGATCAGCGAGCCCGCCTGCGCCATCAGGTGCGGGTGCCGCAGGTAGATGTGCGCGATGCCCGTGGCGACGCTGATGCGCTCGGTGCGCTCGAGGACGGCGAGCAGGAAGGCGATGTTGTCGCCGCGGCTCGGGGACCAGACGCCGGGGAAGCCGCGCCGCTCCACCTCCTGTGCGAGCGCGAGCTTGTCCGCGCGTGTGCCGGCCTCGTCCCAGATCCTCAGGTACGGCTTCTCCATCCCCGTCTCCCCTTCCGCCGCTCCGCGCTACTCGAACGCGGCGAGGGCGCGCTCCGCGCCGTCGGGATCATCGGCCGGGGTGGCGAGCACGAGCGTCACGTCCTCGTCCGCCCAGGCCTCCGCCTGCTCGCGCACCTCGGAGGCCGTCCCCACGAGGCAGGAGTCGGCGATGAAGCGCTCCGAGATCGCCGCGGGCAGCGCCTCGCGGTCGCCGTCAGCGATCGCCGCGCGGGCCGCGGCGACCTCGTCGTGGTAGCCGGCCTCCTCGAAGTAGGCCTGGTAGTAGGGCAGCCGGAAGTAGTTGCGCAGCAGGTCGCGCGCGGCGGCGAGGGCGGCCGCGCGGTCGTCGTCGACCGCCGTCGGGATGATGTTGCCGACGAAGAAGCCCTCGCGCCGCTCGGGCGGGACCCCGGCGAGCGAGCTGGCCATATGCGAGCGGAGACCGTTCGCCCAGAGCGCGCCCTCGGCGATCTCGCCGGAGAGCGCGGTCATGCGACGGCGCAGCGTCGCGAGGACGAGGCGCGGCAACGGACCGCCCTCCGTGCCCGCGCGCATCTCGCCGACGTACCCGCGCATGTCCGCGAGCGGCCGGCCGACGCTCAGCCCCAGCGCCGCGTGGATCGGCTGGTGCGAGACCCCGAGCCCGAGCAACAGCCGCCCCGGGTGCAGCTCCTCGATCAGCGAGCCCGCCTGCGCCATCAGCTGCGGGTGCCGCAGGTAGATGTGGGCGATGCCGGTGCCGACCTGGATGCGCTCGGTGCGGTCGAGGATCGCGAGCAGCAACGCGAGGTTGTCGCCCCGGCTCGGCGCCCAGACGCCCGGGAAGCCACGCCGCTCGAGCTCCTGCACGAACGCCATCTGGTCCGGGCGAGATCCGGGTTGGTCCCGGATCATCAGGTACGGCTTCTCCATCGCGGTCTCCCTTCCCGGTCTCTCGCGCTCGCCGCGCGCGAGGGCTACTCGCCCGCCTCGCGGACGGTGTTGCGCAGCGGCTCGCCGCGCGCCCAGCGTACGAGGTTGTCGAAGAAGATCTCGGCCGCGCGCGGGTCGTTGCCCGCCGAGGCGCCGGAGTTGTGCGGCGTGACGATCACGCGCGGCAGATCCCAGAGCGGCGAGTCCTCGGGCAGCGGCTCCTCCGCGAAGACGTCGAGGTAGGCGCCGCCGAGCTGCCCCGACCGCAGCGCCTCGATCAGCGCCGGCTCGTCGACGACGGGGCCGCGCGCGACGTTGAGCACGTGCGCCCCGCGCGGCATCGCCGCGAACGCCGCGGCGTCGAACAGCCCTCGCGTCTCGGCGGTGAGCGGACAGGCGAGCGCGAGCCACTCCGCGCGCGGCAGCAGCGAGGGCAGCGCGTCGGGGTGGTGCAGCTCATCGACGGGGTCGCCCTCGCGAGCCGGGCTGCGCCGCACGCCGACGACGTGCAGCCCGATCGCGCGGGCGATGCGCGCGATCGCCGACCCGATCGCGCCCAGCCCGAAGACGACGAGCGTCTGGTCGAGGAGGTCGGGGCGCCCTCGGTCCTCGGCCGGCTCCCAGGCATGCCGTTGCTGCGCGTCCGCGTAGGAGGGGAAACCGCGCGAGAGAGCGAGCAGGCCGGCGATCGCCGACTGCGCGATTGGCTCCGCCGTCGCGCCGGCCGCAGTCGAGAGGGTGACGCCACGCGCCAGCATCCGCCCGAAGATGGGGTGGTCGACGCCGGCGTTGCGCGTGTGCAACCAGCTCAGGCGCGGCGCACGGTGCAGCGCGGAGAAGAAGCTGCGCGCCAATGGACCGGCGATCAGGTCGGCGCTGTAGTAGGCGAGGTCGATGCGCTCGCACTGCTCGTCGCTGAGTCGTGCGTCGGGGTCCGGCGGCACGGTGATGACCTCGGCCTCGAGGCCGGCCTCGGCGAGGGCGCCCCGCAGCTGTTCGCCGTAGCGCCCCACGAACCACTCGGACGTGAGGATTCCTGCCATGTGCCACTCCTCGCCCGCACGCCTCCCGCGGGCACGATAGCGAGGCTGCGGCGGCCTCACCAGCAGCGCGCGGCGCGCCGGCGCTTGACAGCGAGGCGCGCAGGGCGCGAGATCGGCTCGGGATGACCACGACACCGAGCCGCTACCCGGTCGAGCTGCCGCTGCGCGAGGGCGCCGTGCTGCTGCGCCCGCCCGAGCCCGAGGACCGCGACGCCATCCTCGGCTTCGCACGGTCGCTGCCCTCGCACGACCTGCTGTTCCTGCGCCGCGACATCACACGCCCCGAGGAGGTCGACGACTGGATCGCCTCGGTCGTGGCGGGCGAGCTGGCGACGGTGCTGGCGATCCGCGAGGAGGCGGTCGTCGGCTACGCCGTCGTCGATCGCAGCCGCCTCGAGTGGATGCGCCACGTCGCCGAGCTGCGCGTGATGGTCTCCGCCACGATGCGCGGGCAGGGGCTGGGCCGGCTGCTGACGACCGAGGCGTTCCGCATCGCCTCGGAGATGGGCGTCGAGAAGATGGTCGCGCAGATGACCACGGACCAGCGGACGGCGATCAGCGTCTTCCAGAACCTCGGCTTCGAGAACGAGGCCGTGCTGCACGAGCACGTGCGCGACCGCGACGGCAAGAAGTACGACCTGCTGATCCTGCGCCGCGCCGTCTCCGGCTTCGAGTCGAGCGTGATCCTCGAGGAGTACGGGGTCAGCTAAAGGCCAGCAGCGCCGTCTGCACGCCGACGAGGAAGATCCCGGCGGCCAGCGCGCGTGTGAGCAGGCCCTCGCCCAGCCGATCGTGCAGCTTCCGGGCGATCGGCACGGAGGCGATCACGCCGACCGTGAGCGGCGGCATGTCGTTCAGCGGGTCGCCCGTGTGGCCCGCCACCAGGTGCAGCGCGACGCCGGCGGTCGCGACCGCGGTGATCAAGACCTGCGCGGTCGGCACCGCGAGCGCGTGCGGGATCCGCATCACGCGCACCGCGAGCGGCGTGTAGAACAGCCCACCGCCGAGGCCGACGAGCGTGCTGGTGCCCGCGGCGCCGGCCGCGGCGACAAGGCTGCGCCAGACCGGCACGCGGTAGCTGAAGCTGACGCCCGCCCGATCACGCAGCTCGCGGCTCCAGCCGGAGCGCAGCGGCTCTACGAAGTGCGCCACCGGCCGCCCCACGAGGTAGCCACCGCTGAAGATGAGCAGCAGCCCGAAGACAAGCGCGAAGGCCGCGCGGGGCATCAGCGACGTCGCCGCCGCCCCCAGCAGCGCGGCCGGCAACGCGGCGACGACCAGCGCGCCCGAGAGCGGCTGGTCGACGCGCCCGTGCAGCCAGGCGTAGGCCGCGGCGACGGCGTTGGCGAGGGCGACCGCGGCCAGCGTCGCCGTCGTGATCTCCTCCGGCGGGGCGTCCGGGTACCGCCACAGCAGGATCGGCGCGAACAGGAAGCCGCCGCCCGCCCCGACGGACCCGGCGTAGACGCCGACGACGAAGCCGACGACGAGTAACAGGATCCACTCAAGCACGGGCGCACCCGCCCACGGCCGTTGCATGCCCGCCAGCGCCGAAGGCGCTACCGTGCAGCGGGACGCCCGCCCCGGCGGGCACACGACGGAGGGTGCCGATGGCGACGATTTCCACCGTGACCGGCGAGGTGGCTCCCGAGGATCTCGGCGTCACGCTCTTCCACGAGCACCTCGCGATGGTCTCGCCCGGCCTCGAGCTGAACTGGCCGCAGGCCTTCGACCGGCCCGCCGAGGTTGCCAACGCCGTCGAGCTGCTCTCGCGGGCGGCCGCCGTCGGCGTGCGGACACTCGTCGATCTCACGACCATCGACCTCGGGCGCGATGTCACGATGCAGCAGGAGATCGGCGAGCGCGCCGAGGTCCAGATCATCGTCTGCACGGGCGTGCACCTCCGGCCCTCGCGCTTCCTGCTGCACGCGCCCGACGAGCGGATCGTCGAGCTGTTCGTCGACGACATCGAGCGCGGCATCGGTGGTACGAGTATCCGCGCCGGCGCGCTCAAGATCGCGAGCGCCGAGGAGGTGACCGAGGAGAACGAGCGCCTGCTGCGCCTGATCGCGCGCGCGCACCTCGCCACCGGCGTGCCGATCATCACCCACAGCGAGGCGCTGACCGAGAGCGGCGCGCGCCAGCAGGAGGTCTTCGCCGACGAGGGCGTCGACCTCACGCAGGTCGCGGTCGGGCACGTCGGCGACACCATGGACCTCGACTACCTCGAACGGCTCGCGGCGCGCGGCAGCTTCATCGGCATGGACCGCTTCGGGCTCGACGTGGTGCTGCCCGTCGCCGAGCGCATCGAGACGGTCGCGGCGCTCTGCAAGCGCGGCCGCGAGGCGAGCGTGCTGCTCTCGCACGACGCGGCAACCTCGTACGACGCGCTGCCGCGCGGCCTCGAGCTGCCGGACCACCCGCTCTGGAAGTTCACGACGATCCACGAGGTGGTGCTGCCCGCACTGCGCGAGCGCGGCGTCAGCGAGTCGCAGATCGAGACGATGCTCGTCGACAACCCGCGCCGCCTGCTCACCCCGATCGCTCCCGCCTGACGCCGCCGCGGCTCACGCCTGCGGCGCCTTGCCCTCGGCGAGCAGGTCGCGCAGGCCGCTCTCGACGGCACCCGCGAGGTGGTCGAGGTCGGCCTCTGTCATCGCGGTGGAGAGGCAGCCCATGTGTGGCTGCATGAAGACGCCGTGGCGCAGCAGGTGGCCCTGCAGCTGGAAGATCCAGCCGCGCTCGTCCGGCCGCCACCACGAGTCCCGGTAGTTGCGAATCGGGCGCGTCGTGAGGTGCAGACGGAAGAACGAGCCCATGCCCGTCACCTGCCCCGGGTAGCCCGCCGACTCGAACGCGCCGCGCAGCGCCTCGCGCGCGTACTCGCCGAGGGCGTTGAGGCGCTCGCAGGCCTCGGGCGTCAGCAGTTCCATCGCCGCCAGTCCCGCAGTCATCGAGGTGACGTTGCCGTTGAAGGTGCCGCCGTGCGAGATGCGCGGGCGATCGGCCGGGTCGGGGGCGAAGAAGCTGCCCTCGAAGACGCGCATGATCTCCTCGGAGCCGCCCATCCCGCCGACGGGGAAGCCGCCGCCGATGATCTTCGCAAAGGTCGTCAGGTCCGGCTCGATGCCGAACTCGCCCTGCGCGCCGCCGTAGCCGAGGCGCAGCGAGACCACCTCGTCGACGATGAAGACGATGCCGTGGCGGCGGGTGAACTCGCGCAGCATCGCGATGAACTCGGGCGTCGGCGGCACCAGCGCCGCCACGTCCGAGACCGGGTCGAGCAGCACCGCTGCGAGCTGATCGGCGTGCGGCTCCAGCAGCCGCTCACCCGCTTCGGGGTCGTTCCAGGGGATCACGATCGTGTCGTCGAGGATCGACTGCGGCACGCCGACGGCGTTCGGCACGGGCGCGGGGTCGGGCTCGCCCCAGACGTCGGAGCCGGGCCAGTAGGAGATCTCCGAGTAGTCGTAGGTGCCGTGGTAGGCGCCCTCGATCTTCGCGATCTTCGGGCGGCCGGTGTAGGCGCGGGCGGTGCGGATCGCCATCATCACCGCCTCCGTGCCCGAGTTGGAGAAGCGCAGCCGATCGCAGCTCGGCACGCGCTCCTGCAGCAGCTCTGCGAGGGCCAGCTCCGCCTCGCTGCCGAAGCTGTAGGCGCTGCCTGAGGCGATCTGCTTCGAGACCGCCTCGACGATCGCTGGGTGCGCGTGGCCGTGGATGAGCGCCGTGTTGTTGTTGTTGAAGTCGATCAGCTCGTGCCCGTCGGCGTCCGTCACCCGCGCGCCCCGCGCCGAGCGCGCATAGAGCACGTACGGCCCGGGACCCGGCGCCGAGGCAACCACGCGGCTGTAGCCGTTCGCCAGCACCCCGCGCGCACGCGCGAAGAACTGCGCCGATCTCGAGTCCGGGTCCGGGTAGCGGTACGGCTGCGACATGGCTCCCCCTCGCGGCGATGGTCCGAGCGATGGTAGCGCGGCGCACGGGTACGATGACCCCATGACGAGCGAGCTGTCCGCGGACGTCGTCGTCGTCGGCTCGGGAGCGGCGGGCCTGAGCGCCGCCGTCAGCGCCTCGGTAACACTGGCAGAGTCAGGCGAGGGCGGCTCGGTGCTGCTGCTGGAGCGCTCGGACCGCCTCGGCGGCACGACTGCCGTCTCAGGCGGCGTCGCCTGGCTGCCGAACAACGACCACATGCGCGAGCTGGAGCTGCACGACTCGCCGGAGCGCGCGCTCGACTACCTGCGCGCGATCTCGCTCGGCCGCGCCGACCCGGCGCTGCTGGAGGCGTTCGTCGCCGCCGCGCCGGAGGCCGCACGCTTCGTCGAGGCGAAGACGCCGCTGCGCTTCAGCGCGGCGGGGCGCGGCAACCCCGCAGGCGGCGTGCTGCCCTTCCCCGATTACCAGGCCGATCTGCCCGGCGGGGCGGCCAACGGCCGCTCGCTCGACCCCGCGCCGTTCGACCCGTCCGCCCTCGGCGATCTCACCGAGGCGCTGCGGGAGCCGCTGCCCTACAGCGTGAGCTGGTCCGGCGGGGGCCTCGTGCTCGATTCGGGCGAGTGGGTCGGCGGGCGCGGGCTCGTCGGCGCGCTGCTCGCCGGCTGCCTCACGCACGGCGTCCGCATCGAGCGCGGCGTGCGCGCGCGGCGCCTGCTCGCCGGCGCCACCGGCCGCGTCGCCGGCCTCGAGGCCGAGCGCGACGGCGAGGCGCTGCGCATCGAGGCACGGCGCGGCGTCGTGCTCGCGGCGGGCGGCTTCGAGTGGGACGCGGAGCTGCGCCGCGAGTGGCTGCGCGGCCCCGTCGACGCGCTGCTCAGCCCCCCGGGACTCGCCGAGGGCGACGCGCTCCGCATGGCGATGGAGCGCGGGGCAGCGCTCGCCAACCTCGGCGAGGCGTGGTGGACGCTGGCCGTGCGCCTGACGGGCGAGGGTGCGAGCGCCGATGACGCGCAGGGCGAGCTGCGCTTCCTCTCCGGGCCGCGCTCGCTGCCGGGCTCGATCCTCGTGAACCGCCTCGGACGGCGCTTCGTCAACGAGGCGGTCAACTACCACGACATCGTGCGCGCCTTCCACGTCTTCGACCCCGGCGCGTTCACCTACCCGAACCGCCCGGCCTGGTTCCTGTTCGGTGAGTCCTATCGCCGCGCCTACGGCCTGCTCAGCGCCGCGCCCGGCGACCCCGACCCGCCCTGGCTGGAGCCCTCACCGACCCTCGAGGCGCTCGCCGAGCGCTGTAGCATCGACGCCGCGGGCCTGCGCGAGACCGTCGCCCGCTTCGACGAGCAGGCCGAGCGTGGCGTAGACCCCGACTTCGGGCGCGGCGAGGGCTCGTACGACCTCGCGACGGGCGACCCGTCGCGCGAGGGCCGTGCGCGCACGCTCGGCCCGATCGGCGGGCCGCCCTACTACGCACTGGAGGTGCACGTCGCGGTGCTCGGCACGAGCAGCGGTCTGCGCGTCGACGCCAGGGGGCGGGTGCTGGACGTGCGCGGCGAGCCGATCGCCGGCCTGCACGCCGCGGGCAACACGATCGCCGCGCCGACCGGCCCGGGCTACGGTGGGGGCGGCGGCACGATCGGGCCCGCGCTCACCTTCGGCTACCTCGCGGGCCGCGCCGCCGCGCGAGACGACTGAGGGCGCGCGCCGCCCCGTGCGAAGCCCTCTCCTCACGACAGCGAGCCCATCCCTTCCGGTCCCCTCTCCCCGAGGGAGAGGGTCAGGGTGAGGGAGGGTCCGACCTCCGGGATTGCGTTGCGCCATCGGTGCGTTCGGCGGCGCGCGGGAGTCTTCCCCCTCACCCCCGCCCTCTCCCCAGGGAGAGGGGGCCAGATCGGGCTTGTGGGAGTTCGCAACAATCTCATTGCGGCACGAGCCGGCGGACGCCGCAGCAGGCGCCCGCCACTACGAGGCGACCAGCGCCTCCAGGTCGGCGAGCGTCACCGTGCCCGGCGCGGTGCCCTCGCGGGCGCAGCGGTTGGCGAGCAGGTTGAGCGCACGGTTGTAGGGTGTCTCGATGCCGTACTGCGCGCCCAGCAACGCCACCTCGCCGTTGATGTAGTCCGTCTCCGCCGTCCGCAGGCCGCGCTGGATGCCCTGCCAGAGCGAGCCGGCGAAGGGCGGGGCGCCCTCGATCTCCGCCCAGTCGTAGCGCGGCTGGCGGTTCAGGCGCAGCGCCTCCTCGGGCGTCGGCAGGTCGATGCCGGTGGCCTCGAGGACCGCGCGCGTCTCCGCGACGAGCCGCTCGCGGATCGCCGCCGTGTCGGCGCCGGGGCCGAAGACGCCGGCGAGAGCGGAGCCGACGTTGATGAGCAGCTTCTCGTGCTTCCAGCGCATCACGTCGGCCTCGGCCTGCCCGTCGAAGCCGCAGGCCGTGAGGTCCGCCGCGAGCTGCTCCGCGACGTCGTCGACGCCCTCGGGGCAGCGTCCCAGCTCGATCTCGCCGCCGCCCTGGGGTTCGTAGTTCGCGACGACGCCCGGTTCGAGCAGCATCCCGGGGAAGCGCACGACCATCCCGTAGACGCGGCGGAAGCGGCGCAGCGCCTCGCGCTCCGTCGCCACCCCGTTCTGCGCGCAGACGACCGGTACGTTGTCGCCCGCCGCCGCGCGCAGGTCGTCGAGGGCGTCGAAGGCGTCCTGCGTTTTCACGGTGAGCAGCACAGCGTCGTCCTCGCGGAACTCGACCTCGTCGGGGCGCTCGACCGCGCCCAGCTCCGTGCGCACGGTCTCCAGTGGCGTGCGCAGCGTCAGCCCGTGCTCGCGAATCGCCGCGAGGTGCCGGCCGCGCGCGATCAGCACCACCTCGCGGCCGATCCGCGAGAGCGCGGCGCCCATCACCCCGCCCGTCGCGCCCGCTCCGTAGACGACGTAGCGCATGGCGGCCTACCCGACCTGCTCGGCGATGCGCGCCGCGGCGTCGAAGCCGGCGAGGATGTCGGCGTAGTGCTCCTCCAAGTCGGCGCGAGTGTGGGGGTGGCTGAAGATGTAGCGCTGGTCCTGCCGGATCGCCTCCAGCACGCGCGGCGCGATGTCCTCGGGGTAGACGGGGTTCGGCTGGCGCGGCACCGGCATTGGCCCGAGGGTGAACGGTCCGCCGAAGCGCTCCTGGCGATGCCGGCCGGCGTCCTCGATGTCCGTCAGCATTCCGCCGGGGCAGAACACCGAGCACGAGATCTCGCCGTCGTCGGCCTCCAGCTCGTGGCGCAGCGCGTTGGTGAGCGCGACGACGCCGTGCTTCACCGCCTGGTAAATGCCTCGCTGGTTGCGGCGCGCGATCAGCCCGCTCATCGAGGCGGTGTTGACGATGTGCGCCTCGCCGCCCTGCGCGCGCATGCGCGGCAGGAAGGCGTGGATGCCGTTGAGCGGCCCCCAGAGGTTCACCGCGAGCACCCACTCCCAGTCGTTGACCTCGGACTCCTCGATCGTCTTGTGCATCGAGACGCCGGCGTTGTTGAACAGCAGGTGCGCCGCGCCGAACTCGGCGTACGCGCGCTCGGCGAGCGCCTCGACCTGTGCGCGCTCGGCGACGTCCGTTTCGACGGCGATCGCCTGCCCGCCGCGATCGCGGATCGAGGCGGCGACGACCTCGGCCGGCTCGCCCTCGAGGTCGGCGATGACGACGCGCATGCCCTCGTTTGCGCACTCGTTGGCCAGCGCCCGTCCGACGCCGTGCGCGGCCCCGGTGACGACGGCGACCCGATCCCGAAACTCCCGCATCGCACCCTCCCGTCGGCGCCCGCGCAGCGCGGGCGCTGCACAGTCTATGCCGGTAGCCGTTCCAGAACAGGAACAACCGCAGCAGGCTATCTGATTAGTCTGGTCTGGTCAGACCAAGTAGTGTAGAATGCCGTCATGGTGATCAACGTGTACGAGGCAAAGACCCACCTGTCGAAGCTGCTCGACCGGGCGGCGGGCGGCGAAGAGATCGTGCTGGGCAAGTCCGGCAAGCCGCTGGCCCGGCTCGTGCCGTACGGGGAGCCTCGGCAACCCCGGAAGCCGGGCCGGCTGGCAGGCAAGATCTGGATCGCCCCCGACTTCGACGAGACACCCGAGGACATCATCGCCGCTTTCGAGGGCGACCTTGAGGATGATGAGTGAACCTCCTGCTCGATACCCACGTCCTCCTGTGGTGGGGCGGGGAGCGGGATTTGTCGGGGGAGGCGCTCCGCGAGATCGCCAATCCGGACAACGTCGTCTACGTGAGCTCGGCGAGCATCTGGGAGATCAGCATCAAGCGGGCTCGGGGAAAGCTGCGCGTCGACGACGCCATCTTTGACGTCGGCGATGACGGCTTCGAGCCGCTGCCCATTACCCACGCCGACGCTCGCATGGCCGGGGCTCTGCCCGATCACCACCGCGATCCGTTCGATCGGATGCTGATCGCCCAGGCGCTCACACACGGCCTGGTGCTCGTCACCCGCGACTCGCGGATGGAGTCCTACGAAGCGCCCATCCTCCCCGCCTGACCTTGCGCGGCGGCGCGCCCTCGCACACCCTCGCCGCATGCCGGCGCCTGCCTTCGGCCTGAATCGCTTCGAGTTCGGCTCCGTCGCGGCCTTCGCCGCCGACGTGCGACGCGCCGAGGAGCTCGGCTGGGACTACGCCTTCATCCCCGACTCGCAGCTGCGCCGCCGCGACACCTACGTGATGCTCGCCGAGGCGGCGCGCGCGACCAGCCGCATCCGCATCGGCCCGCTGATCGCCAACCCGGTGAACCGCCACATCAGCGTCACCGCGTCCTCGATTGCCACCGTCGACGAGCTTGCCGAGGGCCGCACGTTGCTCGGGCTCGGCATCGGCGACACGGCCGTGCGGCTGGCCGGGTTGCGCCCGGCGCGCGTGCGCGAGCTGGAGGAGGCGACGCGCCTCGCCCGCGGCCTGCTGCACGGCGAGGCCATCGAGGTGGGCGCGCGCGCCGCGGCGCGGCTGCCGCACGCCCGTCCGGTGCCGGTCTGGATCGCCGCGGGCGGACCTCGGATGCTGCGCGCCGCCGGGCGCGTCGCCGACGGTGTCTTTATCCGCGTCGGCACCTCGCCCGCGAACCTCGAAGCGGCCATCGAGGCGGTGCGCACGGGCGCGGCCGAGGCGGGCCGCGACCCCGGCGACGTCGCGCTCGGCGTGGTCTTCCACACCGTGCTCGTCGACGACTCCGAGCGCGCCTTGCGCATCGGCCGCTCGATGGCCGCCGGCTATTACGAGTACTCGCCGACGCTGTTCGAGGCGCCGGGCCTGCACTGGGACGGCCCGCCCGTCGAAGAGTTGCAGCAGCAGGTCAGCCCGGACTTCCACCACACGCCGGACCTCGAGGGCGCGGGTCGCCTGCTCGATTTCCTCCCGCCGGCCGCCGCCAAGGCGTTCTGCCTGCACGGTGACGCCGAGGCCGTCTCGCAGCAGCTGACCGAGTTGCTGCGCGCGCTCCCGGTCTTCGAGATCGTCGTGCTGCACCCGGTGCCGGACCCCGTCCACGAGACTCCGGGCGCGCCACCGGACTACATGGGCCTCGTCGCGCGCGAGGTGCTGCCGCGCGTCCGGGCTGCCCTCGAGGAGCCTCGCAGCTAGCCGACGATGCCCGCCTCGCGTAGCGCGGCGATCTCCCCGGCGCTGTAGCCGCCGAGGTTCGCGAGCACGTCATCGCTGGCGTCGCCGGGGAGCGGCGCCGCGCCCCCGATCGAGGTCGGCGTGCGCTCGAGGTCGAACATCGGGCCGACGAAGCGCTGCGGGCCGGTGATCTCGTGCTCCAGCTCGACGAAGTGCCGCGCGCCTTCCTCGTGGTCCGGGACGTCCTCCGGGAAGAGCACGGGCGCGACCGGCGCGCCGACCGCGTCGAAGCGCTCCATCCACTCCGCGACCGTCCGTTGGCGCACGATCTCCGCGACCCGCACCTGCAGGGCCTCGACGATGTCGGCGCTCTCCTCGGCGAACTGGTTGTAGTCGGGGTCGTCCGTCGGGTCGCCCTCGATGCCGAGCACGCCGCGGATCGCGTCGCGGTTCTCCTTCGTGACCGCGCCCATCACGAGGCCACCGTCGGACGCCGAGTAGCCGCGCCAGTAGGTGGTGAGCGGCGCGCCGGAGCGGAACGACCCCTCGCGCGTCTCGATGAGCCCGCGGTAATCGGCGCCGGCGGCGCGCGCGCGCCCGAGCTCGGCGAGCATCGGGTCGCGGCCATAGGCGTCGTGCCCGGGCTCGACGTTGACGTAGTAGCAGAGCATCCCCAGCACTGAGCGCAGCAGCGAGACCGAGACGCGCTGGCCCTCGCCGGTGCGCTCGCGGTGGTAGAGCGCCGAGATCAGCGCGATCGCCGCCGAGAGCCCCGCCGGGAAGTCCGCGATCACGACCGGCGGCCAGACCGGCGCGCCGTCGTCGGTGAGTTTGGCGTTGAGGGCGATGCTGCCTGAGTAGGCCTGCGCGATCATGTCGGCGGCGGGCTTCTGCTCGTACGGACCGCCCGGGTCGAAGCCGCTGACCTCGGCGTAGATCAGGTCCGGCCGGACCTCCTTCAGCGTCTCGTAGTCGATGCCGAGCCGCTCCGCCACGCCCGGGCGGTAGTTGATCAGCACCACGTCGAACTCGGGGAGCAGCCGGTAGACCACCTCGCGCGCCTCGGGCTTGCGCAGGTCCAGCTCGAGGCTGCGCTTACCGCGGTTGACGGACTGGAAGATCTTCGCGTTCTGCGGCACGGCGGCGAAGAGGTTGCGGAACGGCTCGCCGCCCGGCGGCTCGACCTTGACCACGTCCGCCCCGAGGTCGGCGAGCTGCAATCCGGCGAACGGCGCCGAGAAGATCAGCGAGAACTCAAGCACCCGCACCCCGTGCAGCGGGCCCCGCGGGCCCTCGGCGGTCTCGCTCATCGTCCCCTCCCGTCGCGCGCATCGATCGAGGCTCCGGCCCGGCGGAGGCGCGGACTCCGCCGTCCTGTATACCACCCGCGGCGGGTCGGATCGGCCTCGTGGCGAGGGCCGGGAACCAAAGCGGGGCGTGCGTCGTCATAGGAGTGTCGCGCCCGTCCGTCCGAGGTGGACGAACCGCCGCGACGGACGGGGCAGCGGCAAGACGCGGTCCCTCCTCCCGCGACGCGGAAGCCGGCGGGGGCTCGGCCCCCCGCCAACAGTGAGCGAGTCCTCGCCGGCCAACGCGTAGCCCCGATGCCGATCCGCTAGTCTGGCCTCCCCCGAAGCGAGAGGGCAGGCGCATGAGTCGAGGGCGCACCGCGCTGGCGAGGACCGCACGAGCCGCGGCGCTCCTCGCGATCCTCGTCGCCGCGCTGACCCTCGGCCCTCGCGGCGCGCAGGCGCAGACCGAGGGCGGCTCGGTCGCCTCGGACCGCGAGGCGCTGATCGCGCTCTACCATGCGACCGACGGGCCCAACTGGATAGACAGCACCAACTGGTTGAGCGACGCGCCGCTCGGCGAGTGGTACCGCGTCATCACCAACGAGGACGGGCGGGTGGTGAGACTCGGCCTGGACAGCAACCGACTAAGCGGTGAGATACCGCCCGAACTCGGCGACCTCACCAATCTCGAAGAACTGTATCTCTGGAGCAACAATCTGATCGGGGAGATCCCGCACGAATTGGGTAACCTCTCCAATCTGATTCATTTGGATCTCACCCGCAATCAGTTGAGCGGAGCGATCCCGCCTCAGCTCGGCAAACTCGCGAACATGAGGTGGGTGTCCCTCGCGGACAACCGGCTCTCCGGAGAGATTCCGCGAGAGCTGGGGAGCCTCGCCAATTTGCAGAGATTGCCTCTCAGCAGCAATGAGTTGACCGGAGAGATCCCGCCGGAACTGGGGAACCTGGGCAAGCTGAAGTGGTTGTCGCTCTCAGACAATCAGCTGACCGGAGAGATTCCGCGCAAACTCGGTCAGCTTGCCAATCTCGAGTATCTGTACCTCACCAACAACAGTCTGACGGGTGAGATCCCGCGTGAATTGGGTGGCCTCGCCAAGCTGAGAGAACTGAGGCTCGCGCGCAACAGGTTGGTCGGGGAGATCCCGCGTGAACTGGGCAATCTCGAGAACCTGGAGCTGTTGTACGTCACTGGCAACAATCTGACCGGGTGCATTCCGCCTGGTCTGCAATCCGTGGAGTACAGCGATTTGCTTGGCTCCGGCCTACGGTCTTGCGAGACGACGCTCGAACTCCCGAAGCCCGGCAACGCTGGGCTGCTGCCCCCGCCACCACAGCCCGCCGGCGCCCTCCCGCAACTCGCACTCCTCGCGCTGCTGGTCGCAGCCTGCGCCGGCGTCCGCCGCGCCGTCCGAGGCGCCGCCGGCGCTCCGCCGCCGTAGTCAGCCCCGCGCACCGCTGCTAGCCTCCGCCACGCGCGAGGCGGCCCCGCGAGCGGCCGCCCTCGCCAGCTCGCGACGCGAAGGAGGCGCATCATCACCATCGCAACCGAAACCACCACCCCCGACGAGCTGCAGGCGATCTTCGACGCGGTCTCCAACTGGGGCCGCTGGGGCCCCGAGGACGAGCGAGGCGCGCTCAACCTGATCACCGCCGAGAAGCGCGCCGCCGCGACCTCCCTCGTGCAGGAGGGCGTCACCGTCAGCTGCGCGCTGGAGCTCGCGAAGCACCCGCACGCCGACAACCCGACGCCCGTGCGGCACACGATGCTCGTCGCCGGCGACATCACCCGGCCTCAGAACCTGCAAGGGTCGAGCGACTACTTCTCGATCGCGCCGCACGGCGTCGCGAACACGCACCTCGACGCGCTGTGCCACATCTTTCGCGACGGCAAGATGTACAACGGCTTCGACCAGGCCGAGGTCACCAGCGTGGGCGCGCGGCGCAACAGCATCATGGCCGGCCGGGACGGCGTCGTCAGCCGCGGCGTGCTGCTCGACATCCCCGCCCTGCACGGCGTGCCCTACCTCGAACTCGGCACGCGCATCACCGTCGAGGACCTCGAGGCCGCCGAGGCGCGCCAGGGCGTGACCGTCTCCGAGGGCGACATCCTGCTGATCTGCATCGGACGCGACGCCCGCCGCGAGGAGCACGGCTACTGGACGTCCGGCATCGACGGCATCGCCGGGCTCTCGGTGACGTGCGCGCCCTGGATTCGCGACCGCGGCGTCGCCGTCGTCGGCTGCGACGGGATCACGGACGCGATGCCGCACCAGATCGAGGGCTGGGACACGCCGATGCACCAGGTGCTGATCGTCTCGATGGGCATCCACCTGATCGACAACATGCAGCTCGGCCGCCTCGCCGCGGCCTGCGAGGAGCGGGGCCGCTGGGAGTTCCTGCTCACCCTCGCCCCGTTACGCCTCGACCAAGGCACCGCCTCCCCCGTCAACCCGATCGCGATGTTCTAGCCGTAGCTGGAGCGTTTCCGCTCCCTCTCCCCTGGAGAGACCTTCGCGTAACCCCCTTCGGGGCAGCGAGCGCATCCCCTCCGATCCCCTCTCCCCGAGGGAGAGGGTTAGGGTGAGGGAGGATCCGCCCGCTGAGTTTCGTTGCGCCATCGGGGCTTTCGAAGGGGCGCGGGAGTCCTCCCCTTACCCCCGCCCTCTCCCCAGGGAGAGGGGGCCGGATCAGGCTTGTGGGAGTTCGCAGAGGCCTCGCGGGGAGAGGGGACCGGAGGGTACCCTCCCGCCCCTACCCCCGCGGCAGGCCGAGGCCGCGCGTGGCGATGATGTTGCGCTGGATCTCGGAGGTGCCCGCGCCGATCGTGTGCGGGATCGTCGTCAGGTAGCGCTGCGTGAAGTCGGCGCGCGCCGGCGAGCGCTCGTCCTCCGGATCCCAGAGGTTCGAGTAGAGCCCGAACGCGCGCATGCCCGTGCGCGAGATCGCCTGCAGCGTCTCGCTGATACGCAGCTTGCCCATCGAGGCCTCGTAGTTCGGGATCAGCCCCACGGCCTGCATCGAGATCACGCGCAGCGAGAAGTTCTCGCAGACCGCCGTGTCGATCGCGCGGTCGGCGATCTCGGCGCGGACGGTCGGCAGGCCGCGCACCGAGCCCGGCGCGCGGGGCTCTTGCACCTCGCCGAGCAGCTGGTTGAACTGGCGGCGCACGTTCGTCGCCTGGCGCACGCCGGAGCGCTCGAAGTCGAGCAGCGTCATGGCGACGTACCAGCCGCGGTTGACGTCGCCCACGACGTTGGTGGCGGGGACGCGCACGTCCTCGAAGAAGACCTCGTTGAAGCCGTGCTCCCAGGCCATGTTGACGAGCGGGCGGACGCTGACGCCCTCGGCGGTCATGTCGTCGATCAGCAGGAAGCTGATCCCGCGGTGCTTGGGCGCGTCCGGGTCCGTGCGCACCATCGCGAAGATCGCGTCCGCGTGGTGGCCGTTCGTGGTCCAGATCTTCTGCCCGTTCACCACGTACTCGTCGCCGTCGAGGACGGCGCGCGTCTGCACCGAGGCGAGGTCGGAGCCCGCGCCCGGCTCCGAGTAGCCCTGGCACCAGACCATCTCGCCGCCGAGGATGCGCGGCAGGTAGGCGCTCTTCTGCGCGTCGCTGCCATGCACGACGAGCGTGGGCGTCAGCATCTCGACGGAGTGCGAGCTGCCGACGACTGGCGCGCTGACGCGCGCCATCTCCTGGTTGTAGATGAACTGCTCCCACTTGGAGAGGCCGCCCCCGCCGTACTCGGTAGGAATGTGCGGGGCGACCCAGCCGCGCTCGCCGAGGGCCAGCGCCCACTCGCGGGCGGCCTCGCGGCGCTCCGGCTCAGGCGCCTTGCGGTCGGCGACCCACTCGTCGGGCGCGCCGGGCGGGCGATCGCGGTAGTGCCTCGGAAGGCGCGCTTCGATGAAGCCGCGCACCTCGCTCCGGAACGCGGCCTGCTCGGGGCTGTCTTGCCACTCCATGGACGTCCTCCTGCGCGGCTAGGGTAGCCGAAACGCGCGAGGGCCGACGCGCCCCTTCAGGCGTGAGGCTCGGGAGTCGCGACCGGCTCCCAGGCGTAGCCCGTCTCGACCCGCCGGACCCGCCCGAGCGTAGGGATGCCGAAGTGGCCGCCCGTCACGAGGGCGTCCCGCGCGATCGCCAGCTCGGCGACCTTGCGGCGCGACCGCTCGGCCTCGGCGGGGTCGTGCTCGAGGAAGGTGCGCCACTCCGGCCGCACGACGTGGGCCGGGTGGTAGGCGACGTCGCCCGTGATCAGCAGGCGCTCGCCACCCGAGGAGAGGAGCAGCGAGCAGTGGCCGGGCGTGTGGCCGGGCGTCGGCACCATCGTCAGCGAGGGCGAGACTGTCGCCTCACCGTCGACGGGCTCGATGCGATCGGCCTCGTGCGCGGGCAGCACACAGCGCCGCACGAACTCGAGGCGCTGCGGGTCCGCCTCGGGGCCGAGCCAGTGGTCGAGCTCGGTCCGCGAGACATAGACCGTGGCGTTGGGGAAGGTGAGCGCGTTGTCGCGGTCCTCGTCGATCAGCCAGCCGACGTGGTCCGGGTGCAAGTGCGTCTGCACGACGGCGTCGATTTCCTCGAGGGCGACGCCCAGCTCGGCGATGCGCTCGAGCAGCTCGCCGCAGCCCGGTGTGCCGAGCGTGCGCCCGAAGACGCCGTAGCCGGCGTCGACGAGCGTGGTGCGGCCGTCGCCGCGGATCAGGAAGCTGCCGAGGTTGAACGGGACCGGGTCGCTCGGGCTCGTGATCCCGACCTCGCGCATCCACTCGGCCGGGTCGGTGCCCGGGAGGTGCCGCTGGAAGTCTGTGACGTCGGGCGCGCTGTCGCTGATCGCGGCGACCTCGAGCGAGCCGATGCGAACGGTCTCGCTGAGCCTCGACATGGGCGGGCGCGCTACCCCAGCTCGGCGGCGATGCGCTCGCCCGCCTCGAAGTCGTCGAGGATCTGCTGGTAGTAGGCCTCGACGGTGGGACGGGTGTGCGGGTGGCTGAAGATGTAGAGCCGGTTCTCGCGCACTGCGGCGAGCACGCGCCTCGCGACGTCGTCCACGGTCATCGGGTTGGGTTCGCGGGGTACGGGCCGCGGCTGCTCCGGGTAGGGGCCGCCGAAGCGCTCCTGCCGGTTGCGGCCGGAGTCGCGCATGTTCGTGAGCATCCCGCCCGGGCACCAGCAGGAGACGACGATGCCCTCGGGAGCCAGCTCGTCGTGGAGCACGGCGCTTACGCCGACGAGGCCGTGCTTGATCGAGGTGTAGATGCCGTTCACGTTCGGCCGCGCCACGAGGCCGGAGACCGAGGCGGTGTTGATGATGTGCCCCGGCCCCTCCTGCTCGCGCATGCGCGGCACGAAGGCGTAGATGCCGTACATCGGCCCCATCAGGTCGACCGAGGTGAGCCAGTCCCAGTCCTCGTCGGGGGCCTCGGCGATCGGGTTGCGCTTGCTGACGCCGGCGTTGTTGAAGAGCAGGTTGACCTCGCCGAACTCCTCATAGGCGCGGGCCGCGAGGGCCTCGACGGCGGCGCGGTCGCTCACGTCGGTCTGCACGGCGATCGAGGCCGCCCCCGCCTCGCGCACCTCGGCAGCCACTTCCCCCGCTGGCCCGGCCTCGATATCGGCGATGACGACGCCACGCGCCCCCTGGCGCGCGCACTCGAGGGCAATGGCGCGGCCGACGCCGCTGCCCCCGCCGGTGATCACGGCGACGCTGCTAGCGATGTCGGTCATCCTGCGATCCCTTCCGCCACCGCCCCGGCGGCGATCTCCCGTCCGTCCCACTGATACTTACCCAAGTCGACGCGGCCGTCGTCGCTGACAAGCACGCCCTCCTCGCGGAGACGCTCGCCCTGATCGCCTCGCGAGTCCGGAGCGCTCAGCTGTCCCTCCGCGTTGATCACGCGGTGCCACGGCACGTCGGTGTCGTCGGGAAGGGCGAGCATGGCGCCTCCGACCGCCTGTGCCGCATCCGGCGATTCCAGGGCGTCGGCGATCCGCGCGTAGGTCACGACCTGGCCCTTAGGCACTCTCCGGACGTACGCCCACACCCGCTCCCAGAAGTTCCCGCTCGGCGACGCGGGATTCCAGTGCTCCAGCGCAGTCTTGACGAACCGCACGAGCCCGGCTCGCCGCTCGCCCCACTCCTCCGCGTTGTTGATCCAGAGGGCGTAATCCCTACCATTGTCTTCCGCGCGCCATCTGCACTGGACTGCCTCGGTCCTGAGCGAGTCGAGCGCGTCCGGGCTGTAGTACGACTCCGGGTACCACCTGACCACCAACCCCGCCTTCTCTTCGACCCAGAGGTGACAGAAGCGACGACGGCCGTTGCCCGCGCGCAAGCTATAGCTGATTCCCCAGGATCCGTGATTCTGCGCGGAGTCGGGGAGGGATGTCCGTAGCGCCTTGTCAACGTCCTCGAAGAGTTCGGCCAATCCTCGCTCGACCAGTCTCTCCTGGAGCTCAAGGCGGCGCTCGGCGGCGCTCCGGTAGGTCCGCCGCCCGGTGCGCGCGACCGCGTCCCGTTCGACTTCCACCTGACGGGCGAGCAATGTCTCGCCGCTGTGCTCGAAGCCGTGGAAGGTGAGCACCGAAATGTCGATGCCGCCCTTTGAGAGGAACCTCGCCATCCGTTCCGCTCGCTCGTCGGCACCGAGCCCCACAAGCGTGAGTCGCGGCGGCAGGAGGTCGTCGAGTTCGTTTTCGGCGAATCGATCCTGGTACCACTGCTCGAAGCCATCGATCTTCTCGATGCCCTCGCTCCCGGAGTGCTCGGTGATGAACTCTGCCAGCTCCTTTGGCGTCATCTCGTCCAGCGCCGAGGCGTAGTCGATGCACTGCGTCACGGCTTCGCGGGTCAGCTTCTCCCGCTTCAACTCGAACACGACCAGCCGCCCGCCCTGATCGACGCCGAGCAGGTCCAGCGGGCCGCCTTCTGTTGGCGTCTGTCGCCCGACAAGATGAAGCCCGTTCTCCAGCATCTCGGGGCGGCTGACCAAGGTCGCTTCGAGAATGTCCTCGAGCTTCACGCCCGTCACGCTCTCAACGGCCTCGACTTCGTTGCCGTCGCGCAGGGCCCAGATCTTGAGTTCATCCGTCATCTCTTCGCCCCATCACTTGCCGGACAGCGCCAGACGCTCAACCTCGGCGACGAACTCGTCGACGCCGATCGAGCCGGGCTCGATGCCGTTGCGGACGCAGTGGTTGGCTGCCTGCTGGAGGGCGCGGTTCCACGGCGTGGGGACGCCGTGGAGCGCGCCGATCAATACGATCTCGCCGTTGACGTAGTCCGTCTCCACGCTGCGGTTGCCCCGTTGCACTCCCTGCCAGACAGAGCTGGTGAACTCGCCGTGGCCGGGGATCTCGCCCCACTCGAAGCCGGGCGCACGCCCGGCCGCCGCCGACTCCTCGCGTGAGGCGTAGTCGATGCCTGCGGCGTCGAAGACCGCCTCCGTCTCCGCCTCGAGGCGCGCGCGCAGCGCGGCGGTGTCCGCGCCGGGGCCGAAGACGGCGGGGAAGGCGGCTCCGAGGTTGCGGATCAGCTTGTGGTACTTCCAGCGCATCACCTGCGCCTCGACCTCGCCGCGGAAGCCGGCGGCTGTCAGGTCGGCGGCGATGGAGCGCACGAGGTTGTCGGCGCCCTCGGGGTAGCGGCCCATGACCAGCGTGCCGCCGCCGCTCTTGTCGTAGCTGAGCACCAGGCCGGGCTCGACGAAGGAGGTGGCGACGAGCACCTCGACGGCGTAGACGCGCTCGAAGCGGCGCAGCGCCATGCGCTCGTTCTCGATGCCGTTCTGGGTGCAGACCACGGGCAGGTCGGCCCCGCCGGCCAGGCGCAGCTCGTCGAGGGCGTCCGTGCAGTCCTGCGATCGCATCGTGAGGAAGACGACGTCGTCCTCCCAGAAGTCGACCTCATGCGGGCTGGCGACGGCGGGGATGCGCAGCTCGAGCGTGTCGGCGGGCGTCTTGACCGTGAGCCCGCGCTTGCGGATGGCGTCGAGGTGCGGGCCGCGCGCGATCAGGACCACCTCGCGACCGCTGGCGAAGAGCCGCGCGCCGATGGTGCAGCCGATGCCGCCGGCGCCGTAGATCACGTAGCGGTTGGGCATGCGTCCTCCCTCGGGCATTGGTAGGCGACGGCGCGGCGCTTGTCCAGCCTGCGCAGCGCGCGCCGGGGCGCGGATCGCGTCGCCACGACGCGCCGCGTGCTGTAGAGTGCGGCGCGGCAAACACACAGGGAAGGACGGCACTCTTGACTAAAGGCTCAGGCTTGCTTCGAGGCAAGTACGCAGTCGTCGGCGTTGGCGAGACCGAGTACTCGCGCAACTCCGGGCGCACCACGCGGCAGATGGGCGTGGAGGCGGTGAAGAAGGCGATCGACGACTCCGGCCTCGACTACAACAGCACCAGTTGGGGCACGACCTGCTACCAGGTCGGCGACGCAGCCGGCTCGGAGATTGTCTTCTCCGACCTCGGCGTGCGGTTGGACTACCAGGTGGACACCTGGGGCGGCGGGTCGTCCTCGGAGACGCTGATCGGGCTTGCGATCGGTGCGCTCGAGGCCGGGCTCTGTGACGCGATGGTCGTCTACCGGACGATGAACGGCTTCACGGAGATGCGCATCGGCGGCACGCCCGTGGGCGCGCCGGCGGGGCCGCCCCCGTTCATGACGCGCCACGGCGACCACACGATGCACAGCCGCATCTACGGCATCGCCAGCGCGCTGCAGAACTTCGGGCTGAGCTTCGTGCGCCACATGTACGAGTACGGCACCACGCCCGAGCAGCTCGCGCACGTCAAGGTGGCGCACAGCAAGGGCGCCTCCAACAACCCGAAGGCGTACTACAAGCAGCGCCTCACCGTCGACGACGTGCTCAACTCCCGCTACATCGTCGAGCCGTTCCACCTGCTCGACTGCTGCGTGGAGACGGACAACGCGACGGCGATCGTGATCACCAACACGGAGCGGGCGCGCGACCTGCCGAGGCCGAACGTCGCGATCCTCGGAACGGGCGGGCGCACCCACAAGTGGGCGCCCGATTACCACTGGGGCCACGGGCCGATCAACCAGGTGGGCGGCATCTACACGAAGGACGTGGTCTTCCCCAACGCCGGCATCGGGCCGGAGGACGTGGACATCACCGGCTCCTACGACGCCTTCACCTTCACGACGCTGCTGCAGCTGGAGGCCTACGGCTTCTGCCCGATCGGCGAAGGCGGCAACTACGTCTCCGACGGCACCATCGAGCTCGGCGGCAAGCGGCCCAACAACCCCTCCGGCGGCCACCTCTGCGAGGGCTACACGCACGGGATGAACATGGTCATCGAGAACGTGCGCCAGCTCCGCGGCGAGGTCGACGACTACTGCGAGGGCGATCACAGCTACGACTACAGCGAGGGCGCCTGCCGCCAGGTGCGCGATCCGGAGATCACGATGAACCTCGGCTGGGCCCAGCCGCCGACCGGTTCGTCGCTGGTCATGACGAACCAGGTCTAGGCGACCGGCCAGCGAAGAGGAGCAATATCAATGGCTGAATACCTCGGGGCCGGCGTCTTCGTCCCGGAGAACGACCCGCAGCATCGCGAGTACCTCACGGAGGCCGCCAAGGGCTACCTCCCGCTGCAGCAGTGCGACGACTGCGGCGCCAGGATCTACCCCGTGCGCACGATGTGCCCGGAGTGTCGCGGCAGCGACATGACCTGGGTTCCGGCATCGGGCAAGGGCACGATCTACTCCTACTACATCGTCCCGCACCCGATTAATCCTGCGTTCAAGGACTTCGTCCCCTACCCGGTCATCCTCGTCGAGCTCGACGAGGATCGCGGGGCGCTGGGCGAGCATCGCGCGCTGCGGATTGTCGGCAACCTGCTGGGCGAGGACGGCAACCCCGCGCCTCGCGAGGATGTCGCGATCGGCAAGCGCGTCGAGGTCACGATCATCGACCTCGGCGACGGGTGGGGGCTGCCGCAGTGGAAGCTCTCCGGCGAGCCGGACGAGCACGAGGCGTGGCAGATCCCGCACAGCTACCCGCCCTAGGAAAACCGAGCGCCGGCGGCGCGTCAGGAACACCTCGAGGGGGCGGCACGAGCCGCCCCCTCGCTGTATCCTCCTCGTTGCGCCCGACTCCCCCCACAACGCCCGGCGCGATGAGGGATGGGATGATCCGGTGACGGCTGCGGACCGCCATCCCTCGCGCTCCCTCTTCGCCGGACCGTTACGCATCGCGCATCGTGGCGGCAACACACTCCGGCGACTGGCCGACGCACAGCGCTGGGGCGTCGACGTGGTGGAACTCGATCTCTGGCTGCACCGCGGGCGGCTCGACGTCCGGCATGCGGGGGCGGCGGGAGTGCTCCCGCTGCTGCGCGAGGGCTGGAGGCTGCGGCCTGGGCGGCCGGGCCGCCTGCAACTCGCCGGCGTGCTCAACGCCGCCGGGCCACGCACGCGCCTGATGCTGGATCTCAAGGGCCGGAACCCCCGCCTGCCCGGCTCCGCGATCGAGGTCATGGCGCAGCTCCGCCCCGGCGAGCCCTACATCGTGAGCGCGCGGCACTGGGAGTTGCTCACTCCCTTCCGCGCGCTCCCGCACGTACTGACCGTCTACTCCTGCGGATCCGCCGACGAGCTGATGGCAGCGCTCGACCTCGCGCGAGGGGGCGGGCTGCCGGCGGTGGGAGCGCACCGCCGCAACCTCGACGCGAAGCGGGTGGCGGACCTGCGCGAGCAGGTGCCGGAGCTCTTCGCCTGGGCCGTGGACAGCGGCCGGCACGCCCGCGAGCTCGTCGAGTGGGGCGTGACGGGCATCGTCAGCGACGACTTCCACGTGTTGCACGGCCTGAGCCAGCTGCGGCGGGAGGAGGCTGTGGTCGGGTAGAGTGCGGGCCGCAGGGCGTCACCGGCGCCGGCACGCACGGGAGGACACACCATGACGACCACCGCGAATCCCCAAATCCTCACCGCCCACTACGATGACAAGACCGTCGCATCGCTGCTGTTCGACTTCTTCGCCGTCGACGGCGACGCCGGCCTCGAGGGCTACCTGGATGATCGGGCGCGGCCGCTGCTGGACGAGGGCACGGCGGCGGCGGCGAACATCTTCGAGCTGCGCGAGCAGGAGGTGCCGGCCACACCGCTCGCGCGCGGCATCAACCAGGGCCTGACCGAGGCGTACGAGGACCGGCTCTGGCTCCACCTCGATCGCGAGGCGCCGAGCGACGCCGTCCCCGACCGGGCGCGTCCGGCCGCCGTCTACGGCGCCGCCTACCAGCTCGCCGGTAACGACTTCGGCGCGCTGGCCGCCATGCCGGAGGCCGCGGGACGCTCCGTGATCAGCACCGGCGCCTACAGCAAGATCATCGACTTTGGCCGACCCGACCCGACGAGCGACGACGCCTTCGAGGGCGCGATGATCGTCTTCACGCACCCGACGGACCTCGGCTATGTCGAGTCCTTCAACGACTGGTACACGACGAACCACATGATCGATGTCGCCAAGTCGCCGCCGTTCCGCAGCGCGACGCGCTACCTCCTCGAACGCCGCATCGAGGGGACGCCGCTGCCCTACCTCTGCATCTACGAGGTGGAGGCGCCGTGGAGCGAGCGGATGCACATCGACATGATGCAGCAGGTGGGCATCGACCCGTGGCCGCAGCGTGAGTCGCAGCCAGTCACCGAGGGCGGGCAGGGCGTGCTGATGATCGATTTCTGGGGCTACTTCCAGCGCGCCTGGCACGCCTCGTAGGCGATTCGCCGCGTCGCGCCGTTGACGCGAGGCGACGAGGGCGGACAATGGGCGCGTGACCGCCTCCGAGACGACGACGCGCACCGCGCCGGCGGAAACCGCGACGCCGGATACCGGGCAGCAGCTCGCGCCCCGCTACCACCTGGTGCTGCTCGACGACGACTACCACACGTACGCCTACGTCATCGAGATGCTGGGCCGCATCTTCGGCTACGGGAAGGAGAAGGCGTTCGCCCTCGCCCGCATTGTCGACACGCAGGGGCGGGTGATCGTTGAGACGGCCGGGCACGAGCAGGTGACGCGCAACCAGGAGAAGATCCACGGCTACGGCGCGGACCCGCGCATCGCCACCTCGCAGGGCTCGATGTCGGCGCTGGTCGAGGAGGCTCCGTGACGCTCGGGGCGCCCGGCGTGATCGCGCCCGGGACGGTCGTGCGCGCACCCGTCGAGGGGCCGCTCAACATCGCCCGCGCGTGCCTCGAGGCGCGCGCCCGCGACCCGGCCTTCGCCGACGAGCCGGCGTTCAGCTTCCTCTACGGCGACCGCACGGAGCGCTGGACCTACGCCGAGGCATGGGCGCGCGTGGAGCGCATCGGGCGCGGGTTGCTGGCGCGCGGCCTGCAGCCGGGCGACCGCGTGCTGGTGCGCACGCCGCACTCGCCGGACTACGCCTTCGCCTTCTTCGGCGCGAACGCCGCCGGGCTGGCCCCAATCCCCGCTTCGCCGCAGCTGACGCCCGCCGAGGCCGCGTTCCTCTGCGCCGACGCCGAGCCGCGCGCAGCCGTCACCTCAGCCGACCTGCCGCTGCCCGGCTTCGACGGCCTTCAGATCGACGCCGCCGACCTCGACACGCTCGACGGCGACGCCGCGCTGCCGCAGACCCAGGCCGAGGATCCGGCGTTCCTGATCTACACCTCGGGGACGCAGGCCAGCCCGAAGGGCGTGCTGCACGCGCAGCGCACCCTCTACGGGCGCGCGCTGATGTGGGGTGCCTGGGAAGGCTTCGAGGCCGGCGACGTCGCGCTGCACGCCGGGACGCTGAACTGGTCGTACACGCTCGGCGTCGGGCTGATGGACGTCTGGGCGGTCGGCGGGCACGCGATGCTCTACGGCGGCCCGCCGGACCCGGCGATCTGGTCTCGGCTGATCGCCGAGCACGGCGTCAACGTCTTCACCGCCGTCCCCACCGTGTACCGCCAGCTGCTCAAGTACGGGGCGCCCGAGGACACCGACCTCTCGTCGCTTCGTCACTGCCTCTGCGCCGCCGAGCCGCTGCTACCCGCGCTCGCCGACGAGTGGGCCGCGAAGGTGGGGACGGAGATGTTCGAGGCGCTCGGCATGACCGAGGTCAGCACCTACATCTCCTCGGGTCCGGCGACGCCCGTGCGGCCCGGCTCGCCCGGACGGCCCCAGCCCGGCCGCCGCGTCGTGATCCTGCCCGAGGACGGCGCTGCGCCGGGCGCGGACCAGCCGCTGCCGCCGGGTGAGGTGGGGCTGCTCGCCGTCCACCGAACGGACCCGGGCCTGATGCTCGGCTACTGGCGACGGCCGGACGAGGAGGCCTCGGTCTACCGTGGCGAGTGGTTCGCGGGCGGCGACCTCGCGGCGATGGACGAGGACGGCTACATCTGGTTCCACGGCCGCGCCGACGACGTCATCAAGTCGTTTGGCTTCCGCCTCTCCCCGGTCGAGATCGAGGCGGCGATCGAGTCCTGCCCCGGCGTCTCCGAGGTCGCCGTCGTCGGCGTGCCGATCGACCCGACGAAGACGCTCGTCACGGCCTGCGTGGTGCCGCAGGACGGCGTGCGCCTCGAGGAAGACGCGCTGCGGGCGCACGCCGAGGACAGGCTCGCCGGCTACAAGCAGCCGCACGAGTACCGGCTCGTCGACGAGCTTCCGCGTACGCGCAACGGCAAGGTGCAACGCAAGGTGCTGCTCGCAAGCCTGCGCGGGGACGTGTAGCCGCTCCGACCGCGGCAGCACCTACAGCGCCGCGGGCGACTCGGCGAAGACGGCAGGCGTGCGGCGCAGCTGCAGCGCGACGCGGTCGAGGCGCGCGAACTCCTCCCCCGGCCCCACGCGGACGCGCAGTTCCTCGCCGCCGGCAAGGCGCACGTGCAGCATCTGGTCGTGGCCGTAGAACTCGTGGCCGCAGACCTCGGCGGGGGCTCCCTGCTCGCGCAGCAGCACGTCCTCGGGGCGGATCACGACGGCGCAGCGGCTCGCCCCGGGCGGCGCGGGCAGGTCGCCGAACGGGGTGCGCACGAGGCCGGCGGCGGCGGGCAGCCGCAGCACCATCGCATCACCGATGCTCTCCGCGACACGCAGCGTGCCCGGCTCCAGGTAGATCTGCTGCGGCGTGCCGTGCTGCTCGACGCGCCCGTCCCAGAGGAAGGCGACGCGGTCGGCGATCGAAAGCGCCTCCTCCTGGTCGTGCGTGACCAGGATCGTCGTCGTGCCCGCGCGGCGCAGGATCTCGCGCAACTCGCCGCGCACCCGCGCGCGCAGCGAGGGATCGAGGTTGGAGAACGGTTCGTCGAGCAGCAGCAGCCGTGGCCGCGGCGCGAGCGCCCTCGCGAGTGCGGTGCGCTGCTGCTCGCCGCCGGACAGTTCGTGCACGGCGCGCCTGCCGAGGCCGCCGAGGCCGGTCAGCTCGAGCACCTCGCGCACGCGCGCCGCGCGGTCCGCGCCGCGCGGGAGGCCGTAGGCGACGTTGTCTTCGACGGAGAGGTGCGGGAAGAGCGCGTAGTCCTGGAATACCATGCCCACGCCGCGGCGCTCCGGAGCCACGAACGCGCCCTCGCCGGCCACGCGCTCGCCGAACAGCTCGATCGCGCCCTCGTCGGGGTGCTCGAAACCGGCGATCAGGCGCAGCGCGGTCGTCTTGCCGGAACCGCTCGCGCCGAGGATGACGCACAGCTCGCCGGCGGCGACGTCGAGGTCCAGCCCATCGAGCGCCCGCACGCCATCGAAGTTGCGCACGAGGCCGCGCGCGCGCAGTGCGGGCGCATCGTGAGTCGCGGCACCGGATACGTGCTCAGGCATCGCGCCTCCAGAGCGTGAGCAACGCGAGTGGGAGGGCGGAGAGCAGGACCAGCAGCAGCGCGGGCAGCGCGGCACGTGCGAAGAACGCCTCGCTCGAGGCGGCCCACACCTGTGCCGCGAGCGGCTCGAAGCCGATCGGGCTGAGGATCAGGGTCGCGGGCAGCTCCTTCATCGTGGTCAGGAAGACGAGCGCCATGCCGACGGCGATGCCTCGGCTGGCAAGCGGGAGCGTGATCGAGCCCAGCACCTGCCAGGGGCGCCGCCCCAGTCCGCTCGCCGCTTCCTCCATCGAGGGGCTGATCTGCAGCAGCGAGGCGCGTGTCGCTCCGAGTGCCTGCGGCAGGAAGAGCAGCGCATAGCCCGCCACGAGCAGCCCCAGCGACTGGTAGAGCCAGCCGCCGAACAGCCCTCCGGCGAACGACTCGCCGTGCAGCGCGGCGAAGACGAGCGCCAGAGCCACCACCAGCCCGGGCAGCGCGAAGCCGCTGTGGCTCAGCAACTCGATCGGCTGCGTCAGCGCGAAGCGGCGATGCCGCGCCGAGAGCACGGCGACGGGGATCGCGGCCGCCGCCGCGACCAGCGCGGCGAGACCGGAGGCGGTCAGCGAGTCCAGCACCGCGGCGCCCACGCCGTGCAGCGCCTCCCCGGCCGCCAGCCCGCGCACCAGCCAGAAGCCGAGCAGCGCGAGCGGCAGGGCGAGCGCCAGCGCGAGCAGCCCCGTGACGAAGCCGAACGCCGGCCAGCGCCAGCGGCCGAGCGGCGCCACCGAGGCGGGACGCGAGCCGGCTCGCGTGCCGTGGTAGCGGCGCTCGCCGCGCGCCCACAGCTCGATGGCGATCAGCGTGAAGGCGATGCCGATCAGCACGAGCGCGAGGGCCGAGGCCCCTGAGAAGTCGAACCCGGACTCGTAGCGCACGAACAGCGCCCGCGTCAGCGTGTCATAGCGCAACAGCGCAACCGCGCCGAAGTCAGAGATCGCATAGAGAGCGACGAGCAGCCCGCCCGCCGCCAGCGCCGGCCGCAACTGCGGCAGGACCACCCGGCGGAACGTGGTCCAGCGCCCGGAGCCGAGGCCGCGCGATGTCTCCTCGAGGCGCGGGTCCAGGCCGAGCAGCGCGGGACGCAGCGTCAGCAGCAGGTAGGGGTAGGTGAACAGCGCGAGCACGAGGGTCGCGCCGGGGAAGCCATAGATCGAGGGCAGGCGCTGCACGCCGAGCGGCTCGAGGGCGTCCTGCACCAGCCCCGTCGGTCCGAAGGCGGAGACCGCCAGCATCGCGGCGATGTAGGAGGGCACGGCGAGCGGCAGCGCGGCGAGAATTCCCAGCGTGCGCCTGGCGGGCAGGTCCGTGCGCGTCGTCAGCCAGGCGAGCGGCAGCGCGATCGCGGCGGCAAGCGCCGTCGTGCTCGCGGCGAGTGCGGCCGTGCGCAGCGCCAGGCCGAGCGTCGAGCTCGCCGCGACGGCCTCCCACGCGGCCTCGGGCGACTGTCCCGCCCGGACCAGCAGATAGACGGGCGGGATCGCACAGAGGGCGCCGACCAGCAGGGCGGGCAGCAGGATCACCGGCGGCGGCCAGCCGTGGCCGATCAGCGGCGCACGGCGAGCCGGCAGTGCGATCAGCCGCGCTGTCATCGCCACCCCCGCGTCTGCCTGCAGCGCACCGGACGCGCTGTCGAGCCTGCCCGAAGAGCATCGTACGGGCGACGGCTCGATATTCGCCACACCTAACGTCGTGAAATCGTACCAGCATTGCTGGCAACGCGCGCGCCACACAGGCGGGTAGCGCGCCCGGACTGACGGACCGGCAACGCCGCGGCTATCCGCCGCCGCCAGTCCATCATGGGCAGCGAGGACAGTGTCCCCCTCGCCAGGCGTGACGCCCGGCCGCGCAGGCCGTACGCTCGGGTCCACGGCGACTGCCGGTGGAGATGGAGGCGCCTTCGATGAACCTGCTCGAGGATCCCGGCCGCTTCCACTGGAAGTGGATCGCCATCGCCGTGGGGCTGCTGGTCCTCTACGCGATCGAGCGCACGATCCGCACCGGCGGGCTCTTCTAGCGGCCGCTCTCGAACCGGGCCGATCGAGGCGGAGGGCCGTACCGATGCCGTCTGCCGAATCCCACTCGCCGGTCGAACGCTGGCTGCTCGCGAATGCGCCACCCGAGCCGCTCGACTCGGCCCGGGGGCTGTACGAGCGCATGCCTCGCCAGCGCGACGGCCAGCTCCCGTTCGTCGACGTTCCCTACGACCCCCGCCGCGAGCAGCACTGGGCCGACGCCGCGCGCATCGCCGACTACGTTGCGCACCTCCCGCACGCTCCGTCCGCGCACGCGGGCCGCGCCCCGCGCGTGCTCGACATCGGACCCGGCGACGGCTGGCCGTCGCTGCCGATGGCGGCGGCGCGCCCGGACGCCGAGGTGCTGGGCGTCGATCCGTCGCCGCGGCGGGTGCGCACATGCAGGGCGAACGCGGCGCGGCTCGCACTGGCGAACGCGCGCTTTGCAACCGCGGACGCAGCCGCGCTGCCCCTCGCCGACGGCTCGGTCGACCTCGTGACCGCGGCGGCATCGCTCGAGGAGGCCGCGGCTCCCGAGGCGGTCTTCGCCGAGCTGCACCGCGTGCTGCGGCCCGGCGGGGCTTTGCGCGCTTCCTACCAGCACTGGCGGCTCCCCGCCCCGGAGATCGAGAGCGTGCTGCTCTGGGAGGGCGTCGACGCCGCCTCGCGCCCGATCCGCCTCTACAGCTATGTGCGGCGGCTGCAGGATCCGCCGCTGGAGCGTCGCTACACCCTCGAGCTCCCCGCCGGGGGCGAGGCGGCGCGGCTGCACCAGCAGGCCCTCGAGGCCGCCGCGCTCGGTCGCCGCGCCTACGGCGAGACGCTGCTGGCCGGCGCCCCCGCGCTCGGCATCGAGTTGCTCGGACGGCTCGCGCCCCACGCGCGGCACAGCACGGTCGTGGAGCTGCGGCGCTGGACGACCGCGTGGCTGCGCGAGGCGTTGCTGCGGGCAGGCTTCGACGAGGTGCGTGCGACGGCACATCCGGGCGAGTTGGCGCGCCACCTCGGGCGCGCGCTGATCGCGGCCTCGCCGGCTGCCGCCGCCGGGCAGCGCGACGCCCTCGAGGCGCTCGCACGCGGCTTCGGCGACTGGACGGCGCGGATCGGCGAGGCCGGCGGGACGCTGCCGGGCGACGGGATGATCGCGGCGGTCGCGTGAGGCGCTCTTAGCGCGAGCCCCGGAGGCGCGGGTCGAGCACGTCGCGGATGACGTCGCCGAGCAGGTTGAAGGCGAGCACCGTGATGGCGATGGCGGTGCCGGCGGAGATCGCCATCCAGGGCTGCTCCTCCATGAAGATGCGCCCGTCGCGCAGACTGATGCCCCATGAGACGTCGGGCAGTTGGGTGGCGAGCCCGAGGAAGCTGAGCGCGCCCTCGATCAGGATCGCGGCGCCAAAGCCCGCTGAAATCAGGATCAGGATGACTGGCATCACGTTGGGCAAGACGTGGCGGACCAGGCGTCGGAGCGGGGAGGCGCCGACCACCTCGGCGGCCTCGATGTAGACGTTCTCCTTGACGGAGAACACCGCACTTCTCACCACGCGCGAGTTGCTGGCGGAGACGAACACCGCGATCGCGATGACGGCGTTGGTGGTGCTGGGTCCAATCACGGCGATGATCGCGATCGTCATCATGAGCGCGGGGATCGCCTGGATGGCGTCGACGAAGCGCTGGATGACGAGGTCGGCCGTACCGCCGGCAAAGCCGCTCACCAATCCGACGATCGAGCCGACGAGGGTGCCGAAGGTGACGGTCAGGAAGCCGGCGTAGATCGAAATGCGCGCTCCCCGGATCAGCCGCGAGAGCGTGTCGCGGCCGAGGTTGTCCGTGCCAAGCCAGTGGGAACTGCTCGGGCCCTGGTACGTGTCAACCGAGAACTGGGTGAAGCCATATGGGGATATCCACGGACCGAGGACCGCGACGAGGACGAGCCCGATGATCACGGCCAGCGAGGCTGCTCCGACCGGCGTCCTGACGATGTTCCACATCGTGTGGACGATCGGGTTGCGGGCAGGAGTAGCAAACTGCTGAAGCTCCGTGCGGGTTGTGCTCGCGGCCACCGTTGCCCCCTGCCCTAGCTGTAACGGATCCGCGGGTCGATCAGCGCGTACGAGAGGTCGACCAGCAGGTTCATGAGGATGAAGGTGATCGAGGTGAGCACCACAACGCCCTGCACCACCGGGTAGTCACGGACCTCGACGGCGTTCAGGAGCAGCGAGCCGAGTCCGGGAAGCGAGAACACGACCTCGATCAGCACGATCCCACCGAGCAGGAAGCTCAACTGTGTGCCCATGATCGTGACCACCGGGATGAGCGCGTTCCGCAGCGAGTGCTTGAGGATGACGGGTCGCTCCTCGAGACCCTTCGCGCGAGCGGTGCGCACGTAGTCCTGGCGGAGCACCTCGAGCATGGCGGATCGCGTCATGCGCGCGCTGATTGCCGAGAGCCGGTACCCGACGATGAGCGCGGGGATGGTGTACGCCTGCAAGTTGGTCCACGTGTCGGACCAGAAGGAGAAGTAACCAAATGGAGGTGTCCACCCAACGAAGACCGAAAGGATGTAGAGCAATACCGTCGCGGTGAAGAAGTCCGGCACGGAGAGACCCAGGACCGAGAACAGGCGCGATACGTAGTCAAGCCAGCTGTCCTGCTTGACCGCCGCGATGATGCCGAGCGGCAGGGCGACCGAGATCGCCACGACCATCGCCATCATCGCGAGTTGAACCGAGACGCGCGCTCGCTTGCCGATCTGTTCGAGGATGTCGCGCCGGCTGTCGAGGGATTGTCCGAAGTCGGCGCGGATCAGACCTCCGCCGTCGCACTCGCCCAGCAGCGGCTTCTCGCCCAGGAAGCCGAGGGTCAGGATCGATCCGTCCTTGGGAACCGCGCTGTTCGGATCCTGTACGGCAGGGGTCACGGCCCAGTTCAGCAGGTCGCCCACCACCCAGCACTGGTACTGGTGCGGCCAGGTGCGCGTGATGCCGAGGTTGTAGGCCATCAGGTCGAGTTCTTCTTCGGTGTAGCTGCCGCCCTCTTCGAGGTTGGCCATGAGGACGCTGCCTGGCTGCAGGCGGATCAGTAGCGACACCAGGATTGAGATGATGATGATGGTGGGAACGGCAGCAATCAGGCGGCGGATGACGTACCTGTACATGCTGCCCCGTCTCGCTGCACTCGATGCTGCCCCCGCCCAAGGGAGCCCCGCTCGGCCGGGTGGCCGCCGCGGCAATCATAGTACGCCGTGGCCCGGATCGGGGGATTTGCCGGGATCGGGGCCGCGGTGGCCTGCCTCGGTTCCGGATTCCCGCCCCGCGGGCCGAATCTCGTGAAGGCGGTTCTGCCCCCGAACGAGAGGGGAGCCGGCCAATGGCCGGCTCCCCGTGTGTACGGCTTCCCTGCTGCCGTTACTTGTCCAGCCACACGTCCGTGAACGAGTCGCCGAAGCGGTAGAAGTAGTGGTAGCTGATGTACGGCCCGTTGAACCGCACGAAGCGCAGCCACGGCGGGTACGACGTGAGCGAGAACGTGTGAATCGTCTCGAGCCGGTACGCCTCTGCCACCAACTTGTCGAAGATCTTGCGCTGCGTGTCCGAGCGGCTCTCCGGATCGAGGTCGATCCGCTGCTCGTCTGCCCACGCGTCGATCTCCGGGTCGTTGATGTACCAGCGGTTGTCCGGCGACTGCGAGTGGACCTGCTCCCAGTAGAAGCCGTCCGCCGCACCGGTGCTGGACGGGGTCGCCCAGCCGTCGGCCACCTCGGGGTACTCGCCCGGGACCCACTGGCTGTTGAACTCCGTGTAGTCCACCGAGTTGAAGTTCACCGTGATGCCCAGCTCGCGGAACTGCTCCTGCATCAGCTCGGCGTCGCCGGTGCTGAGGTAGCGGTCCGTGGTGAGCACGGTGAACTCGAGGTTCTCCTGGCCGGCGGCCTGCAGCAGGCTCTGCGCCTCGCCCGGGTTGTACGTGAACCACGGCGCCAGGATCCCGTTCTCGAACGACGGGGTCTCGTCGTACACGAACGGCCACGCCGCCGTCGGCAGACAGGTGCCGACGCCGTCGTAGATGATCTGGATCGCCAGGTCGCGGTTGAAGCCCAGGTGCAGCGCCTGCCGCACGCGCGGGTCGGAGAACCGCGGGTCCGTCAGGTTCATGCCCCAGGAACCACTGTTCAGCACCACCGGGTCCGCCAGGACGATGTAGTCCGGGTTCGTCTCCAGCAGCTCTGCCGCGTGCCTCGGCGTCGACGGCCAGCTGTAGCAGTAGTCCAGGTCGCCGGTGCGGTAGGCCGCGATGCGCGCTGCCGAGTCGCGCATGATCCGGAACTCCAGGCCGTCCAGCCACGGCTCGCGGCCGTGCATGTTCTTCTCCCAGTAGTCCGGGTTCTTCTCGAGGATGACGTGGCTGCCCTCCTCGATCTCCGTGATGATCAGCGGGCCCGTGCCGATCGCCTGCGTCGCGATCAGATCCTGATCCACCAGCTCGCGCGGGTAGATGCTCATGAAGTGCGTCCCGAACGGAATCAGGAAGTCCGGGCTCGGCGCCGAGAGCGTGAACTGGAAGGTGTTCGCGTCCGGCGTGGCCATGTCCGTGACCAGCCCGAACGCACCCGTGTTGACGCCCGTCGTCGACTGCCGCTCTGCCCACTGCAGCACGTCGGTGGACGAGAAGTCACGCCCGTTCAGCGGCACGACGTTCTGGAACTTGACGCCGCTGGCCAGGTTGAAGGTCACCTGCGTGCCGTCCGGGGACCACTCCCAGGACTGCGCCAGCTCGGGCTCCAGCTCGACGCTCAGCTTGCTGCCCGTGTCCGGCCCGTGCTTGAAGCCGAGCAGGCTGTTGTAGGTGCAGTCCGGCGTGGTGGTGCTGCCGCCCGCCTTCTGCAGCGCGGTGTCCATCGCGCCGAGGTCCCAGGAGACGCCGATCTTGATGACGCCGCCTTCCTTCGGGTCCCCGGCCGGCTCCGGGTAGTTGTATGGGTAGAGCGAGCCATCGGCCATCGCCCGCCCGACGTAGTCGTCCTCGACCACCTGCTCCGTCGCGGCTGCCTCCGGCGTCGCCGTCGGCGCCGCGGTCGGCGCAACGGTCGGCGCAGGCGTCGGGGCCGGCGTGGCTGCCGGCTCTTCCTCGTCGTCGTCACCGCAGCCGATCAGCGCGGCCGCGGCCAGGCCCGCTCCGCCGATGACGCCGCCTCTCAGGACGGTGCGGCGACTCAAGCGCGTGTTGAGTCCCTCGAACCAGTTTCGGCTGTCTTCTGCCATGCCCCTCCCCCTTCGCGTGCGGTACTCCGCGTGGGACGCTGACGCTGAGGACGCTCCGTTTCCACGGCTCGCCCCGCTGCACAACTATCGTGATGCTAGCACATCGCGACAGCGGGATGCGCGGGGTCACGCCGGATCCGGCGACTGCGCGAACCGCATCCGGCCCTGTTGAGGCCGCCGCGGGCCCAACAAGAAGGGAGCCGGCCGATTGGCCGGCTCCCCGTGTGTACGGCTTCCTTGTTGCCGTTACTTGTCGAGCCAGGTGTCCATGAAGGAGTCGCCCCAGCGGTAGAACCAGTGGTAGCTGATGTACGGCCCGTTGTACCGCACGAAGCGCAGCCATGGCGGGTACGACGACAGCGAGAACGTGTGAATCGTCTCGAGCCGGTACGCCTCCGCCACCAACTTGTCGAAGATCTTGCGCTGCGTGTCCGCGCGGCTCTCCGGATCGAGGTCGATCCGCTGCGCGTCCGCCCACGCGTCGATCTCCGGGTCGTTGATGTACCAGCGGTTGTCCGGCGACTCCGAGTGGACCTGCTCCCAGTAGAAGCCGTCCGCGGCGCCCGTGCTGGACGGGGTCGCCCAGCCGTCGGCCACCTCGGGGTACTCGCCCGGAACCCACTGGCTGTTGAACTCCGTGTAGTCCACCGAGTTGAAGTTCACCGTGATGCCGATTTCACGGAACTGCTCCTGCATCAGCTCGGCGTCGCCGGTGCTGAGGTAGCGGTCCGTGGTGAGCACGGTGAACTCGAGGTTCTCCTGGCCGGCGGCCTGCAGCAGGCTCTGCGCCTCGCCCGGGTTGTACGTGAACCACGGCGCCAGGATCCCGTTCTCGAACGACGGGGTCTCGTCGTAGACGAACGGCCACGCCGCCGTCGGCAGACAGGTGCCGACGCCGTCGTAGATGATCTGGATCGCCAGGTCGCGGTTGAAGCCCAGGTGCAGCGCCTGCCGCACGCGCGGGTCGGAGAACCGCGGGTCCGTGAGGTTCATGCCCCACGAACCACTGTTCAGCACCACCGGGTCGGAGAGCACCACGTAGTCCGGGTTCGTCTCCAGCAACTCCGCCGCGTGCCTCGGCGTCGACGGCCAGCTGTAGCAGTAGTCAAGGTCGCCGGTGCGGTAGGCAGCGATACGCGCCGCCGAGTCACGCATGATCCGGAACTCCAGGCCGTCCAGCCACGGCTCGCGGCCGTGCAGGTTCTTCTCCCAGTAGTCCGGGTTCGTCTCGAGGATGACGTGGCTGCCTTCCTCGATCTCCGTGATGATCAGCGACCCGGTACCGATTGCCTGCGTCGCCAGCAGATCCTGATCCACCAGCTCGCGCGGGTAGATGCTCATGAAGTGCGTGCCGAACGGAATCAGGAAGTCCGGGCTCGGCGACGAAAGCGTGAACTGGAAGGTGTTCGCGTCCGGCGTGGCCATGTCCGTGACCAGCCCGAACGCGCCCTTGTTGACGCCAGTCGTCGACTGCCGCTCTGCCCACTGCAGCACGTCGGTGGACGAGAAGTCACGCCCGTTCAGCGGCACGACGTTCTGGAACTTGACGCCGCTGGCCAGGTTGAACGTGACCTGCGTGCCGTCCGGCGACCACTCCCAGGACTGCGCCAGCTCGGGCTCCAGCTCGACGCTCAGCTTGCTGCCCGTGTCCGGCCCGTGCTTGAAGCCGATCAGGCTGTTGTAGGTGCAGTCCGGCACCGTGGTGCTGCCGCCCGCCTTCTGCAGGGCGGTGTCCATCGCGCCGAGGTCCCAGGAGACGCCGATCTTGATGACGCCGCCTGCCTTCGGGTCCCCGGGCGGCTCCGGGTAGTTGTACGGGTAGAGCGAGCCGTCGGCCGCCGCCCGCGCGACGTAGTCGTCCTCGACCGCCTGCTCCGTCGCGGCTGCCTCCGGCGTCGCCGTCGGCGCCGCGGTCGGCGCAACGGTCGGCGCAGGCGTCGGGGCTGGCGTGGCGGCCGGCTCTTCGTCGTCGTCGCCGCAGCCGATCAGCGCGGCCGCGGCAAGGCCCGCTCCGCCGATCACTCCGCCTCTCAGGACGGTACGGCGACTCAAGCGTGTGTTGAGTCCGTCGAACCAGTTTCGGCTGTCTTCTGCCATGCCCACTCCCCTTCTCGTGCAGCTCCCGCGCTTGCACCCTTAACGGTACGAGCGACCGGCCAAACCGGTTCACTCGCACTTCGAGAGCGCGGATGCTAGCACATCGCGCCCTCACGTTGGGCGTTCTTTTTCCTTATGTGCCATAGTGTTTGTTATGCCTGCGGCCCGGCATTCGCGAGGCCCAGCACGCGCTCCAGCCACTGCGAAAGGTCACGCGCGCTGTGCGCTCCCACCTCGTGCGCCATCGGATATTCGCGGTAGTCGGGCTCCAGTCCGAGTCCCGCGAGGCGGTCGCGGGAGGTGCGGCCCTTGTCGACGCTCACGCTCGCGTCCGACGCTCCGTGCTGGATCAGCAGCGGCAGCGCGCGCACTGCTTCGCCGGGCGTCTCGCCCTCCGCGAAGACGTCGTCGGGCAGGCTCGTGCTCAGCGCCGCGAGGCCGACGAAGCGCTCCGGCTCGCGGAAGCCGAGGCGGTAGGCCATCCCGCCGCCCTGGCTGAAGCCGAGCAGCGCGACGCGATCGCGGTCGACGGGGTAGGCCTCGAGGGCGAAGTCGACGAACTCGCTGACCATCGCGGTGGCGCCCTCGACGACTTCGGGGGAGCCGCGGCCCTCGGGGCCGCTGAAGGCGTGCCAGTTGAAGCCGTAGAAGCCGGGCTGGATCGGCAACGGCGCCTGCGGGCAGATCATCAGCAGCCGCCCGCCGGCGAGATAAGGGCTGAGGCCGAGCAGGTCCTGCGCGTTCGCCCCGTAGCCGTGCAGCGCGATCAGCGTCGGCAGCGCCCCTCCGCCGTCTGAGTCATCAAGCGTTCCCGGGTGCGCGACGGCGTGAATGAGTGTCATGGGGCCTCCCGCGACGCCCTCGGGGGCGCTCGCTCGCGCAGTATAGGCGGGCGGCACGCCGGCCCCCGACGATGGGTTCGCACCCGCTGCTATCATCGCGGCGCAGCGGGGGCGGAGGAGCGGCGTGGCCTACCACGTGTACTTCGAGGACGTCGAGGTTGGGGACAGCGTCCCGGACTGGTCGCGCACGACGGACTTCATGCACTGGAACCGCTACGCGGCGGTGAACGACGAGTTCGTCTACATCCACATGGACGACGACGCGGGACGGCGCGGCGCCAACGAGCAGGGCGCCTTCGGCATGGGCAACCTGCGCTTCGCCTACCTGATCAACATGCTGCGCGACTGGGCCGGCGACGAGGTGGAGGTGCGCGAGCTGGGCGTGCAGTTCCGCGCCATCAACCAGAAGAACGACACCCTGACCTGCACCGCCACGATCAGCGAGAAGACCATCGAGGACGGCGAGCACCTCGTGCGCCTGGAGATCAACGTGCTCAACCAGGACGGCCGGGGCACCACGCCCGGCCACGCCGTCGTCGTGCTGCCCTCGCGCGAGGGCTAGCGAGCCGCCCCGGCGAGCACCATGATCGCAGCCGAGTTCATCACCGAGTCCCCGGAGCAGATCGGCATCGACCCCGCAGGGTTGCAGAGGCTGCGCGACTACGTGCGCAGCGAGGTGGCCTCCGGCCTTCCCAGCGCGCAGCTGGCGGTCGGCCGGCGCGGCCGGATCGCCGCGGTCGCCTGCTACGGCGAGGTGACGCGGGGCGGCCGCTCGGGCCCCGCCGAGGCGGACACGCTCTACTGCATCTACTCGTCGACCAAAGGCATCGTCGGCGCCGCTGCATGGGCGCTGATCGAGGACGGACTGCTGGACATCGAGGAGCGCGTCTCGGCAATCGTCCCCCAGTTCCTGAGCAACGGCACCGAGCAGGTCACCGTCCGCCAGGTGCTCACGCACACCGCGGGCTTCCCCTACGCGCCGATGCATCCCGACCTCTGGGAGGACCGCGCCAGGCGGCAGGAGCGGATGGACTACTGGCGCCTCACCTGGGAGCCAGACAGCCGCTTCGAGTACCACGCGACCTCGGCCCACTGGACGCTCGCCGAGATCATCAGCCAGCGCACGGGCGAGGACTTCCGGGACTACGTGCGCCAGCGATTGCTCTCGCCGATGGGCCTGCCCGACCTCTGGGTCGGCCTGCCGGACGAGCAGCACCACCGCGCCGCCGACGTCGTCTACACCGAGCCACCGGTGGAGCCGGAGGGCGGCTGGACCGAGACCAACCCGGACACCGTGTTGCACTTCAACCTGCCCTCGCAGCGGCGATCGGGCTGCCCCGGGGCGGCCGGCTTCGGCGGCGCCGGCGAGCTCGCCCTCTTCTACCAGCGGCTGGTCAGCCCGGCCGAGTCCGGCGACCACGCGCCGCTCGAGGCCGAGACCATCGAGTACGCCACGCGCGTGCTGACGGACGATCGCCATCGCACGCCCGAGGGGCTGCCGGTCAACCGCGCGCTGGCGGTCGTGGTAGCGGGCGATCGCCCCGCCGACCGCGGGTTCGCACCGACAGCCTCGGCACGCGCCTTCGGACACGGCGGCGCGGGCGGCCAGATCGCCTGGGGCGATCCGGAGAGCGGCTTCTCGCTCGGCTTCGTGACGAACGGCTTCGTCCCACCGGAAGCTCAGGAGGCGCGCAGCCGCGAGATCAACCGCCTCGCCGGTGAGTGCATGCTCGACTGAATCTCCCTTACCGAGACCGTTGCGGAACCCTCCCGTCAGGACAGCGAGCCCATCCTTCCTGTCCCCTCTCCCCGAGGGAGAGGGGTAGGGTGAGGGAGGGTCCGCCCTCCGGGATTGCGTTGTGCCATCGGAGCTCTCGCAGGCGCGAGGGAGTCTTCCCCCTCACCCCCGCCCTCTCCCCAGGGAGAGGGAGCCGGATCGGATTTGTGGGAGTTTCGCAAAGGTCCGGTACCGGGCGAGCGTTTCGCGGACTCGGCCCCCTGACCTCACACACCCCTACCCCCTGGGTGGGGGTATACTCGTAGTGGAGGTGCAGCCATGGACGCCGATACCAAGGCAGACGTACTGAAGCGGCTCGCCTACCTCGAGGGCCACCTCGCAGGTGTGCGCCGCATGGTCGAGAGCGACACCTACTGCGTCGACGTGCTCAAGCAGACCTACGCCGTGCGGCGCGCCATCGAGAAGGCGGAGTCGCGCATGCTCTCCGGCCACCTGCACCACTGCGTCGTCGACGGCGTGCGTGGCGGCGACCAGCACCGGGTCATCGAGGAGCTCGTGCAACTCTACGAGCTCGCGAACAAGTAGCGCGGCAGGCCCAAAGGGACTTCGAGGCGTGACGACCGACCAGCAGGCACTCGGCCCGGAGGCGATGGAGGAGCTGCGGCTCCCGATCCGCGGGATGCACTGCGCCTCCTGTGTGCGGCGCGTCGAGAGCGCGCTCGCGGCCGTGCCCGGCGTCGCATCGGCGAGCGTGAACCTCGCGACGGAGTCGGCGACGGTCGCGGCCAGCGGCGCGCCGCTGGCCGCGCTGCGCGAGGCGGTCGACCGCGCGGGCTACGAAATGCGCCTGCCCGGCGACGGCGACGCCGGCGAGGAGCAAGGCGACCCCCTTGAGGCGGAGCGCCGGGCGGAGCAGGCGGCGCTGCGCAGGCGGGCACTGCTCGCCGGGGCGGTGGCGATCGTGCTCGTCGCCGCGATGGGCTGGACGCGGCTGCCCGGCCTCGAGGGCGTCGCCGACCGCGTCTGGCATCCGCTGTTCTTCGCCCTCGCGACGCCGGTGCAGCTCTGGGCGGCGTGGCGCATTCACGCCGCAGCCCTGCGCGCCGCCCGCCACGGCCTCGCGACGATGGACACGCTGATCTCGCTCGGCACCTCGGCGGCCTACGGCTACTCGCTGCTGGCGACCTTCGCGCCGGGGCTGTTCGAGGGCGCGCGCGGCCTGGAGCCGAACGTCTACTTCGACACGGCGGTGGCGATCGTCGCGCTCGTGCTCGTCGGGCGGCTGCTGGAGGCGCGCGCCAAGGCGAAGTCGGCGGAGGCGCTGCGTGCCTTGATCGAGCTGCGCCCCCGGCTCGCGCGCATCCTCGAGGGCGGCGAGGAGTACGAGATCCCGATCGCCGCCGTGCAGCCGGGTGACATCGTCATCGTCCGCCCCGGCGAGCAGCTGCCGGTTGACGGCGAGGTCGTCGCGGGCGCCTCGGCCGTCGACGAGTCGATGCTCACCGGCGAGTCGCTGCCGGTCGCGAAGCGCGAGGGCGACGCGGTCTACGGCGCGACGCAGAACACGACGGGCGCGCTGCGCGTGCGCGCGACCGCCGTCGGCGCGGACTCGGCACTGGCGAGGATCATCGCGCTCGTCGAGCAGGCGCAGGGCTCCAAGGCGCCGATCCAGGCGCTGGTCGATCGCGTCGCCGCCGTGTTCGTCCCGGTCGTGATCGCCGTCGCGCTGCTGACGCTCGGGCTGTGGTGGGCGTTCGGCCCGGCGCCCGCGCTGACCTTCGCGCTTATCAACGCGGTCACGGTCCTGATCGTGGCCTGCCCCTGCGCGCTCGGCCTCGCCACGCCGACGGCGATCATGGTCGGCATCGGGCGCGGCGCGCGCGCCGGCCTGCTCATCCGCGACGCCTCCGCCCTCGAACTGGCGCGGCGCGTCGACACGGTGCTGCTCGACAAGACGGGCACGCTGACCGAGGGGCAGCCCGAGGTCGTCTCGGTCGCCCCGGCGTCCGGCATCGAGCAGGACGAACTGCTGCGCGTGCTGGCGACGGCGGAGCGCGGCTCGGAGCACCCGTTGGCCGGCGCAGTCGAACGCGAGGCCGAGCGCCGCGGGCTCCCGCCCGGCCAGCCCGCCGCACTCGAGGCCGCACCGGGCCTCGGCATCCTCGCCACCGTCGAGGGCCGCGAGGTCGTCGCGGGCGCGGTCGATCTGCTCACGGCGCACAGTGTGGACACTCGCGCCATCACGGGTGACTTCGAAGCCGCCGCGGCGCGCGGCGAGACGCCGATCGCCATCGCGATCGACGGTGAGGCGGCGGGCGTGCTCGGCGTCGCCGACCGGCTACGCGCCGACGCCGCCGAGGCGGTCGCGCGACTGCACGCGCTCGGCCTCGATGTCGCGCTGCTCACCGGCGACCGCATCGAGGCGGGCGAGGCGATCGCGGCGCAGGCGGGCATCGGGCGCGTCGTCGCGGGCGCGACGCCGGCGGACAAGGCGGAGGCGGTGCGGGCGCTGCAGGGCGAGGGCCGCACCGTGGCGATGGTCGGCGACGGCATCAACGACGCGCCCGCCCTGGCGCAGGCGGACGTCGGCATCGCGATCGGCGGCGGGGCGGACGCGGCGCTCGGCGCGGCGAGCGTCGCCCTGCTGCGCTCGGACCCGCGAGGCGTCGCCGACGCGATCGCGCTGAGCCGCTCGACGGTGCGGACGCTGCGCCAGAACCTCGTCTGGGCGTTCGCCTACAACGTGCTGCTGATCCCGGTCGCGGCGGGCCTCGGCTACCTGCTCTTCGAGAATGCCTCGGTCCCCGCGCTGCTGACGCCGGTGTTCGGCGAGCACGGCTTCCTCAACCCGATCGTCGCCGCCGCCGCGATGGCCTTCAGCTCGCTCTCAGTGATGGCCAACTCGTTGCTGCCGCGCGGGGCAGCGTGGGCAGGGGTCGCGGCTAGACTTCGCGCAACTCCTTGACCAGCCACTCCAGCCGCTCCTCGCTGGGCTCGGGCGCCCTCGCGTCGCCGCTGGCGTCGCCGCCGTACACGCTCGCACGATCGCGCCGGCTCGGCATCGCGATGTGGATGCGATCGGCGTAGTCGAAGTGCTCTCGCGCGTAGCGCGGGAGGTTGTCGTAGGTGCTGGCGTTCGCCATCTCGAGGGCGACCTCGAAGTTGACGGCCTCGTACATCTCGTCCCAGCGGCCCTTCAGCGAGAGCTCGTGGAGCTGCATACCGAGCGATTCGAGGCCGTGCGCGCGGAACACGCCGTGGTAGGAGCGGGTGGAGCCGTAGAAGGAGATCGGCCGGCGCAACGCCTCGATCGCTTGCTCGACCTCGGAGTCCGTCTCGCCGAAGGCGTTGAAGCCGCCGACGGAGATGCTGATCTCCTCGGGAGAGCGGTCGGCGCGGTCGGCGCCCTTCTGCACGGCGGGGAGCACGGTCTCGCGCAGGTACTTCTCGGTCATGAAGCCGTGCGGGAGGAGGCCGTCGGCGCAGTAGCCGGCGGCTTCGGCCATCCTCGGTCCGACGCAGGCGAGGGAGATCTTCGGGTAGGGGTAGTCGATCGGTCCCGGGCTGAAGGCCGGGGGCAGGAGCGTGTAGTTGTAGTCGTCGCTGTGGAACCGGGGTCGCTCGCCCTCCTGCCAGGAGCGCCAGACGGCGCGCATCATCCCGATGTAGCCCTCCATGCGCCGGGCGGGCGGCGTCCAGTCGCCCGCGAAGCGGCGCACGTTGTGCCCCTTGACCTGGCTCCCGAGGCCGAGGTTGATGCGGCCCTTGCTGAACTCCTGGAGGTCCCAGGCGGTCTGCGCCATGACGTACGGGCTGCGCGGGAAGGCGATGGTGACGCTGGTCGCGAGCTCGATGCGCTCGCTGTACTCGGCGGCGAGCGTCAGCGCGAGGATCGAGTTGTGCTTCAGCTCGCCGGTGGAGATGCCGTCGAAGCCGGCTTCCTCGGCGCGCTGCACCTGCTCCCTGACGTCGCCCAGCCAGACCTCGCCGTAGCCTGTGAACACCTTCACGTTGGACTCCTCTCGCTCGCGGCCATGCCCGGCCGCCGGTTTCTCCGCACACCTCGATGTGGCCGCCGCATTGTCGCGCATGATCGCGACATCCGAGGCCGCTCGCAGCAAGGACGCTACTGCTTACCAGAGGCGGCGGACGCCGTACCTGTCGAAGACCGAGTCGACGGACACGACCGTCAGGTTGCGGGAGAGTGCCTGCGCGATCAGCATCCGGTCGAAGGGGTCACTGTGGGGACCGGGCAGCGCGCCAGCGCGGGCCCCGTCGTCCACCGTGACCGGCAACTCCTCGAAGTCCTGGCTGTCGATCGTCCCGACGATGTCGAGCGCCAGCACCTCGGCACTCGGCAACTTGCCGATCCGATGCTTGGTGGCGATCTCCCACGCTGACGCCGCGCTGATCAGCACGTCATTCGACTCATCCGCTATTGCACGATGCGCCGCCGCCGAAAGTCGCCGATTCCCCGCGAACCACCAGAGGAACGCGTGAGTGTCGAGTAGCAGTCGCAACAGCTATGCCTCGCTCTCCGGCCCCTCGTAGGCTCCCTCCCACGCGGCCAACTCTTCCTCCGGAAGCGGGTCGAAGAAGCTGTCGTCGATCTCGATGAGGCCCTTCATGGCACCGAATCGCCGCCCTTTGCGTCGCTCGAGCCGGACGAGCCGGGCCACCGGAGTCCCGTTGCGGGCAATGACCACCTCCTCGCCGTCCTCGACCTGGGCGAGGAGCCGCGAGAGGTGAGTCTTCGCTTCGTGGACGTTGACCGTTACCATCGTTGAATCCCTGCATGCCAGACGCTTGGCTAAGCGTATGACTAACCACACGCCTCGTCAAGCGAACGGACCGTCGCAGCGAACCGGGAGGCGACAGTGCTGATCCGCAACCTGCGCCTGCTCGACGGGACGGGCGCGCTCCTCGAGGGCGTCGACGTGCGCGTGCACGACGGGCGCTTCGCCGAGATCGGCGTCGCCCTCGAGGGCGACGAGCCGGAGCTCGACGCGGGCGGCGGGACGGCGATCCCCGGTCTGATCGACGCGCACACGCACCTCAGCCTCGACGCCACGCCGCAAGCGCTCGAGCACGGCGCGGAGCGGCCGCACAGCTACCAGGCGATCGACTCGGCGCGGCGCGCCGGGCAGCTGCTCGCCGCCGGCGTCACGACGGCGCGCGACGTCGGCGGCGTGGCCCCGGTGATCCTCGGGCTGCGCGACGCGATCGCGGACGGGCTCACGCCCGGGCCGCGCGTCTTCTCGGCGGGCGCCTGGCTGACCGCGCCCGAGGGCCACGGCTGGCACGTCGGCGCGCTCGCCGAGGGCGAGGACGGGGTCCGGCAGGCCGCCCGCGCGCAGCTCGACGCCGGGGCGGACCTGCTCAAGCTGATGGTCTCCGGCGGCGTGATCGGCACCGGCCACGGCCCCAACACCGAGCAGTTCAACGAGCGCGAGGTGCGCATCGTCACGCTGATGGCCCACGCCGAGGGCAAGACCGTCGCCGCCCACGCCCACGGCGCGCCCAGCATCCGCAACGCCGTCGTCGGTGGGGTCGACACGGTCGAGCACGCCTCGTTCCTCACGGAGGAGCTGATCGAGGAGCTGCTGGAGCGCGGCACGTTCATCGTGCCGACGCTCGCGGTGATCAAGATCGTGATCGAGGCGGCAGGCGACGCGCTCGGCGCGGAGACGGTCGAGCGCGCGCACGAGGTGGCCGCGGCGCATCGCGAGAACATCAGCGCCGCCTGGCGAGCGGGCGTGCCGCTCGCTGCGGGCACGGACATGGGCAGCCCCTTTACCGGCCCCGACGCGCTGCACGACGAGATCGCGCAGCTCGCGGACCTCGGCATGACGGCGCACGAGGCGATCCAGGCCGCCACGCTGCAGGGCGCGCGCGTGCTCGGCCTCGAGGACGACCTCGGCACGGTGCGGCCCGGCCGCCGCGCCGACCTGCTGGTGCTCGACGGCGACCCGCTCGCCGACCTCGGCGCGACGCGCCGCATCCGCCACCTGCTGCAGGACGGCGAGCTGCGCATCCGCGACGGCGCGCCGGTCGTGGCGTAGAGCGGCGGCCTCGATGGCTACCGAGGGGCGACCCGCCTGGCTCTCGGACGCGCTGTACCCGTTCGAAAGCCGCTACTTCCAGACGCCGGACGGGCAGCGGCTGCACTACGTCGACGAGGGTGCGGGCGCGCCGATCGTCTTCGTGCACGGCAACCCCTCGTGGTCGTTCGAGTTCCGCCAGCTCATCGAGGGCCGGCGCGGCGACTTCCGCTGCATCGCGCCGGACCACGTCGGCTTCGGCCTCTCGTCGCGCAGCGACCGCCGCGAGGACCATCACCCGGCCGCGCACGCGGAGCGCTTCGCCGCGCTGCTCGACCACCTCGAGGTGCGGGACGCGACGCTGTTCATGGGGGACTGGGGCGGGCCGATCGGTCTCGAGTTCGCGCGGCGGCATCCGGAGCGGGTCGCGCGCCTCGTGATCGCGAACAGCTGGTGCTGGCCGGTCTCCGACGACCGGCACTTCCGGATGTTCAGCTTCATGATGCGCAGCCCGCTGGGGCAGTTCCTCATCAAGCGCTTCAACTTCTTCGTCAACCAGGTAGTCCCGAGGGCCGTCGGCGACAAATCGATCCTCACGCCCGAAGTGATGGCCCACTACCGCAGCGCCCAGCCGCCGGGGGCGCGCGCGGCGATGGCCGCGCTACCGGGCTACATCATCCGCGCGAGCGACTGGCTGGACTCGATCTGGAGCGAGCGAGCGAAGTTCGCCGACAAGCCCGCACTGATCCTCTGGGGCCTCAAGGACATCGCGTTCCGCGAGCAGGAGCTCGAGCGCTGGCAGGCGGAGCTGTCCGGCGCGCGGGTGCTGACCTTCGAGGACTGCGGCCACTTTCTCGCCGAGGAGGCGCCGGAACGGCTCCTGCCGGCGCTTCGCGAGTTCTTGGGAACGCCTCGGCCGAGTTGAGACAAACTCCCAATAATCCTCGGTGTTCATTGACAAAAGTGCCTCTGCGCCTATCGTGACGGCAAGGCGCTTCCCGGGGATCGGAGGAGAGTGATGAGCGAGTGGTCGGTGAGCAAGATCGCCGGATGGTCGATGATCGTGGCCGCCGTGCTCGTGGTCGTGGCGGCCGCTATCACGCCCGGCTACACCACGGACAGCTTCGAGGGCCTGAACATGGTCCAGACGCTCGAGGATCGGTCCTCGGACGCCGGCCTGCACAACCTCGCGTCACTGATGAACATGGCTGCGGGGCTCCTCCTCCTGTTCGGGCTGCTCGCCATCAGCCGGACGGCCAGGGGCGAGAGCGCGAGCGACGCGATGGTGCGGTACGGCGTGGTCGCCCTCACGATCACGATCGCTCTCCTGCTTGCCGCCGTCGGCGTGAACAAGATGATCGTCCACGTGCTGCAGCACGGAGGCCTCGAGGGGATCGACGCCGAGCGGGCGGACGCGCTCTCGTGGAGCCTGCAGTCCGTCCGCTACGGAATCACCATCGGCGTCTGGGCGGCCGGCGCGGTCGGCACGCTGCTGCTTGGGCTCGGTCTCTACGACCGGTTCGCGGGCGGCTACCAGCGGTGGTTCGCGTTGCTCGTGGTCGTGGCCTCGGTCGCCGGGTTGGTGGCTACCGCGATCGCGGAGTTCGCGCACGACATCGCCCAGGAGCTGGTGCTCATCTACGGGCTGTACCTGCTGATCGTGACGATCTGGTACCTGCTCCTGGGCATCGGCCTCGTTAACGAGGACCCCGATCTGACGGCTTCCGGCTAGCCGCCTGAGCGCCGGGCGCCCGACGGGGCGCCCGGCGCTGCTCGCCACTGCGGATCCTGCTACCCTCGCGCGCGCTCCGGGCGGGTGACATCACGTCCCGGACGAACGTCGCGAACGATGGGATCGAGGGTGCGTGATGGCAGAGGACGGCAAGCCGCTGGCGGGCAAGGTCGCGATCGTCGCCGGGGCGACGCGCGGCATCGGCCACGACATCGCCCTCTACCTCGCTCGCGCCGGCGCCAGCACAGTCATCGCCGCGCGCAGCAGCGAAGTCACCGACCCGCGCTGGCCCGTCACGATCCACGACGTCGTCAGGGAGATCGAGGACGAGGGCGGCACGGGGCTCGCGCTCCGCCTCGACATGCGCGACCGGGAGAGCTGCCAGGCCTGCGTCGAGGACACGGTTGCGCACTTCGGCCGGCTCGACATCCTCGTCAACAACGCCGCCGTGCAGGCGCGCGGCATGATCGAGACGATGGCGGAGCGGCACATCGACCTCATGCTCGAGGTCAACGTGCGCGGGCCGATCCTGCTGATCCGCCACGCGATCCCGCACATGCGGGCGGTTGGCGGCGGACACGTGATCAACATCTCCTCGCGCGGCGCCGTCAACTTCCCGCCCGGCCCCTATCCGGTCGAGGATCGCCGCCCCACCTCGTACCTCTACGGCCCCACCAAGGCGGCGCTCGACCGGCTCAACCAGCAGCTCGCGCTGGAGCACCAGAAGGACAACATCTCCTTCAACTGCCTCTCGCCGGACCACCAGGTCACGACGCCCGGCGTCGCGCTGCTGCGCAACATCGACGACCCTGACGCGCCGCTGCTCGACGTCGAGGTCGCCCATGACCTCGGCAAGTCGGCCGTCTGGATCTGCTCGCAGCCGCCCGGCTCGTACACCGGCAACATCCTCTACGACACCGAGGTCGTCGCGGAGCAGGGGCTGTAGGGGCGGGAGCTACGCCCGCTCGTAGATCGAGACGTGGGAGCGGCTCGCGGCGTCGAATGGCCCGCCCTGCCAGTCGCTCCAGCGCTCGCGCAGGCGCAGCCCTGCGAGGCGCGCCATCAGGTCCAGCTCCGAGGGCCAGACATAGCGGATCTCGATCGGGTACTGCGTGACGGCCTCGCCGTCGATCGAGACGAGGCGAGTCGTAATCCGCTGCTGCGCACGGTCCAGCGTCGACGCATCGAACATCACTCGCTCGCCCTCGACGCGGTGCATGCGGAGCGCGTGCCCGGTGTGGTCGTAGCGGCACATGTCCGGCACGAACGCCTCGACGACGAACACGCCGCCGGGGCTCAGGTGCGCCGCGACGTTGCGCACGCAGCGCAGCTGCGTCTCCTGCGTGAGCAGCGCGAAGAAGGTGTTGAAGACCACGAAGATCAGGTCGAACTCGCCCTCGACGCCGACATCCGCGAAGTCGCCGATCGTGACAGGGATCGCCTCTCCACCGGGCTTCGCCCGCAGCTCCGCGACCATCGCCTCGGAGGCGTCGACGCCGTGCACCTCGACCCCGCGCGCCGCGAGGGGCAGCGCGATCCGTCCGGTGCCAATACCCAGCTCCAACACGCGTCCGCCGCCCGCCAGCCGGGCGAGCGCCTCGACGGCGTCGGTCGGGTCCATGTGGGTGTGCAGGTCGTCGTAGTCCGCGGCGATGCGCTCGCCGTAGGCGCCGGGAGCGTAGTCGGGATCGCCGGCCATCGATCTACCGTACGGCGCGACTCTTGAAGGGGCGAGGGCGTCCGCCGCTCGGGCCTCGGCGCACGCGGGTCTTGCCCTGAACGGCGCGGTGCGCCAGCATCGTGGCCGTCGCCGAGTGGATTCGGGCAGGGACCACTCCCCCGGCAGCGGAGGAATGCATGACCTCGAGGCGTGAAGTCTCCGCGCCCAACCCCGCTGCGGCGGGGGGGCGCGACGAGGCGATGGCCGAGGAGCTCTGGCGGCGCGCTCGTACGTCCGGCATGACTCGCCGCCGCTTCCTGGAACTGATGGCGGCCGGCGGCGCCGCCGCGGTGCTGGTGGCCTGCATCGACCTCGAAGGCGGCATGGACGAGGAGCCCGACGAGCCCGCGCACTGGTTCAAGGACACCGAGCCGTTCATCGAGCACGCCGACACGAGCCTCGAGGCGCGCCTTGAACTGATGGACGAGGTGATCACCCCGGCCCGGCTGTTCTTCGTGCGGAACAACTCATCGTCGAGCCTCGATGTGGACGCAGGGGACTGGCGGCTGTCGATCGAGGGCGACGCCATCGACAGCCCGATCGAGCTGAGCTACGAGGAGATCCGCCGCCTTCCCTCGCGCACGTTCGTCTCCTACCTCGAGTGCGCGGGCAACCAGCGCGCGATGTTCGAGCGGCTGGAGGGCTGGCTGACGACTGGCTCCCAGTGGACCACCGGGGGCGTCTCCAACGGCGAGTGGACCGGGGTGTCCCTGCGCGATGTCCTGACGCTGGCGGGGATCCGCGACGATGCCGTCTGCGTGATGCTGGTCGGCCTCGATAGCGAGGCTCCGGAGGGCGGCTTCCGGCGCGTGATGCCGGTCGAGAAGGCGCTGCACCCGGACACGATCCTCGCCTACGAGCTGAACGGCGAGGCGCTCCCGAAGGACCACGGCTTCCCGCTGCGCGCCATCGCGCCGGGCTGGGTCGGCGCAACCAACATCAAGTGGCTCGGCCGCATCGTCGTCTCGCGCGAGCAGCTCTGGACGCGCAACAACACCACCCACTACGTGCTGATCGGCACCCGCTACGAGCCCGAGGGCGAGGCGCGGGGTGAGATCGCCGAGGAGCAGAACATCAAGAGCGCCCTCGCGCTGCCCTGGCCCGCCGAGCTGTCGGCCGGCGTCCAGCGCCTGCACGGCTACGCCCACTCGCCCGGCGGCCCGATCGAGCGCGTCGAGTGGAGCACGGACGGCGGCGCGAACTGGAGCGAGGCGGACGTGCTGGGGCCGCAGGTCGACTACTCGTGGGCGATGTTCGAGTTCGAGTGGGACGCCGAGCCGGGTGAGCACACGATCATGACCCGCGCGACGGACGCCTCGGGCGAGACGCAGCCCGAGGAAGTGCCGTTCAACGACAAGGGCTACCTCTTCAACCAGCCCCTCCCGCACCCGATCACGGTGACGTAGCCGGCTCGCGCTCGCCGTCGTCCTGCGCGATCCCCGCCGCATCGAGGCGTGCGTGCAAGCGTCTCAGTTCGTCCAGCACCTCGTCGGACGCTGGACCGCGGACCGGGTGCTCTGACTCGAACAAGAAGGCGGCGACGTTCGCGGTGAGCGCTGCAAAGGTGCCGATACCGACGATCATCAGCATCACGCCCACGCCGCGGCCCACCGCCGTAACGGGGACGGCGTCTCCGTAGCCCACCGTTGTCGCGGTTGCGATCGCCCACCAGAACGCCGTATCGAGGCTGTCGATCTCGCCACTGCCAGAGCGCTCGGCGAAGTAGACCGCGATCGCGGAGGCTGTGAGGACGAGGCCCGCGAAGAGCAGCGATCCCTGCACACCTCGGCGGGCCAGGATCGCGCGCATCGCGTGTGCCGCACGTAGCGCGTACGCGAGCGCCCGCACCGCGCCAAGCACGCGCAGTGCGCCCGCGGATCGTGCGACGCGCAGCGGCCGCAGGAACGGCAGCACGACGATCAGCACGTCGAACCAGTGCCGCCGGAGGTACGTGAGCTTGCGGGGCGCGAGCCTCGTTCGAATCAGCAGATCGGCCGCGAAGACGCCCCAGATGAGCCAGTCGAGGGCGAAGATGACCCGCTCCTGGCCGGCGGACAGGTCGAGCACGAACGGCGAAAGAAAGAGCGGGATCGTGAGCAGCGCGAGGACGAGCAGCGGCACCTCGGTCGCGCGCTCGAATCGAGCGAGCGCTTCCAGTCGCCTCTGTTGATCCGCGGTCGTGGTGGTCATGGGGGTCCGCAGCCCCTACAGCACGGCCAGTGGGTTGACCGGCGATCCGGTGCCGCCCCAGATGATCAGCGGGGCGCAGACGAACTGGAACTCGTGGCGGCCCAGCTCCGCGCAGGCCACGCCGACGGCCTCGAGGTTGGCGTTGTCGAGCAGCGGCAGCCCCATGTAGGGCAGGGCGATCTGGTGGATCGCGCCGCCGCTGCCCTCGAAGCCCTGCCCCGCCGCCTCCTGCAAGTCCCAGACGAGGATCGACGCGTCGTACTCGTAGAGAAACTCGATCGCCGAGGCGTGCACGCCGGGCCGGGGCGGCGCGCCCGGAACGGTGATGCTGCCGCCCTCGCTCGGCGCGTCGAGCGCGCCGCTCTGCAGCGCGCGCGACACCGCGTCCGCGCCGGATCGGATCAGCACCGCGTCGCCCGATCGCGGCTCGACGCCCTGCGCACGCGCGCAGTCCTCGAGCTCCCAGCCGTGCACGGGCTCCTCGTAGCTGACGTGCTCGACGCCGCGGTAGCGGGGGATGTCGTAGAGCACCCCGCGCGTGACGATGCCGTCGCGCCAGTGCTCCACGGATCCGCTCTTCGCGCCCGTCACCGTCACCAGCGAGGCGGGCCGGCCGTTGTAGAGCAGCGGCTCCTCGTCGTCGGTGAAGACGTGGCAGTGCGCGTCGACGTGCGTGTTGGTGAGGCCGTGGTAGTTGATCGCGAAGAAGTCCCAGGCGATGCCTGCGTGCCAGCGCAGGTAGTGCGAGACCGGGAACGGGTTGCGCGGCCCGGGCCGCGTGTCGAGGGAGTTGGCGAGCGAGACCGCCCTGCCCGCCTGCACGAGGCTCGCCGCGTGTGCGCGCACCTCGGGCGTGATGTGGTTGAGCGTGCCCAGCTGGTCGTCGTCGCCCCAGCGCCCCCAGTTGCTGTAGCGCTGGCGGTAGGCGAAGAAGTCTTCCTTCGTCGGCGGCGTGCGATCTGCGAGTCCCATGCGGCCCTCCCGCTGCTCCGCCGGCGCGCCCGTGCGGCCCGCCGGCGCCTCGGCGCGGATCGTAGCAGGCGGCGCGGACGGCTAGAATGACGCCCGCCGCGAGGCGCTTTGACGCCGCCACGAGGCGACGCGAGACTTGGTCCGCACCGCGGCGCTGCGGGTGGGGGTGAGGCCGGTGAGCGGGCCCGAAGGCGACCGTCCAGAGGACCAGGCCGACGCGACCCCCGAGGCCGTCGACGCCGACGAGGACGTCCGCTACTTCTTCGACGAGTCGCTGATGGGCAGGCCCTGCACCTGCGAGGGCGGCGCACAGATCGAGGGTACCGACTACGCCGGCCGCGTCACCTACCGGGGCGTGGCCACCGGCCGCCGCTTCGAGCAGGGCGACCCGCCCTGGCGCTGGCTGGAACTCGCCGGACGCAGCATCGACGATCACAGCGGACAGGGCGCGCAGCTCGTCTGGTGCGAGGAGAGCTTCGTCTTCTTCGACGACGAGGAGTAGGCGCGCAGACCACATACGCACCGACGCGACCGAAGGAGGCCGCATGCACATCGTGATCTGCGTCAAGCAGGTCGTCGACCCGGACGGCGTCAACAGCTACGCGCTGTGGGGCCAGCTGGAGGTCGACGAGAGCGGACGGGCGTTCAGCACCCGGCTGCCGCTGATCATCAACGCCTACGACGACCAGGCGATCGAGGCGGCGCTGCGCCTCCGCGACGCCGACGACGAGGTGACGATCACCGCCATCTCCGTCGGGGGCGAGGACGTCGACCAGGTGCTCAAGCACTGCGTCGCGATGGGCTGCAACGAGATCATCCGCATCGACGACCCGGAGGCGGGGGCCGGCAACGCGCTGCGCACCGCGCGTCTGCTCGCCGCGCAGATCGCCGAGCTGGGCGACGTCGACCTCGTGCTCTGCGGGCGGCAGTCCTCGGACTACGACCAGGGCACGGTGCCGGGCGCGCTGGCGGAGCTGCTCGGCTTCGCCTGCGTCACGCTCGGCTTCGGCGTGACCGCCGAGGACGGGCGCCTGCGCGTGCAGCGCGCGACGCCGCTTGGCGAGGAGCTCGTCTCCGTCGCGACGCCCGCCGTGGTGACGATCAGCAACGAGCTCGGCGTGCCGCGCTACCCCACGAGCCGCGGCATGATCGCCGCCCGTCGCCGCCCGCCGACCGTGCGCGCCGCCGCCGACCTCGATGCCGGCGAGGGCGCGCACGGCGTCGAGCTGGTCGAGCTGTTCGTACCGGACGTGCAGGGCCACTGCGAGGTGATCGAGGGCGCCACGCCTGCCGAGCAGGCCGCGGCCCTGTTGGCGAAGCTGGAAGAGGAGGGCGTGCTGTGAGCGGCGTGCTGGTCGTCATCGCACAACCCGGATCGGACGGACTCAACCAGGCCGAGGGCGAGGCGATCGGCCTCGGCCGCAGCCTCGCCGACGCCCTCGGCGAGCCACTCGCCTGCACGCTGATCGGACAGGGCCTCGAGGCGGCCGCCGCCGAGGCGGCCGAGCGCGGCGCGGAGCAAGTGCTCAGCGCCGACGCCGATCACCTCGCCACCTTCTCGGGCGACGCCGTCGTCGCGGCGGCAGCCGAGGCGGTGAGCGCCTCCGGCGCGAGCAGCTTGGTCGTCGCGCGCGGCCCGAACTCGCTCGAGCTCGCCCCGCGCCTCGGCGCGCGGCTGGGCGGCGGTTGCGTGATGGGCGTGAGCGGGTTCCGCACCGACGGCGCGAACGTCGAGGCCGTCGCCTCGGTCTTCGGCGGGGCGGCGCGCGCGGTCTACCGCATGAACGCCACGCCGCGCGTCGTCTCGCTCGCGCCGGGCGTCGCCACGCCGCCCGATCGCGAGGCCGGACGCACGGCGGAGTCGGTCGCCCTCGATGTCGCGCCGCCCGCGGAGGAGCGCGTGACCGTCGAGGAGCCCGCGGCGCTTACCGGGCCTCGCCTCGAGGACGCAAAAATCGTCGTCTCCGGCGGGCGCGGCCTGCAGCTGGGCGAGAACTTCGGCCTGATCCGCGAGCTCGCGGAGGCCCTCGGCGGGCTACCGGGCGCCTCCCGCGCGATCGTCGACGACGGCTGGGCGCCGGCCGAGGAGCAGGTCGGCCTGACGGGCAAGATCGTCAGCCCGGACCTCTACATCGCGGCCGGCATCTCCGGCGCGAGCCAGCACATGGTCGGCTGCTCGACGGCGCGCGTGCTGGTCGGCGTCAACACCGACGCGGACGCGCCGATCTTCCGCTACGCCCGCTACGGCATCACCGCCGACTGCCTGGAGGTGCTGCCGGAGCTGATCCGCCTCGCCCGCGAGCGGGCGGCGGGCTAGCGGGCACGGTGCACGACCGCGTGCGCTCGCCTCGTGGCTAACGAGGGGGCGGAGACGCCGCCGACCGGTGCGACCCGCCGGCGGCGGCCGGCCGCCGTCTCGATGGCCGGCGAGCCCGGCGCGGAGCTGGGCATCGTCGCCGAGGCGCGGCTCCCCGGCGGCGCCGTCGTCGACATGCACTGCCACAGCTCCGACCTCTCGCTCGACAGCGGCGTGCGCGCCGAGCAGCTGGTCGCGCAGGCGGCGGCGCGCGGCCTCGACGGCGTCTGCCTCACGGAGCACAACCAGCTCTGGGACGCGGACCAGGCGCGCGAGCTCGGCGAGCGCCACGGCGTCGCCGTGCTGCCGGGCATGGAGATCGGCAGCACGCACGGCCACGTGCTCGTCTTCGGCCTCGACCGCTACCACCCGGAGCTGACCAACATCGAGCGGCTGCGCCAGATCGTGCTTGCCGAGGGCGGCGCGATGGTCTGGGCGCACCCGATGCGCGAGGGCGATCACCAGCGCCCGAGCTGGTCCGCGATCCCGGATCTGTTCGAGGCGCTGGAGGTCGTCAACGGCGACCACACGGACCACGTCGACGGCTACTGGGCGACGCTCGCCGAGGAGCTCGGCGTCGGCCGCACGGGCGGATCGGACGCGCACAGCCTCCCGGCCGTCGGGCGCGTCGGGACGGGCTTCCCGGAGCCGGTGCCTGACGTGGAGACGCTGGTGCGGCTGCTGCGGCTGCACCGCCACGCGCCGCTCGACTTCCGCCCGGGCGGCGCGCACGGCCTGCCGCACATGGCCGATCCGCCCCCGTACACGCCTCGGAGGCCGCCGGGTTCATAGTCGGGCACACTCTGACGGGACGCGGAAGGGGGCGCCTCGCGGCGCCCCCAACGCAGTCCTGCCGGAGCCGGCTGATTACTGGTTCGTCATCACCATCGAGGACGCGGTGCCGGGGTTCGCCCAACCGAGGTTGGCGGTGATCTCAGGGTCCTGCACCTGGCGGCACGCGCCCTCGCTGTAGTCGAAGGTGTGCTCGCCCTCGCAGTAGTCGTCCACCTGCAAGCGCAGCTGGCGCACGTTCTCGATCACCATGTTCATGCCGTGCGTGTAGCCCTCGCAGAGGTGGCCGCCCGAGGGGTTGTTCGGCCGCTTGCCGCCGAGGCGGATGGTGCCGTCGGAGACGTAGTTGCCGCCCTCGCCGATCGGGCAGAAGCCGTAGGCCTCGAGCTGGATCAGCGAGGTGAAGGTGAACGCGTCGTAGGAGCCGGTGATGTCGATGTCCTCGGGGCCGACTCCCGCGTTCGGCCAGAGGATGCGCGCGTTGTACTCGCCGGCGACCTGCGAGACCGGGTCGTTCTGCCAGGGGTAGCCGGCCTGCCACTTACAGACGCGCCCCGCCAGCCCGAGGATCTTGACCACCGGCTTCGCCAGGCTCGCCGCCCGCTCCGCCGTCGTCACGATGATCGCGGTCCCGTTGTCCGTCTCCACGCAGCAGTCGAGCAGGTGGAACGGCTTCACGATGTAGCGGGAGTTGACCACGTCCTCCACGGTCAGCCGCGTCTTGTAGTAGGCCTTCGGGTTGTTCGAGGCGCCCCAGCTGTGGGCGACCTTGACCTCGGCGAGTTGCTCGTTGGTCGTGCCGTAGTTGTGCATGTGGCGCACGAAGGCGAGGGAGAAGCTCTGCAGCGGCGTGCTAAAGCCGTAGATCGCCGTCTGCAGCGTGTCCAGGCCGTTGGCCGTGGTGAAGCGCGGGGCCTGCTGGCCGGTGCCGCCGGTTCGCGTCTCCGTGAAACCGTTCATCGAGCGGTTGATGATCACCGCGTCGCACATCCCGGCTTCGATCACGCCGACGGCCATGCCGGTCAGCGCCTCGGTCGAGGAGCCGCCGCCCATGCAGTCGAAGAAGAAGTCAAGACGGATGCCGACCTCGCCGGCGAGGTCCGGGGCGTTGGCGGAGCCGCGGCCCTGGTAGGAGAGCATGCCCCAGCTGATCTCCTTGCGGTCCTCCCACATTCCCGCGTCCTGCATCGCGTTGCGGATCGCCTCGGCGCCCATCGACCGCGTGGTGCGGCCGGAGTTGCGGGAGTACTCGGTCTCCCCGACACCTACGATCGCGTACTTGCCTCTGATCTCCGGACCCGGCATCGGTAGCTCCCTCCGCGGCGCACGCGAAACCCTGCCCACGGGCGCGCTCCGCTTCATAGCATGGCGTTGAAGTCGTCGCAAACCTCGGCCCATGCGAGGCCTCGAGGCGGCTCGCCGAACCCCGACGCACCCTCCGTCGCTGGCGACCCCGCAGTGCCGGTGGTATCGTCCGGGCGCTCCTCGCCGGACGCTCCGGCGGGGGCTGGCGAAGGGGAAGATGCGCATGCCCCCAGAGGACTTCCGCGACAGCGTGGCGATCGTCGGGATCGGCTACAGCCGCAGCCCGTCGGCGCCCGGTGGGTTCTCCAAGAACTCCGGCGAAAGCGTCACCACGCTCACCGTCCGCGCGGCCCGCGAGGCCGCCGCCGACGCCGGCATGGACCCGAAGGACATCGACGCAGGGGTCACCTACCAGACGAGCGACTCGATCGAGCCGCAGGCGGCGCTGCGCGCGCTGGGCGTGAGGCGCATCCACCAGGACACCAACCTCACGGGCGGCGGCAACTACGCCTCCGCCTCGATCATGATGGGCGCGCAGATCATCTACCACGGCATGGCCGACTACTGTCTGGTCTACCGCTCGATGAACGGGCGCTCCGGGTTCCGCATGGGCCAGTCCGGCGCGGGCGCCGGCGGAGGGACCAACCGCGTTGGCGGCCCCGGCCAGTTCCAGAACATCTACGGCCTCGCCGGTCCGCCCACCACCTACGCGCAGCAGGCGCGGCGCTACATGGACCTCTACAACGTCTCCAGCGCCGACCTCGCCGAGTGGTCCGTGAACTCGCGCAGCAACGCGGTCAAGAATCCCCGCGCCACGATGCGCGACCCGATCACGGTCGAGGACCACCAGAACTCGCGCTACATCGTGAACCCCTACCACCTGCTGGACTGCTGCCTGGAGACGGACGTGGCCTGCGCCATGATCCTCACCAGCGCCGAGCGGGCGAAGGACATGCGCAAGACGCCGCTGCTGATCCGCGGCGCGATCGGCGGGCCCAGCCCCTTCGCCGACCTCGCCGACACCGGCTTCAAGTACATGCGCGACAAGCTCTTCGCGGCCGCCGACATCCAGCTCAGCGACATCGACATCGCGCTGCTCTACGACAACTTCACGGACTGCCCGATGCGCATGGTCGAGGACATCGGCTGGTGCGGGCCGGGCGAGTGCGCCGACTTCGTGAGGAGCGGCGCGACCGCGCTGGACGGCGAGATCCCGATGCAGACCCAGGGCGGCCTGATCAACGAGGGCTACTGCCACGGCCTCAACAACGCCCTCGAGGCCGCACAGCAGCTCTGGGGCGAGGCCGAATGCCTCTGTCCCAACTGGTCCGAGGGCGAGCACACGTTCGATCGCGAGATCTGTCGCCAGACGCGCGACCCGAAGATCGCGCTGCACACCGGCGTGGTCGGCAAGAGCGCGCTCGTGATGATGAAGGCGGACTGACGATGGCTGACGAGTACCCCTACCTGCTGCCCCAGCCGGACGTACTGACCCAGGGCTACTGGGACGCGCTCCGGGAGCACCGCCTGGTGCTCCAGCGCTGCCGGTCCTGCGAGACCTTCCAGCACCCGCCGGACCGCACCTGCCGGTTCTGCCCCGACGACGAACTGGACTGGGAGGAGGTGAGCGGCAAGGGCACGCTCTACACCTACGCGATCGTCACGCAGGGCATCCTCGGCCCCTGGCGCGGCCACGACCCCTACAACGTCATCCAGGTGCTGCCCGACGAGGTGGACCCGGCGAGCGTGAGCGTCCACAACAACGCCACCTACAACGTCGTCTACGGCAACGCCGTCGAGGTGGACAACGACGACCTCGAGGTCGGCATGGCGATGGAAGCCGTCTTCGACGACGTGACCGACGATGTGACGATCCTGCGCTGGAAGCCGGCGAGCTAACAGCGCCGCATCCGGGAGGCCGAGCCGTGGAGCGCCGCTTCCGCAAGGCCCTGTTCGCCCTCGCCCGCGAGGCGAGCGACGCGCCCGACCTGCGCGAGCGCTTCGACGCATTCATCGCCGAGGTGCGCACGCACCCGGCTCCGGTCCGGCCCTACGCGGACGAGGTCCGCGACACGCTGCTCGCGCTGAGCTTCCGCCCGGAGGTCGCCGACGACCTGCACCGCCGCTACCGCGACGCACGCATCGGCTCATCAGCGGCGTAGCGGCGGGCTGTTCCAGCTCGGAGTGGCTGTCCTTTCCATCGCAGTCAGAATATGATTTTCATATCGAGCGATTCATACGGAGCAAGCTCATGCGAGTTTCCGAACGAGGCCAGGTCACGATCCCCAAGAAGCTGCGGGATCGCTACGGCATGCACCACGACGTCGAGGTCGAGATGACGCCCACGGACGGCGGCATCCTGATCCGCAAGCGGACGAGCGGGGAGCACCCCGTGGATCGCGCCTACGGGATTCTGGCGGTTCCCGGCTGGAGTACCGACGAGTACATGAAGGAAATCCGCGGCAGGTGATCACCGCCGTCGATACCAACGTCATCCTGGACGTGCTGCTGCTCGACGAGATACACGGACCGCCCTCACGCGAGTGGCTCCGCGACGCCTTCGACCGTGGCGCGGTCCTCGTGAGCGACATCGCGTACGCGGAGTTGGTCCCGGCCGTGCCTGACCGACCTGCGCTTGACCGCGCGCTGCGGGCGCTCGGGCTGCAACCCTCACCCGTCGACAACGCAATCGCGTGGGAAGCCGGAGTGCGCTGGGGGCGCTACCGCCGGGCGGGCGGGCCGCGCCAGCGGATCATGACGGACTTCCTGATCGGCGCTCACGCCCTCGCGACGGCCGATGCGTTCCTCACCCGCAACCAGCGCTTCTACGCCACATACTTCCCGGAGCTGTCGACCCCGGCCGCCTCGGCCTGAGGTCGGCCCACCCTCGGCTCAGCGCTGGAAGAAGGAGATCGCCGCGCCCGACGGGTCGGTCGCGAGAGCGGTGCGGCCGTGGTCGCCCATGTCTCGAACCTCGCCGGCGCTGCCGCCGCCGGCGCTGACGGCGGCAAGTGCGGCCTCCAGGTCGTCGACCTCGAAGACGGGGACGGGCTGGCCGGTGGCCGCACCCTGGCCCTCGGCGGCGCTTGCGATGGCGAGTGAGATGTCGCCCGCGGAGAGCTGCACCCAGTTCGCGCCGTCCCGGAACTGCTCCGAGAGCCCCAGCGTCTCGGTGTAGAAGCGGGCAGCCGCCTCCACGTCCTCGGCGACGATGTAGACCTGCCGGATCCGCTTGACCTCCACGCCGCACCCCTTTCGCGCGTCGTTGCGTGCGTTCGCGCGCATCGTAGCCGCGCAGCGCCGCCCGTTCGAGCGGTCGCGAGGGCTCGCGCCCACGCGGCGGGCCGCTGGTATGATGCGCCAGCCGACACGGACCGACGACGGGTGAGAGCATGACAACGAGCACCGAGACGCACACGACGGAGCAGATCGAGGTCGCGGGCCGCCGCGTCCAGTACCTGCAAGGCGGGAGCGGCGACCCGGTGCTGGTGCTGCACCACTCGATCGGCAACCACGGCTGGCTGCCCGCCCACGAGCAGCTGGCTGCGTCGCGCCAGGTGCTCGTGCCGGACCTCCCCGGATACGGCCAGTCCGAGCGCCCCGAGTGGGCCCGCGACACCCGTGACATCGCGATCCTGATCTTCCAGATGCTCGACAAGCTCGGCCACGGCTCGATCCCCGTCGTCGGCCTCGGCTTCGGCGGCTGGATCGCCGCCGAGATGGCGACGATGAACCAGCAGGGCGTCTCCAGCCTCGTGCTCGTCGGCGCGCCCGGCATCCAGCCGGACGAGGGCGAGATCCTCGACCAGATGCTGATCGACTACGACGAGTACGTGCAGGCCGGCTTCAGCAGCGAGGAGAGCTTCCACGCCGAGTTCGGCGAGGACCCGGCCCCCGAGGTCCGCGAGCTGTGGGACTTCAGCCGCGAGATGACCGCGCGCCTCACCTGGAAGCCCTACATGTTCAACCGCCGCCTGCCACACCTCCTCCGGGAAGTTCAGACCCCGACCCTGCTGGTCTGGGGCGCCGAGGACAGCGTGGTGCCGCTCGCCGTCGCGCAGGCCTACGAGGCCGCGCTGCCCAACGCCAGCCTCGAGGTCGTCGCGGACTGCGGCCACATGGTGGACATGGAGCAGCCGGACCGGCTGGCGGAGCTCGTCGCCGCCCACCTCGGCTGATCGCAGACGGCGGGATCGCGGCGGCGCACGCTGCGGCCGCCTGAGTCGCGCACAAGGAACTGCGGCGCAGCGCACACGCGTGCCGACCCGCCGCCACGCGGTGTACGATGGCGACGAGGCGCGCCCCTCGCGCGGCGCGCCCTGAAGGCAGGAGACGGCAATGTTCATCGGTCACTTCACGGAGCGCCCGTACCAGGACCCGAAGTCCGGAGTCTTCGGCACCACCGCGCGCCCGATTCCCGACCTTGGCATCACCAACGAGGTCTACGACCCGGAGGTCGGCGCGGAGCTCTACAACCGCTACCTCGATGAGCGCGTCTACGCCGAGGAGATGGGCTTCGACGGCGTGATGCTCAACGAGCACCACTCGACGCCGTTCTGCATGGGCTCCGTGATGAACGTCGAGGCCGCGATCCTCGCGCGCATCACGAAGAAGGTGAAGATCGTGCTGCTCGGCAACATCCTGCCGATCTGGGACGACCCGCTCTTCCTCGCCGAGGAACTGGCCGAGATCGACATGATCTCGCGCGGCCGGCTCGTCACCGGCTGGGTGCGAGGGACGGGGCGCGAGAGCGTCTCGCACAACTCGCAGCCGCCGTTTAATTGGGAGCGCTTCCAGGAGGCCCACGACTTCATCGTGAAGGCCTGGACCACGCCCGGCCCGTACCGCTGGGAGGGCGAGCACTACAACTTCCGCTACGTGAACCCCTGGGCGAAGCCCTACCAGGACCCGCACCCGCCGATCTGGATCCCCGGCGTGATGAGCAAGAACACCGTCGAGTGGTCCGCCCGGCACCGCTACCCCTACGTCATGCTCGCCACCGACCTCGAGCCCACGAAGCAGTCCTTCGAGTACTACGCCGAGGTCGCCGCCGAGGAGGGCTACGAGGCCGGCTCGCAGCACCGCGGCTACCTCTTCAAGGTCCACGTCGACGAAACCGAGGAGCTCGCCTACGAGACCGCGCAGAAGTACGTGGAAGGTCCGCCCAACCCGTTCCTGGAGGGCAACCAGGGTGTCGTCCGCACCTTCCTCCAGAACCTGCCCGGCCTGACCTCACGCACGCACCTGCTGCCCACCTCGATCAACCGCGCCGCCGCCGCCGCGCGTGGCCGCGCCGGGCTCGCCGAGAAGGAGAGCACCGAAGCCGACCGCAAGGAGACGCTGCCGGCGGCCGGCTTCCAGGGCACCTACGACGAGCAGCTGGAGCGCTACACGATCATCACCGGCACGCCGAAGACCGTGATCCCGAAGGTCCGCCACGTCCTCGAGTACCTGCGGCCCGGCGCGATCTTCTTCTGGGACGGCGACGGCGCGATGAGCCACGAGGACCAGATGCGCAGCCTCAAGCTGTTCGGCGAGGAGGTCCTCCCCGCCGTCCGCGAGATCGGCGAGGAACTCGACCTGCGCGGCCCCTACGAGGTGGACCCGGCGACCAACGAGCCGGTCGCCGACGAGGCCGCGGCCCCCGCCTGATCGCGAGGCGCAACGCGCGGGCACGATGAGCGAGCCGCCCCCCGCCCGGGCCGACGTCGCCGTCATCGGCGGCGGGCCGGGCGGCAGCAGCGCCGCGGCGCTGCTCGCCCGCGGCGGCCTCAGCGTCGTCTTGCTGGAGCGCGAGCGTTTCCCCCGCGACCACGTCGGCGAGTCGCTGCTGCCGGCCAGCATCCCGATCCTCGAACGGCTCGGCGTGCTCCCCGCCATCGAGGAGGCCGGCTTCCTGCCCAAGCACGGCGCGACGATGGTCTGGGGCTCGGACCCGGAGCCCTGGAGCTGGTACTTCCGCGAGACCAACCGCAGCTACCCCAGCTCCTTCCAGGTCACCCGCCCCGAGTTCGACCAGATCCTGCTCGAACACGCCCGCACGCTCGGCGCCGAGGTGCGCGAGGGCTGCCGGGCCGTCGACGTGCCCTTTCAGGACGGCCGCGCCAGCGGCGTGCGCTACCGCACGGAGGAGGGCGCCGAGGGCTTCGTCGCCGCCCGCTGGGTCGTAGACGCCAGCGGCCAGTCGGCGCTGCTCGGTCACGCCCTCGGCCTGCGCGAGTGGGACGACTTCTTCCGTAACCTCGCGATCTACGGCTACTTCGAGGACGCCGAACGCCTGCCGGAGCCGGATGCCACCAACATCTTCATCGAGTCCTGCGAGCACGGCTGGTCATGGACGATCCCGTTGCACACCGGCCAGGCCAGCGTCGGCGTGGTCCTCGACAGCGACGCCGGGCAGCGCGCGATCGGCGAGCTGGGCGTCGAGGAGGCGTTCCGCGAGCGCATCGCCTCCGCGCCGCGCACGGCGGCGCTGCTTGAGCGCGCCACGCTCGTCGACGGGCCGCACGTCGTGCGCGACTGGTCCTACCGCTCGCGCCGGCTGGCGGGGCCGGGCTACGTCCTCGTCGGCGATGCCGGTTGCTTCGTCGACCCGCTGTTCTCCTCGGGCGTGCATCTGGCGCTGAGCAGCGGCGTGCTGGCCGCCGCCTACATCGCCTCGGCGCTGCGCGACCCGACGCTCGAGGGCCCGGCGGCCGAGGCCTACGCCGACCTCTACCTCGCGCAGTACAACAACTTCCACCGGCTGGCGATGCTCTTCTACTCGAGCAATCGCAGCGCCAGTTCCTATTTCTGGGAGGCGCGCCGGATCAGCGACGAGTCCGAGTTCAGCCCGCGCCACGCCTTCATCCGCATGGTCGCCGGGCAATCGCCGATCGGCTACGAGCGCGCCGTGATCAACCACGGCGACGCCCCGCCCGCCTTCGTCGCAGGCGTGCGCGCCGTCGAGGCGGAGCGCGAGGCGCGCCGCGCCGCCCTCGACCGCGCCGGTCCGGCGGCGGTCGCCGCCTCGGCGCCGCGCCTCGCCGCGGGCGTGCGCATCGAGCGCAAGCCGGTGATCGAGGGTGACGAGTTCGCGTGGGGCCACGTGCTGAGCAGCGAGCAGCGCCCGGAGGGCACGCCGCTCAGCCTGCCCGTCGCGCGCATGCTCGCCTCGGCGGACGGTCGCGCCTCGATCGCGGAGCTGAGCGAGCGCATCGCCGCCGCCGCCGGCGTCACCGACGAGGCCACGCGCGCCCGCCTCACCGAGCAGCTCGCCGCCGCCGCCTCCATCCTCTACGTCGACGGCGCGATCGCGGAGCTCGCCGGGCTGGGGGGGTGACTGGCGCGTCAGGAACGGGCGCGCAGCTCGCCGCTGCCTGCCGAGATTGCATAACTCTATACGTCCATAGGGGCCCGATTATACGCCCACCATATGGATTGCAGGGATTCGCCAGTGACAGACTCCCCCTTGAGTGGATACCGCGAACGGGCGGGGACGATTGTTCGCGCGATACTGACTGCCGTAGTGGCGCTGCTGCTCGCCCTACCTGGCGTCCCCACGGTCGACGCCCAGGGCGTGGGCGGCGACGCGGACGCGATCGAGGTGCGCGTCGCCGCGCAGCGCCTGCCTAACGGGAACACGGAGTTCGCGGCGCAGCAGCGCCTGATGGACGGCTCGTGGGGCGAGCGGCTACTGCCGCGTGCGCGCTTCTTTCGCGCGAGCACGCGGGTTGGGCGCTGGCTGGCGAGCTCGCCGCTCACGGTCAGCGCGCCAGGCGGGAGTGAGGCGGAGATCCGCGTCGCGGCGCAGCGGCTGGCCGACGGACGCATGGAGTTCGCGGCGCAGCAGCGCGGCGAGGATGGCGAGTGGGGCGAGCGCCTGCTACCGCGTGCGCGCTTCTTCCCCGCGAGTCCCAGGATCGACCGCTGGCTTGTGAGCACACCGCTGACGGTGACGCCGCCCACGGCCAACTCCCTCGCCTCCGACCGCGCCGCCCTCGTCGCGCTCTACGAAGCGACGGACGGACCGAACTGGACGAACAGCACGAACTGGCTCAGCGACAGACCGCTCGGCGAGTGGCACGGGGTTACCGCAGATGATCATGGGCGTGTAACCGGGCTCATGCTGTTCGGCCCCGGCATGCTGAGCGGCCCACTCCCGACCGAGCTGGGCAATCTCACGAGCCTGCGGGAGCTCAAGCTCTTCGACCACCCCGAGTTGGCCGGGTCAATCCCGCCCCAGCTCGGCAATCTCTTCAATCTCGAAGAGCTGTGGTTGGGGAATAGCCAGTTGAGCGGACCGATCCCGGCGGAACTGGGCCAACTCAGCAACTTGCGCTGGTTAGTCCTGTCCAGCAATGAGTTGAGCGGGCCGATCCCGGTTGAGTTGGGACATCTCGCTCGATTGAGGGTGCTCGATCTAGGCGTCAATCAACTGAGTGGGCCGATTCCGGTTGTGCTGGGTAACCTGGAGAGTCTCGGACGGCTCACGCTCTCGGCCAACGAGTTGAGCGGACCGATCCCGGACGAACTGAGCCGGCTCATGAAGTTGGGATCGCTCGATCTCGCGAGCAACCAGTTGAGCGGACCGATCCCGCCGGAACTGGGCCGGCTCAGGGGGTTGGGATCGCTCACGCTCTGGGGCAACGAACTGAGCGGGCCGATTCCCGTTGAGTTGGGTGACATCACCAACCTGCGTAGTCTCGGCCTGGGGTCGAACCAGTTGAGTGGTCCAATACCGGCCTGGGTTGGCAACCAGAAGGATCTGCACACACTGGAGCTCCAGAACAACCAGTTGAGCGGACCAATCCCGGTTGGGCTTGGCGGGCTCACGAACCTCCGAAGCCTGAGGTTAGAACGCAACGAGCTGAGCGGGCCGATCCCACTCTCGTTCGGCAGCCTCACCAACCTCACCTCGTTGCACCTCAGCAGCAATGAACTGAGTGGAACGATTCCGGTTGAGTTGGGCGCTCTCGTCAACCTGTCATCGCTGCTGCTCGCATCCAACGAGCTGACCGGACCGATTCCGGCGGAACTCGGCAACCTCTCCAACATGACCGTCCTGTCCCTTGGAGGGAATCGGTTGGACGGGGCGATCCCCGCCGAGTTGGGCCTGCTCACGAATCTGATCCGGCTCGACCTCGCCGAGAACCAATTCACGGGATGCCTGCCCAGGGCGTTGCGGCGTATTCCGCGCAGCGATGCTGCCGAACTGGGTCTGCCGATTTGCAGGGGCCCGAGCGTAGAGGCCGCGATCTCCCATGGAGCCGCGTCGGCGGCGTTGATCGCGCTCTATGAAGCGACTGACGGGCCGAACTGGTACCTGAGCACAAACTGGTTCAGCGACCGGCCCCTCGGCGAGTGGCATGGCGTCACCACCGACGACGAGGGCCGTCTTACGGGCCTGGTCCTCATCGGGAACGAGTTGAGCGGGCCCATACCCTCGGAGCTGGGTGCACTCACGGACCTTGAAACACTGAACTTCTACGGAAACGAGCTGAGCGGCCCGATCCCGGTCGAGCTGGGCGCACTCCTGAACCTGAGGAAACTGGACCTCGCCCAGAACGACTTGAACGGGCCGATCCCGGTCGAACTGGGTGCCCTATCAGACCTGGAATGGCTGGACCTGAGAGGTAACGAGTTGAGCGGGCCGATCCCGGTCGAGCTGGGCGCGCTCTCGAACCTGGAAAGGCTGGATCTCGGCGAGAACGAGTGGAGCGGGCCGATCCCGGCCGAGTTGGGAGCACTCTCCAGGCTTGAGTGGCTGGGCCTCAGATACAGCGGGTTGAGCGGGCCGATTCCGGTCGAGCTTGGCGCGCTCACGAACCTGGAAGGGTTGTCCCTTGGCTCGAATCGCCTGACCGGCCCGGTACCCCGGGAGTTGGCGGCGCTATCGAATCTGAAGCGGCTGCACCTCCACGACAACGAGCTGAGCGGGGCGATCCCGGTCGAACTGGGCGCACTCTCGAACCTGGAGCTCCTGTGGCTCGCCAACAACGATCTGAGCGGTCCGATCCCGGTCGAACTGGGTGCACTCCCGAACCTGGAAGGGCTGCAACTCCACGACAACCGGTTGAGCGGGCCGATCCCGGCCGAGTTGGGCGCACTCTCGAACCTGGAGCGGCTGTCGCTCAGCGGGAACGAGTTGAGCGGGCCGATCCCGGCCGAGCTTGGCGCGCTCACGAACCTGGAATGGCTGCAGCTCGGCTGGAACGAGTTGAGTGGGCCGATCCCCGTCGAGTTGGGCGCGCTCACGAACCTGTCGGGGCTGTGGCTCGACAACAACACGCTGAGCGGGCCGATTCCAGTCGAGTTGGGGGCGCTCTCGAAGCTGGAGCTCCTGTGGCTCAACAACAACAAGCTGAGCGGACCGGTCCCACCTGAGTTGGGCAACCTCGACAGGCTGGAAAGGTTGTCCCTCAGCGGCAACCAGTTGACCGGCTGCATCCCCAAGAGCCTGCGAGGCGTGGCGCGGAGCGACCTCGACCACCTCGGCCTCCCCTACTGCCAATAGCCGCAGCGGCCCCCAACCCTCGCGCCTATCGCCTGCGCGGGGCGCGGCCTATATTGCGCACGCGGCGATCGAGGGCCGGGGCGACGCCGCACTCCGTGACCCGCTGCCCCGGTGCCCGCGGCACGAGGGGCGGCCATTCCGTGAACCATGAATTCAACGAACTGCAGGAACTGCTCGGTCAGACCGCGCGCGAGTTCTTCTCACGCGACTTCCCGCTCGACCGCATGCGCGACGGCTACCGCAACGACGACGGCTACGACACCGAACTCTGGCCCAACATCGTCGACCTCGGCTGGAACTCCGCTCCCTTCCCCGAGGAGATGGGCGGCACCGGCGGCGGCATCTTCGACACCGTCCTGCTGCTCGAGGAGATGGGCAAGGGCTACTGTGTCAGCCCCTACCCCCACTCGACCATCGCCGCCGGCCTCGCGCTCGTCGAGGCCGACCCGGACCTCGCCCAGGCGATCGCCGACGGCGAGGCCGTCGTCATCCCGGCGCTCACCGCCGCCGACGCCGGCGAGCAGACCGCGGCGCGCGGCGACGGCGACACGGTCACGCTGACCGACCGCCGCCTCGTCGTGCCGTGGGCGGACCTGGCGACGCACCTGCTGGTCCCGCTGGCAAGCGGCGACGAGATGGCCGTCGTCGAGACGGGCGCGGACGGCGTCAGCGCCGATCCGATGCCCGCCTCGGGGGGCGAGCCGCTCTCCGACGTGCGCTTCGAGGGCGCCGCGGGCCGCGTGGTCTCGGCCGCGGGTCTGCAGGACCACGTGACGCTGCTCGGCGCGATCGCCAACTCCGTGCTGATGCTCGGGCTCTGCCAGCGCTCGCTCGAACTGGCCTCGGAGTACTCGAAGACGCGCGTCGCCTTTGGCAAGCCGATCGGCACCTTCCAGGCGATCTCGCATAAGTGCGCCAACATGGTGGTCGACATCGAGACCGGGCGGTACCTCTGCTACAAGGCCGCCTGGCTGCACTCCACCGGCCAGTCGTACGAGATGGGCGCGCGCTACGCCAAGGCGTTCATGGGCGACGCCACCGCGCGCATCACCCGCGACGCGATCCAGGTGCACGGCGGCGTCGGCTTCATCGACGACCACTTCGTGCAGTTCCCCTACCGCATCGGCACGGCGGCGGCCTGCACCTACGGCACCGCGCACGAACACCGCCGCGCCGTCGCCAGCGCGATCCTCGACTAGCCGCAGCGACCGACTCGCAGCGAGAGGACGGAGGATCGCCATGGACTTCGAGTACACCGAGAGCGAAAAGCAGTTCCGCGCCGAGGTGCGCGAGTTCTTCGAGCGCGTCTGGCCCCCGGAGGTCCAGCGGGCCGGGCGCGCGGGCCGCGAGGAGGGCGAGCGCTTCCGCCGCGCCGCCGCACAGCGCGGCCTCTTCTCCCTGGGACTCCCCGAGGAGTACGGGGGCCTGCCCGACTTCAGCCAGATGGAGCGCTTCATCGTCAGCGACGAGGCGAGCCGCATCGGCGCGCCGCTCCCCGCCTACCTCGTCAGCATCATGGGGCCGCTGATCATGAAGTACGGCACGCCCTGGATGAAGGAGGAGGTGCTGCCCAAGATCCGAGCGGGCGACGTCGACTTCACGCTCGGCTTCACCGAGCCGGAGACCGGCTCGGACCTCGCCAACCTGACGACGCGCGCCTACCGCGACGGCGATGAGTACGTGATCAACGGCCAGAAGATGTACGGCAACCCGGGCCCCGACGAGATGATGTACCTCGCGGTGCGCACGGACCCGGACGCGCCGCTGCGACAGGGCATCTCCGTGCTCTTCGTCGAGTCCAGCCGCGAGGGCTTCACCTCGCTGGAGATGCCGACCCTCGCAGGCAACACCGTCGGCGCCACCTTCTACGACAACGTGCGCGTTCCCGCCGACCACCTGCTCGGCGAGGAGAACAAGGGCTGGGACTACATCCGCGAGGCGCTCGACCTCGACCGCACCAGCGGCATCACCTACGGCCAGATGCCCGAGCGGTTGAGCGAGCTGATCGAGTACGTCAAGGAGTCGTCGCTCGACGGCAAGCCGCTGATCGAGGACCCCTGGGTGCGCGACCGCATCGCGCGGTTCGTGATCGAGATCGAGGCGGGCGAACTGCTGCAGGGCATGACCGCCTCGAAGATCGCGACGGGCATGAAGCTGCGCATGGAGTCCTCGGTCGTGAAGATCTTCCTGACCGAGCTGGAGTTGCGCATGGGTGAGTTCGCGATGGAGATCTCCGGGCCGCTCGCCTCGCTCACGGCGGACTCGCCCGAGGCGCCCTCGGGTGGCTGGTTCCACTACACGCACCGCAACAACCCCGGCATCACCATCGCCGGCGGCAGCAACGAGATTCAGCGCAACATCATCGCGCTGCAGGGCCTCGGGCTGCCTCGCGACTAGCGGCGACCGGACCGCGAAGGGACGCAGCAGATGGACTTCGCCTGGAGCAAGGAGCAGGACGAGTTCCGCGCGCAGATCCGCGAGTTCCTCGAGGACGCCTGGCCCGAGGAGGTGCGCTCGGCGGACCGCCTCAGCCGCCGCGCCCCCGAGCACGAGGGCGCGATTAAGCGCTTCAAGGAGATGGTCGCCGAGCGAGGCTGGTACTCGATCGGCTGGCCCGAGGAGTACGGCGGCACGGGCGACCTCACCGCAGTCGAGCGCTTCATCCTCTCCGACGAGGCTTCGCGCGTCGGCGCTCCGCTCTCGCTCTACAACGTCAACATCATGGGGCCGCTGATCATCAAGTACGGCTCGCCGTGGATGAAATCGGAGTTGCTCCCCAAGATCCGCGACGGCGAGATCGACTTCACGCTCGGCTTCACCGAGCCGGAGACCGGCTCCGACCTCGCCAACCTCTCGACCGCCGCTTACCGCGACGGCGACGAGTACGTGATCAACGGCTCGAAGATGTACGGCCGCCCCGGCCCCGGCGACATCATGTACCTCGCCGTGCGGACCGACCCGGACGCGCCGCTGCGCGACGGCATCTCGCTGCTCTTCGTCGAGCACGGCCGCGAGGGCTTCGAGGTCGCCTCGATGCCGACGCTCGACGGCGGCGAGGTCGGCGCGACGTTCTACGACGACGTGCGCGTCCCGGCCGACCACCTGCTGGGCGTGGAGAACCGGGGCTGGGACTACGTGCGCGAGGCGCTGGACCTGGACCGCACCTCGGGCATTCCCTACGGGCACATGCCGCTCATGCGCGACAACCTGATCGCCTTCATCAAGGAGACGAAGGTCGACGGCCGTCCGCTTTCCGAGGATCCGTGGGTGCGCGACCGGCTCGCGCAGCTGGTGATCGACCAGGAGGCGGGCGACGTGCTGCAGGGCATGACCGCCTCGAAGATCGCCATGGGCATGAAGCTGCGCAGCGAGTCGTCCGTGTTGAAGATCTTCATGACCGAGCTGGAGCGCCGCATGGGCGAGTTCGGCACGGAGGTCGCCGGTCCGCTCGGCTCGCTGCAGCCGGCCTCCGGAGAGGCGCCACTCGACGGCCAGATCTGGGCGACGCACAAGTTCAACGTCGCGATCACGATTGCGGGCGGCAGCAGTGAGATTCAGCGCAACATCATCGCGCTGCAGGGCCTCGGCCTCCCGCGCGACTAGCGCGCGCAGGCCGGCGCGCCCGCGGGCCGCGAGGGCGGCCCCGGCTCTCTTCGTCCTCGCGCTGCTCGCCGTCCTCGTTGCCGCCTGCGGGTCGGGCGAGGGCGAGATCCCTGCATCGGTCGACTTCTCCGCGCGCGCCGTCGGCGAGGCCTTCGACCCGGAGGCCCAGCCCGTCGTGCTCAACTCGGCACTGGCCGTCGGTCCGAACCGCCTGACGCTCGGCTTCTTCCGCTCCGACACCTCGCTGATCCTCGAGGCGAGCGGAAGCGTGCGGCTCTACCGCCTCGACGAGTCGCGGCGAGGCGCCTACGTCGCGAGCCACGAGCTGCAGCGCGCCGCGTTCGGCCAGAAGACCGACCACGAGCACGCAGACGGCTCGACACACGTGCATGAGGACGCGTTCGCCGCCGTCTTCTACGCCAGCGTCGACTTCGACCGCACGGGCGCCTGGGCCGCCTCACTGGACGTCGAGATCGAGGGCGAGCGCCATCGCGGGCTGCTCGTGCAGCCGTTCAACGTGCTGGAGCGCACGCCCGAGCCGCAGATCGGCGACGCGCTGCCGGAAAGCCCGCACCTGACGCTGGGCGACGGGGCGGACATCGCCGCCGTCAGCAGCATGACCGAGCCCGTCCCGGCGATGAACGAGCTGACCGTCCCCGAGGCGGTCGCGAGCGGCAAGCCGGTCCTCGTGGCGATCGCGACGCCCGCGTACTGCCAGACCCGCTTCTGCGGACCGCTGATGGAGTCCGTCGTCGTCCCGCTCTGGGAGGAGTTCGGCGGCGAGGTGCAGTTCGTGCACGTCGAACCCTACGAGCTGGACGAGGTGCGCAGCAGCGGCCGCCTCGTCCCCGTGCCGCTGCTGGAGGACTGGCAGCTCCAGACCGAGCCGTGGGTCTTCATCGCCGGCCGCGGCGGCGTCGTCACCGCCAAGTTCGAGGGCGTCGCCTCGCTCGAGGAGGTGCGCGCCGCCCTCGTCGCCGCGATCGGGGCGCAGTAGCCGCGTCCCTTCCGCTGGCGTCGCCCGTGCGCGCGGTGGCAGACTCGCGGGGATGAACCTTCCCGGCAGCCTCCCCGACTACACGGCGCTCGAGTTCCCCGAGGCGCCCGCCGATCGCCCCTACGTGGTCGCCAACATGGTCGCGTCCGCCGACGGCACGACGGTCATCGAGGGCCGCGAACGGGGGCTCGGCTCCGCGGCCGACCGCCAGCTGATGCGCGAGCTGCGCGTCCACGCCGACATCGTGCTCACCGGCGCGGGCACGCTGCGCGCCAGCGGCCACTCGCCGCGCCTCAACGACGACGCCCTCGAGGCGCTGCGCGTCGCCCGCGGCAAGCCGCGCCTGCCGATCGCCGCCACGCTCTCGCACTCGGGCGACCTGCCGCTCGACAACCGCTTCTTCACGGGGAGTGACTTCGAGGGCGTGGTCTACCTCTCCGACGGCGCCCCCGCCGAACGCGCCGCCGCGCTCGCGGCGGCCGGCCGACCGGTCCGGCGGGTCCCCGCGGGCGGCGAGGTTCCCTCGATGCTCGCGCACATGCGCAAGGCGCTCGGCTGCCGCCTGCTGCTGCTCGAGGGCGGCCCCTCGCTTAATGGCGAGTTCTTCCGCCGCGGCCTCGTCGACGAGCTGTTCCTGACGGTCGGCGCGCTCGTCGCCGGCGGCGAGGGCGGCCCGACCGCCGTCGAGACGCCCGGTCAGCCCGCGACGCACGAGGGCGTGCGGCGGCTCGAGCTGCTCTCGGCGTTTCGCAACCCGGAGACGAGCGAGCTGTTCCTGCGCTATCGCGTCCGCCGGCCGGGCGAGCCCGACTAGCGGAGGGCCGCCTCGCAGGCGTCTACGGCGGCCACGGCATCCTCGACGCGCTCGATCGGAGCGTGCTCGCCGTCGCCGTCGCGCAGCTCCCAGGTGCCGAGGCCGATCACCGGCCGCTCGGAGATGAGCGCGAAAGCGATCTCGGAGAGCGTGCCGAACTTGCCGTCGATCGCGATCACGGCCTCGCCGGCGCGTGCGACCAGCACGTTGCGCGCGTAGCCGAGGCCGCTCGGCAGCGGGATGTCGACGTACTCGTTCGCATCGCCGAGGTCGTCGCCCGGCAGGATGCCGATCGTCAGCCCGCCGCTCTCCTTCGCGCCGCGGCAGGCCTCGCGCATCACGCCGCCACGGCCGCCGCAGATCAGCACGTGCCCGCGCGCGCCCAGCTCGCGGCCGACCTCGAACGCCAGCCGCGCCGCCTCGCCCTCCGCCTGCTCGCCCCCGATGACCGAGATGCGCATCGCCGCCCCGCCTTCTCCTCGCGATTCTCTCCGGGTGCAGGGTAGCGCGCGCCGCCGATACCATTCCGTCATGGCTGGCTACTCGGGAACACCGCTGCCGAAGAAGCTCGGGATCAAGCCCGGTCAGCGGGTTGCGCTCCTCCGCGCCCCGGAGGGATTCGACGCCACGCTCGGCGAGTTGCCCGAGGGCGTCGCGGTGCGGCGTTCGGCCCGAGGTCCGCTCGACGTGATCGTCAGCTTCACCGGCAACGAGCGAGAGCTGCGCAGCCGCTTCGCCACACTCGCGCGGGCGCTCGATCCGGCTGGGGGACTGTGGATCGCCTGGCCGAAGCGCGCCTCGGGCGTCCCAACCGACCTCGACGGCAACATCGTGCGCGAGGTCGGCCTCGCGCATGGGCTCGTCGACAACAAGGTCTGCGCGATCGACGCGACCTGGTCGGGATTGCGCTTCGTCGTGCGCGTCGAGGACCGACCGCAGACGACGCGACGGCGCTGACACCTCCTCGGCCCGTCGCTTGTGAGCGGCCGAACTTGCCGCCGGCCCCTGCGACATACACTCGAAGGGAAAGGAGGTGCGTGATGATCATGCGGATCACGTGGGGCAAGGTGCGACCCGGGATGTGGCCCGAGTACGCCGAGGCCTACCGCCGGACGATGGAGCCGATCAGCAGCGGCATCCAGGGGCTGCGCGGACGCTGGCTCGCCCACGACCTCGACGAGGAGGACGCGGGCTTCGCGGTCAGCATCTGGGACTCGCAGGAGGACCTCGACGCCTACCGCAACTCGGAGCTGTTCGAGGAACAGGTCCAGGCCCCGCTCGCCGACTACTTCGTCGACGAGTTCCGCACCTACCACTGCGAGGTCGACGTCGTCGAGGACGTCGGCTAGGGCACGCCGCGGCCGCGTTTCGGCCGCCGATGTCACACTCGAGGCGCCCCGCCCCCCGGGGCGCCTCGTCAGTTCCGCCCCAGCACGCCACGGAGCCGTCGGGGCGCAAGCCGCAGGTCTGCCGTAGAATCAGTTGCACGCCGGGACGGGACGAGGTCGAGGAAGCAGCGATGGTGAGCATCACCGAAATCCAGGAAGCGATTCGGGTCCTTCCCGAGCCCGAGTATGCCCGGTTGCGGAAGTGGATCAGCGATCTGGACTGGGAACGCTGGGACCACCAACTCGAGGCCGACGCCGAGGCCGGCAGGCTGGACTTCCTGATCGCGGAGGCCCATGAGGCCGGAGAGCGCGACGCCCTCGAAGAGCTATAGGTGCATCGAGCCACCCCCCGCTTCTGGCGAGAGTTCAGGCGCCTTCCGGAACCGGTTCAGCGGGTAGCAAGGCGGAACTTCCGCTTGCTCGCGGCGAACCCCTCCTATCCATCGCTTCGCTTCAAGAAGGTGGGCGCGTTCTGGTCCGCGCGCGTCGGGCGCGACTACAGGGCCCTCGCCGTTGAGGACGGCAACGACTTCACCTGGGTCTGGATCGGCGCCCACGACGAGTACGACCGCCTGATCGGCGGCTAACCACCCCCCTCGCCCCGACCCTCGCCGCTACCAACTGACACGGCGATACTAGGTACGGACGGCCGCTGCCCCGGCGCGAGCCGGAGGAACGCGCGGCCGCGGCGGGAGGACCCGATGAGCGCCAACGCGCATGCGGCGATCGTCGCCGAGGGCCTCGTCCGCACCTTCCCCGGCGTCCGCGCCGTCGACGGCATCGACCTCTCCATCGAGCGCGGCCAGGTCTTCGGCTTCCTCGGCGCGAACGGCTCCGGCAAGACCACCACCATCCGCATGCTAACGACGCTGCTGCGGCCCACCGAGGGCCGCGCCTTCGTCGGCGGCCTCGACGTGCAGCGCGAGGCCGCCGAGGTGCGGCGCCGCATCGGCGTCGCGCTGCAGGAGGCCGGCCTCGACGACCTCCAGACGGGGCGCGAGCTGCTGACGCTGCAGGGCCGCCTGCAGGGCATGTCCCGCGCCGCCGTCCGGCCGCGCGTCGACGAGCTGCTGGCCATCGTCGAGCTCGAGGACGCCGCCGACCGCAAGATCGGCACCTACTCCGGCGGGATGCAGCGAAGGCTCGACCTCGCCTCGGCGCTCGTGCACACGCCGAGCATCGTCTTCCTCGACGAGCCGACGAGCGGGCTGGACCCGATCAGCCGCCAGGCGCTCTGGCGTTATGTAGAGCGGCTGAACCGCGACGACGGCGTCACCTTCTTCCTCACCACCCAGTACCTGGAGGAGGCCGACCGCCTCGCCGACGAGATCGCGATCATCGACGCAGGCCGCATCGTCGCCTCCGGCTCGCCCTCGGCGCTCAAGGCGACGATCGGCGCGGACGTGGTCTCGCTGCACATCGAGGACGGCGACGGCGCCGGGCAGGCGGTGGAGCGTGCGAGCGAGCGGTTCCGCGCGATGCCCGGCCTTGAGGAGCTGCGGAGGACGGAGGACGCGCTGGTGGTCTACATCCGCGAGGGCAGCCAGGCGATCGCGCCGATCGTGACGATCGCCAACGAAACCGGCCTCTCCGTGCTCGAGGTCACGCTCGCGCAGCCGACGCTGGACGATGTCTTCCTGCGCACGACCGGACGGCGTCTGGAGGTGGACGCGGACGTGCCGGACCCGGGCACGCGGGACGCCTCGGAGGCGGCGGCGTGACGGCGCTCGCGATGGCCACGTACCAGCTCTGCTGGCGCGCGGTGCGGGAGACGCTCCGCCAGCCGGGCGTCGAGGTCAGCAACCTCTTCATCCCGCTGTTCTTCTTCTTCGTCACCGTCGGCGCGATCAGCAACATCGCCGGCCCGGCCTTCGGCGTCGAGAACTACGAGGGCTTCCAGCTGCCGGTCGCGGTGCTGCAGTGCGTGGCCGGCGCCGCCTCGATCTCCGGCATCGCGATCGTCAAGGACATCGAGAGCGGCTACTTCGACAAGCTGCTGCTCACGCCCAGCCCGAGGCTGGCGATCGTGCTGGGACGGCTCTTCGCCGACGCGATCCGGGCCGTCGCGTTCACCGCGGTGATCCTCGTCGTGGTCTCGCTGGTGGGCGCGGGGATGGAAGCGGGGCCGCTCGGCTACCTCGTGATTCTCGCGCTGGCAGGGCTGTTCGGTGCGGCCTACTCCGGCATCGGCGTGACGATCGCGCTGCGCACGGGCAACGCGCAGGCGGCGCAGGCCGGGTTCCTGGTCTTCTTCCCGCTGCTCTTCCTCTCGCCGGCCTTCGCGCCGAAGGAGGTCTTCGACCCCTGGATGGAGTTCCTCGCCTCGATCAACCCCGTCACCTACCTGCTCGAGGGCATGAGAATGCTGGTGCTCGAGGGCTGGCAGTGGGACAACCTCGCGGGCGCGATCGGCGCCGTGCTCGCCCTCGGCGTGGTCACGATCGCGGCGGCGCTGTGGTCGCTGCGGGCGCGCACGCGCTAGCAGCCGAGCCCGGCGCGGCTGCGCGCCGCAGCGTATAGAATCAGCCCGAGGTCAGGAGGACCACATGGACTGGGACGACTCTGCCGAGCTCGCGGCCTTCCGCGAACGCATCCGCACCTTCTTCGAGGACAAGCTGCCGGACCGCTACAAGCGAGCGGCTGCGGGCGAGTGGATGCGCCAGATGATCCCCGCACCGGACGGCGAGCCGATGTACTTCGACGAGCCGAGCTGGGATCACGACCGGCTCTCCACCGACCCCGAAGCCCGCGCCGCCGCCCAGGAGTGGGCCGACGCCCTCTCCGCCGAAGGCCTCGTCGCCCCGGCCTGGGCGAAGGAGCACGGGGGCGCGGGACTGACCACGCTCGAGCAGTTCGTCTTCAACGAGGAGCGCGAGCGCGCCGGAGCGCCGCGCGTCGGCGGGACCGGCGCGATGTTCCTCGGCTCGCTGCTGATGGTCTACGGCAACGAGGAGCAGCAGGCGAAGTACATGCCGCCGATCGCGCGCGGCGACATCCAGTGGGCGCAGGGCTACTCCGAGCCCGGCGCCGGCTCCGACCTCGGCTCGCTGCAGCTGCGCGCCCAGCGCGACGGCGACGAGTACATCCTCAACGGGCAGAAGATCTGGTCCACTCCGCAGACCGCCGACTCGATGTACGCCCTCGTCCGCACCGACCCGGACGCGCCGAAGCACCGCGGCATCTCCTTCCTCATGGTCGAGGACTTCCACACCGAGGGCATCTCGATGCGGCCGATCGAGAACGCGGTCTTCGACCACAGCTCGTTCGGCGAGACATTCTTCGACGACGCGCGCGTCCCGGCCGAGAACCGCATCGGCGAGGAGAACCAGGGCTGGTACGTGGCAATGACGCTGATGGACTTCGACCGCGCGTCGATCTCCAACACCGCCGAGGACCGCGCGCTGCTGCTGGACCTCAAGGACTTCCTGGAGACACCCGAGGGCGCGGCGAAGTCGCGGCTCGCGGAGTCGGCGACGATCCGCGCGGAGCTGACGGACCGTGCGATCGAGATCGAGGTCGGCTACAACCTCTCATTGCGCCTCGCCTCGCTACAGGCGAAGGGGCTGATCCCGAACTACGAGGCCTCGATCGGGCAGGTCTTCTCGAAGGCGCTGAACCAGCGCATGGCGCGCACGGGGACGGTGATCTTCGGGCTCTACTCGAACCTCTGGCCGGGGGACGAGCGGGCGCCGATGACGGGTGAGTTCACGCGCTCCTACGTGCGCACGATCCCCTCGACGATCGCAGGCGGCAGCGCCGAGATCCAGCGCAACGTGATCGCCACCCGCGGCCTGGGGCTGCCTCGAGGCTAACGAGCGGGCGCGGACTGCGCCCCGGCTCCCCTCCGGCCCCTCTCCCTTCCGGCCCCCTCTCTTGGGGGAGAGGGTTGGGGTGAGGGGGCTCGCCGGTGCTCCTGCTCGCCTCGGAAGGTTCGTGCGCCGATCCGGCCCCCTCTCCTGGGGGAGAGGGTTGGGGTGAAGGGGCTCGCCGGCGGTACTCCCAGGTCGATCCGTTCTTACGCCATCGAAGCCTCTCGCCCGGGCGGCGCGCCGGGGCGCGCTCCCCCACCCCCGCCAGGGGGGAGGGGGCCGGACCGCCCTCTACAGTTCCGAGTGGGAGTGTGGGTGCGGAGCCCCCCACGGAGGGGGGCGCGGGGCGCAGCCGCAGCCACTGAGGGCGAGTGGGTGGGCCGGCTGCCCTGCGAGGTATCCCTCGCGTGCATGACAGGATCGTGCGCGCGCTCTCCGCGTGCGCCTCCCTCACCCCCGCCCTCTCCCTCGGGGAGAGGGGGCCGGACCGCCCTCTACAGTTCCGAGTGGGAGTGTGGGTGCGGAGCCCCCACGGAGGGGGGCGCGGGGCGCAGCCGCAGCCACTGAGGGCGAGTGGGTGGGCCGGCTGCCCCGCGAGGTATCCCTCGCGTCCATGACAGGACCGTGCGCGCGCGCTCTCCGGCGTGCGCCTCCCTCACCCCCCGCCCTCTCCCTCGGGGAGAGGGGGCCGGACTCTCCGGACCAGGCGACGCTAGGACTCGCCGTTTGCGGATCCGCCGTCCCGGGGCTCGCTGCGCGCGCCGCCGGAGATGCCGGCGAGCGTGCTGCTGAGGTTGCCGGCTACGCTCGCGAGGTCCATCGGGATGATCCACTTCGTCGACTGGCCGTCGCCGAGCTGCTTCATCATCTCCAGGTACTGCAACCCCATCGTGTTGGAGTCCACGCCCTGCGCCACGTCGTAGATCCGCTCGAGGCCGATCGAGAAGCCCTCGGCCTGCAGGATCTGGGCCTGCCTCGAACCCTCGGCACGCAGGATCGAGGACTCGCGCACGCCCTCGGCCTCGAGGATGGCGGCCTGCTTGTTGCCCTCGGCGACGTTGATCGCCGACTGGCGCTGGCCCTCGGACTCGGTGATCTGGGCGCGCTTCGTGCGATCCGCCGTGAGCAGCTGGGTCATCGCGTCCTGGATGTCATGCTGCGGCGTGATCTCGCGGATCTCGATCGATGTGACCTTCACGCCCCAGCGGATCGTCTCGGTGGCGATCTTGGTCTGCAGGCGGGTGTTGATCTCCTCGCGCCGCGCCAGCACGTCCTCCACCGTCATGTCGCCAATCACCGCGCGCAGCGAGGTCGTCGCCAGGTTGCGGACGGCGATGATGAAGTTGCTGATGTTGATCACCGCCGCCTCGGCGTCGACGACCTGCAGGAAGACCACGAAGTCGACATCGACGAGCGCGTTGTCCTTGGTGATCGAGGTCTGCTTCGGCTCCTCGATGACGAACTCGCGCATATCGACGCGCACGCCGCGGTCGATGAAGGGAACCATGACCACGAGGCCGGGGCCCCGCGTGCCGACGTAGCGGCCGAGGCGGAAGATCACCGCCCGCTCGTACTGCCGCACCACGCTGATGAAGAACACCCGCCACCTCCTCGAAACCGTTTGCTCACCCAGCTCTATCGAGTATAGCCGGGCGCCGGAAGGCCCATGCGCCGTGGCCGCGGCGACCTCAGGTATCATGCGCCGGGCGCAGCGTGAGCAGCGCGCGATGGAGGACCGGTGATGGCCGAGACGGACGGCAATCTGGAGCGGCGCAGCGCACCGCGGATGCTCGAGGATCTCAAGGTGATTGACCTCACCACGATGATCGCCGGGCCGGTCACCGCGCGCATGTTCTCCGAGCTGGGCGCGAACGTGATCCACATCGAGCCGCCCTGGGGCGACGACGGGCGCAACTCGACCACGCCGTTCCTCGGGACCGAGGGCGTGCTCTACACGGTCTCCAACCGCAGCAAGCGCGGCATCGTGCTCGACATCCGCAACCCGAAGGGCCACGAGCTGCTGCTGCGCATGGTCGAGGACGCCGACGTCTTCATCGAGAACATGCGGATCGGCGTGCTCGACAAGCGAGGGCTCGGCTACGAGGACCTCGCGAAGCTCAACCCCGGCCTCGTCTACATCTCGATCAGCGGCTGGGGCCGCGAAGGGCCGCTCAAGTACGAGCCCACCTACGACGTGATCATCCAGGCCTTCAGCACGGCGATGCGGCGCTACGACGACTACGGTCCGCCGCGCCTCAACGGCTCGATGGTGGGCGACACCTCGACGCCGCTGCTCGCCGCCTTCGCGGCGATGGCGGCGCTGCGCGAGCGCGACCGCACGGGGCGCGGCTCGCACGTGACGAGCTCGTTGCTGCAAGGCGCGTTCCACATGATGGCGCCTCGCAAGCTGGTCCCGGAGAACGAGACGGGGCCGCCGCACGAGCGCCAGCTGCCGGCCGGCGCGGGCGTGTTCCAGACCTCGGACGGCGAGTGGACCTTCATCTGCGCGTGGACGAACGGGCAGTTCGAGCGCTTCGCCCAGCTCGCCGGCTACCCGCACCTCGCCGGCGACCCGGCCTACGCGACGCGCCAGCTGCGCGAGGCCGCGCAGGTGGAGCTGAACGAGCTGTTCAACGCCTGGGTGCAGCCGCACAGGCGGGACGAGCTGATCACCGCCCTGCGCGCGGCCGACATCCCCTGCTCGCCCGTCTACGGCGGCGTCCAGGAGCTGATGGCGGACGAGCACGTCCAGGCCAACGACTTCGTCGTGGGCATCGACCACCCGACGAAGGGGCGCATCTGGCAGATGGGCGCCGGCTTCGAGATCAACGGGGAGCGTCCCGAGCTGACCTACTCGCCGCTCTTCGGCGAGCACACGGACGAGGTGCTGCGCGAGCACGGCTGCTCCGACGCGGAGATCGCCGCGCTGCGCGAGGAAGGAGTGGTCGCATGAGGATCGCGATCTTCGGGCAGGCCGCCTTCGGCCTGGACACCTTCAACGCGCTGCGCGAGGCCGGCGAGCAGATCGTCGGCGTCTCCACCCCTCGGACGCCCGAGGGCGGGCGACCGGACCCGCTGCGCGCCGCAGCCGAGGAGGCCGGCTTGCCCTGGCTGGAGACGCGCGCGCTGCGCCGCGAGGAGGCCTTCGAGGCGTACCGCGCGTGGGACGCGGAGCTGATCGTCTTCGCCTTCGTCACCGACATCGTGCGCAAGAACGTGCTGGACGCCGCCGCGCACGGCGCGATCCAGTACCACCCCTCGCTGCTGCCGAAGTACCGCGGCCGCTCGGCGATGAACTGGCCGGTCGTCAACGGCGACGCGGAGACCGGCCTGACCATCTTCTGGGTCGACGAGGGCATCGACACCGGCCCGATCCTGCTCCAGCGCACCGTCGAGATCCGGCCCGACGACACGATGGGCTCCCTCTACTTCCAGCGCCTCTACCCCCTCGGCATCGAGGCGCTCGCCGAGGCGACGGCGCTGGTGCGGGAGGGGCGCGCGCCGCGCATCGAGCAGGACCACTCGCTGGCGACGTACGAGCCGCCGTTCGAGGACGAGCACGCGCTGGTCGACTGGTCCCGCCCGGCGCGCGCCGTCTTCAACCACGTGCGCGGCTGCGACCCGGCCCCCGGCGCGATCGCGGCGCTCGGCGACGCGCGGGTGCGCCTCTTCGACCCCTCGCTCGCGCCCGCCGCGCCGTCGGAGCCGATCGGCACGGTGCTGGAGCCCGACGCCGCGAGCCCGGGCGCGGCGCGCATCGCCGTGATCGGCGGCGTGCTGACCGTCGGCCGCGCGCGCGCGGACGGCGGCAAGATCGCCGCCTCGGAGGTGCTGAGTCCCGGCGATCGCCTGACGGCCGCGACGCTCGACGCCTGAGCCGCGCCGGCCCTCGTTACGTCGAGTCCGCCGCGTCCGCCTCGGGAGGTTTGGTCGGCGCCCAGTAGCGGGCGGCAAAGTAGGCGAGGAAGGCGGCGAGCAGCAGCGCGATCACGCCGATCACCGCGAGCACGATCACCAGCAGCCGCCCGATCGTGAGGTCCGTCGAGCCCTGCCCGATCCCGATGCCGATCGCGAACGCGAGCGCCAGCGCCGCCCCGGCCCCGAGCACGCCCCCGGTGGGCAGGAACAGCTCCAGGATCACCAGCAGCACGGCGAGCACCACGAAGGCGAGCGCGGCCTCGGCGGGCAGCAGCGTGCCGACACCGAGGAAGAACAGCAGCAGCGCGAGCGCCCCGGCGACGCCGGGAAGGAACGAGCCGGGCGCGAAGAACAGCTCCGTCGCGATGCCGGCCATCCCGATTAGCAGCAGCAGCGTGACCACCAGCGGGTCGCCGAGGAAGGCGACGATCCGCTCGTAAGCGTTGAACTCGTTCTCCACGCGCGGCGCGATCGCGAGCTGGAGCACGACGATGCGCCCGTCGATCAGCTCCACCGCGCGGCCCTCGACGGCGGCGAGCAGCTCCGACTCCGTCGCCGCCACGAGGTCGACCACGTTCAGCTCCAGCGCCTCGTTCGGGGTCGCGGAGATCGCATCGCGGACGGCGGCCTCGGCCCAGTCGGCGTTGCGCCCGTGCAGCTCGGCGACGCCGCGCGCGAAGGCGACGGTGTCGTTGGTGACCTTGCGTCCGAGGGCGCCCTCGACGTCCTCGCCCGTGGCGGTGACCGGCGTCGCCGCTCCGATGGTCGTGTTCGGGGCCATCGCGGCGATGTGGCCGGCCATGGCGATGAACGTGCCGGCCGAGACGGCTTCCGCGCCCGGCGGGCCGACCCAGGTGATGACGGGCACCTCGGAGCGCTCGATGCGCCCGACGATCTCCTTCATCGCGCCGATCTCGCCGCCCGGCGTGTCAACGCGCAGCAACACGGCGCGGCCGCGGCTGTCCTCGGCGTGGTCGATCGCGCGGTCGATGTAGCTCGCGAGCACGCCGTCCACCTGCCGCTCGATCGTGACGACGTGCAGCGCGCGCTCGGTGCTCTCGGCGCCACAGGCCGCCCCCAGCGCCGCGAGGGCGAGCGCGAGGGCGGGCAGGACGGCGCGAGCGGTACGGATCATTCGCGGGCCTCCCCTGACACGATAGCCGTACGCGCGGGCGTCCGGCTCACAGCTCGCGGGCGAGGTCCTCGTCGCGACCGGCGAAGACGAGCATGTCGCCGGGGCCGATCGTGCGATCGCGGACGGGGTTGAGCTCGACCTCGCCGCGCCGCACGGCGATGAGCAGCCGCCGCGTGCCGTCCTGGCTGTCGACCTCGCCGAGGGTGCGGCCGTGCAGGTGCTCCGGCGCGTCCTGGATCGCAATCCCGTAGTCGTGGCTGATCGAGAGGTAGTCCCGGGCGCCCTGCACGCGCATCAGGTGCGCGAAGCGCTCGCCTCCGTCGCGCTCCGGCTGCACCACACGGGTGACGCCGATCCGCTGGAGGATCGAGGCGTGGAGCTCGTTGGAGGCCTTCGCGTACACCGCGGTCACGCCCAGCGCCTGCACGTTCATCGCCGCGAGGACGCTGGCCTCGATCACGCCGGTTGCGACGACGGCGGCGTCGACGTTGCCGACGCCGAGGTCGCGCAGCGCCAGCTCGTTGGTGATGTCGGCAACGGCGGCCTTCGCGGAGTGGGGCGCCGCCCGCTCCACGCTCGCCTCGTTGAAGTCCACCGCGAGCACCTCGTGGCCGAGTTGCCCGAGTTCACGGACGATCTGCGATCCGAAGCGCCCAAGTCCGAGTACGGCGATCTCCATCGTTCGCTCCTCTCGCTCTGCTACCCGATGCGCACGCGCCCGTACGAGTAACGGTAGCGCTCCTGCGGGCGGTCCGGAATCGAGATCGCGACGATCAGCGGTCCGAGCCGCCCGACGAACATCAAGGCGGTCATCAGGATGACGCCCGGCGTGGAGAGCTCACCCGTGCTGCCCATCGACCAGCCGACGTTGGCGAGGCCGGACATGACCTCGAACAGCAGCTGGACGAACGGTCCGTCCTCGAACCTCAGCAGCAGCGACAGCCCGCCGGCGAGCAGGAAGACGCCGAGCAGCGTGACGGCCGTCGCGCGCAGCACGATCGCCTGCGGGATCTCGCGCCCGAAGACCTGCGCGCTGTGCCTGCCGCGGAGGGCGGAGAGGATCACGACGAGCGAGACCATGAAGGTCCCGATCTTGATCCCGCTCGCGGTGGAGGTGGACGCGCCGCCGATGAACATCAGCGGCAGCAGCATCGCGATGGTTGGATCCTGCAACGAGGCGATTTCGATCGTCGACATGCCGGTCGTGCGGTTGACGGCGAGGAAGTAGATGTTCGCGAGCGCCTCGAAGGGGTTGAGGCCGCTGAGCGGATTGCCCGCGCGCAGCTCGATGCTCGCGAACACCAGCATGGCGATCAGCTGTATCGCCGCCATCCCGATCACGACCAGCCGCGTGTCGAGCGACCAGCGCCGCGGGCGCACTCGCAGGTTGAAGACAGTGATGAAGGACAGGCTGCCGAGGAAGGCGGCAGTCCCCATCACGATGATCGGATAGGGCTCGTCGACCTGCCCGCTGAACCCGCGGCCCCCGCCCATCAGATCGAAGCCCGCGCAGTTGGAGGCGGAAATGGCGTGGAAGAAGGCCCGCCAGATCGCCGGGGCGGCGTCCCATTTCGTCAGCGACCAGGGCAGCAGCAGCAGGAACGTCACGGCCTCGAGCGTGAAGACGAACAGTGCCGCGCGGCGCAGCAGGCGGCGCACGTCGCGCTCGGCGTCCCCCATCAGCTCGATGCCGAAGAAGTCGCGGCCGCGCAGGCCGAACTGCCCGCCGACGAAGAGGATCAGCATCCCCGCGTACATCGTGACGCCGAGCCCGCCGAGCTGGATCAGCACGACGACGACGAGCTCTCCGAAGAAGCTGAACTGGTCGGCCGTGTCGAAGCGCACGAGGCCGGTGACGCAAATCGCCGAGGTCGCGGTGAAGAGGGCGTCCCAGCCGTTGGTCCACTCACCGGACTCGGAGGAGATGGGCAGCGAGAGCAGCAGCGCGCCCAGCCCGATCAGCACGGCGAAGGCGGCGGGCACCATCCAGGGCCGGGGACGGAGGTTGCGCCGCTGGATCGCGGCGACGCGCACCGTCTCCGAGCGACGCCGCGCGCGCCGGACCACCCTGTCGCCGGGGAGCCTGCCTCCGAGACGCCTCATGCGCGCCTGGCCTTGTCTGCCGGCCCCCGCCGGCCTGCTCGAACCAGCCTACGCCTGCGGCGCGCTGGGCGCAGCAGTCTGAGCGGGCATCCGCGTTGACAGATCGCCGCCGCGCGGCGACCGTGCTGCGGGCGGAGGGACAGGCACATGGGCAAGCTCGACGGACGGGTCGCGCTCGTCACCGGGGCGAGCCGCGGCATCGGCGAATCGATCGCCGCACGCTTCGCGGCCGAGGGCGCACGCGTCGTCTGTGTCGCCCGCACGCTGAGCGAGGGCGACCACCAGCTCGAGGGCTCGCTGGAGCGCACGGTCGCCGCGATCGGCGAGGCCGGGGGCGAGGCAGCGGCCGTCGCCGCCAACATCTCCGAGGTCGACGAGTGCCGCCGCGTGGTGGCCGAGGCGGAGCAGGCCTTCGGCCCGGTCGACGTCCTCGTGAACAACGCCGCGGCGAACTATTTCGCGCCGGTCGCGGAGATCCCGGAGCGGCGCTGGCAGCGCGTCTTCGCGGTCAACGTGCACGCCCCGTTCCTGCTCGCGCAGAGCGTGCTGCCCGGGATGATCGAGCGCGGCGGCGGCGCGATCGTGAACATCGGCTCCGGCGGCGCGATCGGCCCCGGCCGCGGCCCCTACCCCACGGTCGCCGAGGGCCGCGCCGTCCTCTACGGCTCGACCAAAGCCGCGCTTGAGCGCTTCACGCAGGGGCTGGCCGAGGAGGTCGAGCGCCACGGCGTCGCCGTCTCCTGCGTCTCGCCCTCCGAGCCCGTGCGGACACCAGGCGCGCTGTTCCACCTCGAAGTCTCCGGGATGGGCGACAAGGGCGCACCCGTCGACTACATGGTCGAGGCTGCGCTGCTGCTGGCGACGGAGCCGCTCGAGCGGGTGAGCGGGCTCGTGACCTACGACCAGCGACTGCTCAAGGAGTACGGCCTGCTCGCGGACGCGAAGGGCACCGGCGTCACGAGTCCGGGCTCGGGCTACTCGGACAGCTAGGCAGATCTAGCCGCTCCGCGGGCTCAGCCGCACGAGCGGGATCTCGCGCGGGTGGGCCTCCGCGATCATCTCGTCGTAGCGCGGGTAGGCGCGCGCGGCGATCGGCCAGAGCCGCTCGCGATCCTCGCCCTCGATCAGCGAGGCGAGCACGGGGATGCGACGGCGCCGCACGTAGACCCAGGCGTGCGGATCGGCGAGCAGGTTGTGAAACCAGGCGGGGTGGCGCGGGCTCCCACCGATCGAGCCGACGACGAAGTAGTCGTCGCCGTCCTCGAAGTAGAAGAGGGGCGACTCGCGCAGCTCGCCGCTGTGGCGCCCGATGCTCACGAGCAACAACGTCGGCACGTAGGGCACACCGATGCGCCTCGTGACGTGGCGGCTGAGCAGCGAGTACCCGGTGTAGCGCACCAGCACCCGCTCCACGCGCGCGCGGATGCGGAGCAGGTCGAGCAGCGCGATCAGCATCCAGGCCCCTCACGCGGGTTGCGGCTATTGTGGCATGGACCTGGCCCGGGCTCGGCCCGGTACGACGATTCTGAGGCCTCATGAGCAACGCCACACACTTCCGCGCACGCGCCATCGCCCGCCTGAGGGCGTCGACGATCTACTGGATCGCGACGACGCGGCCGGACGGACGGCCGCACTCGATGCCCGTCTGGGGTGTCTGGGTGGACGGGGCGCTCTGGTTCGGCACGTATGGGCAGAAGGTCCGCAACCTCGAGCACGTCCCGTACGCCGTCGCCCACATCGAGAGCGGCGAGGACGTCGCGATCATCGAGGGGCCGGTCGAACGGCTGGATCTCGCGGCTGCACCCGCGGCCGTGGTCGCTGCCTACCGCGAGAAGTACGTCGACCCGACGACGGGCGGGCCGTTCGAGCTCGAGGCCGCGACGGAGTCGGGGGATGACAGCTGGCTCTACATGCTCCGCCCGCGCATCGGCCACGCTTGGGTCGAGGGCGCCTACCTGGAGACGCAGACACGCTGGACCTCCGGGGACGGCTCGTAGCGACCCGGCCCTGCGAGCGCATCGACGCCCCGCGCGCCGGAGCGTAGCCTGACCGGCGCGCGGAGGGGGCGCGAGGCGCGATGAAGGTCTACGCGGGCATCGGGACGCACACGCCGTTCGCCGACATCGAGGCGCACGTACGCCGCGTCGAGGCGCTCGGCTACGACGGCATCAAGGTGCCGGAGACGGTCAACGACGGGATGATCACCGCCGCGCTCGTCGCCGAGCACAGCGAGCGGTTGCGCATCGTGACCAGCATCATCCTCGCCTTCCCGCGCGCGCCGATGCAGCTCGCCTACAGCGCCTGGGGCGTACAGCAGCTCGCCGCGGGCCGCCTCAACCTCGGCCTCGGCACGCAGGTGAAGGGCAACATCGAGGGCCGTTACGGCGTGCCGTGGACGCCTCCGATCCCGCGCATGCGCGAGTACCTGCAGCTGCTCAGTGAGATCTTCGGCGCGTTCCAGTCCGGCGAGGGCGTGCGCTTCGAGGGCGAGCAGTACCGCATCACGCGCCTGCAGCCGCGCTTCAACCCCGGCCCGATCGACTACCCGGCGCCCTCGCTCTGGCTGGGCGCGGTGAACCCGGCGATCTGCCGCCTTGCCGGCGAGCTGGCGGACGGCGTGCTCACGCACCCGACGAACTCCAGCCCTCGCTACCTGCGCGAGGTGACGCTCGCCAACATCGCCGAGGGCGCGAAGCGCAGCGGTCGCGACCCGTCGGAGGTCGAACTGATTCCGAGCCTGCAGATCCTGACCGGCGCGACGCAGGCGGAGATCGACCGGCAGCGCGAGGTGGTCCGCGACTCGATGGGGTTCTGGTACTCGACCCCGCCCTACTGGCCGACGCTACAGATCCACGGCTGGACGGACCTCGGCCCGGAGCTGCGCGAGCTGACGCGGGCGGGCAAATGGGGCGAGCTGTCCTCGCTGATCAGCGACGAGATGATCGACACGCTGATGCCGCAGGGCACGTACGACTCGATCGCCGAGACCATCCTCGAGTGGTACGGGGACATCGCGGACGGCGTCACGTTCCCGCTGCCGGAGGATCCCGCCCGGGACGAGCAGGTCGCGCGCGTGATCGAGCGGTTGCAGGCGGCATAGGAAGAGGACGGAGGCAGACGATGCAGCTTTCAGGGGACGACCGGACGGCGATCCAGGACCTGGTCTCTCGCTACAACATGGCGCACGACACGGACGACGTGGACGGCTGGCTCGACACCTTCACCGAGGACGCCACGTTCATCACCGGCCGCAGCCGCCGCGAGGGCCACGGGGAGCTGCGCGACTTCTTCCTGCACGGCGGCGAGCGGCTGCCGAACGTCCGCCACATCACCTACAACTCCGTGTTCGAGCCGATCGAGGGCGAGAGCGAGCGCGTGCTGATGCACTCGGACCTGCTGGTCTTCCGCGCCGACGACCCCCCGGTGCTGGTGCTGACGCGGCGCTACCACGACACGCTGCGCCGCGACGGCGGCGAGTGGCGCTTCGAGCGCCGCGAGATCACCGCGGACTGACGACCACCCTCGCCGCACGTACGCGCCGAGCTCCCTCGTATACTCCCGGGGCGACCGAGGAGGGCTGGCATGTTCGCGACGATCGGGCACACCTTCGAGTTGATGAAGATGAGCTGGCGCGTCCTGATGCTGGACCGCGAGCTGATCCTGTTCCCGATCATGTCGGGCATCGCGGTGCTCGTGCTGGTCGCCGTGATGGCCGGCATCGGCTTCTCCGTGGGCACCTTCGATCGCGCCGCGGCCGAGGGGGCGGAGGAGTCGCTCGGAATCGTGGACGCTGTGCTCGGGCTGGTCTTCGTCTTCGTCTCCTCGGCGCTCGTGATCTTCTTCAACGCGGCGCTGGTCGCCGCGGCGCTCGAGCGGCTGCGAGGCGGCGACCCGAACATCGGCTCCGGGCTGCGCGCCGCCTCCGCGCGCCTGCCGCAGATCCTCGCCTGGGCGCTGATCTCGGTGATCGTCTCGATCATCCTGCAGGCGCTGCGCGAGCGCGGCGGCATCGCCGGCCAGGTCGCATCGTGGATCGGCGGCGTGGCCTGGAGCCTTGCCACCTTCTTCGTCATCCCGGTCCTGGTCGCCGAGGGCGTCGGGCCAATCGAGGCGATCAAGCGCTCGGCCGGGCTGCTGCGCCAGACCTGGGGCCGTCAGATCGCCGCCAGCTTCGGGTTCGGACTCGTGAGCATCCTCGCCGTGATCCTCGCCATCATCCCCGCCGCGATCCTCTTCTTCGTGCATCCGATCCTCGGCATCGCCGTCGGCGTACCGCTGGTCGCGCTCGCGATCGGCACGGTTTCCGCCCTCGAGGGTATCTTCAAGGCAGCGCTCTACGACTTCGCGAACGGCGAGACGCCGCACGGCTTCGACCGCTCGACGCTCGCGAACGCCTACCGGGCGATGTAGCCCCCGGGAGCGACCGCTCGGCAGCCCCTCCGCCGCCGGGCGGCTATGATCGCCGCGGCTCCGCGCCGGCCCAGGGCTGCGCATCGCGAGCCGCGCGGCGAGAGGCCCCGAGGTGGCGATGCAGCCCTCCACGGAGAGCGACGCCCCGGTCACGTCCGGCGCGCCCCTTGCCACCCCCGAGGACATTGACGACGCGGCGGCCAGCGTCTCGTTGTGGGGGCCGCTGCGCAGCCGCGACTACCGCTGGTTCCTGCTCGGCGGGCTCACCTTCTCCGGCTCGCTCTGGGTCGGCATCACGGCTGTCGGCTGGGTCGCGCTCGAGCTGACCGGCTCGCCCTCGGGGGTGACGCTCGCCAGCGCTGTCTGGTTCTCGCCGTTCGTCGTGCTGGCGCTGCCGGCCGGCGTGCTCGCCGACTCGATGGACCGCCGCTGGCTGATGATCGTCCTGCGAGGGCTCTCGGCGGTGCTGATGGTCGCCGGAGCCCTGATCGCCTTCAGCGGACAGCTGACGTACCCGCTGCTGCTGGTGCTCGCCGCCTGCAACGGCGCGCTGATCATCATCGAGATGCCTGCCCGCCAGGCTTACATCGCGATGCTGGTGCCACGCGGCCAGCTGGTGAACGCGATGGCGATGCTGTCCAGCGAGGGCAGCGTCTCGCGCGTCGCCGGCCCGCTGCTCGCCGGCATCCTGCTCGACGAAACCGGCGCGGGCGGCGCGTTTCTCGCCTTCGCAGTGCTCTGCCTGATGATCATCGTCTTCACGTTGCGGATCCGCACCCCGGGGCGTGTCGTACGGGAGCGCGCGCCCGGAGCGGCCGCAGGCCGCATGCACCGCGAACTGATGGAGGGCCTGCGGCACCTCGCCGGGCACCCCGACGCGAGGGCGGTCGTGACGCTCGCCATCCTCGCCGGCACGGTCTCGTGGGTGTACGTCACGCTGCTGCCGGTGATGACGAAGGACGTCTTCGATGGCGACGCACGGCTGCTCGGCACGCTCAGCGCGGCGATCGGCATCGGGCAGGTGCCGTCGGCGGTGCTGCTCGCGTTCTACCGCGACTTCCGCCACACCGGCATCGCCTACATCGCCTCGATGCTCACGCTCGGCCTCGCGATCGTCGGCTACGCCGTCTCCACCTCCGTGCCGCTGACGCTGGGGCTGCTCGCGCTCACGGGGCTCACCTTCTCCAGCCAGCACATCATGCTCAACGCGATCCTGCTGAGGATCGTGGAGCCGCGCTTCCACGGCCGCGTGCTCGGCGCGATGTTCCTCCCCTGGGGGTTCAACGTGCTCGGCCTGCTCTCGGCGGGCGCGATCGCCGAGGCGCTTGGTGTGCAGCTCGCCGTCGGCATCTCCGGCGCGCTGCTCGTGACCTTCGCGTGCGGCGCCGTGCTGCTGCGCCCGCAACTGCTGCGCATCTGAGCCCGGCCCGAGGGACGCCCGAACCCGCCGCGCACGCCCTCGATGCGCTAAGGTCGCTCGCGGAGCGAACGCGGGAGGGGACGCGCGATGGATGACTTCGCGGGCAAGGTCGCCGTCATCACCGGCGCCGCGAGCGGCATGGGCCGCGCCTACGCGCGCCGCTTCTCCGCCGAGGGCATGAGCGTCGTGCTCGCCGACATCGACACGGACGGCCTCGATCGCCTCGTCGCCGAGCTGCGCGAGGCGGGGCGGGACGCCAGCGGCGTGGTCGCCGACGTGACGGACCCGGACTCCGTCGAGGCGCTCGCCGAGGCGGCGTTCGCGCGCCACGGCGGCGTGCACGTGCTGAGCAGCAACGCCGGAGGAAGCGGCGACACGCGCGGGCCGATCTGGGAGAACACGCAGGAGCAGTGGGAGTTCGTCTTCGGCCTCAACATGTACGGCGTGGTGAACGGGATCCGCTCGTTCGTGCCGCGCATGATCGCCATGGACGAGGAGGCGCACGTCGTCAACACCTCCTCGATGTCCGGAATCGTCCCCGGCGGCCTGATCTACGGGGCAGCCAAGCACGCCGTGGTGAGCATCAGCGAGACGCTTTACCTGCAACTGCGCCGCCGCAACCTGAAGGTGCACGCGCACGCGCTGTGCCCGTGGTTCGTGAAGACCTCGCTCACCTCGCGCAGCGACGATCCCCGCGCCGTCTCCGCCTACGAGGGCGCGATCCAGCCCGAGGACGTGGCCGAGGCGGTGGTGCAGGCGCTGCGCGACAACCGCTTCTACATCCTCCCCCAGCACGATCTCGACGAGTTGATCCTCGCCCGCGCGCAGAACATCGTGGCCGAGAGCGAGCCCGCCTCCCTTACACCCTGGGAGGCGAGCGCGAGCGTGCGCAGCGGCAGTGGCGTCAGCGACGCGATCAGGAGGTAGCGATGAGCGAGTACATCCCGAGCCCGCGCGACTGGGTCGCCGAGCAGGTCGAGGTCTACGAGGGCAGCAACGGCCGCGAGGGCACGACGCTGCGCGAGACCGGGCTGCCCTGCATCATCGTGACGTGCCGAGGGCACAAGACCGGCGCGATTCGCAAGGTGCCGCTGATGACGGTCGCCGACGGCGACGGCTACGTGCTCGTCGCCTCGGTCGGCGGCGGGCCGAAGCACCCGCTCTGGTACTACAACCTGCTCGCCGACCCGGAGGTGGAGATCCGCGACGGCGAGCGCGTGCAGCCGATGCGGGCGTGCCTCGTCGAGGACGCGGAGGAGCGGGCGCGCCTCTGGGAGATCGCAGTCGCGGCCTACCCGCCGTACGAGGAGTACCAGGGGCGCACGGAGCGCGTGATCCCCGTCTTCCGCGCTGAGCCTGTCGGGTAACGCAGGGCGCGGAGTCAGGGCGAGTCGCGATCCTCGATACTGGATCCGCCGGGCCGCGGGCAGTCTCGCGGCGCTGAGACGAGGCGCGAGATGAGCGGCGCGATGAGCCTCCTCGACACGGTCTACCGCCAGTTCGATCAGGCGGCGAGCTTCACGGACTACGAGCCCGGCCTGCTCCAGCAGATGCGGGACTGCAACGCCGTCTACCACCTGCGCTTCCCCGTCGAGATGGACAACGGCCACGTCGAGGTGATCGAGGCCTACCGCGCGGAGCACAGCTACCACCGCCTGCCCACCAAGGGCGGCATCCGCATCAGCCCGCACGTCAGCGCCGACGAGGTGGTCGCCCTCGCGACGCTGATGAGCTTCAAGTGCGCCCTCGTCGAGGTCCCCTTCGGCGGCGCGAAGGGCGCGATCGTGCTCGACCCGCGCAGCCCCGAGGACGTTCGCAGGCGCGTGATCCGGCGCTACACGGCGGAGCTGTCGCGCAAGAACTTCATCGGGCCCAGCGTGGACGTGCCCGCCCCCGACTACGGCAGCGGCGAGCAGGAGATGGCCTGGATCGCCGACACCTACCGCCACCTCAACCCCGACGAACTCGACCACTGGGCCTGCGTCACCGGCAAGCCGGTCACGCTGCACGGCATCCCCGGCCGCACCGAGGCGACGGGCCTCGGCGTCTGCGACGGCATCATGGAGGCGCTCGACCACCTCGACGACATGCAGAACCTTGGCCTCACGCGCGGCCTCGCGGGCAAGCGCGTGATCGTGCAGGGCCTCGGCAACGTCGGCTCCAACGCCGCCAGTCACCTGCAGGAATGCGGCGCGCGCGTCGTCGGCGTCGCCGAGTACGAGGGCGGGCTCTACACAGAGCGCGAACTCGACGTCGACGCAGTGCTGGCCTACCGCGCCGAGACCGGTTCGCTGCACGGCTTCCCCGGCGCCACCTGGATTCCCAGCTCCGCGGAAACGATCGAGCAGGACTGCGACATCCTGGTCCCCGCCGCGATCGAGGGCGTGATCACCTCGGAGAACGCGGCCCGCATCCAGGCGAAGGTGATCGCCGAGGCATCGAACGGCCCGGTCTACCCGGACGCAGAGCCGATCCTCGCCGAGCGCGGCACGCTGCTGATCCCGGACATCTACCTCAACGCCGGCGGTGTCACCGTCTCCTACTTCGAGTGGCTGAAGAACCTCTCGCACGTCAGCTTCGACCGCATGTACAAGCGCTACGAGGAGATCTCGACGCGCCGCCTGCTGATGGCGACCGAGCAGCTCGCGGGCGGCCGCTTCAACCCCGACCAGCTGGCCGATCTCACGCGCGGCCCCTCGGAGATCGACTTCGTGCGCACCGCGCTCGCGGAGACGATGTCCGAGGCCTACCGCGAGATGCACGAGACCTGGCGCGAGCGCGACCTCCCGGACCTGCGCACCGCCGCCTTCCTGATCGCGATCGAGCGCATCGCCTCGAACTACCTCGCCCTCGGCATCTTCCCGTAGGGGACCGTTGCGAAACCCTCTCCTCAGGGCAGCGAGCGCATCCCCTCCGGTCCCCTCTCCCCGAGGGAGAGGGTTAGGGTGAGGGAGGATCCGCTCTCTGAGTTTCGTTGCGCCTTCGGGGCTCTCGGAGGGGCGCGCGAGTCCTCCCCCTCACCCCCGCCCTCTCCCCAGGGAGAGGGGGCCGGATCGGGCTTGTGGGAGTTCGCAGGGGGCTCCGCGCGGGCCGCGCCCCGCGCCGCCTACAGCGCCATCTCGCGCAGGTCCGGTGCGCGGCTGAGCGGGGCCGCCGTGGCCGCCTCTACCTGCTCCGGCGTGACGCCGGGCGCGACCTCGCGCAGCAGCAGGCCGTCCCCGGTGACCTCGATCACTGCGAGGTTCGTGACCAGCAGGTCGACGCACGCGCTCGCCGTCAGCGGGTAGCTGCAGCGCTCGAGGATGCGCGGGCGGCCATCGTGCGTGGTGTGCTCCATCGCCACGATCAGCCGCCGCACGCCTACCGCCAGGTCCATCCCGCCGCCGATGCTGCCACCGCCCCGCTCCGGGATCGACCAGTTCGCCAGGTCGCCGCGCGCGGAGACCTCGAGCGCTCCGAGGATGGCGACGTCGACGTGCCCGCCGCGGATCATCCCGAAGGAGTCGCTGGTGTGGAAGAAGCTCGCGCCGGGGCGCAGCTCGACCGACTGCCCGCCGGCGTTGATCAGGTTCGGGTCGAAGCCGCCGTCCTCGCGGATCGCGCCGTAGCCGAGGATGCCGTTCTCCGCCTGCAGCAGCACGCCGTGGTCGGGCGGCAGGTAGTTCGAGACCAGCGTCGGGATGCCGATGCCGAGGTTGACGACCATCCCGTCGCGCAGCTCGCGCGCCACGCGCAGCGCCATCAACTCGCGTGTCAGCCCGGCCACGCTAGATGCCCTCCAGGCGGACCTCGATCGGGTCGCAGCGCACGATGCGGTCGACATACACGGCCGGCGTGCCGACCGTCTCGGGGTCGAGCTCGCCTGTCTCGACGATCTCCGAGACCTCGGCGATCACGAGGTCGGCGGCGGTCGCCATCAGCGGATTGAAGTTGCGCCCGGACGCCCGGTAGACGAGGTTGCCGAGCCGGTCCGCGCGCTGCGCCTGGATCAGCGCAACATCGGCGCGCAGCGGCGTCTCCAGCAGGTAGTCGACGCCCTCCACCTCGATGCGCCGCTTGCCCTCCTCGACGATCGTGTCGAGGCCGGTGCGGGTAAGCACGCCGCCGAGGCCGGAGCCGCCCGCGCGGATGCGCTCGACGAGCGTGCCCTGCGGGACGAGCTCGAGCGTCACCTCGCCGCGGTGGTACTGCTCCTCGAAGCGGCTCCATTTCGAGGTGGAGGCGCGGATCGCGAAGGACGCGATCATGTGAGCGATCTGGCCGTGCTCGCAGAGGATGTCGAGCTGGTCGCCGAAGCCGATGTTGTTGGCGATCGCCGTCAGGCCGCGCGTCCCGCGGCGCTTGAGCGCATGGATCAGGTTCGTCGGCGTTCCCGCCGAGACGAAACCGCCGACCATCACGGTCGCGCCGTCCTCGATGCCTTCGAGGGCGGCGTCGGGCGTCTCGAAGATCTCGGCGACCAGCGTCCGGCTCCGTTCAGCGGCGCCCGTGCGCGAGCGCGCGGCGATCATAGCCGGGCGGCGGGCGGCGCTGCGCTATCATCGCGGCGCGGCCCGCGATCGAGCCGGAGGTATCGAGGATGACTGCGAATTCCGGTCAGGCGAACCCGCTGCACACCCGGCTCTGCGAGGAGTACGGCTGCGAGTACCCGATCGTCGCCTTCTCGCACACGCGCGACGTGGTCGTGGCGGCCTCGAACGCGGGCGCGATCGGCATGCTCGGCTGCAGCACGCACACGATGGACGAGCTGCGCGCCGACCTCGCCTGGATCAAGGAGCGCGTCGGCGACCGGCCCTTCGGCTGCGACATCACCCTGCCCTCCTCCTATGTGCAGGGGAACCGCGAGGAGCTGGAGGAGCAGATCCCCGAGGTGCATCGCGAGTTCGTCGAGGACCTGATGCGCGAGCACGAGATCCCGGAGCCAAAGACGCCGGGGCCGTGGGGCACGACGCGGCTGCGCAGCCTGGCCGACACGCGCGCCAAGCTCGAGCTGTTCATGAACGAGCGGATCCCCATCTTCGCCTCCGGGATGGGCAGCCCCGCCTTCGTGCTCGACGAGATGCACGACGCCGGGGTGAAGGTCTGGGGCCTAATCGGCCTCGGCCGCCAGGCCGCACGCGAGCTGGAGGCGGGGATCGACCTGATCATCGCCCAGGGGCAGGACTCCGGCGGACACACCGGCCGCATCGGCACCTTCTCGATCGTCCCCGAGGTGGCGGAGCTCGCGAGGGCGTACGACACGCCGATCGTCGCCGCCGGAGGCGTGACGACGGGTCGGCACCTCGTTGCGGCGCTCTCTCTTGGGGCGGTCGGCGTCTGGACCGGCACGCTCTGGCTGGCCACGCACGAGAACGGGCACCTGGAACCGTGGCAGAAGCAGAAGGTCGTCGAGGCGCGCACGCAGGACGCCTGGGTGACGACGGCGCTGGACGGCAAGCGCGCCCGAGGGCTGCGCGACTCCTTCGTCGAGGCGTGGGAGCAGCCCGAGGCGCCACGCACGCTGCCGATGCCGCTGCAGGGGCTGCTCGTCGGCAAGCTGCTCCAGTCGGCCGAGGACTGGGACCGCCGCGACTGGATTCGCACCCCCGGCGGGCAGGGCGTCGGGTTCGTGCGCGAGATCAAGCCGACCCGGCAGGTGATCTTCGACGTGATGGAAGAGGCCTGGGACGCCCTCGACGCCGTCCAGCTCGCCGAGTAGCCGGGAAGCGATCGAGACGATGGCGCAACCCGGCGAGGGCGGCGCACTGTCCGGCCTGCGCGTGCTCAACCTCGGAAGCTCGCTCTCCGCGGCCTGGTGCGCGCGGACGCTCGCCGAGTACGGCGCGGAGGCCACGATCGTCGAGCCCCCCGGCGGCGCTGCGCTGCGGAGCCTCGGCCCGCACGGCCCCGAGGGCGAAAGCACCCCCGCCGCCTACGCGCTCGCCAACCAGCGATCGCTCGTCCTCGATCTCACGCTCGCGGCGGACCGCGCCGCGCTGCGCCGCCTCGCCTCGGACAGCGACGTGGTCATCGAGAGCCGCGCGCCCGGCGCCCTCGAGGAAGCGGGCGCGAGCTTCGAGGAGCTGCGCGCCGAGCGGCCGGGGCTGATCCTCGCGGCGCTGACGCCGCACGGGCTGATCGGGCCGCGCGCAGGGCAGCCGGGCAACGACCTGACAGCCTTCGCGCGCTCCGGCTGGGCGGCGATCAACGGTCGCGCCGAGCCGCCGCTCAAGGGCGCACGCCACGTCGCCTCGCTCTACGCCGGACTGACGGGCGCGGCGGCGGTGCTGGCGGCGCTGCGCGAGCGCGCGGCGAGCGGGCGCGGGCAGCTCGTCGACCTCGCGGAGACGGACGCCCTCGCCGCGACGTTCGCCTCGGTGGCCTCGCACGCGCAGTACCAGGGCGAGCTGGAGCAGCGCAACGTCGTCTGGTTCCGCGACCCGCTGCGCGGGCCGCTGCCCGCCGCCGACGGCTACTTCCACCTCATGCTCGGCCGCAGCGACTTCTTCCGGCTGGCGCTGCACATCCTCGGGCTGCCGGAGCTGGCCGAGGACACGCGCTTCGAGGGCCGCAGCGCGAGGCTCAAGCTGGCGGACGAGTGGGTCCCCGCCGTGTGGGAGCGCGTCGCCGCGCGCAAGAAGCTCGAGCTGTTCGAGGCGCTGACGACGGCGCGCGTCGTCGCCGGGCCGGTGCTGGACGCGGCGGAGCTCGCCACGAACGAGCACCTCGAGGCGCGCGGCTTCTTCGTGCGCCCGGAGGGCGGCGGACCAAGAATGCCGGGCCCGGCCGCGCGGCTCTCGGCGACGCCTCCCCGTCTGCGCCGTGCGGCTCCGGCGCCCGGCGCAGACGGCGCCTCGGTGCTCGGAGAGGAGCGCGAGCGCCGGGCGGCCACACCGCCGCCCACCGGCGGCGCGCGATCGAGGCCGCTCGAGGGCGTGCGGGCGCTGGCGCTCACGCAGGTCTGGGCGGGCGCGCACTGCGCGCAGCACCTCGCGCTACTCGGGGCGGAGGTGATCAAGGTCGAGGCGCGCCGCCGTCCCGACACCTGGCGCGGCGGCTACGAGATGCGGATCCTCAGCGCGCTGCGGGACCGCCCGACGGCGCGGCGCGGCTGGAACTGCCACCCCTCCTTCAACTCCGGCAACCTCAACCAGCTCGGCCTCACGCTCGACCTGCAACGGCCCGAGGGCGTCCGGCTCCTGCGCCGCCTGCTGCGCTCGACCGACGTCGTCGTCGAGAACTTCACGCCGCGCGTCCTCGGCAGCCTCGGGGTCGGCTACGAGGCGATGCGCGAGGAGCGGCCGGACGTGATCCTCTGCTCGATCAGCGGCTTCGGCGCGAGCGGGCCGTACCGCGACCGCCCCTCGAACGGCGGGACGATCGAGCCCGCGTCCGGCATGTCCTCGCTGCTCGGCTTCCCCGGCGGACCGCCGCGCAACTCCGGCGCGACCTTCCCCGACCCGCTCGCGGCGATGACCGCGACAACCGCGATCCTCGCCGCGCTCGAACACCGCGCCCGCACGGGCGAGGGCCAGCACATCGACGTCTCGATGCAAGAGGCGACGCTCGCGCTGGTCGGCGACGCGGCGCTGGAGCACGAGCTGACCGGGCGCACGCCGGGGCCGCAGGGCAACCGCCACCCGGACATTGCGCCGCACGGCATCTACCCCGCGAGCGGCGAGGACCGCTGGATCGCCCTCGCCGCCGACGACGAGGCGCAGTGGCGGCGGCTCGGCGCGGTCGCCGCGCGCCCCGATTGGGCGGCCGACCCGCGCTACGCGACGAACGGCGCCCGCAAGGCCAACGAGGACGCCCTCGACGCCGAGATCGCCGGGTGGACCCGCACGCAGCCACGCGACGCGCTGGCCGATCGTCTCGCGGCGGCCGGGCTACCCGCCGCGCCGGTGCTGAACCCCGGCGAGCTGCCCTCGGACGCCTCGTTCCGCGAGCGCGGCGTCGTCGCCGAGGTCGAGCACCCGGAGGCCGGCGTGTGGCCCTACGTCGTCGTCCCCTACCGCCTCACCGAGACCCCGTTGCGCGTGACCGCGCCCGCCCCCTGCCTCGGCGAGCACTCCGCCGAGGTGCTCACCCGCCTCGCCGGCGTCGACGCCGCCGGCTACGAGGAGCTCGTGCGCCTCGGAATCAGCGGCGAGGATCCGCCGGAGTAGCGACCGCTACCGGCTCGCGGCCTGCGGGGGGCGCGCGTAGGCGGAGGACTGGAAGGCGCGGATCGCGTCCACGTGCACCACGCGGACCGCGGGTGGGGCCTCGACCGTGCCGGTGTAGTCCACGATCGTGCGCACGCCGGCGGCGGCGAGGCGGTCCGCGACGCCCTGCGCGTAGCGCGGCGGCACGGCGACGATCGCCGCCGCGATGCCCGAGGCGGCGAGGGCGTCCTCGAGGCCGTCGACGGACTCGACGGTGAGGCCGCGGATCGCGTGGCCGATCTGGCGCGGGTCGGCGTCGAAGGCGGCGGTGATCTCGTAACCGGCTTGCGCGAGCTGCTCGCTCGCCAGCGTGGGGCGGCCGAGGCGGCCGCAACCAACGAGCGCGAGCGGGGCCAGCGGCTCGCCCTCGAACGCCGCACGGAACGCCTCGGTGATGGCCCGCGGGCCGCGTTGTTCCTCGATCAGCCGGCCCTCGCGCACGAGGTAGTGGAGGTGGGCGTTGGTCTCCCAGATCGCCATGTTGCGCGTGTCGGCGTTCATCTCCTGCCACGTGCCCACGTTCCAGCTGATGCGCGCCGCGATGCCCGCGGCGCTGCGCGGGCCGTCCGCGGCGGCCGCGAGGATCTCCTCGTTGCGCTCGTGGTGGTGCTCGATGATCTCGTCCACCCGCGCCCGCAGATCCTCGAACGAGTACTCGTGGGCGGGGTGGACCATCGCCACGTTGAGGTCGGCGAGCGCGCGATGGCCATCGATGAAGTCCTGCAACGGGTTGCCCGTGTCGGTCGGGTAGCGGCTGACGTTCGGGGTGGTGACGGGCAGCACGTGGTCGCCGGAGAAGAGCAGGCGGCGCCTGCGGTCATGGACGCAGGTGTGGCCGGGCGTGTGTCCGGGCGTCCAGATCGTCCACAGGCCGGAGCCGGGCACGAGCTCCTCGCCGCCCTCGAGGAGCACGTCCACCTCGGGAGGCCCGGCGTCGGCGTCGAAGGTCAGCACGTAGGGGTTGGTGGCGTCGGCGCGGTGGATGGCGATCGGTGCGCCGGTGAACTCGCGCGCCTTCGCGGCGAGGCCGAAGTGATCGTTGTGGCCGTGCGTGACGACGATCAGCGAGAAGTCGCGCGGGGCGAGGCCCGCCTCCGGGATCTGGCGGCGCAGCGCCTCGAGGCCCTGATCGCTCTCCATCCCGGCGTCGACCATGACCCAGCCCTCGGAGGTCTCGATGGCGTAGACGAGCGTGTAGCGCTCGCGGCTGCTGGGCCGGATCTGGTTCGGCGGCATGGGGATGCGGAACTGGTAGACGCCCTCGGCCGCTGCCTGCACGCGCTGCCTCCCACCCGGCTCGGTCCGTGCCTGGCAAGCCTAGCCGTCACGCGCAGTCGAAGGCCACGGCTGGTGCGAGAACGAATCCGGTCGCGTATTCCAAACCGAGACCTTCGCGTAACCCTCACCTCGGGGCAGCGAGCGCATCCCCTCCGGTCCCCTCTCCCCGAGGGAGAGGGTGAGGGTGAGGGAGGAGCCGCCCTCTGGAGTTTCGTTGCGCCGTCGGGGCTTCGAAGGGGCGCGGGAGTCCTCCCCCTCACCCCCGCCCTCTCCCCGAGGGAGAGGGGGCCGGATCGGGCTTGTGGGAGTTTCGCAAGGGTCTCAAACCGCGGGTCGAACGACCCCATTTCACAGTGTGATTCAGGTCACAAGGCATGGCCCCGACGCGTCGCGGCAAGGGGCGTCGCATCGGTGCTATCATCCGCCCGCGCGAGGGGGTGAGGCGTGCGCATCGACGGCGAGCACCGTTTCGCGCTTCCCCGATCCGTGATGTGGGAGCACCTGCTCGACCCCGCCTCGCTGCAAGGCGCGATCCCCGGCTGCACCGCGTTCGACGAGGTCGCCCCCGATACCTGGGAACTCACCGCCCAGGTCGGCGTCGGGCCGGTGCGCGGAACCTTCACGGGCCGCGTCGAACTGCGCGACCGGCAGCCCGAGTCGCGCTACACGCTGATCGCCTCGGGACAGGGGCGGCCCGGTGGCGGCCAGGGCGAGGCCGTGATCGACCTGACGGACGACGGAGAAGGCACGCACCTGCGCTACGAGGCGGACGTGACGGTCCGGGGCGCGATCGCTCGCGTCGGCGGCCGCTTGCTGACGGCCTCGGCGCGCACGATGGCGCGCCAGTTCTTCGATGCGATCGAGCAAGAGGCAAAGACGGCGACAGAGAGGAGTGCGGCGACATGAGCGTACCGATTTCGGTAACCGTGAACGGACGGGCCCACGAACTGGAAGTGGAGCCCCGCATGCTGCTGGTGCACCTCCTGCGGGAGGAGCTGAACCTCACCGGCACGCATGTGGGCTGCGACACGAGCCAGTGCGGGGCCTGCACCGTGATCGTCGATGGCTCGTCCGCCAAGTCCTGCACCGTGCTGGCGGTGCAGGCCGACGGCGCGTCCATCACCACGATCGAGGGCCTCGCCCAGGACGGCGAACTGCACCCGCTGCAGGAGGCGTTCTGGGACGAGCACGGCCTGCAGTGCGGCTATTGCACGCCGGGCATGATTATGTCCGGTATTGACCTCCTCGAGCGGCACCCCGACCCGTCCGAGGCCGAGATCCGGCGCGGGTTGGACGGCAACCTCTGCCGCTGCACCGGCTACGAGCACATCGTGAACGCCATGCAGGCCGCGGCGGGAGGTGCATCATGACCATGGCCGCAACCCCAGGCCAGCTTGTCGGACAGCGCGTCCGGCGGCGCGAGGACCCGCGCCTGGTGCAGGGCCACGGCACCTACGTCGACGACGTGAAGCTGCCGGGCATGCTCCACCTCGCCTTCCGGCGCAGCGACGTGGCGCACGGCATCATCCGCTCGATCGACACCAGCGCCGCCGAGGCGATGGATGGCGTCGAGGCGGTCTACACCGGCGCCCAGATCGCCGACATAGTGCCGCCGATGCCCGTCGCGACGCCGTTCCCGGCGCCCGACCACCACTCGGTGGCCCCGGAGCGCGTCCGCTACGTCGGCGAGCCCATCGCCGTTGTCGTGGCCACCGACCGCTACCTGGCGGCCGACGCCGCCGACGCGATCGAGGTCGACATCGAGGAACTGCCCGCGGTGATCGACCCCGAGCGGGCGATGGCCGGTGAGCCGACCACGATCTACGACGACTTCGAGAACAACCTCGCCGTCCCGATGGCCCCCGCCGGCACCGGCGTGGGCGCCGACGGCAGCATCGAGGACAACTCGGCGCTCGACGAGGCGTTCGAGAAGGCCGACGTGGTGATCTCGCAGCGGATGATGAACCAGCGCCTGGTCCCGAACGCGATGGAGCCGCGCGGCATCCTCGCGCACTACGAGCCGGGCAAGGAGGAACTGACCGCCTGGTCGACGACGCAGAACCCGCATATCGCGCGCACGCTCCTGGCGGCGATCCTCGGGATGGGCCAGCACCAGGTGCGCGTCATCGCCCCGGACGTGGGCGGCGGCTTCGGCAGCAAGATCAACGTCTACGGCGAGGACTTCGCCGCGGCCGCGATCTCGCGCGACCTCGGCCGCCCCGTGAAGTGGATCGAGGACCGCTCCGAGGCGTTCATGACCACGATCCACGGCCGCGACGTGATCGGCTACATCGACCTCGCCGCGACGGGTGAGGGCAAGGTGACGGCCGTCAAGATGCGGCTCATCGCCGACATCGGCGCCTACGAGATGGTGCTGACGGCGGCGATCCCCACCCTGGTGGCCTTCATGATCAGCGGCGTCTATGACATCCCCGTCGTGCGCGCCGAGCTGACCGAGGTCTTCACCAACAAGATGCCGACCGACGCCTACCGCGGCGCCGGACGGCCCGAGGGCATCTACTTCCTCGAGCGCGCCATGGACATGCTGGCGTCCGAGCTGGGGATGGACCCCGCCGACGTGCGGCGCGTGAACTTCATCCAGCCGGACCAGTTCCCGTACACCACCGCCGGGGGCATGGTCTACGACTCCGGTGAGTACGAGCGCCTGCTCGACCAGGCCCTCGAGAACGCCGGCTGGGAGCAGATGAAGGCCGACCGCGACGCCGCGCGCGCCGAGGGTCGGATCGTCGGGCTCGGCATGTCGTTCTACACGGAGATCTGCGGCTTCGGCCCCTCGGCGGCGATGCCGACCGTCGGACTCTGGGAGCACGCGAGCGTAAGCGTGGAGCGCGACGGCAAGGTGATCGCCTCGAGCGGCGCGTCCTCGCACGGCCAGGGCCACGAGACGACGTTCGCGCAGATGCTGGCGGATGACCTCGGTATCCCGATGGATGACATCTCGATCATCCATGGCGACACCGGGCAAGTCCGCGAGGGCACGGGCACCTTCGGCAGCCGCTCGCAGGTGGTGGGCGGCACCGCGCTGCTCATGGCGAGCGGCAAGGTCAAGGACAAGATGCGCAAGTTCGCCGCGCAGATGCTCGAGACCCAGCCCGCCGACCTCTCGTTCCGCGAAGGGATGATCGGACCGACGGGGCAGGAGGACACCGGCGTCGCCTTCGCCGAGGTCGCCGGCTTCGCCTACATCCCGATCCCGCTCCCGCCGGACACCGAGCCCGGCCTGAGCGAGGAGGCGTTCTGGGAGCCCGAGGGCTTCACCTGGCCCTTCGGCTGCTACATCTCGCAGGTCGAGATCGACCGCGACACGGGCGAGCTGGAGCTGCAGCGCTTCGTCGGCGTGGACGACTGCGGCAACGTGGTCAACCCGCTGATCGTCGCCGGGCAGATCCACGGCGGCATCGCCCAGGGCGTCGGCCAGGCGATGACCGAGGAGGCGGTCTATGACGAGGAGAGCGGCCAGCTGCTGAGCGCCTCGTTCATGGACTACGCGATCCCGCGCGCGCGCGACCTGCCACGCTTCGAGCTGGACCACACCGTGACCCCCTCCCCGCTCAACCCGATGGGCGTGAAGGGCATCGGCGAGGCCGGCACGATCGGGTCGACTCCATCGATCGTGAACGCCGCCGTCGACGCGCTCAGCGGGCACGGCGTCGAGCACATCGACATGATGCTGCGTCCGGAGAAGCTCTGGCGTCTGATCCAGGGAGGCGACGCATGATCCCCTCAGCGTTCGATTACCAGCGCGCCGGCTCCGTCGAGGAGGCGATCGCGCTCAAGCAGGGAGCAGAGGGCGACGCCCGCTTCATCGCCGGCGGTCACAGCCTGATCCCGCTGATGAAGCTGCGCCTCGCCGAGCCCTCGCTGCTGATCGACATCAGCGGCATCCCCGGGCTCTCCGGGGTGAGCGAGGACGGCGGGCGGATCTCGATCGGCGCGCTCACCACCCACGCCGAGTTGGAGGACGACGCGGTGCTGCTCGCCTCCGCGCCCGTCGTCGCCGAGGCGGCGGGCGAGATCGGCGACCAGCAGGTGCGCAACCGCGGCACCATCGGCGGCAGCCTCGCGCACGCCGACCCGGCGTCCGACCTGCCGGCGGTGGTCGTCGCGCTCGACGCCTCGATCCACATCGCCGGCTCGGGCGGCGAGCGCACGGTCGCCGCGGGCGACTTCTTCAGCGGGCTGTTCGAGGTCGACCTGACGGAGGACGAGCTGATCACCTCGGTCAGCTTCGACGCCCCCTCGCAGGCGGCCTATGCGAAGCTCCGCCACCCGGCCTCGCACTTCGCGATCGTCGGCGTTGCGGCCTCGCTGACCGTCGAGGGCGGCGTCTGCACCGGCGCCCGCGTCGCCGTGACGGGCGCCTCGACGCACGCGCAGCGGCTGGGGGCGGTCGAGGAGGCGCTGACCGGCTCGTCGCTCGACGACGACGCGATCGCAGCCGCCTCCGCGGCAGCCGCCGTGGACGACGTGAACGCGGACCTGGCGGGCTCGGAGGAGTACCGGCGGGCGATGACGCAGGTCTTCACCGGCCGCGCGATCGCCGCCGCCGCCGGCCGCTAGTCGGAGGCGCGGGCGCGCGCCTCGGGCGAACCTGTACGCAAGCCTCGCGCCGGGACCGGTTCCCGGCGCGAGTGTTCTCGCCGCAGACAACGCGAGGGGGCAGCGATGCGCGGAGTAGGAGTCATCGAGTTCGGCGGCCCGGAGGCCCTCGAGGTCGTCGCGCTGCCCGAGGTCCACGCCGGGCCCGGCGAAGTGCGGATCCGCAACCACGCCGCCGCGGTCAACCCGACGGACACGATGCTGCGCAACGGCTCGCGTGCCGATGCGCTGCGCGACGTGCTGTCGCCTCATGTCCCGGGCATGGACGCCGCCGGCGTCATCGACGAGATCGGCCCCAACACGGATACCGACCTCGCGATCGGCGAAGCGGTCATGGCGATGGTGATCCCGCACAGCAGGCACGGCGCCTACCGGCAGAGCATCGTGCTCTCCGCCGACTCCGTCGTGCGCGCCCCGGCCGGCGCCGGCCATGTCGAGGCGTGCACGCTGCCGATGAACGCACTGACCGCGCGCATGTCGCTCGACCAGCTCGCGCTGCAGCCCGGCCAGACCCTCGGCGTGACGGGCGCCGCCGGCTGCTACGGCGGCTACGTCGTGCAGCTCGCGAAGGCCGAGGGCCTGCGCGTCGTCGCCGACTCCTCGGAGGCCGACTGGGGACTGGTCCGCGAGCTCGGGGCCGACATCATCGTGCCGCGTGGCGACGACGTCGCCGCGCGGATGCGCATGGCCGTGCCCGGTGGCGTCGACGGGCTGGCCGACGGGGCGGTGCAGAACGAGCTGGCGGTCGGCGCCGTCCGCGACGGCGGCTCGTTCGCCGCGGTGCGCGGCTGGACGGGCACCGGCGAGCGCGGGATCAACTTCCACGTCACGATGGTGCGCAACTACGACCACCGCGCCGACCTGCTCGATACGCTTCGCCAGCAAGTCGAGGACGGCGTGGTCAGCCTGCGGGTGTACGACACCTACACGATGAACCAGGCGCCGGACGCCCACGCCCGCCTCGAGGCGGGAGGCGCACGCGGCCGCTGCGTGATCCTGTTCTAGCGCCCAGCACCGCACAGGGGAACGCTCGATGACCACGACCGCCGGCGCCTTCGCCTTCCTCGGCGAGGCCGCGGTCGAAGGCCGCGTCGCCGAGCGCCGCTTCGAGGTGCAGCGCGGCGGGGAGTCGATTCCCGGCATCCTCTGGACGCCCGCGGCGGTGAGCCGCGCCGTGCCGCTGGTGCTGCTGGGCCACGGCGGCAGCGGGCACAAGCGCAGCGACCGCATGCTCGAGCTCGGGATTCGGTTCGCCCGCGATCGCGGCTTCGCGGCCGCGGCGATCGACGGCCCCGGCCACGGCGACCGCGGCGGGCTGACCTCGACGGACGACCCCGCCTACCGCGCGATCTGGCAGCGACCCGGCACCGTGCCGGATATGGTGGCCGACTGGCAGGCGACGCTCGACGCGCTGAGCGAACTGGAAGCGATCGACGCCGCCCGCGTCGGCTACTGGGGCCTCTCGATGGGCACGATGTTCGGGCTACCGTTCGTCGCCGCGGAGCCGCGGATCCGGGCGGCCGTCCTCGGCAAGGCGGGGCTCACCGGCAGCAGCGTCGACCGCAGTGGCATCGCGCCGCACCTGCGCGCGGCGGCTCCTCGCGTCACCTGCCCCACGTACTTCCACGTGCAGTGGGACGACGAGCGGTTCGACCGCTACGGCTCGCTGTTCCTCTTCGACCAGATCGCGGCCGTCGAGAAGGAGCTACACACCTTCCCCGGCCTGCACGCGGTCATGACGCCGCAGGCGCTTGAAGGCTCAATCGCCTTCCTCGCCCGCCACCTCGCGGCCTGAGCGAGGCGGCGAGGCGTCGTAGCCGGCCTCCTCCTCGGCGACCACGAGCGAGTTCCCGCCGCCGATCCGCAGCGGGATGGCCGTCTCCGTCTCGCCGTCATCGAAGAGGGCGACGATCCGCAGCCGGGCGCCGAGGCCTTCGAGATACCGGCGCAGCGAGGACAGCCGGATATCCTCGCCGCGCTCGAGCTGCGAGACCGCGGGCTGGCTGCTGCCGAGGCTTAACGCAAGCTCGGCCTGCGAGCGGTTGAGCGCCCGGCGGAGCTCGTGCAGGCCGACCTCGGCCAGGGTGGCCTCGCGCAGCGCGGCAAGCCGCTCGGGCGCGCCGGGGCGGGCCACGACCTTCCCGTGGAGCTCCCGATAGTTCCTGGCCATGATCCCGACTCCTCTACCGGGCCTCGTTCCCGAGCAACCCCTCCGCGCGCAACTCCTCGAGGTGGGCGTCGTACAGCGCATCCGCCTCGGGAATCGCTCGCCGGTACCACGCGTTCCACTGACCCGACTTGTCACCACCCAGCAGCAGGATCGCGTGCCGGCGCGGGTCGAACGCGAACAGCACGCGAAGCGCACCGCCCCGTGACGCCCTCAGCTCCTTCATGTTGGCGTGCCGTGAGTTCGTGATCGTGTCGACCACCGGCCGCCCGAGCCCCGGACCAATCTCCGCGAGCAGCATCACCCGATCGTCGAGCGCCTCCTGCTGTTCGATGCTGAGGTCTTCCCACCAGCCCCCGAACTGGTCCGTGTACTCCACTTCCCACGCCATGAGTATAAGTCCTATCTACTATAAGTCAAGACTAATGTTGGAGGGCGTCTCGGCTACGCGTCGACCCGCACGAACTTCTGCAGCGCACGCGAGCCGCGGTCGATGCCGCGGTAGGTCTCCGCGAGGTCGCCGACGTAGATGCTGCCCTGCGAGTCGACGGCGAGGCCGTGCGGACCGATCACCTGCCCCGCCGTCTGCTGCTCCGCCGGGCAGGGCGGGATCGGCGGCTGCTCCGGGCAGGTGCAGCCCTCGTCGCCCCAGCCGGCGAGGCGCTCGCCCCCGGGGCTCCAGATGCTGATGCGGTGCAGCAGCTCGGCGACGTAGGCGTTGCCGTCCGGGCCCCAGGCGATGTCGTCCGGCAGGTTCACGCCGGACCACTCCTCCTCGTACTCGCCGTCGGCGCTGAAGACCTGGATGCGGCGGTTGGAGCGATCGCAGACGTAGACGCGGCCATCGGGCCCGATGCTGACGGCGTGCGGGTTGGAAAACTGCCCGGGGCCGGAGCCGGGGCTGCCCCAGCCGAAGCGGTACTCGCCGTCCGGACTGAAGACGTGGATGCGCGCGTTGCCGTAGCCGTCGCTGACGTAGAGGTCGCCGTTGGCGGCCACGGCCACGCGCGTCGGCTCGTTGAACGGGTCGCCGCCCATGCGCGGCGCGCTCTGGTGTGGCGTGCCGAGGCTGAGCAGCGGTTTCCCGTCGGGCGTGAACTTGCGCACGGTGTGGTCGCCCGTGTCGGCGAGCCAGACGTTGCCCTCGGCGTCGACGGTGATGCCGTGCGCCGTCGTGGTCACGTCGTCGCCCCACCAGTCGAGGAAGAAGCCGTCGCGGTCGTAGACCTGCACCGGCCGCCGCGATCGCGAGAAGACGAAGACGCGGTCCTCGGCGTCGACGGCGACTCCGGCGACATCGATCCACGCCCAGCCCCGAGGCCGGCGCGCCCAGTTGTCGACGACGTAGTAGCTGTGCTCGCCGGAGCCGAGCGCCTCCTCGACGATCCCTCGGGAGCGGGTCGCCGGGGCGCCCCAGCGCCCGTCGCTGTTCGCCCAGCCGTGGTGCTCGAGCCGCGTCACGTTGACCATCGAGAGCCCCGCCTTCCGGCCGCTACCTCCCGGGCCACGGCACGCGGCGATGATCGAAGTCCGGGCCCAGCTCCGCCGGCACGCGCTCGATCAGCGCGTCCAGCGTCCACGGCCCCTCGCTGTGGATGTGCCCCACCCACTCGCGGTGGTTGAGGAGGTAGACCCCCCGCCCGACCGCGCCGAAGACCTGCCCGTTGATCGAGGCGGCCTCGTCGGTCAGCAGGTAGGCGACGATCGGCGCCACGTTGGCCGGGTCCATCGCGCCGCCGATCGCCTGCTCGCTCGGCAGCGGGTCGTCCTCGCCGACCTGCCCGGTCTGCTGCGCGACGATATCGTGCATGCGCGTCGCGCCGACGGGGACGATGCAGTTCGAGGTGATCCCGAGCGGCTTCAGCTCCTCGGCGAGGCTCAGCGCGAAGCCGATCACGCCCGCCTTCGCGGACGCGTAGGCGACGCGCACACCCGAGCCCGCCAGTGCGGTGCTCGAGGAGAAGGAGATGATGGTGCCGCTGCCCTGCTCGCGCATGACCTCGGCGGCTGCCCGTGCGCAGGAGAAGTGCCCGCGCAGATGCACGGCCATCGCCCGATCCCAGGCGTCCGGGCTGACCTCGAGCAGGCCGCCCTCGAGGAGGATGCCGGCGCAGCAGATCATCGCGTCGAGGCGCCCGAAGTGCTCGATGGCCGTCGCGACGATCTGCTCGCCGCCCTCTATCGTCGAGACGTCGGAGCGGCTCGCGGCGGCCTCGCCGCCGGCGGCGATGATCTCGTTCGCGACGACCTGGGCGACGTCCGCCTCGGGCCCACCGGCGCCGTCGACGGGACCGCCGTAGTCGGCGACGACGACCTTCGCGCCCTCGGCGGCGAGGCGCAGCGCGATGCCGCGGCCGATGCCGCGCCCGGCGCCGGTGACGGCGGCGACCTTGCCCTCGAGTGGTTGTGTCATGGACGCCATACTAGAGAAGTGCGCGGTGCCGCGTACGTTCACCCCTAGGTTGACGCGTTCACCCTTGGGTAGTACGTTTCGTCGTGTGGAGATTCGCTTTCGTAACCGGCGGTTGCAGCGGGCCTTCGAGCAGCGCAATCGCGCGATTCGAGAATGGGGGCCTGTCGTAGGGGAGCGGTACACTGAGCGAGTGCGGACGCTGCGGCGCACCGAGCGTGTCGAGCATCTCTACGACATCCGCCCACTTGACTTCCACCCGCTGAGCGGCGATCGGAGAGGGCAGCACTCGATCCGGCTGACGGGACGGACGAGGCTGATTGTGACTGTCGAAGACGAGAGAACGGTCACTGTCGAGGAAGTGGTGGACTACCATGAGTGAGCAGACGTACCCCTATGTGGAACCGGACTATGTCTCCCACCCCGGCACGTTGCTCGCGGAGGAGCTCGAGGTCCGGGGGATGTCGCAGCGCGAGCTCGCGCGACGCATCGGGCGGCCATACCAGGTAGTCAACGAGATCGTTCGCGGGCGTAAGGCAATCACCGCCGAAACCGCTCTGCAACTCGAGGCCGAGTTCGGGACGCGGGCCTACATCTGGCTCGGTCTCCAGGCCGACTATGACCTCATGATCGCCAAGCAGAAGATAGAGCCGGCAGCCCGCGCGTCGTAACCGCCGGCAAGAGACGAGGACGCCGATGAGCCTGAAGCTGGGCATCCACACCGGGCCGCAGGATCTCTCGATGGAGGAGCTGCTGCGGGTCTGGCGGCGCGCGGACGAGGCCGGGTTCCACTGGGCCTCGGTCTGGGATCACTTCTACGCCAATCCCCTGAACCTGCGCGAGGACCCCTGCTTCGAGGGCGTCGCCTCGATGGCGGCGCTGGCCGGGGCGACCAGCAACATGCGCGTCGGCTGCCTCGTCTTCTGCGCGCTGTTCCGCAACCCCAGCCTGCTCGCCAAGGCGGCCGTCACGATCGACCACCTCTCCGGCGGGCGGGCAGAGATCGGCATCGGCGCCGGCTGGTTCGAGGAAGAGTTCCGCGAGTTCGGCTACGACTTCCCGCCGCTCGGCCAGCGCTTCGAGCAGCTCGAGGAGACGTTGCAGATCGTGCGCTCGCTGTGGCGCGATCCCGTGACGAACTTCGAGGGCAAGTACTACCGGCTCCCGGGCGCGGTCGGCAGCCCCAAGCCGCTCAACCCGAACATGCGCCTCTGGGTCGGCGGCAACGGCCCGCGGCGTACGCCGCGCCTCGCGGCCCAGTACGCCGACGGCTACAACGTCCCCTACCAGCCGCCCGAGGTCATCCGCGAGCGCCTCGACGCGCTCGGGCAGGCGTGCGAACGCCTGGGCCGCGACCCCGCCGAGATCGAGACGAGCGTCAACCTCCGCTTCCACATGCGCGCCCACGCCGGCGACAGCGACGCCGATCCGCCCGACAACTACGTTCCCGGCTCGATCACCGGCACGGCGCAGCAGGCCGTCGACCGCATCGGCGAGTACGTCGAGACGGGCGTCGGTGGCGTCAACATCGCCTTTCGGCCGCCGATCAACTGGGACGCCTACGAGGCCTTCATCGAGGACGTCCTGCCGGTCTTCCACACGGCGAGCGCCTGAGAGGCTGGACTGATGCTTGAACGGTTCCACGTCCCCTCGGAGATCGAGGTCCGCGTCGATCCCGGGGTGATGCGCGCGACCGTCGAGGACCTGTTCGTCGCCCTCGGCATGCCGCGCCATCACGCCGAGCAGTCGGCGGACGTGCTGCTCTACGCGGACGTCCGCGGGATCGACTCGCACGGCGTCTCGAACATGCTGCGCCGCTACGTCGAGTCGATTCGCGACGGCAACACGAACCTTGAGCCGCGCTGGCGCATCACGCACGACAGCCCGGCCGCCTGCACGATCGACTCGGACGGCGCGCACGGCGGTGTGATCGGGCCCGAGGCGATGCGCATCGCGATCGGGCGGGCGCGCGAGTACGGCATAGGCTCGGTCGCCGTCTACAACGGCGGCCACTACGGCGCCTCGGCCTACACCGCCGCGATGGCCCTCGAGGAGGACATGATCGGCGTCTCGATGACCGCAGGCGGCGTCAATGTCACGCCCACCTTCGGCGCCGAGCCGCTGGTCGGCCTCAATCCGATCGCGATCGCCGTACCCACCCGCGAGGAGCCTCCGTTCATCTTCGACGCCTCGATGAGCTCGGTGGCGGGCAACAAGATCCGGCTCGTGCAGCGCCTCGGCGCCAACACGTTGCCCGGCTGGATTGCCGACGAGGACGGCGCGCCCATCATGGAGGAGCAGCCGATCCCGGAGGCGCACATGATGCTGCCCCTCGGCGGCACGCGGGAGATCGGCTCGCACAAGGGCTACGGCCTCGCCGTGATGATCGAGGTGCTGACGAGCCTGCTCTCGGGCGGAGCGGCGGGGCCGGACCGTCGCGCCAGGCAGGCGCACCACCTGCTCGCCTACCGCATCGACGCGTTCACGGACCTCGAGGGGTTCAAGGACGACATGGACGCCTACCTGCGCCGCCTGCGCGAGGCCAGGACCGCGCCCGGCGAGGAGCGCGTCTACTACGCCGGCCTGCCCGAGCACGAGGAGGAGGCGTTCCGCCGCGAGCGCGGCATCCCCTACCACCCCGAGGTCATCGAGTGGTTCCGCGACATCCTCGCCGAGCTGGGCATCGAGGACCGCCTGCCGGCGTCGTAGCTTCCTGCCCGTCAGCGGCCGGTGTACTGCGGGGGGCGGTTCTCCTCGTAGGCGCGGATCGCCTCTTTGTGGTCCTCCATCTGCAGGGAGAGCCACTCCAGCGACGAGGCAGGCAGCTGGCCGAGCAGCACCTCCTCCTCCAGCCGGCGGTTGAGCGACATCTTCGTCCAGCGCACGGCCAATCGCGGGTTCGCCGCGATCCGCCTCGCGAGGTCGAGCACGCGTCCCATCAGCTCCTCGCCCGGCACGACCTCGCTGAACAGGCCGATGCGCTCGGCCTCGGCGGCGTCGATCAGGTCGCCGGTGAGCAGCAGCTGCTTCGCCTTCTGCAGGCCCAGCAGGTGCGAGAAGATCACGGTGCCGCCGTCGCCGGGCACCATCCCCAGCTTGATGTGCGAGTCGCCGATGCGCGCCGTGTCGCTGGCGATCACGATGTCGCAGAACAGCGCGAGGGTCGCGCCGGCGCCGACCGCGACGCCGTTGACCGCGGCGATGATCGGCGGTTCGAGGGCGAGCAGGCCGCGGATGATGTCGTGGCGTCCCGGCTTCGGGATCGCCCAGGCATGGTCCTCGTCGCCGGTGTTGCGGTCGGACATTGCCTTGATGTCGCCGCCGGCGCAGAAGGCCCGTCCGGCGCCCGTGAGCACGACGACGTGCACGGCCGGGTCGCGGTTGATGTCGTGGAAGATGCGCTCGAGCTCGTCGAGCATCGGCGGGTGCGTCGCGTTCAGCCGCTCAGGGCGGTTGAGGGTGATCGTGAGGATGCCCTCGTCGTCGAGCGCGATCTTGAGGAACTCGTAGCCCTCGTAGTCCATGGTCGCGGCCTCCCGTCTGCCGGGACGCTCAGTCCACCCGCACGAACTTCTGGACCGCGCGGGAGCCGCGGTCGATGCCGCGGTAGGTGTCGGGGAGGTCGCCGACGTAGATGCTGCCCTCGGAGTCGAGCGTGATGCCGTGCGGGCCGATCACCATCCCGGCGTCGAGGCTCTCCGCCGGGCACTGCACGAGCGGCAGCGCGTTCTCCGGGCACTCGCAGCCCTCGTCGCCCCAGCCCGCGACGCGCTGGCCGTCCGGGCTCCAGATCGTGATCCGGTGCAGCAGCTCCGCGATGTAGACCGTACCGTCCGCGCCGACCACCAGGTCGTCCGGCAGGTGCACGCCGGGCCACTCCTCGAGGTACTCGCCGTCGAGGTTGAAGAGCTGGATGCGGCTGTTCATGCGGTCGCAGACGTACACGCGCTGATTGTGGTCGATGAAGATCGCGTGCGGCGTGCTGAACTGGCCGGGCCCGTCTCCGGGGCTGCCGAAGGTGAACTTGTGGTCGCCGCCGGCGTCGAAGACGTGGATGTGGCTGTTGCCGTAGCCGTCGCTGACGTAGAGGTCGCCGTTTGCGGCGACGGCCACGCGCGTCGGCCGGTTGAACGGCACTCCGCCCTGGTCCGGCATGTTGATATGGCGCCGGCCGATGGCGAGCAGCAGCTTGCCGTCCGCCGTGCACTTCTTGACGAGGTGGTCGCCGGTGTCCGCCAGCCAGACGTCGCCGGCCTGGTCGATCGTGATGCCGTGCGGGGTGGTGTGCTCGTCGTCGCCCCACCAGTCGAGGAAGTCGCCGTCCTTGTCGTAGATCTGGATCGGGCGGCTCGAGCGGTTGTAGACGAAGAGGTTGTCGGCGGCGTCGACGGCCACGCCGGCGACGTCGCCGAGCGACCAGCCGCGAGGGCGCCGCGCCCAGTTGTCGATCACGCGGTAGCGGTGCGCGCCCTCGCCGAACACCGTGTCCGGCGTGTGGACCCAGCGCGTGAACGGCTCGGTGAGCTGGCCGGGTACGGCGGCCGAGCGCTCCCACGACGCCTTCTGCACGTCAAGACTCACGGCCCGCAATCCTCCCCCTGATCAGCGCGGCGCACGCCGGCAAGTCCCGGACGTGCGCCGCGTGATGACCGTCCGCGCTGTCCGCGCGGCGGCTAGTCCTACGAGTCCTCGACCCAGATCTCCTCGAAGAGATGGGCCTTGACGTTGCCGCCACCGGCGAGACCGAAGCGGAACCCCTTGACCCTGTTCTTCCAGAACATGAAGCCCTGACCGCGCAGGCCGGGTGCGATGTACATGTTCTGCAGGATGTGGATCTCGATGGCGTGGTACACCTCGCGCCGCGCCTCGAGGTCGAGGATGCCGCGCTGCTGGTCGATCATCTCGGTCAGCACCGGGTCGTCGATGCCGTAGGGGTTCTGCGACCCGCCGGGGTGGAAGGTCTGCAGGAACGAGTGGTCCACCGTGTCGCCGCCGCCACGCGTCGTCGACTGGAAGACGAAGTCCTCGTTCGCGTCGGCGTGCTCGGTGGAGATGATGCCGCCCCTGGGCAGGATCTTGAGCTCGGTCTTGATGCCGATCCCGGCGAGCTCCGCTTGCAGCACTTCGTTCTGCGTCACGTAGAACTCGCCCGTGTGCTGGGGCACCTCGAGCTCGCCGCCGACCGCAGCCTGCACCAGCTGGGCGGCCGCCGCGATGTCCTCCTCCTTCTCCGGGCGGAAGCCCGGCTGCTGGAGGATCAGCTCGTCCGGGAGGGTGAAGTACGGGTCGCGGCCGCCGGGAGTCGACAGCGAGGCGAAACCTTCGTACTGGAACTGGGCGAGCGCCTGGCGGTTGAACACCAGGTGCACGGCCTGGCGCAGCCGGATGTCGTTGAACGGCTCCTTCTGGACGGCGAAGACCACGCCGCTGTAGCCGCGGAAGTCGCCGCTGGAGTTCCAGACCGTGAGGTCGTCCTCCTCCTTCAACTGGATGCCGAAGCTGTTCGGCCAGACGCGCGCCGGCCCATCGATCTCACCCGCCTTGAAGAGGCCGAACTGTACCGAGTCGTCCGGGATGATCCGGTACTCGACAGCGTCGAGGTAAGGCCGGCCGGCGCGCCAGTAGTCCGGGTTCCGGACGTAACGTCCGCCGACGCCCTCCTCGTGCGACTCGGAGAGGAACGGCCCGGTGCCGATCAAGGCCCGCGGGTCGTTCAGGTCGTCCCCGGCGAACCCGATGACCTCGGGCGCGACCATCGCGTTGTAGAGCGAGGCCAGCGCGTCGAGGAAGTTCGCATCCGGCTGTGTGAGGTTGAACTGGATTGTGTTGTCGTCGACGGCGTCGACGCTCTCGAGCGACGAGAATATGAAGGCACGAGGCGACCAGTCCCTGAAGGCGATGCGCTCCACGTTGAGCTTGGCGTCCTGGGCCGTGAACGGACGTCCGTTGACCGGCGGGAGGTTCTGCCACTTCGCGGCCGGGTCCAGCCTCGCAACGAGCGTGGTGTCGCCCGTCCACTCCCAGTCGACGACGAGATCGCCGGAGGCGAGCAGCGTCTCCGGATCGGGCACGAACAGGCTGTTGCCGACCAGGCCCCAGTGGTCCTGCGTCTGGATCGGCGATGTCGCGCGATGCGGGTCCCACGAGGTGCGGGAGCGGAAGAAGACCGTGACGATCTCGCCTCCCCGCTTCGCCGCGTCGGGGTCCGGCGTCGGCGTGGGCGTGGGAGTTGGCGTTGGCGGCGGCGTCGCGCGCGTGGGTGGGGGCCTCGGTGTGGCCGTCGGTGTGGCGGCCGCCTCCGTGGGTGTCGCCTCAGCCGTCGCAGCGGCGGCCGTTGGCGCAGGCGTGGCCGGCGCGGGCGCCGGCTCGTCGTCATCGTCGTCGCAACCGATGAGCGCGGCCGTTGCGAGCCCGGCGGCGCCGATCGCGCCGCCTCGCAGCAGCGCGCGGCGGCTGAGTATTCCTCGCATCTCAAACAGGCTGTCTGGCATAGAGCCCCCCTCTGAGCCAACTGGTCTGGCGACAGTCCTGCCGTAGCAGCCCCGGATGGCGTGGCTACGACACGGACGTGATGGGCAGAATCCTAGCAGGTTCGCCAAGCGTCCGTTGGCAGCACCACCTCACCCGCCGCGCAACCGCGGATCGAGGACGTCGTGGTGCGCGCTCCGCTCACCCCGCCTGGTCCGGGTCGCTCTGGTCGTCCCCAAGCTCGAAGTCCACATGGTGGATGGTGCCGCCGAACGGGAACGGCGAGCGGTAGAGATCGCTCACGGCGGTCTTCGAGTCCTGGCCGATGTCCAACCCCTCGATCGCAACCAGGCCGGCGAACGTCCCGGCGATGGAACCGCCGCCGACGAGGGCGCCGTCGACGTAGAGGCTCGCTTCGCCGGTCAGGTCTCCGCTCTTCTCGAACCGCATGCTCACGCTGGCGCGGCCGGGGGGCACGTCCGTTTCGGAGACGATCCGGGTGCGTCCGGGCTGGTGGTTGTACTCGAAGATCAGGCGACCGTCCTGGATGAAGAAGCTGTAGCCCCCCGTGATCCCGCCGCGTGCCACGATCACGCCTTCGTCGTCCGCGGTCCGTCGCTCGATCGCCGCCGTAATCGTGTACGAGCGGTTACGAGTATCCGGAGCCGCGTTCGACGGGATATGAGCAATGCCCGCGTAGCAACGGAAGCGGCTCTGTTCGGCCGGGGTGCCCGGGGGCGCGGGCAGCGACAGCGTACCGTCGAGGCGGGTGTCCAGCGGCAGGATGTCGTAAAGACCGGCAGCAACCCACCAACGCTCCACCAACTCCCGGAGCTTCGGCGGGTACTCCACCGCGAGATCCTGACTCTCCGAAAAGTCCTCGTCCAGGTGGTAGAGCTCCCACTGGTCCTCTTCGAACTCCGTGGCGGGGTCGTGGTAGGCGACGGCCTTCCAGCCCTCGTGCCAGATGGCGCGATGGCCCGCCGTCTCGAAGTACTGCGTGCGCTTCCTGGTGGGTGCGCGCGGATGATCGAACGTGTACGCCATGCTGGTGCCATGGATCGGCATCTGGCGGGTTCCCTGATGCGTGGTCGGCGCCTCCAGATCGAGGAGCTCCATGATCGTCGGCGTGACATCCGTCATGTGATGGAACTGGCTGCGTGTCTCTCCGCCGTCCTTGATCCGCGCCGGCCAGCTGACGATCATCGGAACGCGGACGCCGCCCCCGTGCGTGTTGATCTTGTAGCGCTTGAGCGGCGTGTTCCCGACCTGAGACCAGCCGTACGCCGAGAAGGAGTGGGAATCCGGCCCGCCGATCTTGTCGATGTTGGGCAGGTTCACCGAATGATCGACCGGGATCTGGTTGTAGTTCACGAGGAACGTGCCGGTCGGCGATCCTGCCTTGGCCCCATTGTCGGACACAAGGATCGTGAGCGTGTTCTCGAGCTCGCCGATCGATTCGAGGTAGTCGAGCAGTCGTCCGATTTGCGCATCGGTGTGGTCGAGCATCGCGGCGAAGGCTTCCTGGAAGCGCGCGGAGACACGCTGGTCCTCGGCTGAGAGCTCGTCCCAGGGGAGCACGTCGTCGTTTCTGGGGGCGAGCTCGGTGCCGGTGGGGATGATCCCCATCGCCAGTTGTCGCTCGTAGACCTCCTGCCGTTCTACGTCCCACCCCCGGTCGAAGCGCCCGCGGTACTTCGCCAGCCACTCCGGAGGCGCCTGCAGCGGGGCGTGGCAGGCGCCGAACGCCAGGTAGAGGAAGAACGGCTTGCTGGGCATGAGCGAGTGCTGGTTGCGGACCATGGAGATGCTCTGGTCCACCAGATCCTCGCTCAGGTGGTAGCCCTCGCCCTCCGGCCGTGGCCGGGGATGGTTGTCCTCCGTCAGCACCGGCTCGAAGTGGTCGGTGAGGGAATCGAGGAATCCGTAGTAGCGCTCGAAGCCCTTCTGCAGCGGCCAGTTATGGAAGGGCCCAACCGCGGACGTCTCGGCGATCGGGGCCTGGTGCCACTTGCCGACCGCGAAGGTGCTGTACCCGTTGGACTGCAGCAGCTGCGCCAGGGTCGCCGCCGCGGGCGAGATCGCGCCGCGGCCGCGGGGGAAGCCCGAGTTCCAGTTCGGATTGTTGCCCATCCCGACCGAGTGGTGGTTCCGCCCGGTCAGCAGGCTCGCCCGGGAAGCGGCGCAGACCGGCGGCACGTGGAAGTTCGTGTAGCGGACGCCCGCCTCGGCGAGCCGGTCCATGTTCGGCGTCTCGATCGCCGACCCGTAGCAGCCCAGGTGGGCGAAGCCGACGTCGTCCAGCACGATGATCAGGAAGTTCGGGCTTCCCGGCTCGGCCTCTACCGGGCGCGGCCACCACGGTATGGACTCGTGCAGGTAGCGACCGATGACGCCCTCGAACGCCGCGTCAGATCCCGCTTCTGACATGCCGTAGCCCGTCCTCCCGCGCGTTCGCGACTACTCCCCGCGCAGCCGCGGATCGAGGACGTCGCGCAGCGCGTCCCCGAACATGTTGAAGGCGAACACCACCAGCGTGAGCGCCATCCCGGGGAACAGCACGAGCCAGGGATTGCTCGCGAAGTAGAAGCGCGATTCCTCGCCGCCGATCATGCGCCCCCAGGAAGGCGTGGGCGGCGGGACGCCAAGGCCGAGGAAGCTGAGCGCGCCCTCCGCGAGGATGACGCTGCCGAGGCTGACGGTCGCGATCACGATCAGGGGCGAGACCACGTTCGGGAAGATGTGCCGCACGATCACGCGCGGCGTGTTGGCTCCCACAACCCTCGCCGCCTCGACGTAGGTCGACTCCTTGACCGCGAGGGTGGAGCCGCGAACCACGCGGGAGTTGGCCGCGATCATCAGCACGCCGAGTACGAGCGTGACGTTGAGCGCGCTCGGCCCCAGCACGGCGACCGCCACCAGCGCAAGCACCAGCGGCGGATAGGCCATCACGCCGTCTACCACGCGCTGGATGACCATGTCGGCCTTTCCGCCAACGTAGCCTACCCAGAGCCCGAGGATGGTGGCCGCCCCGGTGCCGATCGCGACCGCCCCGAAGCCGATGAACACGGAGAGTCGCGCGCCGACGATGATGCGGCTGAACTGATCGCGTCCGAACGCATCCGTCCCGAAGGGGTGGTCCAGCGTGGGGCCGGAGAGGCGGGGCCCGACGGAGATCGCCGACGTCTCATACGGCACGATGTACGGACCGATCGCGCCGAGCACGATGAACAGCCCCACGACCGCGGCGCCAAAGGAGCCCAGCGGTTGCTTGCGCAGAAAGCGCCACAGATTCCGGCGCAGCGAGAGCACGCGCCCGCGCGGACGGGAGAGGCTCGCCGCAGCCGTCATCGCCAGTCGCCCATCGCTCTCACCGTCCCTGCCGCCCGGCTCGTGCGCCGCTCATCCGTAACGGATCTGCGGGTTGAGGAACCCGTACAGGAGGTCCACTCCCAGGTTGACGAGCATCACGAACACGCCAAAGAGGAGGACCACGCTCTGGATCATCATGAACTCGCGCTCGTGGATCGACTCCAGCATGAGGCGCCCCAGCCCAGGCAGCCCAAAGATCGACTCGATGATCACGCTCCCGCCGAGCAGGGTGGCGACCGATAGCCCGATCACCGTGACCACGGGGATCGCCGCGTTCCTGAAGGCGTGCCTCGTGACCACGCGGTACTCGGTCAGGCCCTTCGCGCGGGCCGTCCGCACGTAGTCCGCGCGGATCACCTCCAGCATCTCCGAACGCACCATGCGCATCACCGTGGCGCCCAGCCGGAGCGAGAGCACCAGCGCGGGCAGGAGCAGGAGCTTGATGTTCTCGATGGGCTCCTGGTCGAACGGGACGTACGGGCGCAACGGTGTCCACCCCCACCAGATCGCCGGCAGTACGATCAGCAGCGTCGCCAGCCAGAAGTTGGGGATCGACAGCCCGCCGATAGCGAGCGAGCGGACGGTCAGATCGATTAATGAGCCCGGCTTCAGCGCCGAGATCAGGCCCGTGGGGACGCCGAGGATCACCGCGAAGAGGATCGAGAGCACGTCGAGTTCGACCGTGACCGGCAGCGCACGCCAGACGCGCTCCCGCACGCTCTCCTTGCTGAAGATGGAGTCGCCGAGGTCGCCCCGTACCAGCCCGCCCATCCAGTCGAGGTACTGCTCGAGCAGGGGCCGGTCGAGTCCCAGCTCGGCACGGATCTTTGTGCGATCGTCCTTCGGCACGCCAGCCTCGGCCAGCCGGTCGTCGAGGGCGTCGCCCGGCAGCAGCCGGATCGAGCCGAAGACGATCAGCGAGATGATGAACACCGTGGGCGGGACCAGGAGCACCCGCCGCATCACGTATTCGTTCATGGACACACTCCGGGCGCGTACGCCGCCCGACTATACACGCGCATCGGCAGCGCCATGCCGCGCGCGAACCCGGCGCGCTGCCTGCCCTCTCTGCTATGAATGGCCCCAGCCACGGTCGAGGCTGGCACGACGGAGGAGCAGCGCCATGCCCATGCCCAGCGACATCGGCGTCGTCGACACGCTGCTCGGCATCCCCACGCCCGGCCGCAAGGCCTACACCGCGTTCCGGCCGCTGCTGCGCGATCACGAGTCGCTCGAGGTCTTCGACTATCCGGTGGCGTACCAGTACCGCAATCGGCCGGACATCCCGCAGGCCGGCAGCCTCGAGGAGATGGTCGCCTTCACGCTGGCGGAGCTGGACAAGCACGGCATCTGGCGCGCGCTCGTCGATGTGACCGACGAGGACAGCGCCGGCCGGCGCGCCATCGAGCTGTACCCGGACCGCTTCAGCGGCACGTTCACGGTCGACCCCAACGAGGGCGTCCCGGCGCTGCGCCGGCTGGAGCAGGCGGTCGAGGAGCTGGGGGTGAAGGCGGCGAACGTGACGCCCGCCTTCGTCGTCCCGCAGGTGCCGATCAACGACAAGCGGGCCTACCCCGTCTACGCGAAGTGCGTGGAGCTGGACATCGCGGTCACGGTCACCTCGGGCGTGCCGGGCCCGCGCGTGCCGATGCAGGCGCAGGACGTGGCGCTGATCGACGAGGTCTGCTGGTTCTTCCCGGAGCTGCGCTTCGTGATGCGCCACGGCGGCGAGCCGTGGACGGCGCTGGCAGTGAAGTTGCTGCTCAAGTGGCCGAACCTCTACTACTCGACCAGCGCCTTCGCGCCTCGCCACTACCCGCGGGACATCATCGACTTTGCGAACACGCGAGGCGCGGACAAGGTGATCTACGCCGGCTACTTCCCGACGGGCCTCTCGCTCGATCGGATCTTCGAGGAGCTGGCGGATGTGCCGTTCCGCGACCGTGTCTGGCCGAAGTTCCTGCGCGAGAACGCGGTGCGCGTCTTCAAGCTCGAGGAGTAGGCGCGCCGACTGGGTGCGCCCTCGCGGCTCACGCCCAGGACTTGCCTGACGGCATCGGCAGCGCGCCCGCCGGGACGATCTCCTCGAGGGCGTCCGCGATCAGCGTGCGCTGCTCGCCGGCGCGCTCGTCGAGCACGCCGCGCGTGCGCACGAAGGCCGCCGTGCGCACGATGTCGCGCCGTTCCTCGGCCAGCTCGCGCCGCACGAGGATGTTCATCAGGCCGTACTCGTCCTCCAGCAGCAGGAAGATGATCCCGCGCGCGGTGAGCGGGCGCTGGCGGCAGACCACCAGCCCCGCGACCTCCACCGTGCGCCCCGCCGGCAGCGAGTGCAGGTGGCGGCTGGAGGCGACACCCTCGCCGAGCGCGCGGCGCAGAAGCGCATCGGGTGGCGGTCGGGCGAGAGGCCGATCAGCGCGTAGTCGGCGGCCATCCGCTCGTAGGGGCCGAAGTCGGGCAGCGTCACCATGTCCTGCACGGTCGGCAACTCGAGCCGCAGCTGGCGCCCGTCCGCCTCCGCCGAGGGCGCGCCCGTCGCTCCGGCGACGGCTCCGCCCGTGAACAGCCCGAGCTGCCAGAGCAGCTCGCGGCGCTGCAGACCGAAGCCGTCGAAGGCGCCGACCTGGATCAGCCGCGCCGCCGGCTGCCGGCCCAGCCCAGTGCGCTGCACGAAGTCGAACAGCGAGCGGTACTCGCCGGCGCGCTCGCGCTCCTCCTCGATGCGCTCGGCCCAGGCCTCGCCGAGGCCGCGCACGTAGCCGAGGCCGACGCGAATCGCGCCCGGCAGCTCGACCGTGCAGCGAGCGGCGCTGACGTTGATGTCGGGCCGCTCGACGGCGACGCCGTGGCGCTTGGCGTCGTTGGTGAGCACGTGCGGGGGGTAGAAGCCCATCGGCTGGTTGTTGAAGAGCGCGCAGAGGAACTCGGGGGCGTAGCGCTGCTTGAGCCAGCTCGACTGGTAGGCGAGCAGGGCGAAGGCGGCGCCGTGGCTCTTCGGAAAGCCGAACTCCGCGAAGCCCGCGAGGTTGCCGAAGACTTTTTCCGCCACCGCGGGCGGCACGCCGCGCTCCGCCGCACCGACGAGGAAGCGATCGCGCCAGGCCTCGAGCTCCTCGTGCGCGCGGCGGCGGCCCAGCGAACGGCGGAAGCGGTCGGCCTCGCCGGGCGTGAAGCCGCCCATGTGGCGGGCGACCTGCAGCACCTGCTCCTGGAAGATCACCACGCCCAGCGTCTCGTCCAGCACTTCGCGCACGCACTCGTGCGGCGGGGCGGGGCGGTAGCGCGGGTTGCGGCGCTGCAGCTCGCGCCGCCGCACGTAGGGGTTCACCGCGCCGCCGACGATCGGCCCCGGCCGCACGATCGAGACCTGCACGGTGAGGTCCTCGAGGTTGCGCGGCTGCGTCCGCGGCAGCATCGCGATCTGCGCGCGGGACTCGATCTGGAAGACGCCGACGGTGTCGCCGCGGCAGATCGCGTCGTAGACCGCCTCGTCCTCGAAGTCGATGCGCGAGAGGTCGACGATGCGCCCGCGGCCGTCGGCGATCAGGTCGATCGTCTCCTCGACGACGGAGAGCATGCCGAGCGCGAGGAAGTCGATCTTCACCATCCGCGCGTCGTCGACGGAGTCCTTGTCCCAGTGGCAGAGGTAGCGGCCCGCCATCGCCGCCGGCTGGCAGGGCACGCAATCGATCAGCGGCCCCGAGGCGATCACCATCCCCCCGGAGTGCTGCGAGAGGTGGCGCGGCACGCCCGCCAGCTGCGGCACGAGCGCGGCCAGCTCGCGCCAGCCGCGCGCCTCGGCGCGGTCGCGGAACTGCGGCGATCGCGCCAGCTCCTCGGGCAGCTGTCCGGGCCCGGCGTAGGGGCCGGACAGCCCGGCGAGACGGTCCAGCTCCGCCGGGGGCAGCCCCAGCGCCTTGCCCACGTCGCGGACCGCGCTGCGCAGCCGGTAGGTGGCGAAGGCGGCGACGAGCGCGCTGCGCTCGCGGCCCCAGCGCGCGTGGACGCGCTCGATCAGCTCGGCCCGGATGTCGCGCGGGAAGTCGAGGTCGATGTCGGGCAGCGAGTCCATCTCCTCGTTGAGGAAGCGCCCGACGAAGAGGCGGTGGCGAATCGGATCGATGTGCGAGAGCCCGATCAGGTAGCAGACCAGCGAGGAGACCGAGGAGCCGCGGCCGCGGCCGGGCGGCAGGTTGGTGACGCTGCGGGCGGCGCCGGGTCCTCGCACCTCGCGGGCCACCTCCTGCGCCAGCAGGAAGATCTCGTGGTAGATGAGGAAGAACCCGGCGAGGTCGTGCAACTCGATCAGCCGCAGCTCCTCGGCCAGCTGCGCCTCGGCCCGGGCGCGCTCGTCCGCCGAGCGGTAGCGCTCCCCCAGCAGCTCGCGGCAGATCCGCTCCAGCTCCTGCAGCGGCGTGACGCCCTCGGCCAGCGGCGGTGAGGGCAGCCGGTAGCCGAGGTCGGCGGTGAGGTCGAAGGGGCAGCGGCGCGCGATGCGCACGGTGTTCGCCGCCGCCTGCGGGTGGTAGCGCGCGAAGCGCTCCGCCTGCTCCCGCGGGCTGCGCAGCCAGAACTCGGCGTTCGGCCGGCGCTCGGCATGGCACTCGTCGAGGCTGGCGTTGTGGCGGATCGCCACCAGCACGTCCTGCAGCCGGTGCCGCTCGCGCACGTGGTAGTGCACGTTGCCGGTGCCCACTACCTCCACGCCCGCCTGCTCCGCGAGGGCGACCAGCGCCTCGTTGCGCGGGCGGTCGCCGTGCACGTCGTTGTCCTGCAACTCGACGAAGACCCGGTCCACCCCGAACCAGCCGACGAGGCGATCGAGCGCCGCGGCCGCCTCGGCGCGCCGTCCCGCCTGCACGAGGCGAGGGATGCGGCCCTCGCGACAGCCGGTCAGCACGATCAGCCCGTCCGCGTGCCGCTCGAGGTCGGCGAGCGGCAGGACCGGGTCGAGCCGCCGGGCCTCCTGCGCGCGGCGCTCCGTCTCGCGTAGCCCGAAGGCATGGCTGGAGAGGCGGCAGAGGTTGGCGTAGCCCTGCCGCGTCTCCGCCAGCAGCGTGAGGTGCGAGCGCACCTCGCCGCCCTCGGCGTCCCTGTCGCCCTCCGCGGCCGGCTCGGAGACGGTCAGCTCGAGGCCGGTGATCGGCCGCAGCCCGGCCTCGCGGGCGGTGCGCGCGAACTCCATCGCGCCGAACAGGCCGTCGTGATCGGTCAGCGCCAGCGCGGTGTGGCCCTGCTCGATGGCGGTCTCCACCAGCTCCCGTGGGCTCGAGGCGCCCTCCAGCAGCGAGTAGTGGCTGTGCGCGTGCAGCTCGACGTAGGGCACGCCCTCGAGCGTGTCGCCATCGAGGGGCGCGACGGGGTCGCGCGGCGCGCGGGAGCGCGGGGTGTCCTTCTCGGCCCGCGCCTGGCGGGCCTCGAACTCGTCCCAGCGCTCCATGTAGCCGGGCTGCTGATCGCGGCGTGTGCGCGCCACGGCGTCACCCCCATTCGCCGCGTCGGCGCATGGTAACAGAACGCACGTTCTGTTACCATGCGCCAGCCTCTTGGCGGGGGTGGAACATGAGGACTCGACATCCGCGGATCGCGTGCCTGCTCGTGCCCTCGCCGGCGCTCGCCGTCGAGCTGGCGGCGCGGCCGCAGCTACAGGGCCGGCCCGTCGCCGTCAGCGACGACGCCGCGCGCCGCGTGGCCGAGGCCAGCAAGGCCGCCGCGGCGCGCGGCGTGCGTCCGGGCCAGCCGCTCAGCGAGGCGCTGGCCTGCTGCCCCACGCTCGCCGTCCTCGAGGCGCGCCCGGCGCGCGTACGGCGCGCCGCCGCGCAGCTCGTCGAGGCCGCCGCCTCGGTCAGCCCGCTGGTCGAGGCGGCGGCGCCCGGTGAGGTCTACGCCGACCTGCGCGGCCTCGAGGGGCTCTACCGGGACGAGGACGCGCTCGCGCGGGCGCTGCTGGAGGCGACGCCGGGCGGGCTCGGGACGCGGCTGGGGGTGGCGGACGGCCGCTTCACGGCGCGCGTGGCCGCCTTCGCGGCGCGGCCGGGGGCGTGGCTGCGCGTCGGCCGGGACGAGGCGCGCGCCTTCCTCGCGCCGCAGCCGACCGCGCTGCTGCCGCTGGAGGAGGCCGCACGGGAGTGGCTCGCGCTGCTCGGCGTCGCCACGCTCGGCGACCTCGCGGCGTTGCCGCGGCACGCCGTCGAGGCGCAGCTCGGGACGGCGGGCGGCCTCGCCTGGCTGGCCGCGCGCGGCGAGGATCCGACGCCCCTCGCAGCGCTGCCGCACCGCGAGCGGGTGCTGGAGCGCGCGCAGGCGGAGCCACCGCTGATCGGCCGTGAGGCGCTGCTGCACAGCTACGGGCAGCTGCTCGGGCGCGCGCTCGCCCGGCCCGTGGCGCGCGGCCGCCTCGTGCGCGCCGTCCGGCTCAGCGCCGTCACCGAGGACGAGCGGCTCTGGGAGCGCCGGCGCGTGCTGACCGAGCCGACGGGCGACCGCTCGCGGCTGTGGACGGCGCTTCAGCCCTCGATCGAGACGGCCGAGTTCGGCGGGCCGGTGGCCGAGCTGGCGCTGGAGCTGGGCGGCCTGACCGCCGAGCGCGGCCGCCAGGTCCGGCTGCTGCGCGAGGGCGGGGCGCGACGCCGCGAGCAGCTCGACGAGATGGCCCGCCACCTGCGGCTGCGCTACGGGCGGGCGGCATTGCGCCGCGTCGTCGCCCTCGCGCCGCAGAGCCGCATCCCCGAGCGCCGCTACGCCCTCGCTGACTACGACCCGTGAGCGCGCAACCGCAGCCGGCGGACGGCACTCTCACCCCGCTGGGACTGCCGCGGCCGCTCGAGGTGCAGACCGGCCCCGGCGGCGAGCCCCGTGAACTGCGGCGGCCTCGGCGCGCACCGCTCGCCGTGGAGTGCGTCCTGGAGGCGTGGCGCATCGCGGACGAGTGGTGGCGCGAGCCGCCACTCAGCCGCAGCTACTACCGCGTCGTCCTCGAGGGTGGCGGCACGCTCACGCTGTTCCACGACGAGACGCAGCCGCTAGCGCTCGGGTGGTACGAGCAGCACTACTGAGCCAGTCCTGTGCCCCTATGCGTCATCCCTGTTGCCGGAACAATCCAGCCGAGTGCGCATGTGTCACGCCAATCCGGCGTCGGTGTTGTATACATAGTCATACACAGCCGGGCGGCTTGCGTTGGATACGCGCCGCCGGGACGGTAGCTGATCCAGGAGGCCGCCGCAAAGGCGGAACGTCACGCGAACGGTGAGCCAGATGGAGAACGAGAGCAGGCACGACCTCGGCAAGCGGCTGATCGCGGTGGCCGAGGATCTGAATCGCCGGTTGCATACCGGTCGCCTCGACGTGTGGGAAGGGCTGGACCTGACCACGGCCCAGATCAAGACACTGGTGCTGTTGCAGGGTTCCGGTCCCCTGCGGATGGGCGCCATCGCGCTTCACCTCGACAGGGCGCTCTCCGGCACGACCACTGTTGTGGACCGCCTGGTCGAACGAGGTCTGGTCGAACGGATCTCGGATCCCGGCGATCGGAGAGTCGTGCTCTGTCAGTTGACCGTCGGCGGAGAAGAGGCGATCACCCAGTTCTGGGGTATCGGCCGGGAGCGCCTCCAGCTGGCGGCGGAGCAACTGTCCCTGGAGGATCTGCAGAACGTGGTGCGGGGACTGGAGACCATCCAGCGGGTGCTCGCGGACATTCAGATCACCATCGAGTCAACGGAGACAGCGGCGCTCCCCGTCGAGCCCGTCTGAGGCCCAACCGCAGGATCCTGCCCCGAGACTCGCAGCGAGGCTGTGAGCGCCCGGTCTATCGATGACACGCCCGGCCTTCAGCGCCGTCTGCCTGGTCCTCGCCTTCGCGTTGACGAGCTGCGGGGGCGGCGAGGTGGAGCCGGCGCCCGCGCCGGCGGCCACGCCCACGCTGGTCGCCACGCCCGTAGCGGCCACGACTCCCACTCCGTCGGCGACGCTTGCGCAGGCCGCGACGCAATCCCCGCCGCCCACGGCCACCCCAACCGACACGCCCGTCCCGGCGCCGACGCCGGAGCGCGAGCTCGAGGGGCTGACGAACTGGCTCAACAGCGAGCCCGTGACGATCGCGGGATTGGTCGCGCGGAACCGCGTCGTGCTCGTCGACTTCTGGACCTACACCTGCGTCAACTGCATCCGCACCCTGCCGCGGCTGCGCCAGTGGCATGAGCGCTACGCCGCGCATGGGCTCACGATCATCGGCGTCCACGCTCCGGAGTTCGACTTCGAGCGCGAACCGGACAACGTCGCCGAGGCGGTCGCGCGGCTCGGGATCGCCTACCCCGTCGCGCAGGACAACGACTACCTGACGTGGCAGGCGTTCTACAACTGCTGCTGGCCGGCCAAGTACCTGATCGGCGCCGACGGCGCCCTCGCCTACCGCCACGTCGGCGAAGGCGCCTACCAGTCGACCGAGCGTGCGATCCGCGAGGCCCTCGAGGCAGCCGGCCACGACCTCAGCGGCGTCCCGCCCGGCGCCGACGACGATCCGCGCTTCGACCCGGTGGCGACGGCGCAGACGCGCGAGCTCTACGGCGGCTACGCGAGGAACTACGCGCCGTTCGGCGCCTACGCGGGCCAGGAGGCGTACTACGCGGGATCCGACGAGGTCCGCGACTACGTCGACACGGGCGAGCGGCTGGACGGCATGTGGTACCTGCAGGGCCTGTGGCGCAACGAGCGCGAGGCGATCGTGCACGCCCGCACCACCGAGGATCTGGCGGACTACTTCGCGTTCACGTTCCTCGCGCGGACGGTGCACATCGTGCTGCGGCCCCAGCGGGCCGAGCCGTTCGACATGGTCGTCGAACTCGACGGGCGGCCGCTGCGCCCGGACGAGGCCGGCGCGGACGTGACGTTCGACGAGCAGGGGCGCAGCGTCGTCCGGGTCGAGGAGCCCCGGATGTACCGCGTGGTCGACCTGCCGCAGTGGGGCGAGCACGAGCTGCGGGTGCGCTCGGACTCGGACAACCTCGCGATCTTCGCGGTCACCTTCGGTTCCTACGCGGAGGAGCCGTAGCCGGCTCGTCCGCCCACAACGGCTATGATGGCCTCACGAGGAGGCGTTCCGAGGGGGTCGCGATGTCAGAGCATCCGAATGTAGCGCTCGTGCGGCGGGGCTACGAGGCGTTCGCCAACGGCGACGCGGAGACACTCGCCGAGCTGATCGCGGAGGACGCCGTCTGGCATGTCGGCGGGCGCAACCTGTTCACCGACACCTACCGCGGGCGCGAGGCGGTCTTCACCTACTTCCGCAAGCTGCGGGACTTCACGAACGAGACGATCAAGGTCGAAGTGCACGATGTGCTCGCGAACGACGAGCACGCCGTCGCGCTCGTCGTCATGACTGCACAGCGCGCGCGCAACGAACTCGATTCGCTCGCGACCACCAGCTTCCACCTCCGGGACGGGCAGGTGGTGGAAGCCTGGACCTTCCACGAGAACCAGTACGCGGCGGACGAGTTCTTCTCCTACCGCAAGCACAGCCAGGGCCGCATGCCCTGATCGCCTTCGCGGCCGCCGGGCGCGCCCGGCGCGGGCTCAGTAGCCCATGTCGCGCAGCTGGCTGACCGTCCGCCCCATCTGCCGCTCTTCCGGGTCGATCGCGACGTCGATCAGCGCCGCCCGACCGGCGCCGAGGGCGCGCTGCAGCGCGGGCCCGATCTCCTCGGGCCGCTCGACATGCTCGGCGTGGCCGCCGAAGGCCTCCATCACCTTGTCGTAGCGCGCCTCCGGCACGTACATCCCGACGCGCTCCGGGTAGTCGTCGCCGAAGAGGCCCTGCTCAAGCGTGCTGCCGAGGATCCCCTGGTTGTTGTCGACGATGAAGATGACCGGCAGGTTGTGGCGCAGCGCCGTCTCGATCTCCATGCCGTTGAAGCCGAACGCGCTGTCGCCGTTCACGCTGATCACCGTGGCCTCGGGCCGGGCGAGTTGCGCGCCGATCGCGAACGGCACGCCCGTGCCGATGCAGGCGTTGGTCCCGGAGTTGAGGCGCGTGGCCGGCCCGAAGCTCTGCAGCACCTGGCGCGCGGTCGCCATCGTGATCTCGCCGTCGACGGTGATGATCGCGTCGCGCGGCGCGGCGTTGCGGATCTCGTTCATCAGCCGGTAGTGCGAGATCGGCATCTTGTCCGAGGCGAGCAGCGGCGCGAGGCGCTCCGCGTTCCGCGCGAGCGTCTCCCGCAGCTCGTGCCGCCACGGCGACTCGGCACGCTGCTCGGCCAGACCTTCCGTGCGGCCCTCGAGGGCTTCGCCGAGCTGCCGCAGCACGTGGCCGACGTCACCGGCGATGCCGACATCGACGTCCTTCTGGAGGCCGATCTCCTCGGCGTCGATGTCGACCTGGATCAGTTTCGCGTCGGGGGCGAAGCCCTGGCCCATCTGGAACATCCAGTTGAGCCGCGCGGCCAGCACCACCACCACGTCCGCGCCGCGCATCGCCTGGCTCCGCGCGGCGGCGACGTTGAGCGGGTGGTCGTCGGGGATGAAGCCGCGCCCCATCGGCGAGGTGAGGAACGGGACGCCGAGGTCGTCTACGAGCTGCTGCAGATCGCCGAACGCCTCGTCGCCGCCCCAGCGCACGCCCTTGCCGACGATCAGCAGGGGGCGCTCGGCGTTGAGCAGCAGCTCGGCCGCCTCCTCGATCAGCAGCGGGTCGCCCTGCGCCTTGGCGGGCGGCGTGCTGCTGATCGCGCGGCGGATCTCGATGTCCTCGACCTCCTCGCGCAACACGTCGAGGGGGAGGTCGATGTAGACGGGACCGGGCCGGCCGCTCAGCGCCTTGTGGTAGCCCATCGCGATCAGCTCGGGGATGCGCTCGGCGCTGTCCGCCTGGATCGCCCACTTCGTGATCGGCTGCATCATCGCGACCGAGTCGGCCTCCTGGAAGGTCATCCGCCCGCGCTGGTGCAGCGCCGCCGAACCGCCGAGGACGAGCAGCGGGTAGCCGCTGTCCCAGGCGACGTGGACGCCGGTGACCGTGTTCGTGACGCCGGGGCCGGAGCCGGTCATCGCCACGCCGACCCTGCCGGCGACGTAGCCGTGCGCGATCGCCATGAACGAGGCGCCCTGCTCGTGGCGGACGCCGATCGGCCGCACGCCGATCTCGCCGCAGGCGCCGATCACGTTGGTGACCGGACCGGCGACGATCGTGAAGATCGCGTCCGCTCCCTGGTCCTGGAGCGCCCTCGCAACCAGCATGCTCCCGGGGGTTCCCGACATCGGATCGTCCCTTCCCGTGTACCTAACCGGCGGCGGTCACGCGCTCATCGTGCAGCCGCTCGATCTCCTTCCAGTCGTAGCCGAGGGCCAGCAGCACCTCCTCGGTGTGCTGGCCGAGCTCCGGGGCCGGGCCCTGCACCCCGCCGGGCGTCTCGCTGAAGCGGACGGGCACGCCCACCGAGAGGTACTCGTCAAAGTGGGGGTGCTCGACCTCGACGATGTAGCCGTTGTCCCAGAACTGCGGCTCGTCGAGGACCTCCGCGTACTCCAGCACGGGGCCGCAGGGCACGCCCTCGGCAAGCATACGGTCCAGCCAGTACTGACGTGGCTGGGTGAGCAGCGTTCCCTTCACCTCCTGCAGGAGCCAGTCGGCGTGCTCGCGGCGCGCGAAGGCATCGGCGCTGCGCTGATCCGTGATCAGGTCATCCCGCTCGATCGCGCGGCAGAGGCCGGGCCAGTCCTTCGGATCGAGGACGCCGACGGTCAGCCACTTGCCGTCGCCCGCCTCGTGCCAGCCGAAGGCGGCCTGGTTGTAGCCGCCGGCGCCCTCGCGCACCTCCTGGTGCTTGGTGTGCAGGAAGTTCGCCAGCGTCAGGTTCTGCACGGTCATCATGCTGCCCAGCAGCGAGGCGTCGACGCGCTGGCCCGTGCCGAAGCGCTCGCGCGCGACGATCGCGGCCATGATCCCGTAGGCGAAGATCATGCTGCCCGACTGGTCGGCCAGGCCCCACTGCACGGCCTGCGGCTCTTGGCCCGGTCCCCCGCCCTGGGCGATCAGCGCGCCGCTCATGCCCTGCGCGATGTGATCGAAGGAGGCGCGCTGCGACCACTCGCCGATCGGGCCGAAGCCGGTCGTCGAGCCGTAGATCAGCCGCTCGTTGTGCGTGCGCAGCTCCTCGTAGCCAAGTCCGAGGGCGTCCATCACGCCGCTCCGGAAGTTCTCCATGACCACGTCGACCTGCGGCACGAGCTTGTAGATGATCTCGCGCGCCTGCGGCTTGCGGAGGTCGAGCGTGATGCTGCGCTTGCCGCGGTTGTTGCCCTCGAAGTAGGAGCAGAACCCGTCCGGCAGGCGGCCCAGCGAGCGCCCCGGGTCGCCGTTGCCCGGCACCTCCACCTTGAGGACGTCGGCGCCCATATCGGACAGCATCGCCGTGGCGTGGGGGCCGTTCTGGTAGCGGGTGAAATCGAGGATGCGAATCCCATCGAGCGGTCCGGGCATGGCGTGCCTCCTTTCGGACCTCGCTGGTGCGTCAGCGGGGGGCTACTCCGCGCCGCGCAGCCGCGGATCGAGGACGTCGCGCAGTGCGTCGCCGAACATATTGAGCGAGTAGACGGTGAGCGCGATCGCCAACCCGGGGAAGAGCGCGAGATAGGGATGCTGCTGCATCCCCGCCTGCGCCTCCTGCAGCATCCGGCCCCACGAGGGGAACGGCGGCTGCACCCCGAACCCGAGAAACGACAGCGTCGATTCGATCAGGATCACGAACCCGATCTGGATCGAGATGTTGACGATGATCACCGTCACCACGTTGGGGAAGATGTGCCGCGCCAGGATGCGCAGGTCGGACGCGCCGAGCGCCTGTGCCGCCTCCACGAAGTCGTTTTGCTTCGTCGAGATCGTCTGGCTGCGGACCACCCTCGAGGCGCCCGCCGTGAAGAGGATGCCAATCGTCACGATCAGGCTGATCTGGCTGGCGGTGGAGTCGCGCGGCACCGTGGAGGTGATTACGGAGATGATGAAGATCACGAAGATCAGGCCCGGGAACGCCTGCCAGGCGTCGATCAGGCGCTGCGCGAACAGGTCGAACGTCCCTCCGTAGTAGCCGGAGACGATGCCGATGATGCTGGACCCGATGGTGGCGATGACGACCGCGCCGAGACCGATGATCACGGAGGCGCGCGCCCCGAAGATCACGCGGCTCAGCACGTCGCGGCCCTGATCGTCCGTGCCGAAGGGGTGCTCGGGCGTCGGTCCGACGAAGCGGTTGAACACGTCGATGTCGGCGTAGTGGAACGGCGCCACCAGGTTTCCGAACAGCGCCAGCAGCAGCAGCACCAGCATGATCAGGCCGCCGAAGGCGCCGAGCGGCTTGCGGCGCACGAAGCGCAGCACGCTGAGCAGCGCACGAAGCGGGCGCGCGCGTTCCTCGCGGAGCCCTGTCGCCCGGGCGGCCAGTGCGGCGCTTGCGTCCGCCATCAGCCGTACCTGATGCGGGGATCGATGATCGCGTAGGAGAGATCGACGATCAGGTTGCTGAGGACGACGACGATAGCGGAGAGCAGCACCACCGCCTGCACGGCCGGGTAGTCGCGCTGCTCGAGCGAGGTGAGCAGGAAGTTGCCCATCCCCGGTATCGAGAAGATGCGCTCCAGCACCACGGTGCCGCCGACCAGCAGCCCGACCTGGAGACCGATCACCGTCACCACGGGAAGCGCGGCGTTACGCAGCGCGTGGCGGATGATCACGTGGCGCTCCTGCAGTCCCTTCGCGCGCGCCGTCCGCACGTAGTCCTGGCGCAGCACCTCCAGCATCGTCGAGCGCGTGAGCCGCATCACGGAACCGGCGAGGGCGCCGCCGAGGATGATCGCCGGGACCCAGAGGATCTGGAGGTTGGTGATCGGCTCGTCCCAGATATTGCGGTACTGGATCGGCGGAACCCAGCCGAAGAACTGGAAGCCGTAGACGATCGCCATCAGCCCCAGCCAGAAGCTGGGCACCGCGAGCAAGAGGATCGCGAGGCTCCTGGTGACGTAGTCCACCCAGGTGTCCTGCCAGACGGCCGAGGTGACGCCAACCGGGATCGCCATGGTGATCGAGAACGCCATCGCCATGATGCCCAGTTGCATGCTGATCGGCAGCTTGCGCCTCACGTCCTCGAAAACCGGACGATCGGTCAGGAAGGACTGCCCGAAGTCGCCGGTGACGATGCCGAGCAGCCACTCGGCGTATTGCTGGGGGATCGCGGTATTGAGGTTGTACTTGTGCGCGACCTTCGCCCGGAACTCCGGATCGATCGCGCCGTCCTCAAGCTCCGAGGCCATCAGGTCGATCACGTCTCCGGGCAGGAAGCGCACGGCCATGAAGACGAAGAGCGTGATGAAAAACAGCGTCGGGACGAGCAGCAGGACGCGGCGGATGATGTACGTCTGGATGGCCCGTGCCCCCAGCCTACCGAGGCGCTGCCCTCAACCGCGGGCGAGCCGGGGATGCCGGGCGTTTCCGCCCGGCTCCCCAACGCCCCCCTGCTGCTGCGTCGTGCGGCCCCGGACCGCGCGACGAATCGGACGGTTCTTCGTTGCCTCCGTCGCTACTTCTCGATCCAGACGTCGGTGTAGCGCGTCTGGTAGCCGCTGTCGCCGCGGGCGGTGAAGTGCGCCTCGGCGACGTTCATCCGCGGGCTGTAGGCGCCCCAGCCGAGCTGCCAGCCGACGCTCGGCACGTACCACATCGGCTCGACGAGGAAACGCTGGATGTCGCGGATCTTCTCGTTCCGCACCTCCAGGTCCAGCTCGCTGAGGATGTCGTTCACCTTGTCCACGATCACCGGATCGTGGATCTGGCTTTGGTTGCGGTTCGAGGGCAGCCGGTAGTTGAGCGAAAGCAGCAGCCCCATGTCCGGCGCGACGTTGAGGATCATCGCAAGCCCGTTGAAGTCGCCCTGCGTCGTCATCGGCGTGTAGACCGAGGAATGGTCATCGACGTTGATCTTGAGATCGATCCCCGCCTCGCGCACGATCTGGGCGATCAGTTCGCCCTCGAGCCTCCACTCCGCGCCGTAGGCGCCGGTGTAGTGGAACTCCGCCGAGAAGCCGTCCGGGTAGCCGGCGGCGGCGAGCAGCTTCTTCGACTCCGCCACGTCGTGGCGGATCCACTTGCCGGTCACCTCGTCCGTGCGCGGGTCGATCGACTGGCCCGGGATGCCGGCCGGCATCATGTTGTGCCAGGAGACCGCGTCGCTGACGTTGAAGCCCTCCGCGTCCAGTTTGGAGACGTTGTAGACCGCCTCGAGCAGCGCGTCCCGGTCGATCGCGAGCGAGACGGCGTGGCGCACGCGGTCGTCGCTCCAGGGCGCGTCGCCGTTGCCCAGCCAGGAGCGCGGCTCGCCGAAGGCGAGGTAGCTCCAGCCGAGGCGCTTGGAGGCGAAGATGAAAGCGTTCGGCATCTCCTCCCGCAGCGTGAGCAGCTCGTTCGCGCTGAACCTCGGGAGCTCGTCCAGGTTGCCGGCCTTGAACTGCACCAGCTGGTTGGCGCTGCCGGAGATGACGGAGATCTCGATGCCGTCGACGTAGGCCCGCTCCGGGCCGCCCCACCACTCCGGATTGCGCTTCAGCTTGTAGTTGACGCCGGGATCCTGGCCGTCCCAGAGGAAGGCGCCGGCCCCGATCATCTCGACACCGGGGTCGAAGGCGGTGCCCGCCTCGCGAGGCATGATCACCATGCTCCAGAGGTCACCGAGGTCGAAGAGGGCGCGCGGGTTGGGGCGCACCATCTTGATCACCGGCGTGTCCGGGTCCGGCGTCTCCACGGTGTCCACGAAGTCCAGCGAGCTCGCGTTCGGCGCGCCCGAGGGCAGCGTGGCGTGCGGCTCCGGCCGGCCGGTGAAGCGCTGCACGGAGAACTTCACGTCCTCGGAGTCCAGCTTGCGGCTGATCGGCGCCGAGATCATCGCGTTCGGCTGCAGCGTGCCGGTGAGCTGGAGGCCGTCCGGCGTCAGCTCCCAGTCCGCCATGAGGCCGGCCTGCATCTCGGCGATCGGATGGTCCGCGAGAGCCGCGGGCTGCTGCCGGAAGAGCGTCCCGTAGACGGCCTCGCCCATCGGCTTGCCGCGCGTGTCCATCGAGGCGTGCGGGTCCAGCTGCTGCGGGCCGGTCGAGTTGGACTGGCGGAAGGTGCCGCCCATGACCGGCTCGCCGCGGTTGCCTCCGCCAAGCCGCGCGACCTCGGCGGGTGGCGGAGGCGTGGCCGTGGGCACGGGCGTCCGCTGCACCGCGGCCTGGGTGGGCGTGGGCGTAGCCGTGGGGACAGGGGTGGCCGGCGCAGCCGTGGCCGTCGCGGCCGCGGCCTCCGTCGCCGCCGGGGCCTGCGTGGCCGCGGGAGCCGCCGGTGCATCGTCGTCATCGTCGTCGCCGCAGCCGATCAGCGCCGCTGCGGCCAGCCCGGCGCTGCCCATTGCGGCGCCGCGCAGCAGCGATCGTCGTGTGGTGAGCACCCTCATGAGCCGTGCGAGCTCGCGTTCATCATTCATGTGATGCCCCCTTTGCGGCTTGGTCCCTTGTCGTGCTCCGTTCGCCGTTCGGCTGTTGCGAGGCGGGGCGCCCTTGAGAGGCGCCCCGCCAGCGGTCAGCGGCTAGTAGTCGAGGTTGTATACGCGCGCGGCGTTGTCGTGGAGGATCTTCTGCAGCGTCTCTCTCGGCAGCGAGCTGAGGTTGCGCTCGATGAAGTCCTTCGGCTTGTCCGCGACCGAGGCCGGACCCGGCGACATGCTCGTCGGATGCGGGAAGTCCGTCTCGTAGAGCACGTTGTCGGGAATCATCTCGATCGTGTGCAGCGCCACCTCGCGCTCGAACCAGAAGCAGGCGTAGACCTGGCGCCTGAAGTACTCGCTCGGCAGCAGGTCCATCTCCGGGTGCTCGTCACGCCCTCCGGCGTTCAGCCACTGCCAGTCGACCGCCTCGAGGACGTACGGCACCCAGCCGATGCCGCTCTCCACGGAGACGAAGTTCAGGTTCGGGTGGCGGTGGCAGATGCCGGAGATCAGGATCTCCATGATCCCGTTCATGTTGTCCATGAAGAAGCGCACCGTGCCCGCCGAGTAGTTCGCCTGCTGGCCGTTGCCCTCGTAGCCGCCGTGCACGTCGACCGGGTTCCCGGAGCCGATGTGGAAGTTGATGCTCAGGCCCAGGTCCTCGGCGGTGTGCCAAACCGGGTTCCAGTGCGGGTCCGCCAGCATCGGCGAGTCGCCGAAGAGGTGCGGCTGCTGCGGGAAGAGCACGCCCTTGTGGCCCAGCTTCGCGCAGCGCTCGATCTCCTTGACCGTCTCATCCACGTCCCAGAAGGGGACCGCCATGATCGGCAATAGCCGGTCCGGGTTGAGGCCGCACCACTCGTGCAGGAAGTCGTTGTAGGCCTGAACACAGGCCAGCATCAGCTCCGGGTCCTCGAGCTTGAGGAAGTTCTGGTTCCCGAAGCCGGCCACGTTCGGGTAGATGACGTGGGCGTACATCCCGTACTCGTCCATGCGCTCCAGGCGCTTCTCCGCGTCGTAGGCGCCGGGGTCGAAGTCCTCGATCGTGGAGGGGTGCGCCGGGGGCCACTCGCGCCAGCCGGCCATGGTCGTGATCCCGATCGGCGAGGAGGGCTTGCCGTTGAGGATCCAGATGTCGCGCGGCATGTCCGGGTCCGCGCTCGGATCCCAATGCCTCGCCGTGTCCCAGGGGATGGTCCGTACATGGGGCACCATGTCGCCCCACTTCTTGGTCGAGACTCGCGAGGTGAAGAGGTCGTAGGGCTCCGTCACGTGCGTGTCGACATCGATGACCTTGATCTCGTCGGTGATCATGTTGCCTCCAACACGAGGCCATCGCCGGGGGAGGGGTCAGCCTCGCAAACGTGCCGGACCGGGGAGCAGGTCCACTGGGTGGGATGGTGGCGGGCCACGCTGAGAGCGCCGCGTTCCCCCTCGCCATTACTCATGGCATATCACTAACGTGACTATAGATTGGGGCCTACGGTTGTCAAGGAAGCGCGGGCTCCCGGGCCCGACGGCTGCGCCGGCTTGAGGCCGCCACCAGCCGGCGCGCGAGCAATCGAGGGCGGGGGCGAGCCGATCGCTACCCGGGCGTGTTGTCGTATCCGGCCGTGATCGGCTGGTCCGTGCGCTGGCCGCTGCTGCCCGCCGGGCTGAAGCGCTCGACCACCTCGCCCAGCTCGTCTCGCCCCGCCGCGGCCGGCGCCTCGGCGGGCTGTCCGGGCAGCGAGGCGACGTGCAGCGTCTGCGTCGGGAACGCGAACTCCACGCCCAGCTCCTCGGCCAGCCGCATGATGTCGAGGTTCAGCACATGCCGCGTGCGCAGCTCGGCGTTCCAGTCCGGCGCGGTGATGAAGCAGTAGACGAGGATCTCGAGCGATGACGCGCCGAAGTCGACGAACTCGACGATGTAGTAGTCCTTGCGCATGTCGGGGTTGGCGCGGACCAGCGCGCGGATGCCCTCGGTGAAGGCCTGTATCTGGTCGGGCGTGGTGTGGTAGGCGACGCCGAGGGTGGTCCGGTAGCGCCGCCACTGCCGCAGGCCCATGTTGTCCACCGAGGTGTCGACGATGCGCGCGTTCGGCACGGTCACCACTGAGTTGTAGAAGGTCCGCACCCGCGACGAGCGGAATCCCACGTGCTCGACCGTGCCCTCGAGATCACCGACGACCACCCAGTCGCCCACCTGGAACGGGCGGTCGGCGAAGATCGTGACGCCTCCGAGGAGGTTGCGGAACGTGTCCTGCGCGGCGAGCGCCACCGCGAGCCCGCCGAGCCCGAGCCCGGCCACGAGCGATGTGATGTTCACACCGAGGTTCCCGAGGATGAAGAGCACGCCGATCACGAGCGTGGCCACCTTGAGGGTGGTGTTCGTGATCGGCACCAGTTGATCGTCGAGGCGGCTCTCGGTCAGCTCCGCGCGTCGCTCGAGCACGTCCGTGAAGATGTCGACGCCTCGGAAGCCGAGCAGCACGAGCGCGCCCGCGCCGAGCAGGCTCGCGAGTTGCTCGACGATGTCCTCGACGGCGACGGGGAAGTCGAGGGCCGGGAAACCCAGCAGGAACGTGACGGCCACGGCCAGCGCCCACAGCGCGCGCCCGAGGCGCCCGCGCTCCTCTTCCCAGAATCGGTGGTCGTCCTCGTCGAAGCGCGTCCGCACATAAAGCTTGAGCACCTGGTTGACGACCACGTAGGTGAGCGCGGAGACGGCGACCAGGATGACGAGCCCGAGGTACTGCTCGACCTCGATCCCGAGGTAGGTGTCCTGGAACCAGGCTGGTGCGAGGAAGGGGGGCACGGCGACCTCCGGCGCCCTCAGCCTAACATTCGATGATGCGCATGCGCACCTTTGCAGATACGCCGTGCCCGAGCACGGAGCGGCGACGCGCTATGATCGCGCTCGCCATGCGGACCGGAACGAGTCCGCACCGTGCGAGGAAGGCTGATCGCGTGAGCGCTCCCCTGCGCGTACTGACCTGGATGCCGCCCGAGATGACCGAGCGCATCAACGAGGTCGAAGGCGTCGAGTTGATCCACATCCCGGCGCGCGGACCGTTCCCCGAGGACGCGAACGGCGACGTGCTGCTGGTCGGCGCGCGCAGCGTGCCCGTCATGGAGGAGGCGCTGAGCAGCGGCGTCCGCTGGATCCACATCTACGGTACCGGCGTCGACGGCTTCCCGATCGAGCGGATCGAGGGCGATCAAATCCTCAGCTGCTCACGCGGGGCGAGCGGCGTGCCGATCGCCGAGTGGGTGATGGCGACGCTGCTCGCCTTCGAGAAGCGGCTGGAGGAGACGGCGATCCACGAGCCCTGGGATCGCCGCCGCGACCCCGGGCTGGGCACGCTCGAGGGCAAGACACTGGGCCTCGTGGGGCTCGGCGGCATCGGCCTCGCCCTGGCCGAACGGGCGCTGCCGTTCGGGATGCGCGTGCTCGCCCTGCGCCGTCACCCGCGACCGAGCGAGGTGCCCGGCGTCGAGATCGCGAGCGACCTCGGCGAACTGCTCGCCGAGGCGGACCACCTCGTGCTCGCCGCTCCGGCGACCGCCGCGACGCACCACCTGATCGACCGTGAGGCCCTCGGGCGGGTGAAGCCGGGCGTCCACCTGGTCAACGTTGCGCGCGGATCGCTGGTCGACAACGACGCGCTGCGCGAGGCGCTCGACGACGGGCGCATCGCGATGGCCTCGCTCGACACGATCGAGCCGGAGCCGCTGCCCGCCGGACACTGGCTCTACTCGCACCCACAGGTGCGGGTGACCCCGCACCTCTCGTGGAGCATGCCGGCAGGCCGCGATCGGATCGTCGACATCTTCGTCGCGAACCTGCGGCACTTCATGGCGGGCGAACCCCTCGAGGGCGTCGTGGACGTCGAGGAGGGCTACTAGCCGCGCAGGTAGCGGGCGGCTGCGCTCGCGGCGGAGACGGCCTCGCCGACGGCTTCGGCCACGTGGCCGCCGTAGCCGCGCCGCACGGCGCCGGCGGCGAAGACGCCCGGCAGTGAGGTCGCGAACTCCGCATCGGTGACGACGTAGCCGTCCTCGCACGCCACCTCGGGAGGCAGGAACTCGCTGTTGGGGATCGAGCCGATGAAGGGGAAGACGGCCTTGCAGGCCAGCTCGCGGACGCTGCCGTCCCCGACGCCGCGCAGCCGCACGCCCTCGACCGCGCTGCCTCCGAGGACTTCGTCGACGACGCTGCTCCAGACGAACTCGACGTTGTCGAGCCGGGAGAGCCGGTTCACGTAGTCCGGCTTCGCCCGCAGCGGGCTGCGCGCGACGACATAGACCCTGCGACAGAAGCCGGCGAGGACCAACGCCTCCTGCGCAGCGGCGTCCCCGCCCCCGATGACCGCGACGTCCTCGCCTCGGTAGAGGTGGCCGTCGCACCAGGCGCACTGCGAGACGCCCTTGCCCAGCAACTCGCGCGCGCCGGGCGCCTCAAGCGGCCGGAGCCGCGCGCCGGAGGCCACGACGACGGCGCGGGCGCGCTGTCGCTCGCCCGCGGCGAGAGCGGCCAGGCCCCCACCCCCAACGGTGAGCGACTCGATCGCAGCCCGGTGGAACACGACGCCGAGCGAGCGGCAGCGCTCGACGAGGTCGACGGCGAGGTCGACGCCGGAGAGCGGCCCGACGGCCGGGTAGCCGTCGAGCAGCTCGACGGTCGCGATCTGCCCGCCGAACAGCGGCTCGCCCTCGATCAGGGCCGTGCTGAGGCCGGAGCGGGCGGCGTGCAGCGCGGCGGTCAGGCCGGTGACGCCGCCGCCGATGACGAGGACGTCGTACCTGCCGTGGCGCCGGCTCACCATCGTCGGGCTCGTGCGGCCGTCAGCGCGTCCGCGCCTCGGCGAGCCGCGCGTCCCAGTCGGCGGGGAGCTCGATCTTCTTCGCGACCGGGTAGCCGAGCCTGCCGTTGTGCGAGAAGGTGATGGCGTTGTTGCGCAGCGGGTCGCCCGCGACCGCGACCATGAAGTCGTCGGGCTCGAAGACAATCGGCACCAGCCGGTTCGGGTCGTCCGATTCGAGGAACACGCGCGGGATCCGGCCGAGGTTGACCTCCGCCTCGAGCGAGCGGATCACGTGGTCGGTCCAGTCGCCGAGGTAGCGCTCGAACTCCCACGCGGGCAGCCTCGCGTGGTCGAAGAGGTACTGCTTCACGTCCTGCTTGCTCCAGCCGGCCTTCGCGATCGTCTGCGCGAGGATCGGGCTGAGCACCAGCAGCGGGCGCAGCGAACCCATCGACTTGCCGACGGTGAAGATCAGCTGCCAGGTGTTCTGCTTGAGCACCGCGTCCGCGATGTAGGGCAGCACGCGCTCCGGCGTGTCGCCGTAGACCGAGGCCATCATGTCGCCGCCGGTGTAGCGCGCGATGGTGACGGTGTTGTCGCCGGCCTCGAAGCCGAACTCGGCGCTGGTGGGGGGCCAGCCGATCCCGGCGAGGACGTCCTCGTTCTCCGCCAGCACGACGCGCCAGGTGTTGCCGAAGGTGGCCTTGTCGTTCTTGTGCAGCAGGAAGCCGGCGACGTTGCGCAGGTAGAGGCGCCAGAAGCGCCCGACCGAGCTGTTCGCCTGGAAGCCGTCGCGCAGCACGCCCTGCTCGTAGTTGAACCCGAGCTCCTTGATGATCGGCCCGTTGAGCGTGATGAGGGTCTCCGCGCCGGGCGTGTTGCCGCTGTGTTCGACGCCGTACTCCGGGTCGGCCATCGCCTCGGCGAGAGCGACCAGCACCGGCATGTACTCCGGCCGGCAGCCCGCCATCACCCCGTTCACCGCGATGCTCCAGATCGTGACGGCGCGGTTGTCCGCGAGGATTACGCCGATCACCTCGTCCGGATCGCGATCGGTGAAGGCGAGGAACTGCTCCACCTTCTCGATCGTCGGTGGGACGATCGGCAGGCCATCGCTCCACTCGCACTCGGTGAAGTGGCGATTGACGTCCTCAAAGCTGCCCTCGAAGACAATCTCGCGCGGCGAGGGTTCGTCGAACGCCGGCGCGTCCTCGGGGGATTCGAGGAGATTGGCGACGACGGCGTCGAGCGTCACCTCGAGGACGTTCCGCTTCATCTCCTCCTCGCTCTGGTTGCCGACGTGGCCGGGCACGAGCGCGAGCGGCAGGTTCGGCAGCCCGAGGCCGGCCGAGGTCGTGCCGGCCTGGCCGATGAAGCCCTCGCAGACGAGCGAGGAGGTCGGCACGCCGGCCAGCTCGCACGCTGCGCTTGCCCGCATCACGGCGGGCGTGCAGCTGCCTCAGCAGCCCATCCCGGAGATGGCGGCGTCGACCCCCAGCTCCTTGAAGCGCTGCGGCAGCGAGGCGAGAACCTCGCGCTCCTCGGCGCCGTGCGTGGTGCCGAACTCGCGCCAGCTCACGAAGCTGACGCCGGGATAGCGGGCCTCGAGCTGCGGCTCGAGCAGGTCGAAGACCTCGTCGCCGCGGTACACATAGTCCCAGAGCTGGGCGATCGTCTTGCCGGCCAGCGTGTCCAGCCGCGGCGCGAGCGGCATCGGTTGGAGTTGCCGCTTGCTGCGCGGCCAGACCACCCGGTAGTGGCCGCCGTCGTTGCTGTTCGTCATGGCTTCGGCTCCCTCGAGGCCGGCGCTGGCGCGCGGGTCGTGCGCGCTACTCGCTCAGTTCGTCGCGCACGGCGCCCTGATCCGGGTGCATCCACTCGCCCTCGTAGCGCCGGTGCGCGAACTTCCACTCGCCGTCGACCTTGCGCAGGCGGTCGAAGTAGCGGCCCGCCAGGCGCAGGACGCCGTCCGACATCCCCCACGCGGCGATGTAGCACTCGACGCGCGCCTCGTCCGGCGCGCCCTCGACGGCCTCGATGGCGAGGCTGTTCGTCCAGTGGCGGTAGTCGTCGCCGGTCACCTCGAAGAGCCGGCGCATGTACGCCTCCAGGCCTTCGCGCCCCTCGTGGCGGAACGCCCAGTCCGGGCCGATCAGCTCGAGCACGCCGTCCTCGGTGAACATCGCCGCCGTCCGCTCGGCCTCGCGGCGGTCGTAGGCGAGGTTCTGACGCGCGAACAGGTCGCGGATCGCCTCGCGGTCCTCGAGCGTGAGCGCCATCGCTACCTCCTCGCCCGCCGGTGCCTCGGCCAGCATAGTGCCCCGGCGCGGCGCGGTGTCGGGCGCTGTGGCGCCGCCGGTCGCCAGCCCGCTAGCATGCGTTTCCCCGCACGTCGGCCGCGCACGCGGCGGAAGGACCGTCCCCATGCCAGACGAGAGCCAGGAAAGCCAGTACTCGATCCGCTACACGAATCCGATCTACGGCGAGGAGGAGATCGCCGCCGTCGTCGAGGCGCTTCGCACCGAGCCCGAGCTGCAGGTGGGCCCGCGCGTGCGGGAGATGGAAAGCCGCGTCGCGGCGATGTTCGACAAGAAGTACGGCGTGATGACGAACTCCGGCACCTCGGCGCTGTACCTCGCCGTCGAGCTGCTCGACCTGCCGCCGGGGAGCGAGATCATCACCTCGATCATCAGCTTCTCGGCCACGTTCGCGCCGATCGTGCGCGGCGGGCACGTCGCCTCGTACGTCGATGTCGAGTTCGACACATACAACATCGACGTGGACAAGATCGAGGAGATGATCACCCCCAACACGAGGGCGATGCTGATCCCGAACCTGATCGGCAACGCGCCGGACTGGGAGAAGATCCGCGAGATCGCGGACCGTCACGACCTCAAGGTGGTCGAGGACTCGGCGGACACGCTCGGCGCGGAGCTGCGCGGCAAGACGACGGGCACCTGGACCGACATCAGCATGACGAGCTTCGCGCGCTCGCACATCATCACGAGCGGGGGCAGCGGCGGCCTCGTCGCCGTCAACAGCGAGGAGGAGTGGGACCGCGCGCTGCTGCTGCGCCGCTGGGGCCGCACCTCGGAGGTGCAGATGTACGGCTCGAAGCAGGGCTCGGGCGACCGCTTCGAGGCCGTGATCGACGGCATTCCCTACGACACCTACTTCATCTTCGACGAGGTCGGCTGGAACTTCGAGCCGTCGGAGATGCACGCCGCGTTCGGCCTCGTGCAGCTCGGCAGGCTCGAGGAGTTCTACCAGGCGCGCAAGCGGCGCTTCGACATGCACACAGACTTCTTCAACCTCGAGCGCATCCGGGAGCGCTTCGTCCCGGCGCGCCAGTTGGAGGATCTGAAGACCAGCTGGATCTCCTACCCGCTGATGATCCGCGAGGACGCGGGCTTCAGCCGCGCCGACTTCCAGCAGTACATGGAGGCCAACGGCGTCCAGACGCGCATGGTCTGGTCCGGCAACATCCTCCGCCAACCCGCCTTCAGGGACACTCCGCACAAGGCCGCGCCCGAGGGCTACCCGAACGCCGATCGGGTCATGGAGTACGGCCTGATCCTGCCGATGAATCACGCGGTGCCGACCGACGACATCGAGCAGATCCACGGGCTCATCGACGAGTTCGTCCGCACACGCTGAGCGGCGACCGGGAGGAACGGCGATGGCGTACGGGGACACCGAGCACGACGAGGCGCTGCGCAGCGCCTGGCACGCCTTCTGCGACCGCCTCAAGGACGTGGGCGAGCTGGTCTTCGCGGACCCCGCGCCGGCGACGCCCCTCGAGCGCGCGGTCGGGCTCCAGTACGTCGCGCGCAACATCTCGGCGGGGCTCGAGATCGGGCTCGAGCACGCCGATCCGCTGTACCCGCAGCTCTTCCGGATGATGGCGCCGAACCGCAAGCGCGGCGGCGACAACCCGGACTGCGTCTACTTCCTCGGGATCATCGACGGCAGCGAGACCTACCGCCTGGTCGGCAACCGCGGAAGCGCGCACTTCGTCGCCTTCTCCGCGGTCCGCCCGCTGGAGACCAGTCCGGAGGGCGAGGCGGCCGAGGTGGGACGGCTGCTCGGCGACGAGCTCGAGACCGAGTGGGACGGGAGCTTCGTCGTGACGGTCAGCCCCGACCCGCAGCCCGGCAACTGGGTCCGCACGACGCCCGAGGTCGACAAGGTCTGGGTCCGCCAGTTCTTCGGAGACTGGAATCGCGAGCAGCCGATGAACGTGCGGATCGAGCGCGTCGGCGCCGAGGGCGCGCCGCCGCGGCTCACGCCGGAGCGCCTCGTCGAGGGCCTGGAGGCGGCCGTCGAGGAGCTGCACGAGACCGTCGACTACTGGCGTGGCTGGCAGGAGCACTACCGCGCCCAGCCCAACCGCTTCCTCGAGTCACCCACGGCGCGGAAGCTCGGGGCAGCCCCGGGCGGGCTGCCGCAGCACGTCTACTTCATGGTGCAGCCGGACGAGGCGCTGCTGATCGAGTTCACGCCGCCGGCGTGCTCCTACTGGAACTTCGAGCTGAACACCTACTGGATGACCTCGATCGACTACCGCTACCACCTCTCGAGCATCAACGGCTCCCAGGCGGTGCTGGAGGACGACGGTTCGGTGATCCTCGTCGTAGCGCACGACGACCCGGGCGTCCCCAACTGGCTGGCGACGGACGGGCACTGCGAGGGCCACATCGGCCTGCGCTGGATGCAGGCCGACTCCCAGCCGACCCCCGCCACGAGGCTGGTCAAGCTCGCCGACCTGCCCTCGGTCCTCCCGCCGGGCGCACGGCGCATCGACGAGGCGGGTCGGCGGGAGCAGCTGCGGCTGCGGCGCATCGGCGTGGATCGGCGCTTCCGGATCTAGCCGCCCACTCCATCCCGGCCGCGCCCGGTCCGCGAATGCGCCTCGTGGCGGCGTGGTACCGTCGCCGCATCCGATCGGAGAGGACCGCCACATGGACGATCTACGCGGGAAGGTCGCCGTCGTCACGGGCGGCGGGAGCGGCATCGGGCGCGGTATCGCGGAGGCGCTCGCCGAGGCCGGCGCACGCCTCGTCATCGCGGACATCGAGGGGTTGGCGGCGGAGGCAGTCGCGGCGCTGATCAGGGACGGGGGCCACCCGGCGATCGCGCGGCGCACCGACGTGACCGACGCCCACGACCTCGAGAGCCTCGCCGAGACCACCATCGAGACGTTCGGCTCCATCCACGTGCTGGTCAACAACGCCGGCGTGATGACGATGGGGCCGCTGGCGGAGGCGACCGAGGCCGACTGGGACTGGCTGTTCGACGTCAACGTGCGCGGCATGGTGCGCGGCGTGCGCGCCTTTCTCCCCCACCTGCGTGCGAACGCGCCCGCGCACATCGTGAACACGATCTCGATGGCCCCCGTCGCGCCGCGGCTCGACGGCGAGATGGGCATCTACACCGCCTCGAAGGGGGCGGCGCTCGGGTTCACGGAGGTGCTGCGCGCGGAGCTGGCGGACGAGGGGATCGGCGTCACGGCGGTCTGCCCGGGCCCGGTGGATACGCGCCTCTACGAGGCCGAGCGCAACCGTCACGAGCGCTTCGGCGAAGGCAGGGCGATGGACACGCCCTCGTGGGCCCACCGCCAGCAACCGGACGAGGTTGGCGCGATGGTCGTCGACGCGATCCTGCGGAACGCCGGCTACCTGTTCACGGATCTCGACTCGCGCGGCCGCATCGAGGCGCGCGAAGCGCGGATCCGCGAGGGGCTAAACCACCTCGAGCAGAGCAGCGCGTAGCGCCGCGCGTCGCGCGGGGCACTGAACGGGGGCCGGCCATCGACGCGCGCGAGCGAGGCCGGTTGCGGACGTTCCGTTCGCTGGACGACCGCAACTTCCGCTGGTTCCTGACCTCGATCTTCTCGGGGTTCACCTCGAACGACATGCAGCAGTTCCTGCGGGGCTGGCTGGTCTTCGAGCTGACCGGCTCGTTCGCGGCGCTCGGGCTGATGTCGCTGATCAACGGGATGACGGGGCTGCTGCTGGCGCTGGTCGGCGGGGTGGTCGCCGACCTCGTGAAGCAGCGCAAGCACGTCGTGCAGATCGGGCAGGGGCTGAGCGGGCTGAACGCGCTCGTGCTCGCGCTGCTGGTCTTCGGCGACCTGCTGCGCGTGGAGCACGTGCTGATCGCGGCGGCGCTCCACGGCGGCTCCAACAACCTCACGATGCCCTCGAGGCAGGCGCTGACGCCGGACGTCGTGGGGCCCGAGCGGTTGATGAACGCGATGGGCCTCTACAGCACGAGCCAGAACGCGGCGAAGCTGCTGATGCCCGGGCTCGCCGGCGGGATGGTCGGCTTCCTCAGCGACCCGGGCACGATCGGCGGCGCGGCCTACGTCTACGTGCTGATCTTCACCATCTACACGGTCTCGGTCGCGACCATGTTCCCGGTGCGCGTCCCGGACCGCACGCCGGGAGCACGCTCCTTCACTTCGCTGCGCGGCGACCTGGCGGACGGCTTCCGCTTCGTCGCCGGACACCGTCCGCTCGCGGTGCTGCTGATCTGCAACCCGCTCTTCGCGCTGCTGGGCCTCGGCCACTTCGTGATGCTGCCCGGCTTCGCCAAGGAGGTGCTCGACGCCGGTCCGGGGCAGCTCGGGCTGCTGACCAGCGTCTCGGGCGTCGGCGCGGTGGTGGGATCGCTGGTGGTCGCGTCCCTGCCCGGAAGGCGCCGGGGCGTGCTGATGCTGGGGAGCGCGGTGCTGCTCGGCGTAGCGCTTGTCGCCTTCGCGGCGTCGACCTCGTTCTGGCTCTCGCTCGCGATCATCCTCGTCGTCGGCCTCGGTCAGGCGGGCTACCTGGGGCTGATGAACGTGCTCGTGCAGGTGCTCGCCGGCAATACCTATCGAGGGCGCGTGATGAGCATCTACATGATGGAGTTCAACATCACGCAGCTGCTGCTGTTCGGGATGGGCATCTTCGCCAGCGTCTACGGCCCGCGGGCCACGTTCGCGGCCGCCGGCATCGCCCTCGTGCTGTTCTCGCTCGCCCTGCTGGCGCGCTCGCCGACGCTGCGCAGGATCGAGTAGCGCTGCCCCCTACCCGCCGTTGCGCCGAGGCACCTCGAGCTGCTCCATCACCTGCTCGAAGACCGCGTACTCCTGCGCGCCGACCACGGCGTCGCGCTCGTTGAAGATGAACGTCGGCACGCCGCGCACGCCGATCTCGCGCGCGAGCGCGATGCGTTCGTCCACCTGCGCGCGGTAGCGCCCCTCGCCCAGCACCGCGCGCAGCTCATCGCGATCGAGTCCCTGCTCCCCGCCGATCTCGATCAGCGTCTCGAGGTCCCCGATGTCCGCCTCGCCCTCGAAGTGCGCGGCGAAGAGCGCGCGGTGCAGGCCGTCGCCGTCGTGGCCGATCTCCTGCGCGTACTCGGCGGTCTCGAGGGCGAGGTGCGAGTTCGGCGTGAAGCGCCGTCCGCGGCGGAAGGTGATGCCGACGCGCTCGCCGCGCAGCTCCAACTGCGTCGGCGGGTCGTCCGGCTTCGTGCGCGGCTCGCGCTCACGGCCCTCGGGAGGGATCGAGGCGTCGAGCAGGTACGGCCACCAGCGGACCTCGAGCTCGTACTCGCGCCGCAGCTTCTCGACCTCCACGAGGCCGACGTAGCACCACGGTCAGATGAAGTCGCTGACGATGATCAGTGAGGTCATGGCGGGCTGCCCTCGCCTTCCGGGCGCCGTGCCCTGCTCTCAGTATGACGCCTGCGCGCTCGCGCGGCAGCGCGACCGGCGGCGCTGCTACCATCCACGCCCCCGCCGCCGCGGCACGAATGGAGCGAGGGCGCATGAAGTTCGGGCTGTTCCTCATCGAGTCGCCGCACCGCGCGCACGTCGGGCCCAGCGGACGCCACGCCGAGCCCGGCCAGGGCGCCGCCCTGACCTCGCCCGAGTACCTCGGCGGCCTCGCGCGCTTCGCCGAGGAGGTCGGCTTCGACTTCGTCTCCTTCCCCGAGCACGTCGTGCTGCCCGTGGACTACGAGTCGCGCTACCCGTACCAGCAGTACGAGGGCGGCGACTTCAAGCGCTACCCCTACGACGAAACGGCGTTCCCCGAGCCGGTCACCGCCCTCACCTTCGTCGCCGCCGTCACCGAGCGGCTGGAGCTGGGCACCTCGGTGCTGATCCTGCCGCAGCGCAATCCGGTGATCCTCGCCAAGCAGCTCGCCACCCTCGATGCGCTCTCGCGCGGACGCGTCAGCCTGACCGTCGGCATCGGCTGGCTGCGCGAGGAGTTCGCGGCGATCGGGGTGCCCTGGGAGCGCCGCGCGCGGCGCGCCGACGAGTACATCCAGGCGCTGCGCACGCTCTGGCGCGACGAGGTATCGACGTTCCGGGGCGAGACGGTCTCCTTCGAGCGGATCCGCTGCCTCCCCAAGCCCGCGCAGCCGGACGGCCCGCCGATCATCGTCGGCGGGCACAGCCTCGGCGCGGCGCGGCGCGCGGGCCGCCTCGGCGACGGCTTCATGCCGCTCGGCCTTGGCGGATTCGGGGGCGAGGACGTCACGCCGCTGCTTGAGGCCTGGCGCGAGGCGGCAGCCGCCGCCGGACGCGAGGAGGCGGCGACGGAGCTGCGCATGGGCGCCGCGCCCGACCTCGAATCGGTGCGGCGCGTCGCCGAGCGCGGCGCGACGAGGATCCACTTCTCGTTCTCGGCGCCGAGCCTCGACGAGGCGAAGCGCGAGCTGGAGCAGATCGCCAACGAGGTGATCGAGCGCTTCTAGCCGCGAGCCGCCCTCGCAGCCTGCGCACGCACCCACGCGACTCGGCGGCGCGGTACAGTCTCGGCACGGGGGTCGGCGACCGCGACGGAGTGAGGTGAGGCATGACGACTGCGCAGCGCTCGCATCGAGTGGTGGGGACACGGCCGGTGCGCCCGGACGGGGTCGAGAAGGTGACGGGGCGCGCCGGCTACAGCGCCGACACGCGGCTGCCGGGGATGCTCTACGGCCGCCTCAAGCGCAGCCCGCACGGCCACGCCCGGATCCTCTCGATCGACACCTCGAAGGCCGAGGCGCTGCCCGGCGTGCGCTCCGTGATCACCGCGGCGGACTTCCCCGGCGATCGCGAGGAGATGATCCGCACGATGCGCGGACACACGACGCGCAAGTGGTTCCAGGACATGATCATGGCCTCGGACAAGGTGCTGCACTACGGCCACGCCGTCGCCGCCGTCTGCGCGACCGACCCCCACATCGCCGAGGACGCGCTCGAGCTGATCGAGGTCGAGTACGAGCCGCTACCGCCCGTCCTCGACGTGCTCGAGGCGATGGCCGACGGCGCGCCGATCCTCCACGAGGAGATGCGCACGGTGACGATGCTCGGGCGCGGCATGCCCGGCGACCCGATCAACGACAACCCCTCGAACGTCGTCAGCCACATGCCGCTCGAGAAGGGCAACCCCGACCAGGGCTTCGAGGAGTCGGACATCATGATCGAGCGGGAGTTCCGCACGGGCATGGCGCACCAGGGCTACATCGAGCCTCAGAGCGCGGTGGCGGACTGGGGTCCCGACGGGATGCTCACGGTCTGGGCGAGCAGCCAGGGCGCGTTCAACTTCCGCGACCAGCTCGCCGTGATCCTGCAGATCCCGACCGCGCACATCACCGTCGTGCCGACCGAGATCGGCGGCGGTTTCGGCGGCAAGCTCTACATGTACGTGGAGCCGATCGCTGCGCTGTTCTCACAGCGCACGGGCCGGCCGGTCAAGGTCACGCTCTCCCGCGAGGAGGTGCTGGCCGCGACCGGGCCGACCTCCGGCACGTACGTGCGCGTCAAGATCGGCGCGAAGCGCGACGGCACGCTGCTGGCCGGGGAGGCCGAACTCGCCTACGAGGCGGGCTCGCATCCGCCCTCGCCGGTGGCGGGCGGCTGCATGACGGTGTTCGGCCCCTACGACATCCCCAACGAGCGTGTCGACGGCTACGACGTGGTGCTGAACAAGCCGAAGGTCTCTTCCTACCGCGCGCCCGGCGCCTGCCAGCCGACACTCGCGGTCGAGTCCGTGCTCGACGAGATCGCGGAGGAGCTGGGCATCGAGCCGATGGAGCTGCGGCTCCGCAACGCCGCGCGCGAGGGCACGCGCGTCCTCGATGGGCGCGCCTACCCGAAGATCGGCGCGGTCGACGTGATGGAGGCGGTGCGCAACTCAGAGCACTACCGCTCCGAACTCAGCGGCGAGTACCAGGGCCGCGGCGTGGCGATCGGCTACTGGTACAACGGCGGCGGCGAGGGCACGGCCACCGCCAGTATCAACGCCGACGGGACCGTGAGCCTGATCTTCGGCTCGGTCGACATCGGCGGTCAGCGCGCCTCGCTGGCGATGCACATGGCCGAGGCGATGGGCATCCCCTACGAGGACGTCCGGCCGCACGTCGTCGACACGGAATCGATCGGCTACACGGGCCTCACCGCGGGATCGGCGACGACGTTCAAGACCGGCTGGGCGGTCTACAAGCTGGCGCAGGAGCTGCAGGGCAAGCTCCAGGGTCGCGCCGCCCGGATCTGGGACGTGCCCTCGGAGCAGGTCGAGTACCGCGCGGACGCCACGATCCACGGACCGGCGGACGAGGACGGCAACGCGCGCTCGTTCACGTTCAAGGAGCTAGCCGGCCAGCTACCGGGCACCGGCGGCAACATCGCGGCGCAGGCCGACTCGAACGAGACGACGTGGGGGCCGAGCTTCGCCGGCCACATCGTCGACGTCGAGGTGGATCCCGCGACGGGGAAGGTCGACATCCTGCGCTACACGACGGTGCAGGACGTGGGCACGGCGGTGCATCCCTCTTATGTCGAGGGCCAGATGCAGGGCGGCGCCTCGCAGGGTGCGGGCATGGCGCTGAGCGAGGAGTACATCTACGACGAGGACGGCAGGCTGCGGAACGCAAGCCTGCTCGACTACCGCATGCCGACCACCGTCGATCTGCCGATGGTCGAGACGGTGCTCGTCGAGGTGCCGAACCCCGGACACCCGTACGGCGTGCGGGGCGTCGGCGAGGTGCCGATCGTGCCGCCGCTCGGCGCGATCGCGAATGCGCTGCACGACGCGACGGGCGTGCGGATGCGGCACCTCCCGCTCAGCCCCGAGCGCGTGCTCGAGGCGCTCGGCGAGATCTAGGGCGCGGCGTCACCACGCCGCCCGTCAGGCGCCCGCTGCTAGACTCGTGCGCGCACGAGCGGGCGCGTTCGCGCCCGCCTTTGTGCGGTTGGGCGGGCTGCCGGCCATGACCACTGCCGATTCGCGGCCGCCCGCGCCACCCATCGACCCTGCAACGGCGCCCGCGCCCGGCGCAGCGGCGCGGCGGCCTCGAGGGCTTTCGCTTCGCACCTTCGACTCGCTGAAGCAGGTCGAGTTCCGCTGGCTGTTCGCGTCCACGCTCGGCCAGATGGCCGCGATCCAGATGCAGATCCTGATGCGCAGCTTCGTCGCGTACGAACTGACGGGTTCGTTCGCGGCGATCGGCATCGTGGGACTCGCGAGCGCCGTGCCGATGCTGTTCCTCTCCGTCTTCGGCGGCGTGCTGGCCGACCGCGTGCCGCGGAAGCGGATCCTGCAGGCCGGGCACGTGCTGAACGGGGGCTTCGCGTTCCTGATTGCGACCCTCCTGTTGCTCGATCTGCTCACCGTGCAGCAGCTCTTCGTCATCTCTCTGGTGCAGGGCGCCGTGCTCGCGCTCACCATCTCGGCGGGCCAGGCGATCGTTCCCGAGGTGGCGGGCAGGGAGCGGCTGATGAACGCCGTCTCGCTGAACGCCGCGGGCATGAGCTTCATGCGCCTCGTGGCCCCCGCCGTGGCCGCCGGCGTGATCGCGTTGATCGGGGCAGGGTCGGCGTACCTCACGATCGCGGCCTGCTATGCCGTGGCGCTGCTCCTGCTCGTGCCCGTTCGCACCCGTCGGCCGGGGGCGATGCAAGCGGGGCCCGGCGCAGCACCGGCGGGGCCCGGCGGCAAGCCCTCGGGCGGCCTCGACGATCTGATCGAGGGGCTGCGCTACTCCTTCCGGCAGCGGGTGATCTTCTGGATCCTCGTCCTCAACTTCGTGACCGCGATCCTCGCGATGCCGTACATGGTCCTGCTTCCCGGCTACGTCGCCGACGTCTTCGACGGCGGCGCCACCGAGCTGGCGTGGTTCGCCGCCGTGAGCGGAGGCGGCTCGCTCCTCGCCACGCTCGTGATCGCCTCGCTGCCAGAGCGCAACCGCGGCGTGCTGCTGCTCGGCTGCTCGGCGCTGCTCGGCATCTCGCTGGCCGTGCTCTCCTCGACTTCGGTCGTCTGGCTCGGCCTGGTGTTCATGTTCGTCGTCGGCGTCTGGACGGCGGGCCGGCAGGCGATGGCGATGGTGATCATCCAGACCTACGTCGACGACTCCCATCGAGGGCGCGTGATGTCGATCTTCATGACGCAGATCTCGATGGTCCTCTTCGGCGGATTCATCGTCGGACTCATCGCGGAAGCGACAGGGATCCAGACCGCCATCGGCGGGCTGGGGCTCGTCCTCGCAATCTTCACGCTCGGCATCGCCGTCTTCGTCCCGAGGCTGCGCCGCGTGATGTAGCGCGACCGCCCGCCGGACAGGCCGTTACGGCGAGCCGATGGCGCCTGCCGCGTAGAGGCCATCGATCTCGTCCGTCTCGAAGCCCACCTCCTCGAGCACCTCTCGGGTGTGGCGGCCGAGCGGCGGCGAGGGCCGCGGCGAACCCGTGGGCGAGCCCGACATCTCGATGAGCGGTCCGACGAACTGCTCCGGGCCGGTCAGCTCGTTCTCCACCTCGATCATGATCCCCGCCTCCTGCACGCCGGGGTCGTCGGCCAGCTCCTCGGGCAGATTGACCTTCGAGGCGGGAACGCCGAGGCGGTCGAACTCCGCGATCCATTCGTCCGCCGTGCGGGCGCGCATCGCCGCGGCGATCTTGCGGTGCGTGGCGTCGATGGCGGGCCGGTTCGCCGGGTCGAGGACGTCGAACTCCAGATCCTCGGTCGGGTCGTCCTCGATGCCGAGCAGGGCGCGGATCTGGCTGCGGTTGCGGTCGGTCAGCGCGCCGATGATGACGGCGCCGTCGCGGACGGCGTAGCCGCCGTAGTAGAGGCGTACCTGCGGGCCCAGCAGGTCGTAGACGCCGCCGCGCTCGTTGACGACCTCGCAGTAGTCGCCGCCGCGATCCCGCACCGCGTTGATGCGCTCCATGAGAGGATCGCGCGTCACGGCGTCGAAGACCGGGGAGCGGGCGATCTCGCGGCCCATCATCATCATCCCCGTCGCGAGGAGAGAGCTGCGGACGAGCTGCCCCTCGCCGGTGCGCTCGCGATGGACGAGCGCGGCGCAGACACCCATCGCGAGGACGACGCCGGCGGGGAAGTCGACGATCCCGGTGCACTGCACCAGCTCGGGGCCGCCGAGGTCGTCGCACTTGACCTCGGCCGCCATCAGCCCGCTGTAGGCCTGCGCGACGATGTCGGAGCCGGCGCGGCTGGCGTTGCGGCCGTGGCCGCCGAAGCCGGTGTTCTCCGCCCAGATCAGATCCTCGCGGTAGCGGCGCAGGGACTCGTAGTCCACGCCGAGGCGCGCCGCCGCGCCGTAGCCCATGTTCGAGACGACGACGTCGAAGCTCTGGACGAGGCGCTCGATCAGGCGCTTGCCGTCCTTGTGCTTGAGATCGACGGCGATGCTGCGCTTGCCGCGATTGAGCGAGCGAAACGACTTGTTCTCGCCCGGGATGGCGCTGCGCCGCCGCCGCGAACTCCCGCCGTCGAGCGGCTCGACCTTCACGATGTCCGCGCCGAGGTCGGCGAGCGCCACGCCGCAGAAGGGTCCGGCGATCACCTGCGTGAACTCGAGCACGCGAATGCCTTCGAGTGGTCCGCCCATGATCGACCTCCTGCCGCCCGGCGGCGCCGGCGCCGGGGGACGGATGGTAGCAGCCGCGGATCGCGGTCCGGCTTGCGTGGTGCGGCGCGACGGGAACGAGGCGGCTACGCGCCGCTGACGCCGAGCGGGCGCATCACCTCCTCCGCGAAGCGCTCGACGGCTTCGATCTTCGCCTCGACCGGCGAGTCCGCGCCGGCCGGCTCCCAGGCGGGGATGCGGATGCCATCGAGGCCGGCGCGGCCGAGCTCGTCCAGCACCTCGGCAGTGGGCCACTCGCGGGGCTGGACGGTGATCTCGAAGTCCGCCGGGTCACGCCCGTTGCCCTCGAGGTAGCCGTGCAGCCGCGCGATGACGTCGGGCACAGCGGTCGTGGAGGCTCCCCCGCCGACCCAGCCGTCGGCGATGCGGGCGGCGCGGCGCAGCGCGATCTCGCTGCGGCCCCCGAGCACGATCGGGATCGGAGCGGGCGGGACGGGCGCCATCGAGACGGCGTCGAAGTCGAACCAGTCGCCGTGGTGCTCCACCCAGCCGCCGGCCCAGAGCCGCCGGAGCACCTCGATCATCTCGGCGAGCCGGCGGCCGCGGCCGGAGAAGGCCTGGCCTGTCTGGTCGAACTCCTCGCGACACCAGCCGGCTCCGAACCCGGCCACGACGCGCCCCTCGGTGAGCACGGCGGCGGTGGAGATCGACTTGGCGACGGTGAAGAGGTCACGCGCGGGCGCGATGTAGACGGCGGTCATGCAGCGCAGCGTCGTGGTCGCCGCGCCGACCGCCGAGGCGAGCGCCCAGGGGTCGGGCCAGTGCGTCTCCGCGTCCCAGAACGGGACGCCATCGGCGGTGCCGGGGTAGGCGGGGGTGATCTCGCGGGGAAAGAAGAGGTGGTCGGGGATCGCGAGGCCCTCGAAGCCGAGGCGCTCGGAGGCACGCGCCAGCGGAAGCACCTGCTCGGTCGGCATGAAGCCGGTGAACTGCCAGAACCTCACGACGCCCTCCTCGACTGGACCGCGTTGCTCGCTACGATAGCGGCGAGGGAGGCACGTCGCGATGCAATTCGGCTTCTGCTACATCCCGGACTACTACCCGGAGCTGCACGGCGAGTTCCGCGACTGGTACGAGCGGCTGCTCTCCGAGTGGGCCTGGGCCGACGAACTCGGCTACGACTCGGTCTGGATCGCCGAGCACCGCTATCCGGGCTACGCCTTCTCCTCGACACCGGTCGTATTGCAGGCGATGGCCGATCGCACCACGCAGATTCGCATCGGCACCGCCGTGGCGCTGATCACCCAGCGGCACCCGGTGCTGAGCGCCGAGCACTGGGCGGCGGTCGACGTGCTCTCCGGCGGACGGCTCAACTTCGGCATCGGCCGCGGCATCTCGGAGTACGACTTCGAGACCGTCGGCGTGCCCTCGGAGGAGTCGCGCGAGCGCTTCGAGGAGGCGTGGGAGGTGATCCGCCGGCTCTGGACCGAGGACGAGGTGGTGCATAACGGCAAGTACTGGTCGTTCGACGTGCACACGCTGCGGCCGCGCCCGCTACAGCAGCCGATGCCGCCGATCTACGTCTCCGCGCTGGCGTCGCCGGAGACGTACCGCTGGGCCGGGCGCAACGGCTACCACCTGCTGGTCGCGCCGTTCCTCCTCGACTCCAACGAGCGGCAGCGCGGCTTCCTCGAGATCTATCGCGAGGAGCTGGCCAACGCCGGGCACGATCCCGACGCGTTCGAGGTCCTCGGGACGTACCACCTGAGCATCGTCGAGCGGGAGAGCCAGCTCGAGGGGGCGGACCAGTACTTCTACAACTACCTCAACTTCATCCAGAACACCGGGAAGGAACGAACCGGCGTGAAGGAGGCCCTGGCCGGAGAGGCCAACCGCGCCTACCAGACCGGGGAGGGCCTCTACAAGGACGTCGAAGCAATGCGCAGGCAGCGTACGGTGATCGGCACGCCGCAGCAGTGCATCGAGCGCATGTCGGAGCTGGCCGAGGCGTGCGGCCTCACCGGGTGGTCATTCGAGATCAGCTACGGCGGGATGCCCGCCGAGATGACCAGGGACCAGATGCAGCTCTTCGCCGAGGAGGTCATCCCCGTCCTGCGCCCCTAGCGCGCAGCGGCGAGGTCAGGGCACGAGCATTCCGCGGGAGACGGCCGTCTGCCGCTCGTGCCACTCCGCCTCGGCGAACGCCTCGTTGACGTGCTCGAGCGGGTAGATGTTGGAAACGATGCGGTCGTAAGGAACCTTGCCGAGGTTCTTGACCAGCGTCTCCATCATCAGCGGCAGCAGGTGCGGGCGGTACATCAGCGAGCCCATGATCTTCTTGCCGCGCAGGATCGTCGAGGGATCGAACTCGACGGTGCGGCCGCGCACGATGTCGCCGATCTCGACGAACGTGCCGCCGTTGGTGAGATAGCCGACGCCCTCGACCAGCAGCTCCGCCCTGCCGACCAACTCCATGACGATGTTCGCGCCGCGGCCATCGGTGAGCTGGAGGACGCGCTCCAGTCGCGCCTCGGGCGTGTCGTATTCCTCGATGTTGATCGTGTGGTCGGCGCCGAACTCCTCGGCGAGTGCGAGCCGGTCGGCGAGGCGGTCGAGGACGATCACCCGGTGCGCGCCCATGTCCTTCGCCATCGCCGTGGCGTTGAGGCCGAGGCCGCCCGCGCCCTGGATGACGACGTAGTCGCCCTCGGCGGCGCCGGCGCGCATCAGGCCCTCGGTGACGGTCCCCATCGCGCAGTTGACCCAGCCGAGGACGGAGTCGGGCAGCTCGTCGGGCACCTTGAAGACGGGGTGCTTGGCGCGGATCCAGTAGTAGTCGGCGTAGGTGCCCGTGAAGTAGGGCCAGTCGCCCGCGTTGGCGTAGGGGCCGGTGGGGCACCAGTTGGGCTCGCCGCGCATGCACTGGTAGCAACTCCCGCAGGGCTTGATCGCGGAGTACATGACGCGGTCGCCCTCGCGCAGGGGGACGCCGTTGGAGTCCGTCATCGTGCCCTTGCCGAGCTGGTAGACGACGCCGGTGCCCTCGTGGCCCATCACGCGGCCGCTCTCCGGGAGCGGGACGTTAACCTGGTCGCCGCGCCAGGTGTGGAGGTCGGAGCCGCAGATTCCGGCCTGCGTGATCTTCAGCACTAGTCCGCCCGGCTCCGGGTCCGGCAGCTCGTACTCCTCGATCACGAACGGCTCGCGGTACTCCTTGACGACGACGACACGTCCGGTAGTCACGATCCGCCCTCCTTCAGCGCGCGCAGCTTCGAGGCTGCCGCCGCATCATAGCGAGGCAGTGGACGGCGCGCGGCGGACCGGCCGGGGAGCTTGCGCGGGCTCCCTGGCAACCCCTCAGTAGGGAGCCGTGAGGTCCGGGAACATCGGGAAGTGGCGAACGTTGCGGGTCCAGAGCCGGGCCTCGAGGCGCTCGACTGTCGCCGCGATCACGTAGTCGATCAGGTCAATCCCGGGGTGCGACCGCAGGAAGCGGTTGGCCAGAGCGCCGGCACGCTCGGCGAGATCATTGTCGACCTCGATCCAGTCGAGACTGCCCAGCAGGCGACGTGTGGCCGGCTCCTCCGAGACTCGCATCCCGGCCAGCACCTCGACCCGGGTCAGCACGGACGCGGCGAGTCGTTCGCCGTCGGCAACGGCCCCGCGGAGCGCTTCGCGAGCTGCAGCATCGCCCCGGAGGTGGTCGATCAGCACCGAGGTGTCGACGAGGATCGTCACCTGCTCGCCAGCCGGCGAGACATGCCGCGACGCAGCCCCTCGACGTAGCTTGCGCCATCGAAGTCCCGATCCGTCCAGGACGAGAAACTCGCGTCGAGGGCGCTCCGCAGCTCCGCGGCGGAAGACGACCCGTAGCTGCGGTCGAGCGCCCGGCGAACGAGCTCCGCGAGGCCGCGGCCGGAGCGCCGGGACTCCTCGCGCAGACGCGCATACTGCTCATCCGTCAGGGTGATCTGCGTGCGGTGACTCATGATGTAAGTCTACATCACTCAACCGGGCGGTAGCAGCCGCTCCCGGTTGTACTGCTCGGCGCTATCGCTCCTCGGGGACGACGCCGGCGCGGGTGATCAGGTCCTTGCTGAGCGCCTGGAAGGAATCGGGCTCCAGCTCGTCCACGTCGGCCTTCCCGGACTCGACGACCTCGCGCTTGAACGGCTCGAAGCTAGGGATCTCGTCGTCGGCGAGCGGCTGCATCCACTGCTTGCGCTCGAGCGCGGCCTCGATGTACGGGGCGAGCTCCTCCTGCTTGCGCGCGACGCGCTCGTCCTCCGCCTCGGACCTGAACTCTGGCATGACCTCCTCGGCGAAGAGGCGGAGCGAGTCGCAGATCTCCTCGTGCGTCACGCGCCCCGCCTGCGCGCCCAGCATCACCTGGTCGGCGCCGGCCTGGATCAGCAGGCGGATCGTCTCGCGCGCCTCGTCGGGCGTGCCGACGCAACTCGGGCGGCGCCGCGTGTGCTCGGCCTCGAGGCGCTCACGCGAGTCCTCGAAGATGTTCCAGAGGTTGGTGCGGCCGGGCGTGTGGCGGCCCGCAACGTAGAAGTGCGCGACGCCGGTGCTGAAGAACAGCCGGTTCGGCAGCGCGCGCTCGAAGGCCGCGTCGCCGTCGTGATCGAGGACGAGTGGCTCGGCGATCGCGAAGTTGGCGTTGACGAAATGGCCGATCGGGACGCACTCGGTCTTGATCGCGTCGTAGTAGTCGTCGATCCAGGCGCCGACCTCGCCGGGCGGGAGGAAGGAGAAGCAGAGCACGCCGAGGCCGAGCCGGCCGGCGAGCTTGACCGCCTCGCGGTTGGAGCAGGCCATCCACATCGGCGGGTGCGGCCGCTGCACGGCCTTCGGGACCACGTTGCGGCAGGGCATCGAGAAGTACTCGCCCTCGTAGCCGGGGTAGGGGTCGAGCGCGAGCATGTTCGCGGCCTGCTCGGTGGTCTCGAGCCACATCGCCCGCTTGTCCTCGAGCGGCACGCCGTAGCCCTCGAGCTCGCTGCGCGAGGCGGTCTCGCCGGTGCCGAACTCGACGCGGCCGCCCGAGACGAGGTCGAGCGTGGCAATGCGCTCGGCGACGCGGGCGGGGTGGTTGTAGCCGGGCGGCATCGCCACGATGCCGTGGCCGAGGCGGATGCGCTTCGTGTTGCGCGCCGCCGCGGCGAGCACGATCTCGGGCGCGGAGGAGTGCGAGTACTCCTCGAGGAAGTGGTGCTCGACCTCCCAGACGTAGTCGATGCCGAGCTCGTCGGCGAACTCGATCTGCTCGATGGTGTTCTGGAACAGCTGCTGCTCGCTGCCCGGGGTCCACGGTCGCGGGTGCTGGATCTCGAGGAACATGCCGAACTTCATCGCTCGCTCCGTTCCGGTTCGCGCGCGAGGGCAAGTATAGGGTCGGCCTCAGCTAGGTTCGCCCAGGAAGTCCTCCGCGGCGTCCCGCGGGAGGTGGCCCAGCACCTGCGTGCTGTGACTGAAGTCGCGGAAGCGCCAGCGATTGTTGGAGATGCCGAAGAAGACGTCGAAGCGCACCTCCTCGGGCGCCTCGATGCTGCGCACGATCAGGTCCGTGACGTCACGATGGCTGACGAAGATCGCCTGGTTCCACGGGTCGTCCTCGCGAGGCCGGCCGCTCGCCGGGCAACCGCCGATGCGCAGGCAGATGATCGAGAGCTCGGTCGTCTCCACGTACATGCGCGCGAGGTCCTCGCCGAACAGCTTGGAGACGCCGTAGAGGTTGTTGGGCCTCGGCTCGTCGCTGGTCCGCAGCATCCGCCACTCCGAGGGCACGCGGTCGTATTCGCCTCGGGTGATCTCGCGGTAGGGCGACGACTTCTGGTAGCCGCCCATCGTCGCGCCGCTCGATGCGAAGACGACGCGCCGCACCCCCGCCCGCAGCGAGGCCTCGAAAACGTTGCGCGTACCGCCGATGTTGTTGCGCAGGATCTCCTCCCACGGCGCCTGGAACATCCCGAGCGGCGAGTTCACCCCGCCGTAGGCGGCGAGGTGCACGACCGTGTCGACGCCCTCGAAGGCCGGTTCGATCTCCTCCAGCACCGCGATGTCGGCGCGGATGTTCCGCTCCGCGGGCAGGTCCTCGACGCCGCCGCGCGAGAGCGCGACGACCTCGTAACGCTCCTCGAGGGCGGGGCGGATCGCCGCGCCGACCGCGCCGCCGAGCCCCGTGACGAGCACGCGCCGTTGGTCCATGGTCCTCGTCCCTTCGTGCGTGCGGTTCGTGACAACGTCGCGCAGGGTACCGCAGGCCGCCCTCGTGGCCCTGGGAGCCGCGCACGAGTGCCTCAGCGCGAGGCGAGCTGCGCCCAGGTCGGGCGGCGGATCAGCAGCAGCAGGACGGCCCCGCTGAGGGTGATCAGCGCGTACACGGTGAAGACCAGCCGGTAGCTGCCCAGCTCGTCGAACGTCCAGCCCGCGATGATCGGCGTGGCGAAGCCGAGCGGCATCATCATCGTCGAGGTCAGACCGCGAATCGTGGCGAAGTAGCGGGTGCCGAAGTAGTCGGCGACGAGCGTCATGAACATCGCCACCCAGGCCGCGTGCGCGAACGGGAAGGTGAGGAAGTAGGCCGGCAGCAGCCACATCCGATCCGGCGAGAGCCAGGCGAAGATCAGCATCCCGACACACTGCAGGAGGTAGGCGATCACGTAGAGCCGGCGGCGTCCGATGATGTCGCCGAACCACCCGCAAATGAAGCGCAGCGGCACCTGGAAGAGGCCATACGCGCCGGTGATCAGCGCCGCGCCCTGCAGCGTGAACCCAACGTTCTGGAGGTGCGGCACCTGGTGCACGATCCAGCTGATCTGCGTCGCCCCGCCGATCGCCGTGGCCCCGCCGAGCAGGTAGAACGCCGGGGTGCGCAGCGCCTCGGCGACGGTCATCCCATCGCCCAGCGAGTCGGTGGCCGGGGCCGCCGGGGTGGCCGGCGCGGCGGCGCCGTCCGGCCGGTAGCCGTACGGCTCCGGGCGGTTGCGCAGCACGAAGGAGAGCGGCAGTGCGACGCACACGATGACCAGCGCGGCCACGATCAGCGTCGACCGCCAGCCGAGCGCGCCGATCAGCACCGCCAGCGCCGGCACCATGAAGTAGCCCGCGCCGCGCGCCGAGGCGAGCAGCCCGAGCGCCTGCCCTCGCTTGCGGTCGAACCAGCGCATCAGCGACGCCGAGTACGCCGTGGACGAGCCGAGACTCTCGCCCGAGCCGACCACGAGGCTCGCGATGTAGTAGACCCAGAGCACGCGCGCCTGGGAGAAGAGCAGCAGCCCCACGCCGACGATCAGCACGCCGGTGATCGCCATCCGCCGCGCCCCGAGGCGGTCGACGAGCGCGCCGGTGACGGGCGCGAGCAGCCCGTGCTCGAAGCTGCGGAGCGAGAAGCCGACCGAGATCGCGGCGAGGCTCCACCCGGTCTCCTCGCGGATCGGTTCGATGAAGACGCCGAAGCCGAAGCCGACGACGCCGAAGGTGAAGAAGCTGGTGAAGGCTCCGGCGAGCGCGATGTACCAGCCGTAGAAGATCCGGCCGCGCACGAGGTCGCCTGCGGGGCCCAGGGCGAGTCGCATCGCGTCTCCGTCCGGGCGCCGGCCCTCGCGAGGCCGGCGTCGCGCGCAGCGTAGCGCCCCGGCGACCGATCGCGGGCCGATCGCGTAGCATCGCCGCGCGCAGAGGAGCAGACGATGATCCAGGCACGACCAACCGCGCTGCGCGTCCGTGATCCCGGGCTGAAGGCCCTCTTCACGCAAGAGGCGCGCTGGCAGTCGTGGCTCGACGTCGAGGTGGCGCTCGCCCGCGCGCAGGCCGAGATCGGGATGATTCCCGAGGCGGCCGCAGCGGAGATTGGGAGTAAGGCGCGGCTCGAGCTGTTCGACATCGAGCGCGTCACCGAGGGGCTGCGCGTCACCGGGCACGGTCTCGTGCCGCTGGTCTGGGAGCTCGACCGGCTCTGCAAGGGCGACGCCGGCGGCTACGTCCACTGGGGTGCGACCACGCAGAACATCACGCAGACGGGCAGCATCCTGCAGACGCGGAAGGCGCACCGCATCATCCTCGCGGAGCTTGCGGACCTGCTCGAGGCGTTCGCCACGCTCGCCGAGCGCACGAAGCACGATGCGATCGCGGGTCGCACGCACGGGCAGCACGCGGTGCCCTCGACGTTCGGGGCGAAGGTCGCCGTGTGGATCGACGAGCTGTGCCGCCACGCGGAGCGGCTGCGCCAGCTGGAGCCGCGCACCTTCGTCGCGATGCTCGGCGGCGGCGCGGGCACGGCCGCCTCCTTCGAGGGCCACGCCTCCGCGTTGCAGCGGCGCATGGGCGAGCTGCTCGGGCTCGGGTCGATGCCGCTGCCCGGCCGCACGATCTACGACCACCTGACGGAGTACGTCCTCGCCCTCGCCATGCTCGGCACGAGTTGCGGGAAGGCCGCACGCGAGGTGCGCAAGCTGATGGCGGAGGAGTTCGGCGAGGTCGAGGAGCACGTGCCGCCCGGCACGGTCGGCAGCAGCACAATGCCGCAGAAGCGCAACCCAAAGCTCTGCCAGGACATCATCGCCGACGAAACGCACCTGCGCGCGCTGGTCCCGCTCGCCCTCGAGGCGATGCTCGGCGATCACGAGGCCGACGGCAGCCGTTCGATGATGATCGACCGCGCGCTGCGCCAGGCGGTCGAGCTGAGCGCCGACATCCTCGTGCGGCTGCTTGACGTGGCCGAGGGGCTGCGTGTCTTCCCGGAGCGGATGCGCGAGAACCTCGATCTCTCGGGCGGACTGATCATGTCGGAGAGCCTGATGCTCGAGCTGGGGCGCGAGATCGGGCGGCAGCGCGCGCACGACGCGATCTACGAGGCGGCGCAGGAGGCCGCCACCAGCGGCGAGTCGTTCGCCTCGCTGCTTGCGAAGGACGCGGAGATCACCGAGCGGCTCGGCGCGGAGCGGCTGGCGGAGCTGCTGGACCCGACACGCTACACCGGCGACAGCGCGAGGCAGGCCTCGGAGCAGGCGGCTCGCGCCCTGCAGGTGGCCGCGGACCTGCGCGAGGCGACTACGGCGGACTGAGCGCGGGCGGACCGAGCGCGACCGGACCGGACCGGGAGGGACACGCGGACCGGCCGCGACGGTGTCGGCGGGTCGTCACCATCGCGGCCGGCAGCGCGCGGCTCGCCAGTGCCGTTCGAGCGGCTACGTCACTGGCTGTAGCCCGAGGCAGGCGCCAGCCCCCCGGCGGCCGCCGTGAGCCGCTCCAGCAGGAAGCGGAAGTCCTGGTACGCCTGGATCGCGCCGAGCCGCTCCTCCAGCACATCGGATTCGTCGAGCAGCGCCAGCAGGTCGGAGTGAATGCCGCGGACATCGACCTCGGCGTTCTCGACCTGCGGCGAGAGGGCGCTGTAGCGGTCGGCGGCGAGGCCGACGATGGCACCCAGCCGGAAGTAGCGGTCGGCGGCGTCGAATGGCGCATTGGCCCGCCCCGCCACGTCCGTCCGCTGGCCCAGCGTCACGCCGGAGACCGGCTCGACCCAGCGCACCTCGACCTCGCCCAGCACCGCCGCGCGGGAGCGCGCCTCGTTGCTCAGGAACAGCTCGTAGAAGACCGTCGTCGCTGCGCCCGAGGGCAGCTCGGCGAACTCCTTGCGGTTCTGCTCGAAGGTGTGGTCCGGCGTGATGCGGTTCTCGTAGCCGATGATGCGCCAGGCCTCCACCTGCCCCGGATCCCACGTCACCTGCGCGCGCGCCTGGTCGGCGAACGGCGTAGACAGCGCCAGCCAGTTCTCGCGGCTGAACGTCGCCCGCGCCTGCGCGGTGTCGTCGAGGTAGCGGTACCAGCCGTTGCCATGCTGCGCGAGCTGCTCCAGCAGGTAGTCGTTGTAGTTCTCGATCCCGACGCCGATCGTGATCAGGCGCAGCGGGTTCCGGCTGTCGTAGTCGGGGCCGACTCGAGGATGACGAAGGGGTTGGTGGCGTCCACGTTCGCGACGCCGTCCGACATCAGGATGACGTAGTTGAAGGCCTCGGGCCGCTCGCTACGGGCGGCATCGGCGAGCCGCACGCCGAGGTTGAGCCCGGCCTGGACGTTCGTGCTGCCGTGCGGCTCGAGCCGCTCGATCGAGCGCACGACCGCGCCGTCGTCGGGGCGGCGGTGCTCGACGGTGAGCGAGCCGATCACGTCGGTGGTGAAGTGCACGACGGCGATGCGGTCGCGGGAGCCGAGGCTGCGGCGGATCGTTTCCGCCGCCTCGCGCGCGATGGCGACGCGGTTGCCCTCGCGCATCGAGCCGGAGGCGTCCAGCACCAGCGTCACGTTGAGGGGCGTGTTGTCCGGCACCCGGGGCGCCTGCAGGCCGATGCGGGCGATGTGCCGGCCGCCGCCCAGCGGGTGCTCGAAGACATCGGTCGTGATCGCGAAGCTGCGATCGTCCGGCGGTGCGCCGTAGTTGTAGGCGAAGGCGTTGATCCACTCCTCCGCGCGCACCGAGTCGGGCTGCACCTCGAAGCCGTTGCGCGCCCAGGTCAGAGCGAGGAAGTAGGACGTGCGGTCCGTGTCGAGGCTGAAGGTGGAGACGGCGTCCGTCGACGAGTCGACGAACGGCGTGCGCCCGTAGTTCCTGAAGGTCGTCTCCCGCGGCGCCGGCTGCTGCGCCGCCGGCGTGGCCGGGGCCGCCTGCGGGGCCGGCGTCGGCGCGCCGACCGGCCGCGCGCGGGCGGCTGTCGGGGTGGCGCGCGCTGGCGCGGCAGCCGGCGCCTCGGTCGCGCGGATGACGGGAAACGCCGTGGCTGTCGCCGCAGCGGGCGCGGCGGTCGGCGCTGCAGTCGGCGCGGCGGTCGCGGCCGGGCGGGGCGCGGGCGCCTCGTCGTCGTCGTCATCGCTGCAGCCGACGACCGCGAGGCCGAGGACCGCGATCGCGGCGATCGGGGCGAGGATCCGGAGCAGGCTCAGTGGTAGTCGCATCTTCAACCTCCCAAGGCTCTTACAGGAGGTACGCGCGTGATCGCCGGATGGTTCCCTGTCGCGCCGCGCGGGCTCCGCACCGATCGCCGAGTCCGCAAGTCAGCGACCCGGACCCCCTCGCCGCGCCCGGCGGGTGCGCGGCGAGGGGGTTTCCGGGTCGGGAGGGGGCGGGGTCAGCGGCTGTAGCCCGAGGACGGCGCCAGCTCCGCGGCGGCCACCGTGAGCTGCTCGAGCAGGAAGCGGAAGTCCACGTACGCCTCGAGCGAGCCGAGCACGCCAGCGAGGCCGCCAAGCTCCGTGCCGAGGGCCGCGAGGTCGGCGTGGATGCCAGCGTAGTCGACCTCCGCGCCCTCGACCTGGGGTGAGAGCGCGCTGTAGCGGTCGGCGGCGAGGCCGACGATCGCGCCGAGGCGCAGGTAGTCGTCGCCGCCGCCGAAGGAGAGCCCGGTGTGGCCGGAGACGCTGGCGCTCTGGCTGCGCGAGGCCCCGGAGGCCGGGTCGACCCAGCGCAGCTCCACGCTGCCGAGCGTGCCGGAGCGGTCGCGCGCGCCCTCGTGCAGGACCAGCTCGTAGAAGACCGTCGTGGAGGCGCCGGAGGGCAGCTCGGCGAACTCCTTGCGGTCCTGCTCGAAGGTGTGGTCCGGCGTGATGCGGTTCTCGTAGCCGACGATGCGCCAGGCCCGCACGAGCGCGGGGTCCCATCTCACCTGCGCGCGGGTCTGGTCGGCGAAGGGGGTGGAGAGCGCCAGCCAGTTCTCCCGGCTGAACGTCTCCCGCGCCTGCGTGGTGTCGTCGAGGTAGCGGTACCACCCGTTGCCGTGCTGGGCGAGCTGCTCCAGCAGGTAGTCGTTGTAGTTCTCGATCCCGACGCCGATCGTGATCAGGCGCAGCGGGTTGGTGCTGTCCGTGTCCGCGGCGGACTCGAGGATGGCGAACGGGTTGGTCGCGTCCACGTTCGCGACGCCGTCCGACATCAGGATGATGTAGTTGAACGCCTCCGGCCGATCGCGCCGCGCCGCATCGGCAAGCCGCACGCCGAGGTTCAGCCCCGCCTGGACGTTCGTGTTGTAGTGCGGCATCAGGTTCCCGATCGACCACGCCACGTTCGGGTCGTCGGGAGCCGCGTGCTCAACCGTGTAGGCGTCGATGACCGCGTTCGTGAAGTGGACGACGGCGATGCGATCGCGCGCGCCGAGGCTCTGGCGGATCGTCTCCGCCGCCTCGCGCGCGATGGCGACGCGGTTCCCCCAGTCCATCGAGCCGGACGCGTCCAGCACCAGCGTGACGTTCAGCGGCGTGTCGTCACGCACGTGGGGCGCCTGGAAGGCAACGCGGGCGAGGTGCCGGTCGCCCTCGAGCGGGTGCGCCACCACGTCGCTGGTGATGGCGAAGCTCCGGTCGTCGCCCGGCGCCGCGTAGCCGTAGTCGAAGGCGTTGATCCACTCCTCCGCACGCACGGAGTCGGGGTCCACGGTGTAGCCGTTCCGCGCCCACGTCAGCGCGAGGAAGTAGGACGTGCGGTCCGTGTCCAGGCTGAACGTGGAGACGGCATCGGTGGACGTGTCCGTGAACGGCGTACGGCCGTAGTCCTGGAAGGTCGTGGCCGGGGGCTGCTGAGGGGACGCCGCTGATTCGTCGGGCATGCCGGGCTCGCCGGCAGCGTCGGCCATGCTGGGGCCGTCGGCGGCATCGGCGGCAGGCGTTTCGGCCTTCGGCTCGGCGGTGGGAGCCGCTACGACGGCGGGCGTCGGCGTTGCCGTGGCGGGCGCGGCCGTAGGGGTGGGCGCAGCCGTCGGTGCGGCTGTCGCGACCGGTGTCGCGGTTTGCCTGGGCGCGGCCGTGGGGGCCTGCGTCGGCGCGGGGCTGGGGCGCGGCGGCGCCCCCTGAGGCGTGGCGCGAGGCGCGAGGGGCGCCGGCGTGGCAGCCGCCGCCTCGGTCGCCCGGATCACTGGAAACGCGGTGGCAGTGGCGGGCGCAGCGGTCGGCGCGGGTGTCGCCCCCGACGACGTGGCGGCAGGAGCCGCGATTGGCGCGATCCCGCCATCGCCGCCACCACCGAGGTTACCGGCGAGGGCCCAGACCCCGATCGTGACTGCCACGACCACCACGGCCGTTGCCGCCGCCGCCGGGACCCAGTCCCGCGTCGCCGTGAACGCCATCGCGCGACGCCAGAAGGCGAAGCGTGGTTCCTGCTGTTCCCCCAGGCGCCCCTCCAGGCGATCCCAGAGGTCGTCGGGCGCGCGCAGCTCTCGAGCCTCCTCGGAGAAGTGCTCGCGGAGGCGGCGCTCCAGCTCGTTGTCGGGTGAGTCGTTACGCGCCATTGCCTGCGACCTCCATCCCGCCGGACTGCTCCAGCAGCTCGCGCATGTGGCGGAGCGCTCTGTGGAGCCGGGACTTGACCGTGCCCTCGCGCACGCCGGCGGACTGCGCTACCTGCGCCACCGTGAGGTCGGCGAAGTAGCGCAGCACCACCACCTGGCGGTGCTCGGGACTGAGCTGGGCGAGCGCGTGCCGCACGGCCTCGCGGTCTTCGCTCGCCTCGATTGCTTCGTGTTGGCTGGATGGCGTGCCGAGCGGGATCGACTCCTCGAGGGGGACCGTCGCGAGCGCGCGCTTGCGTTGCTGGGAGCGCACGGCGTTGACGAGGATGCGCATCAGCCAGGGCTTGAACGCACTGCCGCGCCGGAAGGTGCGGATGCCGCGCCAGGCCAGCAGGAACGCATCCTGGACGTGCTCTTCGGCCTGGGCGGCGTTGCCTGTCATGAGGTAGGCGGTGCCGAAGAGCGGGCCCTTGTACTGCTCGACCAGGTGGCGGAAGGCCTCGCGATCCCCGTCCTGGCAGCGCAGGACGGCCTCGTCGTCGGTCATACGCCCCTCGCCCTCCGCCGGCCGGCCGGGGTAGTGATCGCGCCTCGCATCAACCCGCGCCAGTACCATCCTGACAGTACATATGCGCCGCGAGGCCGGATCGTTCCCTCCACCCGCAAGAACGTTGCCCGGATCCGGCGGAGCGGCAGCGCGCCGCGCCGTCAGCGCTGCGAGGCCAGCAGCGACTCCACCTCGCCGCGCCCGGGCATCGCGTCCTGCGCCCCGCGCCTCGTGACGACGAGCGCGCCGGCAGCGGCGGCGAAGCGGACCGCGTGCTCGAGCGGCCGGTCCTCGGCGAGCGCGACCGCGAGGGCGCCCGCGAACCCGTCACCCGCGGCCACGGTGTCGACTGCCTCGACGCGAAATGCGGGCACGTGCCCCTCGCCCTCGTCCGATGCATGGACCACGCCCTGGTCGCCCAGCTTGACGATCGCGGTTCGCGCGCCTCGCGCCCGGAGGACTCGCGCTGCCTCGCGAGCGGAGTCCACGCCGTCGACCGTGACGCCGGTCAGCACCTCGGCCTCGGACTGGTTTGGCGCGATGACGTCGAAGGAGTCGTAGGCCGAGTCGGGGAGCGGCGAGGGCGGCGCGGGGTCATGGATGACGAGAACTCCGCGCCTCCGGGCGATCGCGGCGGCCTCGAGGGAGACGTGGAGCGGAATCTCCATTTGCAGCAGGAGCGCGTCCGCCCCGTCGAGCGCGCGGCGCGTTGCCTCCACCTGCACCTCGTCGCAGGCCATGTTCGCGCCGTAGATCCCGACGATGTGGTTCTGCCGGTCGGCGTCGAGCAGGATGACGGCTACGCCGGACGACGCACCAGGCGTGGTCACCACGTCGTCCACGTTCACGCCGTGCGCCTCGAGGCTTGCGAGCAGCAGCGGGCCGAACGCGTCGTCGCCCACCCTGCCGATCATGCGGACGTCCGCGCCGAGGCGTGCGGCCGCGACAGCCTGGTTTGCTCCCTTGCCACCCGGCAGGGTGGCGAAGCTCTCTCCCATCACGGTCTGACCGGGCCGAGGCAGCGCGGGGGCGGTCGCGACGAGGTCCATGTTGATGCTGCCGAGCACCACGATCCGGGGCCGCTGCGCCATGCCGTGCCTCCCTTGACCGATGGTTGCGCGGCAGCGGCCCGATAAGCAACGGGCCGCCACGCGCCTCGAATCGATAGATCGCCCCGGTCGCGCTACATTGACGCCCGGTGACGGAAGGTTGGTGCGGGATGCGTGTGACGGTACTCGGCGGGAGCGGCTTCATCGGGCCGCGCGTGATGCGCAAGCTGGTCGAGCACGGGCACGAGGTCCACTGCATGGACATCGCGCCGAACGCCCCGGCGCTCGACCCGCTTCGCGACCGCGTCACGATCACGCACGGCGACATCACCCTCATGGACGACGTCATCGAGGCGCTCGTATCGAGCAAGCCCGACCGCGTCCTCAACCTCGCCTACACCGTGGGCGCAGCCGAGAGCGACCCGCATCCGCAGGTGCGGCTCAACGTCCTGGGCATGGACAACTGCTTCGAGGCGGCGCGCATCCTCGGGATTCGCCGCGTGGTCTACGCGAGTTCGCTGGCGGTCTACGGGCCGCAGCGGCTGCACGGCGAGCACCCCGTGAAGGAGGACGAACTCAGGCTCGGCACGAGCCTCTACGCCGTCTCCAAGATCTTCAACGAGCACCAGGCCGATTGGTACAACCGCGCCTACGAGATGGCGATCACCGGCGTGCGGCCCGCGAACATCACCGGGCCGGACAAGGTCCGGGGATCACTGAACCACGTGCAGTGCCAGGTGCTCCCCGCCCGCAACGAGCCCATCCACTTCCCCTACCGCGACATGATGACGCTGCCGCTTCACGTCGAGGACATCTCCGAGGTGTTCCTGCGCGTGACGCTCGCCGAGGAGACGGCCCACTCGATCTACAACTCGGGCGGGTTCGGGATGAGCCTCGGCGAGCTCGCGGACTTCGTGCGCGAGTTCCTGCCGGCGGCCGAGATCACGTTCGGGGAGGACGACGGCGGTCGCGAGCGCTCGGGTCTGTTCCTGATGGACAACTCGCGCCTCGTCGAGGAGTTCGAGGTCCAGTACGCGCCGTTCCGGCAGCGCGTGATGGAGACCCTCAACGACGTGCGGCGGGCCGAAGGGCTACCACCCGTCGGCTAAACACCGCCTCTGTCCGCGGGCGTCACGAAGTCGGTGTGCGCCTGATCACGCCGCAGGCCAGGCGGGCGCCGGTGTCCGACTCGTACTCTCCGTACGCATCCGGCCGTTCGTGGACGATGATGGCGGAGCCGTCTGCGTCGAACACGGAGTGCCGCGGACCCTTGTCCAGCGTGACGCCAACGGTGAAGAAGTCCGCGCGGGCCGACCCGTCGGAGGCGGCGTAGATGTTGGGCAGATCGCCGCCGTGCCCTCCCGACTCGCCACGCGTCCAGCCTGAATGGATGAAGCCGTGTTCCGCGTCGGTCGGGTCGAAGTGGTCGCCGGCGGCGCCAAAGTCGGGCGCACACGCGCCGACCTCGTGGATGATGAACGCGTGGCCGCCCGGGGCCAGCCCGTTCACTTCGGCGATGACCAGGACCCCGCTGGCGGTTTGCAGGAATGTGACCATGCCGACGGCGTCGCCGGACGGCGAGATCAGTGCTGCTTCAGCCGTCAGGCCCGGCGTGCGTTCATCCTCCCCGCCGGACCGGGCGATGATCAGAGCCACGCCGACCACCAACACGATCACGAGGGGTGACACGGCGAGTACAGGTGTCAGACGTCCAGTCACGACGGTCTCCTGCCACTAAACGATACTATATGTCATGAGGCTCGCTCGTAGCCCATTCCGGGGAGGGCCGGCGCGTGCCACGGTTGCCCGGAGACAGAACGGGCCCGCATCCCCAGCTCCGCCTGTCAGATGTCTGCTGTGCCGGGACTAGTTCTCCTCGGGGAACAGGGCGACGCGCACGTAGCGGTCCTCGGGCAGGGAGCGCCCGGCGACGGACGCGATGTCCTCCAGCGTCAGCGCGTCCAGCCGTGCGTCGAAGCGGTTGATGTCATCGAGCGGCCGGCCCTGCTGCGCCGCGCTCCGGATCTGGCTGAGCCAGAAGCCGTTCTCTCGCAGATCCTCCTCGCGAGTGCTGCGGAACTGCTCCTTGACAGAGTCCAGGTACTCCTGCTCGCCCCCGGCGCGGAGCCAGTCGAGCTCGACCGCCACCTCGCCGAGGAGCTCGTCGACGCGGGCAGGGTCGCTGCCGAAGATGATCGCGACCTGGTACTCGGAGTCCGGTATCAGGCTCGCGCCGGCGCTGACGAAGATGGCGTAGGTGCCGCCGAGCTGTTCCCGCACGCGCTCGCGCAGACGGGTCCCGAGCATCTCGCCGGCCACGTCGAGCGCCAGCGTCTCCCCTTCGGCCCACTCCGCCTCGCCGGCGAAGACCCAGATCGTGTTGCTCCGCGGCTCGATGCCGCTGCGGACGACTTCGTCCACCACGCCCTGCGGCGGGTCGATGTCCAGGTCACGCCATGTCTCGCTGCGCCCGCCGGCCGGGAGGCTGGCGAGGTAGGTGGCCGTCAGCGAGCGCAGCTCGTCCCAGTCGAAGGCGCCCACGAAGACGAACGTCGCGTCGCCGAGGTCGGCGAAACGGTCAGCGTAGACCGCCTCCGCGCGCTCGAGGCTGAGCTCGTCGATCAGCTCGAGGCTGAGGGGCCGGCGCCGGAAGTGCTCCTGCGCCAGCAAGGTGTTCACCCGGTCGTACAGCACCGCGTCCGGCTGGGTCGGGCGAGTCTCGGCGGTGCTGCGCAGGCTCGCCTCGTAGGTCGCGAAGTAGGTCGGATCGAGTCGCGGCGCGGTCGCGTAGAGCCAGACGAGCTGGAACATCGTCTCGAGGTCCTCGGGAGAGGCGTTGCCGCTCAGCCCCTCGAACAGCGCGTTGATGAAGGGCGATACCGAGACCCGCTTGCCGGCGAGCAGCTTGTCGAGGGCGACGCTGTCGTGCTCGCCGACACCGCTGCCGGAGGCGAGCGCGGCGGCGTAGAGGGCGGAGACATGGTCGGCGTCGGCGACGAGCGACTGTCCTCCCGGGCTGAAGGAGGTGAAGAGCACCTCGTCGTCGCGGAAGTCGGTCTGCTTCGCAATCACCGTGATGCCGTTCGACAGCGTCCACTGCACGGCGTCGATCGCCTCGATCTCTTCCTCCCCGACGATGCTGCCCGCCGCCGGGATGGTCGCGAGCAACGGCACGTCGCCGCCGGTGTCCGCGTACGGCTCCACCGTCAGTGCGGCGGCGCCCTCGAGCTGTGCCTGCAACACCGCGGCCAGTGCGTCGCCGCCGGTCGGATCGATGGCCTCGGGTCCCAGGACCAGGAGCACGGTGTTGCCGGGCTCCGTCCAGGACGCCGCCACGGCGTCGACCTCGGACAGCGAGATCTGCGGCAGCACCTGCTGGTACAGCTCCCACTCGACCTCGATGCCGGGCGCCGGCGTGCCGGTGAGGAAGTGGTTGCGGTATTCGGCGGCCAGGCCGGCCGAGGGCTGCTGCAAGCGTTGCTTGTAGGCGCTCTCCACGGAGCTGAGCAGGTTCGCCTGCTCGCGAGCCAGCTCGCCCTCGGTAAAGCCGTGCCGGCCGGCGCGCTGTAGCTCTTCGAGCAGGGCCTCGAATCCGCGCTCGGTCCCGGCCTGCTCGACGACGATCGTGAAGGTCAGGATGTCGATGGGCTGGACGAACGGCGAGCGCCCGGTCCCGGACCAGAGGTAGGGGGCATCGGGGGTCTGGCCCCGCTCGAACAGCCGCGCGTTGAGCATCATGAAGGCGAGCTCCTCGACGGCGAGGCGCCGGAAGGCCACCACGTCGCGCCCGGTCTCGGGAGCAATCTTGCGAACCAGCGTCACCTGGGTGCCGGGCGCCTCGGGATCGGTGAACACGTCGACGATCGGTTCGGCGTTGTCGGGCACGTCGTAGCTGGGCAGGGTGGTGGGCGGCGCGACGGCGGCTCGAGGCTGGGTGGCCTCGCCCTCGGGAAGCGGGGCGAAATACTGCCGGATCTTCGCCTCGATCAGGGTGGGATCGAAGTCGCCCACGGCAACCACGGCCATCAGGTTGGGCCGGTACCAGCGCTCGTAGTACGCCCGCAGTTGCTCCGCGGACGCGGTCTCGATGACCTCGGGCAGGCCGATCGGAGCCCGCTCAGCGTAGCGTGAGGAGCCGAACAGCAGCGGAAGCAGGTTGTTCTGGAAGCGCGAGGAGAATCCCTGGGAGAGGCGCCACTCCTCCAGCACCACGCCGCGTTCCAGTTCGACCTCCTCGGGATCGAACGAGATGGCGTAGGCCCAGTCGCTCAGGATCCGGAAGGCGTTCTCGAGGATCTCCGGGTCGTCGGTCGGTATCTCCAGGAAATAGATCGTCGAATCGAAGCCGGTCGAGGCGTTCACGTCGGGGCCGAAGGTGCTGCCGATCGACTCGAGGTAGTCGACGATCTCCTGTTTCGCGAAGCGCTCCGTGCCGTTGAAGGCCATGTGCTCCGCGAAGTGGGCCAGTCCGCGCTCTTCCTCCTCTTCGAGGATCGAGCCGGCTTTGACGACGAGCGACAGCTGCGCGCGCTCGCGCGGCTCCTCGTTGTAGCGGATGTACCAGGTCAGACCGTTGCTGAGCTCGCCGCTGTCGACCGCGGGGTCGAGGGGCAGCGGATCGCCGGGCTCGAAGGCTGCCGGCCCAGCCGTCGCGGTCGGCGTGGGCGTGGGTGTCGCGGTGGGCGCGGCCGTCGGCGTCGGACTTGCGGTGGCCGTTGGCGTCGGCGTGGCGGTAGGCGTTGGAGCGGGCTCGGGCGTTACCGCGGGCACGGCCGCAGCCGTGGGTTCCGGAGTCGGCTCTGGCGAGGGTTCGGAGGTGCATCCGACCAGCGCAAGTGAGAGCAGCGCGACGGAGGCGACGGCTATTGCTGACCTCAGAGCTGCGCTCATCTGCCTCGTCTCTCGTGCCCGTGCCGCGCAGGCAGCCCCAACCAGGGACGGTGGCGTGCCGACCGTCCCACACGCATCTTCCCCGCCCGGCGGTTTAGGCGCAGCCTGTGGAGGCTGATGCGCTAGCGGGCGTGGTTCGGCACACTGGGCGGCCGGCGCCGCCGCGGCATCAACAGGGAGCCTCCGTGCGGGCAGGCCTGATCTCGGACACGCACACCCCGGCCATGGGCAAGCACCCACCGGCCGAGGTCGCGCGCGCCTTCGAGGGCGTCGACCTGATCCTGCACGCGGGCGACGTCTACACCTCGGAGTGCCTCGACTGGCTGGAGCAGATCGCGCCGGTGATCGCGGTGGAAGTGCCGCCGGCGCCATGTGTCGGCGACCCGCGCGTGGGCTACAAGCGCGTGATCGACGTGGGCGGGCGTCCGCTCGGGCTGGTGCACGAGCTGATCATCATTGGCCACGGCTTCGAGGTGGTGCCGGGCATCATCGAGCGCCAGGTTGGCGAGGACGAGCCGCTCGGCGACTACCTCGAGAGGTTCTTCGGCGGGCGCGTCGAGGCGGTCGTCTTCGGCGACACGCACGTCCCGATGGTGGAGCGGCACCAGGGCATCCTGTTCGTGAATCCGGGCAGCACGATGCTGCCGTGGCAGCGTCGCCAGCTCGGCACCGTCGCGATCCTCGAGGCCGACGGCGACGGCCTCGAGGCGCGGGTTGTGCACCTGTCGGAGTACAGCGAGTAGGTCGCCCGCGTGTCGGCCCGCGATGCTGTATCCTCGGCCCCGGCAATACGCGATACGCGGTAGCGATAACGCGATACGCGATTCGAGGAGGCCCGCATGCCGCGACCGATTCCGATCCCCGACGCCATCAGCAAGCCCTTCTGGGACGCCTGCAACGAGAAGCGGCTGATCGTCCAGTACTGCGACATCTGTGACTACAAGCAGTTCCCGCCGGAGGCGGATTGCCGCGAGTGCGGCTGGCACCTGCACCTCGGCTGGATCGAGACCAGCGGCCGCGGCTTCATCAATGGCTACTCCGTCACTTACGACTCGCGGATCATGGCGTGGCACGAGGAGCAGCCGTTCAACAACGCCGTGATCTCGCTCGAGGAAGACCCGAAGATCAACTTCTTCTCGAACCTCCCGGGCGTGCCCGTGAACGAGGTGCCCGTGGGCGCGAAGGTGGAGGTCTACTTCATCCCGGTGTCCGACGACCAAATGATCCCGGAGTGGCGAGTCGTCGACGAGAGCTGACGCTCACGCGACAACGAGGATTCGACTTGGGACCGGGAACCTAGGAAGGCACGAACTCATGGCAAGTCAGATTCACTGGGAGCGCAACGAGGATCCGGTCGGCATCTGGGAGCACCGAGGCAAGGTCGCGCTCGTCGGCCGGGGTCACTCGGCGCAAACCGACCGCCGCTGGGACGGCGTGAGCATGGACAAGACGCTGGGCGCCAAAGTCGTCGAGGCCGCACGCGCGGCGATCGAAGACGCCGGCCTCACACCCGACGACGTCGACGGCGTCGTCTCCTCGGGCGGCGGGCAGGCCTGGCACATCAGCCTCGGCTCGCAGTGGGGGCCGCTGCGGGACTTCTTCGACCCGCCGTACGACACCGAGGACGGCCTCACCTACGTGACCGCCGAGTGGGTGCGGAGGCAGATGGGCCTCCAGAACGCCACGTACGTGAACTCCCACGGCGAAACCCTCTGGAACCTCATGGGGCTCGCCGCCCAGGTCGTCGGCGACGGGCTTTCCGAGGTCTGCCTCGTCACCTACCCGAACGGGAACATCGAGGGCCGCTACCACCAGAATCCGAGCCTCGACGCGCCGGGCCGGAACCAGTGGTCCTACCCGTACGGCTGGGGGCTGTCCCTGCAGGGCTACATCTTCGAGCAGTACGCCCGCAAGTACGGCACCAACCACGACCGCATGGCGCCGTTCGTGGTCCAGGAGCACGCCAACGGGCTGCTCTGGCCGTACAGCTACTACGCGCAGCACGAGCCGGGCCCGTTCACGACCGAGGACTACCTCAACGGCCGCTGGATCGCCCAGAACCTCAGCATCTTCGACTGCGACCGCCCCGTGCAGGCCGGCGCCGCCTACATCGTCACGACCGCCGAGCGCGCGAAGGACATGAAGCAGAAGCCGGTCTACATCCTGGACCACACCGAGAGCGCGTTCGCCCCGCGCAGCCTCGTCCAGACCCTCGACGACACCGAGGAATGGACGGACACGCAGGCGCGGCGCTCGTACGCCGGGTCCGGCCTGCGGCCGGAGGACATCGACGTCTTCGCGCCGTACGACGGCTTCGCGGTGTTCACGCAATACTTCCTCGAGGCCTTCGGCTGGCGGGGCGTGAAGCGTGGGGACGCGCACGACTTCTATGCGGGCGACATCTCGCTCAAGGGGCCGAACCCGATCAACTCGGGCGGCGGCAACATGGGCACCGGCCGCATGCGCACGGTCTTCATCACCGACCCGATGGAGCAGTTGCAGGACCGTGCGGGCGAGCGCCAGGTGGCGATCAAGGCCGAGACCGCGGTCACGATCGGCGTGCTTCCGATCAACGCCGGCGCGCTGGCGTTCAGCACCGTCCCCGACTAACGCTCGGGGCTCGCCGGCTTCGGTTCGGGCCGCACCCGCTGCGGCTCGGCGGATCGTGGCAATATGGGCGCGGCATGAGCACCAGCCCTTCGGCAGCGCCGCCGAGGTCTCGCCGGATCGACTGATCCCGGAGCGGATGGCCGCCGAGGAGCGCTGGCGCCCTCGCGGCGCGGACCACACCGCCAGGGCACGGTGCAGGAAGGCGCACGTCATGGCACGCGCGATTCACTGGGAGCGCAACGAGGACCCGGTCGGCATCTGGGAGCACCGCGGCAAGGTCGTGCTCGCCGGCCGCGGCCACTCGAAGAACACCGACCGCCGCTGGGACGGCGTCAGCCTCGACAAGTCGCTCGGCGCGTATGTCATCGAGGCCGCCCGCGCGGCGATGGACGACGCAGGCATCACGCCCGACGAGGTCGACGGGATCGTCACCTCGGCGGGCGGGCAGCCCAACCACGCGAGCCTCGGCGGGCACTGGGGTCCGACCCGGCCCTACTTTGACGCGCCGTACGACTCGGAGGACGGACTCACCTTCGTGACCGCCGAGTGGCTGCGCAAGACGATGAACCTCGAGAACGTCACGTACATGAACTCGCACGGCTCGACCCTCTGGAACCTGATCGGCCTCGCCGCCCAGGTCGTCGGCGACGGGCGCTGCGAGGTCTGCCTGGTGCCCTACCCGAACGGGAACATCGAGGGCCGCTACCACCAGAACCCGACCCTCACGGCGCCCGGGCCGGCGCAGTGGAACTTCCCGTACGGCTGGGGGCAGTCCGTGCACGGCTACGTCTTCGAGCAGTATGCCCGCAAGTACGGAACCAACCACGACCGCATGGCCCCGTTCATCGTCCAGGAGCACGCCAACGGCCTGCTCTGGCCGCACAGCTACTACGCCCAGCACGAGCCGGAGCCGTTCACGGCCGAGGACTACCTCAACGGCCGCTGGATCGCCCAGAACCTCAGCATCTTCGACTGCGACCGGCCCGTGCAGGCGGGCGCCTGCTACGTGGTGACCACCGCCGAGCGGGCGAAGGACATGAAGCAGCAGCCTGTCTACGTCCTCGACCACACGGAGACCGCGTTCTCGCCGCGCAGCCTGACGCAGACCCTCGACGACACCGAGGAGTGGACGAGCACCCAGGCGCGGCGCTCGTACGCCGGCTCCGGCCTGCGGCCCGACGACATCGACGTCTTCGCGCCGTACGACGGCTTCGCCGTGTTCACGCAGTACTTCCTCGAGGCCTTCGGGTGGCGCGGGGTGAAGCGCGGCGAGGCTCACGACTTCTACGCCGGGGACATCTCGCTCCAGGGGCCGAACCCCATCAACTCGGGCGGCGGCAACATGGGCACCGGCCGCATGCGTACCGTCTTCATCACCGACCCGATGGAGCAGTTGCAGGGACGCGCCGGCGAACGGCAGATCGCCACCAAGGCCGAGATCGCGGTCACGATCGGGGTGCTCCCGATCTCGGCCGCGGCGCTGGCCTTCAGCACGGTCCCCGACTAGCAGCCGCGACTGAGCAGGGAGGCACGAGTCATGGCGCACGCGATTCACTGGGAGCGCAACGAGGACCCGGTCGGCATCTGGGAGCACCGCGGCAAGGTCGTGCTCGCCGGCCGGGGCCACTCGAAGAACACCGACCGCCGCTGGGACGGCGTCAGCATGGACAAGACGCTGGGCGCCTACGTCATCGAGGCCGCCCGCGCGGCGATGGATGACGCCGGCATCAGCCCCGAGGACGTCGATGGCATCGTCACCTCGGCGGGCGGGCAGACCAACCACGCGAGCCTCGGCTCGCAGTGGGGGCCGACACGGCCCTTCTTCGACCCGCCGTACGACTCGGAGGACGGACTCACCTTCGTAACCGCCGAGTGGCTGCGCAAGACGATGAACCTCCCGAACGTGAAGTACCTGAACTCGCACGGCGCGACCCTCTGGAACCTGATCGGGCTCGCAGCCCAGGTCGTCGGCGACGGGCGCTGCGAGGTCTGCCTCGTGCCCTACCCGAACGGGAACATCGAGGGCCGCTACCACCAGAACCCGACCCTCGACGCGCCGGGACCGACCCAGTGGACCTACCCGTACGGCTGGGGGCTGTCCGGCCAGGGCTACGTCTTCGAGCAGTACGCGCGGAAGTACGGGACGAACCACGACCGGCTGGCGCCGTTCATCGTCCAGGAGCACAACAACGGCCTGCTGTGGCCGTACAGCTACTACGCGCAGCACGAGCCCGAGCCGTTCACCGAGGAGGACTATCTCAACGGCCGCTGGATCGCCCAGAACCTCAGCATCTTCGACTGCGACCGGCCCGTGCAGGCGGGCGCCTGCTACGTGGTGACCACCGCCGAGCGCGCGAAGGACATGAAGCAGAAGCCCGTCTACGTCCTCGACCACACGGAGAGCGAGTTCGCCCCGCGCAGCCTCGTCGAGACCCTCAACGACACCGAGGAGTGGACGAGCACCCAGGCGCGCCGCTCGTATGCCGGCTCCGGCCTGCGGCCGGAGGACATCGACGTGTTCGCGCCGTACGACGGCTTCGCGGTGTTCACGCAGTACTTCCTCGAGGCCTTCGGGTGGCGCGGGGTGAAGCGCGGCGAGGCGCACGACTTCTACGCGGGCGACATCTCGCTCAAGGGGCCGAACCCGATCAACTCGGGAGGCGGCAACATGGGGACCGGGCGGATGCGCACGGTCTTCATCACCGACCCGATGGAGCAGTTGCAGGGGCGCGCCGGCGAACGCCAGGTGGCGATCAAGGCCGAGGTCGCGGTCACGATCGGGGTGCTCCCGTTCCGGGCGGCGGCGCTGGCGTTCAGTTCGGTGCCCGACTAGCGGCTGCGGCTGCGCCGTCTCTCCGGCCTCCCCGTTGCGGCCTAGCGGTTTGCTGGCGATACTCCCCGGCGTACACGGAGCCGGGAGGGTAGTGCGTGGCGATCCTATTGAGCTTTGACATCGACGGAACGCTCGAGCTGGGCGATCCGCCGGGCGGCGTCACGGTCGAGATGGTGCGGCGGGCGATCGACCGCGGCTTCATCGTCGGCAGTTGCTCGGACCGGCCGCTCAGCAGCCAGCGCCGCATGTGGGCGGCGATCGAGATCGAGCCTGACTTCGTTGCTTCCAAGCACCAGCTCGGCCAGGTCAAGGAGCAGTTCGACGACGCCGACGCCTACTACCACATGGGCGACCGCAACACGGACGAGGAGGCCGCCCGGGACCACGACTTCGGCTTCTGGTGGCACCACGAAGCCGAGCTCGAGCCGTGGCTGGAGCTGACCAACTCCGACTGACCTCGAGGACGCAGCCACACCAGCAAGGCCCGCCTCCCGGCGGGCCTTCGTCATGCAGCGCCCGGGGGCCATCGGCAGACCCGACAAATCCCTCGAGAACCGTCATTCCGGCGAAAGCCGGAATCCAGGCACGCCCACCCACCGCCGAGCCCCGTGAGCACCCGATGGCGCAACGTGGCCCGTGGGCGCAACGACCCATCGAGCCGGGAACAGCGCCGGCGAGCCCCCTCACCCCCGCCCTCTCCCCCAGGAGAGGGGGCCGGAGGGGAGCCATGGCGCCCCGGCGCGGTTACGCAACGTTCCTACGCGAGCGCGAGTATCGCCGCCGGGTTGCCCACGGTGATCGCCTCGATCGTCGCTTCCGGGAAGCCCTTGCGCCGCATCGTCGGAACGATGTTCTCGAAGATGTGGCCGTAGCCGTGCCCCCCGTAGCGGATCAGGCGGTGCTTCGTGAAGATGTCCTGGGCAATCACGATGCGGTTGGAGTAACCGGCGTCGGCGATGCGCCCGATGAAGTCCAACCGCTGGGCGTCGCTGGGCATGTCGGTGTCGGCTGCGGCGGGATAGTAGGACCCCTCGTTGCCGAACAGATCCCATTCGAGGTAGCAGCCCGTCGCGGCGATGCGCTGAAGCGCGTCGAACTCGAACACGGTGCGATCGAGGTGTCCCATGATCACCCTCGAGATCTCCGCACCCCCGCTCGCCAGCACATCCAGGATCTCCGACGGCGCATCCTGATGCCGCCCGGGATGGATCAGGATCGCCGCGCCCGTCTCCTGCTGGGCGATCGCCGACGCGAGCAGTGACTTGCGCTCGTTCGGGTCCAGCGGCCACGTGCAGCCGACCTCGCCGATGATGCCCGCTCGCACGCCGCTGCCGTCGACGCCCTCGACGATGTCGCCGACGATCTCGCTTGCCAGGCCGTCCACGCTTCGTTCATCCATGCCGTCCGGATGGGCCGCGGCGACGTAGTAGCCCGAGCCCATCACGATGTGCACGCCGGTCTCGCGGGAGATCCGGGCCAGCCCATCCGGGTTCCGGCTGATTCCCGTGCTCGTCGCGTCCACGATCGCGCCGCCGCCGACCTTGCGGAACTTCCCGACTTCCTCGATGGCCGTATCGAGGTCCACCAGCTGCAGGTTGGAGCGGTTGCTGTAGTAGTGACGCCGGATCCACCCGAGGTTCTCGAGGGCGATCGGCGCATCCGCCAGCTCCTCGGACGGCGAGTCCTGCGCCGGGCGGTACATCCGGGAGAAGTCGATTTGGAGGTGCTCGTGGGTGCTGGTGGCGCCCAGCTCCGAGGGAGAGACTGGCCCGAGCACGGTCTGGACCAGACCTCGATTACGGCCTGACGGCATGGCGCAACTCCTCGGAGTATCGTGGCGGGCAAGCCTAGCACGACCGATCCGGGGTGCTGCCGACCGAGGGGCGGGAGGTTCGGGGCATGAAGTTCGCGGCGTTCACGACCGTGGCCGGTTCCGCCGGTGAGGCCACCACCTCCGAACAGCTGATCGCCAACCTCAGACAGCAGACCGTCCTCGCCGAGGAGCTCGGCTTCGAGGCGATGTGGCTCGGCGAGCACCACTTCGGGCCGTACGCCGTGGGCGACCTGCCGAACCCGATCCTGCTCGGTGCGGACCTCGCGGCGCGGACCTCGCGGATTCGCATCGGCCAGATGGCGAACATCGCGCCGTGGTGGCACCCGATCCGGCTCGCCGAGGACCTCGCGATCCTCGACAACCTGACCGGCGGGCGCGTGGAGGTTGGCTTTGGCCGGGGAGTCTGGCCGTACGAGGGGCCGCAGTTCCATCCGAACGCGGACCCTCGCAAGGATGCGGAGAACCGCGAGCTGTTCCGGGAGACGGTCGAGATCGTGCGCGAGATCTGGACCAACGAGTACTTCTCCTACCGTGGCGCGAACTACAGCTTCCCCGCCGACGACACCGTCTTCTCCCATCCGCTGTATCCGCCGAACCCCGCCTGGCAGGACGGGGAACGGGTCACCAAGCTGCGAGTGACCCCGCGGCCCTACCAGCAACCCCACCCGCCGCTCTGGATGACCGTCTCCACGGACAGGTCCGTGGCGACCGCGGCCGAACTCGGGCTCAAGGCCTGCTACTGGCAGCCTCCCGCACTGAGGATCAGGGAACGAATGGAGATCTACGCACGGGTCAGGACGAAGCGGGAGGGCAGACCGTTCGCCGTAGGCGAAGATCAAGCGGTGATGCGCTCGATGTACGTCGCCTCCTCGATGGAAGAGGCGCGTCGCGATGCCGAAGACGGCATCATGTCCGCCTTCATCTTCAACGACCCCTTTCGAGGCAGGCAGGTCTTCACCAACCCCGGCGAGGTCCTCGGCGATGATGTGAAGCTCGACTGGGACTTCCTGGAACCACGCAGCCTGCTCGTCGGATCCCCGGATGACGTGGTAGCGAAGATCGAGGAGCTACGGGAGGTCTGCCACCTCGACTACCTGCTCGTCGAGTTCTCGCACATGGGCCTTCCCTTGCGAAAGTCGCTGAAGAACCTCGAGGCCTTCGCCACCAGGGTGATGCCGCGATTCGCCGGCGGCGGCTGAGCCGCGATCAAGCGTCGCGCATCCCCTCGAGCACCCGGCCGGTGGCCGCCACCGCCGCGTCGATCGCAGCGTCGTCGACATCGAGGTGCGTGACCATCCGCACCCGCTGCGGGCCGGTCCCGCTGCACAGCACGCCCTCGGCGGCAAGGCGCTCGCGGAACTCGATCCCGTCCAGCGCGCCGTCGAGTTCGAAGAAGACGATGTTCGTTTCGGGCGTGGCGACCTCCATCGCTCCGCCCGGCAACGCGGCCAGCCCGTCCGCGAGCCGAGCCGCGCGCGCGTGGTCATCGCCGAGCCGCTCGACGTGGTATTCGAGGGCGTACAGCGCGGCGGCGGCGATCAGGCCGGCCTGCCGCATCGCGCCGCCCAGCTGGCGGCGCACCCCGCGTGCGCGGTCGATCACCTCGCGCGGTCCCGTCAGCACGGAGCCGACCGGCGCGCCGAGGCCCTTGGAGAAACAGAACGCGACCGTGTCGGCGAGTCCGGCGATCGTGGCGGCGTCCGTCTCCAGCGCCAGCGCGGCGTTGAAGATCCGCGCGCCGTCGAGGTGCACCGCGGCGCCGGCGGCGCGCGCGACCTCGACCGCGCCGCGCATGCTCTCGAGGGGGATCGCCGCGCCGTTGCAGCGGTTGTGCGTGTTCTCGAGGCAGACCAGCGTCGTTCGCGGCGGCGTAGCGGGGTCGCGGATCACGTCTCGCAGCGCCGCAGGGTCGATGCGGCCGCGCTCGTCGTTGGCGACGCTGCGCAGGCTGATACCACCCAGCGCCGAGGCGCCGACCGCCTCGTGGTGCAGGACGTGCGACTGCGAACCAACGACCGCCTCGTCGCCGCGGCCGCAGTAGACGAGCAGCGAGAGCAGGTTCGCCATCGTGCCGCTCGGCACGTAGAGGGCGGCCTCCTTGCCGACGCGCTCGGCCGAGGCCTGCTCGAGGCGCTGCACCGTGGGATCGTCGCCGCGTCCATCGTCGCCGACCTCGGCGCGCGCCATCGCCCGGCGCATCGCCTCTCCGGGCCGGGTGACGGTGTCCGATCGCAGGTCGATGACCATGCTCAACCTCTCACATCCGCGCGACCTGCGGGATCACGAGGCGGCCCATCGCCTCCATGACCCGCGGGTCCTCGACACCCTGCAGGGAGCCGAGGATGGCGTGCGCCCCCGCCTCCGCGAGCTCCCCGATCCGCTCGACGACCTCGCCGGCGTGCTCGCCCGCGGGGCCCGGGTCGAAACGCATCGTGACGGTCCGCTCGATCGCCTCGTAGTCCGTGCCCTCCGCCTCGCAGTGCTGTTCGAGGATAGAGAAGAGACGCGTTGCGCCCTCGGGGCTGTTGCCCAGCACGTTGCACTGGTCCGCGTAGCGCGCGACGAGGCGCAGCGTCTTCCGTTCGCCGCTACCGGCGACCATGAGCGGCGGCCGCGGCTGCTGGATCGGCCGCGGCGAGCACAACGTCTCGGCGAGCTGGTAGTGCGTGCCGTGGAACGGGCCGTCGTCGTCGCTCCACATCTGCAGGCAGATCCGGATTGCTTCCTCGAGCCGTTCGTAGCGTTCCCGCAGCGGCGGGAACGCCCACCCCAGGCCGAGGTGCTCCCGCTCGTACCAGGCCGCGCCGATCCCGAGCCAGGCGCGTCCCTGCGAGAGGACGTCGAGGCCCGTGACCTGCTTCACGAGGAAGCCGGGGTTGCGGTAGGTCACCCCGGTCGCGAGGACGCCGAGCTTCACGCGCGAGGTGCGCGCGGCGATGTACCCGAGGACGCCGTACGCCTCGAACATCTCGTGCTCGGCCGGGCCGACGCCGGGAATCTGGAAGTAGTGGTCCATGACCGAGATGCGGTCGAAGCCGACCGCGTCGGCGCCACTCACGATCTCGTCCAGCTTTGCCGCGAACCCCGGCGCCTCGACGCCATACGTGAAGTTCGCGAGGTGCAGTCCCAGCTTCATGCAGCGTCTCCCTTGCCGTTCAGTGGGGCGTAGCGTGAGAGAAACAGGCGGACGACCTCGACCGAGTGGAGCGCGAAGGCGCGCTGCAAGTCGAACCCGTGCGGCTGGTCGGCGAAGACCGTGAGGTCCACGGGGACGCCGGCGCGGGTCAGCGCCTCGTAGAGCCGCACGCTCTGGTCGAGGGCGACCATCGTGTCGGCGGAGCCGTGCATGAGCAGGGTGGGCGGGAAGCCCGCTCCGGCGTGCGCCAGCGGGCTCATCGCGGCCCAGTCCGCCGTCGAGGGGTCCTCCGCCAGCTGTTGGGCGTGCTCCCAGGCGGTGCCGAGCGCTGGTTCGAGGCTGGTGATCGGGTAGTGGTTGATGCTGGCGGCGATCGGGCTCGTCTCGCCGCTCAGGCGGGCGGCGGCCAGCAGCGCCATGTGCGAGCCCGCCGAGAGACCCCACAGCACGAGGCGATCCGGATCGACGCCGAGGTCGCCACTCTGTTCCTGCATCCAGCGGATCGCCGCCAGGACGTCGTCGAGCTGCGCGGGCCACCTCGCCTCGCCGCTGAGTCGATACTCCGAGGCGACGCAGGGGTAGCCGTGGCGCGCCATGAGGATCCCGTAGCCACGCAGCATCGCCGGCGCGCCCATGTGCCAGCCCCCGCCGTGGACGAGCAGGATTCCCGGCTGCGCCTCGCTCTGGCCCGGTGGATGGAAGACGTCGCAGCGCAGCTCCCGGCCGCCCGCGGAGGCAAAGGCGACGCCTTCCTCGATCCGGACGCGCGCGTTCGGCTCGGCCACGTCTGCGACTAGCCTTCCGGCTCGGGCGAGCGGCCTCGCGGCCGCAGCGCGTCCGGCACCTCGATGCCCGCGTCGACGAAGGCCTGGCGCTGTGCGGCGCGCACCGGGCGGAACAGCGTGCGATGCCCCTCGCGCGCCCACTCGAGGCTGTCCTCGAAAGGCTGCGCCTGGCCCTGGAAGCGCGGCATCACGTGGCGGGCGAACAGCTCGTAGCTGCGCCGCATCCGCCCGGTCGTGCGCGCCCACTCGCGGTGGTTGATGAGTATGCCGCCCACGCCGCCGGAAGCCTCGAGGACCTCCTCGATGGCGGCAACCGCGTCCTCCGGCGTGCCGATCGCCACGCCGGGCTGCTTCGCGAGCCAGTCGACGCTGTCGCGCCCGCCCTCGAAGCGGATGCCCAGCGTGCCGAAGTAGCCGCGGTTGAGCGCGAGCACGCCCTCGCGGATGTCCTCGAGCGCCTCTTCGCGGGAGTCGGCGAGGTGCATGGTCATGGTGACGCGCCAGTTGCGGCGATCGATCTGCCGGCCGTGGCGCTCGGCCTCCTCGCCGGCCCACGTCCAGGCCTGGGCCATCGTCCCGAGGCCGCCGGCCAGCTCGGAGGAGGCGACGGAGAGCATCCCCAGGCCGTGGCGCCCGGCCGCCTGCGCGCCGGCGGGCGAGGTGGCGTGCGCGACAAAGACCGGGACGTGCGGCTGCTGGTAGGAGGCCATCTGCAACCGCGCGTCGCGCAGCTCGTACCACTCGGTCTGCTCCGTCACCACCTCGCCGCGCAGCAGGCGCATGATCGCGTCGAGCGCCTCGCCCATCCGCCGCCGCTGCGTCGTCGGCTCGATGCCCAGCTGGTAGGCGTCGGAGTAGAGCGCGCCCGGGCCGACGCCGAAGTTGATGCGCCCTCGCGTCAGGTGGTCGAGCTGGACCATGCGATGGGCGAGGGTGAAGGGGTGGTGGTAAGGCAGGCTGACCACGCCCGTGCCGAGGCGGATGCGCCTCGTACGCTGCGCCGCGGCCGCGATGAACAGCGCCGGGTCACCGACCGTCTCCCAGCCGGCGCTGTGATGCTCCCCGATCCAGGCCTCGTCGAAGTTGAGGCGGTCGAGGAGCTCGATCACCTCCATGTCACGCTCGTAGGCGACCGTCGGGTGCTCGCCGGGCTCGTGGAACGGCTGGGCGAAGATCCCGAACTTCAGCGGCTCGCTTCGATCGGCCATCGGCCGGCGCTCGCTTTCCTCGGGGCCCTCAGAGCAGGTCGCCGAGCTGCTTCGGATGCGGGTAGGGGTGCCGGAAGTAGACGCGCTCGGAGAAGACCTCGGGCGCACCCGCCAGCAGCTCGTCCCAGGCGGCGAGCAGCCGGTCCTCGCCCTCGTAGTCGAAGTCGCTCGCCTTCATGTTGTTGCCCCGGCCGTCCACCGTCGGCGGATGCTCGAGCCACCATTCGACGGTCGTCCGCACCCAGTCCTGCGGCCGCACGGCGTCCCGATAGCCGAGGTCGCCGCGCACGCCGCGCAGCTTGGCGTTGCTCATCAGCCGGTGGAACGGCTGCCCGCTGAGCGGCACGAACGTCCGCCCGGGCGGCGCGATGCTCCACGGGATCTCGACGAACTCGAACTCGTACCCAAGGACTCCGGCGATCAACTCGACCCACTGCTGCGCCGTGAACTGCACGTCATCGGCGAGGTGGTAGATCTGCCCGGCCGAGCGCTCGGGCTGGTCGATCGCCAGGCCGATCGCGTGGCCGACGTTCTCCGAGGCGCAGCGCGTGCTCAGCGTCAGACCGCCGCCCTGGATGATGAAGCGCTTCCGATCGTCGAGGACTCGCTTGATGATCCGCCACTCGCTCGACACGATGCTGTGCGGGCCATAGACGTACGGATAGCGGAAGTGCGTCGCCTCGTAGTGCCCGGCCGCGTGGCGATCCATGACGGCGCGCTCGGTCTCGATCATGCGATCGACGAAGGCGTCGACGCCGTCGTCCTCCAGCTCGTTCTCCTCGAACCCCGGAGTCAGCACCGGGCCGTCGTGCTCGGCGTTGTGGGGATCGCGGACGTGCATCCAACCCTTCATGACGGGGAAGCCGCCAATCGTGATCAGGCGCGGCGTCTTGCCCTCGAGGGCCCCCGCCAGGTGGCGGATGCGGCCGTACGTCGCCACGACCAGGTCGAAGCTGCGGCCCGCGAGGTCGCGGGCGATCGTCTCCTCGAAGTGCGGCTCGCCGTGAATGTGCTCGAGGTCGTCCGGGAGGGAGTCGGCCTCGTGCAGCCCGCGGTGGTAGAGCGTCACGTCGTAGCCGCGGTCGAGCAGCCGCCGAACGACCGGAGGGCCGGTGGCTGCCGTGCCGCCGATGACGAGTGCGCGCATCGAGCCTCCTGGCGTGCTCCGTACCGCGCCCCTGGTGCGGTGCCCAGCCCCGATTCGTTCCCGTGCGTCGAGACGATCACCACCGGCCTCGAAGCAACCGGCGACGCGCACATACTACCTTCCGGGGGCCGGCCCGGCTCCCGAGGTGGCGTGGCATCATGCACGGGACCGCAGGCGAGAGAGGAGCCCGACATGGCCGACTGGGAGTTCATCGAGGTAGAGCGCGAAGGCCGCGTCGGCATCGTGCGCTTCAACCGGCCGGAGCGGATGAACGCGCTCGGCGCCGAGCTGGGGAGCGAGATCCGCGAGGCGTTCGAGGAGTTCAACGCCGACCCCGGCATCGGCGCGATCGTGACCACCGGCAACGGCCGCGCCTACAGCTCGGGCGCGGACCTGAGCGCGCGCATGGCCGGCGACTTCGACCGCCCGGAGCGGCGGCCGCCGGGCGCGCACCCCTGGACGCCCGAGTTCCTCGCGGTCGAGTGCAAGCCGCTGATCGCCGCGGTCAACGGGATCGCGCTCGGGATCGGTCTCACCTCGATCCTCTGGTACGACGCGATCGTGGCGTCGACGGCGGCGCGCTTCTCGATGCGCTTCGCGGCGATCGGCCTGACGCCGGAGGTCAGTTCCGCGTGGATGCTGCCCCGTGTGATCGGCCTCCAGGCCGCAAAGCAGATGATGCTGACGGGGCGGATCTACAGTGCGCAGGAGGCGCTGGAGCTGGGCCTGGTGCAGCGGCTGGTCGAACCCGACCAGCTGCTGCCCGAGGCGATCGCGCTCGGCCAGGAGATCGCCGCGAACCCCGCCTCGACGCTGCGCACAGTCAAGCAGATGACGTTCGACGCCCTGTTCGCGCCCGACCTCGAGACGGTGGAGCAGGACTCCCGGGTGAGGTTCGACGCCGCCCTGCAAACGCCCGAGCACCGCGAGGCGGTGCGCGCGTTCGTGGAGAAGCGCGCGGGCCGCTTCCACGACGCCGAGTACATGCGCGGCATCGCCGAGGAGATCGGGCAGGGCTAGCGGCTCGTACCCGCGGCACAAGCGCGAGCGGAGGACGCGCCGATGAGTCCTGACCGCCGTGGACCGTCGTGGCTGGCGGGGGTCGCGGCGGGCCTCGTGGCGCTGGCGCTGCTCGCGGCCGGGTGCAGCTCGGATGACGCCCCGCCTCCCACGTCGACGCCTTCCGCGGCGGCCACGCCGCAGCCCACGACGACCCCCGCCGCCACACCCGCGCAAGCGGCGGAGGAAGCCCGGCCCGCCGACCCGACCGACGCCTACTTCGACCTCGAGCACGTACTGAACATCGCGATCGAGATCGCGCCCGAGGACTGGGACACGCTGCGCCATCAGGCCCGCACCCTCGAGGATCTGCTGGCCGAGATCGCCGAATACGGGCTCTCCCGGCCGTTCGCCGACATCTACACCTGGTTCCCGGCCACCGTGACGGTGGACGGCGAGGCGTACGCCGAGGTCGGCGTGCGGAAGAAGGGGTTCATCGGCTCCCAGAGCGACACGCGGCCCTCGCTCAAACTCCGCTTCGACAAGTACGTGGACGGCCTGGCGCTGGGCGGGGTCATGGAGCGCATGACGCTGAACAACGGCCTCCAGGACCCCTCGCTGATTAACACCTGCCTGGCCCACCAGGTGTTCGCCGCCGCGGGGGTGCCCACTCCCCGGTGCAGCTTCGCGACCGTCTCGGTGAACGGGAGGAACCTCGGCCTCTACATCCACGTCGAGGAGATCAAGCCTCCCTTCCTCGCACGCCATTTCGCGAGCACAGAGGGCAACCTCTACGAGGGCACGGTCAGCGACTTCACCCCCGAGTACCGCGGCACCATCGAGAAGAAGTCCAACGAGGACGAAGACGACTGGTCGGACATCGACGCCGTGGTCGCCGCGCTGCAAGACCCCTCCGAGGCCGGGCTGGCAGCGCTGGCCGAGATCGTCGACCTGGATCGCTTCCTCACGTTCTGGGCGCTGGAGGTGCTGGTGGGCCACTGGGACGGCTACACGGGCAACCGCAACAACTACCGCTTCTACCGGGAGCCGGGAGGCCGCTTCGTGTTCATGCCCTGGGGCGTGGACGCGGCGTTCCACCTGGAGGACGATCCCAACCCGTTCGACAACATCAGCGATCCCCCGCCCTCGGTGCTGGCCCTCACGGCCATCCCCAGCCGGCTCTACGGCGACGAGGAGTGGCGAGGGCGCTACGTCGCCCGCCTCAAGGAGCTGCTCGACAGCGTCTGGAACGAGGACGAGTTGCTGGGAAGCGTCGACGAGCTGGCGGCGATCGTCCGGCAGCACGCGCTGCCGGAGCAGCGGCCGGCCGCCGCTGCCGACGCCGAGCGGGTGCGCCAGTTCATCCTGAAGCGCCGTGCCGAGATCCTGGACGACCTGACGCCGCAGCCTCCGGAGTGGCCCGCTCCGGATCAGGCCGTCGCGGCCTCGGACGGACTCGAGCCCGGCACGGTCGAGGTGCGCTTCGAGACGAATTGGGGAAGCAACAAGAGTCTCGATCCGCTCTCGGAGGGCGAGATCTCCTACCTCTCGGTGGACGGGGAGGAGCTGCCCGGCGACGAGCTGGGAGTGGTCGTCGGTCACGCCAGCTCGGAGGAGACGGCGGGGTTCGGCATCGGGGATGCGGCCTCGCTCGCCGTCATCAGCGTGCAGCCCGACGGCTCCGTGGAGGGCCTCACCGTCGTGCTGCCCATCGCGCGGCTGACGAGCGGGAGCACGCTGACCATCGGCGAGGACCGGATCGCGGGAGGCGTGTGGTCCATCCCGGCCGGAGGCTCGACCGTCGACAGCTTCACGCCGTTCAGCGCGGGCGTGCTGACGCTGTCGGAGGCGAGCGCCGAGGCGGGCGCGACGGTCTCCGGCAGCTTCTCCGGCGTCTTAGGCGGCATCCCCCCTCCCCTGCCGCCGGAGGACGAGGCAAGCACCCGCGCGGCTGCGAGTGATGCCGGCCTCGTGATCAACGAGATCGCCGCGCAGGGAGATCCGTTCGACTGGTTCGAGCTCTACAACTCGTCCGACTCCCACCTCGCCCTCGCCAACTTCGTCGTGGCCGACGACCTGTTGGACGCCGGCAAGCGGGTCGCATTCCCCTCGGAGCTGGTGATCCCGCCGGGCGGGTACCTCCAGGTGCAGCTCGACAAGGACGGCTGGCCGGGCTTCGCCCTCGGCAGGGACGAGGAGCTGGGCATCTGGACGGCCGACGGCGTGCTGGTCGCCGAGGTCGACTGGGACGAGGGCCAGGCCGACGAAGGCACGAGCTACGCCCGGGTGCCGGACGGCCGTGGTGAGTTCCAGACCGTGAGCACTCCCACCCCCGGCGCCGCGAATCAGCCCAAGGACTGAGCGCCCGCGGGCCGGGCCGGGTCGGCGACGGGTCGGCGAGCCCGAGACGCGGCGTCCGCGCCGTCACGAGGCCTATACTGCCCCGGCGCGGCGAGCCGGAGCAGCCCGGGAGGCACTGTGAAGATCGACCTGTTCTACGAGTTCTGCCAGGGGACGGGCCGGCCCTGGCCGGCGGGCGCGGACCACCGCCTCTACCAGCAGGTGCTCGAGCAGGTCGATGTGGGCGAGGCCGCGGGCTTCAACTGCTTCTGGTCGGTGGAGCACCACGGCTCGGTCGAGTTCGCGCACATGCCGGCGCCCGAGATCTTCCTCACCGCGGTGGCGGCGCGCACGAAGCAGATGCGGGTCGGGCACGCGGTCGTGCTCACGCACCCCCTGTTCAATCACCCCATTCGCGTGGCCGAGCGGGCGGCGGTGCTGGACAACCTGAGCGACGGCAGGCTCGAGATCGGCTTCGGGCGCTCCACCGTCCGCGAGTGGGATGTCTTTCACATCGACGGCGAGACGACGCGCCCGATCCTCCGCGAGGCCCTCGAGATCATCCCGAGGATGTGGACGGAGGACGAGTTCTCGTACTCCAGCGAGCACGTCGAGATCGCCCCGATCACGGTCGTGCCGCGCGTGCTGCAGGAGCCCCACCCGCCGATGTGGATCGCCGGGGGCAGCCCAGAGTCGATCGAGCTCGCCGGACGCGGCGGCATCGGCTACCTCGGGCTGACGCTGTTCCAGCCCCTGACGGCGCTCGCCGAGAGCGTGAGCGCCTACCGCGAGGCGCAGCGCGAGCAGGAGCCGTTCGGCAAGGCGGTCAACAACCGCTGCGGCGCCTTCACCTACGTGTATTGCGCGGAGACCGAGGACGAGGCGATCCACGACGGCGGGCCCCAGGCGGCGGCCTGGTACCTCACCAAGGTCGCCGCGCTGCGGCTCGGCTGGAAGGCTCAGCGGGAGGGCGAGGAGTCGGCGGCGTTCGACCGGGCGGCGCAGATCGAGCGCATCGCCGAGTCCGGCGACAGCCCCGGCCGCACCGTGCTGATCAAGGTGCTTGAGGGAGCCGAGATCTCCAACGAGGAGTTCTTCGAGGCGATGGACGCCGAGGACCAGTTCATCGTCGGCACCCCGGACCAGATCATCGAGAAGATGGAGCGCTACCGGGAGGTCGGGCTGGACCACATGATGTGCCTGGTCCAGGCGGGGCCGAGTCTCCCGCACGAGAAGATCATGAAGTCGCTCCGGCTCATGGGCGAGACGGTCGTCCCGCACTTCCACGACTGAGGCCGCCCGCTGCGGCGGAGGGGACACGAGCGATGCCCAACCCACCAAGCCAGGAGGAGGTCCTCGGCTACTTCGAGACCCTCAGCAACTGGGGGCGCTGGGGCGAGGACGACACGCTCGGCACGCTGAACCTGATCACGCCGGAGAAGCGCAGGCAGGCGGCCTCGCTGATCCGGGAGGGCGTCAGCGTCTCCTGCTCGCGCGTCATCCCCTGGTCCGGGCCGCGCGCGATGGCCGGCGCGAACCCGGTGACCAACATGGTGCAGAGCGGCGAGCTGTACGCCCTCGGCGACGACCGGGAACACCCGAGGTACCCCGGCCGCAAGATGCTGCAGGGAGCGAGCGAGCACGTCTCGTTCGTCTTTCACGGCTCGATCTTCACGCACATCGACGGCCTCGCCCACGTCTTCTGGCAGGGCCGGATGTACAACGGCCGCTCGTCCGCGCTGGTCAAGAGCGGCGAGGGCGCCACGGTCCAGACCTCGGACGTCATGCGGGACGGCATCCTCACCCGGGGCGTGCTGCTCGACGTCGCACGCCTCAAGGGCAGGACGACGCTCGACCCCGAGGACTACGTCTTCCCCGAGGACCTCGAAGCCGCCGAGCAGGCCCAGGGCGTGCGCGTCGAGGAAGGCGACGCGCTGCTGCTGCGCGTCGGCTACGGGGCGCAGATCGAGGCCGCGATCGCCTCCGGCGAGCCGCCTCCCGAGGAGTTCTCCGGCTACAACGCCGCCTGCCTGCCGTGGCTGCACGAGCGCGGGGTCGCGCTGATCGGCTCCGATGTCTTCACCGACCACGCGCCGGTCGGGCAATACGTGGAGACGATGATGCCGATGCACCAGGTCGCGATCCCGATGATGGGCCTGCGGCTGATCGACAACGCCCACCTCGAGCGGCTCGGGGAGGCCTGCGCGGAGCGCGATCGCTGGGAGTTCTGCTTCTCCCTCAACCCGCTGCGCTTCGCGCAGGGCACCGGCTCCCCGGCGAACCCGATCGCGACCTTCTAACCCGTCGCCTTCGAGGGCGTTAGCCGCCGCCCGTCACGTCGATGGTCACGCCGGTGACGAAGTCGGCGTGCGCCGACGCCAGGAAGCAGACGACGTTGGCCTGGTCGATCGGCTCGGCGACGCGGCCGAGGGGGATCGCGGCGATCTGGCGCTCGCGCGACCCCGGGGGCCGTCGCTCGTAGACGCGGCGGATGCGCTCGGTCATGGTCGTCGCGGGCGCGATCGCGTTGACGTTGATGCCGGCGGGCCCGACTTCCATCGCGAGCTTCGAGGTGAACGAGATGATGCCGCCCTTGGCTGCGGCGTAGGCCGCGGAGCTCGTCGGGCTCCTCCCGCGGCTTGATCGCGAGGAGAAGTTCACGATCTTGCCGCCGCCCTGGCTGGTCATGTGGGGAATCACCGCGTGGCAAAAGAGGAAGGTGCCGCTGAGGTTGAAGTCCAGCACCTTCTGCCACTCCTCGAACGTCAGCTCCTCGGTCGTCGCGCCCGAATTCGGGATCGCCGTGGAACCGCCGACACCGTTGACGAGGATGTCGATCCTGCCGAAGCGCTCGACGGCGTCGGCGACGACGGCGTCCACCTCCGCCTGGTCGAGGGCGTTGGCGTGATAGGCCCGGTGATCGCCTCCGCCGGCCGCCGCGAAGGCCTCCATCGCACCGTCGAGCAGCTCGCGGTCGTTGTCGACGGCGGCGATCGTGCCGCCCTCGGCCGCGATGATCTCAGCGGCGGCGCGGCAGATGCCGCTCGCGGCCCCGGTGATCAGCGCCACCTCGCCCTCGAAGCGGGCGAACGAGGCTTCGGCCATGGTGATCTCCTCGCTAGCCTGCCGCCGGCACACCGGCGCTCTCGAGGGCCGCGCCGGCGCCGGCCTGCTCGAACGCGCCGACGTGCGGCAGCACTTCCTTCGCGAACAGCTCGAGCATCTTCGTCGTCTTCGCCGGACCGTAGTACGGCGGGTAGTGGATCATCACCGACGAGGCGCCGGCCTGGGCCAACGCCTCGAGGCGTCGCAGCACCGTGTCCGGCGATCCGTGCAGCACGGTGTCGCTGACCAGCTTCTCGTAGGCGAACGCGTCCTCGTCGCTCTTCTCGGCGACGTCGCCGAGGTAGCTCCCGGTCCTGCCGCTGAGCAGGAAGCTCTTCGTGTGGCGCACGATGCCCTCCTCGGACTCCTCACGAGCCTTCGCGTCGGACTCGGCGACGTAGACCATGCGGGCGACGTCGATGTTGCCGAAGGCCGGGTTCTGGCTGTAGGGCGCCTGCGCCTCGGCCATGTGCTCGCGATAGAACGCGACGTGCTCGCCGATCGTCTCGATCGAGGGCAGCGCGGACTGCATGAGGCCGAAGCCGTTGCGGGCCGCGAACGCCATCGAGCCCTCCGTGCCCGCCGCCATGTAGATCGGGGGGTGGGGCTGCTGGATCGGCTGCGGGAAGACCTCGCTCTGCTCGTCCATCCTGATCCGGAAGAACTGGCCGTCCACGTTGACGCGCTTGTCGAAGAAGCCCTGCAGGATCAGCGGCACCGCCTCCTCCTGCATCATCTCGCGTCGCCCGTCGTAGTCGACGCCCAGGCCCTCGAACTCGTAGGGCCGGTAGCCGGAGCCGAGGCCGAGCTGGAAGCGGCCCTCGCTGAGGATGTCGACGAAGGCGGCGTTCTCGACGATGCGCAGGGGGTGGTGCAGCGGCACGACCATCACGGCCGCGCCGAGCTTGACGCTGCTGGTCTTCGCGGCGAGGTAGGAGAGGTAGCTGAACGGGTCGGGCAGGATGCCGTAGGTGTTGGAGAAGTGATGCTCCGCGATCCAGACGGTGTCGTAGCCGTTCTCTTCCGCGGTCAGCACCTCGTTGGTGACGCGCGCGTGGACCGACTGGTGCGGATACGGCGACGTATCGGGGTCGGGGTGCGACGTGAGCAGCAATCCGATCTTCACGGCAGCCTCCTCGCGAGCTCCGCCCGGACACGATAGCCGCACCTCCGCCCGGGCCGCCATCCCGGTATCGCTGCTATAGGCTTGGCGGCGAACTGCCGGGCTGCAACGACGCGAGGAGGACACCGTGACCGCATTCGTGCTCATCCACGGCGCATACCAGGGTGGCTGGATCTGGGCCTCCGTCGCCGCCCGGCTGCACGCCGAGGGCCACGTCGCGCACGCGCCGTCGCTGGACGGCTGCGGCGAGCGGGCGCCACAGATGCGGCCCGGCATCACCACCGAGTCGCAGGCCGAAGAGATCGCGCAGCTGCTCTTCCACGAGGACCTCAGCGACGTCGTCCTCGTCGGTACCTCGTCGGGCGGGATGGTCGTCGCGAGGACGGCCGAGCTGGCACGCGAGCGGGTGGCGCGCCTCGTCTTCGTCGACGCGCTCGTCCTCAAGCCCGGCGAGACCATCGGCGACATCGTGAACCGGCCGAGGGCGATCGACACCGACGTGGCGACCGGCCGGCCGGCCGAGGAACGGCTCGCGGACCTGCTGCGCGATCTTCCGCGTGATAGCGCCGAGTGGGCCGCCGAGCGCTTCGGTTTGCACCCCGCCGCGGCATTCAGCCGGCCAGTCGAGCTCGACTCGTTCTGGGACCAGGACTGGGACGCCTCGGTTGTCTGGTGCCGGCGTGCCCCGAATCCCGGCGAGGCGCACCAGCGCCGCTGCGCCGAGGCGCTCGGCGCGCGCTGGCACGAGCTCGACACCGGCCACTACCCGATGCTCAGCGAGCCGGAGGCGCTGACACGACTCATCCTCGAGGGCTGACGGACGAGGCGGCGCGAGGAGACTCCGGCAGGCAAATGCCCTGCGCCCTCGCACGTCAGCGATGACGCCAGCCTGTGCAGCGCTCGATCTCGGTCGGAGCGTGGGCCAGAATCAGGTCCGCGGAAGGGGTTCACCATGCAGCAACTCGAGCTCGTCCCATACCTCCTCTACGAGAAGGAGGACAACGGGATCCTCTGGATCAAGTTCAATCGCCCGGAGATGCTCAACGCCGCCGTTGGCGGCGCCGAGCGGACCGGCACGCTGGCCAAGGTCGGCGAGTACATGCGCGCCGGCGACGACGACCCGCACGTCAAGGTGATCGTGCTCACCGGCGTGGGCCGCGGCTTCTGCGCGGGCGTGAACGTCCGAGGCACGGACCTCGGCGACTTCGAGCCGGGCGACAACTTCCTCGGCAACGCACCGTACGAGGCGGGCGGGCTGGACGCGACGCGACAGCGCTTCTACTACGGCATCACCAAGCTGATGAAGGACATCTCGTTCATCCGCAAGCCGACGATCGCGATGGTCAACGGCGTGGCCGCCGGATTCGGGATGGACATGGCGCTGCAGTGCGACATCCGCTACGGCAGCGAGCACACGCGCTTCATCTCCTACCACCAGGTCGGCCAGATCATCGAGAACGGCGGCGCCTACTACCTGACGAGGCTCGCCGGGCTCGGTCGCGCGCTCGAGTTCTCCTTCACCGGCAACCTCGACGGCGAGACGGCCGCGGAGTGGGGCGTCCTCAACAGGCTCGTCCCCTCCGAGGATCTCGAGGCCGAGGTGCGAGCGCTGTGCGACCGCATCATGCGCAACCCGCCGCTGGTCTCCTGGATCAACAAGCGGGTGATCCGCGCCGCCATGGACACCACGCTGGAACACACGGCCGTGCTGACCTCGAACGCCTCGCCCATTCCCGGTACGTCGGAGGACGCCGCCGAGGCGCGTTCGGCCCTCGGCGAGCGCCGCGAGCCCGTGTTCAAGGGTCGCTGACGCCTCGCGACGACCGAGGCGATTCCGCGCGAGGAGGCAACCGATGACCGCATTCGTGCTCATCCACGGCGCATACCAGGGCGGCTGGATCTGGGGCCCCGTCGCGAGGCGGCTGCGCGCTGAGGGCCACGACGCGTACGCGCCCTCGCTGGACGGCTGCGGCGAGCGGTCGGAGCAGGACCGGCCGGGCATCACCGTCGAGTCACAGGCGGACGAGGTCGCGGAGCTGCTCTTCTATGAAGACCTCAGCGACGTGGTGCTGGTCGGCACCTCGTCGGGCGGGATGATCGCGGCGAGGGTGGCCGAGCTCGCGCGCGAACGCATCGCCCGCCTCGTCTTCGTCGACGCGCTCGTGCTCAAGCACGGCGAGACCACCGCGGACGTCCTCGGGCGGCCGCGCAGCGCGCCCACCGCAACCGGCCGCCCGACCGAGGAGCACCTGGCGCGCCTGCTCGCGGGCCTCCCGCCCGAGACCGCAGCGTGGGCGGGCGAGCGCTTCCGGGGGCGCCCCATCGGGACCGCCACGCAGCCGGTCGTGCTTGAATCGTTCTGGGACCAGGACTGGGACGTCTCGGTGATCTGGTGCCGGCGCGCGGAGAACCCCGGCGAGGCGCACCAGCGCCGCACCGCGGAGGCGTTCGGCGCGCCCTGGCGCGAACTCGACACCGGCCACTACCCGATGCTCAGCGAGCCGGAGGCGCTCACGCGGCTCATCCTCGAGGAGACCTTCGCGTAACCCCCTCCTCGGGGCAGCGAGCGCATCCCCTCCGGTCCCCTCTCCCCGAGGGAGAGGGTCAGGGTGAGGGAGGATCCGCCCTCTGGAGTTTCGTTGCGCCGTCGGAGCTATCGAAAGGGCGCGGGAGCCCTCCCCCCCACCCCCGCCCTCTCCCCAGGGAGAGGGGGCCGGATCGGGCTTGTGGGAGTTCGCAAGGTCTCCCGAGGGCTGAGGCCCGAGGCGCCGCCCGCTCCGGCGCTAGTCGACGACGACCGGCGAGACCGCGCCGAGCAGCCAGCGCGCGATCGCAGTCATCGCGGCATCCTGGTGCGGCCGGCCGAAGACCTGCACGCCGACGGGCATCCCGCCCACGCTCATCAGCGGCATGCTCACGGCCGGAGCGAACAGCATCGAGCTCGGGAAGTTGAAGACCGGGTCGCCCGTCGGGCGCGGGGCGAGCGGCTTGCCGGGCTCGTCGCCGAGCCAGACGTGCGCCGGTCCCGGACAGGAGAGCGTGATGATCGCGTCGCCGGATCCGGCGAGGGCCGCGTGCGCCTCCTGCGCGACCTGGCGGGCGAGCAGCGCCGCCCGATAGTCGTCGACCGACATCGCCTCGGCCCCGGCCAGCACCGCCTGCGCCCGCTCGCTGACGCCCTCGGGGTGCTCGTCGACGAGGTTGCGCGTCGCCCAGCGGTTCTCCCAGCCGGTGATCGCGTTGCACACCTCGCGCGCGTCGCCGACCGCGCCCTCCAGCGACTCGACCAGGGGGTCGTCGCCCCGCCGCAGGAGCTGTACGCCGAGCTCGCGCAACTGGCCGAGGACCGCGGCGAAGCCCTCCTTGCTCCCGTCGTCCAGCTCCTCCCATCCCTGGGTCTCGAGGACGATCAGCCGCTCGGGCCTGCGGGGCTCGGGGGTGGTCGCTGGCCCGTCCAGGCCGGGCCAGCCGCGATCGCCCCCGGCGCGCCGCGCGATCTCGATGGCGACCTGCCACATGTCCTCGATGCAGTTGGCGTGGACGCCGTGCGTGCTCATGCTCGTCGCCTGCCGCTCGCCGCGATTGATGCCGCCCTGCGTCGGCTTGAGGGCGACGTTCCCGCAGTAGCCGGCGGGTCTGATGATCGAGCCGCCGACCTGCGAGCCGATCGCGGCCGGGAGCATCCGCGCCGCGACCGCGGCGGCCGAGCCCGACGAGGAGCCGCCGGGCGAGCGCCGCTCGTCGAACGGGTTGGTCGTCGGCCCGGGGTGGGAGCCGCCGAGCTCGGCCGTGACGGTCTTGCCGAGGATCACCGCGCCCGCCTGCCGCAGCGCCCAGACGGCCGCGTTGTCCCGCTTCGGGAAGTTCCCGCGGAACGCCTCGCAGCCGTACTCGGTGGGCATGTCCCTCGTCTCGAGCAGGTCCTTGATGCCCACGGGCATGCCGTCGATGGCGGAGCGCGGCTCGCCCGCGGCCCAGCGCTCCGTGCTCGCGTCCGCGGCGGCGCGGGCAAGGTCCGCACGGAGGTGCGCGAAGGCCTGGACCAGCGGCTCGCGCTCCTCGATCGTCGCCAGGCAGCGCTCGAGGTAGTCGCGGGGCGTGTCGTCGCCAGACCGGAACCGGCGGGCGGCGTCGTGGAACGTCAGGGGCTCATAGGTCTGCGGGTCGTAGCCGGTCGCGGTAGCCTGCGCCATCACTCAGCCTCGCTCAGCGGCCCTTGAAGACCGGGGTGCGGCGCTCGCCGAGAGCCGCACGAGCCTCGGCGGCGTCCTCCGAGGCCTCGGGAATGGGCGAGGCGTTCGAGGCCAGCACCGCCGTGTGTTCCAGCGTCGTGTCGACGGCCGCCCGGATCACCCGCTTGTTGATCCAGGAGACCAGCGGCGGGTTGCGCATGATGCGGTCGCACAGCGCTCGCACCTCCTCCTCGAGGTCCTCGGAGGGGACGAGCCTGTTGAGGACGCCCCACTCGGCGGCGGTCTGGCCGTCGAGGTCGCCGGTGAACGAGAACTCGAGCGCGCGGCCAAGGCCGGCAAGCCTCGTGAGGTAATAGGCGCCGCCGTTCTCGATGATCTGGCCGACCTGGTGGTAGGAGAGGAAGCGCGTGTGCTCGCTGCCGTAGCGGATGTCGCACTGCAGCGCCATGTCCATCCCGAACCCGGCCGCCACGCCGTTGACCATCGCCACCGTCGGCTTGCGGATGAACGAGATGTCCTTCATCAGCTTGGTGATGCCGTAGTAGAGGTGCTGCCGCGTCGCGTCCAGCCCGCCCGCCTCGTACGGTGCGTTGCCGAGGAAGTTGTCGCCCGGCTCGAAGTCGCCGAGGTCCGTGCCCCTGACGTTCAAGCCGGCGCAGAAGCCGCGGCCCACGCCGGTCAGCACGATCACCTTGACGTCCGGGTCGTCGTCGCCGGCGCGCATGTACTCGCCGACCTTCGCCAGCGTGCCGGTCCGCTCGGCGCCGCCAACGGCGGCGTTGAGCATCTCGGGGCGATTGAACTTGATCCAGAGGATCCCGTTGTCCTCCTTCTCGTAGAGGAGGTACGGGACGAGCTCGAGTTGCTGCATGGTGAACCCCTTCGGACGTCTCGGACGCTCGGACGCGCCAGAGTGTAGCGCCTCCGTCGAGCGAGAGGACGCTCGCCACATCGAGCACTGACGAGTGCCGATCCGGGAATCAGGCCTCGGCCTGGTCGTCCTCGATGGAGATCGCGCCGGTGGGGCAGCCCTCGACGGCGGCCTCGGCCTCCTCACGCAGATCCTCGGGGAGCGGATCGACGAGGACCTCGGGGGAGCCGTCTCCGCTGTCCCTGAAGATCCGGCGATGGAAGGTCAAGCAGTTGCCGACGCGGCTGCACTGGTAAAGGTCGATCTTGACGCGCATGACTTCCCTCGCACAGCCACAGGTGCCCGGGCAGCGAGGTTGATAGCCTCCGTTGCGCGGGATCGACATGATAGTCGGCGTGGGACCGGGAGGTTGCGATGGCGGGACCGCTGAGCGGGATTAAGGTGCTCGACTTCACCTGGGCGATGGCGGGGCCCTACGGGGTGATGATTCTCTCGGACCTCGGGGCGGAGGTGTGGAAGATCGAGACGCCCTTCCAGACGGAGCGGCGGCGCGGGAACGGGCCGTACGTGCACGGGGTCAGCACGTACTTCTTCTCGATCAACCGGGGCAAGAAGAGCATCATGCTCGACCTCAAGGCGCCCGAGGCGACGGAAATCGTCCATCGGCTCGTGCCGCGGGCGGACGTGGTCACCGAGAACTTCTCGCCGGGGACGATGGAACGCCTCGGCTTCGGGTATGAGGCGCTGTCGAAGCTGAATCCGGCGCTGGTCTACGCCTCGACGTCCGGGTTCGGGCAAACGGGGCCGTACCGCGAGCGGGGGGCCGTCGACATCATCGCCCAGGCGATGGGTGGGATCATGAGCACGACCGGGCACGAGAGCGATCCGCAGCCTTCGCGCGCGGGCTATTCGATCGGCGACATGGCCGGCGGCATCTTCACCGCGATCGGGGTGCTGTCGGCGCTGGTCGAGCGCAGCTCGAGCGGCCTCGGGCAGCACGTCGACGTCGCGATGGTCGACAGCCAGGTGGCGCTGATGGAGAACGCGATAGTGCGCCACTTCGCGACCGGCGAGGTGCAACCGCGGGCGGGGCTGCGGCACCCGCTCAGCACGCCGCACCAGGCGTTCCCGGCGAGCGACGGCTGGTTCGTCGTCTCGGGGGTACGGGACCACGGCTGGCAGCTCTTCTGCGGGATGATCGAAGCGGACGAGCTCGCCGTGGATCCGCGCTTCTCGGAGAACGCGCTGCGCACCCGGAACTACGAGGAGTTGGAGCCGTTGATGTTCGCGGCGACGCGGCGGAAGCCGCGGGAGCACTGGCTGGAGACGCTGAAGGACCACTTCCTGGTGGCGCCGCTGAACAACGTCGCGGACGTCGCCCGGGACCCGCATCTCCAGGCGCGCGACATGTTCCGGGAGCTGCCGACGTGGACCGGCGGCACGCTGACCGTGTCGAACACGCCGGTGAAGCACTCGCGGACGCCCGGCGGCGCGGAGCGCGGCGCGTCGAAGCCGGGCGAGCACACCCGCGAGGCGCTGGAGAGCGTCGGGTTCCTCGAGGCGGAGATCGACGACCTCGTGGCGCGCGGAGTGATCGCCGAGGAGCCGGCGGAGGACGAGTAGCGGCCTCGGGCAGATCGCGAGGGCGCCGCGATTCCGGAACCGATCCGTGCGTGACGTGCCTGTGGCCCGCGGCGCTACGCCCGTGGCAGCCCCAGGCCGCGCGTCGCGATGATGTTGCGCTGCACCTCGGACGTGCCGGCCGCGATCGTGCGCGGCACGTCGAGGACGTAGCGCTGGGTGAAGAGCGCAAACAGGGGCGCGCGCTCGTCGTGCTCGTCCCAGAGGTTGGCGTAGAGGCCGAAGAGGCGGGTGCCCGTGCGTGTTGCTGCCTGCGTGATCTCGGAGATGAACATCTTGGACATCGAGGCCTCGTAGTTCGGGATCAGTCCGCGGTTCTGCATCGAGATGATGCGGAACGAGAAGTTCTGGCCGACCTCGGTCTCCACGTAGCGATCGGCGAGTTCGGCGCGGAGGGTGGGCGAGAGCCGCGCCCGCTGCCGGCCCCCCTCGGTTCCGAGGTACTCGCGAAGGAGGTCAAGCCGCCGACGCACGCCAATCGCGCCGGAGATGTTCGAGCGCTCGTAGTCGAGCAGCGTCATCCCCACGTACCAGCCGCGGTCGACCTCGCCGACCACGTTATCGGCGCGGGTGCGGACGTCCTCGAAGAAGGTCTCGTTGAATCCGTGCTCCCAGCCCATGTTGATCAGCGGGCGCACGGAGAGACCGGGCGTCTCGATCTCGGGCAGGAGCATGAAGGAGATGCCGCGATGCTTGGGAGCGTTGGGATCGGTGCGGACGAGGACGAAGAGGGCGTCTGCGTGATGGGCGTTGGAGGTCCAGATCTTCTGCCCGTTGATCACCCACTCGTCGCCGTCGCGGACGGCGCGCGTCTGCAGCGAGGCGAGGTCCGAGCCGGCGCCCGGCTCGGAGTAGCCCTGGGCCCACATGATCTCGCCCGAGAGAATGCCCGGGAGGACGCGCGACTTCTGCTCGTCGGTGCCGTGCACAATCAGCGTCGGTCCGAGCATCGCAAGCCCGTTGCCGCCGACCTGCGGCGCTCCGGCCGCCGTCCGCTCGTACGCGAGGATGAACTGCTCCATCGGGGTCATGCCGGCGCCGCCGTACTCCTGCGGCCATTGAGGAGCGAACCAGCCGCGCTCCGACAGTGCGTCGCCCCAGGCGATCGCGGCTTCGCGGCGCTCGTCGTCGTCTGACTTGCGGTCCGCACTCCAGTCGTTGTCGAGGCCCCGAGCCTGGCGCGCGCGGTAGTACTCCGGCGTGTGCTCCTCGAGCATCGCCCGGACCTCGCTCCGGAACGCCGCCTGCTGCTCGTCGTCAGTCCAGTCCATGGTCGTCCCCTTGTCCCGCGGAGACTGCGTGCGCCGATGCTAGCAGCACGAAACGGCCTCGTGGCGCGCGGGGTGATCGCCGAGGAACCCGCGGAGGACGAGTAGTATCGTCGAGGGTATGCGTTGAGGTGCGGCGCGGACTGCCTCCCAAGTCGGTCGCGGCGCTGTCGCGCGCCGGGGCCGACGGCTGCTATCGATCACGCCGCTGCCGGTCTCACTCCCGGCGAGTCCAACATGAGGAGATACGAGCGTAATGACCGTCTCCTCGCTTCGCGTCCACTGGCTCGCAGTCCTGGCAGTTCTGGCCGTCGGCACCATCCTGACCGCCTGTATCGGCAGTCCCGCGCCCGCGCCGGAACCAAACGCTAGTCCGATCGCCACCCCGGAGCCAGACACGGCCGAGGAAGGCGGAAGTGTGGCGTCGGACCGGGCAGCGCTGGTCGCCCTCTACAACGCCACGGGCGGCGCAAGCTGGCGTTTCAGCACGAACTGGCTGAGTGACAGGCCCCTCGGTGCGTGGCACGGCGTCACCACGAACAGTGTCGGCCGTGTCATTGTGGTGCGGCTGTCGGACAGCAGGTTGTCGGGGCCGAGCCCAGCCGAGCAATTGACGGGGCCGATCCCGCCCGAGCTGGGCGACCTCACCCATCTGCGAACGCTGCGCCTCGCCCACAACCGGTTGACAGGACCGATCCCGGCCGAGCTGGGCCACCTCAACAACCTGGAAACGCTGGACCTCGGGCACAACGGCTTGTCGGGGCCGATCCCGCCCGAGCTGGGCGACCTCACCAACCTGCGAACGCTGGACCTCGGATACAACCTGTTGGCGGGGCTGATCCCGGCGGAGCTGGGTGACCTCACCAACCTGCAAACCCTGAACCTCGGGTACAACAGCTTGTCGGGGCCGATCCCGGCCGAACTGGGCCACCTCACCAACCTGCGAACACTGGTAATCGGGCTCACCAAACTGACGGGACCGATCCCGGCCGAGTTGGGCGGCCTCACTAACCTGCAAACGCTGGACCTCGGAGACAACCAGTTGGCGGGGCCGATCCCGGCCGAGTTGGGCGGCCTTACCAACCTGCAAGTGCTGTACCTTGGCGGCAACGACTTGCGCGGGCCGATCCCGGAGGCACTGGGCGACCTCACCAACCTGGCATCGCTGGGGCTCTCGGACAACCAGCTGTCGGGGCCGATCCCGCCCGAGCTGGGCGACCTCACCAACCTGCTGTGGCTGGGGCTCTCGGACAACCAGCTGACGGGGCCGATCCCGGCCGAGCTGGGCGACCTCACCAACCTGGAGGCGTTGGCGCTCTCGGAGAACCAGTTGACGGCGCCGATCCCGGCCTGGCTGGGCGACCTCACCAACCTGGAGCGGCTGGACCTCTCGGACAACCAGTTGACAGGGCCGATCCCGGCCGAGTTGGGCTACCTCACCAACCTGCGAACGCTGAACCTCTCGGACAACCGGTTGTGGGGGCCGATCCCGGCGGAGGTGGGCGACCTCATCAACCTGCTATCGCTGGGGCTCTCGGACAACCAGCTGACGGGGGCCATCCCGGCTGAGCTCGGCAACCTCACCGGCCTGGGATGGCTGAACCTCGCGGGCAACCAGTTGACAGGGCCCATCCCAGCCTGGCTGGACGACTTCACCAACCTGATAGAGCTGTCCCTCTCTGACAACCCGTTGACGGGGTGCGTGCCCGGCGGCTTGCGCGATGTAGCGCTGAATGATCTTCGGCAACTCGACCTGCCCGACTGCGGCTAGACCGTCTGAGCCTGCCCCAGGAGGCGAGCGGGCAGTGCCCGTGAAGAAGCTGCCCAGCTGATCGGAGAGACTGAGGGCAGGCGGAACGCTGATGGCCGCCGGCTACGGCAGCGTCGTCGGCAGCACCCACATCGGGGTCTCGCCGAGGTCGTAGGTCTCGAGCGGCGTGAGCGTCCCGCTCTCGCCGTCGACCCGGTACGAGGTGAGGCGGCCGGACTCAAGTCCGCTGGCGAACACGAAGCTCCCGCTCGGATCGAGGCCGAACGCGCGCGGGACGGGCTCGGCCGCGACGCGCCCCGTGGGGGTCAGCAGCCCCGTCGCCTCATCGAGGGCGAAGCTTGCGACGCTGTTGTGCCCCCGGTTCGGTGCGTAAAGGAACCGCCCCGACGGCGAGATCTGGATCTGCGAGCACGAGTTGCGACCGTCGAAGTCCTCGGGGAGCGTCGAAACGGTCTGCACGGGGGTGAGCGTTCCGCTGTCCCGGTCGAACGCCCAGGCGGTCACGCTGCAGCCCTGCTCGTTCGAGGTGTAGACGAGGTCCTTGTCCGGATGGAAGCAGAGGTGACGCGGCCCGTCCGCGCCCTCGGGCTTCGCGGCGGGCGGGTCGTTCGGCGTCAACTCGCCGCTGCGCTCGTCGAACCTGAACTGGAAGATCGCGTTGGGCCCCCGGTTCTCAATGTGCGGAACGAAGACGAACCGGTTCGAGGCGTCGGCCTGGATCGAGTGCGCCCCGGTCGCTGTGTCGAGCCAGTGCACGGCCGGCCCGCCGAGGGCGCCGCTCGCGTCCAGCGGGTGCACCGCCACCTTGCCGATGAAGTAGTAGGACGAGAACAGGAAGTTCCCGCTGCGGTCCGTGGCGACGAAGTTCGGCTCGCCCTCGAGGGGCACCGTGCCCGTCATCGAGAGATCGCCCGTGTCCCGGTCGACGTCGAAGCTCGACATCAGGCGATCGCCGCGGCGCCCGACGTACATGCGCCTCCGCGTGGGATCGAGGGCGAGCGGCGCCGGTCCACCCGACACCTCGATCTCGTGCCGCTGCTCGAGGCGGCCGTTGGCGGGGTCCATGATGAAGCGCAGGATCTTGTCGTCGCCCTGGAGTGATACGTAGACGAAGGTGGTCATTCGTTGCCTTCCCCTCAGAACCTGTTGACTAGATCGCGCCAGCAGCGCGTAGCGATTCGATCTCCGCGGCGTCGAGGCCGAGCTCGGCCAGCACCTCGGCGGTGTGCTCGCCGACGAGGGGGGCGCGGCGCGTGATCGCGAGTGGGGAGTCGGAGTACAGCCCCCAGGTGCCGGGGTAGCGGAAGCTCTCGTCGAGCTCGGGGTGCTCGACATCGACCCAGTAGCCGCGGTCCTCCCAGTGCGGGTCGGCGAGGATCTCATCGACGCTGCGCACGGCGCCCCACGGCAGCCCGCGCTCCTGCGCGCCCCGGCAGGCCTCCTCGGCGGTGATCTGCGGAAAGAAGGCGTGCAGCACGTCGGCGATGTGCTCCTGGCTCTCCTCGACGACCCGCGCGTCGCGGTAACGCTCGTCGAGCAGGTCGGCGGCGGCGCCGTACTCGTCCATCCACTCGGCGAAGATGCGGACCCGCTCGGGCGAGATCCGCTGGTTGAACATCGCGTTGATGTAGGTCCCGTCCTTGCAGAGGTACTGCGTCCGGGGGCGCGGCATGGACCAGGCGGAGTGGCGGCCCGTCTGGCGGCGGACGACGCGGCCCGTCGAGAAGTACGTCGGGATCGCCGACTCCGTGGTGAGCGAGCAGGCCTCGTGGATCGAGACGTCGAGGTGCTGGCCCTCGCCGCTCATGTCGCGGTAGACGACCGCGGCGCTGATCGCGACGAGGGCGAAGTGGGAGCCGATGTGCCAGGCGTTGCCGCCGCCCGGCGCGATCGGCGGCGCGTCCGGGTTGTCCTCCTCGTCGTAGCCGCACTGCGCCATCTGGCCGCCGGCCGCGAGCTGCACGAGGTCGGCCGTCCGGAAGTCGCGCCAGGGTCCGTCCTGGCCGAACGGCGTGAGCGAGCAGTAGATCAGCCGCGGGTCGGCGTTGCGCAACTCGTCCGGGCCGAGGCCGAGCGCAACCAGCCGGCCGGGTGGCTGCGTCTCGAGGAAGACGTCGGCCCCGGCGACGAGTCGACGCAGCAGCGCGGCGCCCTCGGCGCTCTCGATGTCGAGCGTGATCGCGCGCTTGCCGCTGTTGTAGTGCCAGAACGAGAGGCTGCGGTCGGGGTGCGGCTCGTCGCGGTAGTAGGGACCGACCCGGCGCTCGGGCGCGCCTGTCGGCGGCTCGACCTTGACCACGTCGGCGCCGAGGTCGGCAAGTAGCCGTCCGCACCACTGGCCCTGCTCGCCGGCCAGCTCGACCACGCGGAGATCGGCCAGCGGGCCGCCGGGCGTCACGAGGCGGCTCCGGATCCGGCCGCCGCCTCGGCCTCGAGGTAGGGCTCGATGGGCAGGTTCTCCGGCCAGATCGAATCGTCGCGGTAGCCCTCGCCAAGCTCCTGCTCGCTGAGGCCGAGCAGGTCGCACAGCACCTCGCGGTTGTGCTCGCCGATGAGCGGCGCGGCGCGCCGCGAGCTGGTCTCGATCGCCGAGCCACGGAACGGGAGGTTCTGGTAGCCCATCGGGCCGAGGCCGGCGTGCGGGAGCTCGGTGAACATCTCGCGATGGCGGAGCTGCGGATCGCGCGTAACGCGGTCCTCGTTGCTCTGGACGGGCATGGCGGGCACGCCGGCCGCCTGGCAGCGCTCGGCCAGCTCGTACTTCTCGAGGGTCTGCGTCCACGCCTCAATCTGCCGGTCCAACTCCTCCTGGTGCTCGATGCGGCCGTCGTTGGTGGCGAAGCGCGGAGCGCGCGCCCACTCGGGGTCGCCCATCACGCCGACGAGGGCGCGCCACTGCTCGTCATCGCGGCAGACGATCGCGCACCAGTCGTTGTAGCCGCCGGGGGCGGTGCGGTAGGCGTTGTGGGGGGCGACCATCGGGCCGCGGTAGTTGTCGAGCAGCGGCGTGCCCGGCCAGTGGGTGCGGTTGCCCGGCGGGAAGCCCTCGCGGCGCATCGCCCGGCCGTTGACGGTCGCGTCGAGGATCGCCGCGCCGGAGAGCGCGATCCCGCTGCCGACCTGCGAGAGGTCGACGTGCTGGCCGCGGCCGGTCACGTGGCGGTGGTGCAGCGCGGTCATCACGGCGATCGCGCCGTAGATGCCGCCCGTGTCATCGAGGTAGGACCAGCCCCAGCCGGCGGGCGGCTCGCCCGGCAGCCCGGAGAGGAACGTCATGCCAGAGAGCGCCTGCGCGCTGGGCCCGTAGGTGCGGAAGGGGTGATCGCGGCCGGTGTGTCCGAGGGCGGAGAGCGAGACGTAGATGATGTCCTGCTTGATCTCGCGCAGCTGCTCGTAGCCGAGTTCCCAGCGCTGCATCACCCGCGAGGTGAAGTTCTCGATCACCACGTCCGAGACGGCGATCAGGCGCTTCAGCAGCTCGCGGCCGCGCGGGTTGCGGAGATTGAGGGTGACGCTGCGCTTGTTGACGTTCTTCTCGCTGAACCAGTGGCTGTTGTTGAGGTTCGGCTCGATGTGCTCGGGCCGGCCGGTGTTCGTGTAGCGGTCGTTGTGGTGGACGGAGCCGGGCGCGGGCCACTCGACCTTGATCACCTCCGCGCCAAGTGTGCCGAGGATGCGCGTGCCCCAGGGCCCGGCGCGCACCCAGCTGAGGTCGACGACGCGTACGCCCTCGAGGGCGCGCGCTCCGCTGCGGGGCGATTCGCTGCTCATCGCTGCCTCAGTTCTCGAAGCGCCAGCCGTCCGCCGCCTCGCCGCTGACGCGCCAACGCGGCACGACGAAGGCGTCGTCCGGCGCGTGATCGTAGACCACCTCGACGGGGGCGCCGATCGCCGCGGCGTCCTCGTCGTCGACGAGCACGCCGCCGATGCGCACCGGCTCGCCGTTCGCGTTCGCGCAGTCGGGCAGCTCGACGAGCGCGACGACGTAGGGGACGGCCTCGCGGAAGGCCGCGAGCACCGGGTGGCAGACGACGACGTAGCCCGCGATCACGCCCCGGCCCTCGGCCTCGTGCCAGCCCAGGCTCATCGAGCGGCACGAGGGGCAGACCGGGCCGGGCGGGAACCAGCGGTGCGCGCAGTCCTCGCAGCTGCGGACGAGCAGGCGGTGCGCGGCCGTGCCCTCCCACCAGCCGACGCTATCGAGGTCGGGCTGGTGGTTGATGAGCGAGTAGTCGATCGGACCCGGCATCGTGCCTCCCCGGCGCTGCTAGCGGCGCAACGCGACGGACCAGCCCTGGGCGGTGCCGCCGCCGCCGACGCTGAACGCGATCGTCGGGGGGCTCGGGTTGTCCCGGTTGTCGCGCCGCCGGTCCTCACGGCTGCGGACCTGGCGGCAGCCACCCGCGCGGTCGTAGCTGTGCTCGCCGTCCGCCCAGCCGGGGCAGTAGTCGTCGGCCTGGCCGCGCAGCTGGCGCGTCGTCTCGATCAGGTAGCCGGCGCCGTGCGCGTAGCCCTCGGAGAGCTGGCCGCCGTTGGTGTTCTGCGGCAACTCGCCGTCGAGGCCGATGCGCCCGTCGCCGATGAAGGCCCCGCCTTCGCCCTCGCCGCAGAAGCCGAACGCCTCGAGGTACTTCATCGGCGTGGTGGTGAAGTTGTCGTACATCGTCACGATGTCGACATCGCCGCGGTCGATGCCGGCGTTCGCGAAAGCGCGCTCGCCGATGTGCTTGCTCCAGCCGGCGTTGACGTCCTCCAGCGCCCACACCCAGTCGGGGCGGTAGGACGAGGCGCGGGCGTTCCCGCCAAGGATGTAGACCGGCGGCTGCGCGAGATCTCGCGCCCGCTCCGCGGAGGTGAGGATCAGGCAGGCGGCGACGTCGTTCTCCTGGCAGCAGTCGAGCAGCCGGAAGGGCTTGGTGATCCAGCGCGAGTTCTGGTGGTCGTCGATGGTAATGACCTCGCGGCGCGTGGCTTTCGGGTTGTTGGTCGCGGCCTGCCGCTGGGTGACGGCGAGCTCGGCCATGGTGAGCGTGCTGTAGCCGTAGCGGTGGAGGTAGGCCATCGCCTCCATCGCGAAGCGGGTGGGCGCGCCGCGGATCCCCCACGGGATCTGGTACTGGTTGATGCCGCTCGCGAGCTGCGGCCGTGCGGCTCCGGGTCCCGATCCTCGGGCGGTTGGGGCGCCGCCGCCCATGCGCACGCCGGAGCGCCCGTTCATCGAGCGGAAGATCGCGATCACCTCGCAGTGGCCGCCCTCGAGCAGGCCGACGGACTGGTGCACCAGCTGGCCGATGCTGTTGCCGCCGCCGAGGATGTCGACGCCGACGTTGGTGCGGATCCCGAGCGCGGTCGCGACCTGGTCGTTCGTGCAGGAGTCGCCGGCGGCGGTCTGGTGGCTGGTGATACCGTCGATCTCGTCGACGGCGAGGCCCGCGTCACGGGCGGCCTTGAGGATCGCCTCGCAAGCCATCGAGAGCGTGGTCCGGCCCGACCAGCGCGAGTACTCGGTCTCCCCGACGCCGACGATGCAGTAGCGGCCGCTGACCCGGCTCATCGCGCGCTCCCGCCCTCGAGGAGCACTATAGCGGCGTTGCGGGCTCGTGCCCGTGGTCGCGCTGCCTCTATCATCGCCCCGGCGGGCGCGAGGCCCGGCCTCAGCGGGGAGCAGCCGATGTCGCTCATCGAGTACGAACAGCAGGACCACGTGGTGACGATCGCGCTCAACCGGCCCGAGCGCCTCAACGCGATGGGCGGCACGCTTCGCGACGACCTCTGCGAGGCGTGGGTGCGCTTCAACGAAGATCCCGAGGCGCGCGTCGCCATCTTCACTGGGCGCGGCCGCGCGTTCTGCGCCGGACGCGACCTCAAGGAGTCGCTCGAGGAGGGACACGGTGGGCGCAGGGGCTACACCGAGATCCTCAGCCAGGATCTCGTGCCGCAGACAGCGAAGCCAACGATCGCGGCGGTACACGGCTACGCGATCGCTGCCGGGTTCGTGATGGCGCTGGGCTGCGACATGATCGTCGCCGCCGAGGGCACGAAGTTCCAGATGCAGCAGATCCGTCACGGCGGCACGATCGGGCACTACAGCCTCGCGATCCTCGAGCAGCTGCCGTGGCAGTCGGCGATGGAGATGCTGCTCGGCGGCGTCGAGCTGGATGCGCAGCGCGCGCACGAGCTGGGGTTCGTGAATCACGTCGTCCCGCCCGACCAGCTGCTGGAGAAGGCGGGGGAGATGGCGGCGAATCTCGCGGCCCTGCCGCCCGTGCACCTCCAGCGGACCAAGCAACTGCTGACCGAGGTCCGCCCGCGGCCGACGCAGCAGGTTCGCGATCTGGAGCGTGAGACGCGCGAGTTCGTCGCGGGCCTCGAGGACACGACGGAGTCGATGAAGGCCTGGGTCGAACGCCGGCCGCCGGTCTACCGCGGACGCTGATCAGGAGAGGAGCGCACCTTCGTGAAGCTCGACATCTTTACGGAGATCCAGAAGGCCCGCGCGAGCTGGGGCGACGACCACGAGCAGGACGTCATCGAGGAGTCCCTCGAGCAGGCTCGCCTCGCCGACGAGCTCGGCTACGAGTGCTGGTGGCAAGTCGAGCATCACGGGGCGACGGAGTTCAGCTACAGCTCCGCGCCCGAGCTGCTGCTGACGGCCATCTCGCAGCAGACGAGCCGGCTGCGGCTGGGCCACTCGGGCGTGCTGGCCCCGTTCAAGGTGAACCACCCGATCCGCGTCGCCGAGCGCTCGGCGACGCTCGATCGGCTGAGTCACGGTCGCGCCGAGGTCGGATTCGCGCGCTCGGGCGGCCTCGAGTGGGAGACGTTCGGCGTCGACCCCGAGAGCTCGCTGGAGCAGGTCCGGCAGTGCATGCAGATGGTGAAGGGGATGTGGACGGAGAGCCCCTTCTCCTTCCAGAGCGAGCTGTTCGAGATCCCGGAGCGCAACATCATCCCGAAGCCGTTGCAGCAGCCCCACCCGCCGATGTGGCAGACCACCTCGAGCCCGGGCTCGTTCCGGATGGCGGGCGAGCTGGGCGTCGGCGTCCTCGCCACGACGCTGATGCAGCCGCTCGACGTGATGGCGAGCCTGCTCGGTGAGTACCGCGACGGCCTCAAGGACTGCGAGCCGGTCGGTGACTTCGTGAACGACCAGACCGCGGTGTTCACCTTCGTGCACTGCGCCGAGACCACGCGCGAGGCGATCGAGAGCGGGGCCGCCGCCGCCGCGATGTGGTACGTGAACTCCGCCCCCGCCGTCTTCAAGGTGGACCCCGAGATCTTCTACGACTCGATCCGCGGCGAGGTCCTCGAGGGCGCCGCCTCGCGCATCACGGTCAGCGAGGGCGAGACTGCGGCTCCGGCGAGCGACGAGGACCTCGATGATCCCAACCCGGTCGTGAGGCTGCTCCGCCACGCCGCGGCCGGGCGGGAGGTCTCGCCCGAGGAGGCCTACGAGACGCTCGACCCGCTGGACTCGGTGATCATCGGCGACGTCGAGACGTGCCGGCGGAAGATGCAGCGCTACAAGGACATCGGCGTGGACCGCCTGATGTGTTTCATGCAGATCGGCGATCTCCCGCACGACTCGATCATGCGGAGCCTGCGAATCACCGCCGAGGAGCTGATGCCCGCACTGGCGGACTAACCCGACCCGGTGACTCAGGCACGGCGCCGCATCGACACCCGGCCCTTCCACGATCGCCTCGCCGAGATCGCGCTCGACGGCGACTACGACGAGGTCAACACGCGCCTCTACGCGGCCGGCTTCGGCGACGGCCTTCCCCTGGTCCCGCCGACGGAGGAGCGCATCGAAGCGATGCTGGCGGGCGGCGGCGTCCCGGCCTACTCGCAGCTCCCGATGCTGGCGCCCGGGCGCGTCGCGCCCACCGTCCGGGATGTCGCAGCGAACGCGGTGCTGGCGGGCTGCGCGCCCGAGCACCTCACAGTGGTCGCCGCCGCCGTCGAGGCGGTCGCTGATCCCGATTTCAACCTGACCGGCATCCAGGCAACGACCGGCGCGGCGACCCCGCTTGTGATCGTCGGCGGGCCTGTCGTCGCGGAGGCCGGGCTGAACGCCGGGGCGAACAGCCTGGGGCAGGGCTCGCGCGCGAACGCGACGATCGGGCGGGCGCTCCGGCTGGTACTGCAGAACGTGGGGCTCGCCGTGCCCGGCATCTCGGACATGGCGACGCACGGTCAGCCCGGCAAGTACACCTGGTGCGTCGCGGAGAACGAGGCCGACAGCCCGTGGCCGCCGCTGCGAGTCGCGCTCGGCCTCCCCGCGGCCGCGAGCACGGTCACCGCCGTCGGGGCCGTAGGCAACGTCGAGGTGGTGCTGCCAGCGACGAGCCCGGAGGACGTCGCCGCCGTCCTCGCCGGCTCGATGACGATCGAGGGGAATGCCGGGGGCGAAGGGACATTCGGCGGCGGGGAGGCGCTCGTGCTGCTTCCCCCGGAGAGCGCCTGGTTCCTCGATTCGCACGGTTGGGACCGGCGGCGGCTCCAGCGCGAGCTGTTCGCGCGGGCGAGCGTCAGCTACGAGGCGCTGACCCCGGCCATCGTGGAGCGCACGGTGGTGCGTCGCCGCGAGCTCGCGCTACCGGACGAGGGCGTCCTGCGGGTGGCCCGGACGTCGGAGGACGTGCTCATCGTCGTCACCGGCGGCGTGGGGACGAAGGCGACGTTCGTCCCGACCTGGCCCGGCGGGACGCGCGCGATCACCGTCACGCTGCCGTGAGCCTGACCGGCACGCCGACGACGGGGGCCGGAGGTCCCGCGGTGGTCGCTCGTGTCCGCAATGCGAGACGCCACGGTCCGTTCACCGCATAGGCCTGGGACCGAAGCCGCGCCCGCCGGGGCGCTAGAATCGAGCCGAACGCCACGAATCGTAGCCGGAGGGGTCACGATGGAGATCAAGGCAGCGGTGCTCTACGAGGCGAACACCCCGCTGGTCGTCGAGCCCGTGCAGCTCGACGACCCCAAGGACGGCGAGGTGCTGGTGCGCATCGGCGCGGCAGGCGTCTGCCACTCCGACTACCACGTGATGAAGGGTGAGTGGACGCCGCCGCTGCCGATGGTGCTCGGCCACGAGGCCGCCGGCACCGTCGAGCGGGTGGGCGCGGGAGTCGGACGGGTGCAGGCGGGCGACCGCGTGATCCTCAACTTCCGCCCCAACTGCGGCTGGTGCGCGCACTGCAGCCGCGGCGAGCCCGTGCTCTGCAACGGAGCGGACAGCGAGCGCTGGCTGCTGTTCGACGGCACCGCCCGGCTGCACACCACGGCCGGTCGGGACCTCAACCACTTCGCGCGAGTCGCCTCGTTCGCCGAGTACGCCGTCGTCCCGGAGTCCGGCGCTGTGCCCGTCCGCGACGACGTGCCGCTCGACAAGGCGGCGCTGATCGGCTGCTCGGTGATGACCGGGGTCGGCGCGGTGATCAACACCGCGCGCGTCGAGGCCGGCAGCTCCGTGCTGGTGATCGGCTGCGGCGGCGTCGGACTGAACTGCATCCAGGGCGCCGTGCTGGCCGGGGCGGAGCGGATCATCGCCGTCGACCTGAAGGCCAACAAGCTCGAGTACGCCAGGCAGTTCGGCGCGACCGACCTCCTCGACGCGAGCGAGGGCGACACGGCGGCCCGGGTGCTGGAGCTGACCGGTGGCGGCGTGGACTACGCGTTCGAGGCGATCGGCTTCTCGAAGACGATCGTCGACTGCTACGAGTCGACGCGGCTCGGTGGCACGACGGTAGTCGTGGGGATGGCGCCGGAGGACGACATGATGACCCTCCCCGCGCTCTCGCTCCCGCGCACGGAGAAGGTGCTGCGCGGCTCGTGGTACGGCTCCGCCCGCCCCTGGCTCGACCTCCCGAAGATGGTCGAGCTCTACATGGGCGGCCGCCTGCAGGTCGATCCGCTGGTCAGCCGCACCTACCCGCTCGACGAGATCAACGAGGCCTACGAGGCCCTCGATCGCGGCGACGTCGCGCGCAGCGTGCTGCTGATGGACTGAGCCGCGCGGGGCCGATTCGTTCGTTCGGCCCCTGTCGGCCCGCGCTCAGTCGGCGCTCTCCGCCTCCGGGCCGTCCCTATCCTCCGGGGTTGTGCCCGCGGCGCCGCGCGGCTGGCGCGGCTCATCCCACCGGTTCAGCCGCCGGTTCAGCCGGCGTCCCAGCCGCCTGCCCAGCCAGAACAGCCCGGCAGCAAACGGCACGATCCACAGGAACGGGATCGCGACGCCGAGCGCCAGCACCCCCAGCCGGGCGAGCGTCACGACCGCGCTCCAGCTCCCGCGGAGCCCGTCGACGAAGGTCGGCAGGGAGTCATCCTCGATCACCTCGTACTCGAAGATGTCGTAGTCGGCGCCGACCGTGATGCGCAGCGGCTCGCCGTCCGGGTCAACTGCCACGGCGGAAACCTCCGGTACCGGCCCCGTCCCCAGCTCGGCCTCGGTCAGGAAGTAGCCGAGGAGTCGCTCGCCGGGCTGGAGCGGGCCTGCGACCGAGCCCTCGAGGGCGACGAAGTCGTCATCGTCGAGGTCGAGGCCGAAGTCGCGAATCTCGATCTCGGTCAGCGCGGCGTTCCCCGTGTTCTCGACCGAGACGCAGATCGTGATCGCCTCGCCCTCGTCGACCGCGAGGTCGTCGGCGGCGGGGCAGCGAGCGCCGTCGTCGTGCCCGGCGTAGGCCGTCTGCACGAGCTCGACGCTCGCCTCCGGGCGCTCGGGCGCCGGCTCCACCAGCGTGAGGAAGATCGTCGCCAGCGCGACCTGGTCCTGGAGCGTGCGCAGCTGCCCGCGCAGCCGCTCGAGGTCGGTCTCGCGGTTGAGCAACTGCGACTCGAGCTCGGCGACGGTCTCGAGGTCGGTTGCGTTCGCGAGGAAGTTGCGCAACCGCTCGACCGAGGCGCGGGCGGTGATGATGCGGCTTTCGAGGTCGACGACTCGCTCGGTCACGTCGTCCGCCGAGATCTGCTGACTCCTCAGCTTGCCGAGGGCCTCGAGGCGGCGCATTGCCTCCGTGAAGTCCTCCGGCAGCACCTTGAAGGTGAGCTCGGTGCGGGGCGCCGGATCGCTGGTCGTGTGCTGACCGAAGACGAGGCCACCGAGCCCCGCGATCGCCACCTGCGCCTGCTGCGTCGCCAGGCCAACGTCAGCCACCTCGACGAACATCGTGCCGACGTACACGATCGAGCGCCCTGTCCCTACCTGCTGGAAGGCGAGCCGTTCGCCGTCCGCCCCACTCGGGGCGTCGGCGGTGACGACTGCGGCTGCGGTGGGCCTCGGGGCGGCGGTGGGCGCAGCGGCTACTGTCGCGATGGGTGCGGCGGTCGCCGCCGGGGGAGCGGACGCGTACTCCTCGCTGTCGTCGCCGGCGCTGCAGGCCATGAGCAGCGCCGCCACCAGCAGCAGCGGAATGAGGGCAAGCCCGATCCATCTCGCCATCGGGGACTCCTTCCGCTGCGGCGGCCGCCGCCCTCCGATCAATAGTACGCAGGCAAGCCGCGGATGGTTCCCGGGTCCTGGATTCCGACGACGCAGCCGCCCCGATATGATCGATGCAGGGCGCGAATCCGCGACCGCCAACCGCTGCGAGGTGCGGGATGAGATCGATGCGGCTTGCGCAGCTGCTGATCGCGCTGGCGGCGGCCACCTTCGTCGCCTGTACGGACGGGGAAGACGCGAGCCCGCCCGATGCGGGCCCAGACCCAACTCCGTCCGCTGCGCCCACCTCCGCGCCGGCCTCGCCTTCGCCCGCCTCGGGGCCGAGTGTCGAGCGAGACCTGAGCTTCCTCGCCGACTCCACTCCCGACTTCCAGACGGCGAGGATCAGGCGAGTCGGGGAGTCCGGCGACATCCGGTTCGCGTGGATGATCGTGGACATGATGCGGTTCGTCCCGCCGGGACCCTCGGGCGTCCATGGAGCGCTGGTGACCGCCTTCGCAAGACTGACGGGACAGCCCGAGGACGCCGTCGACTTCTGGGTCAAGGCCAGCAACCACCTGCTGGCGAACGACGTCCCCGCACCGGACGGGTACCGGGAGTGGAAAGGCCGGGTCTACACCTGGTTCGTCGAGGAGTGGGCGCCGTTCTTCGACGACGCCGACGCCGACGTCGACTGGCGTCTGATCTCCTGGGGCGGCGTCGGGATCGACGATCGACCGATCAGGGGCTTCGAGGACCGCCCGATCGAGGAGGTCGACCCGTTCTGCGCCTGCATCCCGGCGCTCGAGGATCCCGCCGTCACCGACGCAGCAGGTGGCGCCTGGTACCCCGACGATCGGCTGGTCTTCGGCGTCGCGCTCAACGGCGAGGCGCGCGCCTACCCGCAGAACCAGATGCAGGTGCACGAGATGGTCAACGACACCCTCGGCGGCAGGCGAATCGCCCTCGCCTACTGCACGCTCTGCGGCACGGCCCAGGCATTCCTCACCGACGTGCTCCCCGAGGGCGTCACGACGCCCACCGGCGCCCTTCAACTGCGCACGTCCGGCCTGCTGTCCCGATCCAACAAGGTGATGTTCGACCTGCACACGTTCTCGTTCTTCGACACGTTCCGGGGCCGCGCGATCAGCGGGCCGCTGCAAGACGCCGGCGTCGAACTGGAGCCGCTCACAGTCGCCGTCGCCACGTGGGGCGAGTGGAAGGCCGGCCACCCCGGGACGACGATCGTGGCGGAGGACGGCGGCATCGGGCGGAGCTACCGCGACGACCCGCTCGGAGGGCGAGACGACGACGGGCCGATCTTCCCGATCGGCGACGCGGACCCGCGCCTGCCGGTGCAGGACCAGGTCCTCGGCGTCCGAACCGACCGCGTTACGGTCGCGTTCCCCGAGGTGACCGTGCGGGCGGCGCTCGCCCAGGGCCTGCCCGTCGAGCACGAGGGCGTCACGGTGCGGCTCGTCGCGGGCGCGCTCGCCGCCTTCGATCGCGACGGCGAGCAGATCGCGACCCACCAGTCCTTCTGGTTCGCCTGGAGCCAGTTCTTCCCGGAGACCGAGCTGTGGTCCGGGAGCTAGCGAGCGGCGGAGCGTCGCACCGACGCCTGCCGGTTACCGAGTGCTAGGATCGGGGCCGTGGCGAGCGTAGCCGTCATCGGCGCCGGGGCGGTCGGCTCCTACTACGGTGCGCGCCTCGCGCAGGCCGGGCACGACGTACGCTTCTTGCTCCGCCGCGACTACGACGCCGTCGCCGAGCACGGCCTGCGCATCGAGTCACACTACGGCGACTTCGCCCTCGAGCGCCCCGCGATTGCCCGCGACCCGGCTGCCATCGGCCCGGTCGACTGGGTGCTCTGCGGCCTCAAGACCACCGCCCTCGAGGATGCAGCCGCCCTGATCCGCCCCTGCCTCGCGCCCGGGACGCGCGTGCTCGCCATCATGAACGGCCTTGGCATCGAGGAGCGCCTCGCGGTCTCGCTCGGCACGGAACGCGTCTTCGGCGGCCTCGCCTTCACCTGCATCAACCGGGGCGAACCCGGCGTGATCCACCACATCGAGTACGGCCAGGTCGGCATCGCGCACCTCGGCGACGACCCCGCCGAGCTCGACTGCGCCCTCGCGCTCTGGCAGGACGCGACCGTCGAGATCGTCCGTCAGCCCTCGCTGCTGCGCGCGCGCTGGGAGAAGCTCTGCTGGAACGTCCCCTTCAACGGCCTCACCGTCGCCGCCGGCGGCGTCGACACCGAGGCGATCGTCACCGACCCCGCACTGCGCGCCGAGGCGCGCGCGCTGATGGAAGAGGTCGTCGCTGCCGGCAACGCCAACCTCGCCGCCGCCGGCAGCCCCGAGCGCATCGACGGCGAAGCCGTGATCGCGCGGATGTTCACCCTCACCGACGCGATGGGGCCCTACCGGCCCAGCACCCTCATCGACTACCTCGAGGGCCGCGCGATCGAGGTGGACGCCATCTTTGCCGAGCCCGCCCGCCGCGCGCGCGCCCTTGGCGTCCCGACCCCGCGGATGGAGCTGCTGACCGCGCTCCTCGCCCGGCTCGACCCGGGCAGGCTCGAGGGCTGACGGGCCGGCGCCTGCGGCTCGCGCGCGGCACGGTCGCCGGCACCGCCGGGATGCCGGGCTCGTTGGCGTCTGCGGCTGAGAGCGTCGAGACTATCTTCAGGGTTTCGCTGGATGCCGGAGGACCGAGATGCACGCGCCGCTGCCCGTGATCGTGCAGGGGTTGGGGCCCATCGGGCTGCTCATCACCGAGGCCGCACTGGCGGACCCCTTCCTCGAGGTCGTCGGTGCGGTCGAGATCCGGCCGGAGCTGGCCGGACGGCCGCTCACGGACTTCGTTGACGGCGCGCCCGGGATCACGGTGCGGCCCGCGCTCGCCGAGGCTGTGGCCGACTCGCGGTCGGACGGCGCCATCCTCATGCACTGCACCGGCTCCCACCTCGATCGGGTCTCCCCGCAGATCGAGGAGGCGCTGCGGCAGGGGCTGCACGTCGTCTCGACCTGCGAGGAGCTGACGTTCGCCGAGGCGCGGCACGCCGAGATCGCGGCCGCCCTCGATCGACTCGCGAGAGGAGCGGAGCGGACGGTCGTCGCAACGGGTGTCAATCCCGGATTCCTGATGGATGCGCTCCCCGCCTCGCTGGCCTCGATCTCCCACGGCATCAGGTCGGTCGCGGTGCGCCGCGTACAGGATCCATCGAGGCGGCGGACACCGTTCCAGCAGAAGGTGGGCATGGGCCTCTCACCCGCGGAGTGGGAGGAGCGGCGCGCCGCGGGCGGCTTCGGCCACGTCGGTCTCATGGAGTCGGCTTGCCTGCTCGCCTCCGCGCTGGGCTGGGCAGTCGTCGACTGGCAACACGAGATGGTTCCCTGCCGCGCGGACCGTGGCGATCTGGTTACGGGCACCCTCGAGACGCTTGAGGGCTCGACCTCCGACGGCCGCGCCATCCGCCTCCACTTCGAGGCGAACGCCGCGGTCGACGGGGAGTTCGACGAGATCGTCGTGGACGGCACCCCGCCCCTCACGCTGCGCTTCGAGGGCGGGGTCTTCGGTGACGACGCGACGGCGGCGGCGGTGCTGCGGGCCGCACGGGTGATCCCGAACACGCGCCGCGGGCTCATGACCGTCCTCGATCTGCCCCTGCGCTGAGGCCACGACGCCCCGCGTTACTCCGGCTCGTCGAGGAACCCGGCGTCGGCGGGCTCGAGCAGGACGCCGGCGTCGACGCGCTCGCGAGCCTCGGCGAGGGCTGCCGTAACCTCGGCCGGCGGTGGGCTCGCCAGCTCGCCGCTGCGCAGGAAGAGCAGGGCGGCGCTCACCGGAGCGCCGACGGCGGCCTCGAGGGCGCGCTGGTAGAGGCCGATCTGCACGGCGTAGCGGCTTGCCACCTCCAGCGCCGAGGTGCCGTCCAGCCGGTCGCTCTTGAAGTCGACCACGTGCCAGCCGCCCGCGTCGCGGTAGACGAGGTCGATGCTGCCGTGGACGGGCACCCCGTCCCAGTCCCAGGCGAAGGGCAGCTCGAACCAGCGCTCGACGTCCGGCGAGGCCAGCGCCTCGGCGACCGGCGAGCCCGTGTAGCGGTCGAGCATCTCCCGGACCTCGGCGGCCAGCCGTTGCGCCGTCGCCTCGTCGAGGGCGCGGTCGCTCTGCTCGCGGGCGAGGTCTACGAGCCGCTCGTGGTCGAGGGAGTCGGGCGCGCCTCCGGAGACCTCGAGGGCGCGATGCACGACGAGGCCGCGTAGCGCCGCGAGGCCGTCGCCGCGCCCGTAATGCTGCCGCTCGGTCTGCGGAGGGCGCAGCGCCGTGACGGGCGTGCTCGCGCGCAGCGGAATCACGGGCGGCCGCTCCAGCAGCGGCGGGACATAGTCCTGCTCCTCGGAGGCGGCGGGGGGCCGGAGGATGGGCGGTGCTTGCCGCCGCGCGAGGGCGCTCGTGTCCGGTGGCAGCGGCTCGCGCAGCTCGATCGCGCGCAGGGCGCCGCCCTCGTGGGCGTCGAGCACGGCGTGCAGCCAGCCGCCCCGGCCCGACTCGTCGCCCGAGATGTTGAGATAGTCACCCGCCCGCGTGGCGGCGACGTAGAAGAGGCGCCGGTGCTCCTCGGCGTCCTCCTCCTCGTCGCGTCGCGCAAGGTGCTCGTAGAAGCCGGGACGGGGCCGCCTGTCGTCGTCCTCGTCGGGCTTCAGGGTCACGGAGACGCCGTCCTCGCGAGACCAGCGCACGGCGTCCCAGGACCGGATCGAGGCAAGATGCGCCTCCGGCACGAACACGATCGGGAACTCGAGGCCCTTCGCGCCGTGCACCGTCATCAGCTGCACCGCGTCGGGGCGGTCGAGCGTGGCCGGCCCCTCGCGCGGGTCGAGGTCGTCGCGGCGCTGCCCGAGGTAGGAGACCACCTCGGAGAGCGGGTGCCCGGCCAGGGTGCGCACGATGCGCAGCAGCTTGCGGATGTTCGCGCGGGCCTGCTCGCCGCCGGCGAGCGGCGCCCACGACGCCTCGAAGGCGCTGCGCTCCAACGCCAGCTCGAGCAGCGCGTCGGCCGGCAGCGAGGCGGCGGCGCGGCGCAGCTCGGCGAGTGTCCCGGCGGCGTGCGCGCAGCGCGCGCGGTCGTCGCCGCCGACCTCCGGGGGCGGATCGGCGAGCGCAGCCCGGAGCGGCCTTCCTCGCTGGCCGCGCAGCGCCAGCAGCGTGTCGTCGGCGAGGGCGAAGAAGGGCGAGCGCAGCACGCCGCTGAGCGCGAGCTCGTCCTGCGGTTCCGCCAGCCAGCGCAGCAGGTTGATGCAGTCGAGCACCTCCTGCCGCGTGAAGAAGCCGGTGCCGCTTGGCGTCGCGGCCGCCACGCCGTGCGTGTCGAGGGCCTGCTGGAAGACGTGCACGTTGGCGAAGCGCCTCAGGAGGATCGCGATGTCGCCGGGCCGCGCCGGGCGCAACCGGTCGTCGTGCCGGTCCCAGACCAGCCGCCCCTCGTCGAGCAGCCTCCGGATCTCCGCCGCGACGGCGTCCGCCTCGACGCGCCGCCGGTCGTAGCCGGAGGCTCCGCTCGCGACCTGCGTCAGCGTGAGGTGCGGGCCGCCCGATGGCGCGGCGGCGGGGCGGCCCGTCATCGGCGGCAGCGCCGCGAGGTCCAACTCAGTCCCCTCGAACACCTCGCCAAAGAGCTCGTTGATGCGGCTCACCAGGTCGTCGTGGCTGCGGAACGAGCGGCTGAGCGGGAGCAGCGGTCCGCCTCGCGAGGCCACGAGGTCCTGCAACGCCGTGAAGCGGCGCACGTCCGCTCCGCGGAAGCGGTAGATCGATTGCCGCGCGTCGCCGACGAGGAAGAGCGCGGGGCGCGGCCCGCCGCCGTCGCCCCCGGCGATCAGCTCGATCAGCTCCGCCTGCACCGGGTTGATGTCCTGCGACTCGTCGACCATGAGGTGGAGGAAACGCCCGCGCACCGCGGCGGCCACGGCCGGATGGTCGCGCAGCAGCGCGACGGCGCCGCGCTCCAGATCGAGGAAGTCGAGCGCGTTCTGCGCCTGCTTGGCCGCCTCGTAGCGCCGCGCCGCGTCCTCGAAGAGCGCCCGCAGCCCGGCGAGCACCCTGAGGGCCGGTCCGTCATGCTCGTTCCACACGGGCAGCTTGCCTGCGTCGTCGTTGAGCTCGCGCAGCTCGCGCATCGCATCCTTGACGTTGACGGCGGCGTCGGCGTTGCCCCCGCTCTGCAGGTTGGTTTGCGATCGCGCCTCGGCAAGGAGGGCGGCGAAGTCCCCCCACTCCTGCGCCTCGCAGGCCGCGGTGAGCGGCTGCAGGACGTCGGACGCCACCTCGGCGAGTCGCTCGCTCACGTTGCCCGCATCGCGCCTGATCTGCCCGGCGATCTCCCTGGCCTGCCTCCGGATCTCCGTCTGTCGCGGCCCGTAGTGCGCCTCGAGGACCGCGCGCACGCGGGCGGGCCATGCGGCGCTGTCCGCGCCCATTGCCGCGAAGGCGGCCCGGACGGCGTCCCGCTGCGCGACCATGCGCGGGAGCTGGAGGCCCGCGTGGTAGACGCCGATCCCGAGCAGTGCGCGCGTCCGCTCGCCGCCTGCCTCGGCGGCCGCGTCGATCGCCTCGATGCAGGCGGCGCGGCGCAGCAGCTCCGCCTCGTCGTCGGCGAGGACGGCGGCCGCTGGGTCGAGCCCCGCCTCGACGGGGTGCTCGCGCAGCAGGCGCAGGCCCAGCGAGTGGACGGTCCCGATCGCCGCCTCGTCGAGCAGCGCGCGGTGCTGCTCCAGCGTGGGGTCCTCCATCACCTCTCGACGCACGCGGTCGCGCATCTCGGCGGCGGCCGCCTCGGTGAAGGTGATGGCCGCGATCTGCGGGATCGCGCACTCGCGCAGCAGCTGCACGTAGCGCTCGACGAGCACGCGCGTCTTGCCGCTGCCCGCGCCCGCCGAGACCGCGAGGTCCGAGGCCTCCGCCTCGATGATCGCCCGCTGCTCGGCGGTCAGGTCCACTGCTTCCACCTCGTGAACTGGTTGACGCGGCAGATGTGCTTGAAGTCGCAGTAGCGGGGGCAGGGCGTGACCTGCGGGTTGACCCGGAAGTCGCCGGAGGCCACCGAGGCGCGCACGACCTCGGCGTGCCGCGCGGCGTCCTCGATCAGCGCGGCGTCCGCCGGGTCCGCGCTGTCGAGCGCCCACTCCTTCTCCCGGGGGTCGAGGTAGGCGTAGCGGGCGATCAGCCGCTCCACCTGCAGCTTCTCGCGCAGCTGCTCACGCGAGGCGAGCGCGTAGAGCTGGAGCTGCAGGCGGTCGCCACGCTCGACGGAGCGGCGCGTGATCCCGCGGCCGCTCTTGTAGTCGACGATCTGCGCGAGGCCCGGTCCCACATCGACGCGGTCGATGTTGCCGCGCAGCCGCAGCGGCGGCTCGATGCCGGGCAGCGCGACGTCGACCTCCTCCTCGAGCCCGTGGACCGCCGTCGTGCCGAACGCCTCGTTCCACTCCGCCTCGCGGCGGATCAGCCGCTCAAGGTTGTCGGCGATGTCGTCCCAGTCGAGGCGCCAGAGTGCCGCCCGCCCGAAGTGGTGCTTGCCGGGTGCGCCCAGCCAGAGCTCCCGGCCATGCTCGCGCATGCGCCGGATCGCCTCGTCCGCTGTCGCCGGGACGAGCGGGCGCTTGTCGTCCCTCAGCGGGCCCAGCACCGCCTCCATGATGTCGTGGACCACGGTCCCGCGAATCGCCGCGTCCGCCTCGGCCAGCTCGTCCTCGACCTCGTAGAGGCTCAGCCCGTAGCGGCCGAAGAACTGGAAGGCGCAGGTCCGGTAGCTCTCGATGCGCGTCGCGCTCCAGCGGACGTCGGGCCCGACCAGCCGCTCCAGCGCGCCGCCCGCCGAGGTCAGGTCGCCCTCGTGGCGGCCGGCGTTCGCGAACGAGCTTCGCCGCTGCTCGATCGGCGCCGCCGTGCGCACGACCGGCCAGGCCGCCAGTCCCTCCGGCCGCCGCCGCTCGCCGCCCGGCCAGCGCGCGGTGAGCGTGACGGCCAGCTCACGCTGCGAGGCGGCCTCGCGCGGCTCGACCTCGGCGGACTCGTCGGCTGCCTCCTCCTCGTCGAAGTACCAGGAGGCGGGGACGGGGCGGCCGCCGTCGTCGAAGCGCGGCCGCCACAGCGAGGTCGCGCTATCGGCGCGCGACGAGGCGGAGCGCCACAGCTCGTCCTCCGTCGAGCGCGGCTCCGGGGGCAGTTCCAGGCCCGCCCCGCCCAGTTGCTCGCGCGCCTCGCGATCGAGCAGGCGTGCGGCGCGGCGCGGCGCGGGGAACTCGCCCTCCGCGAGGCCGCCGATGAAGACGTGCGCGAAGCGCAGCCCGTGCAGCGTGTGCATCGGCGCGAACAGCACGCCGCCGGCCTCGCGCAGCAGCACCGCGGGCCGCTGCATACGCCGCTCCAGCTCCGCGGCGAACGCCTCGAGCGTGAGCGGCGTACCGCCGAATCGCTCGTCGATCGCGCGCAGCGCGTCGAGGTCGGCGCGCAGCGCCGCCGTCTCGACCTCGAGGCTCTCGTAGCCCTCGACGGAGGCGCGGACGAGGCCGCCCGGTGCGAGCAGGGCCTCGTCAAGCGCTGCCGCCCACTCGCCCGCCGTGCGGGGCCCGCCGCCGAGCAGCGCGGTCAGCGCCTCGACGGCCTGCGCGAGGCCGTCGCGTGCGGCGCGCAGGCGGAGGGCGTAGTCCCCGCGACCGTCGGCGTCGGCGCGCTCGGCATCGTCGGCCAGCGCCTCCCGCAGCCGCTCGAGCTGCTCAAGGCCCGAGAGCAGGTTCCGCCTCCGTCCGATGCGCAGCAGGTGGTCGACGGTGTCGCCCTCGATGCCCCAACGGCCGCGATCGAGGAAGGCGGAGCGCAGCAGCTCGGCCAGTCGCGTGAGCCGCCAGTCGTGCTCGGGCAGGCGCAGCAGCGCCAGCACCCAGGTCCCGAACGGCCTCGAGGCGAGGCGCTCGCCGGCGGCCGGGTCGAAGGGCAGCTCGTACTCGGCGAAGACGCGGCGGGCGAGCGCAAGGTGCTGCGAGGCCTGGCGGAAGGCCACGGCCACGTCCGAGGGCCGCAGCGCCTCCTCCTCGCCCAGCCGCTGCTTGATCGCACGCGCGATCCCGCGCAGCTGCGCCTCGGCGTCGAAGGCGCGGTGGGCGCTGCTGCCGGCGGCACCGTCGCGCTCCTCCAGCTCCTCGACGGCCGCGCCGCCGGCCACCACTTCGAGGCGCGACGCCGTCCAGCGCGCCCGCTCGCTCGCCTCGCGATCGATGGCGACGAGCACGCGGGTGCGGTCGGCCAGTGCGGTGACGAGCGACTGCTCGCGCGGGCTCAGGAACTCAAACGAGTCGACGAGCACGAGGCCCGGCGGATCGGGACCGCCCTCGATTGCCTCGGCGGCCAGCGATGGCGCCTCGCTGGGATCGTGCCACCGCCGCTGGGCGAGGTCGCGCCGGTAGGCGGCGTAGATGTCGGCGAGCGCGGCGAGGTCGTCGCTCTCCGCGCCCGCGGCGGCCGCCGCGAACGCCGCGGGCTCGACGTCGGCGGCAACCAGCTCCGTCACCGCCTCGGCGATCAGCGCGTGCAGGCCCGGCTTGTCGGCGATCGGTGCGAAGCGGCCGGCCTCGCCCGACGCGATGCGCTTCAGCGAGACGCGCCGCAGCAGGTCCGCCGCCACCTCGCGCGACAGCGTCCGACCGGCCGCGTGCCGGCGCGCGTACTGCGCCAGCGTCGAGACATCGAGGCTGAGGGCGACGCCGCACGCCGCGACCAAGCGGCGGCGGAACTGGTCGCCGTGCCGCGCCGTCGGCACGAGCACGAGCGTGGGGGCGAAGCGGTCGTCCTGGTAGCGCCTCGCGGCGTGCTCGACGAGCCGCCCGGTCTTCCCGGACCCGGCGGGCCCGCACACCATCACCAACTCGCCCATCACCCCCGATTGTAGCGAGCGCCGGGCCAGGTCTCGCGCATCTCCTCGGAGCTCGACATGGCCGTTACGAGCTTCCGGGAGCGCCCGCTCGCTACTGCTACCTCGAGGCGTTCCTCCGGGAGAGCGCCATGCGATCTGCTAGCCTTGCGCGACCCCGCCCGACTGCACGGTTACGGCGCGCAGGGTCGCCCGTGACGGACTCCGCGATGGACAGACCGGGGAGCAGACCATGTCGGACCTGATCGAACACCTCCGATCCTTCAACCGGAAGGAGCGCTTCATCCTGCTGCGCGAGGCCCTCGGCACCGACACCCTGGGCGACGACTTCCGCGAGCGGCTCGGCGAAGCCATCGGCGTTGAGGTCCCTGCCGATGCGTTCGTCGCGATGGACTACCACCTCGACTGGCTGCAGATGGCGCTCTACCTGGCGGGCAATCCCTCGCCGCCGGAGCGTATCCACAACGACGGACTCGTCTCCGGGAACCAGGAAGATGCGGACCTGATCATCGCGTTCGACGGGGATTCGACGACGCACGTCGCCCTGGTTGAAGCGAAGGTCGAGACGAACTGGACGAACAGGCAGCTCAAGTCGAAGGCCAAGCGGCTCAGCCGGATCTTTGGCGAAGGGCGGCCCGGGGTTCACCAAGCGACGCCCCACTATGTGCTCGCGTCACCCGACCCGCCCCCTCCGGGCATCAGCACGGCCGATTGGCCCGAGTGGATGAAGCCCCGTGAAGAGCCGGTCTGGATGTCACTCAAGAGGCCGGCCGGGCTGAAGAAGCCGACGCGGTGCACAACGCTCGGGAAGACCTCGCGGCGGGGCCGCTTCGTGAAAATCGAATCGGTGAGCGGCGACGACCAGCCAGCAGCACCAGGCGTCGGTCCGCACGAGATCGTGCACAACGGCCAGACGTAGACCGTCGACTCAGAGGGCTGGGTCTTGCTGCCCTCGGGCCGCCGAGATAAGCGCTACAAGTACCCGCTCGGTCAGCACCCCTGAGTGCGAAGCTGCTCGATCCGCCGCAGCACGGCCGTCACGAGCCCGGACTCGATCGCGTCCGCTACAGCGCCTTCGACGAAGCGCTCGGAGCGGATCACCACCGTGAGGAGGCGCACGAGGTCGAGCGCGGTCGCCTGCTCGATTGCCCCTCGATCGTCCCAGAGGCGCCGCGCCTCAGGCGTCTGCGCCCACTCGCCCCAATCGAAATCAGAGCGCACCCAGCCGTCGCGGTAGGCCACTTCAACGAACCGGGACGTGAGTTCCGAGTCCGAGAACCACGGCATGGTGAAGGTGCCGGGCTCCGTCTCGCCTCCCCCCTTCCAGGTTCCGAATTCGGCATCGGGCGCCTCGAAGGCGGGAAGGAGGGACGCCAGGCCATCGAGCCGCGGGCGGGCCGACTCGTCGTGCTGATCGGTCAAGGGTTCGTCCTCCTGTGCCGCCCGCCATTTCGGCTACGCGACGGCGCGCGCCACCCGGACGCCCGTCGTCCGCTCCGCGATCGTATCGTCGTTGACCACCATTGCGGGAGACCGACAGCTCTTGACAGTCAATGCCACTTTCGCGTACACAGGCCGTGACAGCGGCAAGAGCGAGCGCTCACTCCTCGCGCGTGGGCGGGCGCTCGGCTGGTATCGCGGCGACTGGTACGGGGGTTTCACATGAGGTTCGGCATCTTCTACGAGCTGGCGGTTCCGAAACCATGGACTCCCGAGAGCGAACTCGAGGTCTACCAGACCTCACTCGAGCAGGTGCGGCTCGCCGACGAGCTCGGGTTCGACTCCGTGTGGGCCGTCGAGCATCACTTCCTCGAGGAGTACTCGCACTGCTCTGCCTCGGATGTCTTCCTCACGGCGTGCGCCGCGCAGACGAAGAATATCCGCATCGGCTTCGGCATTCGCCTGCTGCTCCCGCCGTTCAACCACCCGGTCCGCACGGCGGAGACGGCGGCCGCGATCGACCTGATCAGCAACGGGCGCCTCGAGTTCGGCACCGGCCGCTCCCAGACCTGGAACGAGCTGGGCGGCTTCCTCTGCGACCCCGACGACACCAAGGACATGTGGGCCGAGGCGGTCGAGGCGATCCCGAAGATGTGGAAGGAAGAGTACTTCTCCTGGGACGGCAAGTACTTCAACGTGCCGCCCCGCAACGTCCTCCCGAAGCCCCTGCAGAAGCCGCACCCGCCGATGTGGGTCGCGGTCAGCAGTCCCGAGACTGCCATCCAGGCGGGCGAGCGGGGCCTCGGAATGCTCGGCGTCAGCGGCGCCGCGCCCGAGGAGCAGGCGAAGCGGATCAACACCTACCGGGAGCTCGTCAGGAACTGCGAGCCGGTCGGCGACTTCGTGAACGAGCGGGTGGGGACGCTGAACTGGCTCCACTGCTCCGAGGATCCGGACGAGGCGGCGATGTACGGCCAGCAGCTGGTGCAGGGATTCAACCAGCTGAACGCGCACTTCGTCGCGATCCGGCAGGTCTACCCCACGCGCGTCTACCGCGCGCCAGGTGGCGGCGCCCGGGCGCGGCGCGACCGGCGAGGGGCCGCCTCCCAGCGCGCCGAGGCAGCGAAGCGGCCGGCAGGGGGCGGACTCGCCTCGGCGAGCCAGGCGGGCACGTTCCGCCGGGACGACCTGGCGATCGGCACGCCCGACCAGATCATCAAGAACATGAAGCGCTGGGAGGAGATGGGCGTCGACCTCGTGACCTGTCTCGTCAGCGTCGGCACGCTCGTGCCGCAGGAGAAGATCCTGAAGTCCCTCAAGCTCTTCGCGGAAGAGGTGATCCCGGCCTTCGACAAGGGCGAAGACGAGCCGAAGCCGTACGACCCCCGGGCCCGGGCGGCGACGAACGGCCGGTCGGGGAGCAAGGCGAAGAAGGCCGCCGCGGCATCGTAAGGGCGATCGCGAGGACGCTGGAGGAAGGAGCCCGCAATGCCTGAGTACGGGCGGTTTGGCGTCGACAAGCTCCCGTTCACGACGCCATTCCTGGCGCCGCTCTACCCCGCGCCTCCCTGGATGCTCGAGGACAGCGAAATCCTCCTGATGAGCTACGAGATCGACAAGGATCTCGCGGAGAGTTCGCTGCCGCCGGCACTCTCGCGCTCGTACCCGCCGTACGGGCACATCATGGTCTCGTACTACCCCTCGAGCCCGGTCGGGCCGTTCGGCCAGGCGACGCAGATGATCGTCTGCCGCTGGCGGACCACCGCGCGCGCGTTCCCGCTCTTCACCATCGTCAGCACGGAGGCGGCCTGTGCGGCCTTCCGCGAGTTCTGGGCCTTCCCGGCGAAGCTCGGCGAGGTGACGCTGGAACGAAACGGCGATACTGTCAGCGCCTCAATCGGGCGAAACGGCGATGTGCTCGCGAGCGTGCGGATGACGGACCTGGAAGAGGTCACCGCCGGCGAGATGCGCTACGACCCGATGATGAACGCGCGCGTGGTGCGCGCCGCCCGGGAGGAAGACGACCCGCCCGTCCTCGAACTGGATCAGATCGACCCCGACTACACGTACAAGCAGACGTGGCGCGGCCAGGGCGCGGTCGAGTTCCCGGCGGCGAGCGAGGCCGACCCGTGGCACCTGATGCAGAACCGTAACCACATCGCCACGACGTTCGCCGTCTGTGACACGCAGCTCGGTTTCGCGCGCTACGTCGTCTCGTTCGACGAGCCCTGATCACGATTCGCCCGGCGGAGGCTCGATCGCGAGTGCCTGCGGAGACCTTCGCGTAACCCTCTCCTCGGGGCAGCGAGCGCATCCCCTCCGGTCCCCTCCCCAGGGGGAGGGGCCGGAGCGGGCTTGTGGGAGTTTCGCAAGGGTCTCCTGCGCGACAGGCTAGTCGTTCAGGTGGTCGAGTCCGCGCCGCAGCAGCGTGAACGCCTCGTCCAGCAGGTCGGCCGGGCGGTCCACGCCCCCGGCGTAGAGCCACCGCCTGCGCATCGCGCGAATCGAGCCGACCACGGCGCCGGCGGCCAGCTGCGCGCGGGGGTCGTCCGGCTGTAGTCCGTACTCCTCGGCGATGACCGGCGCGAGGATGTCCTCGCGCTGCGCGTCGAGGGCAGCCATGCGCGCCGACAGCGCCGGGACCTCGAGCAGGAGCCTGCCGACGCGCACGTCGTAGTGCGGGTGCTCGTAACCCATGACGCGCAGCACGTCGCGCGAAGCGCGCCGCACGCGATCGACCAGGGTCTCGCCCGGAAACCGGGTCGCCAGTGACTCGCGGTAGGTCTCCGTGAGCTCGTCGCTGTCGAAGAAGATCACGTCTTCCTTGGACCTGAAGTAGCGGAAGTAGGTGCGCTCGGAGACACCGGCCTCGCTGGCGATCTCCTCGACGGTCGTCTCGTCGTAGCCGCGCTCCGAGAAGAGGCGGATGGCCGCCCGCGCCAGCCCCTCGCGCGTCCGCAGCTTCTTCTGCTCGCGCAGCGAGGCGGGCTTCGGCGTTCGCTTCCCGCCTCTCGGCGGGTCCGCTGTCTCGAGATGAGGTGATGGCATCACGCTCTCCAGGCGCGTGGCGAGGCTGCTCGCTAGAATCTTGTCACCCGCTGTCAAGTTTGGCAACACGCCGGGGCCGCGCGCCCGGCCCCTTCGCTTGACACCGGCGCCGAGGGTCGGGTACACGGTGGCGCAAGCGCGCGAGCGAGCGCTCACTCCTGTCGCGGCGGGTCAAGGAGGGTCCGATGAGTCCGACCGGCCAGATCCTGGCTGACCTCAAGGTCATCGACCTGACCACGAACGTGGCCGGACCGGTCGCAGCGCGCCTGTTCGGCGAGCTGGGCGCCGATGTGGTTCATGTCGAGCCGCCGCACGGAGACGACGGCCGCAACTCAACGACGGCGTTCCTCGGACGTGAAGGCGTATTCCACTCCGTTGGGAACCGCAACAAGCGCGGCGTTGTGATCGACCTCAAGACACCACGCGGGTGCGAGGTCATGAAGAGCCTGCTCCAGCAGGCGGACTTCTTCGTCGAGAACATGACGAAGGGCACCCTCGATGACCTCGGGCTGGGCTGGGACACGCTGCACGCACTCAACCCGCGGCTGATCCAGATCTCAATCACCGGCTGGGGTCAGAGCGGCCCGCTCGCGTACGAGCCGGGGTACGACGTCCTCGTGCAGGCCTTCACGGGCGCCGTGCGGTCGGAGAACGGCGAGTTCCGCGCGCTGGGCGGGCTCCGCGGTGACCCGACGGCGCCGCTGCTGGGCGCCTTCGCCGCGATGGGCGCGCTCTACGAGCGGGAACGAACCGGCAAAGGGGCGCTGGTCACCAGTTCCGTGCTGCAGGGCGCCGTCCACATGGCGGGCGCCGGCATGGTGATCGCGCACGACGAACCCCCGAAGGAGGAGAACGGCCGTGGCCCGGTCGGCGGCCTCGGAGGGCTCGGCCCGTTCTGGGCAGCCGACGGGAAGGGCGTCTTCCTCTGCGCCTGGAACGACCGCCAGTTCGTCGATCTCTGCGACCTCGCGGGCTTCCCCGAGGTCGGCGCCGATCCGGCGTACGCCACCCGCTTCCTGAGGTCGGGAGAGAGCGGCGCGAGGCTGAACGCCCTCTTCGGAGAGTGGGTCGCCTCCAAGAATCGCGACGAGATCGTCGAGGAGATGCGCGCGCGGCGCATCCCCGTCTCGCCGGTCAATCAAACCCTCGACGAGCTGCAGGACGATCCGCACATCCTCGACAACGACCTGATCACCTCGCTCGATCATCCGACGAAGGGCCGCCTGAGCATGATCGGGGCGATGTACGAGATCGACGGGGACGGCCCGCAGTACCGGCCGGCCCCGCTGCTGGGCGAGCACACGGACGACGTGCTCGGGGACTACGGCTTCTCGCCGGAGCAGATCAGCGAGTTGCGGGAGTGCGGCGCGGTCGCCTGAGCGAGCGCGCCCGGCGTGCAGCCCGGACCGTTCGTAGCCGGCCTGTGATGCCCGGCCTCGCCCGTGACCGGACCTGGAGTGGCGACGATGCCCGAGGTTGAGCCCGCGCGGCCGCGGCGACCGCGCCGCGTGCTCGTCGAGAAGAGCGTCACGGTCCCGCTCCGCGACGGGGTCAGAACCTACGGAGACCTCTACCGTCCCCTCGGGATCGGGCCCGTGCCGGCAGTGGTCTCTCGCACTCCGTACAACAAGGAGGTCGCCGGCCAGGGCGGTGGCGGCCTCTCCCCCCTCAAGTCCGCGGAACGTGGCTACGCGGTGCTCGTCGTCGACACGCGGGGTCGCGCCTCCTCGGAGGGCGAGTTCCGTCCGTTCGAGACCGAAGGCCCGGACGGCTACGACACGGTGGAGTGGGCGGCGGCGCAGCCATGGTGCGACGGGAACGTCGCGCTCCACGGCGGCTCCTACGGGGGTGTGACCGCCCTGCTGGGCGCGCGCGAGCGGCCACCCTCGCTTCGCTGCGTGGTCGCGACCAGCACCGGCGACGACTACTACGACGGCTGGATCTTCAGCGGCGGAGCCTTCCAGCTCGGGTTCGCGGCCACCTGGACGATGACCCTCGCCTCGACGAGCCTGATCCTGCGACCCGACTACGCTCGGCAGGTGACCGCCGAGCAGCAGGCGGAGCTGCGCCGCACCATCGCCGCCGGCCTCGAACCGCTGTGGACGCGGCCGCTCTCGGCGCTGGCGGGCATCTCGGCCGCGAACGTCGCGCCGTGGTGGGCGAGCTGGCTGGAGCACGAGCGGCGCGACGGCTACTGGGCGGACCTGAGCCCCAGCGGGCACTACGACTCGTTCGAGGTGCCCGTCCTGCACGTCGGCGGCTGGTTCGACGTCTTCGGAACGGGTGCGGTGCGGAACTACCAGGGCATCAGCGCCGCCGGCCGGACCGATCAGCTGCTGGTGGTCGGTCCCTGGGCGCACACCGAGTCCGGTCCCGCCCTGGGGGAGATGACGTTCGGACGCTCCGGAGCGCGAGAGGCGGCCGACATCGTCGGCGAGACCAACCGCTTCCTCGAGCGGCACCTGCGGCCGGGCAGGGAGGCCGCCCCCGCGAACGCCACCCCGGTGCGCTACTTCCTCATGGGCGCGAACGAGTGGCGGCTGGACAGCTCGTGGCCGCCCGCCGAGGCGCGCCCGAGGCGGCTCTACCTCGCGAGCGGCGGGAAGGCCAACACCCTGCACGGCGACGGCGCCCTGGTCGAGGCACCCCCAACAGAGGGGGCGGCCTCCGATCGCTACGTCTACGACCCGGACCAGCCCGTCGAGACCCACGGCGGCCCGATCGTCCACATGGCGATCGGGCCGGCGGGCCCGCGCGATCAGCGTGAGATCGAGGCACGGGACGATGTGCTGTGCTACACGACGGCGCCGCTGGAGCAGCCCGTGACGATCGCGGGCCTCGTCCGCGCCAGCCTCTGGGCGGTGTCGGACTGCCCGGACACCGACTGGACGGCGAAGCTGGTCGAGGTGCTGCCGGACGGGCGCGCGGTAGGCATCTGCGACGGGGTGATCCGCGCGCGCTTCCGGAACTCGCTGGAGGAGCCGCAGTTGCTCGAGCCGGGCAGGCCCGAGCGGTACGAGATCACGCTCGGCCATCTGGCGCACCGCTTCGCGGCCGGTCATCGGGTGCGCCTCGAGATCTCAAGCTCGAACTTTCCGCGATTCGATCGGAACCCGAACACCGGCGAGCCGCTGGGCAGCGCCTCGACGGCGAGGATCGCCACGCAACACGTGCTCCACGACGAGTCGCACCACTCGTACCTCGAGTTCGACGCGCTGGCGGAGTAGCCACAGGCGGTCCTTTGCCTGTCGTTCGTTGACAGGGGAATCACGCCTTTGGTATCAAGAGGCCCCTCCCGCGAGCGAGCGAGTGCTCGCTTGTGCCGCATTCGGGAGCGGGACCACAGGCGCCGGGGAGAGCCGGACGAGCCAGCGGCACGGTGCGCCCACGCACTCACCCGGGATACGAACCGAAAGGACCCAGCATGGCAGAGCGAGAGCCCCTCGACGTTATTGACGCGATCTTCTCGACCCCGGCAATGCGCTACCTGAAGACCGATCCGATCCCCGACGAGATCATCTGGGCGATCCTCGACGCTGCGATCCGGGCTCCCAGCGGGACGAACACCCAGCGCTGGGGCTGGATGGTCGTCCGCGACCAGGAGACGAAGAACGAGATCGCGAAGATCTACCGGGACACCTGGGCCCGCGCGAACCGCATCGTGGGTCATGGCCCCGAGCGAACTCGCGACGAGGAGTTCACGGCGAACAAGAAGGTGGAGTTCGGCGCCGCGAACTACAACTCCGTCGAGCACCTCGCCGACCACTTCGAGTACGCGCCGGTGCTGATTGTCCCCTTCATGATCCAGAGCGGGCTGCGACCGGGCGACGACCCCGACGCGGACCCCGTGGTCAGGCCGTTCCAGGGCAGTCCGCTCATGGGCGGCTCGATCTACCAGGCCGTCCAGAACATGCAGCTCGCGGCGCGCGCCTACGGCATCGGGAGCACCTACACGAGCGTGGCGAACACCGAGGAACACGAGCCGCGGATGAAGGAGTTGCTGGGGTTGCCCGTCAACACCCGCACGATGTGCATCATCCCGCTCGGGTACCCGCTCGACGTCGATGAGCTGGCCGAGGTCGGCGCGAGCCCGGCCCGCGCCCGCTTCTTCAGGCCGAACCGCATCCCTGTCGACGAGGTGACGCACTGGGATCGGTTCGGAGAGCAGATGGACCGCGAGTAGGCGGGATTCCCGGCGCGGACTGCGGCCGGCTTGCGGCCCCCGGCCGTGAGCGAACCGCGGTCCGCCCGTCATCGCCCACGGGCGCGCCGGCGCGCCGCAGCCCGTCGTGGGTCAGCCCGTTGAACATGCCGGGCTGCCCCGCGACGGGGGGAGCAAGGACATTCGCATGGTGGACAGGGAGCCCCTCGACGTTCTCGAGGCGATTCACTCGACTCGCTCAATCCGGTTCCTCAAGCCGGACCCGATCCCGGACGAGGTGATCTGGGCGATCCTCGATGCCGCGATCCGCGGGCCGAACGGGTCCAACATGCAGCGCTGGGGCTGGATCGTCGTCACGGATCCGGAGAAGAAGAAGAAGCTCGCGGACTTCTACCGGGACGGCTGGAACCTCGCGAATCGCGTCGACAAGCGAAGCCGCGAGGAGCGGTTCGCAATCGCGAGCACGAACCAGCTCGGTTACCAGGGCTACCTCGGTGTCGAGTACCTCGCCGACCACCTCGAGGACGCTCCGGTGTTCATCATTCCGGTGACGATCGGGGCGCGACCCAGCCTGCGGTCGGGGTCTTCGATTTACGGGGCCGTCCAGAACCTGCAACTCGCGGCGCGGGCGTTCGGCATCGGCACGACGTTCACGTCCGCACACGCGATCGAAGACCATGCCGAGGAGACGAGGGAGTTGCTCGGCCTGCCGGAGAACGCCGTCGACATGTGCCTGATTCCGCTCGGCTATCCGATGAGCGAAGAGGAGCTGGCGGCGGTGGGCGCGAGCCCGAACCAGGGCCGGTTCGGTGTCCCACGCCGCGTGCCGGTCGAGCAGGTGACGTACTGGGATTCCTGGGGCGAGCAGAAGGCGCGGACATGAGCTACTCATTCGCCTGCGGTGACACGGGGCTGATCTGCGACGGCGAGTTCAGCGCCGACACCGAAGCTGAACTCCTGCAGCAGATCGATGAGCACTACCGGGTCGCCCACCTCGGCGCCAGGCCGATGGAGTACCGACTGAGGCAGCTGATCAAGTCGGAGTAGCGCGCCAGACCGCCCGGGCCAACGCGCGTCCGGGGTCAGTCGAGCAGCCCCATGTCCCGCAACTCGGAGAGGCCCGCGAGGACCTCGGCGTGTCGCACCCACCCCCGCAACATCTCGGGCGTCGTCCCGAACTCCGGGGCGATCGCGACGATCGCCGCCCACTGCGACTGGCGCCGCGGCTCCTGATCGAAGACCTCACGGACGGCCTGCTCGCGAGTCTCCGCCGGGTAGCTGCGTCCTCGCGTCACCGCACCATCCTCGAGGTCAGTCCGCTCGATGTGGATGAAGTCGAAGCCGGCGCTCGAGGCGGTCCAGCGGTCGACGGGCGAGTCGCCGATGTGCAGGTAGTGAGCGGCGCGGAACGTCTCGCGCAGCGACTCCAGGTGCTGTTTGAGCACGGCGAAGTGCACCGGCACCCCGTGCCGCCTCCAGAGCTCCTGCTGCGAGTGGAGCGGGCGGTCGGAGCAGCTGCCGACGACGAAGCCCAGGCGGAGGGCGCGGCGTACCGCCTCCAGCGGGAGCAGTCCCGGAGGATCGCCGATCTCGAGCGTGCCATCGATGTCGAAGCTGATCAGCCGAGCCGTCATGCCCGAGGTTCCCGCCCGCGCAAGTCTTCACCATCGCTCGCGGGCGTCGCAAGCCCGAGGCGCCGGCCGCTTGCACCGCTGATGCAGGGCCAGCGGAGACCTTCGCGCAACCCTCTCCTCGGGGCAGCGAGCGCATCCCCTCCGGTCCCCTCTCCCCGAGGGAGAGGGTCAGGGTGAGGGAGGATCCGACCTCTGGAGTTTCGTTGCGCCGTCGGTACTTTCGAAGGGGCGCGGGAGTCCTCCCCCTCACCCCCGCCCTCTCCCCAGGGAGAGGGGGCCGGATCGGCCTTGCGCATGCTCGGAGTCACGAGGGCAGGAGGTGGAGCCGCAGCGCGGACGGGTGCTCTCGGTCGTGCAGCACCTCCTGGATGGCGACGCGGCTCTCGGTCTCGGTCGCCACGGGCCGGCCCGTGTTCGGATTGGGGTCGAACTTGGGGAAGTTCGAGCTCGACACCTCGAGGCGAACCCGATGGCCTGCCTCGAAGCGGCACGCCGTGTGGCCGAGGTCGATCGAGTAGCGCGTCGGGCGGCCCGGCTGCAGCGGGCGAGGGTCGGCGAGCGAGTCCCGGTAGCGCGCGCGGATGATGCCGTCGCAGAGCAGCACCGCGCGCCCGTCCGGGTGCACGTCGACGAGCTTGCCCGTCCAGTCGGTGTCCTCGGCATCAGTGCTCGCCCAGAGCTCGAGCGTCACGGGACCGGCGACCACGAGCGGCTCGTCGAGGGGCGGCGTCGTATAGCAGAGCACGTCGTCGCGCGCCTCGACAGTGCGTTGGTCGCGCGGGCCGGCCGGGTCCGTCGTCGGCGCCGGCCGCTCCGGGTCGTAGAGATAGCGGTCGGCGCGTTCCCCGGATGCGGGTGGCTCTTCCGCGAGGAGCCCGTCGCCGCGGTCGCTGTTCGCGCGTCCGTTGCTGTGGAGATAGAGCGCACGCGGCTCGGACTCCGGCGGTGGCCAGTCGTCCGCGTCGCACCAGCGGTTGGCGCCCAGCAGGAAGTAGCGGACGCGCGGGAGCCGCGGATCGCCGCCTCGCAGGTGCTGGTCGATGAAGCGGTTGAAGGCGGCGACCACGCCGGCGCCCGCGGCCGAGCCCGCCGGTCCGAAGTCCAGCTCTGCGAAGTACCGGTCGTAGTGCGTGTGCGCCCAGGGGCCGATCCAGAGGTGCTGCGCGGCGCGCTGCTGAGCGGACAGCGCCCGGAAGTTCCGCATCGTGCCGTGGGCGAAGAGGTCCCACCAGCCGCTGACGTGGAACATCGGCACGTCGTAGTCCGAGTAGTCGCGCGCCGGACTGAGCCGCTGCCAGTACTCGTCGTGGCGGTCGTGCTCGAGCCAGTCGGACCACCAGGGCGCGATCCCCGGCAGCGACAGCCCGGGCGCCGAGGCGAGGGGGCGGACGTAGCCCTGGATGCCCCCGCCTGTCAGCGCCGCGCCGAGGCGCTCGCGGATCTCGCCATCGAGGTCCATGCGCTGCGCGTTGACCGCGGCGACGCCCAGCGCCCAGCCGAGCGCGAAGCTCAGCTTGAACGCCCCGCCCTGGTACACCCAGTCACGGTAGAGGTCGTCCACCGTGATCATTGGAATCGCACAGCGCAGGGATGGTGGCCGCTCGCGCGCGGCGAGCAGTGTGGTGACGCCGAGGTAGGACGGTCCGTAAACCCCCACGTTGCCGTCGCACCACGGCTGCGCGGCGGTCCACTCGATGGTGTCGTAGCCGTCGGGGCCCTCGTCCTGGAACGGGGTGAACGTCCCCTCGGATCCGAACCGGCCCCGGACGTCCGTACTGACGACGGCGTAGCCGCGCTCCGCGAGCTTCCCGGGGGAGGGCAGCGTCCCCACCGCCCGCAGCTCGACTTCCTTGTCGTACGGGTTGCGCGTGACCAGCGCCGGGACCGCGCTCCCGTCCGCGGGCCGGTAGAGGTCGCCGACGGTGCGCGTGCCGTCACGCAGCGGGATCGGCACATCCTTCTCGATCAGGATCCGCGAGACGCGACTCACCACAGCGCCCTCGCCGTCAGCTCATGATCGCGTCGGTGCTGGCGGCCGCGCCGCGACGCCGCCGCCGCGACCTCCCCTTACGCCGTCGCCTGCAGCGCTTCGACGGGCTGCCGCCAGCCGGGGTCGACCTCGAACGGGTTGGCGATCCCGATCTCCTTCGCGTAGTCCTTGAGGGCGGGGATGACCTCCTCGCCCATCAGGCGGATGCTGCGCATGCTCTCCTTGTGGGTCATGGCGCCCTCGCCGTCCCAGAAGAAGATCGAGCCGATCCGCAGGAAGTCCATGACCTCCTTCACCCGCGCGATCACGGTCTCCGGCGAACCGACGACGATCGCGTTCGCGGCGACGAGTTCGTCGTAGCTCCTGCTCGCGCGCTTGGCGCGGCGGGCCGCCGCGGTGTCGTTCTCCGGCGTCACGACCTGGCGGCCCGAGGAGACGCCGCCGGGGCCGCTGCGGGTGTCCGCTCCCACGGTGGGCAGCAGCCGCGCGCGGTCGATCATCCCGGGCAGGTTCTGCATGAAGCCCCGGACCTGGCCCTCGTTCCCCTCGTTGAAGGGGTTGTTCGCGCCGAGGACGAAGTTCTTCCCCACGTCGTAGGCAAGCTCGTCGGTCTCGTCGACGTGGACCTTGATCAGGTAGCCGAAGTGCTGCGAGTCGGCCTCGTAGCCCTCCTCGCGCGCGACTTCGCTGTAGTACTCGAACGCCGCCTTCGTGGCGTTGATCTCGGTGGCGAGCATGATGTACGGGTAGCGCCGCCGAGCCGCCCACTCCATGGAGTTCTTGCTGATCAGGCCGCAGGCCATCTGCGCGGGCATCGGCTTCTGATACGGGAGCACCCAGGGATTCACCGCGCGGTAGTGGAAATGCTGCCCCTCCCAGCGGAACGGCCCGGGGGTGGTCCAGGCCTTCTCGATCAGCGCGTGCGCCTCCTCGAGCCGCTCGAAGTTGTAGGGCGGCTGCGCGGTGTGGGCCACGCTCTCGCGTCCGGTGCCGCGGACCCAGCCGTTGACGAGGCGGCCGCGCGAGATCAGGTCGATCTCGGCGAGCTGCTCGGCGAGCAGCAGCGGGTCGTCCCAGAGCGGGAGGATGTTGCCGAGCATCACGATCTTCACGCGCTCCGTGATGCGCGCGAGGATGCCCGCCTCGATATTCGGCTGCGCGCCCATGCAGAACGGCCCGTTGTGGTGCTCGTTCAGCATGATCGCGTCGAAGCCCACCTCCTCGGCATAGCAGTGCTCGTCGAAGTAGCGATGGTAGAGGCCGGAGGCGACGTCGCTGTCGAACAGCGAGTTGCTGAGGTCCATGTCCGTCGTATTGCGTCGGCGCGACCTCAGATCCTCAACCGGATCCTGGTAGGCGCGTTCCACGAACTTGCCGATGAACATCCCGAACTCCGTTCCTCAGGGCAGGCTCGGCAGGTGGTCGCTCAGGCGACCGCTCCAGCCTCGCGCAACGCCGAGACTTCCTCTCCGCTGTAACCGAGCTCCGTCAGCACCTCGTCCGTGTGCTCGCCGAAGAGCGGCGCGGGGTCCATGCGCCCGTGGTCACCGTCGACTTCCAGCATGCCCCGCAGCTGCCAGAGCCGGCCCTTCGTCGGGTGCTCGATCGCCTTGTACATCTCGTTCCCGACGACCTGGGGATCGTCGAAGAGCTCCTCGACGCTCATGCGCATCGGTGACGCAGGCACCTTGTTGTGAGCGAGCAACTCCACGAGGTCGTCGAGTTGCATCGTGGAGATCCAGTGGCCGAGCAGCTCGTTGACCTCGGCGCCGTGGATCGAGCGCTGCAGCCTCGTGGCGTACTCGGGGCTCTCGCCCAGGTACGCGAGGTTCGCGAGCTCGCAGAGCTTCTTGAACTGCTTGTCGTTCCAGGCGCTGAGGTAGATCCAGCCACCGTCGGCGGTCTTGAATACGCCCAGCCCGCCCAGCCCGGCGAGGCCGTCGCCTCGCGGGGCCGCCGGCGGCGTGTCGTCGTCCTCGGCGATGACACGGAACGCGCCCACGAGGTGCATCGCCGCGTGGAAGATCGACGTGGTCACCAGGGAGCCTTCACCGGTGAGCTCGCGCTTCCGCAGACCCGACATCGCGCAGATGGTCGCGAGCAGCGCCGCGGTGGGATCGGGACCACCGCCTTTCAGCTCCGGGGGTTCGTCCTCACGTTGCGGCGGGCGGACGATGCCGCTGTAGGCCGCGGCGAGCACGGCGTAGCCGGGCTCGTTGGCCAGCGGGCCCTGTGTGCCCCAGCCGCTGACCGTGACCTGCACCAACCGCGGATTGACCTTCTTCAGTTCCTCGTAGCCCAGCCCGAGCGCCTCGAGCGAGCCCGGGACGGTCGCCTCGATGAAGATGTCGGTGTCCTGCAGCAACCGCTTCAGCACGGCCTGACCGCCAGCGGTCTTCACGTCGATGACGACGCCCCGCTTGCTGCGGTTGCAGGTCGAGTAGAGCGTGCCTTCGCGGCCGAGGAAGGGCGTGGTGGAATTGCGCCCGTCATCGCCCCATGGGGGCTCGATGTGGACCACGTCCGCGCCCATCTCTGCCAGCATGCGCGCGGCCAGCGGTCCGGCGATATTCGTCGTCAGGTCAACGACCTTGACGCCGCTCATGGGGCCTATCGGGGGTGCTGCGGTCATCTTCGAATCCTCCCGCCTCGTCACCCTGCGGGGACTTCCTGCCGGTGCGGTGCGCCTGCCCCTCGTTCGCGTCACCCGAGGTGGTCCCGAGCTGTCTGCCCGGACCGGGCGCTCCGCGTACACAAACCCCTCGCCTCGCCCGGCGGGCGAGCGAGCGAGCACTCGCTTACCCTCGTGTTCGTACACGGCGTGAGGCCGGCCTGTCAAGCACGGCGGACGCGGCAGCGGGCCGGTCGGCGGAGGCTCCTCGAGCGCCCGCGGGCGCCCTCGGGTGCGTGTCCGTCGTTGCCGCCCGGCGATCGATCGTGATAGAACGCTCCTGCGCTGAGCGTGCGCCCGCACAGGTCTGACGCCGCCCGCCCCGCCTGCACGAAGGACGAATCAGTGAGCCCCTCATCAGCCGATGCCACGTACACCGTCAAGGACCAGGTCGCCATCGTCGGCATCGGCGAGACCACCTACTACAAGCGAGGCACCTCGCCGGTCCCGGAGTTCGTGCTCGCCTGCGAGGCGATCCTCAAGGCGGCCGACGACGCCGGCATCGACGTCCACGAGATCGATGGCTTCGCGTCCTACAGCAACGACCGTAACGACCCGGTACGGATCGGCAACGCGCTCGGCATCCGCGACATGGCCTTCACCAACATGTTCTGGGGCGGGGGCGGGGGCGGCGTCTGCGGCGCGGTCGGCAACGCGGCCGCGGCGCTCGTCGCGGGCTACGCGAAGTACGTCGTGGCGTACCGGGCGCTGGCGCAGGGGCAGTTCGGCCGCTTCGGGCAGTCGCACGCCACGGGCGCCGTCACCGGCGCGGCGGCCTACGTCAATCCGTACGGCCTGATGACGCCCGCGCAGCAGATCGCGCTGCGCACGCAGCGCTTCATGCACGAGCACGACGTCACCCAGGACGCGCTCGCCGCGATCTCGCTCGCCTCGTACACCCACGCGCAGCGCAATCCGCGGGCCGTGATGTACGGGCGGCCGCTCACGCGCGAGGACTACGACCAGTCACGCTGGATCGTCGAGCCCTTCCACCTCTTCGACTGCTGCCAGGAGAACGACGGCGCCGCCGCGGTCATCCTGACCACGGCGGAGCGTGCGCAGGACTTGCAGCAGAAGCCGGCCTGGGTGATGGGTGCGGCGCAGGGCTCGGACGCCCGCTTCTCGCTGCCGACGCACAATGCGCCCGACTACCCGAGCGCGAACTTCAAGCCCGTCGCGCGACGGCTCTTCGAGATGGCGGGGATCGGCCCTCAGGACGTGGATGTGGCGCAGGTCTACGAGAACTTCACCGGCGGGACGATGCTGAGCATGGTCGAGCACGGTCTCTGCGAGCCCGACGAGGTGCAGGAGTTCTGCACCGAGGCCAACCTCACCTGGCCGGACGGCGGCCTCCCGCTCAACACCAGCGGCGGGAACCTCGCCGAGTGCTACATGCACGGCCTCGAGCTCGTGAATGAGGCGGTCCGGCAGGTGCGGGGAACTTCGACCTGCCAGGTGGAGGGCGCCGAGATCGCGCTGGTCGCCGGGGGGCCCGTCACGGCGCCAGTCAGCGATCTGATCCTGCACGGCTGATCGTTGGAAGCGGGGAGGCACCCATGACCGAGCAGCGGCACGGCGCCTACTACCTTCCGGACGGGGTTCCGCAGCCGGCGCCCGCTCCCGACGGGATGGACGCCCCCTACTGGGAGGCAACGCGCCGGCACGAGCTGGTGGTCCAGCACTGCGAGGCCTGCGAGCGGTTCCAGTGGGAGCCCGAGTGGATCTGCGGGGCCTGCCAGTCCTTCGACCTGGCCTGGCGCCCGGTTCCCGCCAGAGGCACGATCTTCGCCTGGGAGCGCGTCTGGCACCCCGTCCACCCCGCACTCGCCGAGGGCGTCCCCTACCTCGTCGTGCTCGTCGAGCTGCCCGAGGCCGGCAACGTCCGGATGGTGGGCAACCTCCTCGGGGATCCGCACCAACAGGTGCGGACCGGCGCGGAGGTCAACGCAGTCTTCGAGGACCACGAGGACGACGGCTACACACTCGTCCAGTGGGAGCTTGCTTCCGCGAGCTGACAAGAGTTGAGGCCGGCGATAGCCGGCCTCAGCGCATGATCCGCGGGCCGGCCGCCTGCTAGGACACGCCCGACTTCTCGCGGCGCTCGGGAAGCACGTCGGCGAGGATCAGGTCGAACTGCGCGTCGAAGTACGAGGACACGTCGAAGTCGTCCTTGAGCGCCCAGCCCTTCAGCGCCCACATGTGCGCGAGCATGATGATGTTGTGGGCGACCAGTTCCGGGTTCACCGGGCGGAACTGCCCCGCGTCCATGCCCTGCCGGATGATTTCCGCCAGGAAGTCGCGCTCGCGCAGCTCGCTCTGCTTCAAGACCTCGAGGTGCTCGGGCAGCATCGAAGCCGACTCGCGGTAGAGGAGTGCGACCTCGCGCCGCAGGCCCGCCACGGCGTTGAAGAAGTGCTCGGCCGCGGCGTGCAGCGTCTCGAGCGGCGTCTCACGCGGCTCGACCGCGCGCAGGCCGTCCGAGAGGTCCTCCATGATCGCGGAGGCGATCAGGTAGAGCACGTCCTCCTTGCGGGAGATGTAGAGGTAGAGGGTGCCCATCGTGATGTCGGCGGCCGCGGCAATGTCGCGGATCGACGTGCGGTGGAACCCTTTTTCGAGCATGACGCCGGTCGCGGTCGAGACGATCTGTTGCCGCCGACCGGCCAGAAGAGCCTCATCCGCCACCTTCGCGGGTACAACCATTGCCCGTTCTCCTCACCGCGGGGAAACCTCTGAGATTGACGGGATCATACGGTCGTTGCTAGGTTAGCGACAAGTGAGCGATCGCTCGCTTGTCGCACAAACTCGCACCCGTGGGCGGCCCTCGCTCCACCCCTCGGGGACTGCATTCGAGCCGCCATCCGCCGGGTTCTGATTCGATAGTCTGGCGTTGTGAGCGCTGCGACACTCGGTTCGAGAAAGGAGGGGTCACGATGAAGATCGGCCTCGCCATCCCGCAGTACGCGCGCTGGTTCCGGGGGGAGCCGGCGTTCCGCGTGCTGGAGAAGGCCAAGGAAACGAACCTCGAGTCCCTCTGGCTCGTCGACCACATCATCCTCACACCCACGCAGGCCGTCGGCTACGGCACGGGGACGATGGACGTCTGGACGGCGTGCGCATACTTCGCGGGCGCCTGCGACGCGATCGACTACCACCCCTACTTCAGCCAGGCCGTCGCGGTCATCCCCTGGCGCCCGCCGATCCAGCAGGCGCAGGTGCTCGCGACCATCGACCACCTCACCCACGGCCGGCTGATGATCGGCGCCGGCAGCGGCCACATCGTCGAGGCGTCCGAGGCCATGCGACAGCCGTTCGACGAGCGCACGGCGATGACCGACGAGTACCTCAAGTGCATGATCGCGCTCTGGAAGAACCGCGTCGCGAGCTTCCACGGCAAGTACGCCAGCTTCGACGAGATGACCATCATGGTCCGGCCCACGCAGGAGCCCCACCCGCCCATCATCTACGGAGGGCGCGGGCCACGGCCGTTCCGGCGCATCGGCGAGTACTGCCAGGGCTATCTGCCCGGCGTCGGCGCTCTCAACACCCCCTCGACCCGTGCCGGGCCGATCGGCGAGCAGCCCTCGTACTTCGCCGGCAAGCCGATCTTTCCCTGGGACGCCGAGGAGCTGACCGGCACCCAGCGGCTGGCGCGGGATCTCGAGGAGCTGCAGATGTACTGGGACCGCTACGGCCGCACGGGCAAGCCCTACGTCGCGATCACGATCCAGTGCCAGATCACCGACCGCCGGGACGACGAGGAAGAGAGCGAGGTGGCTCGCGGGTTGGTCAAGGAGGGCGAGCTCAGCTTCAGGTCGACCTATCCGGTCGTCCACGTCGACGATCTCGTGCAGACGATCCGCGACTGCGCCGAAGTCGGCGTCGACCACATCGGGATCCGCCCGGGCGCCTACCGCTACCGCGACCTCGACCAGGTCGGGAACCTGCTGCACCAGATGGAGCTGATGGCCGAGCATGTGCTTCCGAAGGTCACGCTGACCCCCGGCCCGATCGGCCCGTTCTCCTACGCCGACTCGATCGAGGGCGTGGACTAGGAGCGGCGGCGGACCGCTAGGCGACGGCGCCCGCAGCCCGCAGCTCGGCGATCTCGTCCGCGGAGAGCCCCGCGCTCCGCAGAATCTCGTCGGTGTGCTTCCCGAGGACCGGGGCCGGGCCGGCGGGCTGGACAGTGGACTTCGACATCTCGAACACCCCGCCGAGTTGCCGCTGCGGGCCGGTCAACTCGTCCTCGATCTCCGCCATCAGGTGTGACGCCTGCGGGTCGTCGGCGACCTCGCCGGGCAGGTGCACCGGCGCGACGGGCACGCCGGCGTCGAGCAGCTCGCGCACGACCTCGGCGACGGTACGGCTGCGCACCGCCTCGACGACGGCCAGCCGGGTCTGCTCGACGCGCGCCTTCACCTCCGGGTCGAACGGATCGACGCCCGGCTCGTCGCTCCCGTCGTCGGGAATGTTGAGCGCGCCGCGCGCGAGCGTGCGCATCGCCGGGGTGTACGCGCCCATGAACACCGGCCCGTCCTTGGCCATGTAGCCGGCGAGGAACGGCCCGCGGATCGAGGAGTGCGCGACCACCACGCGGTTGTCCGTCGGCCCGCGGCCGGGTTCCCGCGCGCTCCCGAGGCTTGGGGGTCCGCTCGCCTTGTAGTCCCGCAACACCGAGGCGTAGTCGTCGCCCGCCTCGAAGCGCTCATGCGCCTTCTCGACGCGAGGGCCGTAGAGCGTCGGGTCGCGGCCGGGATCCTGGCTGACCAGGCCGCCGATCAGGATCATGGCGGAGCGCAGCAGGGCGACGTCGACGAACTGCCCCTCGCCGGTCCGGTCGCGGTGGTAGAGCGCCGAGGTGACCCCGACGACGGTCGAGAGTCCGGTGACGGCGTCGATCGTCCCTCCGTGCGTGCCCATCGGCCCGCCGAACTCGTCGATCACGCCGACCTCCGCCATGTAGCCGGAGTAGGCCTGCGCGACCATGTCGATGAGCGGCTCATCGACACGCGGCCCGTGGCTCCCGAAGCCCGATATCTGGGCATAGACCAGGTCCGGGCGGTATTGCGCGAGGGTCTCGTAGTCGAGTTCCAACCGGCGGATCACGTTCGGCCGGAAGTTGATGACGACGACGTCGAAGGACGGGATGATGCGGTGGATCAGCGAGCGGCCGCGCGGGTCGGCGAGGTTCACCACGAGGCTGCGCTTGCCCCGGTTGAGGAACTGGAATCCCTTGCTCGTGCCCTGGACCACGGCCGCGGCGCCGCGCATCCCCTCGCCGCCCGGAGGCTCGATCTTGACCACCTCCGCGCCGAGGTCGCCCAGCACGACTCCGGCCAGCGGTCCGGCGATGATCTGCGAGAACTCGAGCACCCGCACGCCATGCAGCGGACCCGGCGCCATGGTTGGGCTCCCTTCGTCGTCTGTCATCCGCGCGCCCCGTAGGCGACCGTGCTGAAGGCGTCCGTGAACGCGAGAGCCCGGTGCTGAGCCCTCGAGTGGCCGCGAGCGCTCATCAGCTCGCTGGACGGAAATAGGGTAGCGTGACGCCTTCCGCGAGGTCCCTGAAGACGACCTCCACGGGCAGCCCGATGCGCACGTCGGCCGGCTCGCAATCCACGACGTTGCTCATCATGACTGGCCCCTCGTCCAGCCTGATCATCGCGATCACGTAGGGGGCGTCGTCAACCCAGGCCTCGCTGACCGGGCGGTGCACGACGGTGTAGGTGTAGACCTCGCCCCTGCCGCTCACCTCGGCCCAGTCGTAGTCCAGGCCCATGCAGTCCGGCGCGTGGCACATGGGGCTGGGGTAGAAGCGGAACGTCCCGCAGGCGTCGCAGCGCTGCAGGCGCAACTCGTGATTGTTCAGGGCATCCCAGTACGGCTCGGAGCCGGGCGTGAACTGGGGAAGCGGCTTTGCGAGGTCGGCCACCGTTAGTTCCTCCCAAGCAACGCGACGCTGTAGCTGGACAGGCTCTCGGAGACGCCGCTCACCATCGCGACCTCGGCGCCCTCGACCTGGCGCTCGCCGGCGTCGCCGCGGAGTTGCGTGACCGCCTCGATGAGGGCGGGAATCGAGTTCCCGAGGCCGTTGTCGCCCTCGGAGAGCAGGCCGCCGTGGGTGTTGAGGGGGAGCGCGCCGCCGAGTTCGAGTCGGCCGTCCGCCACGAAGTCGCCGGCCTCGCCCTTCGCGCAGAAGCCGTAGTCCTCGAGCTGCAGGAGCACGGTGGTCGTGAAGGAGTCGTTCAGCTCGGCGACGTCCACATCCTCCGGGCCGAGTCCGGCCTGCGTGAAGGCCTGCTCGGCGGCGATCTTCCCCACCGTGCGCACGAGATCGAACTCGCTGTCGGACCCGCGGCAGAGGTGACCCATGTGCTGGAAGGACTGCGCCTGGCCGGAACCGAGGACCCAGACCGGCTTCTGGACGGCATCTCGCGCGCGCTCCGCCGACGTGACGATGAAGGCGGAGGCGCCGTCCGCGATGTAGGAGCAGTCGAGCAGGCGGAGCGGCTCGGCGATCATCTTCGAGCTCAGCACGTCATCGACGCTGATCGGCGTGCGCAGCAGGGCCCGCTCGTTGAGCGCGGCGTGCTTGCGGGCCGCCACGGCGATGGCCGCCAGTTGCTCGCTGGTGGTGCCGAATTCCTGCATGTGCCGCTGCGTCACCATCGCGGCCAGCGCCGGCAGGTGCAGGCCGTAGGGGAACTCGTACTCCATCGAGATCGGCTCGCGGCTGTGGTAGATGGACTCGGAGAGGTCGACTCCCGAGAGGCCGATCGGTGTGCGGTGCGAGGACGAGCGCCAGGTCCCGCCGCCGACCACGATGACGTTCTTGCACTGATCGTGGTACACGGCCGAGCGGGCCTTGTTGACGGCCAGGCCCACCATCAGGCCGCCGACCAGCGGGAAGTCGCAGAGGCTCTTCCCGAAGTTGGCGCTCCCCAGCTGCTCGGTCAGCTCGGTGTGGAAGCGCATGCTGCCGTTGGGCGGATAGACCAGGAAGCCGTCTATGTCGCTCTTCGTGAGCTCGGCTTCCTCCATCGCATTCTTGATTGCCTCCATGTAGAGGCTCATCCCGGAGCGCCCGTCGGGGTTGCGCATCTCGGTGCTGCCGATGCCGATGATGGCGGCCTCTCGCGAAAGGGTCTCGATCATGCCGCGCTCCTCACGATCAGGCCTCCGGTTCCGTGATGGGCCGGAAGAATGGCAATGTGACCTCGTCGGTCAGATCCTCGAAGACGACCTCCATCCGCATCCCGATCTTCACGTCGAACGCGGGGATGTCGACGGCCCGGCTGAACATCACGGGCCCCTCGTCCAGCTCGATCAGGACGAGGGCGTAGGGTGCGAGGTCCGCCCACATCTCGTTGGGCGCCCGCACGACGACCGTCAGCGTGTAGACCGTTCCCTTGCCGCTGGACTGCACCCAGTCGAAGTCCATCGAGAGGCAATCGAAGGCCTGGCAGATCGGGCCGGGATAGAAGCGATGGTACCCGCAGTCGCGGCAGCGCTGGATCAGCAACTCGTGCCGGCGGCAGCCCTCCCAGTACTCCTTCGAGTCGGGGGTGACGCCGGGAACCGGTCTGTTGTACTCGGCCACGTCACTCCCCCTGCAGGATGGTGCACCCGAAGTTGGAGGCCACGCCCGAGGCGCCTCCGATGCAGACCATCGGCTTCTCCGCGGCCTGCCGCTCGCCCGCTTCGCCGCGCGCCTGGGAGATCCCCTCGTACATGACGAACAGCGTTCCGTTGCCGGGCTGGCCCTCCGAGAGCAGGCCGCCGTGCGTGTTGAGGGGCAGCTCGCCGCCGAGCTCGAGGCGGCCGCCCTCGGCGAACGGGCCGCCCTCGCCCTTCTCGCAGAAGCCGAAGTCCTCGATCGCGAGCAGGGCCGTGGTCGTGAAGCTGTCGTAGACCTGGAGGCAATCGATATCGCTGCGCGAGACGCCGGCCTCGCCGAAGGCCTGGTCCCCCGCCATCTTGCCCACGGTGCGCACGATGTCGAAGCCCTCGGGGGACGGGGTGCAGAGGTTGCCGACGTGGTAGTAGGACATGCCGTGGCCGGCCCCGAGGATCCAGACCGGCGGCTTCGGGCTGTCGTACGCCCGGTCCGCCGAGGTCACGATGTAGGCGGTGGCGGTGCCCGGGGCGATGTACGCGCAGTCGAGCAGGTGGTGCGGCCAGCTGATCCAGCGTGAGTTCATGACGTCGTCGATCGTAATCGGGTCTCGCAGGCAAGCCCGCTCGTTCATCGTGGCGTGCTTCCGGCAGGCCACGGCGATGGCGGCCAGTTGCTCGCTCGTGGTCCCGAACTCGTACATATGCCGGGCGCCGACCGGCGCGTAGATCGAGTAGGCGCCGCCGGTCCCGTAGGGCATCTCCCAGTCGAAGGGGTGAGGGCTGCGCATCGACTCGCGGTAGGGCCGGACGGCCGCGCCCATGTCCCTGCCGCGGCCGATGTACTGCTCGCGCCAGTTGCCGCCGTCCAGCACCATCACGTAGTTGGCGAGGCCCTGCTGCAGGTACCAGCGGGCCTGGTTGTTGGCGTAGCCGCTGCTCATCCCGCCCGTGTGGGGCAGGTCGATCACCTTCGCGTAGGTTCCGAAGCCCAGGTACTCCGCGAAGCGGTACTGGAGCCTTGGGTCGGACCCGAAGCCGGCCACCTGGGTGGTGATGATGCCGTCGATGTCGCTCTTCTGGAGGCCGGCGTCCTCGATCGCCATCTTGGCGGCCTGGGCAAGGAGTTCGGCGACGGTGTGCTCTTCCACGTTGAAGCCGGTGGTCCGGCCGGCCCCGACGATCGCGGTCTGTCTTGACATCTTTGACATAGTCACATCCCGTAGGGAGGCCGTGCCGGGAGTCTCACAGGCTACTCCCACCAACGACGGTGATGACTGGGCAAGCGCTCACTTACCATACGCTTCGCCGGGTCGTCAAGTCGCGGTGAAGCGCGGCGCAGCGCCCGCTATCGGTGCGCACGACCCGCTCCGGCGGATTGATCAACGCCCGGTGAGCCGTGAGCCCGGAGCCCAGGGAACGGATGCAGGCACATGACGACCGACACTCCCGCTCAACTCGCACAGCCGCCCGCCGCATCGATCGAGGTCTGCGGCGGGAACGTCTCGTACCTGCGCAAAGGCGCGGGCGCGCCGCTGGTGGTTCTGCACCACTCGATCAGCAGCCACGGCTGGCTCCCGCTGCACGAGCGCCTGGCCGAGCGTTTCGCCGTCCACGTCCCGGACCTGCCCGGCTGGGGCGACTCCGACCGTCCGGACTGGGCGCGCAGCGTGCGCGACATCGCGATCCTCGTGGAGTTGTGGATGGACGCGCTGGACCTCGGCCGCGTGACGCTCGTCGGCTGCGGTCTTGGCGGCTGGGTGGCGGCCGAGCTCGCGACGATGAACCAGCGCCGCCTCGCCGGGTTGGTGCTGGTGGGCGCGGCCGGCATCCGCCCTCGCGAGGGCGCGATCGTCGATCAACTGGTGGTCGACTACGTGGAGTACGTCAATAGCGGGTTCCACGACGAGGCGGAGTTCGACCGCTACTTCGGGCAGGACCCGCCGCGCGAGACCCGCATGCTGCTGTACGGCGGTCGCGAGATGACGATGCGCATCACCTGGAAGCCCTGGATGTTCAACGACGCGCTGCCCGTGCTGTTGGCCGGCGTGCAGACCCCGGTGCTGGTCGCGTGGGGCGCGAACGACGCGATCGTCCCGCTCGACTGCGGGGAGCAGTTCGCCGAGGCGGCGCCGAACGCGACGCTCCGCGTCATCGAGGACGGCGGCCACTTCCTGGACTTCGAACGCCCGGACGCCCTCGCCGCGCTGATCGAGGACTTCGCCGGGGGAGCGTAGCCGTTCAGGGCGCGAGACGCTCGATCCGCGATCGCCTTACTCGCCGCGGAGGCGCGGGTCCAGGATGTCGCGCAGCGCGTCGCCGGCGAGGTTCCAGCTCAGTACGGTGAGGCTGATGAACACGCCCGGCCAGATCGCGAACCAGGGAGCGGACAGGAAGTAGACCCGCGCGGTCCCGCTCAACATGCTGCCCCAGGCCGGCGCCGGCGGCGGGACGCCGACGCCGAGGAAGCTCAACGTGGCCTCCGCCAGTACTGCCGCGGCCATGCTGATGCTGGTCAGGATGATCACAATCGGCATCAGGTTGGGGAGGATGTGCCGGAAGGCGATCCGCAGGTTTCCCGCTCCGATGGTGCGGGCCGCCTCCACGTAGTCGCGCTCCTTGAGGGAGAGGACCGCCGCCCGCACGATCCGGCTCGTGGCCGGAATGAAGCCGATGCCGATCGCGATGATCGTTTGCCTGAGTCCCGGACCGAGTGCCGCGATGATGGTGAGCACGAAGATGAGGCCCGGGAAGGCGAGCCAGGCGTCCATGATCCGCTGGACGACGAGATCGAACGTCCGGCCTGCGTAGCCGCTTGCGAGCCCGACACACATCCCCAGGAAGGTTCCGATCGTGACGGCGCCGATTCCAACAGCGAGCGAGATTCTGGAGCCATGGATGATTCGGCTCCAGAGGTCCCGCCCGAGGTTGTCGGTGCCCATCAAGTGGCTTTGCGTCGGCGCCGCGAGGATCGCGCTCGTGTCCTGCTCGAGGGGACCGTAGGGCGACACGACATCGGCGAAGAGCGCCATGAAGACGAGCGCCAGCAGGAGCAGCGCGGCGACTGCGCCCAGCGGCTTCCGCCGCGCAAGTCGCCCCACCTTCCGCACGGAGGAGTCTGTACGAGATAGCATGCCTTCCGAGGCGCGGAGCCCTCGCGGTGCTGTGGCCATCACCCTTCCCCTCGCGCGGTCGCCGGACCTACTCGTAGCGGATCCGCGGATCCAGGAACCCGTAGCTGAGATCCACAACCAGGTTGGTGAACAGGAATCCGAGCGCGGCGAACAGCACCGCGGACTGGACCACCGGGTAGTCGCGCTGATTGATCGCCGTGAGGATGAACTGGCCGACGCCCGGAAGCCCGAACACGTTCTCGATCACGACTGACCCGCCGATCAGGCCGCCGATCTGCAGACCGATCACCGTCACTACGGGGATCAGGCTGTTGCGGAGCACGTGCCGGTAGATCACCACGCGCTCGGTCAGGCCCTTGGAGCGGGCCGTGCGGACGTAGTCCTGGCGCAGCACCTCCAGCACCTCCGACCTCGACATTCGCATGATCGACGCGGAGAGCGACCAGCCGAGGGTGAGGCTGGGTAACGCGAATTTCTCGAGGTTCTCGGCGGGGTTGTCGAGGAACGAGGTGTAGCCGGGTGGCGCCAGATAGTTCCACCACAGCGCGGGTAACAGGATCACGAGCAGGGCGATCCAGAAGTTCGGCAGCGACAGCCCGAGGATCCCGATCAGCCTGCCGACGTAGTCGACCGGCGAGTCCTGGTACACCGCGGAAACCACGCCCACCACGAGTCCGGTGGCAATCGCCACGCTGATACTCATCACGAGCAACTCGATCGTGACGGGGAGGCGCCGGCGCATCTCGCTGATCACCGTCTTGCGCGTCCAGTAGGAGGTTCCGAAGTCCAGCCTCGCCATCTCCGCCACCCAGACTGCGTACTGGACGAAGATCGGCTCGTGGATGCCCAGTTCGCGGCGCAGCTCGTCGATGACCTCGGGGTCGGTCTCCCCCTCCAGTATCAGGTCGTCGCCGGTGTAGGCCTGCAGCAGCGCGGCGTCGCCGGGCATGAGCCGGACGAGCAGGAAGAGGATCACCGACAGGCCGACGAGGGTGGGGATCATCGCGACGAGCCTGCGCACAATGTACTGCGTCACTCGCGCACCGCCCGCTCTCTACCGAGTATGCGGCATGTCGCACGCGCCGACGGCTCGCGCGACGCTGCCGGCACGGCTCCGGGACGAACCGGCCGTGGCTCCCCTCGAACCCGTCTCGGTCATCCTTCCCGAGTGGACTTGATGTCACAGCGGGGCGAGCAGGCTCAGGTGCTCGCCCCGCTGTGTCGATGGCCTGACCCGTTGGTCAGGACAGCCTGTTCTCCGGCGCCTCCTTGACGTCCATCCAGATCCAGCTCGGGTTCATGATCGACTGCCGCTGCGCGCGGTTGTCACGCCAGTCGTACACCCAGGGCTGCCACATCCTGATCAGCGACGGCGCCGAGATGGAAGCCCAGAGCACTCCGTCGATCATCGCTTGCTCGAGCTGCTGGAAGATCGCACCGCGCGCCTCCATGTCGAACTCCACCTTCGCAGCGTCGATCAGGGAGTCGATCTTGGGGTCGTTGTACCCACGGGACTTGGCGCCGGCGCCGCTGGAGTGGTACTGCGCAACCGCGGTGCTGGGCCGCGCGACGCCACCGGCAAGGTGGACGTACATGCCGTCGATCTCGGCGGGCTGCGCGCCTATCGCCTTACCGTACGAGGCCGTGTCCATCGGCACCAGGGTAAGGTCCATCCCCAGCACTTCCTTCAGCTGCGGCTGCACGGCTTCCCCGTAGACAGGCGCAACCGCGAGCCGGGTGTTGAACACGAGGTCCGCACTCAGACCGTCCGCGAAGCCGGCAGCGGCCATCAGCTTCACTGCCTCGGCCCGGTCTTCGTCTTTCTCCGCGCGATATCCGGGCTGCTGGAGCAGCTCCGCGTTCGTGAGCGTGTACCCCACCCGCTCGATCGTCATCGGCCCGGAGATCACGCCGTCGCCGAAGTTTGCGGCGGCGTCCACGTCCTGGCGGCTGATCGCCAGATGCACGGCCTGCCGGACCCGGAGATCGCCGAACGGCGGCCGGTGCTGGTTGAAGCCAATGCCGTAGATGTAGTCCGAAGGGAAGCCGCTCGTGTTCGCCTCCGGTACGGCGTCCAGGATCGGCTTCGCCTGGATGCGGTCGTTGCGGCTCAGGATGTCGAGCTCGCCCGCGATGAACGAGGCCGACTGCGTCGCGTCGTCGCCCGGAGAGATGCGCAGCCCGTCGAGGTAGGGCCTGCCCACCTCGCCGCCGGGATGCCCACCGCCCCAGTAGTCCTCGAAGCGGGTGACCGTCGTGACCGAGTCCGCCTGCCAGTCCTTGACGCGGAACGGTCCGGTGCCGGCGGACTCGCTCGAGAAGTCGAGGCCCGCGGCCTCGGCGCTCCTCGGCATGATCGCGACCTGCGAGATGTACGAGTTCACCGCCTCGAGGAACTCGGCGTTCGGACCCGGCGAAACCAGCCTGATCGACTGCGCGTCAACGACTTCGAACCCCGCGATGAATCGCTTCCAGTTGTTCCGGATCGCGTCTTCCGCGGTCGCCCGCTCGTACGTGAACCCCACGTCGTCGGCGCTCAGCGTCGCTCCGTTGTGGAACTTCACGCCCTGGCGGATCGACAGGGTGTACGTGACGTCGTCCTGCTGTTCCCAGCTCTCCGCGAGCCAGGGGACGATGCTGTAGGGGCTGCGCCACTCCTCGTTGGTGAAGTCCGTGTTGAGGAGCGACTCGTAGAACATCTTGCCCATGATCGTGTTGATGCCGACCGAGGTGTCGGTGTAGTAGGGGTCGATGTTCGTGCCCTGGTAGCCGGCGGGCTGAATGAACTGCAGGAAGCCGCCGTGCTTCGTGGCCACCTCCGGCGCGGCAGTCGCCGTCGGCGTGGCGGCCTGCAATGCAGGCGTTGGGGTGGGGGTGGCAGCGGGGGCCTCGGTAGCGGCCGGGGCCTCAGTGGCGGCGGCCGGAGCCTCGGTAGCAGCCGGTGCGGCCGTGGCGGCGGGGGCCGCCGGGGCGTCGTCATCGTCGTCGTCGCCGCAGCCGATGATCGCCGCAAGGCCGAGCCCGAAACCGCCGATGGCGGTCGATTTGAGCAGGCGGCGTCGCGAGAGTAGACCGAGATAGCCCGCGGAACTCGTGGTCTCGTTCTTCATGTGTGTGCACCCCTCTCCGAGCGACCCGCTGAGTCACTTCACGATGCGCGCGTGCGCGCGGTGACTCGGGCTCGGCAGCTTGCTGGACTCTCTAGATGTAGTCGCCTCCCTCGTGATGCGGTTAGCGAGCGCCCGCTATATGCGCGCGCGTGGTATGCCTACCACCCACGCGGTAAGGGTGTCAAGACTCGCGCGGCCTGCAGAGCGCCCGGCGGCGGGGCCCGGACGGAGGCGAGAGCGGCGCCTGCGCTACTCTGAATGGAGCATCGCTCCGAGCAGCCGAGGGATCAGTTCCATGCCCAGGCGCCTGCTCGCAGTCGCCCGTCCCGCCCTCGCCGCCGTCGCGCTGCTGGCCGCCGCGTGCGGCGGGGCCGGCGAGCTGGAGGAAGCCGCTCCGCCGCCCGCTACCGCTGCGCCCGAGACCCCGGCGGAGCCCCGCCAGACCCCCGAGGCGACGCCGGCCGCCGTCGGCGAGACGCCGGCAGCGGCCACGTCTGAGCCCGAGGCTCCGGCAGCAGCCGGGGAGGCGGCCGATGCCTCGCCGATCGGCGACGGCGAGGCGCTGGACCTGATGGGCAGCCTCGCCGGCGAGCAGGCTTCACCCTCCGCCCGGGACGCCCTCGATCGCGTCCTCGCGGCCGCCGACGAGCGCTTCGTCGCGGTGCTGATCGAGGTGATGTGGGCGCGCGGGGTCGGGCTCGTCGCCGAGGGGCCCGCTCCCGAGGAGTACGCGGCGGCCCTGACGCAACTCACCGGCGAGGAGTTCGGCCCGAGTTATCGGCGCTGGTCCGTGTGGTACGGCGCGACCTCGATCGTGCCGCCGCCCGGCTACACGAGCTGGAAGGGCAGGCTGCTCTCCGGGATCGACGAGGGCTTCGCCGCCTTCCTCCAGGACGGCCACCCCGCGACCATCCGCACGGAGGAGATCGTCTGGGGCGGCGTGCCCATCGACGGCATCCCGCCGCTGGACAGCCCCGCGACGGTCGCGCCGGACGGGGCCCACATCGAGCTCGCCGATGCCGTGTTCGGCATCGTCGTCAACGGCGAGGCGCGAGCCTATCCGCTGCGGATCATGGACTGGCACGAGTTGGTGAACGACGTGGTCGGCGGCGTCCCGGTCTCCCTCGCCTACTGCCCGCTCTGCGGCTCCGGCATCGCCTATGACGGCCGGGCTCCCAACGGCCAGACCTACACCTTCGGCACGTCCGGCCTGCTCTACCGCAGCAACAAGCTGATGTACGACCGGGTGACCCGCACGCTCTGGAACCAGTTCACCGGCGAGCCCGTCCTCGGGGCTCTCGCGGCCGAGCGCGACCGCGAGGGCGGACCGCTGCGGCTCTCGCTGCTCTCCCTCGTCGTGACCACCTGGGGGGACTGGCTCGCGCAGCACCCGGAGACGACAGTCCTCGATATCAACACCGGCTTCTCGCGGCCCTACGAGCCGGGCTTGCCCTACGGCAACTATTTCCAGAGCCGGGGCACGATGTTCCCGATCTGGAGCCGCAGCGACCTGGTGAGCGCCAAGGACTTTGTCTACGGACTGCGCATCGGCGCGGACCGCAAGGCCTACCCGTTCCTCGCACTCACCGAGGAGGTCGTCGTGAACGACACGGTCGGCGAGCGGCCGGTGCTGCTCGTCGCGGCCCGTGGCGAGGTGATCACCGAGGGCGTGCACCGCGAGCCGCCCAGCCCCAACGCCTACTACTCGGGCGCGGAGGTTCGCGCCTTCGAGCGCGGCGACCGCACGTTCACCGCCGGCGCCGATCCCGACACCCTGCGCGACGCCGCCGGCGGCGTGTGGCGGGTCACGGAGGAGGCCGTGCTCGGACCGAACGGCGAGCGCCTCGAGCGGATCGCGGGGCACCTCGCGTACTGGTTCGGCTGGTACAGCTTCTACCCGGAGACGGAGGTGTACGGGCTCGATTAGTGGCGGTTCCGGCGAGAGCGGGCCGTGCGCCCTCGGCGCAGGGGCCGGCGTGCGCTGTGATTGACATCGCCGGGCCGCCCATAGTAAACGTGGTCAACCTGAACGCCCGCTCAGTTGTGCCCCGATGCGGCCTCGATCGCGCGGGAGCACGGGCGCGGATCGCCCACCGGCGGGCGGCAGGAACCGAACCTGGCAGGTACGCAGCAGAGTCCGGAGGGTGCAATGGCGGATCAGCGACTCGCAGTTGTCGGCATCGGCGGCACTCCCTACGGCAACGCCGAGGGCTACCCGGTGACCAGCCTGCACGTGGAGGCGGCGAAGCGGGCGATGGACGACGCCGGCCTCAGCAAGCGCGACATCGACGGCCTCATCGTGTGCGACCACAGCCCGGACGTGAAGACGGCCTACCGCACCGCCGAGCACATGGGCATGGCCACCTGGCCGAAGCAGTTCCTGACGGCGGTGACCAACGGCGGCGTCGCCGCCGCGATGGCCAACGATCTGGCGGCCCACGCCCTCAGGAGCGGCGAGGCCACCAACGTGCTCATCGTGGGCGGCGGGTCCGGGCGCGTGCGCCGCCAGGCGCAGGCGTCCCTAGCTCCCACGACCCCGGCCCAGTCCTATGTCGAGCGGGTCGCGGGACGCGGCCAGGAGACGATGTCCCTCGAGTTCGACGTGCCCTATGGCCCGTTCGGCGTCATCTCCTTCTACGCGCTGGCGGCCCAGCGCCACATGTACGAGTACGGCACGACCTCCGAGCAGATGGCGGCCGTCTCGGTGGCCTGTCGCAAGCACGCCTACATGAACCCCCGGGCCATGAAGCGAGAGCCGATCACGATCGATGACGTGATCAACTCGCCCTACATCTGCGAGCCGTTCCACCTGCTCGACTGCTGCCTGCCCGCGGGCGGATCGGACGCCTACATCGTCACGACCGAGGACCGCGCGAGGGATCTGCGGCACCCGCCGATCTGGATGGACGGCATCGGGCACGCCCACTCGGCCTACCACACCGGGCTGCTCTGCACCCGCTCCGACTACGGGTTCGACATGATCCGGCAGGTGGGCAAGGTGGCGGGCGAACGCGCCTTCGCCCAGGCCGGGATCGAGCCCAAGGACGTCGACCTCGTGCAGCTGTACGACAGCTTCACCATGACCGTGCTGATGCAGCTCGAGGACTTCGGCTTCGCGCCCAAGGGCGAGGGCGGCCCCTTCGCCGAGGGCGGCCGCCTCGAGCTTGGAGGCGAGCTCCCGCTCAACACCAACGGCGGCATGCTCTCCATGGGTCAGTCCGGCGTGGGCTCCACGGTGATGTTCATGAACGAGGCCGTGGCGCAGCTGCGAGGAGACTGCGGCGAGCTGCAGGTCGCCGACGCCAAACACGCGCTGGTGGGCAGCGTCTCGGGCACCATGAGCAACTACGGCGCCACGATCTTCGCCGCCGACTGAGGCGGTCGGCGGAAACACCAGCCACGGCCCGCGCGAGTAGCGAAACGGAAGAACGATGGCGACCGACAGCGACGCAGGATCCGCCGAGTACCGCAGAGAGATCCCGATCCCCAGCCCCGTCTCGCAGCCCTACTGGGATGCCTGCCGGCGGCATGAACTGAGAGGGCAGCGCTGCCGCACGTGCAACTGGCTCTGGATGTATCCGAGCCGCATGTGCCACAACCCGGACTGCAACACCCTGGACGACTACGACTGGGAGCAACTGGCCGGGACCGGCACGGTCTGGACCTTCACCGTCAACCATCGCGCCCCCAACGCCGAGTGGGAGGACGACCTGCCCTACGTCTTCGGAGTGATCGAGCTGGACGAGGGCGTCATGATCACCAGCAACGTGATCGGCTGCGACCCGAGCGAGGTGCACATCGGCATGCCCGTGGAGGTGGTCTTCGAGGACGTCTCCGACGAGATCTCCCTGCCGAAGTTCAGGCCGCGCTCGACCTGACGCCGCGCGGACGGGACTGGGTAGGCCGGGCTGGGCGGCGCTAGTCGCGCTGCAGAATCGTGCACCCGAAGTTGGAGGCCACGCCCGAGGCGCCTCCGATGCAGACCATCGGCTTCTCCGCGGCCTGCCGCTCGCCCGCCTCGCCGCGCGCCTGCGAGATACCCTCGTACATTACCGCGAGGGTCCCGTTGCCCGACTGACCTTCCGAGAGCAGGCCGCCGTGCGTGTTGAGCGGCAACTCGCCCCCGAGCTCGATGCGCCCGCCCTCGACGAAGGGACCGCCCTCGCCCTTCCCGCAGAAGCCGAAGTCCTCGATCGCCAGCAGGGCCGTGGTCGTGAAGCTGTCGTAGACCTGCAGACAGTCGATGTCGCTGCGCGAGACGCCGGCCTCGCCGAAGGCCTGGTCCCCGGCCATCTTGCCGACCGTCCGCACGATGTCGAAGCCCTCCGGAGACGGCGTACAGAGGTTGCCGACGTGGTAGTAGGACATGCCGTGCCCGGCCCCGAGGATCCAGACCGGAGGCTTTGGGCTGTCGTGCGCTCGCTCCTCCGAAGTCACGATGTAGGCGGTGGCAAAGCCGGGGGCGATGTAGGCGCAGTCGAGCAGGTGGTGCGGCCAGCTGATCCAGCGCGAGGTCATGACATCCTCGATTGTGATCGGGTCGCGCAGGCAGGCGCGCTCGTTCATCGTCGCGTGCTTGCGGCAGGCCACGGCGATGGCCGCCAGTTGCTCGCTCGTGGTCCCGAACTCGTACATGTGCCTGGCCGCCACCGGGGCGTATATCGAATAGGCCCCACCCGTCCCGTAGGGCATCTCCCAGTCGTACGGGTGGGGGCTGCGCATCGACTCCCGGTAGGGCCGGACGGCGGCGCCGAAGGTGCGGCCGCGTCCGATGTAGTTTTCGCGGCCCCTGCCGCCGTCGAGCACCATCACGTAGTTGGCGAGGCCCTGCTCCAGATACCAGCGGGCCTGGTTGTTGGCGTAGCCGCTGCTCATCCCGCCGGTGTGCGGCAGGTCGATGACCTTCGCGTAGTTCCCGAAGCCCAGGTACTCGGCGAAGCGGTACTGCAACCTGGGGTCGGACCCGAATCCGGCCACCTGCGTGGTGATGATGCCGTCGATGTCGCTCTTCCGGAGGCCGGCGTCCTCGATAGCCGTCCTGGCTGCCCGGGCCAGCAGTTCGGGGACGGTGTGTCCTTCGACGTTGAAGCCGGTGGTCCGGGCCGCACCGACGATCGCCGCCTGTCTCGACAAGTTCGCCATTGGTCTCCTCCGGTGGTGTGGGTCGCCGGTACGCGTGGCCGGGACAGGCTAGGCCACGGCGCCCGCTTCCCTGAGCGCCCCGATCTCGTCGTCGGAGAGACCCGCTTCGCGCAGGATCTCCTCGGTGTGCCGCCCCAGGACCGGAGCCGGGCCGGCGGGCCCCACGGCGGCCGCTGACATCTCGAAGATCCCGCTGAGCTGGCGCTGCGGGCCGGTCAGTTCGTCCTCGACCTCCACCATCAACTCGGCGGCCTGCGGGTCGTCGGCGACCTCCGCGGGCAGGAGCACGCGCGAGACCGGTACGCCGGCATCGAGCAGCTCGCTCAGGATCTCGTTCACGGTGCGGCGGCCGACCGCCTCGGCGATCGCCTGCCGGATTCCGAGGGAGCGCGCATGCACGGTCGGGTCGAGCGGATTGAAACCGGCGGCGTCGCCCCCGTCGTCCGGGATGCTCAGTACCTGGCGTGTCGCCGCGCGCATCCCCGGCGTGTACGCGCCGATGAAGACCGGTCCGTCCTTCGCCATGTATCCGCCCAGGAAGGGCCCGAAGATCGCCGCGAGGCTGGCCCGGGTCGCCTTGTAGCCGCGCAGCACGGAGCTGTAGTCGTCGCCCGCGGCGAAGCGCTCGTGCGCCTCCTCCAGGCTGTGGCCTTGCAGCACCGAATCGCTGACGGGCTCCTGCATGACCAGGCCGCCGATCATCACGATCGCGGACCGCAGCGAGGCCACGTCGACGAGCTGGCCCTCGCCGGACCGGGCGCGGTGGTAGAGCGCCGAGTTGACCCCGATGACCGCGGAGAGCCCGGTCGCGGCATCGATCGTCCCGCCGTGCGTGCCCATTGGCGCGCCGAACTCGTCGACGACGCCGAGCTCGGCCATGTAGCCGGAGTACGCCTGGGCGGCCAGGTCGGGCAGGGGCTCGTCCGCGCGCGGCCCGTGCCTCCCGAAGCCCGAGATCTGGACGTAGATCAGGTCCGGCCGCAGTCGCGAGAGGGTCTCGTAGTCGAGCTCCCGCTCGCGGACCGCAACCGGCCCAAGGTTGATGACGACGACGTCGAACGACGGGACGATGCGGTGGATCAGGGCGCGCCCCCGCGGGTCGTCGAGGTTCACGACCAGGCTGTGCTTGCCCCGGTTCAGGAACTGGAAGTCCTTGCTCGACCCGGCGGCCCCGTTCTCGCCACGTCGCATCGCGTCGCCGCCCGGAGGCTCGACCTTGACCACCTCCGCGCCGAGGTCCGCGAGCGTGCTGCCCGCCAGCGGTCCGGCGACGACCTCGGAAAACTCGAGCACGCGCACGCCGTGGAGGGGACCTGGCGCCATGGTCGGCTCCCCCTTGCTAGCGGCGCCGTCCGCCGGGCGGCGGCGAATTCCACGCTCGAGTCGCCACCAGGAATCTATCGAGGCAGCGCTCGCTCGCCAACCCAACCCGCGTCACCGGAGGTCAGGCCGGTTCCGCCGACGAGGCCGCGGGCCCAGCCTGCGTCGGCAGCACGGTGGATGCCCGGACCGAAGTGACTAGAACGCGACCGTCTGCTGGTACTCGCCGAAGGCGCGCCGCATCACGCCCATGATCTCGCCGAGCGTGGCGTAGGCGTTCACCGCGTCGAGGAGGCTCGGCATCACGTTGGTGTGCGGGTCGGCGCAGGCCTGCTCGAGCGCCCGCAGCGTGTCCGCGACCTGCTGCTGGTCGCGCTCGGCTCGCACGCGGTTGAGCCGCGTCATGTGGCGCTCGAAGCTCTCCTCGTTGATGCGGATCGTGGGCACCCCCGTGTCGTCGTCCATCAGGTACTCGTTCACGCCCACGATGACGCGCTCGCGCGCCTCGATCTCCTGCTGGTAGCGCCAGGCCGCCTCGGCGATCTCGCGGTGGAAGAACCCGGTTTCGAGGGCGCTGACGACGCCGCCGAGGTCGTCGATCTTGTCGAAGTAGCGGAGGCACTCGCGCTCCATCTCGTCGGTCAGCGCCTCGACGAAGTAGCTGCCGCCGAGCGGATCGACGGTGTTGGTGGCGCCGGACTCGTGGAGGAGCACCTGCTGGGTGCGGAGGGCGAGGCGGGCTGCCTCGTCGGAGGGCAGCGCGAGCGCCTCGTCCAGGGAGTTCGTGTGCAGGCTCTGCGTCCCGCCGAGCGCGGCCGCGAGCGACTGCACGGTCGAGCGCACGATGTTCACCTCGGGCTGCTGCTTGGTAAGCGAGCAGCCGGCGGTCTGCGCGTGGAAGCGCATCCAGAGGCTGCGCTCGTTCTTCGCGCCGAAGCGCTCCTTCATCACCCGCGACCAGATCCGGCGGGCCGCGCGCAGCTTCGCAATCTCCTCGAAGAAGTCGTTGTGGATGTTGAAGAAGAACGAGATGCGAGGCGCGATCGCGTCCACATCGAGGCCGCGGTCGACGCACCACTGGACGTACTCGATCCCGTCCCGCAGCGTGAACGCCAGCTCCTGCGCCGCCGTCGAACCCGCTTCGCGGATGTGGTAGCCGGAGACGGAGATGCTGTTCCACTTCGGCATCTGCTCGCTGGCGAACTCGATGGTGTCGACCACCAGGCGCATCGAGGGTTCCGGCGGGAAGACGAACTCGTTCTGGGCGATGTACTCCTTGAGGATGTCGTTCTGCAGCGTGCCGCCGAGCTCGCTGCGCGGTACGCCCGCCTTCTCCGCCGTCGCGATGTACATCGCCCAGATCACGGGCGCTGGCGAGTTGATCGTCATTGAGGTGGTGATCTGGTCGAGGGCGATCCCGTCGAACAGCACCTCCATGTCGGCGAGCGAGGACACGCCGACGCCGCAGTGGCCGAACTCTCCCGCCGCCCACTCGTCGTCCGCGTCGTAGCCCATCAGCGTCGGCATGTCGAAGGCGACGGAGAGCCCCGTCTCGCCATGATCGAGCAGGTAGCGGTAACGCTCGTTGGTCTCCTCGGCGGAGCCGAACCCGGCGAACATGCGGATCGTCCAGGGCTTGCCGCGGTAGCCGGTGGGGTGGATGCCGCGTGTGAACGGATACTCGCCGGGGTTGCCGAGATCCTCGCTGTAGCTCAAGTCCGGGATGTCGACGGGGCTGTAGAGGCGCTCGACCGGGTGACTCGATGTCGTCATGAACGGGCCGGGAAGCTCGCGCCCGCTCGTGCGGACGCGCTCCTCGTACTCCGCCCGGCGTGACGCGAGCTCCTCCGGCGAGTCGACATCAGGCACTGCTCAGCTCCATTCGATGCTGCGTGATGTTGCCCCGGCGGACGGCTGCCGGGCCGCCGAGTGAGCGTCCGCTCGTGATTCTCGGCGGGCCCGTTGGAGTGTGTCAAGCAGCGCTCTTCGGCGGCGACACGACCGGCGGGAATGCTGCGGCATGAGCGAGTTGGCGGCAACCTTGGCGGCAGGCATCCAGCGTTGTTGGCGCGGTCCGAAGTCCGGGCGGACCAGGGCTCTCGCCGACCGGCGGCAGCCCCTCGGCGAGCCGCACCTCGAGGGCGCCCCGGGCGCGATGTCCATGCAGTGGACCTCGTGCCCGTGCTCGACGAGCTTGCGCATCACGCGCGACGTCTGCGGCCGCCGTGAAGACGTACTCCCGCGTCGCCCAGGCCGCGCGAAGATGGACCTCGACGCAGCCGCTACGTATTGTCACTGCGGGCGCAAGCGCGAGGCCGCCGCGTTCGAGCATCGAAGGAGATGCAGTCATGAAGTCCTTCCAGTTCCATCTCATGCCCTACCCGTATCTGCCTGGCACCGACCGCGAGTTCACGGACACGTACTCCAGCACCTGGGTGGACCTCCCGAACGAGCTCTTCGACAGCGAGCGCGGGCCGGGGGTCTACCGGTCCTACCTCCAGGACCTGGTCTGGGCGGAGCAGGTGGGGTTGGACGGCGTCGTGGTGAACGAGCACCACCAGAACGCCTACGGCATCATGCCGTCGCCCAACCTGATCGCCGCCGCGCTCTCGCAGATCACGTCGCGCGTCAAGGTCGCCGTCCTCGGTAACGCGGTGCCGCTGCTGGAGGAGCCGCAGAAGATCGCGGAAGAGTTCGCGATGCTCGATCAACTGCTCGACGGGCGCTTCATCGGCGGGCTCGTGATTGGCACGGGGATGGAGTACTACTCCTACGGCACCAACCCCACGTTCGCGCGCGAGAAGTACCGCGAGGGCCTGGCGCTGATCCTGCAAGCGTGGACCCAGCCCGGGCCGACGCAGTTCCACGGCGAGCACTTCCAGAACGCCTACCTCAATCCCTGGCCACGCCCGAAACAGCAGCCGCACCCGCCGATCTGGGTGCCCGGCGGGACCAGCCTCGAGACGATGGAGCTTTGCGTCGACAACGACTTCACGTACTGCATTACCGTGAACCCGGCGAAGGACGGATTGCGGGCTGCGGCGGAGACCTACCAGAAGGTGTTCGAGGACCGCGGCAAGCCCTACAACCCGGACAAGCTCGCCTGGCTGGTGCCGACCTACGTCACCACCTCGAGCGAGGCCGCCGAGGAAGAGGCGCACGACTCGTATCGCTACTTCACACGCCGCCTGCTGCTCGGGTTCGGCGGCGACGGGCGCGTCTGGACGGCTCCCGGCTACACCTCCGAGCGGTCTCGCGCCTCGTCGGGCGAGCGGATGAGGCAGATCATGGCGGGCCGCGGCGAGGGCCGCCCGGTCTGGGACGACCTCGACAACGGTGGGGTGATCCTGACCGGAAGCCCGGAGAAGGTGACGAACGAGTTCGTCGAACTCTGCACCGACTACGGGGTCGGCCACATCCTGCACCTCTTCCGCTTCGGGAACCTGCCCGAGGACCTGGGCAGGCGAAGCGTGAAGATGTACGCAGAGGAGTGCCTGCCGACGATCCGCGAGCAGGTCGACAAGAATCTCAAGCAGAAGTGGCCCGCCTACACCGGCGAGGGCGCGGAGTGGAACTTCTAGGCGCCCTCGCGGCGCGCTGAGCGGGGGATGCGGTGGCACTCACACAGGAGACGATCCAGGTCGCGGACATTGAGATCGGCGCGGCGAGGGCCGGGAACGGCGACACCGTGGTCTATCTGCACGACATCCTCGGAGACATCCACGGTCAACCGGAGGGTACTGAGGACAGCCTCCGCTTCCTCGAGAAGCTGTCCGAGCGCTTCGACGTGATCGCACCGGCGATCCCCGGCTACCGCGCCTCGCTTGAGGCTCAGGAAGCCGTCTACGACCTCGAGGACATGGCGCTGATCTTCGACGACCTTCTGGCGTCGCTCGGCAGCGGGAAGGCTTCGGTCGTCGGGCTCGGCCTCGGTGGCTGGGTGGCCGCCGAAGTGGCCACACGCAACCCGGAGCGCATCGGGAAGCTCGTGTTGATCTCACCCGCCGGCATCTCGCTTCCGGAGACCCCGATCAACCGCCTGATCTTCCCCGCCTTCAGCCCTCGCGCACGGTCGGGGTTCGGCGAGATGCGCACGCTGCTGTTCGGCGACCCGGAATCGGAGTTCGCCAAGCGGCTGATTCCGGACCCGCCCGGCCTCAGCCCCGAGTGGCAGCAGACGATGCGTTACTGCGCCAAGGGATCGGCACGCATCGGCTGGAAGCCCCAGTTCCTGTACAACCGCCGGCTCCCGCAGCGGCTGCGGCGCGTGACCGCCGACACGATGATCATCGCCTCGCGCACGGACGAGCTTGTACCGTTCGAGAACTTCCAGACGTACGTTGACGGCATCGCGGGCGCCGAGCTGGTCGAGATGGAGGGCAGCCATATGCTCCCGTTCGACCATCCCGACGAGGTAGCTGCGAACGTCGCGGAGTTCGTCAGTGGCTAGCCGCCCGCGTCACCCGCGCCGGAGCTCCGGAGCCGGGGTGCGATGAGCGACGAGGGAGCCACCACGGTCGAGCGCTGCGAGGAGTGCGGCGATCCACTGGAGTCCCCCGAGGACCGCGGCACCAACGCGGACGGGTCGCGCTCAGCCCGGTTCTGCCGGCTCTGCTACCGGGACGGTCAGTTCGTCGAGAGCCTGCCGGGACGCGGGGACGCCCTCTCCCCGCGCTGAGTCCAGAGGCGGCGCACGCCTCGCTCGTTCGCCGGCGCCGTCCGATTCGCGCCCTGGAAGGGAACAGCTCCGCCACGGGCCCAACCTGCGTGTGTGTACGCACGTGGCCTGGCAGGCGTTGACCGCGTGGACAGGGCGAGCAACAGCAGGCGATGGAGTACCTCGACGCCGTCGGGGAGCTGTTGAGCCGCTCCGGGGACAAGCTCTACCTCGACCGCGCGCTGTCGAAGAAGCAGATCCTGAGGGCCTGGCAAGCACTGGCGGGCCGCCACCAGGGCGTAGAATCCGGAAGGTAGAGCCATCGCGGACTCGATGGCGCGAGGAGCAATGAGATGGACTGGAGGGACAGCGCGGACCAGGCGGCGTTTCGCGCCGGTGTGCGGACGTTCATGCAGGAGAGACTGCCGCCGCGCTATAAGGCGAGTTCCGCCTCGTACAGCCGGCAGGAGATCCCGAGCCCGGTGGAGACGCTCATCATGCCCGGCGCGTCGTGGGAGACGGACCGCATGTCGGGCGACCCCGAGGTCCGCAGGCAGTGCCAGGACTGGGTTGAGGCGCTCAACGAGCAGGGCTGGGTCGCCGCGCACTGGCCCCGCGAACTCGGCGGCGCCGGGCTCTCGACGATCGAGCAGTACATCCTGAACGAAGAGCGCACGATAGCCGATGCGCCACGGGTGGGAGGCACCGGCGCGATGTTCCTCGGCAGCCTGCTGATGGTGCACGGCACGCCCGAGCAGCGGGCCCGCCACATGCCGGCGATCGCCGCCGGCGAGATCAACTGGGCGCAGGGCTACTCCGAGCCCGGCGCCGGCTCCGACCTCGGCTCGCTGTCGCTGCGCGCCGTCCGCGATGGCGACGAGTACGTGCTGAACGGGCAGAAGATCTGGTCGACCCCGCAGACCGCCGACGCCATGTACGCGCTCGTGCGGACGGACCCGGACGCGCCCAAGCACCGCGGCATCTCGTTCCTGATGATCGAGGACTTCCGCATCCCCGGCATCTCGTGGCGGCCGCTCATGAACGCCTGCTTTGACCACTCCAGCTTCGGTGAGACGTTCTTCGAGGACGCCCGCGTGCCGGCGACGAACCTGATTGGCGAGGAGAATCGCGGCTGGTACGTCGCCATGACGCTCATGGACTTCGATCGCGCCAGCATCTCCAACACGGCCGAGCAGCGCCTCGACATGCAGGAGCTGATCGGCTTCGCGACCGGTGAGGGCAGGGACCTCGTGCGGATCGGGGAGCGGCCGGTGCTGCGCGGCGAGATCGCCGACCGCATGATCGAGGTCGAGGTGGGCTACAACCTGTCGCTGCGGCTCGCGTGGATGCAGTCATCCGGCCTGATCCCCAACTACGAGGCGTCGATGGGCAAGATGTTCTCGACGGAGCTGCTGCAGCGCGTCGCGCGAAGCGGCGCGAAGACGTTCGGCCTCTACGCCAACCTCTGGCCGGGGGATGAACACGCTCCGCTGGCCGGCAAGCACACCTATCAGTACCTGCGGACCATTCCCAGAACCATCTCCGGCGGCAGTTCCGAGATCCAGCGCAACGTCATCGCCACGCGCGGTCTGGGTCTGCCGCGCGGGTAGCGAGCGCAGTCCGTCCGCGATCGCGCGGGCGTTGCGGCTAGCGACCTCGGAACACTGGCTTGCGCTTCTCGACGAACGCCTGCGCCGCCTCGCGCGTGTCGTCGAGGGTTCGGAGATAGGCCATCGCGCCCGGCATTCCGATCTCGGTCTGGTACGTGCTCGTGCGGGGGCGCGCCATCCGCAGCTGCTCCTTCGTCGTCTGCACGTGCACGGGCGGCAGACCTGCGATTTCCTCGGCGAGCTCGAGCGCACGTGGCAGCACCTCGTCGGGCGGCACCAGGTGGTTCGCAAGCCCCAGCTCGTACGCTCGCTGAGCGCTGATGGTGTGCCCGCGCAACACGATCTCCACGCCGGGCAGCCACGGCAGATTGCACAGGATCGGCACGAACGCCGGGCCGATGATCCCGGTCGGCAGCTCCGACATCGCGAACCGCGCGTCGTCGGCGCACACGGCAATGTCCGACCCGATCACCATGTACCAGCCGAAGCCCCAGGCGCCGCCGTTGACGGCGGCGATGATCGGCTTGTCCGTGTCGGGAACCCCCAGGTACTCCATCCGTGCGACGGGCGCGTCCGCCGCATCGAGCGGCGGCGGGCCCCCGGCCGCCTGGTCCTGGATGTCCCTCCCCGCGCAGAAGACACGGCCGGCGCCGGTCAGCACCCCGACACGCGCGTCGTCGTCGTTGACGAACTCGTACCAGGCCCGGGCGAGGTCGTGCCCCATCTGCGCGCCACGCGCATTCAGTCGCTCGGGGCGGTTCATGGTCACCGTGGCGACGTGCCCGCTCTTCTCGTACTCGACGAACCCGTGCGTTGCCATCACCCGGTCCCTCCGCGCATCCGCGATCCTCGGGCGATCCTAGCAGCAGGGCATCCGGGCGATGGGCGCGGGCTGTACGAGAATCGAGGCCATGACGGGCACCCATCGCGCATCGGGGCGCCACGGCATTCCCTGCGCCTCGGCCAAGTGAGTCCGGCTGGTCACGAGACGGGCGGGCTAGAATCGGCCACGAGAAACACGCGACGACCGTAAGGGAGTGGTTCCGATGTCTGTCCTGCTGTACGAGAAGCGAGATTCCTACGCCATCTTCACGCTGAACCGCCCGGAACGGCTCAACGCCAGCGGCCTCCAGATGCGCGCGGCAATCGAGGAGGCGGTCGCGGACTTCGACGCCGACCCCGCCATGCGAGCCGGCATCGTGACCGGCGCGGGCAGGGCGTTCAGCGCCGGGATGGACCTGAAGGAGGCCGCCGAGCGGGCTGCGAGCGGTGAGCCGGTCGGAGGAAACAGGCCGGACGGCTCGACGCCGCGTTCGCCCCTCTCCAGCAGCCCGAAGCCGTTCATCGCCGCGGTCAACGGGCTGGCGCTCGGCGGCGGCCTCGAGCGCGCGCTCGACTGCGACATCCGGATCTGCTCGACCGAGGCGTACTTCGGGCTGTTCGAGGTGAAGCGGGGCATCATGGCCGGCTACGCCGTCCATCATCTCCCGCGACTCGTCGGCTCGGCCGCGGCGAGCTACGTGCTGCTCACGGGCGACCGCATCGAGCCCGAGCAGGCGCTGCAGTGGGGCATCGTCTCCGAGGTCGTGCCGCCGGAGCGGCTCCTGCCGCGAGCGATCGAGATCGCCGAGCTGATCGCCTCCAACGCACCCCTCTCGGTCAAGGGCACGAAGTCGATGCTGCACTTCTGGCGCAACACGGGCATGGCGGAGAGCCACCGCGCGTACCAGTGGATCGCCGGAGCCGTCTTCGAGTCCGAGGATGCGAAGGAGGGCCCGACGGCGTTCGCCGAGAAGCGCGAGCCGAACTGGCAGGGACGCTAGCGGTAGCTCCCACGTCCGCCGCGGCCCGCCGGCTCGCCTGCAAGGGTCACCCGCACGCCCCGTCAGTAGTCGCGCGGTAGCCGGAGCCCCTGGAAGGCGATGATGTTGCGCTGGATCTCGTTGCTGCCACCCGCGATGGTGATCCCGACGTTGGATTCCAGGGTGGTGTTGATCCAGCCCCCGAGGGGAGCGCGCTCCGACTCCCAGGTGATGGTTGCCGCCGGCCCCGCGATCTCCATCCCGAACTCCGCGATCCGCCGCTCGAGCTCGGTGAGATAGATCTTCTGGATTGAAGACTCGACGCGCAGCTTGAGCCCCGACGTGAGCTTCGAAGCCGTTATCGCCTGGAAGACCTCGCCCGCTTCCATCTCGATGAAGAACTGCGCGAGCCGGTCCCGCACCCATGGGTCCTGTGCCAGCGGCCTGCCGTTCAGCGATGCGCTCCGGACGAACGCCAGCAGCTCGTCGAGCAGCAGCGGGAGGTGGCCGTAGGGGATCCCGCTGGTGCGGTCGAGGTCGAGCGCCTCGCGGACGTAGTCCCAGCCCTTGTTCTCCTCACCGAGGAGGTGATCCGCGGGGACCCGGACGTCGTCGTAGAAGCTGGCCGCCACGCCGCGCTCTCCCGGGCCGCCGGTCCCGGTAAACCCCGGGCGGTCGTGCTCGACGAAGAGCAGCGAGATGCCCTCGCGCAGGGGCGCGTCCGGGTCGGTGCGTACGGCGAGGTAGATGATGTTGCCCTCCTGGGGGCGGCTGAACACCTTCTGGCCGTTGATCACGTACTCGTCGCCGTCTCGCACCGCCCGCGTCTGCAGGTTCGCCAGGTCGGAGCCCGTCTCGGGCTCGGTGAACCCGAGCGAGAAATCGATCTCGCCGGCGCGGATCAGGGGGAGCACCTCCTCCTTCATCCAGGGCGACCCGTACTTGATGATGAGCGGGCCCATGATGTTCACGGCGTACAGCGAGAGCGGCGCCTCGATCCGCGAGCACTCGTCGCTGAGGATGAAGCGTTCCATGGGCGTGAACTTCGCGGTGCCTCCGTACTCGGCTGGCCAGCCGAGTGCGTACCAGCCGCGTTCGGCGACCTTCTGCCGGAAGCGCCTGACCGCCGCGCGCCGGGCCGGGGTCAACACTCGCCCCTGGCGCCTCGCCACGCGCACCTCGGGCGGCCACGCCTCCTCGAGGAACTCGCGGATCTCTCGCCGGAATCGCTGCTCGTCCGCGCTGAAACCGAAGTCCACGCCGCTCCCCCTAGGGCCCGAGGATGGCGTCGGCGATCGCCCGGCGGTGCTCGTGCGCCGTCCCGTAGGCCGTCGTCAATCCGATCCCGATGCGGTACGAGAGCTGGGCCGGGTGGTCATCGCTGTGCCCGACACCGCCGTGCACCTGGATCGCGTCGCGGGTGACGCGCGCGGCCGCGTCGCCCATATACGCCTTCGCGTAGCGGGCGGCGCGCTCGAACGGCTCCCCGGTCGCCTGCAGCCAGGCAGCCTTGTAGACGAGGTATCGCCCGACCTCGATGTCGACCACCATGTTCGCGCACTTGTGTGAGATCGCCTGGAAGGCGCCGATCAGCTTGCCGAAGGCCCGGCGCTGCTTCGCGTAATCGGAGGCGAGCTCCAGCGACCGCTCGCAGAGCCCGAGCAGGAGAAGCGCGCTGGCAACCGCGCCGTGCGCGACGACGTCCGCCTGCAGACCGTCTGCGCTGACGGCCTCGCCCATGGCCCCGTCGAGCCGCACCTCGAACAGCGGGTCGCCGCCGGAGGTCGGCAGTCGCTCGAACGTGACGCCCTCGCCCGTCACCGGCACGACCGCCATCCGCTCCTCCTCGTCGAGCGGCAGCAGGAGATGCGTGGCGAGGTTCGCCCAGGGGACGGCGCCGGAGACGCCGGACAGCGCGACCGTGCCGTTGGAGGATCCAACGGCCCTCGGGCTCTCGCCCTCGCCGTCGCTATAGAGCGCGGGGATGACGACGGCCTCGCCGTCCGCGATCGCGGCTGCCAGGTCGGGTGCGGCCCGCACGAGCGGTAGCCCGCTCGCGATGGTCGAGTGGTGATACGGGCTCACGGCGCAGGCTCTGCCCATCTCCTCAAGGAGCAGCACGATGTCGAGGAGGCCACCGCCGGTACCGCCCAACTGCTCCGGGAACGGGGCCGAGGTCCAGCCCAGATCGAGCATGCCGCTCCAGATCCCGAGGTCGAAACCCTCATCGCTCTGGTAGATGTCGCGCATCCGGTCGATCGGGTACTCGCGCGCGAAGAAGTCGCGGCTGGCCTGCCCGAGCAGTTCCTGGATTTCGCTGAACTGGTGGTCCATCAGGGCCCCTTCGAGCCTGCGCGCCGCCGCTGTGGTCTTCTCCGAGCCCGCGCACTGTGGACTATCACGTTGACTATACAGCCAGCGCGGCTCCCGGGATGCGGAGCACCGAGCCCAGTTCGCGCTGGGATCCGAACCGCAGTCGGCCCGTCCACGTGCGCACCTGCCCGAAGACGCTGACCTGTCGCGCGACCTCTCGCGCCTCGATTGACGTGCATCTTTCGGGCGATAGAATGCGTTCGATCTGCCGTGAGCATGACCGTGGTGGCGGTGCCCTATCACCAGCTCGAGTGGCTCGGCCGTGGTTCGGTCTGCGGCCTCCGCTCGCTCCCGCTGCGAGTGACCCCGCGGAGCTGATCACCCGCCCGCGCGACGATCCGGGGCGAGGCGCGCGGGCTTCGCCGGCGACCCGAAGGGGGCTGCCTTGGCTCAGCTGCTCGAGGGCATGCGGGTGCTCGATCTGGGCCGGAACGTGGCGGCGCCATTCGCCGCCAAACTCCTCGCGGACTACGGCGCGGAGGTGCTCAAGGTCGAACCCCCTGCCGGCGACCCGGCGCGCCGCGTGGGCCCGTTCCTCCGCGACGAGCCCAACCCGGAGACCTCCGCGCTCTTCCTGCACCTCAACACCAACAAGCGAGGCATCACCCTGGACCTCGCGACGCCCGAGGGGCAGCGCATCCTGCGGCGGCTCGCCGCCGACGCCGACGCGATCGTCGAGGACTTCGCACCCGGCCAGCTGGAGGCGTGGGGCATCGGTTACGAGGCGCTCGCGGCCGATCATCCGGAGCTGGTCCTCGCCTCGATCACGCCGTTCGGGCAGAGCGGCCCGTACCGCGACTACCGCGGCTCGGAGATCACGCTGCAGGCGCTGGGCGGTTCGCTACACAGCAACGGATCGGCCGAGCGCTACCCGGTGAAGCTGGGCGGACACGCCGCGCACTACTACGCGGGCACTGCAGCGGCGCTGGCGGTGATGCTCGCCTGCTACCGCGTCGATGGGGGTGAGCGTGGCGACTGGATCGACCTCGCGGTGTACGAGACGCAGGCGGGCTCGATGGACCGGCGGAGGTACTTCCTGACCGTCGCCGCCTACACCGGCTACCCGGCGCGCCGCCAATCGCCGGGCTCGCACGTGATCTCGGGCGTACGGCCGACGCCTGATGGCTACGTCAACGTCGCCGGCATGCACCGCCCGGATGCGCTGCTCCGCCTGATCGGGCGCGACGACCTGCTGGGCCCCGAGGGGATCGAACGGTCGGCGTTCACGGAGCCGGGCGCCTTCCTCGAGGAGGTCGAGACCTCCTTCCTCGGCTGGCTGCTTCAGCGCGGCAAGCGGGAGGTCGTGGACGAGATGCAGGAGCGGCGCATCCTCGCGGGGCTGTTGCAGACGACCGAGGACCTGCTGGAGGACGAGCACTACCGCAGCCGCGGCGTGTGGGAGACGGTGGACCATCCCGAGACCGGGCCGATCGAGTACCCCGGCCGGCAGCTCGTCCTCAGCGAGACGCCGAAGGCGCCGGCCGTGCGCGCCCCGCTGCTCTCCGAGCACACCGCCGAGGTGCTCGTCGGCGAACTCGGCGCGGACCTCGGGCTGACGCACGCCGACCTGCCGCGACTTCGCGCCGAGGGGGTAGTCTGATGGCCGCACCGCCAAGGACTGGAGGCACGTCCGGTGCGGCGAGCGAGAGGAGCCGACGATGAGCGAACGACTCAGAATCGGAGTCATGCTCCCGGCGGGGGACGGTACAGCCGAGCCGGATTTTCAGAGGCTCTTCGCGCCCTTTGGGGTCACCGTGCACAGCCACCGGCTCTGGCATGAGAGCGAACTCGAACCTCTGACCCGCTTCGACCGCATGAACTCCCAGATCGCCGAGGCGACCAGATACCTTTCGAGAGTGGACCTCGCCGCGATCGCATATTGCTGCACGGGAGGGAGCTTCTATCGAGGGTCGGGCTGGGACACCGAGATATTGCAGTTGATCGAGTCCGCCTCCGGAGGAACACCGGCGTTCGCCACCAGTCCCTCCGTCATCAAGGCGCTTCGCTCAGTGGGCGCGAAGAAGGTGTCGGCGATCACCCCGTACCCGGACTGGTTCAACGAGAGGCTACGGCTGTACCTGGAGGCGAAGGGCCTCGAAGTGCTCAATGTGGATGCGCATCCAACGCCGGCTTCCCGCGTGATCCCCATCTACGATCATGACCCCGAGGAGATAGTCGAATTCGCACGCGAGAAATGCAGCCCGGACGCCGACGTCCTGCTGTGTTCGTGCACCGACTGGCGTTCGCTGGAGGTCGTGAGCCGGTTGGAGGAGCAGCTTGGGATACCGGTCATCACCTCGAATCAGGCCACGATCTGGGACATTGCGCAGAGACTCGATCTACCCGGACCCATCGATGGATACGGCAGCTTGTTCAAGGGGCTTGGTGCGGCGGTGGCCGGCTAGTGCTTGACCAGGTCGCAGCAAGCGCGCCGACCTGTCGCGGCTCCGCGAGCACGGGGTAAGCTGATGGCCGCGCCGCCGCCCCCTGGGAACACGCCGCGACGCCTCCCCCTCGAGGGCGTTCGCGTGGCCACGATCACGGTCTTCTGGGCGGGACCGCACGTCACGCAGTTGTTGGCGGAGTGGGGCGCCGACGTCGTCCGCGTCGAGCCGATCAACGTCGTGCAGCCGGGCACGCGGTTCGCCGAGCACGTCGCCACGCCCGAGCAGGCCCGGGAGCTGGCGGAGCAGGGGCAGATCTTCGTCTACTACCCCGACTTCGATCCGGGCGACGAGCCCTGGAACCGCAACTCCGAGTTCAACGCGCACTCCCGCAATCAACGGTCGATGGCCGCCGACATCATGCAACCCGAGGGCCGCGAGGCGTTGCTCCGCCTGATCGAGCAGAGCGACGTGTTCATCGAGAACAACGTCCCCGAGACAATCGAGCGGGCGAACCTCACCTACGAGGCGCTGCGCGAGGTCAACCCCCGGATCATCGTGCTGCGGATGCCAGCGTACGGCCTCGACGGCCCGTACAAGAACTACCGCGCGTGGGGCACCCACGTGGAGGGGATGATCGGCCACCACCTGATCCGCTCCTACCCGGACGAGACGCCGGACCGCATGAGCCCCGCGTTCACGGCCGACGCGCTCTCCGGCGTGACCGGCGCGTTCGCCGTGGTCGCGGCGCTTCGCCATCGCGACCGCACCGGCGAGGGCCAGCAGATCGAGATGCCGCTCGCCGAGGCGTACCTGCCGGCGCTCGGTGAGTACATCCTCGACTACACGATGAACGGCCGGATCACGCCCCAGCTCGGCAACCGGCACCACGCCCACGCGCCCCACGGCGTCTACCCGACGGCCGGCGAGGACCACTGGATCGCCATCGACGTCGGTTCCGACGAGGAGTTCGCCGCGCTCTGCGACATCCTCGAGGCCCCCGCGCTTGCCGCGGACGAGCGCTTCCAGACGAGCCAGGGCCGCTGGATGGAGTCGGAAGCGCTCGATGCGGAGCTGGGCGCCTACACCCGTGCGCACGATCGCCACGAGCTGTTCCACGCGCTGCAGCGCGCCGGGGTCACGGCGGCGCCGGTGCACGACGAGCTGGACGCGTTGGCCTCGGAGCAGCTGGCCGCGCGCGAGTGGTTCGAGGAGACCGAGTATCCCGGCGTCGGGACGCACCGCTACCCGGGACTGCTCTTCAGGATGGCGAACACGCCGAATCGCGTGCCCACGCCACCGCCGCGGCTGGGCGAGCACAGTCGCGACATCTACCTCGAGTTGCTCGGCTACAGCGCCGAGGAGTACGAGGCGCTCGAGGCTCGCGGGCTGGTCGGCGAGGGCTATGCGCCCGGTGTCGTGCAGTGGCCCTCGGACTGATGGCGCCTGGCTAGCGGTTGCGCACGTAGGGGCTCGTCGCCTCGACGATCGCGTCGGCCAGGAAGTTCAGCGCGACGAGCAGGAGCGCGAGCGCCGCGGTAGGCGCCAGCACATACCACCAGATGCCGCGCGTCAGGAACTGCCTGGACGAGTCCAGCAGCAGCCCGAGCGTCGGCGTCGGGGGTGACGCGCCCAGCCCGAGGAAGCTCAGCGCCGCCTCCCCGACGATCGAGAACGCGACGACGAGCGCCGCCTGGACCAGGAGCGGCGGCAAGGTGTTGATCGCGATGTGGCGCATGATGATCCGGATCGGTCCGGCGCCCAGCGTGCGCGCCGCCAGCACGTAGTCGCGCTCCTTCTCCTGCAGCACCTGCCCGCGCGCGAGTCGCGCGAAGTTGGGGATCGCCCCGATGCCGAGCGTGATCGCGACCTCGCGCGTGCCGGTCCCGAGGACGGTCAGGACGACGAGCGCCATGATGATCCCGGGGAACGCCAGCATCGTGTCGATGAGCCGCATCAGGATCGCGTCGGCCCAGCGGCCGGCGTACCCGGCGCAATAGCCCACGGGGACGCCGATCGACATCCCGATGGCGAGTGCGCCCGCGCCGACGAAGAGCGAGATCCGGATGCCGTAGAGCACGCGGCTGAACAGGTCGCGGCTCAGGTCATCGGTGCCGAAGAGGTGATCCCAGGAGGGCGCCAGGAGGCGAGTGCCCCGGATCTGATCCGCGAAGTGGTGCGGGGCGATCCACGGCGCCAGCAGGGCGGACAGCCCGAACACGCCGAGGATCACCAGCGCGATCTGACCCCGGCGCTCGCGGGCCACGCGATACAGGGCGTCGAACCACTGTGACTGCTGACGCCACGTCTGCACGCGCCCCCGGACGAGGAACTCCCGCTGCTGCCCGACGGCCATCAGGACACGCGGATTCGAGGATCAACGAAGCCGTAGGCGATGTCGGCCACGACGTTCGCCGTCACGAAGACCGTGACCAGCACCACGAGCATGCCCTGGATGAGCTGGTAGTCCCGGAACTGGACACCGCTGATGATCAGGGTCCCGAAGCCGGGTCGCACGAACACGATCTCGACGATCACCGCGCCGGAGATCAGCCAGCCGACCTCCAGGGCGATGACGGTGATCACCGGGATCAACGCGTTGCGCATCGCATGGCGCAGCACGACCGTCCGCTCTCGCAACCCCTTCGCGCGCGCCGTCCGCACGTAGTCCTGGTTCAACGCTTCCATGAGTGAGCTGCGCACGAAGCGGGCAAGGATGGCCGCAGGGCCGACGCCGATCGCGATCGTCGGCATGATCAGGAACTTGAGCGCCTCGATCGGATTCTCGTTGATGGGCACCCGTCCGGTGATTGGAAGCAGGTCGAAGTGGACCGCGAGCACCCAGATCAGGAGGAGCCCGAAGACGAAGTTCGGGATGCCAAGCGTGAGCATGGTGAATCCGGTCGCGACGTAGTCGGGGAACCCGCCGGGTTTGAGGCCGGCGAAGATCCCCAGCGGGACGCCAACGACCACCATGAACAGGAAGCCGGCCGTCGCAAGCTCGGCGCTCGGGAGGAGGGCGGCCCTCAGCAGGGCGCCCACCTCGACGGTACGGCTAAACGACCGCCCGAAGTCGCCCCGCACCGCGCCGGTCAACCAGGTGACGTACTGCTCCCACGCCGGGCGGTCCAGCCCGATCTGACGTCGTACCTTCTCGACCTGCTCGGGTGTCGCGTCCCTTCCCGCCAGCACTTGAGCCGGGTCGCCCGGGATCAGGCGCAGAACCGAGAAGATCAGGAGGGACGCCAGCAGCATCACGATCAGGCCCTGACCGATGCGGCTGACCAAGAACGGCAACATGTGCGGCGCTCCCCCTGGCGAACGATAGCAGCGCGCCCAGCCGGACGGCGGATCGACCGTCCGCACGGGCGCATACGACGACCGCTCGCCTCACATCATCGGATGTGAGACGAGCGGCCGTCGTGTGTTCCGGGAAGCGGAAGTCCGATCCTCGGTTACGCGTCGCTGATGTAGACCTCGTTCCAGAAGTACTGGTTGCGCACGCTCGCCGGGGAGCCGTTGATGCGGTTGTTGATCGCCCAGGTGTCCTCACCGCCCACGACCGGGATCAGGTGCGGGCGCTCCGCGAAGCGGTCGGTGTACTGCTTGATCAGCGCCGCGCGCTCGTCGGGCGTCGGTTGGTTCTTGAAGGCCTCGAGGAGGTCGATGTAGTCCTGCGAGATCTCCGCCACCGGGTTACGCAGCTCTCCTTCGGCGGTCTTCGAGATCCGGACCTGGTAGTTGGTGTTCAGGAACGTCTCGATGTTCATCCAGTGGAAGCCGAAGCCCGTGGTGTACCAACCCTCGAAGTTGCCGGCGAGGAACCCGCCCCAGAACGTTCCGCCATCGACGATCTCGATCGTGACGTTGATTCCAATCTCCCGCATGTCCGCCTGGATGGCCTCCGGGAAGGAGTCGGGGAACTCGCCCGGCAGGACGAAGAGGGTGATCTCCGTGCCGACGAGGCCGGCCTCCTCCAGCAGCGCCCTGGCGCCGTCCGGGTCGTACTGGACGTTGTTCGCCGGGTCGTAGGCGGGCGAGTTCTCGAGGAAGAACTGGCTCCTGACGGAGACGATGCCTTCGAAGACCTCGTCCCGGATGCTCTCCCGGTCGAGCCCCATGCTGACCGCGCGCAGGAAGCGCGGGTCGTCGTTCGCCGGGTGGCCGCCGCCGAGCAGCGTCCGCACCGGACCGATGACGAACATGCCGGTGGTGGCGCCCGTCTCGATCCTGAGGTGGTCCTGCTCCTGCAGGCGGAAGTACTGAGCGGGCTCGATGTTCGCCAGGTCGATCTCACCGCTCTCGAGGGCCAGCGCCCGGACGTCCGCATCCGCGATGACGCGGTACTCGATCGCGTCGAGATAGACCGGCATCGGGTAGTTGTCGTGCCGCACGACCGTGTAGCCCTCGCCCGGCCTCCAGCTGTCGAGGTCGAGCTTCATGGGGCCGCTGCCGTTGACCTCCTTCATCTCGTAGAAGTCCGGCAGGTTGTCGGCGTCATGGATCGGCGCGAGGGTCAGCAGGTCGTAGATGATCGGCCCAGGCCACTTCGAGTGGTTGAAGCGCACGGTGCGCTTGTCGACAACCTCGATCGAATCGAGGTACGTGGTTGCAAGCGTTCCGGTCTGGTTGGCCGCCGTCCCCTCCGCGCTCATCGACTCGTAGCTCGCCTTGACGGCCGCAGCGTCGAGTGGCTTGCCGTTGTGGAACGTGAGGTCGGGATGCAGCGTGACCGCCGTGACGGTGCCGGGGCCATTCTGCGCCCACGACGCCGCGAGCCGCGGCTCGGGATCCAGCGTGTGCCTGCGCGCCATCAGGAAGTCCCAGATGCCGGAGTGCTCCGCGGAGGTCGGCTGGCCGGCGAACAGGGCGAACGGCCCTCCCTGCGCAGCGCCGTACGCCTCGATGGTGTACGGATCGGAGGCGACCACCGTGCCGCCCGGCGTCGGGCCGGACGGCGCTTCGGTCGGCGTGGGGGTCGGCTCAGGCGTGGCCGTCACGGTCGGAAGCGCGCGCACCGCGGTCGGTGTCGGCGTCGGAGTCGCAGCCGGCGCCTCGGTTGGCGTGGCGGTTGGCGCCTCGGTCGGTGCTGCGGTCGGCGCGGCAGTTGGCGCCGCGGTCGGCGCAGGAGCCTCGTCGTCGTCATCGTCGCCCGTGCATCCGATAAGTGCCGCGGCGGCGAGGCCGGCTCCGGCAATGCCCGCTCCCCGGAGCATCGATCGGCGCGACAGCCTGCTGTTCCAGTCCCAACGGTCGCTCATGGGGAATCCTCCTGCCTGAACCGCCTTCCGGGTGGTTCTTTTCTATCGCTCGATTTAACCTGTCCCGAACACGCTGTCAAGCCCGAACACGTCCCGGCGCGCGGCTCCCGTCTTCCCTCGAGGGCTGCCGGCTGAGACGGGGGCTATGCTGCGACAGTTCGCGCGACAACCAGGACAGGCTCGGGAAGGAGCGCACGCTTGGCCGAGTACAACAAGCCCATCCCCGACCCGGATCCAACCAACCAGGTCTTCTTCGACGGCGCGCGGGAGGGCAAGCTGATGCTCCCGCGCTGCACGACGTGCAACAAGGCGCACTTCTACCCCCGGATCATCTGCCCCTACTGCCACTCCAGCCAGATCGAGTGGTTCGAGGCCTCCGGCACCGGCTTCATCCACACCTACGCCGTCCAGCACATCGCCTTCGGCGGCTGGGCGGACGAGGCGCCCTACGTCACCGCCTACATCGACCTCACCGAGGGCGACCGCATCTTCACGGTGCTCCGTGGCGTCGACCCGGAGAAGCCCGAGGAGATCGAGATCGGCGCCAGGGTCCAGGTGGAGTTCGACCAGGCGAGCGACGAGATCGCGATCCCGTTCTGGCGGGTCCTCTAGCCCCGGGCAACGACCACACAGGAGAGACGAATGCCTTTCGACCCATCCATGGAGGCTGCGATCGTCGGCGCGGCCGAGTCCGACGAGATCGGGTACATCGAACGCCCGGTCACGGCGATGCAGCTGCACATCGAAGCGATCCGCAACGTCTGCGCCCAGGCCGGCGTCAAGCCCTCGGAGATCGAGGGCGTCGCGGCCCCGTTCGTCGCCGACGGGGTCGCGGAGTACCTCGGCATCCACCCAAAGTGGATCGACACGACGGCGGTCGGTGGCTGCTCGTACGAGATGCACGTGCACCACATGCTGTGCGCCATCGCGGCGGGCGTGATCGACCTCGGAGTGATCTCGCACGGACAGATCGGCTGGTCGCAGCGCAAGACCGGCGGCAAGGGGATCGGGCGGCGGCGGACCGACGACCCGTGGTCGCCGGAGTCACAGTTCGTGGAGCCGTACGGCAGCTGGGGCGCCCCCTTCGAGTACGCGCACGCGATGCGGCGGCACATGCACGAGTGGGGGACGACCAAGGAGGACTTCGCGCAGATCGCCGTCACCACGCGCGAGTGGGCCACGCTCAACCCGCGCGCCATCATGCACTCGAAGGAGACGAATCCGTTCGGCGGTCCGATCACGATCGACGACGTGCTCAACTCGCGCTGGATCACGTGGCCGCTCAATCTGCTCGACGTCTGCCTGGTGACGGACCACGGCGGCGCGGTGCTGCTCGCCTCGCGGGAGCGGGCGGAGAGCATGCCCACGACGCCGGTCTGGATCGCCGGCGCCGGCGAGAACATGAGCCACCAGTTGATGCTGGAGATGGGCGACTTCACCGCCACCTCCGCGCTCGCCTCGGGCCAGGCCGCCTACCGCATGGCCGGCATGGGCGCGGACGAGATGGAGCTGGCGATGCTCTACGACTCGTTCACGATCACCGCCGCGATCACCGCCGAGATGCTCGCGCTCGCCCCTCGCGGGCAGGGGCCGAGCCTCTGGGAGGGCGGTAAGGCAGGCCCCGGCGGTTCCGGCATCCCGGTCAACACCAACGGCGGCGGCCTCTCCTTCAATCACAGCGGGATGTACGGCATGCAGCTCCTGATCGAGGCCTACCGCCAGCTCTCCGGCACGGCCGAGGACGGCGTGCACGGGCTCCCGGGCAAGCAGACCGGCGCCCGGACCTGCGTCGTCAACGGCACGGGCGGCGACCTCTCGGTCACCGGTACCCTCGTGCTGGTGGCCGACGAGTAGCCTCGGGAGGGGAGACGAGCACCGCTATGTTGGACCTGCTGCTTCGCGGGGGTCTGGTGATCGACGGGACCGGGTCCGCCGGCTTCAAGGCCGACATCGGTATCAGCGGCGAGCGCGTCTCCATCCACCGAGGCGACACGACTCACCTCGAGGCCGGTCGCGTCATCGATGTCTCCGGGCTGGTCGTGTGTCCGGGCTTTATCGACCTGCACTCCCACGGCGGCCTGACGATCTTCGGGAGTCCGAAGCACGAGCCGAGCGTGCGCCAGGGCGTCACCACCGAGCTGATCGGGATCGACGGAATCTCGCACGCCCCGTTCAAGACCGTCGAGGAGCTCCAGCGCTTCATCTGGCTGGACTCGGGCCTGAACGGCTACCCGCCCGAACCCGCGGACTGGCTGACCGTGGCCGACCTGCTGGGTCGCTACGACGGGGCCGTCTCGGTGAACATCGCCTACATCCTCGGCAACGCTCCGGTACGCATCTGGTCGGTCGGGTGGCGCGACGAACCGGCCTCGAGCGCACAGATCGCCGACATGCGCGCGGTCGTGCGCGAAGCGATGGAGGAGGGCGCGTACGGACTGTCGACGGGGCTCGACTATCCCCCCGGCTCGTTCGCGTCGACCGACGAGCTGATTGCGCTCTCCGAGGCGGCGCAGCGGCTCGGCGGGATGTACCACACCCACGCCCGTCACAAGCTGTCCCTCGCCGGTCACCCGCTCGCGCCATTCGAAGAGGCAGTCGAGATCGGCGAGCGCAGCGGAGCGCCGATCCATCTCACGCACTACGCCAGCGTTGCCTGGCCCGACCTCGGAGCCGAGCCATACCTCAGGCTGATCGAGGACGCGAGGTCGCGAGGCCTCGACGTGACGTTTGATTGCTATCCGTACGCGAACGCGTCGAGCACGTCGGCGACGTTCTTTCTTCCGTCCTGGGCGAAGGAGGACGGGCCCGAGGGACTGATCGCGGCGCTGCGGAACCCCGACGACCGCGCGCGGATCCGTGCGCAGTTCGAGGACGAGAGCCCGGCTCCCGATCTTGAGCGCGAGATCGAGCGCAGGCGTCTCCGCAGGCTGTTCGCGGACGATCGTCCAGGCCCCGACTCCCACCTCACCAACTTCACGCAGGACGGGAACCTGGCGTACGAGGGCAAGACGATCCACGAGATTGCAGCGTTGCGCCAGGAAGACGCGCTTGACGTGTACCTGGACCTCCTCGTCGAGGAGTCAATCGGGCTCTCCATCGTGGGAGAAGGCGCTTCGGAGGAGATGCTCCCGGCGTTCGTCGCCCATCCGCTCGGGATGTTCGGGTCCGACGCCTTGCACCTCGGCGAGTTCCCGAGTCCCCGGACCTACGGGACCATGCCGCGGGTGCTGGGTCACTTCTCTCGCCTGGGCGGCTACGCGTCCCTCGAGGAGATGATCCGGAAGCTGACGTCGTTCACGGCGCAGCGGCTCGGTCTCCCCGATCGAGGAATCCTGCGGGACGGGTTCAAGGCCGACGTGGTGGCCTTCGATCCCGAGACCGTTGGGAGCGCCGCAACGCTCAGGAATCCTCGCGTCTTCCCCACCGGAATCGAGCAGGTCCTCGTGAACGGGCAACTCGTGATCGAGGATGGCGAGCACACCGGCGCGCTGCCGGGACGTGCGCTGCGACGCGGTCGAGCCGAAACGTAGCCGGGGAACAGGCAGAGTCGTCGGCCGAACCGCGGGCGGCGACCTCGGGGGAGAGGTGTTTTCGTGATCATCGATTTTCGCGTGACGCTTCCCACATCGGGCCGGTACCAGGAGGGTGGCGACGAGGAGCGGAGCTACCTGACCAACTACGGCCGGATCTACGCGAGCGAGCTCGGCGGTGGCTCCGACCCGGCGGCCCTGATCGCCGCGATGGAGGCGGCCGGTGTCGACCATGCCGTGCTGCAGGCGGAGTGGGACGCCGGCGACTACCGGGCGATGAATGACGACGTCGTCCGCATCGTCCAGGAGTATCCCGAGCGGCTCACCGGCTACTGCACCGTGAACCCCGGAGTGGACGACGACATGGCCGCCGTCGTCGAGCGCGAGGTCTGCGAACGAGGCATGCGCGGGGTGAACCTGCAGCCCTTCGCCTACCGGGTGATGGCCAACGACAAGCGCTTCTACCCGCTGTACCAGAAGTGCCAGGAGCTGGGCGTGCCGGTCACGATCCACGCCTCGATCAACTTCTCGAACAACAGGCCGATCGGGTTCGGGCGCCCGCTGGCGCTCTGCGAGATCGCCTGCGACTTCCCGGAGCTGACCATCGTCGCGAACCACGGCGGTTGGCCCTGGGTGGCCGAGCTCGTCGCGATCGCGTGGAAGCACAGCAACGTCTACATCGAGATCGGAGCGGTGGCGCCGAAGTACCTCGCGACTCCCGGCTCGGGCTGGGAGACGCTGCTGCAGTTCGGCAACTCGCTGCTGCAGAACCAGGTGCTGTTCGCCACCGACAGCATGATCCCGTTCGAGCGGGCCGTCAGGGAGCTGCGCGAGCTGCCGCTCAAGCCCGAGGTCACCGAGAAGTGGCTCGGAGGGAACGCTGCGGAACTGCTGCGGCTCGCCTGAGCGCGCGCGAGCGCAGCGAACGCGGGCCTCGAGGAGCCTAGCCCTGAGCCTCGGGGCCGAAGTCGTTGGTCAGCAGCGCGCCCAGCGTCCGCGGGAAGATCTCGAACATCTCGTCGATGGTCCAGCTCTCGCCTCGCGCGAAGGCCCGGGCCTCCACCTCCGGAATCGTGTAGAGCCCGACCTCGTTCCGCTCGATCTCGAAGTCCCGGCCGTTCACGTTCTGGGCCTCATCCGACGCCAGGTAGACCACCAGCGGACCGATCGCGCCGGGGTCGCCTCGCGCGACCTCCGGCTCCGCCCCGGGCTCGGCGTCGGGAGGCATCGTGAGGCGCGTGTCGGCGGAGGGGCGCAGCGCGTTGCAGGTCACGCCGTAGCGACCGAGGTCCATCGCCACGGTCCGCGTCAGTCCCACGATCCCTTCCTTGGCGGCGGCGTAGTTCGTCTGCCCGACGAAGCCGAGCCCGGAGATGGAACTGGTGTTGATGATCCGGCCGGAGCGCTGCTGGCGCATGACCACCGCGGCATGCCTGATCGTGTTGAACGTGCCCGTGAGATGGACCGCGATGACCTGGTCCCACTCCTCGCGGGTCATGTTGAACACCATCCGGTCCCGCAGGATGCCGGCGTTGTTGACCAGAATGTCCAGACGGCCGAACTCGTCCAGCGCTTGCTGGACCATCGCGCCGGCGGCCTCGAAGTCCGCGACGTTGCCGAAGTTCGCGACCGCGCGGCCGCCGGCCGCCGTGATCTCGTCCGCGACCTGCTGCGCCGGCGCGGAGTCCGACCCCTCGCCGGCGGTGCTCCCGCCGAGGTCGTTGACCACCACGGCTGCGCCTTCGCTTGCCAGCGCGAGCGCCTCCCCGCGGCCGATGCCCCGGCCGGCCCCGGTGACGATCGCAACCTTGCCGTCCAGCCGCCCCACAGCGCCTCGATCCTCGCGCTGCGCCGCCCGAGGCGGGGACCCGCCTCTTCCCCCGGCGCGCAGCGGGCAGGATGGTAGCGGCGCGTTTGGCGCGCTGGCAATCGCTCGAACCTCGCTGTTGACAGGCCGCGTACCGTCTCGCGTGAGCACGCGGCGCCGGGGGCGCACGGGAGGCTACGGACCATGAGCTTGCGAGGACGGACCGCGATCGTCGGGTTCCATGAGCTGCCCACGAGGCGAGCGTATCCCGGTCGCAACACCTTCAGCGTGCTGGCGGAGGCCGCACGCGGCGCCATCAGCGACGCAGGCCTCAGGAAGGACGACATCGACGGGCTGATCTGCTCGGAGATCATGCCGATGACGCTCGCCGAGCACCTCAAGCTCAAGCTGCGCTTCACGGAATCGATGACCGTGCAGGGCGCGAGCGGGGCGAACTCGATCGCAACCGCGGCGGCCGCGGTCCACGCGGGGCTGGCGAACTACGTGCTCTGCGTCTTCGGCGAGTCGATGCAGGGCGCGTTCCCCGCCTCCGTGCGTCCGACGGTCGTCGAGTGGGAGGACCCGTACGGGCCCGTGGTCGCGGCCAACGGGCCCTACGGGCTGATCAAACAGCGCTACATGTTCGAGTTCGGCACGACGCAGGAACAGTTCGCGAAGTGCTCCGTGGACGAGCGGTTCAACGCCGCGGCGAACGAGAACGCGGTCTGGGCCGGGCAGCCGATCACCATCGAGGACGTGCTCAACTCGCGCTTCACGAACGACCCCCTGCACCTGCTGGAGAGCGTGATGCCCTGCTCCGGCGCGAACGCGGTGATCGTCACGTCGGCGGAGCGGGCGAAGGCGCTCCCGAACCCGCCCGTCTACATCCTCGGCGCGGGCGGCCCGGCCACCTCGCACTACGAGATCTGGCAAGAGGACCACATGACGACCAGCCCGGCGACGGTGTCCGCCCCGACGGCGCTGGACATGGCGCAGTGCAGCATCCGTGACGTCGAGTTCGCGCAGTTCTACGACTGCTACACGATCCTGGTGATGATGACCCTCGAGGACGCCGGGATCTGCCCGAAGGGCGAGATCGGCGACTTCTACCAGGGGACGGACACCACGTTCAAGGGTGAGTTCCCGATCAACACGGACGGCGGTCAGATCGGAGCGGGGCAGCCCGGCGACGCCGGCGGCTTCCGCCACATCGTCGAGGCGACCCGCCAGATCATGGGCCGCGCCGGCGAGCGCCAGGTGGAGCGCAGCGACCTCTGCCTGGTCAACGGCTGAGGGGGCTACGCAAGCGTCATGACGACGCTGGTGTTCGGTTCGAGCGCCACCCTCTAGCTCCCACAAGCCAACTCCCGCCCGGGAACAACAAGCATCGAGGACGAGGATGAATGGGCGCCCGCCACTCCCCTCTGGTCCCCCCGCCCCGAGGGTGAAGGAGGGCCCGACCCCCGAAGTTCCGTTGCGCCATCGGAGCGTTCGGAGGTGGGCGGAAGTCCTCTCCTCACCCCCGCCCTCTCCCCAGGGAGAGGGTGCCGGACAGGGAGGGCACCTGTGCATGTGATCGTGACGGGAGCGGCGCAGGGGATTGGCGAGGGCGTCGCGCGACACCTCGCCGCGGAAGGCCATCGCCTCGTGCTCGCCGACATCCAGGCCGCTGCCGTGGCTGCGGTGGCGCGTGACCTCGGGGCATCGAGCGTCGAGGTCGACATCGCAAGCCCCGAGAGCGCGCGCGAGATGGCGCGCCGCGCGATCGACACGCTCGGTCACGTGGACGCCATCGTCAACGTCGCAGGGCTCGACGCCCCGCCGGGCACCGCGCTGACAACCGACGATGAGCTGTGGCGGCAGGTGGTGGACGTCGACCTCTCGGGACCGTGGTGGTGCACGAAGGCGCTGCTCGAACACTTCGTCGAGCGAGGAGGCGGCCGCGTCGTGATCATCAGCTCCGTCGCCGCCTGGCGCGGGCACGACCGGATCACTCCCGCCTACCACGCCGCCAAGGCGGGGCTCCACGGCCTCGTGCTGGCCCTCGCGCACCAGCTGGAGCGCTCCGGCATCCTGGTCAACGCGATCGCTCCGGGCGCCACGGGCACCGGGGCGTTTACCGACTGGCCCGAAGCCGAGCTCGAGCGAAACGCACCGCTCGGGCTGGGCGGCGCCGAGCCGATCGCGCGCATGGTGGCGCACCTGCTGGGCCCCGGCGGCGATTGGATCAGCGGAGCGGTCCTGAACGTCAGCGGCGGCAACGTCAAGGGTCACTAGCGAGGGCCGCGCTGGCGAGCGCCTCTCACCCTCGCGAGTTCGGCAACCTCAGTTCAGGATGCGACGGGTGCGGCCGGCTGGACGACGGCGGGCGCCAGCTCCGGCACCTGCGCCGCGAGTTCCATGCCTTCCTCGATGATCTCGGTGAGGCGCTGCAGGTCGATCAGCCCGCAGAGCAGCACGGAGCGAGCGGTGACCCTCGCCACGATCAGCCGATCGTGTTTTCTTGCATCGAACCAGGCGACCGGGCTTCCGACGACCCCGAACACGAACTCCGTCATGAGTTCGAGGTTATCGACCCTCACGGTTCCTTCCTCGCTGGCGAGGTTGAGGTAGCGCCCGTACCAGCCCTGAAGCTCGCGGCGCTTCTCCCAGAACCCCTTGAAGCGTGGGCGCTGGGCGTCAGGGAGGCGGGCGAGCAGCGCGAGGTTGTACGGCCCCGAGCAGTAGTTGCGGACATCGAGGTAGGTCAGCGCCCAGAGTCGGGCCGCCCCACTCGCACCAGCGACGTCGAGCAAGCGCGCTACTTGCAATGGAGCGTCGACGGTGCGATCGAGCAGCTCCGCGAGGATGTCGTCCTTGCGCGCGAAGTAGTGATAGAGCGAGCCCTGGCGCAACCCCGCCGCCTCGGCGATCTCGCGGGTGGTGGTCCCACGGAAGCCGTGCTCGGTGAACAGTCGCCCTGCCTCGAGCAGGATGTGCTCCGCCGGCTCGATGTCGAGTGTGCTCTCGACGGCTCGAGGGCGCCCGATACGTCGACCGCTCGGCTCGCTGCCGCTCATCGCCCCTCAACCACTACGGCAGGCGCGTCCGATCGCCGCCGGGGGGGCGTGCATGCGCCGTAGGCTTCGAGTTCGTTCATCTGCGTCTCGATGCGCCGAGGAGGCCAAGTCCCACATCCATTCCGTGGGCCATCGTCACCTCGCGCGCTCGTCATCGTATCAGAGCCTCGCGAAGGTGCGGATTCTCGTCCACTGCGGCCGGACCGCGATTGCGCGCGTGATCCGATGCTCATCGAGCGCGGGCCGATTTGACAGGCATCTTTCGGGCGATAGAATGAGCACCACGCGCATCGCCGAGGCGCTGTCGAGTGAGGTTCGAATAGGGGGAGGGGACGGCATGGCCACGCAGACCGAGGTGCGCACCGACGCCGCGCTGCTTGCCCATCTCTACCGGCGGGCGGGGTTCGGGGCGACGCGCGATCAGATCGACCGCCTCGCCACGCGTGACTATTCCGAGGCAGTCGAGTTCCTGCTCAATCCCACGCCCGAGACGGGCGTGGCGGACGACCTGGTCGCGCGCTATCTCGGAGGCGAGACGCCACAGGCCTACCTGGCCGCGTGGTTGTTCCGGATGATCAACTCGGAGAACCAGCTGCAGGAGAAGATGGCGCTGTTCTGGCACCACGTCTTCGCCACGGGCCTCACCAAGAACGAGCACGCGCTGGCCGCGTCGACCCAGATCGAGCTGTTCCGGCGCAACGGACTGTCCGACATGCGGACGATCCTGCTCGACCTCTCGCGCGACCCGGCGATGATCTTCTGGCTGGACAACAACGAAAACCACCTCGGCGAACCGAACGAGAACTACGGGCGCGAGCTGCTGGAGCTGTTCTCGCTCGGCGTGGGCAACTACAGCGAGATCGACATCAAGCACGCCTCTCGCGCGTTCACCGGGTGGACCTTCGAGCAGCCGCTCCCGCTCTACCCGTACGGCTTCTACGACGCCGAGTTCCGCTTCAACCCGGACGACCACGACAACGACGAGAAGACGTTCCTCGGCCACACGGGCAACCTCGACGGTGGCGATGTGATCGACATCATCGTCGAGCAGCCCGCCTGCGCCCGGTTCATCTCGCGGCACCTGTACAACTTCTTCGTCGCCGACGAGGTGCAGGTGCCGAGCTGGAACGACGTTCCGCCGCGCGATCCCGAGCTGATCGAGGCGATGGAGGCCGCGTTCACGGAGTCGGGCGGCGAGATCAAGCCCGTGCTGCGCGTGATGTTCAACTCCGACTCGTTCAAGAACGCTCGCTTCCAGAAGGTGAAGAGCCCGATCGAGCTGGTCGCCGGCATGCTCAAGCTGGCCGGGAACGACCAGGACTTCCGGCCCGACCTCTCCGTGTACGTCGCCGTACCGATGGGCGGAGCGGCAATGACGACCGTCGCGATGGGCCAGAAGCTCCTCGATCCCCCCACCGTCGAGGGCTGGCACACCGGCAAGGAGTGGATCGACGGCGGGATGCTGGTCGAGCGCGTGAACTTCGCGGTGGAGGAGATCGGCGACGGCTCCGATCCCGGCATCGCTCGCCTCATCGAGCGGCTCATCGAGAGCGGCGCGCTCGCCACGCCGGAGGGGCTCGTCGACGGCGCCCTCGATGCGCTGGGCCCGATCGCGGTCGACGAGACCACGCGCGAGGGGCTCCTCAGCTTCGCCGCGGACTCGGCGAGCGACGACGACCGCACGCGCGTCCTGCGCATGCTGCGGCTGATCGCCTCCACGCCCGACTTCCAGTTCGCCTAGGCTCCCTGCGACGAAAGGAGCGGCTCAGTGACGAGCAACGGAAACGGCATCAACGGCAAGGACCCGGTGCTGGTCGTCGTGCAGCTCACGGGCGGCAACGACTTCATGAACACGCTCGTGCCCTACTCCTGGGGGAGGTACTACGACTACCGCGAGGCCGTACGCATCGAAGAGAACCAGGTCCTGAAGTTCAGCGACGAGCTGGGGTTCCACCCGGCGGCGGCGCCCCTGAAGGAGCTCTTCGACGCCGGCGACGTGGCGATCGTGCAGGGCATCGGGTACGAGAACTCCAACCGCTCGCACTTCCGCGCGATGGACATCATGCACACGGCCGAGCCGCACAAGATCTCCACGGAGGGCTGGCTCGCGAAGGCGATCCGCGAACTCGACCCGGAGGGCGAGAACGTGCTGACGGGCGTCAGCTTCGGCCGCGGGCTGCCCCGCGCGATGGCCGCCCCGGGCGTGCGCGTGACCTCCGTCGGCGACCTCGACAGCTACGGCCTCATGACCTCGGTCGAGATCGAGCAGCAGCGCGCCCAGGAGCTCGACATCTTCCAGCGCGTCTACACGCCGGCGATCGGCACCGGCGCGACGATGAGCTACATCAGGCAGACCGGCATCGACGTCCTCGCCGGCATCGACAAGCTGCAATCGATCGCGGGCCAGTACGAATCGTCGGTTGAGTACGCGAGCAACCCGATCGCGCAGAGCCTGCGCGACGTGGCGCGGACGCACATCGCGGGCCTCGGCACCCGCGTCTTCTACGTGCGGCACGCCGGCTACGACCACCACGCCGTCGAGCTGCCGCTGCACGAGCGGCTGCTGACCGAACTGAGCGGCGCGCTGCGCGACTTCTTCGCCGACCTGCGCGATCACGACGCCTCGGAGGAGGTCGTGGTCTACGTCTTCACCGAGTTCGGCCGGCGCGTGCCGGACAACGGCAGCGGCACCGACCACGGCTCCGGCGGCGGCGCCTTCATCCTCGGCGACCGCGTCAAGGGTGGGCTGTACGCCGAATACCCGTCGCTCGACCCGTCGACCTTTGCGAACGGCGAGGACCTCGCGCACACGTTCGATTTCCGCGGCGTCTACGCCACGCTGCTTGAGCAGTGGCTGAGCGTGGACTCGCAGGACATCGTGGGCGGCCAGTACGAGCAGCTGCGGCCATTCGTGGCCGCCTAGCACGGCCGCGCAGGAGCATGGGAGAACGAGCAATGGGTCGGCCCTACGGACTGCTGCGAGCAGGCTTCCCTTACGTCAAGTCGCTCGGGATGTACCGGATCACCAACTTCCCGGTCAGTCTCGCGAACAGCAACGGGCGGCTCTACATCCTGTGCCGGCAGGACAAGGCGTTCGCCGGCGTGCTGGACGCCGTGCGCGTCTACTCGGTGGGCGACGAGGAGCCCGGTATCTCCTTCGGCCCCCTCGGCGAGGACGAAGGTTCGTTCCGCTGGCCGGTCTCGATCGCGGTGGACCAGGACGAGCGGATCTACATCAGCGACGAGGCGCTCGACCGCATCTCCGTCTTCGACCGCGAGGGCGAGTTCCTGCACTGCTGGGGCACGCCCGGCTCGGGCGCGGGCGAGATCCGGCGGCCGGCCGGGCTGGCGTTCGACGCCGAGGACCGGCTCTACGTGGTCGACTCGATGAACCATCGCGTCCAGAGGTTCACGAAGGACGGGCAGCTCATCGACGGCTGGGGCAGCCACGGCGACGGCGAGGGCCAGTTCGACATGCCCTGGGGGATCACGGTGGACGAGCTGGGTGACGTCTACGTGGCCGACTGGCGCAACGATCGCGTGCAGAAGTTCACGAGCGACGGCGAGTTCGTCCTCGCCTTCGGCCGCTCCGGATGCGGCGACGGCGAGTTCAACCGCCCGACCGACGTGGCGGTCGACCGCGACGGCGACATCTACGTCTGCGACCGCGGCAACAACCGCGTGCAGCAGTTCAACGAGGAGACTCGCTACATCGACAAGATGCTCGGCGCCGGCACGCTCTCAAAGGCGGCGCGCGAGTACATGCTGTCGCAAGCCGGCCCGAATCGCATCCGCGACGGGGCGCGCATCGAGACGGAACGCCTGCTGCGACAGCCTCAGGGCATCCTCGTCGACGACGAAGACCGGCTCTGCATCGCGGACACCGACTCCTATCGCATCCAGGTCTACCAGAAGGAGGTCATCCGGCTGGAGCCGCATCAGATCCTCCCACCGATGCGGTCGGTGACCCTCCTCTCGGAGTAGCGGCAGCACTCCCGGAGGCCTGATGCCGATCATCATCGGTTTCGCCCAGCAGCGACGGCAGTTGCTCGAGTCCGAGATCGCGCGGATCGCGGGCGAGCTGCCCAGGCTCGGCGTGCTGCGCGCCTGGGTCACCGGAGAGTTCGGGCGAGGGCAGGTTCGCCCCGATACGCCGCTCGAGCTGGTCGTCGTGCACGACAACCCACAGCCTCCGCGTCGGCGCTCGGACTTCTTCGTCGATCACCTGCGCCCCCGGCTCGCCACCCACTTCACCGTCTACACCCCCGAGGAAGCCGAGTCGCTCGAGGAACGTGACCGTGTGCTCGTCGAGGCGATCCGGCTCGCCGAGCCGATCGTCGGATGAGGGGTGGGTACGATGCCTGACAGCGACGCGGCCGCGCACGAGACGGCGCGCTGGCTCGCGCAGGCGCGCATCGACCTCGGCGACGCTCGTGGCTCCGCCGAGGCGAACCGCCACGCGCTCGCCTGCTTCCTCTGCCACCAGGCGGCCGAGAAGGCCGTGACGGCCTTCCTCTACTCGCGCGGTGTCGAGCTGATCTGGGGGCACGCGCTCGCCGATCTCTGCGAGGACGCGATGGCGCTCGACCCCTCGTTCGACCTGCTCAAGTCGAGCGCGGCGCTGCTCGACAAGCACTACCTCGGCGCGCGCTACCCCTCGACACTGCCGGGCGGCGTCCCGGGCGAGGTCTACGACGCCGAGGACTCCCGGCGCGCGCTCGAGATCGCGGCCGATGCGCTCGAGTTCGTGACGATGCGCCTCGACGAGGGCTAGCTAAGCTCCTCGTCCGCCTGCGCCAGCGCCGCATCGACGACGCGCCGGGCGGCGCGCGCGTAGCGAGCGACCGCCTCCGCGTCGACGGCAATGTCGAAGGTGTCGTCGGGCGTGTGGAAGTAGCGGTGATAGCCGAGGAAGGAGGCGTAGCGTCCGCCGGCCTCGTGGATGTTTCGCGCCTCGCCACCCGGCTCCCCTGGTGTCATCGGCGTTACTGCTGCCAGGTCGATGCCCTCCGCGTCGATCGCGTCGCGCATCACGTCCTGCCAGGCGGCGTTGCTGGCCCCGTACTCCGGCTCCGGGTAGCGCGCCCCGATCGAGGCGCCGAGGTGCAGCGTCAGCACGGCCCGGCGCACGAGCGCCGTGCGCGAGCGCAACCAGTGCTCGAGTCCCTGGTGATGCAGCTCGTGGCCGGAGCTGGCCAGCAGTTGCACCTCGCGGCGTGGCACAACGCGCGCGAAGTGCTCGGCGAGGGCGAGCCAGACCGCGATCCCGCCGCCGCGCTCGGCAGCGCAGGTGAACCAGCCGGACTTCGGGGTGATCACCAGCAGCGGCGCCGCCCCGGGGTCCGTACCCGCGATGCTGGCGACGACGTTGGTCGCGGTCGACTGCCGTCGCTCGCCGTCGATCTCGAGTACGCCCGCGACGCCGGCGGCGATCGAAGCCGCGAGGTCGCGGATATCGTCGGGCGCCACCTGGAGGACCGGCAGCGAGAAGGGCCGGTCGATGTACTCAGCGTTCCGCAGGCGGATCGAGGAGCCCTCGCCGGTGGGGACCACGGCGCCCACGGCCCCCGCGCCGGCCAGCTCGCCGAACGTCTCGCGCGCACCCGTGGGCGGATTGCCCGCCGGGCCGCGAGCCGCCGCCGAGACGAGCACCACGATCTTGCCGCGGGGGTCGCGGTCCTCGTCGCTCACGAGCTCGCCCTCGATGCCACCGGCGGGGGTGAAGCCGCCGTCGTACATCGGCACGCCGTCGGCATGGTCCCGAGGGCCGGCGCCCCAGCTGAGGCGTGCGCGACGGGTCTCGACGCGGGGGAAGGTGAAGCGCTCGGTGTCGGCCGCGACGCCGAGGCGGCCCAGCTCCTCGACGAGCCACTCGCTCGTCGCGGCATCGCCCGGCCAGCCGCTGCGGTGAATCCCGAAGCGCTCGTAGGCGCGGATTCGCGCCTCGATCGCCGCCGGGTCGAAGCCGTCCGTCACGATGCCCCCTCGGCAGGCGCAGTCAGGTCGATGTGCGGCCGCGACGCAGCGCGCGTCCCGGCAACGCTCCCGTGTTCGCGCCCTGGTCGATCACGATCGCGCCGTTGACGATCACGTAGTCGATGCCGGTCGGGTACTGCTTCGGTTCGGCCCTCGTCGCCGGCGCCTTCACCTCGTTGGCGTCGAAGACGACGATGTCGGCCTTGAGCCCGTCGCGCAGCAGTCCGCGGTCCGGGAGGCCGAGCCGCTGCGCGGGGAACGAGGTCATCTTGCGGATCGCCTCGGGCAGCTGCAGGTGCCTCTCGGCGCGGACGAACTCGGCGAGGACGACGGGGAAGCAGCCGTAGGTGCGGGGGCTGGGGAACTCGCCGAGGAGGATCGCGTCGCTCGCGATCATGCCGTACGGGTGCGAGACGAAGGCGTACAGCGTCGCCTCGTTGGTCCCGAGGCCGACGTAGGAGACGCCCAGCTCCTCGTCGAGGAGCAGGTCGAGCAGCGCGTCGACGGGATCCTGGTTCCGCAGCTCCGCGATCTGGGCGACCGAGCGCCCCTCGTACTGCGCGTTCGCCGGCTTGCGGAACCAGGTGAGCCAGGTGCTCTCCCAGGGACCGAAGGGCGGGGCCTCCACCTCGCGCTTGATGCGGGCGCGATCCTCGGGGTCGCGGAGCGCCTGCATCAGGCGCTCGGGGCCGCCGCTCATCGCCCACTTCGGGAGGATGATCGTGGCCGTCGTCCCGGAGTAGGGGTACGTGTAGCAATCGAACGTGACGTCGAGGCCCTCGGCGCGCCCATCCTCGACGAGCCCGATGTAGTCGTGATGGCTCCCCACGCCCTGCGCCGTCTGGCGATAGTGCGTGAGGTGGACGGCCGCGCCGCTCTTGCGGCCGATCTCCAGCGCCTCCTCCCACGGCGCCAGCAGCCCGAGCGAGCGCAGCGAGGCGCGCGTGTGCGTGTGGTAGAACCCGCCGTACTCGGCGGAGGCGCCGGTGATCGCGATCAGCTCCTCCGTCGAGGCGTACGAGCCCGGCGGATAGTCGAGGCCTGTCGAGAGCCCCCACGCCCCCTCCTGCATCGCCTCCCGCGTGACGGCGCGCATGTCCTCGATCTCCGCCGGGGTCGCCGGGCGATCCTCCCAACCGGCGCTCCAGATGCGCACCGGCGAGTTGCCGAGGATGAACGCGACGTTGATCGCCACCCGGTTGTCGTACTGCGAGAGCTGCTCGGCGACCGTCAGCCAGTCCGCCTCCTGCGGCGGGTAGCCGTTGAGCCCGGAGTCGAGCCAGATGTAGCGGCGCCGCTCGTCGTGTGTTTTGAAGGGCGCATGGGAGATCCCGTCGACGCCCACCAGCTCGGTCGTGACGCCCTGGCGCACCTTTGGGTCGTGGTGCGGCTCGCCGAGGATCGTGAGCCCGGCGTGCGAGTGCAGATCGATGAACCCGGGGCAGACGACCTTGCCCGTGGCGTCGATCTCGCGCCGCGCCGTGAGCGCCGAGTCGTCGCCGCGGTGGATCGTGACCCGCTCGTTCTCGACGGCCACGGTGGCGTAGAAGCCCGCGCTCCCGCTGCCGTCGATCACGAGCCCGTGTCGTATGAGCAGATCAGCCATGCGCCCGGCCACGCTTACGCATCAGTCGTTCCTCGCGCCGACGCAACGCTAGAACGCGCCCGCCCTGTCCAGTCGCTCGATCTCGGGCCAGTCGTATCCGAGTTCGAGGAGCAGCTCCTCCCGGTGCTGCCCGAGTTCCGGAGAGCCATCGAGCACCAGCGGCACGCCCCGCAGCTGGAATGGCGGCGCGACCACGTCGATCTCGCGACCGCTGCGGTGCGTTCGCCTGACGATGAACCCGTTGGCGCGGGCCTGCTCATCGATCGCGAGGTCGTCGATCGTGCTGATCGGCGCCCACGGGATGTCGGCCTCGTCGAGCAGGGGGGCGACCTCCTCGAGGGTATAGCCGGACAGCGTCTCCGCGATCTCGCGTCGTGCGTCTTCGGCGTGCTCGAGGATGCTCTCCAGGTCCCGGAAGCGCGGATCCCCGGCGAGGTCGCCGCGACCGATAGCCTCGCAGAGCTGCGCCCAGTAGCGAGGAGCCTGGAACATCGCGAACTGCAGCCAGCGACCGTCGCCGCAGCGGTAGCTGTTGTTCAGCGGGTTGCGCCGCTGCCCCAGCCCGGGCCGCAACTCCTCGGTCTGACCGAGCAGCGAGAGCTGCAGCTCCCAGCCGTTCGTCCACATCCCCGCTCCGAGCAACGAGGCGTCGACGATCACGCCTCCCTGGCCGCGCTCCCGTGCGAACAGCGCCATCATGATTCCCGCCACGAGCGTCATTCCCGATGGGAGGTCGCCCATCGCACCCGTCTGCTGAACCGGCGCTTCGTCGCCGGGGGCCAGCGCCTTGCCGATCCCGCTGCGTGACCAGTACGCAAGCGAGTCGAATGCGGCGCGATCGACCTCGGCGCCCTCACGGCCGTAGCCCGTCGCGCTGGCGATGACGAGGCTCGGGTAGCGCTCGTGCAGCGTCTCCGGCAGCAGTCCGGTGCGTTCAAGAGACGCCGGTCGCAGGTTCGTCAGGAACACATCGGCGCCGGCGATGAAGCGTTCGAGCACCTCGCGTCCGGCGTCGTTCGCGAGGTCCAGCGTGATTCCCCGCTTCCCGGAGTTCGAGAGCTCGAAGGTGGGCTCAATCGTCGTGCCATCGACCTCGACGGTGTACGCGCGGATGGGATCCGAGCCTCCGCTCGGCTCGACCTTCACGACGTCCGCGCCGTACGACGCGAGGATGGCGCCGGCCGACGGGGCCATCACCCAGCTCGAGATCTCGACCACACGGATCCCGGTCAGCGGAAGCCGGTCTCCCGGCTCCGGGTTCCCACCGTCGACCATCGCGACCTCGTTTCCTGCCGACCGCGGTCATCGCCGTTGACGCCACTGCCTTGCGCTAGTGTAGAGCGAGCTTGCTCGCGAGCGCCGCCTGAGCGCAGCATCCGCCGATTCAGGTTCGAACAGGGGAAGCGCCGGCAGGCGCCGCCGCGCGAGCGTCCAACCGCCGGAGAGGGGGAGCGAATCGTGGGACCCTTGAAGGGCATCCGGATCATCGAACTGGGAGGCATCGGCCCCGTACCGTTCTGCGCCACACTGCTCGCCGACCTCGGGGCCGACGTCGTTCGCATCGACCGCCTCGAGCGCGCGGGCGCGGGCACGCGGTTCGATGTCCTGACGCGCTCTCGCCCCACGATCTGCGTGGACCTCAAGACCCCCGAGGGCGGCGAGGCTGTGCTCCGGCTGGTCGAGCAGGCGGACGCGCTGATGGAAGGGTTCCGCCCGGGGGTTGCCGAGCGGCTCGGGCTCGGACCGGACGCCTGCCTCGCCCGCAACCCGAGGCTCGTGTACGCGAGGATGACGGGCTGGGGTCAGTCCGGTCCGCTCGCGGAGACCGCCGGACACGACATCAACTACATCGCGCTCACGGGGGCGCTCCACTCGATCCGCCGGGCCGGGCAGCGGCCGGTGCCCCCGCTCGCCCTCGTGGGAGACTACGGCGGCGGCGCGCTCTACCTCGCGGTGGGCATGCTGTCCGCCATCCTCGAGGCGCGGGACTCGGACATGGGGCAGGTCGTCGACAGCGCCATGGTCGAGGGCGCCGCGAACCTGATGAGCGACTACTACGGCCTGTACGCCGAGGGCTCGTGGACGGCGGAGCCCGGGACCAACACGGAGGACTCCGGCGCTCCCTCCTACGACGTCTACGAGACCTCGGACGGCGAGTACATCTCGGTCGGAGCGATCGAGCCGCAGTTCTACGCCGAGCTGATCGAGCGGATGGGTCTCGCCGGGGAGGAGTTGCCCGAGCAGAACGACCGGACGCAGTGGCCGCTGCTGAAGCAGCGCTTCGAGGATGTCTTCCGCAGCAAGACGCGGCAGCAGTGGTGCGAGATCATGGAGGGGAGCGACGTCTGTTTCGCGCCGGTGCTGAGCATGGAGGAGGCTCCGCACCACCCCCAGAACGTCGCGCGGAAGACCTTCATCGAACTCGACGGGGTCGTCCAGCCGGCGCCCGCACCGCGCTTCAGCCGGACCGTCCCGGAGCTGCCGCAGCCGCCAGCAAGGGCGGGCGCCGGCAGCGAGGGAGCGCTCCGCTCCTGGGGCTTCTCCGGCGAGGAGATCGACCGTCTGATCGAGGCGAACGCCATCGGTTCGACTCGCTAGGCCCTCGATCGCTGCGTCTTGTTGACGCCGCCCATGCCCGGACCTAGGATCCGGCCCGGCAACCTCATTCTATCGCCCGAAAGATGGGATCACCTCAGAGGTCCGGGAGGCGACCGCACGGAGCGGTATCCTCGCAACACGAGCGCTGAGGGAACACGAACATGAGCGAACCAGGTCCGCTTGCGGGAGTCACCGTCGTCGAGCTGGCGAGCTGGATGATGACGCCCGCGAGCGGCAGCATCCTGGCCAGCTTCGGCGCGGACGTGATCAAGATCGAGCCGGCCGGCTCCGCCGACCCGATGCGGCGGCTCAACGAGGTCGGCGCCAGCGTCGGCGCGCTCGAGGCGGGCTTCGAGCTGGTGAACAACGGCAAGCGCAGCATGCAGCTCGATATCAAGTCCGCAGCCGGGCGGGACGTGATGCAGCGGCTGCTCGAGCGCGCCGACATCTTCCTGACCAACGTCCGCGCGCCGTCACTCGAGCGCGCCGGGCTGGACCCGGAGACGCTGCATCAGCGCCACCCGCAGCTGATCGTCGCGCACGGCACCGGCCACGGGAGGTTCGGCAGCGATGCCGACCGCCCCACCTTCGATGAGCTCGCGTACTGGTCGCGAGGCGGGATGGCCACCGCGCTTCGCGTCGAGGGCGCCCCGCCGGTGTCGCTGAACGGCGCGATGGGCGACCTGCCGACGGCGGTCACCCTCGTAGCGGGCATGCTCATGGCTCTCTATCGCCGGGAGCGGGAGGGGCAGGGGGCGATCGTCGACGTCTCGCTGTACCAGTGCGGGATGTGGGCCAACGGGCTGGTCATCGCGGCGGCACTGGCGGGGCAGCCGAGGCACCCCCGGCTGGGCCGGCAGCACGCATTCAGTCCCCTCGACACCTCGTACCAGTGCGCGGACGGCGCCTGGGTGCAGTTCGCGATGCTCCAGGTGATGCGTTACTGGCGGCCGCTCTGCGAGGTGGTGGAGCGCCCCGAGCTGGCCGACGACCCCCGCTTCGACACCCTCGAGCGGCTCCTGGAGAACAGCGCCGAGGCGATCGCGGAGCTCGAGCAGGCGATCGGGCTCCTCACGCGCAACGAGCTCGGGCGCCGCCTCAATAGCCACGGCCTGCCCTGGTCCCCGATCTTCGAGGTCGAGGAGGTCATCGAGGACGAGCAGGCGCGCGTGAACAACTACATCGTGAAGAAGCAGCACCGCTCCGGCGCGGAGATGGAGACGCTTGCGCCCCCGTTCGCCCTGCGTGACGAGGAGCTGCGGCTTGAGCCCTCGCCGGAGGCCGGTCAGCACACCGAGCAGGTGCTGCTGGAACTGGGCTACAGCTGGGACGAGATCGGAGCGCTTCGCGAGCAAGGGGCGTTCTGACCGGCGGTGCGTCGGCCGCGAGCGTCCTCGGAAGGCCCGCTGGCGCGCCACGGAGCGTTGAGCGAGGCCCGGTGTCTGCGAGTTGCGTAGTCCCTCAAGGGAGGAGCCAGTCATGGCAAAGGTGACGGGGAACAGGATTCTGGCGCAGGCCCTCAAGAACGAAGGGGTATCCGCCCTGTTCTTCCTCTCGGGCGGCCCGATGGACGACTTCTACGACGAGGCCGACCAGATCGGGATCCGGCTCATCGACGCCCGCCACGAGCAGGGCGCGGCGATGATGGCGCACGGCTGGAGCAGGGTCACGGGCGAGGTCGGTGTCTGCGCCGCCTGCTCGGGCCCGGGCACGACCAACCTCGTCACGGGCATCGTCACGGCCATGGCCGACGCCTGCCCAATCATCGCGCTCGGCGGTTCCAGCGCCTCGGACCTCACGCACTGGGATGACTTCCAGGAGGTCGACCAGGTGAGCCTCATGCGGCCGATCACGAAATGGTCCGCCCAGGTCAACTACGCCACGAGGATCCCGGAACTGGTCAGCATGGCCTTCCGCAAGTGCTGGGGCAGCCGGCCGGGTCCCGTCTACCTCGATCTGCCGGGCGACGTCCTCTATCAGGAAGCGGAAGAGGACGAGGTCCAGTACCCCGCCAACTCCCGCACCGACGCCCGGTCGATGGGCGACCCGGAGCTGGTGAAGCGGGCGATCGAGATGCTGGCCGAGGCCGAGCGCCCGCTGGTGCTGACCGGCACCGGCGTGTTCTGGTCCCGGGCGTGGAACGAGCTGCGGGAGTTCGTCGAGGCCACCGGCGTCCCCTTCTACACCACGCCCCAGGGCAGAGGGGTGATCCCGGAGGACCACGAGCTCTCGTTCCCGGCCGCCCGATCGATGGCCTTCCGCGAGGCTGATCTGGCCGTGTCCATCGGCACACGGAACAACTGGATCTGGCAGTTCATGCAGGCCCCCCGCTTCTCGCCCGATCTGAAGTTCATCCAGGTCAACACGGACCGCGAGGAGATCGGTCACAACAGACCCGCGGACCTCGGGATCGTCGGCGATGCGAGGATGGTGCTCGAGCAGCTGACCGAGGAGGCGAAGGAGCAGGGGTTCGCGAACAAGCAGGGCTCGGCCTGGGTGGGGCAACTCCGAGCCCGGGAGGCGACGAACGCCGAACGCAACGAGCCGCTCCTCAACTCGGACGCGGTGCCGATCCACCCGCTGAGGATGATGAAAGAGATCAGGGACTTCCTGCCCGAGGACGCGATCGTGGCGGTGGACGGTCACGACACGCTGAACTTCGCGCGCCAGTCCATCCCCGTGTACCAGCCCGGACACAGGCTCAACTCCGGCGGGTCCGGCTGCATGGGAGTCGGGCTGCCCTTCGGCATCGGCGCGCAGGCCGCGATGCCGGACAAGAAGGTGATCGTCGTGCACGGCGACGGTTCCTTCGGGATCAACGCCATCAACCTCGACACGGCCGTGAGGCACAACCTGCCCGTGGTCACCGTGATCAACGTCAACGGAGGTTGGACGGCCACGCCCGAGGCACGACGCCTCACGCCGGGGATCGCCATCGGCACGGAGCAGCGCTACGACAAGCTCGGCGAGGCGCTGGGCGCTCACGGCGAATACGTCGACAGGCCAGAGCAGCTCCGCCCGGCCCTGGAGCGAGCCTTCGCGTCCGGGAAGCCGGCCGTGATCAACGTCGTCACCGATCCGGAGGCCAACTCGACCACGCAATCCTTCGGCGTGTACGCGGACCGGGGGTGATCGGCACTCCGGCCCCCTCTCCCCCTGGAGGCCCTTGCGAACTCCCACAAGCCCGATCCGGCTCCCTCTCCCTGGGGAGAGGGCGGGGTGAGGGGGGGGAAGACCCCCGCGCGCCTCCGAACGCCCCGATGGCGCGCCGCGATTCCGGAGGGTGGACCCTCCCTCACCCTAACCCTCTCCCTCGGAGCGAGGGGACCGGAAGGGATGCCCTCGAAGGGCCGGGCTTCCGTGATGTGCTATAACCTCATTCTGTTGGCCGAAAGGCCACAGGGCACCCGGCAGGACGGGCCCGTCTGGCTACGAGGACGGTCCCGGGGCGTGGCACTCCAGGAGAGTCTCCGAGCATGACCGACGCGACCCGCACCACGCTCAACTACCTCGGCGAGTCCGACGCCCGCACGTTCATGGGCGTGCCCGCGCTCGCCAATGTCGCCGACCTGGCCGCCGACATCGCCGTGTTCGGCGCCCCCTGCTGCTCGCCCTACCTGATCGCGGACGAGTATGCGAACGCGAACCTCGGCGGCCCGACCGCGATCCGCCAGGCCCTCGCCACGTGGGCCTGGGCGCACGACCGCTTCGACTGGGACCAGGAGGACTGCGTCTACGAGGACATGGCCGAGCGCGTCGTCGATCTCGGCGACCTGCCGGTCGAGCTGGACAACCCCGCGGGCAACCGCCAGCTGATCCGGGACACCTGCGCGACCATCGTCGCGACGGGCGCGGTCCCGCTCGCCCTCGGCGGCGACGACTCCATCCCGTTCCCCGTGCTCTGGTCGCTCAAGGAGCTCGGCGAGGACGTGACCGTCGTGCACGTCGACTCGCATATCGACTGGCGCCACGAGGTGCACGGCGAGCTGTACGGACTTTCGAGCGGGATGCGGCGCGCTTCCGAGCTGCCCTTCGTGAAAGACATGATCCAGCTCGGCATGCGCGGCCTCAGCTCCGCAGGCCGGCAGGACGTCGAGGACGCGAGGGCGCGGGGCGTGCAGATCGTCCCGGCGCGGGCGGTGCATGCGCAGGGCATCGAGTCGATCCTCGATCGCATCGAGCCGGGCGCGAACGTCTTCCTCACCATCGACCTCGACGGGCTCGACCCCTCGATCATGCCGGCGGTGTACGTGCCGGCGCCCGGCGGCCTGCTCTACTGGCAGCTGGTCGAGCTGATCGAGGGCATCGTCGCGAAGGCGCGGCTCCGGGCGTTCGTGATGGTTGAGCTGGTGCCCGCGAGGGACCCGGAGGGCCTCGGCGCACTCACGGCGGGCCGGATAGCGAGCAACGCGATCGCGGCGCTGCTCGGCGCGAACCGGCCGAATCGATGATCCATCAGCGGATCGCCTCGCTGCTACAGTACCCGCGGGCAGCAGCGGTGAGTTGATGTTAGTTCGAGGCGGAACCAGAGCAGCCTAGGGAGGGCGCCATGACCGAGCCTGCGATCAACAACTGGGGCCGCTGGGGCGAAGACGATCAGCTCGGAGCGCTGAACCTGCAGTCGCCCGAGAGCGTGCTTCGCGCGCTGCAGCTCGTCCGCAAGGGCAAGATCTACAACCTCGCAGTGCCGCTCGAGTCCGACGGGCCGCAGGCGCCGGCGTTCCACAAGACGTGGCAGACGACGTACATCACCACCAATGCCGACCCTGACGCCGTTCAGTTCGTCGATGACCTCGTCATCATGGAGTCCCACTCGGGGACGCACCTGGACGCGCTGGGACACGTCTGGACCGACGGTGTGCTTTGGAACGGCGTCGACGACGGCGAGGCCGCCCACGGGCGGACGCTCGACTGGGGCGGCATCGACAACGTATCGGCGTTCTTCTGTCGCGGCGTGATGCTGGACATTGCGAAGTTCAAGGGCGTGGAGCACCTCGGCCTGGGCGAGGTGGTGACGGCCGAGGACATGCAGGCGTGCGCCGACGCGCAGGGCGTCGAGATTCAGTCCGGCGACGTCCTGCTGGTGCGGACGGGCTGGCGCCGCGTCTTCGATAACGACTACGAGCTGTGGCAGCGCGGGGGGCCCGGCCCCGACATCACCTGCGCCGCGTGGCTGTACGAGAAGGACGTCATGGCCGTGGGCGCCGACAACGTAGCGGTGGAAGCGAACGTCCGAGGCGTCCCCACGCCGAGGAGCATGCGCCTTCACATCGCCGCGCTTCGCGACATGGGCATCTACCTGATCGAGCTGATGGATCTCGATGGGCTGGCGGCGGACGACGTCCATGAGTTCCTGTTCGTCGCCGCGCCGCTGCGCCTGACCAAGGCCACCGGCTCGCCGTGGACGCCGATCGCGGTCGTGTAGGAGCGAGTCTGCTCGCGAGCGCGCGGCTCGGCGGCGCTCGCTAGTTCGGGCGACGGAAACGGACACGGGGGACAGCCATGAAGATCGAGATGTTCCACCTGCACCCCTATCGCGATCTGCCCGAGGACTTCGCCGAGCGCTACCGCAGCGTGTGGGTGGACGTGCCCACCGAGCTCTTCGACCCGGCGAAGGCGCACCAGATGTACAACGACACGCTCGATGAGCTGGAGTACGGGGCCAGCCTCGGCTTCGATGGCATCTGCGTGAACGAGCACCACCAGAACGCCTACGGCATGATGCCGGCGCCGAGCATCATGGCGGGCACGCTCGCGCGCCGCACCCGGGACGTGGCGATCATCGTGCTGGGCAACTCGATCACCCTCTACGACCCGCCCATCCGCGTCGCCGAGGAGATGGCGATGCTCGACTGCATCTCCGGCGGGCGCATGATCTCCGGTTTCCCGGTGGGCTCGACGATGGACACGAACTACGCCTACGGCTCGAACCCGGCGACGCTGCGCGACAAGTACCGCGAGGCGACGGACCTGATCCTGCGCTCCTGGACCGACCCCGAGGTCTTCTCGTGGGACGGCCGCTTTTTCCAGCTCCGTTACGTCAACCCCTGGCCGCGCCCGATCCAGCAGCCCCACCCCCCGATCTGGGTCCCGGGCGTGGGCTCGATCGAGACCTGGGAGTGGTGCCTCGAGCGGCAGTACATGTACTCCTACCTCTCCTACTTCGGCTTCATTCGCGGCAAGCAGGTGATGGACGGCTTCTGGGCCAAGGCCGACGAGATGGGGGTCGAGCGCAACCCCTACCAGGCCGGCTTCATGCAGCTCGTCGTCACCGCCGACTCCGAGCAGGAGTGCGAGGAGCGCTACGGGGCGCACGCGGAGTACTTCTTCAACAAGATGCTCCACGTCTACCCCGGCTTCGACGCACCCGGCTACCGAACGCTCGACAGCATCCGTGCCGGGCTCGAGAGCGATCCGATTATTCTCCCCGGGCTCGAGTCGGGTCGCTCCGGCGGCTACGAGAGCAACGCCACCTGGGCGGAGTTGAAAGAGACCGGGAACATCATCTCGGGCACGCCTGCGCAGGTGACCGAGCAGCTCGAGCAGGTTGCAAAGGACCTCTTCATCGGCCACCTCCTGCTGCTCTGCCAGATCGGCTCCATGCCGCACGACCTCGCGATGTACAACATCGAGCGCATCGCCAGGGATGTCGCGCCGAACCTGCGCCATCTCCATTCGGAGTACGAGGACCACTGGTGGCCGCAGCCGCTGACCGACCGCGTCCAGCAACAGCCAATGTTCGCGCCCGGGGGCGAGCGATGAGCGAGTCGCAGATCGCGGTTGCCGGCGGCCGCTTCAGCATCGCGGTGCGCGAGGAGGGCAGCGGCCCGCCGCTGCTCTTCCTGCACGGCATCTCCGGGCTGCACTGGAACGCCGTGCTCGACGACCTCGCCACGCGTCATCGCGTGATCGCGCCGCGGCATCCCGGCTTCGGCGACGCGAGCCAGGTCGAGCTCGACGACATCGGCGACCTCGTCTACGCCTACCTCGACCTGCTCGACGCCCTCGCCCTCGAGGGCGTGCCGGTGGTCGGGCACTCGCTCGGCGGCATGATCGCGGCCGAGCTGGCGGCGGCGCAGCCGCGGCGCTTCTCGAGGCTCGTGCTGCTGGCGCCGCTGGGGCTGTGGGACGGCTCGCGGCCGATCTTCGACTTCTTCGCCTGCACCCCGTGGGAGATGGCCGACGCCTTCTTCGCCGACCCTGAGAGCGAGGCCGCGCTGAACGCCGGTGAGACCGGGCTCGCGCGCATGGTCGAGCTCGAGATCGGCAGCGACGAGCACGGCGCGCTTGTCGAGAGTTACGTGGAGCGCCGGAAGGCCCTGGCCACGGCCGCGAAGTACCTCTGGCCGATCCCGAACCGCGCGCTGAGCAAGCGCATCCACCGCATCGCCGCGCCCACGCGGCTGATCTGGGGTTCGCAGGACCACGTCGTGCCGCCCTCGTACGCCGACGACTTCGCGGCCGCCATCGCCGGAGCCGAGATCCGCATGATCGAAAACGCCGGCCACGAGCTGCTGCTCGAGCAGCCCGGGTCGGTCGCCGAGGCGATCGAGGAGTTCACCGGCGCGTAGCCGCCCGCCGGGGCGTGCGGGGCGCCGCGCGAGAGACGCACGTTCCGGGCACATCCAGGGCCGGCCGCAAGGAGCACCCCATGACTGAGCCTGCCATCCACAACTGGGGCCGCTGGGGCGAAGACGACCAGCTGGGGACGCTCAACCTGCAGTCGCCGGAGAGCGTGCTGCGCGCGCTGCAACTCGTCCGCCGCGGCAAGGTCTACAACCTCTCCGTGCCGCTCGCGGAGCACGGCCCGCAGGCCCCGATGTTTCACAAGACGTGGCAGACGACCTCTCTCTACACGAGCCCCGAGCCCGACGCCGTCGACTTCGCAGGTGACGTGGTCACCATGGTGACGCAGTCGGGCACGCACCTCTGTGGGCTGTCGCACTGCTGGACCGACAACACGCTCTGGAACGGCGTCGGCCACGACAGGATCACCAGCTACGGCTCCGCATGGGCGGGTGTCGAGAACATCCCGGCGTTCGTCTCCCGCGGGGTGATGCTCGACATCGCGAAGTTCAAGGGCGTGGAGCACCTCGGTCTGGGCGAGGTGGTGACGGCCGAGGACATGGAAGCGTGCGCCGCCGCGCAGGGCACGGCGGTTGAACCCGGCGACGTGCTGCTGGTGCGCACGGGCTGGCTCAAGCTCTTCGAGAGCGACCGCGAGCGGTGGGAGCAGGGCTGCCCCGGTCCCGACGCCTCGTGTACGGCGTGGCTGCGCGAGAAGGACGTGATGGCCATCGGCGCCGACAACCTCGCCGTGGAAGCGGACGTGCGCGCGAACCCCTTCCCCACGCGCCTGAAGTTGCACCTCACCGCGATGCGCGATCTGGGCGTGTACATGATCGCGACCCTCGACCTGGAAGCGCTGGCGGCGGACGAGGTCCATGAGTTCCTGTTCATCGCCGCGCCGCTGCGCATGCCCGGGGCCACCGCCTCGCCGCTGACGCCGCTCGCGCTGGCGTAGGGGTCCGTGTCGTGAGCGCTCCCCGCGCCAGCACCCTGATCCGAGGCGGCACGGTCGTCACCGCGGAATCGAGCCACGTCGCGGACGTAGCGATTGCGGACGGCACGATCACGGCCGTCGGGCCGCCCTCGGCGATGCCGGAGGCGGACGAGACGATCGACGCCACGGGGAAGCTGATCTTCCCCGGCGCGATCGATCCACACTTGCACCTCGGCTTTGGTGAGGACTGGCGGCTGATCTCGAAGATGGCCGCGCGGTCCGGCATCACCACGATCATCCCGTTCATCGAGCTTGAGCGCGGCGCGGACGGCATCGAGTCGATCCCGGAGGCGATACGACGGTCGAAAGGCGAGTTCTCCGGCCAGCTCGTCACGGACGCTTCGATGCACGTGATCGTCCCCGGAGCGGCGGAAGGGTTCCCGGGCGCGTTCGAGGCGCTCGACACCGGCATCCCGGAAGCGGTCGCGCTGGGCGTCAGCTCCTTCAAGTTCTTCATGACGTACAGCCTCGCCGGATACATGGCGTCGGACGGGTACCTCCTGCGCGCGATGGAGGTCGCCGGTCGCTCGGGCGGTGTGATTCAGCTGCACTGCGAGAACGGCGCCGTCCTCGACTACCTGCGGGACGAGGCGATCCAGGCGGGCAGGACGAAGCCCAGCGACTATCCGCCGACGTGCCCTCCGTGGGCGGAGGCCGACGCCGTCAGTCGCGCGATCCTTATGGCCCGCGCCGCCGGCTGCGCGATCTACGTCGTCCACCTCTCGACCGGGGACGGCCTGTCCCGGATCAGCGAGGCCCAGGCGGCCGGCCAGCCGGTGTGGACGGAGACGTGCCCGCAGTATGTCGTGCTCGACGACAGCGAGATGGAGCGCCTGGGGCCCTTCGCGAAGATCGGCCCGCCGCTGCGATCACGAGCGGAGGGGCACCAGGACGCGCTCTGGCAGGGGCTCCGGGACGGCCGAATCTCGACGGTCGGCAGCGATCACGCGCCAGAGGAATCGGCCGCCAGGGAACACGGCTGGGAGAACATCTTCCTCCAGCCCGACGGAACGTCGGTGCCCTTCGGATCGCCCTCGATCGAGACGATGGTCGCCATCACCTACCACGAGGGCGTCGTCGAGCGCGGCCTGTCGCCGTCGTGGTTCGCACGGGTGATGGCCGAGAACAGCGCCCGGCTCTTCGGCCTGTACCCGCGGAAGGGCGCGATCCGGGTCGGCTCCGACGCGGACTTGCTGATCCTCGATCCGGACGCGAGCTGGACGATCCGGGCCGAGGACCTGCTGTGTCCCGCCGGGTACACCCCGTACGAGGGCCGCGAGGTGCGCGGCCGCCCGTGGATGACCTTCCTCCGTGGTCGCGCGGTGCTGCGCGACGGCGAGGTGGCAGTTGGCCCGGGCTCGGGCGAGTTCGTCCCCGCGGGGGGCCGCACCGCGCCTCTGGGGTTCGGGTCGGCGTAACCGGGTCGGGGCAGCGAACCCACCCCCGCCCTCTCCCCCAGGAGAGGGGGCCGGAGGCGCGTCCTCGGGGCCGTCCCCTCCCCGTCATTCCGGCGAGAGCCGGAATCCAGGCACGCCGACCACCGCGCCGCGGAGGGAACCCTCTCCCCGGGGAGAGGGGCCGGAGGGGAGCGGAGCCGTGGGAAGGACAGCTAGCCCGGTACGCGGATCGGCCGGTCGCGGGTCGGCAGGACGACGGTCGCCGTGCCCGGCGTCGTCACCTCGTCCGGCCCCTTCTCGACCCAGACCTCGATGTCGGCGAGATGGGTTCCGTCCTCTTCGCGCAGGGCCGTGATCCGGCCGCGGCCGGTGAGCGTCTCGCCGAGCACCGCAACCTGCCGATGCGAGAACGAGATCTTCCGCAGCCAGCCCGTCGTGCCCAGCCAGCGCTGCAGCATCTGCACCAGCATCTCGGTCTGAAACGGCCCCTGGATCACTCGCTCCTCGTGGCCCTCGTGCTGCGCCCAGGCGAGGTCGAAGTGGATGCGATGCGAGTTCCACGTGACGGCAGCCAGCTGGAACATCGCCACCGCCGACGCCTCCACCGTGTGGGAGGGGATCTCCTGTCCCACCTCGAGGTCTTCCCAGTACGCGGCGTCGGTCACGGTCGCTCCCCCTAGAGCAGGATGGTGGTCGATCGCACCGTCAGCACCAGCTCCCCGCTGGTGTCGTAGTACGTCAGCTCGGTCTCGACGAAGACGAGCGGGCCGCTGCGACCGCGCCGCTCCTCGATGCTGCTGATGCGCGAGCGCCGCGTCAGCACGTCGCCGGGCCGGATCGGCCGCACGTAGTCGACCTCCTGCCCGCCGAACAGGTCCCGAGGCAGGGGGACCGGTGGTTTCAGCTCGGCGTCCTCGTTCGGGAGGCCGTCCTCCTGCAAGTCTTCGTGCCGGAGCGGCTGGATGAAGGGGATCGGGTAGAACAGGAACGGCGCGATGATGCCGCTGAACGGGCTCGCCTGCGCCGTTTCCTCGTCGAGAAAGAGGGGGCTGTGGTTGTCGACGGCATGCGCGTAGCGCTCGATGTCGCGCTGCGTCACCTCCGCCGTCACGACCGGCCCCTCGCGACCAATCCACGAGAGAATCTCGTCGGTGAGGACCGGTTCGTACTCGTCGTCGGCCATCGCGCCCCCGCTCGGCTCGCCGATCATAGGGTCGCGCCGAGGGCGTGTCGACGCGCGGCGAGTCCGCCTCGCGGGTGCCGGGTCGAGCGCCACGCGCTAGGCTACGGGCAGTCCAGCCGCCCACCGCGCAGACGGGGATCTGCCGATGACCAGCGAGTACGCCAAGCCCCTGCCGGTCCAATCGGACGAGGAGCTGACCGCGCCCTTTTGGGAGGCCGCGAAGCGCCACGAGTTGCTGATCCCGCGCTGCGCGCGCTGCGACGCCTACTTCTGGTATCCGCGGCCCGCCTGCCCGAATTGCCTGCGTGAGGGCTGGGAGTGGACGCCCGTGAGCGGCAAGGCGCGGCTCCACACGTTCACCATCGTGCGGCAGCCCGCCGACCCCAGCTTCGCCGAGGAGACGCCGTACGTGTACGCGGTGGTGCAGCTCGAAGAGGGCCCGCGCATGATCTCGAACGTGATCGACGCCGATCCGCTCACCGAGGTCGAGGTCGACATGCACCTCGAGGTGACGTTCGACGACGTCACCGACGAGTGGACGCTCGTGAAGTGGCGGCCGGCCAGCTGAGCGCGGCGAGGCGGATGGGAGCCACGCCGTGAGCTTGCGGGGACGGACGGCGATCGCCGGGTACTGCGAACTGCCCACGAGGCGCACGTACCCCGGTCGCAACACCTTCAGCCTGCTGGCGGAGGCGGCGCGCGGCGCGATCACGGACGCTGGACTCCGGCAAGCCGACATCGACGGCCTGATCTGCTCGGGGGTCATGCCGATGTCGCTCGCGGAGCACTTCCGGCTCAAGCTGCGCTTCACGGAATCGATGACCGTGCAGGGCGCCGGTCCCGCGGGTTCGATCGTGACGGCGGCGGCCGCGATCCACGCAGGGCTGGCGAACTACGTGCTCTGCGTCTTCGGCGAGTCGCTCCAGGACGTCCCATGGCCCGTGCGCGCAACGACCGCCGAGTGGGAGGCCCCGTTCGGCCCGGTGATCGCCGCCAACGGCGACTACGGACTGATCAAGCAGCGCTACATGTTCGAGTTCGGCACGACGCAAGAGCAGTTCGCCAAGTGCGCCGTGGACGAGCGCTTCAACGCCGCCGACAACGAGCACGCGGTCTGGGCCGGGCAGCCGATCAGCATCGAGGACGTCCTCAACTCGCGCTTCACGAACGACCCGCTGCACCTGCTGGAGAGCGTGATGCCCTGCTCCGGCGCGGCGGCGGTGATCGTGACCTCGGCCGACCGCGCTCGCTCGCTGCGGAACCCGCCCGTCCACATCCTCGGGGCGGCCGGGCCGGCCACCTCGCACCACTCGATCTGGCAGGAGGACGAGATCACGACGACTCCGGTGGTGCTGTCCGCCCCGACTGCGCTGGAGATGGCGCAGTACAGCGTGCGCGACGTGGAGTTCGCGCAGTTCTACGACCCCTACACGATCCTCGTGATGATGACGCTGGAGGACGCCGGCATCTGCCCAAAGGGCGAGATCGGCGCCTTCTACGAGGAGACCGACACGACCTACAAGGGCGAGTTCCCGATCAACACGGACGGCGGCCAGATCGGAGCCGGGCAGCCCGGCGACGCAGGCGGCCTCCGCCACGTCGTCGAGGCCGCGCGCCAGATCATGGGGCGCGCCGGCGTGCGGCAGGTGGAGCGCAACGACCTCTGCCTGGTCAACGGAAACGGCGGCTTCGCAAGCGTCCAGGCCACGCTGGTGCTCGGTTCGAGCGCCACCCTTTGACAGTCACCTTTCGGGCGATAGAATCCCCGTTGACCCGACCGGCGACGAGCAGCGGCGGACGAGGGAACCTCGATGGACTGGCTGGATACGCCCGAGCAGGCCGAGTTCCGTGCCGAGGTGCAGGCGCTGCTGCGTGACCACCTCCCGGACTTCTACCGCCGCGCCAGCGAGGAGGAGATCGGCGAGGAACGCGGGGGCGGCTGGGTCGCGGACCGCAGGTCCGAGGATCCGGAGCGACGTGGGGCGGCCGACGCCTGGGCAGACGCGATCTCCGCACGGGGCTGGTTCGCGCCTCACTGGCCCGTCGAGTACGGCGGCGCCGGGCTCGGCCCGGACGAGCAGTTCATCTTCCGACAGGAGCTGGCGCGCGCCGGCGCGCCGCTCGTGGGCGCCGGCGGCGTCCGACTGCTCGGCCCCACCCTGATCGTCTACGGCACCGAGGAGCAACGCGCGCGCTACATGCCGGAGATCCTCTCCGGCGAGGTGGTGTGGGCGCAGTGCTACTCGGAGCCGGGCGCCGGCTCCGACCTCGCCTCGCTGCAGACGCGAGCGGAGCTCGAGGGCGACGAGTGGGTGATCAACGGACACAAGGTCTGGACCACGAACGCCCAGCACGCCGACGCGCTGGTCCTCCTCACACGCACCGACCCGACCGCGCCACGACACCGCGGCATCTCGTTCCAGCTGATCGACGACATCCACACCGAGGGGCTCTCGGTCCGCCCCCTGATCAACATGGCGTGGGGCCACGAGTTCAACGAGGTCCACTTCGAGAACGTGCGCACGCCCGCCTCGCACGTGGTCGGCGAGGTCAACCGCGGGTGGTATCCCGCCCTCTCGATGCTCGACTTCGAGCGATCGGACATCAACGTCGTCGTCCACCTCGAGCGCGCACTCGATCGGCTCGTCGCGTACCTCGAGACCGAGGCCGGCGCCCGGCAGGCGCGCCTGACGCCGACGGTGCGGCACGAGATCGCGGATCGCTTCCTGGAGGTGGCGGTCGCCCAGAACTTCTCGCTCTGGATGCTGTCGATGCAGAACGACGGTGTGATTCCGAACTACGAGGCGTCGATGACGAAGCTGTTCATCTCGGAGTGCAATCAGCTGCTTGCCCAGACCGGCACCCGCATCTTCGGGCTGTACTCGAACATCTGGGACGCGAGCGAGCGGGCTCCGCTGAACGGCGGGTTCACCCGTCACTACGTCCTGACCGTCCCCGACACGATTGAGGGCGGCACCTCGGAGATCCAGCGCAACATCATCGCCACGCGCGGGCTGGGGCTGCCGCGCAGCTAGCTGCGCGCCGCCGCGTCGCGGCCCTGCCCGGACCGTTGCCCGGTCGCCTGAGGGGTCGCGCATACGCTGTACGTGTAACCGAGCGCCTGAGGAGGCAGACAGATGAGCGAGCAGGGGCCGCTGGCCGGAATCAGCGTCGTCGAGCTGGCGAGCTGGATGATGACGCCGGCGAGCGGCAGCATCCTCGCCAGCTTCGGCGCGGACGTAATCAAGATCGAGCCCGCGGGCTCGGCCGACCCGATCCGGCGGCTCAACGAGGTCGGCGTGGGCGCGGGCGGGCTCGAGCCGAGCTTCGAACTCGCGAACAACGGCAAGCGCAGCATGCAGCTCGACATCCGGTCCGGGGCGGGGCGCGAGGTCGTGCACCGCCTGCTCGAGGGTGCGGACATCTTCCTCACCAACGTGCGCGCACAGGCGCTCGAGCGCGCCGGGCTGGGCCTTGAGGCGCTGCACGAGCGCTACCCCCGGCTGATCGTGGCGCACGGCAGTAGTTACGGGAGGGTTGGCCCCGTCGCCCACCATCCGTCCTTCGACGAGCTCGCGTACTGGTCGCGCGGCGGCATGGCGACCGCGCTCCAGGACGAGGGCGCGCTTCCGGTTGCGATCAACGGGGCGATGGGCGACCTGCCCACGGCCGTCACCCTCGCCGCGGGGATGCTCCTCGCGCTCTACCGCCGGGAGCGAGAGGGGGTCGGCGCGATCGTCGACGTCTCGCTCTACCAGTGCGGGCTCTGGGCGAACGGGACGGTCCTCGCCGCGGCCCTGGCGGGCGTGCAGTTCCGCCCGAGGATCGGCCGGCATCACCCGTTCAATCCGCTGGACACCTCGTACCAGTGCGCCGACGGCTCCTGGGTGCAGTTCGCGATGTTGCAGCCGACCCGCTACTGGGGGCTGCTCTGCGAGGCGCTGGACCGTCCGGACCTGGCCGACGACCCCCGCTTCGATACGATGGAGCACCTGTTCGAGCATGTGCCCGAGGCGACCGCCGAGCTGGAGCGGGCGGTCGGCGTCTTCACGCGCGAAGAGCTGGGCCGACGCCTCGAGAGCCGCGACCTTCCCTGGGCGCCGCTGTTCGACGCCGGGGACATCGTGAGCGACGAGCAGGCGCGCGCGAACAACTACTTCGTCACGAAGCAGCACCGTTCCGGCGTCGAGATGGAGACGCTCGCGCCCCCGTTCGGTCTGCGCGACGAGGAACCGCAGATGGAGCCCGCGCCGGAGGCCGGCCAGCACACGGAGGAGGTGCTGCTGGAGCTGGGCTACGGCTGGGACGAGATCGGGGAGCTGCGGGAGCGCGGCGCGTTCTAGCCAGGCCGAGACCCTCGTGAAAGCCCTTCAGGGCAGGGAGCGCACCCCCTCCCGTCATTCCGGCGAAAGCCGGAATCCAGGCGCGCCAACCGAACCGCGGCGGGTCAGGGCAGCCTAGCGGGTGGAGCCCTCGCGAACGCGGACTGCCGCCTGCGACTCGAACAGCACCTTCTCCGCCATGAGATCCTCGACCGCCGCCTCGTCCATCCCGAGGTACTCGCCGACGATCTCGCGGGTGTGCTCGCCCATCTCCGGCGCGCGGCCGCGGACGTAGGCCTGCGCGTCGGAGAACCTGAAGGGCGGCTCGACCACTCCGACCGTTCCGAGGCCGGGGTAGTCGACCTCGCCGAAGCTGCCGCGCTGGACGAACCACGGGTGCGTGAGCATCTCCTCCTGGGAGAGGACGGGGCCGGCGGTGATCCGTTCCTCCGCGAGCAAGGCGAGGGCCTCCTCGCGGCTGTCGAGTGAGCAGAGCCAGCCCTCGACGATCTCGACGACCTCCTCCGTGCGTTGCAGCCGGGCCTGGTCGGTGCGGAAGTCCGGATGTTCGACGAGGTCCTCGCGGCCCATCAGCGCGCAGAGGCGCGCCCAGAGGCTCAGCTCGCCCGACCCGTGCGCCTGGATGGAGATGTAGCCGCCGGTGGCCTTGAACGTACCCATCGGGAACGTGTAGCTCTGGTTCTGACCGTTGCGGTAGGGAGCGGCTGCCTGGCTGCCGAACATCGCCACTGCCGGAGCGACCAGGCAGTCGACGAACAGGTTGGCGTCCACCATCGAGATGTCGATGTGCTGGCCCTTGCCCGTCGCATTCAGGCCATGCATCGCCGCGAGGATACCGACCACACCGTGGACCGCGGTGATCGGGTCGCCGATACCGCCGCCCACGGCGTACGGCGGGCCATCCCTGTCGCCGGTGTTCCAGTTCATCCCGCTCATCGCCTGCGCGATCGGGTCGCTGCTCGGCCGGCCGCGGTCGCCCTCGAGCCCCTCCTGGCCGAAGCCTGTGAGCGAGCACATGATCAGGCGGGGGTTGATGTCGCTCAGCGTGACGTAGGAGAGGCCGAGGTTCTGCATGACGCGCGGCGTCATGTTCTCCACGACGATGTCCGTTTGCGGGATCAGGTCCCAGATGATCTGCACGCCGCGCGGGTCCTTGAGGTTCACGGCGAGGCTTTTCTTGCCGCCGTTGGTGTGCAGGAACAGCCGGTTGGCGGGGACCGCGTGCAGTCCCTCTTCCTCGAACCGGCTGCCCGGGCCCTCGGCGTCGTAGCCCCAGCCGGGCAGCGGGTACTCGACGTGAATCACATCGGCGCCGAGGTCGGCGAGAATGCGGGAGCAGAACGGGCCAACCGCCGCGAGCGTGAAGTCGAGCACACGCAGGCCCGCAAGCAGATCATTCATCGGAGTCCCCTTCTCTGCGAGAGTCCGCGGACGTGGCGCGCTCGGCGCCGAGGCGCGCGCACTCCCTCGAATCATGTGGAGCACGGATGGGATTCGCAACCAGCACATTGCCCGGACCGCTGCCCGCGCGAACGCGTACCCCGGAGTCGCCTAGAATCGCCAGGAAGACCGTTGGGAGACGACGATGACCAGCGCAACAGCCGTGCCGACCCTGCCGTACGAGATGCTCGCGGAGTGGGAGCGGCTCCCGGACGGCATGACGCTGCACGAGACGCCGGGCGTCTCGGTCGCGCCGGACGGGACAATCTGGCTGCTCACGAAGAACCCCGAGAACCCGGTGATCGCCCTCGATAGCGACGGGAAGTTCCTGCAGACCTTCGGGGCCGGCTCGTTCACCGACGCCACCCACGCGATCCTCGCGGCACACGACGGCTATCTCTACTGCGCAGACGAGGGGGCGCACACGATTACGAAGTGGACGACCGAGGGTGAGCTGCTGATGACGATCGGCACGCCGGGCAGTCCCGCGCCGAAGTTCTCCGGGCTGCCGTTCAACAGCCCGACGGACATCGCGATCGCCGAGGACGGCACGATCTTCATCAGCGACGGCTACGGGAACGCGCGCATCCACAAGTACTCGCCCGACGGTGAGTTGCTGTGCTCCTGGGGCGAGCCCGGCGTCGACGCCGGACAGTTCCTGTGCCCCCACAACATCGGCCTGCGTGGCGACCGCCTCTACGTCGCCGACCGCGAGGCGCTGCGCGTGCAGGTCTTCGACCTCGACGGCAACCACGTCGTCACCTGGAACAACATCCACCGCCCCTGCGCCCTGACCGTCGGCCCCGAGGGCAACATCTACATCGGCGAGCTGTGCGGCGTGCCGCTCACGGTGGACGCGCCGGGGGTCGGTCACCGGATCTCGGTGCTCAGCCCCGACGGCGAGCTGCTCGGCCGCTACGGCGCGCCCGAGTCGGGCGAAGGGCTGGGCCAGTTCATCGCGCCGCACGGGATCGGGGTGGCGGAGAACGGGGACGTCTACGTCGGAGAGATGTCCTACACGATGCTGGGGAGCCGCCTGGACCCGCCGCGCGAGCTGAAGAGCCTCAAGAAGCTCCGCAGGACGGACTGAGCCGGGCCGGCCCTGCGCGGGCCATCCGAAGCGCGTCACGCCGCCATCCTCGCAATCGCTCGCTGCGGCGCCCGCGGCGATCGGCCGAGGGCCCGCGCCCGTGCTACGACAGGCCGGCCTTCAGCAGGTCGAGCGTCTCGGCCGTGGGAACCTCGGTCGTGATCGGAAGCGTCACGCCCGCATCGAGGTACGCGCCCAGTCGCTCGCGCACCTCGTCGGGCTCGCCGACACAGCCCAGCGCCGCTACCGCCTCGTCGGGGATCAGCGTCGCCGCCTCCGCGTAGTCTTCGGCGGGCGCGGGCCATCCGCCGGGCGCCATCGCGCGCACGCGCTCCGCGAGCTCCGGATCAACCCCGGACGGCGACTCGACGTGAGGCTGCTGAGCGAGGAAGCGCGCGAAGTAGACCTTCTGCCGTTGCAGCGCCGCACGCTTGTCGCGCGTGACCAGCACGCGGACAGGCATCACCCGCTCGATCTCATCCAGCGAGCGGCCGGCCGCCTCGGCGCCTTCGGCGATCCGGGCAACGGCATCGCGGATCGCCTCGACCGGATGAGCCCCGTTGAGCACAACGCCGTCCGCGATGCGACCGGCCAGGCGCAGCATCTGCGGTCCGACCGCGCCGATGAAGATCTTGACGTCGTGGCCGCCGTCGCCCGGGTGGTCGAGGTAGGCGCGGTCCAGGTGAGCGTAGGTGCCGTCGTAGCTCGCCTCCTGGTCGCGCGGGAGGAGCAGCCGAAGCGCCTCGATCACCTCGCGCATCACGCGGATGGGCGCCTTGCGCTCGACCCCGACGCGCGTCGCCAGCGGATCCCACCACGCTCCGAGGCCGATCACGATCCGGCCCGGGGCCAGCATGTCGAGCGTCGCGGCCGTCTGGGCAATAAGCGCCGGATTCCGCGTCCAGACCGGGATCACCGAGCAGCCTACGCGAAGGCGCTCGGTTCCCGCGGCGAAGACGGCCATCGGCGTGATCGCATCGGTCTCGAGCCCGGTCTCATAGACCCAGACCGAGTCCGCGCCGGCCGCCTCCATCGCCTGTGCGTGCTCGAGGTTGAGCCTGAGGTCGTGCCCGGTGAGCGTGACCCCGAAGGGAATGGGACCGCTGGACGAGACTGAAGACGGCACGCTCGTTCCTCCTGCCGGGGACAACCCCCAGGCTCTCGCTCGGTCATTCTATCGCCCGAAAGACGGGAGTCAACGGTCAGGACGCGTCGCCAGCCGGGTTGCGGCGCTCGAGGATCCCCTCCATCCGCGCGCGGATGGCCGCGTCGTACGTGTCGCCGTGCGTCAGGATGTAGAACCGCTCGTCGCGCACGGCCTCGACGACCTGCGCCGCGACGTCGGCAGGGTCCATGAACTCGATCTCGGGGACCGTCTCGCCGGCCGCGCCCCGCCGAACCAGCGGCGGACGAAGCGCTTCGCCTTCGCGGCCGGGGCGGTTGCGCTCGGCAACCCCGATGCGCGTGTCCACGGGGCCTGGGCAGAGCACGGACACCCCCACCGAGGCGCCCGCCAGCTGCCGGGCGAGCGTCTCCGAGAGCGCAACGACCGCGTGTTTTGTCGCCGTGTAGATCCCGTAGTGCTCACGCGTGAGGAGGCCCAGCTCCGAGCCGGTGTTGACCACGTGGCCCTCCTCCTGCTCGAGCAGGACCGGGACGAACGTGCGGATGCCATGCACGATGCCCCAGAGGTTCACGCCGAACACCCAGCTGAAGTCATCGCGGTCCTGCTCCCAGAGGCGCAGGCTGCGGCTGCCCTCGGGCGACGGTCGGTCGGAGTTGGCGATGACGCCGGCGTTGTTGCAGACGAGGTGGATCGCTCCGTACGCCTCGAGCGCCTCGTCGCGCAGTCGCTCGACTGCTGCCGCGTCGCTGACGTCGGTGACGATGCCGATGGCGTCGCGTCCCTGTTCGAGCAGCTCGCGTACGGCGACATCGAGGGCCGGCGCCTCGACATCGGCGAGGACGACCCGCATACCCTCGACGGCACAGCGCCCGGCGAGGGCGCGACCGATGCCGCTGGCGGCCCCGGTCACGACGGCGACGCGTCCTTCGAACTGCTGCAACGTCACCCTCCGTCCCCTGCCGTCGCGCGCGAATCGCTGGCCGCGCGCGAGCATGGCCCTGCCGCTGCGCCGACGTGGGGCACGCCGGCGGGGCCACCTTCGACCTATCATGGCGGGGCCTCAACGGGTTGTCATTTCCAACCGTGCGAGGGGCGTCGGCCCCGGAGCGGCCGAGGCGGGAGCACGAGCGTGGACGGCAACCTCGTGGGCCTGACCATCGCCGAGGCCAGCCGCCGCATCGACGACGGCGCGCTCTCGCCGAGCGAGCTGACCGAGGCCGCCTTCGCCCGCATCGAGGCAACCGACGGCGGCGAGCGCGGCATCAACGCCTTCGTACGCCTCATGCGCGCCTCGGCGGAAGCCGAGGCAGCCGCCGCCAGCGAGCGCGCCGCCGCCGGCAAGCGCCTTGGGCCGCTGGACGGCATTCCGCTGGCGGTGAAGGATGTCTTCGACACCGCGGGCGTGGTCACCAACGCCGGTTCCGGCGCCTTCCTCGACCGCGTGCCGGCGCGGGATGCGACTGCGGTCGCGCGGTTGCGCGAGGCGGGCGCGGTGCTGCTCGGCAAGACGAACACGGACGAGTTCGCGATGGGCGGGACCTGCAACAACTACTGGCACGGCCCGACTCGCAACCCCTGGAACCTCGACCGCGTGCCCGGCGGATCATCGGGTGGCACGGCCGCCGCGATCGCGGGCGGACAGGCGCGGGGCGGGCTCGGCACGGACAGCGGCGGCTCGATTCGCATCCCCGCCGCGTTCTGCGGCGTCAGCGGCTACAAGCCGACCTACGGGCTCGTGGGGCGCGGTGGCATCGCGCCGATCCCGGCCAGCATCGACCACGCCGGCCCGCTCGCCCGGACCGCCGAGGACTGCGCCTTGCTGCTCAACGTGCTGCAGGGCGCCGACCCCCGTGACCTCGACTCCGTCGCCCGTCCCGCGGAGGACTTCACCGCCGACCTCGGCGCGGGCGTCGCGGGCCTCACGCTCGGCGTGATCCCCTCGCTGCTCGAGGGGTCGCAGGATGCCGTGCTGGAGAACTTCGCGGCGTCCCTCGAGGTGCTGCGTGACCTCGGCGCCACGATCGTCCAGGTCGAGCCGCTGGAAGACGAGGACGACTGGCGCGGCCTGGCATACTCGATCTTCCGCCCCGAACTGGCTAGCGGCCTCGAGCAGATCGTGCGCGAGCGCCCCGAGGCCGTGTCCGAGCCGATGCGCTCGCGGCTCCTCGCCGGCCTCGAGACGCCGGCGATCGCGTTGGTGCGGGCGCTTGAGCAGCGCAAGCTCGTCGAGGCGCGCTTCGAGGCCGCCCTCGACGGCATCGACGCCTACCTCGGCCCCACCTCGCCGCTGGTGGCCGAGCCGATCGGTGACGACCCGCAGGTGGTCACCGAGAACGCCGACCTCAAGTTCCGCAACGCACTCACCTTCGACCTGTCGCACCAACCCTCGATCAGTGTGCCCAACGGGCGCGATGCCGAGGGCCTGCCCACCGGCCTGATGATCAGCGGCGCACTCTTCGCGGATGCGCTCGTGCTGCGCATCGCGCACGCCTACCAGCGCGCGACCGACTTCCACGAGCAGACCCCCGCGCTGTAAGCAGCGCGTTCCCTCTCCCCTCGCGGGAGAGGGGATCAGAGGGAGGGCCCGTCCGGTCCCCTCTCCCCGCGGGAGAGGGCGGAGGGTGAGGGAGCCGCCGGGCGACGTTGCGCCAGCGGGGCCTGTTGCGCCAGCGGCGCTCTCGGGGGCTCGGCGGTGGGTCGGTGTGCCTGGATTCCGGCTTTCGCCGGAATGACGGTTCTGCAAGGGTCTCCCGAGGGAGAGGACGGACGGCGAGGGGGAATCCGGCTCCCTCTCCCCTCGCGGGAGAGGGCGGGGGGTGAGGGGGCCGCCGCGCCGGGGCGCGGCGTTCGAGCGCACGCGAGAGTTCCGAGGGCGCGCGCGACCGTGACGAACGGTCCGGCCCGGCGGTATTAGCTGCGCGGCAGTCCGAGTCCCCGAGTGGCGATGATGTTGCGCTGGATCTCCGAGGTGCCACCGCCGATGGTCGCCACGACCGTCTGCAGGTAGCGCCGCGGGAAGACCGCCTGCATCGGTGCGCGATCGTGCTCGGCATCCCAGATGTTGGAGTAGAGACCGAACACCTTCATGCCCGTGCGCGCGAGCCGCTGCAGGCTCTCCGAGATGAACATCTTGGCCACCGAGGCCTCGTAGTTCGGGATCTGGTCCGCGTTCTGCAGCGTGATGATGCGCCGCGAGAAGTTCACCCCGACCTCAGCCTCGAGACACCGCTCGGCGATGTCGTGCCGCGCGGCCGGAGTCAGCTTCGCCTGTTGCCGGCTCCGCTCCGAGCCTGCGTACGCGATCAGGCGCTGGAGGTCGCGCTGCAGCGCGACCGCGCCGCTGATGTTGGAGCGCTCGAAGTCGAGCAGCGTGACGCCCACGTACCAGCCACGGTTGACCTCGCCGACGACGTTGGACGCAGGCGTGCGCACGTCCTCGAAGAACGTCTCGTTCACGCCGTGCTGCCACGCCATGTCGATCAGCGGGCGCACCGAGAGGCCGGGCGTGTTGATGTCGTCGACCAGCAGGAACGAGATCCCGCGGTGCTTCGGCGCCTCGGGGTCGGTGCGCACGAGCACGAAGATTGCGTCGGCGTGGTGGGCGTTCGTGGTCCAGATCTTCTGCCCGCTGATCACCCACTCGTCGCCATCGCGCACGGCGCGCGTCTGCAGCGAGGCGAGGTCGGACCCCGCCCCCGGCTCCGAGTAGCCCTGCACCCACGCCGTCTCGCCGGAGAGGATCTTCGGCAGGTACTTCGCCCGCTGCTCCTCGGTGCCGTAGACGATGATCGTCGGGCCAAGGTAGGCCGTGCCGTCGCCGCCGAGGTCCAGGGGGGTCCCCGCCAGCGCCATCTCCTGCTTGAGGATGAACTGCTCGTTCGGTGAGAGCCCGGCGCCCCCGTACTTCCGAGGCCAGTGCGGCGCGAACCAGCCCCGCTCCGCGACCGCCTCGCCCCAGGCATCGGCTGCCTCGCGACGCTCGGGGTCGTCGGAGTTGCGGTCGGCGACCCAGCCGTGGTGGTAGGTGACGGCGCGGTCGTCCTCGGCCAGCCGCCGGTAGTAGTCGGGGAGCCGATCACGCAGCAATTCGCGTACCTGCTCGCGGAACCCGGCCTGCTCGGCCGTGTCATCCCAGTCCATCGGCTACTCTCCCTGCGGTCGCGCCGCAGCCGGCGACAGCGAGACCGATCCCGTGTGGAGGACCGGCTCGCGGCTTACTGATCGATCAGGTGAGCCCCAGCAGCTGCGCGGCGTTTCCGCCAAGCCACTTCTCGGTGACCTCGGGCTTGAGCGGAAGCTCGCGCAACTCACCGACCGCCCGATCGAACGGGACCATGCTGTTGGTCGCAAACAGTACCTGGTTCTGCAGCAACGAATTGCCGAACTGCAGCAGCGTCTCCCAGCCCGAGCCGGGAGTCCCAATGTACTTCGGCGCCACCGCCCCGATCTCGATGTAGACGGTGCTGTGCTTCCATGCGATCGCGACCAGCTCGTTCACCCACGGCCATCCTCCGTGGTTCGCGACGATCGTCAGCTCCGGGAAGTCGCAGGCGATCTCGCACAGGTAGAGCGGCCGCCCGAACTCGATCGACCGGTTGTTCGAGAAGTTGATCGAGGCGTGGATCGTGACCGGCACGCCGAGTTCCTGGCACTTCTGGTACAGCGGGTAGAAGCGCTTGTCGTTGGCCTTCAGGCGGTACGCGAAGGGCTGCAGGTTCACGCCCCGCATGCCTCGTTCGGTGATTTCGCGCTCCACGACGGCGACCATGTCGTCGTCCGTGCCGGGATTGACGGTGCAGTAGCCCGTGAAGCGCTCGGGATACTCGCGGACGACGTCGACCACCTCGTTGTTGAGCGCCCGATAGTCGCCCGAGGACCACTCCGCCTGCAGCACCGCATGGTCGACACCCGCCGCATCCATCGCGGCCACCAGGGCCTCCGGGGTGGAGCCACCTCCCAGATCGCTCGCGTAGACACGACGGTAGGTGGTCAGGTAGCTCCTGTCCTCGTCGTCTTCGCCCTCAGGTCGCCGCGCCAGCGACGGAGCGTCCACGCGAAAGTCGATGATCACCCGGCCACCCTCCCCAAGATTCGTCGCCTGGACGCGGCGGGCCAGCCACGCACGTAGCCGGGACGCTCTTGCAGGCGGTCTGATTCTATCGCCCGAAAGATCGGCGTCAATCCTGTCGCCACCGGTGCCGCGGTCCGAAGTCCGGCCGGCCCAGGGCGCTCTAGCCGACCGGCGGCAGCCCCTCGCCGAGCCGCACCTCGTTGATGGTCTCCAGCACGCGCTGGCGGAACGGAGCGTACTGGAGCTCGAACTCCTCGATGAGGCGCGAGTTGTCCACCAGGTAGATGCCAGACTGCTCGCGTCCGCCTTCGTCCGCGCCGAACGTGATCTCCGCCTCGGGCAGGAACTCGCGCACGACAGCCGCGAGGTCGCCGATGCTCATCGAGTGCCCGCCCGAGTTGTAGATGGAGTGGGCCGTCTCCTCGGCGAGCGTCACGCGCAGGAACGCCTCGGCCATGTCCTCGACGTGGAGCGGCAGCGTCATCGTGTCGCGGTAGGGGAAGTGGACGGGCTCGTTGCGCGCCGGCAGCACCTGGCAGAGCACATGATTCGTCGAGCCGCGCACCTTGTCGGGGCCGGTGATGTTCGCCGGGCGCACGCCGGTGATCGCCATGTCGTACGCGCGGTTGTACCAGTCCGCCTGGTGCTCGTTGAAGATCTTGGAGACGGCGTAAAGCCTGGTTCCGAGCCGCTGGTCATCCTCGTTCACAACGCGCTCGCCGTACATCCGCTGCGGGCCGTAGACCGCGATCGAGCTCGCGTAGACCACCCGCCGGATGCCGAGGATGCGCGCGGCCTCGAAGCAGTTGTCCATCCCGAGGACGTTGACGCGAACCTGCGGGTGCGGGTCGTCCTCCGTCGCGCCGAGGATGTAGGCAAGGTTGAGGATGCGGTCGGGCTTGCTGAGCGCGAGCACCTCGATGACGTCGTCCATCAGCGTGATGTCGCCGCGCGTGATCGTGACCCGGTCGCGCAGCGGGTCGAGCGAGGGCGCCTCGGGGGCGATGTCCATGCAGTGGACCTCGTGCCCGTGCTCGACGAGCTTGCGCATCACGCGCGGCCCGATGAAGCCGCTTCCGCCCAGTACCGCAACACGCATTCCGCCCGCACCTTCCGCTTCGTGGCGGCTCGCCGCCGCTAATCTAGCGCCTCCGGCCGATCCGCTGCGAGGGACGCGGCTCCCCCTGGCCCCGAGGGTTTACCCTCACGCCGCAGACCGACGAACCGAAGGAGCGGACGATGCCCCGCCTGCAAGCTGACCGGATTGAGAAGATCGCCGCCGACCTGCTGCACGGGGCGGGCGCACCCGCCGAGGAGGCCGCGATCGTCGCGAGGCACAGCGTGGCGGCGAACCTCGCCGGTCACGACAGCCACGGCATCATCCAGATCCCGACCTACATCGGCCGGATCGAGCAGGGCCACATCGTGCCGGGCGCTCCGATCGACATCGTCTCCGAGACCGCGACCACGACGGTGATCGACGGCAACTGGGGCTTCGGCTACGTCGTCAGCGAGGAGGCGATGAAGCGCACGATCGCAAAGGCCGAGGAGCACAACGTCGCGGCGGCCACCGTCTACCGGCAGGGCCACGTCGGACGGGTGGCGGACTATCCGTTGATGGCTGCGGCGCAGGGGATGATCGGCCTGATGACCGCGGACTCCGGTCGCGGACCGAAGGCGGTCGCGCCCTTCGGCGGACGGGTCGCCCGCCTCGGCACGAACCCGATCTCGATCGCGGTGCCCTCGGACCTCGAGGGACCGCTCTACTTCGACATGGCCACCGCGGCGGCGGCGGGCGGGAAGATCAGGCTCGCCCGGGCGCGCGAGCAGCAGGTGCCGCCCGGCTGGCTGATCGACGCCGAGGGACGCGCGACGACGGACCCGGCCGCGCTCGATCAGGGCGGCGCGCTGCTGCCGCTCGGCGCGGACGTCGGCTTCAAGGGCACCGCCCTCTCGGTCATGGTCGAGATCCTCTCGGCGCTGCTGACCGGCCTCGGCTTCGGCGTCGAGCCGACGGGCAGGCACAACGACGGCTGCTTCATCGCGGTCTTCAAGGTCGCCGCGTTCCGCGATCTGCCCACCTTCAGGCGCGAGGTGGCCGAGTTCGCGCAATACCTCAAGGAGACGCCTCCCGCGGAGGGGTTCAGCGAGGTGTTCTATCCGGGTGAGTTGGAGCACCTGCGCCGTGTCGAGCGTTTGCGCGACGGCGTCGACGTGGAGGACGCCACGTGGTCACGGCTGCTCGCGCTGGGCGAGAAGTACGGGGTGCACGTCGCCGCCTGACGGCGGCGCACGGCAGCGACGAAGGGCAGCCCTCGCAATGTCCGACCAGGCCAGAGCCGAACTCGCGCCCGGCGGCGTGCTGCGCGCGGGGATCAACATGGCGAACGCGCTCCTCGTCACCGGCCGCACCGAGGACGGAGACCCCGACGGCGTCTCGCCCGACGTGGCCCGCGCCATTGCCGAGCGCCTCGGCGTGCCGCTGCAGCTCGTCCCGTTCGACTCGCCCGGTGAGCTCGCCGACGCCGTCGGCGCTGATGCCTGGGACATCGGCCTGATCGGCGCCGAGCCGCAGCGCGCGGAGAAGATCGAGTTCACGGCGGCGTACGCGGAGATCGAGGCGACGTACCTCGTCCCCGCCGGCTCGCCGATCACGACGATCGAGGAGGTCGATCGGCCGGGCGTGCGCATCGCCGCTCCGGGACGGAGCGCCTACGGCCTGTGGCTGGATCGCAACATCGAGCACGCCACCCTGGTCCGCTCGGCCAGCGGGCCGGACGCGTTCGAGCGGTTCGTCGCCGAGCAGCTGGACGCGCTGGCCGGACTTCGCTCCGGCCTCGTCGAGCTCGCGGATGAGCTTCCCGGCGCGCGCGTCCTCGATGGCCGCTTTGCCACCGTGCAGCAGGCCGTCGGCACGGCGAAGGCCAATCGCGCCGGCGCGGCCTTCCTGCAGAGCTTCGTCGAGGAAGCCCGGGCATCCGGCCTCGTCACGACCCTGATCGCCAAACACAACGTCGAGGACAAACTCAGCGCGGCATGACCGCGCGCGTCCGGCCCTCCCTCCGGCCCCCTCTCCTGGGGGAGAGGGCGGGGGTGAGGGGGCTCGCCGGCCTGAGTACCAGCTCGATTGATTGGTGCGCCCTCGAAAGCCCCAAGCGGGGGTGCCGGGCGCAGCCCCCCACGGAGGGCGGATGAGTGGGCCGGACTGCCCTCGGAGTCGGGCGGCGTCCGCAGTGTGAGATGCTGCGGTCCGCTCAACGCGTAGGCTTGAGGCCGAAGTCGCCGGGACGGAGGTAACGCATGTCGATGGTGCAGACGATCCGTGGTCCCATCCCCAGCTCCGAACTCGGACGCACGCTGTCGCACGAGCATCTGACCAACGGCACGGCCGGGATGGAGCGCGTCCCCGGGTTGCTCGACCGGGCGGAGATGATCGACCGCTGCCTCGAGGCGCTGCAGGTGGCCCACGACGCCGGGATCGACTCGCTCATCGACCTCACGCCCTTCGACCTCGGCCGCCAGGTCTGGCTGTTCGAGGCCGTCGCCGAGCGCTCGGCGCTCAACATCGTCTGCGCGACCGGCGTCTACCGCTGGGTGCCCGTCATCTACAACGGCTGGGACGAGGACGAGATCGCGGCGCACTTCGCGCGCGAGATCGAGGAAGGGATCGAGGGCAGCCAGATCCGCGCCGGCGCGATCAAGCTCGCCTGGGACATCGAGTACCGGCTCGGGCAAGCGGACGGACCGAACTCCCCGCGCGTCATGCTGGAGCGGACGGCCCGCGCCGCGGCCCGCGCCTCGAAGGCGACGGGCGTGCCCATCTCCTGCCACACGCGCGCGGTCGACGAGCTCGGCACACCGCTGCTCGACCTCTTCGAGGACGAGGGCCTCGACCTGCGCGCCGTGACCATCGGCCATTCCAACGACACGCAGGACCTCGACTACCTGCGCGGCCTCGCGGCCCGGGGCGCGACGGTTGGCCTCGACCGCTTCTTCTCCACGGAGGACGACTACGTGGCCGAGCGGTCCGCGATCGCGCTCGAGTTGGCCCGCGCGGGGTACGCCGAGCAGGTCTGCCTCGGTCACGACGGCTCACCGGCCGGCCTCTGGGGCCGCTGGGTGGAAGCGCGCCGCAGCGACTGCTGGACTCGCGTCTCCCGCTACGAGGTGCCGTGGCTGCTCGCCAACGGCGCGACCGAGGACGACGTGGACGCGATGCTGCGGCGCTCGATCGCCGCGACCTTCGAGGCCGCCGCGGCACAGTCGCCGTAGCCGCGCGACGGGGCGCGGGCGCGACGTTGCCGGGGGTTCGGCGCGGGGCCTGCGTCCGGGCTAGCGCTCGACCTGCTGGATCAACTCGATCCTGACATCGTCCGGGGCTCGCATCCAGCAGACGCGAATGGCGCCGAAGTCGAGCGGCCCCTCCAGCAGCTCCGCGCCGAGCGCTTCGAGCCGCTCGATGTCCGTTTCGAGGTCCGCCGAGTCGAGCCCGAAGTGCTCCAACCCCTCGTGCACACCCGCGTCGCCGGGACCGAGCGTCTCGTTGGTGCGCGGGCCGGAGATGTTGACCGTGATGCCGTTCTCGCTGCGCGTAGCCACGAAGCGGTCACCGACCCCGCGGACGAAGTCATTCACGATCTCGAAGTTGAATGCCTCGACCCACCACTCCGCGCTCTTGCGCGGGTCGTGGGACTTGATGTGAATGTGGTTGATCGCGAAGGTCATCAGCAGCTCCTCCTGCTCGCTCATCATCGCACGATCGGGTCGCGGCGACGGGCTCAGCCGGCCTTGACGCTGCGGCGGTTTCGGAAGAGGGCCGGTTCCACGTAGGCGCTCGGCGAGGAGAGGGCGTCGTCGATGATCTCCAGCACCGCGGCCAGGGCCGGTTCAGCCAGCATGCTGTCCTGCTTCTCGCGGGTGTCGGCCAGGGGGACGTAACCGGACACCTCGGCGCTCTGCTCGTCCACGATCGCGGCCGCCTTCCTGACCGCGTCCTCGATGTCGTCCTGGCTGATCACGCCGTGCAGCCTCCAGTTGGCGAGGATCGCGCCGTCGATGCGCTCGGTGGCGCGGTCCTTCATCTCTTCGATCTGGTCGAAGTCGGGCACCCCGCTGCAGCCAACGCCGCGCCGCACCCACGGCTCCACGTACGCCACCATGCTGTGGGCGTAGCGAAGGACGGCGCGCTCCCTGACCCCGGAGGCGTCCAGCTTGCCCTCCCCCAACAGGGGGAACGCGAGGAGGGCGGCGCGGGGCACCGGGTCGGCGGCCGTGTCGAGCATGACCCGCTGCACCTCGTCGACGTCCACCATGTGGTAGTGCATCGAGTGCAGGTCGCTGGGGTAGGGGGCAGGCACCCAGGCCGTGTTACCGCCGCTGCGGGGATGGTCGATCTTGCGCTGCATCATCTCGGCCATCGCCCGGTTCCTGACCTGCATCCCCTTGCCCACCTTGCCGTGGCGGTGGAGCCCGGCGCGCAGGCCCACATCCACGTTGTCGAGCTCATAGCTCGTGTTGAACGTTGCCCGGGTCAGGTCGTCCCGCAGGTCGACGGGCCCGGCGTACATCTGCACGCGAAGCTGAGACCCGGTGCGGTCGAGGAAGCCGGTGTTGGTGAAGAAGACCCGGTTGCGGGCGGCCCGCAGCGCCTCGGGCAACTGCAGGGTCATGCCGAGCTCTTCGTTCATGATGCCGATGAGCATGGTCCCGGCGGGCAGCCCCAGGCCGCGCTCCACCGCCTCGAAGAACCGCATCTGCTCGGCGACCTCCTCGGCCGTGTGGAGCTTGGGAGTCACCTGGTAGACGAAGCCGCGGCCGCTGTTCGGACCGCGGACCGGCATGACGCCCTCGCCGTCCGCTCGGGGCTCCCCGTTGGAGCCCCGGTCGTGGGCGCTGGCGATGAGGGTGGTCAGCAGCACGCCGACGATGCGCTCCGGGACTTCCTCGCCGCCGAGCGTGACGGCGTCGGTGTACATGTGGATCGAGACGTTTCGCACCGACATCAGGCTGGTCGCCTTGAGCGTCCGCTCCTCGCCGTTGACGTCGCGGTACGTCCTGTCGGAGTTGAGCTGCTTCAGGTTGCCCCGGGAGCCGTAGCCCTCGAGGCTGCCCCGGATCAGCCCGAGGTAGTTGCGCAACCCGTCCACCAGGTCGTCGGCGTCGACCACGGAGACCGCGTCCTCGAAGTCGATGATGTTGGTCAGGGCGGACTCGACGATCAGGTCCCTGAACTGGCCGTTGACCGGGTCGACGCTTCCGCCTTCGTAGAGCTGGAACAGGATCCGGAGCCCGTTGTCCTCGAGGACGAACTCCGCGAGTTCCCCCTCGCCGTCCAGGTTGAACCCGATGAACTTGTCCGGGTGTTCCAGCCTGACGCCGGCGCCGTCCGAGGTCCGGCCCACCAGCTCATACGCGCCGTCGTCCTTGCGGCCGACCGAGTAGGCCGTGATCGAGTCGAAGCCGACCCCGCCCTGCCAGGCGCTGACGTGCTCATCGAGGAAGGCGTTGATCTCCTCCACGACCATCCGGAGCCGGGCGGGACGCTGCTCCTCGGCGTCGATCTCGGGGTGAATGTCGCTCAGGAAGTAGGCGTCGTAGAGACTGCCCCAGCGAGCGTTGGCCCCTCCGACGGCCATGCTGGCGTTGGTGACGGGGGTGACGAGTTCGGGGCCGTTCTGGTCCATCTCGGGATCGAGTCGCGGGGTGGCCACCTCGAAGTCCACCGGCCGCCCGGCCTCGAGGTAACCGATCTCCACGAGGAAGCTCTCGAGCTCCTCCGCGTCCCGGGCGGCCGACTCTTCGGACGGCGCCCAGCCGTTGCGGCGCTTCTCCCGGTAGTAGTCGTCGACCTGCCGTTGGACATCGGCCCGCCGGGCCAGGAGCTCGCGGTTGGGAGGCCCGAACTCCTCGACGAGCTCAGCGAGGACCTCGAAGACTCCATCGGCGGTCCAGGCGGTGCCCGCGACGGCCTCGTCCCTCACGAAGTTGTAGAGGGTGTCATGAACCTCAAGGGTGTTGCCTGAGGGCAGCCGGACCGTTGCCATGAATCGTCAACTCCCGAGTTGCGCAGCGTTATCCATCGTGAGGCGGCGCCTCCGACGGCGAGCGAACTGATCGGGTACCACGCTGCCACATCGTACGGCTTCGGGCGTGCGCACTGCGCAACGGTATCCCGATTGAGCCTGACGGCGTACCGTCAGGGCTCGCCATGGCCTCGCTGCGTGGAACGACAAGGTCGAGCGCGTCGCTGCCTACTGCCGCCTCCCGATGAGCGTGAGGTAGGCCTCCTCCAGCGACGAGGTGCGCGTCGTCATGTGGTCGACGTGCTCCGCCCCGATGTGGGCGACGATCTGGCCGGCATCCTGGTCCGAGGGGATGTGTACGCGAACCGTCTGGAGCATGCCCTCGCTGCGGCTCTCCACGTGTTGGACCTGCGGCAGCTCGCTCAGGGACGCCTGGAGTCCCTCCCGCGGTTCGCGCAGCGAGACCTCAACGACGGTCGCGCTGCCGAACTGCCTCTTGAGCGCTTCGGGGCTGCCCTGGGCAACCACGACGCCCTGGTCGATCACGATCAGCTCGTCGCAGAGTTCGTCCGCCTCGAGCATGAAGTGGGTCGTCAGCAAGATCGTGCGGCCCCGCTCCTTCAGGTCGGCGACCCGCTGCCGGAATTCGAAGGCCCCGAGCGGGTCCAGGCCCGCCGTGGGCTCGTCCAGGAAGAGGACGTCGGGGTCGGTGAGCAGGGCGCGCGCGAGGTGGAGCCGCTGCTTCATTCCGCGCGAGTACTCGAACACTTTCGAGCGCCGCCGCTCTCCGAGCCCCACCAACTCCAACAGCTCGTCGGCGCGGCGTTTCGCGTGGCGCGGCGAAAGATGGTTGATGGCGGCGAAGTACTCGAGGTTCTGCTCTGCCGTGAGCCGGCCAAAGAGACCCCGGTCGCCGCCAAGTGCGAGGCCCGTGCGCCGACGAACTTCGCGCGGCTGCGATGCGATGTCGAAGCCGGCTACGCGAGCGCTGCCCGAAGTCGGGAGGAGCAGGGTCGAGAGCATCCGCACCGTGGTCGTCTTCCCGGCCCCGTTTGGCCCGAGCAGACCGAAGATCGTTCCCGGCTGGACGACGAACGAGATGTCGCTGACCGCAACGATCTCGCTCCCCCTCCGCAGGGGACCGCCTCGCTGGAACGTCCGCCGCAGATTGTGGCACTCGATCATCGGAGCGTTCATCGTCATTCCTCACCCCCTGCGAGGATTCCGCGCCGCCGGGCGGCCCGGTCGATGAGTACGAACACGACCAGTCCCAGGGCGGCGTAGCCGCCGGCGACCGCAAGTTCGAGCAAGAGGTCCGAGGACACGGCCGCCACCGAGTCACCGGCGAAGGCCCCTCGCAGCGCGCGCAGGCCGTGCGTGATGGGGAGCGCCTGCGCGACGCCCTCGAGCACCCGGGGAAGGCGGTCGACAGGGATGATCACGCCCGTCAGTCCAAGCAGCGCACCCAGCGCCACCGAAAAGAAGATCTGCCAGTCCCTGTAGAGCGCTGCGAAGTTTCCGAGGAGCAGGGAGAACATCAGGATGCCGATCGAAACCACGGCGATCGCAACTGCGTACGTGAGGTAGTTCAGATCGCCCGCGTTCAGGTCGATCACGAGGACGGCGAGCAGGGTCGTGCTGATGGCGGCCACGGGACCGTTGTAGAAGTGCCCGGCCCCGCGCGCGAAGTAGGCGGATGCCCGGTTCGCCGGGGATGCGAACAGCAGGTGCAGCGTTCCGCCGGACCGGTCGTTCGAGAACGACTGCGTCACACCGGCAACGTAGATCCAGACGATCGCGTAGACGATCATCCCGATGCCGAACCGGTCGACGTCCCCCACCTGCGCGAAGCGACCGATCAGGACGAAGTTGAGCAGCATGAGGAACGGCGCGAGGACGAGATTGCTGAAGTAGGGGAACGGCGTGAGCCAGTGGAAGAGGCCTCGGTACGAGAGGTACGCCTGCAGGTAGAAGTTCCGGACGCTGTCCACGATCTACCCCTCCGTCAGACCACCGAAGAGGCGGGCGCGCCGCTCCGCCTGGACGAACAGCACCACCTCGACAACGGCGACGAGCACCACCAGGCCCACTGCCGGCGCCCAGTTGAGGGCGATCCGGCCGATGTCCTCCTTCCCGTTGATGGACCAGACCAACGCCTCCATGGCCCAGGCGGTTGGCAGCAGGCGGGCCAGCCACTCCAACCAGTCGGGGAGCAGGGCGACGGGATAGAAGAAGCCGCTCAGCACGACACCCAGAGGCCTGATCGCATTGAAGAACCCACCCTGCGCGCCCACAAGGAAGCCGAGCGGCGCGAAGATGAACTGGAGGGAGACGACGGCGAGCACGACGAGTGCGAGCGACAGAGCGAAGCTCGCGGGGCGCTCGATGCCGGCGATCTCCGTCGCAACGAGCAGGGCGGCCGCGAAGGACAGCAGCCCAATCAGCCCGAAGAATGCAACGAAGGCGAGCGACTTCCCCAGCATCACGAGCGCGAGCGGCGAACGGGACAGCAGATTCAGTTCGAGCGTGCCCGCCCAGCGCTCGCCGAGGAGGGACCAGCCGGTCTGAAAGACCGCGACGTTCCAGATGACGACGAACGTCGCGCCGACGGCTATTGCCAGCGAAACGCCCTGCTCCACGCTCGAGCGCGCGATCCAGGCCGCGGCGACCGCCGTGGGCACCTGGCCGAGGGAGACGAGAAGGACCTGGTAGGGGGTCGCCGTGTCGCGCCACTGCTGCAGGAAGGCTCCCCGGAGTGCGTACAGATGACCCATGACGGCGCTCCTGTCGCCAGTCCAGACTCCGCCGCCGATCTACCGCACTCTACGCACAAGCCCTTGCGCCAGAGACGAGCGATGGTGGACCCGTGCAGGTAGAGAGTATGGCCGATGCGACCAGAGCCCGTCGGCACGCCATCGGGGCCCCGTGCCCCGCGGCTGGTTGACCTATATATCGTCTATCGCTACATTGACTGCCGGTACATCGTCAGGCGGCATACTCCATGGCGGTCCTGAACACCGCTGCCGGATCCCGCCGTCAGCCGGGTCAGGTGGGCATGCCGAACCGAACGCCTTTGGATTTGCTTCCGCTACCGGTATCGCAGTTGCACATCGTGCTCGCGCTGGCTAATGGCGACAGGCACGGCTACGCGATCATGAAGGAGATCGAAGCGTTTACCGGTGGAACGGTCGTAATGGGCGCAGGGACGCTGTACGGAGCCATCAAGCAGATGTTGAAGACCGGGTTGATCGAAGAGAGCTCCGAGCGCCCGGACCCCGATCTCGATGACGAGCGCCGGCGCTACTACCGTCTCACGGATCTCGGGCGAGACACGCTCGACGCCGAGGTGATCCGGATGGAGCTGCTCACCCACACCGCCAGGACGAGACTGGCGGAGGTCATGCATGCGCGAGGGACCTAACCATGTTCTCGGAGCGGGTGTACCGCGCGCTCCTCGTCGCCTACCCGAGGGAGTTTCGACGCGAGTACGGGGATCTGATGGCCCAGTTCGTACGGGACCGAATGCGCCACGACGGCGGGGGTGTCCGGGGGCTGACGATCTGGATGCACGTGCTCTTCGATCTCGCGGCTTCCGCCCTGAGAGAGCACCTGAGGGGAGCTGGCATGGGGCGCAGTAGACCCGTCATCGAGACCGATTCACTCACGAAGATCTACGGGGACATCGTCGCCGTCGATGGCCTCTCGATGTCCGTTCCGAGCGGACACGCCTTCGGGTTGCTCGGTCCGAACGGGTCCGGCAAGACGACCACCATGGGTATGCTGCTCGGTCTCGTGCGGCCCACGTCCGGGAGCTTCAGTCTCTTCGGCTCCTCCGAAGGCCTCGAGGCATCCCTGCGCCGCGTTGGAGCGATCATCGAGTATCCATCCTTCTACCCCTATCTCACCGGCCGGGAGAACCTCGCCTACTTCCAGGGCATCTTCGGGCGGGGCTCGCCGGGCGACATCGACGGCCTGCTCGAACGTGTGGGCCTGGCAGACAGCGGAGACTACCGCTTCAGCACGTACTCCCTCGGCATGAAGCAGCGCCTGGGGCTGGCCTTCGCGCTTCTCGGCGATCCGGAGGTCCTCTTCCTGGACGAGCCGACGAACGGGATGGATCCGGCGGGCATGGCCGAGGTTCGCGAGCTCGTCCGCCAACTCTGTGCGGACGGGAGAACCGTGCTGCTGGCCAGCCACCTGTTGAACGAGGTCGAGCAGATGTGCGACAGCGTCCTGATCATGTCCAATGGAACGCTGATCACGCAGGGCGACGTCCCGGACATCCTCCGCGCCCGCGATCAGCTCCGGCTCAAGACCACGGACGATGCAAAGGCCGTGTCCACCCTCTCCGCACTGAAGTGGGTTCGCGACGTGGGGATGGACGGCGACGACGTTGTCGTTTCAGCCCCGAGCGAACGGTCCGCGGAGATCTCCACGGTCCTCGGACGTGCCGGTGTCTACGTAGTCGAGACGAACTCCGGCCGTGGGGGGCTGGAGCGATACTTCCTCGAGGTCACCGGCGACGAAGCAGAAGGCGTCCGCGAGGCCTGACGTGCGGGCCTGGAATACGATGTCGACGCCCCAGGTGCTCCGGCTGGCAAGGTGGGAGTGGTTCAAGGTCCGCCGGCTCCGGATGCCCTGGATCCTCCTCGCGATAGCCGTGCTGATCTCGCAACTGGGCATCTGGGTCAACTATCTCGCGTACCACAACGAGACCGTGCAGGAGATCGTTGGCGGCGGCACCGCCTCGTACAGCGTGTCATGGGACGAGGAGGGCCGAACGTCCCTGAAGATGACGTGTGCGGATGTCGCGAACGATCGCACTCCATCAGGGTTCTACCAGCTCACCGAGGAGCAACGGAGGGACTTCCTGGACGGGGTGGACGCATGGCGCGCCGGTGGGCCGTGTGACAGCTTCCCGTCGCTCCCCGAGCTTCGCAAGGGTTTCACGGCCCCCAACAGCATCACCGCAAGCATGTCCGGCTTTTCTTCGCTCGGTCCTGTGGCGATAGGCCCACTGCTCATCATGATTCTCGCGGCTTCTCTGGTGGGGACCGAATACGGCTGGGGCACACTGCGGACGGTCCTCAGTGGCGGCGCCGCGCGCTGGAAGTTCCTCTCCGCGAAACTCCTCTTGCTCGGACTGGTGTGCGCCTGCGTCCTTGTCGTCATCTCGCTCGTATCGGTTGCGTCCAGCCTCGCGGCCGCACTGATTCCTCCCGGCGAGACAGGCGGACTTCCCGATGCCGGCAGGTGGTCCGAGGTGGTCGTGATGTTCTTCAAGACCGCTTCGGGGCTCCTGCCACTCGTGGCGCTCAGCGTCCTCGCCACGGTACTCACCGCATCCCGCGGTGTGGGCATTGCCCTTTCGATCGGGTACACGATGGTTGAGTCGCTTGTCGCGCCGCTTCTCCACCTCAACGACACGCTTGCCGAGGTCGCGGACTACCTGCTGATTGAGAGCTTTCGCTCGTGGACGGCCATGCCGGACGCAGGGAGCTCTTCGGACGCGCTGCAGGGCCTGACCCCAATCCTCGCCTACACCGTCCTGCTCGTTGCCACTGCGCTCTGGGTATTCAGGAGGAGGGACATCGGCGGGGCTATCGGCGACTAGGCCACACAACCCCTACTTGCACCTCACGATCCCCAGGACCAGGCCACGCACATCGGCCTCGCTGCTCGGAACGACAAGATCGGGCGCGTGCCGGTGGTGGTGACAGTTGCTCTTGCGAGCGAGGCGCGAGAGGCCCTGTGGCGGGTGAGTCCCACGAGCTGAACGCTCCCGAGTGAGCGCGGCGCATGGCGCCCGGAGGCCCGGCTGCGCCTACCGCCCCTCTGCTGCGAGCTCGCATACGCGACGGTGCTCCGGGTCGATCCGGTGGACGGAGCCCAGCTCGACGTACAGCTCGTAGGGCTGCCTTCGAGCCTCGCGCGCGGCCTCACTGCGCCACACCCCCGTCTCGGCGGTGATCACGCCCTGCCGTCGGAGTTCGGCGATCTCCGCGGCGTCGAGCCCGGCCTCGCGCAGGATCTCGTCGGCGTGCTCATCGACGCTCGGCGCCCGTGAGCGCACCGCGAACCCCCGTCCGTCGATCTTCGCCGGGAAGCAGCGCTGCATCGGCACCGTCCCGAAGCCCTCGATTTCGATGGGATCGAAGAAGTGGCGGGCGCGGAGCTGCTCGTCGGCGAGGATCTCGTCCGCCTTGAGGACGGCGCCGGCGGCCACGCCCGCAGTCTGCAGTCGCCGCATGACCTCGAGCTTCGTGCGCGTGCTCGTCCAGCGTTCCAGCAAGCCATCGATCTCGTCATGGTGGGCCCGGCGCGCGGCGGCGCTGCCAAAGCGCGGGTCACTCGCCCACTCCGGATGTCCGCTGGCTTCGCAGCAGGCTCGCCACGCCTCGTCGTCTGCGATTGAGATCGCGACCCAATCGTCGTCTCCACGACAGCGGTAGATTCCGCGCACCTCGGCGGGCCGGCGGTTGCCTGCTCGCTGCGGCGCTCGCCCGTTCGCTGCAAAGTCGAGCAGCTGCGGGCCGAGCAGCTGCAGCGTCGCCTCCTGCATCGAGACCTCGATGTACTGTCCCTCCCCCGTGCGCTCGCGATGGATCAGGGCCGCGATGATCGCGCCGGCGACGTGGACCCCGACGAAGGGGTCGACCCAGGTGTTGCCGGTCTTGGACGGCGGGCCATCCGCATAGCCGGTTACCGACGAGATGCCGGCGGCCGGCTCCATGCTGACGCCGCTGGCGCCGAGCCGTGCATCGGGTCCGGACTGTCCGTAGCCGGATACGGACACCAGGATCAGCCGCGGGTACGAGCTCCGCAGCACATCGAAGTCCAGCCCGAGCCTGCTCATGACCCCGGGGGTGAAGTTCTCGACGAGTACGTCGGCGCCGGCGAGCAGCCGGTGGAGCGCATCACGCCCCGGCGCGGACGAGAGGTCGAGGGAGATCGCTCGCTTGCTGGCGTTGCGGGCATGGAAGTAGGGCGAGCGGTTCCAGTACTCGCCGCTCATGTCGTTGGCCGCGGGGAACAGGGTGCGCGCGGTCTCCGGCGGGTTGGGACGCTCGACCTTGACCACGTCGGCGCCGAGCTCGGAGAGGATGCGGGTCGCCAGCGGACCCACCCAGACGTGGGCGAGCTCCACCACGCGGAGCGGCTCGAAGAACGACAGCCGCATACCGTTGCCGCGGCTTCGTGTGCGGACTTCCGGCTCCCTGCCGGGGGAGGCGCGGCCTCCGTCCGAAGGCTCCAGGTCATCGTCGGCGCCGAGCGCCGGCGCCGGCTCCACGCGCAGCGGTGTGGCCGACATGCGCAACGGTGGGCCGACCGAGACCGGTTCGCGGGACGAGGCGCCGAAGAAGCGCCGCTCACGGAGGTGCTCGTCCGCCAGCAGCTCCGCTACCGAGGGGGCGGGCCACAGGGCGATGCCAAGCGCGCTGCCGCGCCGCACCACGTCGGCTACCGTATGCGCCTCGAGCCAGGGGCGGAGCAGCGCCTCGAACTCCCTCCAGCGCAGCATCCGCTCTCGCTGGTCGGCGAACAGGGCGGTCGTGGCGAGCTCCGGCCGCTCGATCAGCTCCGCCAGAGCCACTGCCGGGTCGCCCGCGAAGCGCGGGGTGAACGTCACGTATCCATCGGCGCAGGCCAACACGTCGGACGGATAGGAGAGAATGACGCGGGAGTAGTGGCGGCGGCGCACGGCGCCCGCCGCGATGTACATCGCCAGGCTGTAGTCGTCGTCGATGGCCAGCGACTCGAACGCCGACACGTCCACATGGCGGTGAGCCGCGCCCCGGCTGCGGTCGGCGAGCGCCGCGAGGGCCGCGGTGAAGGCCATGGCGCCCGCGCTGTAGTCCGCCAGCTCCACGCCGAGGCTGAGCGGCTCCCGATCGGGGTACCCGCTGATGTAGGACATCCCGGCCAGCGCCTCGAGCACTTGCCCGTCCGCCCTGTACGGCGCATAGGGGCCCGTCATCCCGAACGGGCTGACCGCGACGTAGAGGGCGTGCGGGAACAGCGCCGCGATCCGATCCGGCTCCCGGAGGGGAAGCCACGATGGGGCTCGCCAGTCGGCGAGCAACACGTCGCTTCGTCCTATCCAGTGGTCGGCTCGCTCGGCGTGCCGCTGGCCGGACGGGTCGAACGTCACGCTGCGCTTGCCGCCGTTGAGGAAGGCATGCTGCGCACCGCGGTCCAGGTCCATGACATCGTCGGGGAACGGTCCGGCCTGGCGGACGCCGTCACCGTCCTCCCGCTCCAGCCGGACGACGTCCGCGCCGAAGAGAGCGAACAACCGTCCGCAGTAGGCGACCGCGCTGCCGCTGGCCAGCTCGGCCACGCGTATGCCGGCGAGCGCGGAGCGCGGCGACTGCTCCCGGGCGGCCGTCATCGCAAGCCTCCGATCGGATTCGGTCTTGTCACGAGCCTGGAGCTCTGCCGCTCCGGCCCGATGCTAGCGCGTCATGCGTGCGACGCGGCGGTTCCGAGCGTCACGCCCAACGGAGAGGATCTGCTGAAGGTGTTGACGCTGCCCGTCGTTGAGCATGAGCAGGATCCGCTCATGCGCTCGGAGCGTCAGGGCTTATGCTAGGATGACTGCGCCAAATGGATCCTCTGCGACATCACATAAGGAAGGTGTTTAACGTGGGCACAATATCGGTGAATCGGCTGGCGGGTCTGTCCCTCATTTTTGGCCCGGTTATCGCCTTCGTCTTCTTCCTCATCGAACCGGGTGGACTCCTGATCGACAGCGCAAAGGTATCGGACGCTGTTGGCTCCATCACGGCCAAGAGCTCCAACGAGACGCTGACCAATGTAACCAACATCGCGATCATCCTCGGCCTGGCTCTCATCCTCTCAGGCCTCTATGCGCTCATGCGGAACGTGACCCTGGAGGGCAACGGCAAGGCGCTCGTTCAAATGGGCTTCTTCATGACCTTCGTCGGGCTGACCGGTTGGATTCTCTCCGGCGGCATGGACTTCATTCTGGCCGACGCCCAAACCAGCGACGAGATCCGGGGAAGTGTTCCCGTCTACTACGCCGGGTCCGCTCTCGTTTACGCGGGTGGGATTACGCTCGGGTTTGGCAGCCTCATCTTCGCGTTGGGCCTCTCCACGAGAGACGACTTCAACCAAACAATCTCCCTGTTGGCTGCCCTTGTCAGCCTGGCCATCATGGTCTTCTTCATCATGGCCATACTCAGCAACGCCGACCGCGACACCTTCATCAGCATGGCCCGAGGCTGCTACGTGCTGCTGGTCATCTGGTACGGATATCTGGGCCTCGGACTGATGAACCGGCCCGATCCCGATCTCTGGCGATAGACGGCGTCTAGGATCCGCCGGCGGCCCGTCCCGCGGTTCGCCCTTGCCGTACTCGCGAACCGCGGTGCTGGCCGGTCTCGTCGCCCTGGTCGCGCTGGCGCTGCTCCCCGCGCTGCCCGGCGACCCCGCCGCACACATCGCGGATGCGCAGGGCGGCGGGGTAACCGTCACCCTCCTCCACAACAATGACGGCGAGTCGGCCCTGCTGCCCCTCACGAACACCGTCGAGGCAGGCAGCCGCACCGTCGAGGTGCCGGTCGCGGGGATCGCCGCCTACAAGGCCGTGGTCGAGCGGGAGGTGGCCGCTGCGCGCGCGGACGGAAACGCAGTCCTGGCCGTGTACGCGGGCGATGCGTACCTCTCATCCGCCGCGTTTGTCTGCGGCCAGCGGGAGGGTAGCCCGTTCTTCGATGCGGTCGCCCAGGGCGCCATCCCCTACGATGCCCACGTCATCGGCAACCACGAGTTCGACGCGACGCCCGACGTCCTCGAGCGCTTCATTCGCAGCTTCGAGGGCCAGCCCTTCCTGAGCGCCAACCTCGACTTCTCGGGCGAGCCCGGGTTCGCCGATCTCGTCGACGACGACGGGCTCATCGAGCTGCCCATCGCCGGTGGCCGGGTGGTCGGGCGCTCGATGGTCCTCGGCGATCCCGTCACCGGCGCACGCTTCGGCCTGGTGGGCGCGACGACCCCGGGCCTGACCAACATCTCCATCCCCCGGAACGTCGCCGTCACCCCCGATCTGGCCTCGACCGCGGCCGCCGTCCAGTCCGAGATCGATCGCCTGCTCGCGCGGGGCGTCAACAAGATCATCTTTGTCAGCCACCTCCAGAGCCTCGCGAGCGACGTGGCCATCGTCGCGCTGCTGCGCGGGGTGGACATCGCCGTCTCCGGCGGCGGTCACACCCTGCTCCAGAACACCGGCGTCGACGGTTCCGTGCAGCGCCTGCCCGGCGAGCGCGCCCCGGTCGAGGGCGAGTACCCACTGGAAGCCACGGACGCCGACGGCAGGACCGTCTACATGGTGACGACCGCGGGCCACTACAGGTATGTCGGTCGCCTCGATGCAGTATTCGACGCTGCGGGCGAGGTCGAGAGCATCGTCGGCGCGTCCAGCTATCCCCGGCCGGTCGCGCCTGTGAGCGAGGCAGCCACCCTCGCGGGATTCGAGGGCGGCGTCGTCCCCGATCCCACGCTCGTTGCCACCGTTGAGGAGCCGATTGCGGCCTGCCTTGCCGGTCTCGCGAGCACGACGATCGCGACCACGGAGGTGCTGCTCGATGTGTCGCGCGCCGGCGTGCGCGGGGGCGAGAGCAACGCCGGGAACCTCATCGCCGACGCCTTCCTCCATGCCTACGATCGCGCCGCCCGCGGCCTGGGCCTGCCTCAGCGCAGCCCCGACAAACCGGTCATCGCCATCCAGAACAGCGGCGGCATTCGCCAGAACGCCGGCGACACGCTTCCGACGAGCGGGACGGCCCCCGGCGAGATATTCCTCGTCAATACGCTCGACGTGCTCCCCTTCCCCAACGCCGTCTCGGTCGTCGGGAACGTCTCACCTGCCGACCTGAAGGCCGTCTTCGAGATCTCGGGCGAACGCTACCCCGCCCCCAGCGGAGCCTTCCTCCAGATCGGCGGGATCGCCGCCGCCTACGACCCCTCCCGCCCCGCCGGGGAACGGGTGGTGAGCCTCACCCTGGCCGGCGGCGCGCCGATCGTCGCGGACGGCGCGATCGTCGAGGGCGCCCCAGCCGTCGCCGTCGTGACCAGCAGCTTCGTCGCGGATGGAGGTGACGGCTACACGATGCTCGGACGGAACCCCGACAAGCTGCGCATCGTCGCCAGCTACGAGCAGGCCCTGCGCGAGTACCTGCGCGCCCTCGGGACCGTCCGCGCCGACGACCCTCGCTACGCCCCCGGCGGCGAGGCGCGCAGCACGTTCGTCGGGGCGTCGCCGGCGGAGGCCGCCCGCGACGCTGAGCGGGACTCCCCTGCCCCGCCCGCCTCGGGTAGCGGACTCGAGCCCGGCGGGGAGTCGCCGCCGGCGCCCGTGGCTCTCATGCTCCTGATCGTACTGGGCGTGGCGGTCACCCTCGGCGCCGCGTGGACGCGATGCTCCAGCCCTCACGGAACCCGACGCCACTGAGCACGATCCGGCTCCGGAGTGCAACGTCGTGGCTCCAGGCTGCAGCGAGTCTGACGGCGCGGACACTGCGCGGCTCTTCACGATGCGGAACAGCGCGGTCCCTTACCGACGCTGAGTCCTCTGGAGGTGATAACGTGCCGGCGGACGAGTATCAGTGGCGGCGCCGCGGCAGGCATGCAAAGGACTCGAAGTGCTCACGATCGACTGTCAGGTTCACGCTTACGAACGCGATCACCCCGGGCGACCCTGGGCCGGCACGCTCGTCGGCCCGTCCGAGGTGACCGGTGACGATATGGTCTCGGCGATGGATGCCGTCGGCGTCGACGGGGCGCTCCTGGTCTCCCCGCACAGAATGTACCGCTTCGACGGGAGCTATGCGCTCGAAGTGCACGCCCGGCATCCGGGGCGCTTCGGCCTGATCAAGCCCATCGACCCGGAAGCCTCCGATGTCGGCGACGAAGTTGCCCGCTGGGCGGCGAACCCCGGGGTCGTCGGGGCGCGAATGATGTTGACCCACCTGGATCCGGACGCAACGGCCGATCACCCCGGGCTCAATCAGATCCTGGCCGCGGGAGCGGCCAACGACATTCCGATCAACGTGATGTGCTGGCGGAAGCTCGATCTGATCACGGAGCTCGCCCGTCGCCATCCCAACACCCGGGTCGTGATCGACCACCTGGGCATCCCCCAGCCCTTCCAGCCGCCGCTACCCGAGCGACCGTTCGCCGACTTGCCCGCCGTCCTCGAGCTGGCGGAGCTCGACAACGTCGCCGTCAAGGTGTCGGGGGCATGCACGCTGTCGCGGGAGCCGTTTCCCTACGACGACATCTGGGAGCCTCTGGGTCAGATCTTCCGGGCATTCGGGTTCGAGCGGTGCATGTGGGGCACCGACTGGACCCGTGCGGTCGAGTTCCTGACCTACGAGCAGGGTGTCGAGGCGTTCCGCGTCACCGATCACCTCACGGAGTCAGAACGAGCGGCCCTCATGGGGGGCAGCCTCGCGCAAATCTACTCGTGGACGCCGGGCGAGGCTGCACGAGACGAGTGATGTTCGCGCCTGACGCCTACGGCCCATCGCCCCGCACGGTCAGGGGCGTGGCCGCCGGGACGCCGTCCGGGAACAGCCCTCGGAAGCGGGCGTTCACGAACTCCGGCGAGCCGATGATGTACGCCACGTACTCGCCCGCGACGAGGGCGTAGACGGCCGCGACGTCGCGGTCCTCCGCGCAGGCCCCGAGGTCATCGACGCTCCCGCCCTCGTAGACCACGAGGCTGAAGCTCCCCGCGATCTCGCACAGACCGAGGCGGCCCACCGTGCCTCCGCCGAGTAAGCGACGGCGCCTCACCACCTGATACCCAGTCTCTTGCACAGCCCGCTGCGACCGTGGTACCGTCGTCGGCCATATGAGACGTAGTATCACTATGGCGCCGCAGCAATGACCGCCCAGCTGGAAGGAACCCAAATCGTGCGGAACATCATGGGATTGCGGACGCTCGCGACCGCGCTGCTGCTCGCGCTCGCGCTCGCCGCGGCGGCGTGCGCGAGCGACGACGGCGATGACGGTGATGCCGGTGATGCCAGCCAGGCTGCGGCACAGCCTCCGCAAGTTGAGGAGCGTCTCCAGGTTGTCGCGTCCACCGGCATCATCGCCCACTTTGCCGAACAGATCGCCGGAGACGACGCCGACGTCGTGTCCGTGATCCCGCCGGGCGCGGACGCGCACAGCTTCACCCCCACCACCACCGCCATCCGCAACATCGCCGCCGCCGACCTCGTGATCGTCAACGGCTATAACCTCGAAGAGAGCACCCTGGCCACCATCTTCGAGAACCTGCCTGAGGATGCCACGCTCGTTGTCGCCACCGCCGGCATCGCCCCCCTCGAGGGCGGCCACCACCACCACGAGGACGAACACGGCCACGACGAGGACGAGGACGAACACGGCCACGACGAGGACGAGGACGAACACGGCCACGACGAGGACGAGGACGGCCACGACCACGACGAGGACGAAGAAGGCCACGACGACGAAGAGGGCCACGACCACGACGAGGACGAGGACGGCCACGACGACGACGAAGAGGGCCACGACCACGACGAGGACGAAGAAGGCCACGACGACGACGAAGAGGGCCACGACCACGACGAGGACGAAGAAGGCCACGACGACGAAGAGGGCCACGACCACGACGAGGACGAGGACGAGCACGGCCACGACGACGAGAAGATGAAGGTCGCCGCGGAGCACGAGCTCGCAGTCGCCGATGGCGACCCGCACATGTGGCTGACCGTCCCGAACGCGATGGTCTACGTGCGCAACATCGCCAACGCGATCGTCGCCGCCGACCCGGACAACGGCGCCGCCTACCGCGAGCGCGAGGCGGCCTACCTCGCCGAGCTACAGCAACTCGACGAGGAGGTGCGGGCCACAATCGCCGGCATTCCGGAGGAAAGCCGCGTGCTGATCGTCTACCACGACGCCTTCCAGTACTTCGCCGCCGAGTACGGGCTCGAGCTGGCCGCGTCCCTGCTGCCGGGTAACCCCTCGCAGCAGGCGAGCGCCGCCGCCGTCGCCGAGATCATCGAGATCGTGGCCGGCCGCCAGGTCGGCGCCGTCTACCGCGAGCCGCAGTTCGCCGCGACCGCACTCGAGGCGATCGCTGAGGAGGCGGGCGTGCGCGCGCTGACGATCTACTCCGCCGCCTTCACGGACGAGGTCGACAGCTACGTCAAGCTGATGCGGGCGAACGCGGACGCGCTGGTCGAAGGGCTTGGCGGCGGGTAGCGCTCGCAGGGCAGAGGGCGGAGCGGGCCGGTGACGTCTCATCGCGAGCCCACGCACACGTGTGGCCCGCTCGCGCTCGAGGTCAGCGGCCTCTGGGCCGGTTACCCCGGCAAGCCGCCTGCGATCGAGGACGTCAGCTTCGACGTCCCGCAGGGGGAGATGGTCGGCCTCGTCGGGCCGAACGGGGCCGGCAAGTCCACGCTCTTCAAGTCGATCCTCGGCGTCATGCGTCCGCTGCTCGGCGAGGTGCGTGTCTTCGGGCGCCCCGTCTCGGAGACGCGGTCGGACGTCGCCTACACCCCGCAGGTCGAGGAGGTCGACTGGGAGTTCCCGGTCAGCGTTCGCGACGTGGTGCTGATGGGCCGCTGGCGTGGGACCAGCCCGTTCCGTCGCTGGTCGCGCGAGGACCGCGAGGCCGCCGAGGACGCACTCGAGCGCGTCGGCCTCGCCGAGCTCTCCGGGCGGCAGGTCGGCGAGCTATCGGGCGGGCAGCGCCGCCGCGTGCTGATCGCCCGCTCGATCGCGCGAGGCGCGCGGCTGCTGCTGCTCGACGAGCCATTCGCCGGCCTCGACGCCGCCGTCGAGCACGACCTGCTCGTGATCCTCGGCGAGCTCACCCACGAGGGCTGCAGCATCCTGATCGCCACGCACGACATCTCCTGCGTTGCGAACGCCTGCCACGGGGCGTGCTGCCTGAACCGCCGCGTGCAGGGCTACGGGCCGCCCGCCGACGTGCTCACCGAGGACGTGCTCTCGCGCACCTTCGAGCGCGCGCTCGTCCCGGTCGGCGCGGATCGCGAGTTCGTGGTCGCCGCGGGCACGGCGCCGCCCGGGCGGTCTGAGGGCGGATGATCGTGGAACTCGCGGAGTGGCTGATCGCGCCCTACGAGTACACGTTCATGCGACGCGCGCTCGGCTCGCTGCTGATCGTCAGCCTGGTCGGCTCGGTCGTCGGCACCTTCGTCGTGCACAAGGGGTTGGCGGCGTCGGGCAACGGGCTCGCGCACGCGACGCTGGGCGGAGTTGCGATCGCCTTCGTCAACGGCGCCAGCGTAGCGCTGGGCGCCCTCGCCGCGGCCGTCGCGACGGCGCTCGGCATCGGCTACGCGCGGCGCACCTCGCGCGTCAGCTACGACACGGCGATCGCGATCTTCTTCGTCTCCGCTTTCTCGCTCGGCATCCTCGTGATCTCGCGCCGCTCGACCTACACGCCGGACCTCCTCTCCTTCGTGTTCGGCGACATCCTCGGCGTCTCGCGGGCGGACCTGGTCGGCGAGCTCGCGCTTGCCGTCGTCGTGATCGGCTTCGTGCTCGCCTTCTACCGGGAGATGGTGATGGTCGCCTACGACCCCGGAATGGCGGCTGCGGCCGGGGTGCGGACTGGGTTCTTCGAATTCTCGCTGCTGGTCCTGATCGCGCTCGCAGTGGTGGTGGCGCTGCAGGCGATCGGCATCGTGCTGGTCACGGCGACGCTGATCATCCCGCCGGCGACGGCGAGCCTGCTGTTCCGGCGGATCCCGCTGATCATGGCGACAGGGTTCCTGATCGGCGCGGCCACCTCCGTGGCCGGCCTGTACGCCTCGTTCCACGCGGGCGTCGCCGCCAGTCCCGCCATCGTGCTCTCCGCGACGGCCACCTTCACCGTCGCGCTGCTGGCCACCTCGCTGCGCCGCACGCGCCTCCCGGCTCCCGCAACCGCCGAGTAGCGCGCCCCAATCGCGAGGGCGCGAGGGCGCCCTGAGTGCTCCCAGGCATGCTCGTAACGAGCCGATACGGCGCTGAGCGCACCGTCGGCGCCGTCGGTCGAGCGTCGGGAACTACGTCCGGGCGCGAAAGCTCACGCCGTTCCGCCGGTCCTCTCAGTCCCCCGGGATGAGCCCTGCATCGCGGCGAAGTGTCGCTCTACCCGGCCTGTCAGCAGCATCGCGGCAATCACGACAAGCCACAGCACGAAGGCGATACCGCTGATCCTGTGGACGATCGTTGCGGCATCCACCCAGATGAACTGCATCCCGATTCCGAGCGCCAGCGAACCCGGTGCAATGCGACGGAGGGCACCGCCGGCCTTCCACTGTCGCTGCGCCGCCGCCAGCAGCGCCAGTCCCGCGGCCGCGAACCCTGCCGCGCCGGTGATCCAGCGGACGCTCGCGATCGCCTCGGTCGAGCCTTCCACGACGCTGAGGGCTGCGGCCTCCGACGCCGCTGGCGCGGACGCGGCGAGCGCGAGGGCGCACACGCCGGATACGGCGGTGAAGGCGCCCGAGACGGCGAGCAGCAGGGGAACGAGCGGAGTGCCGAGTCGTTCTCGAACGATCCAGGTACACCAGAGGAACCAGGCCCCGGCGATCAGCGCGAGGGCGGAGACAAGACGCGCGGCGCCGCTCACGCTGTACATGGCCTTGTCGGCGGCAATCGCGCGGATCGATTCCAGCAGGTCCGGTTGGTCGGCATCCGCGGAGACACGCGCAAACACCATCACCACGGTGGCAGCCGCCGTGAGCAGCAAGAGCAGGCCCGCCTTTCGCGCAGCGGGATCCCGAGGCCGACCGAGGGCGGTCGTCACTGCTTGACCTGACCTGTCCACGCGCCGGACTCCGCCTACGGCAGCACGCCGGCCGAACGCAGCAGGCGCAGCGTGCCCTCGAGGTCCGCGAGGTCGCTCAGGTCGATCGGCGGCGGCTGCAGGTCGGCGATGGGCGTGAGGTGGGGGGCGCTCGGCACGCCCGCGATCAGCGGGTACTCGGAGTTCGTCTCCGCGTAGTAGCGCTGCGCCTCCTCGCCGAGCATGAACTCGAGGAACTTCCGCGCCTCGTCGCTGCGGTCCGAGGTCTTGAGGACGCCGGCGCCCGCCACGTTGACGAGCGTGCCGATGTCCCCCGGGCCGGTGTGGTAGTTGCGCGCGGGGAAGCCCTCGCCCTCCTCGGCAAGGAAGCGGTGCAGGTAGTAGTGGTTGACGAGGCCGACGTCGACCTCGCCGCGGCCGACGGCGGCGACGATCGACACGTTGTTCGGGAACTCGGCCGCGTCGTTCGCCTTCATGCCCTCAAGCCAGGCGCGCGCGGCCTCCTCGCCCTCGCCGACGCGCAGCGCGGTGACCCACGCCTGGAACGAGCCGTTGGCGGGCGCCCAGGCGACGCGGTCGCGCCACTTCGGGTCGGTCAGCTCGAGGATCGAGGTCGGCAGCTCGGAGGGCTCGAGGACGTCCGTGTTGTAGATCAGCACGCGCGCGCGGCCGGAGAGCCCGACCCACTGTCCCTCGCGCGAGCGGTAGGCCGACGGCACGAGGTCAAGGATGTCGTCGTCGAGGTCGGCGAACAGTCCGGCCGCCTGCACAGCGCCGAGCGCGCCCGCGTCCTGTGCGATGTAGAGGTCGGCCGGGCTCTGCTCGCCCTCCTCGATGAGGAGCGCGGCGAGCTGGGCGGTGCCGCCGTAGCGCACCTTGACGTTGATGCCGGTCTCCTCGGCAAAGCGCTGGAGGAGGGGCCCGACCAGGTCCGGGCTGCGGCCCGAGTAGATCGTGAGCTCCCGCTCGTCATCGTCGCCGCAGCCGACGGCAAGCAGCGCGCCGGCCGCGGCGACCGCCAGCACCCCGATCGACAGCAGCCGCAAGACACTTCCTCGTGACGTCATCGCTACCCCGCAGAATTCGTCCCAGCCTACCAGCGTCAGACGTTGACACTATGACCATATATTAGGTTAGACTGCATTTCGGCATCAGTCCAGAGCCTTACGAGGTCATAGCGCGAATCGTACCACGGATCCCCTCCAAGCGAACAAGGGAGCAATGCCTGGACTCATGACGAACGTGGCAGGCAGCACAGGACAACTCCGGGGGCCCGCCCTGCTTGGCCGGCGCTCGCGCTGGCTCGTGGCGGCGCTGCTTACCGTCGTCGCCGCTGTCGTGGTCCTCCGCGCCGCCGATGGCGCGCTGCTGCGGGAGGGCATCGCCGAGCTGGCGAGGCGCCCCGCATTGCTCGCGCTCCTCTTCGGCGGCTACGCCGCAGCGTTCGTGCTGCGGGCGTTCGCCTGGCGCGTGCTGCTCGGGCGCGCCCGCGGAGGCGCAAGCAGCGGACGGCTGATCGCGATCCTCCACGCCGCCCTGCTCGCCAACCACGCGCTGCCCGTCAAGGCGGGCGAGCTGCTGCGACCGGCCCTCGCAGCCCGCGCCGGCATCCCGATCGCCGACGCGACCGTCTCGACGGTCGTCGCCCGGGTGCTCGACATCGCCGCGCTGCTCGCGATCGCCGCCGCCCTGCTGCCGCTGACCGCGGGTGGGGATGGCGCGACGGTACTCGCCATTCCGGCGCTGCTGCTCGCCGCCGTTGCCGTCGGGCTGCTCTGGTTCCGCGGCACGAGCCTCGCCGGAACCGGCTTCGAGATGTTCGACCGGCTCTGGACGCACGCGCGTGACTCGCTCCGCGCGCTCCCGCTTCGCGCCGTCCTGGTCGCGTTCGCCATCACCGTGCCGGGCTGGCTGCTGGAGTCCGTCGTCCTCTACGCGGCGGCGCAGGCGCTCGGCCTCGAACTCTCATTGCCAGCGGCAGCCGCGGTGACGGCGTTCACGATCCTCTTCCAGATCGTGCATCTCACGCCCGGCGGGATCGGCGTCTACGAGGCGAGCATGACCGCCGCCCTGCAGGCGCAGGGCATGCCGGGCGGCGAGGCGCTGACGCTCGCTGTGCTCACGCACGGGCTCAAGTTCGCCTACGCCTTCGGCCTCGGGGCGCCGCTCACGCTGCTCGCCGTCGGCGGGGTGCCGTCGCTCAGCCGCCTGCGCGGCAGCCGCGAGGACTCGAAGCGCGCCGGCCGCTTCGAGATCGTGGCGGCCCGGCTCTGGAACGTGCTCAACGAGGGCAAGCCGTTCACCCCCGTGTTCGTCGCCGGCGTGCTGCTGCTGCTCGGCCTCCCGCACTTCGCCGACGGCGGCTACTGGCTCAGGCAGCTGGTCGCACTCGTCGCGCTGCTGCCGCTGTTCGCCCTGTTCTATCGCTACGCCTTCCCGCTGCACCTGCGCGGCGGGTTGTGGGTGCTGCTCGCGGCCTGCCTCGCGCTGTTCCGCTTCATCGACGTGCAGGCGATCGCTCTCGTGTTCGCGTTGTACCTGGGCTTCACCGTCGTGCTCTGGGGCAGCGTCTACTACCACCTGCGCATCGGCACGCCGTGGACGAACGGGCTGCGTTTCTGGCGGCTCGTGCTCGAGAACCCGGACCCGACGAGCGGGAACTTCCTCGAGCAGGTTCCCAAGGTGCTCATCCTCGTGCTGCTCTCCGGCTTCCTCGTGGACCACCCGGGCCCGCTCTCGATCGCGGCCGTCGAGGCGTTCACGCTCGGCGCCGCCGTCCTCACCGTACTCACCCACCAGTGGTGGTTCACCTGGGCGCCGCCCGACCCACTGGCGCCGACGCGGCTGCGTAACGAGGGTGGCCCCGCGCTCTGCCGCCGCGTGATCCTGATCGTGATCGACGGCTGCCGCGCCGACCGGCTCGCCGAGGCGCGCACGCCGTTCCTCGACCGTCTCGCCGCCGAGGGCCTCGCCTGCGAGGACATGCGCACGGTCTACCCGGCGCGCACGGTCACCGCGTTCACCTCGATGCTGACGGGTGCGACGCCGCGCGTGCACGGCATGCGCAGCAACTTCGTGCCCTCGCTCGGCGCGAAGTGCGAGTCGATCTTCGACGTGCTGGAGCAGCGCGGCATGCGCGGCCGCCTCGCCGGCATCGCCCACCTCGTCGACTCGTTCGGCGAGGAGGCCGTCGAGACGGTCACCGCCGTCACGCCGAACGAGGAGATCGACGACGCGCTCGTCGCCCGCGCGCGCGAGGTCATGCGGCGCGACGACCCCGAGCTGCTGGTCCTGCAGACGCTGTCGGTCGACCAGACGGGCCACGCGCGCGGCAGCTACTACCCCGAGTACCTCGAGCGCATCGAGGCGACAGACCGGCTGCTCGAGGAGTTCGTGGGCTGGTGCCGCGCGGAGGGCTACCTCGACGGCGCGACGCTGATCGTGACCTCCGACCACGGACAGGGTCGCGGCATCGGCGGGCACGGCCACCTCACCGAGCCGGAGCGCCGCGTGCCCTTCATCGCCTGGGGCGAGGGCGTCCCGCGCGGCGTGCGCATCGAGGACGACCGGAGCCTGCTCGATGTCGCGCCGACGCTTGCGTACTACCTCGGGGTCCCGCCGCCGGCACGGTCGGTCGGCCAGGTGCTGTTCACGCCGGACGGCGTGCCGCCGCGCGACGACGGCCCGCTCGCGATCGTCATCCCGGCCTACAACGAGGCCGAGGTGCTGCCGGAGGTGCTCGCCCGCATCCCGCGCGCGCAGCTCGGCGAGACCGTTGCGATCGTGGTCGACGACGGCTCCGAGGACGGCACCGCCCTCGTCGCGGAACGCACGGGCGCGGACCTCGTGGTGCGGCACGAGCGCAATCGCGGCCTCGGTGCGGCGCTGCGCACGGGCCTCGAGACCGCGCGCGGGCTCAACGCGCGTGCCGCCGTCTACCTGGACGCCGACCTCGAGTATGACCCGGCGGAGATCCCGGCGCTGCTCGCGCCGATCGAGGCCGGCGAGGCGGACTACGTCCTCGGCTCGCGCTTCCTCGGACGCCGCGAGGGGCACGCGCTGTGGCGCTCCTCGGGCAACCGGGTCTTCACGCTGGCGCTGAGCTTCGCCGCCGGCCGGCGCATCTCCGACGGGCAGACGGGGTTCCGCGCCTTCTCGGCGCGGGCGCTCAACGTGGCGGAGATCGTCCACGACTACAACTACGCGCAGGTCCTCACGCTGGACCTGCTGCACAAGGGGATGCGCCTCGCCGAGGCGCCGATCTCCTACCGCAGCCGCACCCGCGGCCGCTCATTCATCAACGGGCACTACCTCTGGCGCGTGCCACTCGGCATGGCGCGGGAGTTGTTGGGCAGTTAGCCAGAGCGCCACCCGGCGCGGAGGGAGGAATCGAGTCATGAGAGTGGCATTGGCAGGCCTGCGCACGGTCGCGGCGTTCGTGGTCCTCGCAGCACTGGCGGCGCTTGTCGCCGCCTGCGACGGCGACGATGGCGAGGACCGGCCGGGCACGGTGGAGGTCGTCGACGGGGGATCGGCGTCGGTATCGGCCTCCGTCTCCGGTGTCAGCGGGTCCGTCTCCGGCACGGGGACTGGCACGGGCACGGCGACCGGCTCCGTTTCCGGCACGGGGACCGGCACGGGCACGGCGACCGGCTCGGCGACCGGAACCGGCACGGGCACGGCGACCAGGGCTGACGAGCGGGGCCTCTTCATCCCGGTGGGTCAGCCTGCCGAGACGGAAGGCCCTACCAGGTCGGACGGCTACTACTACCCCACGACGAACCGGGAGATCTACCAGAAGATCGCCTCGGACTACCAGGAGATCGCCTCACTCACCAACGTGATCAAGGATGGCGAACCCTTGCCCGCGGCGGAGATCTGGCTGCTCTATGAAGCTGGTCCGCACACCCGCATCGGCAACCAGAGCCGGACACTCCGCAGCTTCGCAGCTGGCACCACGCCGGGCCGCTATTTCCCGGATGCCGCGGAGTTCTACGGGTCCGGCACGTTCCTCGACAGCCCGATCCAGAACGCAGTGCGCCAGCGCGGCGACGCGGCGGACTACACCGACGCGCAACGGCGTCAGGCCATCAACAAGGGCATCCTCCGGGTCCTCTACCACTGGTCCAAGTTCTACATGATCATCGGCGGCGACTTCATGCGATCCGGCCTCGTGGACGAGGCATGGGCCGTCTACGTCGGCGAGGAAGTCGACGGCGAGTACCCGAACTCGCTGGCTGCCCTGGCCCGGTCGCGGGAGGGCAACTTCGGCAGGGAAGGGACGCTGGACGTTCCCCTCCGCGAGGCGATGGAGCAAGCCCGGCAGGCGGCCGACGCGGGGGACGAAGCGGCCTACGCAAGCGCGGCGCGGGACGTGTACTCGCGATTCAACGCCATCTTCTACCTGGCAACCGTGCGGTACATCGGCATCGCGCAGGAAGACGTACAGAACGGCGACGACCCGGGCACGCACCAGGTTGAAGCGCTGGCGTTCTACCAGTCGATCCAGCCCGAGGTCGCCAGGGCCGACCCGGCTGCCGACGAGACGATCATCGCCTACCTCACGGCTGAGCCGGACCAGGTCACGGCTGCGTCGCGGGACGCGGCTCTGGCCGCGCTCAACAGGACGGCGGAGGCCCTCCTGCTGAAGCAGAGCGACCTGGTGGCGAGCTACTAGCGACCAGCCCCGAGGCGACGCCGGCGGCGGGGCGGCCCCTGCCCCGACTCCGCCGCCGGCGCCCCGGGCTCGGAGGATCCGACCATGAAGATCACCATCGCGGGCTACGGCTCGATCGGCCACTACGTCGCCGACCTGTTCCGCGACCTCGAGCCTGCCCTCTACGACCCGCCGCTCGGCCTCGGCACGGTCGAGGATCTGCGCGACACGGACTTCGTGATCGTCTGCGTACCGACGCCGCCCCTGCCCTCCGGCGCGTGCGACACCTCCATCGTCGAGGAAGTCGTGAGGCTCGCCGATCCGCGCGTGGCGATCGTCTGTCACAGCACGGTCGCCGTCGGCACGACGGAGCGGCTGATCGCGGGGACGGGGAAGCCGATCGTCTTCGTCCCCGAGTACGCGGGCGAGGCGGACGATCATCCGCTGCGCAACCCCGCGAACCGCCGCTTCCTGATCTACGGCGGCCACGAGCCCGCGACGTCCGCCGTACAGGCGCTCTACGAGCAGGCGTACGGACCCGGCCTGCGGCACTTCCGCGTGGCCCCGACGCTCGCCGAGGTCGTGAAGTACATGGAGAACGCCTTCCTCGCCGCGAAGGTCGCGTTCTGCAACGAGTTCTTCGACCTCTGCAACGCGGCGGGCGTGGACTACGAGTGGGCCCGCCTGCTCTGGCTGCAGGACGATCGCATCAACCCCAGCCACACCGTCGTCACCGAGGAACGCGGCTACGGCGGGCAGTGCCTGCCCAAGGACGTGGCCGCGGTCTGCGACGCCGGACGCGAGCTGGGCGCGCCGATGGCGATCCTCGAGGCGGTCCAGGCGGCGAACGTGCGGCATCGAATCAGCGGCGCGAGCGCGGCGGCGGCCGCGCTGCCCGCCGCTGCGGGGGTACAGGGAAGATGAACGGCCGACGCATGAAGATCGGCGGCATGAGCCGCTGCGACTGCGGGCGCCACACCTGGCTGGTGCTCCACGAACGCGAAGGCGAGACGCACGTCTGGCTGCGCGTTCACGCGGACCTCGCCAGCTGGTTCACGCCGGACCACGGCGGCATCACGCGCCTCGTCCGGGCCCTCGGCGACGTGCTGCAGGGCATCGGCCAGGAGCCGCGCGCCGTGATCGTCAGCTACGACGCGAAGCGCCGCATCCGGCTGCGCCTGCGCCTCGCCGGGAGCGTCGGCGAGACCGACGTCGAGTGCGAGCCGGGGGTCGCGCTGCTCGCCGCCGAGCGGATCGGGCTGCCGATCCTGCTGCAGTCGGCAGCACCCGACGGCGATTCGCCGGCGCGTCCCGCCGAGCCGGCGAAGACCGCGATCCCCGAGGTCTACCGCGAGGCGCTGGCTGAGCTGGGGCTGCTGGAAGGGGCGCCGGACTGCCTGGACCGGCTCGACTGATTCGACGGCGCGGGCGGCCCCCGGCGTCCCGCGCGGGGACGCCAGGTGAGAGCCGCCCACGCCGCCAGGGCGAGGCCTCCGAGGCCAAGCCAGGCGACGGTGAGCAGCCACGTTTCGGTCGTCCACGAGGTGTACTGCGGGAACAGTCCGGCCACGCCCCGGAAGAACACGGCCTGTAGCTCGAACGGGTCGACCGCGATCACGACCTCGCGCGAGCGGCCGGCCTCGGCGAGCGCCGCCGTCACGGCGAGCGAGTAGACGCCGAGCGCCACGAGCGCGGCGCGCCAGGCACGACCGCCCCTCGAGGCGACGAGGACGAGCGGGATCGGCAGCAGCGGGAAGACCGTCACGAGCGTGCGGCCGGGGAACCACCAGCCCATCATCGTGATTACGACGAAGGTCGCGATCAGCACCTGCACGGCGACGAGGCCCAGCACGAGGCGCTGCCTCTCGTCGCCGCGCGCCAGCAGCAGCAACCCCGGCACGACGGCGAGCAGCAGCGGCGCCCAGCGCGCGACGCCGAAACGCCGGTCGATCAGCAGCCCCCACAGCCGGTAGACCCGATCGCCGAACTCGACGTGCTCCCCGACGATCGTGGCCGTGGAGCCGCCCGCGTAGACGAGGTTCACGTTGTACGGCGTGAGCGACTCATAGGTCACGAGGTGGAACGCGCCGTAGACGAGCCCGGAGACGGCCCCGCCTCCGAGGAGCACGAGCCGCCCTCGGGGTTCGGCGCGCCAGAGGACGTAGAGCGCGACCAGCGCGGCGAGCGGCGCGTACTTCGCGCCCAGCCACGGCAGCGCGGAGAGCAGCAGCACCAGCACCAGCACCCGACCGGCCGGGAGGCGCTCGCGCCCCGTCGCGACGAGCAGCGCCCCCACGAGCGCGAGGGCGGCAGGTACCTCGGGATAGACCTCGGAGGAGTAGATAAACGCCGTCGCGCTGAGGGCAACGGCGGCTGTCGCCAGCCAGACCGGCAGCGGCCGCGCCTCGGTCAGCCGCAGCGCGAGCAGGTAGGCGAGCGCCCAGGTCAGCGCCGCGATCAGCACGAGTTGGAGCTGTGCCCCCGCCAGCCCAGTGAGGGCGAACCCCGGCAGGAGCAGCACGGAAAGCCCGACGTTGTGCGGGCTCAGCACCCGTCCGTCCTCGAGCGGGACGGACTGCGTCCACAGCCCGTCGCGATGGTCGAAGAACGACTCGTACGAGCGCGTCGCGTACTGCTCGCGGAGATCGAGGTTCCCGTCCTCCAGCAGGCTCTGCGTCGTGATCAGGTAGAACGGTTCATCGCCGGTGATCGAGGCGCCTCGGCTGGCGCGGATGTCGATCGACGTGCTGTAGACGACGGCCAGCAGTGCAAAGAGCGCGATCGCCCCGGCCATGCCCGGCCGGGCGCGGGCGAGTTGCGCCAGTGAGCCTGTCGCGTCCGTCAGTCGCACGGCGCTCTCCGGGAGGATTGACGCGCAATCGAGGGCTCCTCGGGACCCCTCACGCCGCCATTGTCGCACCACTGGCGGGATTGCCACCGCGTCGCGACCCACGCGCGCCTTCGAGCGCGTGCCGCGCGAAACGACACGCGCCTGGAGAGCTACCCTAACTTTCTACATTATGTCTATCATGCACACACATGGTTCCCCTGTTCAGAGCTGCTAACGCAGGGTTGCCCAAGATGCCGCCGGAGCGACGGCTCAGCGCAGCTTCCACTCGGGCGGGCGCCTCTCGGCAAAGGCCCTCGGGCCTTCGATCGAGTCTTCCATCGCCTCGACCTTGTCGAACAGGGCGAGCCCGAAGCGCTGCGCCCAGTGATCGTCCTGGAAGAGGTAGCGGTAGATGAGCTCCTTGTGCGTCCAGACCGAGACCGGGCCCATCTCGCAGACCTCCTCGGCCCACTGGATGGCTTCGTCGAGCAGTTGCTCCCTCGGCACGACCTTGTTGACCCAGCCGACCTCGTACATCCGCTGAGCGGTGTATTGCCGTGCACCCCACAGGGTCATCTCCATGACCATTGCGGGCGGAATCATGCGTGCCGCCTGCGCCATGAACGACGCCGGGAGGTTCCAGCGCACCTCCGGAACCCCGAACATCGCGTGCTCCGCAGCGATGCGCACATCGCAGATCTGGGAGAGGAACCAGCCCCCTGCCACGGCGAAGCCGTTGACCGCGCCGATGATCGGCTTCCAAAACTCGTGGTCCACCGGGGCGAGCTTGGCCCAGCCACCCTGATCGTCGACGTACTGGACGAAGCCGCCCTCGTACTCCTCGTCCAGCTCGGCGCGATCCTTGAGGTCCTCGCCGGCGCAGAAGAAGCGGTCACCCACCGCGGTCAGGATCACAGCCCAGATTTCGTCGTCGGCCTTGAGCCGCGGCCACTCCTGAGCAAGGCGGCGCGCGAGGTCGAAGTTGATCGAGTTCCCGCGCTCCTCGCGGTTCACGGTCAGCACCGCATAGTGCTTCTCCGGCACCCGCTCGACGAGCAGCACGTCATCTCCGCGTATCGCCATGTCGTCCCTCCCCGGGTTCCGCACTCACTCCCGCGAGGGGAGCAGCACGGTGCCTTGCGCCGGTGTCGCAACCCCCTCGCGGTCGTTTGCGATCGAGAGCTCGATCTCGACGGCGTTGCCGTCGTCGGTCTGTTCCTTGGCGACCACCTTGCCGCTCACTGTGATGGTGTCGTCCGGCATGTTCATGCGCCGCATCTCGAAGTGCAGCCTGCGCACCCAGCCCTCCGGTCCGGCAAAGTCTGCGAGGAGTCGGTAGAGCTGCGCGCGCGTCCAGCCGGTGTTGTAGAAGACGGTGCGGTGCCCTCCCGACTGCGCAAACGGCGGGTCGTGATGCACCGCGTAGAAGTCCTGCGAGCCGCTCACCTGTTTGACCATCTCCGTCCAGTCGAGCGGGTAGGAGAAGCCCGGCAGTTCGTCGCCCACGCTCACGTCCTCGAAGTAGATCTGCGGTAGCGGGTCCAGCTTGACGGCCATCGCCGTGCTCCCTCGTCTGTGGGCCTACGCCGCGTGCAGCCCGAGCGGGTCGGGGTTGGCCTCGACCTCCTCGGGCGCGCGGTGGCGCAGGCTCGTGTTGCGGCTGATCGCGACGAGCTCGTCGTCCTGGTTGTAGAAGCGCGTCTCGTCGATGATCCAGATCGCGTTCGGGTCGAGGCCGATCGGCTTGACGAAGACGTCCGCGATCGAGGGCTGCAACCAGAGCCTGTCGCCGATCTTGATGGCCTTCAAGAACTCCCACGTCGTGCTGAGGTTGATCGCCCGATCGCCGATTACGGGAACGTCGAGGTCCTCGTTGTCGGGCGCCGGGATATCGGGGCCGCCGTTCCAGTTTGGCCACGTCCCGTCGCCGGCGAAGTAGTCGGCCATCACGCCGGGGGCGATGTTGTCGCCGTACTGGCTGTTCCGCCCGTACTCGGGGTCGATGAACAGCGGGTTCCTCCCGTAGCACATGTGCTCATGACGGCGGATCGGATCATGCTCCACCGGGTAGAGGCCATCCTTCCGCTCGCCCGTTCGTCCTATGTACCGCTCCCGGATCTGGTCGATGTCGTAATCGGCCGCTGCTACCTTCGGCATTGACTCCCCCTCACCCGACGCCACGCACGGGCGCCGGCTCACCGGCGCCGCTTAGATGTACGCCCAGTGCACCAGCGAGTACGGGGGGTCGTGATCGGGGTGGTGCTCGAACACCGCCTCGACCTCGGCGCCGATGACGACGTCTCCCTCCGGCTCGCCGAGCAGGTTCCCGAGCATGCGGATGTTCCCGGCCTGCGGGAGCTCGACGAGGACAACCACGTACGGCACTGCCTCGACGAGCGCCGGGTGCACCGGATGCCACGCGCGCTCCCAGGAGTAGATTCGCCCGCGCGGCTCCACCTCCCGCCACTCGAGGTCGTACGTGTGACAGCTGTAGCAGAGCCACTCCGGGCCCCACTGCCATACCTCGCAGGAGGGGCAGAACTGAACCAGCAGCTCGTTGCGGGCGGCGCCCTCCCAGTAGGGGCGGTCGAGCTCGTTCATCAACGGCACCGGGAACGCCGGAGCCTCGGCGAAGTATGCGCCGCCGGCCTGGATCTCGGACCTCGTCGCGTTGGCCATCGTTCGTTCCCTACACTTCCGCACCGAGGATGAGGTTGCTTGTCGGCTCGACCATCGGCCCCGAGGCGACGAGCGAGATCTCCGCGCCCTCGACCTGTGAGGTCGAGGTGCCGCGTACCTGGCGCGTCGCCTCGGTGATCAGCTCGAAGCCGTGCATGTAGCACTCGGCCAGATTGCCGCCGCTCGTGTTCAGCGGGAGGTCTCCCGTGTCGAAACGGAAGTTCTCGAGGGTGAATTCCTCGTTGACCCGCTCCGCCGGAACCAGCCCGTGCTCGACGATGCTCATCATCACGCCGCCGGTGAAGTTCTCGTACATCTGCACGACGTCGACCTCGTCCGGCTTGACCTCGGCCATCTCGTAGAGCCGCTTGGCCGTCACCTTGAAGTTGGAGGTCGCGTAGTCCGGCGCGTTGTGGGCCGAGGCGGATTGCCGGTAGCCCGACCCCTGAGCGGCCCCCAGGATGTACGCCGGCTTCTGCTTCAGGTCGCGGGCGCGCTCGGCGCTGGTGATGATCGCCGCCGCCGAGCCGTCGTTCTCCTGGCAGCAGTCGTAGAGGTGGAACGGCTCGACGATCCAGCGCGAGTTGTCGTACGTCTCCTCGTCGAGTGGGCGGCCATACATGACCGCGCGCGGGTTGCGCTGGGCGTGGTAGTAGCAGGCGAGCGAGATCGCCCGCAGCGCCGACTGTTCCACGCCGTGCTCGTACATGTAGCGGTGGGTCTTCATCGCGAACATCTGCGCCGGCGACATCACCCCGTATGGCATCGCGAGGGCGTCCGGCCCCTCCACGCCGCCCGCCGCGACAGGCCCGCCGAAGCGTCCGAACTCGCCCTGCGAGAGCGCGCGGTAGGCGACGGCGTAGTCGCAGAGCCCGGTGGCCACGGCCGCGGCCGCGTTCATGATCGCGGCCGAGCCGCCGCCGCCGCCGCCGCCCCAGACCATCGAGCTGACCTTCAGGTCCTCGATACCCAGCGCCGTGGCGAAGCGGATCCCCTCGTTGCGGTCCATCGAGTAGGAGAAGAAGCCGTCGATCTCGCGAATGTCGATGCCGGCATCGTCGGCCGCCTTCTGCATGGCCATCAGGCCAAGCTTGAACTCGGCGTCCTCTGCCCCGCCCCGCTTGTAGTAGGCGGTCTCCCCGATGCCGACGATCGCGGCCTTCCCCCGAATCGTCTCCGTCATCTGCCCCTCCAATCGCTGCTCGTGCAGACCCGTTGTTCTCCGCTCACGCTGTGGCGTCGCTCCCGTACGTGTCGCCGAACCGCTCCATCATGCGTTCCCTGTAGCGGGTATCGAACTCGACGATCCGCAGTTGAGCCGCGGGCGGCAGGTTCAGCCGCTCCTCGAGGTCGGCGGGCGGCGGCTTCATCTCGGCCGCATCCGGGGTGACTCCCATCGCACCCGAGGCGACGTACTGCTCGTACTCCTCCTCGCTGCATCCCAGCAGCTCGGTCGCAACCAGGTGGTTGTGCTCGCCGAGCATAGGGGCGCGCGCACGCAGTTCGGCGGGGGTGCGGGAGAGCACAGCCGAGGCGCCGGGCCAGGCCCGGCGGCCGGCCCCCTGCTCCGGCGCATGGTCGACGAGCCAGAAGAACCCGCGGGCCTCGAGGTGTGGGTCGAGCAGCAGGTCGCGCGCGTTGGCCGCGACGGCGGCCGGCACGCCTCGAGCCTGCAGCTCGGAGACCGCCTCGTCGCCGTCGCGGGACCGCGCCCACGTCTCCAGCGCCTCGTGGATCCGTTCCTGCTCGGCGGCGGAGAGCGGCTGCGCCCAGGGATCGCGATCGCCGTCGAGCGCCTCGAATTCGATCAGCTCGCGCAGCCCGTCCCACGCGGCGCGGTCGCAGACGTCGACCGCGAGCCAGCGCGAGCCGTCGGCGCACGGGTAGCAGCCGGCGATCGGGTGACCGTCGTCGCCGTTCCCGCGCGGACCGGGGACGCTCGCGCCGAAGGCGCGGGCGACGTGCGCGTCGCCGATCAGGTTGACGCCCACCTCGTACTGCGAGACGTCCACCCATGCGCCCTTGCCGGTGCGGTCGCGCCGCTCGAGCGCGGCGACCATGAGGAAGGCGATGTGATAGGTCGCTGGGTGGTCGGTGAGGGGAATCGTGCCGCGCTGGGCTTCCTCGCCCGCGTAGCCGTTGAGCGAGGTAATCCCGCTCATGACCTCGCTCATCATTCCGTACGAGCGGATCTCGCTGTAGGGACCGCCGTACCCGTAGCCGGAGGTGGAGACGTAGACGAGATCCTCGCGCGCGGCGCGCAGGTCCTCGTAGCCCAGCCCAAGGTCCTCCATGAGCCCCGGCGGATGGCTATCGAGGACGATGTCGCAGTCGGCGACCAGGCGCAGGAACAACTCGCGGCCCTGCGGGTTCCCCACGTCCAGCCCAACGCAGTAGTCCTTGTTCCGATGCTGCTCCAGGTAGATGCCGCTCTGCTCCCAGTACGGATCGCCGGCGACGCCGTCGGGGAAGCAGAAGTTCCGCCCCAGGTCCGGCCGCCGGTAGTGCTCGACGCGGACGATCTCGGCGCCGAAGTCGGCGAGCAGGCGCGCGGGGAACGTGCCCGCCTGCACGATCCCGTTGTCCAGCACGCGCACGCCGTCGAGTGCGCCGGGCATCAGATCACCCCCGTTGCCGCGGCGGCCTGCAACTCGCCGTCCGAGTGGCCGAGCAGCTCGCCGAACACGGCGGCATTGTGCTCGCCGAGCCGTGGGACCGCCCGCGTGCGCTCCGTGGCGCCCTCGGAGAGCGCGTACGGCGGCCCGGGGACGCGTCCCTCGGCGCCGTCCGGCAGCCGCAGCGAGCCGAAGTGGGCGCGCGCCTCCAGGTGTTCGCAGGCCGCGACCTCGTCCAGCGTTTGCACCATGCCCGCGGGGACGCGGTGCTCCTTCGCCCGCGCGAGCCACTCGCGGCGCGTGCGGTTGCGCATCGAGCGGGAGATGACGTCGGCCACGCGCCCGGCGTTCGCGGTCATCGAGAGCGGCGGTTGCAGCTCGGGATCGAGGATCAACTCCTCCGCCTCGAGCGCGATGGCGAAGACATCCCAGGGAACCGCGGTGTGCCAGTTCACGATGATCGGGCCGTCGGAGGCGGGTTTCAGGTCGAGCCAGCCACGAGCCTGGAGCGCCCCCTGGTACTGGTAGTCGGCGAAGTGCATGAAGTACGAGGCGATCAGAGACTCCTCGATGGAGACGTCCACGTGCTGGCCCTCGCCGCTTAGCCGGGCGTGCCGCCGGGCGATGAGGGCGGCGTGCGCGGCATTGGATCCGGCCCAGTACTCGGAGATGTGGCGCGGGTAGCGCAGCGGCTCGCGGTCCTCGTCGCCGTTGCCGTCCATGAGCGCGGCGGCTGCCTGCAGGGTCAGCGAGGTGCCTCGCAGGTCACGCGACGGCCCACTGCCGCCGAAGTTCGTGATGCTCACCCACACCACCGAGGGGTTCACGCCCAGCATCTCGTCCACGCCGAAGCCATGGCGCTCGAGCGTACCGGGCGCGAAGTTCTCGACGACGATGTCGGCCCAGCGCACCAGCTCGCGCAACCACTCGGCGCCGGTCGGCGTCGTGAAGTCGAGCGTGACCGATCGCTTGTCCGCGTTCAGGAAGGCGTAGACGGCGCTGACCGCCTCGCCCGAGCCGTCGTCGAGCAGGGGCGGGAGCGCCCGCGCGGGGTCGCCGGCGCCGGGGCGCTCGACGTGGATGACATCGGCTCCCGCGTCCGCGAAGAGCTTCGCGCAGTACGGCCCGGCGGTGTAGTGGCCGAGATCGAGGATCCGCAGTCCCTCCAGCAGATCGTTCATGCCACTGACCCCCGGAGGCGCGGATCGAGGGTGTCTCGCAGACCGTCGCCGAGCACGTTGATCGCGAATACCGTTACGGCCAGGGCGACGCCCGGGAAGAACGCCATCCAGGGCGCGCGTGTGACGTACGGCCGGGCCTCCACCCCCATCATCTGCCCCCAGGTCGGGTCCGGCGGCTGCACACCGTAGCCGAGGAAGCTGAGCACGGACTCCGCGAGGATCGCCGAGCCGAGATTCAGGGAGGCGATGATGATGACGGGCGCGATCACGTTGGGGAGCACGTGCCGCGCCATGACGCGTACGGGCGTGGCGCCGATGGTGGTGGCCGCCTCGACATAGACCTCCTCGCGCACGCTCATCACGGCGCCGCGCACGATCCGGGAGCTTGTGACGCCCTGATAGAGCCCGATGATGAGCGCGATGCTCAGGAAGCTGGCGCCCGCCATGGTGACGATCAGCAGCAGGAAGAGGATGAACGGGATGCCTATCGCGGCGTCCACGATGCGCTGGAGGACCATGTCGGCGATGCCCCCGGCGTAGCCGGAGATCACCCCGACCAGCACGGCGATGAAGAGACCGAAGACCACGGCGGCCAGTCCCAGGAGCAGCGAGAAGCGCGTCGCGACCAGTACGCGGCTGAGGATGTCGCGGCCGAGATTGTCGGTCCCGAGCAGGTACCCCTCCCCCGGTGAGCGCAGCCCGTTCAGCACGTCCGTATCGTACGGATCCTTCGGGGTGATGGAGGGCCCGATCACGGCAATGACCAGTCCGAACAGCAACACGAACGCCCCGAACGTCGCCAGCGGCTGTCGCCGGGCGAACACCCTGAGCGCGCGCCACCACTCCAGGGCCGCGCTCGCGCGGCCCGCGCCGAATTCGCCTTCCCTGCCTACACCCGTCGTAGCCATCGCACTCCTATCCGGCGCGGCTGTGCCGGATGCGTGGATCGATGAACCCGTACGAGATGTCGACGGCCAGGTTCGTCACGATGATGATCGCCGCCATGAACAGCGTGACCGCCTGCACGACCTGGTAGTCGCGCCTCGACAGTGCGTCGAGCGACAGCTGACCCAGCCCGGGGAGCGCGTAGATGCTCTCCAGCACGACCGAGCCGCTGAGCAGGAAGATGAAGCGGATGCCGATCAGGGTGACGACGGGGATGAGCGCGTTCCGCAGCGCGTGGCGGCGGATCTGCGTTGCCATCGAGAGCCCCTTCGCGGCGGCCGTGCGCATGTAGTCCAGGCGCAGCACCTCGAGCATCGTGGCGCGCAGCATGCGCATGATCGACCCCGAGAGGTACACGGTGCCGACCAGCGCGGGAGCGAGCATGTGCTGGATGCTCGCGAGCGGATCCTCCTGCAGTGGCACGTGCCCGATCGGAGGCGTCCAGCGCCAGTAGTACGCCGGGAGCGATATGGTGAGAACCCCGATCCAGAAGAACGGGATCGAGATGCCGCCGATCGCGATCGTACGCAACAGGTAGTCGAGCGCCGACCCGCGCATCACCGCTGAGAGCACGCCGAGCGGCAGGCCGATCGCCAGGCTGAAGATGAGCGTCATCATCGCCAGCTGGAGCGTCACCGGCGTCCGGGCGCGGATCACGTCGGAGAGATCCCGGCCGGAGGCGAGCGACTCGCCGAGGTCTCCGCGCGCAAGCTCGCCGAGGTAGCGGGCGAACTGCACTGGAATCGGATCGCTGAGCCCGAGCTTCTCCCGCAGCGCCTCCGCCTGGCCCGGCCGGGCGCCGGTGTCCTGGAAGAACTGGTCGACAATGTCGCCCGGCATGAGCCGCACCGCGACGAAGACGATCACGACCACAAGCACCAGCGAGATGCTCGAGACCACCAGGCGGCCGAGAAGGTATCGCACCACGAGCCAGTTGCTACTCAGTCGCGCCCGTCGCTCCGGCTGTCAACGCTCCTTACTTCTGCACGTAGACCTGATCCACGCGCCCGCTGTCCCAGAGCATCGGGATGCCCTGGATGCGCGAGAGCGCGGCGTAGGAGAAGGGCCCCGATCCCGTCCAGGCGTTGGCGATCTCCTCCGGCGAGTTGACGAAGCGCTGCATGTCCTGCATCAGGGAGATCCGCTCCTCGATGTCGAAGGTGCTCTCCTCGACGGCGAGCATGCGGTCGAGGTCCGGGTTCGCGTATTGCGAGAAGTTCCGGCCTCCCTCGCTGTGGTACATCTTCTGCATCGCGTCGTGGGCGTCGACGCCCATCGAGTAGGCCGACGAGATCATCTGGAACTCATGCAGCGCCTCGGCCTGCTTCCAGGCGCCCCACTCGAGCGCCTGCTCCGAGGGCTGCAGGACGTTGCCGGAGACATCCTTGTACATGTCGACCGCGATCTGCAGCTGGTCGATGCCGACAAGGGTCTGCGGCACGGACCACCCCATGATCTGCCACTCCATCGGGTTGTCGGCGTCGAAGCCCGCCGCGGCGAGCATCTGGAGTCCCTCGGCGACGTCCTGGTCACGCCGGCCCAGGCCGAAGCCGGGCATCGCCTCGAACTCCGCATCCGGGAGATGGAACGCCAGATGCCCCATTCCGAGTGCGATCGACGGCTTCGCTCCGATTGGCCAGCCATACGTCCGGTTCGGCAGGCGATCCATGATCAGGTTGATCGCCCAACGCACGCGGATGTCGGCGAAGACCGGATCCTGCGTGTTCATGAAGTGCCCGTGCGCGGAGGCGGCCATCACCTCCGAGTACACGTACCCGTCGATCCCCTCGGACTCGAGGAATCCCGCGAACGAGTCGTGGCCCGGGAGCAGTTCGGCGGGGACCAGCACGATATCGATGTTCCCCGCCCGGAACTGCGACCAGTGGTCCTCGACATCGAGCTGCTCGAGTTCGTCGAGGTACGGGAGTCCCTCGCGCCAGTAGTCGGGGTTCCGGACGAGCTTGGCGCCGAAGTCGGGCGCGAAGCTCTCGACGATGAACGGCCCCGTGCCGATCGTCGCCTCCGGGCTCTTGATGTCCCCGAACTGGTCGATCACCTCGGGCGCGACGGGAATCCACTGGTAGCCCGCGAGCATGGTGAGGATGATGGCCGTCGGGTACTTCGTGGTGAGTCGCACGGTGGAGGCGTCCGGCGCCTCGATCGTATCGACGACGGCCAGGTCGCCGCTGTGGATGAACGAGGGGTCGTCCGAGCGCGCCCGTTCGAGGCCGAACACCACGTCGCTCGCCGTGAAGTCACGGCCGTTGACCGGGGGCTTGTTCTGCCACTTCACGCCCTCGTGGAGCTTGAAGACGACGTCTGTGCCGGCCTGCTCCCAGGACTGCGCGACATCGGGCTCGGGCAGCTGGGCGTCACCGCGATAGCGGACCAGCCGGTTGTAGGTGGCGCCGATGATCTGCTGCGCCCCGGAGATGCTGTCCTGGTGGATATCGAGGTGGGCCGTCGTGTTCTGGGCCCACGACATCTTCCCGCCTCGCTTCGCCTCGTCCTCCGCAGTGGTGGCGGCCTGGGTCGGGGTGGCTGTCGCCTGTGGCGCCACGGTGGCCGTCGCCCGCGCAGGCGCCGGCCGCGGAGTGGCTGTGGCTGTTGCCGGCGCCGCGGTGGCCGTCGCCGGCGCCGCGGTGGGTGTCGCCTGGACCGGGGCGGCGGTAGGCGTCGCTGCCGGCGGCGGCGCCTCGTCGTCGTCGTCGTCGCAGCCGATCAGCGCGGCAGTGGCGAGTCCGGCGGCTCCAAGGACGCTCCCTCGCAGGAGCGCCCGGCGCCCGATGCGCGTCTTTGCCAGCCTCTGGTACGTGGTAGCGACTTCACTCTGGTCATCTCGCGCGGCCATGCTGTTCTCTCCCCCCGCGGCGGAGCAGCTCCTCGCTCCGCTGAGCTGGTACCAAGCGTGGTATCGCGATTGTTCTCAAGCGGCCCCGGCGTGTCAACCGAGCAGTCCTCGGGTGGGGCGGGTGTGGGCGCTCCTCCCGGCCCCACCAGAGCGCCGAACTCTGAGCCGGGAAGGGAGCGCTTCTCGCCGGCGCGTAGATCTTCCGACGAGTACGCGATTCGCACCCGGACCTACTCGTAGCGGATCCTCGGATCGAGCGCTCCGTAGCTCAGATCGACGACGAGGTTCGTAGCGAGGAACCCGATCGCGGCAAAGAGTACCGTTGTCTGGATGACCGGGTAGTCGCGCTGGTTGATGGCGGTGAGAATGAACTCGCCGAGGCCAGGAAGCCCGAACACGTTCTCGATCACCACCGAGCCGCCGATAAGGAAGCCGACCTGTAGGCCAATCACCGTGACCACGGGAATCAGGCTGTTCCGCAGCACATGCTTGTAGATCACGGTGGCCTCTGTCAGCCCTTTGGCGCGCGCGGTTCTCACGTAGTCCTGACGGAGCACCTCCAGCACCTCGGATCTCGTGATCCGCATGATCGACGCGGAGAGCGACCAGCCCAGGGTGAGGCTGGGCAGGGCGAACTGCTCGAGATTCCGCCGCGGGTCGTCCGGGAACGGGCTGTATCCGAGCGGGGGCAGGTAGCCCCACCACAGCGCGGGCAGCAGGATCACCAGCAAGGCGATCCAGAAGTTCGGCAGGGAGAGGCCAAGCACTCCGATCAGCCTCCCCAGATAGTCGATGGGGGTGTCCTGGAAGACGGCCGAAATCACTCCGACCACCAGTCCGGTCGTAACGGCGATGAGAACGCTGAACACCAGCAACTCGATCGTCACGGGCAACCGCCGCTTGATCTCGCTGATCACGGAGTTCCCCGACCAATAGGACGTCCCGAAGTCCAACCGCACGGTTTCGCCAAGCCAGACCGCGTACTGGATGGGAATCGGTTTGTCGATCCCCAGTTCGCGGCGCATCTCCTCAATGACTGCAGGATCGGTCTCACCCTCCAAGATGAGATCGTCACCGGCGAATGCCTGTAGCAGCGCTGCGTCCCCTGGCATGAGCCGGACCAGCAGGAACAGGATCACCGAGAGCCCGAGGAGCGTCGGCAGCATCGCCACGAGCCTGCGAAAGATATACCCGGTCATCCGCGCGGCCCACCCCTCTTGAGGTTCCAGTGAGCGCCGACTGTCGCCGTCCCGTTCTCCGCCCGACGCCGAGCGGACCGCAGACAAGAGCGAGCGCTCGCTCTTGTACAACGATTGTATGTACCGAAGGAGCCCGCGCCGGTCAAGCAGCTTCCCTCACTCGCACTGCCTTGCCGCGGGCCCCGCTCCGGCAGGCCTTGACGCCTTCAAGTGTGGATTCTATAACGTTTGATCATAGTATGAGCGCTCGCTCATGACTCTGCGGGTGGAGATCCCGTGGAGAGGGGGGACGTAGCATGCAGTACACGGAGTTCTCGAACTGGCTTTCGCGCCGGCGCTTTCTGACGCAGACGGCGATCGGCGGGGTCGGCCTCGGTGCAGCGGCTCTGATCGGCTGTGGCGATGACGATGACGATGACGACGACGGTGCGACGCCTGCCGCTACCGCAGCGCCGGCCACTGCGGCCCCGACCGCGACGCCGGCTGCCACGGCAACGCCGACCCCCGAGGCGGCGCCCAGCGGCCCCAAGAGCGGAGGCTTCCTCCGCTACATCACGCCCCCCGGCATTTCCCCCACGAACCTCGACCCGTACTACACCGACAAGCCAATCAGCAATCTGCTGTTCGGCAAGTTCGTCTACGAGTCGCTCATCGAGGTGGATTTCACGAACGCGGAGTGGCGCAGCCCCTACAACCTGGTGGGCCACCTTGCCGAGAGCTGGGAACAGCAGCCCGACAACGTCACGTTCGTATTCAAGATCCGCGGGGGCGTGCAGTTCCACAACGGAGCAACGCTCACGGCGGACGATGCTGCCTTCAGCTTCACGAGAGCGCAGGATCCGGAAGCGAACAACAACGCGTTCCGCCGCAGCGTGAGCGAGCCTGTCGAGGCGATCGATGATTCGACGCTGCGCGTGGTTGCGGACGAGCCCGATGCAGAGTTCCTCGAGGTGATCAACGGCTACATCGGGCAGGTGGCGATCATGCCGAGGAGCTTTGCGGATGGTGGCGGCGACTTCGCGCGTGAAGCCGTCGGAACGGGGCCGTTCAGACTGGCCAGCCACCAGGCGGGCTCTACCGCCCTCCTCACGCGCTTCGATGACTACTGGCAGCCGGGTCGGCCGTACCTCGACGGGATTCACATCGTGTGGGACACGGCGGACGCTACGCTGTCCGCCGCCTTCATCGCGAAGGAATCCGATGTCCTGACGCGCAATGACGGGGTCCAGGCGAAGCCGGTCCTGAACGCGAATCCCGATGCGCTCTCGGACTCGTGGGCGTCGGACTTCATCTACGGCCCGTTCTTCAACCTGACCCGCAAGCCGTTCGATGACGTCCGCGTACGGCAGGCGCTGCATCTGACGATCAACCGGGAGGATGCGGAGGCCGTCGTCACCTTCGGTGACGGCGTCATCAGCGGGCCGATGATGATCGAGCGGGAGGGCTACACCCTGCCGCACGCCGAGCTGCTCAAGCTGCCCGGCTACCGCATGCCGAAGGACGCCGACATCGCGGAGGCGGTCAGCCTCCTCGGCGCCGCCGGCTACGGCGATGGGTTCTCGATGGACATGGGGTTCAGGAGCGACTTCGCATTCGCGGAGTCATACGCGACCAACCTCAAGCAGCAGTACGCGGAGGCGCTGAACGTCGACGTAACCATCCAACCTCTTGAGTCTGCGCTGATGAGGGAGGTGCAAACCCAGACCGGCGAGTACGACACGCTCCTCACCTCGGTCAGTGGGGTCGCGCGGCCGGGCAGCGGTGTGGCCAGGTGGCACTCCAGCCACCCCAACGCGGTTGCACAGGGGATCAACGATGCGGAGCTCGACGCGCTGATCGACGCGCAACGGGTGGCGTTCGACCCCGTCGAGCGCGGCAAAGTCTTCCAGGACATCGAGCAGCGGCTGCTCGAGCAGATGTACTTCGCGGGCATCTCCGCGGCTTCGCTGTTCCGGATGTGGCAGCCCTGGGTGCACGACTGGCGGGACAACCGCGCTCGCTTCGCCTCGATCATGAATCCGAGCTGGATGTGGATTGACCTGGACGAGGCTCCCGGTGACCGCGCGTCGGCTCCCTGAGTAACCGGCCGGAGCACTCGCGAGGATGTCGGACCGCACTCACGACTTCGCTGGCGACGTCAGCGATCGTGGGCGCGGCGCACCGAGGAAGGCTCCCGCGACGCGGGAGTGCGCGGAGATGATGGTGATGGTTGGCGGCGCTGTGATCTACGAGAAGAAGGGCCGTACTGCGTACGTCACCCTGAATCGGCCGGAAGCGCTGAACGCGCTCAATCGCGAGGCCAGCGAGGCGCTGACGGCGGCAATGCTCGACTTCCGGGACGATCCGGACCTCTGGGTCGCGATCCTCACCGGCGCGGGAGACCGGGCGTTCTGCGCCGGAGCCGATATCAAGGACATGGCCCCGCGACTGCTCGGTGACGAGCCGGCGCCGAGCCCGGACCGGCCGCGGTCCGCCCAGCCGTCGTTCACGAGTCCGGAGTTCGAGTTGTGGAAGCCAGTGATCGCCGCGGTCCACGGGTACGCGCTCGGCGCCGGCGCCGAGCTCGCCCTCGCCTGCGACATGATCGTGGCGGCGGACACCACCCAGTTTGGCATCGTCGAGGGCCGGCTCGGCTACATCGCCGCGGGCGCGGTCGTGCACCGCCTGCCTCGCCAGATCCCGCTGAAGCTGGCAATGGAGATGATCCTGACGTCGAAGCACGTCGGCGCCGAGGAGGGCTACCGGGTGGGGCTCTTCAATGAAGTGGTGTCTCGCGAGGAGTTGATGGAGGCGGCCGAGCGGCTTGCCGGCGCCATCATCGCGTGCTCACCCGTGGTCGTGCAGGCTTGTAAGCAGGGAATCATGGTAGGCCTCGAGTCGCCTCTGCGTGTTGCCCATCCGGTCAACTATGAGCTGATGGACCGCGTCGCCACGTCAGAGGACGTGCAGGAGGGCATCAGCGCCTTCCTGGAGAAGCGGGAACCGCGGTGGAAGGGTCGCTAGGCTCCGCTCGTGCGAACTGAGGCCGGTTCGGCCCCCGCCGCGCAATCGAAGCCGGACGCCTGATGCCGCTCAATCTGCTCTCCGGGGTACGTGTTCTCGAGTTTGCGGAGCTCGCCTGCGGACCGTTCTGCGGGAAGGTACTGGCCGACCTCGGCGCCGATGTGATCAAGGTCGAGCCGCCAGGGAGCGGTGACGAGGCGCGCCGGCGCGGCCCCTTTCTGAACGATGACCCCGACCCCGAAGCCAGCGTGCTCTTTCTGGCGCTGAACACCGACAAGCGCGGGATCACCCTCGACCTCACCACCGCGGATGGACGGGAGCTGCTCCTCGCACTGCTGCGGAGCGCCGACGTACTGATCGAGGACAGGGCTCGCCGGTTCTGGCTCGACCTGGAGCTACCCGTCGAGCGGCTGCACGAGGCCAACCCGGAGTTGGTCATGACCTCGATCACGCCGTTTGGCCAGACCGGAGCTCACAGTGACTACCGGGCACATCCGATTAACGTCGAGCACGCCGGCGGGGGCGGCTATCTGAACCCCAACGGCCGCATCTCATGGGAGAGTTCGCCCGGGAGGCCACCGACGAAGCACGGGGCCTACCTCATGGAGTGCGAGATCGGCCTGAACGCCGCCCTGGCCACCATGGGCGCAGTGTGCGCCCGGCAGTTCGGCGCCGGGGGCCAGCACGTCGATTTCTCCAAGCAGGAGTCCCAGATCTCGTCCTACCGATTGCCGCTCGATCGCTACGGCGACGACGGGACGGTGCATGATCGCCTCAACGTCGGCTTCCCGAGCCTGGGCCTAATGCCTGCCAGGGACGGCTGGACGCTGCCGCTCCTCCTGGAGCAGCACATGTGGGAGAGCCTCGCGCGCCTCATGGGCTCGCCGGACTGGACACACGAGCCGTGGTTCGACGACCCGATCCAGATGCGGGAGCGGGCGGACTTCATCAACGAGCACGTTGGGGCGTGGCTACTCGAGCAGCGAGTGGAAGAGTTCTACCATTCGGCCCAGGAGCAGGGCGTGCCGGTGGGCATGGTCGCGACGGCCAGGGATCTGGTTGAGTCGGATCAGCTGGAGGCGCGGGCGTTCTTCCGCCCAACCGATCATCCGGTCGCCGGACGCCACCCGCACCCCTCGATACCGCTCACCGTGTCCGGGCAGAGCTACGGGGCAAGTACGCCCGCACCCCTGCTGGGCCAACACAATCAGGAGGTGTACTGCGGCCTGCTGGGCTACTCGACATCCGACCTCGTACGCCTACGACAGGCCGGGGTGATCTAGGAGCAAGAGGCTCGACAGATGAATCAGGCACTCGCGGGCATCAGAATCATCGACTTCTCGCACATGCAGGCTGGCCCGTTCTGCACGATGATCATGGCGGCGATGGGCGCCGAGGTCATCAAGATCGAGAGCATGCAGCATATCGACCCTTACCGGCGTGCATCGCCGGAAGGGGTCGACATGAGCTTTGGATTCAACGAGTTCAACCTCGGAAAGAAGAGCGTCCGCCTCAACCTGCGCCAGCCACGCGCGGTCGAGCTCGCCAAGGGGCTCGTCGCCCTCGGGGATGCAACCGTCGTGAACATGCGGCCGGGCGTGATCGACCGCCTCGGGCTGGGCTACGACGAGCAGCGGCAGGTGCGTCGCGACATCATCATGGTGCACATCTCCTACTCGGGGTGGGCCGACGGCCCGGAACGAAACTACGCCGGCTATGCGGGCACCTTCTCCGCGATCGGTGGAGCCGCCCACATCTCGGGACATCCCGATGGCCCCCCGACCGAGGATGCGATGACAGGCTGGGCCGACTGCTCCACCGGCGTCTGGGCAGCGACGGCGCTGCTGGCCGCGGTGCAGCGCCGCGAGCTCACCGGCGAAGGAGCGTTCATCGACATCTCGGCCCGAGAGGGCGTCGCCGCCCTCATCCCCGATGTCCTGCTGGATTACATCCTGACCGGCCGCGTTGCCGGCAGGAGCGGGAACCGCGACACCGCGATGGCGCCGCACAACTGCTATCCGTCGAAGGGTGCGGACCGCTGGGTCAGCATCGCGGTCGGCAGCGACGCGGAGTGGGCCGCGCTCCGCCAGGCGATGGGTAGCCCGGCCTGGGCCGAGGCGCCGCGATTCGCCACCGCCCTCGGACGGTGGCGGCACCAGGATGAACTGGACGGGCTCATCGGCGCGTGGACCGTAGAATTCACTGCGGCCGAGCTAACCGAGCGCCTGCAGGCCGTCGGCGTCGCATCCGCTCCTTCCTACGACAGCCGTGAACTGCACGATAGCGAGCACCTCCGTCAGCGCGGCTTCTGGGTGACGGTTGACCATCCCTTCGACGGCAGGCAGGTGAAAGCGGGACTACCGTGGCGCTACAACAGAACCCCGACGAGCATCACTGAGCCGGCGCCTTGGATGGGCCAGCATACAGACGAGGTGCTGCGAGACCTGCTTGGCCTGTCGGACGCCGAGATCAGCCAGCTGGTCGACGAGGGTGTCGCGTACTGACGCTCGCCGAACCTGTGCTCGCGAGTGGACTACTCCCTCGGAGCCCCGTCGCCCGCTGCGCATCGCTAACCCCGAGCGACGAACGTGGGCCCACTGCTCGGGATCGACAAGAGCGAGTGCGTGGTGGCGGCGGCGGTGGATCTCTCGAGGCACCACAGGCGCGATCGAGCAAGCTCGGCGCGTCGAGGTCTCGGTCATACGAGTAGCACGACAAGATCGAGCGCGTGCCTGTGGTGGTGACGGTGGCTCTCGCGAGGCGCGGCAGGCGCGACTGAGCAAGCCCGGCGTTTGCGGTCCCGGCCATCAATGGGCTCGACCCGCGATGGGTGGCGGATCCCGCGTCTGCGGCCCGCTTGAGTTGTCGCCGAGCCCCTCCCGCGACACGACCCGGTCGGTGACGATCGCCTCCGGCATGGGCGGTTCTCGGACGCCCGGAACGTCGCGAACGACAACGTCAGTGCCCGGCGCGCAGATCAACTCCCGCCGGTGCCGATCGGCAGGCAGATCATCCGACCGGACTCGGGGTTGGTGAAGATCCTCGCTGCCACCCCGAACACGGCCCGCATCAGCTCGACGGTAAGCACCTCCGAGGGCGCGCCGTCCGCCACGATCCGGCCGCCGTCCACGACGACGACCCGGTCCGCGTAGTTCGCCGCGTGCACGAGGTCGTGGAGCACCATGACGACGGTCATGCCGCGGCTCGCGCAGAGGGACGCAACGAGGTCGAGCACCTCGAACTGGTGCCGGACATCGAGGAACGTCGTGGGCTCGTCCAGGAGCAGGGTGCTGGCGCCCTGCGCGAGCGCGAGCGCGACCCACGCGCGCTGGCGTTCGCCCCCCGAGAGCTCGTCGATGGGACGCTCCGCGAAGTCGCTCAACCCCGTGAGCGTGAGCGCTGATTCCACCGCGAGTGCGCCCTCGGCGCCGAGTCGTCCGAACAGCCCGGTATGGGGGAAGCGGCCCAACTCGACCAACTCGCGAACCGTCAGCCCCGGTGGGCTCGATGGCGATTGGGGAAGGACGGATAGCAGGCGGGCGATATCGCGAGATCCGAAGCTCCGGATGTCCTCTCCAGCGAGGAGTACGACGCCGCTCCGCGCCGGAAGCAGCCGGGCCATCGCCCGGATCACCGTGGACTTCCCCGACCCGTTCGGTCCGACGATGGCGGTGAGGGTGCCCTGTTGCAGTCCCAGGTCGAGGCCGTCGAGCACCATCCGCTGCCCGTAGCCGGCGCTGACCTCTGCCAGTCTGAGGGGGTCGACTTCGTTCATCTGATGCTCCTCCGAAGAAGGACGATGAGTAGCGGCGCCCCGAACAGGGCCAACACGGCTCCGACGGGGAGGCCTACGCGATACGACGAGGAGGGGATTGGCGGCCTGATGGAAAGCGATTGGGCAACGAGGTCGGCCGCCAGCAGGAGCACGCAGCCGATGAGGGCGGACAGGGGCAAGACGCGGCGGGCGTCGGCGCCGGCGATAGCCCTCGCGGCGTTCGGGGCCATGAGGCCCACGAACGGGATGGCTCCCGAGACACTCACAGCCCCGGCAGCCAGTACGGCGGCCAGCCCGAAGAGCGCGACTCGAGCGGGCTGCAACGGGAGGCCGAGCGCGCGGCCGGACTCGTCGTCAAGCTGGAGCACGTTCGCTGCCCGTGCAGCCAGCAGCCCCGCCGGGATGCCGACGGCAGCCCACGGCAATGCAAGCCAGACGTCATCCCAGACGCGGCCGTTCAGCGAGCCGATGAGCCAGGCGAGGATGCTGCCAAGCGCCTGCTGAGAGCGCAGCATGACGATCGAAGTCAACGATCCAAGAATCGCGTTGACGATGACTGCCGTGAGGATCAGTCGCAGTGGATCAATGCGTCCGCGCACCGAACTCGTGAAGAGCACCAGAATCCCGCCCCCCAGGGCGCCCGCGAGCACGATGAACGGAAGCAGCCGCCCGGGTGGCGGCAGTCCCCACATGCCCGCGAGGAAGAGGACCGCAGCGAGGATTCCCCCCGCCGAGACCCCGGTGAGTCCGGGCTCGGCGAGACGGTTGCGCATGACGACCTGCAGCAATGCCCCCGAAAGACCCAGCATGCAGCCCACCAGGAGCCCGAGAATCGCTCGAGGCAGCCGCAGCTCACGGACGATGGTCAGATCCGTGGGGTTCGTCGATCGATCCATCAGGGCGAGAACGACACGATCCGGTGGGATCCAGACCGTGCCCAGTCCCAGGTGGAGGATGAAGAGCACGGCAGCCGCGATGCTCGCGAGCAGCGTCAGAAACACAAACGAACGCGCGGATGTCACGTTAGCGGTTCAGCCCGAGGTTTGTACGGCGAAGGAGCAGGAGGATCATCGGGGCGGCCAGGAGGGTCGTGCACAGCCCCACAGGGACCTCTCGCGGATAGAGCACGACCTTGGAGAGCACGTCGGCCGCCAGTAGCAGGAGCGCTCCGATCGCCGTGGTGACCGGAAAGAGAATCCTCGCGTCCGGCCGTGCGACGATCAGGCGAGCGATGTGCGGCGTGAGCAGCCCAACCCAGGCGATGGGCCCGGCGACGGCCACAATGCTCCCGACGAGCAACGCGGCCAGTGCGATGAAGACGAGGCGCATGCGCTTCGCCTGCATCCCCAGCGACGAGGCGACATCCTCGTGCAGTTGCAGCACATTGGCGCCTCGAGCGAGGAGGAACGCTGCGGGAATCCCCACAATCACCCACGGCCACACGAGCCCGACATGGTCCCATGTCCTGTTCGAGAGGTTGCCGACCGTGAAGAGGAAGTAGACCTGCACCGCACCCGATGAGGCCGCGAGACTGATCACCGCGAGGATGATCCCCTGGAGGAGCGCCGCAACCGCGACGCCGATCAGCGCGGCTTCCACCGGTGTTCGCGCCCCCCGCGATGCCGCGAGGACGATCAGGCCGCCGCCGAGGCCCCCGGCAAGCGCCACGACGGGATGAAGTGCGAACAGGATCGGTGCGTTCAGCAGCAGGATCACCGCCATCGCCAGCGATGCGCCCGCCGACACGCCGAGCAGCTCCGGCGAGGCAAGCGGATTCCTGAGCACGAACTGCAGGATGGCCCCGGCGAGCCCGAGCGCCGCGCCGGAGAACAGCGCCAGGATCAGTCGCGGCACTCGCAGCTCACGGACCACGAGCCGATCGATCCGGTCGCCGGACTCGCCCGTCAGGATCCCGGGAAGATGCCCGGGCGCCACCATCGGCTCACCCGTGCTCAGGTGGGCCACGGCGAGGCCGGCGAGCGCCGCGACGATCGCTCCGGCGACGAGTACCCGGGGCCAGCCCGGAGCCGCGACCCGGGCTGCACTCAAGGCAGAGGCGCCGGGAATACCTCCGGGTAGATCTTCGGCATCGCCTCGTCAAGCGCGACGGTCGTGCCGCGAATGCCCCGGGACGTGCCCCAGACGAAGAAGTCCACCTCGTACACCTCGCCGTTCTGGACCGCCTTGAGCTCGCTCCAGATCGCGTTGTCAGCGAGCTGCTCGGACACCGGCTGCGGGGGCACAGGCCCGAACCCGAACGTCTGGACGAAGATCACGTCGGGATCGATGCTCAGCAACTGCTCCACGGAGAAGCTCGGGAACTCGCCGTGGATACAGCCGGGGAAGTCCAGGCCGTACGTCGCTGCGCGACCCAGCGCATCGATGGGCGGCGTGCACAGGGTATCGGCCCCGATGTTGACATCGGACCCGAACACGACCATGACGGACCGCTTCGTGGTGACTCCCGCAACGTATTGCTCGAGCCGGGATTCGAATGCCGCCGCCGCGGCCGCGGCCTCGTCTTCCATGCCGAGGAGTGTTCCGATTTCCACGACATGCGCGAGCATCCCGTCGACGCCGATCGGGTTGACGATGAAGAGCGGGGCGATGCTCGCGAGGCCCGGGCGCAGGGCGTCATGAACGGCGGAGAGCCCGATCACGATGTCGGGTTCCGCCTGAGCGATGTCTTCCAGACTTGGCTCAAAGAACGAGCCGCCTATGGCTCCGATCTCGCTCTCGTCCGGTCCCCAGTAGTTGGCGTCCTTGTGGAGCAGGTCGTTCGCAGCGATCGGCTTGACCCCGAGCACGAACATCGTATCGACGCAGAGCCCCGTGAGGCAGACAACACGGACCGCCGGCGCCTCCAGCGTGACCGTCTCGCCTGTCGCGTCTTCGACGGTGATGGGCTGGGCAGGCGTCGCCGCAGGGGTTGCGGCCGCAGTCGCAGTCGCAGTCGGCGAGGCGGTCGGTGTCGCGGGCGCGGCTGTTGCAGCCGCCGTCGGCGAAGCGGTCGGAGTCGCGGGTGCGGGCGTTGCAGTCGCCGCCGGCGAAGCGGCAGCGGGAGTCGTGGGCGCTGCTGTTGCAACGGGTGTGGTGCTCTCGTCGCCATCCCCGTCGCAGGCCACGGCCAGTGACAGTGCCACGGCCGCCACGAGCGTAAGCGCCATTCGTCGAAGCATCTTCACGTTCTTTCCATGCGATACCTAGTCTCAGTGGCACCGTATCATATTGAGACCCTGTATCGTATCCGCTCGCGCCGAGCTTTCCGGCGAGCCTCCAGAAGGGCGCGGTAACGCGGATGGCGCCTGTCACGGGCCTGGGCCTGTGCCGCCACGGGCGGCGGAGGCGCGGAGACCACATGCACCACCCATGATGATCCACAGGCGAATCGTGGGGCTGACTGTTGGCGTGCGTCGGCTCCTGGCCCTCTCCATTGCGCTTGGCCTTGCCATCTCCGCGACCTGGGTCGCCCAGGGGGTGCTCGTCGCGCTGATCGTGCGGCGAATCCTCGATGGCGGTGACTGGACGGCGATCGCCGGGTTCGTCGCCGCCGTCGGCGGCCTGACCTTGCTTCGAGCGGCACTGATCTTCGCCCGCGAGGTTCTGGCGAAGCAGGTCGCAGCCGCCGTCAAGACCAGGCTGCGCGGCCGGCTGTTCGCTCAACTGCTCCTGCTTGGACCCGGCTACCTGGAGCACACGGAGACGGGCACGGTGCAGTCGGCCCTGGTCGATGGTGTCGAGGCGCTCGAGACGTATGTTGGCTACTACCTGCCCCAGGCCGTGGTGTCGGTCGTCGTTCCGATCTGCATTGTCGGCTTCATCGTGCTTCTCGACCCGCTCATCGGCGGCGTTGTCCTGGCCTTTGCGCTGGCCGTCCCGCTGATTCCGCGAATCTGGGACCGCGTCCTGGGCGAGTACGGCCAGCGGCACTGGGCCGCGTACTCGTCGCTGGATGCCCGGTTTGTCGACTCCATGCAGGGCATGGTCACGCTGAAGGCGCTCAACGCCAGCGAACGGCGAGGGGAGGAGCTCCGCAACGCCAGCCGGGCGCTCTACCAGGCCACCATGGCGCAGCTTTCGATCTCGATGATCCGCAACGGGCTGGTCGGATTCGCGATGAGCGGCGGTGTCGCGCTCGCCGTCGCCATCGGAAGCTTCCAGGTGGCCGCCGGCGAACTGGGGATCGCCGCACTGCTGATGATCCTCTTCCTCTCGGCCGAGTGCTTTCGGCCGCTCGTCGAACTGGATACCTACTGGCATGCCGGCTACATGGGCATCTCGGCCTCGACGGGCATCTTCGAGTTGCTCGATACCGAACCGGGGGTTGATGACGTGGCCGCCGCGCGGACCGGCGTCGCCACGGCGCCCGGCGGAGCGATCGCCCTCCACGACGTGACGTTTCGCTACTCCAACAACGCCCGCCCGGCTGTCGAGGATGTATCGCTGGAGATTCGCGAGGGCGAGACGGTCGCGATCGTCGGCGGCTCCGGCGCCGGCAAGACCACGGTCGCATCGCTCCTGCTCCGGTTCTTTGATCCGCAGGAGGGCCGGCTGAGATTCGGCGAAACTGACTTCCGTGACATCCCCCTGGACGACCTGCGGAAGTCCATCGGCTACGTCTCCCAGGACACGTACCTGTTCTATGGGACGATCGAGGACAACCTCCGCATCGGCCGGCCCGACGCCACGCCGGAAGCGATCCGGGATGCAGCCGGGACGGCGAACATCCACGCCTTCATCCAGTCGCTTCCGGATGGCTACGAGACGATCGTCGGCGAGCGCGGCGCGAAGCTCTCGGGAGGCGAACGCCAGCGCATCGCCATCGCCCGCGCTCTCCTGAAGGATGCGCCCGTGCTCATCCTTGATGAGGCTACCTCGAACCTCGACGGCGCGAACGAGGCAGCGATCCGGGAGGCGCTTGGCTCGCTCACCCGAGGGCGGACGACCGTCGTCATCGCCCATCGCCTCTCATCGGTCGTCCACGCGGACCGCATCGTGGTCCTCGATAACGGCCGGGTCGCGGAGTCCGGCCGTCATGGGGAGCTCGTGTCGCGCGACGGCCACTACGCGCAGCTGGTTCGCGCACAGCGGGAGGGTGCGGCATGAGCACGCTGGCCGAGCGGGCGACGGCGCCGGCGCAGAGCGGACAGAAGAAGACACCGTTCTCGTCCGGGTTGTGGCAACTCCTCTGGGTGATCCGGGGCTACTTCGGCCTGATGACCCTCACGATCCTGACGGGGGTCTTGAACCAGGGCGCCACGATTGCCGCCGCAGCACTCGGCGCCTACATGGTCGGCCAGGTGGCCCGCGGCGCAACCGCCGCCGACCTTCGGGTACCTGCGGTTGCACTGGGCGCCGCCGTCATCCTGCGGGCCGTGATGGCCTGGGCGGAGATGTGGGTGGCGCACGACCTGGCCTACCGGATCCTCGCCGAACTTCGCGGGCGCCTCTACTCCGCTCTCGAACGGCTCGCCCCCGGGTACCTGATCCAGCGGCGGTCCGGCGACATCGCGTCCGCGGCCATGGCCGACATCGAAACCGTCGAGTGGTTCTATGCCCATACGGTCGGCTCGTTCGTCGTGGCCGTCGTTGTGCCGCTCCTCGCGTTCGCGGCCCTCGGAGCGATGCACTGGACGCTGCCACTCGCGCTTCTCCCGTTCGCGCTACTGGTCGCTGGCGCGCCACTCGTGCTGCGGCGCCGCGCCGCCAGGCAGGGCGACGCGCTGAGGGCCGACCTCGGCAATCTGAACGCGGAGGTCGTCGACGGCGTGCAGGGCCTGCGCGAGCTGGTGGCCTTTGGCTACCAGCGGAGATTCCTCGCCAACCTCGAGTCTCACAGCAACCGGCTCGTCCGCTCGCAACTGGTCTACGGAATGCGCGCGGGGATCGAGCAAGGCGCCGTCGTGGCGTTCATGAGCTGCGGGATGCTGAGTGTGATTGCGGTTGCGGCAGTGCACGTGTCTCGTGGAGACCTCGATCCCGCCTACTACCCCGTGGCGATTACGCTCGCGGTCTTCGTCTTTGTCCCGATCCTCGCCATCGCCTCGGTGGCCCAGAATCTCGGGATCGTCTTCGCCTCGGCCGACCGTGCCTTCCACCTGTTGCTCGAACCGGCGCCGGTTACGGACGCACCGGGGGCCACAGCCCCGGATTCCGACGTGGAGCCCCGAGTCAGCTTTGCCGGAGTGACATTCGGCTACCCCGGCGGCGGGGATCCCGCGCTCCAGGACGTCTCGTTCGAGATCGCGCCCGGGGAAACCGTGGCGCTCGTGGGCCATTCCGGGGCGGGGAAGACCACCTGCGCGAGCCTGCTCATGCGCTTCTGGGACGCTGACTCCGGGACCATTGCCATCGGGGGATACGACGTGCGCCGGTTGCCCCAGCGCTCGCTCCGCGAGCTCATTGGGTGGGTGCCCCAGGACATCTACCTCTTCAATTCGAGCCTGCGGGAGAACATTCGCATGGCGCGCCCCGATGCCACCGACGCCGAGGTCGAGGACGCAGCACGTGCGGCCCTGGCGCATGAGTTCATCACCGAAATGCCCCGCGGCTACGACACTGTCGCAGGTGAGCGCGGCGTCCAGATGTCCGGTGGCCAGCGCCAGCGCATCGCCATCGCCCGCGCCCTGCTAAAGGACTCCCCGGTACTCGTCCTCGACGAAGCCGTGTCGAGTCTCGACACTCGCAACGAGCAGGAACTCAACCTCGCGCTCCATGCCGTCCGTCAGGGGCGGGCGACACTCGTCATCGCTCACCGGTTATCGACAATTCGCAGCGCCGACCGGATCGTGGTCCTCGAGGAAGGGCGGGTCGTGGAACAGGGCGCCCACGACGACCTCCTTGCTCACGGCCGCGTCTACCGCTCGCTGATCGCGGCGCAGACCGAGGCGGCCCAGCGTGTCGCCACCGAGTAGGCACTTCGGGCTGTGCTAGCGATAGCCCGCCCGGGGTGGGTCCGGCATCGCGGCGAAGTGTCGCTCTACCCGACCTGTCAGCAGCATCGCGGCAATCACGACAAGCCACAGCACGAAGGCGATACCGCTGATCCGGTGCACGATCGTTGCGGCATCGACCCAGATGAACTGCATCGCGATGCCGAGCGCCAGCGAACCCGGCGCAATGCGCCGGATCGCGCCGCCGGCCTTCCACTGTCGCTGCGCCGCCGCCAGCAGCGCCAGTCCCGCGGCCGCGAACCCTGCCGCGCCGGTGATCCAGCGGACGTTCGCGACCGCCTCGGTCGAGGCATCCACGACGCTGAGGGCGGCGGCCTCCGACGCAGCCGGCTCAGATCCGGGTCGAGGTGCCCCCGATCGAGCCGGGAATAGCGCGAGATTCTGTCACCATTGCACGAACATCGGCATCACTGCTCCGGAACGACAAGATCGAGCGCGTGCCGGTGGTGGTGACGGTGGCTCTCGCGAGGCGCAGCAAGCGCGACTGAGCAAGTGGCCGGAGATTCGGTCCCGCATGGTGGGCCTGGACGTACGTACTGCGGCCGCTACGCCTCCTCGCCGCCCGGTGCGTCGTCCGGCGGCGCCTGGAGGTGCCAGTCCGTCGCCTGCTGATAGGCATGGCCCATGCGTACGAGTAGCGCTTCGGCGAATGGCGCCCCGACGATCTGCGCGGACAGCGGCAGCCCGAGCTCGGACGAGAACCCCGACGGCAGCGCGAGCGCGGGATACCCGAGCAGGTTGAACGGCGCCGCGTAGCTCGGCTGCGTCAGCCGCCGGTTCACGTCGGGCGGCGGGTATGCGGCCGCCGGCTCGTGGGTCATCGGCACGACGAGCACGTCGACGTCCGCCATCACGCGCGCGGCCTGCCTCGCGTACCAGCTGCGAAAGCGCTGCGCCTGGACGTAGTCGGCCGCCGAACAGAGGGCGGCGCGGCTGATCATGCCCCGCGCGCCCTTGCCGTACTCGGTCCAGCGCTCGCTCCCCATGTCCATGCGGTGGTAGGCGAAGGCCTCGCAGAGCATCGTCAGGCTGTTCGCCTCCTTCGCGATGTCCGAGTGCGGGAGCTTCACCTCGACGATCTCCGCGCCGAGGCCGGCGAGCGTGTCGATCACCGCCTCGGTCGCCAACCGCACCTCCGCGTCGAGCTCCTCGTGGTCGAAGAAGTACTCGCGCGGGACGCCCATCCGCAGCCCCGCGACCCCGCCCTCGACGCCCGCGAGGTAGTCCTCGGTGGGTTCGGCCGACGCGGTGGGGTCGCGCGGGTCGTGGCCGGCGATGACGTTGAGGATCGCGCCGCAGTCGTAGGCCGAGCGGGCCATCGGGCCGATCGAGTCGAGCGTGTAGCCGAGGGGGACGCAGCCCCACTTCGGGACGCGGCCGTAGGTGACCTTGAGGCCGCTGTGCCCGCAGTAGGCGGCGGGGAAGCGCACGGAACCCCCGGTGTCGGTCCCGAGCCCGCCGAGCACCATGCCGGTGGAGACGGCGATGCCCGTGCCCGACGACGACCCGCCTGGACTGCGGTCCAGCCGCCACGGGTTCCGCGGGATCGGGAACGGCTTCTCCCCGTCCGGCGCGCCGAGGGCGAATTCGGAGAGCACGAGCTTGCCCATCATGACCGCGCCGGCGTCGCGGACGCGTTCGGCGACGGCCGAGTCGTAGCCCTCGCCCCATGCGCGGTCGAGGATGAGCGAGTTGGCCGTCGTCGGCTGGTCCTTCGTGGCGAGGATGTCCTTGAGCCCGAACGGGATGCCCTGCAGTGGCCCGCGGTCCAGGCCCGCCGCGAGGTCGGCGTCGGCCTGCTCGGCCTGCTGCAGCGCGCCCGCCTCGTTGACCGCGATGAACGCGCCGAGACGCTCGTCGAGCGCGGCGATGCGCTCCAGCGCCTCTTCGGTCAGCTCGACGCTGCTCGCCTCGCCGCTGCGGAGCGCCGCGGCGGCCGATTCGATGGTGCGGGGTGTGGTCATCTCACTCACCCTTCGCCGGCGGGACGGGCGTGAAGATCAGCGCGGGCTCCTCGTAGCGGACCTCCTCGATGTAGAGCTTGTCGACCAGCTCGCGCAGCGTCGGATAGCCGTCGACGAGCGACTGGAACTCCTCGTCGCTGACGGGCAGTCCCGCCGCGTCGACGAGCGCGCGGACCGTCGCTTCGACGTTGTCTGGTACGGGCATTGGGACCCCCTCCTGTGCACGTGGCCGCAGAGCGATGCGCGCAGCATAGCGGCGCGCCCCGCGGCCCTCCCCGGATGCGTTCGTCTACTCGGTCGCGGCGCCCTCCGCCTCGTCGGCAGCGAAGATCACTTCGGGGGCCGAGGCCACCATCCAGCCGCCGTTACGGGGTGGCGGCGTGCGAGGATCCCCTCCATCCGCGCGCGGATGGCGTGGTCGGCCCGGTCGGGGTGCGTGAGGATGTAGAACCTCTCGTCGCGCACGGCCGCGACGACCTGCGCCGCGACATCGGCAGGGTCCATGCCCTCCTTGAACTCGCCAGCGGCAACGGCGCCGCCCGCTGCGTCTCTCGCGGCCGTCGGCGAGCGGAGCGCTTCGCCTTCGCGGCCCGGCCGGGGCGACGCCGCCATCCGGATGCGCGTCGCCACGGGGCCCGGGCAGAGCACGGACACACCCACCGCGCTGCCGGCCAGCTGCCGCGCGAGCGTCTCCGTGAGCGCGACGACCGCGTGCTTCGTCGCCGCGTAGATGCCGTAGTGCTCACGCGTGACCAGACCCAGGTCCGAGCCGGTGTTGACCAGATGACCCTCCTCCTGCTCGATCAGGACCGGGACGAACGTCCGGATGCCGTGCACGACGCCCCAGAGGTTCACGTCGAACAGCCAGCTGAAGGCGTCGTGCGACTGCTCCCAGAGCCGCAGGCCGAGGCCGGCCTCGGCGGGGTCCCCGGTCGGAGTTCACGGTGACGCCGGCGTTGTTGCAGACGAGGTGGATCGCCCCGAACGCCTCGAGCGCCTCGTCGCGCAGTCGCTCGACTGCTGCCGCGTCGCTGACGTCGGTCACGACGCCGATCACGTCGCTTCCCTGCTCACGCAGCTCGTGTACGGCGAGGTCCAGTGCGGGCTCCTCGACATCGGCGAGGACGACCCGCATGCCCTCGGCGGCACTCCGTTCGGCGATAGCGCGACCGATGCCGCTGGCGCCCCCGGTCACGACGGCCACGCGTCCCTCAAGCTCCCGCACGTCACCCTCCATCCGTAGCGTCACCGCGCAACCTCCAACACCCTTAACACACCCCGCGGGCACCCGGTGTTCATATTGCGCAATCGCGCCTCCGGCCCCTTCCCGTCATTCCGGCGAAAGCCGGAATCCAGGCGCGCCGGACCACCCGCGCGACCCGAGAGCCCCGAGCGAAGCGCTAGGGATACTCGCGGACGACGTCGACCACCTCCCCGGAGGGAGGAGGGATGGCGCTCGCTGCCTACGGATCCGGCTGACGGACGACCAGGCGCTGGTTCGCCTCGACGTCGGTGATCACGGTTTCGCTGCCGTCGGGCCACTGCACACGCAGCTCGTCGACCGTGTCATGCCCCAGTCCGAAGATCTGCTCCGTCGGATTCTGCGACACGAAATTGCTGGCGATACTGATCTCCCGCAGCTGTGTGACGCCCCCCGCCGAGAGCATGATGCGGCTGCCCGCGGCCTCCGTATTCGGCGCCCGGCCCTCGAGCCGGACACTGAGGAAGCTGCCGCCGCTGGCATCGTTTCGCCAGAGGTTCGCGCCGGTAAACGTCAGCTCCAGAATGTCGATATCGCCGTCGCCGTCGAAGTCGGCGCAGACGACGCCGCGTCCTTCACCGCTATCGTCCAACCCCAGCTCGGCGGCGTTCTCCTCGAACTGCCCGGAGCCGTCGGACACGAACACCCGGCTCTTGTCCGCCTCGAACTCGTTGGCGTAGCGATCGGCGAATGGATATCCATTGGTGTGATAGATATCGAGATCTCCATCGTTCTCGATGTCGAGGAAACAGGACGCCCAGCCCCAGCCCCCATCGGCAACGCCGGCCTCGTCCGTTGCGTCCGTGAACACTCCCCCGTCGTTTCGGTACAGCCGGTTGCCGATGGCCCGGCGCAAACTCCCCTTCATGAGGATGCTCGACACAAACCAGTCGAGGTCCCCGTCGTGATCGTAGTCGCCCAGCGCGGATCCCATTCCGTTGTCATCGGTCAGCACCTCTACATCGGTCGCGTTGCGGAACGTGCCGTCCCGGTTGTTGACGAAGTAGTGGGTGTGGTTGTAGTCCCCGACGCTCAGGATGTCGGGGTACAGGTCGTCGTCGATGCGTGCGAACGAGGGGGTGAACGTGTGGTCCCAGAACCGCAGCGAGATCAGCGGATCGGGCAGGGTCAGGATGCTCGGTGAAATCCCTGCCTCGACGCTGACGCTGGTGAAGCGAATACCGCTCGCGTCCGAGTCGTTCCGCCACAGGTGCTCGGTATCCCCGGGCTCGCTGTAATCGCGCTCCGTACCCCAGTGGGAGATGAACAGATCGAGGTCGCCATCCAGATCGTAGTCGCCGAACGCCGCCCCGACACTCTGTTCGGAGCGCATCGCATCGAGGCCGGATCCCGCAGTGACGTCAAGAAAGACCCCGGCGCCCTCGTTCCTGAAGATCAGGCACGGGTCGCCCTCGAGGCCGCCGAGGAACAGGTCGAGATCGCCGTCACCGTCCATGTCGGCGAACATCGGTCCCGCATGGCGGTAGTTCTCGTTCGCGGACTTCGTGTTGGCCAGCCCCGCCGCCGCCGCAACCTCCTCGAAGGTCAGATTGCCGAGGTTGCGGTAGAGCAGGTTCGGGCCAATGTCTCCCCGGACGATGAATACGTCGATGTCTCCATCGCCGTCGTAGTCACCGGCCGCGACACCGCCGGGAGCGTATGTCCGATCCAGGTCGAAGCGCCCCAGGGGGGCCAGGAAGCCGGGGGCATAGGCGATGCCGGAGGCTGCCGTCACGTTGACGAAGTGCGTCGTCGGCGGCTCCTGACCACCGCAGGCGGTGATCAGGAGCGCCACGGCCAGCGCAATGCAGGATCGCTGCCGGGAGCTGTTCCAGGAGGCGCTCGCCTGGGCTCCCTGCCGCGCCACGCGTCGCACGGCTCTGCGAATCGCCAACAGTCCGTCCCCTGTCCCATGGCTGTTGCGCGGTCCCGGGTGTGCGGAGAGCGTCCATTGTAGGGACTGTGACGCGTACCCCGTTTGCACCATGCGATTACGGGTCTACTCGAGGGCGCTCGCTCCGGCTGTGCCGGAGTCCCCCTCACCCTAACCCTCTCCCGCCGGGGGAGAGGGGACCGGAGTCCGGCTCCCTCTCCCCTCGCGGGAGAGGGCGGGGGGTGAGGGGGCCCGCGCGACAGCGCGGCCAGCGCGGCCAGTCAGGTCCGGAGTCCCCCTCACCCTAACCCTCTCCCGCCGGGGGAGAGGGGACCGGAGGGAGGAGACCCGAGGCAAGAGGGGCCGCTAGCCGATGCACGCCGCGGGGCAGTTCACGGATCTGTTGCGGGTGCGCGGGTCGAGGGCGAAGCGCAGGCCGTCGCCGACGAGGTTGAAGCAGACCGCGGTGATGCCGATCACGAGGCCCGGCACGGTCGCGATGTGCGGCGCCACGCCGAGCAGCGTCCGGCCCTCGGCGGTCATCAAGCCCCACTCCGGCGTCGGCGGGCTGATGCCGAGGCCGAGGAAGCCCAGACCAGCGACGAAGATGATCACCAGCCCGATCAGCGTCGAGGAGTAGACCAGCACGGACGGGAAGGCGCCGGGCGCGATGTGCACCAGCATCAGCCGCAGCGGCGTCGCCCCGGTCGCCCGCGCCGCGTCCACGAAGTCGCGGCCGCGTTGCTCGCGGACGGCGATGTAAGCGACGCGGGTGATCGGCGCCACCAGCACGGCGACGACGACGAGCGCGAGGCTGGGGTACGAGTTGCCCACGAGGATCGCGACCACGATCGCGAGCACCACCGTCGGGAACGCGTAGAGCATGTCCACGAGGCGCATCAGGGTGGTCCCCACGAGGCCGCCGACATACCCGGCGACGAGGGCGAGCGCCATGCTGATCGCCATCGCGAGCGCGACCGGGATGACGGCGAGCGGGATCGAGGTCCGGCCGCCCCAGATCAGGCGACTGAGTATGTCGCGGCCCTGGCCGTCGAGACCCAGCAAGCGACCCTCCGTCCCGTACCCCTGAAGCCGCAGCGAGGATTCCGTTTCGTACGGATCGAAGGGGGCAACGATCGGCGCGGCGATCGCCGCGGCGATGATGATCAGCAGCACGATGCCCGCAATGACCGCGAAGCGATCCTTGCGGAACGCCCTCCAGGTCACGGCGATCCAATGCTCACTGCCGGCCTTCACGAGCTCAGGACCTGCCTCGCGCCCTTCCCGTCCGGCTACCGGCATCGCATGGGCTCCGATCTCATTCCAGCCGCACGCGAGGATCAAGCAGACTCTGGGCAACGTCCGCGATGAGGGTCATCAAGACGAAGGTGGCCGCGACGAGCATCGTAATGGCCAGGATGGCTGCCGTTTCGCGCGACGCGACCACCCCGAGGAGCAGGCCGCCGAGGCCCGGCCAGGCGAAGACCACCTCGACGAAGACCGTACCGCTGATCAGGTAGCCGAACTGCAGCGTCACGATGTTGATGGCCGTCGGTGCAATGTTGCGCGCCGCGTGCCGCCGGATCACGGCCCGCTCGTGCAAGCCCTTCGCCCTCGCCGTGCGGATGTAGTCCTGCTGCATCACCTCGATCATCGCGGAGCGCACGAGCCGCGAGATCACCGCGGTCGGCACCGCGGCGAGGGTGAGCGCCGGCAGGATCAGGTGCAGCCCGAGATCGCGGAGCCCGCCTGGATTCCGGGTATCCCACATCCCGGCGGCGGGCAGCCAGTCCAGGTGCAGGGCGAAGAGGGCGATCAACATCAGGCCGAGCCAGTACTGGGGCACGCTCGCCGCCAGAACCGACAGCGTCGTGATCGATCGGTCGGCCAGGCTGTTGGGCCTGGTCCCGGCGAACACGCCGGCTCCCACTCCAAGCGCCGTGCTCGGCACGAAGGCGGCCACGGCCAGCACCAGGGTGTTCTTCAGCGCGTCCCACACGAGCTCCGCGACAGGGGCCCTGTAAATGACGCCGTATCCGAAGTCGCCCCGGACGAAATCGCCGAGCCAGACGACATATCGCTCATACCAGGGCCGGTTCAGCCCCATCTCCTCCCTGAGTTGCTCGAGCGCCTCCGGGTTTCTCGAGGCCCCCCACACGCCGAGGATTTCGCTCGCCAGGTCTCCGGGGAGGATGGCGACCAGCATGTAGGTCAGGGCGCTGATACCCCAGAGGACCAGGAGCGTGACTGCCAACCGCCGGGCGAGGAACCGTCCCAACTACACACCTCCGGGCGCGCGCGACGCTCTGCCTGACTCCTCCGGCTGCGCCGGAGTCCCCCTCCCCCTCACCCTCTCCCGCCGGGGGAGAGGGGACCGGAGGGAGGAGACCCGAGGCGAGAGGGGCCGCTAGCCGATGTTGCGGGTGCGCGGGTCGAGGGCGAAGCGCAGGCCGTCGCCGACGAGGTTGAAGCAGACCGCGGTGATGCCGATCACGAGGCCCGGCACGGTCGCGATGTGCGGCGCCACGCCGAGCAGCGTCCGGCCCTCGGCGGTCATCAAGCCCCACTCCGGCGTCGGCGGGCTGATGCCGAGGCCGAGGAAGCCCAGACCAGCGACGAAGATGATCACCAGCCCGATCAGCGTCGAGGAGTAGACCAGCACGGACGGGAAGGCGCCGGGCGCGATGTGCACCAGCATCAGCCGCAGCGGCGTCGCCCCGGTCGCCCGCGCGGCGTCCACGAAGTCGCGGCCGCGTTGCTCGCGGACGGCGATGTAGGCGACGCGGGTGATCGGCGCCACCAGCACGGCGACGACGACGAGCGCGAGGCTGGGGTACGAGTTGCCCACGAGGATCGCGACCACGATCGCGAGCACCACCGTCGGGAACGCGTAGAGCATGTCCACGAGGCGCATCAGGGTGGTCCCGACGAGGCCGCCGACATACCCGGCGACGAGGGCGAGCGCCATGCTGATCGCCATCGCGAGCGCGACCGGGATGACGGCGAGCGGGATCGAGGTCCGGCCGCCCCAGATCAGGCGACTGAGTATGTCGCGGCCCTGGCCGTCGAGACCCAGCAAGCGACCCTCCGTCCCGTACCCCTGAAGCCGCAGCGAGCTTTCCGTTTCGTACGGATCGAAGGGGGCAACGATCGGCGCGGCGATCGCCGCGGCGATGATGATCAGCAGCACGATGCCCGCAATGACCGCGAAGCGATCCTTGCGGAACGCCCTCCAGGTCACGGCGATCCAATGCTCACTGCCGGCCTTCACGAGCTCAGGACCTGCCTCGCGCCCTTCCCGTCCGGCTACCGGCATCGCATGGGCTCCGATCTCATTCCAGCCGCACGCGAGGATCAAGCAGACTCTGGGCAACGTCCGCGATGAGGGTCATCAAGACGAAGGTGGCCGCGACGAGCATCGTAATGGCCAGGATGGCTGCCGTTTCGCGCGACGCGACCACCCCGAGGAGCAGGCCGCCGAGGCCCGGCCAGGCGAAGACCACCTCGACGAAGACCGTACCGCTGATCAGGTAGCCGAACTGCAGCGTCACGATGTTGATGGCCGTCGGTGCAATGTTGCGCGCCGCGTGCCGCCGGATCACGGCCCGCTCGTGCAAGCCCTTCGCCCTCGCCGTGCGGATGTAGTCCTGCTGCATCACCTCGATCATCGCGGAGCGCACGAGCCGCGAGATCACCGCGGTCGGCACCGCGGCGAGGGTGAGCGCCGGCAGGATCAGGTGCAGCCCGAGATCGCGGAGCCCGCCTGGATTCCGGGTATCCCACATCCCGGCGGCGGGCAGCCAGTCCAGGTGCAGGGCGAAGAGGGCGATCAACATCAGGCCGAGCCAGTACTGGGGCACGCTCGCCGCCAGAACCGACAGCGTCGTGATCGATCGGTCGGCCAGGCTGTTGGGCCTGGTCCCGGCGAACACGCCGGCTCCCACTCCAAGCGCCGTGCTCGGCACGAAGGCGGCCACGGCCAGCACCAGGGTGTTCTTCAGCGCGTCCCACACGAGCTCCGCGACAGGGGCCCTGTAAATGACGCCGTATCCGAAGTCGCCCCGGACGAAATCGCCGAGCCAGACGACATATCGCTCATACCAGGGCCGGTTCAGCCCCATCTCCTCCCTGAGTTGCTCGAGCACCTCCGGGCTTCTCGAGTTCGCCCACACGCCGAGGATTTCGCTCGCCAGGTCTCCGGGGAGGATGGCGACCAGCATGTAGGTCAGGGCGCTGATACCCCAGAGGACCAGGAGCGTGACTGCCAACCGCCGGGCGAGGAACCGTCCCAACTACACACCTCCGGGCGCGCGCGACGCTCTGCCTGACTCCTCCGGCTGCGCCGGAGTCCCCCTCACCCTCACCCGCCAGGGGAGAGGGGACCGGAGACCCCCTCACCCCGAGGGTGAGGGGGTCGGTGCCAGAAGCGCGGCGCGCCGGCCGCGCCGCCGGGACTCGCCCCTGCTTCAGCCGATCTACGCGTCCTCCAGCCAGACGATGCTCATGTCGTTCCACTGGGCAGCCACGTGGACGAAGCCCTGGACCTCGTCCCGCATGCCGATGGGCGCCGAGTCGTGGACGACCGGCAGCGCGTACGCCTGATCCATAACGAGGCGGTTCGCGTCGCGATACAGTTCGTTGGCAGCGTCCGGGTCGGTCTCGAACTGGGCCCGATCGAGGATGTCCAGGGCTTCGTCCCCGATGGCCTCAGGCATGGAATTCCACACGCCGACGTTGAGGCCGAAGACGTTGCCCCACCAGTTAACGGCCATCCCCCACGACCCGCTGGCGGACGCGCCATCTGTATACAGGTCGGGCCACATGGAGCCGAAGGCATTCCACTCCACAATTTCCGCGCCCATGTTGAAGCCGATCTCGGCGTACTTGCTCTGCATCCACTGCGCCATCTGAACGGGCAGAAGGTTGCCCGAGCCGGCAGAGGGGAACCACCACGTGTCCTCGATGCTCTCCACCCCGGCCGCGGACAGGAGCTTCTTTGCCTCGGCCGGGTCGTAGGCGTACGAGACGTAGTCGGGGTCGAACGCGGGCTGGCCGGGCACGTTGGGCCCATACGCCGGAATCACGGTGTCCCGCAACAGGTCCGTTGCGATTCCCGGCCTGTCCATCCCATGTTGCAGCGCCTGCCGCACCCGCAGATCCTGGAAACTCTCGTTCCGCGGGTTCATGGTGATCCACCAGATGTGCGGTACCAGTCCCTGCACGACCTTGAAGCCCTGATCCAGCAGCTGCGGGATCGAGTCCGGTGGCACCACCCAGATGATGTCGGCCTCGCCGGTCTGCAGCGCCGTCACACGCGTCGCCGGCTCGCCCCGGGGGATCATGATGAGCCGGTCGAGGAAGGCCTTATCGCCCCAGTAATCCTCGTTGCGGTCAAACACGAGGCGCTCATCCTCGACGCGCTCGTTGAACTTGAACGGGCCGGAGGCGACGGGGGCGTTCGCGAATTCCTCGTTCCCAACCTTCTCGACTTGCGTCGGGCTGCAGATGTAGTTGCCGAAGATGCTCTGGGTCCAGAGGTTCAGGAAGTCAGGGAAGAAGCGGTTGTTGACCATCTTGATCGTGTAGTCGTCGACCACCTCAACGCGGTCGGTATGCTGGTGCAGCTGCGGATGCCCCCAGCCGGAGACCTGGGTGAAGGAGATGTCCGTATCTTCCCTCCAGAACCGGTCATAGTTGCGATTGACCGCTTCCGCGTTGACGTCAGTCCCGTCGTGAAACTTGGCGCCCCTGCGGAGCTTGAAGGTGTACTCCAAGCCGTCGTCGCTGACCTCCATGCTTTCGGCAAGCTTCATGACTATGGGCTGCAGCGGATCGGTATAGTCCGGCTGCCTGGTGTGGGGTGGGACCGTGAGGTCGGCCTCGATCAGCTTGTCCGACATCTGATCTTTCGTGCGATGCGTCACCCAGTTGCCGACCGAATGCGGATCACTGTTGCCGATCCAGCTTTCCATCGCCCAGACGAGCGTGCCGCCGGACTTCGGACCGGCCGGCGCCTCGGTGGGCGTGGGGGTCGGCTCGGCGGTCGCCGCGGCGGTCGCCGCGGCGGGCGTCGCGGTTGCGGCAGCGGGGGCCTGCGTGGCGGCGGGCGCCGGCGCGTCGTCGTCGTCGTCGCCTGTGCATCCGATAAGTGCGGCGCCGGCGACGCCGGCGACGCCGATCGCTCCTGCTCTCAGAAAGCCCCGGCGGCTCAGGCCTGACCAGTCGCTCATGTGATGCCTCCGTCTCGCGCGCGGCGAACCTCGCCAACTCTGAACGCAATAGTTAACACACCCCGCAGGCACCCGGTGTTCACATTACGCAACCGCGCCACCGGTTCCGCCCTCGGTGCTTCGGCGCGCCCGCAGCCCCCCTTCTTCGTCATTCCGGAGCCCCTTCTCCGTCATTCGGGCGAACGCTGGAATCCAGGCGCGCCGGACCGCCCGCGCGACCCCGAGCGCCCCGATGGCGCGACGACACTCGGGGGGGCGCCCTCACCCTGACCCTCTCCCTCGGGGAGGGGGATTGGATGGAGCACGTACGAACTGCAGAGGGCTAGTCCGGCTCCGTCTCCCTGGGGACCGGAGGGAGGGGGGAGGGCTAGCTGGTGCTCAGTTCGACGCGTCCGTTCGGGCCCTCGAGGGTGGCCCAGAGGCGGGGCTCGGGGCCGGGCGTGACTTCCAGATCGGCGGCGAGGCCGAGGACGTCAAGCTGGGAGCGAATCAACTCCGGCTCCGGATGCTCGCCGCGGAACGCCACCAGCTTCACGCCGCCGGGCGAGGTTGCCGCCGGGTGCTCCTCCGTCTCACTCCAGTCGACCAGCCTCGGGAAGAGATCGCCAAGGGGCCCATCGATGGCGGCGACCTTCCAGCGCAGCGAGCCGCGGTCGGGGCGGTCCACTCCCGCCCGCCGTACCGGGCCGAAGTCCGCGCCGGCGGCGCGTGCCGCCTCGACACACTGGTCGAAGTTCCGCACCCGCGCGGACCACCCACGGAGCGAGGGGTGGTCCAGGCCGCTGGTGTTCACGTCCAGCTCCGTGTCGGGGCCGATCACGAGGAGGTAGGACCCGCCGTCGATAGAGAGCACGGCGGTGCCCCTGCCCCCCTCGCCGAGGGCGGGCCGCACGCCGAGCCGTTCCTCAAGCTCGTCGATCACCGGCTCCAGGTCCGGGGTCCAGTACGCGATCGAGTCAATCGCCGGAATGCTCCAGCGGTGCAAACCGGGCCGTGCGCGCCGCGCCGCGATGTCGCTCGCGCCCGCGGAGAGGGCCTCGGCGACGCTCGCGATGCGGGGCGTGGAGGCGCTGCCGATCGGCATCGAGCAGCTGAGCGCCCCGATCACGTGCCCTTCGCCGTCATGCACGGCGACGGCGACGGAGGCGACCTCCGGGTCGCCTTCGGCGAGCTCGATCGCATGGCCCCGGACGATCGTCTCGGCGAGTTCCTTGACGAACTCTTCCAGCGACCTCCCCCCCGGGGTGGTTCGGCGCTGCCAGCCCAGCGGGAGCACGGCGTCGCGCTCGGCCGGCGACATCGCGGCGAGGATCGCGCGGCCGGCCGCGCTCGAGGTGTAGCGAACCACGGTACCGGGCTCGAGGGTGATTCTGAGCGGACCCTCGCTCGGCGCCTCGCTCCAGACCACCATCACGCTGCCGATCACGGGGATGCCTAGCGAGACGGTCTCGCCCAGCTCCTCGACGAGCATCTCGATGACGGGGCGGGCGGCGACCTCGAGGGCGCTCGCCGCGACGGCGAGGCGGGCGTAGCGGGTGAGGCGCAGGCCGAGGGCGTAGCGCCCGCCGTCGCGCTCCTGGTCGAGGAAGCCGCGGTCGCGCAGCGTCGCGGCGAGGCGGCTTGCGGTGGAGTGGGAGACCTCGAGCTCGTCGGCGATCTCGCGGATGCCGAGGAGCCGGCGCTCGCGGGCGAGCGCCTCGATGATCGCGAGTCCGCGGTCGAGCGACTGCACGCGAGCGGTGCGGTGCACGGGTCGTCCCATCCTGCGTCGAAGCGGGCGAGATCCGGTCGGCACGGCGCCGCGGACACCCGGCCCGCCGGGACCTGTGTAGTGCAAGACCATTTTGCAAGCGTGGCGGGCGCTGCGATCTCACAATGCGCAACGCAAAGCCGCATTGTGAGATCGCCAGTTCTGGCAAGGGCGGCTCCGGTTCCCTCGCCCCGAGGCGGAGGGTTAGGGTGAGGGAGCGCGGGCCGACCCCGCTCGACGCGGCGTTTCGCAAGCCCGCGGGAAGTCGAAGATAGGCCATGGCAATGCCGCGAGTTCGCGCGTGGTGGCCGGGAGCGGTCGCGGGACTCGTGGCCGCGGCGCTGGCGCTGGCCGTCGGCGAGCTCGTCGCGCGGCTCCTCGAGGGCGAGTCGCTGGTGCGAGCGATCGGCGACGTGGTCGTCGACAGTTCCCCGCGCGCCGTCTCCGGCGTGGCGATCGAAACCTTCGGCACGAACAACAAGCCCGCGCTGCTCAGCGGCGTCGTCGCCCTCTCGCTGTTGCTGGGCGCGCTGCTGGGTCCGCTCGCGATGCGCTACCGCGCGATCGGTGTCGGCGCCATGGCGGCCTTCGCCCTCGCCGGCGGCCTCGCGGCGGCGCGCGATCCGTTCACCTCGCCCGCGCAGGCCTGGACCACCGCGGCGGCCGCCGGCGGCGCCGGCATCGCGACGCTGCTCTGGCTGCTGCGGATGGCGAACGAGGGCGACGTCGACGCCCGCGCCGCGCCTCCTGATCCTCGCCTGAAGCGCCCGGGGCGCAGGCGCTTCCTGCAGTTCGCCGGCGGCGGGCTGGCGGTGGCGGCCCTCTCCGTGCCCCTGGGGCGGCGCCTGATCGAACCGGCGGGCGATGTCGACGCGCAGCGCGCGGCAATCGTGCTGCCGCCGCCGAGTACCCCCGCGCCGAGTACCCCCACGCCGGCCTCGGAGGAGGCGACGCCGCAGCCCCCGCCGGACGCTCCCACGCCGGCGTCGCGGGAGCCGACGCCCGAGCCCTCGCCGGCCGTCCAGAGCGGCCCCGCCTCGGTCCCCGGCATCTCGCCGCTCGTCACACCGAACAGCGAGTTCTACCGCATCGACACCAGGCTCTCGGTCCCCCGCATCGACAGCGCGCGGTGGCGGCTCCGGATTACCGGGATGGTCGAGCGGCCGGCCGAGTTCACGTTCGACGAGCTGCTCGCGATGGACCTGCGCGAGGAGGTGAGCACCCTCGCCTGTGTCTCGAACGAAGTCGGCGGGGATCTCGTCGGGACCGCCTACTGGCTCGGTGTCCCGCTACCGGCGCTGCTGCGCGGAGCGGGCGTCCAGGCCGATGCGACGCAGGTGATCGGGCGCTCCGTCGATGGGTTCACCGTCGGCTTCCCGACGGACGTCGCGCTCGATGGGCGTGAATCGCTGGTGGTGTTCGGCATGAACGGCGAGCCGCTGCCCGCCGACCACGGGTTCCCCGCCCGCCTGATCGTCCCCGGGCTCTACGGCTACGTCTCCGCCACGAAGTGGCTCGGCGAAATCGAGCTCTCGAGGCTCGACAGCTTCGACGCCTACTGGGTGTACCGGGGCTGGCCCCAGCAGGCGCCGATCAAGCTGCAGTCGCGCATCGACGTACCGCGCGGCGGACAATCGCTCGCGCCCGGCAAGATGCGCATCGCGGGCGTCGCCTGGGGCGGGCTGAGCGGCGTCAGCGGCGTTCAGGTGCGGGTGAGCCGGCGGTCTACGGGCGGGGAGCGTTCGGAAGGCGCATGGACCGACGCCGAACTTGGCGAGGAGCTGTCCGATAGCAGCTGGCGCCAGTGGGTGGCCGACTGGGTCGCCAGCGAGGGCGTCTTCGACCTCGAGGTGCGCGCAATCGATCGCAGCGGCATGGTGCAGACGGCCGAGGAGGCCCCGCCCTTCCCCGACGGCGCGACCGGACACCACTCGATTCGGGTACGAATCCGGGCATAGGGCAAACCCCGCGTCATTGACGGCGAAGCCCGATCCGGTCCCCTCTCCCCGCGGGAGAGGGCGGAGGGTGAGGGAGGCGCTCGCCGAAGCCCCGAGGGCGCAACGAGGCAATCGCGGATGGCAACCGCCGGCGCGCCTGGATTCCGGCTTTCGCCGGAATGACGGGAGGGGGGAGCCGGAATGACGGGAGGGGTGGGTCTCGCAATGTGAAACGACCCGCGCTCCTGGTCACATATGCTCAGCCTCCCCGGAGGTGTCGACGTGCCAATCTACGAGTACGCATGCGCCGAGTGCGGGTCCGGCTTCGAGCTGCTGCGGCCCATGCGGGACGCCGGGCGCAGTCAGCCCTGTCCCGAGTGCGACGCCGAAGCGGGTCCGACGGTCCCCACACGCTGGAACGCCTACACGTACCGCGATGGCAACCCTCGCCTGCTGCCGGACAACGGCAAGTTCCGGCACCTGGGCCACGAGGTGTCAAAGCCGTACACCGGCGGCACCGGCAGCCCCTTGCAGCACCCGGAGGTCACGAAGCCGCAGCCGACCCGGGCCCCGAGCGTCGAGGAGGCCGAGCAGTACGCGCACAAGCGCGAGCTGCAGCGCAACGCCGACCTCGAGCGCGGCGGGATCGTCGAGCGGACAGAGGTCGAGGGGGAACGGCGCGAGTTCCTGCGCCGCCTGCGCGCGCCCGCCGCGTCGCAACGAGACGCGCGCGTCACGAGGCGCATCGCTGCTGATACCGAACGCAAGGACGCCGCCGTGAAGCAGCAGCTGCGGACGGAGGCGAAGTTGCGCCAACAGCGCCACAAGGAAACCCGCTAGACCGGACACTCCCATTGCGCTTGTGGCGCCGGCCGCAATGCGCAGCGGCGACGCGACCGAGGCGCCCGACAAGAAACTCGCGGCATCTCGTAATGCGAAACGACGCGGTCACCCCATCACCTATGCTCGGTCCTCCGGAGCTGTCGGCGTGCCTGCCGAACGTCAGCGGCGTGCGGAGGTAGCGGTCCGCACGCAGCGCTTCGGGCAGAGCCGCCAGACGGCCCCCCACCCCCCCGTTGAACGAGGCCCAGCCTGCCCGGGCCTCGTTCAACCTGCCCGGCGTACGCCTCATGGTGAGGGCGCCGGCAGGTTGCGCAAACGGTCTCCCTGGGGGAGGGGAGCGGAGCCCCTTCTCCGTCATTCCGGCGAAAGCCGGAATCCAGGCGCGGCGGACCACCCGCGCGCCCCGACAGCCCCGATGGCGCGACGACACTCCGGCGAGGCGCCCTCACCCTCACCCTCTCCCTCTCGGGAGACCTTTGCGAAACTCGCACAAGCCCGATCCGGCCCCCTCTCCCTGGGGAGAGGGCGGGGGTGAGGGGGGAGACTCCCGCGCGCCTCCGAAAGCTCCGATGGCGCAACGCAATCCCGGAGGCGGACCCTCCCTCACCCTAACCCTCTCCCTCGGGGAGAGGGGACCGGAGGGATGCGCTCGCTGCCCCACTCGCGGCCTGAGCCGGGTCAGTCGCCGTCGGTCGACGGAGTGTCGAGCACGAACCAGCGCCCTTCCCAGGAACGCCCCATGGCGAAGGTGACCGCCAGCTCGTGCGAGCCCCCGTCACGGACCGCCCCGGTTCGGTAGTCGACGAACTCGTACTCGACCGTGCCGATCGCCTTGAACCCGTGGCTGGCCGTGGTCTGCATGTTGCCCAGCCAGACCGCGATCAACTCCAGCTCGTCCACGTGATACGTCGCCACGCGCACCTCGGTCCCGTCCTGCCCGGCGGCGACCACATCGAGCAGCCGGAACAGTCGGTTGCCGTGGTTGACCGCGCTGAGCCAGCCCGCCTCGCCGCGTCGCAGGGCCTCCGACTCGATGGCCAGGTTCTGGCCGAGCATGGCGGCGATGGCATCGGCCTCGGCCTGGGTCGGGTTGCCGAGGATGACCTGGCCCTCACCGAGCGTTGGCGACGGCATGGCGAACGGCTCGATCGCCGGCAGCTCGGCCAGATCCATGATCTCGCCCTCGCCCGGCACGTCCACCGCGCTGCGCGCCGGGGAGCCGGCGAGGACGATCGCGCCCGCCGCCAGCGCCACGGCCGGCGCCGCCAGCAGCAGGAACGCGCGCGATCGGCGGCGAGGCGCCCTCGCCTCGGGGACGGGCGGAGCGGCTTCGGCGTCCGCGGCGACGGGCGGGCCGAACCGATCGAAGGCGGGTCGCAGCGCGCACAGCAGGACCAGGCCGGCGAGCAGGCCGACCTTGGCGCCGAACTCGTCGGTCGCCGGCGCGATCAGCAGGGTCGACACGAGCGCCACGCCCACCGCGAACGCCACCCGAGACCTCGGTGCAACGGGGATCGTCCGCGGGTCGGTGATCATGAAGAACAGGAAGATCAGCGTCTCGGGTGAGCTGACCACGACCCACCAGAAGTCGCCGTCGCAGACCGGATCGACCGACCAGCGCGCCGTCATGCAGTGCCCGGACGCGGCCAGGACCCCCAGGCCCGCCGCCAGCGCCAGCCAGAACGCCGCGCCCATGGCCAGCAGCGCCAGGCGCGAGGTGATGAGCACACCGCCGATCAGGATCACGCCGTAGGCCAACGCCATCCACGGCGACAGCGGGGCCCACCAGAAGTCGAGCGGCTCGACCCGGTTGCTGCCGAGCAGTACGAACGCCGCGACGAGCGCCACGTTGGACGGGTTGAGCAGGTGGGTTCCGCCATAGCGGATCGCGTACTTCGAGAGCATGGCGCCGCCGCTGACCGCGGCGAACAGCGCCACGTCGCCGGTCGCCCAGTAGTCGCCGTGCTCGGTGCCGATCACGCGGAAGATCAGGGCGATGCCGCTCCCGGTCAGCATGGCGCTCGCCGGCCAGACCAGCCGCTGTTCGCGAACGAAGATCCAGACCACCTCGATCAGCGCGCTGACCAGGATCGCCACGAGGATCTGCGGCACCGACACGGCGAAGTCGAGCGCGACCTGGCCGAGCACGTGGATCGTGATGATCACCGCCGCGAGGTGGAGCCTCGCGTCCCGGATGCTCGGGAGCACCACCGGATACGAGCGGCTGCCGACCCGGAGCCGGCGCTCCGGCGAGGCGGCGCCGGCCGCGAGCGCCTCGTGCGGCGGGGCGGCGGTCGGCGGGGCGTAGAGCGACACGGCTGGTTCCTTCGTCCAGCGCCGCCTCGCGCCAGCTCTCACGGTCGAAGCGACCGAAGGCCCCGCTCGAACGGCATGAGCGTAAGCCTATTGGTCCGGGTGGGCCGTGCGCATTCCCGTCGTCTCACAGTGTGAATCGTGGCCGGGGATCTGCGCACTCCGGGCTGGGTACGCTGCGAGCCGGGACACCGTTCCGTAGTGCGAAACCGGGCGCGGAGGGGGGGTGATAGCGTGGAGCCCGGAGAGACCCGACCAGCGGAGGGAAGAGGCGAGGACGACTTCCTCGACGGCCTGGACGTGCTCCCCGGCTTCTCCTGCGCGGTGCGCGCCGTCTTCGGGGGGTAGACGCGCGGGCCTCGGGCACGAGCCCGGCGGCCGGACGAAGTGCATGCAGGCGCCTCGCCTCAACAGGAACAGGGGAGGGAACACACGGTGAAGATCACCGACGTCACGGTCACCGAACTCCGGGCCACGCCGGATCGGGAGCCACCCGCCGCGGCCGGCCGATTCATCATCCAGGTCCACACCGACGAGGGGCTGACCGGCATCGCGGAAGGCAAGGGCAACGCCGCCGTGACCCGGACCTACCTCCACGAGCTGATCAAGCCCTTGATCGTCGGCATGGACCCGCTGCGCCCGCGCGGGATCTGGGAGGCGCTGCGCCTGGGCGTTGTGTTGTTGACCCGCTTCCCCACGCAGGTCGTCGGACCCATCGACGTCGCCTGCTGGGACATCGTGGGCAAGGCCGCCGGGCTCCCGTTGCACGCGCTCCTGGGCGGCGCGCTCCGCACCGAGATCCCCCTCTACTGGAGCCGGGGCAACGGGTGGCGCAAGAATCCAGAGGAGATGCTGGAGGAGGTCCAGGAGGGATACGAGCGGGGCTTCCGCGCCTTCAAGATCCGGATGGATTGGCGCGACAACCGGCAGGACGGCGACCCGGCCAAGGACTTCGCCATCTTCCAGCGTTGCCGCGAGTGGCTGCCCGACGATGTCCCGCTGAGCTTCGACGCCAACTGCGGCTATTCCGTGCCCACCGCCATCGAGCAGGGGCGCCGCTTCGAGGAGTTGGGCATCGCCCACTTCGAGGAGCCGCTGCCGCACTACGACCTGCCGGGGCTGCGCCAGGTCGTCGACGCGCTCGACTGCGCCGTCTCCACCGGCGAGGGCGAGACCTCGTCCTGGCGGTTCCGCGACCTGATCCAGATCGGCAATCCCGACATCCTCCAGCCCGACGTGATCATCGTGGGCGGCCTGACCGAGATGCTGCGCGTCTTCGAGCTGGCCGTCGTGCACAACAAGGTGCTCATGCCGCACAGCCCGAACATCGGGCCCAACGCGGCGGCCAGCCTGCACGCCTACAGCACGGTCACCAACGCCGTCCGGCCGCACGAGTTCTCGGAGGAGTTCACCGGCCCCGCCGAGGTGGTCGGCGAGATCTACCAGGAGCCCCTCATCCCGGAAGGCGGCGTGATCCGGCTGCCGGACCGGCCCGGGCTGGGCCTAGAGATCGACCAGGCCGCCCTGCGCAAGGCCGCGGTCGATTAGACACAGCCCCGGCGAACAGCCCGCGCATCCTCACGACCGGCGCACGTCGGCCGCCGACGAGCCTCACGCATCACTCTGGGGGCGCGGGTGGAGGCGGCACTGCCACCTCGCTGGTGCGGAACCAGACGCCGGCGGGTCGGCGGGCACGTAGCGGATGGCGGGCACGTAGCGGATGGCGGGCACGATCCGCTCGCCGGCGGCGCCGCGGAAGCCAACTCGACGCGACCGTCCGCCAGACGCCGGATGCGGACCTTGCCGATGGCCACGCGCGGAGCGTAGAGCAGATCAAGCTGGGCCTCGGCGTGGTGATCCTGCCGTACCACCATCCGGCCAGGGTTGCGGAGCGGGTCGCCATGCTGGACCACCTCTCGGACGGACGCGTGGACTTCGGAACAGGTCGTTCAGGCACCTACGAGCTCACGGGTTTGGGAGTCGACCCTCGAGACTCGCGCGGGATGTGGGAGGAATCGCTCACTATGATTCCCAGGATCTGGGATTCCGATTGGTTCTCCTGGGAGGGCCGCTACTGGAGTATGCCGCCGCGGCAGGTGCTGCCCAAGCCCTACCAGAAACCGCACCCGCCGATCTGGGTCGCCGCCCAGCAGCCGGCAACCTTCGACATCGCAGCCGAGAAGGGCATCGGAGTCCTGGCGTTGGGCTCCAGCACTCCGAGCACTCTGGAGCCCTTCGTGCGGGCATACAAGGAAAAGGTCCGGGACGCCGACCCCGTGGGCGACTTCGTGAACGACCGGTGGGCCAGCGCCACGTTCGGTATCTGTATGGAAGACAACAAGGAGGCCCGTGAGCTGGCTGCGAAGTCCATCAGGACCTTCTTCGGCCCCGGCAAGCCGTACATCGATCAGAAGCAGGAGATCTACAAGCAGCTTCTGGAACAGTGGGGTGGTGTGCCCAATCATCTCGAGGTTGACTTCAACAGGGTCTTGAAGGGCGAACGCAACCCCCATCTCGAGGATTCCTTCGACCTCGCAGGCGGAGGCTCGATCCACCAGTCCATGATCGAACGGCTGGACGCCGACACACTCGCCGATCGAGCGGTAACGATCGCGGGCGACCCCGACAGTTGCATCGAGGCCTTGAAGAAGCACGAGGCCACTGGCATCGACCAGTTGATGATCATGATGCAGACGGAGACCATCCCCCACGAACAGGTGATGAAGTCGATCGAGCTCTTCGGCAAGTACGTGCTCCCGGAATTCAAACGGTCCGCCGCGGCGCCCGCGGAGGCCACGGCGTAGCCGCCTCGAGCTGATCGGGGCTCGAGAAGGTGGGGATGGCGGACGACGGATTCACGCCGGACTGGGACGCGCTGACCGAGGACGGAGCGTCAGGCGAGCTTGAGGGCGCGATCCCGCACAAAATAGGTAGAGTTGGCGAGGATTTTTCTCACCACTGCACGAACATGGGCATCGACGCTCGACATTCACAAACCTGAGCGGGCGTACGTGCCCTTCCGGAGGACGTTTGCGCGGCCAGTCAGCGCCGCCACCCGCAAGTCCTGAGGCAATCTCTCTCTCTCTCTCTCGCTGGATTGCCGGCATGACGACGTGCTCGTGCAAGTAGGGTGCGCTCCGGTTCTGCGTGGAGCTGTCTCTCTGAGCGACCGAGAACCCGTGCGCCGCTAACCTCGACTACACTTGAGACCCCGGCTACCAGTAGCGCGTCGTGCGCTGCACCACTGGTGATCACCCACTACAGAGATGGCATGCCTGTGTCCAGCGACCGTAGCGAGCCGAACGAACTCGGGTCAGTCGATATCGAGTGGGGCGTCGATATGGACACGATGTCCTTCACACCCACGGTATCCGGCGCCTCCGGTCAGGCGATCAACTACCGGGGCCGTTGCCAGGGTTGTTGGGGAAGCTTGGTTGGCAGGGTCGACGAACACCATGTCTGGACGGGGATAAGGTGCCGCGTGTGTGCGGAGACTGTCGTAGGCACGAAGGCTGCTGAGGAGGAGCGCAGGCTATCGATGGAGCTCTTTGGCAACGTCTTCAGGATGGAGTTCGGTTCGGACTCGGCCTACGAGGAGGGTCCGTTCGCCTTCAAGGTGTTCCCTAGCCTAGATCGGTTGACCGAGGAAGAACTCCGATATCGAGTCGCCGCCGCCACTTCAAGGATTACCCGGAGCCAAGCTCGGTCTCACCTCACGAGGAAGGCGTTCCCGCTCGGTTCGGCCGGCTGGCTCTTCCTTCAAGCCAAAGTCTTGGTGTCGGGAGCGCCCGCCGAGCCTAGCCTCCGCACGCGGTTAACTGTCGGCTTTCCACAGGTAGACTTTAACGATGACGGTGCAGTTGCTGCGCGGTTTGATACAGCAAGAATGAGCCAAGACCCTGACTCCGACAGGCAAACTATGCTCAGTGTACTGGGGTCCAACATGCGCGATGCCATGGTGTCCGCCTTCTGTTGTGAACTCGCCATGAAGGCGATCTGCCTTACCTTCGAGGACATCGCGCCCAAGTCCCATGACCTCCATGAACTCTTCACCCATCTTCCCGAACAGAGCCAGGCTCGAGTCAAGGCAGACTACTCGGAGATTGAGGCGGTGCTCCTGAGAGAGCGACAGACTTTCGGGGCGTGGAGATACTTCGAGAGGGATTCCGAGGCCAGGGGGATGGGCGCCATGATCAATCCAATCAAGGCATCGGAGCTGAGCCGGGCCGCGAGAGTGATCCTCGACGAGGCGGAAATCATGGGCCTCAGTGGGAGAATCTCGCTAGACACGCGACAACGAGTACAAGAAGCCCACGGATCGCGGAGGTACGACAACACAGTCGACGCAAGTGTACGGGGCACCGAGCGGCCACCTAGACCCTAATCATCTCCCGATGCCCAGCTGTCGAGGCCCCTAGCGAGACTGGCCAGCAGATCCGTGTCGCGGATTGCGATCCAACGTCACGCTTCCAGCCACTCGTCAGCGAGTGCCTCAGCATGCTCAGGTCTTCCCGCCAGAATGAGTCCTACAGCTTCCCGATACGGGGCGAGCGCCCCGTCCATACTCCTTGGGTGCTGGACGACTAGGCGAGCTATGTCGCCTGGCTCGAGCTTCAGTAGACCCTGCGGATATTGCCGGACCAACTGGGCCCTCGATTCGGACGTAGTTGAGGAGAGCATCGCCAGGCACCAAGCGGCCTGCTCATCAGGGCTCGTGATCCCAGGGAACCGCACACCGTAAAGCGTATTCGAGGCTGTGAGCCCCGACTTGCGATTAAGCGCCACCCAGGGCCTCGCGACCGACATGCCCGTTACGAAGCCGTCGAACGGTTCGGGGATCGGGACGCGATACCAAGGATCGCGGTCTCTGACCTTCATGGCCTCCCGACGGCACCCGCCTTCGTCCTCAGGAAGGTCCAGGTATGCGCGAACAGCTGCGTGCGAGAGATCTTCCTCCTCCGGCCAAAAGAGCCACACACGCTCGCCGGCATCCCAAAGCCCAGTCCAAGCATCTTCGTCGATCTCCGAGCCGATGATGTGCTGTGCCTTGGATACGACCGGTCTGAGGACGGAGCGCGGGAGCCCGAGCGCGAGTCGCTGGGTCTCGTTGAGCAGGAAGAAACGTGCATCCCCGGTTACAGCGCCGACGCGGATCTGAGCGATTTCGCCAAACCGGACCTGGTTTTCAGCGAGACACGACTCGGTGGAGCGCAGCCCACTACTGGTCACCGCCAAGTCGGGCGTGCAGACGGCTTGGCTTAGTGCAGACAATGTCCGATGTCTGATCACTTGTGCTCTGCGCCGGGGCTCTCGTCCGAAACCGCGGCCAACGAGCAAGACGGAACCGTCGGCGACTGTCTCGAACATCGGGACGGAGACGCGGTGCACGTCGAGTTCCTCGAATGATGACTCACAAATGCTCCTGAGTGGGCTGGCGTAGTTCGCGTACTCCCAGGCAGCCGGCAGGATGTAGGCCAGAGATCCGCCAGGCTTCAGCAGTCGCATGCCGGCAACGAGGAAGGCCACCCAGTAGTTGGCTGTCGCCGAAATGCCGAACCCGTCGAGTCGTGTCTCTAGGGCCGGGCGTGACAGAGCCTCCTCGAGCTCGCGAAGCCGCACGAAAGGAGGATTGGCTATAACGCGATCAAACCGCCGGTCGGTCCGCTGCGCCCAGCTCAAGAAATCAGTACCTAGCAGGTTCTCCACGCCGATGCTGTTCAGCGTAGGTAGGTCTGCCTGCAAGTCGATAGCCAAGATCGATTCGGCGGGAACACCTGCTCGAAGAACGGCGGCAATGAGCTGACCGGACCCTGCGCTCGGGTCGAGCCAAGAGGCGGCTTCTGCCGGGCCCACGGCCCGGACCAAGGCGTCGGCCAGAAGATCAGGGGTGTCCGCCATGCCCTTGTCCGGCGGGACGGCGACAGTTCGTCGTTCCCGCTCTGCGCTACTCATCATCCCAGGACGCATTCCAGAGAGAGTCGAGCACGCTCTTGTTGTCGCGAACCGCCGCCAAGGCCTCCCCAAAATATCCTTCCAGCAAGTGGCTCTGGGACACTCTCAGGGAACCCGTCCAAGCGGGTTCCCGCCGGATATTCTTGTAAGCGTCTGGGTAGAACGTCGCTGCGACAAGCTCGGACGCAAGGACTAGGTCCATCGGCATATGGAGCATCCGTGGCACGGAGAGTGCTTCCGGGAACCAATGCAGTTCATCGGGCCGCGCGTTGCCGCCGACCTGAAGGTGGTAGTGCGGACCAGCCTGGCCCGAGTTCGCGAGGTCAAAGTGAACCCTCAGCATGACACGGCCGGTGTCGGGGTTGGTCTTGTGTTCTAGAGCGGGTGCATCCCACTCCTTTCTGAAGTAGACCTGGGGCTCAAGGCTCCACACGCGTATGACGACGCGCAGATCAACCGGCCGTTCGGCCGGTTCCTCCTCCCAATAGGCGCTCAAGAAGAGGTCGACACGGACATCGAGGCCGTTCACCATCGTCTTCGCGAATCTCAGGGGGTTGTTGGGACCTATTCGGAATCCCCACGGGCGCGTTGGCCTCTCACGCCGCCCCTGCTGTTGGCTCACGTCGAACGCCTCCTTGGACTCAAGCAGCATCGACTTCGCTTGTACGATCACAGCCCCGGCGCCGTCATCGAGAATCGGTCGGAATCGGCTGTCGATGGTTTCCAGGCTCTGCTGAACCTGACCCGCGGTGATCCCCATCAAATGGCAGCCCGGATCTCTTCCAGGCGAGCCCTGCTTGCTGCCTCAACATACATTTCTTCGACTTCATTGCTCTCGCGGATGGCTCTGAATGAGACGCGCGCTTCCTCCATTACAGGAGGTCGCGCATCCGGCTGATAGGGGAGCGAGGTTTCGATTCGGACGGGAACGCCGAGCACATGACACACCGTGTCGGCAGGACTACTGCCAGTCTCCTCGTCAGCGGACGGATCTAGCTCTAGGTCAAGGCTCTGGCCCGCAGCAAGGCGAAACCCCTCGCGCACTCCCCGTGCCGGATCTATGGATGCACACAATCGGCTCGCGATGTTGAAGAGAGAGTGCCGCCACCACCGCTGCTGCTCTTCCGAGAAGGGCCCTCGGTAGGTGGCGGGCTGCAGCAACACTTGGACAGCGTGCTGCCTGAAGCTCTCCAGCGAGATGCCAAGCGCTGTCGCTGCGTGTAGATCGTCGTATAGGACTCCGGGATAGCGGAGAAGAACCGAGCGAAGCCAGTGGGCAACCTCGAACACTCTCCATCCGTCGCCTGGCGGTAGCGCCTCCAGGGCGTACCTCTGGCCAGCTTCATCTGTGTCGAGAAGTTCCAGCAGCGCCGACGCGGAGTGTTCCGGGGTACTACGCAGCGTTTGATACCCTCGGGCAAGCGAAACCAACCGCGCATGAGTACCGTCCGCGTCAGTCTCAAGCTCGGTGTCCTTGAACATGATGTCATCGAATGCCGCCCCGGTTAGGACGGTACGCTCCATTTGTGTCCACTTTCCAAGATTGCTTCTAGTAAGCAATACAATGGGTAAGTCCGGCTTTATCTCCCTTATTCGGGCGGCCAATGTCATCCCAAGGTACGGTGCGAAAGTTCCGTTTTCCTGTTTCGTATCCAACTCGTAATCAACAAGGAATAGATCTGCGTCGGCGTCAAGTAGAGGAGACATATCGAGATCAATCGGAGGTGCGAGAGGAATGACTTCAAAGTCACCAGCACAGATTCTCTCAATCAGCGCTGGAAGTGTAGTTCTGTCCTGATCGTCGACTAAGACTAGGTTGAACGTCATGAATGTCCTCTAAGCGGCGCTACGACCTCGACGGTAGTTCGCCAAGGACTAGATGATGGTACGATCTCAACATCGCCGCCCCAAGCCTCTGCCAAGTCACGGACTATCTTAAGGCCAAGACCGGTTCCTATCCCCAAAATAGGATCTGGCTGGCTCGTGGTAAAGAAAGGTTCAAATACAACATCCCTATTCTCGGGAGGGATGCCAACACCGGTGTCATGCACTCTGAGCGTGAACGTATCCTTCGTCATTTCCGCCTCCACGCGCACCCGACGCTCTGGGACGCCCTCCCGGACTGCCTTAAACGAGTTCGTCAGAAGGTTGAGCAGTACCGCGTACATCTCGGGCTCGTAGAGAGATGGTGTGCGCACAGCTGGTGGCACCTCGTTCTCTAGAGTGATGCTGAAGTGGTCTAAGTACTTGGCGAAGCCTCGCTCCAAGTTCTCGACCAACGGACGAACGGCGCGCGATCGCGGTCGTGTACGGGCTTCCGGGGCCAACAAGAGCCCTACCAGCGAGCCCTGGTCGAACGCCATCGTTGACCAAGACCGAAGATCGTCGAGTGCTTCCTGATAGCCGTCGAGATGTTCAGGCGGCACATGGGTCGCGAGCAGCTCAAAGGCATCGCCAATTTCTCGGAGTTGCCTTGCCATGGTGCGAAGCATGTGATCGAAGACGACCACGGTGGTGCCGGCCGAAGCGAGTACGCGCAGCATCGACAGCTCCGAGGCTTGCGCGGCTGTCTCCTGGCGGAGGAGCGCCTCGGCCTCGTCGAGGGATGTCTCGATGGCTCGCCTTGCCTCATCGGGGATGGCCGCCTCGTGAACGACCGCACTCCGCAGGGACTGTAGAGCCTGGGCCACGCTCGCAGCTCCGTCCGAGTCGCCCGTCTCCCGTGGCCGATCGCGAGCTACCGCCGCCGCCTCGCGTGCGCGGCAGACCGTCATCCAGTCGATACCGTCTCGCACGAACTGCTTGAGCTGCTGAAAGCTGTCGTTTTGGACCAGCCGATCTCGGCCGATGCTCACCGCCAAGCCGGGGTTGTTCTCCCGGGAGATGGACACGGAGCCGAACAACTGCATATTGCCCGGCAACGACAGCATTGGTCGATCGAGCCCTCCCGCTTCCGTCTCAAGCCACTTGGGAAGTTGAGCCTGCCTCCTGGCACGCTCTTGATCGAGGTCCAGCCAGTCGTCTCCCGGCGAACCGTATGAGAATACCTGGAAGCCGTCCAAGTAGACCCTGACCCCGCCTCTCGCACGTCCCAGGTCTCTCGCTTCCCTCAGGTTGTACCCTGAGCCCCTGAAACGCCCCCCCTGGTAGACCATCATTCGGATAGTGAAGGCGACTCTATGCAGGTCGGGAAACGAGCGCTCGTGCGGTTTGTGCTGAAGCAGAATGTCAGTGTCAAGGAGATTGAGTTCATACTGGGGTTCCCCTCGATCGGTCACCGTGCCGGTGAGCAGCGCCCAAGCTGCTTCTAGGAACGGCTCCCCGATGGCCCCCTCGAATCTTGGAAACTCTGGCGCGAGGATCTGTACCTCGAATCCTGGGTCAGCTTCATGGTCGTGATTCCGACGTACGTACCCGCCAAGTTCATCCAGGTTCATCAAGTCACGGAACTCAGCCTGAAGCTCGGCCAGGTCCCCTTCGGTCCAACCATCTTTGAGTCCACTAAGGCGTAGGCTCGTTCCAGTTGGAAGCTCGTCATCGAGGAGCTCACGCGTAACGCTCGATGTCACATCGGCTAGATCGCGACCAGGCTCGAAGTCCTCCCAGTTGAACTCGGCCCTGATGCGCTCGGAGCCGCCCGACACGCTTGAAGTCGATTCGAGGGACAACCGAGACGCCAGCCGTCCACATGCGAATCGCCCTATGCCCTTCGCGCCAGTCCTCGGCCTGCCGAATCGCGTCGACCGCGCGTTTATCGTTGCATCGTTCGTCGCGATCCGCATCCAGCCCCGCTTCAGGGCCTCCAGAGTCATGCCCGAACCGTCGTCGAGCACCTCGATCGAACCCCGTGGACCTTTCACGTCCTCGAAACTCACAACGACCTCGGTCGCGTCGGCGTCGTAGGCGTTCTTGAGCAGCTCAGCGAGAGCCACCGAGCGGCGAGCGACCAGCCGTTCCCCCAACTCGATGAGCAGCGCAGCGTCGACATCGAAAGCTAGGCTGGTGGTTTCGCCTTCAGGCATCTTCTGTCCAGCCCTACGCGAAGTCATGATGGCTGTCGCAAGACTACCTCACGGACGGCACTGCTTCTTCGCGAGCGATAATCGCTGACTTGCTCTCGCAGTATACTCTTTGCCGTGCCTACGACCGCAGCTCCTCCCCATAGCACGAGGCATCTAGGATGACGACTGCCCAAACTCAGTCCCACCTCCAGCGGCATCAGCTCGAAGCCTGGGTTCCCGACGGGCTGGGCGGGTTCAGCGATGAGCAGACCGCCATCCCGAGCATTGCCCGTGATCCCGAACTCACCGCGAGGATCTCTGATGCGGTGGAGCGTATCCCCACCTCACACCGACTCTACCTCGGTGACTCGCGCGACCTTTCGGAGATCGAGTCGGGCAGCGTGCATCTCGTCCTAACATCGCCGCCGTACTGGACACTGAAGGAATACAGGGACTCCGCTGGTCAATTGGGATCGGTCGTCGACTACGAGCGCTTCCTCTCCGAACTCGATCGTGTGTGGCGCGAGTGCTTCAGGTTGCTCGCCCCTGGGGGGCGCCTCGTTTGCGTCGTGGGCGATGTTCTGCTGTCCCGCCGACGGAACAACGGCCGGCACGTGGTCGTCCCGCTGCACGCGTCGATCCAGACCCACTGCCGTAGCCTAGGTTTCGACAACCTTGCCCCGATTATCTGGCACAAGATAGGGAACGCCGATTACGAGGCCGGCGGCGGCGGCTTCCTCGGGAAGCCGTACGAACCGAACGCCATCGTCAAGAACGACATCGAACATATCCTCTTTCAACGCAAGCCAGGCGGGTACCGGAGTCCCTCATTCGCCATGCGGCTGATGTCGGTCATTCCGGCGGAGGATCATCGAAGGTGGTTCCGGCAGGTGTGGACGGATGTGACCGGGGCCTCCACCAAGCTGCACCCGGCCCCGTTCCCCCTGGAGCTGGCAGACCGGCTGGTCCGCATGTTCAGCTTCGTCGGCGATACGGTGCTCGATCCCTTCCTCGGTACGGGCACGACGAGCCTGGCCGCGTCGCGCAGTGGACGTAACAGCGTAGGCGTGGAGATAGCTGACGACTACCTCAACCTTGCCGCAGCCTCCTTGCGGCAAGAGGCGCTCCATCCCCACCGACGGATGGAGATTGAGGTCACCGAGCTGGGTAGCGCTAGTGCAGTCCCCGATCTCACGGATGAGGAAGTCCTGTCACCATGAACCCGCAGCCGCGTCCGTTCCGGGACGCCGTTGAGTACTTCTGGAGGAGCAGGAAGCGGTTCGAAGGCGACGAGAGCGTTGCATTCGCCGGCCGCCGGCAGGAGGTTGTGGGCGGCAGTCACTTCAACGAATTCCTCGCGACGCTGCGCGAACTGTTGATATCGGCCGACGTGCCGCAGGAGTCCGTGTTCTATCGCCGACGCCTTACGTTACTTCCGGGCTACTTCCGCGCCACGAAGATGTGGGACCTGCTGGTTGTTTCCGACGGGGAGCTCCAAGCGGTCGTCGAGTTGAAGGCTCAGGTTGGACCGTCATTTGGGAACAACGCGAACAATCGGGCAGAGGAGGCGTTGGGGAACGCGGTCGACCTCTGGACCGCGTATCGCGACGGCGCGTACAGCGCGAACCCCGCGCCCTGGGTGGGGTACCTGTTCTTGCTGGAGGATTGTGACGCGACTCGGCGTCCCCTCCGGACCGACGAACCTCACTTTCCCGTTCTCGGGGACTTCCGGGGCGCCTCCTACGCGAAGCGGTATGAGTTCCTCCTCCGCCGCATGGTGATCGAGCGCCACTACTCCTCGGCCTGTCTGCTGCTGTCCGAGCCCCGCCTCGCAGCAAACGACCGTAACTACACAGAGCCCGCGCCCGACTTGAGCGCCGCTAGGTTCATCGATGGACTATTGCGCCGTTGCTCCCCGCTCGTAGGGCTAGGAGGAGCTCCATCGAAGACAGGCAATGGTGCCCTGAGGGCGGCGTCAACGATCTGGTCGCTCGGCGGAGCCTTTGTCGTCCTGCGAGAGACGGGCGTGCCCACGTCGGGAGTGTGCCAGGAGAGACTGGTGGGCGGCCGGGGCACACGTCTGCCAAGACGACTTTCGCAGGGGTGGCGGGGTACATACCACTCCGCTACTACGACGCAAGGGAGTAGATAATGATCCCAAGGAAGAGCGCCCCGAACATCATGGGCATAATCGTCTCTACCACCGAGAGTTTCCAATACCGATTGCTCTTAGTGCCCGCCGATTCCGGGTCCCACTCCATCGTGAAGAACTGATACGGCAAGCGCGTCTCCATGTCGTGAAGCACGCGAAACTTCTCTGTGTTGAGTTGCCGGTACGATCGGAGAACGATGTACCACGACGCCGACACGATCAGACCACAAATTCCGATCGCGAGGATCACGATGGCATCGAGCGTCCGGTCCTCGCTGAATCTGATGAGGGTTCCGAGGAATACTACGAGAGCCACAGCGATGCTGACGTGAAGTCGGTTGGCTCCTTCTCGTCGTTGACTCACGCGGTCGGTGAGCTCAGCGTGGAGCTTGTATAGGTCCACATACGTGTCGGTCTCTGTCACACGAGTTCTCGGATGCCCTTGACGATGCTCTCGGTGTTCCATCCAACGACTTTGTCAGCCGTTTCCCGCACTCTGTCCGAGATGCGTTGGTTAGCCCAGGGCCGTACGGCGAGCACCGGCTTCTCTGACGTGAAACCGTTCTTTGCGAGGTCGAGCTCAATGTTGATCCACTTGCTGTAGGTGGCATAGACGCCCGCTAAGACAACCACGACCTGACAAGGGGCCATCTGCCTGCGAATCGCGTTGCGCAGTTCGGTCTGGTTCCTCGCATTGTGAATCGGGTCCTCTGGGGGGACCGAGTAGTCTCTGAACGAGAAATAGCGCCGTCGGTCGAGGAGGTTGATGAATCGATCGTACGAATCGCTGTGACGCCACGAGTGACTGACGAACAGATTGTATGTGTTCACTGCTTCTTTCTCCCGTGCCCTGCCTTGTGCCTCAAGGGTCAGTACTGCTCGGTAAGCTGCGCCAGCCGCGCCCTCGATTCCTCGATGCTCGGCGTTCGGCGAAACCGACCTGCTTCAGACAATCATGTCCTGGGGCGGAGCGCCTGCCCAATCCCGTCTGCCTCATGGGTCGCAGTCTCCCTGAATGGACAGCCAGCCACAATCACGGCCTCCACCAATGCCACCGGGTCACGGGCGCACGATGGCGCTGCTCCCGACCCATCTAGACGCCCTGCGGGCCCAGCCATGCTGGATATCCCGCGAGGACATCCATGGCACGCAAGAAGGCTGCCGCACATCGAAGGAGGGGAGGGCACCGCCGTCGGCGATGCCCTCCCTCTTGCGTGTCGGGCTAGCCTCTCTCGCCGACCCGCTCCGCCTCGCGCTCCCGCTTCAGTGCCCACTCGAACAGGGAGAGCGTTGGGGCTTCGTCCCGGCGCTTGCGCGGCGGCTCCTCCGGCTCCGCGGCCATGAACTCCGCCCACGAGAACAGCGTGCGCTGCGGCCCCGAGTCCACGATAGCCTCGACGGCCACCGTGTCCGCGACCGGCTCCGGCTCGGGCGCGTGCCAGCCCTCGTCGACCAGCAGCGCCTCGGCCTCAGCCGCGACCTGCCGCGCCTGCTCGAAGAACGACTCGACCGAGCCGGCCTCCTCCTCGCCCGCGACGATCTTCCTCGCCAGGGCGATCAGGAGGTCGTCACCGTCGTCCCCGTAGGCGGCGAGGCCGTCCTCCGGCAGCTCCCCCTCGACGGCGAGCGACGACTGGAGCTTCTGCGCCACGAGCTTGAGGGCGTCGGCCTGGAGGGTGTTCCGGTAGGCCATGAAGACGACCTGGACGGGCTCGCTCTGCCCGATCCGCCAGGAACGCCGTGACGCCTGCCGCATGGTGTAGACGGAGTAGTCCGTCTCGTACCAGCAGATCGTCGGGAACTCCACGAGATCGAGACCCGTCTGCACCAGCCGCGGGTGGCAGACGAGCACGTCGACGCCCTCCTCGACGCGCTTCGCCACCCACGCCTCGCGGCGCTCGGGCGGCACCGCGTCGGCCTTCATCACCGCGACCCGGAAGCCGTGGCGGGAGAGGAACTCCTCCATCCGCCCGGTGATGTCGCGCGTGCCCGTGTGCGTGGCGTAGACGAGCACCCGGCGTCCAGCCAGCCGCTCGGCGGCCACGAGGTCGACGAGCGCCCGCTCCTTCGGGTAGAGCCGGTCCTCGGGAAGCGGCGGCACCTGCACGAGCAGCTCCTCCGACTCCGGGTCGAAGACGGTCTCGCCCTGCGTGCAGCCGTCGGGGTAGGCGAGCAGCGTCTGCAGGTAGGTGGCGAGCAGCCGCCGCGAGCCCTTCGAGAGGGCGTCGGCGAGCGCTGCCCTGAGCGCCCCGTAGAGCTCGTCGTAGCCCGCGCGCTGCGAGAGCCCATTCCCGTCCGGCTCCGTATCCATCGAGGAGAGCAGCACGCGCTCCTCGTAGGGCGGAAGGCCCGAGGCGACGTCGGAGAGCCGCAAGAAGACGCTGTTCCCGATGAGGTGGAAGAGCGCGGCGGGGGCGAGCCCCGGCCGCTCGCGCACCACCTTGCGGTAGCGCTTGCGGCGGCTCGTGCGCCCGTCCTCGAAGGAGTCCGGGTCGTCTTTGCCGATGGTGTGCTCGACGAAGCCGTAGCGCTCGATCCAGCGGCTCTCCTCGGAGCGCCCGAACTCCGTGCGGATCTCCGGGCTGAACCGGTAGAGCAGGTGGAAGAGCGTCGAGGAGTAGCCTCCCATCAGGGTGCCCGAGAGCGAGAGCGACTTGCCGCAGGCGTCGGCGAGGACGCCGGCGGCGATGCCCTGGGCGGAGCCTCGCGCCTTGAACTCGTGGACCTCGTCGCCGATCAGCAGCTCGAAGAAGCCCCTCAGGCGGTGCTTCACGTAGTCGCTGAGCGGGTAGCGCTTCGGTCCCGAGTTGTCGGCCTGCCAGAGGGCGGAGCCGCACTCGCCGCAGGTGCGCTTGCGGCGGGCGAGGTCGCGGCCAAGCAGCGGGACGCCGTCCTTGTCCACGACCTGCTCGTGGCAGTCCGGGCAGCAGGGCACCCGCAAGGGCTCGCCCGTCTCCTCGTCGCGCACGAGCCGGCCGCCGGACGTGGCCCAGCGCTGCACCACGGCGGGCTGCCAGCGGTACGAGAGCTTGGCGCGCTCGCGCGACATGATCGCGAAGAGCGGACCGGGGCCTGCCATGGCGCGCAGGCGCTCGAGGTCGGTGATCGAGGCGACGATGACGGCGCGGGCGCCGGGCACCGTCTCCTCGACCTCGCGCTTCCACTTGCGGGTCAGATGCGGGGGGCAGAGCACGAGCACCCGGCGGAAGCCGGCCATGTGGGCCGCCGAGGCGGCGATGAAGGTCTTGCCTGTGCCCATCTCGCCGACGACCGTGGTGCCGCGCTGCGCCTCAAGCGAGAGCGCCGCGCCGCGGATGGCATCGGCCTGCGCGCCCAGTGGGGCGCGCAGCAGGCGGGGGAGTGGGCGGCCCTGCTCCGAGGGCCGGTAGCGGGGCGGGTAGGACTCCACCACCCGCCGGGCGATGGCGTCACGGTAGGTGTCGATGAATTCGGCCAGGTCCATGGTGTGTGTCTCCTTCTCCTGTGAGGGACGACACCGGGTCCTGGACGCACTACCCCCATCCCCGTGCAGCAGGGGAAGGTTGAGTGTAAGAAGCCATGGAACCGTCCCCCTTTCTGTGGTCGGTGCGAGGCCCGCCGCTCCGGTAGGGGAGACGGCGGGTCTCGTGTGAGTGCCGCTCGTGCGAGCGGTCAGGCGGCGATGTCAGTGATCTCGCCGAGATCGAGGTCGAGCGCGACGACGGTCGTGCGCAGCCGCTCCCGGTAGACCTCCTTCGCGCGCGTGGTCTCGACGAGCAGCATCTCCTTCGAGGTGCGGCCCTTCACGAGGATGCGCCCGTCCTCGCCCTCGAGCTGGAGGTTGTCGAGGAAGCCGGCCGCCACCAGCATCGCCAGGTGCCCGCGCCGCAGCGGCATGAGCGGCCTGGTGCGCTGGTCTTCCGCCGGCCAGAGCGCGTCGGTGACGGTCGTGCTGACCCAGAGCCCGGAGCGGCGCGACTCCTCGGCCGCCGCCACGGGGTCGACCGTGCGGGTGGCGAAGAGCACCTCCCCGTCCGCCGTCGCTGGGGCGTTGTAGACCGGGTAGCGATGCGGGTGCAGCTCATCGAGGTTCCCCTCGATCGCCTCCTGCAGCGCCACGGCCGCGTACTGGTCGTACATCGCCTCCGCCTTGCGGATGCCGGTTACGACCACCTGGTCGAAGGCCTCGCGCTCCGGCTCGGGGAAGGCCCAGACGCGCAGGCTCCGGTAGTGCGAGGCGAGGTAGCGGGCGCACTCCGCCAGCCGCCGCCTGGGCACCACGAACACCAGCAGCCCCTGCTCGCAGAGGTAGCGCGTGCAGTGCCGGAGGAAACGCATCTCGACGCGCTTCTCCTCCTCCCCCGAGTCATCGTCGTACGGCGGGTTCAGGTAGAGCAGCCCGAAGGCCCCGTTGGCGATCGCGGTCTGGAAGAGGTCCGTGCCCAGCGCGTGGTCGAGGCGCGCTTCCGCTTCCTTGGCGCGCTCGGCGTGGAGCTCCACCCCGAAGGTCTCCACCGAGGCCCCGTCGGGGCGCCCGATGCGCGAGGCGAGGTCGGCCAGCGCCTCCCCGGCCCCGCAGCAGGGGTCGAGGATGCGCAGCGTGGTCTCGCCCCGCGTGACCGTGCGAGCCTGCATGAGGCTCGCGACCAGCTCGACGACCCGAGGCGGCGTCGGGTAGAAGCCTCCCTTGAACTGCGCGGCCAGTCTCATCTCGTGTCTCCTTTCGCTCCGTTCATTCGGATGTGCTGCGCGCCCTCATCGGGCGGCAGCGTGAGCAGTCCCGAGCCGACCGCCACCGAGAGGTCTTCCCGGAGGGCCTCGGCGTCGGGTGTGCAGCGCCAGGCGTGGACGCCCGACGCCTGCAGCGCCGAGATCTCGCCCTTCGCCAACCCCCGCCGCCACAGCCACTCCGCCCAGCTGCGGTGCAGCGGGAGGGGACTGCGGCGGTCGAGGAAGCGGTGGTGCAGGGCGGGCGCCTCCGCCTCGCCGGGGGCGAGCAGCAGGAAGGCGTCCCGCTCGAAGGCGTACTCCGCCATGCGCGTGTAGACCATGGCGTGCCAGCCCCCGCTCACCGGCAGGCGGGCGATCTTCGTGGTCCACGTGCCGATGGTCTCGTGCGGGACCTCGCAGCGGTGGAAGCCGCCCGAGAGCGCGAGCCCGTTGGCGCCGGCGAGCAGGTGGGCGCTCTCCGGCGGTCGCTTGAGGAGGGCGGCCCAGATCGCCTTGAGGGCGGACTGGGCGCCGACCATGGAGAGGAACCAGAGGCCCCCCGAGTCGGGGTCGCGGGCGAAGGCGTCGGCCGTGGCCGAGAATCCGCCCGCGCTGATCGTGTACAGGTCGTCCGGGTTGATGGCGGCGTCGGCCGCGAGCATCTGCTGTCTCCTTCCGGTAGGGGATGGGTGGGTGCGCGGGGCGGGAGCCCGTGTGCCGCGGCGCTCAGAAGAGGCCGCGGTCCTTGAGGCTGACGGCGCTGCCCGGCCCGCCGATCACGACGTGGTCGAGGAGGGTGACGCCGAGCAGCTTCGCCGCCTCGGCGAGGTCCTTCGTGACCCTGATGTCATCGGGACTGGGCGTTGGGTCACCCGACGGGTGGTTGTGGGCCACGATGATGTTGGGGGCGGCGACCACCACCGCCGGGCGCAGCACCTCGGCCGGCCTGACGACGCTGGAATAGGCGTTGCCCTGGTAGATCACCCGCTGCCCCACGACGCGGTTCTTGCGGTCCAGCAGCAGCACCCGCACCTGCTCCTGCGCGAGCGCTCCCATCTCCGGCCCCAGCAGCCGCTGCACGGCCTGCGGGGAGCAGAGGGCGGGGGCGTCGGGGTCGCGCTCCGGGAGCGTCTCGACCTCGTAGCGCACCGCCAGCTCGCCGAGGACGTGCAGGTTCTGGCGCAGGGCCTCCAGCACGGCGTCGGCGTGCCCCGGGGCGCTCACGCCGCCACCTCCACGGGGATCGCCTGCCCCAGCGGGCAGATGCAGTCCTCGTGGTCGGGTGAGTGCTCGTCGTCGCAGTCGAGGCAGTTGCCGCAGTTGCTGCAGGCCACGCGCTGGTGGGCGGCATCGCGGGCATGCCGCCGCGCGACCGTCGCCTCCCAGCAGCAGTTGCGCTCGCAGTTGTCGCCGTGGTCGTCCTCGGAGACCACGCCGTCCCGCTCGCACTCGCGGCAGTGGGTGCCCCCGGGGATGACGGGGTAGCCGCAGCCCGCGCAGTCCCCGCCGTACTCGCCATGCGCCTCGAGCTCGCGCCGCACGATCGCCGTGGCGAGGGGGTTGCCGCCGGGTCCATCGGACTCGGCGACGTAGTGCCAGGCCCACCTCGCCCCGAGGTCGGCCCAGTCGTTCGTGCGGTAGGACCAGCGGTCGCAGGTGCAGTGGCCGTTGAAGGGCTCGTCGCCCTCCAGCAGGGTCATGACCAGCGTGTGCGCGCTCCAGGTCGGGAGTGCGTCGCGTTCGGTGTTGGTCGCCATCTTCGGTTCTCCTTCGTGGTCTTGCCGTTCGGGTGGAACGAGAGCGGGGCCGCCCCCGTGAGGGAGCGGCCCCGTTGTGCGCCCGCGCTCAGGCGGGCGGCGTGTTGCGTGCCGTGGCTAGAAGGGCTGGTCGTCCGCGACCCCGGCGGCGGCCGCCTCGCGGCTGCCGTTGCCGTTGGAGCGGCCGTTGCCGCCGTTGCCGTTCGAGTCGAGGAAGATGATCTCCTGCGCGTGCACCTCGGTGCGGTAGACGCGCTCGCCGTCCTCGCGCTCGTAGCTGTTCTGCGCTAGCGAGCCCGCGACGAACACCCTGTTGCCCTTCTGGACGTACTCGGAGACGGCCTCGGCGAGCTTTCCCCAGCAGACGACGTTGTGCCAGTCGGCCTCGGTCTCGCCGTTCTGGCGGCGACGGTCGGTCGCCAGCCTGAGCTGGCAGACGGCGGTGCCGTTCTGGCTGTACTTGAGGTCCGGCTCGACGCCGACCCGGCCCAGCAGCTCGACGCGGTTCATGGTGCGTGACATTTCAAATCTCCTTCTTGTGGTAGTGGTTGGTGTCACTTGTGGGGGTAGCGGTGAGACCGCCACCCGGGCGTAGACGACTGCGGGGCCGCCCCGGAGGACGGCCCCGTTCGCGCTCCCCCTCGGGGAGCGGCTCTTCAAGCCTGGGTCTGATGCTGCGCTCGATAGGCGCCTCCTTCCTTCGGTGGATTGCCGGGCCGCTCAGGCGGCCTGCGGCGTTTCCGTCAGGCCGTCCTCCCGCAGCTTGCGGGCGGCGGCCTCGACCAGCGGGGTGAGGGTCGCGGCGGGCAGCTCGTCGAGGTCGCGGCCGGTGCGCTCGCGCACGGCCGACCGCACCTTCGCCTCGTCGAAGCCGCGGCGCGCGCTCAGGTCGATGAGCGTCGTCCGCAGCGAGGGCGCGAGGTCGCCCGCCGCGCCGTCGCCGTAAAGCCCGTTGCCGAACTGGTCGCCGTAGCTCCTGAGCGCCCGCTTGAGCGCGTCCGTCACCGCTCCTTTCCAGGCGGTCTCGTGGCCCTCGACGGTCTCCTCGGCGACGGCCTGGAAGCCCGTGTCGGTGCGCGGCTGCGAGCCGGGGACGGTGACCCGCACGGTGGCGGCGTAGGCCCGCCAGGGCTTCGCCTCCCCCGTCTCCTGGTCGACGCTCTCGCCCTCGCGGAGGACGACCTCGCCGACGAGGTCGTATCCCCAGCCGCCGTAGCCGAAGACGCGGTTGGCCTGCTCGATGGCCGTGCGGCCCTCGAGGTAGGCGAAGCTGCGGCCCTTGCGCCCCCGGCGGTGCGAGACGAGCCCCTCGTCGAGGGGGTCGGCCAGCTTCGTGGTGACGGCGGGCGGGAGGCTCTCCCACATCAGGTCGGGCTCGCGGATCGGCTCGGAGTGGGCGCCGTTGGCGCTCGCCCCGTTCCGGCGGCCGTTGAGGGTGGTGGTCTCTGCCATGTGTCTCTCCTTCGTGTGCATTGCCTCGGTGGACTGGTGCGGGCCGCCCCGCGCGGGGAGGCCCGTGCGCGGGGCGGAGCCCCGTCGGTCATGCGTCATCGCGCCTCCCCTCAGGTCGGCGGTTGATCGGCGGGCACGCGCAACCGGCCCGGCTCGAAACGAGCCGGGCTGTCGGTGCCTGCCGGGTGGGATGGGTGGGTCAGCGGGCGGCGCGGGCCGCCCGTTCGAGCAGGCGCAGGAAGGTCCCGCGCCCGTGTGGACTGGTGGCCAGGTCGGCCACGTCCGCGACGCCCTCGGGCAGCATGACGGCGGCGGCGCGGCGGCCCAGCAGGGAGCCCAGCGCCGCCGTGGCCTCGCGCCCGGCCTTGTCGTCGTCGAAGGCGAGGAAGACGCGGGGGCAGCCGCGCAGGGCGGCGGCCACGCGCTCCATCCCCTGTGTCCCCAGGGCGGCGCAGGCGGGGAGGCCCCACTCGCTGAGCAGGAGCCAGTCGAAGACGCCTTCCGCGACGACCGCCCACGGCGGCGCGGGGCCGAGTCGCCCGAGCCCGAGCACGGGCTTGGGGCCGGGCAGGGCCTGGAAGCGCGGCGAGCGCTCCGGGTCCGTGGCCCGCCCCGCCAGCCAGCGGACGCGGCCAGCGGCGATCTCGGGGACGGTGACCATGCCCGCGAAGCGCTCTCTACCGCGCTCCAGGAACAGCCCGCTCTCGCGGACCCGCCCGCTGGCGAAACCGGCGGAGGCGAGCGCCTCACGCAGCCCGCCCCCCGGTGCGTAGCCGAGGCCGAGCCGCAGAGCGGCGTCGATGCCGATGCCCCGCGAGGCGAGGTAGGCACGCGCCTCGCGGCTGCGGCGGAGTTGCCCGGCGTAGTGCCGCGCAGCCGCCTTCAGTAGCGCCGGGTCGGGCGGCGCAACCGCGAGGCGGTCGCGCCGCTCACGGGCCGAGTGGCGGACGGGGGCGGTGGTGGGAGGCGCGGCGTCGAGCCTGCGGATCGCCTCCGGCAGGCTCAGGTCTTCGATGCGCCGGATGAAGTCCAGCACATCTCCGCCCTCGCCGCAGCCGAAGCAGTACCACCGCTCGGTGTCGGCGTAGACCGTGAAGCTGCCCTCGGCCTCCTCGTGGAAGGGGCAGACGCCCTGGCGGACGCGGCCCCGGCCGCGCAGCCGCACGCCCGACGCCTCCACGACGTCGCCCAGCGGGTGGCGCTCCTTGAGCGCCGCGAGGTCCACCGTCGCGTGCGCGGCGGTCACTGCGAGCCGCCCTTCGCGAGGGGCCGCAGGCCCCGCAGGCTGCGCCGCGAGACGAGTTTGCCCGGCTCCCAGCGCATCCCCAGGACGGCCAGCACTTCCAGCGCCCCGCCCGGGTGCGGGGCGAGGACGGCGGCCCGCCCCGTGCCTGGGCTGTAGACCAGCGCCTCGCGTCCGGCGAAGCGTCTGCGCGCCACGTCGATCCACTCGGCGAAGGCCCAGCGCGTCTCGCGCTCCGTGGCCTGCTTGAACTCCGCGCCGGCGAGGACCGCCAGCGCGCCGTCGAGGTCGCCCAGTTGCCTCAGCCGCCGCGCCTCGTGGACGCTGGCGGCGACGCCCTGCCCGCGCTCCGGGGGTGCTCCGAGGAGCGCCTCGAAGACGCGGTCGACCAGTTCCTCGAGGCTGCGTCCGGGCGGGTCTCCCGCCGTCGCCGCAGCCGTGCTCATCGTCGTCGTTGCCATCGTCATCTCGTGCCTCCTTTTGGCGTTGTGTCGTGTCGGTGTCGTGCGCCCTCGCGGGCATGAAGCGGGGCCGCCCCCGGAGGGACGGCCCCATGTCTCGTGGTGGCCGGGCGGGCCGAGGCCCGCGGTCGTCAGGACCGGAACGCCCTCCTCGCCCTGCCGGGGAGGCCGGCGAGGAGCGCCGCGGCGACGCCGAGGGCGCCCACGTTCGCGGCGGCCGTCTCCAGGCCCTGACCGAGCAGCAGCGGCGCGGCCAGCAGCAGGGCGCCTCCCGCGACGAGCGCGAGCCCGCGTCCCGGCCACCGCCTGCGCGGAGCCCTGGCCGAGGTCTCTGCCACCGCCTCGTAGGCCGTCCAGATGGGCAGTCCGACGACGCCCTCGAGGGCGGTCACGATATGGCCGCGCGTGCAGCCGCCGGTGTGACAGCGCACGTCGATGCCGTTGCCGTCGGGTCGCTGGCGGAACGCCAGCCCGCCGGGCTCGTCGCCCCCGTGGCAGATGGCGCTGCTCGTCCTGAACCAGCCCCGCTCGAAGCTCACTTCGTGCGGGACGAGGCTCGCGATGCGGCCCGCGCTCGGTCCCGTGTACCGCTGCGTGCCGGCGCGCATCTCCATCGCGTCTCCCTGTGCTGCGTGCATTCCGTGACCTCCTTCGTCACTGCGTGCTCGTTGCTCGTGCTGGTGACCCGCGTCGGCATCCGGTGCACAGGTCATGGCTGGCTTGCTACTGGACTCACTCCGTCCACGGTTGGATGCCGAACCGGGGAAAGGGTGGCTGGGCCGCGCGCGTGCGAAGCGGCCGGCCTGCGAGTGACTCGCGAACCGGCTCGTCGTGAGGTGCGGCGGACGTGAGGAACCGGACGGGTGCGGGACACACCTCGCCCAGGGACTCCGGGGTCGAGTTGCTGAACGCATCTCGCCCGCGGCATCCCGACCTTTGAAGCGGCGTCGGGGGAGCAATGCTCGACCCGTCCGTCACTTCCCGCGGCGGGAAGGCGGGTCTCCCTCACTGGCCGGCCGTCAGGAGAGCAGGGCTCGATCCGTTCCGGTCGTCCGGGTCCGGGATGGACCCTCCAGGTTCTATGGCGTGAAACCTGGCAAAGCCTGAAACCGATCCGAGTGTCGCCCACCGCCCGTGCCGAGGGAAGGGGTTTCGGGCCCCAGGGGCCAAAGTGTTCACTCCGGTTCAACAGGAATGCGACAACGCTTCGACTCTGGGCCTCTTGAGAGCCGCACACCGCGGTTGCGCTATCTCGGCGATGTCGGTCGACGCGCAGATACTTCTCGGCGTAGAACGCGTGGGATGGCCAGTCACAGAAGCCGGGAGCGTGAGATGTCAGCGCTGATCAAGCACCTGCAGGACTTCAACAGGAAGGAGCGCTTCATCCTCCTCCGCGAAGCGCTCGGCGCGGACACGTTCACGCTCGGTGACGACTTTCGTGAGCGCCTTCGAACGACGATAGACGTGGCGATTCCCCCAGACGCCTTCGTCGCGATGGACTACCACCTCGACTGGCTGCAGATGGCCCTCTACTTCGCGGCCACACCTTCGCCGCCGTCCCCGATTCCGAACGACGACCTGTTCATGGCCAACCCGGAAGACATCGACCTGCTCGTCGCGTTCGACGGCGATGACACGACGCACATCGTGCTGATCGAGGCGAAGATGGAGACCGGGTGGATTACCGAGCAACTCGACTCAAAGGCCCAGCGACTGGGGCGGATCTTCGGGGCTGGTCGGCCAGGTGCGGACTTGGCGACGCCTCATTTGGTGCTGGCGTCGCCGAAGAAGTCGGAGCGAGCCCTAGCCAGCGCGTGGCCTGAGTCGCTGGCCCGACGCGGTGCGCCTCGTTGGATGGTGTTGCCGCGACCGCCTGGGCTTCAGAAGGTGACGCGATGTACCGTTGAGAAGAAGCAGTCCAAAGCGGGGCGTTACCTCAAGATTCACTCGTAGCGTCCAGCGAGTGGGCGCTACTTCCTCCACAGCCCGATGGTGAGCACGCGGCGCACCCAGCGCCAGAACACCGCCCGTCTTCGCTCCGCCCGCGCGTCGGCCAGCGACTGCTGCCGACGCCGTAGCTCGTCCCGGCGGTCGAAGCGATCCCAGGGGTACGCGGCCGGCGGCAGCGTCAGTTCGTGCTCCCCGATGAGCGCGAGTTCCAGCTCCCGCATGCGCTGCCAGGCCGTGGCCCTCGTCACACGGTCCTTGCCCTCGACGTGCTCGACGCGTACCCGTCGCCACTCCGCGATGAGGGGCGTCGCCTCGCCGTAGACCAGCTCCTCGCCGACCTCCGGTTCCAGCGTCACGAGCTGAGGGTAGGCCCGCCGAGAACCTGTGGCTGCTGGCTGCTCCATGGGAACCGTCGGTGCCGCTGAGCCCGAACCGGGAAAGGGTCTGTCCGCGCCATGTAGCTCCGCTGCCAGCGCGTCCACGCGCTCCTCGAGGCCTCTGAACTGGCGCGCGAGTTCAGCGGTGTCCGCTCCCTGCCGGCTGGCCGACTCGCGGCTCTCGGACAGCAGGTGCAGCTCCAGTGCGTCGCGCATGCGTGCGGTGAGCCTGCCGGATGCCAGGGCTCTGCTCAGTGTCCGGGCGCTGACGCCCAGTAGCTCCGCCGTCTCCTGCCGGCCCCCGGTTCCGATGAGCTCGTGGAGCAGGGCCAGCAGCCTCTCGTCCCCCGCCTTCTCGTCGGTCCCGCCCGCTCCTTCTCCCTCGTTCATGGCTGGGCCTGGACCGGCGTTCTGTCCCTTCCCGTGGAACGAGCCCTTAGGCCGAGGTGTTCACACGAGACATCCTGTAGGGGCGCTTTTCCCCTGTAGTGCCTTGTCCTCAGGGGCGGTGGCCAGACTGTCACCAACGTCGATCTCCTGTACAGGCCAATGACATCACGGGCGGGGTCTCGCGGGTGAGGTCCCGCAGGGGACTACATCGGTGAAGTCCCCCTCGGGGGACTGCCCTTCGCCGTCCCTCCCACGACACTCCGCGCTCCGAAGAACACCAGCTTCTTCTTCGCGCGGAGGCGTCCATGAGGCGGCAACCAGGAACGACGACCGATAGGGCGAGGCGGCTGCGGACGCTGGCGGCGGCCCTGCTGCTGGTGGCGCTCGCGGCCGTCCCGTCGAGCGGCACAGCCCTCGCCCAGGAGCCGCCCGACCCCTACTCGCCCATCGTCCTCGTCAATGAGGACGAGGAGTTCATCGAGCGCAAGAAGGACGGGCGCTTCATCGCCCGTCCCGTCTTCGACCGGGAGCTGCCCGCCGTCTACTACGGCGTGCGCGACGGCGACACGGGCGAGTGGATCGCGCCGATGTTCCGCGTGCGCGGCGGCGAGAAGGAGCGCCGCGACGGCTGGGAGTACAGCTTCGAGTACCCCTTCGAGGAGGGCCAGACGGAGCTCGACCCCGAGCGCCCCTACCTGCTCGTCATCCTCGGACGCAGCTGGGCGGTGGACACCCCGCAGGCCTTCTACGCGGTGATCCCCATCCACGAGCCGGGCGGCATCTGGAACAAGGTGCTGCGCGCGCTCGACCCCCCGCGCTGGGGCAGGGCCGCTGCCGGCTGGGTGATCGAGGGTGCGCACGGGACGCTCTGCGGCGTCGTCGAGCGCGCCGCCGGCTCGGACGCCGACGCCTGCGAGGCGACCCCGTGAGTGACATCTTCACGGGCACGCCGGCCGGCCTCACCTACGACCACGAGATCGTGCGCCAGGCGTGGACGGCGGTCTGGATCATCGCCTCGGGCGCGCTCGTCGTGATCATCGGCTGGATGGGGCTGAGCCTCATCATGGGCGACCACCTCGGACGGGCGCAGGCGGGCTGGCGCGAGCTGGTGCCGCGGCTCGGCCTGGGGCTGGTGGCCGCCGCCTCCTCGCTCTGGTGGTGCGCGCTCGTCATCGACGTGGCCGACGCCGTCTCCGGCTTCATCGCCGTGGAGCTGGGCGTGACCGCCGGCGACATGCTGCGCTCGACACTCCAGACCCTGCTCACCGCCGTGGCGGTCGGCAGCGTGGGGATGGCCCTGCTGCTCGCGCTGCTCTACCTCATCTACGCCTTCTTCGTGCTCTACCTCGTCGTGCAGATGGTGCTGCGCCTGGCGCTGATCGACATCCTGCTGGCGCTGGCGCCGATCGCGCTCGGGCTCTGGATCCTCCCCCACACCGCGGGCTGGGGCCGGCACTGGCTGCGGCTCTTCATGACGACCGTCTTCCAGCAGGCGATCCAGCTCGTGGCGCTGGCGCTCGGCATCGGCTTCCTCAACGAGTACGCCGCGATCGGCGGCGCCGACGCCGTCCAGGACCTCGTCTGGAAGCTCCTGATGGCGCTGGCGTTCATCTACCTGGCGACGCGGGTGCCCTCGATGCTCGGCAACGCCGGCACCTTCGATGCCTGGCTGCACACCCTCTACTTCGGCATGTCCCTGCCCGGCTCGATGGTCCGCTCGGCGCGCTCCGTGGGGCTGCTGCTGGGCGGGGGAGCGGCGGGCGGACCGGTGGGTGCGGCAGTCGCCGCCGGCGCTGCCGGTGGCGTGGCCTCGGCGGCCACCTCCGGCCTGCGCTCGGCAGCGGAGCTGGCGACCCCCTCGGGCGGCGGCGAAGCGGCCGGCGGCGCGCCGCGGAGCAGCAGCGAGTAGCGACAAGCACGACGACAGCCGGGCGCGGTCAGCCCGCGCCCGTTCGGCGACGCGACGGAGGTGGGAGATGTGCCGGTAGGCGAACGGACCGAGGACCCGAGAGACCAACCACGACACGCAAGGAGCGAAACACGTGGAAGACCTGACTCAGACCATCTCCAATCTGGTGGGCATCCTGCTCGGGGTCGTCGGCGCGATCGGCGTCGGCTTCTTCATCTACGGGGCCTACCTCTACCTCACCGCCTCGGGCGCGCCGCACCAGATGGAGCGGGGCAAGAGCGCGATGATGACCGCCCTCGCCGGCGTCGTGCTGGCGATGGTGGCCTTCGGCGTCGTCGAACTCGTGATGGACGCCGTGGTCGACCCGGTGGTCGACATCGACGACATCCCCGACCCCGAGACCACGGGCGGGTAGGGGCTCCCCATGCGACCACACGAGGTCCCCACCCACGTGCAGGCCGAGGACCGCGTCCTGCTGTGGTTCACCTTCCCCCAGATCGTGGCGATGACGGCGGTCTGCGCCCTCGCCTACGGTATCTACCACTACGCCCCCGTCGGTCCCTCCGGGGTGCGCATGGCTGCCGCCGCGCTCTTCGGGCTCGTTGGGCTCGCCGCGATCGCCGGGCGCATCGGAGGCAGGCGGCTGCCGCTCGTGGCCGCCGACCTGCTGCGCTTCGGGCTGGGGGCGCGGCGCTACGCCGGGCCTCCGGCCCAGCTGGTGCGAAGCGAGCCGCCCGCGCCCGTGCAGCCCGCGGAGCGCGGGCCGGGCCCATTGCGGCTGCTCGCGCGGCGGGTCCTGCGCAGGACCCGCCGCGTGACGAAGCGACGGAAGGAGGGGGAGCGCCGCAACGGGCGCAGGCCCCTTCGTCCCCACCGCCGCTTTCGCCGGTGCCTGCGGAAGCAGGACGAGCGGATCGAGCACGACAGGCAGGCAACGACCCCTGAGGGCCCCCGGCAGCGGCCGCGGCGGCGCGGGTTTTGGAAGGCCTTCCTGCTCGCGGCCGTCGCGGCGCTGGTGGTGCTCACCGCGCTGCCACTCACGGCGGCCCTCGCCCAGGACCCGGGCCAGGAGGGCTGGCTCTCGGAGGAGATCGAGTTCCAGCCGCCGCCGGCGCTGCCGGGGCGGAGGCTCTTCGTCGAAGGACTGACCGTCACCGGACAGCGCGCCGAGGTCGTCCTGCGGGCGGCCACCGACCTGCAGCTCACGGTGCGGGCCTACGGCGGCCCCGCAGGCCGCACGGTCCGCACCCACGCGAGCGCCTCGCTCGACCAGGGCGAGCAGGCGAGCTACGACCTGCCCCTGGACGGCCCAGCGCCGTCGCTCGTCTTCTCCTGGCAGGACGAGCTGGGGCTGGCCGGGGCGGTCAGCCTCGACGGGGGGCGGCTCCCATGGCCGCTACCCGAGGGTCGCGGTGAGCTGTGCGTGTTGCACGTCGTCTCGCTCGGCTGGAGCGCAGGGGCCGTCGAGGGCGTCGTGGCTTCGGAGTGCGTGAGCGCCACCGAGGAGGCGGTCGTCCTGCAGACGGTCGCCGGACACGCCGACGTCACCACGACGGCGCTGCTCGAGGCAGAGGTCGCCTCGATCACCGGGACCGTCACGGTCGCGTCCGCTGCGTCGGAGACGAGCGTGGCCTTCGTGGCCGGAGGCGAGACCAGCTTCCGGGTGCCGGTAGGGGCGGGCGAGGGCATCCACGCCCTCGCCGTGGCGGTGAGCCTCGAGGCGGCGCTGCGCATCCCGCTGCCGCCGCTGGTGGAGCTCACCCACCATCCGCAGCGCACCGAGCACCTCACCGAGACGGCGGTGGTGAACATCCCCGCCTTCGGCGACACGGTGACCGAGACGGTGGCCATCCCCAACGAGGACGGCACCTTCACGGAGCACGTCGTGACGGCCGGCTGCCATGTCCCGGCGTCGACCGTTCGCCAGGACGTCGTCTTCACCGTCGTCCACCCCGAACGCGTCGAGGCCGCGGTCACGGCGCGGGCGCCGCTCGCGCGCAGCCGGGAGGAGAGCCAGGCCCTCGCCTCCAGCGTCTGGGCCGACGACCCGTACGTACCGCTCGCCGTCCCGGAGCCCGAACCCGAGCCCGACCCGGTCACCCAGACCACCGCCGGCAGCGGCGAGCTCGGCGACTGGTTCGAGCAGCTCGGGTGGGAGTGGCCGTGGTGAGGCGGGTAACGACCGCCCTGCTCTTCGGCGGGGTCGCGCTGGTCACGACCGGCGCGGCTCCGGCCGAGGAGCGGGCCATGCTCGACGCCTTCGACGAGGCACTCACGGCGATGGCCTACGCCGCCGCCGGGCTGGCCGTCTTTGCCGTCGTCTGGGCGGGCTTCCTGCTCATGGCCGAGGGCGGCGAGGAGCGTGGCGGCGGACGCGCCCGCAGCGCCGTCGTGCTGGCCCTCGCGGGGCTCGCGCTCGTGCTCTCGGCGAAGGGCGTGGCGGCCCTGCTGCGCGCGGGCGTCGTCCCCTTCCCCATTCACTGAAGGCGCAAGGAGCGCATCCTGATGAGACGGCTACTCGAACTGAAGAAGCGCGCGGCGGCGGTCCTGCCCGGCCGGGACGCCGCCTCCCCACCGCATCCCGACGCCGGGCCTGCGCCCGGCCCGTATCCGCCTGAGCCCGAGGGCCCGGCTCCCAGGCCGCCGGCCGAGCTGCCCCTCGCCTTCATGCTCTCGCACCTCGAGAACGACGGGCCGGTGCGGCTCGACGGCGTCAAGCTCGGCGTCTGCGAGGTGCTCGGCCTGGAACTGGACGAGCCCCGCCTGGGGGCCCTCGCTGGCGCCCTCAACGCCTGTGACTTCCCCCTCCAGCTGCTCGTGCGCCAGCACCCGCCCGGCCTCGGACAGCTGCGCGCCGACCTCGAAGCGGCCGAGCCCGAGGACCTGCCCCCGCGCACGCGCGCGGCGGCGCAGTCGCTCAGGCGGCTGCTGGGCGAGCTGGAGGGCCGCGAGGGCATCCTCGACCGCCGCTTCTACGCCGTCTGCGAGCTCGACCGCGCCGATGAGCTGCGGTCGCTGCTGCAGCGCGCCGGGCTCTCGGTGCATCCGCTCGCCGGGCGCCAGCTGCGCATGCTCCTGCTCGCCTCCGCCCTCGGCGGCTCCCCCAGGGAGATCGACGAGGAGGCGGAGGTGGAGGTCGAGGTCAACCGCCGCGACATTCGCGCCGGCGACCACCTCACGCGCTCGCTCCACCTCGGCAAGTGGCCTCGCTCGCTCGCCCCCGGATTCCTCCAGAGCCTGATGGCTGCGGGCGTGCCCATGGACCTCTCCCTGCATCTCGGGCCGATCCCGGCAGCCGAGGCGGCGCGCACCCTGGAGTGGCAGAAGGTGCGCTTCGAGTCGGCGCGCAGCCTCTCCCTTCGACGCGGGCGCTCGATGTCGTCGGAAGCGGAGATCGCCCTCGAGGACGTGATGCGCCTGCGCGACGAGGTGCAACGCGGCCGCGAGCGCCTCTTCCACGCCTCCCTCTCCCTCACGCTGCACGCCCCCGACGAGGCGTCCCTCGCCGAGATCACGCAGACCGCACGGGCACACTTCGCCGCCACGCTGGGCAAGCTCGACGCCCTCCCCTTCCGCCAGCGCGAGGGTCTGCTCTCCACGCTGCCGCTCGCCCTGAACGCCGTTGCCGTGTGGCGCACGCTCGACACCTCGTCGCTCGCCCGCCTCTACCCCTTCTCACCGCCGGACCTCGACACGCGCGGCGGCGACCTGCGCGGCATCGACATGCGGGCCTCGTCACCTGTCGTCTACGACCCCTGGGACGGCACCCATCTCAACGCCAACACCGCCGTGCTCGCGCGCTCCGGCTCCGGCAAGTCCTTCGCGACGAAGCTGGGCGTGCTGCGCGGCCTCTGCCGCGGCATCGTCGCCTACGTGATCGATCCCGAGGGCGAGTACGCCGACATGGCGCGCGCGGCGGGCGGGCGCGTGCTCTCCCCGGGCGTGGCCGGCCAGGGCATGAACCCCTTCGTCATCGACCGGGGCGACCCCGAGGAGCTGCTGCTGCGCATCGGCAGCCTGAGACGGCTGATCGAGGTGATGATCGGAGAGTCCCTCGGCGCGGAGCGGCGCGCCGCTCTCGACCACGCCCTCGCCGCCTACTACGCACAGCCGCGCGAGCGCACCGGCTTCCGCGACTTCTTCGCCTACCTCCGGGACAGCGAGGAGGGCGATCCCGGTCTCGCCGGGCTGCTGCGCCCCTTCGCCACCGGCAGCCTGCGCCACCTGCTCTCCGATGAGGGCGACGACCTGCTCACGAACGAGGCGCTCGTCACCGTCTTCGACCTGCGGCTGCTGGAGCCCGAGCTGCGCCCCGCCGCTGCGATGGTCTGCACCGAGACGGTCTGGGCCGCGGCGGCGCGCGACCCGAAGCCGCGCCTGCTGGTCGTCGACGAGGTGTGGTCGATCATGCAGCACCCAGAGGGCGCCGCCTTCATGGTCTCGATGGCGAAGCGGGCGCGGAAACACCGGCTCGGGCTGCAGTTCATCACGCAGGACGTGCAGGACCTCCTCTCGGAGGATCCCTCGCGCGCCATCACCGGCCACAGCGGGCGCGCCCTGCTCCAGAACGCCGCCTTCAAGCTCCTGCTCCAGCAGGACGCCGCCGCCATCTCGACGGTCGGTGACGCCTTCGACCTGCCGGAGGAGCTGCAGCGCTGGCTGCTCTCCTGCCCGCGCGGCGACGGCCTGCTGCTCGCCCGCAGCAACCGCTTCCCGATCCGCATCGAGGCGACGCCCGAGGAGGCCGAGCTGATCGAGTGGCGGCCCGGCTCCCACCGGCCGAGCGCAGGCGAGGCCGGCGGCTGACCGGCCGCCGCCTCCAAGGAAAGGACCTTCCCATGCGACTCAACCCTCTCCGCCTCTTCCGCCGCTCGGAGCCTGAGCCTCCCGTCCTGCTGGCGGTCACGCCGCCGCGCAGCGGCGAGCGCACCGTGCTCGCCGTCGAGAACCTGCTCGGCTCCATCGCCGTGCCGGAGCCGTTCTCGCTCGAGCTCGCCGGCGACAGCGACGGCGTCACGCTCATGGCGCGCTGCCTCGACGGCGAGGTCGTGCGCGGCCAGATCGCCTCCCACTACCCGCAGGCCCGCATCCACCAGCTGGAGCCGGACGAGGATCCCCTGCTCCTCGGCGAGGGCGAGCAGGCCTGGGCCATGACGCTGCGCTCCGGCGGACCCGAGTACCTGCCCCTGCGCGTCTTCCGCGACGACGACCTGCTCGACCCCGGCTCCGACCCCCTCCTCTCCCTGCTCGGCGCGCTCTCGTCGCTCCGCGAGGGCGAGCGCATCGTGGCGCGGCTGCTGCTGCGCTCGCTCGGCCCGGACTGGTCCGAGGCCCACCAGGTCAGGGCCCACGAGCGGCCCGTGCGGGAGCCGCACGACTCCGCCTACACGAGCCAGGTCCGCCAGCACCGCAACGACGGCGTGATGATGGCCGTGCTCGGCGCCGGTGCGATCGGCCTTCCTCACGGGCTACCAGTGGGTGCAGGCCGGGGAGACGTGGAAGGCGATCGCACTGGGGGCCGGCCTCACCCTGGCGCTCGCCGTGGGCGGCTGGGCCTGGCAGCGCTGGAGCCGTGCCCGCAACCGGATCCACGACCCCCTCCTCGTCAAGGAGAAGGTCTCGCGCATCGCTTTCGACGCCGAGATCGAGGTCGTGGCCGTCCTGCCGGCGATGCAGCCGGAGGACGGACACAAGCGCGCGCAGGAGCTGCTGGACCCGGTAGCAGCCGCCTACCGCCACTACGACCACCCGGCGGGGGCGCGCTTCCGCGTGGGCAAGGTGCGTCCCGTGCTGCCGCAACCCTCGGCGCTGCACCCCTCCGGCCCCGGCCTGTTCGGGGCGCGCAGCGTCCTCGGCGTGCGCGAGGTCGCCTGCCTCTGGCACCCGCCGGGCGCGCGGGACGAGACGCCGCTCGTGGAGCGCTCCGGCGCACGGGTGCTGCTCCCCTCGGCGAGGGACGTGCGCGGCGGCGCGCTCGTGGGCGAGACGACGGCGGGCAGGCCGCGTCCGATCCGCTTCCCGGACGACCTGCTGCGCCGCCACCACCTCTACGTGGCGAGGACGCGCATGGGCAAGTCGACGCTCATGCGCCACCTCGTCGCTCACAAGCTCGAAGAGAAGGCGGAGGGCCGCGACGGCGATGCGATCGTCGTCGTCGACCCCCACGCCGACCTCGTGGGCGATCTGCTCGAGCTGGTGCCTCCCTCGCTCGCCGACCAGGTGCGGCTCGTCGACCTCGCCGCCCCGGGCGGCTTCCCCGGCATCAACCTGCTCGACACCCGCGTCTTCGCCGACCGCGACCGCACGGCCGACTCGGTCGTACGCGTCGCGAAGGGCCTCTGGGAGCAGTGGGGCCCGCGCATGCAGTCGATCCTCGAGCAGACGGTGAAGACCCTGCACGAGGCCAACGCCCACCCCGAGACGAGCGCGGAGGAGCAACACACCATCCTCGACGGCCTGCCCCTGCTCTCCGACGACGGCTTCCGCGCGACCGTCCTCGAACGCGTCTCCGATCCGTTCCTGCTCGACTGGTGGGCCCGCGACTTCGGGGGCTGGCGGCGGGAGTACCGCGCCGAGGCGCTGGCTCCCGTGCAGACGCGCCTCTCCTACTACGCCTCCTCGAAGCGTGCGCGCGCCATCCTCGGCCAGCGCCGCTCCACCGTCGACGTACGCCGCACGATCCTCGACGGCGGCATCCTGCTGGTCTCGACCGCCCAGGGCACCGCCGGCCGTGATGTGGCCGCCCTCGTCGGGGCATCGCTCCTGAACCTCGTCGACGCCGTGATCCGCGAGCAGGGAGTCCTGCCGCCCGAGCGCCGCCGCGGCGCGCTCGTCGTCGTGGACGAGATGCAGTCGATGCCGGGCGTCGACTACGAGTCGATGCTGTCCGAGCTGGGGAAGTTCGGGGCGTCGTTCGTGCTCGCCACCCAGAGCCTCGACAAGCTCGACGACCTCTCGCGCACGATGCGCACCACCCTCCTCGCCAACGTCGGCTGCCTCGCCGTCTTCCAGGTGGCCGGCTCCGACGCGCGCCAGCTCGTCTGGGAGCTGGACCGCGACCGCATCTCCGAGGAGGACGTCGTCTCCCTCCCGGTCCACCACTGCTACGTGCGCGCGACCGTGGGGAGCGAGCGCATGCCCGCCTTCTCGATGAAGGTGCGCAAGCCCGAAGGCGGCGACCCGGACGTGGCCACCGCGATTCGCGCGCGCGCCTCGTCCTACCTCGTCACGGAGGCGGAGATCGTCGCCCGGCAGGAGGAGGGCCGCAGGCGCGTCGAGGAGTTCCGGGCGGGCGTCGAGGCCCTCCGCGAGGCCGGGACTCCGGAGCAGGGCAACGGAGGCCGCACCTCCGGGAAGCGAGCGCGCAGGAAGCAGCGCAGCAAGCATGTCCGGCCGCCGGGAGAAGCCTCCGCTGAGGACGCCGGGTGAGACCGGAGCACGACTGCCTGCGTCTCCTCGCTCACATGCCCCTCCTCGACCGCCTGGAGCTCGTGGCGGTCTCCGGCTGGTCGAGGGGCGCGGTCTACGGGAGCATCCGGGCGCTCGAGGAGGGAGGCCTCGTCGCCTCCCTGCCCCACGCCTCCGAGCTCGTCGCGCCGACGCGCCGCTACTGCCTCACCACGGCCGGGCTGCGCCGCCTCGCCAGCGAGGAGGACGTCGCCGTGCACGAGCTGCTCCGCTCGCGGCCCGTGTCCGCCCACTGGCGGCGCATTCTGCTGGAGCGGCTCGACGCCGTTGCGGCCAGCTATCGCCTCGCCGCCGCGATCGCCGACCTCCACTACCCGCTCCGCTTCCGCTGGTACCGGGCGATGCCCATGGACGCCTCGATCGCCCTCCCCGACGGGCGCACCCTCGCCGTCGTCAGGCAGGGCCACACGGCCGAACGCACGGCCTTCGCCAAGCGGCTCTGGCGCCTGCGGGACGGACCGCGGCCCGGCGCCTACCTCGTGCTCGCGCCCGACGAGATGCGTCTCCGGCACACGGCGCGACTCATGGCCGACGCTCCCGCCCCTGTCTTCCTCGCGCTCGAACGTGACGCCGTCTCTTCAGAGCCGGGGTCGCGTGTCTGGCGCACGGCGTCCGGGGCGCCGCTCCTTGAGCTCGACGAGGTGCTCCACCACGTCTTGGCCCACGGCGCCTGGCCGGAGGAGCAGCCGCCGTCGCGGGCCACCCTCCCAGAGGACCTCCGCGAGGTGGATGCAGGTGAGGCTCCCGGCCGGCTGCTCCCCGCCCGGCTCGGCTCGGCCTCGAAGCGCGCGCTCGACCTGATCGCCGACTGGCCCTGGATCTCGCCCGGCGACCTCGGTGGGCTGCTCGGCGTCTCCGGCGCACGGGTCTCGCAGCTCGTGCTGCCGCTCGAGGACATCGGTCTCGTGGTGCGTACTGTGGGCCGCCTCGTCCTCGGCGACCGCGGCCTCTCGATGCTCGCGCGGCGCGACCGGGCGTCGGTCGGCCTAGCGCGAAAGCGCTGGAGCGCCGCGCGGCTGCATCCTGACGCCCCACGCTCCTGGCGCAACCTGACCGGCAGGCGCACCCGGCAGCTCTTTCGCAACCTGGAACACACGGCGGCTGTCCACGGGTTCGTATCTGCCCTCGCGCGCCAGGCCCGTGACCTGGGCTGGGAGGTCGCGCAACTCGATCCGCCCCACCGGGCGACCCGGTATTTCCGCCACGACGGCTCTTTGCGCTCCGTTCACCCTGACGCCTTCGGCATGCTGAGACAGGGCGACACGGTCTGGCCGTTCTTCCTGGAGTGGGAGCGACGCGCCGTCCGGCCCGTCACGATGGCCGCCCGGCTCGCCCCGTACCTGCGCTACTACGCCTCACACCGGCCCAACGACGACCATGGCGTCCGCCCCGCCGTGCTCGTGGTCTTCGACGATGAGCTGGCGGCATCCCGCTTTCTTCGCGTGGCGCGGGAGGGCATGGAGCACGCCCGGGTCGAGGTACCCCTGCTCGTTTCGCATCGCCGCCTGCTCCGGCATGAAGGGCCGCTGCGAGACTCTTGGTCTTGCTCAGCTGGCTCCAAGCCGACACACCCCTTCAGTCGAGCTCATCTTTCCTTGCTGTGACCGGGCTCCTGTCCGTTGGCCGTCTCCATCTCCTGGTTCCCGCCGTCCACTGGGTCTTGGGTGGCCGGCGTCCGCGACTTGGATGCCGACCCATCCTGGTAGAGGTCCGGGTTCGCGAGGGCGTGGCGCACGATGATGCGTGCGAGAGTGCGAAGGCCCTCGATGCGGATCCGCTCCTGCTCGTCTGTCAGCCGTTGCCTCATAGTCCAGCTCCTGAACGAGGGGTTTCAGTTTCGCTCTCTACGGTGACGTCTGCAGGAGGTTGCAGGCGAAGCGGATCGAGTTGGACCAACTCGTCGGGGACTCCGAAGTGCTCGGCCATCTCCCACGATTGAACAAGGCCTTCCGCCTCCGCTTCCTGCTCGTCGATGAGCAGTCCGTGAGCGAAGTCCTCCGCCTCCCGTTCATAGCGCCGTGCGAGATCCGTGTGGGCGCGCAGCCAGAGGTGATTGCCGGGATGGAGTAGCTGGTGCCCGATGGCGTGGGCGATCACCCATCGCCGCCACTCCGGGCTGAGCCGCTCCGCGACCACGACGATGCCGTCGATCTGCAGCTCCTTGAGGACGTCGAGTGGCCAGGGGATTACCTCAAGCCCCAGGGCGACGGCAACCGCTTCGGCGTCCACGCGGCCGAGCAGACCCAGCTCCCGCCGCAAGGTCGAGGCCCGTTGTCGCGCCCGGTTCAAACCTGACCTCCCTCAGTCCGTTCGATGAGCCGGCCGGGCTGGGAGGGCAATCACGTCCTGGAGACTGGGGCCCAACCTACAACCGACGCTGATTGGCTACTCGCCTGGACCGGAAATCGTGAACTCCAGCCGGTCGGAGAGCTTCCCGCCGGATCCCGTGCAGACCGCGCCCCGCACGCCGCAGTCCGTCGCGGCGGGCAGCACGATGGTCACATCGCCAGTACCGTCCGGCGTTACGGTTATCTGCCAGTGAATGTTGCGGGTGGCGCTGTGACGATCCATGCGCCGCACCTCCGTTACCTGCCCACCCGTCACTGTGAGTGCATCGTCCCTCAACGTGAGGTAGCTGAGGCCCGCGATATGCTCGCTGAACCGCAGCTCGAAGGTGAACGCCGTCTGGCCGTCGTGGCTCTGCGGCGGGTTCTCCAGGCGGGCGGTCAGGTGTTCCGCGGCCGCCACCGTGAAGGAGACTTCGAGTGTTCCGAGTACGTTGCCGCCGAGAGCCCGCCCCGAGTAGGCCGTCGCCCGGAGGAAGTAGCTGCCGACCGGCAGGGGCTGGCCGTTCAGCCCGCCCTCGCTGTCCCCGTAGAGCGAATAGGGAGCGTAGTTCTCCGTCTGCGAGACCGTCTTGGCACCGGAGAGCTCCAGCCGGACGCTCCCTACGCGTACGCGGTAGTCGGTCTCCACCCGGATGCCAAAGGCGCCGTTGTCGGGGTCGCTCAGCCTCAGCGCGGCCCCGCCAGTGAGGGCTCCCAGCACCTGCTGGTTCGCGGCGTTCACCACCGTGAAACCGGTCAGAGGGTCAGGCGGCGTCACCGCCGCCGTCATGTCGCTGGTGAGCTTTTCGTCGAAGTTGTTGTTGTCGAGGAAGGAGACCTCCACCCCGATCCTGCTGCCCCTGTCGGCGTCCCGCAGGGTGTAGCTGGAAGCGGTCGCTCTGTAGATGCGACGCTCGGTCCCCCCATTGCTGCGGATCCACTGGTACTTGAGGAGGGCTCCGTCCATGCCGTTGGCGTCGGCGATGCCTGACACGTCAGCCGTCAGCGTCTCGCCGGTCTCGACCGTACCGCTGATCGTGGGCTTGCCCGTGGCCGGGGTATTCTGGACGGACTCTCCTAGGACCAGGCTCACCTCCACCTCGTCTCCGTGCGTCCACCCCAGGCCGGGATCCGCCCACCGGAACCGGTAGGGTGACTCGTTGACCCTCTCTGCCGAGGCTTCACCTGAGGCAAACTCTTCGTCGCCCACCCGCAACACGAAGGCGTAGTCGAACATCTTGGACATGCCGAAGTTCAGTTCGCTGTCCATGAGCAGGACGTAGTAGACCGTGTGGGTCGCTCCGTCCACCTCAAACCTAGTTTCCGACAGGGCGCCCAGTGTCGGTTGGCCGAACAACGTGTAGCCGCTTGCGCTGCGTCTGGTCTCCACGGTCAGCGTCGCCGTCCATGCCGCCGCTGGGCCCGACTCAGGTGCCGCCGAGACCTCGGCCGACGGCGAACCCTCGCCCACATCGTTGACGGCAATGACCCGCACCGCGTATTCCACCCCGCCCGTCAGCCCGCTGAGGGTGTGGGCAGGGCCGGTGGCGGTCTCCTCGGAAACGTCCGGCAGGGTGTCCCAGCTGCCCGAGGCATCCTTCCACTGCACCCTGTAGTGGGTGATGTCGGAGCCACCGTCGCTTACGGGCGCGTGCCAGGACAGATCCAGGGCCCCCGCATCGTGCGGAGACGCTTTCAGGTGTTGCGGCGCCCCCGGTACGGTGGCTGCAACCGCAGTAGTGGACGCACTCGTCAGGGATTCCTCGTTGTCGGCACCGTCTCTAAAACTCACCCGCACCTTGATGGTCTTGCCCGCATCGTCGTCGGACAGCACATACGTTGAGTCCGTCGCGCCACTGATGTCCACGTCGGTGTTCCCGTGGTTGGCAATCCACTGGTAGATAAAGGTGGCGTTGTCCAGCCCGTCGGCGTCGGCGATGCCTGACACGTCAGCCGTCAGCGTCTCGCCGGTCTCGACCGTACCGCTGATCGTGGGCTTGCCCGTGGCCGGGGCGTTGGGAGCTTCCGCAGCAATAGTCGCAAACCGTGCGATACGTGCCGAAATCGTCTGGCCGTCCTCCCAATCGACATCGACATCCTCCCAGGTAAAGTTGCTATCTCCTGGGTCTAGTTCCACCACTAAGTCTCCAACTTGGAGGGTCAGATCCGCCGTGCCTGGAACGCCCTCAGAAAACGCTAAGCGTAGCTGGCGCTCCGGGGTGTAGTACCACAGCCACTTTGCCTGGAGGACAGAACTGCCGCCGATATTCGAGAAGAGATCGGCGCGGACTGCGCCAATGGCACCATTGCCGAGGTCCACCACGGACATATCCGCCGACCACACCGGAATTTCTCCCTTAACTGCCGCCGTTGATGCGCTGGATAAGGACTCCTTATTGCCACGGTCGTCAGTGAAGTTGACCCGAACTCTGATGGTCCTGCCTTCGTCGCCGGGTTCCAAGGGGTAGGTCGATCCCACGGCGTCTTGGATGTCCGTGTCCCCGGTTCCGTCGTTTTGAATCCACTGGTATTCGAAGATGGTGTCGGCGAGGCCATCGGGATCGGCGATCTCAGACGTGTCCACCGTCAGCGTCTCGCCAACCCTTGGGGTTCCGCTAATGATGGGTTCGCCGCTCGCAGGACCGTTATCAAAGCGCGAATCTTCGGTGAAGACCCAAGGTCGGGCCTGTTTGATCGAGAGAACATCCTCGCTCGTGATTTTGAACTCAATCTCGATGGCGAACAGATCATCGGCTTCGATCCCGTAGAGTTCCGCGAGTTCGTCGTGGATCACTTCGAGGTGGCTGCGCAACTGAACCATTTGGGCATCGCTCATCAGGAGTTGCCCTCGCGCCACCTGATTGGAGGTCGCAAGAACTTCATACGTACCGGACCCGTGTAACAGAATCTCCTCGGGTATCGAGCGTGCCTCCGGGTTGGTCACCAAGTCCTCGCCGAGCTGCGTGTTGACGTAGTAGGCCCCATCTGTGCCACGTATAGGGTCGAAGCTGACGGCGACGCCATTGGCCCGCTCGTCGGAGAAGTTGGGATGTACTAGCACTCCCATCGCCGTGATCATGTGGTCGATGCGGTGGAACTCACGCTCGGTGAAGGCCCGGAAGTTCCAGAGGCTGGCGTACACCTGCTTGAGGGACTTGTCGATGCCTTCTTCCGCGGTCTCATCCGGCTTCTGGGTCTTGGAGTCGTACAGCCCCGCGCCGCTGAATCCGGGAAGGTCCTCGTTGTTCGTGCTCGACCGGTAGCGCAGCGACTGACCTTCCGGGTAGGTGGCGTGCATCTCCTCCAGTGCTTCGACGATCCACACCGGCGTCTCACCGTTCTTGATCTTCTTGCGGAGCTTCTTGAGCTCCGACGCCTGGGTGTCGTAGTCAGACTGGAAATTAGGGTCAACCAGCATCTCTTCGATGTCGTCGTAGAACCCGTTGTGCTTCATGAACTCGTCGTAGAAATAGAACGGCACGGCGAACCCATCCGGGACGGTACCCTCAGGGAAGCCGAGTGTGCGGAGAACGGCCATATTCGCCGCCTTGACGCCGAAGGCGTCCCAATCGTCGAATGCAACGTCGTTGAGGGCGGTGATCTGTGTGACCGTCAGATCCCGCTCCGGCGTCTGGGGCTCTGATGGACGGGAACCGGCATAGTGAGCATCGACCTCTTCCGGTGTTGCCGCGCGGATTGTGTAGCCCGACTCGTCCACTGTGTAGTGGACATAGCTGCCGATGAGATCACCAATGTCGTGATCGTGGAGGGCGTCGCGGATGAAGGCGTTGGGGGCGCCGTCTTGCACCGCCCGCAGGTTAACGTGCGACAGCGGGGTTTGAGGCACGGTCGTTATGATGCCCGCGACGCGCGATAGCTCGTTAGGCAAGGTCTCGTAGATCACGATGTCGCGAGGGTTTGGCCTTTCCTCCAGGGTCATTAGCCGTAATGCGCCGTACCCTTGGCCCCGATTGAGCAAGACGAAGTCGACATCGGGGAGGATGTCGTCCTCGGCCAGCACAGTGACTCGGGAATCCTTGTAGAGCGCCTCTTCTTCTTTATACAGCTGCAGCGCTCGTCCTGGCAGTGGGTAATAGGAAAGGTTGTTCTCGATCAGCGGCATGCTAGCCGCTAAGAGCTCGTACGAGTGGCTAACATCCGCGAAGTGGACGGCGCTCACGGGCTCGAATTCGAATCGGTATACGCCAAGCGAACCATCAGGGGCAACGATATTGGGATGAAATACGATCACTCCCCTCAACGTCCCTTGAAACCGATGCCAGCGAGGGTCGCTCCAAAGGTCGGTGGCTGACTCGAACTGGAAATGTGCTCGGTGTGTCTCAGTGTTTTGGAAATAGATACCAGGATGGTTGGTGTCCATCCCGAACAGCACGAACTTCACGAACTCTAGACCGACTAGATGCGTGTCAATTGACACGGCTGCGCCCTTGTAAGAGAGCCCTTCAAACGTCTCTCGGTCAGGTATGGCTAGAGCGCCATTGGCAAATGAGATGACTGGGGCCGGGTTCAGCGGGTTTCTCCCTACCCTATCCTGGAGTTCGGTGATGTCGTCGATGCAGTCGCCGTCGAGGTCCGCTGGCTCGGCGACCAGATGCCTCTCTATCCGGTAATGCTCCTTGGGCAGTGCTTCGAGTTCCTCCGTCAGCGTGGTCGTTCCCGCTTGGCCCAGCGTCACCGAAACCGCAATTTCCCGAGGGGAATCCAGATCAGGTCGTACAAAGAGCGCGAAGTACTGCTCGGTGGTGGACTCGACGACGATAGGAACGTCCTCAACCTCGACCTCCGTTGGCGTCGGCGCTGGGTTCGTTCCAGGGCACGCATCCTCCTCTGCGGGTTGCTGGGCGGAAGCAGTGGACCTAGGTAGGAGCAATTCTGGGTGGGAGACGGCCGCTACAGTGGCAGCGAGCACGACCAGACCGAACAATTGGAGCGCCTGCCGCCGGATCGACTTCCTCGGGTTCCGAGTCCCAAAGCGTCGATAAATGGAGTTATCCACGCTATAACTTCCCGGCACTGACGAATAGAAAGCGGCACCCGCCGGGAGGGACTACGATTGTCGAAGGCCACACTCACGGGGCTTCGTGCCCGCACGACCATCGCCAGCTTCCAAGCGCCGACCACGACTCACACCGGGCTTGCCCGCTCGTCCTGGGCCTCGCACCTGGCCTGGATGCCGCCTGGGAGGCTCCCGCTGCTCGGGAAGAAGCGGCCGTGCCCGGTCCGGGTCGAGGAGCTGTGGCAGGCACGCCGGTGAGCGGGGGGTACGGAGAGGTTGGGCACGAGACGGGAGCCGCCGGCGGGGTGGCCACGGCCAACGCGCTCCTGGCCTCTCCGCCGCCACCCGACGTCGCCCCAACGGGCCATTCGCGGCCGGGTGCTGCGGCCCTGACCACGTCTGACGTTGACAACCTCAACGCGGTTCTTGACCACGAAGTCGCCCGAAGCACCCTCAGGAACTACCGGGTCCAGTGGAAGAACTTCATCGCTTGGACGCTCAGGAAGGGCGTCTCGGCGCTCCCTGCCGACTCGGCGCAAGTCGCGGCGTACCTGGCCGAGCGGATCGAGGAGCAGGGACACAAACCGGCAACACTGCGGGTGGCTGCCTCCGCGATTGCCTTCGTGCATAAGACGGCCGGCATGGGCGATCCCTGCGCTGGGCAGGAGGTGAAGAGGACACTCAAGGGCGCAACGCGGAAGGCGGGGCGATCGCAGAAGCAGGCGGAGGGGCTGACGGCCGACGCCCTGGCCGCGATCCAATCGACGGCTCGCAATCCAAGGACGGGCAGAGGAGGGAGGCTCGAGAGTCAAGGCACCGCCGAGAGCAGGGGGAACCTGGACATTGCGCTCATCAGCCTCATGCGCGACGCCATGCTGAGGGTGTCGGAAGCGGCCGCGTTGACATGGAACGACATTCGGACTGCGCGCGACGGGACGGGCCGCCTCCTGATCCGCCAGTCCAAGACGGACCCAGAGGGGGAGGGCGCGGTCGCGTTCGTATCGGCGCCCACAATGGCGATGCTTCGATTGATACGCCGAGGCGCGACCGACACCGACCGTGTATTCGGCCTTCGGCCCAACCAGATATCGAGGCGGATCAAGCAGGCGGCGCAGGTGGCGGGGCTCGGCAATGGCTTCAGCGGCCACTCACCGCGGGTGGGCATGGCGCAGGATCTGGCGAGAGCGGGGATCGAACTACCGAGCTTGATGACTGCGGGGCGCTGGCGCACTCCCGCCATGCCGGCGCATTACACGCGCAATGAGTCTGCCGGCAGAGGGGCCGTGGCGCAGTTCTACGACACACACGCCCATCTGGCCTGACGGGGTGCACACGCACTGCTGACCCCCGTTCGGTGAGCGGCGAGCGCAGGCCAATCCCGGACCGGACAACGAACTAGCGGTGGCGCGGAGGTCCATCAGATGGATCGATCAGATGGTTGCCCGCGCTGGTGGCTCCATGCTAGGTTGCTGTCATTGACGCCCTTACCGGTGGAGCATAGGAGGGGGCCAAAGCGATGTATAACTCCATTTATACGCTCTGACATTTACGGAATAAATGCGAAGAAGAGTTTCTCGAAGTGACTGAATTGGCCTCACCACCGCGCTCCTTCCGAAGCTGGTCGTAGACCTCCTTTAGGACTCCCTTCTATCTTACTACGTGACATATAAAGCAGGGGTAACCGAGTCACAAAACGGCGGTAAACAAGACGGTGCCTTGCGTGGAACACGAGGCTCCGAGGAGCCGACGGCAAGTTCCCGCTGGTTGCCTCGCCGAACCCTGAGGGGCGAACCTACTGCCCGGCGCTTCTCACGCTCCGCTCCGCCTTCTCTTCCGGCGTTGCGCACGCACGAACCTGATGAAGTCGTGGATCGACTCGATGTCCTCTGGCGGGAGGCCGGCCACAGCGTCGCGGAATGACACCTCCGCCGCTTTGAGCAACTCCGACTCGACCACGGATTGCCCAAGGAGTTGGTCCGCGCTCGTCTCGCAGTGGAAGGCCACCTCGACGAGGTGCTCGTGCTGGGGCTTCATGCGGCCTGCCTCCCAGGCCCATACGGTGTGCGAGGCCACGCCGACGAGCTCGGCGAGTTGTCGCTGAGTCAGCCCCACCTGCTTGCGTGCCTCGCGGATACGCCCTCCCAGGGCCTTCCAGCGGTAGCCACGGTCCCGGGTCATGCGTGGGGGCTCCTGCATCCTTCGCCTCGCCAGAAGACGCTCTCCAAGATGATAGAACACGCGTTCTTGACAGGCACTGTGTCCTTACATACAGTAGCACACTGTCCAGACGCAGATCATCGAGGAGCCTACGCACCGCCATGCGCCGCCGCCGAGCAGTGGTGACACTCAAGCCCGAACCGCTCTGGGAGCGATTGGCCGTCCTCGGCCGCTCCCAGAACTGGCTTGCGCGTGAGGCGGGCATCAGCCCCGGCTACCTCTCCATGCTGGTCAACGGCAAGCGCGCACCATCGGGCCGCCTCCGTAGGCGGCTGCTGCATATCCTCGAGGTGGAGGACTTCCATGAGTTGTTCGCCCTCCGGACGCCGGCCGACGACTCGTAGGGCCGCTCCCCGGCTGCCCCGCTACAGCGGCCCCGTGATCGCCGGGCGTCGCGTGCCCTACGGCAGGGGCGAGTTGCCGGAGGACTTCCCGGACCGGCTTGAGCGCTTGAAGCGGGCCAGCGGCCTGAGCTGGGACGCGTTCGCGGAAGCCGCGGGTGTCGAACGCAAGCAGGTCCTCCGCTGGCGCCGGGGAACCGAGCCGAGCGGCAGCGCCTACCACGCTCTTGTCGAGCTGGCCCGCTGGATCCCTGGTGGCATCGAGATCCTCTTGGGCGAGGACTTCCTCGCACCCCGGACCGGAGCCAAGTGATGCCGCGTCGCCGACCGCGTCCCCGGCGGGCCTCCTACGTGTACCCCAACGACTTCGGGCAGAGCCTGGAGCGAATCAAACAGGCGTCGGGCCTCACCTGGGCGGAGCTCGCCCGTCAGCTCGGGACCACCACGCTCAACCTCTGGCGCTGGCGCAAGGGCGTGCATCCCAGTAGCCGCCACTTGCTCGCCCTCCAGGACCTCGCACGCCGCCTGGACCTCGCACACCTGCTGCCGAGAGCGAGGATCCGCAGGCGATTGTGAACATGAGCAGCACCATGCCCTCAGGCTGGGTCGCGCGAGGAGCACTTGCCGTCGGTCTTGGGGAACCGAAAGACAGGCGACGCGCCACCCCCGTTCATTCTGCAGGGGTGGTGAACGCGCGTTTCAATACCGCGTCCAGGTCTCTCCGGAACCCACCCTCGCGCCCAGCGACCGCTCCTAGAGCGGCAACGTCGTCCCCGAAAGGTTGACTTGGCCCCGGATAGAGGATGGCTGCGTACTCAACCACTCGCTGATCATCCTCTCCGCGTATTGCGTCGCGGTAGGCATGCATCTTGTCGATGTCGGACTTCTTGGGACGTCCGGTCAAGCCCTCTTCGTCGTCATCGCGGTCTTCGCTGTCGAGCTTGTACTTGGGGTCGAACACGAACAGCCGTGGGGCCGAGTCGAACGCTCGAACTTCGAGAACGATATCGGGGCGCTGGGGGAAGCTCACCGAGCGCGGCCATCTGGTCCGACCGAATGTCCGCTCATGTGTGAGGGTTGCCTCCGTGCCTGACTCGTCATGCCGGTACCGCACGAGCGGCCTGCCCCCGGGAAGCACTTCAATGAAGAGTGCCGCTTGCCGCCGGCGGGACAGGCGCTCCTCAACAACTCGGAAGCCTCGTTCACCAGCCGCCTGGGTCACCGCGTCGACCAGCTCGAGCAAGCACCACCGCTGGTAGAGGTATGGGAGATTCTCCAAAGGGGCGTCGAGCGCATCGTCTTCAAGATGCACAGCGACGCTGCGTCGGAATTCGACCAGTCCGTCGAGAACGGCGCGATACTCGGGTCGATTGAGGAGCACCATCGTTAGGACGATGGGGAGGTCGCGAGGTGTATCAACCTCTGCCAGGAATGTGGCGGCACGCTCAGCGCTCCGGAGCTCGTTGCCCAGCGCCTCGAGCTCGGCGAGCACTGCCTCACGCTCGACGACCTCGGCGAGAAGTCGCCGGATCCTCGTTGCAACCTCTCGGGCGAAGGTCTTCAGGAGCCGGTTCTCGTACACATCGGCCGTGTGTCTGACTCGCTGATCGATGAGCTTGCGCAGCTCACCCTCTTCATTGACGTTGCCGGCTGCGGCAACGGCCAATGCAAGGCGTGCTGGTTGGGGGCGGCGGACGCGGTCCGCTCGCATCCATACGTCGTCGTTGCGGAAGATGCGATACGGATCTCGCGAGATGCTTCGGAGCGCTTGTGCTAGCCCCGGTCGTCCGGACGTCCCGCGTACAGCCCGCCGCAAGCGCAGGAGCTCCTGCGCAAGCGTGGACTCGCGACGCGGAAGCAATCGCAGTCCTTGCAGTGCCCCTAGGCGCTGGAGCCCGACCGCGATCGACGTTGGCAAACCTGACTCCAGAGCGTCTATCGTGCCCGCAAGAGCTTCTCTGTTCAGCTTCCCTGACCGAATGGTGAAGGCGATCGAAGCCGAACCGGATGGCGACTCAAGCTCGATGAGGTAGTTGCCTGGCCCCGAGCGCGGCCACTCGACAGACACCCCGCCCTTCCAGGAGGGGGTCGCCTTCGCACTGCCGAACGCCTCTCCCTGCAGTTTGAGTTGCGCGCCCTGTGCTTCCCACTCCTCTGGGGTGACGCCTACCTCGAGCGTCGACGGCTCCCACTCACGGGGAGTGTCTATCGGCTGGCCCGACGCATCGACAAACCTCAGCTCAGGCGAAGTAGCTGACTGAACCATGCTCGTTGAAACGAATGCGCATGCGGCGTGCCTTTTCCGCACTCAGCGGGAAGCGCTCCCCGCATAGTTCGATGAAGCCCGCCAAGGATTGCTCGATACGTGGGTCGATGCCGTGTACCTTCGGCAGCAGCTTCTGAAGCATCTGTTCGTCGAGAGCTGCCTCAACTTCCACCCCGATCGCCTCGGCTTCTTCTACGTAGTTTGTAATGTCGTCGATCACCCTGAACGCGAACGGCGCGACCTCATGCAGCGTGTCCCACGCAGACAGCAAGGCTTCGGCAAGCGGCGAGTCGCCAAGGTGCCCCTGAATCGCCTCTCGCGGCGCTTCAAGTTCAACCAGCTGTGCCCGGTCGTAGACTTTGTCGGCGAACCCATGTGTGGTCTCGTCCACGTTGACGGTGCCGACGAACCGGAGGTTCGGCGTGAGCCACACTTGCTCCTCTCCCAACTGGAGGGCCACCTTCGTCTCGCGTTGCCGGACTTCGAGCGCGGAGAGGAAGGTCGCGAAGTAATACTCAACGCGCGCAAGATTCATCTCGTCGAGCACGAGGTAGTAGGGAACCGCCTTCCGGCCCGCCGCATTCGCTGACTCCCACTCGTTGCCCGCTCTCCGTAGGAAGTCGCTGAACTCTGTGTCGTAGTAGGCCTCCCGAAGCGGGTTGAAATAGCCGAGCAGGTCCTCGTTCGTCGTCCAGTTGGGGGCCACCGCAACAAGGCACTGTTCGCCGGCGACAGCGCGCGCGTATGCCTGTGCGAGCCAAGTCTTCCCGGTCCCGGAAATGCCAGAGAGGATTACGAAGCCACGAGACCGCAGCGACAAGTGCAAGCGTCGAAGCGTTCGGTCACTGATGACGAGACCCTCAGCGTCGATGCGCGACCGAATCGTTTCAAGGTCCGGCTCAACATAGTCAGCTGCCGCTTCACTCTGAACCTCTGGGTCGATCGAAACGCCCTCAGCGAGCTGCCGGAAACTGTCAGAAACCTTGGAGGCGAAGCCTTCAGAGAGCGGGTACAGATACCCCTGGTTGACGGAGCCGCGCCGATTGAATGGCCCGCGCTCCTCCTGACGCCACTCGATCGGTATGTCTCGCAGCGACACGGGGTCACTGAGTGCTTCCACGTGTACCTGGGCAAGCCTGCCATCGGGTTGCCACCCCTCCTTGGCCAACGCCGCGGGGATCTGCGAAAGCTCAGCGGCCTCTGCAACACTCGAGACCGCTCGGATGTGCCCCGCCCAGTAATGGAAGACCCTATCGCCGACCGTAAGGTCGGCCATGTTCCGATGATGAGCTAGCTCCCTATCGCCCGACTTGACCGGGGCCCACAAGTAACCCCCCTCGATCTCTTGTTCGTGCGTACCTCCTTGGTTCACCCACCAGTGGCGCCTCACGTGATCCGTCGACGGCTTGTCCTCGACGGCCTCTCGCTTCACTCGCTCCACCGTATGGACAAACTTCGACACATCACCCTGGACCTGCCCGCCGTCGAGGTCCGTGACCAAGGCGAATCTCCTGTTCTCTCCACCATCGTCGGCGACAATCTCGGAACCTTCGTAGCCGTCCCAGAAGGCACCGGGGCCGATTCCTGCTCGTCCTCCTCCAATCCGGCCTCGGTGAAGGAGTAGCGTATGTCCGGACTCAACCTCGCGTGCGAAGCATCCACCGATCCGCCGGTTCACCCCCGCAAGTGGTGAGTTCACCTCGCAGGTAATCGAGGTCATGCCGCCGGGGCTTGGCTCCGAGGTCCCAAGCGCGTTCCAAAACCGGTTTCCCTCCGGCGCGACGCGGGACGCTAGCCAGACACTCTCGGCCGCAAGCCAGTAGGCAGTCTCCTCGACGGAGCCGCCCTGGAAGCCGAAGCGAACACCGTCGATCGGGACGGTTCCCCGCCGGAAGGCTCGGGCGAATGCTTCCTGAGCCTCTTGTATCTCGTCCACTGCCGAAAGCACGACCGCCGTAGGCGAGTCGAGCTGCGCAAGATTTGCCCTGGCGGCAGCGACGTCTTCGAAGTTCCAGAACTCGTAACCATTCGTGTTCGGAGAGGCGCGGCCTGGGTTGGCGCGGGTAATGACTGCCATAGCCGCGCCACTTGGCGAGGTGTAGGCACCAACGCCATCAACCTCGTATTGACTGCCACCGCCAGGTCCGCGGACGATCCGACACCGATATTCGCTGCCCATGTACCCGGCGACCAGGACTACTCCGGGCGCTAGGAGTGAGCGTTCTTCTTGCTTCATGGCAATGTCCGGTCAGCGGCATACAGAGGCCGCGGCAGTCAGCAGCGTACCGGTTGGGACTGCGGAAACGCGAGCGTCTGACGGAGCCAGCGCCGCATGCACGAGTACCAGAGTGCTCCGACCCTGCCGTTGCTGTGCTCAAGCCTCGCGGCGTGGGGAGGGCACTTCAGCTATGAAGTCCCTCGCGGGGGATTCCTCTCGCGTGCCCGCTGCGCGACGCTCGCCATTCACGTTCGGAAGGCGACACGACGGATGTGTTCACTGTCGGACTCATCAAACGGGGGCGAGAGCAGCGACATGGAGGAGACGCAGAACTCCGGGCACCCGAGCGCCGGCGACGAAGCGTCCGAGGACGAGATGACAGGACCGGTGGCGCCGAATCGCTATGCGGTCGTGCTCAAGACCGAGTGGCGGACCGGCCCCCGCACCCGCGCCTGGGACGAACTGTGGCGCTGGCTGCTCTCAGACGCTCTCCCTGACCCTCGTCAGTCCGGCATCCCTCGGTCTGATGGCGATGGGGAGCAGGACACGGCCTAACCGCTCCCGAACTCTCGCGGTCCGGTTGCCCGGAGGCTTTGGGCAGCGCGAGCCTTGCATCGTCCCGTGGCCTGGTGAACGATTGGGTCCGACCTCCCCGAGTATCGAGTCGGCTGGCACCAGAGGGCTCAGGTGCACGAACGAGCAGCGAGAAGCCCCGGCCTCAACATGGGAGATGGCAATGCGAGCGATCGTCTATTCACGCGTGTCGACCGACACACAAGAGCGCGACGGCACTTCACTTGATACGCAGGAGCGCGCGTGCGTCGAACTCGCCGAGGACCGTGGGTGGCGCGTAGTGCGCTGCGTCCGCGACGCCGCCAGCGGAGGGGCGCTGGAGCGCGACGGCCTGGACGAACTGCGGGCGGCGTTGCAGCGGGGTGAGGCTGACGTCGTCGTCGCGTACGCGGTTGACCGCCTGTCGCGGAGCCAGAACCACATCGGGATCCTGTTCGACGAGTTCGAGCGCGCCGAGGCGCGCCTCGAGTTCGTGACCGAGCGCTTCGAGGACACCGCGGTCGGGCGCTTCATCCTCGCCGCGCGCGCGTTCATCGCCGAAGTGGAGCGCGAGAAGATCGCGGAGCGGACCATGCGCGGCAAGGAAGAGCGAGCGAAGAGCGGGCGTATCCCCCAGGCGTTCGGCCGGGGCTGCTACGGGTACACGTACAACCCGGAGACCGGGCGCCGCGAGATCGATCCCTATCAGGCGGCGGTCGTCGGCCGGATCTTCGTGCGGTACGCGGCCAGCCGCAGCTTCTCGACCGTGGCCAACGAACTCAACGACGCCGGCATCCCTGCCTTCTCGGGAGGGCGCTGGTACGGGATCACGATTAGACGAATGCTCCTCAACGAGGCGTACATCGGCCGCACTGTGTATCGCAGAACGAAGCGGGTGCGAGTGCGCGCTGCGGGAGCGCGCAGGCGCACCCGCGTGATCGAGCGGCCCGAAGAGGAGCACATCGAGATTCCTGGCGCGACCCCGCCGATCGTTGACACCGAACTCTGGGATCGCGTTCAGGCGATCCTCAACGACCCCGAGCGAACGAATCGGCGCTCCACCGCGAAGCGCCAGTACATGCTGAGTGGCCGGCTGCGCTGCGGGCTCTGCAGCAGCGCGATGGTAGGGCAGACGCTCACCTCGAAGGGTAAGACCTACTCGTACTACCGCTGCCGGCACGCCTACACCCGAGTCACCGGCCACCGCTGCGAGTCCCGCTACATCCGGGCGGAGGCGCTTGAGCAGGGGACTAGGGCTGAGGTGCGCAGTGTGCTCACCGAGCCCGAGCTTGTCCTGCGCGAGCAGCGCCGACTTGGCGAGACCGCACCCGACCCTGAGGAAGTCGAGCGGCTGGAGTCGGAGATGACCTCGCTGCGGAAGCGAGAGGAGCGGCTCGTTCGGCTCTTCGGCTACGACGAGGTGGACGGCGACGTAGTGCGTTCTGAACTTCGCCAGTTGCAGGGTCAGCGCGAGCTTCTCGCCAGCGAAATGGACGCCCTCACAGGTGTGGGGTCAGCGCTCGGTGCGGACGTTGACGAGGGTGACCTCAGACGGACCTGTGGCGCGATCGCAGAGCTCCTGGACGGCGCCGGACCGGAGGATCAGGACCTTGTCCTAGAGACGGTTCAGCTACAGATCACGGCAACTCGCGATGAAGTGACGCTGGAAGGCGTTCTCCCGGTCGACGCGCCAGAATCTATCAGAACACCTCGTAAATCTAGTCAAAACGACCAGAAGTTTATCACCATTGAACAAACATCGGCATGACGACGTGGGTGTAGCGGTCGTCGCCGACGGGGCGGAGAACGCCGGGGCTTGAGGGGGAGCTGGTCTCGACGGCGACGCGGTCGGCGTCGAGGACCTGCAGGACCTCGGTGAGGTAGCGGCTGTTGAAGGCGATCTTTGCCTCCTCGCCGTCGACGATGGCGTCCAGCTCGCCTTCGTTATTGCCCAGCTCCTCGGCGCGCGCGGTGATCAGCAGCCGGCCGGGCGCTCCATCCTCGCCCGGCGTGGCGACGAGCCGCACGATGCCGGACCCGTCGCGCGCGAAGATCGAGGCGATGCGCGTCTCACGCATGAACTCAGCGACGGCGATTTCGGTTCGCGTCGCGTGCGCGCTGGGAATCAGCTGGTCGTAGTTGGGGAAGGTGCCCTGAAGCAGCGTGGCGCTGAGCGTCGCGTGGCCGAGGTCGAAGAGCACCTGCGTGCCGACGGCGTTGAAGCGCATCTCGACCGGCTCGTCGACCTCCGCGAGCATCCGCGCCAGTTCGCCGAGGGCGCGCGCCGGCACGATCGCCTCCCGCTCGGGAGGACTGCCCTCAAGCTCCATCGTGTGGACGGCGAGGCGGAAGCCGTCGGCGGCGGCGAGGCGCAGCTGCGACCCCTTGATTCCGAAGTGGACGCCGGTGAGCACCGGCCTCGAGTTGTCGGTCGCGGCGGCGAAGACCACCTGGTTGATCGCCCGGCGCAGCGCGGTCGGGTCGAGGGCGAGCGAGTCTCCGTCCTCGACGGGCGGAATGGGCGGGAAGTCGTCGGCGCTCTGGCCGCCGATGGAGGCCTCGTTGCGAGCGCAGGAGAGGCTGACCTGGCGCGAGCGTTCGGCAAGCGAGAGGTTGATCGGCTGCTGGGGAAGCGAGGCCACGAAGTCGGAGAGCAGCCGCGAGGGGAGCGTGATCGCCCCGGATTCCTCGATGTCGGAGGCGATCGTGTAGGTGATCGCGATCGTCTCGGCGTCGGTGGCCGAGAGCGTGAGATTCGAGTCGCCTGAATCGAGCAGGATGTGACCGGCGATGGGGAGGGACGAGCGCGCGGGTACGGCGCGCGAAACGGCGCTGAGCCCCCGGTGGAGGTCCTCTTGCTGGACCGTAAGCTGCATAGGCGAGTCCGCCTCGCCAAACCGATCAAGCGCTGCGCGCGTGAGCCCGCCACGCGAGTATACGGGTGAGCACTCGCCGAGGCAATGCGCCCCCCTCTCCCCGAGGAGACATCTGCGAAACTCCCACAAGCCCGATCCGGCTCCCTCTCCCTGGGGAGAGGGCGGGGGTGAGGGGAGGACTCCCGCGCGCCTCCGAGAGCCCCGATGGCGCAATGCAATCCCGGAGGGCGGACCCTCCCTCACCCTAACCCTCTCCCTCGGGGAGAGGGCACCGGAGGGGGGCGCGACGGGCCCTCGAGGGCGGATCCGGCCCCCTCGGGGTGCTCCGTCGTTCGGCCGCCAAAAGCAGAGCCGGAATCCCCCTCACCCTAACCCTCTCCCGCCGGGGGAGAGGGGATCGAAGGGGGCACCCGGGATCGCCCTCACCCTATCCCTCTCCCTCGGGGAGAGGGGACCGGAGGGAGCGCTACGCCTCGGAGGCGGCCTCGCGGAGGGCGGTGGCTACGGCCTCGATGGTGCGCTCGATCAGCGCCTCGTCGTGGGCGAGGGAGACGAACCAGGCCTCGAACTGCGAGGGCGGCAGCATGACGCCACGGTCGAGCAGCGCGCGGTGGAAACGGGCGAAGCGCGCCGTGTCGCTCTCCGCCGCCTCGGCGTAGTCGCGAGGGGCCTCAGAGCGGAAGAAGCCGGTCAGCGCCGATCCGACGCGCGCGACCGCGAAGGGCACGCCCGCCTCGCGCGCCGCCGCGGCGACGCCGTCCTCGAGCCGTGCGCCGAGCGCCTCGAGGCGTGCGTAGGCGGTCTCGTCGGCCTGCAGCGTGCGCAGCGTCGCGAGGCCGGCGGCGGTCGCCAGCGGGTTGCCGGAGAGCGTGCCGGCCTGGTAGACGCCGCCGGCCGGGGCCATCTGCTCCAGCAGCTCGCGCGGGCCGCCGTAGGCGCCGACGGGCAGGCCGCCGCCGATCACCTTGCCGAGCGTGGTGAGGTCCGGACGCACGCCGTAGCGACCCTGCGCGCCGGACCAGCCGACGCGGAAGCCGGTGATCACCTCGTCGAAGACGAGCAGCGCGCCGTGCGCGTCGCAGAGCCGCCGCAGCGCCTCGAGGTAGCCGTCGCGCGGCGGGACCACGCCCATGTTACCGGCGACGGGCTCGACGATGACGGCGGCGACGGCGTCCGGGTGCGCCTCGAAGATCGCCTCGACGGCCGAGACGTCGTTGTAGGGGGCGAGCAGCGTCTGCGCGGCGAAGGCGGCGGGCACGCCGGGCGAGTCCGGCAGCCCGAGGGTGGCGACGCCCGAGCCGGCGGCGGCGAGCAGGCCGTCGGAGTGGCCGTGGTAGCCGCCCTCGAACTTCACGATCAGGTCGCGCCCGGTGGCGGCGCGGGCGAGCCGCAGCGCGCTCATCACCGCCTCGGTGCCGGAGTTGACGAAGCGCACCATCTCCACCGAGGGCAGCGCCTCGACGATCAGCTCGGCGAGCTCCAGCTCGGCCTCCGTCGGCGCGCCGAACGAGGTGCCGCGCGCCGCCGCCTGCCCCACCGCCTCGACGACGGCCGGGTGGGCGTGGCCGAGGATCAGCGGGCCGAACGATCCGAGGTAATCGACGTACTCGTTGCCGTCGGCGTCGGCGACGATCGCGCCCGCGCCGCGGTCGAGCACGACGGGGTCGCCGCCGACGGCGCGGTAGGCGCGCGCCGGCGAGTTGACGCCGCCGGGGAGCACCTCGCGCGCCCGCGCCATCAGCGCGCGCGAGCGTTCGAGCGAGCGGCCGCCGGCCTCGGCGCTCACGAGGCGACCACGCTCGGAAGGGGCACGCCAAGCGCCTCCGCCAGCTCGGGGAGCGTGTCGATGGCGAGTGCCGGCCTCGGCAGATCCTCTGCCAACTCGGCGTCCTCGCTGCGGCGCACCCACGCGACGGGCAGCCCGGCGTTGCTGGCGCCCATCACATCGGCCTGCGGGGAGTCGCCGACGTAGAGCACCTCGGCGGGCTCGCACGCAAGGCGCAGGCAGGTGTCCCGGAAGACCGAGCGATGCGGCTTGTAGGCGCGCAGCGACTCGGAGCTGTGGATCACGGAGAAGCGCAGGCGGTTGTGCGAGACGGCGCTCTGCAGGAAGTCCTCGTCGGCGTTCGAGAGCAGGGCGAGGCGGTAGCCCGCGGCGTCGAGGGCGTCGAGCACCTCGCGCGTGCCGGGGTAGGCCGGAGCGTGGCTCAGCACCTCGCGGAAGTGGGTCGCGCCGGCGGCCGGGTCGCCCTCAAGGCCCTGGTCGTCGAAGACCCAGGCGAACTGGCGCCGCCAGATCTCCCAGGTGGTGATGAACTCGGGCACGGGGCCGTCGAGCATGTACTCGCGGTCCGGCTTGCCCTCGTCGTCGACGCGGTCGCCCCAGGGGCTGACGCTGTTCCAGGCCTTCTCGAAGCTCTTGGCGGTCGCCTCGAAGTCCTCGACGGCGAGGCCTTGCTGGTCGAGCGCCTGGCGCAGCGCGGCGCGGAAGTCCCAGTCGAGCAGGGTGCCGTAGCCGTCGAAGGCCACGGCGCGGATCGCGCCGGGGTCGAGGGCAGGCGCAGCCGAGGCGCCGTCGTCGCTCGTCACCGCGTCTCGCGTAGCCAGCGCGCCGCCTCCTTCGCGTGGTACGTGAGCAGGATGTCGGCGCCGGCGCGGCGGATCGAGGTCAGCGCCTCGAGGACGGCGCCGCGCTCGTCGATCCAGCCATTGGCGGCCGCCGCCTTCAACATCGCGTACTCGCCGGAGACGTTGTACGCCGCAAGCGGCAGTTCGGTCGAGTCCCGCACCGCGCGCACCACGTCGAGGTAGGCGAGCGCGGGCTTCACCATGACGATGTCGGCCTGCTCCTCGATGTCGATCGCGACCTCGCGGACGGCCTCGCGCACGTTGGGCGGATCCATCTGGTAGCCGCGGCGGTCGCCGAACTGCGGGGCGGAGTCGGCGGCCTCGCGGAAGGGGCCGTAGAAGGCGGAGGCGTACTTCGCGCTGTAGGCCATGATCGGCAGCTGCGCGAAGCCGGACTCGTCGAGCGCCGCGCGGATCGCGGCGACCCGCCCGTCCATCATGTCCGAGGGCGCGACCATGTCCACGCCCGCCTCGGCGAGCGAGACCGAGGTCTGGGCAAGCAGCTCGATCGCGGCGTCGTTCTCCACCTCGCCACGGGCGTTGATCGGGCCGCAGTGGCCGTGGTCGGTGTACTCGCAGAGGCAGACGTCGGCGATCACGGCCAGCGAGGGGTCGGCCTGCTTGAGCGCCTCGATGGCGCGCTGCGTGATGCCGTCGGTCGCCCAGGCGCCGCTGCCCTCGGCGTCCTTGTAGTCGGGCACGCCGAAGAGCAGCACCGCGCGCACGCCGAGCTCGTGCAGCTCGGCGGCCTCGGCGGCGAGCATGTCGGTGGAGAGCCGCGCCTGCCCGGGCATCGACTCGATCGGCTGCCGCACGCCTGAGCCCTCGGTGACGAAGAGCGGGTAGACGAAGGAGGCCGGGTCGAGGCGCGTCTCGCGCACGAGCCCGCGCAGCGCCTCGCTACTGCGCAGCCTCCTCGTACGCGCGAAGTCCCGCGTGCGCGTCGCGATGGTCATGAGGCAGCCTCCTCTGTGGTGGCGGCGAGGGCTTCGAGGTCGAGGGCTCGAATGCGCGGCTCAAACGCACTGTGGAACCTAGGGAGCAGTTCGACAGCCCACTGCTTGAACTCTTCGAGCTCCTCGGGCGGCGAGCCGATGGTGCCGGGTCGGCCAGCGAACACCCGTGAAGCGAGGCGATCGTAGTTGTGGCGGTCCCACTCCAATGGCTGCCCGACTTCGGTATCGACGGCGTCTTGCTCCTCACGGAGTCGATCAAAGGCTGCCTCGTTGACGGCGCGGCTGGCCGTCTCAATCACCATCTCGACTTCAAAGTGCTTCCGCTGAAACGTCGTGGCAAGCCGGAAACTAGTGTGCCCGATTCGTGGGAATGTGATGAACGCGCCACGGCGAGCACGCGGCGGGGGAAACGCCGGACTCGCAGCACGGAGGCGTCGCAGCAAGTCATCGTTGAACTCACGGAAGCCGGATTGGCCTTCGTCCGATCGTGCAGCCGTACGCCGGAGGTCTCTCTGGAACTCGCTGGGCTCGGCAACGACGCTGAAGCGCGGTGCGGGCAACGAGTCGCCGATCCGCCACACCTCTACTTCAACCGCGAAGAACGCGACCGCCTCGCTTGTTCGCTCGTTGAGCCAGTGGACCGCTTCGCGGTGCTCATCACGGACATCCGGACTTATCCAGACCACGATCCTTGCGTCGAGGCCAGCCGCGTAGGCGAGCAACTGGCCGAGATGTGCATGGTCAGTGCGCTCTAGTTGGTTCTCGACGATGACGACGCGATCGCTGTCCGAGACCTTGCCGAGGATGTCAAGGCTGAACGCCCCGACCGCCGCTTCGGTCTGCGTGACCTCGATGTCCAGCCCGAGCGCCTCGCCGAGCGAATCGATGTGCTCTGCCAGCCACGGCGTGAAGTCGCTCGCCTCGTTGGGCCAGACCTTGCGCGGGTTTACGTTCTCGATGCTGCCAAGTTCCGGCTCTACCATCACACCCTCCCCGCCGCATATCTTCGCAGCGCAGCCACGAGGGCGTCGACCGAGGCGTGGTCGGCGACGGCCTGCGGGGGCAGGCCCGCCTCGACCGCGGCCTCGGCGGTCTGCGGGCCGATGCAGGCGACGACGGCGGCTCGCAAGGCGTCGAGGTCGCCGCCGAGCAGCGTGGCGAGGTTGCGCACGGTGGAGGAGGAGGTGAACGTCACCGCCTCGATCTCGCCGGCGTGCAGCGCGGCCAGCACTTCCGGTGGCGGGTCGGCCGGCGGCGCCGCGAGGTAGAGCGTGACCTCGTCGACCGAGGCGCCCCCTGCACGCAGGCGCTCGACCAGCGCCGGGTCGGCGCGCTCGGCGCGCGGCACGAGCACGCGCGCGCCCTCGATGCCTCGCTCCAGCAGCGCGTCCGCGACGCCCGTGCCGCTCGCGCGCTCCGGCAGCAGGTCCGGCGACAGCCCGTGCGCCTCGAGGGCGCGCGCCGTCGCAGCGCCGACGGCGGCGATACTCGCCCCGGCGAAGAGCCGCGCGTCTTGGCCCGCCTCGCGCACGAGGTCGAACCAGGCCTCGACGGCGTTGCCGGAGGTGAAGGCGACCCAGTCGTAGTCGCCCTCACGCAGCGCCTCGATGGCGGCTCGCACGGCCTCTGGGTCGGCGCGGCGCGAGATCTCGATCGCGGGCAGCAGCACGGGCTCGGCGCCCTCGGCGCGCAGCGCCTCGGCGAGGCTCGAGGCCTGGCGGCGCGTGCGCGTGACCAGCACCCGCCAGCCCGCCAGCGGGCGGCGCAGCGCCGGCGCGAGCCGCTCGCGCAGTGCGACCACCTCGCCGACGACGAGCAGCGCGGGGGGCTGCACCCCGGCCTCGCGCGCCGCCTCGGCGATGCAATCGAGCCGCGCCTCAACGACGCGCTGGCGCGGCGTCGTTGCCTCGACGATCAGCGCGCTCGGCGTCGCGGGCGGGCGGCCGCCCTCGATCAGCGCGCGGGCGATGCCCTCGAGGCGGCCGACGCCCATCAGCACGACGAGCGTGTCGACCGCCGTGGCGAGCTCCGCCCAGCGCACCTGCGCGGCGGGCTTGGTGGGGTCCTCGTGGCCGGTGACGACGGCGAAGCTGGCGGCGACGCCGCGGTGGGTGACGGGGATGCCGGCCGCCGCGACGCCCCCGATCGCTGAGGTCACGCCCGGCACGACGGTCGCCTCGAGGCCCGCGTCCGCGAGCGCCTCGAGCTCCTCGCCGCCGCGCCCGAAGACGAAGGGGTCGCCACCCTTGAGGCGCACGACGCGCCTGCCCGCGCGGGCCTGGGCGACGAGCGCGGCGTTGATCTCGTCCTGCGTCATTGCCGAGCCGCCGGGCGCCTTGCCTGCGTCGATCAGCTCCGCCTCGGAGGCGCACTCCGCAAGCAGCTCGGCAGTTCCGAGGCGGTCGTACAGCACGACCTCGGCCTGGCGCAGCGCCTCGAGGCCTCCCTGCGTCACGAGACCGGGGTCGCCGGGCCCCGCGCCGATCAGCCAGACGTGTCCGGCCTCGCCCCCCGCGCTCATCGCGCGCCGTCCTCGGTGACACCCCCGGCGCCAAGCTGCGCCGCGAGGCCGCGGCCGAGCGCCTCGGCTTCGTCCGCCGGTCCGGCGGCGTCGCCGAAGCTCGCCCCTTCGCCGTCCTCGTCGCCGATCATGGCGCGCAGGGCGAGCAGGCCGTCGGCGATCTGCGCGTAGGCGCCGACGGGCACGGAGCAGCCGCTGCCCAGCTCGGCGAGGACGCCGCGCTCGGCCTCGACGGCCGCGCGCGTGGCGGCGTCGTCGATGCCCGCCAGCAGCTCGCGCGTCGCCGCGTCGTCGCTGCGGCACTGCACGGCGAGCGCGCCCTGCCCGGGTGAGGGCAGGAACTCCATCGGCTCGAACAGCTGCGTCGCCTCCTCGAGCCGTTCGAGGCGCGCGAGGCCGGCCGCCGCGAGCACGACGGCGTCGTACTCGCCGCTCTCCACCTTGCCGAGGCGGGTGTCGACGTTGCCGCGGATCGGGCGACCTCGATGTCCGGGCGCAGCGCGCGGAGCAGCAGCGCCCGCCGCCGCGATCCGCTGCCCACGCGCGCCCCCGAGGGCAGCTCGGCGAGCCGCCGCCCGCCCGAGGCGACGAGGGCGTCGCGAGCGTCGGCGCGCGGCAGGATCGCGGCCAGTGTCAGCTCCTCGATGGCGGCGGTCGGCACGTCCTTGAGCGAGTGCACGGCGATCTCTGCCCGACCGTCGAGCAGGGCCTGCTCGACCGCCCGCACGAAGACGCCGCGCCCGCCGATCGCCGTGAGCGGCGAATCGCGGTCGATGTCGCCCTCGGTGCGGACGCGCACGAGCTCGATCTCGATGCCGGGGTGGCGGTCGCGGAGGGCGTCGGCGACGAGCTCGCTCTGCGCGAGCGCCAGGCGCGATCCGCGCGTGGCGAGGCGCAGCCGCGTCAAGGCGCCGCTGGCGGGTCCGCCGGCTCGTCGAGGCGGAAGAGATGCCGGACCGCGTCCACGTAGACGTCGCGGTCGCCGCGCTCGCGCAGGGCCGCGATCGGGTCGTGCAGGATGCGGCGCACCAGCGCCTTGGTCATCGCCTCGACGCGCTCGCGCTCGCCATCGTCGAGGTCGAGCCGCCGCAGGGTGCGCTCCAGCTCGCCTTGCCGCAGCTGCTCTGCCCGCTCGCTGAGCGCGGCAATCGTCGGCGCGACCTGGAGGTGCTCCCACCATTCGAGGAAGCGCCCCGTCTCCTCCTCGACGAGCCGCTCGACGGCCTGCACCTCTGCGGCGCGCGCGTGCGCGTGGGTGGCGGCGATCTCCTGCAGGTCGTCGATGTCGCGGTAGGTCACGCCGGGGATAGCGGCGACGCTGGGATCGCAGGCGCGCGGCACACCGATGTCGATGATCAGCTGCGGGGCGCCCTCGCGGCGCACGAGCGCACTCGCGACGCGGCCGCTGTTCAGCACGGGCTCCGGCGCATCGGTGGCGGCGATCACGACGTCGGCCGCGGACAGCTCCGCGCCGAGGCTGCCGTACGGCACGCTGCGCCCGCCGAGCTCCTCGGCGAGCGCCTCCGCGCGCGACTCGGTGCGGTTGCTGACGGCGATCGAGCCGATGCCGTGGTCGACGAGCGAGGCGGCGGCCAGCCTCCCCGCCTCGCCGGCCCCGACGACGAGCACGGCCGCGCCGGCCGGGTCGGCGGTGAGCTCGCGCGCCTGCTGCGCGGCGATCGAGGAGATCGACAGCGCGCCGTGCCCGATCGCGGTCTCCGTGCGCGCGCGGCGTCCGAGGCGGATGGCGGTGTGGAAGAGCCGCGAGAGCAGCGCCGTGTCGGCTCCGGCCGCGACCGTCGCCGCGAACGAGGACCGCACCTGCCCGAGGATCTCGGACTCGCCGATCACCATCGAGTCGATCCCCGCGGCGACGGCGTAGAGGTGGCTGACCGCCTCGGCGTCCCGGCGCGGCAGCAGGTAGCGCTCGCCGAGGTCCGGTTCGGCCCCGGCGGCCTCGCAGAGGAAGCCCGTCAACTCCTCGGGTGCTTGCTCGCCGGGCACGTAGAGCTCGAGGCGGTTGCAGGTGGCGACGATCGCGCCAGAGCCGAAACGCTCGGCCACTTCGTGGCGGACGTCCGGCAGTGCCTCCGCGGTGATCGCGAAGCGCTCGCGCACGGACAGCGGCGCGTTGCGGTGGCTGACGCCGACCATCGTGAGCATCGCGGCCTGGCCCTCGGTTCGTTCGGCGGTCATGCCGGCTGTCCTTGCCACTCCGGGATCGCGAGCGGCCGGTCGAGGCCGAGCGACGCCACGAGGCGCGCGCGTGCGGCTTCGTACTCGCCGGCGCGCAGCAGCGATCGCAGGTCGTCGTCGATCGCGGCCTGCCATGTGTCGTTGCTGATGCGGTTCGGGCAGGCCTCGCAGAGTAGCGGGGGAGGCGGTCGCGTGCGGTCGCAGCTCGCGGCGCACTCGCGGTCACGCTCGCGGGCCTGCACGCGCACCTCGGCGAGCAGGTCGCCGAGCGCCGCCACCTCGTCGCTCAGGAACTCCTCGAGGCGCTCGCGCAGCCAGCGCGCCAGCGCGGGGCTCGCCCCGCCCGTCGAGGCGGCGAGGGCGATGCGCCCGCGCTTCGCGAGCGAGGGCAGGATGAAGTCGCAGTTCGCCGCGTCGTCGGCGGCGTTGACCCAGATGCCGAGCTCGCGCGCCTCGGCGGCGATGCCAGCGTTCACGGCGCCGTCGTCGGTGGCGATCATCACCACCTCGAAGCCGCGCACGTCACCCGCCTCGTAGACGCGGGGGAGCCACGTCGCGCTGCCGCGATCGACGACCTCGCGCACGGGCGGGATCAGGTCGGGCGCGACGATGGTCACGTCCGCGCCGGCGTCGACGAGCTTGCCGAGCTTCTCGTCGGCGACACGGCCGCCGCCGACCAGCAGCACGCGCCGCCCTTCCATCTCCACGAAGATCGGGTAGTAGCCCACGCTAATCTTGCCCATCGTCGTAGGCGGCGCTGACACCGAGCAGGACGCGGTCGGCGAGGCCGCCGATGCGTTCCCGGGCGTCGGCGGCCTCGCGCGCGTCCATGCGGTTGCGCTCCGCCATCTGCTTCGCGGTCTCGTCGAGCGAGCGGCGGAAGAACGTGAACGCCTCCATCGCCCGCAGCAGCGGCGTATCGCGCTCGACCAGCAGTTCGCCGTAGTGGCGGCCGATCTCGTCGACCTCGTGCTCGATCTCGGCGCGCGGGCGGCGCCCCGCGATGTACTCGCCAACCAGCTCGACGAGACGGCGTCCGAGGGGGCGCAGCGCCTCGCGCTCGGACTCCTCGATCTCCTGGTACCAGCCGGTCCCGCCACGCCCGGCGTGCAGCTTGCGGCGGATCTGCGAGACGGCGGCGCTGCGGAGGTCGCCCGCAGGGTTCTCGCGCGTCAGCGAGAGCAGGTCCTCCTCGGCGAAGCGGCGGTGGCCGCCGGGCGTGCGGAAGCAGCGGATCTGGCCAGAGTCCGCCCAGCGGCGCACGGTCGACTGGTTGACGCCGAGGATCTCGCAGGCCCGGCCGAGGTTGACCCAGTTCGGCCCGGATCGCTGCCCGGAGCGCGCTGCTGCGTCCTGGTTCGATACCACGCAAATCTACCTGTCTAAGGCGAAGACCTGAGAGGTTTTCGTTTCGGCGACCGTAGGGTAGCAACGATGCACGGTAGGTACGAACGCCCGCCCGCCACGTCGGAAGGTTTGCGCAGGTTCGGAGCGCCCTCGGCGGTCCCGCCCCGCCTACTCGCGATGGTCCTTACGCCCTCGCCGCAGCCCGCGACGCACCGCCTCGCCCCCGTAGCGGCCGCGGATCGTATCGATCGCGAGATCGACGCTGGCGGCGCGGAGCGACTCGTCGTCGTCGAAGCCGAGCTGGACGGCGTCCTCGACGAGGTTCGAGGCGCCGAGGCCGATCAGCCGGACGGGCCGCATCCGCTCGCGCGAGAGCAGCTCGTCGAGTAGCGCGACGCCGACGCTGGACAGCTCGTCCGTCAGCTGCACGGGCTGCGCGACCGTGCGGCTGCGCGTCAGTGTCGTGAAGTCCGACCAGCGCAGCTTGAGCGTGACCGTGCGTGCCCGGCGGCCCTGCCGCCGCAGGTCGGCGCCGACGCGCTCGGCGTGCGCGCGCAGCGTGCGGCGCAGCTCATCGAGGTCGCTGACGTCCTCCTCGAAGGTGACTTCGCGCGAGATCGAGCGCGCGCCGCGGCGGCCGTCGCCGACCGGGGCCGCGTCGACGCCGCGCGCGCGGTCGGCGAGCAGCAACCCGGCCTTGCCGAAGCGCCGCTCCAGCCAGCGCGGGTCGAGGGCGGCCGCGTCGCCGATCGTGCGCACGCCGAGCGCCGTGAGTTGCTCGCCGAAGCGCGGCCCGACGAGCGGCAGGTCGCGCAGCGGCAGCGGCGCGAGGAACTCCGCATCCCCGCCCGGGGGCACCTCGAGCAGCCCGTCCGGCTTGGCGCGGTCGCTGCCGACCTTCGCAGTGGTGCGCGAGCCGGCGATGCAGGCGGAAACGGGCAGGTCCAGCTCGTCGCGGGTGCGCTCGCGGACGCGCTCAGCGGCAGCCCGCGCGCCCGTGCCGCCCTCGCCGAGGCCGGTCAGGTCCGCGTACGCCTCGTCGATGCCGCCCGGTTCGACGATCGGTGCGCAGTCGCGAAGGATCTCGTGGAAGGCGCGCGAGCAGGCGCTGTAGCGCTCGAAGTCGGGCGGGACGACGATCGCCTCGGGGCAGAGTCGCAACGCCTGCGACATCGGCTGCGCCGAGTGGCAGCCGTACTCGCGCGACTCGTACGAGGCGCTGGCGACGACCCCGCGCCCACCCCGCCCGCCGACGAGCACCGGCTTGCCTCGCAGCGAGGGGTCGCGCGCCCGCTCGACGGACACGAAGAACGTATCGAGGTCGAAGTGCGCGATGCGGCGCGGAAGCGAGCGCTCCACGGTTCACGTCCCTGTGTGGAGCGTAGCGCAGCGGCGGACCGAGGTGGGCATGCTCCCCCGAGGCCAATCCGCCCCCTCTCCCCGAGGGAGAGGGTGGGGGTGAGGGAGGCGCACGCCGGCGGTCCGAGGGGCAAGCTTCCGAGGGCGCGCCGAACCTCCCGAAACCCGATCCGGCACCCTCTCCCCTGGCGGGAGAGGGCGGGGGTGAGGGGGAGCGGGCGCAGCCCGCCGCTTCGGCGCCCGCCGGGCAGCGAATCAGCGGCGGCGCGGGTGCGGGCTCAAGGGGGTACGGGAGGAACTCGCGCGCGGGCGCTTTGGCGCGGGAGAGGTCAGGGCGCGGAGACTCGCGTGAGTGCGGCTAGAGGCCGCGCTTCGCGGGGACTGCTTCCTGCTCCATGGCATCGTCGGGGCCGTGGCCGTTGCCGCGCGGGGCCGCCTCGGTCTCCGTCTCGACCTCGACAACGTCGCCCTCGGCGGTGGCTTCGGCTTCGCTTGTGTCTTCGTCCTCGGCGTCGCCGCCGTTGGTCCAGGGCTCGCGCTCGTCCTTCTGGCCTCTGAGCTCCTCTTCGGTGAGGGAGGCGATCGCCTCCTCCTCGCTCTGGCCGTTGCGCAGCCGCCGCGCGATCGCGACGCCGGCGAGCACCACCAGCGAGGTGGAGACCGCCGCGCCGCCGGCGATGTACTTGTGGCGCTTCACCAGGTCCGGGAAGCGCTCGAGGCCGCGGTAGGCGAGCCGCACGGCATCCGTCGCCGTGCCCTGCAGGCGTTCGCCTCCGCTGGGATGCTTGAGTTCGTCGGGGAGCTTGCTCATGTCCAGTCTCCTGTGCCTGGGGCGCCGCGTCGGCGGCGGGCCTCAGCCGATCTTCCGGAACAGGTTCGCCATCTCGAGCGCTGCGCGCATGGCCTCGTCGCCCTTGTTGCCCGCGGATCCGCCGGAGCGGGCCCGTGCCTGCGCCATGGTGTCGCAGGTGAGCACGCCGAAGGCTACGGGCAGATTGAATTCCTGCGACACCATCGTAAGCCCTCGCGCCGCCTCGCTGCACACATAATCGAAGTGCGGCGTCTCGCCGCGCACGACCGCACCGAGGCAGACGATCGCGTCGTAGCCCCCCGCGCTCGCCAGCCTGCGCGCCGCCTGCGGCAACTCGAACGCGCCCGGCACGTGCACCACGTCGAGCGCGTCGTCGCCGACGCCGAGGTCGCGAGCAGTCGCGAGCGCCCCGCGCAGCAACGGCTCCGTCACGATCTCGTTGAAGCGCGAGACCACGACCGCGAGGCGCAGATCCGACCCGTCGAGACCGCCCTCGTAGCCGGCCACGCTAGGCCAGGTCTTCCGATTCGAGCATGTGGCCCATCTTCTCGCGCTTCGTGCGCAGGTACGCCTCGTTGTGCGCGTTCGGCTCGACCTCGATCGGTACGCGCTCCACGATTTCGAGGCCGAAGCCCTCGAGGCCGGAGCGCTTCGTCGGGTTGTTCGTCATCAGCCGCAGCTTGCGCACGCCGAGATCGACGAGGATCTGCATGCCGATGCCGTACTCGCGCCGGTCGGCGGGCAGGCCGAGCGCCTCGTTCGCCTCGACGGTGTCGAGGCCGGTGTCCTGGAGGCGGTAGGCGCGGATCTTGTTGTGCAGGCCGATCCCGCGGCCCTCCTGATCCATGTAGACGATCACCCCGCGGCCGGCCTCGGCGACGCGGCGGATCGCCTCCTCGAGCTGCTCGCCGCAGTCGCAGCGCAACGAGCCGAAGACGTCGCCGGTCACGCACTGGTCATGCACGCGCGCGAGGACGGGAGCCTCTGTGTCTACGTTGCCCATGACGAAGGCCTGGTGCTCCTTCGCGTCGATCAGCGTGCGGTAAGTGACGGCGCGGAACTCGCCGTAGGCCGTCGGCAGCGCCGACTCGGCGACGCGCTCGATCAGCGAGTCCATGCGCAGGCGGTAGGCGATCAGGTCGTTGACGGTGACGATGCTCATGTCGTGCGCGCGCCCGAACTCGATCAGGTCCGGCATGCGCGCCATCGTGCCGTCCTCGCGCATGATTTCGCAGATCACGGCTGCCGGGTAACGGCCCGCCAGCTTCGCGAGGTCGACCGACGCCTCGGTTTGACCCGCCCGCACCAGCACGCCGCCCTCGCGCGCTCGTAGCGGGAACATGTGGCCCGGCTGCGTTAGATCCTCGGGACCCGACTCGGGGTCCACGAGCACCTCGACCGTGCGGGCGCGGTCGCCGGCGGAGATGCCCGTCGTCACGCCCTCGGCTGCCTCGACGCTGACGGTGAAGGCCGTGCTCAGCGGGGCGGTGTTGCGGGAGGTCATCAGCGGCAGCCCGAGCCTGTCGAGGCGCTCGCCGGTCATCGCGACGCAGATCAGGCCACGCGCATGCACGGCCATGAAGTTGATCAGGTCGGGCGTGACCACGTCGGCCGGGAAGCAGACGTCGCCCTCGTTCTCGCGGCCTTCGTCGTCGACGATGATCAGCGGCTTGCCCCGGCGGAACTCATCGATCGCGGCGCTGACCTCGATCACGAGGCTGGAGTCGATGGTGCTGGCGCGCGAGGGCTCGCCCTCGCGGGTCGCCCGTTGCTCGGACATCAGGCCCCCGCATTTGCCTGCATCGCCCGGATCAGGTCCCTTGCGAGCGCGCTTCCAGCAGCTGCTCGACGTACCGGGCCAGCAGGTCAGTCTCGAGGTTGATGCTATCACCGGGCTGGCGGCTCGTCAGGTTCGTGTGCTCCTGCGTGTACTGCACGAGCGAGACGGAGAACGACTCCTCGTCGCGCGCCATCACCGTAAGCGAGGCGCCATCGAGGCAGACCGGCCCCTTCATCAGGATGTACGGCAGGTACTCCGCGGGCGGCCGGTAGCGGGCGATGATCGCCTCGCCGTCGGGCGTCAGGCTGTCCAGCGTGCAGGTCGTCTCCACCACGCCGCGCACGATGTGCCCGGAGAGCCGGTCCACCGGCCGCACCGAGCGCTCGAGGTTCACGCGCGCCCCGGGCCCGGCCTCGCCGAGGTTGGAACGCCGGAATGTCTCCGGCATCACGTCGAATGTCAGCGAATCCTCGCCGATCGTCCGCACGGTGAGGTCGACGCCGTTGACGGCGATCGAGTCGCCGAGCGCGACATCCTCGAGGATCGTGCGACAGGCGATGACCAGCTCGCCGCCCTCGCGCGAGCGGACCTCCCCGACTTCCTCGACGATTCCGGTGAACATTGGCTGGGCCCCGTTCCGCCCGGAAAAGCGTACTACCCGTCGGGCCAAGCGGGCAGGCCGCTGATCAGCGTGTCCTCGCCCAGCCGCGTGACGGTGACCTCGCGCAGCCGTGGGGCCTGCGCCATCCGCTCCACGCCGCGGCCGGCGACTGCGGCTGGCGCGGCGTCTGCGCCGATCACGAGCGGCGCAATCACCGCCTGCACGCGATCGACGAGGCGTGCGTCGAAGAGCGAGCCGAGCAGGACGCCGCCGCCCTCGAACAGCACCGTGAGCGCGCCGCGATCGCCGAGCGCGCGGATCAGCGCGCCGAGGTCCACGTGGCCATCGGCCTCGGGCAGCACCAGCACCTCCGCGCCCCGGCCGGTCATGCGCGCGCGCCAGTCCTCGGGCGAGGCGGCGGTCGTCGCGATCAGCGTCGGCGAGTCGCCGGCGAGCACGCGCGCCGCCTCAGGCGTGCGCCCGCGCGAGTCGGCGACGACGCGCAGCGGCTGGTGTGCGCCCTCGGTGCTGCCGCCCGGCCGGGCGGTCAGCTCCGGATCGTCGACGACGACCGTGCCGGAGCCGACGACGATCGCATCGAGGCCCTGGCGCTGCTCGTGCGCCCACTCAAGCGTCCGCGGACCGGAGACCCAGCGTGAGTCTCCCGATGAGGCGGCGATGCGCCCGTCGAGGGAGGCTGCGTACTTGACGATCACGAACGGGCGGCCCGTGCGCCGCTGGTGCAGGTAGCCCTCCAGCTGCGCGGCCACCTCGGCGGCGCCGTCGCCTTCATCGACGGCGATGCCGGCGGCCTCGAGGGCGCGCCGGCCTGCGCCGTTTACGTTCGGGTCCGGGTCGCCGATCGCGTAACGGACGGCAGCGACGCCGGCCTCGATCAGCGCCGAGGTGCAGGGCCCCGTGCGTCCCGTGTGCGCGCAGGGCTCGAGCGTGACGAAGACGGTGGCGCCGCGCGCCTGGTCGCCGGCCTCCCGCAGCGCGCCGACCTCGGCGTGGTCGCCGCCCGGCGGCTGCGTGCGGCCCGCGCCCACGACCTCGCCGTCGCGCACGACGACGGCGCCGACGGCAGGGTTGGGCGAACTCCAGCCGAGGGCGCGACGGCCCTCCGCGAGGGCGAGCTGCATCTGCTCCGAGATCGCCACGGCGGCGCCTCGCCTTCGGGTCTGAGCGCTTGGGCGCAGATGGTACCGCGCCCGCGCCCCTACTCGATGGCGAAGACGATGTGCACCGTGACCGAGACCTGGCTCTCGCCGGGCGAGATCGGCGTCGAGGTGTCGGCGGCGAAGGCCGCCTCGGCCCTCAACACGCCCTGCCGCGCGAAGCCTCCGGACGACTCGGAGATCGAGATCGCGCTGCCGAGCGTCACGCCCGCGAGGTCCGCGAGTTGCTGCGCCCTCTCGCGCGCGTCCTCGACGGCCAGCTTCCGCGCCTCGTCGGCGTACTGCTCCGGCTCGTCGACGCGGAAGGAGATGCCGCCGACGCGGATCGCGTCGCCGCCGGCCGTCACGGCGTCGTCGAGGATGTCCGAGAGCCGGTCGATGTCGCGGACCTTGACCTCGATCCAGTTGTTCACCGTGTAGCCGATGATCTCGGGCGGGCCTTCCTCGCTGCTGTAGTCGTACTGCGGGTAGATGTTGAAGGAGCGTGTCGTGATGTCCCGCTCCTCCACGCCGCTGGCGGTCACTGCGTCCCGCATCCGCTGCATCGCCTCCGCCGCGCCGGCGCGGGCGAGGGCCACCGTCTCCTCGGTCACCTCGACGCCGACGTCGAAGACGCCGATGTCGGGGGTGACGGTGACGCTGCCGGTCCCGTCGACCGAGATGCCGCCGTCCTCTTCGGACGCGACCTGCTCGAGGACTGCCTCGACCGCCGCGGCGGCCGCGCTTCCGTCATCCGCCGGCGCCGGCTCGACCGTGACGTCGTAGCAGGCGGCCGACGCGAGGGTCAGCAATGCGAGGGCCGCGAGGCCCAGGATCGTGATCGTTCGTCTCATGCTCGCTCCTCCTCGCTCAGACGGTCATCGCGGAACACATCCGGTAGTACGCCGGAGCGCGCCGCCCGGTTCCATCGTCATGCCCTGCCGCCTCGCCGCCTCCACAGCCCGAGCAGCAGCGTGAGCCCGACGAGGGCGAGCGCGACCACCAGCAGCCCCTGCTCGGCGCGCCGCAGCGCTCGCGCGGCGTCCCTGTCCTGAGCCTCGACCTGCGGCGGCTGTTCGACAATCGGTGGCGCCGAGGTGGCCACGGGGGCGGGGGTGGCCTCCGCGGGCGCGGCCGGAGCCGCCGCTTCGGCGCTGTCGGCATCGTCTGCCTGCTCGGCTGCCTCGGCAGCCGCGGGAGTGGCATCCGCCGCTTCTTCGGCGCTCGTCTCGGACGCCCCGGAGGCGGGCTCCGGCGTCGTGTCGGCTGCGGGCGCCTCGGCGGCTTCGTCCGACTCCACGCCGCGCGCTGCCGTGCGAGTCTCCCTCGTCACGGTCGGCAAGGCGGGGGCGTCGCGCGCCGGGGCGGCCGCCGTTGCCTCGGCGGTCGCCGCTGTGAGCGCCGCAACGGTGGGTTGAGGCGTGGGGGTCGCCTCGGCGGCCTCCGCCGCAGCCGTCGGCTGCGTGGTTGGGGCGGCCGCGGCGGCCTGGGTCGCCGCGGGTGTTGCCGGGGCGGCGGTCACCTCCGCGCGCGCGGCCGCCGGCGCGGCCTGCGGCGCGTCGCTCGCTTGCTCGCTCGCTCCGCCGCCGAAGCTCGGGCGGGTGATCCCCCAGCCCTCGACGCCCTCGCCGCCGAGGCCCGCGACGTCGCTCGTGAACACGATCGCGAAGGCGACCGCGGCCGCGACGGCGCCCATGCGGAAGACCAGCTCCAGTCTGCCCGGCGCGCGGCGCGCGCCCGTGGGCGGCGCCTCGAGGATGAACGGGCGCGGGGCGCGCAGCTCGCCCAGCGATCCGAGCGCGTCGCGAACCGCCGCGAGCTCGCCGAGACGGACCTCGAGCGCCGGATCGGCGGCCAGGGCCTCCTCGACGACCGCGGCCTCGTGCTCGTCGAGCTCACCGTCAAGGTGGGCGGAGAGCTGCTCGTCCCAGACCGAGGACACGTCGAGGAGCTCGGGGTACTCCTCGTCCCCGGCATCGCCACGGCGTCGCCAACCCCAGAGGCGCATCACTCCACCTCTCATCTCTTCCGACGCTGCGCGAGCCCGGGAAGTTCCCCGGACTCGATCAGCAGCTGGCGCAAACGCGCCCGCGCGCGGCTCAGCCGCGACTTCACGGTGCCGAGCGGCGCGTCCACGGCATCGGCGACCTCCTCGTAGGACATGCCGTGCACGTCCGAGAGCAGCACCACCATCCGCCACTCCTCGGGCAGCTCGGCGAGCGCACGCTCCAGCACCCCTCGCAACTCCGTCTGCTCCGCCCGCTCCTGCGGTCCCAGGCCCGGCTCGACCGGATCGATCGAGGCCATGTCCGGGTCGTCCCACGTCTCGTCGAGCGAGCGTTGCGGGCGGCGCTTGCGCCGTCGCAGCTCGTCGCGCGCCGCGTTGGCGACGATGCGCAGGAGCCACGAGCGGAAGCGATCGCCCCGGAAGGTGTCGATGGCGCGCCAGGCGCGGACGAACGCCTCCTGCGTTACGTCCTCGGCCGCCTCGCGGGAGCGCAGGAAGCGCATGGCGAGCGAGTAGGCGGCGTTCTGGTGGCGGATCACCAGCGTGTTGAAGGCCGCGATCTCGCCGCCCTGCGCCCGCTGGACGAGGTCCGCAACGCCGTCGGCCGCATCGTGTCGTTGAGCCGCCAAGGGTCGGTTCGTGTTCGCTCCATCCCGCCTCGGCGAGCCTAGCACGCGCCGATCACAGTGGCCCCGTTGCGCGGCGCTGTCAGGCCACGTTGCGCCGGTTGGTGGTGGCAGTCAGCGCGAGCGGGAGGGAAGCTGCCGCGCAATCAGCTCGTGGTAGGCGCAGGTGCAGGGTCGGGAGACTCGGTGAGGAGTGCGCGCACGGCGGGGACCAGTTCGTTCGGAATCACCATCGCGGTGTGAGTTGTATCCTCGAACACCGCTTCGATCTCGGCCGCCAACTCGTCGTCGGTCCGCGACTCGTAGTGCTCGATGACGTCGCGGACGCGCGCCTCGTCCCAGCCGGGCGGCAACCCGTTCGCTTCGTCGCTCATCAGTTTCTCCTTCGCCTCCGTCGCCGGAACGCCGCGAGGGCGTTGCCGGACAGTTCGTAGGCGGTGACGACAAATGCGCTGCCCGGCTCCGGGTCGCGTACATACACTACCAGAAGGTACCGCCCTCCGAGCGTCTGTCCGATCGCGAGGCGGGAGTTGCGCCGACCCGGCAGGTCCTCCGCGGGGGAGGCCATGACCTCCTCCACCTCGCGCTCGTGCACGTCATGCCGATGGATGTGGGCATCGCCCGTGTGGGGGTCCGTGTAGAAGCGCAGGTCCATATCCGCGAGCACCACCTTGCTCTGTCGCTCCATGGGATTCGTACCGGGAGCTCGCCTTCCGGGCAACGGACCGGCCCCCGCAACACCGCGCAGCGCCAATCCGTGTGAAGATCGGCGCATGACGCTTGCCGGGGGCCGCGAGTTGCTGGCCGATGCGGAGCGGGGCGGCTACGCCGTACCCGGCTTCAACGTCTCCAACCTCGAGCTCGCGCTCGGCGTGCTCGACGCCGCCGAGGCGCGCCGCTCGCCGGTGCTGCTGCAGTTCAATCCCGGCAACCTCGACCACTTCGGCGGCATCGCCGTCGCCGCGGCGACAGCCCGCACGCTTGCCGAGCGCGCGCGCGTGCCGGTCGCCGTGCACCTCGACCACGGCCACGATCTCGAGCTGCTGCGCGCCGCCGCCCGCGCCGGCTTCAGTTCGCTGATGTACGACGGCTCGATCAAGCCGCTGGACCTCAACATCCGGGAGACGCTCGAGGCCGCCGCGGTCGCGCTCGAGCACGGCGTCGCCCTCGAGGCCGAGCTCGGGCACGTCGGCGGGCGCGAGCCCGGCGTCGTCACCTCGGAGTCCGTGCTCACCGACCCGGCGGCCGCCCGACGCTTCGTCGAGGAGACACAGGTCGACGCGCTGGCCGTCTCGGTCGGCACGGCGCACGGCCTCGCGGGCAACGTCGACCTGGCGCTGCTGCGCGAGCTGCGCGCGGCGGTGCGCGGGCTGCCGCTGGTGCTGCACGGCGGCTCGGGCGTGCCGCCAAGGCAGCTGCGCGACTGCGTGCGCGCGGGCATCCGCAAGCTCAACGTCAGCAGCGAGATCCACGCCGCCTTCGCCCGCGCCATCGCCGGCGCGGGCGACCGTGATCCGCGACCGGCCCTGCTGGAGGCGCGCGCCGCCGTCGCAGCCGTGGCGGGGGAGCGGATGGACGCCCTCGGCTCCGCGTTGCGCGCCTGAGCGGCCTTCGAGGACTGCGCCTGTCCGGGGGTTCCGTACAGGGCGCGTAGGTATACTCGATGCGATGGTGAATCAGCCGCCGGCGGACCCGGGCAGGCCTCCCCAGCACCTCGATCCGCGCGAGCCGGCAGGCGCGCGGCCGCCCGTCCGCGCACTCAGCTTCGCGCACGCGCCCAGCCACGGCGGCCTCGCGGAGCGCGACCCTTGGGGCGCCCCGATCGAGCCACCGCTCCCGGTCCCGGACGAGCGCACCACGCTGCAACGGATCTGGCCGTTCGGACTGCGCGGCGTGAGCGAAACGCTCGAGGTGGTCGCGCTCGCCCTGCTGATGTTCATCGTCGTGCGCGGCGTCGCCCAGAACTTCATCGTCGACGGCGGCTCGATGGAGCCGAACTTCCGGCACGCCGACATGGTCGTCGTCAACAAGCTCGCCTACCGCACCTTCGACTTCTCCTGGCTGCCGCTGGTGGAGGAAGACGCCTGGCAGCCCTTCGGCGCGATCGAGCAGGGCGACGTCGTCGTCTTCGCCTTTCCGCTGGGCCAGGACCGCGACTTCATCAAGCGCGTGGTCGCGCTGCCCGGACAGACCGTCGAGGTACGCGACGGGAACGTAATGGTGGACGGCGTCGCGCTGGACGAGCCTTACCTGCTGCACGCTCCGAGCTACGCGTTCGGCCCGCAGACAGTCCCCATCGGCCACGTCTTCGTCCTCGGCGACGCGCGCAACAACTCCTACGACTCGCACTCCTGGGGGATGCTCTACCAGGGCCTGATCATCGGCCGCGCCGAGCTGCGCTACTGGCCGCTCGACCGCTTCGGCATCGTCGGCCACGAGGAGCCGGGCACGCAGAGCGGCGTCGAGGTCAGCCAGTCCCGGTGACGCGCGACGAGGCGGCCGACCCCGCGGTGATCGCCGCCTTCGAGGAGAGCGGCGCCTTCCTCGACGGCCATTTCCAGCTCGCCTCGGGCCGCCACGCCGCCCGCTACGTCGAGAAGTTCAACCTCCTGCAATGGCCGGACCGCACGGCCGAGATCTGCGCCCGGCTCGCCGAGGCGGCGCGCGGCCTGGCGCCGCAGACCGTGGCCGGCCCGACCACCGGCGGGGTGATCCTCGCCTACGAGATGGCCCGGCAGCTGGGCGTGCGCGGGATCATCGCCGAGCGCCGTCCGGACGGGCCCGGCCGGGCGATCCAGCGCGACTTCCGACTCAACCCCGGCGAGCGCGTGCTGATCGCCGACGACGTGGTGACCAGCGGCGGCTCCGTGCACGACACGATCGAGGCCGTGCGCGAGGCCGGCGGCGAGCCCGTCGGCGTGACCGTGCTCGTCGACCGCTCGGCCGGGCGCGCCGACTTCGGCCTGCCCTTCTTCGCCGCCGCCACGCTCGACATCGAGAGCTGGGAGCCCCCCGACTGCCCGCTCTGTCCCGAGGGCGTCCCGCTCACGATCACGTAGTCCGCGTCTGCCCGCCACGCCTGCTAGAGTGCCGCTCGCGAGGACGGAGGCGGCGGTGCGATTCAGCGTCCAGACCGGGCAGCAAAACATCGAGTGGGGCGAGCTCTCCGAGACGTGGCAGCGCCTCGAGGCGCTCGGCTACGACGGCGCCTGGACGATCGACCACTTCCTGCCGACCGGCACGCGGGACACCGAGGGGCCGTGCATGGACGGCTGGGTGGTGCTCGCCGCGCTGGCGGCGGAGACGGAGCGGCTGCGCTTCGGCACCCTCGTGACGGGCAACCTCTTCCGCAACCCTGCGCTGCTCGCCAAGACCGCGACGACGATCGACCAGATCTCGGGCGGGCGGCTGGAGTTCGGCATCGGCGCGGGCAACAACCCGCTCGAGCACGCCGCCTACGGCTGGCCGTTCCCCTCGGCGCGCGAACGCCTCGAGCGGCTCGACGAGGCGCTGCACGTGATCCGGCTGCTCTGGTCGGAGGAGGAGGAAGTCTCCTTCGAGGGCGAGTACTACAGCCTCAGCCAGGCCCCGTTCCGCCCGCCTCCCATGCAGCGGCCGCACCCGCCGATCCTCGTGGGCGGCGCGGGCGAGCGGCGCACGCTCAACATCGTCGCGCGCCACGCCGACGCCTGGAACGGCGTCGGGACCGCCGCCGACCTCGCCCCGAAGGTCGCGGTGCTGAGGCAGCACTGCAACGACGTGGGGCGGCGCTTCGAGGAGATCCGGCTGACCGCGGGCACGCCGCTGATCCCGGACGCGATCTACGAGCGCTGGACGGAGCGCACCGCCGGGCGGCGCGGTATCAGCGTCGAGGAGCAGCGCGCGCAGACCATCGGCGGCCCGCCCGAGTCGATGCAGGCGGCGGTGCAGGGTTACGTCGACGGCGGCTTCGACGAGGTGATCCTGATGATGAACACCCCCTACGACTGGCCCGCAATCGAGCGCTTCGCCTCGGAGGTCGCTCCGGCCTTCCGCTAGCCGGGGCGCGCGGCTCGGCGGAGGCCTATCGCGGCGTGCCTGATCGGCCGCCCGGCCCTCCGCTGAGCGCCGGTTCCGACGCCGGGGCGGCAATCACCTGCAAGCGCTTGCCGACCGCTCCGAGTGCGGCGTCCATCTGGTCCAGCCGCGAGTGGTGGTTCACGTCGAGCACTCGATCGACTTGTGGCATGTGCCAGCCGAGGCGGCGTGCCAGCTCGGCCTTCCCGACGCCCTGATCCCGCATCCCCTGGTAGAGCATCACCTTGACCGAGGTGAGGGTCGGCAGCACGGCGTCGATCTCGCCTCGGGAGGGCTCTGGAATGTCCCTGCGATCGTGGATGCGGGCAGCGATTGCCTCTTCGAGGGCGTCGACGGCGCGGGCGAGGGCCTCCTCGCGGTCGTCACCGAAGGTAGTCAGCTCAGGGAAGTCGGGCGATGTCGCCAGCACGGCGCCATCGCCGTCCTCAAGCACGATCGGGTAGGCGAGCATCAGTTCAACCCCAGGTCCTTCTTGATCTTGGCGACGAGCCCTCGTCCCAACTCCTTGCGTCCGCCGTGCATCGGCAGTGGCTGGTTCGGTTCCCACGCCGCACGGTGATGTGCCCGCTGCCGCCCTTGTGGGTATGAAACGTGCAGCCCCGTCTGCTCAGCCAGCGACGGAACTCGCGCGCGTTCATCGATCCGATCGTACGCAACACTTCTGTTGTTGTCACATCCCTGCTGCTCGCGACTTCGCCCTACCCCCGCCCGCTTGACGCGCCGCGCGCGGGCGCACCACCATCGGGCGGCAGCCAGCCCGCGCGCGGAGGGCGGTGCGTGTGAGCGGGACGAACGGCGACGGATCGGGCGACGCGTCCGAGGGCGCGACGGCCCTCGACGGCCTGCGCGTCGTCGAGATCGCGGCCGGGCGCGCCGTCGCCTACTGCGCGCAACTGCTCGCCCAGTACGGCGCCGAGGTGATCCGCATCGAGCCGCCCGGCGGCGATGCGATCCGCCTCGCCGGTCCCTTCAACGGCGACACGCCCGACCCCGACGGCGGCGGACTGCACGCCGCCATCAACCGCGGCAAGCGCAGCGTCGCGCTCGACCTCGAACGCGACGAGGAGGCAGCGCTCGCGGCCCGGCTGATCGAGGGCGCCGCGCTGCTCGTCTCCGACTGGCGCGAGGGCGAGCGGCTCGCCCCGGAGCTGCCGCTCGCCGACCCGGAGCGCTGGGGCGAGCGCTTCCCGGAGACGACCTTCGTCTCGATCTCCGACTTCGGCATGACCGGGCCGTACGCTGCATGGCGCGCGGACAGCCACATCATCGAGGGCCTCGCGGGGTTCTCTTACGTGAGCGGTGATCCGGACCGCGAGCCGCTCAGCGCGGGCATCGAGATCAGCGACTACTTCGCGGCCACGCATGCGGCGATCTCCGCGCTCGCCGCCGTCGCCGCGGCACGCCGGGGACAGCACACGCACGTGGTCGACGTCTCCGCGCATGAGGCGCTGACGATGACGGACGACCACAACCTCGTCGTCTGGCTCGGCTCGGGCGTGGTGCGGAAGCGCTACTACTCGCGGATCCTGCCCGGCTACCCGAACGACATCATGGCCTGCAAGGACGGCTATATCGCCTTCGTGCCCGTCGGCACGGGCCATCACGACTTCGCCGGAGTGATCTCGACGCTGCTCGAACGGCCGGACATGAAGGACAGCCCGATCTTCACGGAGACGCAGACGCGCAACCTGCGCTGGCGCGAGTTCGACGCCGTCGCGCTGCCCTGGCTGGCACGCCACACCCGCGAGGAGATCTTCCGGCGAGCTGGCGAGCTGGGGCTTGGCTTCGGCACGGTCCCGGACGTCGAGGACCTGCTCGGCGATCACCACCTCGAGGAGCGCGACTACTGGGACGAAGGACCGGACGGCGTCCGGCTCACCGGCGCGGGCGCGATCCTCTCGGCCACGCCTCAGCGCTTCGGCCCCGCGCCCGCCCTCGACGCCGACGGCGAGGCGCTGCGCGCGAGCGCGGCGACGGCGGACGGGGCGGCCTGAGATGCGCTTCTTCGAGGATCTGAAGGTCGTCGCGCTGACCCAGGGCTGGGTCGGGCCGCTGGCGACCCGCATCCTCTCCGACCTCGGTGCGAACATGGTGCGCGTCGAGCGGGCGTTCACGCCGGGCGGCAACTACGGCAACCGCACGCTCTTCCCGCCTCGCAACGACATCACGGGCGAGGTCTGGAACCGCAACATCTACTTCACCGTCCGCAACGCCGGCACGCGCTCCGCGATGATCGACCTCGGGCAGGAGGAGGGCCGCGCGCTGGTGCGCCGGCTGATCTCCGAGGCCGACGTGGTCGTCGAGAACTTCATGCCCGGCGTCGTCGCCCGCCTCGGCTTCGACTTCAAGGAGCTGCACGAGGAGTTCCCGGAGCTGATCCTGCTGCACCTGAGCGGCTTCGGGCAGACCGGCCCCAACGCCTTCCGCCCCGCCAACGGCATGACGATGGAGCCCGCCTCGGGCGTGCCGACGGTGACCGGCTACCGTGGCGAGGGCCCGACGAAGACCGGCCAGACCTGGGTCGACCCCTACTCCGGGCTGCACGGGACGGCCGCCCTCGTGGCCGCCCTGATCCACCGGGACCGCACGGGCGAGGGCCAGATCATCGACGTCTCGATGCAGGAGGCGACGCTGCCGGTCCTCGAGTCGCAGTTCGCCGACTACCAGCGCAACGGCCGCCACCAGACGCGCGACGGCAACCGCCGCCCGGGCACGGTGCGCGGCGCCTACTCCTGCGCGGGTGACGACGACTGGGTGGCGATCTCGCTGCGCACCGAGGCGGAGTGGCAGGCCTTCTGTCGCGCGAGCGGCCACGAGGCCTGGCTCGACGACCCGCGCTTTGCGGACGCCGCCTCGCGCACGGAGCACCACGACGCCCTCGACGAGCTGATCGGCGAGTGGACGCGGGAGCGGGACAAGTTCGAGGTCGCCACGCTACTGCAGGCGGCGGGCGCGCCCGCCGGGCCGATCCTCAAGGCCGACGAGGTGATCGCGGACCCGCACCTGGCCGCGCGCGAGTTCTTCGACGATCTGAAGATCGGCGACTTCGGGCGCGTGCCGATCCAGCGCTATCTGCCCGCGAAGTTCGACGGCGCCGCCGTGCCCGCAAAGGGGCCGGCGCCGCACCTCGGGGCGGACACGGACGCGGTGCTGGCGGAGCTGGGGCTGAGCGAGGCCGAGATCGAGGACCTGCACGCGCGGCGCATCGCCGACCGCGCCTCCGACCTGCAATCGGACCCCATCGCGCGCGAGGGCTCGCAGCTCCCGTTCGAGGACTACGAGGAGATGGGCTCCGTGCTGCGCATCGACCGCGACTACGCGCCGAAGCCGTTGTAGGAAGCGACAGGCCAGAGCCTGTCGTTTCGCGATTCACTTATCGGCCGCGCCCTGTGCGTGGCACTCGGAGCGGCACACCCAAAGGGGGGAAGTGGCCCTAGTCGCGCCACCCCCACACGGCTATTCGCAGGGCGGTGACCACGCACGCGTAGGCCGCGGCGGCCACGAAGTTCAACGGTGCCCCGCCAGGCCAGTTGTGGAGCACCAGGGTGCCGCCGGAGATCAGCACGGCCACAAAGACGAAACTGCGGAACGTCGTTCCGCGCGTCAGTGACGGCGGCTTGATGGCTCCCCGCATCCACCAGCTGTACAGCAGAACGGCCGCCCACTGGTAGGCGATGATGGACGCGAACACCCACGCAACTGGCCATCTTGGCCACGTAACGTAGAACACCAAGAGGGTGCCACCGCCGAACACGATCACGAAGAAGGCGATCGTGTGGAGCAGTTCGCCCCATGTCGTGTTCGGCGGAAGCCAGCGGCTCATAGAGGGTCAGGCTAGAACGGCTTGAGAGGGATTACAAACGTAGCAGCGCGAGCAGGAACCTGACTTGGCCAGCCCACAACAAGTAGGAGGCACTAGCGCGCGGGGAGCCGGTCCTGCGCGTGCCAGACGCGATCGAGGATCGGGCGGCCCTCGCCGGCGGGGTCGACGAACTCGGGGCGGTAGATCCAGTGGACCTCGCCGCCGTCGCCGCGGATCACGATCGGGCGGATGCGGTAGCCGATCAGCCGCTCCTGCGTGAATCCGAGCTCCGTCACCATCCCCTGCGTCGTCTCCACCGACCAGTCCTGGTCGAAGACGAAGTTGCCGGACGAGTAGGTCACGAGCGCGTCGTCGAAGTGCTCCACCGCCTGCACCCAGTGCGGGTGGCTTCCGAGCACGAACGATGCGCCGGACTCGATCGCGATGCCGCCGATCTCGCGCTGCAGCGTCGTCGGATCCGCCGTTTCCTCGATGCCCCAGTTCGCGCCGACCACGACGTGATCCGCGATCGCGCGCGCCGACAGCACATCCTCGCGCAGCATCGATCTGTCGAGCGGCGCCGTGCCTGGTGAGTGCTCCCCGGCCTCGTACCAGGACGCGACCGTGTCGTAGCCGAGGAAGGCGAAGCGCACGAAGCCGTTCGCTGTGTGCACCCTGACCACGGCCGGGGCGCGAGCGGCCGCCAGATCCTCGCCGGCGCCGGCGGTGGCGATGCCGGCCTCGTGCAGTCGCTTCAGCGTGTCGAGCAGCGCCCCGGTGTTGGAGCAGCCCTCCCAGCAGTCGAGCATGTGGTTGCCGTTCGTCAGCATTACGTCCACCCCCGCCTCGGCCGCCGCGCCGACGGCGCGAGGGCTGCCCTGCAGCGTGAACGTCGCCACGCAGGGCGTCGGCTCGCCGAGGTCCGTCAGCGAGGAGTCGAGGGGAACGACGGCGATGTCCGCCGCCGCGATCGCGTCGCGCACGCCGTCGAACATCGCGCCGTAGTCGTCGAGCAGGGCGAGCACGAAGTTGCTGCAGCGCACCGGGATCAGGTCGCCGGTGGTCAGCATGCCGGCCGGGTCGAAGGGAGGCGCTGCGGCCAGTCCGAGGGCGGTCGACAGCTTGACGACGTCGTTCAGGCCCGGGGCGCGGACCCAGCGCACCTCGCTGAGCGGCGAGTCACGCGCCGGATCGCGGTACGGGTCGTGGCCGTCGACGGTGAGTGCGAGCACGCCGATCCGCAGTTGCTCCGGCTCGACCAGCGCGAACGCTCCCGGCGTTCCGGCAACGAGGTCGACCAGCTCGGCGTCCGGGATCAGCTCGGCCTCCAGATCCTCGAGCGCGATCCCGAGCGCTGCCGCGATGAGCGGCGCCCGCGAGGCGGGGAGGTACGGCAGGAGCGGCTGCCGGCTACCGCCGAGCAGGGACCAGTCGGGGACCTCGCCGCGGAGGATGCCCGGCACATCTGCGCGGTCCAGGTCTAGCACGTCGCGTCGCTGGTCCGTGATCGCCGCCCAGCGTGCGAGCACGACCGGCCGGGCGCCGGCGATCGGCGCGTCGGCGACTGCCCAGCGCGCCCCGGCATCGGTGGCCGGGCCGAAGTCGGGCGCTGCGGCCAGGGCCGCCTCGAGGCGGGCGCGCTCTGCCGGATCTGACACGAGGATCGCGACCGCCGCGCCGGCGGCCGGCGTGGGCGTCGCGACCACCGTCGGGGTTGGGGTCGCCGTCGGCGGCGCGGCGGTCGGCAACGGTGTCACGTCGGGCGTCGGCAGCGGGGTCGCCTCGGGCGTGGGCGGCGCGGTCGCCACGGCCGTCGCAACCGCCGTCGGCGCGGGCGGCGGCGGCGAGTCGCCGGACGGCCACGTGCAGGCGCTGAGGCCGATCGCAAGTGCGAGCGCGGTCAGAACCTGCAGCACGCGCCGCGCACGGCACGCGCGCACGATCTCCCCGCTCGCGACACGACCCGCCATGCTCGCTCCTGCCACCCACTCTCAGGACGCGCGGCGGGAGCGGGAGGTTCCCGCACTGCGGTGGCGGCGGCAGCGGCGAACAGCGGATGGCCTGAGCGCGGTCCGCTCAGGCGATGTTGCGCTGGCGGAGGATCGCCACGTCCTCGGGCGTGTAGCCGAGCGCGGAGGTCAATACCTCGCTGGTGTGCTCGCCGAGCAGCGGCGCGCGGCGCAGCGCGCCCGGCGTGCCGTGCATGCGGATGGGCAGCAGCGGAGCAGCACCCTCAGGGGTCGGTCTTGAGGAGTGCCGGGAGGATTGTCGTATTCCAGTAGTCGTCATCACCCGCCCGCCGTAACTCCTCCACCAACTGCGCCGTCTCCACGCCGACATCCTCCGCCAGTTCCGAGGCGGACCGGTCACCGGCCAACGCGGTGACAGCCTCGCGCAGCTTCAGCACGTATTGCGCAACATCGTATGCAGCTCGATCGGATGCGGCGCGGACCTGCAGAGCCTCGAGCTTCTCGAGCCAGTCCAGACCCCGTTCGGCCTCGTCGAACCTGTCATCCAGTGCGTCGGTCGTAGTCATGTCGGTAGCCTCCACTGCCAGCATCGGCTGCGTGCGCAGGCCGCGAGAATCAATCCACGTGGTACAGGGTACTACCACGATCCGGCGAGCGTGCCCGAGTGATGCGACGCTGCGTCCCGCGCGGGCGCCGTGTCGTTTCGCCGAGACTTCGATGGAGCCGCGGAGCCGCGCGCGGAGTGCCGGGCGCGCCCGCACCGTCAGACGATGTTGCGCTGGCGGAGGATCACCACGTCCTCGGGCGTGTAGCCGAGCTCGGAGGTCAATACCTCGCTGGTGTGCTCGCCGAGCAGCGGCGCGCGGCGCAGCGCGCCCGGCGTGCCGTGCATGCGGATGGGCAGCCCCGGGAACTCGAACGCCCCTGCCTCGGGGTGTTCGATCGTGGTGATGAACTCGCGCTCGCGCAGGTGCGGGTCGGCGAAGACGTCCGCCATCGAGTTGATCGCGCCGACGGGGAGGCCTACCTCCTGCGCCTCCTCCATCACCTGCTGCTTCGTGCGCTCCAGCAGCCACGGGTAGAGCAGCGCGTCGAGATCCCCGCCGTGCTCGATGTGCTCGAGCCGGGCGAGCGTCTCCTCGTCGTCGATCAGCTCCGGATGCCCGATCATGCGGCAGAAGCGGTCGAACCACTGCAGCGCGCCGTTGACGAAGACGTAGCCGTCCTGGCAGGGGTAGACGCCTCGAGGGATGGCGTTGCGCCGCAGCTCGCGCATCCGCAGGTGCATCAGCGAGCCCGAGTACTGCCAGGCGACGAGGTTCGGCCCGCCCCGATCCATCGAGGCGCTGAGCACGTCCTGGATCGAGACGTCGAGGGTCTGGCCCACGCCGTCGCGGTCCGCCGCCATCAGCGCGCCGAACGACATCGCCGCGGCGGCGGCCCCGGCGAGGAAGAGCGGGGCGTAGAGCCCGATCTTGATCGGCTCGCGCTCCGGCACGCCGGTGATCTGCAGCACCCCGCCCGTGGCGTAGAGCAGCATGTCGTCGGCCTCGAAGTCCCGGTACGGGCCGTACTGCCCGAAGTTGGAGATGCGGATCAGCGAGGCCCGCGGGCGCTGCGCCGCGAGCCGCTCCGCGTCGAGCCCGAGCCGCTCGAGGGCGCCCGGCCGGAAGTTCTCGAAGACGAGGTCCGCGCTCGCGGCGAGGCGTTGCAGGATGCCCTGCCCGCTCGCTGTCTTGAGGTTGAGCGTGACGCTGCGCTTGCCGGTGTTGATGTGGAGGAAGACGCCGCCGCGCTCCGGGTGCGGCTCGTCGTTGGGGAAGGGGCCCATGCGGCGCGCCGGATCGCCGCCGTCCGGGCGCTCGATCTTGATCACGTCCGCGCCGTAGTCGGCATAGAGCTTCGTCGCGTACGGTCCGGCGACGCCCTGCGTCAGATCGAGGATGCGAATCCCCTCGAGGGGCGGTCCCTGCGTTTGGCTTTCGCTGTCCGCCATCGCCGCCGCCGCCTCCCGACCCGCGCCGCGCGAGGCTAGCCCGTCGCCGCCCGCGCTGTCGACCGGCGCACACCCGCTAGAATCGCAGGGAGGCGGCAGCGCGGAGCAGCGAGGGCGGCGGCGATGGCGCAGCAACGGGTCGATGCGGTCTTCATGCGCGGCGGCACCAGTCGCGGCATCTTCTTCCAGCGCGCCTGGCTGCCCGCGGCCCGCGAGGACTGGGATCCGATCTTCCTCGGCGCGCTCGGCAGCCCGGACCCCTACGGCCGCCAGCTCGACGGCCTGGGGGGCGGCGTCTCCTCGCTCTCCAAGGTCGTCGTCGTCGAGCCGTCGTCGAGGCCGGACGCGGATGTCGAGTACACCTTCGGCCAGGTCGCCGTCCGCGAGGCGGCGGTCGCCTACCGCACGAACTGCGGCAACCTCACCTCCGCCGTCGGCCCCTTCGCCGTCGACGAGGGCCTCGTCACGCCCTCGGTCGACTCGCGCGGCGAGACGGCGGTGCGGCTCTACAACGTGAACACGAAGAAGCGCATCGTGGCCCGCTTCCCGCTCGACGGCGGGAGCGCCGCCGTCGAGGGCGAGTTCGAGCTGCTCGGCGTCGGCGGCAGCGGCGCGCCGATCCGCCTCGAGTTCCAGGACCCCGGCGGCGCCGTCACCGGCGACCTGCTCCCCGGCGGCGCGCCCGCGGAGCTGCTCGCCGTCCCCGGCATCGGCGACCTGCGCGTCTCGATCGTGGACGCGACGACGGCGGTCGTCGCCGTCAGTGCCGCCGACCTCGGCCTCTCCGGCAGCGAGCTGCCCGACGCGATCGAGGCCGACGCCGGGCTGCTCGCGCGCCTTGAGGCGGTGCGCGGGGCCGCCGCGCTGCGGCTCGGCCTCTCGCCGAGCGTGGAGGAGGCGAGCACATGCTCGCCGCAGAGCCCGCTGATCGCGATCGTCTCCGCGCCGCAACCGGCGACGACCCTCGCGGGCGAGGCAATCGTGCCCGAGGCGGTCGACCTCACCGCCCGCGTGATGTCGATGGGCCAGGCGCACCGCGCGCTGCCGCTGACGGCGGCGATGTGCCTCGCCGTCGCCGCGCGCATCGAGGGCAGCGTGGTGCACGAGCTGACGCGGCCCGGCGATCCGGTCGCCGACCTGCGGCTCGGCAACCCCTCGGGCGTGCTGCCCGTGGCGGCGAGCGTGCGCCGCGAGGGCGGCGGCGAGGGCAACTGGATCGCCGACGACGTGGTGGTCTACCGCACCGCCCGGCGGCTGATGGAGGGGCGCGTGCTGGTGCCCGCCTCGCGCCTCGCAACCCCCGAGGCGGCGACGATGGCAGCGGCGGCAGGAGCCACGCCGTGAGCGCGGCGCAGGCAGCGATCTCGGCGGCCACGCGGCTGCGCGAGCTGATCGAGGGCGACGAAGTCGTCGTAGCGCCGGGCGTCTTCGACGGGCTCTCGGCGCGGCTGGTCGAGCAGGCGGGCTTTCCCGCCGTCTACGCCAGCGGCGGCGCGATCGCCCGCAGCGGTGGGCTCCCGGACCTCGGGCTGCTCGGCCTCGGCGAGGTCGTCGACCGCCTCCGCCCGATCGTCGAGGCGGTCTCCATCCCGGTGATCGCCGACGCGGACACGGGCTACGGCAACGCACTCAACACGCGGCGAGCGGCGCAGGAGTTCGCGCGCCTCGGCGTGGCCGCGCTACACCTCGAGGACCAGACCTTCCCCAAGCGCTGCGGCCACCTCGACGACAAGTCGCTCGTCCCGGTCGAGGAGATGGCGCAGAAGCTGCGCGCGGCCGGCGAGGCGCTGGAGGGCAGCGGCGTGGTGCTGATCGCGCGCACCGACGCGATCGCCGTCGAGGGCCTCGAGGCCGCCTTCGAGCGCGCCGAGCGCTACGGCGAGGCCGGGGCGGACGTGCTCTTCGTCGAGGCGCCGGAGAGCGAGGCGCAGATCGAGGCGATCGCGGAGCGGCTGCCGGGGCCGAAGCTGATCAACATGTTCCAGGGCGGCAAGACGCCGCTCGTCCCCGCCGGGCGGCTCGCGGAGCTTGGCTACCGGATCGTGATCATCCCCTCGGACCTCCAGCGCGCTGCAGTGTGGGCGATGCAGCGCACGCTGGAGGCGATTAGCGAGGACGGCAGCAGCGCCGCGCAGGCCGAGCGCATGATCTCGTTCAACGAGCGCGAGGAGATCGTCGGCACCGCGGGCTACCTCGATCTCGGGGAGCGCTACGGGTCGTAGCGCGCCGCGCCGCACGCGCTGCTAGCATCGGCCTCGCGAGGAGCGCGGCATGACGATCACCGTCGCACGCCTGCAGCGGGAACGGCAGCGCGCCAGCGCGGCGGGCGTGCGCGGCGGGCGCGCGTTCGACATCGAGGCCGCGATGGCGGAGATGCGCGAGCAGGGCTACGACCCGCACCGCCAGGTCGTCGAGTTGGTCTTCGGCCCCGCGCCGGTGCAGAGCGCCTACGACGAGCGCCTCGATCGCTTCATCTTCCGCATCGCCGGCAGCAAGCCGACGATCGAGATCGAGGTCGAGCTGCCGCCCGGACAGATCGCGGAAGCGGAATGGACGCCGCTGATCGCCCCCGGCTGGGTGCGCGACCGCATCCGCCCGCCGATCCCCGAGTTCTACCCCGCCGGACACGGCCTGTAGGGAGCCGCCGATGCCCGTGATCCGCTTCGACCACGCCTCGGTCCCGACGGACCACCCGGAAGAGATGATGGCCTTCTACGAGAGCATGGGTTTCGAGATCCTCGACGCCGAGGCGTTCCGCAGCGGGGAGCGGCCGATTTTCTCGATCGCCTTCGGGGACAACAAGATCAACGTGCACGGCCCGGACTTCTGGCCGCGCGAGGACTTCACGCTGCGCGGCCCGACCGCGAAGCCGGGCTGCGGCGACCTCTGCTTCGTCTGGGACGGCGGCATCGAGGACCTGCAGGCCGCCCTCGAAGCGACCGGCGCGCCGATCGAGGAGGGCCCGGTACCGCGCGAGGGCGGCCGCGGCGGCGGCCGCGACATGGGCGTGAGCATCTACACGCGCGACCCCGACCGGAACCTGCTGGAGTTCATCGTCTACGAGGACTAGCGCCTCGGCGGCGCGAGGCCGCCGGCATTGCTGCGTGACGACGGGAGGGTGCGATGGACTGGGCAGACTCACCGGAACAGGCGGCGTTCCGCGCGAAGGTGCGGGCCTTCTTCGAGGACAACCTGCCCCAGCGCTACCGCGAGGACCTCGGGCCACTCCGCCCGCACATGATCCGCGCCTCCAACGGCGAGGAGATCCTCGCCACCCACGCCGAGTGGGGCACCGACCGCTACTCCGAGGATCCCGAGGTCAAGGGCGCGGCGGACTCCTGGGCGCAGGCGCTCGCCGCCGAGGGCTACGTCGCCTCCTCGTGGCCGAAGCACCTCGGTGGGGCGGGCTTCACGACGATCGAGCAGTTCATCTTCAACGAGGAGCGCGAGCGCGCCGGCGCGCCCCGCGTGGGCGGATCCGGCGCGATGTTCCTCGGCTCACTGCTCATGGTCTACGGGACCGAGGAGCAGAAGGCGAAGTACATGCCGGCGATCGCCCGGGGCGAGATCGACTGGGCGCAGGGCTACTCCGAGCCGGGCAGCGGCTCCGACCTCGCCTCGTTGCAGTGCCGCGCCGTGCGCGACGGCGACGAGTACGTGGTCAACGGCCAGAAGCTCTGGTCGCAGCCACTGACCTCGGACGCGATGTACACCCTCGTGCGAACCGACCCGGAGGCGCCGAAGCATCGCGGCATCTCGTTCCTGATGATCGAGGACCTGACCGTGCCCGGGATCACGATGGCGCAGCTGCCGAGCATGGCCTTCCACTACCCCGGCAACGGCGAGACCTTCTTCCACGACGTCAGGGTCCCGGTCGCCAACCTGATCGGCGAAGAGAACCAGGGCTGGTACGTCGCCATGACGCTCATGGACTTCGACCGCGGCAGCCTCTCCGACACCGGCGAGGACCGCGAGAACCTCGCCCACCTCTTCGACTTCCTGGAGACCGAGGAGGGCCAGCGCGTCTCGCGCGTCGCCTCGTTGCCATCCGTGCGGGCGGAGATCGCCGACCGCTTCATCGAGGCGCGCGTCGGGCAGAGCCTCGCGCAGCGCGTCGCCTCGATGCAGGCCGCGGGGCTGATCCCGAACTACGAGGCCTCGATCGGCAAGTGCTTCTCCACGGAGCTGCACCAGCGCCTCGCGCGCACGGGGACGAAGACGTTCGGGCTCTACTCGAACCTCTGGCCGGGCGACGCGCGCGCCCCGCTGCACGGTCAGCACACGCACGACTACGCGCGGACCGTGGCGTTCACGATCTACGGCGGCAGCAGCGAGATTCAGCGCAACGTGATCGCCACGCGCGGCCTCGGCCTCCCGAGGGGGTAACGCACGCTCGGATAGCCGGTCCAGCACCCCGCGAGGCTGCTAGCATCGCTCCCGTGACGACGGGAGGGCGTGATGGACTGGGCAGACTCGCCGGAACAGGCGGAGTTCCGCGCGAAGGTGCGGGCCTTCTTCGAAGACAACCTGCCCCAGCGCTACCGCGAGGACGCTGGACCGATCCGCCCGCACATGATCCGCGCCTCCAACGGCGAGGAGATCCTCGCCACCAGCGCCGACTGGGGCACCGACCGCCACTCCGAGGATCCCGAGGTCAAGGGCGCCGCCGAGGAGTGGGCGCAGGTGCTCGCCGCCGAGGGCTACGTCGCCTCCTCGTGGCCGAAGGAGCTCGGCGGCGCGGGCTTCACGACGATCGAGCAGTTCATCTTCAATGAGGAGCGCGAGCGCGCCGGCGCGCCGCGCGTCGGCGGCACCGGCGCGATGTTCCTCGGCTCCTTGCTGATGGTCTACGGCAGCGAGGAGCAGAAGGCGAAGTACATGCCGCCGATCGCGGCGGGTGAGATCGACTGGGCGCAGGGCTACTCCGAGCCGGGCAGCGGCTCCGACCTCGCCTCGCTGCAGTGCCGCGCCGTCCGCGACGGCGACGAGTACGTGGTCAACGGGCAGAAGCTCTGGTCGCAGCCGCTCACCTCGGACGCGATGTACACCCTCGTGCGGACGGACCCCGAGGCGCCCAAGCATCGCGGCATCTCGTTCCTGATGATCGAGGACCTGCGGGACCCCGGCATCACGATGGCGCAGCTGCCGAACATGGCCTTCCATTACCCGGGCAACGGTGAAACCTTCTTCCACGACGTGCGGGTCCCCGTCGCCAACCTGATCGGCGAGGAGAACCAGGGCTGGTACGTCGCCATGACGCTCATGGACTTCGACCGCGGCAGCCTCTCCGACACCGGCGAGGACCGCCAGGGCCTCGCCCGCCTCGTCGAGTTCCTGCAGACCGACGAGGGCAGTCGCGTCTCCCGCGTCTCCGAGTTGCCCTCGGTACGTGCGGAGATCGCCGACCGCTACGTGGAGTCGAGGGTCGGCCAGAGCCTCGCGCAGCGCGTCGCCTCGATGCAGGCGGCGGGGCTGATCCCAAACTACGAGGCCTCGATCGGAAAGTGCTTCTCCACCGAGCTGCACCAGCGCCGCGCCCGCACCGGCGTGAAGACGTTCGGGCTCTACGCGAATCTCTGGCCGGGCGACGAGCGCGCGCCGCTGCACGGCGAGCACACGCACGACTACGCGCAGACCGTCGCCTTCACGATCTACGGCGGCAGCAGCGAGATCCAACGCAACGTCATCGCCACGCGCGGCCTCGGCCTGCCGAGGGGCTAGGCGCAAGCCGAGCCCGGGGCGATGAGCGCGCAGGACAGCGGACGGCCGGACGCGGCAGCGGCGACGAACGAGACGCCGCCCCGGCGCCTGCCGCTCGAGGGCGTGCGCGTGCTCGCGCAGGCGATCGTCTGGGCGGGACCGTTCGCCACCATGCTGCTCTCCGACCTCGGCGCCGAGGTGATCGAGGTCGAGTCGATCCAGCACCTCAACCCGACGCGCACGAACTCGCGCCACCCGAGCGAGGTGATGCTCGCCGGGACGGTCGGCACGTACTACGTGGACCGCGACGGCAGCGAGGGCTTCTGGGACCGCCAGGCCTGGTTCAACTTCGGCAAGCGCGGCTGCAAGTCGATCACCCTCGACCTCTCGCGTGATCGGGGCCGCGAGCTGTTTTACGAGCTGGTCCGGCACTCGGACGCCTTCATCGAGAACGGCGCCGCCGACGTCGTCGGCAACCTCGGCATCGACTGGGAGACGCTCTCGGCGATCAACCCGCGGCTGGTCATGGTGCGCTTTCCGGGCTTCGGGCTCGACGGGCCGTACGAGCACTACAAGGGCTACGGCAACGTCATGGAGGCGGTCGTCGGCCACACGATGCTGCGCGGCTACCGGGACGCCGACCCCTCGCTCACACCCGCCTCGCTACACGGCGATCCGAACGCGGGCGCGATGGTCGCGTTCTCGCTGCAGGCGGCGCTGTGGGCGCGCAAGCGCAGCGGCCGAGGGCAGCTCATCGAGATCTCGCAGGCCGAGGCGGTGACGCAGCACCTCAGCCACGCCTTCATGGACTACTCGATGAACCGCCGCGTGAGCGGGCACGCCGGCAACACGCACCCCTCGATCGCGCCCTACGGCATCTTCCCCTGCGCCCCCTCGCCATCGCCGGCCGGTCCCGACGATGCGGCCGACCGCTGGATCGCGATCGCAGCGCCGACGGACGAGGCCTTCGCCACGCTTTGCGCCGAGCTGGGCCGGCCGGAGCTGGCCGCCGACGAGCGCTACGCCGATGTCGTCTCGCGCCATCGCAACCGGGACGCCCTCGATGCGGAGATCGGCGCCTGGACCGCCGGACACGAGGCACAGCCGCTGATGGAGCGGCTGCAACACGCGGGCGTGCCCGCGGCGGCGCTGCTGCACCAGCCCGAGATGACCGGCGACCCGCAGCTCGCCGCGCGCGGCTTCTTCCAGGAGCTCACGCACCCGGCGGCAGGGACGCATGACTACCCCGGACCGGTGGCGCAGTTCTCGCGCACCTCGCTGACCCCGGTGCGCGGGCCGGCGCCGACGCTCGGGCAGCACAACGAGGAGCTGCTCTGCGGGCTGATCGGCCTCAGCCAGGCCGAGTACCAGCAGCTCGTCGAGGACCAGATCGTCGGGACCGTCTACCTCGAGAACGCGCGCTGAGAGAAGGCAGGGAGGGCCATGATGTCTGAACGGGAGACGATCGGGTTCGCGGGGACGGGCATCATGGGCGCGCCGATGGCCCGCAACCTCGCCCAGGCGGGCTTCAGCGTCGTGGCCTACAACCGCACCGCGGCGAAGGCCGAGGCGTTGCGCGAGCACGGCGTCGCCGTCGCCGCCTCGCCCGCCGAGGTCGGGCGCGCCGCGAGCGTCGTGATCACGATGGTGCCGGACACGCCGGACGTGCTTGCCGTCGTCGAGGGCGAGGACGGCCTCGCGGGTGCGATGGCCGAAGGGTCGGTGCTGATCGACATGAGCACGATCGCGCCGGGCGAGACGCGCGCCCTCGCGGGGCGGCTCGCCGAGCGCGGCATCGCCATGCTCGACGCGCCGGTCAGCGGCGGATCGTGGGGCGCGGAGCAGGCGACGCTGACGATCATGGTCGGCGGCGAGCAGGAGACCTTCGATCGCTGCCTGCCGGTATTCGAGGCAATGGGCACGAGCATCACCCTGATGGGCGCGTCCGGGATGGGCCAGACGACAAAGCTGGTGAACCAGATCCTCGTCGCGGGGACGTGCGCCTCTGTCGCCGAGGCGCTGGTCTTCGCTGCCGCGCAGGGCGCGGACCTGTTGAAGACGGTCGACGCCGTCTCCGGCGGTGCGGCGGGCTCCTGGCAGCTCTCCAACCTCGGGCCGCGGATGGCGCAGCGCGACTTCGCGCCGGGCTTCATGGTGAAGCTGCAGCAGAAGGACCTGCGGCTGATCCTCGAGGCCGCGCAGGATCGCAGCGTCCCGCTCGCCGTCACTTCCGTCGCGCGCCAGTACCTCACCGCCGCCGAGGCGATGGGCCTCGGCGAGGAGGGCACGCAGGCCATCGTGAAGGCGATGGAGCGCCTCGCGGGCGTCGAGGTGCGACAGGACGGTGGGGGCTAGCGGGGCCGGTGATGTCCTCGTGCAGTTCGGCTACTGCCAGAGGGTGGGGACGGGGTAGTCCTTTATCAGGCGGTCGGGGGTCACGATCGTCAGCCCATGCACGATCGCCTGGGCAACCAGGAGGCGATCGAACGGATCGCGGTGGAGGTCCGGGAGCTTCCCTACCTGCAGGGTCGCCTCTTCGTTGATCGCCAGCGACTCGATGCGGTGAAGTCGGCGTTGCCGGGGCACGTAGTCCTCCGGAGGAAGGCGCAGGTGGAGGCGTCCCAGGGCGTGTTTGATGGCTATCTCCCAAGCCGAGGCAGAACTCAGCACGACCGCATTGTCGGGATCGGCAATCGCATCGCGGGCAGCCCCGACGAGGTTCGCGTGATCCTCAGCCAGCCAGAGGAAGGCGGCGGTGTCGAGCAGAAGGCGCATCACGTTCGCGCCTCCAGATCACCTTCCCTCGAAGAGATCGAGCAGCTCGTCGGGAAGCGGTTCGAAGAACGAGTCCGGGATCTCCACGAGACCCTTGCCCAGCCCCACGGGTCGCGGCTCATCGAGTTGCTCCTCGATGGGCCGAATCTCGGCCACGGGGCGATTGCGACGGCAGAGGATGATACGGTCGCCGGGCTTGAGACCCGCGATGTGCGCGGACAGGTGGGTCTTGGCTTCGTGCATGTTCAGTCGCGTCGTCGACATAGTGCGATAATACACTACCTACTTAGTTTAGTACCAGCCTCGATCATCAAGGAACCTAACTCGTGACGTCGCCCCCCGCCCGCGAACCCGCCGTGCAGTTGCTGCTCGACCGCGCCGCGGTCCACGACGTGCTGATGCGCTACTCGTTCGCCCTCGACCGCCGCGAGTTCGCCGAGGTGGCCTCCTGCTTCGCACCCGACGTGGGCGGCGAGTGGACCTACGGACCGATCGCCGACCGCGACGCGCTGCTGGACTACATCCGCGGCGTCGCGCGGTTCCACACGACGATGCACTTCATGGGCAACGAGTTCATCGAGGTGAGCGGGGACCACGCCAGCCTTCAGGCCTACGCGATGCTGCTGCACCGCGCGACGCGCCGCGACGGCTCGACGTTCGAGTACAACCCCAGCGACCGGCTCTACTCGGAACGGCTCGAGCGCCGCGAGGGCGAGTGGGTCATCGTGGAGCGCAAGGCCGAGCCGCAGTGGGCGCCGACCGGCGTGACCGGGGTCGAGCCGAGCGACCCCGCAGTGCAGTGGCTGCTCGACCGCGCCGAGATCCACGACCTGATGGCCTCGTACGCACTCGGCGTCGACCAGCGCGACTACGAGCGCGTCCGCGCCTGCTTCGCGCCAGGCTTCCGCGCCGTCTACGGCGACCACGAGTTCCGCGAGCTCGATCCGCTGATCGAGTACATCCGCGGCGTCGAGCACTTCGTATCCACCACGCACTTCATGGGCTCGCAGCTAATCGAGGTCGCCGGTGACGAGGCGACAATGCGCAGCGCCGCGATCATCAGCCAGCGCGACCCTCCCGACGGCGAGACGGAGTGGGCGATCGCCGGCAGGCGCTACACCGACCGGCTCGTCCGCCACGAGGGCCGCTGGCGCTTCGCCGAGCGGGCGCCCGACGCGGCGACCCTCCCCAGCGCGAACCCGCTGCGCCCGGCCTCGGACGACCCGGACGTGCGCACCCTGCTCGACCGAGCGGAGATCGAGGACCTGGTCGCGACGTTCGCGATCGGCCTCGACCGGCGTGACTGGGAGCTCGTGCGGTCCTGCTTTGCCCCCGAGGCCTCCGAGCACGCCGCGAGCCTGATCGCATCGCTGCGCGAGGAGCTGGCGCCGTGGCGGCGCAGCACGCACCTGCTCGGCAACCAGCGCGTCGCGATCGACGGCGACCGGGCGAGCGCCGAGACGTACGCCCTCGTCAACTACCAGCGGGCCGGCGAGCGGGCGGCGACCCACTGGAGCGAGGGCGCGCGGCGCTACCTCGACGACCTCGTGCGGGTTGAGGGCCGCTGGCGGATCGCGAGGCGGCACATCGAGGGGCCGTACTACCGCGACCCGGCGGAGTACTCCGAGGGCACTCCGGGCGACTGAGCGTGGCTGCTACCCGAGGGCGTACAGCTCGTAGGTCATGACGTCGTCGCTGAGCGTGCCCTTGCCGACGACCTGCGTGGCGTTGAGCCAGTCGTAGCGCTCGTCCGGGGTCTCGATGCGGCCCGCCATCATGACCGGGCCGCCCTCGGACGCCATCTGCACGGGGCGGAAGCGGCCGAAGTAGTCGAGGTAGAGCAGCGCGTCGTCGTCGGTCTCGAGCATCGCGCGGACGTTCACCTCCGCGATCTCGCGGCCGGAGCGGTAGGTGCCGTTGACCCACACGGCCTCGGCGCGCACGCGCTCGCTCTCCCAGGTGGCGCCCGGGAGGATGCTCGTGGAGCGCCCGCCGAGCGGGCCGCGCGAGAAGCGCCACGAGTCGCCGGTGCGGACGGCCAGCGTCCCGAGGTCTGTCAGCTCGAGTGCCATGCGAAGCTCCCTTCCGGAGTCCCGCCGGAGCGTACACTTGCGTCCGCGCGAGGGGGCCGCTGTGGAGAAGCTGATCTACGTCCTCGAGGGCGGGAGCGCGCCGCTCGCGGAGCGTCGGGCGCGGCTGGCCGAGGCGGCAGTCCCCGCGGCGCGTGGCGTCGGCGCCTCGCAGTTGGCGCTGCTGATCCCGGACCTGACGGACGAGCTCCTCGATCGCGCCCCGGCGCGCATACAGGGGGACTTTGGGCGGGTCGCCGCCGTCTTCGAGTGCTGGCTGCCCAACCTCGACGCCCGCGCCTCCGTCGAGGAGGCGTTGCGCGCGGGCAGCGGCGACGCCGCCCTGTGGGGCTACCTCGTGACCGAGTCGACGGTGCAGGCCTGCCCGCACACGCCCGGCGAGGGCGAGCGTGTGCCCGGCGTGACGCAGTTCGCGATCAACGACAAGCCCGCGAGCGTGAGCCTCGATGACTTCTACCGCGCGTGGCAGGAGACGCACTCGCCGCGCACCTTCGCCCTGCATCCGCTGCGCGAGTCCTACATCCGCCACGCCGTCGCGCGGCGGCTCACCACCGATGCGCCGCAGTACCTCGCGATCGTCTACGAGCGCTTCCCAAGCATGGACGTCTTCACCGACGACGCCCGCTACGCGGGCGAGCGCGCCGCGATTCGCGAGGTGTTCAGGAACCTGCCGAACTTCTGGGAGCCCTCGACGGCGATCGTGGGCGCGCTCAGCGAGTACCGCTTCGCCTGAGGGAGGTGCGAGATGGAGATCCAGCCCGGAGACGCCGCCGTCATCACCGGCGCGGGCAGCGCATCCCTTCCGGTCCCCTCTCCCCGAGGGAGAGGGTTAGGGTGAGGGAGGGTCCGCCCTCCGGGATTGCGTTGCGCCATCGGGGCTCTCGGAGGCGCGCGGAAGTCTTCCCCCTCACCCCCGCCCTCTCCCCAGGGAGAGGGAGCCGGATCGGGCTTGTGGGAGTTTCGCAAGGGTCGCCTGAGGGAGGTGCGAGATGGAGATCCAGCCCGGAGACGCCGCCGTCATCACCGGCGCGGGCAGCGGCCTCGGCGAGGGGCTCGCGCAAGTCTGCCACGAGGCCGGCATGCGCGTCGCCGTCGCCGACATCGAGCTCGACGAGGCCGAGCGCGTGGCCTCGGAGATTCGTGAGGCCGGCGGCGAGGCGATCGCCGTGCTGACGGACGTCTCCGACCGCGCGTCGGTCGAGGCGCTGGCGGCGCGCGCCTACGAGGAGTTCGGGGAGGTGCGCCTGCTCTGCAACAACGCGGGCGTGCAGGTCTTCGATTCGCTGGTCGACACCTCGGCGGACGACTGGAGCTGGGTGCTGGGCGTGAACCTCCACGGGGTCATCAACGGCGTCGCCGCCTTCGTCCCGCGCATGCGGCCAGACCGGCGCCGCCTACATCGTCAACACCGGCTCGATCAGCGGCTGCGCTCCGTACCCGCGGCCGGCGACGATGCTGGCGGGCGCGTACATCACCTCGAAGTACGCGGTAGTCGGCCTGACGGAGTCGCTCCACGACGAGCTGGAGCCGGACGGCATCGGCGTCACCGCGCTCTGCCCGGCCGGCATCCGCTCGCGCATCTTCGATGCCGCTCGCAACCGCCCGGAGGCGCTCGGCGGAGCGGCGCCGGCGTCCGTGGATCAGTGGGAGGGCATGGAGCCCACGGAGATCGGGCGGATGGTGCTGGACGCCGTCCGCGAGGACCGGCCCTTCGTCTTCACGGACACCTGGCCCCGCAGGTTCATCGAGCGTCGCCATCAGCGGATGATGGCAGCCTTCGATCTTCTGGAGGCGTAGCGCCGGCGATGGCGCGCGCCGTCGAGGGAGTCACAGCAGGCGGCGCGTTCGCCTCGTTCCGTGCGCCCGGCTTCCGGCGCGTCTGGCTGGGCGCCGTGCTCTACGCCCTCAGCCTCTGGGCCGAGCGCCTCGTGATCGGCTGGTTCGTGCTGGACGTGACCGGCTCGGTGCTGCTGGCCGCGCTCTCGCTCGGCATCCGCGGAATTCCCAACCTCGTGCTGGGTCCGGTCAGCGGGGCGGTCTCCGACCGTTTCCCGCGCGGCCGGGTACTGGCCGTGACCTCACTCGTGCGCGGCGTGGCGGTAGCGCTGATGTCGCTCGTGGTGATCGTCGACGTGGCGACGGTCCCGCTCATGCTCGCGCTGGTGCTCGTGACGGGCTCCGCGGCGCCGTTCCACATCACCTCGCTGATGCCGCTGCAGGCGGAGATCGTGGGAACGGCCCGCCTCGGGAACGCGATCACCCTCACATCATTCGGTCAGCAAGTAGTGGGGGCCGTTGGCGCGATCGGCGGCGGCGCGCTGATCGGCTGGCTCGGACCGGAACCGACCTTGCTCGTGGCCGCGCTGCCGCTCGTCGGCTCCGCCCTGGTCTTCGCCGGGCTGCAGCCATCGGCGCGGCCATCCCCCGTGCGAGCGCCGCTCTTCCGCGAGGTGCTGAACGGCCTCCGGGTCCTGGCGAGGACGCCGGCGGTGCGGCTGCTGCTGGGGATGATGATCGCCGCTACGATCCTCGGCTTCTCGTTCGCCAGCATGCTGCCCGCAGTGGCTGAACGGATCCTCGAGGTGGGCCCGGAGGGCCTCGGCGTGCTCACGGCGGGGGTGGCCGTGGGTGCGGTGCTCGGCACCGCGCTGCTCCTGCTCGCGATCGATCGGCTGCCGCACGGGCTGATGCTGGTGGCGGTGTTCGTGACGTTCGGCCTGCTCGTGGTCGTGCTCGGGAACTCGACGATCTTCTGGCTCTCGGTCGCCGCGACCGCCGGCATCGGCGTCTCGGCCGCGATGGTCGACTCGCTGCAGTGGACCATGCTGCAGGTGAGCGTGGGGCCCGAACTGCGCGGACGCGCCGTCGGCGGCTGGAACTTCGCGATCGGCTGGAGCTGGGTCGGCCCGGTCGCGCTCGGCGCGCTGGCGGAGGCGACGAGCGTAGGGGCGGCACTGACGTTGAGCGGGGCGCTGCTCGTCGTCTTCTCGCTCGCCTGCCTCGCTCTCTCGCCGATGCTGCGGGAACGGCGCTGAGGATGACGGCCGCCCCCGACGTGCTGGAGACGTAGCAACCGCGATGGCCGGCGCAAGCGAGGGAGATGGCGCGACGGCGAGCGGCGTGTTCGCCATGTTCCGCGTGCCCCGGTTCCGGCGGGTCTGGCTGGGCGCGGTGCTGTTCGCGCTCGGCTTCTGGATGGAGCGCCTCGCGGTCGGCTGGTTCGTCCTCGATCTGACCGGTTCGGTGCTGCTCGCCGCGCTCTCGCTCGGCATCCGCGCGATTCCGAACCTCGTACTGGGCCCCATTGGCGGGGCGGTGTCCGACCGCCTGCCGCGAGGTCGCGTGCTGGCAGCCGCCGCGCTCGTGCGCGCCCTCGCCGTCGCCCTGATGGCGCTCGTCGTGATCGTCGACGTGGCGACGGTCCCGCTGCTGTTCGCCCTCGTGCTTGTGACGAGCTCGACGCTGGCGTTCCACATCACCTCGCTGCAGGCGCTCCAGGCGGAGATCGCGGGGACGGCGCGCCTCGCGAACGCGATCAGCCTGACCACGTTCGGCGAGCGCGCGGTGGGCGCCGTCGGCGCGCTCGGCGGCGGCGCGCTGATCGGCTGGCTCGGGCCCGAACCGACCTTCCTCGCAGCCGCGCTGTCGCTCGCCTGTGCCGCGGTGGTCTTCGCCGGCCTGCGTCCCCCGGCGCAGCTGCCCGTGGCGCGGGCGCACCTGTTCCGCGAGGTGCTGGACGGCCTGCGAATGCTCGCGGGGACGCCTGCCGTGCGGCTGCTGCTGGGGATGATGATCGCCGTCGAGGTCCTGGGCATCTCGTTCGCAAGCATGCTGCCCGCCGTCGCCGAGCGCGTCCTCGAGGTCGGCCCGGAGCGCCTCGGCGTGCTCACCGCCGGGGTGGCCGTGGGCGCGATGTTCGGCACCGCGCTGCTCGTGTTCACGGCCGACAGGCTGCCGCACGGGCCGCTGCTGGTCGCCGTGTTCGTGACGTTCGGCCTGCTCGTGGTCGTGCTCGGCAACTCGACGGTCTTCTGGCTCTCGGTCGCGGCCACCGCCGGAATCGGCGCCTCGGCGGCGATGGTCGACGCGCTGCAATGGATCATGCTGCAGCTCAACGTGCGCGCCGAGGAGCGCGGGCGCGCCCTCGGCGGCTGGAACTTCGCGATCGGCTGGGGCTGGCTCGGTCCGCTCACGCTCGGCGCGGTGGCCGAGGCGAGGAGCGTGCCGCTGGCGCTGACGCTCAACGGGACGCTGCTCGTGGTCGTCGCGGTTGCGGCGTTCGCCGCATCGGCGACGCTGCGGCAACGGCGGCGCTGAGGCCGAATGGCGGCGTCCGCCGGGGTGGCGCTACCCTCGCGGCAGCCGATCGGCGCGGCCGGGGCCCTCCGGGCCGGGCGAGCAGAGGAGACGAGCCGCATGCCTCGATACGTCGTGCTCTACCGCTTCACCGACTCCGGGCGGAAGCACCTGAAGGAGACGGTGCACCGCGCCAGCGAGATCCGCGAACTGAACGAGGCCGCGGGCTTCGACGTGCTCGCCCACTACTGGACGCAGGGCCACTACGACCTCGTAACGGTCGTAGACGCGCCGAGCGAGGAGGCGATGATGAACGGCCTGTTCAGCATCGCCGAGGCGGGCAACGTCTCCAGCGAGACGCTGCGCGCCTTCACGGACGAGGAGATGCAGCGAATCATCGGCCCCGCCTAGCACGCCCGCAGGCGGCGCAGGCGCTGGGGCTGCTCAGCCCGACGCCACCGCCGCGGCGTCATGAGGCTGAACGGCCGCCCTGTCCTCGACCACCAGTGAGCGACCGAGGCTCTCGAGGGCCTTCTCGACCGACGTGATGTGGGATCGGTGCCCGGGATCGAGCAGCCGGCGTACGGCGTTCTCCTGCAAGCCGAGGCGGGCGGCGAGGGCGACGTTTGTCACGCCCTGCTCGCGCATGGCGGTATAGAGGGCCAACTTCGCCGCGATGATCGGCGAGACGGAAACCAGCACCTGACCCTCGGCCAGCGCGCTGGGAGCCGGGATGTCCTCGCGGGCCTTCACGCACATGCCGAGGGCAACTTCGAGGCAGTCCCTGGCCAGTTCGATCGCTTCCGCCCGGGACCACCCGCCCGAGTTGGCTCCGTACACGTCGGGGAAGCTCACCGTGTAGGCTTCTCGCCCGGTCGCTCGCGCCTCCTTCTCATCGAGCAGGATGTTGCATGGATAGGCGTAGCGCATGACCTACAGCTCCCCCCTGTCGATGTGCAGGTCCCGCAGCATCGACGCCAGCGTCCCCGCCGGAATCTCGCCGTGCGGGACAGTGGTCCTGTAAGGGCCCAGACGGACCTCCGAGTGGCTGCCCTTCCCACGGCTGGGGGAGTAGTCGAAGTCGAGCGCGTGCCTCCGGGCGTATCGACGGGCGCGCCTGACGAACTCCCTGCCGTTCACTGCTCATTCCAGCACAAATTTGTGCGATCAGGCAAGCTGCGCTGCGGGCCCTCGAGCGGGCTGCGCTCAGCCGGACTGCGGCTCCGGGTCGTGGTTGAACTGCCAGTTGATGCCGAACTTGTCCGTGCAGGCCCCGAAGTAGGAGCCCCAGAACATCTCCTCAAGCGGCATCGTCACCACGCCGCCCTCGGAGACCCCTGCGAAGAGCTCGTCCGTCTCCTCCCGGGTGGCGGGCATGCAGGAGATCGAGAAGTTGTTGCCCGGCTGCGTCGGCTCCGGCGACCAGGACGGCGTGTCGCTGCCCATCAGCACGCTCGACCCGATCGGATACGAGACGTGCATGACGAGGTCGCGCTCGCCCTCGGGAACCGGCATGTCGTCCGGCCCGTCGCCGAAGGTCATCATCTCGAACTCGCCGCCGAAGACGGAGCGGTAGAACTCGAAGGCCTCGCGGCATTCGCCGTTGAAGCGCAGGTAGGTGTAGAGCGTCATGGGTGCTTCTCCGTTCGCCGATGTCCCGTTTTGAGCCGGATCCCGGCCCCTGGCACAGCGATGTTACTCCAACCGTCGCGGTAGCAACAGCAGCAAGCCCCACTGCCGGGCTGGTTGGCAGACGGTGCGGCCCCCGTATAATCCGGCCCACGAGGCGCCACAGCCGCGGCTCCGCCGGCCGGAGCGCATCGCAAGCCTCGAGGGGGCGTGGATGAGCGAAGCACGAGACACGAGTTGCCGCGACGAGTGCGCACCGCACTTCGGCCAGCGAGGACCGTCCAAGTTCTCGCGGGCCGCGTTGAACGCGCCGATGATCTGGAACTTCGCCGAGTCCGTCCACGACGCCAACCCGGTCTACTGGGACGAGTCCTACGCGAAGCAGACGCGCTTCGGCCGCATCATCGCCCCGCCCCACTCGATCATGACCATGTCCGGCGGCCACTGGTGGGCGCCCGACTACATCCTCGAGCGCGAGGAGCAGGAGATCGAGGCCCAGGGCGAGGATCCGACCGAGACGATCCGCGAGATCGTCGCGAAGTACGGCTACGCAACGGCCACCAACGTCACCCGCGAGGACGAGTTCCTCCAGCCCTACGGCCCGGGCGACGGCCGCATCAAGCAGACCAGCTACGTTGACGACGTCAGCGAGGAGAAGCAGACGGCCGTCGGCAAGGGCGTCTTCATCATCACCATCATCGAGTACCGGCGCGAGGTCGACGACGAGATGATCGCCCGCGCCCGCAACGTGCTGCTGATGTACGACTCGAGCCAGCCGCGGGAGAGCTAGCCCGCTAGCACCAAAGGAGCGAAACCATGGCCTTCTTCGAGGACCGCGATTGGGACACCGTGTCCGAGGGCTCCAGCCTGCAGCCGCTGGAGTTCGGCCCGATCACCATGACCACCCAGGTCATGGACGCCTCGGGCACGCGCGACCTCTACCCGATCCACCACGACCGGGAGTTCGCGAAGGCGAACGGCGCGCGCGACATCTTCCTCAACACGATGTGGTACCAGGGCCTGCTCGGCCGCTTCGTCAACGAGTGGGGCGGGCCGGAGTCCTTCATCCGCAAGCTCAGCTTCGACATGCGCGCGACGAACTGCCCGGGCGACCTGCTGACCGTGCGCGGCACGGTCACGAAGAAGTACGAGCAGGAGGGCCAGAAGCTGGTCGACCTGGACGTGCGAATCGACAACCAGATCCAGCCCGACACCGTGACCGCGCGGATCACGCTTGAGCTCGTCTAGCCTCGCGGGCCCTGCGCCAACGACGCGCCCCCGGGCCTGAGCCGGGAGGAATCACCGTGAGCATCCTCGCAGGCGTGCGTGTCGTCGCGATCCCCGGCTCGATGGGCGCCGCCGCCTGGACGGCGAAGCACCTCGCCGACTGGGGCGCGGACGTCACGCTGCTCGAGCCCCCCGAGGGCGCGGCCTTGCGCGAGGCGCCGCCCTGGTACGAGGTAGACGGCGAGCGGCGCAGCGCGACCTGGACCTGGGTCTCGCGCGGGGCCACCTCCGTGCGCGTCGGCGATGGCCTGGCCACCACCCCGGCCGACGCCCGCACCGCCTGCGAGCAGGCCGACATCGCGGTGGTCGACGCCGATATGGCGGAGCGCATGCTGGGACTCGCACCCACCGAGCTGCGCGGCGCCCTCGAGGGCCGGACGACTGCGCTGCTGATCACGCCGTTCGCCACGGACGGGCCGTACGCGGACTACCGCGCGTCCGACCTGGGGGTGAACTCGCTCGGCGGCTGGACCGGGATGCTCGGCGAGCCGGACCGGGAACCGCTGCGGCCGGGCGGGGACATGAACGCGCGCGTGACCGGGGTCTACGGCTTCGACTCGTTGCTGATCGCGCTGCACCACCAGGCGCGCGGCGCGGCGCCTGCATTCATCGAGCTCTCGCAGCAGGCGGTCGCCGCCGCGAGCCTGACCGCGCCGTGGATGGTCTACAGCATGACCGCCGGCGCGGGGGCGATGCAGCGGCGCCCGTCGCAGTGGCCGCACAGCGTGCTGCCCTGCAAGGACGGCTGGGCGGCGATCTCGCCCCTCACCTTCCAGCACTGGGAGCTGCTCTGCCAGCTGCTCGGCATCGACGACATCCTCGAGGAGCCGTGGGGGCGCGACCCGGCGTGGCGACAGGAGCACGGCAACGAGCTGCTGCCGCGCGTGGAACCGTGGTTCGCGGCGCGCACGCGCGAGGAGATCTACACCGAGTCGCAGGCGTGGCGGCTGCCGGCCGGGCCTGTCGACACCGTCGCACAGCGCGAGGACTGCCCCCAGCTCAACGCGCGCGGCTTCTTCATCGACCAGGAGATCGAGGGCGCGACGGTGAAGGCGCCGCGCGTCCCCTACCTGCTCAGCGCGGGCGACCCGATCGAGCGCGGTGACCTGGTCGAGGCGGAGCGGCCCGCCCTCGCCGGAGGTGAGACTCCGCCCGGTGGTGGGGGACCCTCGCGGCCGTTCGAGGGCGTGCGCGTGGTCGACCTGACGTGGTTCTGGTCGGGGCCGCACTGCACGATGACGATGGGCGCGCTCGGCGCCGACGTGATCAAGGTGGAGTCGATCCAGCGGCCGGACTCCTACCGCTACACCGCCGTCGACGCATCGGCGGAGCGCTGGTACGAGCGCGGCGCGCTCTGGAACGACACGAACCCGAACAAGCGCAGCGTCACGCTGAACCTGGAGAGCGAGACGGGGATGGCGTTCCTCGTACAGCTGCTCCAGCAGGCGGACGTGGTGGTCAGCAACTTCTCGAACCGCGTGCTGCCGAACCTCGGGCTTACGGTCGAGCGCTTCCACGAGATCAATCCGCGCCTGGTCGTCGCGCTGCTGCCCGGCTACGGACCGGACGGGCCGTGGGGCCACTTCGTTGGCTACGGCGTGAGCTTCGAGCAGGCCGTGGTCGCGCAGCTGACCGGCTATCCGGACGACCGACCGCTGATCAACGGCGGCTTCTCCGACACGCTCGTCGGCATGCACGCGCTCGCGGCGATCACGCTCTCGCTGCGCGCGCGGGAGCACACAGGCAAGGGCAGCTACGCCGAGGTGCCGCAGTGCGAGGTCCTCGACAGCCTGCTTGGGCCCGAGCACATCGCCGTCGGCCACGGCGAGCCCTCGCGGATGCGGATGGCGAACCGCCACGAGTCGATGGCGCCGCACAACGTCTACCCCGTCGCCGGCCAGGACGAGTGGATCAGCATCGCAGTGGCCGGCGACGAGGAGTTCGCCGCCCTCGCGACGGCGATCGACGCGCCGCACCTCGCGGAGGACGAGCGCTTCGCGACGGCGGAGGGCCGCAAGGCGCACGAGGACGACCTCGACGCGGGGATCGCGGCGGCCGTCCGCGATCGCGACCTGGTGAAGCTGGAGCGCACGCTGCAGGCGGCGGGCGTGATGGGCTGCCGCGTCTCCAAGCCCTACCTGCTCACCGAGGACGAGAACCTGGTGCACCTCGACTTCTTCCAGAGGCTGGACCGCGAGCTGACGGGCACGCACCCGTTCAAGACCTTCCCCTTCCGCTTCAGCACCTTCGACCTGCGGCACCGCATGCCGCCGCCGCTGCTCGGCCAGCACAACCACGAGGTGCTGACGGAACTCGGCGTGGACGACGACGCGATTCGCGCGCTCGAGGAGCAGCAGGAGATCGGCATCGAGCCGCTCGGCTTCAACGCCTGAGCCGCCGGAGGGCCAGCCAGTGGTCATCGACGAGTCCGGACCGATGCGTCCGCTGCCCCTCCCGACGGATGACTCCGCCCCCTACTGGGAGGCGATGAACCGCCACGAGCTGCTGCTGCAGCGCTGCCTCGACTGCGACCGCGTGGTCTACCTGCCCGCCCCGATGTGCGACGAGTGCCAGTCCTTCAACCTCGAGCACTTCGTCTCCAGCGGGCGCGGGCACGTCTACAGCTGGACGGTGGTGCACAACATGGGGCACCCCGCCTTCGTGCCGCCCTACGCCGTGCTGCTCGTCGAGGTCGAGGAGGGCCCGCGCATCCTCGCCCAGTTGCACGCACCCGAGGGCAACGAGTGGGAGCGGCTGGAGGTCGGCATGCCGGTGCGTGTCGCCTGGGACGAGAGCGAGCCGGAGCAGACCTTCGCGATCTTCGAGATCGACACCGAGGCGATCGAGGCGGCCTGATCGCCGCGCCGAGGAGCCCGCCGTAGCGACGGGGGAGCATCGATGCACGTCCTGATCATCGGCGGCACGCGCTTCGTCGGACGGCACATCGGCGAGGAGCTGTTGGAGCAGGGGCACACGATCACGCTGCTCAACCGCGGCGTGACGCCGGACACGTTCCCGGCCGGGGTGGAGCGGCTGCGCGCGGACCGCAACGAGCCGGAGCAGGTGCGAGCCGCCCTCGAGGGCCGCGACTTCGACGCGATCGTGGACTGCATCGCCTACCAGGCGGCGGAGGTCGCGCTGGTGATCGAGTTGTTCGCCGGCCGGATCGGGCGCTACGTCTACATCAGCAGCAGCTCGGTCTACCGGCCGAGCGATCTGCTGCCGATCGAGGAGACGCACCCGCTCAACGACGGCACGGGCTGGGACTACGCGCGTGGCAAGATCGAGGTCGAGCGGCTGCTCGAACGGACGGCGACGGAGGCCTTCCCCTGGGTGAGCCTGCGGCCTGCCTACATCTTCGGCCCCTACAACAGCGCGGCGAACGCGGAGTTCTCGCTCTTCCAGCGGATCGAGCAGGGACGGCCCGTGCTGGTGCCGGGCGACGGCTACTTCTTCTTCCACCAGAGCCACGGCCGCGACCTGGCGCGCGCGACGATCGCGGCAATCGAACGCGACGAGGCCGTCGGCCACGCCTACAACATCAACGGGCGTTACGCGCAGTCCGGCAACGAGCTGGTGCAGGCGGCCGCGGCTGCGGTGGGCCGGGAGACGGAGATCGTCTACCTGCCCGACGCTACCCGGCGCAGCGAGGTGGGGCGCTACTTCTACTGGCAGACGCGCCCGGCGCAGGTCTACTCGACGGAGGCGGCGCGGCGCGACCTCGCCTGGGAGCCGCGCTTCGACATCCACGAGGGCATGCGCGACGCCTACCGCTGGTACCTCGAAAGCAACTACGCCGAGGCGCACCCGTACGACTTCAGCGCCCACGACGAGCTGCTGGAGCGCATGGCCGCGGAGGGGTAGGCGGGGCGGCTCAGGCGCTGCTCGGCGCTCGGCGCCCAGTCATGCTCCGTGGCTAATCGGTGCCTCGCAGGCGCGGGTCGAGCACGTCGCGGAGGGCGTCGCCGAACATGTTGAGGGCGTAGACGGAGATCGAGATCGCGAGGCCGGGGAAGAGCGCCAGGTAGGGGTGCAGCAGCATGTCCAGCTGCGCCTCGTTCAGCATCCGCCCCCACGACGGGTACGGGGGCTGCACCCCGAAGCCGAGGAACGAGAGCGCCGACTCGATCAGGATCACGGCGCCGAGCTGCACCGAGATGTTGATGATGATCACGGTGAACACGTTGGGGAAGACGTGGCGGACCATGATCCGCCTGTTCGTCGCACCGACCACGCGAGCCGCCTCGACGTAGGTATTCTGCACCGTCGAGATCGTCTGGCTGCGCACCACGCGCGAGGAGCCGGCGCTAAACAGGAAGCCGAGGGTGAGCGCGAGCACCACCTGGCTGGCGAAGGAACCGCGCGCCACCGCCGTGAAGACCGAGAACAGGAAGATGATGAAGATCAGGCCGGGGAAAGCCTGCACGATATCGACGAAGCGCTGGAAGGTGAGGTCTACCTTCCCGCCGTAGTACCCGGACGAGATACCGACGAGACTGGAGAGGACCGCGGCGATGCCGACCGCGGCGAAGCCGATCAAGACCGAAGTGCGTGCGCCGAACAGCACGCGGCTGAACACGTCGCGCCCCTGCTTGTCGCTGCCGAAGAAGTGTTCCTGCGACGGTCCCTGGAGCCGGTTCAGCAGATCGATTTCGTCGTACGCGGCCGTCGCGAAGGTACTGGGTGTGAGTGCGATGACGAACAGCGCGATCAGGACCAGCGCCGCGAACGTGCCGAGCGGCTTGCGGCGAATGAAGGAGGACAGGGCGCGCCGGATGCGGGTGAATATGCCCTCGGTGGGACGGGCGAGGCCGATCGACCCGTTTGCGGTTTCGCCGGCAGCCATTAGCTGTACCGGATCCGCGGGTCGATGAAGGCGTAGGAGAGGTCGACGATGAGGTTCGTGACCAGCACGAGCAGGGCGGCCAGCAGCACGATCGCCTGCACGGTCGGGTAGTCGCGTAGCCCGAGGGCTCCGATCAGGTAACGGCCCATTCCCGGCAGCGAGAAGATCGTTTCGAGCACGACGGTGCCACTGATCAGCACGCTGACCTGCAGACCGATCACCGTGATCACGGGCAGCATGGCGTTGCGCATCGCGTGCCGCGCGATGACGATGCGTTCCGTGAGCCCCTTCGCCCGTGCCGTGCGGACGTAGTCCTGGCGCATTTCCTCCAGCATCGTCGAACGGGTAAGACGCATCACGGAGCCGGAGAGGAACGAGCCGAGGATGATGGCGGGCACCACCATGATCTTGAAGTTCTCCAGCGGGTCATCCCAGGGGGTCTCATAACGCAGGGGCGAGGTCCAGTTGAACCACTCGAAGCCGTAGACGATCACCATCTGCCCGGCCCAGAAGCTGGGAATGGACAGCGCGAGGATCGCGAAGCTGCGCGTGATGTAGTCGATCGGCGTGTCCTGTTTGACGGCGGAGAGCACGCCGATCGGGATCGCGATCGTGATCGAGTAGATCATCGCCATGATCCCAAGCTCGAAGGTGACGGGGATGCGATCCGTGAGCTGCTCCGTGACCGGCCGCCCGCTGGAGAAGGATGTGCCGAAGTCGAACCGGACCAAGCCGAACAGCCACTCCGCATAGGCCTGCGGGACACCCTGGTTGAGTTTCAGTCGTTCCTCCACGGAGGCGCGGAACTCGGGCGAGGGATCGGCCTGATCCGAGATGATCTGATCGATGATGTCGCCCGGCAGCAGGCGCACGACGATGAAGACCGCGAGGGTGACCCCGAGGAACGTGGGAATCAGCAGCAGGATGCGGCGCAGGATGTAGACGTGGATAGCGCGTCCCCTGTCTTGCCGGCGGCAGGCCGGCGCATTCTACCGGATCGCGGCGCTACCGACGCGCGAAGGCGCACTCGCAGTGCGCCGGAGCGCGCGGACGAGGAGCGACCCCCGTGAGTGGGGGCCGCTCCGCCATCGCCTCAGTCGGGTCGCGTCCGCGTCCTAGGCGTCTTCGTCGATCCACCACCACGGCCAGGCGAAGACCTGCTCGCCGCCGCGCCCGTTGCCGTTCCAGGCCTCGGGCTGCTGGATGCGCTTGTTGAAGCCCTGCCAGCCGAGCTGCCAGACCACGCCCGGGATGTACCACATCGGCTCGATCAGCAGATCGCGCTGCATGTTGCGGATCTTCTCGTTGCGCGTCTCGGTGTCGATCTCGCTGTTGATGTCCGCCGCCGCGTCGAAGATCGCCTGGTCGTCCACCTTGCTGTGGTTGCGACCGGGGTCCTGCGGGTTCGTGAACATCGCCGTGAGGTAGTCCCCGTGGTCCGGGAACGCCTGCAGCTGGAAGGCGACACCGTCGAAGTCGCCGTGGAACGTCTTCGGCTGGTAGACCGAGCGGTAGTCGTCGACCGTGGTCTGGAAGTCGATGCCGATCTCCCGCACGAGCTGCGGGATGATCTCCGCCTCGAGCTTCCAGGCCGTGCCGTACACCGTCGTGTAGTGGTACGGCACGGAGAAGCCGTCGCCCTGACCGGCGGCGTCGAGCAGCTTCTTCGCCTCGGCCAGGTCGTGGCGGACCCACTTGCCGATGGCCGGGTCGGTCTGCGGGTCGACCGACTGACCGGGGTAGCCCGCCGGGAGTGCGCCGTGCCACCCGACGCGGTTGGCGACGTCGAGGCCGATCGCCTCAAGGCCGCTGACGTTGTAGACCGCCTCGACCATGTCCTCTCGCTTGAGGGCGAGCGAGATGGCGTGGCGCACGCGCGAGTCGTCCCACGGCGCGGAGCCGTCGCGCGGCTCGCCGCGCGAGATGTAGCCCCAGCCGAGCTGCTTGCGCGGCTCGATGCGGCCGTCCGGGAAGCCCGAAATCAGGCCGGGAATGGCGTCCGGGCCGATCGTGCTGGCGTGGTCGATGTTCCCCGCCTGGAACTGGGTCAGCACCTGCGCCCGCTCCAGCACGAGATCCTCGACGGCGTCGAAGTAGGGCAGTGGGGCGTGGTAGTAGTTGGGGTTGCGGGCAACCTTCCAGTTGACGTCAACCCTGAACTCGTCCATCACGAACGGCCCGGTGCCGACCATCTCCACCGTCGGGTCGAAGGCCGTGCCGGTCTCGCGCGGCATGATGCACATGTTGAAGACATCGGCCATACGCCAGAGGGCGCGTGCGAACCTCGTGTTGAACCCGAGCACCAGGCTGTAGTCGTCCGGCGTCTCGACCGTCTCGACGAAGCCGAGCTGCTTGTGGTTCGGGGCAGGCTCGCCGCCCCCGGTGCCAAGGAAGCGCTCGAACGAGAAGGCGACGTCGCCGGAGTCGAGGCCGCGGTCCACCGGCGGCGAGAAGTGCGCGTCCTGGCGGAGGGTCGCACTCATGGTCAGGCCGTCCGGGGTGAACTCCCACGTGTCGACGAGGTCACCCGTGTGCTCCGGATTCGGCGCGTTCTCGAACGTCGACGCGATCTGCTTGAACAGCATGCTGTAGATCATCGTCGAGGCGCCCTTGGTGGCGTGGCTCTGCGTGCGATACGGGTCCATCGTCTCGGGCGAGGCGCTGGCCGAGCGGCGGTAGGTCCCGCCCAGCCTGTCCAGACGGGCGTCCGGCGTCGGCGTCGCCGTGGTGGGCGGCGCCGGAGTAGCGGTCGCAGCCGCAGTGGCAGCGGCCGTCGCAGCCTCAGTCGCCGCAGCCGTTGGCGCGGCGGTCGCCGCAGCCGTCGGCGCGGCGGTGGCGGCCGGGGCGGGCGCCTCATCGTCGTCGTCGCCGCAGCCGATCAGGGCTGCGGCCGCGAGGCCGGCGCCGCCGATCACGCCGCCGCGCAGCGCGGTGCGCCTCGAAATGCGTGTGTGCAAGAAGCCGGGTCCTTCTGTCATGTTCTTCCCTCCCCGCGGGCGGCGGCGACGGACTCTCGCCGCCAGTAGCGCAGAATCATACACGATACGCACCGCAGCGGGCAGCGGATCTGCGGGCCGCTTCAGGCACGGGGAACCGCATCCCCACGCAGGGAAGACGGCCAGCCCTCGCGCGCGATGGGCAGCGCGCCCTCATGGGGAGCGCTACTCCTCGTTGACCCACCACCAGGGGAAGCCATAGGCCTGGTGGTCGCCGCGTCCGTTGCCGTGCCAGGCGTCGGGGATCCCGGCCCGCGGGCTGAGACCGACCCAGTCGAGCTGCCACCCAACAGAGGGAACGAACCACATCGCGTCGGCCAGCAGATCGCGCTGGATGTTGCGGACCTTCTCGTTGCGCTCGTCGATGTCGAAGGTGGTGTTGATGTCGTCCACCGCAGCCCCGATCGCAGCGTCCTCGACCCTGTGGAGGTTGCCGCCGCTGGCGCCCGGGCTGGCGTAGAGGTCCGTCAGGAAGTCCTCCAGGCCGGGAAATACCTGCAACTGGAGGGCGATGCCCTCGTACACGCCCCGCGAGGTTTCCGGCACGTACTCGGAGGCGTAGTCCACGACGTTCGTCTTGAATGTGATGCCAATATCGCTGACGAGTTGCGGAATGATCTCCGTTTCCTGGATCCAGGCAGGGCCGAACGCCGCCGTGTAGTTGTATGGAACCTCGAAGCCGTCGCCGTATCCGGCGGCCTCCAGCAGTTTCCGCGCCTCCGCGACGTCGTACCTGATCCAGCGGCCGGTCTTCGCGTCGGTTCGCGGGTCCACCGATTGGCCCCTGAATCCGGCGGGCAGGATGTTGTGCCAGCCGACGCGGCTCGCGACCTCGAGGCCGACCTCCTCGAGCCCCTCGACGTTGTAGAGGGCGGTGATCATGTCGGCCCGGTTGAGGCTGAGTGAGATCGCGCGGCGCACGCGCGCGTCGGCCCACGGCGCCGAGCCGTCGCGCGGCTCGCCGAACGAGAGGTAGACGAAGCCGAGCGCCTTGCGAGGCACAATGCGGCCCTCGGGATAGTTCTTGACGAGGGCGGGCACGAAGTCCGGGGTGGGCGTGATGAGCAGGTCGATCCCGCCCGCCTGGAACTGCGTGAGCGCGGTCAGCGGCTGAACGATCAGCTCGTGGACCGCGTCGAGATAGGGAACGTCGGGTCCGTTGAACCAGCCGGGGTTGCGGACCACCTTGAAGCTCACGTCCTGGACCAGCTCGTCCCAGATGAACGGGCCGCTCCCGACCATGGTCTGGGTGGGATCGAACGCGCTGCCCGTCTCGCGCGGCATGATGTGCATGTTGAACATGTCGGCCAGCCGCCAGAGGACGCGCGCGAGCGGCACCATGTTGAACGTCATGGTGCGCGCGTCCGGCGTCTCCATTCCCTGGATGAAATCCAGCTGGGAGGCGTTCGGCGCAGGATCGTGTCCGTTGAGGCCACGGAAGCGCTCGACCGAGAAGCGCACGTCCTCCGAGTCCACGGTGCGGTTGAGCGGGTTGGTGAACGTCGCGTTGGGAACAAGCGTCAGGTTCAGCCGGGCGCGGTCCGGTGTGAACTCCCAGGACTCGACGAGATCGCCGGCCATCTCCGGATTCGGCGCCTCGTCGAAGACCACCGGGATCTGCGTGAAGAGCTTGCTATAGATGTAGGAGGCGGCGCCCTTGGTGGAGAAGTCCAGCGTGCGATGGGGGTCCAGGCTCGGGGGCGTGAACCACTGGTGGATCCGGAAGATCCCGCCCCGCCGCGGTCCATCGGCGGCGACCGCCGGGCTCGGGGCCGCCGCCGGGGTCGCGGTCGGCGTCTCCGACCCCGACTGGGTCTGCGTCGCCGTCACCGTCGCCGTCGAGGTCGCCGGCGCTGCCTGCCGCGTCGGGGCCGGTAGCGCGGCCGGCCCCTCGTCGTCGCCGTTGCCACAGCCGATCAGCGCCGCCGCCGCGAGTCCGGCGCCGCCGATCGCACCGCCGCGAAGCGCCGCCCGCCTCGAGAGTCTCGAGTGCCAGAGCCCAAACAGGCGACTGCTGCCGGCGGTCATGGCGCCCCCACCGAAGAAGTTACTACTGGGACAAGGTACCGCAATCGGGGACGCCTCACGTGGGTGGGCTGCAGCCAGGTGGCCGCAGCTGCCTCCTGCAGCGTTCGGTTGAGGCTCCGGCACCCCTGCGAGCGCCCGCTGCGCTAGCATGGCGCCCTCGCGAGAGGAGCGGCCATGACCAGCGATGACAGCGCCAACTGGATCACGTTCGAGCACCGCGGACCGGTGACCATCATCCGGCTCAACCGGCCGGAGAAGCTCAACGCCTTCCACTTCACGATGGACGAGACAATCGTGCGTTTCGTGCAGTCGCTCAACGCGGGGGAGTACGACACGCGCTGCCTGATCCTGACCGGCGAGGGTCGCGCCTTCTGCTCGGGCGCGGATGTCGGCTCCCTGGAGCAGCGCAGCAGCCTCAACACGGAGCGCAAGCCGCCCTGGCGGCCGCCGCACAGCGAGGTCAAGTCGCCGCGCGCGCTCCGCGACTGCGATGTGCCGGTGATCGGTGCGCTCAACGGCTACGCGGTGGGGCTGGGCTTCGGGCTCGCCCTCGCGACCGATCTGCGCATCGCCGGTGACGACGCGCGCTTCCAGGTGGCTCAGCTCAAGCGAGGGCTCTTCGGTGACCACGGACTCGGGCACTTCCTGCCCCAGCAGCTGGGCCACCAGCGCGGTCTCGAACTGATGCTGACGGCGCGGATGATCGAGGCGCAAGAGGCGCTGGAGCTCGGCCTCGTGCTCAAGGTGGTGCCGAAGGACGACTTGCTTGACGCGGCTCTGGAGCTGGCCGAGCAGATCGTGAGTGGCCCGCCGCTCGGCATCGCGGCCAGCAAGCGGGTCACCTACATGAACGACAACGACGACCTGCACCGCGTGATGGACTACACCAGCCTCGCGATCGGGCACCTCTTCAACTCGGAGGATAACGCCGAGGGCATCCGCTCGTTCATGGAGCGGCGCGAGCCGCAGTTCCAGGGACGCTGACGCCCGCGAGCGCCGCGGGCGGGTGTGATGCCCGCCCGCCGCTTGTTAGCCTCGCGTCTGCCTCCGCTGGCGCAGCCCGAAGCGCCAGACCAGCGCCAGCGCGGCGATCAGCCCCGCCGTGACGATCGCCACGGGAGCCGCGCCCGCAGCCCGGTCGGACCAGTCACCCTGCGCGGCGTCGCCCTCGAGGAGCGCGGGGCCGTGGCCGGACTTCGGCGGCGCCGGGGCGGCGGCCGTCGTGCGCGCCATCAGTTGGCGCGGCTCGGTGGAGCTCAGGTCCAGCTCCCAGACGAGCGCGCCGTCCTCGATGCGATCGGCGTTGTGCTCGGCCAGCGCACCCGGCAGCGCGATGCGGATCCGGAAGAAGGCGCCCTCCAGCAGCTCCGCGGGTGGAGGCTCGGCCGGCGCCGTTCCCTCGCCCGCCGCGACGGCAGCGACCATCGCGAAGGTCCAGCCGCCGGCGTCGTTGCGCTCGAGCGTGATGTCGCCGGACTCGCCGGCGCCCGCCCCGGCGCTCATCCCCGCGGTGATCAGGCCGAGTTGCGCCTCATTCGCGAACGGGATTCCCAACTCGATGCCGGTGAAGCCGTCCTGGCTGTACTGGCGTACCTCCACGTTGGGCGGCAGCTCCTCGGTCGGGACGAGCTCCTCGCTGCTGGCGCCGGTGAGCTCGGTGAACGCGTCGCTGATCGCAACGACCGTGCCCACCACGCCCGAGCCGTCGTCGTTGATGCTGATCGAGAGTTCGTAGCGAAGGCACCCCGTCATCGCGAACGCCGTCATCGCCAAGAGCAGTGCGAGCCCCCGCAAGCGACGCGCTCCAGTCCCGATCGGTAACCGCGCCATGGTCAGCCCCTCCCTGCCCCCGCTGCGCTTCCATCGTACGACGGGCGGGCGCCTCGATGGTTCGATGGCCATGGACAGCCCGGCGGGCGGAAGGAAGCTACGCGGCGCCGGCGTCCACCGCAGCCGCTGCCGCGAGGCCGCTGCGCACCGCCGACTCCATCGTCGCCGGCCAGCCGGTGTCCGTGTAGGCGCCGGCGAGGAAGAGGTTCGCGATCGGCGTGCGCGGGCCGGGGCGCTCGAGGCCCGGTGATGGCACGAACGTCGCCTCCGGCTCCTTCACCACGCGCCAGTGCAGCAACTCGGCGCCGCGCGCGGCGGGGAGGGCGGCGCGCAGCTGCGGCAGCAGCCGCTCGCGCAGCTCCTCGCCGCCGAGCGCGAACAGCTCGCCCGGCGCGCTGATCGAGACCACGAGGTGCTGACGCGCCGCTTCATCCTCGCCACCTGCGCGGCTGCGGTTGAAGACCCACTGCACATCCGAGCGGACGAAGGCTGCGAAGTCGAAGCCAGCCACCGGGCGGTCGAACCAGAGATGCACGTTGAGGATCGGCGCGGGCTCGAACCGCGCGAGCGTGCCGAGCGCGCCCTCGCCACGCGCGTCCTCCGGCAGCAACGGCAGCAGCCGCCAAGGCGCGAGGGCGCTCACGCAGGCATCGAACTCGCGCCGCTCGCCGCCGCGCAGGACGAGCGCCTCGACGCGCCCGCCCGCGACCTCGATGCGCTCGATCGGCGTGCGGGTGGAGACGGTCCCGCCGCGCGCCTCGATGGCGCGCGTTGCAGGGTCGACGTGCAGCTCGGAGAGTCCGACGGCAGAGACGGCGAGCGCGGCGGAGGTGGGGCTGTGCTGGAACCCCTCCTCGATCACGAAGAGCGCCTGGCTCGCGCTCGCCTGGTCGGCGCGGCAGTTGAGTGTGGGGATCACGAGGAAGTCCCAGAACTCGCGGATCGTGTCGCTCGCCTGACCGCGCTCGCGCAGCCACTGAGCGAACGTCAGGTGCTCCATGCGCTCGCGCTCCTCGCTGCTCAGGCGGCGGATCGCGAGGAAGGCGCGCACGATCTGCACCTTCTGCCGCCAGCTGAGGTGGCGGTAGCGCAGCAGCGAAGGCGCGAGGTGCAGGCCAAGGGGCAGCTTCGCGGCCCGCAGGTCGGAGCGCGTGCCGGCCTCGTCGAAGACCGGGACGCTCAGCCGCATCTGTCTCCTCGTGAGATCGAGTGTGCCGAGCCGTTCGAGGAAGGCCGCGTAGGCCGTGGTGCACTGCATGAAGACGTGCTGGCCGTTGTCGATCTCGTCGCCGGTCTGCTCGTCGCGGAAGGAGTAGGTGGCGCCGCCGGCCCAGGGACGGCGCTCGAGCAGCTCGACCTGGTGGCCGCGATCGGCGAGTTCCACGCCCGCGGCGAGGCCGGCGAGCCCGGCGCCGATGATGCCGATCCGCACGGCGGCGCCGGAGTCAGCCCGAGCGCGCGGGCCCGAGCAGGGCGGCCCCTGCCCAGAGGCGCGCGATCGCGGTCAGCTTCTCGATGCCGCTCAGGCTCACCCGCTCGTTGAGCACGTCGTAGCCGCGCGCCTCGATGCGCTTGAGCAGCTCGAAGTAGACGCCCTGCAGCACGTTGACGCACATCCGCGAGCGCAGGTCGAGCAGCGGCAACAGTCCGCGCCCGAGGCGGAAGTAGTGGTGGGCGCGCTGGCCCTGCGCCGCCATCAGCGAGACGAAGCGGTGGTCGTACTGGCAGGCGAGGATGTCGTCGGCGGTCAGGCCGTGCGCGCTCAACTCATTGGCCGGGAAGTAGACGCGCCCGCGCGCGGCGTCCTCCTTCACGTCGCGCATGATGTTCACGATCTGCAGCCCCAGGCCCATGCTCGCGGCGAACTCCGTGGCGCGCGGGTGCGGCCTGGCCCCGAAGATCGAGACGCAGATGTGGCCGACCATCGAGGCGACGCGGTTGCAGTACTGCTGGAGATCCGCCCAGGTCTCGTAGCGGTCGATGGTGAAATCCATCTCCACGCCGTTGACCAGCTCCTCGAAGTGCTCGCGCGGCGTCCCGAAGCGGTCGATCGCGTCACCGAGCGCGATGAACAGCGGTCCCCGGCGCGCGCCCTCGTAACAGGCCGCGAGGCGCTCGCGCGCCCTCGCGATCTCCTCTTCCTGGCGCGACCGCTCGGTCAGCTCGTCGGCGATGTCGTCCACGTAGCCGCTGAAGGCGTAGGCGGCGTAGATGGCGTTGCGCTTACCTGGAGGAAGAATCGTGAAGGCGTAGTAGAAGTTCGAGGCGCGCGCCTTCGTGAAGGTCCGGCACCAGGCGTAGGCGTCTTCCGGCGTGTAGCGCTCGTCGCCGTGCGCCTCCAGCTCGGCCAGGACATCGAACGTCACGCCGTCCTCCGTTCGAGCGATCAGATGCGCAGCGCGACGCGCAGGCCGTGGACGATCGCCAGGCGCAGCTTCACGGCGCGCGTCACCCGAGGCCGCGCGCTGAGCGTGTCGTAGCCGGCGCGTTCGATCGCATCGAGGATCGCCTCGCCACCCAGCCGGAAGAGCCGGATGTCGGTGCGCACCGCGCGCGGGACCAGCGCCTCGAGGGCGCTGCCCTGGGCGAAGAGCGCCCGCGCGCGGTCCACCTCGAAGCGCATCAGCTCCCGGAAGTTCGCATCGAAGCGCCCTTCGATGATCTGCGCGTCGTCGCAGCCGAAGCGGCGCAGATCCTCCTGCGGCAGATAGATGCGCCCCTTCCCGATGTCGACCGAGACGTCCTGCCAGAAGTTCGCGAGCTGCAACCCGATGCAGGTCGCGTCGGACAGCGCGATGCGCTCGGGGTCCTGGTAGCCGAGGACGGCGAGCACCATCCGGCCGACCGGCGTCGCGGAGTAGCTGCAGTAGTCGAGCACGTCCTCGTAGGTCTCGAAGCGGGAGACGCGCTGGTCGATGCGGTTCGCCTCGATCAGGCGCAGGAACGGGTCGAGCGGGATCTCGCGGTCCTCGATGGTCCGGGCGAGGGCCGTCAGCAGCGGCCGCGCCGGTTCGCCCGCGACCGCCTCGCGCAGTTCGCGCTCCCAGTCGTCGAGCAGCGCGAGGCGGTCGCCCTCCGCCTCGTCGCCGAGGTCGTCGGTGTAGCGGCAGAAGGCGTAGACGGCGAAGAAATGGCGGCGCAGCTTGCGAGGCAGGAACCACGAGACGACGGTGAAGTTCTCGCCGTGGCGGCGGGCGTAGCGCTGGCACCAGCGGTACGCCTCGCGAGTGTCGGCGGGGCCGCCCCGCAGCTGTTCGCCGGTGTTCGCGCTCATCGCGGGCGATCCGTTCGGGACGGGACGAGGCGTCGCGCGCGACCCGTCCGGCGTTCGTGATGGAGTTTCAAGGACAGGGTATCAAGTCTCCGACGGCTCAAACCTCGTCGCGCAGGTAAGCCGTCGCCAGCGCGTCGGCGTACTCGTTCCAGCGGGCGCCGTCGTGGGCGCGGATCCAGCGGATGCGGACGTGCGGGCGCTCCTGCACGAGCGCCCAGGCGCGCTGCACGAGATCGAGGTTCTTGACCGGCCCCGCGCGGCGCTTCCAGCCCCGCCGCTCCCAGCCGGCGGCCCACTCGTTGAGCGTCCGCACCACCAGATCGCTGTCGCTGTACACGTCCTCCGCCTCGGACGGGTCGATCATCTCGAGGCCGACGATCATCGCTTCCAGCTCCATGCGGTTGTTGGTCGTGGAGGGGTGCGAGCCGTGGCGCTGTTGGAGGACGGCGCCGTCGCGCACCCGGACCGCGCCCCAGCCGCCGGGGCCGGGGTTCCCGAAGCAGGAGCCGTCCGTGAAGACGCCGCTGGCCGGGCCCGCGCTGAATTGCGCGAGCACCTGCTGCGTCGTCATCGAGCCCTCGCGCGGCATCGGCGCTCCCTTGTCCGGGCGGTTCTCATCCGCGAGCCCGGCTATTGCACGGCGATCCCGTTGTAGAGCATCACGGGATCCCCCTGAAAGACGTCACTCTCGAGGTTGGCGATCACGATGATCGGGCGATCGGCGATCACGACGGCGCCGCCGACCCAGCCGTCGGGGAGAGTGTCGTCCTCCCACTGGCGCAGCGTGCGGAAGTGATCGACCGTGGCGCCCGGGGAAAGCCGGCCCGTGGGGAAGTGCCGCGAGAAGTAGAGCACGTTGACGCGCGCACGCGAGCCGTCGAAGGCAACCACGCGGAACCATGAGTTCCAGCCGTCGAAGCCGCCCCAGGGGCCGAAGTTCTTGTTGAGCACCGGCAGCACGATTTCGCGTGCGGCCTCGGAGGGGGTGAAGCCGCGGTAGTCGGCCAGCGCTCCGTCGGCGGAGAGGCGCTGCGCGACCACGGCGACCGGGTACTCGGCGCGGATCCGCACCGTCCCGAAGAAGGTGTCGGGCAACGAGACGTCTTCCGGCAGACATCCGGCGACGCCGTCGAAGCGCTGGTCGCAGGTCAGGCCGGAGAGGACCGTCACCTCGTGCTCGATCTCGATCTCGCCGCCGTCGGCGTTGTGGCCGGCGAAGAGGAGCTGCAGCTCGTTGGGCACGGGCGGGATGCTATTGAAGATCCGGAAGCGCGTCGTCCAGGTGGTCTGGCCCTCGCTGGCGTTGCGGTCGACGACCGGGAGCACCACGTCGCGGCTCATCTCGGTGTAATCGATGCCGCGGTAGGTCGAGAGCCCGGGGCCCTCGCGTTCGCGCGTGTCCACCATCATCGCCGGCATCTGGTCCTGCGCGGGCACGCCCGAGGCCGTCGTCAGGCCCTGGACCACGGCCGAGCCGTCGAAGCCCTCGGGCACGGGCAGGCTGTGCTCGTCGCGCAGCAGCGTGCCGCGGGGCGGCACCAGGGCGCCGCCGCGCGGGCAGCCCTCCGTGGCCCCCGGAGGATCGATCGCGGTCGGTCGCGTCGCGCCCTCGTCGTAGTAGACGATCTGAAAGCAGCCCTCGTGCGTGTCGCTGGTGTTCTCGACGGAGATGCGGGAGACGTACTTGGCGGTGCGCTGGACCACCGGCGCGAAGTGCGTCGCGCTCCCCGGCGCGAGGCTGAGCGCGTCGCCGCCGATCCGGAACAGCCCGTCCTGGAAGACATCGCGGGCGAGCAGGGCGACGAAGGGTTGATCGACCGAAACCACCGCGGAGCCGCGATAGCCCTCGTCCAGGGGCTCGTAGCCCTGCTGGAAGAAGGACCAGCCCGAGCCTGGCGCCAGCGCCTCGCACTCACCCCGGCGCGGGCAGCGGTCGCTGCCCACGAGGTCGCCGTCGAGGTCGAAGAACTGGACATCGATGTTGGCGGCGCGGCGTCCGATGTTCTGGACGCGCAGCCACGAGTTCTCGTCGCCGAGGTCGAGCGGATCGGCTTCGCTGCGCGGAGCGTCGGCGAGAGAGGCGAGGGCGAACGCGGCGGCGAGCAGCGCCAGCAGCGCGAGGGGCCGCAGTCGCGGAGGCGCGAGAATCCAGAAGCGCACGGGCGCGCCCTCCACCCCGCCACCAGAGATGATACGTGAGACGGGTCACTCGGCGTGAAGTCCACGCCTCGTCGTGGCGGGAGTTCCGGCGCTCCGCGCGCGAACTCTGGGTTATACTATCAACCAGAGGTAATACCATGCCCTATCTGGTTGGACCCAAGGGTCAGGTCGTGGTCGCGAAGGAGATTCGCGACCGGCTCGGGATTGGTCCTGGGTGGGTCGCGATCCAGCGCCTGGCCGGCGACCACGTCGAGATGCACTTCCTGCCGCCCGATCACAACGAGTCCTTAAAGGGCAGCCTCGCCCCGTACGTGCGGCGCGCATCACGTCCCGAGGACTGGGACGGAGCGAGGGAGCGCGCCTGGCGCTATGCCGCAGAGGAACGTGAACGCGAGCCCGATCCTCCCCAGTGATCGCACTGCTCGACACGTCGATGCTCGTTCGGTATCTCACAGGCGATCCACCGGACCTCGCCGATGCCGGCGCGCGGGTGATCGACGGCGAGGACCAGCTCCTGATCACGGATGTCGTGCTCGTCGAGGCGGCGTACGTGCTCCGCTCCGTGTACGACGTGCCGAGGGAAGCGATCGTCGATCACCTGATCGCCCTTCTCCGCAAGGCGAACATCGCTACCTTCCGTCTGGACAAGCACCTCGTGATCGAGGCGTTACTGCTGTGCCGGCCTTCGGGCCGTGTCTCGTTCAGCGACGCGCTGGTCTGGGCGGCGGCGCGGTCGGAGCCGGATTCGATCGTCTACTCGTTCGATCGGCGCTTCCCGGACGATGGGATCACGGTCCTGGATTCGGCGGCGGGTCAGTAGCGGGACGAACCGGATCGCACCTTTCGGGACCGCCAACTCGACGCCCGGATCGGGGCGGTGCTACGATCGCGGTCCTGGCGCCTCGCGGCGCCGTCGGGGTGTAGCTCAGCTTGGCAGAGCGCGTCGTTCGGGACGACGAGGTCCGCAGTTCAAATCTGCGCACCCCGACCATCCCCCTCCACTTCTGACCCCGCGACGAAGGGCTCGGCACGGTGACCACACCCTCCGCCGCCGGCCGCACGCGCCGCCCTCGCGTCCTGGTCACGCGCGCCGAGGAGGTGCCCGGCGAACGCTGGGACGACTACGCCGACTGCCTCGAGGCTGCGGGCGCGGACTGGGAGGCCTACGACCTCGCCGACTGGCAACCCGGCGCGCGCATCGAGGACTACGACGGGTTGATCATCAGCGGCGGGGTCGACATCGACCCCGCCTGCTACGGCGAGGCGCCCTCGAGCTACGTGACCGACACAAACGCAGCCCGCGACGAGTTCGAGCGCGCGCTGCTGCGGGACGCCCTCGATCACGACCTGCCGGTGCTGGGGATCTGCCGAGGGCATCAGCTCCTCAACGTCGCGCACGGCGGTTCGCTGCTGCAGCACATCGCCGAGCGCGAGCCGCACCGCGCCCGCAGCGGCGAGGACGGCGCGATCGACTCCGGCTGGCACGACGTCGCGCTGGCGGAGGGCTCGCTGCTCGCAAGCCTGTTCGCCGCGCCCTCGCTGCGCGTCAACTCGCGCCACCACCAGGCCGTCACGCTCGACCGCCTCGCGCCCGGCCTGCGCGTGGCGGCGACGACCCCGGACGGCGTCGTCGAGGCGCTGGAGCGCCCCGACCGGCGCTGGGTGGTCTCCGTGCAGTGGCACCCGGAGCGCAAGGAGGACGCCGCGAGCCAGCGCCCGATCTTCGAGGCATTCGTGGAGGCCTGCGCCGCGACCGCGCAGCAGGACGGGTGACGGACGCGCCGCCCGGCGTCCGCTACTTCGCCTACGGCTCCAACCTCAGCGAGTCCCGCCTGCACGAGAACTGCCCATCCGCTCGCCTCGAGGCAGTAGCCCGGCTGTCCGGCTACCGGCTGGCGTTCACGCGCCGCAGCGAGCGCTGGGACGGCGGCGTGGCCGACATCCGCCCCGACCCCGACGGCGAAGTGTGGGGCATCGTCTGGCGCATCGCCGCCGCTGAGGGCGACGCCCTTGATCGGCAGGAGGGCGTGCACGCCACGCCGCCGCGCTACCGGCGGATCGAGGTCACCGTGACCACACCTGGCGGTGCGGCCCTGGACTGCCTCGCCTACCAGGTGGTCGAGCCGGAGGCGGAGCACATCGCGCCGTCCGCCGCCTACCTCGGGACGATGCTGCGGGGCGCGCGCGCGGCGGGGTTGCCGGAGGAGTACATCAGGCGGATCGAGGCGATCGCGGCCGGCTGACGGGGGCGCCGCTGCGGGTTCCTGACCCCTCCCGCTGGTACAATAGGAATACGGACGTTCCCGCACTCCCCGTCCGAGGCAGACGTTGGTTCAAGAGACCCCTGACCGCATCCAGACCACGCGCATCGAAGACGAGATGCGCGACTCCTACCTCGACTACGCGATGTCGGTCATCGTCTCGCGCGCGCTGCCCGATGTGCGTGACGGGCTCAAGCCGGTGCAGCGCCGCATCCTCTTCGGGATGCAGGAGCTGGGGGTCGGCCCCAACTCAGCGCTCAAGAAGACCGCCCGCGTCGTCGGCGAGGTGATGGGCAAGTTCCACCCCCACGGCGACCAGGCGATCTACGACACGCTGGTGCGGATGGCGCAGGACTTCACGATGCGCTACCCGCTCGTCACCGGGCAGGGCAACTTCGGCTCCGTCGACGGCGACCCGCCCGCGCAGATGCGCTACACAGAGGCGCGACTCGCCCCGATCGCGAGCGAGCTGCTTGCCGACCTCGACCGCAACACGGTGGACTTCCAGCCGAACTTCGACGACTCGGTCAACGAGCCTGTGGTGCTGCCCTCGCGCATCCCGAACCTGCTGCTCAACGGCGCGAGCGGGATCGCGGTCGGCATGGCGACGAACGTCCCGCCGCACAACCTCAACGAGATCTGCGATGCGCTGACGCTGCTCATCGACAAGCCCGAGGCGGGCATCGACGAGCTGATGGAGCACGTGCAGGGGCCTGATTTCCCGACGCGCGGCCGCATCTTCGGCCGCGAGGCGATCCGGCAGGCCTACGCCAGCGGGCGCGGCAAGGTCACGATGCAGGGCGTGATCAGCGCCGAGCAGACCGAGGCGGGCCGCATCCAGCTCGTCGTGACCGAGCTGCCCTACCAGGTCAACAAGTCGACGCTGATCCAGCGCATCGCCGACCTCGTGCGCAACAAGCGCATCGAGGGCGTCTCCGACCTTCGCGATGAGTCCGATCGCGACGGGATGCGGATCGTGATCGAGTTGGCGCGCAACGGCACGCCGGCTGCGGTCGAGGCGCAGCTGTTCAAGCTCACCGCGCTGCAATCGACCTTCGCCGTCAACATGCTCGCGCTCGTCGACGGCCGCCCGAAGACGGTCAGCCTCAAGGAGGCGCTGGAGGCGTTCATCGACCACCGGCGCGATGTGATCCGGCGGCGCAGCGAGTTCGACCTGCAGAAGGCCGAGGAGCGCGCGGAGATCCTCGACGGCCTGCTCAAGGCGATCGAGCAGCTCGACTGGGTGATCGCCACGATCCGCGCCTCGGAGTCCGCGGACGCGGCGAAGGGCGCGCTGATGGCGGGCCCGGAGGCGGACGCCGAGGAGCCGTGGCTGTCGGAGCGGCAGGCGCAGGCGGTGCTGGACATGCAGCTGCGCCGCCTCGCCGCCCTCGAGCGGAAGCGCATTGAGGACGAGCACGCCGAGCTGGCCGAGCAGATCGCGTGGCTGCGGGATCTGCTCGCGAACCCGGAGAAGATCGACGGGCTGATCAAGGAGGACTGCGCGGAGCTGAAGGAGCAGTACGGCGACGCGCGCCTCACACGGGCCTTCGCGCAGCCCGCCGAGGAAATCTCGGCGGACGACCTGGTGCCGCACCAGCGCATCGTCGTCACGATCTCGGACGCCGGCTACATGAAGCGCGTGCCGCTGGAGACGTACCGCCGCCAGCGGCGCGGCGGCCGCGGCATCACCGGCGCGCCGACGCGCGACGAGGACGCCGCCAACCACCTCGTCGTCTGCGACACGCACGACTCGCTGCTGCTCTTCACCCAGCAGGGCCGCGTCTACTCGCTGCGCGGCTACGAGGCGCCCGAGGCGACGCGCCAGGCGCGCGGCATCCCGGTCGTGAACCTCGTCGAGATGGAGGCCACGGACCGCGTCACCGGCGTGGTCGTGGTGGCCGACTTCAGCCGCGACTCGATGGTCCTCGCGACCGCGGGCGGCGACGTGAAGCGCACGCCGCTGGAGCAGTTCGAGTCCGTGCGCCGCGCCGGGCTGATCGCGATGAAGCTGAAGCGCGGCGACAGCCTGATCGCGGCGCACGCCGCCGCCGACGGACACGACGCGCTCCTCGTGAGCAGCGGCGGCCGGGCGATCCGCTTCCCGGTCGGCTCGCTGCGTGTCGCCTCGCGCGCCTCGGGCGGGGTGCGCGGGATGCGGCTGCGCAACGGCGAGCAGGTGATCGGACTCCTGATCGACACGGACGGCGAGGACCTGCTCGTGGTCTCGGAGCAGGGCTTCGGCAAGCGCACGCCGATCGAGGAGTACCCGACGAAGGGCCGCGGCGGCCAGGGCATGCTCACCTTCCGCGTCATGGAGCGCACCGGACCGCTCGCCGTGGCGCGTGCCGTGACGGCCGGCCAGGAGATCATCCTCGTCTCGCGCGATGGCATCGTAATGCGCACGCAGGCGGAGACGATCAGCCAGCAGGGACGCGGCACCCAGGGCGTAGCCGTGATGAACATCGGCGAGGGCGACACCCTCGCGGCGCTTGCCCTGATCGATCTCGACGAGGACAGCCCCCGGCGGCGGCGCGCACCGGAGCCCGAGGACGAAGACGAGGCTCCCCCCGCCGCCGCCGAGGACGAGCCGACCGAGCAGCCCGGGAAACGGAAGGCCGCCGACGTCGGCAGCGTGACGGACGCAGAGCTGCGCGAGGCCCTCGAGGCGGCGCTGCCGGCCGGGGAATGGACCCCGCATCTGCAGGTGCTGAAGACGGCGGCCCGTCTGCTGCGCTTCGCGCGCCTCTCGCAAGCCCTCCAGAAGGCCCTCGGACGGGCGATCCACGCGGCCGTCGTCGAGGGCTGGATCGAGGAGAACGGGGAGACGCAGGAGCTGCGCCGGCCGGGCGCCTGACGCGGTCCGGGAGCGCGCGCCCATGAGCCTCAGCGACCTCGGCGAGTTCGGGCTGATCGAGCGCATCATCGAGCGCTTGGGCGAGGCCGCCGCCCACGACATCCTGGTGCCGCCCGGCGACGACGCGGCGGCCTGGGCGCACGAGGGCGCGGCAGCCGTCGCCACGGTCGACAGCCTCGCCGAGGGCACGCACTGGCGGCGCGACACGATGTCGCCGGCGGACGTCGGCTGGCGGTGCGCCGCGACGAGCCTCTCCGACCTCGCAGCGATGGGCGCCGAGCCGGGCCCGCTGCTGATCGCGGCGCAACTCGGCCCCGATGTCTCGCTCGAGGACCTCGACAGCTTCGTGGACGGACTGGCGGCGGCCTGCCGCTGCCTCGGCGCGCGCATCGCGGGCGGCAACATCGCCCGTGCGGCGAGCACGAGCTTCAGCGCGACGGCGATCGGGAGCGCGCGCGACGGAGATGCGCTGCTGCGCCGCGACGCGGCCCGGCCCGGTGACGCCGTCGCCGTCTCCGCGGCGCCGGGCGCCGCGGCCGCCGGCCTCGCGCTGATCGAGGCGGGGCAAGCAGCCGAGCCGGAGGCGGCGGCGCTGGTCGCCGCACATCGCAGGCCGCCTGCGCGGCTCGCACTCGGCCGGGCGGCGGCCAGCGCCGGGCTGCGCTGCGCCATCGACCTCTCGGACGGGCTGCTGCAGGACCTCGGCCACGTCGCCGCGGCCTCGGGCGTCGCCATCGAGATCGAGGCGACGGCGCTGCCGCTGCACCCGGCGGCGGTGGCGCTGCTGGGCCGCGATCGCGCGCTCGCGCTGGCGCTCGGCGGCGGCGAGGACTACGAACTGGCGCTTTGCGGGCCTGCTGCTACGCTCGATGCGCTCGGCGCGGACGCCGCCGCAGAGGGCCTTCCGCCGCTGACGCGCATCGGCCGGGTCACGGCGGGGCCACCCGGCGACGTGGCGGCCATCGACGAGTCGGGCGGGCGCATCGACCCGACATCCACGGGCTGGGACCAGTTGCGCTGAGCCGCCCGCCGGCGACGGAGTACGACACGTGCACACCGCCAACCGCATGCTCGTGACGACGAAGGGCGCGGCGCGCACGCGCGCCCTCGGGCGGCGGCTCGCGCGGCTGCTGCGCCCCGGCGACGTGGTGCTGCTGCAGGGGCCACTTGGCGCGGGCAAGACCACGCTCGTGCAGGGCGTCGGCACCGGCCTCGGCGTCGAGGGGCCGGTCAACAGCCCCACCTTCGTCCTGCTCGCCCGCCACGACCTCCAAACCCCCGAGGACGGCGGCGCTCGGCGGGCCGAGCGCCCGGACGCGCTGCACCACGCCGACCTCTTCCGCCTCACCGAGATCGAGGAGGTCGAGGAGCTGGCGCTCGCCGAGCAGGCCACGGACGGCGCGCTGCTCGTCGAGTGGCCGGAGCGCGGCCTCGAGGCGCTGCCCAGCGAGCACCTGCTCGTCGCGATCGAGTTCTCGCCCGAGCGCGACGACGAGCGGCGGCTCACCTTCGTCGCCGTCGGCGAGCGCTACCACCGCATCCTCGACGGCCTCGGAGGCCGCGGCTGATGCGCCGTATAGAGCTGGGGATCGACAGCGCCTCGAGCGAGGCCGCCGTCGCCCTCCTCGACGGCGACGAGGTGCTGGCGGAGCGGCGCTGGACGGTGGAGACGAACTACTCACGCGAGCTGCTCGGCGGCATCGACGCGGCGCTGGCCGAGGCAGGCGTGGAGCGCGGCGAGCTGGCCGCGATCGCGGTCGACGCCGGGCCGGGCGGCTACTCGGGGCTGCGCAGCGGCGTGGCGACGGCGCAGGGCCTCGCGCTCGCGCTCGGCATCCCGCTGGCGGGCGTCTCGCGCCTCGAGGCGGCGGCGTTCCCGCACCTCGCCGGCGGCCGGCCGGTCGTCGCCACGCACCAGGCGGGCGGCAGGCGCATCGCCTGGGCCGCCTACGGGGCCGGCGGCGGCGGGGCCCCGGCGATCCTCGAGGCGCCGCGCCTCGAGGAGCTCGACGCCTGCCTGCGCGCCGCCCCAACCGGCGCCCTCTGGTGCGGCGAGCTGAGCGAGGAGCTGCGCGCCGCCCTCGATCGTGTCGAGGGGACGGCGCAGGCGGCCTCGGAGAACGTCCGCCGCGCCGCGGACCTGGTGCGGCTGGCGAGGCTGCACAACGCCTACGGCGACCCGGCGCTGGTCGACGTGGTCTACCTGCGGCCGCCGCCGATCACCCGGCCGGCGGGAACGAAGGCAAACTAGGCACGGGCTCGAGGCGCACGGAGGGAACACGGATGGAACGCACGCTGATCCTGGTAAAGCCGGACGCCGTCCAGCGCGGGTTGATCGGCGAGGTGCTGGGCCGCCTCGAGCGGCGCGGGCTGCGGCTGGTCGCGCTGCGCCTGATGCAGGTCGACGAGGCGCTGGCGCGCCGCCACTACGGGGAGCACGAGGGCAAGCCCTTCTTCGCCGGCCTCGTGGACTACATCACCTCGAGCCCGCTGATCGCGGCGGTGTTCGAGGGTCCGGACGCAATCGCGGCCGCGCGCCAGACGATGGGCGCGACAAACCCCGTCGAGGCCGCGCCCGGCACGATCCGCGGCGACCTCGCCCTCGAGGTGGGGCGCAACCTGGTGCACGGATCGGACGGCCCGGAGAGCGCGGCGCGCGAGATCGCGCTCTTCTTCGGCGACGAGGCGGCGCCCTCCTGGGAGCGCGACACAGACCGCTGGATCCTCGAGTAGCGCCCGTTCAATCCAGCCCGGCCTGCCCTGGTTGATAATCGGGAGCGACCAGACTAGTCTGATATCTAGTCATATTAGCCACGGAGGGTCGCGTGGGCGCAACCTGGCAAGTCCAAGAAGCCAAGGCTCGCTTCAGCGAATTGCTTGAGATGAGCCTCGCCGAGGGGCCGCAGATCGTCACCAAGCGGGGCGTCGAGACCGCCGTGCTGGTCCCGATCGAGCAGTGGCGCCGGATGGAGCGCTTGACGAGGCCGAACATCAAGGAGTGGCTGCTCGCGGCCGGGCCCCGCACCGAGACGCTGACCCCGCCCCGACGCGAGTTCCGACGCCGCCCGCCGCCGCGGCTCGACTAGCCCCTACGTGTACCTGCTCGACACGAACGTCGTCTCCGAGTTGCGTCGCCCGCGCCCACATCCGCCGGTGCTGGACTGGATCCGCGATGTACCGGCGGAGCGACTGCATGTTTGCGCGGTCACGATCGGTGAGGTCCAGGCTGGTATCGAGATCACACGCGAGCAGGACACTGCGAGGGCGCGAGAGCTGGAGGCCTGGCTCGAGGATCGCCTACTCGGCGACTTCGACATTCTGACGCTCGACGCCGCCGTCTTTCGTGAGTGGGGGCGGCTGATGCATCGGCGCTCGCACACGTTGATCCAGGACGCGATGATCGCCGCGGTCGCCGTCGTTCACGGGCTGACCGTGGTGACCCGCAACGTTCGCGACTTCGAGCAGTTCGGCGTGCCGGTGCTCGACCCGTTCGCGGAGCACGACGGGACCACCTGACGCATCAACCGAAGTCGCCGCGCGGGCGGCCGGCGACGACGACGAAGACAGCCGCCAGCGCCGTCAGCGGCGCGTAGATCGTGAAGATCAGCACGTAACTGCCGAACTCGTCGAAGGCCAGCCCGGCGAGGAACGGCCCGAGCATCCCGAACGGCATCGTGAGCGTCGAGGCCAGCCCCTGCAGGGTGCCGAAGCGGCGCGGGCCGAAGTGGTCGGCGACCGCAGTGATGAAGAGGATCACCCAGATCGCGTGCCCGGTCGCGTACGTCAGGTAGTAGAGCGGCAGCAGCCACAGCCGGTCCGTGTTGAGCTGCGCGAAGAAGACGAGCCCCACCCCCTGCAGCAGGAACGAGGCGATGTAGAGCTGGTGCCGCCCCACGAGGTCGGCGAGCCAGCCAACCGCGGGCCGCATCGCAACCTGCACCACTCCGTAGATCGCCACGATCAGCCCCGCCTCCGGGAGCGAGAACCCGGAGTGCGTCATGTGCGGCACCTGGTGCACCGTCCAGGCGATCGACTGGCCCGCCGTGAACCCGGTCGAGAGCGTGAGCAGGTAGAAGACGCGGCCTCTCAGCGCCTCGGACACGCTCACACCCACGAGCGACGACGTCGCCGCGCGCGAGGCATCCGAGCGGGGGGCGGCCTCGCCGTCGGGGAGCAGGCCGGACTGCTCCGGGCGGTCCCGCACGATCAGGGCGAACACGATCCCGACGGCGAAGATCAGGAGCGCGGCGGCCACGAGCGCCTCGCGCCAGCCCGCAGCGGTCACGAGCAGCGCGAACAGCGGGACGATGAAGTAGCCGGCGCCGCGGCCCGCCGCGACGATCCCCATCGCCCTTGCCCGCTTGCGCTGGAACCAGTTCATCATCGTGGCGTTGATCGGCACGCCCATGCAGAGGCTCTGGCCCAGCGCCGCGATCACGCTCGCCGCGTAGTAGACGAGCAGCGAATGCGCCTGCGAGAAGAGCAGCAGGCCTCCCGCGAGCAGCAGCACGCCGCTGAGGATCATCCGCCTCGGACCGAGCCGGTCCACGAGCACACCACTGATCGGGGCGAGCAGCCCTTGCTCGAAGCTTCGCAGCGAGAACCCGAGCGAGATCGCAGCGATGCTCCAGCCGAGCTCCTGCTGCATCGGCTCGATCAGCACGCCCAGGCCGAGCGAGGCGATCCCGAAGGCGATCAGGCTCAGCGCGCCGCCGCCGGCCGCGATGTACCAGCCGTAGAAGACGGGGCCCGCCGGCCTCGCCGCGCGCACGGGCTACTGGATGTGGACAACCTCGCGGGCGCGCTGCCACAGGCCCTCGAGGTTGTAGTAGGCGCGCTGCTCGACCGAGAAGATGTGCACGACCGTGTCGCCGAGGTCGGCAAGCCGCCAGCCGTCCTCGTTGCGGCCCTCCCAGAGCGGGCGGTTGGCGCGGCGGGCGCCCTCGTGCGTCGAGGCGATCTCGTCGACGGCGGCGGCGAGCGCGCGCATCTGGCGCTCGCTGTCGGCGCTGGCGATCACGAAGTAGTCGGTGAAGGTGGAGAGGCCGGCGAGGTCCAGCAGCACGACGTCCGACGCCTGGCGATCGACCAGGGCATCGACGACGTCGCGCGCAAGCTGCAGCCCGTCCAGACGCGCATCCCTCCCTGGAGGCCTGCGGCCGTCACGGCCACGAGGCGCATGGAGTATAGAGGAGACGGGCTTGCCTGACCGACCCCCGCAACGTGACCATGATCGCCTATGATAGTGGTCACATGAACGTGTGTCCGGGGCCGGGTGGGTCTGGCGAACCTCAGGAGCGGTGCGATGCGGGCAATGAAGGCTTCAGAGTTCAAAGCGAAGTGCCTGAAGCTCATGGACGAAATCGCCGACAGCGGCGAGGAAATCGTGATCACAAAGCGCGGCCGGCCGGTGGCGAAGCTGGCGCCCCTTCATGAGACGACGAAGGGCTGGTTCGGACGGGATCGGGAGATCATCCGCATCCACGGTGACATCACGAAACCCCTCGACGAGGTGTGGGAAGCAGAATCGGATGCGGATCGAGTGCTCGGCCCGTGATCCTGCTCGATACACACATCCTGATCTGGAGCAGGTCCGGCGACGCGCGGCTCGGGCCGCGCGCCCGGGAGCAAATCGAACAGGCCCTGGCCGAGGGCGACCTCGCGGTGTCCGCGATCTCGTTCTGGGAAGCGGCGATGTTGCACGAGAAGCGCCGCTTCACGCTGCTGCGCGACGTAGCCTCCTGGCGAGACGCCCTCATTGCCGAAGGGCTCGCGGAAATCCCCATCGATGGCGCCATCGCCGCCCGCGCCGGCCGGCTCACAGCCATGCACGGCGACCCGGCCGACCGCCTGATCGTCGCGACGGCGCTCGAGGGGCACCGGCTGCTCACGGCGGACCAGCCGATCCTCGATTGGCCGGGTAGCCTCGACCGGCTCGACGGACGCGCCTAGCGAGGTGCTCGCCCGGCTACGGCGCACGCCGTCCTACAATGGATCGATGAGCGATTCGCGCATCATGGTGGCGATGTCCGGCGGCGTCGATTCGGCGGTCGCGGCTGCGATCCTGCATCGCGAGGGCTACGACGTGGTCGGGGTGACGCTGCGCCTCTATACCGAGGCGGACCCCTCGGCCCTGCGCTCGAAGCGCGCCTGCTGCGGTGTCGAGGACGTCGCTGACGCCCGGGCCGCGGCGCAGCGCATCGGCATCCCGCACTACGTGCTCAACATGGAGCGCGAGTTCGAGCGCGACGTGATCGAGGTGTTCGCCTCCGCCTACCGCAACGGGCGGACGCCCAACCCCTGCCTCGAGTGCAACGACCGCGTGAAGTTCCGCACGCTGCTCGATCGCGCCGACGCACTCGGCTTCGAGTTGCTGGCGACCGGGCACTACGCGCGCATTCGCGAACGGCCGCCCGCCGGGTTCTCCCTGCACGCGGCGGCGGACGAGGCGAAGGACCAGTCCTACGTCCTCTACACGCTGGGAGAGGGGCAGCTTGCGCGGCTGCGCTTCCCGCTCGGCGATCTGCCGAAGTCCGAGACGCGGCGGATCGCCTCGGAGCTGGGTCTCGGCGTGGCCGACAAGCCCGACAGCGCCGACATCTGCTTCGTGCCGGGCGGCGACTACCGCGAGCTGCTGCGCGCACGCGGCGAGTCCTCGCGCGCCGGCGTGATTGTCGACGCCGACGGCAGCACGCTGCGCGGCCACGACGGCGTCGCCGCCTTCACCGTCGGCCAGCGCCGCGGCCTCGGCGTCGCGACCGGCGAGCGTCGCTACGTGACCGAGATCGACGCGGCAGCGGGCACGGTGCGCCTCGGCGCGGCCGACGATCTGCTCACGAGCGCCGTCGAGGCGTCCGCGCCGCGCTGGGTGTGCGCGGCGCCGCAGCCCGGTGAGCCGCTGCTCGCCCGCATTCGCGCGCACGGGCCGCTCGTCCCGGCGCGCCTCGAGGAGCTCGCAACCGACGGCTTCCGCGTCGACTTCGAGCAGCCGCTACGCGCCGCCGCGCCCGGACAGGCGATCGTGCTCTACCGTCCCGACGCGGAGCACGGGCACGAGGTCGCCGGAGGCGGCACGATCGAGCGCGGACGCCCGCCCCTGCGTTGAGCCTCGGTAGCGGCGCGGGCTACGATCTACGATGCGGCGAGGCGCGTTCGGGCGCCGGGAGGCTGGGAGCTCGGGTGCGCTGGATCCTGATCGTCATCGGCGTGGTGGTCGTGGCCGTGATCGCGGCGGCCGTGTGGGCGCTCGCCGCCGGCGTCGTCGAGATCACCATGGACGAGGCGCGCGACACCGTGATCATCGTCTACGGGCTGCTCGGCATCGTCTTCTTCCTCGTCGCCATCGTCGTCGCCCTTGCGATCTTCCTCGCGGTGCGCATGGTGACCGGCCTCGCCCGCGACGCCTACGAGGAGCAGGCGCGCCCGCTGGTGGACGACGTGCGCGGCACGGTGCAGTCCGTGCGCGGCAGCGTCGAGTTCGTATCCGACCAGGCGATCTCCCCGATGATCCGCGTCATCGCCGTCGCGCGCGGCGTGCGCCGCGGCTTCGAGGCGCTGGGCGGCATCGCCCGGCGCGGCCGCCGGCCAGGCTCCTGATGCGGCCGCGCTGGCCCTCGCGCCGCGCCACGAGCGAGCGTGAGCCGCGCTACCAGGTCGTCGAGGTGATCGGCGGCTCCGACCAGCTCGAAGAGGCCGTTGGGCACGCCGCCGAGCACATTGCGGAACGGCGCTCCGCGGGCGCGGCAGGCGGCCGCCGCGGTCTGCGCTCGCTGGCGCTGCTGGCGGCGGCGGTGGCGGGGCTGGCAGCCGCCGGGTACGCGGCAGCCCGCGTGCTGCTGGGCGGCGATACCGCGACCACCCGTCCCGACGGCACGAGCGCCGAGCCGCAGTCGGCTCGCGACATCCTCGCGGCCGGCATCGCGGAAGGGCGGCGCGCGAGCGCGGAGGCCGAGCGCGAACTGCACGAGGATCTGCAGCGGCGTCGCGAGGGCGGCTAGCCGGCCTCCGCCGCGCGCACCTCGGCCGGGCCGCTCACGCGATCGAACAGCTCCGAGACCTCGCCGCTCGGTGGCGGCGTCAGCAGCGTGACCAGCACGGCCGCCGGTGTCGCAATCAGGAAGCCGGGCGTGGCCGGCTGCATTGTCCAGATGCCGCCCGCGTCCGCCTGCATCACGGCCCACAGGCCATCGAGAGCGCCGATCGGCGCGCTGGCCTCGGCGCCGAGGGGCAGATACCACCAGAGGGTGGCGACCGCCGTGCCGACCGTGATGGACGTCAGGGCGCCCCAGAAGTTGAAGCGCCGCCAGTAGAGCGCGAGCAGCGTTGCCGGCCCGAAGGCCGCGCCCATCCCTCCCCACGCCAGCGAGACGAGATTGAAGACCGAGTCCGGATGGTAGATCGAGAGCAGCGCGGCGATCCCGCCGACCACGAGGAGCATCAGGCGGCCCATCCAGACCCGGGCATGCGTCCGCAGCGAGTCCGTGAAACGCTTCAGCAGCGGCACGTCGCCGGTCGCAATCGCCGAGGCGAGGAGCAACTGGGAGTCGGCGGTGCTCATGACCGCGGCGACCACCGCCGTCAGGAGCAGGCCGGCCACGAGCGGGTGGAAGAACTCCGTGGAGGTGACCAGGTAGACGCGCTCCGGGTCGGCCGTCACCTGGTCCAGCAGACCCCGCTCGGTCAGCGCGGGCACGGCCACCACGCCCAGCAGCAACCCGAAGCCGAACATCAGGGCCACCCAGGAGACCCCGATGTTGCGGCTGCGGGGGATGTTCTCCTCGCGGTCCACGGCCATCAGGCGCGCGAGCACGCGCTGCGATCCGAGGGCGCCGAGGCCCCAGCCGGCGCTGGAGAGGATGAAGACCACGCCCACCAGCTCGCCGGACTGGTCGGTCAGGGGGTTCCAGAAGCCCTCGCCGGTCGAGCCCAGCCCCCGGAACGGATCGTCGGTCATGACGATCAGCATCAACGGCAGCAGGACGAAGCCCCCGAGCATCATCAGCGACTGGAAGACATCGGTGCGGGACACCGCCAGGAAGCCCCCGATGAAGGTGTAGGTGGTGATCGCCGCGAGGGTGATGAGGACGCCCAGCCAGTGGTACTCCGCGTGGCTGATGTCGAAGACTTCCTCGAGGAGCTTGGCTCCGGCGATCAGGCCGGAGCTGACATAGAAGACGATGAAGAAGACGGTGATGAGCGCGGCGAGGGTGCGCAGCGTTCCGGTGCGGTCCAGGAAGCGCTTCTCGAAGAACTCGGGGATGGTGAGCGAGTCGTCGGTGGCGACGGTGTAGCGGCGCAGTCGCCGTCCCAGCAGCGTCCAGACCAGCCAGTGGCCGGAGGCGATGCCGACCGCGGTCCAGAGGTGGATCAGCCCGGCCGCGAATGCCAGGGCGGGGAAGACCAGCATGGTCCAGCCGCTGGCCGCCGAGGAGGCCGAACTCAGCGCCGAGGTGAACGTCCCCATCTTGCGGCCGCCCAGCACGTAGTCGGACATGTCGTCCATGTGCCGGGCGCGGACGATCGCGATGCCGATCAGGACTGCGAAGTAGGCGATGAAGACGAACAGCACCCAGTAGGCGAAGGTGGTCACCCGAACTCCCCCGAAAGCCTCGCGCGCGCCTGAGTCGTGCTGCCGGCAGGCGGTGGAACAGAGATAGGGTATCGATCGAGGAGCCCTCGCGCGACGCCCGATCTTCCTTCGCCATCCGATTTGTGCGATCGTTAATTGCGTGCGGACCGGGGGGACCGCCGCAGGCGCGGTTGGGACAGGATGGCTGCGCGCGCCGGCTACGAACGCGGCGCCGCACGACCCCCGGAGACGGCATGAACGCCCTTCGAGAGATCATCGATACGACGACTCGCACGATCGGCCACGTCCTGGCGTGGTGGGACCAGCAGTCGCCGACCGTGCGCTTGTCCGCCGTCGCCGTGGCGCTCGGCGTCCTGGTCGGCGTCGTGATCGCCTTCGCGGTCTCGGGGGGCGGAGGCGGCCCCGCCGTCGTCGTCACCCCCGTCACGCCGACGTCGACTCCCGTCGTCGCCACGACCGCGACGCCCGCGGCGACGCCGACCCCCACCGCCGAGGCGACCGCGACCGCGGCGCCGACAACCGCGGCCACACCGCCGCCGACCCCCACGCCTGCGGCAACCGAGACTGCCACCCCGGCGCCGACCGCGACCCCGACCGCGACGCCCGCGGCGACGGCGACGCCCGAGCCGACAGTCCCCACCTACTTCACGCTCGACTCGCTACACGCGGCCCACGGCGAGGCGCCCGACGCGACGCTGGGGCGGATGCGCATCCCGATCATCGGGGTCGACGCCGCGCTGGGGCAGCGCCTCGTGTCCGGCGGCCAGATGCAGAACCCGACGGGGCCGAGCGACGTGGTCTGGTACGACCTCTCGCTCTGGGAGGGCCTCGGCGGAGCGCCGGGAGCGGGCGGCAACGCCGTGTTCTCCGGGCACGTCGACTACCACGCGAGGATTTCGTGGGCGAACGCGCGCTACCGCGGCGACGGCATCTTCCGGAACCTGCCACTCCTGGCCACGGGCGACGTGATCGAGATCGAGATCGGCGGCCAGACGCTGCGCTACGCGGTGGTGTGGCAGCGCCAGGTCGAGGCCAACTCCAGTACGGCGGAGATCCTCAGTTCGGACGTGCCGGTGGACAGCATCACGCTGATCACCTGTGGCGGGGACTTCGACACGACAACGAGGAGCTACGCAGACCGCATCGTCATCCGCGCGGAGCGCATCAGGACGTAAGCCGGACGAGGCTCCGGCGAGCACGGACCTGCTTCGGAAACGTGAGACAGCTGGCGGAGAGGGTGGGATTCGAACCCACGAGAGGGTGTTGCCCTCTACCCGCTTTCCAGGCGAGCCTGATCAGCCACTCCAGCACCTCTCCGCGAGGTGAACGCTCGGGTTGCGCGCGGGCTGGCGGAGAGGGTGGGATTCGAACCCACGAGGCTTTCGCCTACCGCTTTTCGAGAGCGGCACCTTAAACCACTCGGACACCTCTCCGTGGACCAGTATATGGGACCGGCCCCCTAGCGCCCGCGCCGCCGCTTGTGCTGCGGGCCTTCCCGCTTCTGCTAACGTGTTTGCAGGCCGAAGCGTCGATCGAGGACGCCTGCAAGTGACGAACCACGACTACGACATGGTGGTCATCGGCTCCGGCCCGGCCGGCCAGCACGCCGCAATCCAGGCCTCGAAGCTCGCCGGGCGTGTGGCCGTGATCGAGCGGCTTCCCGACATCGGCGGGATCGACCTCTCCGCCGGCACCCCGGCCAAGACGCTGCGCGAGGCCGCGATGCACCTCACCGGCTACCGCGAGCGCAACGTCTACGGCAGCTCCTACGTCGTGAATCAGAACGTCTCGATGAGCGATCTGCTGGTCAGGACGAACTACGTCATGGAGCATCAGGCGCAGATGCAGCGCGCCCAGCTCGCCAGAAACCGCCTGGAGATGATCACCGCCGAAGCCTCGTTCGTTGATCGCAACTGCCTCAGGCTCTCCGACGGCACGGACGACCCGGACCGGACGATCACCGCGGAGAAGATCGTGATCGCCGTCGGTACGTTCTCCACGCCGCCCCCGGTGGTCCAGCCCGACGGACGGCTGATCCTCGTGAGCGACGACGTGCTCACGCTCCCCGATGTGCCCCGCACGCTCACGGTCGTCGGCGCCGGGGCGATCGGCCTGGAGCACGCCAGCACCTTCGCGGCGCTCGGAACACGCGTGACGATCGTGGACCGGGGGAGCCGCCTGCTGCCGTTCGCCGACGACGAAGTGGCCGAGTCGCTCACGTACCAGCTGCGACAGCACGGCGTGACGTTGCGCCAGACCGAAACCGTGTTCGACATCGAGTACGTGATCGGCGAGGCCGAGCCCCGCGTGCGCGTGATGCTGGAGAGCGGCAAGCAGATCGTCAGTCACGCCGTCATGTACTGCGTCGGGCGCACCGGTAACACCGAGTCGCTCAACCTCGAGGCCGCGGGTCTCGAGGCCGACGACCGCGGGCGCCTCAGCGTCGACGAGAACTACGAGACCGAGGTGGAGGGCATCTACGCGGTCGGAGGGGTGATCGGCTTCCCGGACCTCGTCTCTACATCGCACCTGCAGGGCCGCATCGCCGCCTGTCACGCCTTCGGTGTGCCCGTCGAGGACTACTCGCGACTCTTCCCCTACTCGGTCTACACGATTCCCGAGATCGCGATGGTAGGGAAGACGGAGTCCGAGTTGACCGACGAGGGCGTCGCCTACGAGGTGGGGAAGACCAGCTACCGCGAGTCCGTGCGCAGCATCGTCATGGGCGACGTGTGGGACGGCTTCCTGAAGCTGCTCTTCGAGATCGAGTCGCGGAAGCTGCTCGGCGTGCACATCATCGGCGAGGGCGCCTCGGAGATGATCCATCTCGGCCAGGCGGTGATCGCCCACGGCGGGACCGTCGACTACCTGGCCGAATCCGTGATCGCCCACCCGACGTTCGCCCAGTGCTACGCCGCCGCCGCCCTGGACGGCCTCGACCGCCTCGGGCTGTAGCCATCGAGGCGCCTCGAGCCGTGGTCCCGCCTCGCTCGCCCGCTGGAGGCGGCCCGCCACGACCGCAGGGCAAACCGAGTAGACTGCCCGCGCAGCGGAGCGAAGGAGCAACACCATGAGAGCAGCAATCCTCCACGAGATCGGCGCGCCACTGGTCGTCGAGGACGCCGACATCGACGACCCCCGCGACGAAGAGGTGCTGGTGCGCACCGCGGCCAGCGGCGTCTGCCACTCCGACTGGCACAACATCATCGGCGACTCGCCGATGCCCGTGCCGGCCCTGCTGGGCCACGAGGCGGCCGGCGTCGTCGAGGCCGTCGGCAGCAACGTGAGCTACGTGAAGCCCGGCGACCACGTCATCGCGCGCGGCTCGTTCTGCGGCGCCTGCGAGATGTGCCTGCGCGGACACGCGAACCTCTGCCCCGAGAAGCCCGGGCGCGACCTCGACCTCAAGCCGTGGCGCATCAGCCTGCACGGCGAGCGGCTCAACACCTCGCAGTCGAACATCTCCAGCTTCGCGGAGCAGATGCTGCTCCACGAGAACGGGGTCGTGAAGATCCGCGAGGACATCCCGCTCGACGTCGCGGCGCTGGTCGGCTGCGGCGTGATGACCGGCGTCGGCGCGGCGCTGCGGACGGCGGCGGTCGAGCCGGGCTCCACGGTCGCTGTGTTCGGCCTCGGGGGGATCGGGCTGTCCGTGGTCCAGGGCGCGCGTATCGCCGGCGCGCTGCGCATCATCGCCGTCGACCTGATCGACGAGAAGCTGGACGTCGCCCGCGAGTTCGGCGCCACCGACACGGTGAACGGAAAGACCGAGGACGCCGTCGCTGCGATCCGGGCGCTGACCGGGGACGGTGTCGACCACTCGTTCGACGCGATCGGGCTGTCGAGCGTCGCGCAGCAGTGCGTCCAGGTCCTGCGGCCTCGAGGGACGGCGACCCTGATCGGCGTCATCCCCGACGGTCAGACGATCCCCCTCGACTGGCGCATGCTGGGCGGCGAGAAGCGCGTCCAGACCTGCAACATGGGCTCGACGCGCTTCCGCATCGACATGCCGATGCTGCTCGACCTCTACAGCCAGGGCCGCCTCATGATCGACGAGATGATCACCCGTCGCGGCCCGATCGATGACATCAACGAGATGTTCGATGCGATGGCCTCGGGTTCGGTCACGCGACAGGTGATCATGTTCTGATCGCAGGCGCCGATCGGCCGAGCGAATGAAGCCCCGCGGTCGCGGGGCTTCGTGCCCTCGAGGACGACCAGGGAGCGACGGGCCATGAGCGACCACCCGCTAGAGCAGGTCTTCCGGCCTCGATCGGTCGCGCTCTACGGCATCTCGCGCAACATGCAGAACCGCAGCAACCAGTTCTTCCTCAAGGGGTTGCTCGACCAGCGTTTCCACGAGGCGGCGCCGCTCTACCTCGTGAACCCGAACGCCGATGAGATCGACGGGCTGCGCTGCTACCCCAGCCTCTCGGACTGCCCGGACCCGGTCGACTACGTGATCTCGCTGGTCCCGGCGCCGACGGCCGAGGGCCTCGTCGAGGAGTGCATCGCGAAGGGCGTCCGCGCGCTGCACCTCTACACCGGCGGCTTCGCGGAGAACCTCGACCCCGAGCGGGCAGCGCTCGAGCGGCGGCTGATCGAGAGGGCGCGGAGCGGCGGCCTGCGCGTGATCGGGCCGAACTGCATGGGCCTCTACCACCCGGCCGCACGGATGGCGTTCATCCCCGGCCATCCGAGGGAGGCGGGGGACGTCGGCGTCGTCTGCCAGTCCGGTGGCAACGCGATGGACATCATCAGCGGGCTCGCCCAGCGCGGCGCGCGCTTCGCCAAGGTCGTCTCCTTCGGCAACGGGACGGACCTCGGAGCGGCCGAGCTGCTCGACTACGCGGCCGTCGACCCGGAGGCGCGGATCGTGCTCGCCTACCTCGAGGACACGAGCGACGGCCGCGCGCTCTACGAAGCGCTGCGGACCTGTGCCCGCGCGAAGCCGACGATCGTGCTCAAGGGCGGAATCTCCTCGGCTGGCGCGCGCGCGGCTCGCTCCCACACCGCCTCGCTCGCCGGTTCGCACGAGGTGTTCGTGGCGGCCTGCCGCCAGGCGGGCGCGGCCGTCGTGCGTTCGCTGGACGAGATGATCGACCTGGCCGTGGCGCTCAGCACGCGCCTGAACAGGGCCGCAGGGCCTCGCGCGGTGCTGCTCGCCGTCGGCGGCGGCTACTCCGTGCTCACGACCGACGCGCTCGCCGGGCACGGCGTCGACCTCCCGGAGCTCGACGGCGCGACGCTCGAGCGCCTTCGCGGGGTCGTGCCCACGGACGGCAACAGCATCGAGAACCCGATCGACACCGGCTACATGGGCGAGGACGCCGAGGAGGCGCTGCGCGAGGTGACGGAGGCCGCCGCGCGCGACGCGAGCACGGACTTCGTGATCACCATGCTGCGCGGGCGGGACGTACCCCTCGAGGAGCAGCGCCGCACCATCGAGGAGCTCGCGGAGCTACAGGAACGGACGGACAGGCCGATCGTCGTCGCGGCGCGGCGCGACGTCGCGGAGCTGGCGGAAGAGACGTTGCGCCTCGCCTACGAGCGCGGCGTCGCGGTGTTCCCGGGCCCGGTGAGCGCCGGGCGCGCCGTTGGCCTGCTGCTGGCGTGGCGACGCCAGCGCGAGGGCCTGCCCTCGCTGCCGTAGCGCCCGTCCGCCGACAGGCGCTGTCCTCCGCGGGGGGCTGCGCCCCCCACACCCCCATCCCGGACAAGCACGCGCTACGCGCGGCTCGTCTGGATTCCGGCTTTCGCCGGAATGACGGACGGGAGTCCGGCCCCTCTCCCCCAGGAGAGGGAGCCGGATCGGCGCACCAACCTATAGAGGACGGATCCGGCCCCCTCTCCCCTCGCCGCGGGAGAGGGCGGGGGTGAGGCGGCGCCGCGCGCCAGCGCGGCCAGCGAGAACCATCGAGGGCGCAACGAGCCTTCGAGGCAGCGTGTCACTCCGGCTCACCCCTCCCCGTCATTCCGGCGAAAGCCGGAATCCAGACGAGCCGCGCAGCGCGCTCGCTCCGACGCACGCCGGGCACGAGGTTCCGAGGGCGCAACAACCCTTCGAGAACGGCGGCGGCCCGGCGAGCCCCCTCACCCGCGGGGGGTGTGGGGGGAGTCCCCCCACAGAGCACTGGCTCTCCCCCAGGAGAGGGGGCCGGATCGGCGCAACAGAGTTCCGAGGGAGGATCCGGTCCCCTCTCCCCCTCGCGGGGGGGGGGGCGCCGCGCACCAGCGCGGCCAGCGAGAACCACCGAGAACGCACACGGACTCCCGAGGGCGCTCCGGCGCTACGGGTCCATGTGGATGGCGCGCTTCGCGAAGCGCCAGCCGTCGGGGGTCTTGCGCCACTCGTCGTGGTAGACGCCCGTGCCGCTCACCTGAGGCCCGCTCTCGCCGGGGTAGCGGCGCGTGCCGAGCAGCATCGTCCGCGAGCGGGCGGTGTCGGGGCCGAGCTCCTCGAAGATCGTGCTGGTCTGGTGGTGGCGGCTCTGGTAGCCCTCGGGCATCTCCTCGTGGAGGCCGCGCGCCCACTCGCGGATCGCCTCGCGGCCCTCGTTGTGGACCAGCGGCTTCTCGCGCCCGGCGTAGACCTCGAAGACGGCGTCCTCCGTGAACAGCTCCGCGTAGGCGTCCGCGTCCTGGCCGTCGTAGCTGTACGAGTAGTTGGCGATCACCTCGAGGATCGCGAGCCTGTCTTCGGTGCTCATCGCTGCCTCCCTCCGGAGCGGTCAGTCCTCGTCACGTACGCAGCGGAAACCGGTGTTGCCGGCCGAGCTGTCCGGCGTGTTCGAGCTGCGCGCGGCCACACGATAGCGGTTGCAGTACGAGCGGTGGCAGAGGTACGAGCCGCCTCGAATCACGCGCGAGGCGCCCTCGGGAGGACCGAGGGGGTTCTCGGCCGCGCCGTGGCCGCCGCCGTTGCGATGGAAGTCCGGGCTGAACCAGTCCGCGCACCACTCCCAGACGTTGCCCGAGGTGTTGTAGAGGCCGAAGCCGTTCGGCGCGAAGGCGCGCGCGGGCGCGGTCCCGAGGTAGCCGTCGTTCGCCGTGTTGCGGCCCGGGAACTCGCCCTGCCAGATGTTGCAGCGGTGCTCGCCGTCCGGCTGCAGCTCGTCGCCCCACGGGTAACGCCGGCCCTCGAGGCCCCCGCGCGCCGCGTACTCCCACTCCGCCTCCGTCGGCAGGCGCGCGCCGGCCCACGTGCAGTACGCCGTCGCGTCCTGCCACGAGACGTGCACCACCGGGTGGTCCATGCGGCCCTCGAGGCGCGAGGCGGGGCCCTCCGGGTGGCGCCAGTCCGCGCCGAACACCTGCCGCCACCACGGCGCCGAGGCCAGCGCGCGCGTCGGCGGGAAATCGTCCGGCAGGAACTGGCCGAAGACGAACGACCAGCCGTAGCGCTCGGCGTCCGTGCGATAGCCCGAGGCGGCGACGAACTGCTCGAACTGCGCGTTGGTGACCGCCGCCACGCCGATCGCGAAGGGGCGCAGCGCGACGCGCCGCACGGGGCCCTCGCCGTCCTGCGGGAAGCCCTCGGCGTCGTCGCTGCCCATCAGGAACGCGCCGCCCGGCAGCCGCGCCAGCTCGCCCGAGCCGCTCGAGGACGGCGCGGCGAGCGGCGGGTCTGCCGAGGGCGCACCCTCGCCCGGCGGCGAGGCGCGGCCGGGGCTGCAGCAGGCGGCGCTCACGAGGGCGACCTCACAGGCCCTCGCCGAACTCGGCGGCCTCGCGCTCGCGCAGCCACTCGAAGCGCTCGCGCAGCTCGAGGCGGCGGGAGCGGTCGTTGGCGAGGTTGACCAGCTCCAGCGGGTCCTCCTGCAGGTCGTACCACTCGTGGTCGTGGTCCTCGAAGGCGGCGTCGATGTCGAAGGCCTTGCGGGTCCAGAGGCCGAGGCCGCCGTCGGCGCGCTCGATGCCGACGCCGTAGTAGCGGGCGTACTTGTGGCGGCCGTCGAAGATGCAGCGCATCGCGTAGCGCAGCCGCAGGCAGTTCGGAAAGTCCGTCGCGCTGCCCAGGTCCTGCGCGAGCAGCACGTAGTCGCGCACGCTCGCCGAGGGGTCGCGCAGCACCGGCGTCAGGTCCACCCCACGGAACGTCGGCGCCTCCTCGACCCCGCCGAGGGCGAGAATCGTGCTGGCGAGGTCCACCGACGTGCCGAGCGCGGCGGTCTTCGACCCGGGCGTGGTGATGCCGGGCGCGCGGATGTAGAGCGGGATGCGCATCTGCTCCTCGTAGACGAACGGGCCCTTGTTGCGCAGCCCGTGCGCGCCGCACATGTCGCCGTGGTCCGTCGAGAAGATCACGATCGTCTCGTCCGCCTGTCCCGAGGCGTCGAGCGCGTCGAGGATGCGGCCGAGGTAATGGTCGTTCTCCTGGTGCATCCGCCAGTAGTAGTCGAGCTGGCGGATCCAGGCGCGCGTATCGGAGCGCTCGATGCGGCCCCAGGGCCCGCGGTTGGTGTCGAGCTCGTACTGGCGCTGGATGGCGGGCTTGGTGAAGAGATCGTCGTCGAGGTTGGGCGGCGGGGCGTCGAAGATCTCCTCGTAGGGCTCGTCGTAGGCGGGGTAGATGTCGCCCTCGCGCCAGCGGTTGAGGGTCTCGCGCCTGCGCTCGATCGTCTCGGCGTTGGCGGCCTGGTAGTCGGGCTGGTCGCCGGGGAACCACATCACGTCGTGCGGGTTGAGCATGCCGACGACGAGCAGCCACGGCTCCTCGCGGCCGGCGTTGTCGCGCAGCCAGCCCTCGGCCTGCGCGGTGATCAGCGGGTCCGAGTGCAGCCCGGCCCCGGCGAGCCCGCGGAACGTCAGGTCGTCCCCCTGCCAGTCGCTGAACCCGTGCGCCTCGAGGTCCGGCGAGCGCGTGCGCGAGAGGTGCCACTTGCCGATGTAGGCGGTGTAGTAGCCCTCGGCGCGGAGTGCGTGGCCGATCGTCGGCACGTCCGGCTCGAGGTGCGGGACCTCCGGCTCGCGGCCCCAGTCGACGTTGCGGGTGACGCCGTGGTTGGGCAGGTACTGGCCGGTGAGGAGGCTGGCGCGCGAGGGCGAGCAGGGGTTGGTGTGGGTGTAGTAGCTGGCGAACTCGAGGCCCTCGTCGATCAGGCGCTGGCGGGCGGGGAGCGTGAGTCCGGCGGGGATCCAGTCGCGCTGGCGTTCCTCGTCGCTGAGCAGCAGCAGGATGTTGGGTCGGCGGTCGGAGCCCGTGTCGTCAGCCATGCCGGCACTATACCGCCCCTCCGGTCCCCTCTCCCCGAGGGAGAGGGAGCCGGACGGGAGCGGGGACCGGAGGGGCGCACCGGACGTCCGAGGCCGGATCCGGTCCCCTCTCCCCCGGAGGGAGAGGGTTAGGGTGAGGGGGAGGCGGGCGCAGCCCGCCCCCGAGGGCACAACGAGCCTTTCGAGGACGGCGACGTCGAATCCCCCTCACCCCCCGCCCTCCCCCGCCAGGGGGGAGGGAGCCGGATCCGGACCCCCTCACCCCCCGCCCTCTCCCGCGAGGGGAGAGGGAGCCGGAACCGGACCCCCTCACCCCCCGCCCTCCCCCGCCAGGGGGGAGGGAGCCGGATCCGGACCCCCTCACCCCCCGCCCTCTCCCGCGAGGGGAGAGGGAGCCGGAACCGGACCCCCTCACCCCCCGCCCTCCCCCGCCAGGGGGGAGGGAGCCGGATCCGGACCCTCTCACCCCCGCCCTCCCCCGCCGCAAGGGGGAGGGAGCCGGACTCCGGTCCCCTCTCCCCCGGCGGGAGAGGGTTAGGGTGAGGGGGAGTCCGGAGCTGACTCGCGTAGCGCCAGCGCGATCGCCTCCAGCACGGAGGTCGGACGCAGCAGCACATCGTCGTTCCAGAATCTCAGGACCGTGTAGCCGCGCGACTCCAGCCACCGCGTTCGCCGAGCGTCGTATGCCCGGCGGTCGGCGTGTTGCCCACCGTCCAGCTCGACGATCAGCTTCCGCTCGTGACTGACGAAGTCGGTGATGTACGGGCCGATCGGGGCCTGGCGGCGGAACCTGACGCCTCCGAGGCGGCGATCCCTGAGCCTCGACCAGAGGGCTTGCTCAGCGTCCGTGGAATCCCGCCTGAGGCGCCGCGCCCTGGCCTTCGACCGGTCGTCCGCCATCGTCTGCCCTCGCTGTCCGATCCCCTCGCGAGGGTAGCCCCTGCCCTCGTTGGCCGCGCTGTCGCGCGGCTCCCCCTCACCCCCCACCCTCTCCCGCGAGGGGAGAGGGAGCCGGATTCCGATCCCTTGCCTCCGGTCCCCTCTCCCCCGGCGGGAGAGGGTTAGGGTGAGGGGGAGGCGGGCGCAGCCCGCCCTCGAGGGCACAACGAGCCTTTCGAGGACGGCGACGTCGGATCCCCCTCACCCCCCGCCCTCCCCCGCCAGGGGGGAGGGAGCCGGATTCCGATCCCTTGCCTCCGGTCCCCTCTCCCCCGGCGGGAGAGGGTTAGGGTGAGGGGGAGGCGGGCGCAGCCCGCCCCCGAGGGCGCAACGAGCCTTTCGAGGACGGCGACGTCGGATCCCCCTCACCCCCCCTCTCCCCCAGGAGAGGGGGCCGGATCCGGAGGGAGCGCCTGCGGGCGACAGCCCGCAGCCCACCCGGCACAAACCCCCACACCACGCCGCCAGCCTCAAGAATCCCAGGTGGATCGTGCTGGCGGGCGTGGGGGGACCCCCCCACGGCTTAAACAGAAGCGCCCCCGTTTCCGGGGGCGCTTCGCAATCGGCTGGCGCCGGGCCGCCCGAGGGCGGTCCGCGGCGGGTGGCCGAAGGTTAGCTCACGCGGCGCGTCGCCACGCGGGCGCCGGCGATGCCGGCAACCGCGAGGAAGCCGAGCGCCAGCGCCGCAAGCGCCGAGCTCGACGAGCCGGTGACGAGACCGGCGTTGCCGGTGTCCGGCATGCCGACGCCGTCGCCGTCGCCGGGCATGGCCTCGCCGTTGTCGTCGCCGTCGCCAGGCATGGCCGCGACGGTCAGGCTGACCTCGGACACGTCGCCGCCGGACCACATCGCGGTCTCCTCGGCGGCGTCGCCGTTGATCGAGAAGCTGACGGTGTCGGCGTCCTCGGGCGAACAGTCGCCCGGGCCGACCTTGAGGGTCCACTGACCATCGGCGTTGGCCGTGGTGCTGGAGCACTCCGTGCCGTCGATCGAGGCGGCGACGGTGTCGCCTGCGTCGAGGCCGGTGCCCCAGTACTGGGCCGTGTCCGGGCCCTGCGCGTGTGCGGTGTGGAAACCGAGCGCAAGCGGGCCGAGCAGCAGCGCGAGGAGCGCCGCGGCGAAGCCGAGCCTGGCCGGTCCAATCGTTCGATTCATTCGTTTCTCCTTGCCGGGCTTGTTTGCTTCCGAGCCCGCCGCTCGGAGTGTGCCTTACGAGGTTCCGACGCCGGGGAGCGGAATACGGTTCCCCGGGACCCGGCCGAAGCCGGGATCCCGGGGTCCGTCTCTATTCCATCGGCGTCTGGCCGACCAGAGCGTTCAGACGCTCTAGCCGCCCATCGCCCCCTCGCCCTCCATGGCGTCGGCCTCACAGCTGGAGACCCAGACAGCCGCCGGGCCAGCGATGCCATCCGCGAAGGCCGCGTTGAACGTGGTGTTCACGATCGCGACGGCAGTGGTGCTGTAAACCTGCCAGCTGGAGCCGTCGTGGATCCAGATGGCCGCGCCACCGGGGCAAGCCGTCTCGGCAGCCGCGTGGAGGTCCTCAACCGAGCCGCCGCTGAAGATCATCAGCGGAGCGGTACCACTGAGAGTGGCGTCGTCGCTCGGCATCGGCTCTTCCGGCTCTTCCATCGCCTCGCCGATGTCCAGCGCGACGCGGTGGTTCACGTCGCCGGCGGAGATCAGGATCTCCGACGAACCCGGGTTCGAGGGAGCGATGAACGTGAACTTGGACTGACCGTTGGAGGTCATCTCCGAGCCGCCCTCGCCCTCGTCCTCGATGAGGCCACCGCCGTCGACCTTGCGGACCTTGACGGCGGTGATGCCGACGAGCACGTCCTCGTCGTCCCACACCGAAACCGTGATCGTGGTAACGCTGCCCGGCTCAACCATGGCCGGAGCATCAGTCGTGATGCTGTTCGGCTTGCCGGCGACCTCGATCACGGCCGAAGCCTTGATCGTGCCGATCGCGAAGTTGAGCGTGTGCGGACCGCGCGTCGCGTCGTCGTCGGTTCCCGCTGCATCCGTAGCCGTCACGTGGACGACACACTTGCCGTCGGCATTGGTGCCATCGTCCGCGAAGACCTCGGTGGACGGGCTCGCGAGGTCGCCGACAGCGTCGTTACCACACGCCGGGATGTTCTTCGACGAATCCGTGGGGTGGATGAAGTCCTTGCTGTACCCGGTGCCCACGCTGTCGGTGGCCGCGTCCGCCGCCGGCGTGTCCTTCTCGGTCACGACGAGATTGGCGTCGTCAGTGGGACCTTCCACTTCCTTGGCCGGCGACGTGACAGGCGCGACAACCTGGCCGGAGACCGGGTTGCTGGCGCCGTCGGTGACGGTCAGCACGACGTAGACCGACCCGCCGATCTCGACAGAGCCCTGCATCGGCTCGGCCGAAAGGTTCTTGGCCTTGCCGTACATCGTCACGTCGAGCTGATCGGTGAGGCCGCCCACGGTCACCGTGACGGTGGCCACGCCCTCACGACCGGCGCCGTCCAGCCTGACGGTGGCAAGGCCGGCAACGGTGGTGGTCTCGGTAGTAAGCGGGTTGTCGATGGTATCGGTCCAGATCGAGCAGACCTGGACACCAGACACCGCGACGGTGTCAGTGCCACCGGACGGGGCCGTTGTCGCGGGACAGGCCAGCGTGCCGAGCGTGGTGACGAAGGTCACCCGCTGCTCGTCGAGGCCGGTCGGCGTCGACGCGGCGTTCTTGACCGTGGCCACGATGTCCGCCTCGTTCGGGCCGCCGTCGTCCGCGGTGTTGTTGTCGTCATTCGCCGCGATCGTCTTGCTGCTCGTCGCCGCCTTAAGCGACCCCAGCAGCGTGCCCTTCGAGACGGTGATGACCTTGGTAACCTGGGCCGTAGGCGAGCTTCCGGCGACGCCCTCGACGCTCACGAGGATGTACCCCTCGCTAGAGTCCTCGTCCACGTTCAGGTCGACCTGAATGGTGTTGGCGGTGTCGCTCTCGTCGCACCCTGTGCCGTCGGCACAAGAGATCGACTGACCGTCGTTCGCGGCGAAGCTCGCTCCGACGCCGTCGCCCGTGCCGGTGATGCTCACCTGCGCGAGCGCGCCTTCCACCAGAATCTGGACCGTGTCGCCCGGCGCCGCGGTTGCCGAGTTAGCGGCCGCAGCCAGCTCGACATCGGCGGCCTCGGCCGTCGGAGTCGAGGAGACCGATACGAGCACCGCGAGCGCTACCGCGAAGGCGGCGGCGACGGCGAGGCCGTAGGCTCCCAACTTTGTTACGTAACTCAAATTGTTCCCTCTTTCTTGGAGGTACTCATTTCGTTGTTGCGTTCCACTTCTCGCTGCCCGATCGCCCTCCTTGTACGGGGCTTCCGCTTGCGGGTGGGCCGTATCCGGGGGGCTTGCGCCGCCGCTCGAGCTGGACGCCGCAAGCAAATCGCTCACGCGGGGGATACCCCGCTGGCGCCGTCCCGCCGGCCCGTTCCGCTGGAAGCCTGTCCTTCCTCCCGCGCCTGCCTCGACGCGCACGGGACGCCTCGCGCCCCGGACGGCAAGGCCCGGCACATGGGGAGTAACGCGCGGGGACGCCCTCGGGTTAACTCCGGGGCCGCCCCGCGAGCGGTCCTCGCCACCCCCGTTTGTAGCGAAGGCGTGGGTTGCCGTCCACTCGGCAAGGGGGGGTTCCCCCCCACACCCCCCCAGCACGATCCACTCTGGCTTCGTGGGGCTGCGGGGGTGGTGTGTGGGTTTTGTGCAGGGTGGGCTGCGGGCTCATCGCCCGCAGGCGCTTGCCCGGGGCGGGCTGCGCCCGCTCCGGTCTCCTCTCCCCTTCCGGTCCCCTCTCCCCGAGGGAGAGGGCGGGGGGTGAGGGGGTCCGGTTCCGGCTCCCTCCCCCCTCGCGGGGGAGGGCGGGGGGTGAGGGGGAGCGCGCGCAGCGCGCCCTCCGGCCCCGCCGGAGTCCCCCTCACCCTAACCCTCTCCCTCCGGGGGAGAGGGGACCGGAGGCGGAGGCGCGCGGGAGTCCTCCCCCTCACCCCCGCCCTCTCCCTCGGGGAGGGGACCGGACCCGTCCCCTCCGTCATTCCGGCGAACGCCGGAATCCAGGCACCGCCGGCCAGCGCCATCCTCGGAAGTCTCGTGCGCCCTCGGGGGCGGGCTGCGCCCGCCGGAGTCCCCCTCACCCTAACCCTCTCCCTCCAGGGGAGAGGGGACCGGAGGCGGAGGGGACCGGGATCCGGCTCCCTCTCCCCTCGCGGGAGAGGGCGGGGGGTGAGGGGGAGCGCGCGCAGCGCGCCCTCCGGCCCCGCCGGAGTCCCCCTTACCCTAACCCTCTCCCTCCGGGGGAGAGGGGATCGGAGGGTTGGGTGCGGCGGCGGCTACTCCCCGCCGGCGACGATGCAGACGAGGTCCTCTTGCTCGAACGAGGAGTAGCCCTCGCAGACGTAGCCGTCGCCGTCGTGGTCGAACTCGAGCGGCACGCGGAAGTCCGGGAAGCCGCCGCCGGCGGCGAGCGCGCGGGCCGGGATGTAGCGCGCCGCCTCCAGGCAGGAGCCGTAGGCGAGCGCCAGCATGTTCGCGCGCTCCCGCTCCGCCCAGGTCTCGAACTCCGAGTAGAAGCGCACCAGCTCCACCCCGAACGCCGCCTCGAACGCCCCGTGCAGCTCCGCGCCGGCGAGGACGTCCTCGTAGAACTCCAGCCAGTCCTCGAACGTCCCGTAGTTCTCGACGGCGAACAGCATCGCCGCCGCCATCAGGTCGTCGTGCGCGCGGCCGGCGCGGAAGTCCGTGGCGAGCTGGTGGAAGATCGCCGAGCGGTAGCGATCGTCGCGCACGCTGGGCCGCTCGCCGTTCAGGTACCAGAACCAGTAGTACTCGAAGGTGGCGACGCCGACCCAGCGCACGGGCACGTAGGGGACCTCCACGGCGCGGATCAGCCACTCCCTGGCGATCGCCGCCGTGTCCGTGCGGCACTCCGGCCCGAAGAACATGTGCTGCCCGTGCTGGAAGGAGCAGGTGCTGGGCAGCTCCTCGAGCTTCTCGCCGAAGGCGTCCTGATAGCGCACGTTGAGGCCGCCGGTGGAGTAGGCGATGTTGAGCGTGATCGGGCCCTGGTGGGTGAGGCCGAACCGCGTGTTGGCGTCCTTGATGATCGCGCGCAGCTCGGTGGTGATGGCGCGTTGCGCCGAGCGCTGGTCCGACATGCCGCGCACCGAGCAGCAGCTCGCGCGCCCGGTCGGCGCCTCGCCGGGCGGGAAGAACGGCGTGGCCGCCGGCCCGACGACGAAGGTCGGTTGCCGGACCTCGTCGACCTCGAAGGTCACGGGCACGGAGAAGCTGACGGGGTCGCTGACGAGCAGGCCGTCGGCCTCGGGGGACTCGTGCAGCGAGACGAGGTAGTCGTGTGTGGTCCACTGCTTGCCTTCCTGGCGAGTGCTGACGAAGGCGGCGCGGATCTCGGGAGCGAGCCAGAACTGCAGCTCGAGGGTGGTGCTGGTCTCGATGGTGCGGGTGGCGGCGAAGGCGCTGAGCCCTCCGGCGATGGTCAAGATGGCGGCGAGCGCGGCGATGACGGCGTGTTTCATGGTTCCAGCTCCCTCGCAGGGTCGCGTCGAGCGTAGCGCTCCGCGCCCCGCCGGACCCTGACCCATCGAGGGCAGCGCAGCGCTGTCTGCCTGTCTTGGGCCCCTCCGGTCCCCTCTCCCCGAGGGAGAGGGTTAGGGTGAGGGAGGATCCCGGCGGGTGGCAGGTGAGGGAGGATCCGCCCTCTGGAGTTCCGTTGCGCCCTCGGGCGTTCTTGCCCGGCGGGCGCCGGACGAGCGCGCTGCGCGGCTCGGCTGGATTCCGGCTTTCGCCGGAATGACGGGGAGAGGGAGCCGGAATGACGGGGAGAGGGAGCCGGAATGACGGGCGCCCTCGTCCGGCCCCTCTCCTGGGGGAGAGGGAGTGCTTCGTGGGGGGAGACCCCCCACACCCCCGCGGGTGAGGGGGCTCGCCCGGCCGTCGCGATCCTCGAAGGGTTGGTGCGCCCTCGGGGCGGGCTGCGCCCGCCTCCCCCTCACCCTCCGCCCTCTCCCGCCGGGGGAGAGGGGACCGGATCCGGCTCCCTTTCCGTCATTCCGGCGAATGCCGGAATCCAGGCTCGGCAGACACGCGAGCGCCCTCGGAAGGTTGTTGCGCCCTCGAGGGCGGGCTGCGCCCGACTCCCTCTCACCCCCGCCCTCTCCCGCCGGGGGAGAGGGGACCGGATCCGGCTCCCTTTCCGTCATTCCGGCGAACGCCGGAATCCAGGCTCGGCAGACACGCGAGCGCCCTCGGAAGGTTGTTGCGCCCTCGAGGGCGGGCTGCGCCCGACTCCCTCTCACCCCCGCCCTCTCCCGCGGGGGGAGAGGGAGCCGGACCGGCCCTCGGAAGGTTCGTGCGCCCTCGGGCTGGCGCGCCGGCGGCGCGCTCCCCCTCACCCTCCGCCCTCTCCCGCCGGGGGAGAGGGGACCGGACCGGCCCTCGGAAGCTCTGTGCGCCCTCGGGAGCTCCGGGTGGGGGTGTGGGGGCGTGGCCCCCACGAAGGGGGGCGCGGGGCGCAGCCCCGCTGCCGTTGAGGGCGGGTGGGTGGGGCGAGCCGCGCGCCGCGCGCGCGCTCTGTCCGGCGTGCGCCTCCCTCACCCTCCGCCCTCTCCCTCGGGGGGAGGGGACCGGAGCCGGCCTCGGCACGTGGTGACATGGGCGGCTTGACGCGTCCTTGGCACATCTGTTCTAGTACGCGCCGCCGGGACGCCCTCGCGTCTCCCCTGCACGCGGAGGGCGTCCCGGCAGCGGGCGAGGCGGGAGGAGGCGCGAGGCGCGATGAACGCCGGAACGGGTTCGGGACACCACAGGCAGGGCGGAACGGAAGGAACGCAGTGTCGATCTTCTCGGGGCTCGCGATTGCGGGCGAGCTGGCGACCGCGGGAAGCGGAGCGGCGAACGCCGCCTGGTTCGCGCATCGCGCCGCTGCTGCGGCGGGGCCGCGGCGCCTCGCGGCGTTGCTGCTGATGCTGCTCTTCGGCGCGGTGGCGCTGGACGCGGCGGCGCACGTGCTGCCCGGGGCGCCCTCGTGGCCCTCGCTGCAGGGCGCGCTGCTGCGGCTGCCGCTGCTGGCGGCGAACGTGCTGGCCGGGATCGCGATCCTCGCGGGCCCGCGCCGGGAGCGCGCGCAGTGAGCCCCGGGGCCGGCCCGCTCGCACTCGCGCTGCACGAGGAGCGCTACGAGGCCGCCGCGCTGCGGCTCGCGCTCGGCGTCCTCGCGGCGCTCGCGCGGGCGGCGGAGTCGGCGCCCGGCACGCGCGAGGAGCTGATCGCGCTGCTCGCCTCGGAGGGCGCGTGAGCGCAGTTGCGTCCGGAGGAGCCGGGGCGGCCGCCCGGGAGGGCTTCTACGAGTCGGCGCTGGCTGCGGCGGACGCCGCGGCGCTGCGCGAGGCGCGGACGTTGTCCGGCCTCGACGACGAGGTTGCGCTGCTGCGGGTGCAGCTGCGGCGCGCCTTCGCGGACGCGGAGGCGGACCCGCGCACGGTGCAGGCGGGCGTGCGGCTGCTGGTGCAGGCGCTGCTCGCGCAGCACCGCCTCTCGCCGCAGCAGGCGGAGCACCTCGGCGAGGCCGTCGCGAACGTCCTCGAGGAGTTCGGCGAGGTGCTGGGCGCGGCCGGGGCGGCGGCGTGAGCCTCCGAGGGCGCAACAACCGATCGAGGCGGCAGCCCCGCCGGCGAGCCTGGATTCCGGCTTCCGCCGGAATGACGGGAAGGGAGGCCGGAATGACGGGGAAGGGACCCTCCGGCCCCCTCTCCTGGGGGAGAGGGTTGGGGTGAGGGGGCTCGCCGGCCGGACTGCCGGCTCGAAGGGTTGTTTGCCCTCGGGGGTTGGGTGCGGCGGGCTGCGCCCGCCCTCCCTCACCCTCCGCCCTCTCCCTCGGGGAGAGGGGACCGGAAGGGACATGGAACGAAGCCGATGGAGGTAGCGGAGATGGAGCGAGTGGAGACGGACCAGACGGAAGGCGCCGGCGAGCGGCTGGCGCTGGTGTTGCGGCGCATCGCGGGCGTCGAGACGCGCGACCGGCCGCCGGAGCACGACCTGCGCGCGCGCATCGACTACCTCGAGCGCGACGCCGGGGAGATGCGGATGCGGGTCAACGGCCTCTTCTTCGGCCTGATCGCGCTCGCCGCCGGCGAGATCCTGCTGCGGGCCCTGGCCGGATGAGCGCGACGACAACGCTGGACGCGCCCGCATCCGTACCCGCCGAGACGGGGCCGCCCTCGGAAGGCGCGAGCGGGCTGCCGCGACTGCGGCCCTACCAGGCCGCGGTCGCGCGCGCCGTCCTCGAGCGCGTGTTGGGCGGCGAGGGCGGCTCGATCTCGGTGCAGATCGCGCGCCAGGGCGGCAAGAACGAGCTCTCGGCGCAGCTCGAGCTGGTGCTGCTGCTGACGCGCCAGCGCGCCGGCGGGACGATCGTGAAGTGCGCGCCCACCTTCGAGCCGCAGGCCGCGATCTCGCGCGATCGCCTGCTGGCGCGTGCGGACGGCGCGCGCCTCGGGGCGATCGTGCGCCGCGAGGGCGCGGCGTCGGTGCGCTGCGGTCGCGCCGCCGCGCGCTTCCTCTCGGCGGGGCCGGGCGCCTCGGTGCTGGGTCACACCGCGGACCTGCTGCTGGAGGTCGACGAGGCGCAGGAGGTGCCGGCCGAGAAGTTCGACCGCGACTTCCGCCCGATGGCCGCCTCGGCCAACGCGCCGGTCGTCTTCTACGGCACGCCGTGGGGGCCTCGATCGCTGCTGGCGCAGGCCGAGGCCGCGCATCGCGAGGCGGAGCGCGCCGACGGCCGCCGTCGCTGCTTCCGCTTCGACTGGGAGCAGGTGGCGGCGCACAACCCCTCCTACGGCGCGTACGTGGAGGAGGAGCGGCGGCGGCTCGGTGAGCGCCACCCGCTGTTCCGCACGCAGTACCTGCTGGAGGAGCTGCACGAGCAGGACCGCCTGCTCGACGGGGCCGCCCTCGCGCAGATCGAGGGCGCGCACGAGCGCGTGCGCACGCCCGTGCGCGGCGAGCGCTACGTCGCCGGCCTGGATCTCGCCGGACCCGCGTTGGAGGGCGGACGAATAGCGGAACAACACGACTGGACGGTGTTGACGATCGCGCGCGTGCGCGCGGGCAGCAGGGGCGGAGCCGCCCTGCCGCTGATCGAGGTCGTCGAGCACCAGGCCTGGCAGGGCGCGCCGGCGGGCGAGCTGCTGGACGCGCTGGCGGACCGCCTCGCGCGCGTCTGGCGCGTGCGCCGCGTCGTCGTCGACGCGACCGGCCTCGGCGGCCCGGTCGCCGATCTGCTGGCGCGGCGCCTGCCCTCGGGGCGGGTCGTGCCGCTCACGTTCACGGCGGAGCGCAAGTCGCAGCTCGGCTTCGGGCTGCTGGCGGCGGTGCACTCGGGCCGGCTGCGGCTCTATCGCATCGACGGGTCGCGCGAGGCGGCGGAGTGCCGCGTGCAGCTGGAGCGTGCTCGGGCGGCCTACGGCGAGCGCGGGCAGATGCAGTTCTCCGTGGACCCCTCGGAGGGCCACGACGACTACCTGATGAGCCTCGCGCTGGCCGTGCACGCCGCGCGCGACGAGGGCGGAGCGCGCACTGCGCGCGGCCGCACGCCGACCGACGCGATCGAGGCGGCGACGGCGGTGGCGGCGTGAGGGCCTCGGAGGAGCCGCAGCCGGAGCTGGTGCGCGCGGACGCGCTGCCGGAGCAGGTGGAGTACCGGGACCAGGGCTGCGACCTGTTCCCCTCATGCCTGCGCTGCCCGCTGCCGCGCTGCCGCTACGACGAGCCGGGCGGGGCGCGGGCGATGCTGAATCGCATCCGCGATCGCGAGATGCGGCGGCTGCGCCGCGAGCACGCACTCCCGGTGGACGAGATCGCGCGCCGCTACCGCGTCTCGCGCCGGACCGTCTTCCGCGCCCTGCAGCACGGCCCCGCCTCGCGAGGGCGTCGCGGCGCCTCCGGAGGCGCGCACGGTCCTCGCGGCGCACGCCGGGCAGACCACGCCGATCGGAAGGAGATCGAACGATGACACAGGCAGCAGTCGCGCCGGCCGGCGCCACCCCGTTCCCTCGCACCCTCGCCCAGCGCGACCGGGAGCGCCTCGCCCGCTACCGCGAGTTCCTCGACTACTACGAGGGGCGGCGGGGCGCGGCGCCGGGCGGCCCGCGCGAGCGCTCGCTGAGCTTCAACTACGCGCGCGCCTTCGTGGAGAAGGGCGCCTCCTACCTGATGACCTCCCACCGCCCGACCGTGGTCGAGGCGGACGGCGGCAGCACCGCCGAGGCGGAGCAGGCGCTGCTCGAGCTGTGGGAGGCGAACGACCTCGAACGGCTCGACCTCGAGAGCGAGTTCGACACGGCGACGCTCGGCGACGGCGCGTTCAAGGTGAGCTGGGACGAGCAGGAGCAGCGCGTGGTGGTGAGCGCGCCGGACGTGCAGGGCCTGTACGTCTGGTGGCTGGGCGACGACGTGCGCCGCATCCGCCGCGTGGCCGCCCGCTACGAAACGCCCTCGGAAGACGCGGAGGCGCGGACGGGCCGGCTGCCGCGCGGCCCCGGCGGCCGGACGCCCGAGCGCGTCACGCTGACCGAGGTGTGGACGGCGGAGCGCTTCGAGTTGTGGGTGGAGGACGAGCCCGTCGAGGCGCGGGCCAACCCGTACGGCGTGATCCCGTTCGTGATCTTCCCCAACACCCCGCGTCCGAAGCAGTTCTGGGGCATCTCCGACATCGAGCCGCTGCGCGAGTCGATCGTCGAACTGAATCGCGCGATGACCCAGCTGAGCCGCATCCTCGAGCTCTCCGGCAACCCGATCGCCGTCCTCGAGAACGTCGAGGAGTCACGCGGCATCGCGGTGCAGCCGGGGGCGGTCTGGGAGCTGCCGGAGGAGGCGCGCGCGTACCTCCTCGACCTGCTGCAGGGTGGCGGCGTGCGGCTGCACGCCGACTACCTCGGGCAGGTGTACCGGACGATGCACGACCTGGCGGAGATGCCGCGTATCGCGTTCGGAGACGGATCGGGCGACCGCTCCGGCGTCGCGTTGCGGCTGGAGCTGGATCCGCTGCTGCGCAAGGTCGCACGCAAGCGGTTGATCCGCAGCGCTGCGATGCGCAAGCGCGACCGGCTGATGCTGCGCGTCCTCGCGCACCACACGGGCCGCCGCTTCGAGGGCGTCCGCACCGAGATCGCCTGGTCCGCCATCTTCAGCGGCGACGAGACGGGGCTGCTCGAGGCGGCGCGAATCGCCTCGTAGCCCGGCGAGGCGGATTACCCGCCGGCGGACGCGACTGGGGTGGCGTAGAGGGCCTCCCGGTAGGCCTCGAAGGCGTCGTAGAAGTCGTCGGCGGAGATGCCGAAGACCTTCTCGAACGCATCCTCCCAGTCCTCAGCGGCCGCGAGCCGCCGGTAGTACTCGATGTAGGCGGCAGTCTCCGTGAAGCTGTCCGGCCACCCGACCGCCTGCGGCGCGAACTCCGCCTCGTCCCCGGCGAAGGCGACACGCCCCTCCAGCCACTCGATTGCGACGGCGGCCAGGCTGTAGGCGGGCGCCTCACTGCCGTAGAACACGCGGATCAGCACGAGGTCGCCGAGCGGCTCCGTGATGTGCTTTGAGTGCCGCCAGCGAGCGTTGCGCAGTTGCTCGCCCGTGATGTTCCAGACCCCGAGCCGGTAGAGGCCGCCCGCGTACGTCGCGGTGCCCTCGGTCATCCAGGCCGGCGAGCGCGTCCTCCCGGCAAGGTGGCGTTGCAGGATGTGGAAGTACTCATGCGCCAGCGTCACCGCGCGCAGCGGGTAAGCCATGACGCTGCTGCTCAGCAGGATCCGGCCTGCGAGAGCTCCCGCGAAGATCTCCAGGTCCGGGTGGTACTCCACCGCGAACGGCGGAGGTTTGATCCCGTAGCGCTCGGCGAAGAACGTCACCACGGCGGTCACGTCGTCGCGAAGCGATGCCCGCTCCTCCTCGGTCAGCTCATCCCCGAGCTCGAACGTCGTCCCCACGAGCTCCGACTGCCACCAGCGCGCTTCGTCGCTCAGCCTGATCCAGAACGCGTCGCCGCGATTCAGCTCGCGTAGCGTGTTGGCCGAGTCTTGCGCGTCCGGCCGGTACCGCTCGTACCGCCGCGTGACCGCGTTCCAGCGCCTCGCCTCCAGCAGTGCATCGCCGAAGCGTTCGGCCGACTCGGGGAACGGCGCTCCGTCTCGCCCTCCCCAGCCGACGAGGTTCCAGCCCGCCGCAAGGGAGACCAGCACGCCACCCTCGGACGGCGTGAGGGTCCACTCGACGATCGAGTCGCCGCCGATGTAGAGCCACAGCCCCATGCCCGTGCTCACCTGCCTCAACGCATAGCGAGGAATGCTGGTTGGGAACGCCCGCAAGTAGCGCTCCGCCTCGTTGTCCCACGCGTAGACGCGCTCCAGTTCCGGAATCGCGTCGAAGACATCGGAGACGGGACCATCGGGCCCGAGCCAGGCGGCCATGTTCCAGCCGGGCTGCAGCTGCGTCGTCAGCGTGCCCGTCCCGGACTCTGCCCCCGGCTCCTCCGCCGAGGCAGTGGCGGATGTCAGCGCAAGCGAGGCGCTGAGCGCGACCGCAAGGAACAGACCGACAAGGGACAGACGAAGACGCCTCGGCAACATGCGGCCTCCCGGTGCGGAACGGGACTCGGCCGTCCCGCTCCCGAGCAGCCGTAGGCTATCCGATGCCGCCCATGGCCGCGCGTGAGCGGCGCGGCGCCCTGGGGTCGGACGGCGCGCCGGGGAGCCCGCGCAGGCGCGGCCGGGCTCCCGGTGCGGCTACGATGAGCGGACGCGACGGGGGTACCGATGCGCCTGCTGCTTGCCGCCGCCCTGCTCGTCGCCGTCTCCACCCTCGCAGACCGCGCCGCAGCCCCCGCCTCAGCCTGGCCACCCGCAAGCATCGACGTCTCACCGGTCGTGCGGCTGGACGCCGGGGTCGGAGTGTTCGCGGATCCGGGGGGCGCGCCGGTCGCCCCGGAGGCGGCGCCGCGCCTGCACGCCGGCCTCGACGAGCCGTTCGAGTTCGCGCGGCTCGGTCCGGCCTCGCTCCCGCCGCCGGGGGAACACCCGGAACAGTCCTTCGCCGGCGTCGCCGTCCTGGTGGGCGCGGACATCTGGCACGAGGCGGGCTTCAGCGGCCACGGCGTGCGCGTCGCCGTCATCGACGTCGGCTTCAGCGGCTACGAGGAGGCGTTCGCCGAGGCCGCTGCACTCGTGCGCGCGCGCTCGTTTCGTGCCGACGGCAGCCTCGACGGCGGCTCCGGGCACGGGCTTCGTGCGGCATCGATCGTGCATGAACTGGCGCCGCGCGCCGAGCTGCTGCTGCTCAGCTTCTCCGGCACCGAGACGTTGGCCGCCGCCGTCGAGTACGCCATCGAGGAGGGCGTGGACATCATCTCCTTCTCGATCGGCTTCGTGCATAACGGCCCGGGCGACGGGACCGGGCCCGTCAACGAGATCGTCGATCGCGCGGTTGAGGCGGGGGTGCTCTGGGCCGCGGCCGCCGGGAACTGGGCCCGGCAGCACTGGGCCGGGCCGTTCAGCGACCCCGACGGCGACGGCGTGCACGAGTTCAGCCCGGGCGAGCCGCTGAACGGCCGCCACTACGCAGCCGGCGACCTGATCAGCGCCTCGCTGCGCTGGGACGACCAGTGGGGCGCTGCCTGCAGCGACTACGACCTCGAACTGGTCGGCCCGGAGGGGACGCTCGTGCAGGCCTCGCGGGGCGTCCAGGACTGCGACGACAACCCCGTCGAGGGGTTACGCGTGCTCGCGACGACGAGCGGCCGCTACGCGGCACGCGTGGTCGCCGCACCCGGGACGTCCGAGTCGTCGAACGGGGAACACGCGCTCAGCCTGCTGCTGCTCGGCACACCCGGTCGGGACGAGCGGCTGGACTGGTTCGAACCAGCCGGCTCAATCTCGCAGCCGGCCGATCACCCCTCAGTGGTCGCGGTCGGCATACTCAGCAGCGCCGGCGAGGTCGCCCGCTTCTCCTCGCGCGGTCCGGCGGCGGACGGCAGGCTCAAGCCCGATCTGCTCGCGCCGACCGTGCTCCCCGACGCAGACGCAACCGGTCCGACGTTGGGGGGCACCTCGGACGCCGCGCCGATCGTCGCCGCCGTCGGCGCATTGCTGATCGAGGCGATGCCGGAACTGTCAGGCGAGGAAGTGGCCGCGGCGCTGCGCGAACGCGCCCGGCAGCGTGGGGCAACGCCGCCGGACCTCGAACGCGGTCCGGCGATCGTGCAGCTCGGCGCGCTCGACGGCCTCGGCCCGCTGCTGCCCCCGGGCGGCCGCGAGGCGACGCTGAGCGGCGAGCGCGACCCCGAGGGCGGTTACACGGCGTTCAGCTTCAGCGGCCCGGACGGCTACCCGCTGCGCTTCCTGCACCTGCTGCTGGACGACCCGCAGCCCCTCGCGATCTGGCGCTACAACGCCAACGAGGAGCGCTGGATGCTCCACGTCGCCGGCGCCCCGGACTGGGTGAACGACCTCGAGAGCTTCGATGGCGGAGACGAGCTGTGGATGCGTTTCCCGGTCGCGGAGGTTCCGGTCACGGAGGACAACTGATCCCAGGGCTGGGGAGACAGCAAAGCGCCCGGGCCGCAGCCCGGGCGGAGTCGCACATCCGGAGCCGGGAGCCGCTGCCTAGTAGTGCTCGCGGATGTAGTGGGAAGCGACCACCACGCCGTCCTGGGCGGCCCGGCGGGCGGCGCCGAGCGCGCGGCCGTTCTCCTCGTCCGCCCGCGCCGCCGCGAGCAGCGTGCGGCCATGCGCGGTCTGGGTGAGGAAGCTGATCACCTGCTGCTTGGAAACCACGTCGGGCTGCACCTCGAGCTGCTCCGCCACGAGCGCGATCGACTCGGTGATGTCCCGGAGCATCGCCGGATCCACCGGCTGACTGTGGTAGACGTCGAAGGCAATCGCCGCGATCAGCGCGTCGATGCGCTCGATCTCCAGCTCGATCATCCGCGCGACGTACTGCGCCTCTTCACCGGGCACGACCGGACCGAGATCAACCGGCGGCGGGACCGTCGGCCCGACCCTGCCGCCACCGAACACCTCGATGGCGTCGAGCTGCGGGCCAACCTCGTAGTCCCTGAAGAACCAGCCCCGGGCCAGGGGGGTCGGCTGCGGGACAAAACCGTCCTCCTGCAAGAGGGGACCGGGCTCCGCCTCAGCAGGGTCCAAGATCCGAACGGGGATCGTGACTGTCTCCACCGGCGGGTAGTCCGCGGACGGCTCGACGACCGCGGCGGTCTGCGGCGGCGTCGAGTCCAGCTGCGTGGCGACGACGAACGCGAGCACGAGCACCGCCGCCGCCGCCGCGCTGAAGACGGGCGTCAGGACGTTCCAGCGGAAGATGAAGAACGGCTTCGGCTCCTCGCGAGGCGCGCTGTCGTCGACCTGCTGCGCCCGGCGCCTCGCCCCGAGGCGGTTCAGTACGTAGGTTCGCGAGCGCTCACGGTAGGACTCGAAGCGTGGCGAGCGGGTGGCGGCCTGCTCCGTGTCGTACAGCTCGGCCGCGAGCGCCGCGAGTGAGAAGAGGGTGGGATCCTCGCGCGGGTCGAGGTCCGGCTCCGCCAGCGCCTCGATCGCGTCGAGGGCCTGGGCGAATCGTTCGGCCTCCACCATCTCGAAGTCGGTCATGACTTCCTCGCCTCGCGGATCCCGGACGGTTCGGCAAGCAGTTCACGCAGGCGCTGCACGCCCTTGTGCTGCAAGACCTTCACGTTCGGCACGTGCTTCCCGAGCGCTTCCGCCGTCTCCCTGACGGAGAGGCCGGATGCGAAGCGCAGCAGGATCACGTCGCGCTGCGCTTCCGGAAGTTCTCGCACCGCCCGGAACACCTCCTCGATCGTCAGCTTCGTTTCTGTCAGCTCCTGAGGGCCGCGGCCCTCATCGCGGAGACGCTCGGCGACGAGGTCGGAGAACTCCGCCCGCCGCGGTCGCGCCGCCGCCCGGCGCTGGAACGATGCCACCTCGTTGCGGGCGATGCGGAAGATCCACGCCCCGAAGGGGATGCGCTGGCCCTCCGCGCCCGGCCGCCACTCGAAGCGGTCGATCGCTCCCAGGACCTTGACGAAGATCTCTTCCGTCAGATCCTCGGCCTCGGTCTCGTCGCCGACGCGGGTGAGGCAGTAGCGATACAGCCTCGCCACGTAGGCGTCGTAGAGGCGGCCCATCGCCTCGTTCTCACCTGCCTTGGCGCGGTCGACGAGCGACCGCTCCTCTTCAGGCGAGAGACCGAACAGTGGTGGAGTTGACATGCAGCCGCTCCGCGCGAGCCCCCGACTGTCTGGTCCCGCCGAGGCCAGCGCAAGCCGGAATGGAACCCAGTATAGCCCCCTCCGGCGTGCGGGACGGCTATCCGCCGCATTCCCACCACACTCACAAGAACGCTCTGAACCCGTAACCGGTTAACGACGCGTTTCCCGTGTCCGGCAACCGTGCCGGCGCCGTCAGCGCCGGCCCAGCACCGCCCCGAGCGCCTCCCGCGTCTCGATCGCCTGCGGGTGCAACTCGAATGCCTCGCGCTCCGAGCGCTCCACCTCCAGTTCGAGATAGGCGAGCGCCGCCGCCTCCAGCGAGTCCTCGGCGAGGTCGACCACGCGCTGCAGCTCCGGCCGCCGGGCCAGCTTCGCCGGCTCGATCTTGTCGGCGACGAACATCGCCCACGCCTCGGGCCCGAACGCCGGGTGCCCCGGCGTGTGCCAGTGGATCGCGTGCAGCACCAGTTCGTCCGTGACGCCGAAGCGCTCCGCGAGTTCGATGGCGCCGAGCGGCCCGTGCAGCAGCACCGGCCGCGCCTGCTCGACCGGCAACAGCTCGAGGCCCCGCGCCTCCGCGCGCGCCAGCCACTCGTCGTCCGTGAGCGCGCGCAGCAGGTCGTGCCCCTGGGCAGCGAGCAGCGTGCGCTCGACGTCGGCGCCGTGGGCCCGCGCCAGCGGCTCGGCCGCCGCGACGACCCTGTCGATGTGCGCGATCATGAAGTCCGGGACCTCGGCTGCCATCCGCTCGCGCAGCGCCAGCCTCGCCGCCGCGCCCTCGGCTGCGTGGCCGCGTGCGTCGCCTTCGCTCATCGCGGTGCGATTCCGGCGCGACGCCGAGGCGCTACTGCGGGTAGCCGGCCATGCGGCGCAGCCGCTCGATGCGCTGCTCCATCGGCGGATGCGTGGAGAACAGGCCGGAGACGCTGTTCCCGCCCAGCGGGTTCACGATGTAGAGGTGCGCCGTCGACTCGGAGACCTCGCGCGGCATCAGCTGCGCGCCCTGTTCGAGCTTCGCCAGCGCCGAGGCCAGCGCGATCGGATCGCCGACGTAGTTCGCGCCGTCCGTGTCGGCCTGGTACTCGCGCGAGCGGCTGATCGCGAGCTGGATGAGCGAGGCCGCGATCGGCGCCAGCAGCGCCGCCAGCAGGGCGAGCAGGCCGCCGCCGTCGCGCCGCCCGCCGAACCAGAGGGCGAAGAACGAGAGGAACGAGATCGCCGAGGCCACCGTCGCGACCACCGAGGAGGTGAGGATGTCGCGGTTGGCGACGTGCGCGATCTCGTGGCCGATCACGCCTCGCAGCTCGCGGTCGGTGAGCAGCCGGCGGATGCCGGTGGTCACGGCGACGGCGGCGTGCTTCGGGCTGCGGCCGGTGGCGAAGGCGTTGGGTTGCGGCGAGTCCATGATGTAGACGCGCGGCATCGGCAGCCCGGCCCCGTTCGCGACCTGCTCGATCATGCGGAACAGGTCCGGGTCGTCCTCGTAGCCGATCTCCTGCGCGCCCGAGGTCTTGAGCACGATGTCGGCGGAGAACCAGTAGGAGCCGACGTTCAGCGCCAGCGCGATCACGAGCGCGATGATCAGGCCACCCAGCCCACCGACGCCAAACCCGATCAGCATCAGCAACCCGCTGATCGCGGCCAGCAGCACCACCGTCTTGAAGTTCTGCATCACCCAGTCCCGGTCTATGGAGTCCCGCCTGTGAGGCGCTGCAACACGCCTCGGATCGATCTTATTCGATCTGGGGTCGCGGGGTGAGGGCTCGCGCATCGGTCGCTCGTGGGGGCTGCGCCCCCCACACCCCCCTCGGCTCCGCCGCATCGGTCATTCCGGCACCCTCTCCCCCCGCGGGAGAGGGTGGGGGTGAGGGGGAGCGGACGCAGCCCGCCCGGCGCGCAGCGCCGCTTCGAGCACGCACCGACGCCCCGAGGGCGGATCCGGCCCCCTCTCCCCGAGGGAGAGGGCGGGGGTGAGGGAGGCGCACGCCCGCGAGAGTTCCGAGGGGCGCGGCGCCGCCCGGAGGGCGATTCAGCCTTCCGGCGGCAACGAAACGGGCCGCCCTCGCGGGCGGCCCGTTGGCTGCGTAGCCCTCGAGGGCGGCTAGATGCCGAGCTGGTCGGCCACCAACTCGCGGTGGTGGTCCGTGTCGCCCCAGGCCAGCTCCGCCCGCTTCTGGCGGCGGTAGTAGAGCTGGATCTTGTAGTCCTTCGTGAAGCCGATGCCGCCGTGGATCTGCTGGCCGTGCGCCACCACGCGGCGGGTCGCCTCGGAGGTCCACGCCTTCGCCATGTTCACGGCCATCTGCGTGTCCTCCTGGTCCGTGTTAATGGACCAGGCGGCCTTGTACATGATGAAGCGCGAGCCATCGACGTCCGTGACCATGTCCGCGCACTTGTGCTGGATCGCCTGGAACGAGCCGATCGGGCGGCCGAACTGCACGCGCTCCTTGGCGTAATCCACCGAGATCTCGAAGTCCATCTGCGCCAGGCCCACCAGGTAAGCGCACTCGGCGACCGCGTAGCGCTGCATCACGGGCTGCAGCGACCCCCAGCCACCGCCGTCCTCACCGAGGAGCTGGCCCTTCGCGCCGTCGAGGATCACCTCGCATTGCTTGTCGCGCGCGATCGTCAGCAGCTGGTTGACCGTCACGCCCGGCTGGTCCGTCGCCACGATCGCCAGCGTCACCCCGTTGCCCGAGCGCGCCGCGACGACCATGTAGTCGGCGACGTTGGCGTCCGGCACGAACAGCTTCGTGCCCGTGATCGTCACCTCGTTGCCGTCGACGGTCGCCGCGGCCTCGATGCCCTGCTCGTCGAAGCGGGCGGAGGGCTCGGTCTGGGCGAGCGTGAAGATCAGGTCGCCGGAGGCGATGCTCGGCAGGAACTCCTGCTTCTGCTCCTCGGAGCCGGCCACCATCAGCGGCACCGCGCCGCCGAGGACGGAGGACATGAACGGACCCGGCACGAGCGCGCGCCCGAACTCCTCGAGCAGCACGCAGAAGTCGAGGAAGTCGAAGCCGACGCCGCCGTACTCCTCGGGGATGAGCAGGCCCTGCCAGCCCTGCTCGGCCATCTTCGACCAGAGCTCGGGCGAGTAGCCGCGCTCGTCCTCTTCCATGTCGCGCACGAGCTGCTCGGGGCACTCGTTCTCGAGGAAGTCACGCGCCGCGTTCTTGAGCAGTTCCTGCTGCTCCGTGAAGCCCAGGTCCATGTCGTCCTCCCTTTGCCCGCGCGCCTCCCGGCGCTCGGGCCGCGGCGTGCCGCCGGCTTTTTTCCTCTACGGTTTCTCCCGGTGTCCCGGGTGTCCGTGTTCTCCGTTGTCGCTAGCCGCGCGGCAGGCCGAGCCCGCGCGTGGCGATGATGTTGCGCTGAATCTCCGAGCTGCCACCCGCGATCGTCGAGGGGATCGCGCGCACGTAGCCGTGCGTGAACTGCGAGCGCATCGGCGCGTACGCCGAGTCCTTGCCCCAGACGTTCCCGTACAGCCCCAGCGTCTTCGTGCCCGTGCGCATCACCCGCTGGTGCGTCTCCGTGCCGAACATCTTGCCCGTCGAGGCCTCGTAGTTCGGCACCACGCCCGAGGCCTGCATCGAGGCGATGCGCATCCCGAAGTTGCGCGCCACGTCGCACTCGATGTAGCGGTCCGCGACCTCCGCCCGCAGCGTCGGCAGGTCGCCGGTCCGCGAGCACACGGCGCCCTCGTCGCTCCCGATGTATTCGATCAGCTCTTCGACCAGCGTGCGGTCGAGGATCGCGCTGTCGATGTTGGAGCGCTCGTAGTCGAGCAGCGTCATGCCGACGTACCAGCCGCGGTTCTCCTCGCCGAGGCGGTTGGAGACGGGGGCGCGCACGTCCTCGAAGAAGGTCTCGTTGAAGTGGTGGTTGAAGGTCATGTCGATCAGCGGGCGCACCTGCACGCCGGCCTCGTGGATGTCGTCGATGATGATCAGCGAGATGCCGCGGTGCTTCGGCGCGTCCGGGTCGGTGCGCACCAGGATGTACATGTTGTCGGCGTTGTGCGCGTTGCTGGTCCAGATTTTCTGGCCGTTGATCACGTACTCGTCACCGTCGCGCCGGGCGCGCGTCTGCAGCGAGGCGAGGTCCGAGCCGGCGCCCGGCTCGGAGTAGCCCTGGCACCATGCCGTGTCTCCCTCGAGGATGCCGGTCAGGTACTTCTCCTTCTGCTGCTCGTTGCCGTGCACGATCACCGTCGGGCCGATCTGCGTGACGCCCTGGCCGCCCACGGCGGGCGCCCCGGCCTCCGCCATCTCCTGCTTGAAGATGAACTGCTCCCAGACGGAGAGGCCGGCGCCGCCGTACTCGACGGGCCAGTTGGGCGCGACCCAGCCGTTCTCGGCGAGCGACCGCGCCCAATCGCGGGCCGCGCCGCTCTCCTCCGGATCGTCGCTCGCGCGATTCGCCTGCCAGCCGCCGTCGAGGCCGCTGCGATTGGCGTGCGCATCGCGATAGAAGTCGGGGAGTCGTTCGCCGACGAAGTCGCGGACCTGCGCGCGGAATGATGCCTGCTCGGCGGAGTCGCCCCAGTCCATGCTCGCCTCCTGCCTCGTCGCCCGCGCACTTGCTCCGCAACCGGCCCCGCGGCCAGACGCGCTGGCCGGATCGAGCGAGGCTGACGGAGCCGCGAACGACATACCGAGCCGCCGCTCGCTCGGCGGCGCGATTATGGATTTCGCCGGATCAGGCGTCAACCGCGCCAGCGCGGCCTCGCGCGCGGGGTTCGGACACGGATGTACCAAACGCGCATCGCCACTATCATTCGCCGACCGGCGATTCGGGGCAGCGCGCACGCACCGCGAGGACGCGCCCCCTGCGGGTGGGGACCGCGGCTTGAGTCAGACCTCCGGGACGCGGTGGCGGCTGCTGCTCGCGTCCACGCTGATCGCGGGCGCGCTGCTTGCGTTGGCCCCCCTCGCAACGCCCGCCGGGGCTCAGACCCGGTCGTTCGCCGAGATGTGCGACGAGCTGCAGGCCACGGCCGCGGGCTTCGAGGGAAGGGTCGCCTTCGTCGTCCACGACCTGACCGAGGGCACGCGCTGCGAACGCAGTCCCGACGAGGTCTACACCACCGCCTCGCTCTACAAGCTGATCGTGCTCGCCGAGGCGCACCGGCAACGGGAGGCGGAGACGTTCTCATTCAGCGAGGACATCGTGGGGCTCCGCGCCGACGAAGCGATCCGCAGCATGATCCAGGGGTCCACCAACGAAACGGCCCGCGGGCTGCTCGAACGCCTCGGGTTCGAGAACGTCGAGGCGCTCCCGGCGGCGCTGGGCATGAACGACACGGTCATCCGCGGAGAGAACTACACGACCACCGCCGCAGACATCGCGCACTTCTTCGATCAACTGGAGGCGGAGCGCCTGATCAGCCCCGAGGCGGACCGGGCGATGCTGCGGCTGCTGCTGGGACAGCGCATCCGCGATCGGATTCCGGTGCTGCTCCCGCCCACCGTCGCGATCGCGCACAAGACGGGGCGCCTCGACCGCTTCGCCCACGACGCGGGCATCGTCTACGCACCCGGCGGCGCGTACGTGCTGGTGCTGCTGACCGAGGGCGCGCCGTACCAGAACTGGCTCCCGGGCCACGAGGTGATCCGCCAGCTGGCGGCGCTCTCCTACGCGGCTTACGGCCAGCTGCCAACGCCAACGCCCGAGGCGACTCCGACGCCCGAGCCGACGTCGACGCCCGAGCCAACTCCGACGCCAACCCCCGAGCTCACCCCGACCGCCGCGCCCACGCCAACCGAGACCCCCTCGCCCACTCCGACGGCGACGCCCGAGTCGACTCCGACGGCGACAGCGGAACCGACGCCCACGCCCACGCCAACTCTGACGCCAACTGCGACGGCGGAGCCAACGCCGGCGGAGACAGCCACGCCCGCGGCGGCTGCGGCCGCCGCGCCCTCGCCGACCGCCACCTCCGAGGCGCCGACGGCCGCCGCGGCGCCTCGGCAGGAGGGCGGTCCGGACGCGCCGATCGCTTCCACGAGCGAAGCCGCCGAGCGTGAATTCGGATTCCCGCAAATCGGCTTGCTGCTGCTCGCCGTCGTGCTCGCGATCTGGTCGCTGGAGTTGCTGGTCCCGCAGTGGCGGCGGGATGCAACCGCCCCGGAGGAGCACGAGGGCGACTGATCGCCGCCTACGGCTCCTCCAGCACGGGCGGCTCACCGATGATCACGCCCGTCGAGAGATCGAGCGGCGGCAGCGAGTCGTCCTCCAGGTCGGCGAGATCGACGACGTTGCCCGCCTCGATCTCGCGCTCGATCTCGCCCAGGCGCTCCTCACGGCGCTCACGCGCCTCCTCGGTCAGCTCCAGCTCCTCGGCGATGCGGTCGGCCAGCACGTTCGAGGGCGACTCGAAGTCCTTCGGCAGGCGCGCCTCGATCGCGGCGTCCAGCGCGGCGTACTCGTAGCCGCCGAGGAAGTGCAGCGGGCGCGTCTCCTCCGGGCCGAGCAGCCAGCGCTCGCCGAAGGAGCGCTCGTCCACATGCACCGCCACCGCAAGGGCGATGCACAGCTCGTGGTCGCCGAAGGGCAGCACCTCCTCCAGCTCGCACTCCACCCAGGCCACGCAGCCCTTGAGCAGGGGCGCGTCGATGTGCGTGGCGGTGAACGTCTCCAGCTGCGTCGCGTCGAACTTGTCCAGCTCCTCGCCGCTGTAGGAGCCGAGGTACTGGACCAGGTGCAGCAGCGGGCGCGCAGGGATGTTGAGCGCGAACTGCTCCGAGGCGCGGATCAGCTCCAGCGAGTGGCGCGACTGGTGCAGCGCGACGCCGACCAGCGGCGGCTCCGCCGAGAGCGGCGTGTGCCAAGCCACCGGCAGCACGTTGTCCGCGCCTCGATCGTGCGTGGTGACGAGCGCAACCGGCCCGCCGAGCAGGATGCGGGCGGCCACCGTCGCGGGACGGCGCTCGACGCCGTCGGGGGGATGTTCGATCACGCCCGGAGTATAGGAGGGTGCGCGGCCGCTACGCGCCGTCGAGCACGGCGATCAGCGCTTCCTCGAGCTCCGCTTCCGGCGCGAACGCCTCGAAGCGCCCGGCCACCAGGCCGTCCGCGCCGACGATGAATGTCCACTCCGGCGTGTGCAGGCCCCACTGGCGCAGCAGCGGCGTCTCGATCGCCACGCCCAGGCCCATCGTGCGGATCTCCTCCGGGTTCTCGTAGAGATCGACGTGGATGAAGTTCGCGCGATCGCCGTGGCGCTCGCGCAGCGCGGTCAGGATCTCGGCCTGGGGCCCGCACAGCGCGTTCGTGCAGAAGCCCGGGCTGGCGAAGACGATCACGAACGGGCGCCCCGCCTCCAGCGCCTCGGCGACCGTCAGCTCGTAGAGCGCGGGGTCCGGCTCGGCGCCGGTGGAGAGCTGGTAGACGGACTCCACGTCGTCCAGCGTGCGGTTGAGGCTCGCGGGCGCCGGGTCGCCCACGTCCGGCGCGAGCGTGCGCGCCGCCACCTCGGCGGGGAAGCTCAGCACGGCGAGCGAGCCGTCGGGGCGGGGCAGGCTCACCTCGATCATCCACTCGCCGGCCTGATCGAACTCGAGCTCGCCGACGTAGAGCCCGCGAATGCCCTCGGGAAAGTCGAAGTAGCGCGCGATCGCGGTCACCGCCTCGCCGCCGCCGAGGCTCGCCGAGATCGAGACGACCGGCAGCCGCACGATGCCCTCGCTGTCGCTCAGCACGAAGGCGATGCGCTGCGGCCCGAGGCCGAGGTCCGGTGTGCCGAAGACCAGGATCAGGCCGGACGCCTCGTCCTCGTACTGCGGGTAGCTGGCCTCGAAGCCATCGCCGAACACGGAGGTGCGCTCCTCCGGCGTCGCCTCGGCGGCCGCCGTCGGCGTGGCCGTCGCGTCGCCCGCCGAGGTCGCCGCGGCTGTCGCGGTCGGCGTTGCCGCCGCGTCGTCCGACGAGGTCGCTGCGGCCGTCGCGGTCGCCGTCGCCGCGGGAGCGGCGGTGGCGGGCGCTGCCGGGTCGTCCGTCCCGCCGTCGCCGCAGGCGAGGGCGAGCGTGCCCGCGACAAGCGCGGCGAGCGCCAGCGACGCCCGGGCGCGCGTTCGTCCGCTGAGTGCCTGGCGGATCCGCATGATCACGCCCCTTCCAGGTAGCTGCCGAACGTGAAGGCAAAGATCGCGAAGTTGTCGGAGTTCGAGGCGAGCTTGAGCTCGTGCTGCCCGAAGGCCGGCAGCTCGACGATCTCGTAGTGGCGAGACTCGGAGACGCGGATGAGGCTCCGCTGCTCATCGTCCCAGACGATGTCCGAGCCGGCCTGCTCGCGGGTGAGCGGTTGGCCGTCGATCTCGATATAGACCTCGAACGGCTCGTCCCTGGGCGGGCTGATCACCACGTTGACGCTGCGCGCGCGGAAGATGAAAACGAAGTAGTCCTCGAGGTTCTCCGTCTCGCGCGCGTGTACCAACGCCTCGAGCTCGTTGCGCCAGAGGCCCTGCACGTACCACTTGTGGTTCTCGCGCTCCGCGGTCGGCGTGTTGTCTTCGTACAGCACCTCCCGGTTCGCACCGAGGTAGTACTCATCCTGTCCGGCGGAATGCCAATCGGTGTTGCTCGACGAGTTGCGCGTCCAACCGGCCCACATCTCACGGGTCTGGTCCCGGCGGGCCGAATCGCGCCGCGGCTCCGGGATGCCGATCGAGATGTCGGAGACGTCGTGGCCGGCCTCGGTGAGGGCCTTGCGGATCGCGCGCTCGGTCTCCGTGTAGCGGCCTTCCCCGATGTTGGCCCAGACCACCTCGCCGGTCTTGTCGAAGAGGAACTTCGACGGCCAGAAGCGGTTGTTGAACGCTCGCCAGGTCCTCGAGTTGTTGTCCTGCGCCACCGGCCAGGCCACGTCGAGCCGCTCGATCGCCGCGGCGACGTTCTCCGCGGACTCCTCGAAGCGGAACTCGGGCCGGTGCACGCCGAGGATCACGAGCCCTCGATCGGCGTACTTCTCGTGCCAGCTGCGCAGGTAGGGCAGCGTGCGCACGCAGTTGATGCAGCTGTACGTCCAGAAGTCGATCAGCACGACGTTGCCGGCCTCGAGCTGCTCCTGGATCGTGAACGGCTCCGAGTTGAACCACATCCCGAGGCCCACCACCTCGTACTCCGGCACGATGCGCGGCCCTTCGGGCGTCGGCTCGGGCGTCGCGGTCGGGGTCGGCTCTGGCGTCGCCGTCGGGGTCGGCTCGGGCGTCGCGGTCGGGGTCGGTTCGGGCGTCGCCGTCGGTGTCGGCTCGGGCGTTGCCGTCGGCGTCGGCTCAGGAGTTGGCGTCGGAGTCGGCTCGGGCGTGGCCGTCGGCGTGGGCTCGGGCGTCGCGGTCGGCGTCGGCTCTGGCGTCGGGGTCGGGGTGGGCTCGGGCGTCGCGGTTGGCGTGGGCTCCGGCGTCGCGGTCGGTGTCGGCTCCGGCGTCGCAGTCGGGGGCGGCTCGGGGGTCGCAGTCGCGACCACGGCCGAGGGCGTCGCCGTGGCGGTCGGAGTCGGGGCGCCCTCGTCGGCGTCGTCGCAGCCCGCCAGCAGCAGCGCCGCCACGAGGGCCACAAGGGTCACGAGGACCGCGCGGCGAGCGGCGAGCGGGATCTGCCGGACCGGATGCGCTGTGAGCGTCACGCGACACCTCCACGAACCCCCGCGTCTCGCAGAGACGGCCCGTTAAGGATACGGCTTGCAACCCCTAGCGGCGCTCCCGCGAGCGCTGCTACGAGGGCAGGAGACTACTCAGACGGCGGCCCAGAGGGGGCGACGGCGGCAAGCGCCCGGTCGAAGGTCATGATCCGATCGCGCCTCGCCGCCGCGACTCCTCGATTACGCGCAGGTGGTCTTCCCAGTCCGGCTCGCGGTCGGGACCGGGCAGGGCGTCGCACTCCCGGAAGAACGCCGCGAGCTCCTCCGGCGACTCGAAGCGAGCGGCGCCCTCGCGTAGTTCGAGCCGGGCGCGGGCGGCCGCCCGCAACCACGCGCTGAGCGTCAATCCCTCAAGGCGCGCCTGTCGGACGAAGCGGTCCCGTTCTTCGTCCCGGATCGTGAACTGCACTCTCGGCATCACCGCGCCTCTTCGGGTCACAGATGCGCTCAGAGAGAGATCGTACACGCGCTCCAGCCTCAAGCGCCGGTCCGGTCACGCCCCCTCGAGGTAGCTCCCGAACGTGAGCGCGAAGATCGCGAAGTTGTCCGAGTTTGAAAGCAGCTTCAGCTCGTGCTCGCCCCACGCCGGCAGCTCGACGATCGCGTAGTGGCGCGGTTCGTCGACGCGGATCAGGCTGCGCCCCTCCGCATCGAAGACCACGTCCGCGCCGGCCTCCTCCGGCCGCAGCGGCCGGCCATCGATCTCGATGTAGACCTCGAATGGCTCGTCGCGAGGCGGGTTGAGCACCACGTTGACGCTGCGCGCGCGGAAGACGAAGGCGAAGTAGTCCTCCAGTTGTTCCGTTTCGCGCGCGTGGACGATCGCCTCGCGCTCGTTGCGCCAGAGGCCGTGGACGTACCAGCGATGGTGCATCCGCGGCTCCTCGGAGGTGTCGATGTCGGTGTAGAGCCGCTCCTCGTCGGGGCCGTCGTAGTACTGAACCTGGGCGGCATAGATGCCCACGCGGGTGTAGTTGCGGGCGTAGCCGCCGTAGAGCTCGCGGGTCTGGTCGCGCGCCTCGGGGTCGCGCTCCGGCTCGGGCTCCGGCAGGCCGGGGCTGATGCCGGTCACGTCGTGGCCGGCCGCGATCAGGGCGGCGCGGATGATGCGCTCGGTCTCCTCGTACTCGCCCTCGCCGAAGTGGCGGTAGAGGATCTCGCCACGGGCGCCGAACAGATACTTGGCCGGCCAGTAGCGATTCTCGAACTCGCGCCAGGTCGCGAAGGCGTTGTCCTGCGCCACCGGCCAGGAGACACCCAGCCGCTCGATCGCCTCGGCGACGTTCTCCGCGTCGTACTCGAAGTCGAACTCCGGGGTGTGCACGCCGAGGATCACGAGCCCCCGCTCGGCGTACTTCTCGTGCCAGTCGCGCAGGTACGGCAGCGTGCGCACGCAGTTGATGCACGTGTAGGTCCAGAAGTCGATGAGCACGACGTTGCCGGCCTCGAGCTGCTCCGCGATCGTGAACGGCTCCGAGTTGAACCACGTGCCGAGGCCCGTGAGCTCGTGGTCCGGCACCACGGTCGGCCGGGGGGTTGGCTCTGCCGTGCGCGGGGTGGTGGACTCGGCGCCGGGTTGGGCGGCATCGCCAGCGTCGTCGGAGCCGGCGCACGCGGCGGCAGCGAGCAGCAGCACGAGCAGCGCGAGGCCGGCGAGGAGGCGGCTGCGCGGGGCGGAGCGCACGACGCCCTCGAGGCGCTAGCGGGCGATGGGGCGGCGGTCGCGGACCTGGTAGGGCAGGAACTCGGCGTGGCAGCGGTGGCAGACGAAGCCCATCGCCTTCGAGTCGTCGTCCATCACCTCGGGGCCGCGCCAGCGCGGGGTGAGATTCTCGCAAGCGCAGTCCGCCGGGTCGGGGACGTTGCCGGACGGCTCGGGTGTCTTCAAGAGCCTGCCGAGGCCTGCCATCGCCTGCACCTCCCGCTCGCCCGTCCAGCCTAGCCCGCGCGTCCGCTGGACGCGACCGGGGGGCGCGGGCCGAGATGCACTGTCACGCAATCGCGTCGCCCGCGCTGGCGAATGGGTTGAGCACGGGGACGCCCGTTGGTTCGAAGTGCCTCGTGTTGCGCGTGACCATGGTCAGTCCGTGTTCCAGGGCAGTCGCCGCGATCATCAGGTCCGGGCCGTCGTGGCCGAGGTCGGCCGAGAGCCGTCCCCAGCGGCGCGCGGTGGCGGTATCGACTGCCAGCACCCTGTCCCCGTACCAGGTCACGATCCGGTCCAGCCAGTCCGCCAGATCCTCCGCGAAGTCCGGGTCGCGCCTCCGCTGCCGGGCGATCCCGCGCTCGATCTCGCCCACGGTCACCACACTCAGGTGCAGATCAGCGGTCCGTTGCGCCTCCAGCCAGCGGCTCGCAGCCGGGTGCCGCTCCTGACGTCGCAACGCCGAGAGTACGTCCGTGTCCAGCAAGAACATCACGTCACAGCTCGAGTGGACGGGCCGGCCAGGGCAGGCGCTCGAACTCCCCATCGTCCTGCGGGATCTCAAGCAGCAACCGGGCGAACGTCGGCGCGGCCGCGTTGTCGAGCATGCGGAGGCGCTCGTACTCGTCTACGGCCAGCACCACCACGGCCGGGTTACCCCGGCGCGTCACCCGCTGGGGCTCGCCCGACATCGCGGCGTCTACGACGGCACTGAAGCGATTCTTGGCGTCTTGCAGCTGCCACACGGCCATGGTGACCTTCTGTCTAGACAGTCTGGCTAGATTGTAAGGGCCGCGTCGCATCCTGCCAAGCCACGGACGCCTAGCCCGCCCGCCGCTGCGCCAGCCCAGCCTCGATGCGCCGCTCAGGACGCCCGAGGAGCACGGTGGCGATCGAGATCAGCGGGAGCGCGGCCATCACCAGCACGCCCACGTCGTAGCTGCCGGTCAGGTCGCGGAACAGCGCGAGCGGCAGCGGACCGACCGCCGCGCCGGTGATGCCCGCCATCATCGCCGCGCCCTGCACCCGGCCCAGCCCGAAGCGCCCGTAGTAGTGCGCCCAGATCACGCCCTGCACGATGCGCTGCGATCCGCCGGTGACGCCCATCGCGGCCACGTACAACACCGCCATCCAGACCGAGGTCACCACCAGCGCCAGCAGGCAGACCGTGAACAGCGCGCACATCGAGAACACGAACAGCCGCAGCGGACCGGTCCGCTCCACCACGAACCCGACCACCATCGAGGTCGCCGCCGAGGAGACCGCGAAGACCACGAACACCGCCGCCGCGAGCGTCGCGCTCAGCCCGTGCTGCTCGAAGATCGAGGTCTGGTGGAAGACCAGCGCCGTCACCACCAGACCCGGCGTCGCCAGCGGGGCGGCCAGCATCCAGAACGCCAGCGATCGCATGACCGGCCTCGCGGCGGCCGCCGCCGGGCTGAACGCCGGGGTCTGCTCGATCAGCGGCGGGTGATCGGCGCCGTCGGGGAACAGGCCGACGTCCTCAGGGCGGTTGCGAATGAGGAAGACGGCGGCGGGGATGATCAGCAGCAGCACCAGCACACCGAGCAGCGCATACGCCTCGCGCCAGCCGTAGGCGTCGATCAGGAAGCGGCTGAGCGGCGGCAGCACGGCGTTGGAGAGCGGGAAGCCCAGGCCCATCAGCGCGATCGCGCGGCCTCGGCGCGTCACGAACCACTGGTTCACGAGCAGCGTCGCGTTGATCGCGAGCGAGCCCTGGCCGAGCGCCCTCAGACCGGCGAACGAGAGGTAGAACGCGGCGAGGCCGACCGAGAACGCCATCCCGAAACAGGCCGCGCCGAAGGCGACGCCCACGAGGATCAGGTTCAGGCGCGCGCCCCAGCGGTCCGCCAGCCGGCTCACCAGCACCACCATCAGCGCGCTCAGCCCCGTGCTGACCGCGTACAGCGCCGAGATCGTCGAACGCGAGAACCCGGTGTCCTCGATCATCGAGTCGACGAAGATCGAGAAGACGAACGACTGCCCCGGCCCGGTGCTGAACACGACCATCGCGCAGGTGACGACGATCACCCAGCCGTAGAAGAAGCGGCGGGGCCCGATGACCTGCGGCGTCGCGTCTTCCGGCACGCAGCCTCATCCCGTCCGTGGTCGCGAGGAAGCGCCGAGCCTACCGGCGCCGCTCGCGAGGGGCGAACCGCACGCCGCATCAGTGCCCCTGGGCTGGCCTGCAAAGACAAGACATATTGTGGGTCGCCACTGCCTGTGCGGAGGCGTAGAATCACGAAAGTGACATCCATGCCGCAGACCGAAACGCGGCTGGCCGGACGCCTTTCCGGTCCCCGCATGCCCGTATTGCTCCGGCTTGTCGGGCGCTCGCTGCCTTACAAGGGCGCGATCGCGATGTCCTTCGTCGTACTGATCATGGCCGCCGCCCTCGACGTCGCCGCGCCCGCCCTCGTCGGCGTCGCCATCAACTACGGGCTCGACATCGCGACCGAGCGCGGGGCCGGGGGCATCGAGCAGACGGTCGCGCGAGGCACGATCGCAACGCTGCTCCTTGCGGTGGGCGCGCTGCTGCTGGCGGGCGTCGGCCGCGGGCTCTTCAAGTACGGCCAGGCATACCTCGGCGAGCGCATCTCGCAGGACATCGCCTACGACTTCCGCAACGACATCTACGACCGCCTGCAGCGGCTCAGCTACGCCTACCACGACCAGGCGCAGATCGGGCAGATCATGTCGCGCGCCACCGGCGACGTTGAGGGTGTGCGCATGTTCGTGAGCATGGGCGTGCTGCGCTTCCTCTACGTGATCGTGCTGTGCGCGGCCGTCTACGCGCTGATGATCACCACCAACGCCAAGGTCGGCCTCGCGGCGCTGGTCTTCACGCCGATCATCGCCATCCAGGGCACCTGGACGTCCGCCAAGCTGCGGTCGGTCTGGCTCTACGTGCAGGACTTGCAGGGTCAGATGGCCAACGTGCTGCAGGAGAACCTCACCGGCCAGCGCGTGGTCAAGGCCTTCTCGCGCACCGAGCACGAGCAACAGAAGTTCGACGCCAAGGTCGACGAGCTCTTCAAGCACTCGTACTCGACCAGCAAGTTCCAGGCCTTCAACGAGCCATTCCTGCAGTCACTCTGGCTGCTCTCGCTGGCCGTCGTGTTCTGGCTGGGCGTGACCGAGGTGCAGGCGGGGAACATGAACACCGGCCAGCTCGCGTCGTTCCTGCTCTGGCTGACCTTGCTGCAGGTGCCGGTCCGCTCGATCGGCTGGATCATCATGATGTTCGCGCGCGCCCACTCCACGGGCAGCCGCATCTTCGAGATCCTCGACGCGGAGTCTCCAGTCCAGGAGAACCCCGGCGCGTCCCCATCGAGGTCGAGCGCGGCGACGTGCGTTTCGAGGGCGTCAGCTTCCAGTACGACGCGGCCTCGCCCGTCCTGCGCGACATCTCGATCGCGGCCAGCCCCGGCGAGACGATCGCCCTGCTCGGGCGCACCGGCTCCGGCAAGTCCACCGTCGTCAACCTGCTGCCGCGCTTCTACGACGTGAGCGAGGGCCGGATCGCGATCGACGATCAGGATGTCCGCGAGGTGACCCTCGAGTCCCTGCGCGACGCGATCGGCATCGTGCAGCAGGATCTCTTCCTCTTCATCGGCACCATTCGCGACAACATCCGCTACGGCCAGCTCGACGCCACCGACGAGGAGGTGATCGAGGCGGCGAAGGCCGCACGCATCCACGAGTTCATCGAGGAGATGCCGGAGGGCTACGACACCTGGGTCGGCGAGCGCGGCGTCACCCTCTCCGGCGGACAGCGCCAGCGCATCTCGATCGCACGCACACTGCTGCGCGACCCGCGCGTGCTGATCCTCGACGACTCGACGGCGTCCGTGGACATGCGCACGGAGTACGAGATCCACGGGGCGCTGGATGCGCTGATGGAGAACCGCACGACGTTCGTGATCGCGCAGCGCCTGCGCACCGTGAAGGAGGCCGACCAGATCCTCGTCCTCGAGGACGGCGTAATCGTGGAGCGCGGCCGCCATGACGAGCTGCTCGAGCGCGACGGTTTCTACCGCCAGATCTACGACCTCGAGCTGCGCGACCAGGAGGAAGCCCAGGCCGCCTTGGAGCAGCAGCCCAGCGCCGCGGAGGCTCACGAGCCCGCGCCGGCGGCCGGAGGAGGCAGCTAGTGGCCTACTGGGGCGGCGGTCAGGCAGGCGGCTGGAGCGGCGACATGCGCGGCGTCCGCCAGGGCCGCGCCGTCGACGGCTGGGACTACGACGAGCTGGGCCGCGTCTACGACCCCGTACTGGTGCGGCGCATCGTGCCGATGCTCGGGCCCTACAAGGTGCAGGCGATCATCGCGGTGATCGCGATGGCGGTCTTCGCGATCGCCTCCTACGCACAGCCCTACGTGATGGCCGCCGCGACCGAGTCGATCGTCGACAAGCTGCGCTCCAACGACCCGGCCGTGGTCGCACAGGTGGACAACGAGATCGTCGAGTTCGGCGTGCTGCTCGTCGCGCTCGCCGCCGTCTCGTTCGTCTCCGCCGCGGTGCAACGGCTGATGACGGGCTACGTCGGGCACCGCATTCTGCGCGACATGCGCAGCAGCATGTTCGCGCACCTCAACCGGCTCTCGCTGAGCTTCTACGACCGCGAAGAGGTCGGGCGCATCATGTCGCGCGTCACCTCGGATGTGGTGACGCTGCAGGAGCTGATCACCACCGGCTTCCTTAATATCCTCGCGGACGCAGTCGGGCTGGCGCTGATCGTCGGCTTCCTGTTCTGGCTGGATCCGCTGCTCGCGGTGGTGGCGCTGTCCGTGATCCCGTTGCTGCTCATCTTCATGGCCTGGTGGCAGACGCCCGCCGCGCGCGCCTTCATCCGCGTGCGACAGGCGATCTCGATCGTCAACGGCGCGATCAACGAGAACGTCTCCGGTGTTCGCATCGTCCAGTCCCTCAACCGCGAAGAGGAGAACCTCAAGCGCTTCGAGCTGCTCAACCGCCGCCACCGCGACTCCAACATGCAGGCCGTGCGGCTGCAGGCCAGCGTCATCCCCACGGTCGAGGTGCTCGCTACCGCCGCCACAGGCATGGTGCTGATCGTGATCGGCATCCGCGTCTTCAACGGCAGCCTCGGCGCCGGCGAGGCGCTCGGCTTCACGGTCGGTTTCCTGCTCTACATCCAGCGCTTCTTCAACCCCGTCCGCGACATCGTCCTGCAGTACACGATGCTCCAGCGCGCCATGGCCGGCGCCCACCGCATCTTCGAGGTGCTCGACACCGAGCCGGAGATCGTCGACCCGCCGGACGCCCTCTCCCTCCCCGATGTCGAGGGCCGCATCGACTTCAACAACGTCGACTTCAGCTACGTCAGGGACGTCCCCGTGCTGCGTGGCTTCGACCTGCAGATCGCGGCCGGCGAGACCGTCGCCTTCGTCGGCCACACCGGAGCGGGCAAGACGACGGTGACCGCCCTGGTCAACCGCTCCTACGATATCCAGGACGGCGAGATCCTGATCGACGGGCACGACCTGCGCACAATCGAGCGCGCCTCGCTGACGCGGCGCATGAGCGTGGTGCTGCAGGAGCCCTACCTCTTCTCCGGCACGATCGGCGACAACATCCGCTACGGCCGCCTCGACGCGACCGACGCGGAGATCGAGGAGGCCGCCCGCGCGGTGGGCGCCAGCGAGTTCATCGAGCGCCTGCCCGAGCGGTACGAGACCGAGCTGCACGAGCGCGGCCTCAACCTCTCGGTCGGGCAGCGCCAGCTGATCGCCTTCGCGCGCGCCGTCGTGGCGGAGCCGCGCATCCTGATCCTCGACGAGGCGACCGCGAACATCGACACGCACTCGGAGCGGCTGATCCAGCAGGCGCTGCGCACGATCCTGCGCGACCGCACCTCGCTCGTGATCGCCCACCGGCTCTCGACGATCCGCAGCGCCGACCGCATCGTCGTGATGCGCGACGGCGAGATCGTCGAGATCGGCCCACACGAGGAACTCATGGCCCTCGACGGCGTGTATGCCGACCTCTATCGCATGACCTACCAGCGCTCCGAGGATGGCGGCGCACCCGTTGAGGAGGGCGCCGGGGCCGGGGCCTAGCGCGCTTCACCTTCTCCCTACTATTATGAGACTCCGTACCGTTCGCACCGTACGGCATGCAGCGTCTACAATGCCGCCGCAGCCGGACCGAACGCGGGGTTCGCAGGAGGCTGACGCATGCCGCACACGCTGCTGCTCGCCGAGCCTCGCGGCTTTTGTGCGGGCGTGGTGCGCGCGATCGACGTCCTTGACGCGGTGCTCGACCGCGAGCCGCCGCCGATCTACGCCTTCCACGAGATCGTCCACAACCGCCACGTCGTCGACGGCTTCCGCGCCCGCGGCGCCGTCTTCGTCGACGATGTCGCCGAGGTGCCCGAGGGCTCGCGCATCGTCTTCAGCGCGCACGGCGTCTCGCCCGCCGTCGTCGACGAGGCAGAGCGCCGTCGCCTGCGCGTCATCGACACCACCTGCCCGCTCGTGACCAAGGTGCACCTCGAAACGAAGAACGCCGTCAAGCTCGGCTACGAAGTGCTGCTGGTCGGCCACCGCGGCCACGACGAGACCGTCGGCACCTACGGCGAGGCGCCGGATCGCACCACGATCGTGGAGAACGCCGGCGAGGTCGCCGACATCGAGGTTGAGCGGCCCGTCTTCGTCGTCACGCAGACGACGCTGTCCGTCAACGACACGGCGGACGTCATCGACGAGATCCGCGGCCGCTACCCGGACGCCGAGGTGCGCAACGATATCTGCTACGCGACCACCAACCGCCAGTTCGCGGTGCGCAAGGTCGCCGAGCGAGCCGACCTCCTGCTCGTCGTCGGCTCCCGGAACTCAAGCAACTCCGTGCGCCTGCGCGAGGTTGCCGAGGACGCCGGCGTGACCGCCTATCGCGTGGACGGCCTCGACGAGATCGACCCCGCCTGGTACGAGGGCGTCGACGTGGTCGGCCTCACCTCGGGCGCCTCGGTGCCCGACGAGCTGCTCGAGCCGATCATCGAGGACCTGAAGGCTCGCGGCGTCACCCGCGTCGAGCCCGTCGTCGTCGCCGAGGAGAACGTCGAGTTCCGCCTGCCGCAGGGTCTGGAAGCGTAGCGGCGCGCAATAGCCTCACGCCGGGATGAGTTCATCTCTCACGAGGTGGAGCCGGATCGTACGGGGGCGTTCGGGATCGCCCTCGTCGAAGTGGGTGCGGACGGCGTCACGGGTCATCTCACGAAGCTTCTCGAAGGTGTCCGCCTCGGTGAAGATCGAGTGTCCGAGCGCCTGGGCGGTGTAGCCGCCTTCCGCCGCTTCCTCGACCGCGAAGATGATCTCGCTCATGTCGTTCCCCTATCCCCGAGAGCATATGGCCTTACTGCGCCCATCGGGCCTGTCGCCCCCGCGCAGCCACGGTCGGCTGTGGGGCCCGTGCTACGATTGACAGCGCGACCGGGTTTCATCCGCTACCGGTCCCGGGGAGGGCCCGCCGCATGCCGCACACCCTCCTGCTCGCCGAGCCGCGCGGCTTCTGCGCCGGCGTCGTGCGCGCGATTGACGTCCTCGACTCCGTGCTCGACCACGAGCCGCCGCCCGTCTACGCCTTCCACGAGATCGTGCACAACCGGCACGTCGTCGACGGCTTCCGCGCCCGTGGCGCCATCTTCGTCGACGACGTCACCGAGGTGCCCGAGGGCTCGCGCATCGTCTTCAGCGCACACGGCGTCTCGCCCGCCGTGGTCGACGAGGCGAAGCGCCGGCGCCTGCGCATCATCGACGCCACCTGTCCCCTGGTGACCCGTGTGCACCTCGAGACGCGCAAGGCCGTCAACGACGGCTACGACATCCTCCTCGTCGGCCATCGCGGCCACGACGAGACCGCCGGCACGCTCGGCCAGGCGCCCGATCGCATGCGGATCGTCGAGGACGCCGACGAGGTCGCCAGGATCGATCCCATCGAGCGCCCGGTGTTCGTCGTCACGCAGACCACGCTGTCAATGGACGACACGGCGAGCGCCATCGACGGGATCCGGGAGATCTACCCCGACGCCGAGGTGCGCAACGACATCTGCTACGCCACTACCAATCGCCAGCTCGCCGTGCGCGCGATCGCCGAGCGGGCCGACCTCCTGCTCGTCGTCGGCTCGGCGAACTCGAGCAACTCCGTGCGGCTGCGCGAGGTTGCCGAGGCGGCCGGCGTGAGGGCCTACCGCGTCGACGGGATCGACGAAATCGACCCCGCCTGGTACGAGAGCGCCGACATCGTGGGCCTCACCGCCGGTGCCTCCGTGCCCGACGAGCTCCTCGATCCGATCATCGAGGATCTGAAGGCCCGCGGCGTCACGACCATCGAGCCGATCGTCGTCGCCGAGGAGACCGTGGAGTTCCGGCTGCCGGACGAGCTGGAGGTCTAGCGACGTGAACTGGGAGACTTGCTCTGCAGTCGAGCGCCACGCTGACACAATGAGCGGAGCATGGGTGTTCCGCGGTACCCGCGTGCCCGTCTCGACGCTCTTCCAGAACCTCAAGGATGGCGCCTCGACGGAGGAGTTCCTGGCGTGGTTCCCCGGCGTCGAGCGAAGCCACGTGGAGGCTGTCCTCGATAACGAAGTCAAGGGTTTGGCAGCCCCGATTCGTTCGTGAGGATCCTGTTCGACCGGGATGTACCCGCACCAGGGCAGTCACGATGAGATCACGAGCTGCGATCCTCACCGGCGCCGACGCGCCGATCCTCGTCGAGGAGGTGGAACTCGGGGAGCCGGCGGCGGGCGACGTGCTCGTGAGGATGGCGGCGACCGGCGTCTGCCACTCCGACCTGCACTACCTGCGCGGCTACCGCGAGATCGCCAGGCCCACGCTGATGGGGCACGAAGGGTCCGGCGAGGTGATCGCCGTCGGCGAGGGCGTTACGCACCTCGCCCCCGGCGATCGCATCATCACCTCGGTCGTACGGCGCGACGGCAATCCGGCCGACGCGGCCAACGCCTCCTCGGCCAGCTCGGTGACGTGGCGCGGCGAGGAGCTCGACGGGCACCAGAGCGCGATCTACACGTGGGCGGAGCACACGCTGCTCAACGCCGATCACGTGGTGAAGGTGCCGGAGGAGACGCCCCTCGACGTGGCCGCGCCGCTCGGCTGCGGCGTCCTCACCGGGGCTGGGACGGTGCTCAACGCGCTGGACGCGCAGCCCGGACGCTCGAGCGCCGTCTGGGGCGTCGGCGGCGTCGGTCTCTCGGCGATCACCGCACTGAGCGTGCGTGGCTGCGACCCGATCATCGCCGTCGACCTCTCGGACGAGAAGCTCGAGTTCGCGCGCCGCTTCGGCGCGACCGAGGTCGTCAACGCCACCGCGGGCGACCCCGTCGAGCAGGTCCGTGAGCTGAGCGGCGGCGGTGTGGACTACGCGATCGACGCGATCGGCGCGCGCGGGACCACGCAGCAGATCGTCGAGGCGACGAAGGGCCACCGCGGCGCCGAGCGTGGCGGCACAGCCGCGATGATCGCCACCGGCAACATGGTGCGCGTCCCGGCGGGCCAGATGGTGATGAGCCAGAAGACGCTCATCGGCGTGCTGCTCGGCTCGGCCGTCCCGGAGCGCGACGTGCCCGAGCTGCTGCGCTGGCACCGCGAGGGGATGTTCGACCTCGACGCGCTCGTGACCGAGCGCTACGCGCTCGACGAGATCAACGAGGCGACAAGCCGGCTCGACAGCGGCAAGGTCTTCGGCCGCAGCATCGTCGTCTTCTAGCCGCCGGGCGGTGGCGCGACGCGCACCGAGGCGCGGCTCATCTCGATGCCGTTGAGCACGAGGTGGAACGAGTGATCGCCGTAGGCGGGGAAGTTCACGCCGACGAGGTTCACCAGCACCCGCGCCGTGCCGCTCGTGCCGCCGCTGACCGGCGGCAGCGGCATCTCGCCCTCGATGCGGTCGATGATCTGCTGGCCGTCCGCGTCGTAGCCGCCGACCTCGAGGCGGTGCGTGCCTGCCTCGGCGACCGAGTAGCGGATCTGCGCGACCATCGTGAGCAGCGGGTGCCGCGTCGGCACCTCGGCGGCGTGGATCGTGTCGACGCCGATGCCGAGCGCGTGCAGCTTGCCGCCGGACTCCTCGGCGAAGTCGCTGAGGAAGGCGAACTCCAGGTCCATCGTCGTCAGCCTCTCCCGTGGCCGCGCCGCCGCCCGATGTAGTCCGGGCTGCGGCCGTAGAAGGCGGCGGCGGCGTTCATCAGCGTCTCGCCCAGCGTCGGGTGCGGGTGGATCGTCAACTCGAGGTCCTGCACGACCGCCCCCATCTCGATCGCCAGCGCCGCCTCCGAGATCAGGTCGCCCGCCCCGACGCCGACGATGCCCACGCCGAGCACGCGGTCGGTGTGCGGCTCGACCACCAGCTTCGTCGCGCCGTCCGTGCGGCCGAGCGTCGTCGCGCGACCGGAGGCGGCCCACGGCAGCGTCGAGGTCTGGACCTCGATGCGCTGGTCCGCGGCCTCCGTCTCCGTCAGCCCGACCCAGGCGATCTCCGGGTCCGTGTAGACCACCGCGGGAATGACGCGCGCGTCCCAGACCAGCGGCTTCCCCGCGATCGCCTCGACGGCGACCGAGGCCTCGTGCGTGGCCTTGTGCGCCAGCATCGGCTCCCCGGCCACGTCGCCGATCGCGAAGATCGCCGGGTCCGCGCTGCGGCGCTGCGCGTCGACCTCGACGAACCCGCGCGCGTCCAGCTGCGCTGCCGTCTGCTCCAGGCCGAGGCCGGCGCTGTTCGGGCGGCGCCCCACGGCGACGAGCACTTGCTCGAACAGCTCCTCCGAGGGCTCGCCGTCCGTCCCGCCGAGGCGCGCGAGCACGCCGCCCTCGGCCTCCTCCATCGACAGCACCGTGGTCTCCAGGCGGATCGCCTCGAAGTTCCGGCGCAGGCGGCGCTGCAGCGTGCGCACGAGGTCGCGATCGACGCCCGGCAGCAAACCGTTCGTCATCTCGACGACCGTGACGCGGGAGCCGAGCGCGGCGTAGACGCTGCCCAGCTCCAGCCCGATGTAGCCGCCTCCAATGACGAGCAGCGTCTCCGGCACGCGCTCCAGCTCAAGCGCCGAGGTGGAGTCCATCACCAGCGGCGAGTCGAGCGCGAGGCTCGGGATCGTCGCCGGAACCGAGCCGGTCGCGACGATCGCGTACTCGAAGCCGATCGTGCGCGGCTCGCCCTCGGCCGAGGTGACCTCGACGGAGCGCGGGCCGTTGAAGCGGGCGCGCCCGCTCACGAACTCGACGCCGTGCTGCGTCGTCAGCTGGCCGAGCCCGCCGGTCAGGCGGTTGACTACGCCCTGCTTCCACTGGCGCAGCTTGTCGAGGTCGATCGAGGGGTCGCCGTAGCTGACGCCCCACTCGGCGGCGTGCTTCGCCTCCTCGAGCTGCGCGGCGACGTGCAGCAGCGCCTTGGAGGGGATGCAGCCGCGGTAGAGACAGACGCCGCCTGGGTTCGGCGCGTCGTCGATCAGGGTGACCTTCATCCCCATGTCGGCAGCGAGGAAGGCCGCCGGATAGCCACCCGGCCCGCCGCCGATCACTATCAGGTCGCTGGCGCCGTCGGTCACCATCAGTCCTCCGATCCCGACTCGGACTCCGGGAACTCCTCGAGCATGTAGGGCCGCGGCTGCTCCAGCGTCTCGCAGATCCAGGCGAGGGCGCGTGCGCCGTCGGCGCCGTCGATTAGCCTGTGGTCGAAGTTGATCGCCAGCGGCATGCGCAGCCGCGGCTCGAACTCGCTGCCCGTCCAGACCGGCTCCTGCTCGGCCCGGCCCACGGCGAGGATGCCGACCTGCGGCGGCAGCAGCACGGCGTTGAAGAAGCCAATTCCCATGCCTCCGAGATTCGAGATGGTGAAGGTGCCGCCGCGCAGGTCCTCGAGCGTGCTCTTGCGATCGCGGGCCCGGCCGACCAGCTCGCCGATCTCGATCGCGAGCTCGGTGATGGTCTTCTCGTCGGCGTTGCGCACGACGGGGACGATCAGGCCGTGGTCGGTGTCCGTGGCGACGCCGACGTGCACGTAGTGGCGGTAGACGATCTCCTCGCTCGCCACATCGATCGAGGCGTTGAGCCGCGGGAACTCGCGGAGCGCCCCCGCGACGACCTTCATCAGGATCGGCATCATCGTCAGCTGGCCGCCGGACGCGGCGACGCGCTCGCGGTTGACGCGGCGGATCGCCTCCAATTCGGTGACGTCGGCCTTGCGCTGCAGCATCACGTGCGGGCTTTGCGCCCAGGACTGGCTGAGCGTGCGCGCGGTGGTGCGGCGCACGCCCGTCATCCGCTCGCGCTCCACCTCGCCGAACTGCGAGAGGTCCGGCAGCGCGGAGGGCGCGGGCGCGGCGCCCCGGCGAGGCGCCTCGGGCGCGTCGGCTGGCGCTGCGCCGCTGCGCATCAGGCGCGCGTGCGCCTTCACATCGTCGATCGAGACGCGCCCGCCGGGGCCGCTGCCCGCGACCTCGCCGAGCGCCACGCCGATCTCCCTCGCGAACATCCGCACCGAGGGCGAGGCGGGCACCAGGCCGCCATCGGAAGGCAGCACGGGCGTGGCCGCGCCCGGCGGCCTCGCGGGTGCGGCAGGCGCCGGTGCCGGAGCAGGGGCGGGCGGCGGCGGGGCAGCCGGCTCGACGGCAGGCGGCGCGCTCGCGGCGGGCGGCGCCACGGATACGGCCGGGGAGGACGGCTTCACGCCCTCCTCGGCCTCGATCGCGACGATCGCCTGGCCCGGCCGGATCGTGTCGCCGACGCTGACGTGGACGGCGGTGATAGCGCCCGCGTATGGCGCGGGCACGTCGAGGTTCGCCTTCTCCGTCTCCACCTCGATCACGGCCTGGTCGCGCTCGACGCGGTCGCCCGCGTGGACGTGCACCGCGATCACCTCGGCCTCTTCGATGTCCTCGCCGAGGTCGGGGAGCAGGTAGTCCGTTGCCATGCGTCCTCCTGCAAGCCCCTCTGCAAGCCCAGCTGGGCGCACTCGCCTAGACGAGCCGCGGGTTGACCTTCTCCGGGTCGATGCCGAGTTCCTCGATCGCCTGCTTCGGCACGCCAGCGGGAATCACGCCGTCGAGGGCGAGCGCGTGCAGCGCGGCCAGCGCGATGTGCTTCGCGTCGACCTCGAAGAAGTCGCGCAGCACCTCGCGCGTCTCGCTGCGCCCGAAGCCGTCCGTGCCGAGCGAGACGAGGCGCCCCGGCAGCCACTTGGCGACGGCGTCCGGCAGCGATTTGAGGTAGTCCGTCGCGGCGACGAACGGGCCCTCCGCATCCGCGGTCACCTCGGAGAGGTAGGAGCTGCGCGGCGGCTCACCCGGGTGCAGCATGCTCCAGCGATCGGCGTCCATGGCGTCTCGCCTTAGCTCGCTGTAGCTGGTCACGGACCAGACGTCGGCGGCGACGCCATAGCGCTCGCCGAGCAGCTCCCGCGCGGCGACGACCTCGTTGAGGATCGCGCCGCTGCCGAACAGCTGGACGCGCGGGCCGCGCCCCTCGGAGCGGCTCAGCCGGTAGATGCCGCGGAGCACGCCCTCGGCGGCTTCCTCCGGCAGCGCGGGCTGCGGGTAGGCCTCGTTGGTGACGGTCAGGTAATAGAAGACGGGGTCCTGCTGCTCGTGCATGCGGCGGATGCCCTCGCGCACGATCAGCGCCACCTCGTAGGCGTAGGCCGGGTCGTAGCTTAGCAGGTTCGGGACCACCGAGGACAGCACGTGGCTGTGCCCGTCCTGGTGCTGCAACCCCTCGCCCTGCAGCGTCGTGCGGCCGGCAGTGGCACCCACCAGGAAGCCGCGCGTGCGTGAGTCGGCGGCCGCCCAGATCAGATCGCCCACGCGCTGGAAGCCGAACATCGAGTAGAAGATGAAGAACGGCAGCGTGCACGCGCCGTGCACGGCCGAGGCCGTCCCGGCGGCGATGAACGAGGCCAGCGACCCCGCCTCGGTGATGCCTTCCTCGAGGATCTGACCGTCGGTCGTCTCCTTGTAGTAGATCAGGCTGTCGGCATCGACGGGCTCGTAGAGCTGCCCGACGTGCGAGTAGATGCCGGCCTCGCGGAACAGCGTCTCCATGCCGAACGTGCGCGCCTCGTCGGGGACGATCGGCACGATCAGGTCGCCCACCGTCTCGTCGCGCAGCAGCCGCGAGAGCAGCCGCACGAAGGCGAGCGTGGTCGAGACGTCGCGGCCGCCGGAGCCGCCGATGAACTCCTCGAAGACCGACTCCGCCGGCGACATGCCGGCGCAGGAGATGGTGCGCCGCAGCGGCAGGAAGCCGCCGAGGGCCTGGCGGCGCTGCTGCAGGTAGCGCGCCTCCGCGCTGTTCTCGTCCGGGCGGTAGAGCGGCGCGTGGACGACCTCCTCGTCGCTCAGCGGGATCGCGAAGCGGTCGCGGAAGTGCATCAGCTCGTCTTCGTTGAGCTTCTTCTGCTGGTGGGTGATGTTCTTGCCCTCGCCCGCCTCGCCGAGGCCGTAGCCCTTGATCGTGCGCGCGAGGATGACGGTCGGTCCGCCCTCGTGCCGCACCGCGGCGTGGTAGGCGGCGTGGACCTTGGCCGGGTCGTGACCGCCGAGGCGCATCGACCACAGCTCGTCGTCGCTCATGTGCTGCACCATGCGCAGCAGTCGCGGGTCCACGCCGTAGAAGTGCTCGCGGACGTAGGCGCCGCCGGCGACGGTGTACTTCTGGTACTCGCCGTCGACGACCTCGCCCATGCGCTTGGCCAGCAGGCCGTCGTGGTCGCGCGCCAGCAGCTCGTCCCACTCGGCGCCCCACAGCACCTTGATCACGTTCCAGCCCGCGCCGCGGAAGACGGCCTCCAGTTCCTGGATGATCTGGCCGTTGCCGCGCACCGGGCCGTCGAGGCGCTGCAGGTTGCAGTTGATCACGAAGATCAGGTTGTCGAGCTGCTCGCGCGCCGCCAGCGAGATCGCGCCCAGCGCCTCCGGCTCGTCCGTCTCGCCGTCGCCGAGGAAGACCCAGACCTTCGCGTCCGTCGGCTCCTTGAGCCCGCGGTCGACCAGGTAGCGCATGAACCGCGCCTGGTAGATCCCCATCAGCGGCGCGAGGCCCATCGAGACGGTGGGGAACTTCCAGAAGTCCTCCATCAACCAGGGGTGCGGGTACGAGGGCAGCCCGCCGCCCTCCGCCAGCTCGCGGCGGAAGTTGCGCATCAGCTCCTCGCTGATCCGCCCTTCGAGGTAGGCCCGCCCGTAGATGCCGGGCGAGGCGTGGCCCTGGATGTAGACCAGGTCGCCGCCGCTCGGGTGGTTGGGGCCGCGGAAAAAGTGGTGGAAGCCCACCTCGTAGAGCGTGGCCGCCGAGGCGTAGGTGGAGATGTGGCCGCCGATGCCCTCGGCCTTGTTGTTGGCGTCGACGACCATCGCCATCGCGTTCCAGCGCACGAAGCTCTTGATGCGCTGCTCGATGTGGCGGTTGCCGGGGTAGGGCGGCTCGCGCTCGACCGGGATCGTGTTGACGTACGGGGTGCGCGAGGTGACCGGCAGCGGGGCCATCTCCTTCTGCGCCTCCAGCTGCAGCTCCTGCAGCAGCTCCGCGACGCGCTCCGGACCGCGCCGGAAGAAGACCTCGTGCAGCGACTGCCGCCACTCCTCGGTCTCGATCGCGTCGAGCTCGGCGTTGAGCGCGGCGCGCGCGGCTTCGAGGTCCGCGCCGTTGCCGCCCGGCGATAGCTGGCCGTCGGCCTGGGTCGGAATGGCTTCGATTGTCATGACGTGCCTCCCGTTCCCGCCGGCGCAGCCTTGGAGGCCTGCTCGGCGGCGTGGTAGGAGCTGCGCACCAGCGGTCCGCACTCGGCGTGGCGGAAACCGATGGCGTGTGCGTAGTCGGCGATCTCGGCGAACTCGTCCGGGTGCCAGAAGCGCTCGATCGGCAGGTGCTTCAGCGAGGGCCGCAGATACTGCCCCACGGTCAGCAGATCGCAGCCGTGCTCGCGCAGGTCGTCGAGGACCTCGCGTACCTCGTCCAGCGTCTCGCCGAGGCCGACCATGATGCCGGACTTGGTCGTCATCGCCGGGTCGATCTCCTTGACGCGGCGGATCAGCTCGAGCGAGCGCCGGTAGCGCGCCTTCGGCCGCACCCGCCGGTAGAGCCGCGGCACTGTCTCCGTGTTGTGGTTGAGCACCACCGGCTGCGCCTCGATCACGGTCGCGAGGGCGTCCCGGTTGCCCTCGAAGTCCGGGATCAGCACCTCCACCTGCGTCTGCGGCAGGCGGCGGCGAATCGCGCGGATGCAGGCGGCGAAGATCTCCGCGCCGCCGTCCGGCAGGTCGTCGCGGTTGACCGAGGTGATGACGACGTAGTCGAGGCCCAGCCGCTCGACGGCCTGCGCGAGCCGGAACGGCTCCAGCAGGTCGAGGCCCTCGGGGCGGCCGGAGGTCACGTCGCAGAAGCCGCAGGCCCGCGTGCAGATGTCGCCGAGGATCATGAAGGTGGCGGTGCCGGCGTTGAAGCACTCGCCGATGTTGGGGCAGCGCGCCTCCTCGCAGACGGTGTGCAGCTCGTTCTCGCGCAGCAGCGACTTGATTTCGGAGAAGCGCTCGCCCGCGGGGAAGCGCGCCTTCAACCAGCGCGGCTTGCGCGGGAAGGGCCGCTCCATGAGGGGGGCTGCCGCGCCTCGCGCGCTCACGACGCTGCTCCAGCCAGCGCCGCCGGCGCCGGCGCGTCCGCGTCCCACGACGTGGCGACCAGCCGGCAGCCGAACTCGCGCGCGAAGGCCTCGGCAATCGCGTCCTCCACCTCGCGCATCGGCGGCGCCTCGTCGAGCAGCCGCTCCAGCGAGGTGGCCTCGATGTCCGGGATGCCGCAGGGCACGATCCGCGCGAACCACTCGAGGTCGGTCGAGACGTTGAGGGCGAGGCCGTGGCGGCTGATGCCGCGGCTGACGCGCACGCCGACGGCCCCGAGCTTCGCGCCCTCCACCCACACGCCGGGGCGACCTCGCACGCGCTCGGCCTGTACGCCGAAGCGCGCGACGGCCTCGATCATCACGGCCTCGAGCATCCGCACATAGCGCGCGGCGCCGACGCCGCGGCCGCGCAGGTCGAGGATCGGATAGGCGACAAGCTGGCCGGGGCCGTGGAAGGTCACGTCGCCGCCGCGGTCGGTGTGCACCACCTGCGCCCCGAAGGCGGCCAGCGCCTGCGGGGTGACGAGCAGGTTGGAGTCATTGCCGCGCGCGCCGAGCGTGTAGACCGGGGCGTGCTGCAGCAGCACCAGCGCCTCGCCCTCACTGCCCGTGTAGAGGGCGGCGGCGCGCTCGTGCTGCCACTCCAGCGCTGCCGCGTAGTCGACGAGGCCGGGACGCCAGAGGCCCACGACGCCCTCGTGGCGCTCGTCGCGCTTCGTTCGGGCGTCTGCCTGGAGGGTCATGGGCTCCCCCGCGCTCATTCGCCCGCCCCCGCGGCGGTTCGCCGCGGCGGCTCAGGCCAACGTATCCAGTATATGAAGCGACTGCTGCCGGTGCGCGGCCACGCGGACCACATGGTGCATGGGGGATACACCCGCGGCGTCGGGCCGTCGCGCTGTCCGCTATGCTCCGGGCGAGTCGGGGTCCGGACGGGCGCCCGGAGCGTGAGGCGAGGAAGCGATGCAGATCAGCCCCTCCGTGCGCGCCGCGATGGTGCCGGACGAGAACGTGATGCACCCGGACTTCACCTCGATCTACCTCGTCGGTCCGCCGGGCGGCCAGTCGCTGACGATCGACTCCGGCGAGGCGATCGAGCGCTACCAGTGGTTCCTGCGGGGCTACCTGGCGGCGACCGAGCACGCCGAGATCGGCGTCGCCACGATCACCCACCACCACGCGGACCACTCCGGCAACCTCAAATGGGCGAAGGAGTTCCTGGAGGCCGAGATCTCGATCCCGCAGGGAGGGCGGCGCCTGCTCAAGGGCCGCATCCCCCGCCAGGTCAATCAGCTGGCCGACGGCGATGTGCTGGACATGGGCGGCGGCGTCCGCCTGCAGGTGCTCGCGACGCCCGGCCACAGCATCGATTCGCTGTGCTACTACCTCGAGGACGAGGGCGTGCTGTTCACCGGCGACACGCTGCTTGGCTCCTCTACGACGACGGTCGGCGACCTCGGGGCGTACCGGCGCAGCCTCGAGCGGCTGCTCGAGCTACCGAACCTGCAGGTGATCTGCCCCGGCCACGGCAAGATCGTGAACGACCCGCGCGAGCGCCTCCAGATGTACGTCGACCACCGCAACCTGCGCGAGCAGCAGATCCTCGCGGTGCTCAAGGGCGGGGAGCAGCTCAGCAGCTGGGAGATCATGCTGCGCGTCTACGGCGACGAGATCGACACTCGCCTCCGCCGCGCCGCCGACGGCAACGTGCGCAGCCACCTCGATCAGCTCCGCGACGAGGGCCGCATCACCGAGTACGAGGGCAAACCGAAGCGCGCTCGCAGCAAGCGGGCAGTCGAGCGCGAGCACGAACACGAGCGCGAGCGAGACCGCGTCCTCCGCGAGGCGAGGCGCATCAGGGCAGCCCGCAGTCGCGAGGAAATCCGCCGCCAGGAGAACCCGCCGAGCGAGCAGTGGTCCAAGCCGCCGCTCTACGAAGTCGCGTGACTACCCCGCTGCCAGCAACAACCCCGCAGTGAGGTCGCGGCGCTGACCCTTGCAACGCGGATCAGCCGATGTCGAGTTCCGGGAAGTAGCGCGAGTAGTACCCGCGATCGCGCGTGATCAGCCGATCGGCTTGCATCGCGGCGTGCGCCCCGATCATGAAGTCGGCCACGATGTGTTGCCGTACCGGGATGTCCGCTCCGCACGCCTCGCACCGCCCTTGCTGGGCCGCGCCGCAGCGCGGGCAGGTGAGCGACCGCTGGCGGCGCCTCGCATAGGTCCGCCATGCGCTGCCGGCACGCTGCAACGTCGCCGGGCTCGACGGCATGAGGCGAATGCCAGTGTCTTCAACAAAGCGCTCCATCTCGGCGGACTGCTCGAACCGTCCGGCCAGCTCGGCGTAGACCGCCCCCGAGATGACGATAGCGCCCTCGCGAGCGGCCTCGGCCAGCCGGAACGCGGAGGCGTTCGCGTCTGGTGCGTCGGGAATGAGGAGATCGAGCAGGACGTTCGTGTCGAGCGCCGAGATCACGGCCCGCGCATTTCCTCAACCAACTCATCGGGGTGGCGGTCGCTGAGATGCCGGAGGTAGCCGCGGTACTTCTCGAACGGAGACTCGGCGACTTCCTTCCGGATGCGCCACACGCCTGCTTCTTCGACGAAGCTCACCTGGTCGCCCGGGCGCAGCCCGAGCCGGTCGCGCACCGGCTTCGGGATCGTGATCTGACCCTTGCTTGTGACTTTGGCCGTTGTCATGGCTACCTCGTAAGAACATGATTCCTTACATCAAGTGTAAGGCGCGGCGGCCGAGGCCGCAACGATCCGCGCAAGAGACTGCCGTTACGCCAGCCGCCGCAGCTTCTTGATGCTCCGCAGCTCGCGAGGCGGATCGAGGTGGCGGCCGCGGATCGTGTGGGAGACCTCGGCGACGTAGATGTCACCGCGCGAGTCGACCGCCATCCCGTGCGGCGCGATGAAGCGGCCCGCCTCGTCGCCCTCCTCGGGCTGCCCGAGGCGCGCAAGCAACTCGCCCTCGCGACTGTAGATGCTGACGCGGTGCCCCACGCCCGGTGCGCCGCTCATCAGCGCGACGCCGTTGAGCTCGCCGATGTAGACAAGGCCGTCCCCGCCCATCGTGATGCCGCAGGGGCGATGGACGTTGTTCCAGATCGCCAGCAGCTCACCCTCGCGGTCGAAGACCTGCACGCGGTGACTCTCCCGGTCCGCGACGTAGATGCGGTCCCCCTCGTCGATCGCGAGGTTGTGCGGGACCATGAACTGCCCGGGGTCGATGCCCGGTGAGCCCCACGACAGCTCGCGCTCGCCCGCGGCGGAGTAGCGGTGGACGCGCGCGTTGCCGTACCCGTCGCTGATGAAGATCGAGCCGTCGTGCGAGGAGACGACGGCGTCGGTCGGGCGGTTGAAGGGCTCGCCGCTGAACCGCTCCGAGGAGACGCCGGGCTCACCGATGGTGAGCAACAGCTCGCCCTCGCGCGTCCACTTCGTGATCGTGTGCGAGCCGTCGTCGGCGCAGTAGAGGAAGCCGTCTGGCCCGACGCCGACAGCGTGCGTGCGGTTCGTGAACACGCCGTGTCCGAAGACGCGCAGGACGTTCCCGTCCGGATCGAACACGATCAGCGGGTTCGCGGTGTTCCTCGTGAGCACGTAGACGAGGTCATCGGCGTCGACGGCGACGCCCGGGGACTCGTGGAGGGTCATGCCGTCGGGCAGTTGCTCCCACGTCGCCAGCGCCTCGTAGCGAAACGTGCCGCTCCCGAGTTCCACCGAGTCTGCTGCGACCATGCCCCACCTCCTCGCCTCGGTCGCGAGTATTGCACGGCCGGCGCCGCCCAGCGCCGACCGGATCGATGCAGGCGGCGGGCAGTGCCCGTAGCGTGCCAAATCCGTATCATTCGTGAGGTCCACACGTTCCCGCTTTGAATGGCGCTACTCCCACCGGTGCAGACGCGCGGCGCGGACCCCACGCGCGCGGACGAGGACGGCAATGCTCGTACGAATCGCCCGCTGGTGCTTCAACAACCCCCGCAAGACCGTCGCCGCCTGGGTCGCAGTCGTCCTCGCGACATTCGCGGCGGCCGGCGTCATCGGCCCCTCGTTCTTCGCGCAGCTCGAGGCCCCCGAGTCGGACAGCCGCAACGGCTTCGAGGTGCTCGAGGAGCACTTCGGCGGGATCGGCAGCGGCCTCAGCGGCTCGATCGTCTTCCGCGCCGAGTCCGGCATCGATGACCCGGCGGTGCGCGCGGCGATGGAGGCGATGTTCGAACAGGTCGATGCGTTCGAGGGCGTCACCGTCACCAGCCCGTACCTGGCGGCGACCCCACCCCCGGACGCACCGCAGCAGCAGACCCGGAGCCTGCCTCACGCGCCCGGCCGGCCCCAGGTCAGCACGGACGGGCTGGTCGCGTTCGCCAGCATCGACCTCGCGCCGGATCTGGACTTCAACGAGACCTCCGAGCTGGGCGGGGAGTTCGCCGACCTCGTGCCCGAGCTGCCGGGGCTGACGGTCGAGATCGGCGGCGAGGCGCTCAGCGAGTTCGAGCCGCCGCAGTCGGAGTTCATCGGGCTGGCGTTCGCCGTCGTGGTGCTAATCCTCGCCTTCGGCTCCGTGATGGCGATGGGCCTGCCGATCGCCATCGCGGCGGCCGGCGTCGGGTTCGGCCTCGCCGTGGCGATCATGCTGTCCAACGTCCTCTCGATCCCCGAGTTCGCGACGACGATCGGCGCGATGATCGGCATCGGCGTCGGCATCGACTACGCGCTGTTCATCGTGACCCGCTACCGAGACGGCCTCGCGGAGGACGGCGCCGTCGAGCCCTCGATCTTCCTCGCCATGGACACGGCGGGGCGGGCGGTGATCTTCGCCGGGCTGACGGTGGTGATCTCGCTGCTCGGCATGCTCTTCATCGGTCTGCCGTTCATCAGCGGGCTTGCGGTTGCCGCGGCGATTCCGGTCGCAGCCACGATGATCGCCTCCGTGACGCTGCTCCCGGCGCTGCTCGCGTTCGTGCGCGACCGCATCGAGGTCACGCGCTGGCGCGGGCTGATCGCCGCCGGGCTGGTGGCGGTGGCGCTGCTCGGCATCGGCCTCGGCTTCCGGCCGCTGCTGCTCGGCGCCCCGCTCGCCCTCGTCGTGCTCCTCGCCGGGTTCGTGGCGCCGCCGCTGCGCGCGATCGTGCCGAGGCGCCCCCGCGCGCCGATGGAGCAGACATTCGCGTGGCGCTGGAGCCGCCTGGTGCAGCGCCACCCCTGGATCGCGCTCGCCGCCGGCACCGCGATGCTGCTCGCGATGGCGTCGCCCGCGCTCTCGCTGCAGCTCGGCTTTGCCGACGAGGGCAACTACCCGCAGGAGACCACGACGCGTCGCGCCTACGACCTCCTCGCCGAGGGCTTCGGGCCGGGGTTCAACGGGCCGCTCCTCGTCACGGTCGAGCCGCAGAGCGAGGGCGATCGCGCGGTCATCGAGCCCCTGGTCGCGACCTTCTCGGCCACCGACGGCGTCGCCTCGGTGAACGGCCCGCTGCCCAGCGACTTCGCGAATCCCGCGAACGCAGCCGCGTACATCGTGCAGGTCTACCCGGCGACCGCCCCGCAGGACCCGGCCACCGCCGATCTCGTCGACCGCCTGCGCTCCGAGGTGATTGCCGCGGCAGTCGAGGGGAGCACGCTGGCGGTCAACGTCACCGGGTTCGTCCCGCTGGGCGTGGACTTCACCGACTACCTCGCCACGCGCACACCGGTCTTCTTCGCGGCGGTCCTCGTGCTCTCGTTCCTGCTGCTGCTGATCGTCTTCCGCTCGATCCTGGTGCCGATCAAGGCGGTGATCATGAACCTGCTCTCGATCGCCGCCGCGTATGGAGTGGTCGCCGCCGTCTTCCAGCACGGCTGGCTGGGCTCCCTGATCGGCGTCGACGCAGGCCCGATCGAGCCCTTCATCCCGATGATGCTGTTCGCCATCGTCTTCGGGCTCTCGATGGACTACGAGGTGTTCCTGCTCTCGCGGGTGCGCGAGGAGTACGACCGCACCGGGGACGCGGTCGGCTCGGTTGCCGACGGCCTCGCCTCGACCGCGCGGGTGATCACGGCCGCGGCGGCGATCATGGTCGTCGTCTTTGCGAGCTTCGTGTTCGAGGACAACCGCAGCATCAAGATGTTCGGCCTCGGCCTGGCCGTCGCCGTGTTCCTCGACGCGACCGTGGTGCGGCTGCTGCTGGTGCCCGCGGCGATGGAGCTGCTGGGCGCTCGCAACTGGTGGGTGCCCGGCTGGCTCGACCGCCTGCTGCCCCGGCTCACCATCGAGCACGCCCCGGAGCCCGAGCCGGTTCCCGTGACGACTGGCGGAGACGCCACTGAGTGAGAGGCGAGGGGCTTCGCGCGGTGCGTATCGTCTGCTGGAACATGGAGCACAAGCGGGCGAGCTGGCGCTTCCTGCGCGAGCGCCATGCCAACGCCGATGTCGCACTCCTGCAGGAAGCCTGCACGCCCCCGGCGGAAGTCGCCGCGGGACTGGATACCGGTTCCGGTCCCTGGATCTACAAGGGCTGGAACGGAGCCCGGGCGGTGGTTCGTCTCACGGACAGGATCGCCATCGAGCGCGTACCGGTCGCGGACATCATCGCCGCGTCGCCGCCGCGTTCGGCGATCGACACGCCGGCTCGACTGTGCGTCGCTCTCTGCACCCTGCCCGATGGCGAACGGCTGGGCCTGGTGTCTGTCGAAACCGGGAGCGAGACGGCCCCGCGGGTACCGAGGATGATCAGCGAGGTTCGGGAGTATTGCGGATCGAGCCTCCCCTGGATCGTGGGCGGCGACCTGACGACGTGGTGGGATAGCGAATCGACGGTGTTCGGGGAGATGCAGCGGATCGGACTCCCTCTCGCCGGGCCGCACGCCCCCACCTTCTACAACCCGCGTCTCCGGCAGGGTCCAGCCGACGCGCGCTTGCAGCTCGACTACGTGTTCGCATCCCGCTCCATCGCCCACCGCGTGAGCGTCCGTGCCCTCAACACTCCGAGCGACTGGGGGCCAAGCGATCACTGCCGGATCCTGATCGATCTGATCGAGTAAGGCCGGGGAGACCAGGAAGACCCCTTACCCCAGCCGCCGCAGCTTCTTGATGCTGCGCAGCTCCCGAGGCGGATCGAGGTGGCGGCCGCGGATCGTCCAGGCGGCCTCGGCGACGTAGATGTCGCCACGCGAGTCGACCGCGATGCCGTGCGGGGCGATGAAACGGCCCGCCTCCTCGCCCTCCTCCGGATCGCCGAGGCGCGCGAGCAGCTCGCCCTCGCGGTTGAGGATGCTGACGCGGTGGCCGACGCCGAGCGCGCCCTCCAGGCGCGCGAAGCCGTTCAGCTCGCCGATGTAGATCAGGCCGTCCCCGCCCATCGTCATGCCGCAGGGCCGGTGGATGTTGTTCCACAGCGCCAGCGGCTCGCCGTCGCGGTCGAAGACCTGGACGCGGTGGCTCTCGCGGTCCGCGACGTAGATGCGGTCCTCCTCGTCGATCGCGAGGTTGTGCGGCACCATGAACTGGCCGATGTCGATGCCCGCCTCGCCCCAGGACAGCTCGTACTCGCCCTCGGCGGAGTAGCGGTGGATGCGCGCGTTGCCGTAGCCGTCGCTGATGAAGATCGAGCCGTCGTGCGAGGAGACGGCAGCGTCCGTCGGGCGGTTGAAGGGGTCGCCGCTGTAGGCCTCGGCGGAGACGCCCGGCTCGCCGATAGTCAGGACGAGCTCGCCTTCGCGGGTCCACTTCGTGATCGTATGGGAGCCGTCGTCGGAGCAGTAGAGGAAGCCGTCCGGCCCGACGCTGATCGCGTGCGTGCGGTCCGTGAACACGCCCTCGCCGAACGAGCGCACGAAGCCCCCGTCCGGATCGAGGACGACGACGGGGTTCGCGGTCTGCCTCGTGAGCAGGTAGACAAGGTCCTCGGCATCGACGGCTACGCCGGCGCACTCGACGAGGTTCATGCCCGCGGGCAGCCGCTCCCAGGCCGCCAGCGCCTCGTAGCGGAACGCCCCGGTCCCGAGTTCGACCGAGTCTGTTGCGACCATGCCGCACCCCCTCGCCTGCGGCGCGAGTATCGCACCGCGGGCAAGGGCGTGACGCTTCTGTCCAGGGACAGCTGGGGCTGCGTTGCCAGGCGCTGCCCCCGAATCGGAATCGCTAACATGTGGAGGCCGGAAGATCGCCACTACGAGGCTCACGTCTGGCCGAGCGCCTCCGCGTGGGGAGGGTGATTGCGGTGCGTTGGATGTCCGTCCACAGTCTCGTTGTGCTCGTTCTGGCGGCGTTCGCGCTCTCAACAACCGGCACTGGCTGCGATTCCGCCAACCGTCCCGCGCCTGCTATCGCAACAGCGGTGGCGACGCCGACCCCAACGTCGACGCCGGAGCCAACCCCGACCGCGACGCCCGAGTCGATTCCAACCGCGACGCCGAAGCCAACCCCGACCGCGACGCCCGAGTCAACCCCGACCGCGACGTCCAAGCCAACCCCAACCGCGACCCCCGAGCCAACCCCAACCGCGACGCCCGAGCCAACCCCGACCGCGACCCCCGAGTCAACGCCAACCGCGACCGCGACGTCGAAGCCAACCCCGACCGCGATGCCCGACCAAACCCCGACCGCGATGCCCGATCAAACCCCGACCGCGATGCCCGATCAAACCCCGACCGCGATGCCCGATCAAACCCCGACCGCGATGCCCGATCAAACCCCGACCGCGACCCCCGAGCCAACCCCGACCGCGACGCCCGAGTCAACGCCAACCGCGACGCCCGAGCCGCCCGAGGTCACGTTCCCCGGCGGCCTCCACGATGAACTTGGCTCCGGTTTTCTCGAGCAGGTGCGGCGGGATGTCCGCTGGGTGGTCGCGGTGATGGCTCGACGCTTCGAGTTCGAGATCGATCCGGAACGGTTGGAGATCCGGATACCGACGACCCCGGATGCGCTGAGACAGCAGTACGACATCTTCGGCCGGCTACCGGGGCAGCCGCTCGCCGGCTTCGCCCGGCCGGCCACCGGCGGAGAGACGAAGCACCTCATTGTCCTGCCCGGGACGAAGTGGGGAGGCCGAAACCAATACGGCGACTGGATTACCCGTGACGCCCGTCCGAGCCTTGCCCACGAGTACTACCACGTTATGCAGTTTGAGCTCTCCGCCGGGAGATCGGTGGAGGCGCCGGATTGGCTCGTGGAAGGCACCGCGACTCGATTCGACTACCAGGTGGACGGCAAGCCGTACGAGACGGACGAAGTGCAGCACCTGACCACGCAGCTTGATCTGAGCAATCTCTCCGTCCCCAGCTACCGCGTGCACAGCGTCGGGGTGGCGGCGGTCTCCATGCTCGCCGACCTCGCCGGTCCCGAGGCGCTCGTTGAGTACTGGGCCAACCTGGCGCCCGAGAACGGCAAGGCTGTGCACCATTCCATCGTCTTTGAACAGACGTTTGGCCTGTCCGTGGAGGAGTTCACCCAGCACTTCCACGAGGTCCGTCGACCCTTGTTCACGCTCGTGAGCGGGAAGGTCCGCGCGTCCGATGGACCCGCTCCTCCCATTTGGATTTGGGCCTCCCCCAGCCGATTCATCGACACGTACGGCATCGAGGGGCGTCAGTGGACGGCAGAGACTCAAGACGACGGCTCGTTCTCCATGACGCTACCCAGGTATGACTCGGATCGTTCGACGCCGCTCGACTGGAGGTTCTTTCTGGCGCGGCGCATCGCGAGCCGGGAGGACACCCGCTTCTTCCTATCCGGCTGCGAAGCCGTGGTGGCAGCGGACCGAAGCCCGCAGCGAAACGCCGATTCGGCCCCATACATCCTGATGAGCCCGGACGAAACGGTCGGGGATCTCGATTTCTACGTCTCCACGAACTTCTGCAAGTACTGGGTCAGCGCTCGCTTGACGGATGCGGCTGGTGAACCTCTCGAAATCTTCAGCCCAAACTTCTGTATGTCAACGGCCGGCCCGTGCATGTCGATCTTTGGTCGTCAGCCGGGCGACGACTACAGCACCGAGGTTTTCCTGGCGGATTCGTACGTCCTCGTCTCACCGGCGAACTGCGCCACGCGAACGTCCCGTGGCCAGGTGTGGTATGTCGCGGACGGCTACTTCACGCCCAACTACGAGGAGGCCTATCGATTCACACCCAGCCTGGAGAAGAGCACGATCTCGCTCCGCATCACGCAGCAGCCCCCGTGCGAAGCAGAGTAGCTTCGATCGCGTTGGCCTCGTGCGCCCACAGGCAGAGCGCAGGATGTCGCATTCGAGGCTCGTATCGGCCCGACTGCCCTCAGCCGCCGCTCTCGCTCCAGAGGTGGCGGCCGACGGCGAGGGCGACGACGACGAAGAGCGAGTCGACGAGCGGAAAGTAGATGACGTGCGAGGTCACCGCCTCGCCGCTCTCGCTGTCCGGGTTGAGCGTCCAGATCCAGCCCCAGAAGAACAGCATTGTGAGGACGATCGACGCGTAGAAGAGGGCGGTCACCCCGACGGACTCGAGGGTTGCGGGCTCGCCGCTTCCGACGTCGCGCCAGCGCAGGAAGCTCACCACGAGCGCGACCAGCGTCGAGGCCGCCATGAACCAGTTGATCACCTCCCACACGGGGTAGTCGGGCGAGCCGTCGTGGTAGACGGGCGTCAGAATCAGGTTCACCGCCACGGCGACCGCCGTCGCCACGAGCAGCACCGCCAGCAGCCGCTTCACCAGCTCCATCGTCGTGCCTTCCTTCCCTTGGGCGTCCAGTGTCTCGCTGCGTCAGCCACTCGTCTCGAAACGGTCGAGGCGGAAGAGGGAGATGTCGTGGGCCGTCTCGCCGCGCGTGGCGAGGTCCGCCATGATCTCGCCGACGACGCTGCAGAACTTGTAGCCGTGGCCTGAGAAGCCCGCCCCCACGAAGACATTCGGCATGCCGGGCAGCGCGTCGATGATGAAGTGCTCGTCAGGGGTGTTCGTGAACATGCAGGCCTTCAGGGACAGCGTCGGCCCGTTCGCGTCCGGGAAGTAGCGGGCGACCGCCTGCCGCAGCACCGCCTCGTCCTCGTCACGGACGTCGCGGTCGAGGTCCTCGGCGGTCGTCGCCTCGCCGAGGTGGTGGAACTTGCCGATCTTGAAGCCGGGGATGCCGAAGACGGGGAAGCTGTAGTAGAGCCCCTCCTCGAATTCGCCGATCACGACCGGGCAGGCCTCGGGCGCGAACAGCTCCGGCCGCCGCGGCTGGAACCAGCCCATCACCTGCCGCTCCGGTTGCAGCAGGCCGTCCAGCGAGGACGCCACCGGCCCCGCCCACGCGCCCGAGGTGATGACCAGCGCACCCGCCTCGTACGACCCGCGGCTGGTCTTGACGCGCACGCGGTCGCCCGTGCTGTCCCACTCCAGCACCGCCTCGCGGGCGCGGACCTCGCCGCCACGCTCCTGCGCTGCGGAGACGTGGCTCACGATGGCGCGCTCGGAGAGCACGAAGCCGCCGTCCGGCTGGTAGACGCCCATCCAGCCCTCCGGAGGGCGCACGCCGGGAAAGTGCCCGCTCAGCTCCGAGCTCGTCAGGACCTCGTGCGGCAGGGCGTGCTCCTCGCAGGATTGCAGCGAGCCGGGGAAGACCATGCCGTCCTCGGGGCCGACGTCGAGCGAGCCCGTGATGTGCAGCAACTGCTCGCCGCTCGCCAACTCCAGCTCGAGCCAGCGCTCGTAGGCGCGACGCAGCAGCGGGACGTAGGAGGGGTGCTCGAAGTAGGCGAGGCGGATGATGCGGTTCACCCCGTGCGACGACCCCAGCTCGTGCGGCACGTCGAAGCGCTCGAGGCCGAGCACGCGCAGCCCGCGGCTGGCGAGCTCATGGACCGTCGCCGAGCCCATCCCCCCGACGCCGATCACGATCACGTCGTACGTGCCGTTCGCGCTCATGCGGCTCCGTCCTCGGCCGCGCCGTCCCCGGCCCGCTGCGCCTTCAACAATAGGCGCTCGCGCCAGGCGGCCGGACGGGCAAAGATGGCGCCAGCGATGATCACGCTCAGCGACCTCACCATGCGCTTTGGCGGCCAGCTCCTCTACGAGGGCGTCAACTGGCAGCTGAACCCCGGCGGCCACTACGGCCTCGTCGGTGCGAACGGCTCCGGCAAGTCCACGCTGATCCGCCTCATGACCGGCGAACTCAGCCCCGACGCGGGGTCCGTCGCGCGCCCGGCGGCGCTCCGTCTCGGCACGCTCGGCCAGGACCAGTTCCGCTTCGACGACATGCGCTTGCTCGACGTCGTGCTCATGGGCCGCCCACAGCTCTGGGCCGCCCTCGAGGAGCAGCGCCGCCTGCTCGGCGAGGGCGGGGAGGCGATCAGCGCGGAGGCCGGTGAGCGCCTTGCCGATCTCGAACTCACGATCGCCGGGCTGGACGGCTACGAAGCGGAGCCGCAGGCCGCCGCCCTGCTCGCCGGCCTCGGCATCGAGCACGCCCGCCACGATCGGCCGATGCGCGAGCTCTCGGGCGGCTTCCGGCTGCGCGTCCTGCTCGGCCAGACGCTCTTCGGACAGCCCGACCTGCTACTGCTCGACGAGCCCACGAACCACCTTGACATCGCCTCCATCCAGTGGCTGGAGAGCTACCTGCGGGAGTTCCCGGGGGCCTTCGTGGTCGTCTCCCACGACCGCCACTTCCTCAACGCCGTCTGCGACACGATCGCCGACCTCGACTACTCGGAGCTGCGGCTCTACACGGGCGACTACGACGCCTTCGAGCGCGCCAAGGAGCTCGCGGTCACGCAGAAGGAGGCCGAGATCGCGCGCACCGAGTCACGCATCGAGGAGCTGCAGCAGTTCATCGATCGCTTCCGTGCGAAGGCCACGAAGGCGCGCCAGGCCAGCGCCCGCAAGAAGCAGGTCGAGAAAATGGAGCTGCCGGAGATTCGCCGCAGCTCGCGGCGCACGCCCGGCTTCGAGTTCGGGCAGGTCCGCCCCTCGGGCCGCACGCCGCTGCGCGTCAGCGGCCTCACCAGGCGCTACGGCGAGCAGACCGTGCTGCGCGACATCTCCTTCGAGCTGCAGCGCGGCGACCGGCTGGCGGTGGTCGGGCCGAACGGCGTCGGCAAGTCGACGCTGATCAAGATCATCAGCGGCATCATCGAGGCCGACGAGGGCGCGGCGGAGCTCGGCTACGAGACGCAGCTCGGCTACTTCGCACAGGACGTCGACGCCGAGCTGCGGGGCGCGCAGAGCGCCCTCGCCTGGCTGGGCAGCGCCACCGGCGAGTCCGATCACGGCACGCTCCGCGCGGTGCTCGGCCGGATGCTGTTCAGCGGCGACGACGTGCACAAGCGGATCGGCAGCCTCAGCGGCGGCGAGTCCGCCCGGCTCCTGCTCGCCGCGCTGATGCTGCGCCGGCCCAACCTGCTCGTGCTCGACGAGCCGACCAACCACCTCGACCTCGAGGGCCGCGCGGCGTTGATGCGCGCGCTCCGGGACTACCCGGGCACGCTCGTCTTCGTCAGCCACGACCGCCACTTCGTCTCCGGCGTCGGCACGCGCGTGCTCGTGCTGCGCCCCGACGGGTTCGAGGACGTGGCGGGCACCTACGAGCAGTACCTCGAGCGTCGCGGCGACGACTTCCTCTCCGGCAGCATCACCGCGCCGCGCCAGCGTCGCCGCCCGGGGTCCGGCGCCGGCGCCCGCGGCTACGCCGCGGGCAAGGAGCAGCGCCGCCGCCACGAGCGGCTGACACGCCGGGTCGAGGCGCTGGAGCGCGAGATCGCCGAGGTAGAGGCGCAGCTTGCCCCGATCGCCGCCCGCTTCGCCGACAACGACTACTACTCGCGCGTCACGCTCGACGAGATCCGCGCCGACGAGGACCGCCAGCGGGAGCTGCAGGCGCAGCTGGAAGCCGCGCTGCGCGGCTGGGAGAAGGCCGCCCACGAACTCGAAGCGTTCGCGGAGCCGTGAGCGAGGCGAGACGCGCGAGGAGAGGCAGCCGGGTGGCGGAGCGGGACAGCGTCCGCGTCGGCGACGCGGTGATCGAGTACGAGATTCGCCGCAGCGAGCGGCGCAAGAAGACGGTGCAGATCAGAATCGACGGCGCATCCGTGCGGGTCGCCGCGCCCTCGGCAACGCCCGACGGCGAGCTGCGCGCCCTCGTCCGCAAGCGGGCGCCCTGGATCCTCAAACGCCTCTCCGAGGCAGTCCCGGAGGCCGGAGGGGCGCGATTCGTCAGCGGCGAGACGCTGCCCTACCTCGGCCAGCACGTCCCGCTGGTCGTCGTGCGCGGCGACGCGCCCTCGCCGCAGGTGCGGCTCGACCGCCGGACCTTCCGGATCGTCGTGCCAGGGGACCTCGATGGCGGTGAACGTGACGAGCAGATCCGGAGCGCCGTTGTCGCGTGGTATGCGGCTCGCGCGGCGGAGCGCTTCCCCGCTGCGGTCGACCGCTGGTGGCCGCGGCTCGGTTGCGGCGAGCCGTCGCGAGTGCTGATCCGCGACCAGCGCCGCCGCTGGGGCAGCTGCGCCTCGGACGGCACGCTGCGCTTCAGCTGGCGGGGGATGATGTTGGAGCCCGCGCTGATCGACTACATCGTTGTCCACGAGCTGGCTCATCTGACGGTCCGGAACCACTCGCCGGACTTCTGGACGCTGGTCGCCAGCGCGCTGCCCGATGCTCAGGAGCGGCGCATGCGGCTGCGCGAGGCCGGGCGCGCGCTCCCGCTCTGACGCCCACCGCCGCGCGTGCGGCGCTAGACTGCGCGCGGTGCGCCTCGTGCGGCGGGGCGCGAGCGAAGGGGGACCACCGTGCAGGCCGTCGTGTTCCATGAGCTGGGCAAGCCACCGGCCATCGAGGAGGTCGATCTCGCGCCGCCGAAGGCGCGCGAGGTGCGTGTGAAGGTCGTCGCCAGCGGACTCTGCCACTCCGACATCCACCGCCTGCACGGTCACCTGCCCTCGGCGACGCCGATGGTGATGGGTCACGAGGGCTCCGGCGTCGTCGAAGAGATCGGAGAGGCCGTCACCGACGTCGCGCCCGGCGACCACGTCGTGATCAGCTTCGGGCCGTATTGCGGCGGCTGCCGCTCGTGCAGCGACGGGCGCTTCAGCAACTGCGAGCGCAAGCTCGCCAACGCGCAGCGCGGCAACCTGCTCGACGGCACCAGCCGGCTCAGCCTCGACGGGCAGCGGATCAGCCACCAGTCCTCGGTCTCCTCGTTCGCGCAGGAGGCCGTCGTCCACGAGTCGAGCGCGGTGAGGGTGCGCGAGGACGCGCCGCTGGAGACGATCGCGCTGCTCGGCTGCGGGGCCACCTCCGGCCTCGCGCCGGTCTTCAACGACGCGCAGGTCGAGGCCGGCAGCACCGTCGCCGTGATCGGCGTCGGCGGCCTCGGGCTCAACACCGTGCAGGCCTCGGCGCTCTCGGGTGCGCTCACGATCATCGCCGTCGACCTGCTCGACCACCGCCTCGACCAGGCGCGCGAGTTCGGCGCGACGCACGCGATCAACGCCTCGCAGCAGGACCCGATCGCCGAAGTGCAGCGCATCAGCGGCGGAGGCGTGGACTACGCCTTCGAGGTGATCGGACTGCCGGAGACGGTGCTGCAGGCGATCCAGATGGTGCGGCCCGGCGGCGAGACGATCGTGATCGGCGCGCTCTCCGGGGACGCCGTGGTCTCGATCCCCTGGATGGGCATGATGCGCGGTCCACTGCGCCGCAGCGGCTTCAGCGCCTCGCGGCCGAACGTCGACATCCCGCGCTACGTCGACCTCTACATGGCGGGCAAGCTGCGCTTCGACGAGCTGGTGACGGGCCGCTACCCGCTGAGCGGCTTCAACGACGCCGTCGAGGTGATGGAGCGCGGCGAGGGCGTGCGCAACATCATCCACCCCAACGGGTAGGGGCGCGATGACGACCGCGCAGGCTCACGGCTCCACGCGCTCCACGTCAGCGAGGAGGTCGAAGTCCCTGTCGTAGCTCACGATCTCCGACACGCCCTGCCGCTCCATGTGAGCAACCACCAGCGCGTCCTCGAAGTCAAGAAACGGGGAGGAGGCGTAGAGGTCCAGCGCCCGGATGTAGACGCGCTTCTGAGGTAGCCTGAGACCCCGGAGCGTCAGAATCGGCACCAGCCGGGCCCGGATCTCCTCGTGGCTCAGCCTGTACGGGGCGCGCTGCGAGGACAGCACGTAAACGACCTCCGTGACGATGGCTTCGCACGTGACGAGCTCCTCCGCACCTTCCTGCACCTGCTGGAACAGCCGGTAGCAGGCCTCTGCCTTGACCTCGTCGTCCCTCGTCAGGTAGCGGAGGATGACGTTCGTATCGAGGAACCTCACGCCTCAGCAAGCTCCCGCGCGGTCTGCTCCGCCTTGGCGTCCTTCGCGTCCCGAGTCGCCTGCTCGAGGTCTTCCGGACCCGCGACGGGCCTTACCGAGCCGTACGCCGACTCAAGGCTGAAGGACGCTGGCGCAAGGCGAACCACACCGCCGTCCTCGATGGTGAAGGCCACCTTGTCCCTCGGCTTCAGGCCGAGGAGCTGCCGCACCTCGGCGGGGATGGTGACCTGGTTCCGCTGAGTGGTGGCTGCGGTGATCTCCTTCATGTCGCCCCCGTACCGCAATGTAATGATCTGCATGAAGTGCATTTGACACATCACATTGTACACGGTTCGAACCAACGCAACCAACCGTCACGCGCGTGAGCCCGATAGGCCCCGCACCCCTCGCCCGCAACGGGCGCTCTGGTAGGCTGGCCTCCCGCGCCGCGGCCACCGAGGCCAGCGAGCGCACCACGAGGCAACACGACGTACGGGAGAGGCAACAGATGACCACCACCGAGCGGCGCTACCCGAGGATCACCGACGAGGGCATCGCGGCGATGCGCGCGCGTGTCGGCATACCCGCGAAGCGCGACGACCGCGGCAAGTACACCCAGATCAACGCCGACGCCGCGCGCGGGTACTCGATCGCCACCGGCGACCTCAACCCGCTCTACGTCGACGCCGACCACGCGCGCGCCAGCCGCTGGGGCGACACCGTCGCGCCTCCCGGCATCCTGCTCGCCACCGGCGAGCCGGAGGGCCGTGACATCACCCCCGAGGAGCGCGAGGCCGGGCGCGGCGGCGCCCTCCCCGGCGTGCACGGCATGTTCGCCGGCCGCGACTTCGAGTGGTACGCGCCGATGCTCGCGGGCGACACGATCTACAAGGTCACCTACGAGGCCGGCTTCTACGAGAAGGACGGCAAGTTCACCGGCAGCCGCCAGATCCTCCAGATGGTCGAGACGCTGTTCCGCAACCAGCGCCACGAGGTCGTCGCCAAGATGCTCGGCTGGCGCATGCGCACCGAGCGCGACGCCGCCCGCGAGCGCAAGTCCGTCTTCCGCGAGTCCCGCGTCTGGAGCGACGAGGAGCTGGCCGAGATCGACGAGGCCTACGCGCGTGAGACCTGGCGCGGCCCGGAGCCCCGCTACTGGGAGGACGTGCAGATCGGCGACAGCCTCGGCGAGATGGTGCGCGGCCCCTTCCGCGTCACCGACGGCGTCGCCTGGGAGATGGGCTGGGGCGGCCCCTACGCGCGCACCGGCAAGTCCGACCACGCCTTCCGCATGCGCCACCCCGGCGCCTACACGCAGGACCCGCGAGGCGTCTGGGACGTCGTCGAGCGCGTCCATTGGGACGACGAGTTCGCACGCGAGATCGGCGTGCCCGCCGCCTACGACTACGGCGCGCAGCGCGTCGGCTGGACCTGCAACTTCCTCACCAACTGGATGGGCGACGACGCCTGGCTGAAGCGCATGTGGGTCCAGATCCGCAAGTTCAACATCCTCGGCGACCTCCAGACCTTCACCGGGGAGGTGATCGACAAGCGCATCGAGGATGGCGAGTACCAGGTCGTCTGCGACTTCCAGGCGATCAACCAGCTCAACGAGATCACGACGCCGGGCCAGGCGATCATCCTGCTGCCCTCGCGCGAGGCCGGGAACCCGCAGCTGCCGACCGGCAGCCAGCCGCCGTACCCGACCTGGGAGGGCGACAAGAAGGTCGTGCCCGTCGGCCCCTCGCGGTTCCAGCCGGTCTCGTCGACGCACGGCTTCCGCATGGTCGGCCTCCAGGACTAGCCCGACCGTGAGCGAGCAGCTCGTTCCGGCGCCCGCCCTGCTCGAGGGCGTCACGGCCGTCGAGTACGGCGAGAGCGCGGCGATCGGGTTCGCCGGGCGGTTGCTCGCCGACCTCGGCGCGACGGTGACGAAGATCGAGCCGCCCGGGGGCGACCGCACGCGCTTCGAGGGCTACACCGCGCCCGGCGCGGACGCCTCCGCGCTCTTCGCCTACGCCAACGCCGGCAAGCGCAGCGCCGTGGTCGACGAGACGACGGCGGAGGGGCACGACGAGCTGGCGCGGCTGCTGGCCAGCGCCGAGATCGTGATCGACGCGCACGCGGCGAGCCACTGGCGCGAGCTGGGGCTGGACTTCGACGCGCTGCCGGGCAGCGGGCGCTGCCGCCTGGCGGTCTCCGTGACACCGTTCGGGCGCTTCGGCGAGCGCGCCGAGTGGGCGGCCACGCACCTCACCGCCCACCACACCGGCGGTGAGTCCTACGCCTTCCCCGGCGGCCTCAGCTGGCTGCGCTACCCGGACCGCGAGCCCGTCCGCGTGCCCGGCCGCGTCGCCGAGTTCGACGCGGGCACGGCGGCCGGCCTCACGATGCTCGGCTGGCTCGCCGGCGATCGCGAGCCGGCGGTGGTCGAGCTGAGCTGGCAGGAAGCGGCGATCGCGCTGAGCCGCCAGGACATCGTGAAGTGGCCCAACGACGGCTTCATCGACAACCGCGCGACGCGCCAGATTCCCGTGCTCGGCCTCGTCGAGTGCCGCGACGGCTGGGTGGAGATCTACCCGTCCGAGCAGCACATGTGGGAGCGCCTCGTGCTCGCCGTCGGCGACCCGGAGTGGGCGCACACCCTCGGCGAGACCGCCGACGACCGCATCAAGCACACCGGCGAGCTCAACGACCTCTTCGCCGTGTGGCTCAAGGAGCGCACCAAAGCCGAGGTCTACGAGGCCCTGCGCAAGCACGGCGTGCCCGGCGGGCCGGTGCGCACGATGCGGGACATCTACGAGTCCGACCAGATGCGCTTCCGCGACTTCTTCCACGGCGTCGCCTACCCCGACGGGGAGCCTCGGGACGTGCCCGGCCACCCCTACATCGTGCGCGAGGCCCACGGGGGGGCCGACGACCGCGCCTGGCGCCCGGGGCCGCGCGGCGCGGCTGCGCCCCGGCTCGGCGCGGACACCGAGGCGACGCTCGCGGCCCTCGACGGCGATCGCGCCCCCGCGGTCCGTTCAGGCGCCCCCGCGCCCGAGCAGACCGAAACCCCGGCGCGGCCGATCGACTGGCTCAAGGGCAAGCGCATCGTCGACCTCACCTGGTACCAGGCTGGGCCCTACGGAAACATGATCCTCGCGTCGCTCGGGGCCGAGGTCGTGAAGGTCGAGAGCCTCGGCCGCACCGACCCGTTCCGCAAGGCGCGCCGCCTCAAGACCGTCATGCTCGATGAGTTGAAGCACGGCGACTGGGTCGACACCGGCTACCGCTTCAACGAGGTCAACATGGGCAAGCAGAGCGTCCAGGTGGACCTCGCACACGAGCGCGGCCGCGAGATCGTGCGCGAGCTGGTCGCCGGCGCCGACGTGATCATCGAGAGCTTCCGGCCGGGCGCGGTGACGCGGCTGGGCCTCGGCTTCGACCGGCTGATCGAGGTCAACCCGCGCATCGTCATGCTCTCGCTCTCGGCCAACGGCGAGACGGGGCCGGACGGGCACATGCCCGGCTACGCCGCCGTCTTCGGCGCGACCTCCGGCATGTCCGGCCTCAGCGGCTACGACGTCAGCACCCCCAGCGAGTACCGCGGCCCGCTCGACCAGCGCGTCGGCACCTCGGTCGCCCTCGCGGCGATCGTCGGGCTGATGGCGCGCGACCACTCGGACAGCGCCGTGCTGATCGACTTCGCCGCCTCCGAGGTGGGGACCACGCTGGTCGGCGACCAGCTGCTGGAGTGGCAGCTGCGCGGCACCGTCGACGAGCCGATGGGCAACCATCACCCGGTGCTCGCGCCGCACAACTCCTACGAGTGCGAGGACAGCGACCGGCCGGGCTGGATCGTGCTCGCCGTCGAGCACGACGAGCAGTGGCGGCGGCTCGCCGCGCACATCGGCGACTGGCGGCTCGACCCCTCGTGGGACCGGGCGGCGCGCAAGGCGCAGGAGCCCGCGATCGACGCGGCGATCGCCGACTGGGCGCGCGGCCGCAAGCGCGAGGGGCTGGTCGCCGAGCTGCAGTCGCTCGGCGTCGCGGCCTCGCCGAGCATGAACGTGCGCGACCTCTACGAGGACGCGCACGTCCGCCAGCGCGGCATGTGGACCCGCGTCGACCACGCCCGCCTCGGCGACATCGAGGTGCTCTCGATGCCCTGGCTGGTCAACGGCGCACGCCCGGTCATGCACCCCGCGCCCGCGCTCGGCCAGCACAACGACTACGTCTACCGCGAGATCCTCGGCCTCAGCGCGGAGGAGCAGGCCGCCCTCGCCGCCTCCGGGGTGGCGTACTAGGGCCTGTTTACATTCGGGGTCACGGCGAGAACGCAGCGGCGGACCCGAAGATGGCGGCAGCAGTTACAGCCGCAGCAACGAGCGGTATGATCACCGCTAGGATGTATCTCCCAACGCTCAGCCCGCCCTTGATCTCCGATAGCGTGAGTTTTATGGGCTCCAACGCCGTCAGTAATCCAGCCTCGTTGACGAACTCACGATCGAGCCGTTTCTCCAAGGCGTCCATCCGGGCAAGGGTTACACCGGGACTTGTGTCCTGCGACTTGCTAGTCACTATCTAGCCAGTCCCATAGGAGCTGCCGCTCGCGGCCCCAATAGGTTCCGTTGAGCCGGAAGATCACGCCCCGGATCCGGTCGTCGTCATCGATGTCGAGGTGAGCGGCGACAGTCTGAAGGAGATCGTCCTTGACGAGATACGCGGTCGGACCAAGCTCAAAATGTTCCGGGTACGCGATCTTCAATCTCTCCGCTGCTTCACGATTGGCAGCAGGATCGTCTTGCTCTTGCTCACGAAGCAGAACCACGAACGCAGCCATGTGCGTGGACCTCCAACTACCATGATACGTCCACGAACAGGGTAGTGAGCACCGCCAATCGCCCCCGCCGTAGCGCGGATGGTAGCACCGTAAGTCAAGCCCTACCGTGTCGCCCAGATACTCCGCTGAGATAAGCCCCGCCGAGCAGTCTCAGCGGTAGAGGCAGGGCTGGCAGAGCAGGAGGAAGGCCAACTGACTCGTTGCGGGTCAGCGCCTTTCCTTACCGCTGGTCGCAGCTTACGAGCCGCGCGCGGGCGGACGAAATAGCGATCGTCGCCTCGACGATGCACTCAGTGCGGATCATCGCGCCGAAGCTGTTCTGCGCATCGACTGCGATCTTCCAGCGGTGCTGCCGGTCTGTCATGCGCGTCACCATATAGCCTGAGCCCCCCTGCCCGTCCGCGCGCCAGCAATCGCCGACCCAATCCGCCGACGCGGGAGACACGAGGCTCTGGGAGACGACGCGCTCAGCCGCTCTACAGGCGGTAACGATCTTGTCCTCCTCCGTCGGCTCAGCGTCTCCGCAGGCGGTAAGAGTGAAGAACGCGGCGAACCCTACTAGGCTTCAGGCATGCGAAACGCACCGCGGGACGAAGACGGTTACCTGCGGGCTGTCGCCGAGACGCTGACCGAGTGGAACTCGCCGGAGGACGAGGACGCTTGGCGCGACCTTTGATCCGCTTGCCCGCCCGGCAACTCCCCCTTACCGCCCCGTCACGTCCGGCGCGGAGCGGATGCGTTCGATGTAGTCGGCCAGCCCCGTCTCGATGGTGTAGGGGGGGCGAAGCCCAGCTCCTCGCGGATCAGAGTGTTGTCCATCAGCTGGCCGACGTGCGCCGGGCGCTCGCTGACCTCGATGCGCGCGTCGGGGAGGAGGCGGCGCAGCTCGGCGGTGTAGTCGCCGATCGGGCGCTGCTCGGCGCGCATGTTGTAGGCGCGGTGCGGCGGGTTCACCGCCATCAGCGCCAGCCACCACGCCTCGGCCGCGTAGCACCAGTCCGCCAGCTGGCTGCCGGGCGGCATCGTGATCGCCTCGCCGCGCACCGCCACCTCGGTCAGCGCCATGTAGTGCGGCAGATCGCGCACGTGCACCAGCCCCGAGGCGAACGAACCGCGCCAGGCCCGCCCCAGCCCGAACACCGAGCAGGGCCGCAGGCTCACGATCTCCATGCCGTGCTCGTCGTTGTAGACGTCGGCCAGGTGCTCGCTCCACAGCTTGCACGCCCCGTAGAGGCTGTCCGGCCGCTTCGGGTCGTCCTCGCGCAGCGCGGTGGACTCGTGCGGGCCGTAGACGGCGAGCGAGCTGGCGTTGACGACGCGCACGATGCCGTGCAGCCGCGCCGTCTCGAAGACGTTCGCCGTGCCCATCGTCTGCACGCGCGCGTAGGGCACGATCTTCTCCGGCTCCGGCCCGCCCACGCCGAAGGCGAGGTGCACCACCCGCTCGACGCGATGGCGGTCCAGCGCCGCCAGCAGCTCCTGCGGCTCCAGCACGTCGCCCTCGACGACGCTGACGCGGTCCTCGATGCCCTGCAGCTTGCGCGGGTCCGGGTAGCGGTCGAAGAGCACGACGTCCTCGACGCCCTTCTCGAGCAGCAGGTGACGCGCGAGGTAGGAGCCGAGGAAGCCGGTCCCGCCGGTGATCATGATCGACATCGCACACCTCCCGCGCGGGCGTCCTCGTCCCGGCCCGCGAGGCGCTAAGATACCGGCGCGCCGTGCCCCACGCCGCGAGGCGCCCTCGCTGCCCGACGCACCCGCTGGAGGAACGATGGACTGGGAAGACACGACAGAGCAGGCCGCGTTCCGCGCCGAGGTGCGCCAGCTGATCGACGAGCGCCTCCCCGGGTGGTACCGGGAGCGCACCCGCCTCGGCATCGAGCACGGTCCCGAGGGCGGCTGGGTCGCCGACCGCGCCTCCGGCGACCCGGAGCGCGTGGCAGCCGCGAACGAGTGGACCGAGGCGCTCGCCGAGCGCGGCTGGTTCGCCCCGCACTGGCCCAGGGAGTACGGCGGCGGCGGCCTCACCTCCATGGAGCAGTTCATCTTCAAGCAGGAGGTCGCCGAGGCGGCCGCTCCCGACGTCGGCGGCCAGGGCGTGAGCATGCTCGGCCCCACGATCATCGTGCACGGCTCCGAGGAGCAGAAGGCCGCCTACCTGCCCGGCATCCTCAGCGGCGAGTTCCTCTGGGCGCAGGGCTACTCCGAGCCGGGCGCCGGCTCCGACCTCGCCTCGCTGGCGACGCGCGCCGTGCGCGACGGCGACGAGTACGTGATCAACGGGCAGAAGATCTGGACCTCCAACGCGCACCACGCCGACGCGCTCTTCGCCCTCGTGCGCACCGACCCGGACGCGCCGAAGCACCGTGGCATCAGCTTCATGCTGATCGACGACATCCACACGCCGGGCCTCAGCGTGCGCCCGCTGATCAACATGGCCTGGGAGCACGGCTTCAACGAGACCTTCTTCGAGAACGTCCGCGTCCCCGCCAGCAACATCCTCGGCGAGGAGAACCGCGGCTGGTACGTCGGCATGACGCTGCTCGACTTCGAGCGCTCGAACATCTCCGAGGCCGTGCGCATCCGCCGCTACATCCGCCGGCTGGTGCGCGACGCCACCTCGGGCCCGGCCAGCGCCTACGCGCGCCGCGTCGGCACGCTGCGCCACGAGGTCGCCGACCGCTTCATCGAGACCGAGGTCTGCCAGAACTTCTCGTTCCGCGTGATCTCGATCCAGAACGCCGGGATGATCCCCAACTACGAGGCGTCGACCTCGCGCATGTTCATGGTCGAGCTGGACCAGCGCACGGCGCGCACCGGCGCGAAAGTGTTCGGGCTCTACTCCAACCTCTGGGACCCCGAGGACGAGCGCACGCCCTCGATGGGCCTGTTCACGCTGCGCTACGTGACGACGATCTCGCGCACGATCGCCGGCGGCTCGTCGGAGATCCAGCGCACCATCATCGCCACGCGCGGGCTCGGCCTGCCGCGCAGCTAGGAGCCACATGCCGTTCATCGAGCGTCCCGATGGCGCACGCATCCACTACCAGACCTGGGGGCCGGAGGACTGCGCCACGCCGCTGCTGCTGATCGCGCCCGGCGGCGTTCGCTCCGAGATCGACTTCTGGCATCGCGGCGACATCGACCCGACGCGGGAGTTCGCGGACGAGCGCATGGTGATCGGCATGGACCAGCGCCACGCCGGCGAGAGCTGGGACGCGCCGCTCGAGTTCTCCTACGAGCTCGCGCTCGGCGACCAACTCGCCGTCCTCGACGCGCTCGGCGTGGAGCGCGCGCACGTCATGGGCGGCTGCATCGGGGTCGCCTACGTGCTGCGCATGGCCCGCGATGCGCCCGACCGCGTCGCGTCGGGGATCGGGCAGAGCCCGGTCGGCATCGACCACACGAACTCGCGCGAGACGTTCATGGACATGTTCCGCCCGACAGTCGCGCTCGCGCGCGCCGAGGGCATGGCGGCGGTCGTCGCGAGCGCCCTCGAGGACCCGCAGTTCGTCACCAACAACGCGGGCGGGCCGCTCTCGCGGCGCATCGAGGTCGACCCGGCCTTCCGCGGCGTGCTCAGCGCGATGCCGCCCGAGGACTACGTCGCGCTCGTCGAGCGCCTTGGCGACGCCTACTGGCCGGACGACCCGCCCTACTTCACGGTCAGCGAGGAGTGGCTGCGCGGCTGTCCGGCGCCGCTGCTGATCCTGCCCGGCAGCGACCCGTTCCACCCCACCTCGATCGCCGAGCGCATCTGCGCCGAGGCCCCGCACGCCCGCTGCCTCGCCGTGGACTGCCGCGCGCCCGCCAACCTCCCCGCCACCCTCGAGGAGATCCGCGCCTTCCTCCGCGCGAACTCGTAGCGGCCGGCGGGCGCGGAGCGCATGCGCCTCCTGACCGCTCCCGGCCGCCACCCGCTCGTCGCGAACACGCTGGAATCGCTGATCGCCTACCCGGACTTCCGCGCGCTGTGGTTGAGCACGCTGTTCGCATGGAGCGCGTGGTGGGGGCAGAACGTCGTACTCATCTGGCTGGCGTTCGACATCACGCGCTCGGAGCTCGCGGTCTCCGCGGCGGCGGCAGCCGGGTTGGCGCCGATGCTGCTCGGGCCGCTCGGCGGCCTGCTGGCGGACCGCCTCCACCGTCCGCGCCTGCTCATCGGCGCGCAGTCGCTCGGGCTCGCCACCGGGGTCGTGGTCGCCCTGCTCGTGACGCTGGATCGGGCGGAGTACTGGCACGTCGTCGTGGCCATGGCGCTCCTCGGCCTGACCACGCAGCCGCTGATGCCGACACGGTTCACGCTCACGATCGACCTCGTGGGCGAGCGACGCGTCTCGAGCGCGAACGCGGTCACGACCGCCGGGATGCTGGGCAGCCGCATGGTCGTTCCCGCGGTGGCGGGTGCGCTGATCGCGACGTTCGGCGCGCACGTCGCGCTCTGGTTCTGCATCGCCTGGTATCTGCCCGCGTCGTGGCCCCTGCTCCGCATCGAGGACGCTCGCCGCGGTCCTCGCTCTGCCGTGACCGCGGCGCCGGCCGAGATCGCGCACGGGTTCCGCTACGCCGTCACGAGCCCCGCGCTGCGCGCCCTGCTGCTGGTCACGGTGCTGGCCAACATCCTCGGGTGGCCCGTGGTCCTCGGATTCCTCCCCGTCTTCGCCGAGGAGGTCTTCGAGGTCGGCGCGGCCGGTCTGGGATTGATCGTCGGCGTCAACGGACTGGGCGCGCTGATCGCCGCGATCACGATCGCCTCGTGGGGCGACTTTCGCCGGAAGGGGATGCTCTACCTGGGGGCGACGGTGCTGTTCGGGCTGGGGCTCGCCGCGTTCGCGCTGAGCGGCGGGTTCGCCCTCGCGCTGCTGCTCATCTTCTTCGCCGGTCTGGGGGGTTCGGGCTTCGGCGTGATGCAGAGCACCGTGACGATGCTGCTCTCGCCGCCCGAGGCGCGCGGGCGCCTGCTGGGCGTGCTCATGATTTCGATCGGCGTCCTGCCGGGTGCGACGCTCGTGCAGGGCGCCGTCGCGTCCTCGGTGGGCGTGGTGGCGACCACGGCGGCCTCGGGCCTGCTGCTCGCCGCCCTGACGGTCGCCATCACGGCCGTCTCGCCCGAGCTGCGCCGAGCCCGCTGAGGGCGGTCCGGCGTCGGCCCTACCCGATCGAGCTGCCCCAGCGGTCGAGCGAGGCGACCTCGGCGAGCGGCTTGCGGGTGACCGGGCCGAAGGCGCCCTTCGGGTAGCCGAGCGGCACGGCGTAGACGATCTGCGCCCCCTCGGGAATCCCGAGCAGCTCCTTCGCGCGCTCGTCGACCACGGCGTGCAGCGTCGTGATCGTGCCGCCGATGCCGAGCGCCCGGGCGGCGAGCAGCAAGTTCTGCACCGAGGGAATCACCGACCCCATCGCGTTCGCCCCCTGCTCGGTCGCGCAGACCAGCACAACGACCGGCGCCTCGCCGAACTCGTCGGCGAGGCGCATCGCCGAGACCATCGTCTGGTTCGAGCGGTCGATGTCCTCGGGGCCGTGGATGCCCTGGTCGGCGCGCTTCGCCCACCACGCCTCGCGGTAGAGCACGCCGAGCTGCCGCCGCAGCTCGGCGTCGCGCACCACGAGGAAGTGCCACGGCTGGGCGTTGCCGCCGTTCGGCGCCTGGATCGCTGCGTTGAGGATGTCGCGCAGGTCGTCCTCGGGGATCGCGTCGGGCTTCACGCGGCGGATCGCTCGCAGCGAGAAGATCGCCTCGCCGAGGCTGATCGGGAATCGTTCGCTCGCAGCCATGTCCGGCCTCCTGTCTCCTCGCGCGTCACCCTGCGCCCAGCGCCGCCGCATCCAGCCCGGCGAACGCGGCAATCGAGGGCAGACGCATGTCCGGCGGCGCACCCTCGGCGGCCTCGAGGGCGTACGGGCCCTGCTCGACAAGCACCGTCGTCACCATGTCGCCGAGGGCGGACTTCACGGCGGCGAGGATGCCGGGCTTGTCGTCGAGCAGCGCGTAGCGGCGCGCCGGGTAGCGCGCGCGGATCGTCTCCAGCTCCTGCTCCTTGTGCTCGCAGATCAGAACCCGGCCCTCGAACGCGGCCTCGAGGCCGGAGCTCTCGATCTTGTGGCGCTGGAAGCGCTCGTCGCCGTCCGAGGCGATCACCGGCAGGCCGAGGCCGCGCGCGTGCTCGACGGCCTCGAGCGCGCCGGGGAAGAGGCAGCCAGCGAAGTCCAGGCCCAGCACCGCGCCGGTGAGCATCTCGCCCAGCGAGGCTTCGCCGGACTCGCGTGCGAGGCGCTCGATCGCCTCCGGCAGGTCGACGTAGCCGAGATCGGCGCGGACCGCCTCGTAGGACTGCCAGAAGCGCCGGGCGTGCTCGAGGCCCACGGCCGCCTCGATCCTCGCGTCCAGCCCGGCCTTCACCGCCGCGCCATCGATCAGCGTGTGGTCGACATCGAAGAGCAGGACGAGGTCCGCCGAGGACGCGGTCACCGGGGACTCCCCTCGCGCCGGCCGCCGCTCGCCTCAGGCCGCGAGCGTGTTCTTGTGCACCCGGCCGCCCTGCATGATCAGCCGCAGCCGCTGCGTGTCCTGCAGCAGCGTGACGTCCTCGAGCGGATCGCCGTCGACGACGATCAGGTCGGCGAGCTTGCCCACCTCGAGCGTGCCGATCTCGTCCGCCATGTGGATGCACTCGGAGGCGGTCTTCGTCGTGGCGACGATCGACTCCATGGGCGTCATGCCGTGCTGCGTCATCAGCTCCAACTCCCAGGCGTTCGTGCCGTGGACGCCCACGCCGACGTCGGTGCCCATCGCGATCCGCACGCCCGCCTCGTGGGCCGCGCGGAAGCTCTCCGCGTTCGCGTCGATCACCTCGTAGGCCTTGCGCAGCGACTGGGGCAGCACCGACTCCGGCGTCGCCTCCTCGCGCAGCACGATGCTGCGAGGCGCGTGGATCGTCGGCACCAGGAAGGCGCCGCGCTCGATCATCATCGCGATCGCCTCGTCGTCGAGGTAGAAGCCATGCTCGATCGACTCGACGCCGGCGCGGACCGCGTTCTTGATGCCCTCGGTGGCCTGCGCGTGCGCCATGCAGGTCTTCCCGACCATCCGCGCCTCGTAGACCATCACGGCGATCTCCTCCTCGGTGAACTGCGGCGACCCGGGCTCGTCCGAGGGCGACATGACGCCGCCGGTGGCGTGCAGCTTGATGAAGTCCGCCCCGAGGCGGAGCACGCCGCGCACGGTCTTGCGCACCTCCTCGGGGCCGTCGCAGATCGTCTCGATCCACTCCGGGCCCCACTGCCGCCAGAAGCGCACCCCGCTCGGCAGCCGGCCGTCGCCGTGCCCGCCGGTCTGCGAGAGCGCGGCGACGGCGATGCGCATGCGCGGCCCCGGGATCAGCCCGCGCTCGATCGCGAGCTTGAAGCCGGCCGGCGATCCGGACGCCTCGCGCACTGCGGTGAATCCGGCGTCGAGGGTGGCGAGCGCGTTCTGCGCCGCCTCGAAGGTCGCCAGCGTCGGAGGCGTCAGCGCGCGCTGTTGCATTGACTTCCACGAGCTGTAGAAGTGCACGTGCGAGTCGATCAGGCCCGGCAGCAGCGTCGCCCCCGAGGCGTCGATCACCTCGGCGCCCTGCGGCAGCGTGTCGAGGCGGCCGACACTCGCGATGCGTCCGTCCTCGACCACCAAGCTCGCGCCGGGCACCGCGTCGGCGCCCGTGCCGTCGATCAGCGTGACGCCGGTGATCGCGGTGGTGCCGGGAGCGGGGGCGGTCACGCGTCGATGCCCTGGTCGCGCAGCACCTGCTTGGCGATGCGCATCGCCTCGAGCGCGGCGGGGGCCCCGCAGTAGACCGCGACCTGCCGGATCACCTCGGAGATCTCAGCGGGCGTGAGGCCGTTGCCGAGGCCCGCGCGGATGTGTGTCGCCAGCTCGGTCGTCTTGCCGACGGCGGCGAGCATTCCGAGGTTGAGCAGGCTGCGGTCGCGACGGCTCAGCCCGTCGCGCGTCCAGACCTGGCCCCAGGCGACCGCGGTCACGAACTCCTGGAACTCGCGATCGAAGTCCGTGACGCCCTCGAAGGCGCGGTCGACGTACTCGTCGCCCAGCACCTCGCGGCGTACCTTGAGGCCTTCGTCGAACCCGTCAATCGGCATGTCAGCCCCTCTCCGCATCCATTTCCGAGATCGCACGAATCATACGGCGCGCCGCCGCAGGAACGAGGAGCGGCTACGATGCCCCTCGCGAGCAGAGGAGCGAGGCATGGCGAACGTCCAGACCCTGCGCGGCGAGCTGGAGACGAGCGCCCTCGGCTTCACGCTCATGCACGAGCATCTCTTCCTCCAGTCGCCCGCGCTCTACGACAACTACCCGCAGCTCTTCGACCGCGAGGCCGAGGTCGCCGCTGCGGCGGCCTTCTGCGAGGAGGCGCGCGCGGCCGGCGTCGACACGATCGTCGACGTCACGACCGTGGACCTCGGGCGCGACATCCGCCTGATGGCGGAGGTCGGCGAGCGGACGGAGCTGCAGGTGATCGCCGCGACCGGGGTGCATCTGCGGGTGCCGAACTACTTCCGCCGCCGGACGCCGGACCGCGTCGTCGAGCTGTACCTGCACGACATCAACGTCGGCATCGCCGGCACCTCGATCCGCGCGGGCGCGCTCAAGATCGCCACCGAGGAGTACGAGCCGGACGACGAGCTGCAGCTGCGCGCGATCGCCCTCGCGCACCGCGCGAGCGGCGTCCCGATCATGACGCACAGCAACCCGTTCGCCGGCTCCGGCAACGACCAGCAGCGGGTCTTCGCCGCCGAGGGCGTCAACCTCACGCGTGTCGTGATCGGCCACTCCGGCGACTCGATGGACCTCGACTACCTGAGCGGGCTGATGGAGCGCGGCAGCACGATCGGGATGGACCGCTTCGGATCCGGCCTCAACGCGACGACCGAGGAGCGGACCGCGACCATCGCGGCGCTCTGCGAACGCGGCTACGCCGACCGCATGGTGCTGAGCCACGACACCTCGCCGCACATGCAGGGCGTGCCTCGCGAGGTCGTCGACCGCGCGCTTCCGGAGGCGAACTTCCTGACGATCCCCAACATCGTGGTCCCCGGCCTGCGCCGCCTCGGCGTCCCCGAGGACCAGATCGAGGCGATGACCACCGGCAACCCGCGCCGCATCTTCGAGGCGAAGGGGGCGTACTGAGCGCGAGCGCACCGCGCAGCCTGCTGCGGGGGGCGCGCCCCCCACACCCCCATCCCGGACGAGCGAGCGCTGCGCGCCGCTCGGACCCGCCCACCCGCCCCGGATTCTTTTCTCTGTGGGGGGCTTTGCCCCCCACGCCCCCCTTCACTCCGCCGCACACCCCGTCATGCTTGGGCCGGTCCGATTCCCTCTTCAGGGGGAGCGGGCGAGGATGAAGGGCTCACCGGAGTCCCGAGAGCGGATCCGGCCCCCTCTCCCCGCGGGAGAGGGCGGGGGGTGAGGGAGGCGCACGCAACGAGCCTTCCGAGGGCGCTCGCGGGCCTGCCGCACCTGGATTCCGGCGTTCGCCGGAATGACGGGAAAGGCGGATCCGGTCCCCTCTCCCCTCGCGGGAGAGGGCTAGGGTGAGGGGAACTCCGGCTCCAGCGGCCGCTCCAGCCACTCGAGGATCGCCTCGGCGGTCTCGCGCCAGCCGACATCGAGCATCATGCCGTGCGGGACGCCCTCGAGGATCCTGCACTCGGCGCCGTACCCCTCCGCGATGCGGCGGAGCGCCGAGGGACGCACGAAGTAGTCGTCGGCTCCGCCGAGCACCAGCATCGGGACGCCACGGATGCGTGCGCGGTCCGGGCGGGTATAGACCAGCTGCAGCAGGGCGCGGAAGGACTCGGGGCCCTGGCGGGCCGCGTACTCGCGCACCCGCTCCTCGGCCAGCTCGGGCGAGAAGAAGAACTTGCGGGCGAGCTCGGGCGCTCCGATCAACTTGCTCGCCCGCCCGGTGAGGATCACCTGCAGCGAACGCCACGGATGGTCGAGGGGCATGCGCGCGGCCGGGCGGAGCACCCCGCCCCGCGTCGGGGGAGCGAGCAGCACCGCGGCGGGCGCCTCGTGGGTCTCGATGTACGTCTGCACCACCCGACTGCCCATCGAGTGGCCGATCACCACCGGCTCGCGTGGCAGGCTCGATGCCACCCGCGCGACATCGCTCACGTAGTCGGCGATCGAGGTCCAGCGCAGGCGCTCGCGGCCACCGCTCCGCCCGTGCCCGCGCAGGCTCAGCGCGTACGAGTCGAAGCCTCGAGCGGCGAAGAAGTCGAGGAAGTGCTCGTCCCAGCACCACGCGCCGTGGCCCGCCCCGTGCACGAACAGCAGCGGCGGCCGGTTGGAGTCTTCGGCCGGTGCTTTCGCGATGACCTCGAGCTCGACTGTCACGGCGCAGACCCGCCCCGCGCTTCATCGTGAAGCGCCGCTGCATCTATAGTCCAGCGGACCATCCGGACTCCCCGAGTCCGGGCGCTGGGCAAACTGACCGCGGCAGATCGGGAGGAGCAGCGATGAGCGAGGGCGCCCTCGAGGGATTGCGCATCCTCGACCTCTCGCAGGGGGTCGCCGGGCCCTACTGCACCAAGCTGCTCAGCGACTACGGCGCCGACGTGCTCAAGATCGAGCGGCCCGACGGCGGCGACCCCGCGAGGCGCGCCGGGCCGTTCCCGGACGACGAGCCGCACCCCGAGCGCAGCGGGCTGTTCCTCGACCTCAACACCGGCAAGCGCAGCCTCACGCTCAACCTCAAGACCGAAAGCGGGCAGCGCATCCTGCGCCGCCTCGCCGCCTGGGCCGACGCCGTCGTCGAGAGCTTCAGGCCCGGCACGCTCGCCCGCCTCGGCCTGAGCGACGAGCAGCTCGCCGAGGTCAACCCGGCCGCCGCGCTCGTCTCGATCTCCAACTTCGGGCAGCACGGGCCGTACCGCGACTTCGAGGCCGACGACATGCTGCTCTACGCGATGGGCGGCGCACTGGCCGTCACCGCCTACCCCGGCCGCGAGCCGAACCGGCCCTGGCTCTACGCCCCGCTCTTCCTCGCGGGCGCGATGTCCGCCTCGTACAGCCTCGGCGCGATCACCGCGAGCGTCCGCCTCGGCGCCGGCGAGCGGGTCGACATCTCGATCCAGGACGCGCTCGCCTGCTCGCTCGACCGCGCCACGCAGAACGTGATGGCGCACTCGTACGGCGGCGAGCTGTTCGTCACCGAGGACTGCAACCTGCGCGCCAGCGCCTTCCCCAACGGCGTCTACGGCGGCCAGCTGCCTTGCAAGGACGGCTACGTCAACTTCCTCTGCTACCCCTACTGGTGGGACCGCTTCTGCCGCATGGTCGGCCGCGAGGACCTGATCGACGACACCAGCTACTCCGACAACCTGCTCGACCCCGAGTTCGGCCCGCAGATCGACGCGCTGCTCTACCCCTGGCTGCTGGAGCGCACCAAGATCGAGGTGATGGACGCCGCACAGGAGCAGGGCGTACCCGTCGCCGCGCTCAACACCACCGAGGACCTCTTCGCCGACCGCCAACTGCGCGCGCGCGGCTACTTCGTCGAGCTCGATCACCCGGAGACCGGCCCCCGCGAGTACCCCGGCGCGCAGTTCAAGATGAGCGAGACGCCCGCCTCGATCCGCCGCGCGCCCCTGCTCGGCGAGCACACCATGGAGGTGCTCACCGGGCTGCTCGACTACACCCCCGAGGACGTCTCGATCCTGAGGCAGCGCGATGTCGTCTGAGGGCGCACCCGAAACCCGCACCGAGGCGCGGCTGCCCCTGGAGGGCGTGCGCGTGCTCTCCCAGGCGATCGTCTGGGCCGGACCGGCGGCGAGCCTGATCCTCGCCGACCTCGGCGCCGAGGTGATCGAGATCGAGTCGATCCAGCACGTCAACCCGACGCGCTCGAACTACCGCTACCTGCCTGAGCTGTACCTGCAGGGTCCCTTCGGCGCGCTCTACGTCGACCGCGACCCGAGCGAGGGGTTCTGGAACCGCAACGCTCACTTCAACTACTCGAAGCGCGGTCACAAGAGCGTCACGCTGGACATCGACCGGCCCGAGGGCATCGAGCTGCTGCGCGAGCTGGTGCGCGTCTCCGACGTGTACATCGAGAACAACGCGGCGGGAGTCGTCGAGAAGTTCGGGCTGGATTACCCGCGGCTGGCCGAGCTGAACCCGCGCATCATCCAGGCGCGCTTCCCCGGCTTCGGGACCACCGGCCCCTACCGCGGCTTCAAGGGCTTCGCGCCCACGATGGACGCTCTCGGGGGCCACACCTTCCTGCGCGGCTACCGCGACAGCGACCCCTCGTACACCCCGGGCGTCGCGCACGGCGACCCCAACGCCGGCATCCACGTCGCCTTCGCCGTGCAGGCCGCGCTGTTCGCGCGCGAGCGCACCGGCCGAGGGCAGCTGATCGACCTCTCGCACGTCGAGGCGGGGCTGCACCACGTCTCGTGGGCGCTGATGGACTACTCCTTCAACCGGCGCGTGCGCGGCACCTTCGGCAATCGCCACCCCTCGAAGGCGCCGAGCGGCGTCTTCCGCTGCCTCGACGCGCCGGGCGAGCAGAGCGAGTCGAGCCGCCGGCGCTGGGTGGCGATCGCCGTCGACAGCGACGAGCAGTTCGCCGCGCTCGCCGCCGAGATGGGCGCGCCGGAGCTGGCCCGCGACCCGCGCTTCGCGACCTCGGACGTGCGCCACGAGCACCAGGACGAGCTGGAGCCGCTGATCGAGGCGTGGACCTCGCAACACGTCGCGCGCGAGCTGATGGAGCGGCTGCAGGCCGCGGGCGTGCCGGCCACCGAGCTGCTGCGCCAGGAGGAGCTGCGCGAGAACGAGCACCTGCGCGAGCGCCGCTTCTGGCAGGAGGTCGACCACCCGCAGGCGGGAACGCACAGCTACCCCGCCCCGGTCGCCCGCTTCCGCGAGCGCCCGTTGCGCATCCGCAGCCACGCGCCGCTGCTCGGCCAGCACAACCGCGAGGTGCTGCAAGACCTCCTCGGCGTCAGCGACGAGCGCTACCAGCAACTCCTCGACGCCCAGATCATCGGCGACGCCTACCTCGCGGACGCGACGTAGGCGCTACGAGACCTCAATCTCCACGCGGCAATGGTCGCTGGGACCCCACTCCTCCGGCTCGTTCATCGCTCGCACGCTCACGGAGTCGGCTAGCTCCCTGGTGGCGAAGACGAAGTCCAGCTGCCGGGTCGCTGCGGCAGGACCCCCCTGCCGGACCGTGTAGTACGTGGGCACGTTGGCGCTTTCCCGAGGAAGCTCTTTGGGCCACGGATCCGCCTGTCGCCCGTGAGGGTACTGAGGACCGACGAAGCGCAGACCCAGCGCCTCCATTCTTTCGAACACGGTCCCGTAGCGCGCGGCCCAGTATTCGCGCCCGTGCTCGCCGTGGCCGTGGAGGATGTTGAGGTCTCCGGCAGCGAGGACATGCGGGCCATTCCGGCGCCGCACGAACGAGGACAGGTCGGAGACCAGGCGATGAGCCGAGGCGTCCGAGACGATCCCCCTGCTCCCGGTGGATGGGTGCAACCTCGTCCAGAGCGAGTACATGGAGACGGCGACGAACGGATCGACGTCCGGTGCGCTCACGATGGCGGCCGCGATTGTTCCTTGCCGGCTGACGGCGAACTCCCCGCCGCGCGCCTCCTCGAGCGGCTTCGCCTCGATCCACTCCACACTGACGCGATCGGAGAGCTTTGCAATAGCCGTCCGCCATGTCCGGTCGCGCGCGGCGGCGGTGCGCCAGGGGGCGGGATCCACGTCGACCTGGCTCGCGATCCCACGGGGCGGCGGGCGGGCCTCCTGCAGGAGCGCGATGTCCGCATCCATGTCAGTGAGGACATGCCAGGGCTTCCTGCGGCCCGCGATGTTCCACGAGACGATCTTTATTGACACTCGACAGCCCCTACCGCCCCACAGCACCGTCCGGCACGTTGCGGGTGACGCCGAGGGCGGCGAGGTGGGCGATCTCGGACTCGGAGAGGCCTGCTACGTCGCGCAGCACCTCCTCGGTGTGCTCGCCGAGCATCGGGGCGGGGCGGGGCGTCCAGCCGGGGGTGCGGCTCAGCTTGAAGGGGCGGCTGAGGTGCGGGATCAGGCCCGCCGCCGGGTGGTCCACCGGCTCCCAGAAGCCGCGCGCCTCCAGCTGCGGGTCCTCCAGCAGCGTGTCGCCTCGATGCACCATGCCGGCCGCGACGCCGAGCGCCTGCAGCTGCTCCGTCAGCTCGCGCGACTCGCGCTCCCGCGTCCAGGCGGCGATCAGCGCGTCCAGCTCGTCGTGGCGGCGGCGCCGACTGAGCAGCGTCGCGAAGCGCGCGTCCGAGGCCAGCCCGGGGCCGCCGATTAGCTCCGCGAGCGCCTGCCACTCGGCGTCCGAGCGCACGGTGATCGTGACCCAGGTGTCCTCGCCCGCGCTCGGGTAGACGCCCTGCGGAGCGTGGACGTCGTGGCGGTTGCCCTGCGGCCCGCGCACGCGGCCGTTCATCGTGTAGTCCAGCAGCATCTCCGGCACGATCGAGGTCGTGACCTCGCGTTGCGAGAGGTCGACGAACGTGCCCTCGCCGGTGCGGTCGCGGCGGCGCACGGCCGCGAGGATCGCGCCGACGCCGAGCATCGCGACGACCGGATCGGGGAAGAAGGTGCCGGAGGTCTTTGGCGGACCGCCGTGGTAGCCGGTGATCGAGGCGATCCCGGCGGTTTGCTCGAGGATCGCGCCGTATGAGCCGTAGGAGCGCTCCGGCCCCGTCGCGCCCTGGCTGGAGAAGGAGACGTAGACGATGTCCGGCTTCACCTCGCGGATCGCCTCGTAGCCCGCGCCGAGCCGCTCGAGCACCCCGAAGCGATAGCTTTCCGCGACCACGTCCGAGGCGGCGATGAGGCGCTTCAGCGTCGCGATGCCCTCGGGCATTGTGAGGTCCAGGCAGACGCCGCGCTTGCTGCGGTTGCGGTCGTTGAACAGGCCCGCGCGGTTCCACGGCTCGGCGCCGGGGTCGTCGTCGGGATAGATCGCGCTGCTCGCCTGCGGGTTGGGATCGCCTCGGGCGGTGTCCGTGCGGCGGCCGGACTCGACCTTGATCACGTCCGCGCCCATATCGCCGAGCAGCTTGAGCGCGAGCGGCCCCGCCCAGACCTGCGAGAGGTCGACGACGCGCAGCCCCTCGAGGGCGCCCCCTCCCACGCCACCGGAGGTGGTCTGCCCGGACTGCCCGGCAGCCACTAGATCACCCCCGCGCCGCGCATCCGCGCGAGCTCGGCGGCGTCGCAGCCGAGCAGCTCGCCGTAGACCTCGGCGTTGTGCTCGCCCAGCAGTGGGGCGCGGCGCAGCGGCGGGCGCTCCGTACCGAAGCGCAGCGGCAGGCCGGGGTAGAGCAGCGGCCCCGTCGTCGGGTGGTCGACCTCGCCGAAGAACTCGCGCTCGATGAACTGGGGCGACTCGATCAGGTCGGGCGCGGTGCAGACGTAGCCGGCCGGCCCCTGCACGGCCTGCACGGCGTGGTAGAGGTCCGCCTTGCGCTTGCCCTCGGTCCATTCGGCGATGATCTCGCGCAGTTCGGCCATGTTGTCGCGGCGCTGCCGCGTGCCCTCGAAGCGCGGATCGTGCTCGATGTCGGGTCGCCCGATCAGCTCGCAGAAGCGCGGCCAGCGGGCCTGCGGGAACATCAGCCCGATGTAGCCGTCGTCCACCTCGAACATCGGCGCGTGGCCGGGGCCCCGGACGCGAATCTCGCGCTTGTAGGCCCAGGCCGCGCCCGGGTACTCCTGCGCCGTCGCGATGCCCTCGAGCATCGAGACGTCGACGTGCTGGCCCTCGCCCGTCGCATCGCGGTAGTGGAGGGCGAGCAGCGCGCCGCTGAAGGCCGAGAGCCCAGCGAAGAACTGCGCCGGCCGCCCGCCGATCTTGAGCGGCTCGCGGTCCTCGTCGCCGGCGATGTAGAGCGAGCCACCGAGGGCGAGCGCCGTCAGGTCCGACGCCTCCCAGTCGCGGTACGGCCCGCTCTGCCCGTAGTCCGTGACCGAGACGACGATCACGCCCGGCCGGGCCGCTTCGAGCGCCTCATGGCCGAGCCCCCAGGCGTCGAGCTGCCCGGGCGCGAAGTCCTCGATCACGATGTCGGCCCACTCGGCGGCGAGCCGCCGGGCGATGGCGCGGCCGGAGGCCTGCGCGAGGTCGAGGGTGACGCTGCGCTTGCCGGTGTTGAGGTAGAGGAACAGCCCGCTCAGCTCCGGATGCGGCTCGTCTCCGGCGAACGGCGGAGCGGAGCGCGCGCGGTCGCCTCGGCCGGGCGCCTCGACGCTGATCACGTCGGCCCCGAGGGCGGCCAGCAGCTTGGTGCAGAACGGCCCGGCGACGCCCTCGGAGAGATCGAGGACGCGGACGTCGTCGAGCGCCTCACTCGTCACGGGCAGCGCCATCGAGGCTCCCTCCGGCGGCGCTCACCTTACCGCGAGGCTCGCCCGGCCGCCTACGTCAGCGCCTCGATCTCCTCGGCGCTGAAGCCAGCCTCCGTCAGCACCTCGACGGTGTCGCGGCCGAGGGGCGGCGCCGCCCGGCGCGCGCCGGTCGCGCTCTCCGACATCTCGACGAGCGAGCCGACGATGCGCTCGGGGCCGGTCAACTCGTGCTCGAGGCTCGAGGTCGAGCAGCAGCCCCAGCGCCTCGAGCTGCGGCTCGTCGGCGACCTCCTCGGGCAGGTTGACCCGCGAGGCGGGCGCGCCGGCCGCGTCGAGCGCCTCCATCCACTCGTCCATCGTGCGCTCGCGCATGATCGCGCGGATGCGCTCGCGGACCTGTTCGATCACCGGCCAGTTGTCGGGGTCGAGCGCGTTGAAGTCCGGATCGGCGGTCGGGTCGTCCTCGATGCCGAGGGCGGTGCGGATCTGGTCGCGGTTCTCCGCGCTGACCGCGCCGAGCACGATCGCGCCGTCGCGCACGGGGTAGCCGTTGGTGTAGAGCAGCCCGGCCGCGTTCTGGGTCAGCACCTGCAACCCGCGCGTCTCGAGGATCTCGCGGTAGCCGCCGCCGGCCTCCCGCACCGCGCGCACGCGCTCCAGCATCGGGCCGCTGGTCACGGCGTCGACGGCGGGGAGGCGGGAGACGTAGTAGGAGAGCAGGGAGACGGCCGTCGCCACCAGCGGCGCGCTGATGTACTGACCGCGGCCGGTGCGTTCGCGCCGGAAGAGCGCCGCGCAGACTCCCATCGCGCCGGCGATGCCGCCCGCGTAGTCGGAGAGCACCGTGCTGCTCATGCGCTGCGGCGCGCCGAACTCGTCGATCTTGCTCTCGGCCGCCATGAGGCCCGTGTAGGCCTGGATCACCACGTCGCCGCCGGGCCGCTGCGCGTCCGGGCCGCGCGTGCCGTAGCTGGTGTGCTCGACGTAGATCAGGTCCTCGCGCAGCCCTCGCAGCGTCTCGTAGTCGATGCCGAGGCGCTGCGGCACGCCGGGGCGGGCGTTGATCACGAACACGTCGAAGCCCGGCGTCAGCCGGCGCAGCGCCTCGCGCGCCGCCTCCTGCCGCAGATCGAGGACGACGCTGCGCTTGCCTCGGTTGAGCGTGTGGAAGAGCTTGCTCTCGTTCGGCGCGAAGCCGGCGAGCCGGCGCGTCGGGTCGCCGCCCGGCGGCTCGATCTTCACCACCTCCGCGCCGAGGTCGGCAAGGTTCTGCGCGCAGTAGGGCCCGACGACGTGCGTGCCCACCTCGAGCACGCGCACGCCCTCGAGAGCGCCCCCGTCGAGCAGCGGCTCGGTCATCGCCAGCCCGGCTCCCGCGCTACTTGATCGCGTAGGCGTTGGGCGGCGAGCCGACACCGCCGAGGATGTTGAGCGGCGAGGAGACGAGCATGAACTCGTAGACGCCGTCCTCGGCGCAGTCGGCGGCGAGCGGCGCGAGGTTGAAGTACTCGCCGATCGCGATGCCGAGCATCGGCAGCAGGCGGCGGTGCTGGAAGCCCTCCTCGGGCTTGACGTGCAGCGCCTCCATCGCGTGCGTGTCGGCGGCCACCGCGCTGATGCCGCGGTTCCAGAGCCACGCCGCCGTCTCGCGCTGGCCGTCGAGGCCGGGCGCCTGCATCCCCTCCGGCGTCGGCGCGACCGACCCCTGCAGGGCCATCCGCGTATCGAGGTCGAGCGAGAGCAGCCACTCGAGCCAGCCGGTGTTGAGCAGCAGCGTGTCGCCGGGCTCGATCGCCACGCCCTGCGCCTCCGCGATCTCCTCGATCATCGGGCCGGTGATGGCGAAGCGCTCGTCGGGCGCGCAGTCGTAGTGGCGTTTCGCGTCGATCAGCACGCCGCGGCCGACGATGCCGCGCTCGGCCCACTGGTCGATGCCGCACTCGCGGCCCTCGTTGACGTCCTCGTCCTGGCGGCCGCCCCAGTAGCCGTACTGGCGGTAGCGCACGTGGGCGAGGGCGTCCCACTGGCTGGAGCCCTGCAGGAAGAAGCCGTCGACCCAGTCGTCGCGGGTCTGGCGGCCGGTCTCGATGTGGTGGACGAAGCGCGTGCGGTGGCTGAGCGGCGGGTCCGGCTCGTTGAGCGGCAGATCGAGGTTGATCACCTTGCCCGTGCGCACCAGCCGGGCGGCGGCCACGACGTGCTCCGGGGTCACGCGGTTGAAGGAGCCGACCTGGTCGTCGCGGCCCCAGACGTCCCAGGCGTGGCGCTCCTCGCTGCCCTCGTCCATGGTCGGCAGATCCTCGAAGGCGGGCGTTCCGGTCGCTGGCGGCATCGCTGCATCCTTCCGGTCGATTCGGTGTGCGGCGGCGGCCGGACGATTCTAGAGGCTCGGGCCGGGGCGGGCAGGCGACGGCGGGCGAGGCACGCCGAAGACGCTCAACGCCTGTGCAACTCTTCGCGCGAGGGGTGCGCCTTCCCGCCGCTCAGGGAGCGAGGCCGCCGTGCGAAGTAGGAGCGGCGCGCCTGCTCGTAGCGATCGGCCTCGCGGCCGGCACGGGCCATCTGCTCGCGCAGCAGGCCGACGACGAACTGCGAGACACTGGTGTCTTGACGGGCCGCCTCGATGCGGGCCCAGCGAGCAGTCTCGTCGTCCAGGGTGATAGTCACGTTTCTCACGGATTCACTCTAGCCTGACCTGGATCGCGCGTAGAGGCCCCGATCACCCCGCCGCCGCCCGCTCACGCGTGCTCGCGGGCGGGCGGAGCAGCAGCAGCAGGACGAGGTTGGCGGCCGCGGCGGCGGCGATGCCGCTCGCGAGGGCGACCTGGTCGATCTCGATCAGCTGGCTGAAGGTGATGTTGTAGACCGTGGCGATCGCCATCTGGGCGAACCCGAGCACCGCCGAGGCGAGACCCGCCATGCGCTCGAAGGGGATCATCGCGCCGGCCATCGCCGGCGGGCGGGCGAGACCGTTGCCCGCGGCGAACACGAACATCGGCAGCAGGACGGCCCACGGATTGGCGACGCCGCCCCAGGCGAGCCCCGCCATCACGCCGCCGGCGCCCGCGCCGAAGACGGCGCCGAGCAGCACCACCCGCGAGTTCGCCCAGCGCACCACCAGCCGGCTCGAGAGCCACGCACCGCTCATGATCCCGACCGCCGCGAATCCGAAGGCGAGCCCGAACTGGCCGGCGGTGAGCCCGAGCTCGTCGATCAGCACGAACGACGAGCCGGAGATGAAGACCAGTTGGCCGCTGAACATCAACCCCATCGTCAGCGAGTAGGCGAGGAAGATGCGGCTCGAGAACAGCTCCCGGTAGTTCCTGCCCATCTGCACCGCGCCGAGGGCCGTCCGGTCGCGGCGCACGTTCGTCTCCGGCAGCACCAGCTGGTAGGCGACGAGCAGGAACACGCCGATGCCGATCAGCGTCACGAAGACGGCGCGCCAGTCGAACAGGTCCTGCAACACGCCCCCGATGATCGGCGCGAGCGTCGGCGCCAGCGGCGTGGCGATCGTCATGTACGCCAGCACCCGCGCGGCGCGGTCCCGGCCGAACACATCGAGCACCATCGCGCGGCCGATCGCGGGACCGGCGCCGCCGCCGACACCCTGGATGACGCGCCCGACGATCAGCGCCTCCGCCGACCACGCGAACAGCGACATCAGGCCCCCGGCGATGAAGAGCACGAGGCCGGCGACGAGCGCGGGACGCCGTCCGAAGCGGTCCGAGACCGGCCCGTAGACGAGCTGCGAAGCCGCGAACGCAAGCAGGAACAGCGTGACCGCGAGCTGAATCGTCGAGGTCGGCGCCTCGAACTCCCTCGCCATGTTCGGCATCGAGGGGAGGAACATGTCGATCGCGAGGGGCGCGGTCGTGTTCAGGCCGATCAGCAGCGCGACGGCGCGCTTCGACTCGGCGCGCTCGCGGATCGAGGACGCGGGGGGATCGTTCGTGGCCAAGGGCGCCCGTTCTGGCCGCTCGCTGCGTCATCGGCGACCCCTGGAGCATCGGGGCGGCGCGCGGGTGGATCAATCGTCCGGCCGCGCCCGGGTCGCGAGTGGGGGTGGGGAGCGGGCCGGGTGGTCCAGTCCGGTATGCTCGTTGTGGTTCTTCACACACCTCGGCGAGCGAGCGTCAGCCGGTCGGAAGGGAGCCCTCCCGTGGAACTCGCCCCGCTACTGGCGCTGATGGCGGTGTGCGCCGCCGCAAGCGGCGCCGTCGCCAGGTGGAAGCGGCGCCGGATATGGCTGTGGGCCCTGCTAGGGGCGCTCTTCACCATCGCCGCCCTCATCATCGTCGCCGTCGTGCCGCGAAGCCGCACGCGAGTTGCGGGCGGCGGCAGCCTCCCCGAAGGGGCGGACCACGACTCACGGCTGCGCGCGCAGGCCGAGGGAGCGGAACTCCGGCGTCGTTCGGACGACGCGCGCTCCGAAGCGCACCGGGACATGTCGTCCCACATCCCCGGCGGGGGCTTCTGAGGCGCATCGCGAAGGTGGAGCTTACTCGCGCCGAACCTCGCCCGCTGGGCGCAGCCCCTGACTCGACCCTGCGATAGGCTAGACGCCGCCTCGAGTCCCCCGAGGACGACCAGCCGCGGCCGCTTCCCGCCGGCCGCTCGCGAGGGAGCGCGCCGACGACTGCACAACCCCGCGACGACGACCGCGAGGATGCGCCCTCGCACGAGGGCACGCGCCCGGACGCGGAGGCGGAAGGGCTCCCCACGCCCGCGCAACTGATCAGGGGCGTCGCCGCGGCGCCGACGTTCGCCTCGCTGCACGACCGCGATTTCCGCTGGTTCTTCTTCGCCTCGCTCAGCCAGAACGCGGCGATGAACATGCAGATGCTCGCGCGCGGCTTCCTCGTCTTCGAGCTGACCGGCTCCTACGCCGCTCTCGGCACCCTCGCGCTGGTGCACGCGGTCTCGATGCTCGCGTTCTCGCTCTACGGGGGCGTGCTCGCCGACGGCCGCTCGAAGCGCATGATCCTCCAGCTGGGCCAGATCGCGGCCGCCCTCAACGCCGCGGCGGTCGCGACGCTGCTCTTCGCGGACCTGCTGCGCTGGGAACACCTGCTCGTCGCGGCCTTCGCCCAGGGCGTGACCAGCGGGCTGATGATGCCGGCCCGCCAGGCGATGCCGCCCGAGATCGTCCAGCCCTCGCTGCTCCAGAACGCCGTCTCGCTCAACACGGCGAACATGAACGTCATGCGCCTGCTCGGGCCGGCCCTCGCCGGCGTGCTGCTCGCGGTCACCGAGGCGGAGTGGGTCTACACGATCATGACCGTGCTGTTCACGCTCTCGATCGTCCTGCTTGCCCGCGTGCCGAAGCGGGCGCCACGCCCGCGCTCGATGAGCGCCGCGAACGTCCTCAGGGAGCTGCGCGAGGGCTTCACCTACATCCGGCGCACGCCGACGGTGTTCTCGCTGCTGGCGATCGGCTTCACGACCTCGCTGCTGGGGATGCCCTACATCCGCCTCATGCCGGGCTTCGTCGCCGACGTGCTGAACGGGGACTCGGCGCAACTCGGCATCCTGATGAGCCTCGCCGGCTTCGGCTCGCTCACCGGGGCGCTGGCGCTGGCCTCGTTGCGATCGAGGCGGCGCGGCAAGCTGCTGCTGTTGAGCATGGTGGTGATGGGTCTCGGCCTGACGGCGTTCTCCGCATCCTCGATCTTCGCGATCTCGATCGTCCTGATGTTCGTCGTCGGGATCGGCGAGGCGGGGCGGCAGGCGCTCAACGTGGTGCTGATCCACCAGTACGCCGACGACGCCTACCGGGGCCGCGTGATGAGCGTGCTCATGACGCAGGTCGGCACGATGGCGCTCGGCGCCTTCATCGTCGGCCTGATCGCCGAGGCGGTGGGCCCGCAGGTCGGCCTCGGCAGCTTCGCGCTGTTGCTCGTCCTCGTCGCGATCGCCGTGCACCTCTTCGTCCCGCGGGTGCGCGAGATCCAGTAGCGCGCGCCCGTGCGCTACGCTGGGGGCCGCTGCGAGCCCTCCCGGCCGCTTCGCGAACACGCCGACGACTCGACAGCGCCGCGAGGACGACCGCGAGGACGCGCCGATGCGAGGCAGCACGCGCCTGGACGCGCAACCGGAGCGGCCCGCGGCCACCTCGCGGCTGCTTCGCGGCCTGACGTCGGCGCGCACCTTCGAGTCCCTGCACGACCGCGACTTCCGCTGGTTCTTCGTCGCCACGCTCGGCCTGAACGCGACGATGAACATGCAGATGCTCGCGCGCGGCTACCTCGTGTTCGAGCTCACCGGGTCCTATGCGGCGCTCGGAACGATGGCGCTGTTCCTGTCCGTGGTGATGCTCGGCTTCTCACTCTACGGGGGCGTGATCGCGGACCGGCGCTCCAAGCGCCTCGTGGTCCAGGTCGGGCAGATCGGAGCCGCGCTGACCTCGGCGGCGGTGGCCGTGCTGCTCTTCATGGATCAGCTGCGCTACGAGCACCTGCTGGTCGCCGCGATGGCGCAGGGAGCGACCAGCGGCGTGATCTTCCCGGCGCTGCAATCGATGCCGCCGGAGATCGTCGGCCTGGCCCGCCTGCAGAACGCCGTGTCGCTCAACATGGCGGGCATGAACACGATGCGGCTGTTCGGCCCGATGCTCGCCGGGGTGATGCTCGCGATCGTCGGTCCGGAGTGGGTCTACGTGCTGATGACCGCGCTGTTCCTGCTCTCCGTCGTCCTGCTCCTCCGGGTGCCGGCGCGCGAACCGGACGCGGGCGCGGTGCGCAGGCGCGGCGGGATCGAGGAGTTCCGCGAGGGCCTCGCCTACATGCTCCGGACGCGCACCGTCTTCCTGCTGCTCGTCCTCAGCTTCGCGACCTCGCTGCTCGGGATGCCTTACATCCGGCTCCTGCCCGGATTCGTCGCCGACGTGCTGAACGGAGACGCGGCGCAACTCGGCCTGATGATGAGCGTGGCCGGCATCGGATCACTGGTTGGGGTGCTCGCGCTGGCCTCGCTGGACTCGGGGCAGCGGGGCAAGCTGCTGCTGCTGAGCGTGGTGGTGACCGGCCTCGGCCTAACGGCCTTCTCCGCCTCCTCGCACTACGTCCTCTCGCTCGCGCTGATGGTCGTCGTCGGGGTGGGCGAGTCAGGCCGGCAGGCGCTGAACAACGTGCTGCTCCACACGCACGTGGAGGACGCCTACCGCGGCCGCATGGCGAGCGTCTTCATGATGCAGGTGGGAACCATGGCCCTCGGTGCCTTCGCGGTCGGTCTGATCGCCGAGGTGGTGGGGCCGCAGGTCGGCCTTGGCAGCTTCTCCCTGCTGCTCGTCCTGGTTGCGCTCGCGATCTACGCCTTCGTCCCGCGCCTCCGCGACCTCGAGTAGCGCCGCCCCTCGATGGACCCTCTCCCTTCCGGCCCCCTCTCCTGGGGGAGAGGGTTGGGGTGAGGGGGCTCGCCCGCCGCTGCTCCTGCCTCGAGGGGTTGTTGCGCCGCCCTCGCCGTTTGGCCGGGATGACTCGGCCGGCTGGATTCCGGCTTTCGCCGGAATGACGGGAAGGGAGCCGGAATGACGGAGTAGCGAGGGCACCCCCTCCGGCCCCCTCTCCCGGGGGAGAGGGTGGGGGTGAGGGGGCTCGCCCGCCGCCGCTCCTGCCTCGAGGGCTTGTTGCGCCGCCCTCGCCGTTTGGCCTGGACGACCCGGCCGGCTGGATTCCGGCTTTCGCCGGAATGACGGGTAGGAGAGCCGGAATGATGGAGTAGCGAGGGCGCTCCCCTCCGGCCCCCTCTCCCGGGGGAGAGGGTTGGGGTGAGGGGGCTCGCCCGCCGCTGCTCCTGCCTCGAGGGGTTGTGCGCCCTCGGCGCTGCTCGCACCCGCCGCGATCAGCGGACGGGCCGGCGGTCGCGGACGATCTCGGTGAGGATGCCGTCGGCGGAGGCGGGGTGGAAGAAGGAGGTCGTGATGTCCTCGATCGGCTCGCCGAAGTCGATGTAGCGCAGGCCGTTGTCGATGAACTGCTTCGTGTCGGCAACCACGTCGTCGCTGCCGTAGCCGATGTGGTGCAGCCCCGGCCCGCGCCGCTCGAGGTAGCGACCGATGCCGCTCTGCGCGTCGTCGGGCAGCAGGATCTCGATCTTCGTCTCGCTGACGCCGACCCGCACGAAGAAGATTCGCGTGCGCTCCGGGGCGAAGTAGCCGCCATCAGGCATGGGCGCGCGGTCCGTGTCCCAGGCGAGGCCGAGCCGCTCGACGAGCACGTCGCCAGCCTGCTCGAGGCTGTGCGACACGATCCCGATGTGGTCGACGTAGGTGATCATCCCGTCCCCCTCCCGCGCTCGCCGTCGAGGCGAAGCCTAGCGGCTGCGGCTCGCCGTCGCTGCGACTACTCAACCAGCCTCCGTATACTCACGAGCCACGAGGACTCCCACCACCCGGAGGCGTCATGGGCGAGCTCGAAGCGCCGCTGACCGGCATCCGCGTGCTCGATCTCGGGCAGGCCGCCGTCGGCCCGGTCGCCGCCGAGTACCTTGCGTGGCTCGGCGCGGACGTGATCAAGGTCGAGTCGCCACAGGGCGACATGGTGCGCAACACCCGGCCCGAGCTGCGCGGCATGGGCCACACCTTCCTCGGCAACAACCTCGGCAAGCGCGGGATCGTGCTCGACCTCAAGCAGCCCGAGGAGTTCGCGCGAGGCGAGGACCTGATCCGCACCGCCGACGTGCTGATCGAGAACTTCCGCTCGCCCGCCGTGATGGAGCGGCTGGGCCTCGGCTGGGAGCGCTTGCAGGAGCTCAACCCGCGCCTCATCTACCTGCAGAGCTCCGCCTTCGGTCCCGTCGGGCCGATGGTCGGCATGACCAGCAACGAGTGGTTCTCGCAGGCCGCCGGCGGGGCGACCAGCCTCAACGGCCAGTCCGGCGGCCCGCCCGAGTTCTCGCGCGGAACGCCCTCGATCGACTGGAACGGGGCGGCCGTCAACCTCGAGGCGCTGCTCGTCGGGCTGTGGGTGCGCGAGCGCACCGGCCGAGGGCTGCGCATCCACAACTCGCAGCTGCAGTGCACGATGTTCGGGGCGACCACGCGGATCGCCGAGTACCTCGCGACCGCCGAGCCGCCGCCGCGGCTCGGCAGCGCGCGCAGCAACATCGTGCCGGACCAGGCGTTCGCCACCGCCGAGGGCTACGTGGCGGTGAGCGCGCTCAACCAGCGCCTCTGGACGCGGCTCTGTGGGGCCCTCGAGCGCCCGGACCTCGCCGCCGACCCGCGCTTCGCGAGCAACGCACTACGCGTCGAGAACCGCGAGGCGCTGATCCCGCTGCTGGAAGCGGCCTTCGCCGAGCGGAGCGCCTCGGAGTGGGTGGAGCGGCTGCACGCCGCCCGCGTCCCGGCCTCGGAGGTGCTGACCGGGCTGCCGCTGATCGAGGGCCTGCTGGCGCATCCGCAGGCAAGCGGGCAGCGCTTCCTCAGCGTGATGGACACGCCCTGGGGCGACATGGGCACGGCCGAGCCGCACTGGCGCTTCGACAAGTCCCGCGCGCGCATCACCAGCCCCTCGCCCGCGCAGGGCCAGCACACCGACGAGGTGCTGCGCGAGCTCGAGGACGAGGTGGCCGCGCTCCCGCCTCCGGCGCCCGTCGCGCGCATCGGCGCGCGCGGCAACGGCGCCACGGCGGCAAGCGATGACGCCGCGCCCGCCCTCGCGGGCCTGCGCGTGCTCGACCTCTCGCAGGGCGTCTCCGGCCCGATCTGCGCGATGCAGCTCGGCGACCTCGGCGCGGACGTGATCAAGATCGAGCCGCCCGAGGGCGACTGGATCCGCGAGATCGGCCCATTCCACACTCCGGCAGAGGGCGAGCCGGAAAGCGCGCTCTACCTGCAACTCAACCGCAACAAGCGCGGCATCGCGCTCGACCTCAAGTCGCCCGAGGGCAGGGCCGTCCTCGAGCGGCTGCTCGACGGCGCCGACGTGCTGCTCGAGGGCTACCGGCCGGGCGTGATGGAGCGCCTCGGCCTTGGCTACGAGGAGCTCTCGAAGCGCTATCCGCGGCTGATCTACCTCTCGATCAGCGGACAGGGCGCCGAGGGGCCGCTGGCCGAGGCGCCCGCGAGCGAGCTGGACGTGCAGGCCGTGGTCGGCTCCAACCGGCACCTCGGTCGGGCGAGCGAGCCGCCGGTCCGCTACGGCTACGACCTCGCCTCGGTGGGAGCCGGCATCGCCGGCGTGCACGGGGTGCTGACGGCGCTGCTCTGGCGCGAGCGGAACGGCCTCGGGCAGCACGTGCAGACCTCGCTGCTGCAGACCTTCATCGCGATGCACCAGTGGACGATCAGCGCGGAGCTCGCCGTCGAGGATCGCGTCGGCCGCCCCCTCACCGGCGCCGACGAGGAGCCCGACCACGGCTTCGAGACCGCCGACGGCCACGCGCTGATCACGATGCGTGGCGACGAGGGCGCCTGGGCCAAGTTCCTGATCGCCATCGACCGCCCCGAGGTGCTCCTCGACCCGCGCTACGAGGCGCCGGACACGCTGATGCGCAACCTGCACCTGCTGCCGCCGCTGGTGAACGACCGCACGCGCCAGATCCCCTTCGAGGAGCTGCGCACGCTGGTGCAGGACGAGCTCGGCTACACGATCGTGCGCATGCACGACCTGCGCTCGCTGCTCGCGGACGCGCAGACCGAGGCGCTTGGCATGATCCAGACGATCGAGGGCCACCCCACGCTCGGCCCGCTGCGCACGCTCAACGTCCCTTGGGGCTTCGAGGATGGCCTCGCCTCGCTGCGCCTCCCGCCGCCGCTGCTCGGCCAGCACGGCGCCGAGGTGCTGGCGGAGGCTGGCTACGAGGAGGCGGAGATCGCCCGCCTCGCGGAGTCGGGCGCGGTGCGCCTCGCGCCTCGGGCGGCGCTCGCCGGGGCGTAGCGAACTGCCCTCGACGTGATGGCACGGGCATGCTACGATGCGTGCTCCCCCAAGAGAGAGGGCTCGTGCCCGAGCAGAGCGCCAACGGATCCGTCCCGCTGGACGTCGTGCGCCAGGTCGTGCGCGAGGAGATCGCGCCGCTCGCTCGCGACGTCACGCAACTGCGGAGGGACGTAGCCCAGTTGGCTGAGGGCCAGAAGGTGCTCCTCGAGGACATGGCCGAGGTCAAGCAGGTCGTGCGCGGACACGAGGCCCGAATCACCGCCCTCGAACGCGGCCAGCTGTAGTCCTCGCCGACCGGCCGCTCGGGCTAAGCCCGCGCCCGCGGGTCCACGTGGTTGACGCGGTAGCGAAACTTCCAGCCCTCGGCCGTGCGCACGTAGACGTCGTCGTACCAGCCGGTCGCGAGGATGCGCGCGCGCGACTCGCCGGTGGTCGCGATCGTCACGAGGAACATCGCCTTGCCGCGCACGCTGCCATCGGCTTCCGGCTCCTGCAGCCGGATGTTGGACACCATGTGCCGCCGTGGCGTTGGCTCCTCGACCCAGCGGTTGGCGACCAGCTCGCGGATCGCCTCGCGGCCCCGCACCTCGCTGCCGGCGCGGCCGAAGACCGCATCCTCGCTGAAGAGCGCGGCGAAGGTGTCGTGGTCGGCGCTGTCGAAGGTGTAGCAGTAGTCCGTGATCAGGTCGTGGATCGCCTGCCGGTCCGCGGGGTCCATCGTCGCCTCCGTTCGCAGCCGCACGCGCGCGGGCCATCGTAGCGGCCTCGTGCGTCCGATGACGGCCACGGGCTGGCAAGGCCTGTTGCGCGGGAGTAACCTTGGAGTTCGTCACGGGTTCAACAGCGCACGACCGCACGGGGAGGGAGGCGGACGATGTCGATTCGCGGGAAGGCGGCGATCGTCGGGTTCAGCGAGCTCCCGACGCTGCGCCAGTACGGCGAACGGAGCACCACGGGCCTCCTCGCCGAGGTCGCCCGGGACGCGATCCGCGACGCCGGAATGCGCAAGGACGACATCGACGGCGTGATCAACCGCGAGGACGTGAACTCCCTCGAGCTCTGCGAGGCGCTCGGCATCAGGCCCCGCTATACCTCCTCGATGACCACGCACGGGGCGAGCGGCGCGGCCTCGATCCTGACAGCGGCGATGGCCGTCGCCTCTGGCGTCGCCAGCAACGTGCTCTGCATGCTCGGCCAGTCGCGGCCGGCCAGCGCGACGCGGCTCGAGGCCGGGGCGGGCGCGCGTGGCGGCGGCGGCCCGGCCAACATCCTCACGGAGTGGGAGGCGCCGTTCGGCACCGTGATCGCCGCCAACGGCGGCTACGGGATGATCAAGGCGCGCCACATGCACGAGTTCGGCACCACGCAGGAGCAGTTCGCCAAGTGCGCCGTCGACCAGCGCTTCAACGCGCTGCGGAACGAGAACGGGCTCTGGAAGGACCCGATCACCATCGACGACGTGCTCAACTCGCGCTTCGTCAACGACCCGCTGCACCTGCTGGAGTGCGTGATGCCGTGCTCCGGCGCGAACGCCGTGATCGTCACCAGCGCGGAACGCGCGAGGGCGTTGCCGAACCCGCCCGTCTACATCCTCGGCGTGGGCGGACCGGCGACCAGCCACAGCGTCGTCTGGCAAAACGACAGCATCACCACCACCCCGGTCGTGCAATCCGCCCCGGTGGCGCTGCAGATGGCGGAGTACAGCGCGCGCGACATCGAGTTCGCCCAGTTCTACGACTGCTACACGATCCTCGCGATGATGTGCCTGGAGGACGCCGGGATCTGCGCGAAGGGCGAGATCGGGGCCTTCTACGAGAGCACGGACACGACCTACGAGGGCGACTTCCCGATCAACACCGACGGCGGCCAGATCTCGGCGGGCCAGCCCGGCGGCGGCGCCGGCGGCTTCCGCCACGTGGTGGAGGCGACCCGCCAGATCATGGGCCGAGCCGGGGTGAGGCAGGTGAAGAAGGGCGACCTCTGCCTTGTCAATGGCTGAGGCGGCACCGGCAGCGTCATGACGACGCTGGTGCTCGGTTCGGGCGCCACCCTCTAACTCCAGCAAGCAAAGACCACACCGAGGTCCACGATGGCCGAATACGAGAAGCCTCTCCCGCGACAAGCAGACCCTGCGCTCACACAGCCCTTCTGGGACGCGGCGAAGCGCCACGAGCTGGTCCTCCCGCGCTGCCTCCAGTGCAGCCGCCACTTCTGGTACCCGCGGCAGGCCTGCCCGCGCTGCCTGAGCCCGGACTGGGAGTGGACGAAGGCGAGCGGCCGCGGCCGCCTCCACACCTACACGATCGTCCGCCAGCCGCAGAACCCCGCCTTCAACGACGACGTGCCCTACGCCTACGCGATGGTCCAACTCGACGAGGGCGTACGCATGATCTCGAACCTCGTCGACGTCGAGGTCCCCGACGGCGTGCGGATCGACATGGAACTCGAGGTGACGTTCGAGGACGTCACCGAGGAGTGGACGCTGCCGCGCTTCCGGCCCGCGTCGTAACCCGCGGAGCGTCCCTCAGCGCTGCGGAGCCCCCTGCTCCAGCAGCGCCAGCGCGGCCTCGGCGGCACGGCCGGCGTAGGCGACGTACTCGGCCGGGCTCAACTCCTCGAGGGGTACGCGCAGCTCCGAGCGGGTCGTCGCCGGGTCGTCGGTGTCGAGCTGGTCGGCCTCGAAGCCGATACGCAGCTCGTAGAGGCCGCCGTCCTCGCCCAGCACGACGCAGCCGGGGGCGTCCTCGGCCTGGCCGCCCGGCGGCGGCTCGACCTCGATACCGTAGGAGAAGAACGAGCCGGGGTACTCCGGGAACGGGTCGAACGAGGCGGCGATCTCGCGCAGCAGCTCGCGGTACTCCCGCGCGGCCTGCTCCATGATCGCGTCGGCGTGCGCGCGGAAGCGCAGCGTCCCCCCGCTCGCGGCCTGCCCGCTCATCGTCCCCCCGAGCGGAGCTCGCCTCGCCTCATGACAGGCAATGGCAGTCCGTACTCAATTCGCCGTCCACCTCTTCGCGTTCGGCCCACTCGATCAACTCCTGGCGGTCGAGGGAGCAGATCTTGACGGACTCCCCCGTCGTGTAGCGCTGGCCCGGCTCCGCGATCAGCTCGCAGACGGCGAGATGCAACACGATCGGTATCGAGGGCTGCGGGGTGCGCCCGACGTTGAGTACGTAGCCCTCGGGCTGCCAGCGCGTCCACACCAGGTACGCCTCGTCGGCGTCGACGAACATCTGCATCGGGCGGCTCCCGTACCGCCGGGCTCCCGCCCCCTAGTCGATGTCCTCCCAGCGGTCGTGCAGCATCGCGGCGACGGCCGGCATCGTCGTGTACTCCATCTCGTCGAGGGGCAGGCGGTGCGGCTCGAACGGGCCGTGCTTGCGCAGGTAGTCGCTGACCCGGTTCGCCTCGTCGCGCGCGTTGTCGTACGAGGGGTCGTCAAACAGATCGCGCGGACCGATCAGCATGCCCTCCGCCAGCTGGAAGCCGAGCGCGATGATCCGCGGCGGGCCATCGAAGCGCGAGGGGTGCGCCTGCTCCACCGAGGTCGGCATCCACGGCCCGTAGTGCGAGCCGCGCATGAAGCCCTCGACGGTCCAGGCGGTGGTGAACGGCTCGATCACCTCGCCGACCGCCGGGAAGTTGCCCTGGCAGCGCACGATCGCCGTCGGGTCGTCCTTCCCGATGTAGCGGCCAGCGATGAGCGAGAGCTTGTCGGTCGAGGAGACGGCGGCGACCTCGCCCGTGACGCGGCTGCGCACGCGCTTCACGGCGTAGCGCGCCGGGGAGCCGATGAAGACCAGCAGGTCGTACATCTCCTCGGGGCAGGCGAGGTGGATGCGCTTGTGCTCCTTGACGTCGTGGACCTCGTACTCGAAGCCCTTGTGCAGCGGCTCGGCGATCACGAGGCCGGCGGTGTTGAAGGGGTCGGCGAACATCTTGAAGAACGGCAGGTTGAACGAGCCCGCCGAGGTCTTGTCGCCCATGAACACGATCACCGGCTCGGAGGGGCGCTCCTCCAGCTCCAGTTCGGCCGAGCCGGGGCCCGCGCCACGGATGTTGCCGGAGAAGGCGTCGACGAGGATGTCCTGTCCCGCGCCGTAGAGATGCAGCTTCTGGGCGACCGCGGTGCCGGTCTGGAACGTGTCCCAGGCGAGCTGGTGGACCGCCTCGTCGTCTTCGCCGCGGTCGTGCGACATCACGAGGAACAGGTCGTCGCCGCAGGCGTGCGCCTGCGCGTCGATCAGCAGCCCCGACTGCACGGCCTGGGCGAGCGACTCGCGGCCCGCGTCGAGCAGTTCGGGGTGCATCGCGGAGTGGCCGACGTAGCCGCCGACATCGGCCTTGATCACGCTCAGGGTTTGGGGCATGACGCCGTCCTTCGTCTCGCTCCTGCGGGCGAATCGTACTGTGCCGCCCGGCCTCGGTTGGGTGTGACGCGCCGCGAGGAACCGCGACGCTCCGTCGTTTCGCCGATTCTACACGACGGACCGTTAGCGCCCCGCGCGGTAACGCCCCGTCACACGCCGTATCCTGCAGTTGCCTCGAAGCGCTGAGCCGAGGGGGCGACCCGTGAAGCTGCTACGGGCGTCCGGCCTGCTCCTCGGACCTCCGGCGGCCGCGCTGGCGGTCGTGCTCTCGCGCGATCCGGAGTTCGGGGACGCCGCCGGCGTCTGGCTGGGTCACTTTGCGATCAGCTACTGGCTGGTCATTATCCCGTGGACTGTGATCGCCGGACGGCTCGCGCCGCCCGACCCGCCCGGGACTGGTATCAGGCTTGTGCTGGCGACCGCCGGCTGCGCGGCGATGTACCTGCTCTTCTGGTGGGGAGGGCTCGGCTTCGGCGCCGCACTGCTGGTACTCGCTGTGCTCCCGCGCGCGAATTGGATCGCATCGAGCCGCTGAGCCGCCGGCTCCCGCATCAAGGACCGTGAGCGCCCCGGCGCCGCCATCAGCCGTAGCGCTGGCGCAGCTCGTCGCGGACGCGCTGCGCCAGCGGCTCGGTCAGCGCGCGCAGATCGCCGGCGAGGCGCGCGCCCTCGAGGAAGGCGTCGAGGGTGGCGATCGTCTCGAGGCCGCGCGTGCGGGCGTGTTCCTCGTTGGTCGCGCGGAAGCCCTGCAGCTTGCGCGGGCCCTCGCGGCCGCCCTCGGAGATGTACCAGTCGCGGAACGCCACGCCGCAGCCGAGGTCGAAGAGCAGCGCGCCGAGCGGCGTGGCGACGGGCGGCACGTCGGCCGCCAGCGCGCGCGCCGTGCTCGCCCGCGGGCGCGAGTCGTACTCCGCCATCAGGTGCCCGCCCGCCGGGACGAGGCCCGCGAGCTGCCCGAACAACGCCCGCTCGACCTCGGGCGATACGGGCTGCACGCCTCCGGCGGCGAGCGGCGGCGCGTCCGTGTAGTCGAGCACCTCGATCCAGTTGAAGCCGGGAAACGGCCCGGAGTTCTGCAGCCCGAAGATCACGGGCGCGGACGTCGGGCCCTCGGGGCCGTCGAGGATGCAGCGGAAGTAGGTCGAGCCGACGGAGCTGCGCGGCCCGAGCAGCACGACGAGCCGCAGCCCCCCGACGAGCGAGGCGCCGTCGATGGGCGCGAGCGGGTGTTCGGGACGCTCGGACGCGGGCTGCCAGCGCCCGTCGGCGGGGTCGCCTCGCGGTGTCGTGGTCATGCCCGCGACGCTAGCACGGGCGGTCGGGGTGGGCGAGCGCGGCAGTCCGCCCCAAACGGGCGAAGGGCTATCCTCGCACCATGACCACCACCCCGCCCGGCGACCTCCCGGACGACGCCACCCTCGCGGCCTACGCCGAGGCCGTGCGCGGCCTGCTCGCGCGCGGCGGCTACGAGCGCAGCGGCGATCCACGCGAGGCGAAGCGCTTCCGCCTGAGCCACATCGAGGCGTTCCTCGAGGCCGCCGGACGCCCGGACCGGCGGCGCACCGTCCACATCGCCGGCTCAAAGGGCAAGGGCTCGACCGCGGCGCTGGTCGAGGCGCAGCTGCGCGCCGCCGGCGCGCACACCCTGCTGCTCACCTCGCCCGATCTGCACCAGGCCCGCGAGCGCGTGCGCATCGACGGCGAACCGCTCGGCCACGCCGCCTTCGCCCGCCTCGCGCGGGCGTTGCTGGACGACGCGGCGACCGAGGGCTGGTCCTACTTCGAGCTGCTGACCGTGCTCGGCTGGCTCGCGGGCGCGGAGGCCGGCTGCGACTGGCAGGTGCTGGAGGTCGGCCTCGGCGGGCGGCTGGACACGACGAACGTCGTCGCCGCCTCGAAGGCGGTCGCCGTGATCACCCCGCTCGACCTCGAGCACACGGCGATCCTCGGCGACACGATCGAGCAGATCGCGGCGGAGAAGGCGGCGATCATCCGCGCGCCCGGCGCCGCCGTCGCCGCGCCGCTGCGCGAGCGCGCGCTCGACGTGGTGCGCGCGCGGGCATCCGAGGTGGGCGCGACGCTGCACGAGGTGGCGGCCGAGTGCGCGCTGCGGGTGACCGCGCAGGGTCTCGACGGGCAGACGCTGGACCTGCGCACGCCGCTGCGCACCTACCGGCGGCTGCGGCTGCCGCTGATCGGCCGCCACCAGGCGGAGAACGCGGCGACAGCCGTGCGCGCGGCGGAACTGGCGTGGGACGCCGCCGGAGGCGAGCTGCCCGAGGCGGCCGTGCGCGACGGTCTCGCCTCGGTGCGTTGGCCCGGACGCTTCGAGGTGCTGCGCCAGCGCCCGCTGGTGGTGCTGGACGCGCTGCACACGCCGCTCGCGGCGGAGCGGTTCCGGGAGACCCTGCGCGAGCTGCCGCTGCCCCATCCGCATGTGCTGGTGGCTGGCCTGCTCGCCGGCCGCGACGTGCCGTTGCTGGCCGCGCCGCTGCTCACCGGCGGCGAGACCGTGATCGTCGCCCCGCCGTCCTCGGAGCGGGCGGCCGATCCCTCGCAGGTCGCCGCCGCCTTCGCCGCGGCGGGCGCGGTCGTGCAGCAGCAGCCGAACGTCGCGGCCGCCCTCGCTCTGGCGCGCGCGCTGGCCGGCGAGGGGGGCGCCGTCTTCGTCGTCGGCAGCCTCTACACCGTCTCCGAGGCACGCGAACAGCTCCTCGGTGTGAGCGGGGACCGCGCACTCGGGTTGCGCTAGACTGTGGCCCGGTAATCGGTCACGTCGATGGAGGCCGGATGACGCAACGCAATGGCAGGGATCGCCGCGTTGTCGTGACCGGCATGGGCGTGATCTCTCCCCTCGGCAGCACCGTCGACGAGCTGTGGGAACGCGCGCTCAACGGCGAGTCCGGCATCACCGCGCTGACGGCGATCGAGCCCGGCGACTACCCCTGCAAGGTCGCCGGGCAGGTGCATGACTTCGAGCCCAACGAGTGGATGGACCGCAAGGACGCGCGCCGCATGGCGCGCTTCTCGCAGTTCGCGATCGCCGCCGGCAGGCAGGCGATTGCCGACGCCGGACTGGACCTCGAGGCAATCGACCGCCACCGTGCCGGGGCGCTGCTCGGCACCGGCAACGGCAGCCTGCCGCACGCCGACCAGGCGATGCGCACGATCCTCAGCCGCGGCGGGCACCGCCTCGACCCGCTCTATATGGCGAAGATGCTGCCGAACATGGCCGCCGGAAACCTCACCATCCAGCTCGGCCTGCGCGGCTACACCAACACCGTGACCACCGCCTGCGCGGCCGCCACCCAGGCGATCGGCGACGCGACCGAGGTGATCCGCCGCGGCCACGCCGACGTGATGCTGGCCGGGGGCACCGAGGCCGGCATCTCCGAGCTGGGACTCGCCGGGTTCTGCGCGATGCGCGCCCTCACCACCTCCTACAACGACCGCCCCGGCGAGTCGTCACGCCCCTTCGATCGCGACCGCGACGGCTTCGCCCCCTCGGAGGGCGCGGGGGTGCTGGTGCTCGAGGAGCTCGAGCACGCCCGCGAGCGCGGCGCAGAGCCCCTCGCCGAGGTGGCCGGATACGGCGTCACCGCGGACGCGACCTTCCTCGTCGCGCCGCCCGAGGACGGCGGCGGCGCCGCGCGCGCCATCCAACTCGCCATCGAGGACGCGGGCATCACCCCGGGTGAGGTCGACTACATCTCCGCCCACGCCACGGCGACCGAGGTCGGCGACATCGCGGAGACGCGGGCGATTCGCTCGGTCTTCCGCGAGGACGCGGATCGCATCCCCGTGACCGCGTTCAAGTCCCAGATCGGCCACCTGCTCGGGGCCGCGGGCGGCGTCGAGGCGGTGGCGGCCGTCCAGACGCTGCGCACCTCGACGATCGCGCCGACCATCAACCTCGAGAACCCCGATCCCGAGTGCGACCTCGACTACGTCCCGCTCCAGCCGCGCGGCGCCGATGTGCGCACCCTCGCCAAGAACTCCTTCGGCTTCGGCGGCCAGAACGCCGTGCTGATCCTGCGCCGCTTCGAGGACTGAGCCGCCCCCGCCGCCCGGCCCGCGCCACCGCACCGCTGGTATGATGGTTGCGGCGGGGCGCCGGTCGTGGCGCCCCGTTGGCGTGCGCGCCGCGCAATCCTCCCCACGGATCGGGCCGGCGGATCGGGCCTATGGGCACCTGGGTCGGACGCTACGCCATCGTCGGCGGCGAGGTTCGCGAGGACGGACCTTGGCTCGCCGAGCAACTGCGCTTCAGCGACGAGGAGCGCGTCCATCTCTTCGTGCTCGCCGATCCCGCGGACGAGCGTTCCGCCGACTTCTGCCAGGAGGTCGCCAGCGCCGTCGCCGACCTGTTCGCGGCGGAGTCGCTGTCGCTGACCGGCGGGCTGCTGCGCGCGCTGCGCCAGGCGCACCGCAACCTGGCCGAGTGGAACAGCCGCTCGCTGCGCGAGCACCGCGTCTCGATCGGCGTCACCTGCCTGGCTGTGCGCGGCGACAGCGCGACCGTCGCCCAGGCCGGCCCCGGCGTCGTCTACGTCGCTGCTCCCGACGGCGTGCGCCGCATCACCTCCGAGGGCGCCGACGCCGCGCAGCCCCTCGGGGGAGTCGACCGGCTTGAGCCGCTGTTCACGGGGATGCCGCTCGAACAGACGAAGATCCTGGTGCTCAGCAGCGCCGCCGAGGAGGCGGCCGGGTCCGCGGCGATCAGCCAGGCGCTGGAAGGGGATCCGGACCGCGCCCTCGCCGAGGTCTTCCGCCTGACCCGGGAGGTGGACGACATGACGGCGGTGCTGATCGCCGACGTGCCCGACGCCGCGACCGAACCCGCCCCCGTGGAGATCGATTTCCCGGACCGCGAGGCTCCCCCTGACGACCAGGGAGCAGCCGTCGCCGAACCTCCGGCGCCGATCATCACCTCGCCGGCTCCGCAGCCGGCGTCCGGCAGACGGCGCTTGCCGCGCCTGCGCCGCCCCCGACTGGCCGGCGCGCCGCGCAACCGGCGGCGCTGGCTGATCGCCGGGCTGCTGGTAGTCGCCGCGCTGCTCGCCTCGGCCGCCACGTACTACCTGCCGCCGCTGTTCGAGAGCGATCCGCAGGCCGAGGTCGAAGAGCGGCTCAGCGCCGCCAACGCCTTCCTCGATGCGGCTGCCGAGAACGACGACATCGCGTGGCAGCGCCAGCACTTCCAGGCGGCGCTCGCCGAGCTTGAGCAGGCGCGAGCGGCCGGCACCGAGGATCCGCGCATCAATGAGCTCCAGGCCGGCGTGCAGCAGCGCCTGGACGACCTCAACGGCGTCGTCGAGGTCGGCGATCTGCGGCGCATCCTGCAGTTCGCCGGATCGCTGAGCGCGCCCCTCACTCCGGCGAATCTCGTCCTCGGCGGCGACTGGCTGTGGCTGCTCGACGGCGATCGCGGGCGTGTCTTCGCGATCGATCCCGCGGGCCAGGAGCCGTCGCTCGAGGCGTACCGCGCGGGGGTGCGCTACGGCGCCGCCATCGCCGCGCGTCCCAGCGTCATCGCCTGGGACGAGGTGGCCGCCCGGCTGCTGCTGATCGACGAGTCGCGCAGGCTGTTCGACCTCGTGCCCGGGGAGCTGCCCACTGCCCTGCCGCTGCGCGACGCCGACGAACTGGGGACGATCGACTCCATCGCCGCCTACGAGGGCAACCTCTACGTCCTCGACACGCTCGGCGCCGAGGTCTGGCGCTACCGCCCGGTCGACGACGGCTTCGACACGGAGCGCACCGGCCTGATCGGCGGAACGCTGCCCGGCGCGGCGGGCGGCGCGCCGCACGAGGGCGCGCTGCGGCTGATCGTCGACGGCGATCTTCACCTGCTCGTCGGGGACACCGTCCGCCGCTTCAGCCTCGGCCGGCAACTGGGCCCGCTGCTGGAGGGCATCGATCGGCCGCTCAACACGCCGGTCGGCATCGCCCGCGATTCTGCCGACGGCGTCCTCTACGTCGCCGACCGCGGCAACCGCCGCATCGTGGTGAGCGGCGACGATGGTGCGTTCCTGCGCCAGTTCGTGCACCCCACTCTGCTCGACATCCGCGCGCTCGCACTCTCCCCGGACGGCGCCACGATCTACATCCTCACCGGCACGAGCATCGAGGCCTTCGATCCCGCGGCGAACCTGCAGCCGGAGGCGGAGTGAGCGGCCGGACCGTACGGCTCGCCGCGATATCCTGTAGCGCATGACCACGGTGCTCGCGATCGAATCGTCTTGCGACGAGACGGCGGCGGCGGTCGTCGTCGACGGGCGACGCGCGCTCTCCAACGTCGTCGCCTCCCAGCAGGAGCTGCATGCCGAGACGGGAGGCGTCGTGCCGGAGGTGGCGGCGCGCCAGCACCTGCGCGCGCTGCTGCCGGTGGTGCGGCAGGCGCTCGCCGACGCCGAGTGCGACTGGGACCGCCTCGACGCGATCGCGGCCACCGCCGGGCCGGGCCTGCCCGGCGCGCTCGTCGTCGGCCTCAACGCCGCGCGCGGCATCGCCTGGGCCCGGGGGCTGCCGCTGATCCCGGTCGACCACCTGGAGGGTCACGTCTGCGCCAACTGGCTCGGCGAGGAGGAGCCGCCGCTGCCCGCGCTCGCGCTCGTCGTCTCCGGCGGGCACACGGAGCTGCTGCTGATGCTGGACCACGGCCGCTTCGAGCGCCTCGGCGGAACGCGCGACGACGCCGCGGGCGAGGCCTTCGACAAGGTCGCGCGGCTGCTCGACCTCGGCTACCCCGGCGGCCCGCCGCTCTCGCGGCTGGCCGCGACAGCCGAGGATCGCACGCTGCGGCTGCCGCGCGCCTGGATGCCGGGCAGCGACGACTTCTCCTTCTCCGGCCTCAAGACCGCCGTCGCGCAGCGCGTCGCCGCCGAGCCGGACCTGCCGCCCGCCGAGGTCGCCCACGCCTTCGAGGAGTCCGTCGCCGACGTGCTCTCCCGCAAGACGGCGCGGATCGCCGAGCGCGAGGGTGTGGCCTGTCTGCTGGTCGCCGGGGGCGTCGCCGCCAACGGCCGCCTGCGCGAGGCGGTGCGCGAGGCTTCGCCGGTTCCGGTCTTCATCCCCCCGCCCGTGCTCTGCACCGACAACGCCGCGATGATCGGCGCCGCCGCCTTCCGCCACCTCGACGAGGCGGTCGCCCCCGAGTCCGAGCTCGACATCTTCCCCACCGCCAAGCGGCGTCCGCCGCGCCCAAAGCCCCGGCGCAACTGACCCGCACCCGACACCCGCCCTCGATCCGGCCCCCTCTCCCTGGGGAGAGGGCGGGGGTGAGGGGGCTCGTCGGCCTGGCTCCCGGCTTGATCGGTTGTTGCGCCCTCCGGGGCCCTTCGAGGGGCCCTCGAAGCGTTCGTTGCCCCTCGGGGCTTCGGTGCGCGCCTGCTGGCCGTGCTGGCGCGGCTGGATTCCGGCTTTCGCCGGAATGACGGGAACGGGCGCGGAATGAGGGAAGGGCGGACCCGGAATGACGGAGGCGACGGAGCCGAGGGGTGTGGGGGCACAGCCCCCACGAAGCGGGGGCGCAGCCCCGCATCCATCGAGGGCGGGTGGGTGGGGAGAGGGAGCCGGATCCGGCCTCGGTGGGGCCGACGGCGTGAAGGGCGGGAAGGCGCGCTACGTGAGCGGGGTGCAGACCAGGTCGTAGGGGAGGGCGGTGTCGACGCGCACGCGGACGAACTCGCCCGAGGCGTACTCGCCGCGCACGAAGGCGAGGCCGTCCACCTCCGGGGCGTCGCGGTAGCTGCGGCCGACGACGAAGCGCGAGCCGTCCTCCTGCTCGCTCGGCTCGTCCGACTCGATCAGCACCTCCAACTCGCTGCCGACCAGCTCGCGGTTGCGCTCGATCGAGATCTGCTGCGCCAGCTCCATGAGGCGGCCGTAGCGCTCCGCCGCGACCTCGTGCGGCACGGCCTCGCCGAGGTCCGCCGCGGGCGTGCCGGTCTGCGGCGAGTAGGTGAACGCCCCGACGTGGTCGAAGCGCTGCTCCTCGACGAAGTCGAGCAGCTCCTCGAACTCCTCCTCCGTCTCGCCGGGGAAGCCGACGATGAAGGTGGTGCGCAGCGCGGCCTCGGGCATCGCCTCGCGCAGCGTCTCCAGGCTGCGGCGGGCGACGCGCAGGCTCGGTCGCCGCATCCGCCGCAGCACGCTCGGCGATCCGTGCTGCAGCGGCATGTCGAGGTAGGGCGTGACGTTCGGCAGCCGCGCCATCGTCTCCGCGAGCCGGGGCGTGACGCGCCCGGGGTAGGCGTACATCAGCCGCAGCCAGCGCACCTCCGGGACCGCCTCGGCAAGCCGCTCCAGCAGCTCGGCCAGGCCGTCGCGCTGCGCGCGGTCCTCGCCGTAGGCGGTCGAGTCCTGCGCGACCAGCACCAGCTCGCGCACGCCCGAGGCTGCCAGCGCCCGCGCCTCCGCGATCAGCCAGTCCTCCGGCTCCGAGTGCATGCGGCCCTTGATCGTCGGGATGATGCAGAACGTGCACGGCCGGTCGCAGCCGTCCGAAATCTTGAGGTAGGCGCTCGGCCCCGTTGCCAGCAGCGCCGGCTGCGGGATGTCGAAGTCCGCCGAGCCCGAGCCAAGCGAGGCTGCGACGGCGTCCCAGGCCTCGACGCCGAACGTGGCGTCGACGGCCGGTACGGCGCGCCGCACCTCCGCCTCGGCGATCTGCGTGAGGCAGCCGAGCACGTAGAGCTGCTGGTCGGGCCGCCGCTCGGCATCCAACTCGGCGATCACCTCGAGCGACTCGTCCTTCGCGTCGTCGATGAAGCCGCAGGTGTTGACGAGCAGCAGCTCGGCCTCGTGTGCGGACGCCATCGCCTGGTGCCGGGCGTGGCGCAGCGCGCGCTCGAGCCGCATCGAGTCGACGGTGTTCTTGGCGCAGCCGAGCGTGACGAGGTGGTAGCGCACGCGGGCGGCCTACTCGGGTTCCCTGGCCACCACCAGCGTGACCCCCTGCCCTGCCGCCAGCACCTCGCCCGGCGCCGGTGTCTGGGCGAAGACGTGACCGGGCTCGGCCTCGCTGCTCTCGACCTCGACCACCAGCGCCGTGGTGCCGAGTTCGAGTACCCGCTGCTCCGCCTCGGCCTTCGTGAGGCCGCTGAGGTCCGGCATCTCCTCCGCGAGCGGCGTCGCCGTGCTCTCTGCGGTGGGGGCCACCGACCCTTCGCCATTGGTCCCATCGTCGGAGCCGCCGAATCCGATGTTGGGCACGCCGAAGATAAACGCCGCGACGAGGACGATCGCCGCCGCGGCCGCAAGCAGGATCCAGCGCCGGCTGATGGCGGGCAGCACGCCCACGCCCTCGCGCAGCCGCAGGCCGGGCAGCGGATCGAGACCCGGCGGCTCCGGCAGGTTGTCAGGCAATCGCTCGACCGCGTCCTCGGGATCGATGCCGAGGAAGCGGGCATAGAGACGAACGAAGCCGCGCACGTAGACGGGCGCGGGCAGCACGTCGAAGCGATCGGCCTCGATCGCGTCGAGGTAGCCGTAGCTGATGCGCGTCTCCTCGGCGGCCTGATCGAGCTCAAAGCCGGCGGCGAGCCGGTGCTCGCGCAGCCAGCTGCCGAGGGTGTTCGGCAGGGCGCCGGTTTCGGGGCCGGGCGCGTTCGCTTCCTCGCCGTCCAGCGACGCGTTCCTGTCAGAGCGGCGGAACAACCCGCGCAACACCACTACGCGCCATCGACGCCCGGGAACTCCACGAGCGACTTCAGCCCCTCCATCGCCAGCCTCGAGGCGTAGGCCTGCGGGGCGTGCTCGATCCCGTAGCGGTTTGTCACGACCTCATCGATGTGTGCGACGTGGGGGAGCAGCGCCACCGTGCGGCGGTACTGGTCGCTGGTGGCGTTCTGCGAGCCGGTCAGGATCACCTCCCCGTAGTGCACGAGGTTCGGGTCGAACGGCACGTCCTCGCCCGGCGGGAAGCCGGCGAAGAGGTTGACCACGCCCTGCGGCCGCACGAGCTCCAGCGCGGGTCCCACGAGGGCGGAGACGCCCACGGAGAGCACCACGCCGTCGGCGCCCGCGCCGCCGGTCGCATCACGTACGGCCCCGGTCACGTCATCGGTGGCGGGGTCGAGCACGAGGTCCGCGCCCCAGCGCGCCGCGATCGCGCGCCGCTCGGCGAGCGGCTCGCTCACGATGATCGGCGCGGCCCCGGCCGCGCGGGCGAGCAGCACGTGCAGCAGCCCCATCGGCCCCGCGCCGATGATCGCGAGCGAGCTGCCGATACCGGTGGCGCACAGCTCGAGCGAGGCGGTGACGCAGGCAGCCGGCTCGGTCAGCGCGGCCACGTCCAGCGGCAGCTGGTCCGGCGCGCCGATCACCTGTCCGCGCCCCACGATCTCGGCGGGCACCAGCAGCGACTCGGCGAAGCCGCCGTCGATGTCGTAGCCGAGCGTCCGGCGGTTGGTGCAGCGGTTGCGCTTCCCGGTCTGACAGAAGCGGCAGCGTCCGCAGGAGACGATCGGGCAGATCACCACGCGGTCGCCCTCGGCGACGTCCGCGACGCCCTCGCCGACCTGGTCGACGACGCCGGCGATCTCGTGGCCGGGGATGACGCCGGGGCGGGCGTGCTTCTCACCCTTGTAGACTCGCACGTCCGAGGCGCAGAGAGAGGAGGCGGCCGTGCGCAGCCGCACCTCGCCGGGCCCGGCTTGCGGGGTGGGGCGGTCCTGGACGGAGATCTTGCCGGGCTCTTCGAAGATCGTCGCGCGCATCGAGTGTCCCGGTTCCTCACTGTCGCCGTCGGGCCGCGGGCCTGTGCCTCGCAGTATCGCAGCGTGCGGCGAGGGCTGCTACTCGCCGCCGCCGCGCAGCCCCGCCAGCCACTGCACGCCCGCGTGGTACTCGCGGCTCCCGAGCACTGCCGCGGCCGCGAGGAAGGCGAACAGCCCCCCGAGGCCGCAGGCCGCCGTCAGCACAAGCGAGCCGAGCAGCTCCTTCGGATCCGCCCCCGCCGCGCGCAGCAGGATCAGCAGCAGGATCAGCGTCAGCACCATCACCAACGTCGCCAGCAGCGTGTGCCCCGCCGAGACCGCGAGCGCCGAGGCGTCGAACCCCTCGAGGCGGCCGCGCAGCGCCCGGAGCAGCAGCAGCAGCTCCACGATCGCTGCGACGGAGGCCGCCGCCGCCAGTCCGCGAATGCCGAGCGGCTCCACCAGGGCGGCGCAGAGCACGACGTTGATCACCATCCCGACCAGCGCGAACGTGACCGGCGTGCGCGTATCGGACAGCGCGTAGAAGCCGCGGCTGAGGATCTCGATTGCCGCGTGCGCCCAGACCGCGACCGCGTAGATCGTGAGCGCCTCGACGACGAGGTTTGTGGAGGCCGCGTCGAAGGCGCCGCGCTGCAGCAGCAGCCGCACCGCCGGCTGGGCGAGCAGGATGAGTCCAGCCGAGGCGGGGATCGCGAGGAAGAGGATCATCCGCAGCGTCGCGTCGAGCGAGCGGCGGAGGCTCGCGATGTCCTCGCGCGCGGCCTGCTGCGAGAGCTGCGGGAAGGCCGCCGTCGAGATCGCCATCCCGATCACGCCCACCGGCAGCAGCATCACGAGGAAGGCGAAGTTGATCGCGCTGATCGCCTCGTCCGAGATGAACGAGGCGAAGAAGATCACCACCACCAGGTTGACCTGCGCGGCCGCCAGCCCTACCACGCGCGGCCCCATCAGGCGCAGCACCTCGCGCACCCCCGCCGAGGCGACATCGACCGCGGGCCGCCAGCGCATGCCGACGGCGCGCAGCGCGGGCAACTGCACCAGCAGGTGCCCGCTCGCTCCGATCACCACGCCCCAGGCGAGGCCGTGCACGCCCCAGCGCTCCGCCAGCACCACCGCCCCGAAGATGATCCCGAGGTTGTAGAGGGAGGGCGCGATCGCCGGAGCGAGGAAGTGCTGCCGCGCGTTGAGGATGCCGGTCAGCATGCCGGAGATGCCGAACAGCAGCGGCGAGATCAGCATCAGCCGCGTCAGCTCGACGGCGAGCGCCTGCAACTCGGCCTCGCGCCCGCTCGCCTCGCCCAGTCCGGGCGCGAGCAGCGGGACGATCAGCGGCGCGAGCACAAAGCCGATCGCCGCGGCGACGAAGGTGGCGAGGGCGATCAGGTTGAGCACGCTCGAGGCGAGCCACCAGCCCTCGTCCTCGCTCTCGCGCAGCACGACGCGGCTGAAGGTGGGGATGAAGGCGGCGGAGAGGGTGGCGCCGGCGAGCAGCTGGAAGATCGCGTCGGGCACCCGGAAGGCGACCCAGTAGGCCCCCAACTCGGGCTCGGTGCCGAAGGCGTCGGCGATCGCGACCGAGCGCAGCAGCCCGAGCAGCCTCGAGGCGATGAAGCCGCCAGCGACGATCCCGGCCGCTCCGGCGGCGGTTCGCGGCGTCAGTCCCCGGCGCAGGATCCGGAGCAGTCGATGCACGAGCCCGGCCGCGGGCGGCGATGAGGCCATCGCAAGCCATCTTCCCACGCCCGCGCCTCGGCGGGCCATCGAGCGCGCGGTTGCTCCGGCGTTGCCGCCGAACGGGGGCGTCGTGCATCGTGGGCCACGGTTCGGGGGTGCACATGACGAGCGATAGAGCCAGTACGGAGCGGATCCAGCGGGTCTACGCCTCCAGCGACTCGGCCGAGCTGACCAGCGAGTACAACCGCTGGGCGGGGGAGTATGACGCGGACCTCGAGGCGCTCGGGTACAGCGCGCCGAGGGCCGGGGCCGAGCTGCTGGCGACGTACGTGGCGGACAAGCGGGCGCGGGTGCTCGACGCCGGAGCCGGCACGGGGATGGTCGGCGAGGAGCTGGCCCGCGCCGGCTTCGAGCGCATCACAGCGCTCGACATGTCGCCGGGAATGCTGGCCCAGGCAGAGCAGAAGGCGGTCTACGAGGCGCTCGTGGTCGGGGAGCTGGGGAAGCCGCTGCCCTTCGAGACGGGCGAGTTCGCCGGCGTGACGTGCATCGGCGTGCTGACGTTCGGCCACGCTCGGCCGGAGGCGCTGGACGAGCTGGTCCGGGTCACGGCAGCGGGCGGGGCGGTCGTGTTCTCGATGCGCACGGACTACTACACCGAGGGCGGGTTCGACGTCAGGCAGACCGCGCTCGAAGCGGCCGGGAAGTGGCGCCTGCTCGAACGCGGCGAGCCGTTCCAGGCGATGCCGGACGGCGAGCCCGACATCTGGCACGAGATGTGGGCCTACGAGGTGCTGTAGCAGCGCTGATAGACGCTCGCACGCATCGGCGCTAACGTGGTTCGTCGCGAAGCGCGACGAAGGAGCAACGGTGGCGCACTCGAACCAGGCGAAGAAGCGGATCCGCCAGAACGAGCGGCGCGCCGCGCGCAACCGCCCGCTGCGCACCCGCGCCTCGCGCCGCGTGCGCGACGCCCGCGAGGCGATCATGGACGGCGATCCGGACGCCGCGCTCTACGTGCGCCGCGCCCAGTCCGCCCTCGACAGCGCCGCGAGGCGCAACGTGATCCACCGCAACGCCGCCGCGCGGCGCAAGAGCCGCCTCGCCGCGCAGCTCAAGGCCGCGCAGATCGCGGACTGAGCCTCGAGGCGGGCCTCGCGCCCCCGTTCCAGCAGAAGCCGTATACTGAGTCGGCCCCGATTCCGGCCCCACACCACAAGGCCGCATCGCGAGCGCGACCGACGCGCCGGGGCCGAAGGCATCGGGCGTGAGCAGAGGAGGCACCAGTGCCAAGCGACCGTGAGCTGACCTGCCGCGACTGCGGCGCGAGCTTCGTCTTCACCGCCGGCGAGCAGGAGTTCTACGCCAGCAAGGGCCTGCAGCACGACCCCGTGCGCTGCCCCGCCTGCCGCGCCAACCGCAAGGCGATGCGCCCCGAGGACCGCGAGCTCGCCCCCAGCTACGGCACATACGTCTCCTGGGGCGGCCGCACGCCTCGCCAGCTCCACGTCGCCACCTGCGCCAAGTGCCAGCAGATGACCGAGGTGCCGTTCCTGCCTCGAGGGGACCGGCCCGTCTTCTGCTCCGGCTGCTACAACTCCGTCCGCGAGGAGCAGGAGGCGGAGGAGGAAGCCGCCGCCGCGCGCCTCGCCGCCCAGATCTCCGGCAGCGGCCACCAGTCCGAGCGCCCCGAGGGCGCCGGACCGGCCTCCACGATCTCGCTCAACTCGTAGCCCGCGCGCGCTGGCAACTCGCCCCTCCGGCCCCCTCTCCCCGAGGGAGAGGGCGGGGGTGAGGGAGGCGCACGCCCGCGCGCCCTCGAACGCAGCGAGGGCGCACCGAACCCCCGACGCCGGATTCGGCTCCCTCTCCCTCGCGGGAGAGGGCGGGGGTGAGGGGGCGTCGCGCGGCAGCGCGGCCAACGAGGGCGCAACGCAGCCCCGGAAGGGCGGACCCTCCCTCACCCTGACCCTCTCCCTCGGGGAGAGGAGACCGGAGGGCCGTGCGCCGCGCGCCGTTGATCGCCGCGCGATCGCGGCCATAGACTCGACAGACAGGCTGAGACGGAGACAGTAGCCCGCCGCAGCCAGCTGCCAAGCGAGTCCGGGACGGTGCGAGCCGGACGCAGCCGCGACGGGTGAAGATCACTCCCGAGCCGCCGACCGAACGCGCGGGCGCCTCGAAGGCATCGAGGACCGGCGCCAGTAGGCTCGGCCGGAGCGCCCACCGTTAGCAGGGGCAGCGCCCTCCGGTTCGCCGGGCGGCGCGTGAAGCGGCGTCGCCTGCCGGCAGCGGGCCGGACGCGACGCAACGCGGGTGGTACCGCGGGCAACCACGCCCGTCCCGCAGAGGGGCGGGCGTTTTGACGTCCACATGAAGAGCGCGGCAGCGCGAGGAGGCCAGCGATGACCGTCGAGGCGGCGCGCACGCAGTTCGAACCGGCGCCCCCGCGCGTCTCCTTCCCGGATCTGGAGCAGGAGATCCTCGAGTTCTGGCGCGAGCAGCGCGTCTTCGAGCGCAGCGTCGAGGAGCGCCCCGCCGACCGCCTCTTCTCGTTCTACGAGGGCCCCCCGACGGCGAATGGGACGCCCGGCGTCCACCACGTCCTCGCGCGCGTCTTCAAGGACCTGATCCCGCGCTACAAGACCATGCGCGGCTACCGCGCCCCGCGGAAGGGCGGGTGGGACACGCACGGCCTCCCAGTGGAGCTCGAGGTCGAGCGGGAGCTGGGCCTGCGCAACAAGCGCGAGATCGAGGAGTACGGCGTCGCCGCCTTCAACGAGCAGTGCCGCCAGTCCGTCTTCCGCTACGTCGTCGATTGGGAGCGGATGACGGACCGTGTCGGCTGCTGGATCGACATGGCCGATGCCTACGTCACCTACTCCAACGAGTACATCGAGAGCTGCTGGTGGATCTTCCGGCGGCTCTGGGACCGCGATCTGATCTTCCGCGATTACCGCGTCACCCCGCACTGTCCACGCTGCGGCACCAGCCTCTCCAGCCACGAGATCGCCCTCGGCTACCGCGAGGACACCCCGGACCCCAGCGTCACCGTGCTCTTCGAGCTGAAGGCCGGGAGCCGCCGAGGGCGCACCGAACGCCGGAGCCGACCCCGCGCTGCGCCTCGGCGACGGCGTGCCCACGTACGTCGTCGCCTGGACGACCACGCCCTGGACGCTGCCCGGCAACACCGCGCTCGCCGTCTCCGCCGAGGCCGAGTACGCGCTCGTCGAGGACGGCGGGCGGCGGCTGCTCCTCGCGAGCGACCGGGTGCGCGCGACGCTGCCCGGCGACGGCGACCCCGTCGTGCTCGCGCGCGTCCCCGGCTCGGCGCTCGTCGGGCTGGAGTACGAGCCGCTGTTCGAGTCGCGCGAGTGGGAGGGCGTCGAGACGCTGGCCTTCGAGGGCGGCCACACGCAGCACGTCGAGCCCTCCGAGGCGCCCGCGCGCCGCGTCGTCGCCGCCGACTTCGTGGCGACGGACGACGGCACGGGCGTGGTGCACATCGCCCCGGCCTTCGGCGAGGAGGACTACGCGCTCGGCCGCGAGGAGGGGCTGACGTTCCTCGAGCCGGTCGCGCTCGACGGCGCGTTCATCGGCGGGCCGTGGGCGGGGCGGTTCGTGAAGGACGCCGACCCGGCGATCGAGGCGGACCTCGAGGCGCGCGGGCTGCTGCTGGCGAGCGAGACGATCCGCCACACCTACCCGTTCTGCTGGCGCTGCGACACGCCGGTCCTCTACTACGCCAAGCCGAGCTGGTACATCCGCACGACCGCCGTCCGCGACCGGCTGGTCGAGAACAATCAGCAGATCCGCTGGGTGCCCGGCCACATCCGCGACGGCCGCTTCGGCGAGTGGCTCGACGGCAACGTCGACTGGGCGCTCTCGCGCGAGCGCTACTGGGGCACCCCGCTGCCGTTCTGGGGCTGCACGGCTTGCCGCCGCACGGACTGCATCGGCTCCTTCGAGGAGCTCGCCGAGCGCGGCGGCCTCGACGGCCCGCCCGAGGATCCGCACCGCCCCTACATCGACGAGGTCACCCTCGACTGCCCCGAGTGCGGCGGCGAGATGCGCCGCACGCCCGAGGTCGCCGACGCCTGGTTCGACTCCGGGGCGATGCCCTACGCGCAGTGGCACTACCCGTTCGAGAACGGCGAGGTCTTCGACGCGCGCTTCCCCGCCGACTTCATCTGCGAGGCCGTCGACCAGACGCGCGGCTGGTTCTACACCCTCCACGCCCTCGCCACGCTGCTCAACGCGGTCGAGGACGTGCCCGAGGGCGTCGCCTTCCGCAACGTGATCAGCGTCGGCCTGATCGAGGACGGCGAGGGTCAGAAGATGTCCAAGTCGCGCGGCAACGTCGTCGACCCCTGGGAGGTGATCGACGCGCACGGCGCGGACGCGCTGCGCTGGTACATGTACGCCGCCGCCCCGCCCGGCAACTCCCGCCGCTTCTCCTCGGAGCTCGTCGGCGAGGCCTCGCGGCGCGTGCTCTCCACGCTCTGGAACACCTACTCGTTCTTCGTCACCTACGCGAACATCGCCGGCTTTGATCCCGCTAACGCCCCGTCCGAGGGCGCGCGCACGGAGCTGGATCGCTGGGTGCGCTCCGAGCTGCACTCCACGATCCGCAAGGTCACGGACGCCCTCGACGCCTACGAGCCGCTCGAGGGCGCACGCCCGATCGCGGAGCTGATCGATGAGCTCTCGAACTGGTACGTGCGGCGCAGCCGGCGGCGCTTCTGGAAGTCCGACGACTCGGCGGACACGCAGGCGGCGCTGCACACGCTCTACGAGTGCCTGACCACGATCGCGCGCCTGCTCGCCCCCTTCACGCCGTTCCTCGCCGAGGCGCTGTACCGCAACCTCGAGGCGGGCCGCACGCCCGGCGCGGCGGACTCGGTGCACCTCGAGCCCTGGCCCGAGGCCGACGCGGACGCGATCGACGAGCAGCTTGGGCGCGATATCGCGGTGGTGCAGCGCATGGTCTCGCTCGCCCGCGCCGCCCGCTCGAAGGCGGGCATCAAGGTGCGGCAGCCGCTGGCCTCCGCCGTGCTGACGCCGCGCACGGCTGCCGAGCGCGAGTCGCTGGTCCGCCACACCGAGCAGATCGCCGACGAGTTGAACGTCAAGACCGTGACCATCGAGGAGACGCCCGGAGACCGCGTGCGCTACTCGATCACGCCCAACCTGCCCGTGCTCGGCCCGATCCACGGCCGCGAGCTGCCGGCCGTGCGCGCCGCCATCGCCGACCTCGACCCTGCCGCCACGGCGGCGACGATGCGCGCGGGGCAGCCCGTGCAGGCCGGCGAGTACACGATCGAGCCCGGCGGCCTGCGCGTCGCCGTCGAGGCGGCCGAGGGCTGGAGCGCCGCCGAGGACGGCGGGCACCTCGCGCTCGTCGCGACGGAGCTGAGCGCGGAGCTGGCGGCCGAGGGTCTCGCGCGCGACCTCGTACGCCGCTTGCAGGACCTGCGCCGCGAGACCGGGCTCGACGTGAGCGACCGGATCCACGTCCGCTACGAGGGCGACGACGCGATCGCCGCCGTTGCCGCGGCGCACGGCGACTACGTCGCCGCCGAAACGCTCGCGCTCTCGCTGGAGCGCGCCGCGGACAGCGTGCCCCCGGATGCGACGAGCAGCGAGACGAAGATCGAGGGCCACACCGTCACGCTCGTGCTGTGGAAGGCGGAGCAGGCCTGATGGCCGATCCGGCGGACCGGCGCACGCTCGTCTGGTGCACGGGCATCAGCGGCTCGCAGCGCACCGACTACGTCAACGAGGCCGCCGAGGCGATCCGCGCCGAGGGCCGCAGCTGCCTGGTGATCGACATCGGCGATCTGCTGGAGCAGGTGCCGGAGCACCTCAAGGTCGGCACCAGCCGCACCGAGCTGCTCGACGGCAACGAGGACGTGCTGCGGCTGCACCGGTCCTACGCGCTGCAGAACATGCTGCGCATGATCGAGGAGACCGAGGCCGACGTGGTGCTGGTCTCCACTCACGCCTGCTTCCTGCGCAACGGGCGGCTGATGCCCGGTCTCGACATGCACTTCATCAAAGAGCACTTCGCCGGGCGCATCTCCGCCTTCGTGACGGTGGTGCTCGACACGCCGGACGTCTGGCGGGCGCTCGCGCAGCGGCCGGAGTGGACGGGCCGCCTGCGCCTCGCCGAGGTCGCGCTCTGGCGCGACTTCGAGGTGGCGCTCACGCGCATGCTCGCCGAGTACGAGGGCGCGCCCTTCTACCTTCTGGCCCGCCGCGATCCCGCCGAGGGCCTGGCGCGGCTGACGCGGCGCCCGCCCGCGCCCAGCGCCTACCTCAGCTACCCGATCACCGCGATCCTGCAGTCCGGCAGCACCGAGCTGATCGAGGGCGCCCGCACGCTGGCCGCGCGGCTGCGCGACGAGGCCGGCCTCGTCGTCTTCGACCCGCTGTCGATCGAGGACCTGCCGCAGACGAAGGAGGGCGTGTCGCCGCACGACGCAGGCGAGGAGGACGAGAGTGGGACACCCTCGATCAGCGCCGAGATGGAGGACGAGGCGGAGCCGTACCTCGTGAGCCACACCGTGGCCACGGACCTGCAGCTGATCGACCAGGCGGACATGGTGGTCGTCTACTACCCGACGGACAAGGTGTCGCCGGGCGTGTTCACGGAGATGTCGCACGCCCGCGACCGCCGCAAGCCGCTCTACCTCTGCGAGTTCCCCGGCGCGCCGGAGCGCGTCAGCCCCTTCCTCGGCCTCTTCCACACCGCCTCGTTCGAGGCGGTCGACGGCCTGATCGCGCACCTGCTGAGCGAGCAGCAGGCGGGCTGAGCCGGGAACGAGGCAGGCGGCCGTCAGCCGTCGCGGCGGCGCCGCGAGGCCTCGGCGGCGACTTCCGCGCCGAAGAGCAGGATCAGCGAGCTGACGAAGACCCAGGCGAGCAGCGCGATCACGCCGCCGAGCGAACCGTAGACGATGTCGTAGGCGCCGAAGTTCTCGAAGTAGATCGCGAAGCCGAACGTGCCGACCTGCAACCCGATGGTCGCGATCAGCGCCCCCGGCCAGAGATCGACCGCACGCAGCGAGCGGTTGGGCAAGAAGAGGTAGAGCAGCAGCAGCCCCACGAAGCTGAGCAGCGCCGGGATGGCGATCGCGCCGACCTCCCAGAACAGCGTCACCTCACCGAGGAGCGTCGTCTCGCGGGCAAGCGCCTCAAAGAACCGCCAGACGGTGGAGAGCAAGAGCGAGGCGATGAAAAGCAGGCCGAGCACCGGCAGCACCGTCATGTCGACCAGCCAGCCGATCAGCAACGGACGCCGGTGCTCGGTACGGAAGATCGCGTTGAGCGAGCCTCGCAACGCGCGAGCGAGGGCGGTGGCCGCGATCAGCGTGCCAATCAGGGCGAAGACGCCCATGCTCGCGCCTCGACCCGCGACGTTGCTGACCGCCTCGGAGATCGTCGGCGCCTCGACCGGGAGCGCCGCCACGATCTCGGTCAACACGCGCTGTTGCAGCTCGTCGTCGCGCAGCACCACGCCGAAGATCGCGAGGGCGAGCAGCAGGAACGGGAAGATCGAGAGCAGCGCGAAGTAGGAGATCGCAGCCGCCATCAGGTGCACGCGGTTCCCGCCGAAGTTGAAGGCGGCATGCCAGAGCACGAGCACCCAGTGCACGACCGACGCCGGGAGGCGAACGAACCACCGCGCCAGCGCCCGAGCGATCGTCTCGACGGACACGTGCCCTCCCCTCACCGGCCGGGCGCCACACGAGCCTCGACCCTCGCCGCTCGTGCGGCGATCCTATGATCGGAGGGCGTGGCGAGGCCAAGCGAGGAGCATGGTGAGCGAAAGCGGCAGCGAGGGCACGCGCACGGAGGGCGGCGGCGAAGCGCGCGAGCCGCTGCATCGCCGCGTCGTGCTCAAGGTCGGCACGAACCTGCTGACCGGGGGCGGCGATCACCTCGACCGCGCGATCATGACGACCATCGCCGACCAGCTCGCCGAGGCGCACGCCGCCGGCTGCGAGATCGTGTTCGTGACCTCGGGAGCAATCGCCGCCGGCCGCGATCGCCTCGCCGCGGCGCGCGGCGGTGACGAGGCTATCCGGCTGCCGCACCACCTCACGAGGAAGCAGGTGCTGGCCGCGCTCGGCCAGGGACCGCTGCTCTCGCTCTGGGACGAGCTGCTTGCCGCGCGCTCGATCACCATCGCGCAGGCGCTGCTCGGAGGCTCCGACCTCGCCGACCGGCAGGGCTACCTCAACGCGCGCAACACGCTGCTCGCGCTGCTCGACCTCGGCGTCGTACCGGTCGTCAACGAGAACGACGTCGTCTCCGTGGAGGAGATCCAGGACGCCACGATCGGCGACAACGACAGTCTCTCCGCGCACGTCGCCAACCTCGTCGACGCCGACCTGCTGCTGATGCTGACCGACATCGCCGGCCTCTACAGCGCGGACCCGACACGCGACTCCGGAGCGCGGCTAATCGAGCGCGTCGACCACATCGGCGCGGCGATCGAGGCGGCCGCGCGGGGGCCGGGCGCGCGCGGCCGCGGTGGGATGCGCACCAAGGTGGAGGCCGCGCGCCTGGCGACGCAGTCTGGTGCGCACGCGGTGATCGCCGACGGCCGCCGCCCGCACGTCGTGCGCGACGCCGTGCGCGGCGAGTCGGTCGGTACCTGGTTCGCACCGACCACGGACCGCCTCGAGAGCCGCCGCCGCTACCTGCTCTCCCCGCTGCACGTGCAGGGCTCGATCACGATCGACGAGGGCGCCGTGCGCGCGCTGGTGCGGCACGGGCGCTCGCTGCTGCCGGCCGGCATCGTCGCCACCAGCGGCGAGTTCGAGCGCGGCCACGTCGTCCGCATCGAGAGCCGCGAGGGCGAGCACATCGCGAGCGGCCGCGCGAACTACGGCGCCGAGGCGCTGCGCCGCATCAGCGGCGTGCACTCGGACCGCATCGAGGAGCTGCTCGGCTACGACTACGGAGACGAGGCCGTGCATCGCGACAACCTGGTGCTGCTGTAGCGGTCGGACCCCCTCCGTCGTTGCGGATGCGGGCTCCGCGTACGAGGGCTCGCCGGGCGGCGCCCGCCGATCAACTCCGTTCCGGGCAACAGAGTGCCGCGGACTGACCGTCCGACCCGCACGAGCGGGGAGCGGCAGACTACGCACGCTATGCTCTCTGCCCACCCCCCGAAGTCGTGCGCGTGCCGCCGGTGAACCACGTGGCCGGCAGCGCCGTCCGGCGTTACCGGCAGCCCGCGAGCAACTGGAGAGTGATCGGAGGCCATCGTGATGCTGATGCAAAGAGGGAAGACCGTCGTCATTGGGCTGCTCGTGGCCGTGATCGCGCTCGGCGCGGGGATCGCGGCCGCGCACGACAGCGGCACAGAGGTGCGAATCACTGCGATGCGCCTCGAAAACGGTCGGATCGAGGTAGCGCTCCAGGAACGCGAGGGCAGCGGTTGGGGCGAGCACATCCTGCCCACGCGCCGGTTCTTCCCGGCGAGCGGGACGACGGGCCGGTGGCTGAGTTCATCGCCAATCACCGTCGGTATGGTCGAAACGCCAGACCGTGCAGTCACGAACCTCGAGTCGGCGACCTACCTGACCGAGAACGCCAGCGCAGGCAGCGCCACGCTCGAGGACGGCGAGTTCCGCGAGCAGGCCGCGCCGGGTTCGGCAACCGAAGTCGTGATCCGGCTCGGCAAGTGGTCGCTCGGCGACATCGACGGGCAGGGCGCCCTCGATGCAGTTGCGATCACCGTCGAGGATCCGGGCGGAAGCGGCACGTTCCGTTACCTGCACGCGCTGATCAACGAGGATGCCGACCTGCGGGACGCCGGCGTTGCCTTCCTCGGCGACCGCATCCGGATCGAGGGCGTCTCCGTCCACGCGGGCCTCATCACCGTCGCCATGCTCGACCGCAGGCCGGACGAGCCCTACGCCGCGCCGCCCACGGTCCCCGTCATCCGCCAGTTCCGTCTGCACGGCGCCGAACTGACCGAGGTGAGCAACAGTGCCGGCGACAGCGTGTTCGCGTGCGACTCGACGCTGCCGGAGGCCGCGCTGGTCATCGTGCGCTCGCCGGAAAGCGGGGCCACGGTCGCGAGTGGGTTCGAGGTAAGCGGCTGCTCGCGGACGAACGAGTCGAACGTCGTCTGGCGGCTGCTCGATCGCAGCGGCGCCGTGCTGACCGAGGGGTTCACCAGCGGCGGCGGCTTCGACGGCCCGGGCGAGTTCAGCTTCACCGTCGAGTACGAGAGCGCCGAGCGACAGCTCGGGCACCTCGAGGTGTTCGAGGTCGACGAGTCCGGGGGCCAGGGCTTCCCGCCGCCGCGCGACGTCGTGCCGCTGTGGCTTGAGGCGGCGCCCTGAGCCGGGGGAGACGGTCCGGCCAGCGGCGGATAGACTCGTTGGCATGACGACGACAACACAATCCGAGGCAGTCGAGCGCGCCACCCGCGTGCGCGAGGCGAGCCGCCGCCTTGGCACCACCCCCAGCGCCCGCAGGGACGCGGCCCTCGAGGCGATCGCCGACGCCCTCGAGGCCCAGACCGACGCGATCCTCGCGATCAACGGACCGGAGCTCGAGCGCGCGGAGGCGAACGGCGTCGCCGGATCGTTCCTCGACCGCATGGCGCTCACGCCGGAGCGCGTCGCCGGAATCGCCGGGGACGTGCGCGCCGTCGCCGCGCTGCCCGACCCGGTCGGCCAGATCGAGGAGCTGCGGACTCGCCCCAACGGCCTGCAGGTGGGCCGGATGCGCGTGCCGCTCGGCGTGATCGGCGCGATCTACGAGTCGCGTCCCAACGTGACGATCGACATCGCCTCGGTCTGCCTCAAGTCCGGCAACGCCGTGCTGCTGCGCTCCGGCAGCGACGCGCACGCAAGCTCCGGGGCACTGGCCTCGATCGCCGCGCGCGCCGCCGAGGAGGCGGGCCTGCCCGCGCACTGCGTCGAGTTCATCCAGTCCACCGACCGCGCCGAGGTGGGCGAGATGCTGCGCGCCCATGAGCAGATCGACCTGATGATTCCTCGCGGTGGGTCCGACCTGATCCGCCGCGTCCGCGACGAGGCCACGATGCCCGTCGTCGCGGGCGGCATTGGCGTCTGCCACACCTACATCGACGCCGACGCCGACCTCGAGATGGCCGAGCCGATCGTCGTCAACGCGAAGACGCAGCGGCCCTCGGTCTGCAACGCGATGGACACGCTGCTCGTGCATCGCGACGTCGCGGCGCAGTTCGTGCCGCAGATCGTCCGCGTGCTCGGCGATCGCGGCGTCACCGTGCACGCCGACGCGCGCGCCGGCGCCCTCGCTGGCGAGGCCCCGAACGCCGTCCCCGTCGCCGAGGAGGACTACGACCGCGAGTGGCTCTCGCTCGACTGCTCGCTGCGCATCGTCGATTCCCTCGACGACGCGCTCGCGCACATCGAGGAGCACGGCAGCGGGCACTCCGAGGCGATCGTCAGCGACTCGTACGCGGCGGCGCAGCGCTTCCTGCGCGAGGCGGACGCCTCGGCGGTCTTCGTCAACGCCTCCACCTACTTCAACGACGGCGCGCAGTTCGGCCTCGGCTGCGAGGTCGGCATCTCCACGCAGAAGATGCACGCGCGCGGTCCGATGGGGCTGCGCGAGCTGACCTCGTACAAGTGGGTCGTGCTCGGGCGCGGCCAGATCCGCACCTGACGCCCGCGCTTCATCCGCGTCACCAAGGAGGGTCAGATGGCTGAGTTCCGGTTCACGCGAGAGGCGCGCACTCCGCACTCCGAGTCCTACCGTGTCGACGACGGCGAGCACGCGATCGCCCGCGCCGACATCCACCTCACGGCGGCCGGCGCGCACGCCACCCTCGCCGTCCACCAGTCCGTCTCCGACGACACCCTGCACGACCTCCTCGAGGCGCTCGACGACGAGATCGTTTCCACGGCCGACCCCTACCGCGAGGACCTGATCGTCACCGTCTGGCGCGGCGAGGAGGTCGGCGTCTTCGCCGACGACAGCGACGATGAGGACGAAGACGAAGACGAGGATGCCGACGACGACGAGTCGTAGGGCGTCGCTGCCCGCACCCGACCAGATCGAGGCGATCCTCTTCGACCTCGACGACACGCTCGTCGACGCGCGCGGTAGCTGGCGCGCCGGCTTCGCCGAGGCGATCGCCGAGCTGCACGCGCGCAGCCCCGTCCTCCAGCGCCTCGGATCGCCGACGGCAATTTACGACGGCTGGTTCCGCCACTACAGCGAGGACGCGCACCGCGCCGCCGGCTTCGGTGAGTGGCAGGCGCGCTTCACCATCGAGGCGTTCGAGCGGCTCGTCGCCGAGCACTTGGGCCCGGATCCGGCGCTCACCTCGCGGCTCGTCGCGCGCTACCAGGCGGCCACGCCCGGACACCTCGCGATCTTCCCGGACGCCGAGCCGCTGCTCGAACGGCTCGGCGCGCGCTACCCGCTCGGCCTAATCTCGAACGGACCGGGCGAGCTGCAGCGCCCGAAGATCGAGAAGTTCTCGCTCGAACGCCACTTCGAGGTCGTGCTGGTCTCCGGCGAGTTCGGCGTGCGCAAGCCGGACCCGCGGATCTTCGCGAGCGCCCTCGAGGCGCTGGACGTCTCGCCGGAGCACGCCGTCTTCATCGGCGACAACCCCACCGACGACGTCGCGGGCGCATGCGCCCTCGGGCTATCGGCAATCTGGGTGAACCGCGGCGACTGGCCGGCCCCGGACCCCGGCAATGCAGCCGCGCTGCCCCACGCCGAGGTCCACGAGCTGCGCGAGATACCGGGAGCGCTTGGCCTCGGAGGCAGCGAGGGCGCGAAGTAGGGTTCGCTTAGCCGGACTTGCGGCCGACGGCGCGCAGCGCGGCGGCGGCGATCGCCTGCGGGGTCAGCCCGACGATCTCCAGCACCTCGTGCCAGACGCCGGACTCGCCGTAGCGGTTGTCGATGCCGACGAACTCCATCGGCACGGGCGCGCGCGTAGCCAGCGCCTGCGCGCACATCGCGCCGAGGCCGGAGTGCATCAGGTGCTCCTCGGCGACGACGATCGCCCCCGTCTCGGCGGCGGCGCGGGTCAGCGCCTCCACGTCCAGCGGGCGGATCGTCGCCATGTTGAGCACGCGCGCCTCGATGCCCCCCGCCGCCAGCGATTCAGCGGCCTCCAGAGTGCGCTCGACCATCAGCCCGTACGAGATGAGCGTGACGTCGCCGCCCTCGCGCAACTGGTCGGCGCGGCCCAGCTCGAAGCGCGCGCCGTCGGTGTAGAGCACCGCGTGCTTCGGGCGGTCCGTGCGGATGTAGAACGGGCCGGGCGTGCGGATCGCCGCCTCGATCACCGCCTCCGCCTCGACCACGTCGGCCGGCACGACGACGTTGAAGTTGACGAGCGAGGACATCACCGCGATGTCCTCGACAGACTGCGCCGAGGCGCCGTCCTCGCCGACGGAGACGCCGCCGTGGGAGGCGATCATCTTGACGCTGAGGTTCGGCTGCGAGACGGACATGCGCAGCTGGTCGTAGGCGTGCTCGGCGAAGACGGCGAACGTCGTCGCGACGGCGATGCGGCCCATCGCCGCCATCCCCGCTGCGGCCGAGATCATGTTCTGCTCCGCAACGCCGAAGCTGAAGAAGCGCTCCGGAAAGCGGTCTCCGAACAGCCGCGCCGAGGTCGACTTCCCGAGGTCGGCGTCGGCCACGACGATGTCGTGGCCCTCCTCGTGCAGCCGGATCAGCGTCGGGCCGGTCGCCTCGCGGGTTGCGGCGGGAGCGGGTGCGGTGGTCATGCCTGCGCCTCCGGCGTCACGCCCAGCTCGGCGAGCGCCTGCTCGTACTGCTCCGGGGAGGGCGGCGCGCCGTGGAAGCCGGGGTTGTCCTCCATGAAGGAGACGCCGCGCCCCTTCACGGTGTCGAAGATCACGCAGGCCGGCTGCCCGCGCACCTCGGTGGCCCAGCGGAGCGCCTCTTCGACGGCGGCCGTGTCGTGTCCGTCCACCCCGCTGCGCACGGCCCAGCCGAACGACTCGTACTTGCGGTCCAGCGGCTCGGTCACCATCGTCGAGGCGGTGTGGTCGTCGTTCTGGATGCCGTTCTTGTCGATCAGCGCGATCAGGCCCTCGGCCGCGTGGTGCGAGGCCGCCATCGCCGCCTCCCAGACCTGGCCCTCGTTCTGCTCGCCGTCGCCCATCAGCACCCACACGCGCGTGTCCGCGCCGGCGAGGCGCGCCGAGAGCCGCATGCCGAGGCCGAACGAGAGCCCCATGCCCAGCGAGCCCGCGCTGTTCTCGACACCCGGCGGCTTGCCGAGGACGGAGTGCCCCTGCAGCCGCGTGCCCTTCGTGCGGAAGGTGTCCAGCTCCTCGACGGGGAAGTAGCCAAGCTCGGCGAGCAGCGCGTACTGCACGGGCGTGGCGTGGCCCTTGCTCATCACGAAGCGGTCGCGCTCCGGCCAGTCCGGGCGCTGCGGATCCTGGCGCATGATCCTCGTGTAGAGCACGGACATGATCTCGGCGGCGGACATCGAGCCGCCGATGTGGCCGGAGCTGGCCTCGAAGACCATGCGCACGATGTGCCGGCGGACGCGCCGGATCAGCGCATCGAGATCGGAGTCGTCAGTGGCGGAACTGGTCCCATCGGGACCGCGCTGTGTATCGGTGACCATCGCGCCCCTGCGTACCGGGGAGGCCCTGCGATCGCAGGGTGTGGCGCGAGTATACGCACGCGCAATCCGCAGGCGCTACGCCGCCGCGGGCGCGATCCTCAAGCGACCTCCGAGGGCGCTACGAGGCGCAGCCGGAGTAGCCGCAGACGGGGCAGAGCGAGCAGCCCTCGCCGAAAGCGAGGGGACCGGCGCAGTCCGGGCAGCGCGGCCCGAAGGCGGGCATCCGGCGCAGCCGCCGCAACGGCGCCGCCTCGCCTCCGGCCCGGGCCGCGCCGGCCGCGCCCTCCGCCACCGTGCGATCGACTGGAGCAAGCGTGGTGACCATCTCGGCATCCAAGTAGCGAACATGCGTTCCGTAGCAAGTATCGCAAGAACGTGTGTGCTAGTCAAGCCGGAACCCCCGCGTCGCGGGGCGACGGTCCGGATCCTCCCTCACCCTAACCCTCTCCCTCAGGGAGAGGGCACCGGATCGGCGCAACAGACGTCCGAGGGCGGGTGCTTGCCGCCACTCTCGGCTAGGATTCGGCCATGGCGCGCCTCATCTTCTACGCCCTGCTCGCGAGCGCGCTCGCAATCGCCTGGCTGGCGCTCATGCAGCCGAGGCGACTGCGGCTCCTCGGGAAGCACGCGCGCACGCTCGGCTACGCCTACGTCGCCGCGATCCTGATCGGCTCGGCGCTGCGCCTGCTCTTCGGCTGGGGCACCTGAGCGCGTGCGGCTGCTCGTCTGCCCGCAGGAGTTCAAAGGCTCCCTCACCGCGCCCGAGGCCGCCGCCGCGATCGCCGAGGGCGCTCGTCGCACCTCGGGCATCACCGATGTCCGCACGCTCCCCCTCGCCGACGGCGGCCCCGGCACGGCGGCGATCGTCGCCGCGGCGACCGGAGGCAAGCTCGTCAGCACCGAGGTGACCGGCCCCCTCGGCGACCGCGTCGAGGCTCGCTACGCGCTGCTGCCGGCCGCGCCCGGCGGCCCGCCGGCCGCGCTGATCGAGTCCGCCGCCGCAGCGGGTCTCGTGCTCGTCCCGCCCGACCTGCGCGACCCCGGCCATGCGACGAGCTACGGCGTCGGCGAGCTGATCCGCGACGCCGTCGACCGCGGAGCGCGCTCGCTCATCGTGGGCGTCGGCGGCACCGCGACCAACGAGGGCGGGGCGGGCGCCGCGCAGGCGCTCGGCTACCGCCTGCTCGACCGGGATCGCGATCCGCTGCCGGAGCCGGCGGGCGGCATCCACCTGCTCAACGTCTTCGCCATCGACAGCTCCGGCGTCGACCGCCGTCTCGCCGACGTCGATCTGCGCGTCGCCGTCGACGTCACGAACGAGCTGCTCGGCGAGGACGGCGCGACCGCCGTCTACGGCCCGCAGAAGGGCGTCGCCGGTGAGCTGGGCGAGATGCTCGAGGACGCGCTCGGGCGCTGGGCGCGCACCGTGCGCCACGACCTCGGAGTCGAGCTCACGGACCTGCCCGGCGGCGGCGCGGGCGGCGGCCTCGCCGCCGGCCTGATCGGCGCGGTCGGGGGCGGAATCGAGTCCGGCGCAGCGCTCGTCGCAGACGCGGTCGGCCTCGACGCGGCGATCGAGGCCGCCGACCTCGTCGTCACCGGCGAGGGCTCGCTCGACGCACAGACGACCTTCGGCAAGACCGTCGCGCACGTGATCGAGCGCTGCGCCGCGCTCGGGCGACCCTGCGTCGCGGTCGCCGGCGCGGCGAGCGGCCGCCCCGAGGGCGTCGCCGACCTCGAGGCCCTCGTGGGCGAGGGCGTCACGGAGGCGGAGGCGATGGCGCGCGCGGCGGAGCTGGTGGCGTACGCCGCCGAGCGGCTGCTGCGCCGCGTCGTCGCGGGCGGAGCCTAGTCGAGGCCGAGCCGCTCCATCTCGCGCTCCTCGAACCCGAAGTGGTGCGCCAGCTCGTGCAGCACCGTGCGCTGCACCTCGTCCGGGATGTCGCGAGGATGGAAGGCGCGCTCCAGCGGGCCCTGGAAGATCAGGATCCGGTCCGGCAGCGTCATGTGGTACTCGCCGCGGTCGGTGAGCGGCGTGCCGACGTAGAGGCCGAACAGCGTCGAACCGGGCTCGACGCCCGCGTCCTCGAGATCCTCGCGGCTGGGCTCGCGCTCGATCACGATCGCGACGTTGTCGAGGTAGGCGTCGATCTCCGGCGGCAGCGCGTCGAGCGCCCGCTGGACGAGGCGGCGAAAGCGGGAACGCTCCACGCGCCGCAGTCTACAACGGCAGGCCCGGGCGTCCCTCGCTGGCCGCCGGTTCGCCTTTCCCTGCCCCGACTTGCGACAATCAGGGCGATGAGAGGCCTCCCGCCCGCGCCGCACCCCCGCGTCGCGCTGCACGCCGCGCTGCTGCTGCTCGCGCTCGCCGCCGCGGGTTGCCGCGTCGAGCGCGTCGACGAGCCCGCCTTCACGGCGACGCCGCTCCCGGAGGCCGGCGAACCGCGCCCGTTCCGGCTCGGCTTCTCCTCGCTGCCCGCGCGGCTCGACGACGCCGCCTACGTCGAGGCGCTCGACCTTTCGGCGCTGTACGGCGACCTGGTGCTGATCCAGCGCAGTCCCTCCTGGGCCGCGTTCCTGCCCGGCGCCGAGCCCTCCGAGGAGTTGCGCGAACTGACGCGGCGCGAGGTGCGCGCCATCGAGGAGCGCAAGCTGACGCTCTTCTACGCCATCGATCCGTACAACCCCGCGGACCGGAGCCGCCTCGCGGCGTTGCCGGACGGGTACGCGGGGGCGGGGATCCTGAACCCCGATCTGCGCGCCGCCCTCGTCGCCGAGGCCCGCTTCGTCGCCGGCGCCTACGAGCCCGCCTACTTCGCGTTCGGGATCGAGGTGAACGCGACGTTCGATCGCTCGCCCGCAGAGTACGAGGCCTACCTCGGCGTGTACCGGGAGGTCTACGACGCGGTGAAGGAGATCAGCCCGCGGACGCTGGTCTTCCCCACCTTCCAGTACGAGCAGCTGCTTGGCGTGACGCCGTGGGAGATCGCGCATCCGCCTCGCTGGGAACGCCTGGCCGAGTTCGGCGAGCGGCTGGACCTGGTGGCGATCGCGACGTTCCCCTCGCTGGCCCACGAGGTTGCGAAGGCAATCCCGGCGGACTACTACGCGCAGCTGCGGGACCACACGAACCTGCCGATCGCCTTCGCGGCGACCGGCTTCTCCTCGGGGACCGGCCCCGGGGGGATCAACTCCTCGACGCCAGACGAGCAGCGCCGCTACCTGGTGCGCCTGCTGGGAGACGCCGAGGCGCTGCAGTCCCCGTTCGTGATCTGGTACGCCGGCCGCGATCCGGCGTTCGTCTCCGATCTGCCGATCGAGCTGCTGCGGAGCAGCGGCCTGCAGGACACGGCGGGCCGGCCGAAGGAGGCCTGGCCGGTCTGGGCGGAGGCCGCGCGGCGCCCGTATCGCGCGCCCTCGGCGGCGCCGTAGCGCACGATGTGCATACAGCGTGCACCAAATGCGGATTTGGCAAAGAATCCGCGGTGCGGTACGCTTTCATATCTGTGCCTTGTGGGGTAAACTCGTTGCAGCGTTGGGCGCGGCAATACCACATCTACTGACCGACATCGAACTCCGGTCACGCCGGGGGCGCACGTGTGCGGCCCCGGTATGTGCGTGTGTCGCGGCCCTGCCACGCCCGATCAACCGCGGTGATTAGTCGGAGGAGTCGCCCCTTGGTCACGACCAATCGGCAGACGGCGCACACGTCACTCGCTACGCAGCACTACGGCAAGGCAAGCCCGGTGCTCGACGTGCCGAATCTGATCGACATGCCGCGCCGGTCCTTCCAGCGCTTCCTGGACGAGGGCCTGCGTGAGCTGTTCGACGAGATCTCGCCGATCGAGGACTTCACGGGCACGCGCATGGGCCTCGAGCTGACGGACTACCGCCTCGAGGAGCCTCGCCTCTCCGAGCGCGAGTGCCGCCAGCGCGACGCCACCTACTCCGCCCGGCTGCTCGTCGACACCTCGCTCACCGTCAAGGAGACCGGCGAGATCAAGGAGCAGCAGCTGTTCCTGGGCGACCTGCCGCTGATGACCGGGCAGGGCACCTTCATCATCAACGGCGCCGAGCGCGTCGTCGTCTCCCAGCTCGTCCGCTCGCCCGGCGTCTACTTCACCGAGACGCGCGACCCCGCGACCGGCCGCCGCCTCACCCAGGCCAAGCTGATCCCCAACCGCGGCGCCTGGCTGGAGTTCGAAACCTCCGCCAAGGACCTCCTCTCCGTGAAGGTGGACCGCAAGCGCAAGATCCCGGTCACCATCCTGCTCCGCGCCGTCGACATGGAGGAGGGCCTCAGCGACGAGGAGCGCGGCACCGACGAGCGCGTCCGCGCGATGCTCGCCGACGTCGACACCGACGAGGAGCACTCCTTCCTCGACGCCACGCTCGCCAAGGATCCCTCGGAGAACCGCCAGACCGCGCTCGAGGAGTTCTACCGCCGGATCCGCCCCGGCGACCCGCCCACCGCGGAGAACGCGCGCAACCTGCTGGACACGCTGTTCTTCGGGGAGCGCCGCTACGACCTCGGCCGCGTCGGCCGCTACAAGGTCAACAAGCGCCTCGCGCTCGCCGACCAGCCGGAGCAGCGCACCCTGCGCGGCGCCGACATCGTCGAGCTGGTCCGCAAGATGGTGGAGATCAACAACGGCGTCGGCCGCCCGGACGACATCGACCACCTCGGCAACCGCCGGGTGCGCTCGGTGGGCGAGCTGATCCAGAACCAGTTCCGCATCGGCCTGCTGCGCATGGAGCGGGTGGTGCGCGAGCGCATGACGATCACGGACCCCGAGGAGGCAACGCCCTCGGCGCTGGTCAACGTGCGCCCCGTGGTCGCCGCGATGAAGGAGTTCTTCGGCGGCTCGCAGCTTTCCCAGTTCATGGACCAGACCAACCCGCTCGCCGAGCTGGCCCACAAGCGGCGGCTCTCCGCCCTCGGGCCCGGCGGCCTCTCGCGCGACCGCGCCGGCTTCGACGTGCGCGACGTGCACTTTAGCCACTACGGCCGGATCTGCCCGATCGAGACGCCCGAGGGTCCGAACATCGGCCTGATCGGCAACCTCGCCACCTACGGCCGCGTCAACGACTTCGGCTTCATCGAGACGCCCTACCGGCCGGTGCTGAAGGAAGTCGGCAAGAAGAGCCCGGAGCTCGTCGGCCGCATCCTCGCCGCCGGCGTCAAGGACGCCGCCGGCGACCAGATTGCGCGCGCCGGCCGCATGGTCACGGAGGAGCTGGCAGAGAAGCTGGCCGAGGCGGCCGAGGACCGTATCCCGGTGCGTCCCTTCGCCTCGAGCCGGACCGTCTACCTGGACGCCCAGCAGGAGGAAGCCTTCCGCATCGCGCAGGCCAACACCCACCTCGACGAGCAGTCCAACCTCTCAGACGAGCGCATCGAGGTACGCCACGCCGAGCGGCTGCGCATGGTGCAGCCGGGCGACGTCGACTACCTCGACGTCTCGCCGAAGCAGATCGTCTCGGTCGCGGCGGCGCTGATCCCGTTCCTCGAGCATGACGACGCGAACCGGGCGCTGATGGGCGCGAACATGCAGCGCCAGGCCGTGCCGCTGGTGCGCCCCGAGGTGCCGCTGGTGGGCACCGGCATGGAGGGCCCGGTCGCCGTCGACTCGCGCCAGGTGATCCTGGCGGAGGAGGACGGCGAGGTGCTCAGCTCCACCGCCAGCTTCCTGAACGTGCGCTACGACAGCGGCCGCGAGGAGCGCTACCCGCTCAGCAAGTTCGTGCGCTCCAACCAGGGCACGTGCATCAGCCAGCGCCCGCTGGTCCGCAAGGGCGAGCCCATCACGCGCGGCCAGCCGCTGGTCGACTCCTCTTCCACGGAGCACGGCGAGCTCGCGCTCGGCCAGTCCGTCCTCGTCGCCTTCATGTCCTGGGAGGGCCTCAACTTCGAGGACGCGATCGTGCTCTCCGAGTCCGTGATCCGCGAGGACAAGTTCACCTCGATCCACATCGAGAAGTACGAGGTCGAGGCGCGTGACACGAAGCTGGGGCCGGAGGAGATCACGCGCGACATCCCCAACGTCGGCGACGAGTCCCTGCGCGACCTCGACGAGCGCGGGATCATCCGCGTCGGCGCCGAGGTGCGCGAGGGCGACATCCTCGTCGGCAAGATCACGCCGAAGGGCGAGACCGAGCTGACACCGGAGGAGAAGCTGCTGCGCGCGATCTTCGGCGAGAAGGCGCGCGAGGTGAAGGACACCTCGCTGCGCGTCCCGCACGGCGAGCGCGGCAAGGTGATCGACGTGCGCGTCTTCGAGCGCACCGCCAACGACGAGCTGCCGGCCGACGTGAACATGATGGTCCGCGTCTCCGTCGCCCAGAAGCGCAAGATCTCCGAGGGCGACAAGATGGCCGGACGCCACGGCAACAAGGGCGTGGTCTCCCGGATCACCCCGATCGAGGACATGCCGTACCTCGAGGACGGGCGCGCGATCGAGATCGTGCTCAACCCGATCGGCGTGCCCTCGCGCATGAACGTCGGCCAGGTGCTGGAGACGCACCTCGGCTGGGCCGCAAACACGCTGGGCATGCGGGCGGTCACGCCCGTCTTCGACGGCGCGTCGGACGCCGAGATCCAGGACGCCCTCGCGCGCGCCTGGCTCGCCGTCCAGGCCGGCGCCGTCTCCGCGGAGGCGATCGCCGCGGCCAACGGGCACGCCGGGAACGGCAGCCGCGCCAACGGCAGCGACCAGGCCATGCCGGCCGGGGCGCATGTGGACGTCGGCCGCATCGAGCAGTACCTGCGCGAGGGGGACTTCAACCCCGAAGAAGTGCTGAGCACCGAGCATACCGGCGCAGCGCGCACGGCCTGCCTCGCGCTCTGGCTCGAGCAGCGCGGTGAGCGCGGCGTGCGTGACCTGGACGAGGCCGCCTTCGAGGCGCGCCTCGACGAGGTCGCCCGCCGCAGCGGCGAGGCGCCGCCGATCTGGGGCAAGCAGCTGCTCTACGACGGGCGCACCGGCGAGCCCTTCGACCAGCCGGTCACCGTCGGCTACATCTACATGCTGAAGCTGGTGCACCTGGTGGAGGACAAGATCCACGCCCGCTCCACCGGCCCCTACTCGCTGATCACCCAGCAGCCGCTGGGCGGCAAGGCGCAGTTCGGCGGCCAGCGCTTCGGCGAGATGGAGGTCTGGGCGCTGGAGGCCTACGGCGCCGCCCACATCCTCCAGGAAATGCTCACCGTGAAGTCCGACGACGTCGTCGGCCGCGTCAAGGCCTACGAGGCGATCGTCAAGGGCGAGAACACGATGGAGCCCGGCGTGCCGGAGTCCTTCAAGGTGCTCGTCAAGGAGCTCCAGTCGCTCTGCATGAGCGTCGAGATCCTCAACGAGGACGAAGAGCAGGTCGCCTTCTCCGAGGACTACATCGAGGCGATTCCGTCGCTCGGCATCAACCTGTCCGGTCGCGAGGCAGAGGAGAGCGCCAGTGCTTGAGGTCAACGATTTCAACGCGATTCGACTGTCGCTGGCATCGCCCGCGCAGATTCGCTCCTGGTCCTACGGCGAGGTCACCAAGCCGGAGACCATCAACTACCGCACGCTCAAGCCTGAGAAGGACGGGCTCTTCTGCGAGAAGATCTTCGGCCCGACCAAGGACTTCGAGTGCTACTGCGGCAAGTACAAGCGCGTCCGCTACAAGGGCATCACCTGCGACAAGTGCGGCGTCGAGGTCGCACGTAGCAAGGTGCGCCGCGAGCGCATGGGCCACATCAGCCTGGCCGCGCCGGTCACGCACATCTGGTTCGCCAAGGGTGTGCCCAGCCGCCTCGGCCTGCTGCTCGACGTCGCCCCGCGCACGCTCGAGCGCGTCCTCTACTTCGCGCACTACGTGATCACCGAGGTCAACGACGAGGCGCGCCAGCACGCGCTGGAGCAGCTGCTCAGCGAGATCGAGGACGAGGTCAACCGCCGCGAGGGCGCCGCCGCCAACCGCATTGCGATCCGCGAGGAGTCGCTCGAACTCGAGATCGCCGAGGTCGAGCGGCGCCGCGACGCCGACCTCGAGGCCGCCGATGCCGATCTGCCGGCGCAGATCGACGCGGTCATGGCCGAGGCGAGCGCGCTGGAGCAGGAGTTGCAGGAGCGCGACAGCGAGAAGCTGCGCGCCAAGCTCGCCTTCCGCGGCAAGACCCTCGCGAGCCGCGGTCAGCGCATCGGCGCGAACACCATCGCCACCCTCCACGACGTCGCCCGCGACCAGGTGAGCGCCGTCGAGGAGGAGATCGGCGAGCAGAAGACGCGCATCCAGACCGCGGCAGAGGCCGAGGCCCAGCAGAAGCGCGACGAGGCGTTCGAGGAGCTGGAGCCGCTGCGCCAGCAGGTGGCGACCGCCCGCGACGCCGTGCGCAAGGAGCACGAGGACCTGATCAAGCGCCTCGAGAAGCTGCGCGACCCGCTGGAGTCGGACACGCTGACGATCCTCACGGAGCAGGAGTTCCGCGAGCTGGACGAGCGCTTCGGCCTGGTCTTCAAGGCCGGCATGGGCGCCGAGGCGATCGTCGGCATCCTCGAGCGCATGGACCTCGACACGCTGCGCGTGAAGCTGCAGGGCGAGACGCACTCCAGCTCCGGGCAGCGCCGCAAGAAGGCGACCAAGCGCCTGCGCGTCGTCGAGGCGCTGCGCAAGTCCGGCAACCGCCCGGACTGGATGATCATCCAGGAGCTGCCGGTGCTGCCGCCCGACCTGCGCCCCATGGTGCAGCTCGATGGCGGCCGCTTCGCCACCTCCGACCTCAACGACCTCTACCGCCGCGTGATCAACCGCAACAACCGGCTGAAGCGCCTGCTCAACCTCGGCGCGCCCGAGATCATCGTCCGCAACGAGAAGCGGATGCTGCAGGAGTCCGTGGACTCGCTGATCGACAACGGCCGCCGCGGGCGCGCCGTCAGCGGCTCCGGCAACCACAAGCTGAAGTCGCTCTCCGATCTGCTCAAGGGCAAGCAGGGCCGCTTCCGCCAGAACCTGCTCGGCAAGCGCGTCGACTACTCCGGCCGCTCCGTGATCGTGGTCGGCCCGGACCTGCGGCTGCACCAGTGCGGGCTGCCCAAGAAGATGGCGCTCGAGCTGTTCAAGCCGTTCATCATGCACGCCCTCGTGCGCAAGGGGCTGGCCCACAACATCAAGAGCGCCAAGCGCATCGTCGAGCGCGCACGGCCCGAGGTCTGGGACGTCCTGGACGAGGTGATCGAGGACCGGCCGGTCCTGCTCAATCGCGCGCCCACGCTGCACCGCCTCGGCATCCAGGCGTTCGAGCCGGTGCTCGTCGAGGGCTCGGCGATCCAGCTGCACCCGCTGGTCTGCTTCGCCTACAACGCCGACTTCGACGGCGACCAGATGGCCGTCCACGTCCCGCTCTCCTACGAGGCGGTCGCGGAGGCTCGGCAGGTGCTGCTCAGCACCCGCAACCTGCTCTCGCCCTCGGACGGCGAGCCGGTGGTCGCGCCGACGCTGGACATGGTGCTCGGCTGCTACTACATGACCGTTGACGGCCCGCCGAGCGCGGACTCGTCCGCGGACGCGCGCGCCTACGCCGGCGCGGACGAGGTGCGCACCGCCTACGACCTGGGCCACCTGCGCATTCACGACCCGATCCGCCTGCGCCAGAACGGCTCGATTCTCGCCACCACCGTCGGGCGCGTGCTGTTCAACGGCATCGTCCCGGACAGCCTCGGCTTCCAGAACGAGGTGATGGACAAGAAGGCGCTGCGCTCGCTGGTCTCCAACGTCTACCAGGAGCTGGGCTCCGAGCGGACCGTCGAGTTCGTCGACGCGATCAAGGACATCGGCTTCCGCTACGCCACCCAGTCCGGCATCTCGATCGCCGTCTCCGACATCAGCGTCCCGCAGGCCAAGACGGACCTGATGGCGAGCGCCGACCAGCGCATCGACGCCCTCGAGGAGCAGTTCCAGATGGGGCTGATGACGGAGAACGAGCGCTACCTGGCGGCGATCGATGTCTGGCAGGAGGCCACGGACCAGATCCAGGGCGCTCTCGAGGACAGCCTCGATCGCCTCGGCCCGCTGGCCCTGATGGCGGACTCCGGCGCCAAGGGAAACATCGCCCAGATCCGCCAGATGGGCGGCATGCGCGGCCTGATGAGCGACCCCAGCGGCCGCATCATCGACCTGCCGATCCGCTCCTCGTTCCGCGAGGGCCTGTCGGTCCTCGAGTACTTCACCTCCACGCACGGCGCCCGCAAGGGCCTCGCCGACACCGCGCTGCGCACCGCCGACTCCGGCTACCTCACGCGGCGCATGATCGACGTCGCGCAGGACGTGATCGTGCTCGACGAGGACTGCTCCGAGGAGGGCGTGAGCCTCGGCGGCATCTGGCTGCGCGAGCGCGCCGAGCAGGGCCTGCTCGCCTCGCTCGAGGAGCGCATGACCGGGCGCTGGACCGCCGCGGCCGTCGCGCACCCCGAGACGGGCGAGCTGATCCTCGACGCCAACGAGGAGATCGACGAGGACACCGCGCGGCGCATCGTCGAGGCGCAGGTGGAGCAGGTGCAGGTGCGCTCGCCGCTGACCTGCATGTCGCGGCGCGGCGTCTGCCAGCGCTGCTACGGACGTTCGCTGGCGACCGGCGAGCTGGTCGAGCAGGGCGTCGCGATCGGCATCATCGCCGCCCAGTCGATCGGTGAGCCGGGCACGCAGCTGACGATGCGCACGTTCCACACCGGCGGCGTCGCCGGCGGCCTCGACATCACCTCGGGCCTGCCGCGCGTCGAGGAGATCTTCGAGGCGCGCGTGCCCAAGGGGCAGGCCGTCATCTCCGAGATCGACGGCATCGCCGAGGTGCACCGAGACGGCGACATGCGCGCCGTGCTGGTGCGTAACACCGAGACCTTCACCGAGCAGATCGACCTGCCCGCGGAGCTCGAGCTGCTCGTCGCCGAGGGCGACAACGTCGACCCCGAGACGGTGCTCGCCCAGTCCACCGAGCAGAAGGACGCGCCCCCGCCGAAGGGCCGCTCACGGCGCAAGCCGCCACCGCCGGCCGTGCAGCTCACGAGCGAGCTGGGCGGACAGGTGGAGTTCGTGCGCGAGGGCCGGAAGCGCCACCCCGTCGCGCTGCGGCTCGTCGCCGACGTCACGGACGAGCGCGAGTACCCGGTGCCGGCCTCGGCGCGCATCCGCGTCGAGTCCGGCGAGCACGTCCGCGGCGGGCAGCAGCTCACCGAGGGCGCGCTGAACCCGCAGGACGTGCTCTCGATCCTCGGTCCGGCGGAGGTGCAGGTCTACCTCGTGGACGAGGTGCAGAAGGTCTACCGCTCGCAGGGGGTCAACATCAACGACCGCCACATCGAGGTGATCGTCCGCCAGATGATGCGGCGCGTCAGCATCGAAGACCCCGGCGACAGCGACTTCCTGCCGCAGGAGGCCGTCGATCGGCACGACTTCGAGCGCGAGGTCGCACGCATCGAGGCCGAGGGCGGCGCCCTGCCGACGGCGTCGCCGATGCTGCAGGGCGTCACGCGCGCCTCGCTCAGCACGGACTCGTTCCTCGCGGCCGCCTCCTTCCAGGAGACGACGCGGGTGCTGACGGAGGCGGCGATCGAGGGCAAGACGGACCACCTGCGCGGCCTCAAGGAGAACGTGATCATCGGCAAGCTGATCCCGGCCCGCGCCCCGATCACCGTCGAGCGGCCCGTGCCGATCGCCGAGATCCCGATCCCCGAGTCGCTGCTGCTCCCGTTCATCTTCGACTTCGAGCGGCCCGAGCTGCTGGACGGCGAGGAGGAGTCGCTGGCGGAGCTGATGCAGGCCGAGCCCGGCGAGCTGGCGCTCGCCGGCGCCTACGTCGCCGAGCCGGACTAACGGCGAACCCCGGGGGCAACCCCGGAGGCATACCGCGCTACGCGCACAACGGGAGGGCTTCGGCCCTCCCGTTTCTCGTCCGCGCCGCCGCGCGGCGCGGGTTACAGGTCCTTGCGGCGGAACCAGGAGATGCCGGACACGGTGGCGATCACCGAGAGGGCGCCGAAGACGGCCAGCACCCGAAGCTGCTCGGCGGCGGACACCTCGCCCCGGAACACCTCGGGCAGTCCGCTGACCACGCCGGTCGTGCTCAGCCAGTCGAGGGCCAGGAACTGGAACACCGCCCCGGATGCGACGGTGGACACCAGCACCGTCAGCACGGAAGCCAGCATGTTGCGGAAGATCGCCGAGAGCGCGATCCCGAAGGCTGCGAGGAAGACGAGCAGCGAGGCGACCGTCAGCAGCCCCCAGACAATCCCTCCGATCGTCGCGTCATCCACCGCGAAGCGGAGCACCAAGTACGCCAGCGGCACGGTCACGGCGACATAGACGGCCAGGAACACGGCCACGCGCGCCGTGAACTTCGACCAGATGTAGGCCCGGCGCGTGACGGACCTCGAGAGGATCGAGTCGGCGACGACGTCTGCTTCACCGTTGACCGCGCTCGCCGAGAGCACCGCGACCACGAGCCAGGAGAGCGGCGCAAGCACGGCCGTCACGTAGGCCGCCAGCGTCTCCGAGGCGAGTTCGCGCTGGTTGGCGGCGACCACCACGAAGAAGCCCGCCGGCCCGATCAGCAGCAGCACCCAGATGCGCACCAACCAGGAGCGCGCCAGTTGCTCCATGTCGAGACGAAGCAGGAACAGGTAGGCCTGCATCTAGGCTGCCCCGCTGCGGGATCCGTCCTCGTGACTCACGGCTTCGGCGCTCGGCTGCCGTCCGCCGTCCTGTGCGGCCCAGTCCGGAGCGCGCAGCAGGCCGCTCGAACGGTCCTCCTCCAGGCGGCGCAGGAACGCCTCCTCCACCTCGTGGCTGCCGGTATCAAGCCTCAGCAGCTCGACACCGCTGCGCTCGACGAGCCCGAGCAGGCGCTTGAGGTACTCGGTCACCGCCCCGGTGCCGAGGAAGGTGATCCGAATCTCCGAGCCTACCCGCTCCCAGCGCACCGCGCCCGGCTCGTCCAGCTCGGAGATCTGCCGCTCGAACGAGGCGACATTGCCCTCGATCTCGACGGTGATCGAGTCCTGCCGCGCGAGTCGCCGCATCTCCGCCATCGGCCCGTCGTAGATCAGCCGCCCCTGCGCGATCACGCCGACGTCGGTGCAGACGCGCTCCACGTCGTTGAGGATGTGCGTGGCGATGATGATCGTGCGGTCGCGTCCGGAGAGCTCGCGAATCAGCTCGATCATCTGCCTGCGTCCGGGCGGGTCCAGGCCGTAGGTCGGTTCGTCCAGCACCAGCAACTCGGGATCGTTCATCAGCGCCGCGGCGATGCCGAGCCGGGTCGCCATGCCGGTCGAGAAGCCCTCGATGCGCTGCGAGGCGACATCGGCGAGGTCGACCGACTGCAGCAGGGTCGTCATCCGGATCTTCGCGCGCTCGGGCGGCAACCCGACGATGCTGCCGACGAACTCAAGGTAGGAGATCGGCGTCATGTGGCGCGGGAACGCGGGAGCCGTCGGCAGGAACCCGATGCGCCGTCGCAGCTCCGCGCTCTCGGCGCGCATCGGGCGGCCGAGCACCCTGATCTCGCCGGCGGTTGGCCTCTGCAGGCCGAGCATGAGGCGGAACGCCGTCGACTTGCCCGCGCCGTTGGGGCCGACGAGGCCGTACACGGCGTTCTTGCGCACGCGCATGTTGAGCGCGTTGAGCGCGATGTAGCGGTTCTCGTAGATCTTCGTGAGATCGTGCGCCTCGATGACGTACGCCGGTCCGGGGCGCCGTCCCGACAGCTCCGTCGTGACGGCGGGCCCGTCCTGGCCCTGGCCACCGTTCTCGCTCTCGCCGTGGCGGATCGCCCTCAGCGATCGCCGCAGGGAGGCTGGCGCAAGCTTCATCGCACGCTCCATACCCTCGCCGCCGTCGGCGCGCGGCGAGGCGTCGCGGCATCTTACCACCACGCCGCGCCGCTACGGCGGAGCCGGGCGGTGGGGTTGGCCCCGCACGGCTCGATGTGGTTCCCTACACTGCCACGATGCAATCCGTGCTCCTGATCAGCGACAACGCCGATCACCTGGCGGTCGTGCGCGCGGCGCTGCGCGGGGACGGCCACGCCCTGCGCAGCGAGCCGACAATCGATCGAGGGCTGATCGCCGCGCGCGAGCAGCAGCCGGATCTGCTCTGCCTGGACCTCAGCAGCGCGTCCGCCGTGAACGGCCTCAGCGCGCTGCTGCGCGACCCCGATCTGCGGGCCGGGCCGCCGCTGCTTGCAATCGCGGCGCCGGAGCAGTTCTACCTCGTCGGTCCCGGCTCCGGCGTGAGCGACGTGATCGTGACGCCGCTCGACCGTGACGAGTTGCAGCTGCGCATCTCGCGCCTGGTCTCGGCGGCAAGCGCCGAGGACAGCCAGCTGCTGCGCCGCGGCGAGCTGCTGATCGATCAGGAGCGCTATACCGTCCGCCTCGGCGACGCCGCCGTGGACCTCACCTACAAGGAGTACGAGCTGCTGCGCTTCCTGGCGCAGAACCCCGGCAAGGCCTTCACGCGCGAGATGCTGCTCAACCAGGTGTGGGGCTACGACTACTACGGCGGCGCCCGCACCGTCGACGTCCACATCCGCCGCATCCGCGCCAAGATCGAGCGGCACGAGCCGTACATCGAGACCGTCCGCAACGTCGGCTATCGCTTCGTCGAGGAGCCGCGCTCGTACTAGCGCGCGCATCCCTTCCGGTCCCCTCTCCCCGAGGGAGAGCCAGTGCTTTCTGGGGGGACCCCCCCAACCCCCCGCGGGTGAGGGAGGATCCGCCCTCCGGGATTGCGTTGCGCCGGCGGGGCCTTCGAAGGGGCGCGGGAGTCCTCCCCCTCACCCCCGCCCTCTCCCCAGGGAGAGGGCGCCGGGCTTGTGCGAGTTCGCAAGGGCCCCATCCCGGTCCGTGCGCGCCCGTTCCGGCCGCCGCGAAACATGCCCGAAACGCGGCGGTAATCCGGGGGTAATCGTTCGCTCGTACGCTCATCCTCGAGCGCCGGGGGGCTTGCGGGCCTCGCGGCGCGGTTCGAGCGGGCCACGAGTGAAGGCAGCGCCAGACGGGCGGCTGCACGCGAGATTGGAGACGGCGAGTGGACCTTCAGGAACTCCAGCAACTGGCGGCCGACAACGGGGTGACCCGGGTCGATCTGCGCGTAACCGACCTGCCGGGGCGCTGGCAGCACTTCACGCTCCCGCCGGACGCCCTGGACGAGGACCTCTTCCAGAACGGCAACGGCTTCGACGGATCCAGCCTGCGTGGCTTCCAGGAGATCCACGAGTCCGACATGCTGCTGGTGCCGGACATCAACACCGCCGTGCTCGACCCGATTCCGGATCACTCCACGATCTCCCTGATCTGCAACGTGATCGACGCCGTCACGCACGACGCGTACACGCGTGACCCGCGGAACGTCGCCATCAAGGCGGAGGCCTACCTCGCCTCCACGGGCATCGCCGACGAGGCCTTCTTCGGCCCCGAGCCCGAGTTCTTCCTCTTCGACGACGTCCGCTACCAGCAGGGCCAGCAGACCGCCTTCTACTACATCGACTCGGAGGAGGCGCACTGGAACTCCGGCAAGGACTACACCGAGGCGTTCCCCGGGGGCTTCAACACCGGCTACAAGATCCCCGGCAAGGAGGGCTACGCGCCGCTCCCACCGTTCGACCAGACCGCCGGGGTCCGCGCCGATATCGTCGCCGCCATGAACGCCGTCGGTGTCGACACGTTCATCGACCACCACGAGGTCGCGACCGCCGGCCAGGGGGAGATCGGGCTCGGCAAGGCCACGCTGGTCGACCAGGCGGACCGCGCCCAGTGGTACCGCTACATGGTGCGGAACGTGGCGCACCAGCACGGCAAGGTCGCCACCTTCATGCCGAAGCCGATCTTCGAGGACAACGGCTCCGGCATGCACACCCACCAGTCCCTGCGCAAGAACGACGAGCCGCTCTTCTACGACGCCAACGGCTACGCCGGGCTCTCCCAGCTCGCACGCTGGTACATCGGCGGCTTGCTCAGGCACGCCGCCGCGGTGCTCGCCTTCGCGGCCCCGTCGACCAACTCCTACAAGCGACTGGTGCCCGGCTACGAGGCGCCCGTGAACCTCGCCTACTCGATGCGCAACCGCTCGGCGGCGATCCGCATCCCCACCTACCGCATCGGGCAGCCGAACGAGGCCTCCGACAAGCGCGTCGAGTTCCGCCCGCCGGACCCGACCGCCAACTGCTACCTCGCCTTCTCGGCGATGCTGATGGCCGGCCTGGACGGCATCCAGAACCAGATCGACCCTGGCGACCCGCTGGACCGCAACATCTACGAACTCCCGCCGGAGGAGGCCGCCGCGGTGCCGACCGTCCCGGGCTCGCTCGGCGAGGCCCTCGACGCGCTCGAGGCGGACCACGACTTCCTGATGCAGGGCGGCGTGTTCACGCAAGACCTGCTCGACATGTGGCTCGACATGAAGCGCGACGAGGTCCTGAACGTCTCGCTGCGGCCCACGCCGTACGAGTTCGAGCTCTACTTCAACAACTAGCGTCCGCAGCATCAGCGCCGGGCGGCAGGGCGGGCGGTCCGCGGACCGCCTCCCCGGCCGCCCGGCCTGCGGAATGGAGTCGCACACCGGGCCGATCGCACCGCAGGACACGAGCCCGCGGAGAGCAGCATGACCTCAGACGCGAACAACGGCAGCGGCGCCCGCCGGGACAGCATCGATCAGCGGCAGCACGTCATCCAGGCGTGCTACGACCACGACGTCAAGTTCATTCGGCTCTGGTTCACCGACATCCTCGGCATCCTCAAGTCCGTCGCGATCACCATCGAGGAGCTCGAGCACGCCCTCGACGACGGCGTCACCTTCGACGGCGCCTCGATCGAGGGCTTCGCGCGCGTCGACGAGGCGGACGTCGTCGCCGTGCCCGACCCTTCGACCTTCCAGCTGCTGCCCTGGCGGCCGCGCGAGCAGGCCGTGGCGCGCATGTTCTGCGACCTCCGCTCGCCCCTCGGCGAACCATTCGAGGGCGACTCGCGCCAGGTGCTGAAGGACGCGATCGAGCGCGCGGCGAAGCAGGGCTTCACCTTCTACGTCTCGCCCGAGATCGAGTTCTTCTACTTCCGCGGACCGGACGGCACGGAACCGCTGGACGCTGGCGGCTACTTCGACCTCACGCCGCTCGACTCCGGGTCCGACCTGCGCCGCGAGACGGTGCTGACGCTGGAAGAGATGGGCATCGGCGTCGCGCTCAGCCACCACGAGGCGGCGCCCAGCCAGCACGAGATCGACCTGCGCTACACCGACGCGCTGACGATGGCCGACTCGATCATGACCTACCGCCTCGTCGTCAAGGAGGTCGCGCTGCGGCACGGCGCCTACGCGACCTTCATGCCGAAGCCGAACTCCGACCAGAACGGCTCCGGGATGCACCTCCAGCTCTCGCTGTTCCGGGGCGAGCAGAACGCCTTCGCGGACGAGTCGGCGCCGCACGAGCTGTCGGCCACGGCGCGCTCGTTCATGGCCGGGCTGCTGCAGCGCACGCCGGAGCTGATGCTGGTCACCAACCAGTGGGCGAACTCCTACCGGCGCATCGTCCCCGGCTTCGAGGCGCCCACGCACGCGACCTGGTCCACCACCAACCACGCCGACCTGCTGCGCGTGCCGCAGCACAAGCCGGGCGAGGCAGTGGCGGCACGCATCGAGTACCGCGCGCCGGACGCCGCCTGCAACCCCTACCTCGCCTTCGCCGCGATCCTCGAGGCCGGCCTCGACGGCGTCGCCCGCGATGTGGCGCTCCCGGACGAGCTGGAGCGCCATATCGGCGAGCTCCCGGAGGAGGAGATCGCGAGCCGCGGCATCGAGGCGCTGCCCGCCTCGCTCGGCGACGCGATCGCGGCGTTCTCGGGCTCGGAGTTGATGGCGGACGTGCTCGGCAGCCACATCCGCGACTCGCTGGTCGCGAACAAGCGCCACGAGTGGTCGGAGTTCCGCGCCCAGGTCTCGGAGTTCGAGCTGCGCCGCTACCTGTCCGTGCTGTAGCGGGCGGCCGCCCCTACCCGAACAGCACCGCCGAGGCGTCGTCCGCCACCTCGAGGACCGGCGCGGCCCAGAGGCCGACGACGAAGATGCCGATGAAGAGCACGCCGGTCACGCCGTAGGCGAGCAGCGAGGGCCGCCAGCGACCCTCCGCGCCCTCGGCCGGCGCGACGACGTACATCACCCGGATCACCTTCAGGTAGTAGTAGAGCGAGACCGTGCTCATGATCACGGCCACGCCAGAGAGCCAGAGGAAGCCCTCCTCGGCCGCCGCCTGGAAGATGAAGAACTTCGTCACGAAGCCCGCCAGCAGCGGCATCCCGCTCAGCGAGAACAGCCCCGTCGTGATCACCAGCGCGAGGTACGGCTGCGTCTCCGCCAGGCCGCAGAAGTCCTCGATGCGCTCGCTGCCGATGCGGTTGTAGACCGCGATCACGGCGATGAAGACCGCGAGATTGGTGACCAGGTAGCCCGCCAGGTGCAGCAGCAGCGCCGAGCTCGAGGCGTCCGAGACGGTCGTGACCGCCATCAGCATGAAGCCGACCTGCCCGATCGAGGAGTAGGCGAGCAGCCGCTTGATGTTGGTCTGCACCAGCGCGATCAGGTTGCCCGTCACCATCGTCGCCACGGAGAGCGTGGCGAGCATCCACTGCCAGTCGTCCTGCACCGGCAGCAGCCCGGTCCCGAACAGCCGCAGCAGCAGCGCAAACGTCGCCGCCTTCGAGGTGGCCGCGATGTAGGCCGTCACCGGCAGCGGCGCGCCCTCGTAGGCGTCGGGCGTCCACATGTGGAACGGCACCGCCGAGGCCTTGAAGCCGAGCCCGCCGACGAGGAAGGCGAGGCCGAGCAGCAGCACCGGCGAGCCCTGCACCGAGGAGTCGCTGAGCGCCGCCGCGATGCCCTCGTAGCTCGTCGTGCCGGCTGCGCCGTAGATCAGGCTGAGGCCGTAGAGCAGCATCGCGGAGGCGACGCCGCCAAGCAGGACGTACTTCAGCCCCGCCTCGCCGGAGCGGCGGTCGTCCTTGGCCAGCGAGACGGCGACGTAGAGCGAGAAGGAGAGCAACTCGATCGAGATGTAGGCGGTGAGCAGCTCGCGCGCCCCCGCCATGTAGATCGCGCCGATCGTGGAGACCAGCAGCAGCGCGTAGAACTCGCCCTGGTGGCGGATGTTGCGCTGGACGAACTCGTGCGAGCCGAGGATCACGACCAGCACCGTCACCGTGAACAGCACGCGGAAGAACAGCGTGTAGTCGTCCACGCCGATCAGCCCGGCGAAGTCCGTGCTGCGGTCCGCGTAGAAGAGGCTGGCGATGCCCGCCGCGAGCGCACCGAGGGCGGCGATCGCCGGAATGAGGCGCCTCGAGACTCCCAGGTCGCGCCGGAAGGCGTCGACCAGCAGCACGACCGCCGCGGCGCCGGCGAGGATGAACTCCGGAATCAGCAGCGCGTATTCGAAGTTCACAGCAGCACCTCGGGGATGCCCGCCTCGAGGCCGGCTGCCACGCGGTCGATCCACGGCGAGGGCCAGAGGCCGAGCGCGAAGATCGAGATCGCCAGCACGGTCGCGCCGGCGCGCTCGGTCCAGCTGATCTCGCCGACGCTACTCCAGCGCGGGCTCGGCTCGCCGAAGAAGGTCTGGGCGAACATTCGCAGCAGGTAGGTAGCCGTGATCGCCGCCGTGAGCACCGCGAGCGCCCCGACCAGCGGGTAGGCGCGGAAGGCGCCGATGAAGATGTGCAGCTCGGCGATGAAGCCGGACAGCCCGGGCAGGCCGAACGAGGCGAGGCCGGCGATCACGAAGAACACCGCCCAGATCGGCATCCGCCGCGCCATGCCGGAGTAGTGGTTGAACTCGCGGTCGTGCGACTGGTCGTAGAGCGCGCCGATGAGGAGGAAGAAGAGGGCCGTCATCACGCCGTGCGCGAACATCTGCAGCACCGCGCCGCTCATCCCGATCAGGTTGAGCGTCCCGAGCCCGACGAAGACGTAGCCCATGTGCGAGACCGAGGAGAAACCGGTCATCAGCTTGAAGTCGGTCTGGCGCAGCGCACCGACCGCCCCGTAGAGCGCGCCGACGATGCCGAGCGTCAGCAGCGCCGGCGCCCAGAACTCCGCGCCCTCGGGCAGCATCTGGAAGCCGAGGCGGATGATCCCGAACGCGCCGAGCTTCATCAGCACGCCCGCGTGCAGCATCGAGACCGCCGTCGGCGCGGCGGCGTGGCCGTCGGGCGACCAGGGGTGGAGCGGGAAGATGCCGGCCAGCGTGCCGCAGCCGAGCGCGACCAGCGGGAACATCACCAGCTGGAAGTTGCGCCCGTACTCCGCGTCGAACAGCGCCGGCATGTCGAACGTCCCGAGGCCGGCTTCCGTGAAGATCCCGAAGATCGGGATGAAGATCAGGATCGAGGCAGCGACGAGCATCATCATCAGCTTCATCGCGCCGTACTCGCGCCGCCCGGAGCCCCAGACCGCGATCAGCAGGTACATGGGCAGCACCGCGGTCTCGTAGAGCAGGAACCAGAAGAACAGGTCCAGCGCGACGAACGTGCCGTAGACGCCGGCGACGAGCACGAACAGCAGGACGAAGAAGTCCTTCAGCCTCTCCTGGATCTTCCAGGACACCCACGTCCCGCTGAGGATCACGATCCCCGTTAACAGCACCATTGGCGCCGCGATGCCGTCGACCCCGACCTTGAGCTGGATCCCGTTCTCGCCGAGGAAGCCGGCGTTCTGCAGCCAGGGCCAGTCGATCACGCCCTGGAACTGGTCGCCGCGGTAGTCGAAGGCGAAGAAGACGTAGACGGAGATGATGAACATCGCGAGGCTCGCGAGGCCGGTGATGGCCTTGATCGCGTTGCGCTCGCCGGACGGCGTCAGCATCAGCAGGATCGCGCTGCCCAGCGGGATCAGCGGCAGCGCCAGCAGCAGGTAGCCCTCGCTCGTGGTCATACCCCGCCTGCCCTACGTCCGCCCGAACGCGACGATCGCCAGCACGGCCACGCCGAGCGCCATCGCCAGCGCGTAGCTCGGGATGCGTCCGGTCTGCAGGAACTTCAGCCGGAAGCCGGTGAAGCCGATGCCCTGCGCCGTGCCGTCCACGCCCGACTCGTTGATCACCAGCCGGTCGAAACGCGCGACCACCGTCGCGAGCCCGAGGATCACCTTGTCGATCGTGACCTGGTAGAGGTGGTCCATGTAGTAGCGCTGCACCAGCAGGTCATGCAGCTCGGGCGCCCAGGCGCGGGCGCGCTCCGCCCGCTCGGCGCGGCCCCACCAGTAGACGAAGCCGATCACGATCCCGGCGAGGCCCAGCGCCGTCGCGCCGATCGCGACGTCAGGGTGGAACTCGAAGACGTGGCCCTTGTCGCCCTGCGTGAAGACGACGTTGCCGACCCCGCCGGCGAAGCCCAGCACCTTGCCGACGCCCTCGAAGGCGACGAACCCGGCGACGACCGACAGGCCCGCGAGGATCAGCATCGGGAGCAGCATCGGCGGCGGGGACTCGTGCGCGTGGTCGTAGGCGTGGCGGTCCCTGGGCTCGCCGAAGAAGGTGAGCAGCACCAGCCGCGTCGTGTAGATCGCGGTCAGCAGGGAGGTGGCCGCGAGGATCACGAACAGCGGCATCGGCGCGCCGCCCTGCAGCGCGACGAGGATCTCGTCCTTCGACCAGAACCCGGCCAGCGGCACGATGCCGGCGAGGGCGACCGAGCCGACGATGAAGAACAGCGCCGTCGCCGGCAGCTTGCGCCACAGCCCGCCCAGCTCCTCGACCATCTGCACGCCGGTGCCGTGGATCACGGAGCCGGAACCGAGGAAGAGCAGCGACTTGAAGAAGGCGTGGGTGAAGAGGTGGAACATCGCCGCCGTCACGGAACCGACGCCGAGCGCGACGAACATGAAGCCGAGCTGCGAGACCGTCGAGTAGGCGAGCACGCGCTTGATGTCGCTCGTCACGAGGCCCATCGTCGCGCCCATCGCAGCCGTCGTGAGGCCGATGTAGAGCACGACGTCGCGCGCGATCAGCACCTCGTCGAAGACCGGCATCATCCTCGCCACGAGGTAGACGCCGGCGACGACCATCGTCGCCGCGTGGATCAGCGCGCTGACCGGCGTGGGGCCCTCCATCGCGTCGGGCAGCCAGACGTGCAGCGGGAACTGCGCGGACTTCCCTGCGGCGCCGGCGAAGAGGAACAGCATCGAGACCGTGAGGTAGAGGTTGTCGAAGCCGCCGCCGTGGGCGACCTCGATGATCTCCTGGATGTCGAAGCTGCCCGCGCCGCGCCAGAGCAGGATGATGCCGATCAGCAGGCCCACGTCGCCGATGCGCGTGGTGATGAAGGCCTTCTTCGCCGCCTCGGCCGCCGACTGGCGCTCCCAGTAGAAGCCGATCAGCAGGTACGAGGCGAGGCCGACTGCCTCCCACGAGAGGTAGAGCAGCATCAGGTTGCCGGAGGTGACCAGCATCAGCATCGCCGCCGCGAAGCCGGAGAGGACCGCGAAGTACCAGCCGTAGCGCGGCTCGCCGTCCATGTAGCCGACGGAGTAGAGCATCACCATCAGGGTCACGATCGAGACGACGGCAAGCATCAGCACCGTGATGCCGTCGACGTAGGTGCTGAACTCGATCAGCAGCGAGTCGCCGATCTTCGCCCACTCGAAGGCGTAGACGTGCTCCGAGCCGGGCGCGAACTTGCCGTCGACGAAGCTCGACTGGAAGTCCAGCGTGACGAACAGCGCGAGCACGACGACGGCGAGCATCCCGAGGATGGCGAGCCCGTCGCCGCCGCGCGGCATGGCGCGGTTGAACAGCGCCAGCAGGGCGAAGATCGCGGCGGGGATCGCCGGCAGCAGCCAGACCTGCTCCATGCCCACGCGCTAGGCCTCCACTCCCGCGGCTACCACTTCAGCTCGCTCGCATCGTCGACGTAGGCGGTGCGGCGCTCGCGGAAGATGCGCAGCACGATGCCGAGCGCCAGGCCGACCTCGGCCGCGGCGACGGTGATGATGAAGATCGCGAAGATCACGCCCGTGAAGGCTTCATGGTCGAAGTAGGCGGCGAACGCGACCATGTTGATCGTGGTCGCGGCCAGCATCAGCTCGACGGAGACGAGGATCAGGATCGCGCTGCGACGGGCGAGCACACCGTAAAAGCCGATGCCGAAGAGCACGGCGGAGAGCACGAGGAAGTTCTCGATCGGGATGTCGCTCACGAGGACTCGCCTTCCTCGACCGCGTCGTCATCCTCGTCGCGGTCGCGGCGCGCCACGGCGACGGCGCCGATCAGCGCCACGATCAGCACCAGCGAGGCGATCTCGAAGGGCGCGCCGAAGTCACGGAAGAGCCGCTCGCCGAGCGTGGTGAAGGGCGCCACGGCGGCCTCGGTCTCCGCCCAGTCCTGGTCGACCAGCGCCACGCCGACGACGGCGGCGAGCAGGATGCCGACGAGGAAGGCGAACGGCTTCTGCGCGCCGTCTGTGACCTTCGGGTCCTCGCTGGCGTTCGTGAGCATCAGACCGAAGAGCAGCAGCACGGTCACGCCGCCCCCGTAGATCAGCACCTGGACCAGCGCCAGGAACTCGGAGCCCAGCAGCAGGAAGATGCCGGCCACGCCGAGCAGCGCGATCACGAGCGAGAGCGTCGCGTGGACGATGTTGGGCAGCAGCACGGCGCCGAGCGCCCCGAGGATGATCACCGCGGCGGCGAGCCAGAAGACCACCTCCGCCGCCGTGATCTCGTCGAAGATCAGCAGTGCGATCAGGACGATCGCAATCGGCGTGATCAGCGCGCCGGCGACGAGGCCCGTGAAGATGACGATGCGATCGAGTTGCTGGGGGAACGGGATGCGTTCTAGCAGTTCAAGCACCGCGCGCCCCACCGTATCGCCGGGGTCTCCTGCCCTCGGGGCTTGCGCCCCCCGGGACGGGGACCGGCCCTAGATATCGGCGACCCACTCGTCGAGTTCGCCCGCGCGATGCTGGGCGAGCAACTGCGGCAGGTCCATCACCAGGTCCGACCGGTCGTACACCGACAGCTCGTGGCCGGTCCAGGTGTTGTTCATGGCGATTGCCTCGAAGTTGCACACCTCGACGCAGATGTTGCAGCGCATGCAGCGCGCGTAGTCGATCCAGAACTTGTCGATGATCTTGCGGCGCCGCGAGGTCCCGCCCTGGCTCTCGTGGTTGGGATTGTCCTTCATCAGGACGGTCATGCACTCGACCGGGCAGGCACGCTCGCAGGCGTGGCAGCCGGTGCAGTAGGGCTCGTCGATGTGGTCGTCCCAGAGCAGGATCGGGAACGCGCGGTCGCGCTCCGGCAGCTCCTTGTGCCCTTCCGGGTACTGCCGCGTGACCGGACGCCTCGTGAACGTCGAGAGCGTCGTCGCCATGCTCTTGAGGAGGCCCTTCATGGCCGGAAGCCTTTCACGCCCGCACCTTATGCGGTAGTGCCCGCAGGCGCGAGTCCGCCGCACCGCCCACGAGGCTCACGAGGCCGCCTCCGCCTCCATCGCCGGCCGCGCCAGCTGCCGCGGGCGGCGGCGCGTGATGCCGTGCTCGACGATCACGTAGAGCAGCACCAGCCCGATCACGTTCGGAATCAGCAGGAACACGTCCGGCCACTCGTAGACGAGGATCAGCCCGTTCGCGAGGATCAGCGCGAACGAGAGCGGCATCAGCACCTTCCAGGAGAAGCCCATCAGTTGGTCGATGCGCATCCGCGGCACGGTCACCCGCACCCAGAAGACGCTGAAGATCAGCAACCCGGTCTTCGCGCTCGTCAGCGCGACCTGCCAGAGGAACCCCGCGTCCTCGCCCAGCGGCCAGGCCCAGCCGCCGAGGAACACCGCCGAGGCGAGCAGGCAGAGGATGAACAGCCCCGCGTACTCGGCGAGGAAGAACATCGACCAGCGGATCCCGCTGTACTCGACAAACGGCCCGCCGACCACCTCGGACTCCCCAATCGGGATGTCGAAGGGGCTGCGGTTCAGCTCGGCGAGCATCGCGACGTAGAAGATCGCGAACGCCAGCGGCTGCCAGACGATGTAGGGGATGTGCCCCTGCTGCCCGGTGATCTCGTTGAGGTTGAGGCTGCCCGCGACCATCGCCACGGCCAGCACCGCGAGGATCAGCGGCACCTCGTACGAGATGCCCTGCGCGGCGGCGCGCAGCGCGCCGATCATCGCGTAGCGGTTGTCCGAGGACCAACCGGCCATCACCCAGCCGACGACGTTCACCGAGCTGATCGCGATCACGTAGAACAGGCCGAGCTCCAGCACGCGCACGTTCCAGTCGAACGCGAACGGAATCGCGACGAAGGCCATGAACACGGGCACGAACACGAAGTAGACGGCCAACTCGAAGATCAGCGGGTCCGCGTTCCGCGGCCGCAGATCCTCCTTGCCGAGCAGCTTGAGCGCGTCGGCGAGGGACTGGAGCAGGCCCAGCGGCCCGGTCCGCGTCGGGCCGAGGCGCATCTGGAAGCGCGCGATGATCTTGCGCTCGATGTAGATCAGGCCCATCACGACCACGGTCATCAGGCCGACGATCAGGTGCAGCCGGATGATCGCGTCCACCCAGACGTTGACCGTCGGGAAGCCGAACAGCTCGGTGTTCATCGGTCGACCTCGCAAAGCACGATGTCGAGTGAGCCGAGGACGACGACGGCGTCGGCGATGTAGCCGCCGATCGTCATGTCGCGCAGCGCCTGCAGGTTGGAGAGGCAGGCGGAGCGGATCTTGAGCCGGTGCGGGCGGTTGCCGCCCTTGCTCACCAGGTAGATCCCGTACTCGCCGCGCGGCGCCTCGGTGCGCGTGTAGACCTCGCCCGGCGGGGTGCGCAGCATCCGAGGCAGCCGGTCCGGCACGATCGGCCCCGGCTCGAGCCGCTCGAGACACTGCTCGATGATGCGGATCGACTGCCACATCTCGTTGATGCGGCACTGGAAGCGGTCGAACACGTCGCCGTGCTCACCCGTGATCACGTCGAAGTCGACCTGGTCGTAGAAGAGGTAGGGCTCGTCCTTGCGGATGTCCATCGGCACGCCGCTGGCGCGCAGCGTCGGGCCGCTCGCGCCCCAGTCGAGCGCGTCCTCGGCGCTGAGGTGGCCGACGCCCTCGGTGCGCGCGCGGAAGATCTCGTTCTGAGTCATCAGGCCGTCGAGGTCCTTGATGCCGCGGCGCGAGAGCTCCAGCGTCTCCCGCACGCGCGCCTCGAAGTTGCCGGGCACCTCCCAGGCGAGACCGCCCGCGCGGAAGTAGGCGAACATCAGGCGGTCGCCGGCGACCTCCTCGAACAGGTCCTGGATCCACTCGCGCTCGCGGAACGCGTAGGTGAACGCCGTCCCGAAGACGCCGACGTCCGTCCCGAACGCGCCGAGGAACATGAAGTGGCTGGACAGCCGGTTCAGCTCGCAGAGGATCATGCGAACCCACTGCGCCCGCTCCGGCACCTCGAGCTCGGCGAGCTGCTCGACGGCCATCACGTAGGAGAGCTCGGCGTTGAAGTTCGCCAGGTACTCGGTGCGGTCCATGTAGCCGATGCCCTGGCGGTAGTCCATCGTCTCGCAGAGCTTCTCCGCCCCGCGGTGCATGTAGCCGATGTGCGGCGTCACGTCGGTGACGAGCTCGCCGTCGATGGTCAGGACCATGCGGAAGACGCCGTGGGTCGAGGGGTGCTGCGGCCCCATGTTGATCATGAGGTCCTGGGTCTCGAACTCGTGATCGAAGGCGGGCGTGTCCGGCACGGTGGTGGTCACGGCTGCACCCCCTCGCCGTAGGCGATGCCCTCGCCCTGCAGCACCTCGATCTCGGCAAGTGGGTGCTCCTTGCGCAGCGGGAAGGTGTCGTCCATGTCGTCGGGCAGCAGCAGCGTGCGGGGATCGGGGTGACCCTCGAAGCGCACGCCGAACATCTCCGCCGTCTCGCGCTCCAGCCAGTTGGCGGCGCGCCAGACGGTGGTCGCCGTCTCGACCGTCAGGTCGTCGTTCGGCAGCCGCGTCTTGACCGTGAGGTTGAGCTTCTGCGTGGAGGAGTAGAGGTGGTAGACGATCTCGATCCCCTCGTCCTCCCAGTCGACGCCGCTGAGGCAGCGCAGGTAGTCGAAGGCGAGGTCGGCGTTGCCCTTGAGGGCGCGCAGCCCGCGGACCAACTCGTCCCTGGGAATCGTGACGATCAGGTCCTGCGCGCCGCGCTCGGGATCGGCGGTGATGCCGGCGAGGCAGGCGTCGACCTGCGGCCAGATGGTGCCCTCGAGGCGGTCCGCGTCGCCGTTCGTCATCGGCCGGTCGCTCCGCGCTCCTCCATGATCTTCTCCTGGAGGGCCACGAAGCCGTCGAGCAGCGCCTCCGGCCGCGGCGGGCAGCCGGGCACGTAGACGTCCACCGGCACGATCTTGTCGACGCCCTGCAGCACGCGGTCGTAGCGGGTGTAGGGGCCGCCGTTGGTGGCGCAGGCGCCCATCGAGATCACCCACTTGGGATTCGGCATCTGCTCGTAGAGCAGCTTCACCGCCGGCGCCATCTTCTTCGTCACCGTCCCGGCGACGATCATCACGTCCGACTGGCGCGGCGAGGGCCACGGCACGATCCCGAAGCGATCGAGGTCGTAGTGCGACATGTAGGTCGCGATCATCTCGATCGCGCAGCAGGCGAGGCCGAACGTCATCGGCCACAGCGAGGACTTGCGGCAGGCGGCGATGACGAGGTCCGCCGGCGCCTGCATCACGCCCGGCAGCACGATCTTGTAGAGCGCCTTGCCGGGCGTCGCCTCGACGGGGGTGAGCCTCGGCAGCTCGGCCGGGTGCTCCTGCGGAGGCGAGTACGGCATCAGCGGCAGCGGCGCCGCGTCGGGTCGTGTCTCCGGCGGAGCGGTGGTCGTCTCGGTGGTCCCGGTCGCCGGTCCTACCGCCATTGGAGCGCTCCCTTCTTCCAGGCGTAGGCGAAGCCGACGCCGAGGATGCCCACGAAGAGCAGCATCTCGTAGTACGCCTGCGGTCCCACGCCCACGAAGGAAAGCGCCCACGGGAAGATGAAGACCGCCTCGACGTCGAAGATGATAAAGAGGATGGCGTAGAGGTAGAAGCGCATGCCCACGTTGGTGCTCGTGCGCCGTACGGGCAGCATGCCGCACTCGTAGGTCGTGGCCTTGTGTCGCTCGCTGGAGAAGGGGGCGATCAGGCGGGCGCCGATGAGGGCAGTGATAACGAGGAAGAAGCCCACGCCTGTCGCGATGAGCACGGCCAGATAGTTGTTGAACAGCGCGTCCAATGCCTTGTCCCAGCCGCGTGTGCCGGCGCTGGCCGCCACCTGCTGCGGGGCGGATCGAGGCCCTGCGGCAACGTAGCAGCGGCCCCCCGCATGGTCAACGCAGACAGGGTGCGCTCAGGCCAGCAGCAGCGTCACTCGATCTGCTGCCCCGCGGCGATCTCGTCGAGCATGTCGTCGATGTCGGCCGTAGGGAACTGATGCCGCGACGCGTCCTCGATTGCGCGCAACTTCCGGTCGACACGCGAGCCGCGACCCCGGAGCGCATCCCGTACCGCCCGCCGAACCCACTCGGCCACGGGCATACGCTCCCTGCGGGCCGCATCCCGTACCTCGCGATACTCTTCCTCATCCAGCAGCACCTGGAGTGGCTCCGCCATGGGTGCAGTATCGCCCGGATCGCGTGCGCGAGCACCCCGCATCCTGGGCAGCGCCTGCGCCTCCTGCTCCTAAACCGGCTCAGACCAGGCCGCGCACCTCGCCGTCTGGGCCAAGGTCGAAGCCGAGCGCGTTCGGCTGCGCGGGCAGGCCCGGCAGCGTGATGATCGGCCCCGCGAGCGCGATGATCTGGCGCGCGCCCGCCGCCACCCGCAGCTCGACAATCGGGAAGGTGTGCCCGACCGGCACCCCGCGCCGGTCCTGGAAGGCCGAGAGCGAGAGGTGCGTCTTCGCGACGCAGATCGGAAAGTCCCAGCCGTTGCGCTCGAAGCGGCGGGCCGTCGTGCGGGTGAGCGGACCCCAGCTCACCCCGTCGGCGCGATAGATCTCGCGCGCGAGCGTCTCGATCTTCCCGAACACGCCCGCGTCGTCCTCGTAGAGCAGCCGCACCTGCGAGGGCTGCTCGACCGCCGAGACGACGGCCTCGGCCAACTCGGTCATGCCCGCGCCGCCCTCGCTGAAGCCCTTCGCCTCGACGGCGGCCAGCGCGCCCGCCTCGAGGGCGACACGCTGCGCGATCGCGATCTCCTCGGCGGTGTCGTTCGGGTAGCGGTTGATCGCGACGACGGCAGGCAGGCCGTAGTCACGGACGACGCCGACCGCGTTGCGCAGGTTCGCGCTGCCCTCCTCGACGGCCTGCGCGTCGGGCTCGTCGAGGGCGTCGCGCTGCGCGCCGCCGTGCCAGCGCAGCCCGCGGATCGTCGCGACGACGACCGCCGCCGAGGGCTCCGGGCCGCCCTGGCGGATCTTGATGTCCATGAACTTCTCGAAGCCGAGGTCGGCCCCGAAGCCCGCCTCCGTGACCGCGTAGTCGCCCGTGGCCAGCGCCAGCCGGTCGGCGATGATCGAGGAGCAGCCGTGCGCGATGTTGCCGAACGGCCCGGTATGCACGATCGCCGGCTGGCCCTCGGCGGTCTGTACGACGTTCGGCTTCAGCGCGTCCTTGAGCAGCACCATCATCGCGCCCACGCACTGCAGCTCGCCGGCGCGCACCGGCCGGTCGTCGGCGGTCCAGCCGACGACGATCTCGGAGAGCCGCAGCCTGAGGTCGTCGTAGTCCGAGGCGAGCGCGACGATCGCCATGATCTCCGAGGCCGCCGAGATGTCGAAGCCCGTGTCGCGAAGCGGCCCGTCGGCGCGCCCGCCGACGCCGGTCACGATCCGGCGCAGCGCGCGGTCCTCGGCGTCCGTCACCCGCCGCCAGGTGATGCCCTGCGGAGCGAAGCCCTCGATGGCGCCGGAGCGCGCGGCGTTGTCCGCCATCGCAGCGAGGAAGTTGTGCGCGGACTGGATCGCGTGGAAGTCGCCGGTGAAGTGCAGGTTGATGTCGGCCTCGGGTTCGACGATGGCGCGCCCGCCGCCGGTGCCCCCGCCCTTCATGCCGAAGAGCGGACCGAGCGAGGGCTGGCGAATCGCGAGGACGGCGCGCTTCCCGATCGCCGCGAGCCCGTCCGTGAGCCCGATCGAGGTGGTGGTCTTGCCCTCACCGGCCGGTGTCGGAGTGATCGCGGTGACGACGACCAGCTTCCCCGAGGCGCCCCCCTGCGGGATCGCCTCGAGCGGCACCTTCACCTTGTCGCGGCCGTACGGCTCGAGCGCCTCCGACTCGAGGCCGAGCTGCTCCACTACCTCGCGCATCGCGCGCACCATAGCCTCCATCGTCTTGCGCGCCGAGGGTACCGGATCGGGCATGCGGCCCGCCGGAACGCTGCTGGACCGAGTACGCCCTAGCCTCGGCCCACGGCAGCGTCGATGCGCGTCAGCAGCTCGGCGTCGAGGGGGCCGCGCGCCTCGGCGGCGACGCACTCGCGTAGCTCCTCGCGGTTCTTGACGCCCAGCACGACGGTGGAAACGCCCGGCATCGACAGCGCGTAGCGGTGCGCGAGGGCGGCCGGCGACTCGCCGAGGTCGCGCGCGAGGTCGCGGAACGGCGCGGCGCGCTCGAAGTCCGCCGCGTCACCGTGCCCTTCGGGCAGCTCGCGGTCGATTGCGTCGGTCAGGGCGCCCGCCTGCACGGCGCGGATCCCCATCACCGCGACGCCTTGCTCGCCCGCGGCGGCGATCACCTCGCGCGGGCGCAGCGCGCCCCCGAAGCGCTGGATCGCCCCTGCCGAGTCGAGGAGGTTCGCGATGCACTGCACCGCGCCGGGCGGCGTCTCGGAGCGGAGCGCCGCGACCACGGCGTCGGGGATGCCGATGCCCGTGATGCCCCACGCCCCCGCCAGCCCCTCCGCCACCAGTCCCTCCAGCGCCGGGCGCACGGCCTCCTCGAAGAGCGTGAGCGGAGTACCCGCGTAGCGATCGGCGTCGGCATCGGCGACGAGCATGTTGTGCACGATGAACACGTCGACGCGTTCGAGGCGCAGCCGCGCCAGGCTCTCGATGAGACTCGAGCGGAGCAGGTCCGCCACCTCGGAGGCCGGGGGCGCGCCGACGCGGCACTTGGTGGAGACGCGCACGCCGTCCGGGAGCCGCCCGCCGAGCGCCTCACCGACGACGCGTTCGGCCTCGCCGTCACCGTAGGTCGGCGCGACATCGAGCAGGGTGATGCCGAGCTCGATCGCCTCGCGCGTGGTGGCGACGCACTCCTCGCGAGTCGTCGCGCCCCAGACCTGGCCGATCCCCCCGCCGCCGAGGGTGAGCGCGCTCACGTCGTATCCGAGGCTGCCGAAGGCACGTTGCTCCATGCCGCGAGCGTAGTGCGCGTGAGCGCGGCGAGACAACGGAGACCTTTGCGAAACGCGCACAAGCCCGATCCGGCCCCCTCTCCCTGGGGAGAGGGCGGGGGTGAGGGGGAGGACTCCCGCGCCCTTCGAAAGCCCCGACGGCGCAACGCAATCCCGGAGGGCGGCTCCTCCCTCACCCGCGGGGGGTTGGGGGGAGTCCCCCCCACAAAGCGCCTAGAGCAGAGGGCTACGCAGAGGTCACCGACGGGCGAGGGGACCGGCGGCGGCTAGCTGATCTCCGCCAGCGACTCCTCAAGGCCTTGGAGGCGCGAGGAGGCGGTCGCGAGGCGCTCCTCCTCGCGGGCGACGACGGCGGCGGGGGCGCGCGTGCGGAACTGCTCGTTCGCGAGCTTCGCGCCGAGCTTCCGCACCTCGTCCTGCGCCTCGCCGATCTGCTTGCCCAGCCGCGCGCGCTCCGCCTCGAGGTCGAAGAGGCCCGCCATCGGCAGCACGACGCGGCCGACCGGCAGCACGGCGGTCACGACGCCCTCGGACGGCGCGTCCGAGGAGCCCGCCACGACGTGCAGCGGGCGCGCCCGCGCGAGCTGCCCGATCGCCGCCGCGAGGTCGCCCGCCGCCTCCGCCGCGCCGTCGGCGACGACGTAGGCCTCGACCCAGCGGCCGGCCTCGACGCGCTTGGCGGCGCGCTCGTTGCGGATGGCGCGCACGAAGTCCTGCACCGCCGCGAGGTCGCGCTCGGCAGCCTCGTCGTGGCGAGCGGTGTCGGCCACGGGGTAGCGCGCGACGATCAGCTGCGGCGCGCCGTCCGGGTCCGGGCGCGCCTCGGCGAGGCGCTGCCAGATCTCCTCGGTGACGAAGGGCATGAAGGGGTGCAGCAGCCGCAGCACGCGATCGAGGACGTGCGCCGCGACCGCGAGCGGGACGCCGTCGCCCTCGCGCACGCGCAGCTTCGCCAGCTCCAGGTACCAGTCGGCGAATTCGTCCCAGAAGAAGTCGCGCGTCTGGCGCAGCGCCTCGGCGAGCTGGTAGGAGCGCAGCAACTCGTCGGCGAGCCCGACCGTCCGCTCCAGCCGCGAGAGCACCCAGCGGTCCTCGCGCCGCAGCCGCGGGTCGCCCACCGGCGGCAGCTCGAGGTCGGCGTCCGGCCCCGCGAGCGTGCGCACGAGGCGCGCGGCGTTCCAGAGCTTGTTCGCGAAGTTGCGGCCCGCCTCGACGCGGTCGTCGGTGATGCGCTGATCGTTGCCGGGGCTGGTGCCGGAGATCAGCGCGTAGCGCAGCGCGTCCGTGCCGTACTGCTCGATCACGCTCAGCGGGTCGACGACGTTGCCGAAGGACTTGGACATCTTGCGCCCGTCGGGCGCGCGCACCAGGCCGTGCAGGTAGACCGTCTCGAAGGGGATATCGCCGCCCTCGAAGCCGCGCATGTTGTAGAGCGAGAGCATGATCATGCGCGCGACCCAGAAGAAGATGATGTCGTAGCCCGTCTCCATCACCTGTGTCGGGTAGAAGCGCGCGAGGTCCTCCGCGTCCTCGTCGGGCCAGCCGAGCGTCGAGTGCGGCCAGAGGCCAGACGAGAACCAGGTGTCGAGGGTGTCCTCGTCCTGGCGCAGCGGGCCGTCGCAGGTTGGGCAGGCGTCGGGGTCCTCGACGGCGGCGATGGTCTCGCTGCAGTCCCCGGAGTCGCAGTACCAGACGGGGATGCGGTGGCCCCACCAGATCTGGCGGCTGATGCACCAGTCGCGGATGTTCTCCATCCAGTGCAGGTAGGTGCGCTCGAAGCGCTTTGGCACGAAGGCGATGCGCCCGTCGCGCACCGCCGCGATCGCCGGCTCGGCCAGCGGCCCGACGTTCACCCACCATTGCTCCGAGACGATCGGTTCCACCACCGCGCCCGAGCGCTGCGAGTGTCCGACCGCGTGCGTGTACGGCTCGATCTTCTCGATCAGCCCCTTCGCCTCGAGGTCCTCGACGACGCGGTCGCGCGCCTCGAAGCGGTCGAGGCCGGCGTAGCGCCCGGCGTGGTCGTTGAGCGTCCCGTCGGGCGCGAGGATGTTGAGCGTCTCCAGCCCGTGCCGCTCGCCGATCTCGAAGTCGACCTGGTCGTGGCCGGGCGTGACCTTGAGCGCGCCCGACCCGGCCTCGATCTCGATCGCCTCGTCGGCGATCACGGGGATCGGGCGGTCCGAGGTCGGCTCGAGGACCATGCGCCCGATCAGGTGCCGCCAGCGATCGTCCTCGGGGTGCACGGCCACGGCGGTGTCGGCCGGGATCGTCTCCGGCCGCGTGGTCGCGATCACGATGTAGTCCTCGGCGGGCGTGGCGGGCTGCGCCCGCTCCCCCTCACCCCGGGCCTCTCCCTCCGGGGGAGCGGGGGCCGGATCGCCGTCCTCGCGAACGGCTGGGTAGCGCACGTACCAGAACGCGGACTCGACGTCGCGGTACTCGACCTCGAGGTCGGAGAGCGCGGTCTGGCCGACGGGGTCCCAGTTGATCATCCGCTCGCCGCGGAAGATCAGGCCGTCCTCGTAGAGGTTCACGAAGGTCTGGCGGACGGCCCGCTGGCGCGCCTCGTCGAGCGTGAAGGCCTCGCGCTCCCAGTCCGCCGAGGCGCCGAGCCGGCGGTGCTGCTCGGCGATGCGCGCGCGCGAGGCGTTGACGAAGTCCCAGACGCGATCGAGGAAGGCCTCGCGGCCGATGTCGTGGCGGCTCACGCCCTCCTCGTCGAGCTGCCGCTCGACGAGCGCGTTGACGGCGATCGCGGCGTGGTCGACGCCGGGCACCCAGACGGTGTCGTCGCCGAGCATGCGGTGCCAGCGGATCAGCGCGTCCTCGACGGCGGCGGTGAGGGCGTGGCCCATGTGCAGCTCGCCGGTGAGGTTGGGCGGCGGCATGATCACCGTGAACGGCCGCTCGCCGCCCCGCGGCTTGAAGCAGCCGCCGTCCTCCCAGCCGCGGTAGATGCGCTCCTCGACCTCCGAGGGGTCGTAGGCGCTGCGCATCTCCTCGCTGGCGCCGTTCTCGCTCGTCATCGCGCGCTCCTCGGGCAGCCGTCCGGTTCGCCGGGCAAGCAAAACCCCGCCGAAGCGGGGCGTGGGCGACCGGCACGGCCCTCGCTGGGCCGGCTAGCCGCCGCTGGCTACAGCTACGTTCCCGTTCACGCCCTCGATGGTAGGCAGCGGTCGGCGGAGGGGTCAACGCACGCCCCGCGGCTATCACTCCCCCAGCCGCCGCCCCACCTCCTCCACCACCCGCGCTACGTACCGCGCGCGCGTCTCCGCTGTCCGAGCGCGATCGAGGAAGGCAACCATGCCCTCGCGCTGCGCCTCGGTCAGCGACCCGAACGCCTCGAGGCCGCCGGGGAGGGCTCCGAGGGCGCTCGAGAGGTCAGCGGGGAGGGCAAGCGCGGGTTCGGGCTCGGCGGGCCAGACTTCGAGGTCGACGGTGTCGCCGAGGCCGATGCCCGCGGCGGCGCGTACCTCGCCGTTGAGGAAGAGGCGATGGGCGCCGCCGCCGCGCGGGGTGAGGCGCGTGCGGAACGGGTGGCCGTTCGCAAGGCCCTCGACGCGGGGGTGGCGCGCCGGCGGATCGCCGGCGAGGGCGCGGCTCGCCTCGGCGGGCACGTCGACGCAGTAGTTCGGGCCGACGCGGTAGATCGCGGCGCTGAAGCGCCGACGTTCGGACGAGGCGCCGTGCGCGGCGGGCTGCGCGGGGGCGGCCGAGCGCCTACTCTCGTCGGAGTGCGAACGGGGGGACGGCATGGAGCTGCGCGGCCTCGGCTACCCGGCCATCATCTGCAAGGACATGCAGCGGAGCATAGAGTTCTACTCCAAGCTCGGCATGCGCCACCTCTACACCGAGCCCAACCGCGACGACGCCGAGTCCGTCCAGGCCCTGCTCCACGCCGGCGGCGACGCCTACCTGCTGCTCGTCGGACCGACCCACGAGGGCGTCCGCATCGCCGAGGCCAGCCTCGGCGTCGGCTCGATGCAGTACCTCACGCTGCAGGTCTCCGCCGCCTTCATGGACCAGGCCTACTTCGAGCTCTCCACCGCCGGCGTGCGCGGCAGCGAGGAGATCCGGCGAGGCTACGAGCGGCTCGTCTTCCTCGAGGACCCGGACAACGTCCTGATCGCGCTCGTCGCCTGGTCGACCGAGCCTCCGGCCGGCCTCGACCGCGCCGAGGTGCTCGCGCGCGCCGGTGAGATCAAGGACGCCGAGGGCGCGCCGTTCGTCGAGGACGAGCACATCCAGCAGGCGATCGCCGCGCTGAGCGGCTGATCGCCGGACGAGGAGCGCGCCGATGCCGTATGCCGAGGTCCGCGACACCCGCACCTGGTACGAGCTGCGCGGCGAGGGCCCGCCGCTGCTCTTCATCAGCGGCAGCGGCGGCCCGCTCTGGTCGATGCCCGGCACGCTCGACCCGCTGATCGAGCGCTTCCGCGTGCTCGCCTACGACAAGCGCGGCCTCGGACGCTGCGAGGCGCCCGCGACCGTCTGGGAGATGGCGGACTTCGCCGACGACGCCGCGGCGCTGCTCGACGTCGTCGGCTGGGAGCGCTGCGACGTGGTTGGCGCCTCGTTCGGCGGGATGATCGCGCAGGAGCTGGCGCTGCGGCACCCGCAGCGCGTCGCGAAGCTGGTGCTGTGCTGTACCTCGCCCGGCGGCGGGTACGCCTCCTACCCGCTGCACACGCTGCTCGACCTGCCTCCCGCCGAGCGCGCCGCGCGGCGCGTCGCGGTCAACGACCTGCGCCACGACGCCGCCTGGCAGGCCGCGCACCCCGAGGAGTACGCCGAGCTCGCGGAGCGCTCGATCGGCGGCTACGCGAGCGAGGATGACGCGGCTCGCCACCGCCGCCTGCTCGCGGCGCGCTCGCGCCTCGACACGATCGAGCGCCTGCCGCGGATCGCGAGCCCGACGCTGATCGCGGGTGGACGCCACGACGGCATAGCGCCGCTGCGCAACCAGCAGCTGCTGCACGAGCGCATCCCCGGCTCGCGCCTCGAGCTGTTCGAGGGCGGACACGGCTTCATGCGCGAGGACCCGCGCGCCCTCGAGGTGATCGCGGACTGGCTTACCGCCTAGCATCGCGGCAGGCGAGCGAACGGAGGGCCGCGATGCGCATCGCCGAGGCGAAGACCTGGGCCGTCGCCAACCCCGCGCCGCAGCGCGGCGGGCCGTGCTGGATCTTCCTCAAGCTCACCACCGACGACGGCATCGTTGGTTACGGCGAGGCCTACGGTGTGCCGTTCGGCACCAGCAAGGTGCGCGGCCTGATCGAGGATGTCGCCGAGCGGCACGCGATCGGCCGCAGCCCATTCGACATCGAGGCGTTGTGGCGCATCGCCTACTCGAGCGGCTTCGCGCAGCGGCCGGAGCTGACCATGGGCTCCGTGATCAGCGCGATCGAGATGGCCTGCTGGGACATCGTCGGCAAGGCGCTCGGCCAGCCCGTCTACAACCTCCTCGGCGGGCGCGTGCACGAGACGCTGCGCTCCTACACCTACCTCTACCCGGCCGAGTCCAGCGCGGACGGCATGCGCTACGCCGACGCCTTCGACGACCCCGACGCCGCCCCGGCGCGCACCGCCGCCTACATGGAGCAGGGCTTCACCGCCGTCGGCTTCGACCCGGTGATGCCCTACGGCTCGTTCGACCCCCGGCAGATCTCGCTCGCGGCGCTCGACAACATCGAGGAGGTCGTGAGGCGGATGCGCGAGGTGGCCGGGAGCCGCTGCGACCTGCTGATCAAGATGCATGGCCAGCTCACGACCGCCGCCGTGATCCGCCTCGCCCGCCGCCTCGAGCCCTACGAGCCGCTCTGGATCGAGGAGCCGGTGCCGCCGGAGAACCCGCGCGAGATGGCCCGCGTCGCGCGCGCGACCTCGATCCCGATCGCCACCGGCGAGCGCCTCGTCACGCGCCATGAGTTCGTCGACGTGCTGCGCTACGGCAGCGCCTCGATCCTGCAACCCGCTCCGGCGCGCGTCGGCGGCGTCTTCGAGACGAAGAAGATCGCGGCGATGGCCGAGGCGCACTACGCGCAGCTGGCGCCGCACCTCTACGCCGGGCCGATCGAGGCGGCCGCCAACATCCAGCTCGGCGTCTGCTGCCCCAACTTCCTGATCCAGGAGAGCATCGAGAACTTCAGCGGCTTCGACGCCGAGCTGCTGAAGGAGCCGATCGTCTGGCAGGACGGCTACATCATCCCCTCGGACCGGCCGGGCCTCGGCTACGAGCTGGACGAGGCGGTCGCCGACGCGCATCCCTACGAGGGCGACGACGTCTTCCCGCACATGGAGGAGACCCCGACGCCGACCGTCTGAGCAGCGCCTACGGCTCGGCGGCCCAGCGCGCGAGCGCCTTGTCCGGCGCCCCGATCTCCTCGAGCGAGGTGTAGTACCAGTCCTCCCAGCCGTCCTCGGGGAGGCCGGTGAAGAGCATCAGGTTGAGCGGGTAGTGCTCGCTGTCCGTGGCGCGGCGCAGGTCGTCGCGGAAGAGGAACGTGGGCTTGCCGAGGGCGATCGCGATGCCCAGCTCCACCATGACGCCCTCGTCCGGCGGGACGCCGTTGACCACGGCGAAGATGGCGTCGGCGTCGACCACGTCGCGGACGTCGGCCTGCCCGATCCGGTAGGCCCAGCCCTGCTCCATGAGGTCCTGCTGGTTGTTGCGCGCGAACGGCTCCCAGACCTCCAGCCCCAGCGCCTCGAGGGCGGCGATGAACGGCGGCAGCAGCGTCGCCTTCTGCTGCGCGGAGAAGCCGTACGGGTTCGCGAGGTAGATGGTCTTCGTCACGGCTACATGGACGAGTAGCCGCCGTCCACGGCGAGCACCGCGCCGGTGACGTAGTCGGATGCGGAGCTCGCGAGGAACACCGCAGCTCCGTGCAACTCCTCGGGCTCACCCCAGCGGCCTGTCGGGATGCGGCGGTTGATCAGGTCGTACCGCTCCGGCTGGATGGTGGCAATCGGGGCGGTCAGCTCGGTCATGAACCAGCCGGGGAGGATCGCGTTCGATTGGATGTTGTCCCCTGCCCAGGCCACGGCCAGGCTCTTCGACAGTTGCACGATCCCTCCCTTGCTGGAGGAATACGGCGCACCGCTCCCGCCGCCGCCGAAGATCGAGAACATCGATCCGATGTGAATCAGCTTCCCCCCGCCCTGGGCCTTCATCGACGGATACACCGCCCTGGAGGCCAGGAAGGCCGCCCGCAGGTTGACGTCCAGCACGTGATCCCACTCGTCCGCCGGCAGGTCCTCGGGCTCCTTGCGCACGGTGACGCCCGCGTTGTTCACGAGGATGTCGACGCGCCCGAAGGCGTCCAGCGTCTGCGTCACCATGCCCTCGATCTCCGACTCCTCGGTGACGTCGACGGCGATGCCCAGCGCCTGTGCGCCCGCTGCTTCGATTTGAGCCAGCGCCGCGGCCGTCTTGCCGGGATTGCGGGCCGCCACGACGATGTTGGCCCCGGCGGCGGCCAGCCCGGTGGCCATTGCGAGGCCCAGCCCACCGTTACCGCCGGTGACGATCGCGACCTTGCCCTCGAGATCGAACAACTGCTTCATGCGCACCTGCCTGTCTCCCGAGTGGCGACGAGGTCTTATCGCACAGCTGGACGAACGCCCGGCGGCGACGGCCAGAGCGGGGGTGAGGCTCAGTCGGCCTCCCAGGGCGCGCGGGTCGGCTTCGGCAGGCGCTCCTCGATCTCGCTGCCCGCGGCGTCAAGCTCCTCGTCCCGCAGCGTGTCCTGCAGCGTCTCGAAGAAGGTGCGCTCCTCCCAGCGGATGTGGGAGCGCAGCGACTCGCCGAAGAGCATGAGCGCCTCGCGCCGCGCCCTGGGGTTGCCCTCGTTGTCGCGCATCCAGGCGACGAGCGCCTCCATGCCGACGTGGTCGCGCAGCAGGCGCCGCACCCGCCGGTCGTCCGGCCCCGTGTGCCGCATCAACCGCGCGAGCAGGCACTCCGATTCGGCGTGGAAGTGCGGAAGCAAGCCGCGCGTCCAGAAGCGCAACAGATCGGCGTACAGCTCGCCGAGCGCGGCGTCGTCCGCCTCCGGCAACTCGCGCTCGATGCGCAGCGCAAAGGCGAGTCCGTGGTGGTGCTCCTCGGACAGTCGCCGCAGCCGCGAATCGCGCTCCATCGGGTCTCCCTACTCTCGGTCGAGGTCGAAGGCGGCGTGGAGCGCCCGGACGGCTTCCCCCACCTGCGCCTCCCGCACGATACACGTAATCCGGATCTCCGAGGTGGAGATCAGCTCGATGTTGATGCCGTGCTCGAACAGCGTGCGGAACATCCGCGCGGCGAAGCCCGGACTCGTGCTCATCCCCGTGCCGACGATCGAGACGGATCCGAGGTCGGCGTCCGCCACCACCTCGCTGGCCTCGAGTTGGGGGAGGATCGATTCGACCACGCGCAGCGCCGGCTCGGCGTCTCCGCGATCGACGGTGAAGGTCATGTCCGTGAGGTTCTCCACGCTCGCGTTCTGCACGATCGTATCGACCGAGACGCCGGCCTCGGCGAGCGGGGTGAAGAGCTGCGCCGCGATGCCGGGGCGGTCCGGCACCCCGCGCACCGTGATCTTCGCGATCGCCTGCTCGTGTGCGATGCCGCGCACCTTGTCGGCCTGCTCCATCGTGCTCTCCTCGTGGATCAGCGTACCGGCGCGTCGACCTCGAAGCTGCTGGCGACGAGGATACGCACCCCGTAGAGCGCGCCTACCTCGACGGCCCGGGCGTGCATCACGCGCGCGCCCGTTGCCGCCAGCTCCAGCATCTCCTCGTAGCCGATGTCGCGCAGCGGGCGCGCCTGCGGGCAGATGCGCGGATCGGCCGTGTAGATGCCGGCGACGTCCGTGTAGATCTCGCAGCGATCGGCGCGCAGCGCCGCCGCCAGCGCCACCGCTGTCGTGTCGCTCCCGCCACGTCCCAGCGTCGTGATGTCGAAGTCGTCCGAGGCGCCCTGGAACCCGGCCACGATCACGATCCGCCCGGCCGCCAGCTCGCGCTCGATCCGCCCCGTCTCGATGTCCGCGATGCGCGCACGCCCGTAGACGGCGTCCGTGCGGATGCCGGCCTGCATGCCGCTCAGGCTGATCGCGTCGCGCCCCAGCTCGTGCAGCGCCATCGAGAGCAGCGTCGAGGAGACCGCCTCGCCCGTGGAGAACAGCATGTCCATCTCGCGCGGGCGCGGGCTGCTCGTAATCTCGTTCGCCAGCGCGATCAGCCGGTCCGTCGTGTCGCCCATCGCGGAGACGACGGCGACGACGCGCTCGCCGCCCTCGGCGCGGGCGGCGATGCGGCTCGCGACGTGCGTGATGCGCGACGCGTCGGCGACGGAGCTGCCGCCGTACTTCTGGACCACCAGCGCGCCCGACGCGTCCGGCGCCATCAGTCTCCGTCCGTCGAGACGACCTCGGCGCCCGCCGCCCGCGGCGCGCAGACGCGCGTGACGGCCTCGACGCCGCGAGCGGCGGCGGCGGCCCGCATGGCGCCCGCGATCTCCTCGAAGCGATCGGTCGCGAGGGCGGCGATCGTGGGGCCGCCGCCGGAGAGATAGACGCCGTGCGCGCCCGCGTCCCGCGCCGCCTGGAAGATCTGGTACATCGGCTCGAAGATCGTCGCGCGCGCCGGCTGGTGCAGCACGTCCTCCGTGGCGATCTGCAGCAGGTCGTAGCGGCGCGCCTGCAAGGCCGCAAGCAGCAGCGCCGCGCGGCCGATGTTGTGCACCGCCTGGTTGCGCGTCAGCCGCTCCGGCAGTCTGCGCCGCGTCTCCTCGGTCGGCATCGAGAACGCCGGGATCAGCAGCACGAGCTGCAGCTCCTCCGGCAACTCGACGCCGATCTGCGTCACGCCCTTGCCTTCGTCCGTCTCGACGATCACGCGCAGCCCGCCGAACATCGCCGGCACGGCGTTGTCGGCGTGGCGTTCGAGCTGCACGGCCAGCGGCAGCAACACGTCCGGGTCGTACTCGCTGCCGATCAGCGCGTCGGCGGCCAGCAGCCCGCCGACGCGCGCGGCAGCCGAGATCCCGAGCCCGCGCCCCACCGGCAAGTCGGACTCGTACGTCACCTCGATGCCTGCGGGCAGCGGGAGCGCGGCGCGCTCGTAGAGCAGCATCGCGGCGCGGGCCGCCATCGCGGGGATCGGGTCGGCGGGTGTATCGACGGGCTCATCGCTGAGCCGGAATTGCAGGCGCAGCGTCCAGTCGAGCGCGACGCCCAGGCTGTCGAAGCCCGGCCCGAGGTTCGCGGAGGTTGCGGGAACCTCGACGACGACTTCCCGGGCGACCATTGCCGCCCCGGACCTAGTTCAGCCGCTCGAAGATCGAGGCGATGCCCTGGCCGCCACCGATGCAGAGCGTGACGAGGCCGTAGCGGCCGCCGCTGCGCTCCAGTTCGTGCATCGCCTTCACGGTCAGGATCGTGCCGCTCGCGCCCACGGGGTGCCCGAGGGCGATCGCCCCGCCGTTCGGGTTCGTACGCTCGTCCGGCAGCCCGAGCGAGGTGCTGCACGCAGCCGCGACGGCCGCGAACGCCTCGTTCAGCTCGATCGTGTCGAGGTCGTCGACGCTGAGACCGGCCCGCTCGAGCGCGCGCTCGGAGGCCGGGATCGGGCCTGAGCCCATGATCCGGCCCTCGACGCCCGCCTCGGCGCGGGAGACGAGGCGCAGCCGCGGCGTCAGGCCCAGCTCGGCGGCCTTGCGTGCGGTGGTGACGACCACGGCCGCCGCGCCGTCGTTGATGCCGGAGGCGTTGCCGGCGGTGACGGCACCGTCCGCCTTGAAGGCCGGGCGCAGCCTGCCAAGCGCCTCGAGGTCCGTGCCGCGAGGGTGCTCGTCCGTGTCGAAGGTCACGGTGTTGCGGCCCTGGCGCACCTCCAGCGGGAGGATCTGGTCCTTGAAGCGGCCAGCCTCGATCGCCGCGAGCGCGCGCTCCTGCGACTTCAGCGCGTACTCGTCCTGGACCGTGCGGGACACCTCGAACTGCTCGGCGAGGTTCTCCGCGGTGATGCCCATGTGGCACTGCTCGTGCGGGTCCGAGATGAGGTGCAGCAGGTTGTCCTCGAGCGTGTCGTGACCGAGGCGGTAGCCGGTGCGGCCCTTGCGCAGCAGGTAGGGCGCCATGCTCATGTTCTCGGCGCCACCCGCGACGATGATCTCGGCGTCGCCGGTCTGCAGCCAGCGGGCGGCGGTGTTGATCGCCTCGAGCCCGGAGCCGCAGATGCGGTTCACGGTGTAGGCCGGCGTGTCGATCGGCAGCCCCGCCTTGAGCGTGGCGACGCGCGAGATGTAGCCGTCCTCGGCGACCTGCCCGACGCAGCCGAGGATCACCTGATCGACCTGCTCGCCCTCGATGCCGGCGCGGGCTACGGCCTCCCTGATCACCGCCGCAGCGAGGTCCGAGGCGGGAGTCTGGCTGAGCGTCCCGTTCATCGTGCCGATGGCGGTGCGGACACCGCTGATGATGACAACGTCATCCATGCCGAGGCCCCCTTTTTGGGTACGCCGCTGCGATTCCGGCGCAGTCTACATGAGCAATACGCAGAGATCGCCCCATCCGGATGCACAAGCCGTGCACAGATCGCCAGCTATTCCGGAGGGATTCCAGCCCGGCGGCTCACGCCTCGGCGAGTCGCTCCACGCTCTCCCACGCCGCCTCGGCGAGCGCGTCCGGCGGCTGGGTTGCGTCCAGCACGAGCCAGCGCCCGGAGCCGGCCTCCGCCTCGGCCAGGTAGCCGGTGCGGACGCGGCGATGGAAGTCCAGCGGCTCCCGCTCCAGGTAGTCGGTCACGCGGCCGACCCGGCGCAACCCCTCGAACGGCGGCAGGTCCAGCAACACCGTCAGATCGGGCATCAGCCCGCCCGTGGCGACCGCGTTCGCGGCGTCCACCGCCTCGCGCTCGATGCCGCGGCCGTAGTGCTGGTAGGCGACCGTCGAGTCGGCGTAGCGGTCGCAGAGCACGAGCGCACCGCGCTCGAGGGCCGGGCGGATCACTTCCGCGACGATCTGCGCGCGCGCCGCCGCGAACACCAGCAGCTCAGCTCGTGCGTCCGGCGGCTCGGTGGAGGGCGCGCCCAGCAGCGCCTCGCGCAGCCGCTCGCCCAGCCACGTGCCTCCGGGCTCCCGGCACGTCACCACCTGGTCGCCGGTGTCGTTCGTTCGGGCCTGGAGGAGGGGCAGCAGCCGTGAACCGCCCGTGCTCCCGTCATCCCCGCGAGCGCGCTCCGCGAGCGTGGCCAGCAGTGTGGACTTGCCGGCACCCTCGCCGCCCTCGAACGTGACGAAGCAGCCTGCCCGTGGTCCGCTCATCGGCTCTCCTCCAGGATCTGGGCGCCGCGCGGCCAGGGCGGGGGAGCCCCGGCGCCGGGCCCAGGCCCGACGAGCACCCGCCGGTAGGGCTCGCGCCCGCGCGAGGACGAACTCGCCCCGTGGCGCGCCGCCAGCTCGTGCTGCAGGCGGCGGATGTAGGAGTTCTGCGGCGTCAGCTCGATGCGCTGCTCGCCGCCATGGCTGACCGCGGCGATCGCGTCCTCGGCCTCGCGCAGCGCCGCCGTCGTCGGGTCGGCGCCCTCGCCGTCGCCGCGCATGCGCAGCAGCGCGCCGGCCATCTGCGTCACGGTGTTGTTGCGCAGCACCAGCACCGGGACGCCGCGCGCCTCCGCCTCGCGCAGCGGACCGCTGCGCCGCCGGTAGTAGGGGCGCAACGTCAGCACCGCGTCCGCGTCGGCGAGGCGATCGACCACCTCGGCCTGCGATCGCGTCGAGGTGATCGCCTCCTCCAGCCGCGCCCGGCTCACGCCGAAGGGCAACAGCCGCCGCGGTGGACCGCCGGGGGCGGGGGTGAGCAGGCGCGGCTCCCGAGGCGACTCGTCGCGCTCGCTCGCCAGTGATTCGTGCGCACTCGGCGTGACGCTGACGCGCTCGACCTGCGCCACCTCGCCGACGCTGCCCAGCGTACGCACCTCGGCGTCCGCATCGAAGCCGCGCAGCAGCTTGTCCACCGTCGCGCCGATGTCCTCGTGCACCGCGACTCGCACGAACGACTGGATCTCGACGAGCGAGTTGAAGGTCGGCGGCGCGCGGCGCTCCAGCACCGTCTTCTGCGTGCCGCGCCGGCGCGCCTCCTCGTCGCCGAGCGTGACCGATTCGATGCCGCCGATCAGGTCGGACAGCGTCGGGTTCTGCATCAGGTTGTGCAGCGTGTTGCCGTGCGCCGTGCCGATCAGCTGCACCCCGCGCTCGGCGATCGTGCGCGCCGCCGTCGCCTCGAGGCTGGCGCCGATCTCGTCGATCACGATCACCTCGGGCATGTGGTTCTCGACCGCCTCGATCATCACCTGGTGTTGCAGCTCCGGCTTCGGCACCTGCATCCGCCGCGCGCTGCCGATGCCGTGGTGCGGGATGTCGCCGTCGCCGCCGATCTCGTTCGAGGTGTCGACGATCACGACGCGGCGGCCCAGCTCGTCGGCGAGCACGCGCGCCGCCTCGCGCAGCATCGTCGTCTTCCCGACCCCCGGCGCGCCGAGCAGGAGCACGCTGCGGCCGGACTCGACGAGATCGAGGATTGCGCCAGCCGATCCGGTGACGGCGCGCCCGACCCGGCAGGTCAGCCCGACGATCCGGCCGCGGCGATTGCGGATCGCCGAGATGCGGTGCAGCGTCCTCGGAATCCCCGCGCGGTTGTCGTCGCCGAACTCGGAGACCGAGGCGACGACGTGGTCGATGTCCTGCTCCGTGACTTCGCCCTCGTCGAGCGCCAGCTCGCGGTCGCTGTAGCGCGCCGTCGGCGGCCGCCCGAGGTCGAGCACCACCTCGAGCAGCCCGTCGCCGTCCGCGGCGCCGTCGTCCTGGGCGGTCAGCGCCGTGGCGACGCGCGGCGGCAGCGCCGCGACCAGCAGCTCGCGCTCGATGCGGTCGTCGAAGCCGTCGGCCACCTCGTTACCCTCCGGCCGGCGCGGCCACGCCCACGGTGGCGGGCACGGCCTCCTCAACGGGCTGCGTGAGCCGGCGGCTCAGCAGCACGTACTCCTCCTGCAGCTCGAAGCCCACGCCCGCGAGCGCGCCCTCGACGGCGGTCGAACCCGCAGGCGTGAGCGCGAACAGCGGCTCGCCCTGCGTCAGGCGCGGCCAGGCGCTGCGCAGCAGCGCGCTCGCCGCCTCGCCGCTCGCGGCCTGCAGCTCGAGCTGCTCGCCGCCCTGGCAGCGACCGAGGCTGAGGCAGCCGGCGATGCGTCCACCCTCGATTGCCACGGTCTCGCGCGGGCGGCGGCTCAGCCACTGCTGCTCGAGCATCGCGCGCCACTGCTCGTAGGTCGGCGCGAGCACGCGCCGGGCGGCCGGCGGCAGCAGGCGCTGGCAGAGCTGGAAGCGCCCAAACCAGTCGCTCTCCCCGGCCTCGCGCACGTCCAGCGAGGACTGCCGCGCGGAGGCCGGCATCCGCCCCGCCGTCGGGGCGCGCCAGAGCCGCTCGGCGAGCACCGGATCGAAGCCGTGCGCGCGCACCTCGGCGACCGCGTCGCCGAACGCCGCCGGCATGCGCAGCAGCAGCATGCGCACCTCGGAGCGCAGCGCCTCTTCCTCGGCCTGCGCGAGCAGCGCGCCGAGCACCGCGCCGTCCCCGTCGCCGGCGTCGATCAGCGTGTCGATCTGCCAGGCGTCCGGCCCGGCGAGTGGGCGCGCAGTGGCGATCCCGTGGATCTGCCTGCCGCGCACCTCGAGCCAGAGGTCGCGCCGCCGCAGCCAGTGCGTGAGCGCCGCGGCGAGGGCGTGCGGGGCCTGCTGCGGCTTGCCCAGCCGCTCGCGCGTGATCGCGAGGTTCGGGTAGACCGCTCCCTCGAACGTAACGAGGGCAATCAGATCGCCGGGGCCGATCACGCGCTCAGCTCCTCCGCCCGCACGCGGCGCTCGTGCGCCACGTCTAGCCGTTCTCCCACCATCGCGGCGAACATCGCGTGCAGCCGCGGGTCGTCCGTCAGCTCCGGGTGGAACGTCGTCGCCAGCAATGCGCCCGCGCGGCAGGCCGCGATCGAGCCGTCATCGAGGCGCGCGAGCACTTCAACGCCCGGACCGGTCTCGACAATCGCCGGGGCGCGGATGAAGACGCCGCGGAAGGGGCCGCCCTCGAGGCCGGCGATCTCGAGGTCGGCCTCGAAGGAGTCGAGCTGCCGCCCGAAGGCGTTGCGCTCGACGGTGATGTCGAGCACGCCGAGCGTCGGGCGGTCCAGCCCCGGCGCGCGCTCGGCGAGCAAGATCGCGCCCGCGCAGGTGCCCCAGACCGGCAGGCCCGAGGCGATCCGCTCGCGCAGCGGCTCGCGCAGCCCGAAGGCGAGCAGCAGCCGCGCGATCGTCGTGCTCTCGCCGCCGGGGATGATCAGCCCGTCGGCAGCGTCCAGCTGCTCCAGCGTGCGCACCTCGAACGCGGGCAGGTCGAGCGCGGCGAGGCTGGCGACGTGCTCGCGGAAGTCGCCCTGCAGGGCGAGTACGCCGATCCGGGGACGCCTGGCGCTCGCTGGTGCGGCCACGGCTGGTCCTAGTTGCCGCGGACCGCCAGCTGCTCCGCCGGCGGCAACGCGGACGCGGACTGCCCGCGCATCGGCTCGCCAATCTCGCGCGAGACCTCCGCGAGCATCGCGGGATCCTCGAAGTGGGTCACGGCCTTCACGATCGCCGCCGCCATCTCCGCCGGCTGCTCCGACTTGAAGATGCCGGAGCCGACGAAGACGCCGTCCGCGCCGAGCTGCATCATCAGTGCGGCGTCGGCCGGCGTGGCGACGCCGCCCGCCGAGAAGTTGACGACGGGCAGGCGGCCGAGCCGCCTGACCTCCTCCACCAGCTCCAGCGGCGCGCCGAGTTCCTTGGCGTGCGAGGCCAGCTCCTCGTCGCGCAGGCCCTCGATGCGGCGGATGCCGCCCCAGACGGCGCGCATGTGGCGCACCGCCTCCACGATGTCGCCGGTGCCGGCCTCGCCCTTGGTGCGGATCATCGCTGCGCCCTCGGCGATCCGGCGCAGCGCCTCGCCCAGGTCGCGGCAGCCGCAGACGAAGGGCACGCGAAAGCCGCGCTTGTCGATGTGATGGGCCTCGTCCGCCGGGGTCAGCACCTCCGACTCGTCGATGTAGTCCACGCCGATCGCCTCGAGGATCTGCGCCTCGACGAAGTGGCCGATGCGCGCCTTGGCCATGACGGGGATCGTGACGGACTGGCAGATCTCCTCGATCAGCGCGACGTGGCTCATGCGCGCGACGCCGCCGGCGGCGCGGATGTCGCTCGGCACGCGCTCGAGGGCCATCACCGCCGCCGCGCCCGCCTCCTCGGCGATGCGCGCGTGCTCGGCCGTGACCACGTCCATGATCACGCCGCCCTTGAGCATCTGCGCGAGCCCGGCCTTCACGCGCCAGGTAGCCGTCTCGCCTCGCTCGTTCGCCTCGTCGACGCGGTTTCCGTTGGTGGTCGCCATGACGCTCCCGTACGCCGTCGCGTAGTTGCGCCCTCCATTGTAGCCGAGGACTCCGCGCTGTCGGGGGCCGACCAAGCCCGATCCGGCCCCCTCTCCCTGGGGAGAGGGCGGGGGTGAGGGGGAAGACTCCCGCGCCCCTTCGAGAGCCCCGACGGCGCAACGAACTCCAGAGGGCGGATCCTCCCTCACCCTGACCCTCTCCTCGGGGAGAGGGGACCGGAGGCGATGCGCTCGCTGCCCCGAGGAGAGGGTTACGCGAAGGTCACCTTCGCAGCGCCCCGAACGCGGTCCGCGCCGCGCAGGCGGCGATTCGGACGTAGAATGGGCGGAGGCCGCGATCGACGCCTCGCGACACGTTGCGAGGGGAGGACGCCACGGCACAGCACCCCGACGCACCGTCCGCGCAGCCTGCGCCCAACGATCCGGAACCGGACGAGGCCGCGCCGCTGCGCCCTCCGGCGCCGCTGATCCCGCGCGCCGCGGCGTCCCCGGACGACGCCCCCGAGGACGAGCCGCCCGCCGGCGCGCCCTACGCGGACCTCGTCGCCGCCGCCGAGGACACCGACCCCGAGCCGCAGCCAGCGGCGCAGCCGGACCCGGGGCAGCGCAGGCGACACCTGATCGTGGCGTCGCTGGCTACGGGCGTGGGCGCGGCGGCGATCGTCTCCAGCGTCGCGGCCGGCGACATCGTCTCGATCACCTCGTTCGCCGGGGTGCTGTTCCTCGCGGTTGCCGCCGCGCGCTACAGTCTGGCGCGCAGCGCCTGACCGGACGCGGGGAGACAGCGTGGCCAGACCCGAGAGCACCCGCCGCGTCGAGCAACTGCTCGTACCCCTCGACGGCTCGGAGGCCGCCTACCAGGCGCTCGGCGCCGCCTGCGACATCGCCCGGATCCATCGCGCCAGCGTCACCTCGCTGTACGTGATCGAGGTGCCGCGCACGCTCCCCCTCGACGCCGAACTCGCGCGCGACTTCGACCGCGGGGAGGCGATCCTCTCGCGGGCCGAGGAGGTCGCCCGCGACCACCGGGTTCCGCTGGAAGGCTCGATGTGCCAGGCGCGCCAGGCCGGCCACGCCGTCGTCGACGAGGCGATCGAGCGCAACTCCGACGCGATCGTCGTCGGCGTCGGGTACGAGCGGCCCTACGGCCGCTTCCGCCTGGGACGCCTGCCGCAGTACGTGCTCGCGCACGCGCCCTGCGAGGTCTGGCTCTTCCGCTACACGCCGGAGGAGGCAGCCGACGGGAGCGGCTTGGCGTAGGCTACAGCCATGAAGATCGTGATCATGGGCTGCGGCCGCGTCGGCTCGACCGTCGCCACGCGTCTCGACGCCGAGGGCCACGACGTGACGATCGTGGACCTCGAGACGCAGGCGTTCCGCCGCCTCCCGGACAGCTTCGGCGGCGAGCGCTTCGCGGGCTCGGGCGTGGACGACCGCGTGCTGATCGCCGCCGGCATCCGCGAGGCCGACGCCTTCATCGCACTGACGCAGGGCGACAACCGCAACCTCTTCGCCTCGCAGCTGGCGAAGCACCTCTTCCGCGTCGAGACGGTGGTCACGAGGGTCTACGACCCCTTGCGCGCCGAGCTGTTCGCCGATCTCGGGCTGCGCACGTTCAGCCCCACGAGGATCAGCGGCGACCTCGCCTACGACTCGCTGTTCGAGGGCCGCTAGCCGTGTACATCATCATCGTCGGCGCCGGGAACGTCGGCTACGGACTCGCGCTCGAGCTCTACGGCAACACGGACTACGAGGTGCTGCTGGTCGAGCGCCAGCGCCAGCGCGCGCTGCTGCTGCGCGAGGAGCTCGGCGAACTCGTCGTCGAGGGCGACGGCACGGAGGTCACCTTCCTGGAGCGCATCGGGGCGCGGCGGGCGGATCTGGTGATCGCGGTCACCGGCGACGACGCGCACAACCTCATCGCCTGCCAGGTGGCGCGGCACTACTTCGGAATCGGCCGCACGATCGCGCGCGTCAACAACCCCCGTAACGAGCGCCTCTTCCAGCTGCTCGGCATCGAGGCGACCGTCTCCGCGGCCGCCGCCGTCCTCGCCCAGATCGAGGTCGACCTGCCGGAGCAGGCCCTCATCCCGCTGGTCAAGCTGCGCGCGAGCGGCCTCGAGGTGGTCGACCTGCACGTGCAGGAGGACGCCTCGGCGGCGGGCGTGCCGCTGCGCGATCTCGAGCTTCCGGAGCGCACCACAATCTCGCTCGTGATCAGCGGCGAGGGCGCCAACGTGCCGGACGGCGACACCGTGCTGCGGCCCGGCGACGAGATCATCGCGATCATCGACCAGCAGGCGGAGCCGCAGATGCGGGCGCTGGTGAGCGCGCCGCTGCCGCCCGGCGCAGAGCCGAGGGAGCCGGCGCCGTGAGCCGCATCGCGCACCTCGGCCCGCGCGGCACCTACACCGAGGCCGCCGCGCTCGCCTGGGATCCCGACGCCGAGCTGCTGCCGCTGCCCAGCGTCGCGGCCGCCGCGGCGGCGGTGGAGCGCGGTGAGGCGGACGCCGCCGTGTGCGCCATCGAGAACTCGATCGAGGGCAGCGTGCGGGAGACCGTCGACCTGCTGCTGCAGGAGGACACAACGCTCCAGATGCGCGGCGAGATCGTGATCGGCATCCGCCACGCCCTCGTCGGCGCCCCCGGGGTCGACCCCGCCGAGGCGTCCGTCGTCTACTCGCACCCGCAGGCGCTCGCGCAGTGCCGGGGGCGGCTCGCCGCGCTGGCCCCGAATGCCCAGCCCATGGCGGCGCTGTCCACCGCGGGCGCGATCGAGTCCGCGGTCAACGAACCCGGCACGCTCGCCGTGGGCAATACGCTCGCCGCCGCGATCTACGGCGCGACCGTCTATGCCGAGGACATCGCCGACGCGCCCGGCAACGAGACACGCTTTGCGATCCTCGCGCCGGAGGACCACCCACCCAGCGGCGACGACAAGACCTCGATCGCCTTCACCACCCATCACGACCGCCCCGGCACGCTCGTCGGCGTGATGCAGGAGTTCGGGACGCGCGGGCTCAACCTCACGCACATCGAGTCCCGCCCCACGCGGCAGGCCCTCGGCACCTACGTCTTCCTGCTGGACCTGCAGGGCCACCGCCTCGACGGGCTGGTGCAGGACGCCCTCGCCAGCGTCGAGGAGCTGACGATGTGGCTGCGCGTGCTCGGCTCCTACCCGCGCTGGACCGCGGGCGCCACCTGAGGCGGCCGGCAGGGCCTCCCGGGGCGAACACGACGGGGGCAACGCAGGAGGGCGCCATGCAGCTTGAGGACAAGGTCGCGATCGTGACCGGGGCCGGGCGCGGGATGGGCAGGGCCATCGCCCTGCACCTCGCCCGCGAGGGCGCGCACGTCGCCGCCGCCGACATCGACGGCTCCACCGCCGAGGAGACCAGCAGCGCCGTGCAGGAGCTGGGACGACACAGCCTCGCCATCGAGGCCGACGTGGGGGAGCTGGCCGACATCGACCGCATGGTGCAGCAGACCGTGGAGACCCTCGGCAGGATCGATATCGGCGTCAACAACGCCGGCGTGACCCGGCGTGGGGTCAACGCTCCCGGTGTGACCCGCCGCCTGATCGTCACCGACGTGACCGAGGAGGACTGGGACCTCTTCAACCGGGTCAACGCGAAAGGCGTCTTCTTCTGCATGCAGCGCATGGCCCGGGAGATGATCCGGCAAGGCGGCGGGGCACGGATCATCAACGTCGCCTCGATCGCCGGGAAGGGCTACACGGGCACCTCGAACGCCGCCTATGCGGCAACCAAGGGCGCGGTGATCGCGATGACCCAGATCGCCGCGCACCAGCTGGCGCAGTTCGATATCAACGTCAACTCGATCTGCCCGGGCGCGACCCGCACGGGCCTCGGCGGCACCAGCTGGGAGGAGCGGGCGGAGGAGCAGGGCCTCTCCCTGCAGGAGTACGAGCAGCAGCGAGCGGCCGGCATCCCGATCGGGCGCTTCAACGAGCCGGAGGACATCGCCGAGCTGGCCGTGTTTCTCGCGGGGCCGGGTTCGCGCAACATCACGGGCCAGGCGTACAACGTCGACGGCGGCCTGGTGATGCACTGATCAGAGATGCCTGAGATACCCGACCTCGAGGTGATCCGCGGCTTCCTGACGCCGGCGCTGCGCGACAATCCCGTGCGCGGCGTCGAGGCGCGCCTGCCCTGGCTCGTGCGCACCGGCGCGCAGGAGCTGGAGACGCTGGAGGGCCACGCCTTCGGCGAGGTGCTGCGCCACGGCAAGTTCCTGCTCTTCCCCTCGGACGACGGCCGCGTGCTGGTGGTCAACCCGATGCTCACCGGCCGCTTCCACTGGGCCGAGGCCTCCGAGGCGCGCCGCCCCGCGCCGGCGCTGACGCTCGCCTTCGAGGACGGCCACGAACTGCGCTACGCCGACGAGCGCCGCATGGGCCGCCTCTACCTCGTGCATACGGACGACCTCGGCAGCGTGCCGCAGTTCGCCGAGCTCGGCCCGGACGCGCTGGCGATCGACGAGGACGAGTTCGCCGAGCGGCTGCGCAAGCGCCGCGGTCAACTCAAGAACACGCTCACCAACCAGGCCTTCATCGCCGGCATCGGCAACGCCTACGCCGACGAGATCCTCTGGGAGGCGGGCCTGCACCCGCACCGCCGCGGCGCGACACTGGGCGACGCTGACCGCCGCGCGCTGTACCGTGCGATGCACGCCGTCTTCGATCGGGCACGCCCGATCCTCGAGGAACACGTCCGGGACGGCCTGAAACAACGCAAGGAGGAGTGGCGCGAGCATCTCCGCGTTCACCGCCGCGCGGGCGAGGACTGCCCCCGCTGCGGACGCGAGGTGCGAGGTCGCACATCAGGCAGCCGCGAGACGAACTTCTGCCTCGGCTGCCAGCCGCTCGACCTCGGACAGCGGGGCGCCGTCCCCGCAGCCGCCGGCGGGGCGGCGGAGGCCTGAGCGGAAGACACGGAAGAGGGAGGAAGCCACGTGAAAGTCATCGGCCGTGACATCGGCGACGTCCTCGACGGGCTCTACGAGGAGATCAGCAACCGCGTGAGCGAGGAAGCCGCGCGCGAGTTGCAGGTCGACAAGTTCGACGGCGACGCGTTCTCGCGCGTGCGCTGGAGCGCCGAGACCCCGTCCGTGCTGATCTTCGTGCACGAGCAGCTGCCGACGCACGCGATCCCGCACGTCCTCGGCGTCGCGCTGCAGCACATCCGGCAGCGCCTCGACCGCTACCCCGACGTCCGCACCCCGAGCGGGCGGCAGGCCGCCGCAGGCGCGGGCCCGCTACGCACGATGCTGCGCGAGCTGGTGATGGCGCCGGAGGCCGAGTCGCACCTCGCCGACCTCGGCCTCGACAGCGAGTGGGAGACGGAGCAGCGCCACGAGGCGATGAAGCAGATCCTGCGCGCGCCGCCTTCCGATTGGACGCGCGACGGCACGCTCGGCAACAAGTTCGCCGCGCTGCAGTACGCGCGCTTCGAGCTCGAGCACCCCTCGGCGATGTGGAAGAGCCTGCGCGAAGACATGGAGAACGCGCTGCCGATCGCAGCGGAGCGCGGCAAGCGCGCCGTCGCCACCGTGCAGGAGCACGGCTGGGACTCGCCCGACGCCTGCTTGCAGTCGCTGCTCGGCGTGCGCGACAGCATGGGCATGGAGTACATCGCCTGGATCGAGGACCGGCGCAACGGCGAGATCATCTGACACCTGGCGCAGCGCCCGGAGCGCCCTCGATGCCGCCGCCCGCTGACCCGCCCGACCCGCCGCTGCGGGGCAAGGTCGCCGTCGTCACCGGCGGCGGACGCGGCATCGGGCGCGCCGTCGCCTCCCGCCTCGCGCGCGAGGGCGCGGCCGTCGTCATCGCCGACTACGGCGGCAGTGTCGACACGAGCGCCGACCCGCAGGCCGCCGTCGCCGAGGCGGCCGCCGAGGCGATTCGCGCCGAGGGCGGCCAGGCCTCGGCCTGCTTCGCCGACATCTCGACGATGGAGGGCGGCCGCCGCGCCGTGCAGCAGGCGCTCGACGACTTCGGTCGCCTCGACGCGATGGTCTGCTGCGCGGGCATCATCCCGCAGGGCACGGTGCTGACCGCCTCCGAGGAGGACTGGGACCGCACGATCGCCACGCACCTCAAGGGCCACTTCTCCTGCGCGCAGGCGGCGGCGCGGGTGATGGTCGAGCAGGGCGGCGGGCGGATCGTCTTCTTCGCCTCGCGCGCCTCGTTCGGCAGCGCCAGCGGGACCATCGCCTACAGCGCCGCGAAGGCCGGCATCCTCGGCCTCACCTTCACCGCCGCGACCGAGCTGATCGCGCACGGCGTCACGACAAACTGCATCGTGCCGCGCGCCTCCACGCGGATGATCGACTACATCGCGGAGACGACCGGGCGCAGCGAGGGCCGCCCCGCCTCGGACAGCGCCGCCGGCACCACCTTCGACCCGGACAACATCCCGCCGATCGTCGCCTGGCTGCTCAGCGACGCCGCCGAGGGGGTCAACGGCCAGGTCTTCGGCGTCGTCGGCCACCAGATCACGCTGCTCGAGCGCGCCGGCTGGGCCGCCTCGCTCGTGTCCGACTCCCCGTGGCGCCTCGAGGGCCCCGACGGCCTGACGGCCCGCATCCCGCAGGCCTTCGGAGACGACCTCTCGCTGCGCCGCTTCGTGTGGGAGCTGCCGGAGGAGTAGCGAAGGCACTCGACCGCGCTTGAACGCCCGACCGCGCCCCGATTCATCCTACCCTCGATCAACGCCCCGACTACCCTCGATCATCCAGCCACGTACGCGCGCGACCCGCGAGGCCCAGACAATGCCGACCACCTACGACGAGCTGATCGACCGCGTCCAGCGCCCCGCGCGCTACGTCGGCGGCGAGCTGCACTCGATCGTCAAGGACTGGGACGCGCCCAGCGCGCCTGAGGTGCGCGTCGCGCTCGCCTACCCGGACCTCTACGACCTCGGCATGTCCAACCTCGGGCTCGGCATCCTCTACGACATCGTCAACCGCCGACCGGACGCGCTCGCCGAGCGCGTCTTCTCGCCCTGGACGGACTTCGAGGAGCTGCTGCGCGCACATGGCGAGCCGCTGCGCTCGCTGGAGACGCGCCACGCGCTGCACGAGTTCGACCTGCTCGGCATCTCGCTCTCCTACGAGGTCTGCTTCACCAACGTGCTCAACCTGCTCGAGCTCGGCGGCATCCCGATCCGCAGCGCCGACCGCACCGAGGACGACCCGATCGTCCTCGCCGGCGGCTCGGCCGCCCTCGAGCCGGAGCCGATGGCGCCCTTCTTCGACGCCTTCGCCCTCGGCGAGGGTGAGGAGCTGATCGACGAGCTGGTCGACTTCGTGCGCGACTGGAAGCGCGCCGGGCGCGGCCCGCGCCGCGAGCTGCACCGCGCCCTCGCAGCCATCGACGGCGTCTACGTGCCCTCGCTCTACGAGGCGAGCTACCGGCCGGACGGCACGCTCGAGGCGACGCGGCCGATCGATGAGGCTGCGCCGGTGAGCGTCACGAGGCGCGTGATGCAGGTGCTGCCGCCGCCGCTGACCAAGCCGATCGTGCCGTTCATGGAGGTGGTCCACGACCGCGCCGCGATCGAGATCCAGCGCGGCTGCACGCAGGGCTGCCGCTTCTGCCAGGCCGGCATGATCTACCGCCCCACCCGCGAACGCTCCGTCGAGGAGGTCGTCGCCGCGGCGGGAGAGCTGCTCGACAACACCGGCTACCACGAGCTCTCGCTGATGTCGCTCTCGACCACCGACCACCGCGAGATCGTGCCGATGGTGCACGCGCTGATGGACGCCTACGGCGAGCGCGGCCTGAAGATCGGGCTGCCCTCGACGCGCGTCGACTCGTTCTCCGTCGAGGTCGCCGACGCCGTGGCGCGAGGCAAGAAGCACACGCTGACGCTGGCGCCCGAGGCCGGCTCGCAGCGGCTGCGCAACACGATCAACAAGCTCGTCACCGAGGAGGACCTGCTCAACGCCGCCGAGCACGCCTTCAGCAACGGCTGGACGAGCATCAAGATGTACTTCATGGTCGGCCAGCCGACCGAGACGGACCACGACGTGGAGGAGATCGTCCGCATCGCCTCCGAGGTGAAGGCGATCGGGCGGCGGCATCGCGGCGGACGCGCGCGGGTGCGCGTCTCCACCTCGAACTTCATTCCGAAGGCGCACACGCCCTACCAGTGGATCGCGCAGTGCGACGCGGAGACGCTGCGCCGCCGCCATCGCATCCTGCGCGAGGGCTGCCGCCGCGCCGGCGTGCAGTTCAGCTGGGAAGACCCGGAGAAGTCGCTGCTCGAAGCCGTGCTCTCGCGCGGCGACCGCCGCGTCGCCGAGGTGATCGAGACGGCCTGGCGCCTCGGCGCGAAGTTCGACGCCTGGTCCGAGCACCACGACTGGTCGATCTGGGAGCGCGCCTTCGAGGCGCACGACCTCGATCCGGCCGACTACGCCTACCGCGACCGCGACCTCTGGGAGCCGTTGCCCTGGGACCACATCGACTCGGCGACGACGAAGTCGTTCCTGCGCGGGGAGTGGATGCGCACGCTCAACGAGGAGATCACGCTCGACTGCAAGCGCGACCCCTGCAACGTCTGCGGCCACCAGGACATCAACGGCGACTGCACGCACAAGATCGCCGAGCTCGTCTCGATGCACCGCTCGGGCGACACCTTCAAGCGCGACCGCACCATCGAGGTCGCCGAGCGCGTCGGCGCGCCGCTGACGCTGGTCTAGGGGACCGCCCACGCGCTAGCGCGCCGCCTCCACCTCCACGGTGACGACGTCGATCTCGTGGTACTTGCGGTGCTGCACCGACGAGGCGTAGTGGCGTAACAGGCGGAACGAGAGCTCGTTGTCGTCCTGGCTCTGCGGCGTGTCTCCGAGGTAGGCCAACCGGTCCTCGAGGTTCTCGTCCTGTTCCTCGGAGGTCGCGACGAACTCCAGCTCGATCGTTCCGGAGCCGCTCCGCGTGCTGATGATCAGGTTCCGATCGCCACGCGTCAGCCGATCGGGTTCGAGCGTCAGCAGGCTCGCCAGCGTCTCCTCGCCCGCCGAACGCAGCCGATCCGTCGAGGGCTCGTCCCAGCCCGCCTTCCCGGCGATGCCGCGGAGGTACTCGTCGACCTTCGGCAGGGAGAGGATGTCCAGGTTCACGTTCAGACGGCTCGCGCGCGGCTGGGTCAGGTTGATCAGCACGGTGAAGAGGATCATCGCGACACAACCGGTGGTCAGGCCGTTGCTGAACAGGATCTCCCACGGCCCGCTGATCAGGTTCGGGAAGATCAGATCGTTCTGGAATCCCACCCCGAGCCAGAACGAGACGCCCACGACCGTGGAAGTGCGCGGGTCCAGCCCTCCCTGGATCACCAGGCGCATGCCCTGCACGAACAACAGGGCCAGCATCACGATCACGTACGCCGCGAACACCGGAGTCGGAATCGCCGTCAGCAGCGCGATCGCCTTCGGCAGCACCGCCACCACCAGCAGGATACCCCCGGCGTAGACGCCGACGCTGCGCGCCGCCACGCCGGTGAGGAGCACGCGCGCGGAGTTCGCGGTCGGCACCGTGTTGGGCAGCCCGGACGCGACCGCCGCGAGCAGGTTGGTCACCGCCATGACGTTGAACGCGCCCTGGACCACGCGGAAGTCCGTCGCCCGGGGGCTGCGCCACGACACCTGCTGGATGGAGATGGTGTCGCTGATGCCGTAGATCGCCGCCGCCAGGTAGACGATCGCGAACCCCGGCAACAGCGTCCAGAACTCGACCCCGAAGTTGAAGCCGAACCCCGGCCAGCCGTCGAGCGGAACGCCTATCCAGGCCGCCTCGCCCACGCTGGCCGTGTCGTACAGGCCCACCGGCACCGCCACGACGCAACCCGCGAGGATCCCGATGAACGGCGTCCACTGCTGCACGACCGGCGGCGCGAAGAGCCGCAGACCCATCATCACGCCCAGCGTGGTCCCGGCCACGGCAAGCGCTGCGGTGTCGGAGTCACCACCGGATGCGTCCGACATCCTGTTCAGCAGGACCGACATGACCGTGGCCGCGAGCAGCATCAGCACCGTGCCCGTGACCGTCGGCGTGATGATCCTCCGCAGTAGCGAGAGACGCTGGATGAACACGAACAGCAGGATGGACGACACCACCATCGTGCTGGCCAGCAGCGCCGGCCCACCCTCCGACAGCGCGGAGATGACCACGGCGATGAACGCCGAGGTGCTTACAACCCCGATCGCGTAGCCCGAGCCGAAGCGCCCGAACTGGAAGACCTGTGCGATCGTGCCAAGCCCGCAGACCACCGCCGAGGCCGAGAACATCCACGGGGTGTATTCGCTCGGCTGACCGCTCGCCTCGACTACGATCGCCGTGATCGCGGCCAGCGTGACCAGGCGGCCGGCGATCGAGAGCAGGCCGTGGCCGAGGGCCGACAGCGGAGGGATCGGCTCGTCCGGCTCGTAGAGGATGTAGTCGTTGGTCTGTGCAGCCACCAGGCCCGATCCCGCCTGTAACGGTGAGCCCGCGAGACCGCCCACCGGAACCTCTAGTGCCAGCGAATCATACGTAACCATACGCATTTTCATACGGATCTCACGCAGGGACTCATACGGATCTCACACAACACCCTGGCTCTCACCGCCCCTCGCGAACCGCGTATCATCGGCCCATGCCCGGCACGCTGGCTGCCAACTACTGTCCCGAGGGCTGCTACTGGCCCTGCGAGCACCGCGCGCCGGGCGCCGCCGGAAGCACCCGCGGCGGCTGGACGCTCGGACCGAATCCCGGCGACGACCCCGAGGAGCTGGCCCTCGAGGAGTGGCAGCTCCACTCGATCGCCGGGATCCCGTACTCCCGGTCGATCCCGACCCTCAAGTTCTGCTCCGAGTGCGGCGAGTCCTTCGCCGACTCCACCGAGCACTCGAGGGAGCACGCGCGCCTGCGCCAGCTCCGCGACGACCTCCGCTAGCCTCCCGCAACTCTCGAGGCCGAATCCGGTCCCCGCTCCCCTAGCGGGGGAGGGCGGAAGGGGAGGGGGGACGGAATGGGCCAGTCCGGTCCCCTCCCCCCTGGCGGGGGAGGGCGGAGGGTGAGGGGGAGCGCGCCCCGGCGCGCCCTCGAGGGCGCACCCAACCATCGAAGGTGGTAGCCCCGCCGCCGAGCCTGGATTCCGGCGTTCGCCGGAATGACGGAAACGGGATCCGGTCCCCTCTCCCCGAGGGAGAGGGCGGAGGGTGAGGGGGGACGGAAAGGGCCAGTCCGGTCCCCTCCCCCCTGGCGGGGGAGGGCGGAGGGTGAGGGGGAGCGCGCCCGGCGCGCCTTCGAGGGCGCACCCAACCATCGAAGGTGGTAGCCCCGCCGCCGAGCCTGGATTCCGGCGTTCGCCGGAATGACGGGAAGGGGATCCGGTCCCCTCTCCCCGAGGGAGAGGGCGGAGGGTGAGGGAGGCGCCCAATGCCGCGAGGAGCAACGGACCCGGCGAGGCGCACGCGAGCGCGCGCTGCGGGCTACGATGCCCGCACGAGCGAACGGAGGCAGCGATGCCGAGACCACAGAAGCTGAGCGACGCCGAGATCGAGGAGCGCCTCGCGAGCCTTGAGGGCTGGAGCCGCGACGGCGACGAGATCGTGACGGAGTTCCAGCTGGAGGACTTCGTCGCGGCGGTCGGGCTGATCGCCCAGATCGGCGTGCTCGCCGAGCGGATGAATCACCACCCGACGCTGACCAACACCTACAACCGCGTCGGCGTGGCCCTCAACACGCACGACGCCGGCGGCATCACCGAGTACGACTTCTCGCTCGCCGGCGAGATCAACGAGCGCGCGGGCAGGGGCTAGGTTCCATGAGCCTCGACGGCCTGCGCATCGGCATCTCGCTCCCCGTCCGCGAGCTGGAGAACGACCTCGCGGCGATCCGCGACTTCGCCCGGACCGCCGAGGAGCTGGGCTTCACCCACCTGCGTATCCCCGACATGGTGATCCGGCCCGGCGGCGGGCACCTCCACGAGCCGCTGACGCTGCTCAGCTGGGTGGCGGCGCTGACCTCGGCGATCGAGCTGGTGCCCTCGGTGATCATCCTGCCGGTGCGGCAGACCGTGCTCGTCGCCAAGCAGACGGCGGAGCTCGACCTGCTCAGCGGCGGGCGGCTGCGGCTCGGCGTCGGCGTCGGGCGCAGCCCCGAGGAATACGCGGCGCTGGGGCAGGACTTCCGCACCCGCGGCCGCCGCTGCGACGAGCAGATCGAGCTGCTGCGCCTGCTCTGGACGCAGGACGAGGTGACCTTCGAGGGCCAGTGGGACCGCATCGAGGGCGCCGGCATCGACCCGCTCCCCGTGCAGCAGCCGATCCCGATCTGGATCGGCCCGGGCGGTGGCGGGCAGGCGCCCGCGGTGCTCCGCCGCGTCGGACGCCTCGCCGACGGCTGGTTCGCGATCATCCCGAGGGAGGCGCTGCCCGCCGCCAGCGCGCAGATCGCCGAGGAAGCCGAGGCGGCGGGGCGCGACCCCGCCGCGATTGGCGTCGAGAGCGCCGTCGCCATCACCGGCAAGCAGCCGGGCGAGTGGCTCGCCGAGGCGCAAGCCTGGGCCGAAGCCGGCGCGACGCACCTCTGCCTGCGCACGCTCGGCGGCGGCCTCGACGCGGCGGGCCACCTCGCCGCCCTGCGCGGGGCCCGCGAGGCCCTCGACGCCGCGTAGGCCGATCCGGCTCCCTCCCCCCACAACGCACTGGCTTTCCCGCCGGGAGACCTTTGCGAAACTCCCACAAGCCCGATCCGGCTCCCTCTCCCTGGGGAGAGGGCGGGGGTGAGGGGAGGACTCCCGCGCGCCTCCGAAAGCCCCGATGGCGCAACGCATTTCCGGAGGGTGGACCCTCCCTCACCCTGACCCTCTCCCTCGGGGAGAGGGGACCGGAGGGGATGCGCTCGCTGCCCCGGGGAGAGGGTTTCGCAGCGGTCTCAGGCGAGCTTGACGGCCGTCCCGTAGACCAGCACCTCGGCCGCGCCCTGGGCGACCGCGGCCGTCGCCATCCGCACGGCGACGATGGCGTCCGCGCCCTGCTGCTCCGCGTCCTCCCGCAGCGCCGCGAAGGCCTGCTCGCGAGACTCCACCAGCAGCTGCTGGTAGGCCCCGATCTCGCCGCCGACGAGGTTCTTGAGGCCCGCGAGGACATCGCGGCCGACGTGCCGCGCGCGCACGGCATTCGCCGTGACGAGACCAATCGTCTGGCTGATCTCGCGGCCGGGGATGGTGTCGGAGGTCGTCATGATCATCTGCGCGCTCCTTCGCTGTGCGCCCCCATCCTCGCTCATCCGCACGCCGGGCGCAGGGCGGCGGCCCGAGACGGGCTACGCCAGGATCGAGGCGCTGCGCTAGGCTTGCTGCATGGCACACCACGCAGCGGCGATCCTCGTGGCGGCGGGCGTCTCGCGGCGCATGGGCGGCGTCGACAAGGTCTGGGCCGAGGTCTGCGGCCGCGCGCTGCTCGCGCTGCCGCTGCAGCGCCTCGCAGCCGTCGAGGAGATCGAGGAGATCGTGGTCGTCGCGCCGGGCGCGCGCCACATCGACATCGGCGAGCTCGCGTTCGGGCTTGGCGTGAGCCCCAGGCTGCCGCTGCGCTGCGTCGAGGGCGGCGAGCGCCGCCGCGACTCGGTCGCGGCGGGGCTGGCGGCGCTGCCCGACGCGCGCTGGGTGCTGGTCCACGACTCGGCCCGGCCGCTGGCCAGCAGCGCGCTCGCCGCGAGGGCGCTCGCCGCGGCGCGCGAGGCCGGGGCCGCGGTCCCCGGGCTGCCCGTCGCCGACACGATCAAGCGCGTCGATGGCGAGGGGCTGGTGCGGGAGACGCCCGACCGCGCCTCGCTGCGCGCGATCCAGACGCCGCAGGCCTTCGACGCCGACCTGCTGCGCCGCGCCCACGCGACCATCGAGGGCGACGCCACCGACGACGCCGCGCTCGTCGAGCAGCTCGGCGCGCCCGTGCGCGTCATCGAGGGCGAACAACAGGCCTTCAAGGTGACGACCGCCGAGGACCTCGACCGCCTGCGCGCGCTGATCGGCGACGGCGGGGCGGCTCCCTGATGCGCATCGGCGCGGGCTACGACGTGCATCGCTTCGGCGAGGACGGGCAGCTGCGCCTCGGCGGCGTCGAGATCGCCGAGGCGCCCGCGCTGATCGGGCACAGCGACGGCGACGCGCTGATCCACGCGGTGATCGACGCGCTGCTCGGCGCGGCGGGCGAGGGCGACATCGGCGAGCACTTCCCGCCCGGCGACCCGGCGACGGCGGGCATCGACAGCCGCGAGCTGCTGACGCGCGTGATGCGGCTGGTCGCCGCGCGCGGCTACCGCGTCGTCAACGTCGACGCGACGGTCATCGCCGAGCGCCCCCGCCTGCGCCCGCACATCCCCGCCATGCGCGAGGCCCTCGCCCGCGACCTCGGCGTCGAGGCCGGCGCCGTCAACGTCAAGGCCACGACCAACGAGGGCCTCGGCACGATCGGCGCCGGCGAAGCCCTGGCGGCCCACGCCGTCGCCCTGCTGGATGAGGGGGAGGGGTAGGAGTTAGCCAGCCTCGGCGAGCAGTGCCCCGACGGCACGCTCGACCTCGCGACCCGCAGGCGAGTCAGCGAGCCACTGGCGCACGATGCGGCGGGCGTTGGCGCTGCTTACACCCTCCTGGCCTTCGAGTTGCCGCGCAGCGCCCTCGGCAGCCGCCTCGCCTGCCGCAGCCACCTCCACGTGGAGATCGTCACCAGAATCGAAGCGCGGGATAGGCAGGTTCCAGAGGTGCTTCTGTAAGTCGCGCGAACCCCAGAGGCCCTTGGGCCTAAGGGGCTCAACGGCTTCGCGGAGAACATCGCTGTTGATGACGGCGAGGAGGTACATAGCCTCTGGTTCGCTGCCGCATGGTATCCAAAAGAGATTCTTGTCGACGACGGCGTCGCGGTCGCGCAGCACCGCAGCCGTCGGTCGGCCCGAGCTTCCGTAAACAACGCGCAGCGCTGCGGCGCTTGTGGCGGCTTGCCACTCGATCTGCTTCGAGAGCTTGCGACGATAGTCCAGTTGACCCAAGAGCGTGAGGCGGTTCGCTGGCTTCTTGTTGGTGTCCCACAGACCGCTGACCGTCCGCCAGCGCGCTCGCATCCGCCGTCCCAAGGGGCCCGGGTCGATACCACCAATGGCACTCGGGGTTCCGCTCGCAGGCAGCCGACGGACATGGACGTCATCGGAGATCGGCAGCGCGGCCTTTAGCGGGGCGAGAGTGACGTAGGGCGCAACGCTCTCTCCCAGGTAGGCATCGAAGACGTGTGCGTTCTCGATCGTCTGGCCAACAATCGCGGTCAAGTCGAGATCGCGCCACGGCACCCTGTCCTGCTTCCCACGCCGTGGATTGACCATGGTGGTTCCAGCCGCGCGGATTAGGGCTGGATTCTCAATCTCCTCGACAATGAACAGGCAGCGTGGGATGAGTGAGGCACCCTGCTCGGCAAGGGGCCGGTACGGGGAACTCTTGCCTTCGACGGCGGTTGCCAGAGCGACGACGGTCCGCGTTACATCCGGATCGCCGGGCCGTCCTTCCCAGCGCTCCGCATTGCCAGCGAGCGCCACGGCGACATCCCTAGCGTCCCGGCGGGCGAACACCACCGAACTGGGAATGGGGAAGAAGTCGTTGGGCTCGAGCCGCTCCAGATCCCAAGGCCGCTTGAAGCCGAAGTCTACGCTGTGCACCCGCCAGCGCCCGCTGCGCCACTTCGCGTGCTGCCCCGCGCCCAAGGCGCTGTGCGGCATCACCATCCCAATCACTCCGTCTTCGTCCAAGTACAGGTCGACGCAGCGCGCGAAGAACAGGCCCGCCACGTCCTGATGGGTGGCGTACTTGCCACCGACCCAGATGTCGTAGAGACGCTTGCTCTGCCGCTCCAGTTCCGTGCGGAGCACGTCGACGGTCTGGTTGTAGTTCAGCCACGGGGGGTTGCCGATGATTACGTCGGCCTTGCTTCGCGCCAGCGCCACCGGCCGCACAAGGTTGCGGGTGTAGTACGCCCAGATGTGGTTGCGGCCCTCGGCATGCAACTCGCTCATCGTGCGGATTGCGGGTGTCAGGCTGTCACGCTGCGCCTCTGTCAGAGGATGGTCGGTTAGCTCCAGCAGCGGGTCTTCACCGCGCGCGATCGCGTCGGCGACACCGCTCATCACCGCATCGAAGAGGTCGGCCTGCTCGACGAGACTAGTCGGAAAGATCAACACGTTCTGCTGCTCGTCGCCTATCTCGATTCGTACCTCGGCCTCACTGAGGAGGTCTCCCGTATCGAATCGCAGCTGCAGCGAATCGCCCAGATAGATGGGTGCCGAAACTGGACCCTCGAAGCCGTCCGCCGTCGCGCGCTCAATCAGGGGCTGGGCGGCGAGCGTCCAGGCGGAACGCGCAAGATGCACTGCCACCGGATGCACGTCGATCCCGACCACGACATCGCGCAACCGGACAAGTGCCTCGGCGGCTGTGAGGTTCGAGTGTTCGGCAGCTTCGACGTAGCGCCGCACCGCCTCGGCGATGAAGGTACCGGACCCGCACGCTGGGTCGAGCACACGCTGCTCCAGCGGGTCGTCAACCAATTCATCGATGATCGCACTCGCCAGCCAGTCCGGGGTGTAGTACTCGCCGAGCTGCCGACGCTCGTCTGCCGGGATGACCGTCTCATAGAGGATGGCGGCGATGTCGGCGGGTGCCTCATCCCAGTCGAAGCGGGCGAGGCGACGGGCGATCGCCGCAAGCAAGGGCTCGCCTCCCACCTCCCCCGGCCAACTGAAGAAGTCAGTCTCCACAATGCCCTGCAGCCCCGTCTGATCGCTGAACTGGCGGCCCTCCAGGAGGTCCGCCGGATTCGTTTGGGCCAGGTCCACGATGGGGATGCGGAACCGGGCCTGCACCGCCATGCCGGTCACGGCGGTCAAGTATGTGTGGCGGACGAACAGGTCGTCGGGATCGTCGACCAGGTTCGCGAATTCGCCCACGGCGGCCCGGAGCAAGTTGAACCAGAGCCGCCGCTTGACCGCAATCGTCTCGTCCTCGCGGTGCTCGCCGTATAGCTGCCGCAGCGCATCAAGATCGCGCTGGTAGAGGACGCTGTGGGCGCCGAAGCGATCTGCCACCGTCTCGCGGCTGGGCCGTATCTGCTCGGCTGCACCGAGGGCGTGATCGCGGAGCCACTCGTACAGCGCGATCCACCGCTCGGCGCTCTCGAGCACGAATGCGTGCGGCGGGCTCGTGCGAACGGGGCCCGCGCCGGGCCAGCGCAGGAACCAGTGCTTGCCGTCCGTGAGCACGCCCATGCGCACGCCGTGACCAGCCTGCTGCGACGCCTCGAGGTAGTCGTCGATCTGCTCGATCCACTCGGTCTCGGGCTGGGGATACCCGGTGCGCCGCTTGAACTCCACGTAGGTGTCGAGGGCCGTCAAGTCGACGGCCTTGCGGCTCTCGTCGCCGGGATGGTCCTCCTCGCGGATCTCGTTGGCAGCGACGAGCTTCGTCGTAACCAGGAAATCGCGCACTGCGCTGGTGATGTTCGCCTCGGCCTCGCCGAGGTCATGTCGTCGCAGGATGGCCGCGGCCAGTTCGGGATACCTCGGATCGTTGTAGTCAATCGTCGCCATCACGTTCACCGTAGACGATCGCGCGGATAGTGGCAGCGCCCGCCCCCAACCCCGGCCTCCCCCCGCGCGTGTGCGATAATGGCGCGTACGGCGGAGCGGAGGGGCCCGCGACATGAGCTGGCTGCGCTTTCTGCGCGAGAACATCGAGGCGGCACAGGACCGCGATCCCGCGGCGCGCGGCGCGCTCGAGGTGCTGCTCACCTACCCCGGCATCCACGCGCTCATGGTGCACCGCATCACCCACGAGGCCGCACTGCTCGGCGTGCCGCTGCTGCCGCGCCTGATCTCGCACATCGCGCGCTTCCTCACCGGCATCGAGATCCACCCCGGCGCCACCATCGGGCGGCGCTGCTTCATCGACCATGGCATGGGCGTCGTGATCGGCGAGACCACGATCATCGGCGACAACTGCCACCTCTACCAGGGCGTCACCCTTGGCGGCACCTCGACGCGGCGCGAGAAGCGCCACCCCACGCTCGAGGACGGCGTCGTGGTCGGCGCCGGGGCGAAGATCATCGGCGACGTCACGATCGGCCATAACTCGCGCATCGGCGCGGGCGCCGTCGTCGTCTCCAGCGTCCCGCCCAACGCAACCGTCGTCGGCGTGCCCGGCCATGTCGTCGCCTTCACCAACCAGAGCAACGACACCGTCGAACGCCTCCCGGACCCCGAGTGGGACCGCATCGAGGAGCTGGAGCGGCGCATTGCCCGCCTCGAGCGCGAGCGCCAGCCCACCCCGACCACCTCGGGGAGCTCGCCCGGCGGCTTCGACGGCGGCGCGTCGCGCGAGCCGTAGCCACCACGCGATCGCAGGCAGGACCAGCGGAGCGCGTGCGATGCGTCTGACCAACACCCTCAGCGGCGCCGTCGAGACGTTTAGCCCCCTCGAGGACGGGCGCGTCGGCATCTACGTCTGCGGCGTCACGCCCTACGAGGAGAGCCACTTCGGCCATGCCCAGTACGCGATCATCTTCGACGCCTTCGTGCGCTACCTGCGCTGGGAGGGCTCGCCCGGCGGCGGCGCCGAGGTGACCTACGTCTCCAACTACACCGACGTCGACGACAAGGTGATCGACCGCGCCGCCGAGCTGGGCCGCGACCCGCTCGACCTCGTGAACGACCAGATCGAGCTGTGGGAGCGGCAGCAGCGCGCGCTCAACCTGCAGGAGCCGGACGTGCGCCCGCGCGTCACCGAGCACATCGAGACAATCATCGAGGCGATCGAGCGGATCATCGAGGCCGGCTACGGCTACGCCACCGCCGCCGGCGACGTCTACTACCGCGTGCGCGCGATGGAGGACTACGGGAAGCTCTCCCACCGCAACATCGAGGAGCTGCGCGCGGGCACGCGCGGCGAGCCCGGCGAGGGCAAGGAGTTCCCGCTCGACTTCGCACTCTGGAAGGCGATGAAGCCGGGCGAGCCGAACTGGCCCTCGCCGTGGGGCGCGGGGCGGCCCGGCTGGCACATCGAGTGCTCGGCGATGTCGCAGCGCTACCTCGGCGCCTCGTTCGACATCCACGGCGGCGGAGTTGACCTCGTCTTCCCGCACCACGAGAACGAGGTCGCGCAGGCCGAGGCGGTGAGCGGGCCCGGCTCGTTCGCCCGGACCTGGCTGCACAACGGCCTCGTCCAGCGCGACGGCGAGAAGATGTCGAAGTCGATCGGCAACGTCGTGACCGTGCGCGATGCGCTCGACACCTGGCGGCCGGACGCGCTGCGCCTGTTCGTTCTCGAGAGCCACTACCGACGCCCCAACAACCTCACCGACGAGGCGATGGCGGCCGCCGAGCGCGGCCTCGACCGGCTGCTCGCCGCCGTCCGCGACGAGGGCGCGGGCGCGGGCCCGGCCTCGAGCGCCGGGCCGGCCGAGCGCGCCCGCTTCGTCGAGGCGCTCGAGGACGACTTCAGCACGCCGCGCGCGCTCGCCGCGGTCTTCGACCTCGCGCGCACCATCAACCGCGAGCGCGACGCCGGGGCGGACGTGCGCCCCGCGCAGGCGGTGCTGCGCGAGCTGGCCGGCGTGCTCGGCCTGCGCCTCGATGCGGCGGGCGAGGACGGCGACGGCCTCGACGCCGTCGCGCTCTCCAAGCTGGCCGCGCGCCACGAGGTGGCCTGCGGCGGCAGCGACGCGGAGACGACGATCGAGGCGCTGCTGGCGCGCCGCCAGCAGGCGCGCGAGGAGCGCGACTTCGCCCTCGCCGACGCGATCCGCGCCGACCTCGCCGCCGCCGGCATCGAGGTGGAGGACACGCCTCGCGGCGCGCGCTGGAGCGCGGTGCGGTAGGGCCGCACTGCGCATCGTGACTCCCCCTAGGCAGTTGCGCCTGTATGCTTGCCTGCGTCCCGGCAGCCCGAGGTGACTAGCGCGTGATCGTCGGCGTTCCAGCAGAGTCGGTCGGAGGTGAGCGCAGGGTTGCGCTTGTCCCCGCCGTCGTCTCCCGGGTCGCCGACAGCGGCGCGGAGATGCTCGTCGAGAGCGGCGCCGGCAGCGCCGCCGGGTTCCCCGACGAGGACTACGCCGCGGCAGGCGCACGCATCGCCGCGAACGCCGCCGAGGTGCTGGCCGAGGCCGACGTCGTCGTCCGCCTCGCCGCGCCCGAGGGCGGCGCGGGCCTCGAGGGCCTGCGCGAGGGACAGACGCTCGTCGGGCTGCTCAACCCGCTCGGCAACGCCCCGGGCATCGCGTCCCTCGCCGAGCGGGGCGTCAGCGCCTTCGCGCTCGAGCTGCTGCCGAGGATCAGCCGCGCGCAGCCGATGGACGCGCTCACCTCGATGGCCACGATCGCCGGCTACAAGGCGGTCCTGGTGGCGGCGGACACGCTCTCGAAGCTGTTCCCGCTGATGATGACCGCCGCCGGGACCGTCACGCCCGCCCGCGTGCTGGTGATCGGCGCCGGCGTCGCCGGCCTGCAGGCGATCGCCACCGCGCGGCGCCTCGGCGCGGTCGTGCATGCCTACGACGTCCGCCCGGCCGTCGCCGAGCAGGTCGAGAGCCTCGGTGGGCGCTTCGTCGAGCTCGATCTCGACGCGGCCGACGCCGAGGACGCAGGCGGCTACGCGCAGGCGATGGGCGAGGAGTTCTACGCCCGCCAGCGCGAGCTGCTCGGGAACGTCGTCGCCGAGAGCGACGTGGTGATCACCACCGCAGCCGTGCCCGGCAGCGCCGCGCCGCTGCTCGTGACCGCAGACGCCGTCGGGCGGATGCGCTACGGCTCGGTGATCGTCGACCTCGCCGCCGAGACAGGCGGCAACTGCGAGCTGACCCGCGCGGGCGAGGACGTGAGCACCGAAGGCGTCACCATCCTCGGCCCGCTCAACCTGCCCGCCGCGTTGCCCTTCGACGCCAGCCAGATGTACGCGCGGAACGTCACCGCGTTCCTCGAGCATGTGTTGCAGGACGGCGCGCTCGCGCTCGACCGCGACGACGAGATCGTGAGCGGCGCGCTCGTCACGCACGGCGGCCAGGTGGTGCACCCGCGGGTGCGCGAGCAGCTGGGCCTCGCGGCGCCTGAGCCTCAGCCTGCAAGAACGGAGTAGCCGATGGAAGTCTTTGTCGCCGCGCTCACGATCTTCGTGCTCGCGCTGTTCGTCGGGTACGAGGTGATCACGAAGGTGCCGCCGCTGCTGCACACGCCGCTGATGTCCGGCGCCAACGCCATCTCCGGCATCACCCTCGTCGGCACGCTGGTCACCGCAGGCGCGCAACTCACCGTCCTGACCACGATCCTCGGCGTCGTGGCCGTGGCGATGGCGACCGCGAACGTCGTCGGTGGGTTCCTCGTGACCCACCGCATGCTCTCGATGTTCCGCGACAGGGGTGACCGTGCCTGAGCTCCAGGCGGAGTGGATCGACCTCTTCTACCTGGTAGCGGCGGTCCTCTTCATCCTCGCGCTGAAGGACATGTCGCACCCGCGCACCGCGGTGCGCGGCAACCTGCTCGGCTCCTCGGGCATGCTGCTCGCGATCATCGTCACGCTGACCGACCACCGCATCATCAGCTTCGAGGTCATCATCGCCGGGGTCGTCGTCGGCGCGCTGATCGGGGCCTTCATGGCCTACCGTGCGCCGCTCACGGCGATGCCGCAGGTGGTCGCGGTCTTCAACGGCTTCGGCGGCGGCGCCTCGGCGCTCGCCGTCGGCGCCGCGCTCGAGGAGGCGCTCAAGGGCGGCTTCGTCGAGGCCGTCGACTTCCAGTTCACCATCGCCGCGGTCGCCTCCGGGCTGATCGGCGGCGTCTCGATGACGGGCAGCGCGATCGCCTTCGGCAAGCTGCAGGGCCTCGTCACCGAGCGGCCGATCCTGCTGCCGGGCCGCCACTTCCTCAACGCGACGCTGTTCACGGTGTGTGTCGCGCTCGGCGTCTGGCTGATCGCCGACTCGGACCCCTCGCTGCCGTTCTGGCTGCTGGTCGCCTTCGCGGCCGCGCTCGGCATCATGCTGGTGATCCCGATCGGCGGGGCCGACATGCCCGTCGTGATCTCGCTGCTCAACGCCTACTCCGGTCTGGCGGCGGCGGGGCACGGCTGGGTGCTGAACAACAGCGTGCTGATCATCGCCGGCTCGCTGGTCGGCGCGGCCGGGTTCATCCTCACGGCGCTGATGTCGCAGGCGATGAACCGCTCGCTGCCGAACATCATGTTCGCCGGCGTCGGCGCCGAGGTCGCCTCGGACGAGGACAGCGACGATGTCTACGCCGGGCGCGTCAAGTCCGCGTCCGCCGACGAGGTCGCGATGCTCCTCGATGCTGCGCGCCGGGTGGTGGTGGCGCCGGGCTACGGGCTGGCGGTCGCGCAGGCGCAGTACGCGATCCACGACCTGATGGACCTCCTCGAGGAGCGCGGCGTCGAGGTGGAGTTCGCGATCCATCCCGTCGCGGGGCGGATGCCGGGCCACATGAACGTGCTGCTGGCCGAGGCGGACATCCCCTACGAGCAGCTCAGGGAGATGGACGAGATCAACCCGACCTTCCGCCAGACCGACGTGGTGCTCGTCTTCGGCGCGAACGACGTGGTCAACCCGATGGCGCGCGAGGCGGACCCCTCGATCCCGATCGCCGGCATGCCGATCCTCGACGTCGATCACGCGCGGACCGTGGTGATCGTGAAGCGCTCGATGAGCCCCGGCTTCGCCGGCATCCCGAACCCACTGTTCGCCGCCGACAACACGCTCATGCTCTTCGCCGACGCCCGCGTCGCGGCCAACGAGCTGACGGCGGCGTTGCGGGGGTAGGGGCGAACGGCACGGGGCGGTCGCCAACAGTCACGCCACCAGGTTCGGTATGGAACGCAGCTACGTGATGAAGGTGTCGTCGAACGGGCGGGTGTCGATTCCGGCTGAGGTGCGTGCGCGCTGGAAGGCCGACCGAATGCTCGTCATCGACCTCGGCGATCACCTTAGGGATGCGCCCGCTCCCTTCAAACCCCATCGCTGCTTTCCAGGGAAAGTACGCCGGGCGAGGGCCAAGCTCTGACGAGGCTCGCCGCGAAGCGCGGGCCGCGGACGCCGACCGGGAGCGTTGCCGCTGACGGCGGGACGCTGAACGCCTCGCGTACGCAGCGGTGCGGGTGGCGGCGCCTCGCGTTGACCCTCCTCGGAGGCCGTTTCTATACTTAACCGATCGCACTTGGCCGGTTGGCCGGGTGTGATTGTTTCATGTGCGCCGGCACTGTCGGGCCCGAGTGGCGCAATGGCAGCGCAGCCGATTTGTAATCGGCAGGTTAGCGGGTTCGAATCCCCTCTCGGGCTCCACTCACTCCTGCGGGGTTGTGTGGAGGCGCGCGGGGTGAGGATGCCGGCCGTCGACGCCCGCAGGGGTGGGAGAGTGGTTAATTCCAGCGGTCTGTAAAACCGCCGCCTTACGGCTACGCAGGTTCGAATCCTGCCCCCTGCACCAGTCGCACGCGCCACCGAGGCTGGGAACCAGGGCACCGCCGCAGAGTGGCGCCAGAAGCGGAGATATGCCCTCATAGCTCAGTCGGTAGAGCGCGTTCTTGGTAAGAACGAGGTCAGCGGTTCAAATCCGCTTGAGGGCTCCACCACAGCGATCAGCCACAGCAGCGCCTCCCCCGGCAGGAGAGTCGGGGTAGGCGGGGGAGAACGGGAGCCGGAGGATGGCGCGAGGCAGGTTTGAGCGGACGAAGCCGCACGCGAACGTGGGCACGATTGGTCACGTCGACCACGGCAAGACGACGCTGACGGCGGCGATCACCAAGGTGCTGGCGCTGAAGGGCGAGGCGGAGTACCGCGAGTTCGACTCGATCGACAACGCGCCGGAGGAGAAGGCGCGCGGCATCACGATCGCGATCGCCCACGTCGAGTACGAGACGGACGCGCGCCACTACGCGCACGTCGACTGTCCCGGGCACGCCGACTACATCAAGAACATGATCACCGGCGCCGCCCAGATGGACGGCGCGATCCTCGTCGTCGCCGCGCCGGACGGCCCGATGCCGCAGACGCGCGAGCACCTGCTGCTGGCGCGCCAGGTCGAGGTGCCCGCCGTCGTCGTCTTCCTCAACAAGGTGGACATGATGGACGACGAGGAGCTGCTGGAGCTGGTCGAGCTGGAGATGCGCGAGCTGCTGGACAGCTACGAGTTCCCCGGCGACGAGGTGCCGATCATCCGCGGCTCGGCGCTGCACGCCCTCGAGTCGGCCTCGACCGACCCGGACGCGGAGGAGTACAAGGCGATCTGGGAGCTGCTGGAGGCGGTGGACAACTACATCCCGCAGCCGGAGCGGCCCAAGGACCAGCCGTTCCTGATGCCGATCGAGGACGTCTTCGGGATCAAGGGTCGCGGCACGGTGGTGACGGGGCGCATCGAGCGCGGCGTCGTCAACGTCGGCGACCCGATCGAGATCGTGGGCATCAAGGAGACCGAGACGACGGTGGTGACCGGGGTCGAGATGTTCAAGAAGATCCTCGACACCGGCGAGGCGGGCGACAACGTCGGCTGCCTGTTGCGCGGCATCGAGCGCGGCGACATCGAGCGCGGGCAGGTGCTGGCCAAGCCGGGCAGCATCACGCCGCACCGCAAGTTCAGTGGCGAGGTCTACGTGCTCTCCAAGGAGGAGGGCGGGCGGCACACGCCGTTCTTCACCGGCTACCGGCCGCAGTTCTACGTGCGGACCACGGACGTGACGGGGGTGGTGACGCTGCCCGAGGGCACGGAGATGGTGATGCCGGGCGACAACGTGACGGTGGACATCGAGCTGATTACGCCGATCGCGATCGAGGACGGCCTGCGCTTCGCCATCCGCGAGGGCGGCCGCACCGTCGGCGCCGGCGTCGTCACCGGCATCAACGAGTAGCGCGGACGCGGGCGGGACGCTCGAGGAGCGGAGATCATGGCCAAGGGCGACCGGGAGCACATCACGCTGGCGTGCACGCAGTGCCGCTCCCGCAACTACCACACGAGGAAGAACCGGCGGAACGATCCGGAGCGGCTGGAGCTGCGCAAGTTCTGCCGTCGCTGCCGGGCCCACCAGTCACACCGCGAAACGCGGTAGGCTGGCCCTTGAGGCCGAACAGACAGCCGAACGGAGCCGTCGATGGGTCGAGCGCTGCGCAGGCAGCAAGAGCGCGCCCAGCGCCGCCAGCAGCGGCAGCAGCAGCGCGCCGCGGCCTCGGGCGGCGGCGGCCGCGGGCCCTCGATGAGCGTCTCGTCGCCGGCGGCGGGGGACGCCCGTCGTGGACGGCGCTGGGTTCCGCGCTGGATCGCCGACATCGTCAGCGAGCTGCGCAAGGTCACCTGGCCGAACCGCCAGGAGGTCGGCTATCTGACCCTGGTGGTCGTGATCGTCTCGCTCTTCTTCGGGGCGATCCTCGGCGTCGCCGATCTGGGCTTCGGCTGGGTCATCGAGAACACGGTGCTGCGCTAGTGTTCGTGGAGGCAGCATGACCAGCGACACGCAACCGCAACCGTCCCCCGCGCCGCCCAACCCGTTCACCGCGGAGCTGGAGGAGCGCGCCGGTCAGGCCGCCGGCCCCGCCGTGGCCGAGGACGACGGCCGGGCCTGGTACATCGTCCAGACCTACTCCGGCTACGAGAACAAGGTGAAGAAGAGCCTGGAGCAGCGCATCCAGCAGATGGACATGGCCGACCGCGTCTTCGAGGTGGTGATTCCCACCGAGGACGAGATCGAGATCCGCGACGGCCAGCGCAAGACCGTCTCCCGCAAGCTCTTCCCCGGCTACATCCTGGTCCAGATGCTGATGGGCGACGACTCCTGGTACGTGGTCCGCAACACCCCGGGCGTCACCGGCTTCGCCGGCGCCAGCTCCGACGAGCGCTCGCGGCCGCCCGCCCTCGAGGACGAGGAAGTCGCGCGCATCCTGCGGCAGATGGACACCGGCACGCCGAGGATCAACGTCGGCTTCGCCGTCGGCGAGGCGGTGCGGGTGATCGACGGTCCGTTCGTCGACTTCGTCGGCCAGGTCGACGAGATCAACCTCGACAAGGGCAAGGTGCGGGTCATGGTCTCGATGTTCGGCCGGGAGACCCCGGTCGAGCTGGACTTCCTGCAGGTGGAGAAGCAGTAACCGATGGCGAAGCGAGTACGCGCACTGGTCAAGTTGCAGATCCAGGCGGGGCGGGCGAACCCCGCGCCGCCGGTGGGCACCGCGCTGGGCCCGCACGGCATCAACATCATGGACTTCTGCAAGTCCTACAACGCGCGCACCCAGGCGCAGCAGGGCCAGATCATTCCCGCCGTCATCACCATCTACGAGGACCGCTCGTTCAGCTTCGAGCTGCGCACGCCGCCCGCCTCGGACCTGCTGCGCAAGGCCGCCGGCGTCGACAAGGGCGCGGCGAGCCAGCTCACCGAGGTGGTCGGCTCCGTCACGCAGGACCAGGTGCGCACCATCGCCGAAACCAAGCTCGTCGACCTCAACACCGACGACATGGACGCCGCCATGCGGATCATCGAGGGCACCGCGCGCTCGATGGGAATCGAGGTGATGCCGTAATGGGCAAGCGAGGCAAGCGCTACGTCGAGGCCGCCTCGAAGGTGGACCGCCACGCGCTCTACCAGCCGGATGCGGCGCTCAGCGCCGTGAAGGAAACCGCAACCGCGAAGTTCGATGAGACCGTCGAGCTGCACCTCCGCACCGGCCTCGACGGCCGCCACGCGGAGCAGCAGATCCGGGGGGCCGTCACCCTGCCGCACGGCCTCGGCAAGGAGCAGAAGGTCGCCGTCTTCGCCGAGGGCGAGGGCGCGATGCTCGCCAACGAGGCCGGCGCCGACCTCGTCGGAGCGGACGACCTGATCGCGCGTGTCTCGGACGGGTTCACGGACTTCGACGTCGCGCTCGCGCAGCGCGAGCTGATGGGCAAGGTCGGCCGGCTGGGCCGCATCCTCGGACCGCGCGGCCTGATGCCGAACCCGCGCAACAACACGGTGCTCGAGGCCAACGACATCCCGCGCGCCGTCAAGGAGGCGAAGTCCGGCCGCGTGGAGTACCGGCTGGACAAGACCAACTACGTGCATGCGCCGATCGGCAAGGTCTCCTTCAGCGAGGAGCAGCTGATGGAGAACCTGAGCGCGCTGCTCGGCGAGATCGTGAAGTCGCGGCCCACGGATCTGAAGGGCCAGTACATCCGCGCCGCCACGCTGACCTCGACGATGGGGCCGGGCGTGCGCGTCGAGCTCGGGCCGCTGCTCGCGCTCGGCGCCGAGGGGTAGGCGAAGCCCGGCATACCACCCGGAGACACGGGCGCTCGCGCGTAAGCGCGGGCGCGGTGGAGACTGTACCGGCGCCCACGGGGCGCGGACACCGGAGACCACGGGTTCCGGACGGGCGCACCGCCCGGCGGAAGAATGGCCGCAGGCCGCCCGTGCAGGTGGGATCAGGCGACACGGCGACGCGCCTCCGGCCAGGCCCGGATGGCGCGGCGCGAACGCCCTCCCGCCGGAGGGCGTTTTGTTCGCCCTCGAACGCAGCAGGAGAGGAGGCGCGGTGCCTACGGAGCGCAAGATCGCGCAGGTCGCCGAGCTCAAGGAGCTGATCGAGGGCGTGAACATCGCCATCGGCACGGCCTACCAGGGAATCCCGGTGCCGGACCAGACGCAGCTGCGGCGCGCGCTGCTGGCCGAAGGCGCCACCCTGCGCGTCATCAAGAACACGCTGCTGCAACGCGCCGCCGAGGAGAGCGGGCAACCGCTCTTCGCCGAGCTGGCGCAGGGCCCGACAGCGCTCGTCACCCACCCGGACGACCCGGTGGCGGCGGCGCGAGCCGTACAGAACTACCGCCGCGAGAACCCGCAGACGCCGTTCGAGGTCCGCAACGCCGTCGTCGACGGCCAGCTCGTGGACGCCGCGTACATCGCCGATCTGGCGACGGTGCCGCCTCGCGAGGTGCTGATCGGGCGCATCGCGGGCGGGCTGACGGGCAAGATCGTCGAGCTGATGGGGCTGCTCGAGGCGTCGACTCGCGAGCTCGCGGGGCTGATCGACGCGCGCGCGGAGCAGCTCGAAGGAGCAGAAGCGTAGGCGCGGCGGCGCGCCAACGGAGCATTGCCGCCCCGATGGGCGGTTCGGAAGGAGCACGAGGATGGCTAAGGTCGAGGAAGCCCTCGAGATCATCAAGGGCATGACGCTGCTCGAGCTGAGGGATCTCAACAAGGCGATCGAGGAAGAGTTCGGCGTGACCGCCGCGGCGCCCGTCGCGATGGCCGCCATGCCCGCTGCGGACGGCGGCGACAACGGCGCGGCCGCGGCCGAGGAGCAGTTCGAGTTCGACGTGATCCTCACCGACTTCGGGGCCAACAAGATCAACGTGATCAAGGCGGTGCGCGAGCTCACCTCGCTCGGCCTGAAGGACGCGAAGGACGTCGTCGAGTCCGCTCCCAAGGCGATCCGCGAAGCGGTGACCAAGGACGAGGCCGACGCCGCGAAGAGCAAGCTCGAGGAGGCCGGCGCCACCGTCGAGGTCAAGTAACGGCACATCGTCAGCCGCTCGCGGCCGGCCGCCTGCGCCAGCCTGCCTGACGCAGGCCAGGCAGGGGGTCCGGCCCGGCAGCGGCTGAGTGTGAGGCTGGCCTTGTGGAGTGCTTCCTCTGCGAGCGCGAGGCGGCGCGAGAGTGCCCCCGCTGCGGTCTGCTCTACTGCATGGAGCACGGCGACGTGCTCTGCGAGCGGTGCATGGATCCGGCGCACGCCCTGCCCTCGCACCGGCTGTATCGGGGCGCCCTGTTCGCGCTGGTGGCGGCCAGCGTGGTCGCGCTCTGGCTGCTCCTCTGGCCCTCGCTGGAGGGCGGCGGCGACGCAGCGGACGACGCGGTCGCCCGCCCCACGCCGAACCCGGTGATCGCGGTGGTCCCGTCGCCGACTGCGCCGCCGACTCCCGTCACCGACGCGACGCCGACCGCCACGCCCAGCCCCACGGTGGCCGCCACGCCGAGCCCGCTCGCCACGCCCACGCCGACCGCCACGCCGACTGCCTCGCCGAGCCCCACCGCGACCCCGCCTGCCTCGCCCACGCCGACGGCGACACCAACTCCGACCGCTACGCCGACGCCGACTCCAACTCCCACGCCGACGCCGACTCCCACGCCGACGCCGCACCCCCGAACCGACGCCACGTGTGCCGCGGACCGCCTACATCGCGAACGTGGGGGCCGGGGGCGTACTGGAGCGCAGCGACTGCATCGACCAGTCCCGCGTGGTCGGGAGCGGCTGGTTCGACGGCGACGAGGTGACGGTCGAGGAGGAGGGTTCCGAGCGGTGTGAGGGCTGGTCCCGCATCGTCAGCAACGAAGACGAGCGGGAATCCTGGATACTCAACGAGTATCTTTCTGACGAAGCACCGTAGGGAGCGCCGGACGATGATGCGCCACGAGATCATCGGCGAGATGCCCGGGAACCGCCTGACGCTGCTGCGCATGGTCCTCATGTACGCGCTGCTGACGGCCGGCGGCGGGAGCATCTCGCTCGTCTCCCTGCGCGCCGTCCTCGGAGGCTCCTACGGCGCGCTCATCCCGCTCACGATCCTGCTGCTCGTCACCGGCGCCTCGCTCTTCCAGCTGATCACGGCGCTGCTCGATCTGCGAGCGGAGCCGACCTTCACGCGCGGCCAGGTCGCCCGCCTCTGGACGAAGGGCGGCCTGTTCTGGTTCTTCCGCTCGCACTACGCGATGGTCAACCGCCAGGTCTTCGTCATGGCGGCGGACGTGTGGGTCCAGCTCGAGGAGGAGAACACCGTCGAGCTGCACCACTGGCCGCACACACGAACGCTGATCCGCGCCGTGCTGATCAGCGGCGATACCGACGAGCTTGTTGAGGGTGAACCCGTATCCCCCCTCGAGGACTCCCTGGCGTGACGGTCTCCGAACCGGATCCGGGGGCGCCCGCATACCGGCTGCGCGTCTCCGATCTGGCCTCGGGCGACCGTCCGCGCGAGCGGCTCGAGCAGCTCGGCGCGCAGGCGCTCACCACCTCGGAACTGCTCGCGATCCTGCTGCGCACCGGCACTCGCGAGGAGGGCGTGCTGCAGCTCGCGGAGCGCTTGCAGCGGGAGCACCGTGGCCTGCGCGGGCTGGCAGGGGCGGACATCGCCGAGCTGTCCGCGATCCGCGGCCTCGGGCCCGCGAAGGCGGCGACGATCGCCGCCGCCTTCGAGCTGGGCCGGCGGCGCGCCATGGAAGGCGACGACGAACGCCCCCTGATCGGCTCTCCCGAGGATGTCGCGCGGCTCCTGCAGCCGGAGCTGGAGCTGCTGCCCCAGGAAGAGTTCCGCGTGCTGACGCTCGACAACGGGCATCGCGTGCTGGCCAGCCGCATGCTGACCCGCGGCTCCGTCAGCAGCGCTCCCGTGCGGGTGGCCGAGGCGTTCCGCGAGGCCGTGCGCCGCAACGCGGCCGCGATCGCCGTCGCACACAACCACCCCAGCGGCGACCCCGCGCCGAGCCCGGACGACGTCGAGACGACACGCGCCCTCGAAGCGGCCGGGGACCTGCTCGGCATCCGGGTGCTGGACCACGTCGTGATCGGTCACGGCCGCTGGATCTCGATGCGCCAGCGCGGGCTCGGCTTCAGCTCGCCGTAGGCGCGCCCGCCCGAGCCGCCCGCAACGGGCGGTCCCGAGCAGCGGCGCGTGCTACGATCTTCGCGCTGCCGGGGCGGGGCGGCGCAGCGGGGTCTGATGCAGCCGTTGCACTGGCTCGATCTCGTCATCGTCGCCATCATCGCGTGGCTGACCCTGCGCGCACTCTCGGTCGGACTGATCCGCGAGGTCGTAACGGCCGTCTCGGTCTTCGGCGGCGCGATCCTCGCCGGACACTTCTACGCCGAGCTGGCGGACGACATCGCCTTCGCCATCGAGGATGAGACATGGCGGGAGTTCGTCGCGTTCGCGGCGATCTTCGTGGGCGCGATCGTGATCGGCCAGATCGCGGCCGTGCTGCTCCGTCGCGCCTCCAGGCTGCTGCTGCTCGGTACCGCGGACCGTGTCGGCGGGGCGGTGTTCGGCTTCGTCACGGGTCTGATCGTCGTCGAAGTGTTGCTGCTCGCGGCCATCACCTTCCCGGTCTCCGGCCACCTCGATGCGGCGATCGAGGACTCCACGCTCGCGCCCGCCTTCATCGAGGGCCTGCCGGTGATCCAGCGGCTGCTCCCGCAGGAGTTCGAGGCGGCGGCGGAGCAGTGGTCCGAGATCGTGGATCTCGGCAAGGCGCTGACGCCGAACCCCTGAGCGCTCCCCTCGAAGCGCGCCGCGGGCGGCCCGGCTGCTGGCCCTGCGGCCCCAATCCACTACACTGGCGTCCGAGGTGGAGAGGCGGAGGCGTTGCTCGACCGGCACGCGCTGGTGCTCAACCAGGACTACGAGCCACTGAACGTCTGCGGCGTCAGGCGCGCCTTCGCGCTGGTCTTCGGCGGGCGCGCGGAGTTGCTGGAGGCCGGCGTGGAACCGATCCGCGGTGTGGACCGGGAATATCCGGCGCCCTCCGTGATCCGGCTGCGCCGCCGCGTGCGCCGTCCGCGCCCGCAGGTGCGGCTGACGCGCCGCGAGGTCTTCGCCCGCGACCGCCAGCGCTGCCAGTACTGCGGGAACGGACACCAGGACCTGACGCTGGACCACGTCGTGCCGCGCCGCCGCGGCGGCTCGCACGTCTGGGAGAACATCGTGACCGCCTGCCAGCCCTGCAACCATCGCAAGGGCGGCCGCACCCCGCGCGAGGCGCGCATGCGGCTGCTCTCGCAGCCGGTGCGGCCCCGCCTCTCCGTCGCGCAGCAGCTCGCCGAGCACCTCCAGCGCTACGAGGAATGGCGGCCGTTCTTCCTCGGCTGGCTCGACCGGGAGACGCAGCGGGCGCTCGCGATCTGACCGCGGCCGGCTCGCCCGGCGGGATGGGGCGTGAGCGCACGAGGGCGTATGCTCTCCTGCGGCGCCGGACGCCGCAGCACCACGAAGGGGAGCGCCCGTGAGCGTCGCGCAGCGACTCGATGAGCTGGGGATCGAGATCCCGCCGCCTCCGCCGCCGGTCGGCATGTACCGCGCCGCGCTGCGCAGCGGCAACTGGCTGATGGTCTCCGGTCAGCTCCCGATGCGCGACGGCGCGCTGGTGAACCCCGGACACGTCCGCAGCGACGAGGACATCGACGCCGGCCGCGAGGCCGCGCGCGTCGCAACGTTGAACGCGCTCGCCGCCGTGCAGGCGATTCACGGCAGCCTCGAGGGCCTGCGCGTCGTGCGGCTCGTCGGCTACGTCGCCAGCGCCCCGGACTTCGCGGCCCACCCGGCGGTGGTGAACGGCGCCAGCGAGTTGCTGCTGGACCTCTTCGGCGACGACGCCGGTCTGGGCACGCGGCTCGCGATGGGCGTCGCCGCGCTGCCGCTCGGCGCGGCCGTCGAGATCGACCTGATCCTCGAGGACATGGAGGCAGCGGCATGACGACCGGCGACGAGCGCATCCTGGTCCAGAACCGTATCGACTTCGTCACGGGGGCGGTGCGCCGCTACCTGCCGGACGCCGACGCCCTCACCCAGATCGCGGGCGAGGTGCAGGCGCTGATCGCCGGCCGCAACGGCTCCTCGCTGCGCAACGCGCCCGCCGAGGGCGAGTGGTCCGCGCTGCGCACGCTCGGCCACATGATTGCCTACGCCCGCGTCCTCCACGACCAGCTCGACCGCATGGCGCACATGACGGACCCCGTGCTGCCCATGACCGACGACGCGGAAATCGCCGAGCGGGAGGACTGGGAGTCGCGGGATCCCGAGGAGTTGAGCAGCCTCTTCGCGGACGCGATCGGCGAGACGGTGGAGCTGCTGAAGCACGTCCCGGACTCCTCGTGGGGCCGGGCCGGGCTGCACCCGATGATGGGGCGACGCTCGATCGTCCAGCAGGTGCGCGGCGCCAGCGCGCACCTGCGCAGCCACGTCGAGCAGATCGAGGCGGCAGTCGCCTCGGCGTGAGGCCTGTCTACATTCAGGTTCGTGTCCGGGTAGGAGTCTAGCTGCAGAGCCGATCGCCACTCACCCAGGTGCGCGGCTAAGCCGTGGGTTGGATCTGTTCGGTGGTGAACGGAATACGCCCGAGTTCGTGACCATCGACCCCGATGTGGAGGGCGTACCTGCCAAAGTGCGGGAACTCTATGCCAACCATGTTGGCGACGACTGGTGGTCGCCTCGATGGCTCCTTCTTCTCTAGGGATTTTTATCGGGAACTCGACAGGGGCAAGGATGTCTACACCATCAGTGTCGATCAGGCTGAGGCGAACCGTCTTGGTACCCGCCTCTGTGACGCTGGCGCGGAGCCTAGCGAACAGGGAAATCCGCTCGTGGACGAACGGAGCCGCGTGAGCAAGAATCCGGTCGAAGCCGATTCCCCTTGCCGCTCAGGGATTCGTAGGTGCCTGGTTCTATATTCCTAACTCCCGCAACTGTCGATGTTCACCTGGGCCGGTGTGTCGAAGAGCTGCGAGATGTCGAACGTGAGCGTCGGCGTCTCGGGCGTGCGGATACGCAGCGTCGAGCCCCCGCGCAAAGCGTCGATGAACGCGCCGGTAGCCGCCCGATCCTGAAGGTTCGGCGTCAGGCCGTGCCCGAGGTCGCCGAAGGCGTCCCACCGCCCAGATTGTGGGGACTGTCCGTCAACCCGGTACGCGACCGACACCTTTCTCGTCCGCGAATGGTACTCATCGGTGGACAGCCACACGGCCACGTACCCACGAGCGCTGGAGCAGTTGACGACCAACGATGCACTCTGGTCGAGCCCATAGTCATCAACGTACGGCGTGATCACCATCACGAAGGTGGAGAAGGTGTCTGTCAGTTCGTCGCGGTCCGTCCAGTAGTGAACCTCGCCCAGCGTACCCTCTCCCTCGAATGGCGCGGATGGCGTCCGTCCAGGGGTGGCCGTGCCCGTCGGGGCTGACGAGGTCGTTACCTCCACTGTGATCGGGATGGTCGAGCTATGCAGCCAGCGGCTGTGTCCCGGATCGGCCGGGAAGTACCGGCGGGCCGGCAGTATCCGCTCCTCCCACTCGTCACCGTCGCGAGGCTGGAGGGCAAACTCCGTGCGCCCATCATCGAGGCGCCGGGCAACGATGCGGACCTCGTACGTCTTCTCGATGGTCTCGGCGATCACGCCTCCGGCCAAGCCGAGCAGCGTGGCGGCGAGAACGGCGGCGAACAGAACGCGGCGCATGGGTGCCTCCCTGCGGGTGATCGAGGTACCGACTCACCACAAGCAGCACACAGCGCTTCGCCGCAAGGGAGGCATGCGACCTCGACCGTGCGAGGCGCTGCGTAGGCTGTGGTGAGCCGGGCCGCAGGATAGCAGACGAGCGGGCGGGGTGTGCTACCATCCGCCGCCGATGGCTCCGGCGAGCCAGGGCCTGTGATAAGGTCTTTTGGAGTGGCGGGGTCTTGTACCCCGAAGGGGCGGCCACAATGGATCGAAGCAAGCTGACAGATGCCGAGTTCGACGAGAGACTGCGCCAGCGCGTGCGCGAGGGCACGCCGATGACCGCCGAGCAACGCCGGGAGCAGCGCATAAACTACGTCTACGGCGAAAGAGTGGGCAGGACCAAGCTTAGCCGGGAGCAGATCGCACAGATCGTCGATCAAGCCTAACCGCGTGGACATCTCGACCCTCACAGGTCTTGATGAGAACCATCCCACCTATGACAAGGTGGCTACCGCCAACCTGAACAGGCTGCATGGTCTCATGGAGTCGATGGTCGAGGCTGCCTTGGACCTCAAGAGGCCGATGGTCACGCATCATCTCATCAAGGGCCTCAACTCCCACGCGATAGCGGGCCTACACTCGGCTGCGGGGCAGTACCGCGCAACCAGCATTCACGTTGGCCAGCCCGGCCCTGACGCCTACATACCTCCGGAGCCTGGGCTCGTTCAGGTCTTGATGGACGACTTTGTCCGTGAGGTTGAGGATCGGTGGGAGTCGAGTGATGCGGTTTCCCTCGCCGCTTGGGTGCTGTGGCGCATCAATTTCATCCACCCCTTCGTCAACGGAAACGGTCGCACCGCGAGAGCCGTCTGCTACTACATCATTTGCGCGAAGATCGGTGGGTGGCTGCCTGGTGAGATCATTCTCCCGAACCGGCTGAGGCAGCACAGGGAGGACTATTACAAGGCGCTGAGGTCCGCCGATGGCGGAGAGATCCAGCCGCTCACCGAGCTCGTCAAGAAGCTGCTCGACGCACAGCTCACCTGAATGTAGCCGGACCCGGCGCCCGCGCTACCCGCGCTCCACGGGCAACTCGGGACGTACTGCCCACTCGGACCAGGAGCCGTCGTAGTTGCGCGCCTGCTCGTAGCCGAGCAGCTCGTACATCACGAACCAGGCGACCGCCGAGCGCACGCCGCCGCCGCAGTACGGGTAGGCGGCGGCCGAACCATCGACACCGGCCGCCGAGAAGAGCGCCAGCAGCTGCTCCAGCGGGAGCAGCCGTCCGTCCTCGCGGACCAGGCGCTCCCACTCCAGGTGCACCGCGCGCGGGATGCGCCCCATGCGCGGCGCCTCGGCGTGCCCGTGCGCCTCGCCCAGCCACTCGCCGTCCGAGCGGCAGTCGACGATGCGTGCCGGGCCGCCCTCGGCGGCTGCGAGCACGTCGCCCGCCAGGGCGAGGATCGAGGCGTCGGGCTCGGCCAGCGTGACGTCGCTCGGGCTGACGGGGGGAACCTCGGCGTCCACCGGCACCCCCGCCGCGCGCAGCGCCGGCACCGCGCCGTCTGCGAGGTGCACGCGCGGGAAGCGGTAGTAGCGCAGCGCCCAGTAGGCCCGCGCCGGCCAGGCCGAGCGCGCGCCGGCCGTGCAGACGATGCGCTGCTCCGGCGAGACGCCAAGGCCCGAGAGGTTCGCCGCCATGCGCTCTGGAGTCGGGACCAGCGCGCGGACGCCGTCGCGATCCTCGGTGAAGTCGCCGTAGCCGTGCGCGTAGACCGCGCCGCGCACGTGCGCCGCGTCGTACTCGCCGCGGTCGTTGGCGATGTGCAGTACGCGGAGGTCCGCGTCGTCGACGTGCGCCGCAAGCCACGCGCCGTCGACGAGCGCGGGCACGAAGTCGTCACGCGGTCCGCTCACGGGCCTTCTCCCTCACCCTCTCCTTCAGGAGACCTCTGCAGAACCGTCAGTCCGGCTCGCCCTCCCCGTCATCCGGCTCGCCCTGCCTGTCATCCGGCCCCTTCCCGTCATTCCGGCGAAAGCCGGAATCCAGGCACGCCCACCTACCGCCGAGCCCCCAGAGCGCCCGCTGGCGCAACAGGCCCCGTTGGTGCAACGTGGCCCGGAGGCTCCCTCACCCTCCGCCCTCTCCCTCGGGGAGAGGGGACAGATGCTAGTTCTGCCCGCCGCCGCCCGAGCCGCCGGAGCCGCCCTGGCCGCCGCCGCCGGACCCGCGCCTGCGCCTGCGACCGCCTCGACGCCCGCGACGGCGCCGGCGGGCGGGCTTCTGGCCCTCGCCCTCTGCGCGCTCGGGGCGCTGCTCCGCCGGCCGCTCGTCCCCGGCGGGACCGCCCGCCGGCGCGTCGACCGCCTCGAGGGTGGCGATCAGCCCCTCGCTGCGGCGTTGAGCCTGCCGCCGCACCGGCTCCTCGACCTGGTCCTCGAGCTCCTCGGGGCGCACGGCGTTGCCGTACTGGCTCGACAGCTCCTCGGCGGTCATCTCGATCACTTCGCCGCCGTCGTCGAGGCGCATCCGCACCTGGCCCTTGAGCGTGTTGTGGGCGATCACGCGCGCCCGGCCCACAGGGGTCGTGACGCGCTTGCCGACCTTCGGCAGCGTGCCGCGCAGGCGGCGGTACTCGTCCACCTCGTAGGAGAGGCAGCAGAGCAGGCGTCCGCAGACGCCCGAGATCTTCGTCGGGTTGGGGGGCAGGTCCTGCTCCTTGGCCATCCGCATCGAGATCGCGGGGAAGGTCGTCTGCCAGGTGCGGCAGCAGAGCGCGAGGCCGCACACGCCCACGTCGCCGAGCGCCTTCGCGCGGTCGCGGTCCCCGACCTGCCGCACGTCGACCTCGACGCCGAGCAGATCGCGGCACATGGAGGTGAACCAGCGGTGCTGGATGCGCTCCGGCGCGGAGAACGTGATGCGGCAGTGCGAGCCCGCGAGGTTGTAGGTCAGGCTCGCGACGCGCACCCGCGGGTCATTGCGCGTCGCGAGCTCCTGCGCGCGGCGTAAGTCCTCCAGCGCGCGCTCGCGGTTCTCCCGCCAGGCGTCCACGTCCTCGCCCGTGGCGAGGCGCTCGATGACGCGCAGTGGGCCCTCCGGCTCGGCGGCCAGCGTCTGGTCCGGCGTGACCACCACCCAGCCCAGCTGCTCGCCCTGCCCAAGGTTGACGACCACGTAGTCGCCCAGCGCCGGCTCGAGGTCGTCTGCGCTGCACCACGTCAGCGGCCCCGCCTCGGTGAAACGGATCCCGACAATGCCTTCCATGTGGTCCCGGCGGTCGCGACGCGGGCCTCTGCCTCGCAGGCGAGGGCCTGCTCAGGCGGGCGGCGCGGCGGCCGGACGGGCCTCCTCTCGGCTTGACTCCGGTTCGTCGAACTGCAGCTGCGGGAGGTCCAGCATCAGCACCTCCAGCGCGAGCTGCGGGTTGGTGTTCTCGATCAGGTGGCGGCGCGTCCGCTCCGTGGCGCGCAGCGCCAGCACCGCCTCGCGAGGCGAGCACGCGGCCGGCGTGGCCTCGCTGCGGCCCTCGGCGTCCGCGACCGCCGCCAGCGTGTCGCGCCACCACCAGCGCCAGACATCGAGCGTCTCGAGGACCGCCTGCCGCTCGCGGCGCCACGAGCCGGCGAGCCGCCCGGCGTGGTCGAAGCGCTCGTTGCGCGACGCCGCGCAGAGCCTCCGCAGATCCTCGATCGCCGTCTCGCGCAGCTGGCGCTGCGCCGGATCGCGGTGCAGCCGCAGCGCGAGCCCGTAGCGCCCGCGGCCCTGCGCGGCCAGCTCGCGCGCCTCGTCCGCGCCGAGGCCTTCGATGTCCTCGGCGAGCGCCTCGGCGAGCGCGGCACGCGGCAGTGGCCGCAGCGTCAGCTCGCGGCAGCGCGAGCGGATCGTCGGCAGCAGCTCGTCCGGGTCGACGGCCAGCAGGATCAGCAGCGCGCTGCCCGGCGGCTCCTCGAGCGTCTTGAGCAGCGACTGCGCCGCCTCGGTCTGCAGGTCGTTGGCGGTGTCGATGATGAAGATGCGCCGCGAGGCGTGGAACGGCGCGAGATTGGCGAGCTTCGAAAGGCGCCGCGCCTGGCAGATCCGGATCCGCGTCGAGCCGTCCGCCACGTGGTCGCGGTGCCCCTCCTCGTCGCACGGTCCGCCGATCGTGATGCGCTCCACGTCGGGCGCCTCGCCGGCCTCGATGCGCGTGCAGGCGCGGCATTCGAGGCAGGGGTCGACGCCCGCGGCGTCGACCTCGTCGCGCTGCTCGCAGTGCAGGGCCTGCACGAGCCGCCGCGCCAGCGTCGCCTTGCCCACGCCGTCGGGGCCGCTGAACAGCCAGGCATGGCCGAGGCGACCGGACGCGAGGGCGGCGCGCAGCTCGGCCACGGGCTGCTCCAGCCCTCGCACGCCCCAGCGCGCGTCGCCGCCGGCTTCGGCGCTCACGGGCCCACGTCCAGCGCCATCAGGTCCTCGAAGGTCTGGCGGCGGCGCAGCAGCCGCGCCCCGCCGTCAGCGACCAGCACGACCGCGGGCCGCAGTGCGAGGTTGTAGTTCGACTCCATCGCGACCTGGTAGGCGCCGGCGGCGGGCATCGCGACGACCTCGCCGGCGCGCAGCCGCGGCGTCTCGATGTCGCTCGCCAGCAGGTCGCCGGACTCGCAGTACTTGCCGGCGATCGTCACGGTCTCCTCGGCGGGCGCCGTCGGGCGCTCGGCGGAGATCAGCTCGTACTGCGAGCCGTACATCGCCGGGCGGATGTTGTCCGCCATGCCGCCGTCGACCGAGACGTAGGTGCGCACGCCCTCGATCTCCTTGCGCGCGCCGACGGTGTAGAGGGCGAGCCCGGCGCGCCCGACCAGCGAGCGGCCCGGCTCAATCACCAGCCGCGGCAGCGGCAGGCCGCGCGCGTCCGCCTCGCGCCGCACGGTCCCGCAGACCACGCGCGCGTAGGCGGCAGGCGGCGGCGGCTCCTGCTCGCCGTGGTAGCCGATGGCGAAGCCACCCCCGACCGACAGCTCGTCGAACTCCAGCCCGAGCCGGTCGCGGCAGACCTCTGCCTGGAAGGCCGCGACGACCTCGATGCCGCGCTCGTACGGCGTCAGCTCGAAGATCGGGCTGCCGAGGTGCATGTGCAGCCCGCGCAGGTCGAGGTGTTCCCTGGCGGCGATGCGGCGCACCGCCTCCTCGGCGTCGCCGGTGGCGATCGCCACGCCGAACTTGCTGTCGAGGATGCCGGTCGTCGTCTTCTCGTGCGTGTAGGCGTCGACGCCGGGCGAGACGCGCAACAGCACCGGCTGATGCACGCCCGCCCCGGCCGCCGCCGCCTCGACCAGCTCGATCTCGCCGAGGTTGTCGATGACGACGCGACCGACGCCCGCCTCGACGGCGGCGCGCAGCTCCTCGCGCGACTTGTTGTTGCCGTGCAGGTAGATCGTGGAGGGGTCGACGCCGGCCGCGAGCATCACCGCCAGCTCTCCGCCGGAGACGGCGTCGAAGCCGTAGCCCTCGGCCGCGATCAGGCGGGCGAAGGGGCGGTTGAGGAACGCCTTGGCGGCGTAGAGGGCCGTCGTCTCCTCGTGCTCGGCGCGGAACGCCTCGAGGAACCCGCGCGCCTGCCGCTGCAGCGTCGCGAGGTCGTAGACGTAGAGCGGGGTGCCGTACTCGCGCGCGAGCGCGGGCAGGTCGCAGCCGCCGACGGAGAGCGCGCCGGACTGGCCGAGGTCGGCGGTGACGGGCAAGAGATGCGCCAGCGGCAGTGATGCCGTCGCGGAGGTAGCCACAGTGATCCCGCGTTCCCGCGGTGTCGTCGTATTCGGCCTCGCGGGCGGCGCTCCGGCCGGAGCCCGGGGAGCGCGCGCGAGGTTGGACGTCACACGTCGTTGTTCTGGCGGATTATCGCACGCCCGCCGCCGGACCGCACGGCGGGCTGGCCTTGTCTGCGGGCCTCGCGCAAGTCGCGCGGGGGTTCGTCACGGTCCACGCCTCCGGGTTAGTCCTCGATGTCAGCGTCCTGGAAGAGTGCGACGTAGGGATCGTAGATGAACAAGCGGTTGCGCTTGCGGCCGGTGATCTCTGCCAACAGACCGAGATCAGCAAAGGCCCGCACCAGCGAGTTCGCCCGGGAGTGACTCAACCCCGCGCGCCGCTCCGCATCGCGGATGTCGACGAACGGAGCCGGGTAGAGCGACTCGAGCAAGCGTAGTCCGTTGTCCGCGCGCCGCCCGAGCGACCCAGCAACGAGTTCGCGGTGCTCCTCGCGTAGCGTGATCAGCCGGCGCGCCGTCTCGGTGGCTTCCGCCGCCACGATGCGCACGCCCTCGAGGAAGAATCGCAGCCAGCCCTCCCAGTCACCCCTGTCCCGCACCGCCTGCAGACGATCGTAGTACTCGGAACGATGGCGCCGCAGGTAGTGAGAGAGGTAGAGCAGCGGTCGCTTCAGGATGCCTGTCTCGCAGAGCAGGAACGTGATCAAGAGACGCCCAACACGTCCGTTCCCGTCGAGGAACGGGTGAATCGTCTCGAACTGCGCATGGACGAGCGCGACCTTGATCAGCACAGGCAGGTCGCTCCCGTCGTGGATGAACGCCTCGAGTGCGCCGAGCGCATCGCGCATCTCCGCAGGCGGCGCCGGGACGAACGAGGCCGACGTCAGGGTGCTGCCCGGCGCGCCGATCCAGTTCTGCGAGGTGCGGAACTCACCGGGGTTACGCTCCGCGCCGCGCACACCGTCCAGCAGTACGCCATGGATCTCGCGGATCAGCCGCAGCGAGACGGGCAACGATGCGAGACGCTCCAGCCCGTGATTCATTGCCGTCACGTAGTTGGCGACCTCGGCGGAGTCGTCCGGTGTCCGGGCCCGCGCCCGCTCCGACTCGAACTCAAGAAGATCAACGAGCGAGGCCTGCGTGCCTTCGATCTGACTCGACAAGACTGCCTCTCGCCGGACGTACATGTAGACGAACAGGTCCGGGTCGGGCAGCAGCTCCGAGGCGCCATCGAGCCGCCCTAACGCACGATCCGCTTCCGAGAGCAGCCGCACCAACTCGGAATCGAGATTCGGGGGAGGGATGGGCGGAAGCGGCGCGGGAATGAACGCGCGGTAGCCAGCCGGGACGCGCACGTAACGCCCGGCGCGCGGCTCCGCTGGTGTCGCTTCCGGAACCTTCTCGTCAGCCATCTACGTACTATTATCACTTTACCTAGTTAATCGGCAATAGCGAGCCCCCAGCGGATGCCATTATGCTCGCTTCTGGCACTAAACGGTCCGTTCCCTTCGCTTTCTGTCGATTTCTCTACCGAAACGACAATAGCGAGTCAATCTTGGGCCTCTTACTGCCGCTTCCGGCACTAACTCACCATGCGCGGGCGCGCTACCGTCGCTTTGCCCCAGGGAGAGACAATACCGCCCGTGGACGAGTGCGAGCCGACTGCCGAGCAGCGCGAGATCGACGCCCTCCTCGCGCGTTACGAGCGCGAGCTCGAGTACTTCGTCCTGACGCGCGACCGGCTGCTGCCGCTGATGCGCCAGCTCCTCGACGCGTTGCGGGACTGGGCGCGCAGCGGCGAGGACGCCGACGGACGGGCGGCCATGCTGCGCCGCGAGTACATCACGGAGCTCAACACGCTCGGCGGGCAAATCGACGACTGGGTGCGCATTCGCGGCTCCGGGCTGCGCGTCTCCTCGCTCGCGGGCGGGATGTCCGACGAGCAGATCGAGCTTTTCAGCGCGCTGCAGTCGCGCGAGGTCGCCGAGGCCGTGGGTCGCGAGGAGTTCGACGCCGCGCAGGCCGAGCTGCGCGAGCTGCTGCTGATCTTCGAGGAGTTCGCCGGGTAGCGCTCAGAGCCGCCGCAGCGCCGAGGCGGGCGGCCTCGGGCGCGTCGCGAAGATGAAGCAGAGCGAGCCGAGCCCGGCCGCCACCGCCAGCAGCAGGAAGGCCGGCGTGTACGTCCCCTGCGCGTCGTAGATGACGCCGGCGATCAGCGGCCCGATCATCATCCCCGTCATCACGATCAGCGAGGAGAAACCCTGGATCTGCCCGTAGGAGCCCGGACCGAAGTAGTCCGCGCGCAGCGCCGAGGTGAGCGGCCCGCGCGCCCCCCAGGCCGTGCCCTGCACCGCGACGCCGACGGTCAACAGCCAGAACGACGGGCTCCAGGCCAGCAGCAGCATCGCCGTCATGTGCCCGAACATCGCCGAGACGATGATGATGCGCTTGTTCATGCGGTCGCCGAACACCGCGCCGATCAGCATGCCCACCACCAGCATCGCGGTGAGCAGCGCGATCAGCCGCGCCGCCGTCGCCGAGGACTCGCCGAAATCCCCGGTCACGTAGACGAAGAGATGCACCGAGACGGCGCCGACCGTCACCAGCCCCGAGGCGTGCCCGAGCGAGAGCAGCCAGAACGCGCGCGTTCGCATCGCCTCGCGCACGGTGAAGCTCGTCTCCGGCATGGCTGCGGCAGCGGCCGCCGCAGCGGCGGGCGGGAGCCCGTCGGGTGTTCGCCCGTGGTCTCCGGGACGGGTCCGCACGAGGCTCGCGAGCGGCAGGCCGATCGCCAGCACGAGACCGCCCGAGACGAGCGCCGTGGTCCGCCAGCCCCAGCCCTCGAGCGCCAGGACCACCACCGGCGTTACGAGCCCGCCTGCCGCCACGCCCGTCGACATCACGCCCAGCGCCAGCGCGCGCCGGCGCTGGAACCAGTTCACCACCGCGACCGAGACGCTCAGCATCGAGGAGAGGCTGGCGCCGATCGCGATCAGCGCGAACGCCAGGTAGAACCCCAGCAGCGAGTCGATGAGGCTGAATGCGGCGAGGGCCAGCGCGAAGAGCACGACGCCGATTAGCATGATCAGCCGCGGACCGAAGCGATCGACCGCCCAGCCGTGGACCGGCCCGAGGACGCCCGTCTCCACGCGCTGCAGGGCGAAGGCGAGCGAGAGCTCCGCGCGGCTCCAGCCGAACTCCTCCTCGAGCACCTTCACGTAGGCCCCGAAGGCGTGGAACAGCAGTCCGCCGCCCACCACCATCAGGCCCCAGCCGGCGAAGACGATCCACCAGCCGTAGAAGATGCGCTCGCGGACGAATCGAGGCGTCCCGGGCGGCGGCGCGGAGGCGTCTCCCGATGCGCCGTTCCCTCCGGCGTCCGCTACCTCGACGACCTTCGCCACCCGTGAAGACTCCTCGCCCTGTTCCGGTCGCTCCGGTCCGGCTTCGCGCCCCGGCTGCGTTGATGCGGCCCCGCCATCATAGGCAGGCGGCGCTACGCACCCGGCGGCGCGCTCCGGCTACCGCGCCTCCGCCCCGCCCTCGAGCGCGTCGAGGCGCCGCAGCAGCACGGACGCGCCGGCCACGTGCGCGCCCAGCGCCTCGACCTCGCGGCGCAGCGCGGCGTCCGAGGTGACGACGGTCAGGGTGGCCGGGTCCGGGTCCTCCGCTACCAGCTCGGCGATGCGTTCGTCGGCGGCGTTCCTGCCGCCGCGCCGCGCGTAGAGCACGCGCAGCGGCTCGCCCTCGGCACGCTCCGGCGGGCCTCCACGGCCGGGCCGTCCGTCGAAGACGACGGTCAGCTCGTCGCCGCTCGCCCCGGCGAGCGCCTCGAGGCGTCTCGCGATCCGCCGCGCGGCGGCGGCGCGATCGCGCCACCAGCCGTCCGGCCGGGATCCGATCACGTTCATGCCATCGACGATCAGCCGCGCCACGATTCGCTCCTGTGTCGTGCCCCGGCGCCAGGCCATCCTCGCACGATGCGGCATGCGATCGTGAGGGCGATCCGGTCCCCTCTCCCCGCGGGAGAGGGCGGAGGGTGAGGGAGAGCGGGCGCAGCCCGCCAGCCCCGCCGGGCACGGCGCGATCGTGAGGGCGGCAGCGGCTACCCTCGCACCGTGACCACGACGCCCGGTCCTCCCGACGAGCCGATCGAATCGACGATCGCGACGACGCCGCGCGCGGCCGAGCCGCCGCCGCTGTTCACGCGCGGGCTATTGCTGCTCTGCACCGCCGTCTTCTTCCAGATGTTCAGCTTCCAGATGCTCCTCCCCGTGATGCCGCTCTACCTGCTCGACATCGGCGGCAGCGAGGGGCAGGTGGGTCTGATCCTCGGCGTCACCGCCGGGACGGCGTTGCTGTTCCGCCCGCTGACGGGCTGGGTCGCCGACCGCTACGGGCGCAAACCGCTGCTGGTTGCCGGGAACGCCGACTTCGCGCTCTCGATGGCGCTCTACCCGTTCGCGCGCGCCGTCGCGCCGCTGCTCGGCGTGCGCTCCCTGCAAGGCGCCGGGCTCTCCGCCGTCAGCACGGCCGGCAGCACGATGGTCGCCGACCTCGCGCCCCCGCTGCGCCGCGCCGAGGCGATGGGCGTCTACGGCGTCGCCGTGAACGTCTCGAGCGCGATCGGGCCGCTGCTCGGCGCCACGATCGCGATCGGGGCCGGCTTCAACAGGGCCTTCCTCGTCGCCGGGGTGTTCGCGGTCATCGGCCTCGTCCTCACCTCGCGACTGCCGGAACCGCCGCGCCCCGCGGCTCCCGAGGGCGGGACGCGCTTCACGCTGGTCAGCCGCGACGCGCTGTTCCCGGCCTCGATCGCGCTCTGCCTCTTCCCGCCGATCGGCGTCGTGCTCTCCTACGTCGCCGTCTTCGCGGACGCCGAGGGGCTAGGCAACCCCGGCCTCTTCTTCCTGCCCTACTCGCTGACGCTGATCGTGGTGCGCGTGCTCGCCGGAAGACTCTCCGACCGCTACGGGCGCCTGACCGTGCTGCTGCCGGCGATCATGGCGTTCATCGCCGCGCTGGTCGTGATCGCCTCGGCGAACCACGTGCTGGTGTTGCTGCTCGGTGCGCTGCTGCTCGGTCTGGGCTTCGGCATCGCGCACCCCACGATCCTGGCGATGGCGGTCGACCGCGCCCCGCCGGGCCGCCAGGGCGCCTCGATGAGCACGCTGATCGGCTCCTTCGACCTCGGCATCGGCGGCGGCTCCGCGCTCGCCGGGCTGGCCGTCGCCTTCGTGGGTCTGCGCGGCGTCTTCGTGCTCGCGGTGATTACCCCACTGATCGCGGCACTCGTGCTCGCCGTGGTGCTGCGCCGCAACCGCTGAGGGCCCTGCGCCTCGCGCTCACGCCGCCGGGGCAGCCTCCGCACAGGTCGGGATCTGCTGCAACTCCGCGACGATTTCGCGCACCTGCGCCTCCTCGTCCGGGTTTCGCGGCTCCACCTCGAGGTTCACGGCCGTCGCGAGGCCGGCGTACTTCTCGCGCATCTCCGCGGCGATCTCGTCCCAGCCGCCGATCGCGCAGAACTCCTCCAGCATCTCGTCGCTCACGCGGCTCGGCATCACGTCCCAGCGCCCTTCGATCGAGAGCCGCCGCAGCTCGGCGGCCGTCTCCTCCAGGCCATGCAGCGCGAGGATGCCCGCGTACGATCCCGTCGAGGAGTAGAACGCGATGCGACGCCGCGCGACCTCGCGGGACTCCGCAAGCTCCTCCTCGTCGCGGCCCGTCACGATGAAGCCGCCCGAGCGCACCATCAGCTCGCCGGGGTCTCGCCCAGCCGCACGCGCGCCCTCGAAGACGCGTGGCAGCACCACCTCGCGCTGATGGCGGAAGCTGCTCAGGGGGTGGATGGCGATGCCGTCGCAGAGCTCGCCGGCGAGGCGCGTGTTGTAGGGGTTCACGGCCGAGATCACGACGCTGACGTCGGGGTGCTCGATCGGGCCGGGGTCGAAATCGGGGTTGGTCAGGGTGTAGCGGTAGTACTCGCCCTCGAAGTCCGGCTGGGCGCCGGTCTGCCAGCAGTGCCAGATGGCGCGGATGCAGCGGATGTAGTCGCGCAGCCGCGGGCCGGGCGGCCCCCAGGGCACGGAGAAGCGGCGCTCGTTGTGCCCCTTCACCTGCGTACCCAGCCCGAGCACGAAGCGCCCGCCCGAGTAGCGCGCGAGATCCCACGCCAGGTTCGCCGTGATGTAGGGCGCGCGCGGGAAGGCGATCGCGACGGAGGTCGTGAAGCGCACCCGCTCCGTGTGCTCCGCCACCAGCGTGAGCGGCAGGAACGGATCGTGCTTCGACTCCGGGGTGGCGATCAGGTCGTACCCGAGGTCCTCGAGGGCGCGCGCCTTCGCGGGCACGTCCTTCAGGTCCACATTGCGGAGCGCGTGCCAGACCATCATGCCCATCGGATCACCGCCATCCTCGAAGCAGGCTATTGCGCGCGAATTGTAGCGCCGGGCTGCGCGCAGCCGGACGCGGGCGCAATTGACGGCCGCGGGCGCGGGGGCTTCAATGATTCACGGGCAGTGCGCCCGCCAGAGCCGGTGTAGCTCAGAGGTAGAGCAGCTGTTTCGTAAACAGCAGGTCGAGGGTTCGAATCCCCCCGCCGGCTCCAGCCCCCACCCCCTCGAACCCAACCGATCGCCTGACCCTCGCGCGCGTCACGCCTCGAGGGCGGCGCGACGCCGCTCCGCGCCCTGCGCGACGCCGAGCAGCAGCAGCGCGACGATCGCCCCACACGCGGCGAGCACGACGAAGGTCTCGCCGGTGCCCCAGCGCTCGCTGACGAAGCCCGTCGCGCTGCTCGCCGTCGATCCGACGCCGAAGACGAGCAGGAACCAGACCCCGAAGGAGCGCCCCACCATGCCCGGAGGCGCGTAGTCGGCGATCAGCCCGTTCATGATCGGCTGCTGCGCCCAGCTGCAGATCGCGAACCCGGTCGCCGCCAGCAGCAGCCCCACGCCGCCGACTCCGCCCATCGCGAAGAGGAAGAACGGCGTCGCCACCGCGTAGGGCAGGATCGCACGCTCGAGGGCGATGCGATCGCTCAGCCAGCCGCCGGTAACGAGGCCGATCACCGCCAGCAGCAGCGCCAGCGAGGCCGTCGCGCCGGCGATCGCCTCGGCGTCCCAGCCGAACAGCTCGAGCCCGAGCTCGCGCTCGAGGTGCACCGCGAGGAACGTCAGCGATCCTCGGTAGATGAAGCCCACGCCGACCGCCGCGGCGTAGAGCACGAGCAGCGGCCGCGTGAACCAGCCGCCCGGCGGGGGCGGCGTCGTGCGCCGTCGCGCGGGCGGCGTCGCCTGCTCCGTGCGGCCGGACTCTGCCGCGGCCCGTTGCGCCGTCTCGTAGTCCGGCGAGATCTGCCAGACGACGATCGCGACGCCGGCCGCCAGCGCCGCGAACGCGACGTAAGCCACGCGCCAGTCGGTCGCGATCGCAATCCCGATCGCCACGCCCGGCGCGAAGGCGATGCCGACGATCCCGGCGACGCCGTGCGTGGCGAGGGCGATCCCGCGGCGGCTTGCGACCGTCGCCACCATCGAGATGCCGGCGGGGTGGTAGAGCCCGATACCTGCACCCAGCAACGTGAGCGAGGCAGCCAGCAACCAGAGGTTCGGCGAGAGCGCGACGACGAGCGCGAACGCCGCCGCGCTGCCCATCGAGAGCGTCATGACGGCCCTCGGCCCGTAACGGTCGACAAGCCAGCCCGAGGGCAGCGCGAAGAGGCCGAAGGTCAGCGTGCCCGCGTTGCCGACCGCGCCGAGCATCGCGAGGTCCGCGCCGAACTCGAAGCCGATCCGCACCAGCAGCGCCGCGTACACCAGTTCCAGCGCGTGCGTACCCGCGTGCGCCAGCGAGGTGGACACGATCACGCGCCGCTCGAGACCCGTCCGTTCGTCCGGCGCCAGTGCGCCCGCCATCGTCGCCATCGGCGCCGCCGTTCCGCCACCTCGGACTGCGCCGGGAGCATATCCGCCGAGCCCGCCCGGCCGCGAGGTTGCGCCCGGCCCGATCCTGTGGCGAGGATCACCGCCGGGCCGCGCGTCACGCCTCGTGGCCGCGACACCGCAGCCTCCGGAGGGAGAGCCGCCACGCCATGAGCAAGCTCCGCGACCGCATCCGCCGCACCTTCCAGCGCCGCCCCGGCCCGCTCGGCTTCGCGCCGCGCAGCCGCCAGGCCGACGAGCACCGCTACGTGATCGTGATCGCCGAGGTCGCGGACGCCGCCGCCGCCACGGCCGCTGCCGACGCAGGCGCCGACGCGCTGCTACACGCGGGCGGGCGCGACGGCATCGAGGCCGTCGTCGAGGCCGCGGGCGACCTGCCGGTCGGCGCGCGCCTCGAGGCCGCCACGGGTGGCGACGCCGACGCGCTGATCGAGGCGGGGGCGGACTTCCTCGTCTTCGACGACGCGCAGACCGAGGCCGCCGCGCTGCTGCGCGACGAGCTCGGCCACGTCGCGCTGCTCGGCGACGCCGACGCCTCGGAGGAGGAGCTGCGGCTGCTCCAGCCGCTCGATCTCGACGCGCTGCTCGTACCGCCGAGCGCGGGGGCCCTCAGCGTGCGCGATCAGCTGCGTACGCGGCGCATCGCCGAGCTGACCCGCAAGCCGCTGATCGTCGCGGTCGCGGCCAGTGTGTCCACCGAGGAGCTGCGCATCTGGCGAGACGCCGGAGCACCCGCCGCCCTCGCCACCGGCGACGCGGGCGACCTCGAGGGCGTCATCGCCGCCGCGCGCGAGGTTCCCGCGCCGCGCGAGCGCCGCGAGGAGCGCCCGGACCCGCTGCTACCATCGTCCGCCGCCCCCGCGGACGACTTCGACGACGACTAGCGCGGGACACAGGCCCGCGACCGCACTGAGAAAGGCGACAACATGACGAGCAACGAGCACTGGTGGCCGGAGCAACTGAGCCTGAAGGCGCTCCGCCGGAATACCGCCCTCGGCGACCCGCTGGGCGGCGAGTTCGACTACGCCGAGGCGGTCAAGACGCTCGACGTCGCTGCCCTGAGACGGGACATCGAGGAGGTCATGACCACCTCGCAGGACTGGTGGCCCGCCGACTACGGCCACTACGGGCCGCTCTTCATCCGCATGACCTGGCACGCCGCCGGCACCTACCGCATCAGCGACGGCCGCGGCGGCGGCGGGTCCGGCCAGCAGCGCTTCGCGCCCCTCAACAGCTGGCCCGACAACGCCAACCTCGACAAGGCGCGCCGCCTGCTCTGGCCGATCAAGCAGAAGTACGGGCGCAGCCTCTCCTGGGCCGACCTACTGATCTTCGCCGGCAACTGCGCCCTCGAGTCGATGGGCTTCAAGACCTTCGGCTTCGCCTTCGGGCGCCCCGACGTCTGGGAGGCCGACGAGACCGACTGGGGCGCGGAGGGCGAGTGGCTCGGCGACGAGCGCCACGACGCCGATGGCGAGCTGCAGGGGCCGTTCGGCGCCGACCACATGGGCCTGATCTACGTGAACCCGGAGGGCCCGAACGCCAACCCGGACCCGCTCGCCGCCGCGCGCTACATCCGCCAGACCTTCGAGCGCATGGCCATGAACGACGAGGAGACGGTCGCGCTGATCGCGGGCGGCCACACCTTCGGCAAGGCGCACGGCGCCTCCCTCGAGTCCCACGTCGGGCCGGAGCCGGAGGCGGCGGGCATGGAGGAGCAGGGCTTCGGCTGGACCAGCGGCTTCGCCAGCGGCAAGGCCAACGACACCATCACCAGCGGCATCGAGGGCGCCTGGACCAGCAATCCGGTCCAGTGGGACAACAACTTCCTCGAGAACCTCTACGGCCACGAGTGGGAGCTCACGACAAGCCCCGCCGGCAAATCGCAGTTCCAGCCGACGAACGCCGCCGCCGCGGCCACCGTCATCGACGCCCACGACCCGTCGAAGACGCACGCCCCGATGATGCTGACGACGGACCTCTCGCTGCGCGCGGACCCGGCCTACGACGCCATCTCGCGGCGTTTCCTCGAGAACCCCGAGGAGCTCGAGGACGCCTTCGCCCGCGCGTGGTTCAAGCTGATCCACCGCGACATGGGTCCGCGCAGCCGCTACCTCGGGCCGCTCGTTCCCGCCGAGCCGCTGCTCTGGCAGGACCCGGTCCCCGATGTCGACCACGAGCTGGTTGGCGAGGAGGACGTCGCCGCCCTCAAGGCGCGGGTGCTCGCCTCCGGTCTGTCCACCTCCCGGCTGGTCGCGACCGCATGGGCCTCGGCGGCATCGTTCCGCGGCACGGACAAGCGCGGGGGCGCGAACGGCGGCCGCATCCGCCTCGCCCCGCAGCGGGACTGGGAGGCCAACGACCCGACCCGCCTCGCCACCGTGCTGGAGACGCTCGAGGGCATCCGGGCGGAGTTCAACGGCTCGCAGAGCGGAGGCAAGCGCATCTCCCTCGCCGACCTGATCGTTCTCGCCGGGTGCGCGGGCGTCGAGCAGGCGGCCCGCGACGGCGGCCACGACGTGCAGGTTCCGTTCACCCCGGGGCGCACCGACGCCACGCAGGAGTGGACGGACGAGGAGTCGTTCGCCGTCCTCGAACCGGTGGCGGACGGCTTCCGCAACTACCTGCGGGAGGGGCAGGCGGGTCGCGCGGAAGATCTGCTGGTGGAGCGGGCCTCCATGCTGACGCTCACCGCCCCGGAGCTGACCGTGCTCGTCGGCGGCCTCCGCGCCCTCGACGCGAACACCGGGCAGTCCGCGCACGGCGTGCTCAGCGAGCGGCCGGGCACCCTCAGCAACGACTTCTTCGTGAACCTGCTCGACGTGAACACGGAGTGGCAGCCGTCCGGGGAGGTGTTCGAGGGCCGCGATCGCGCAACGGGCGACCTCAAGTGGACCGGGACGCGCGTGGACCTCGCCTTCGGATCGAACTCCGAGCTGCGCGCGCTCGCGGAGGTCTACGGCTCCGACGACGGGCAGGACGCGTTCGTGCGCGACTTCGTCGCCGCGTGGGATAAGGTGATGAGCCTCGACCGCTTCGACCTGGCGTAGTCGCCGGCGAGGGCGCTCTCGCGCCTACCCGGCGTCGGCGATGGCCTTGACCGCCTCGAGGGCGCCGTCGGGGTGGGCTTCCATGTCGCCCTGGTCGTCGATCACCGTGCGCAGCACGCCCTCGGCGTCGAAGACGAAGGTGGCGCGCATCGCCGTCGGCCCCTGATCACGTTCCACCCCGAAGGTCGCGATCGTGCGGTTCGAGGGCCAGTCCGAGAGCAGCGGGAACTCCGCGCCGATCTCGCGGGCGAACGCGCCCTGGGTCGCCCAGGTGTCGGAGCTGACGCCCACCACGTGGGCGTTCATGGCCTTCAGCTCGCGGTAGTGCCGCTGAAAGCCCTCCATCTCGCGCGTTCAGCCGCCGGTGAAGGACATCGGGTAGAAGGCGATGACCGCGATCGCTCCTCGCAGCTGTTCGTCGGTGAAGCGCTCGCGATCGGGGTCGCGCAGCGAGAACTCGGGCATCGAATCGCCTGGCTGCAGCATCGTTCCTCCTGTGTCGCCCGCGAGGGGCGACGGGCTAGTGCGAGTCTCCGTCGTGGTCGTCGCCGGCCATCTCGCCCTCGGAGAGGGCTCCGTGGGGGAGCTGGTAGTCCCAGTGCAGGCCGCGCTGACGGCGGTAGAGGTAGCCGATCGCGGCCAGCACCAGCGTCGCGGCGAGGGCGAGGCCGACCAGCAGCAGCGCCAGCGCCATGTCGCCGGGTGGGTCGAGCGCGGGATCGGGGTGGTCCGCCGCGGCGAGCGAGGGCAGCAGCGCCGCCAGCACGCCGGCCGCGATTCCACCCGCCACGCCGCAACTTCGTCGCGTCAGCCGTGCCACGCCCACCTCCGACTCAGCCTCCCGCCGGCCCTCGCGAGCGAGGCCGGCGTACGTCTCCGTCCGTTCGGCAGTCTACCACCGGCTGCCGTTGCGTCAGCGGAGCGGGGTGCGTCCTCGATTGCCGCTGTTGCGGACCCACCCATATACTCCTCGGACACTCACTTCGGCGGCCACCAACTTGCCGCACCGCACGATCGACCGTGCGATCGATCTCGCGACCGAGCGCCGCGACACCGGACGGAGTTTCACGTGCCGAAGCGAACATGGCAGCCCAAGCGGATCCCGAGGAAGCGAAAACACGGCTTCCGCGCGCGCATGGCGACCCGTGGCGGTCGCCAGGTGCTCAAGCGCCGCCGCGCTCGCGGCCGCACCCGTCTCGCGGTCTAGCGCGAGGCCCCGTGGGCCGGTCCCGGCCACTCGACGTACAGGCTGCGGCGCCCTCGGCCGCGCGCCCCTGCGAGCGCCTGCGCCGGCGGCGCGACTTCGAGGCGCTGATGCGCGGACGAACGGGCGCACCCCCGGCGCGGCACCGCCTGCTTACGCTGCGCGCGAGGCCGAACGGCCTCGAGCAGTGCCGCGTCGGCTTCGCGGTGGGGCGACCGGTGGGCGGCGCCGTGGTGCGCAATCGCGTGAAGCGGCGGCTGCGCGAGATCGTGCGGGCGCTGCCCCTGGCGCCCGGCCACGACATCGTCATCGCCGCCCGGCCGGCGAGCCGCGAGGCGAGCTTCGAGGAGCTGCGCAACGCCCTCGCGAGCTGCGCGAGGCGCGCCGGGCTTGCGGGCCATGCCGCGGGCGGAAGGGGCTGAGGCCGTGCTGAAGCCGTCCAGGCTGCTGCTGCGGCTGATTCGCGGCTACCAGCGGGCGATCTCGCCGCTGCTGCCGCCCGCCTGCCGCTACGCGCCGACCTGCTCGCAGTACGCCCTCGAGGCGATCGAGGCGCACGGAGCGCTGCGCGGCGTCTGGCTGGCGCTGAGGCGGCTGAGCCGCTGCCACCCCGGTCGCAAGGGCGGCTACGACCCGGTTCCCGGCCGGGACGGCGACCCTCGCACCGCCCGAACGGACCTCCCGAGGGACGCGAAGGCGAGTTGAGACGATAAATCTATGCATAACGAACCTCATGCAAGAGTTTTGAGCAGAATCGCAATCCGAGGCCCTGCAGCCTCTCCCTCCTCTGCTTATGTTTCACGTGAAACATCCATCGTTCGGCGAGGCCGTTCCAGACCGCTCACTGCGCTCCTCGCGCTGCTCCTCGTGCTGCCGCTGCTCGTCGCCTGCACGACCGACGTGAACAGCCCCGACGGCTGGGCCGGACCCGTCAGGGCCCGCGAATTCACCATCCTCCAGGAGAAGCCCGGCGAACTCGTCGCGGTCCGCCTCGGCAGTACCGACAATCCCGGCACCCCCGACACCGACGAGCGCGTCGCCTGGCGCTTCCCGGGCGACGCCGATGTCGACCTCGACGCCGTCTACGCCGACCCGATCCTCGATGGCAACACGCTCTACGTCGCGGGCTACTCGGGCGAGGTCGTCGCCCTCGACCTCTCGTTCGAGCCGCCGCGCATCATCTGGCTGCGCGATCTCGACGAGACCATCATCGCCACGCCCGCATTCGACGGCCAAACGCTCTACATCGGCACCGAGGCGGGCGCGATCGTCCCGATCACCGTCGCCAGCGGTGCCGTCGGGGCGCCGATTGCACAAGCAGGAGAGCGGATCTGGTCCGAGGTGCTCCTCGAGGACGGCGCGCTCTACGTCGCGGCCCTCGACAAGCGCGTACGGGCGATCAGACCCGGCGGCGGCACGATCTGGGCCCAGCCAACGGAGTTGAGCGGCGCCGTGCCCGGCGACACGGCGATCGAGGGCGGGCTGCTGGTCGTCGGCTCGTTCGATCGCCGGCTGCACGCCCTCGACGCCGATACGGGCGCCGAGGAATGGGCGTTCGACGGCGACGGCTGGTTCTGGGCGCGCCCCGTGATCGCCGGCGACACCGTCTACGCCGCCTCGACGCGCGGGAGCATCTACGCCCTCAACGCGGGCGGCGGCGACTCCAACCGCGTGCGCTGGCACTTCAACCAGCTCGACAGCGAGATCCGCGCCGCGCCCGTCCTCGCGCGAGGCGTCCTCGTCGTGGCCGCCGAGGAAGCGACGATCTGGGGCATCGATCCCGCCACCGGGGACCTCCGCTGGAGCGCGCCGCTGCCCGGCCACCGTTTCCTCGCCAACCCGCTCGTGCTCGACTCGAGCCTGATTTATGCAACCACACGAGGCGATCTCGTCGAGATCGACCCGCAATCCGGCCGCGCCGCGATCCTCTACGAGCGGCGGTGAGGCCAATGATGAGCGGGGAGACGGCGGAGCGACGATGACCGACACCTGGCAGCTGCTGCTGGAGACGCCGCTCGTCAACCTCATGGTGCTGCTCAGCGTCGTCTCGTTCGGCTCCTACGGGGCCGCGATCCTCGTCTTCACCGTGATCACGCGCGTCGTCACCTTCCCGCTGACCATGCGCACGCTGCGCGCCACGCGTGGACTGCAGGAACTGCAGCCCGATATGCAGGCGATCCAGAAGCGCTACTCCGACCCGAAGCGCCGCTCCGAGGAGCAGATGAAGCTCTACCGGCGCAAGACACTGGCTTGCGAGGACGGCGGTGTCGCCGCGGCGGTCCTCGGATACCCGGTTGAGTGCGATTGGAAGGGTCAGGACACCGACAAGGGCGAGCTGTTCGAGCAATACGCCACGCACCTCGAGCGCATGCACGGCGTGCGCGTCTCCGACGCCTCCGCGCGGCAACTGAAGCGCGCCCGCAAGGCGATGAGCGGCGGCATCAACCCGATCGGCTGCCTCGGACCGCAGTTGGTCCAGCTGCCGATCTTCATTGCGCTCTTCTCCGTGATCCGGCTCACGCTCTCGCAGTCGCCCGAGGACATCCTCGAGCTCTCGGACCGGCTCTACGACTACGGACCGCTGCAGAACGCGATCCCGCTCGAGACCAGCTTTCTGGGCATGAACCTCTCCGCGAACGGCAGTTTCATCCTGGTCATCGTCATTTTCTGCTCGATGTGGCTCACGCAGCGCATCTCCTCGTCGCGCGCGGCGGCGCAGGCAGGGAGCCAGCAGGCGCAGACGCAGCAGATGATGCAGTGGATGCTGCCGCTGATGTTCGGCTGGTTCGCGATGTTCGTGCCGGCCGGCCTCGGCCTCTACTGGGCGGCGAGCACGCTGATCGGCCTGGTGCTGCAGTGGGTCTTCGTCGGGCCGGGCGACTTCACCTGGGGATCGCTGATCCCCGGCTTCGTGCGGACCCGGATCGGGCTGCCCGCGGAGATCGAGACGCGCACCGAACGCGAACGACGGCTCGAGCGCGAACAGCGCCGGGCCGCCTCCGGCGACCCGGAGGACGATACGGACGGCGCTGAGCCGCCGGGCGCAGACGGCGCCGGCGGAGACGGGGGAGGACGTGATGAGCGTCGAGGAGGTAAGCGGAAGGACGGTCGAAGACGCCGTCGAACGGGCTCTCGCCAGGCTCGGGGTGGCTCGCGATCGCGTCGACGTCGAGGTAATCCGCGAGGGTAAGCGCGGCCTGCTCGGCTTCGGCGGCGAGGACGCCATCGTTCGCGTCACCACTAAGGGCGACGCGGCAACGCCGGCCCGCGGACGCCAGGGCCGGCGCGGCGGCAACGGCGGCGGCGGCCGCGACGACGCCCAGCGCGGCGAGGGTCCGGCCCGCGAGGGCCGCGGCGGCGGCCGGCGAGGACGGCGCGGCGGCCGCGGGGGACGCGGACGCCGGCGCGGCGGAGACCGCGCTCGCGAGCGCAGCGGCGGCGAGAACCGGGACCGCGACCGTGACCGCGAGCGCATGCCTTTCGAGGGTGAATTGCCACTCGTGCCGGGCGCGCCGGACGACCTGCCGGCGGCCCCGACCGCCGACGCCGAAGACGAGATCGACTTCGCGGGCAGCACACTGCGCGAGGTGCTCACGTTGCTCGGGCTGCTGGACACGCAGATCGAGGCGCGCGAACCGGAGACTCCCGGCGACGGCGTGGGCCGCACCGCCCAGGTCTTCGAGATCACGGGCGACACGGAAGACGCCTCGGACGAGCTCGGCCTGCTGATCGGCCGTCGCGGCGAGACTCTCGGCGCGCTCCAGTACCTGCTCAACGTGATCACCCGCCACCACTACGGCGAGGCCAACCACGTCTTCTCCGTCGACGTCGAGGGCTACAAGCGCCGCCGCGAGCGCTCGCTCGTCGAGATGGCGCGCCGCGTCGCCGCCGAGGTGCGCGACACCGGAGACGTGATCACCCTCGAGCCGATGAAGCCGGCCGAGCGCCGCATCGTGCACCTCACCCTCAGCGAGGAGCCGGGCGTCACCACGGAGAGCGTCGGCTCCGGCAACGAACGCCAGGTCGAGGTGCTCCCCACCGACTACAACGACTACGAGGATGACTACGACGATTATGATGAGGAGGCGCAGTACGACGGCGACGAACCCGTCGCCGAGCTCGACGAGGACGATGCCGATCCCGTCGAGGACTACGACGACGCGGGCGACGAGGACGGCGAGGCCGACGACGAGGACGGCGAGGGGCCGAACCGGTAGGGAGCACGCCAGACGTGCGGCAGCGGCATCCCGGCCAGGGCGCGGCGGACCGCGAGCCCTCGCGTGCGCCGTCCGTGCTGATCGCGGGCGCCGTCACATGGGATGACTTCGGAGCGGAGCAGCGTCCAGGCGGGGCCGTGCTCTACGCCGCCCGTGCGGCGGCAGCCCTCGGGCTGCGTGCGCGGATCCTCGCTCTCGCCGGCGCGGACGCCCATCTCGACGCGCTTGAGGGGCATGACGTCACCGTCGGCGAGTCACCTCGTACACTCAGGTTCGTACATATGTTCTCACCCGAGGCCCCTCCTCGGCGCGAGCTACGCGTCGTCGCCCGGCCGGGGCGCGCACTGAGCGCGTCCGACCTCCCGGCCGCGCCCGAGGACGACCTCGACCTGCTCGTGCTCGCCCCGCTGCTCCCGGACGACATCGATCTCGGCTCCTTCGCCCGGGTGCGCGCGCGGCGACGCGCCCTGCTCGCGCAGGGCCTGCTGCGCGAGGTCGGCGCGGACGGCCTCGTGACCCACGCGAGCGAACCCCCGACCCGACTGCTCGACGCCGTCGATGGGCGAACCAGCGTCTTCCTCTCCGAGGACGAGATCGTGCGCTGGGACGCGTCGGCGCTCGCCTCGCTCGCCGCCAGTGCCGAGCGCGTCGTCGTCACGCGCGGCGCGCGCGGCGCCACGATCCTGCGAGGCGGCACGCGCATCGAGACCCCGGCACAGCAAGCAGAATCGGTCGATTCCACCGGCTGCGGCGACGTGTATTCGGTTGCGTACATGATCGCGCTCGCCTCGGGAGCGGACGACGCCCAGGCGGCGGCGATCGGCGCGGAGCTCGCCTCGGCGGCCCTCGGGCTGCGGGGCCCGCAGCCCCTGCCCGCGGTCCGCAGCGACCTCCGCAGCGAAGCGCACGCCGGGGTGTGACGTGGGCGCCGTGATCGCGGTCGTGAACCAGAAGGGCGGCGTCGGCAAGACAACCACGGCGATCTCCCTCGGCGCGGCACTCGGCGATCGCGGACTGCGCGTCCTGCTCGTCGACGCCGACCCGCAGGCGAACGCGACCTCGGCGCTCGGGCAGCCGCGCAACGAGGACGGCGGCCTCTACGACGCGCTCGTCGGCGAGCGCCCGCTCGACGGCTCGCTCGTCGAGACCGGCGCGCGAGGGCTCTCGCTCGCCCCGGCCACGCTGGACCTCGCAGGCGCCGAGGTGGAGCTGGTGCCGGTCATGGCGCGAGAGTTCCGGATGCGGCGCGCGCTCGCGCCGCTGCGCGACGGCTTCGACCTGATCCTGATCGACTGTCCGCCCTCGCTGGGCCTGCTGACGGTCAACGCGCTGGCCGCGGCCGACTGGGCGCTCGCGCCGGTGCAGACGGAGTACCTGGCGCTCGAGGGGCTGCTGCACCTCTCGCAGACGATCAGCCTCGTGCAGCACAACCTCAACCCGGAGCTGCGCGTGCTCGGCATCGTGCTCACGATGTTCGACGGCCGCACCAACCTCGCCCGCCAGGTCGAGGAGGAGGTGCGAAAGCACTTCGACAGCACCTTCACGTCCGTGATCCCGCGCTCGGTGCGACTCTCCGAGGCGCCGAGCCACGGGCAGGCGATCGAGCAGTACGACCCCGCCTCGGCCGGCGCCGAGGCCTACCGGCGGCTCGCCGACGAGCTGATTGAGCGGCTTGCACTCCCCGGGACGGAGGTTTCCGGTGACGACTGATCGAGGACCGGCAAGGGGCCTCGGACGCGGCCTCGGGGCACTCATCCCCGGCGGAGACGCGCCCGGCGACCTCGCCGGGCGGCCCGTGACCGAGATCGCCATCGCGGAGATCGAGGCGAATCCGCACCAGCCGCGGCTGATGATGGACGACGAGGCGCTCGACGAGCTGACGCAGTCGGTGCGCGAGCACGGCGTGATCCAGCCGCTGATCGTGACGGAGCTGCCTCGGGCCGAGCCCGGCGGTCCCCGCTACCGGCTGATCGCCGGCGAGCGACGGCTGCGCGCGGCCGCCGCGGCCGGCCTCGAGCGCGTGCCGGTCACGCTGCGCGAGACGACCGACCGCGACCAGCTGGAGCTGGCGCTGATCGAGAACGTCCAGCGCGAGGACCTGAGCCCGATCGAGGAGGCGCGCGCCTACCGCCGCCTGATCGACGAGTTCGGGCTGACGCAGCAGCAGACCGCGGACCGCGTCGGCTGCTCGCGGGCGAAGGTGGCGAACCGGCTGCGGCTGTTGGAGCTGCCCCCGGAGGCGATCGAGGCGCTGCAGGCCGCCCGGATCAGCGAGGGCCACGCGCGCGCACTGCTGGGCGCGCCTTCCATCGAGGCGCGCCTCGCGATCCTCGCGCGCATCGAGCGCGAGGGCCTGAGCGTGCGCCAGACGGAACGCCTCGCCCGCCGCGCACAGGCGACGGGGACCGCGCTCCCCACCGCGAGCGGCGCGGTGCGCGACCCGCAGATCGAGTCGCTCGAGGACGCGCTGCGCATGCAGCTCGGCACGAAGGTGGGGCTGCGGCGCGGACGCGGCGGACGCGGCACGCTCACGATCCACTTCCACAGCGACGAGGAGTTGGACGGAGTGCTCGAGCGGCTGCTGCCCGAGTGGCTCGCCGAGCAGGCGTGACCCCACCGGCCTACGCCTCGCGCCGATCGGCGGCTATCCTCTCCGCTGTTCGGGCCCTGAGGCCGTAGCGTTCCGCACGGACTGAACGAGGTCGGGTCGATGGCGCACGCGCTCGATGGCATCCGCATCGTCGAGGTCGGCGAGGGCAAGCAGCTCGCCTACTGCGGCAAGCTGCTGCGCGACCTCGGCGCCGAGGTGATCAAGGTCGAGCCGCCCGGCGGCGACCAGCTGCGCCTGCACGGCCCCTTCCCCAACGACGAGCCGGGCCCCGAGCAGAGCGGCCTCTTCATCTACTTCAACGGCGGCAAGCAGGGCGCGCGGCTGGACCTCGGACGCTCCGAGGACCGCGCGGCGCTGGGCCGCCTGATCGACGGCGCGGACGTGCTGCTGCTGGGCATGCGCCCTTCGCAGGCGCGGGCGGCGGGCCTCGATCCCGACGCGTTGCTGGCGAAGCGGCCGGGCCTCGTCGTCGCGACGGCGACGATCTACGGCTTCACGGGGCCCTACGCCGAGTGGCTCGGCTACCCGATCCACGCCTACGCCGGCTCCAGCGTCGCCCACCGCGTCGGCGACCCGGAGCGCGAGCCGCTCAACGCCCCGCTCGACGGCGCCGACATCCATCACGGCGCGGTGCAGCTCGCGGGCGCGATCCTGACCGCGCTGCTGCACAAGGCGAAGACCGGCGAGGGACAGCTCGTCGACGTCGGCAGCCTCGAGGCCTCGAACCTCGCGATCTGGGGTCACGGCATCGCGCAGATCGTGTACCTCGGCTACCTCACGCCGGAGCGCAACGGCTTCCAGATCAGCGGCGGCGTCTGGGGGGCGTGGCCGACGAAGGACGGGCACTTCGCGATCATGACGCAGGTGCCGCGGCACTGGCAGGACTTCATGATCGGCCTCGGCGACCCCGAGTGGGCGCACCATCCGATCTTCTGGAAGCTCGGCCACGCCGGCATCCGGCGCGACATCACGCCCGAGCAGGGCGAGGAGATCCAGCAACTCCTGCGCGGCCCCTTCTCCGAGCTGCTCAAGCAGTGGACCAACGCCGAGCTCTGGGAGTTGTGCCGCCGCGAGCGCATCGCCTGCCAGCCCGTGCTCACCATCCCCGAGGTCTGCGAGGCCGACCACCCGAACGAGCGCGACTGGCTGACCGAGGCGCCGGGGCCGCACCCGCCGTTGCGCGTGCCCGGCCGCCCCTACCACCTCTCGAAGACGCCGTGGCGGGAGCCGGGCCCGCCGCCCCGCCTCGACGAGCCCTCGGTAAGCGCGTGGCAGGGCGAGCACCAGCCCCCATCCCCGCTGCGCACGCGAGCGGACGCGCTGATCGAGCCACGCAACGCGGGCCAGCCGCTCGCGGGCCTGCGCATCCTCGACCTCGGCATCGTCTGGGCCGGGCCGCAGACGATTCGCTTCCTCGCCGACTTCGGCGCGGACGTGATCAAGCTCACCACCAACACGCGGCCCTGGATGTCGGGTGTGCGCGGCGGCTCCGACCCCGCCGATCCGATGTCGTGGGAGTGGATCCTGCGCAACCGCCGCTCGGTGAACATCGACCTGCGCCACCCGGAGGGGCCGGACCTGGTGCGCCGCCTCGCCACCGTCTCCGACGTGGTGCTCGAGAACTTCGGCTCCGGCACCGCCGAGCGGATCGGCATCGGCTACGAGGCGCTTTCGAGGGACAATCCCGGCCTCGTCATGATCTCGATGCCGCCTGCGGGCACGACCGGCCCATGGTCGGACCTCGTCTCCTACGGCCCGACGCTGACCGGGCTCAACGGCATGAAGGCGATCAGCGGCTACCCCGAGGACGGCTCGATCTCCGAGGAGGCGGCCGAGCTGGACCCGATCGCCGCCGCCTACGGCGCGCTCGCGATCCTCGCGGCGGTGATGCACCACTGCCGCACGGGCGAGGGCCAGCACATCGAGCTGGGGCAGGCGCAGGCCGGGTTCACCGGCCTCGCCGAGGGTGTGATCGATTACACGTGGAACGGTCGCGACGTCGGCCCCGTCGGCAACACGCACCGCTTCCTCGCGCCGCACGGCATCTACCGCACGGTCGGCGAGGACGACTGGATCGCGATCGCCTGCGACGGCGACGAGCAGTGGCGCACCCTCGCGGGCGTCGCCGGGCGGCCCGACTGGCTCGAGCGTGAGGACTTCGCCTCGCCCGCGGCGCGGCGCGCGGCGCGACACGCGATCGACGCAGAGCTCGACGCCTGGACGCGCGACAAGGAGAAGCGCGAGCTGGCGGAACGCCTGCAGGCGGCGGGCGTGCCCGCCTTCCCCGTCCTCGAGGGCATGGAGGTGATCGCCGACCCGATGCTGCGCGAGCGGCGGGCGGAGTTCGAGCTGCACCCCGACTTCACGGTGGACGAGCTGCTCAACGGCATCGCCTGGCACCTCTCGAAGACCCCGCCGCGGTTGCGCCGGCCCGCGCCCGCCTTCGGCGGACACAACGTCGAGGTGCTCGGCGAGTACCTCGGCCTGACGGAGGCCGAGGTGCGGGCGATGGAGGAGTCGGGCCTGCTCGCGTAGGCGCGCGGCGACAAAGGAGGACGAGATGAGCGACGACGGACAACTGATCATCGAGGAGCGCGACCGCATCGCGTTCGTGACCTTCAACCGGCCCGAGAAACTCAACGCCTGGACGTTCGAGATGAGCAACGAGCTTCGCGAGTACCTCTGGGGGCTCAACGAGGGCGAGTACCGCATCCGCTGCGTCGTGATGACCGGCTCCGGGCGCGCCTTCTGCTCGGGTGCGGACGTCGGCAACCTCGCAGCGCGCCAGGGCGGCGAGCGGCCGCCCTGGCGGCCGCCGCACCCGGAGGCGCACATCACCGAGGCGCTGCGCCGCTGCAACGCGCCGGTGATCGCCGCGATCAACGGCTACGCGCTGGGCATGGGCCTCGGCATCGCGATGTCCTGCGACATCCGCATCGCCGCGGACGACGCGCGCTTCCAGGTGGCGCAGATGAAGCGCGGCCTCACCGCCGACACCGCCCTCGCCCACTCGCTCCCCGCCGCGATCGGCGCCGAGCGCGCGATGGAGCTGATGTTCACCGCCCGCATGATCGAGGCGGACGAGGCGGAGCGGATCGGCCTCGTGCTGAAGGTCGTGCCCGCCGACGACCTGCTGGACGAGGCCGAGGCGCTGGCGCGCGAGATCGCAAAGAACGGCCCGCTCGGCGTCGCCGCCGCGAAGCGCACGGTCTACCTCCGTGACGACGACGCCTTCCAGCGCGCGCACGACTTCCTCGGCCTGACGATGGACCGCCTGTTCATGACCGAGGACGCCCGCGAGGGCATCAGCTCCTTCGCCGAGCGCCGCGAGCCGGAGTTCCCCGGCCGCTAGGCGGTGTCCGCCTCCGGCCCCTCTCCGGCCCCTCTCGCGGGGAGAGGGCGGGGGTGAGGGGGCTCGCCCGTCGCCCGCTTGCCGGCTCGATCGGTGGTTGCGCCCCCGAGGGCTCATGCCCGTCGGGCGTCGGACGAGCACGCGCTACGCGCGGCTCGGCCCACCCACCCGCCCCGGATCTTCTTTCCTGTGGGGGCTTCGCCCCCACGCCCCCGCTGCTGCTCGCCTCGGAGGGCCCGTACGCTCTCCAGGGCCCTTTCCCGGCGGGCGTCGGAGCGAGCACGCTGCTCGGCTCGGCTGGATTCCGGCCTTCGCCGGAATGACGAAGAGGGGGAAGCCTCACCCGTGCGGGCCCCGATCCGGCCCCCTCTCCTGGGGGAGAGGGCGGGGGTGAGGGGGCACGCCGGACTCGCGAGGACGCACACACGCCCATTGGCCGCCCGGCCCCTCGCTCCAGGGCTCGTGCCGGGCCGCTCTCTCTAGTAGTGGATCGCGGCGCCCGACCCGCCGCCTGTGGCGATCGCGTCGCCGTTGATCGAGATCGACTTCGGGGAGGCGAGGAAGGCGACGACGTAGGCGACCTCGCGCGCGTCGACGAGGTGGCGGATCGAGTTGCCCTCGGCGAGACGGCGCTCGACCTCCTCCTCCGGTTCGCCCGCCGCGACCCGCGCGGCGATCATCTCCGTCGTGCGCTCGGTGCGCGTGCCGCCGGGGTGGACGACGGTGACGTTGATGCCGTGCGGGCCGAGCTCGTCCGCCAGGTTCTTCGTCAGCGCGGCCACGCCGACGTTGCGGATGCTGCCGGAGGTGTTGCCGGCGCGGCGCGCGCCGAGGCCGGAGATGTTGACGATCCGCCCCCAGCCCTGCTCGCGCATGATCGGCGCCACCGCCCGCGCGGTGCGCAGGTAGCCCAGCACCTTCACCTCGATGTCCGCGCGCACGTGATCGTCGGTCAACTCGTCCAGCGGGACCGGCGGCAGCGCGCTGCCCGGCGAGGCGGCGTTGTTGACGAGGATGTCGATCCGCCCGAACGCCTCGTGCGCGGCCTGCACCATCGCCTGCACCGAGGAGTCGTCGGATGTGTCGGCGGTCAGCGGAAGCACGCGGCGGCCGCTCTCCCCGGCGATCTCGGCGGCGGTCGCCTCCAGCGCCTCGCGCCCACGCGCGACGGCTGCGACGTCGGCGCCCTCGAGGGCCAGTTCACGCGCCACCGCCTTGCCGATGCCGCGGCTCGCGCCGGTGACGATCGCCACCTTCCCCGTCAGCTCCAGGTCCATGCCGTGCCTCCCGCCTCGCATCGCGCTCGCGCCGCCGCGCATCGTACGCCCCGCGGCGAGGGCCGGTGTATCCTCGCCGCGCGGTGGGCGGCGCGCCAGCGCGGCCGGGGAGGGCGAGGCGCATGACGACGCAGACACGCGGGCGGGACGCCGTCTTCCTCTCGGGCGTGCGCAGCGGCTTCGGCAGCTTCGGCGGCTCGCTGAAGGACCTCAGCGCCACGCAGCTCGGCGCGACCATCGCGCGAGACGCGATCGCCGCCTCCGGCGCGTCCGCCGAGGAGTTCGACCACGTCGTCTTCGGCAACGTCCAGCAGACCTCCTCGGACGCGATCTACCTCGCGCGCCACATCGGCCTCGAGGCGGGGCTGCCAATCGAGACGCCCGCGCTGACCGTGAACCGCCTCTGCGGCTCCGGCTTCGAGGCGGTCACGCAGGGCGCGCAGCAGATCATGCTCGGCCGCTCGGAGCTGGTGCTCGCCGGCGGCACAGAGTCGATGAGCCAGGCGCCGCACGTCGTGCGGGGCGCGCGCTGGGGTCTGCGCCTCGCCGCGCAGGCGGAGTTGGAGGACTCGCTCTGGGAGTGCCTCAGCGATCGCTACTGCGGCCTCTCGATGGGGGAGACCGCGGACAACCTCGCGCAGCGCTACGAGCTGGATCGCGACGAGGTCGACGAGTACGCGCTCGGCTCGCAGCAGCGCGCACGGCAGGCCTGGGAGGACGGCGTCTTCGAGAACGAGGTGACCCCGATCATGGTCGGACGGCGCGGCCGCGAGACGGAGTTCCGCGCCGACGAGCACATCCGCGCCGACACCACCCTCGAGGGTCTCGGGGAGCTGCCGACGGTCTTCCGCCAGGGTGGCGTCACCACCGCCGGCAACGCCTCCGGCATCTGCGACGGCGCGGCGGCGCTCGTCGTGGCCAGCGAGGACTACGCCGCGGCGAACGACCTCGAGCCGATCGGCCGGCTGATCGGCTGGGCGGTCGCGGGGGTGGACCCGGCGCACATGGGCATCGGACCCGCGCCCGCGATCCGCGACGTGCTGGAGCAGACCGGCCTGAGCCTCGACGAGCTGGACCTGATCGAGGTCAACGAGGCGTTCTCCGCGCAATACCTCGCGGTCGAGCGCGAGCTGGGCCTGGATCGCGAGCGGACGAACGTGCACGGCGGCGCGATCGCGATCGGGCACCCGGTCGGCGCGAGCGGCGCGCGCATCACGGCGCACCTGCTGCACGCGCTGCGCCGTGAGGGCAAGCGCTACGGCCTCGGCTCCGCCTGCATCGGCGGGGGCCAGGGCGCGGCGCTGATCGTCGAGGCGTTCAACTAGCCGCGCATCCGGCGCGGGTTACGTAGCAGGAGGATGAAGATGGCTGAGAGCGGCGTTCGCAGCGTCGGAGTGCTCGGCTGCGGACAGATGGGCGGCGGCATCGCCCAGGTCTGCGCCACGGCCGGCTTCGAGACCCACGTACGCGAGGCAGGCGAGGAGCCGCTGGAGCGAGGCATGGCCTCGATCCTCCGCGCGCTCGACTCGGCCGCCGCGCGCGGCCGGCTGTCCGCCGAGGACCGCGCCGCGATCGAGGGGCGGCTCCACCCGACGACCGACCTCGCCGACCTCGCCGCCTGCGACATCGTGGTCGAGGCGGTGACCGAGGATATCGACCTCAAGTGCGCGGTCTGGCGCGAGGCGGACGCGGCAGTTCAGCCGGACGCCGTCTTCGCCTCGAACACCTCGAGCCTGACGATCGCGGCGATGGCCGGGTCGACCGGCCGGGCGGACCGCTTCGTGGGGATGCATTTCTTCTTCCCCGTGCCGGCGATGCGGCTGGTCGAGGTGGTACGGACAGTGACCACCTCGGACGAGACGTTCGAGCGCGCGACGGCGTTCGCGAGCGAGATCGGCAAGGAGCCGATCGCGGCGAAGGACCAGTCCGGCTTCACCGTGAACCTGCTGCTGGTGCCCTACCTGCTGGACGCGATCCGTGCGCTCGAGCGTGGCGTCGCCAGCACCGAGGACATCGACCGCGGGATGCAGCTCGGCTGCGGCCACCCGATGGGGCCGCTCACGCTCTGCGACCTCGTGGGGCTCGACGTACTGCACCAGGTGGCGGAGTACATGTACGCGGAGCACCGCGAGACGCGCTACGCGCCGCCGCCGCTGCTGACGCGGATGACGCTGGTGGGGCTGCACGGCCGCAAGACCGGCCGCGGCTTCTACGACTACTCGGCGGACCCGCCGACGCCGCTCGGGCTCGGGGTGTAGCACCTCGCACCTTCAGCGGGCCCCGGTGGGCTCGAACTGCAGCTGCGGGAGCCGCGAGACGATGGCGAAGAGCAGCGCCGCCAGACCGAACGAGCCGACGAACATCACCAGCGCGAGGTCGTAGCTGCCCGTCACGTCGAAGATCCAGCCGGCGACCACCGGGCTGACGACCAGCCCCGCCTCCTCGATCACGAACATCGCGCCGAGCAGCGTGGCGAAGTGGGCGAGGCCGAACATCCTCGTCAGCAGCATCGCCTCGATGATCGGGCCGCCGCCCGTGCCGCAGACCCAGAGCAGCACGAACAGCGTGATGCCGACCGCGCCCGAGTCAAGCAGGAGCGCCACCAGCCCGCTTACGAGGCAGGCGCACATCGCCATCACCAGGTACTCGAAACGGCTCAAGCGGTCCGCGATGAGCCCGAAGGCCAGCCGCGAGCCGATCCCCAGCGTCGCCATCGCCGAGACGATCAACGCCGCATCCGCGCGCGACACCCCGAGCGAGACGTAGAGCGGGATCTGGTGCACCAGCATCCCGAACATGCCGAAGAACAGGAACGTGAACCCGAACGCGACCAGCCAGAAGTGCGGGGTCGCCAGCGCGGCCCGCAGCGTGAGACCGCTCAGCCGTGATGCGGCCTCACTCGGCTCGACGGGCGCGTCCGCGGGCGCCCGAGCACCGTCCGGTTGCGCCCCGACGTCCGAGGGGTGGTTGCGCACCAGCAACGTGCCGAGCGGCAGGTAGAGCAGCGAGATCACGACGCCGGAGAAGATGAACGACGGCCCCCAGCCCAGCGTGTCGATCACCAACCGCATCGAGGGCACGACCACGACGCCACCGAGCGCAAACCCCGTCCCGAGGATGCTGAGCGCGATCCCGCGCCGGCGATCGAACCACCTCGAGATCAGCGCCTGGAAGGGGATGAAGAACATCATCTGGCGGAAGACGCCGTTGATCGCCGAGTAGACGTACCACTGCCACAGCTCGCTCGTCGTCGCGAGCAGGCCGTAACTCAGCGCCGTCGTGACCGCGCCGAAGAGAATCACCTCGCGCGGACCGCGCGCGTCGATCCAGCGCCCGGTCAGCAGGCCCGAGAAGCCGCTGCAGAGCAGCCCCAGCGAGAGCGCGCCGGAGACCTCGCCGCGGGACCAGCCGAACTCATCCTCGAGCGGCGAGATGTAGAGGCCGAAGGCCCAGAAGGAGACGCCGCTGCCGAGCGCCATCGCGGCGATCGAACCGGCCAGCAACCACCAGCCGTAGTAGACCTGCCGCGGCCGGCGCAGCCACAACGGGAGACTCATCGCGGTGTCGCGGCGCGCCGCGCTCGCCCGCTAGCCCAGCTCGAGGATCGAGCGCCCCGAGATCTGGCCCGCCTCGAGCGCGTCCGTCGCCTCGTTGATCGCGTCGAGCGGGTAGCGCGTGGTGACGAGCGCGTCGAGGTCCAGCTCGCCCTCGTGGTACCAGCGCAGGAACATCGGGAAGTCGCGGTCCGGCCGGCAGGAGCCGCCGATGCTGCCGATGTACTTCTTCTCGGCGATCAGCATGTCCCGCGCATCGAGCTCGACCGGCGTCTGCGGAACCCCGACGAGCACGGCCGTCCCGCCCGTGCTGCGGCCGATCACGCCCCCGCGCACCGCCGGCATGATCTGCTCCATCGTCTGGCGCACGCCGATGCAGTCGAAGGCGTAGTCGACGCCACTGACCGGCTCCCCGTTGAGCCTCAGCTCGTCGGGCCGCCGCGTCAGCTCGTGAATGCGCTCGACGGGGTCGACCTCGGAGGCGTTGACGCCGATTGTCGCGCCGAAGCGCCTCGCGAAGTCCAGTTTCTCCTCGTCGAGGTCGACGGCGATGATCGGGTCCGCGCCGACAACCGCGGCGGCGGTGATCGCGGAGAGGCCGACCCCGCCGACGCCAAAGACGGCGACGCTCTCGCCGCGCTGCACGCCGGCGGTGTGATAGACGGCGCCGGCGCCGGTCATCACCGCGCAGCCGATGATCGCGGTCACGTCCGTGGGCGCGTCGTCCGGCAGCCGGACGACGAACTGCTCGTCTGCGATCGTGTGGTCCGCCCACGTGAACGTGTTCTGGGAGTGGGCGACGCTGCCGTCGCCGAGCGTGAGGCTGGCCATCTCCGGCAGCCTCGACGCCTCGGGGTCACGCACCACCCAGGTGACCATCACGCGATCGCCCTCGCGGACGTGGTCCACCTCGGAGCCAGCGGCGAGTACGACGCCCGTCGACTCGTGGCCCAGCAACTGCTGGCGCTCCCGAGGACCATGCATCTGGTGCAGCTGCGAGTGACAGACGCCGCTCGCGAGCTGCTTCACCACGACCTGGTGCGGGCCGGGGTCGGGCAGGTCGACCTCCTCGATGCGCAGCGGGCCGGGGCCCTGCGGGCAGACGACGACGCGGGCGGGAGTGGGCATGTCACGCCTCCGTGCTCTTCGCTCGGCTCATGGTAGCGGCTGGATGCGGGCGAGCGGCGGCTAGATCACCCCGTCGCGGCGCAGCGCCTCGAGCTCGTCCGCGCCGAGGCCAAGCGCGCCGTAGACCTCGGCGTTGTGCTCGCCGGTGAGGGGGGCGCGACGGGTCGTGCCGAGCGGGGTCTCGGACCAGATGCCCCAGGCGCCGGAGTAGCGGAAGCGCTCGCCCAGCTCGGGGTGCTCGATCTCCTGCCAGTAGCCGCGGTCCTCCCAGTGCGGGTCCGGGAGGATCTCGTCGAGGCTGCGCACCGCGCCCCAGGCGTGGCTGCGCTCCTGCGCGCCCCGGTAGGCCTCCTCGGCGGGCACGTTCGGGAAGAAGTCGCGCAGCACGTCGCTGATGTGGTTCTGCTCCTCCACGATCTGATCCTGCTCCGCGAAACGCTCGTCCAGCAGGTCGTCCGCGGCGTCGTACTGGTCCAGCCACTCGCCGATGCTGCGCAGCTGCGGAGGCGAGAGCCGCTGGTTGAACATCGCGTTCACGTACTTGCCATCGGCGCACTCGAACTGCGTGTGCGGGCGCGGCAACGACCACGCGGCGTGGCGGCCCGTCTGCCGCCGCAGCTCGCGCCCGGTGGCGAAGTAGATCGGCACCGCCATCTCCGTCGTCAGCGCGCAGGCGTCGTGGATCGAGACGTCGAGGAACTGCCCCTCGCCCGTGAACTCACGATCGAGCAGCGCGGTGGCGATCGCCAGCAGCGCGTAGTGGCCGCCGATGTGCCAGGCATTGCCGCCGCCCGGCGCGATCGGCGGGGCGTCCGGGGCCTCGTCCTCGTCGTAGCCGGAGGAGGCCATCTGCCCGCCGGCGGCCATGTGCACGAGGTCCGTCGCGATGTAGTCGCGCCACGGCCCGTCCTGCCCGAACGGCGAGAGCGAGCAGTAGACGAGCTCCGGGTCCGCGCCGCGCAGCTCCTCCGGCCCGAGGCCGAGCGCCGGCAGCGTGCCGGGGCGCGTGGTCTCAAGCAGCACGTCGGCCCCGCCGACGAGCGTGCGGAACAGCTCCGCGCCGCGCGGATCCTCGAGGTCCAGCGTGATGCCGCGCTTGCCGCAGTTGTAGTGCCAGAAGGAGAGCGAGCGCTCGCGGTGCGGCTCGTCGTGGTAGTACGGGCCCACCTCGCGCTCGCTCGAGCCGCCCGGCGGCTCGACCTTGATCACGTCGGCGCCCAGCTCGGCGAGCAGGCGGCCGCACCAGCGACTGGCCTCGCCACCCAGCTCGACGACGCGCAAGTCGGCGAAGGGGCGGTTGTCGCTCATGGCGCCTCCTCCGTCCCGGCCTCCGAGGTCTCATCGAGCAGGTAGGGCTCGAGCGGCTCGCTCGGCGGCCAGAGCCAGCCATCGTCGTAGCCGGCGCGCAACTCCTCCTCGCTGAGGCCGAGCATGCCGCACAGCACCTCGCGGTTGTGCTCCCCTGCAAACGGCGCGATGCGCCGCGCCGTGGTCTCGTTGACCGCGGATTGCCACGGCAGGTTCTGGTAGCCCCGCTCGCCCACCACCGGGTGGGGGTGGTGCGAGAAGAGGCCGCGCTGGCGCAGCTGCGGGTCGTGCTCGACGCGATTCTCGTTGCTCTGCACGGGCATCGCCGGCACGCCCGCTGCCTGGCAGCGCTCGGCCAGCTCATACTTGCCGAGGGTCAACGTCCACGCCTCGATCCGCTCGTCAAGCTCCTCCTGGTGCTCGAGGCGGCCCTCGAGGCTGTCGAAGCGCGCCTCGGCGGCCCACTCCGGCGAACCCATCACGCCCTGCAAGGCCCGCCAGTCGGCGTCGTCGCGGCAGACGATGGCGCACCAGTCGTTGTAGCCGCCGCCGGCGCTGCGGTAGGCGTTGTGCGGGGCGGCGATGGCGCCGCGGTAGTTGTGCAGCAGCGGCGTGCCGGGCCAGTGCGCGCGGTTGCCGGGCGGGAAGCCCTCGCGGCGCGCGGGCCGCCCGTTCACCGTCGCGTCGAGGATTGCGGAGCCCGCGAGGCCGATCCCGAGCCCGGCCTGCGAGACGTCGATGTGCTGGCCGCGGCCGGTGCGCCTGCGCTGCCGCAACGCGCTCAGGATCGCGATCGCGCCGAAGATCCCTCCCGTGTCGTCGAGGTAGGACCAGCCCCAGCCCGCGGGCGGCCGGTCGGGCAGTCCCGACAGGAACGTCAGCCCGGAGAGCGCCTGCGCGCTCGGCCCGAAGGTGCGGTAGGGGTGATCGCGGCCGATGTGGCCGAGGCCGGACATCGAGACGTAGACGAGACCGGGGTTCAGCTCGCGCAGCTGCTCGTAGCCAAGCCCCCAGCGCTGCATCACGCGCGAGGTGAAGTTCTCCAGCACCGCGTCGGAGTCGGCGAGCAGCCGCCTCAGCAGCTCGCGAGCCCGCTCGTCGCGCAGGTTCATCGTGACGCTGCGCTTGTCCATGTGCTTCTCGACGAACCAGTGATTGCCTTCGAGGCTCGGTACGGCGTCCTCTGGCATCCCGACGGTGGTGAAACGGTCCTGGTGGTGGACCGTCCCGCGCTGCGGCCACTCCACCTTGATCACGTCCGCGCCGAGCGTCGCGAGGATGCGCGTCGCCCACGGCCCCGCGCGCACCCAGCTGAGGTCGACGATGCGGATGCCCTCGAGCGCGAGCCGCTTGGTCATGCCGGCGCCTCCGTTCGCTCCAACTCCGCGTCGAGCCGCCAGACCGCGGTGCCCTCGGGTGTCTCGAGGGCGCGCCAGGCGGGGACGGTGTAGGCGCCGTCCGGCGCCTCCTCCCAGGCGACCTCGACCGCCGCGCCCACGCCCGCGGCATCCTCGCCGTCGAGCAGCAGGCCTGCCAGCCGCACGGGCTCGCCGTCCTCGTTCGCGCAGTCCGGCAACTCGACGAGGGCGACGACGTAGGGGGCGGCAGGGCGGAACGCGGGGAGCACGGAGTGCGCGACGACGACGTAGCTGGCGATCACGCCCCGGCCCTCGGCCTCGTGCCATTCGAGGTCGAAGGAGCGGCAGCGCGGGCAGAGCGGCGCGGGCGGATACCAGCGCCGGCCGCAGTCCGCGCAGGCGCGCACGACCAGCCGGTGCTCGCGCGCAGCCGCCCAGAACTCCTCGGAGTCCGGGTCCGGCTGCAGCGCGATCAGCGAGTAGTCGACGGCTCCCTGCATCTCGCTCCCCGTCCTGTCCCTGCCGTCCCTAGCGCCGCAGCACCACGGTCCAGCCCTGCTGCGCGCCACCGCCGCCTGCGCAGAAGGCGACGCTGGGCGGGCTCGGGTGCTCAACCGGCTCGCCGCGCGCGCGGCGGCGGCGATCCTCGCGCGCGAGGGCCTGGCGGCAGCCCTGTGCCCGATCGTACGTGTGCTCGCCCTGCCGCCAGCCCGCGCAGAGGTCGTCGGTGCGGCCGCGGAGCTGGCGCGCGCTCTCGATCAGGTAGCCGATGCCGTGCGCGTAGCCCTCGGAGAGCTGGCCGCCGTTGGTGTTCTGCGGCAACTCGCCGTCGAGGTGGATGCGCCCGCCCCCGACGAAGTCGCCGCCCTCGCCCTCGCCGCAGAAGCCGAAGGCCTCCAGGTACATCATCGGTGTGGTGGTGAAGTTGTCGTACATCGTGACGATGTCCACGTCCTCGGGGCCGATGCCAGCGCTGCTGAAGGAGCGCTCGCGCACGAACTTGCCCCAGCCCTCGGTCATGTCGGGGCGGCCCCAGGTCCAGCTCGGGTTGTGGGTGGAGGCGCGCGCGCAGCCGCCCATGATGTAGACCGGCGGCTGCTCGAGGTCGGCGGCACGCTCCGCGGAGGTCACGATCAGCGCTCCCGCCACGTCGTTCTCCTGGCAGCAGTCGAGCAGCCGGAACGGCTTCGCGATCCAGCGCGAGTTCTGGTGGTCGTCGATGCTGATCGCCTCGCGGCGCGTCGCCTTCGGGTTGAGCGTCGCGGCGAAGCGCTGCGTCACGGCGAGGTCGGCCATGTGCAGCGTGTTGTAGCCGTAGCGCTGGAGGTAGGACATCGCCTCGAAGGCGTAGATCGTCGGCGCGCCGCGGATGCCGAACGGCACCTGGTACTGCCCACGCCCCGCCGCGGCGACCGGCTGCGGCCTCGGCGCCTCGCCGCCGCGCGTCGCGGCGCCGCCGCCCATGCGCAGGCCGGAGCGCCCGTTCATGGAACGCCAGACCGCCACCGTCTCGCAGTACCCCGCCTCGATCAGCGCGATCGACTGCGCGACGAGCTGCCCGATGCTGTTGCCGCCGCCGAGGATGTCGACGCCCATGTTGGTACGGATGCCGAGCGCCGAGGCGACCTCGGCGTTGCCGCAGGAGTCGCCCGCCGTCGCCTGATGGCTGGCCAGCCCGTCGATCTCATCGACGGCGATGCCGGCGTCGGCCGCGGCCGTGACGATCGCCTCGCAGGCCATGGACAGCGTCGTGCGGCCGGACCAGCGGGAGTACTCCGTCTCGCCGACGCCGACGATGCAGTAGCGGTCGCGCAGGCCCGGCCCGGATTGCACCACCGCCGCTGCCCTTCCCCGTGCCCCGAGGGCGCTACGAGGCGTCCGCGCTCCCTGCGACCGCGAGCGGGAGCACCTCGTTCATCGAGCCCGAGCGGAAGCCCTCGAGGTCGACGGTCACGTACGCAAAGCCCGCGCTCTTGACCGCATCGACGATCTGCGAGCGCAGCGGCTCGGCAAGGGCGCGCGCCAGCTCCTCGGGGCCGAGCTCGACGCGGGCGACGCGGTCGTGGTGGCGGACGCGCAGCTCGCGGAGGCCGAGCACGCGCAGCGCCAGCTCCGCTTCGGCGATCTGGCGCAGCTTCTCCGGCGTCACCTCGCTGCCGTAGGGAATGCGCGAGGCGAGGCAGGCCATCGCCGGCTTGTCCCAGGTGGGCACGCCCAGGCGCTTCGCGAGCGCGCGCACGTCGGCCTTCGTGAACCCTGCCTCGGCGAGCGGGCTGCGCACGCCGTGCTCGCGGGCCGCGCGCCGCCCGGGCCGGAAGTCGCCGCTGTCGTCGGCGTTCGCGCCATCGAGGACCACTGCGTCGCCGAGATCCTCGCGAGCCAGCGCGTCGAGCAGCGAGTAGAGCTCGTCCTTGCACTCGAAGCAGCGCTCCGGCGAGTTCTCGACGTAGCCCGGCCGGTCGATCTCGTGCGTATCAATCTCGCGGTGCGCGATGCCGATCGCCGCGGCGACGCGGCGCGCCTCCTCGCGCTCGCTCGGGGCGAGCGAGGGCGAGACGCCGGTCACGGCGAGCGCGCGATCGCCCAGCGCCTCAACCGCGGCGGCGGCGAGCAGGCTGGAGTCGACGCCGCCGGAGAAGGCGACGACGGCCCTCGGAAGCTCCGCGAGCAGGCGGCGCAGCTCGGCCGTCCGGGCATCGAGGTCGCGTGCGTCCTGCTCGTCCATCGCTCGTCCTCGCGCGGCGGCGGGGTCCGCCGTGGGCCGCCGCCGCTGTAGTCTAGCGCAGCGGCGGCTGACCGCCTGCGACCGGGGAGTCGCGGCCAGACGCAGGCGGGGGTGCGAACTGAGCAACGACGGGATTCAACTGGAGGCGCTGCTGGAGCGGGTCGCGCGGGGCGAGCTGAGCCCGAGCGACGCCGCCGAGCGGCTGCGCGTGCTGCCCATCGAGGATCTCGGCTTCGCCCGCCTCGATCACCACCGCGCGATCCGCGACGTCCTGCCGGAGGTCGTGCTCGCCGAGGGCAAGACCGCGCAGCAGGTCGTCGCCGCTGGTTGCGCGATCCTCGAGCGCGCCGGCTGCCTGCTCGTCACCCGCGCCTCCGAGGAGATCGCGCAGGCACTCGAGGCCGCGATCCCGGACCTGCGCCGCCACCCGCCCTCGACGACGCTGAGCGTCGACCGCCGGCCGCCGCGCTCGCTACGCAGCGGCGTCGTCATCGCCAGCGGCGGCACCGCCGACCTCGCCGTGGTCGAGGAGGCGGCGGCGACCTGCGCGCTGATGGGCCACGAGGTAGACCGCATCGTCGATGTCGGCGTGGCCGGCATCCACCGCGTGCTCGCGGAGACGGAGGCGCTGCGCCGCGCGAACGTGATCGTCGTCGTCGCGGGCATGGACGGGGCGCTGCCGAGCGTCGTCGCCGGCCTCACCGCCGCGCCGGTGATCGCCGTGCCGACGAGCAACGGCTACGGCGCGGCCTTCGAAGGCCTCGCGCCGCTGCTCACCATGCTCAACGCCTGCGCGACGGGCGTCTCCGTGGTCAACATCGACAACGGCTTCGGCGCGGGCTACATCGCCGCGCTGATCAACGAGCAGGCGTGGTCCGGGCCGCCGGACCGCGACGCCGGGTAGCAGGCGGCAAACGATGCGGGTCGTCTACGTCGACGCGCGCTTCGGGGCGGCCGGCGACATGCTGCTCGGCGCAGCCCTCGACGCCGGCGCGGACCTCGAGGCCGTGCGTGAGGCGCTGGCCGCCCTGCCGGTCGAGGGCTGGTCGCTCGACGTGCAGACCGTGCATCGTGCGGGTTTCGCCGCCACGAAGGCGAACGTCTCCGTCGAGACGCCCCAGCCGCCGCGAACCGCGAGCGAGATCGTCGCGATGATCGAGGCCGCCGCGCTGCCGCCGCGCGTCCGCGAGCGCGCCGTCGCGACCTTCGAGCTGCTCGGCAGCGCCGAGCGCGCCGTGCACGGCACGCCCGAGGGCGAGGACGCGCACCTCCACGAGGTCGGGGGCGTGGACGCGATCGTGGACGTCGTCGGGACCTTCGCCGCTCTCGAGACCCTCGGTGTCGAGCGAATCTACGGGAGCGGGCTGCCGGCGGGCGGCGGCACGGCGCGGGCGGCGCACGGCCGCCTCCCGGTGCCCGCGCCGGCGGTGCTGGAGATCGCCGCCCGCAGCGGCGCGACGCTCCTGGAGGCGCAGCCGGGCGAGCCGCCCTCGGAGCTCGTTACGCCGACGGCGATGGCGATCCTCGGTGCGGTCGCGGAGTTCGAACGGCCCGCGCTGCGCCTCGAACGCATCGGGATCGGCGCCGGGACCCGCGACCCCGAGGGCTGGCCGAACGTCGTGCGGCTCTGGATCGGCGAGGCCGAGGAGCGCGGGACCGGCCTGCGCCCGATCGCGCTGCTGGAGACCAACGTCGACGACATGCCGGGCGAGCACCTGCCGTTCCTCGAGGCGCGGCTGCGCGAGGCGGGCGCGCTCGACGTCTGGTGGGCGGCGGTGCAGATGAAGAAGGGGCGGCCGGGCCTGCAGATCACGGCCGTCGCCGCGCGCGAGGACGCCGACGCCGTCGCCGCCTCGATGCTGGAGCACTCACCGACGCTCGGGGTGCGGGCGACAGAGCTGCTGCGCTACGAGGCGGAGCGCGAGGTCTTCGAGTTCGAGAGCTCGCTCGGCCCCGCTGCGGTGAAGGTCAAGCGCCTCCCCGGCGAGCCGCCACGCGCGGCCCCGGAGTACGAGCACGCGCGCGCCCTCGCCGAGCGCAGCGGCCTGCCAATCGCCGAGGTCTACGCGCTGCTGACGCAGGAAGCCCTCGCGCTGCTGGAGTAGGGGAAGCCGTCAGCGCAGGGCTCTGGTCAGGCCTCCCACTCGAGGACAAGGTTGTCGGCCGGCATGTTGAAGTCGAGACGGACCTCGCTCAGGAGGTCGCGGCCCAGCAGCGACGGGATTCCCGCAGTCGTCGGTCCCAACTCGATGTGCAGGCGGACTTCCGAGGCCATCAGGGCGCCCTCATCCGTCCTGAATACGAGCACGGCGTCCTCCCTGCCGTAGAGGACCGGGACCCCGGCGATGCCGTAGGCCTGTGCCTGATCCGGGAACACCGTGTCGGCAGGGAGCTCGTCGCCCGTACGCGTTCGGAGCAAGTTACGATCGCCCCAGTGGATCGTGGTCGTGTCGGCGCCTGTGTCCACGAAGAGGCTGACCTTTGCGGTCACGCCCAGCCGGGGAAGGAGCACGTCCGCATCGACGAAGGGCTGGCGATCGTCGCCCTCGAAGTAGCCCCTTGTGCTCGGCACCCAAGGCCCTACAGGATCCAGGTTCGTTCTTCGGTATCCAGCAGGTCCAGCGCCACTCCGTCGGAATCCTGGTAGGCCTCGCGAACGGTGCGCATCACGCCCTCCGGGGTGTCCCCGTGAGCCACGACCCGCCGGCGAAGGATGGCGATCCACTGGTCGGGGTACTGGCGCTTGAGGCGCTCGCGATTCTCATCCAGGTACTCCCGATTCTCCCTCAACCGGCGTAGACCCGTGTGGACAGCGTCCGCGCCGCCAAACGGTTCGAGCACCTCACGCAGTTCTTCGTCCGGAACGATCCTGGCCATTGCCCGTCCCTCGTGCCTCAAGCGACAGCATAGCAGAACCTTGTCAGTCCGCCCAGCCGCCGGACGTAGTCCCGGCGCAACGCACCGCTAGAATGCGCGCGCCGCACGAGACAGCTGCGGCAAGCCGCGGGAGGAACGCGCATGAAGCTCGATCTGCTCTACGAGCTGTCCTGTCCGAAGCCCTGGAACGAGGAGAAAGAGCGCAATGCCTACTACAACGCGCTCGACCAGATCGTGCTCGCCGACCAGCTCGGCTTCGGCACCGTCTGGGAGGTGGAGCACCACTTCCTCTCCGAGTTCTCGCACTCCTCGGCGCCGGAGATCTTCCTCGCCTGCGTCTCGCAGCGGACCGAACGGATCCGCATCGGGCACGGCGTGGTGCTCCTGCCGAACCCGTTCAACTACCCGATCCGCGTCGCCGAGCGCATCGCCGCCCTCGACATCATGAGCCGGGGCCGCGTCGAGTTCGGGACGGGACGCTCCACCTGGTACGAGCAGGCCGGGTTCAACGTCCGCCCCGACGAGACGCGCGCTATGTGGCAGGAGGCGCTCAGCATCATCCCGAAGATGTGGTCCAGCGAGCAGTTCTCGCACAAAGGCGAGCACTTCGAGATCCCCGAGCGCAACGTCCTGCCGAAGCCGATCCAACGCCCGCACCCGCCGGTCTGGGTCGCCGGCACGCAGGACGAGTCGTTCGAGATCGCAGGCCGCCTCGGCATCGGCATGCTCGCGCTCACGATCATGGTGCCGGTCGAGGAGCTGGAGCGGCGCATCGCGATGTACCGCAAGGCGAGCGAGAACGTCGAACCGATCACCGACGTCGTCAACGACCGCATCAACTGCCTCACGCTCGTCCACTGCGCGCGCACCACGCGCGAGGCGATCGAGAACGGCGCACCTCAGGCCGTCGCCTGGTACCTGCGCACGGTCGCCGCCCTCTTCGCCCCGCCCGAGGGCGGAGAGATCGTCTCGGGCTTCGACTTCGCCGCGCACGGCCGGCGCAGCCTCGAGGATTCCGTCCCGCAGCTGCAGAACGAGGCGACGCGGGCCATCGACGAGTTCCACCAGGGCGAGATCGGCGTTGACGACCTTTACGAGGCGCTGAACACCGACGAGATGGTGATCATCGGCGACCCGGAGCAGTGCCGGAAGAAGCTGGAGCGCTACGCCGACCTGGGCCTCAACAGCCTGATGTGCCAGGTCCAGATCGGCGACCTCTCCCACGAGGCCGTCATGAAGTCCGTCGGCCTGCTCGGCCGGGAGGTCCGCCCGCTGATCGACCCGGACTGAGTCAGTAGAGGCGCTGCGCCTCCGCCTCCAGCGCGCGCTGCTCCGCGGCGCCCATCGGTTCGTACGAGGTCGCCGTGGCCACGTTCTCTTCGATGCGCGAGGGGAAGCGCGCGCCCGGGATCGCGACCGAGACGCCGGGCTGCGAGAAGACGTAGCGCAGCAGGTTGGGCGGCGTGAGCGGGCCGTCGTAGCCCTCGGCGATGCGACCGCGCATCACGCTCGTGCGGCCGGAGCCGCCGAGCGGGCGCATCACGATCACGCCCACGTCGTGCTCCCGCGCCAACTCGATCAGCGGCGCGGTCTCCGTGAAGAACGCCGAGTACTCGAGCATCACCGTCGCGAACTCGCCGCTCTCGATCGCCAGCCTCAGCACCTCGAGGCTGTGCGAGGAGATGCCGATGTGCTCGATCAGCCCGCGGTACTGGGCGATCTGCAGCCCTTCGAGCGCGCCGTCCTCGCCGGTCGCCTCCTCCCAGGCCTCGAGCGAGGAGATGTCGTGCAGCTGGTAGAGGCTGATCCGCTCGACGCCGAGCGTGCTCAGCGAGCGGTCGATGTCGTGCTGGCTGCCGTTGATCGAGTGGCTGAACGTCTTGCTGGCGATGTGGAAGGCTGGCCGGCTGGCCTCGGCGCGCGCACGCACCGCCTGCCCGATCATGAACTCGCTGCCCGCGTACTCGCGCGCCGTGTCGACGAAGTCGATGCCCAGGTCGAGCGCACGCTCGAGCGTCTGCGGCCCCTCGCGCGCCGTCGGCGTGTCCATCGCGCCGAGGCCCAGCTCGGTCACCATCAGCCCGGTCCGGCCCAGTCGCCGCCGCCCCAGCTCCGCCATGCAGCTCGGCCCCGCCCCGAGGCGCTAGCCGCCCTCGCCGCGCAGCTGCTCGAAGTCGAAATCCTCGGGCATGGGGACGACGATCGAGCGGCGGGGCACCTCGACGGTGCGGGCGATGTGGCCCTGCCCGGTGGTGTCGTCGGCGAAGAAGACGTCGCCGACGCCGAAGGTGCGCTTCGAGCCGTCGCCGCACTCGATCTCGGCGCTGCCGGAGACGGTGATCACCCACTGGCGGTGCGGCGCGGGGTGGTAGTCCGTCTCGAAGGCCGCGGTCGATTCGTGGAGGCTGATCTGCGCGGCGTCGAGCAGCGGCGTCCGCACGCCGCGCCCGACATCGAGGGCGAACGCGACCTCGACGTCCTCGAAGTGGGACTGCCCGTCGTCGCCGGTGTAGATGCGGGTGATTCGCATGAGTCGCTCCCTCGCGCGGCGGCGATGCTAGCAGGCGTCAGCCGCCGCCGACTCGACCAGCCGCGCCGGAGTAAGGTAGCGGCGGACGGCAGCGGGCGATCAGCGAGGAGGGCGCGATGGGCTTCATGATGGACGGTATCCGCATGGACGGCCGCGTCGCCGTCGTGACCGGCGCGGGCAGCGGCATCGGCCGCGCGATCGCGATCGGCATGGCCGACGTCGGCGCGCGCGTCGCGATCGGCGAGATCAACCCGGAGACCGGCCAGGAGACCGCCGACATGATCACCGAGGCCGGCGGCGAGGCGGTCTCGATCCCGACCGACGTGCGCGACCCGGACTCGCTGCGTGCGCTCGTCGCCGGAGCGCGCGAGCGCTTCGGGCGGCTCGACGCGATGTTCAACAACGCCGGCGGCAACTTCCAGGCGCCGACCCTCGACGTCTCGGAGCGAGGTTTCGACGCGGTCGCGCGCATGAACGTGCGCGCCGCCTTCATCGGCAGCCAGGCGGCGGCGCGCGTGATGCTCGATGACGGGCGCGGCGGCAGCATCGTCAGCACCGCCTCCAGCGCCGCCTACCACGCGACAGGGCAGGGCATCGCCGCCTACGCCGCGGCGAAGGCGGGCATCCTCGGCCTCACTCGCGAGCTGGCGGCGGAGTGGGGGACGCAGGGCATCCGCGTGAACGCGATCGCGCCCGGGGGCGTGGACAGCCCCGGCCGCCACAGGAACATCCAGCGCCGCGAGGACGACATCGCCGAGAACTACGGGCTCCTGAAGCGCCTCGGTTCGCCGGAGAACTTCGCGGCGGGGGCGATCTTCCTCGCCTCGGACCTGGCGGCCCACATCACCGGCCACACGATTCACATCGACGCCGGTACCGGCGTCTCGTAGCGCGCGCTACCCCTCGGCCTCCTCGAGGCGTGCGAGGGCGATGCGGCGGGCGCTGTTGTCGCCCGCTTCGGCGCGCACCTCGATACGTTCCGCCCACTTGATGCTGGTGAAGCACTCGCCGCCCGGCACGACGAGGCGCGCCGGGCCGCCGTGCTCGGCGGGCAGCGGCTCGCCGTTCACCTCGAGGGCGAGCAGGGCGTCGCGCGCCTGCTCGAGCGGCAGCGGCAGGCTGAAGTCGTCGGCGCTGATCTGCACCCACACCGCCTGCGACGGCGCTGCCGCCCGATCGAGCAGGTCGGCGACGGGCACGCCGCGCCAGCGCAGGCCCGGCACCGTCCAGCCCTCGAGGCAGCTGAAGTCGTCGACCATGAGGCGCTGCGGCATCGCGGCGAGGTCGCGGAGATCGAGGTCGAGCGCCGTGTCGACGAGGCCGTCGACGCGCAGCCGCCAGGCTGCCGGGTCGGGCGCATCGCCCGGGTGGACCGGGAGCGCGTCGAGGACGTGCAGGTCGCCGGCGGCGGAGTGCTGATCGGTCATCGCAGCTCTCTCGATCGCGCAGGGGCCCTCACCCCCCGCCCTCTCCCTCGGGGAGAGGGGGCCGGAGCGCGGGCGCCCGCCCCGTTAGTATCCGGCCTGCTTGTCGATCAGGCCTTCGAGCGGCTCGCCGGTGCGCAGCCGCCAGAGGTTGCCGCAGAAGCGGTCGATGTTCCGAGGCGCACGCAGCTGGCTGGCGCCGGCGGCGTGCGGCGTCATCACCACGTCGTCGCGCTGCCACAGCGGGTGGTCCTCGGGCAGCGGCTCGATCGGCACCACGTCGAGCCCTGCCCCGGCGAGCTGGCCGGAGTCGAGCGCCTCGATCAGGGCGTCGGCGTCGATGATCTCGCCGCGCGTGACGTTGACGATCATCGAGCCGCGCGGCATCCGCGCGAACGCCTCGCGGTCGAACAGGCCGTGGGTCTCCGGCGTCAGCGGGCAGCAGACCGCAACCACGTCCGAGGCCTCGAGCAGGTCGTTGAAGCGATCCATCGCCCAGACCTCGTCGACATGGTCGTCGCCCTCGAGGGCGTCGCGGTCGACGGCGATGCTGCGCATGCCGAAGCCCGTTGCGCGCTGCGCGACGGATCGCCCGGTCCCGCCGTAGCCGACGATTCCCATCACCTTGCCGGTCAGCTCGGTCTCCTGCATGCGCAGCGCGCGTCGCTGGTCCCAGGCCTCGGGGCCGAGCCGGATCGCCGAGCCGACCTTGCGCGTGAGGGCGAGCAGCAGCGCGAAGGCGTGATCGGCGAGCTGCGGGCCGACCTGCCCCTTCTCGCTCGACAGCATGACCTCGCCGTCACGGAACGCGGGATAGAGGTAGCGGTTCACTCCCGAGGCAATGGCGTGGACCCAGCGCAGGTTCGGCGCGGCCGCGTACAGCTGCGGCGTCACGAAGCCGAGGACCACGTCCGTCTCCGCCGCGAACTCCAGCGCCTCGCCGTCCGAGTCGACGACCGTGACCGTCGAGTCCGGCCCGGCGGCCTCCATGATCCGCTCGATGATCTCGGGCGGCACCTCGGGCAGGGCCGTCCCCGTAACGATGAGGATGTTCATCTTGAGCCCCCAATCGGCAGGGCGGAGCCTACTCCCATCGGCGCGGCGTTGCGTGCGCAGGGCTGATCGAGCGCCCCAACCGCCGGCCACCTCGGTAGTATGGCGTTCGTAGTGGAGCTGCGAGGCGGCCGCTCCCCCGGTCAGCGCCTCGCGTTGGAGGCAGCATGATCACCGACGAAATCAAGGTCATCGACGTCGACACGCACGTGACGGAGCCCTACGACCTCTTCACCTCGCGAGTCTCGACCAAGAAGTGGGGCGACATGGTGCCCCACGTCCGCACGATTCCCTGGGACACGGCGAGGCAGTGGGATCCGAAGGCGGACCCCGAGACGCTGCGCGACATCTGGATCCTCAACGGCCAGCCGTCCTCGCCGATCGGCATCACCACCATGGCCGGCTGGCGCGAGTGGCCGCCCGCGCATCCCTCGACCCTCGAGGATTTCGACCCCGGCGCCTACGACGCCGAGAAGCGCCTGGAGCGCATGGACGAGTACGGGATGTACGCCCACGTCATCTACCCGAACGTGGCCGGCTTCGGGAACCAGAACTTCCTCAAGCTCGAGGATCCCGAGCTGATGCTGGCCTGTGTTCAGGCCTACAACGACTTCCTGCACGAGTGGTGCGGCCTCAACCCGGACCGGCTATTGCCGATCATGGCGGTCCCCTTCTGGGACGTGGATGAGACGGTCAAGGAGATCGAGCGCTGCGCCAAGCTCGGTCACAAGGGCGTGCTGTTCCCGCAGCAGCCGCACTACTTCGGCGACGCGCCGATGCTCGCGGACCCGCACTGGAACCCGGTCTGGCACACCGCCGAGGACCTGGGCCTGAGCATCAACTTCCACATCGGCTCGGGGAACCCGGTGGACACGCGCGGTGGCTACGAGGGCAATGGCCCGCAGGCGAACTACTCGGCCGGCACGGTGCGCTTCTTCATGGACAACATGAACGGGATCATGGAGATCCTGATCTCGGGCATCTGCCACCGCCACCCGAACCTCAACTTCGTCTCCGTCGAGAGCGGCATCGGCTGGGTGCCGTACGTCCTCGAGGCGGTCGACTGGCAGTGGCTCAACGCCGGAGGGCGCGACGAGCATCCGGAGATGGACCTGCTGCCGAGCGAGTACTTCAGGCGCCAGGTCTATGCCTGCTTCTGGTTCGAGCGCGAAGTGGCGCTGCACACGATCGAGATGCTGCCCGACAACGTCCTCTACGAGACGGACTTCCCGCATCCGACGAGCATGTCGCCGGGTCCGGCCTCGGTCGCGGACAAGCCGAAGGACTTCATCGAGCGCAACCTCAGCTCACTGCCGAGGGAGACGCTACAGAAGATCCTCCACGACAACGCCGCGCGCGTGTACAACCTCGACTACTAGCTCCGAAGGCGCGCCCCGCCCTGCTAGTCGAAGAGCAGGATGGTGCGCGCGCCGACGTGGGCGCGCTGGTCCTCGAAGGCCTGGTCCAGGTCCTCGAGCCGTCCGCGCCGCGTGACCAGCTCGTCGAGCTTGAGCTGGCCCTGGCGGTAGAGCTCGAGGTAGCGCGGGATGTCGACGCGCGCGCGGGTGCGGCCCATGAACACGCCCTGGATGCGCCGGTCCTGGATCAGCAGGTTCGGCGGCAACTCCAGCGGCGCGGTGATGCCCGCGCCGATGATCGACGCCGTGCCGCCGGCGCGGGTGCAGGCGAAGGCCTGTTCCGCCGTCGCCTTCATCCCGATCGCCTCGAAGGAGTAATGCACGCCGCGCCCTTCGGTCAGGTCGCGGATCGCCTCGACCGGATCGTCGACCTCCGAGGCGTTCACCAGGTCCGTTGCGCCGAGTTGCCGCGCGCGCTCCAGCTTCTCGTCGGTCAGGTCGACGGCGATGATCCGGCTCGCCCCGGCGATGCGCGCGCCCTGGACGACCGAGAGCCCGACGCCGCCGAGGCCGAAGACGGCCGCCGTGGTGCCCGGCTTCAGCTCGGCTGAGCGGAAGACCGCGCCGAGCCCGGTGATCACCCCGCAGCCGACGAGGCAAGCCGTCTCCAGTGGCACGTCGCCGGGCAGCTTCACGACGCCGGCCTCGGGCACCAGCATGTACTCGGCGAAGCTGCCGACGTTCGTGAGGGCCAGCACGCCCTCGCCGTTGAGCGTGATCCGAGGGCGCTCGTGCCGGCGGCGGCGCGGCCGGTCGAGGCAGCGGTGCGGGTTGTCGCTCAGGCACTCCTCGCACTGGCCGCAGAAGACGACGCCCGTGACGATCACGCGGTCGCCGGGCTGCACGTAGCTCACGTCCAACCCGACCGCCTCGACGACGCCGGAGCCCTCGTGGCCGAGGATGCCGGGGGTCGGCCACTGGCCGATGCCCTCGACGAACATCAGGTCGCTGTGGCAGACGCCGCTGGCGGCGGTGCGGACCAGCACCTCGCGTGGCCACGGGTCGTCGACCTCGACCTCCTCGATCGGCATCGGCTGGTTGGCGCCGTGGTAGATCGCGGCTCTCATGGTCGACTCCCCTCAAGTGCCGAGTCGCCGGGAGCATAGCGGTCGGCATGAGCAGGGCGCTCAGGGCCGTCACATGCGCAGCACATGTGCTACGCCGCGGTCGAAATCCTCCCGGTCGACGCCGCCACGGACTGACGCACACGACCCGAGAAAGCAGAACCTCGCCGAGGTCTACGCGCCGTCCTCAAGGCTGGCGTAGGTGGCCTCGATGAGAGTGCGCGCGCGCACGTCGCCGGGCCCGCGAATGCGGTTCATCACGTAGGCGAAGCCGAGCCCCGAGCCCGGGTCCGCGAAGGCCTGCGAGCCGCCGACGCCGGAGTGCCCGAAGGCGGTCTCCGGCCTCGGGTCGTCCAGCTCCGGCGAGGGCAACTGGAAGCCGAGCGCGTAGCGGTTCGAGACGCCGATCGTCGCGTCCGTGCCCTCGCTCTGCAGCACGCGCGCCGCCTCGATCGCCTCGCTGCTCAGGAGGCGCACGCCGTCCAGCTCGCCGCCGCGGGCGAGCGCGCCGTAGAAGCGGGCGAGGCCGCGCGCGTCGCTGTGCGCGTTCCCGGCGGGGATCTCGGCCTCGCGCCACTCGGTCGTGTTCGCGGTCTCGAAGGTCCACGGCGGATTGTTGTGCGCCATCGCGATGATCGAGGTCACGTCGGGCTCCGGCAGCGGGCTGCGGCTCGGCGGGACGATCTCCGCGACGCGCGCCTGCTCGGCGGCGGAGAGCCCGATGTGGAAGTCGAGGCCGAGCGGCTCCACGATCTCCTCGCGGATGAAGGCGCCGACCCGGCGGCCGCTCACGCGGCGCACGATCTCGCCGATGATCCAGCCGTAGGTCCAGACGTGGTAGCCGTGCCGGGTCCCGGGCTCCCACCACGGCTCGGCCTCGGCCAGCGCCGCGGTCATCGTCTCCCAGTCGTACTTCGCCTCCTCCGGCAGCAGGCGCCGCGCGCCGACCACGCCGGAGCGGTGCCCCAGCACGTGGCGGACCGTGACGCCCTCCTTGCCGCCCTGCGCGAACTCCGGCCAGTAGCGCGCCACGGGAGCCTCGATGTCCACGAGCCCGCGGTCGGCGAGCATGTGCAGGCCGAGCGAGAGCACGCCCTTCCCGGTCGAGTAGAGGTTGACGATCGTGTCGCGCTCCCAGGCGCGCGCGCCGGCGGAGTCGGCGTTCCCCGCCCAGAGGTCGACGACCGGCTCGCCGTCGATGGTGACGGCGACCGCGGCGCCGATGTCGCCGCGCTCCGTGAAGTTCTCCTCGAACGCCTCGCGCACCGCAGCGAACCGCGCATCGCACTCGCCGTGGATCTCGACCTCGGACATACGCCGCCTCCCGACACGCCGGCGCAGCGTACGACAGGCCGCGCGAGGGCGCGCGCGGCCTTCGAGGGGCGGCGTCATCCGCTACAGTGCCAGCGCGGGAGCCGCCGCGGGCGCGATCTCGCGTGAAGGGTCTATCGAGATGCACGAGACGCTGAGCATCGAGCGCGAGGGCCGCGTCGCCACGCTCACCGTGACCCGGCCGCCCGTGAACGCGCTCGGCCTCGACATGCTCGAGTCGATGGCCGAGGAGCTGCACCGCCTTGGCGACGACCCGGAGATCAGCGCGATCGTCTGGCGCAGCGGCGTGCCCGGCATCTTCAGCGGCGGCTTCGACCTCAACGACCCGCGCAGCGCCAGCTCCACGCCGATCCACACTCCGCCCGGCGACCACCTGGTGCGCGTGCGCAACGCGCAGACCGCGCTGCTCGATGTACCCGTGCCGATCATCGTCGCGATCAACGGCGCGGCGGTCGGCCTCGGGATGCTGATGCCGGCGCTCTGCGACATCGTGATCGCCGGGAGGAGCGCGCGCTTCGGGCTGCCGGAGATCCAGATCAACTCGATCGGCGGGGCCGGCCACGCGCGCCGCATCCTCCCGGAGCCGGTGCTGCGCTACCTGATGCTGACCGGCCGCCGCGTCACGCCCGAGTACCTGCAGCAGTGCGGCGCGATCGCGCTCGTCGTCGAGGACGACCAGCTCGACGCGGAGGCGCAGGCGATCGCCTCCGAGATCGCGAGCTACGACCCCGTCGTCGTGCGCAACTCCAAGATCTCCCTCGAGGCCTTGCGCAAGATCGACGACGTCGCGCTCGCCTACTCGCTCGAGCACAAGTGGGGCGCTGCGCTCCGCTGGTCGCGCCAGCAGGGCTAAGGCCGGACCTCGCGCGACAGCCGCGACGCGCCGGTCGCAATCGAGGCCGTGTAACATGATTGCGCACGGGAGCGAACCGGGATGACGACCACAGAGGCGAAGCTGCTCACCGCCGCCGACCTGCTGCGACTCGGCAGCCGCGGCGTGCGCGGCGAGCTGATTCGAGGGGTGCTCTGCGAGACCATGCCGACGGGACACGAGCACGGCAAGATCGTCACCAATCTGGTCATTGCATTGGGCGCCTTCGTGAAGCCCCGGCGGCTGGGGACGCTCGTCGCCTCGGACTCCGGCGTATGGCTCGAGCGCGATCCGGACACCGTGCGCGAGCCGGACATCGCGTACACCTCGGCGGAGAAGATCCCGCTCGACGCGCGCATCGTCGGCTACGCCGAGGCCGTGCCCGACCTCGTGGTAGAGGTGCGGTCCCCGAGCGACAGCCGCCGCGAGGTCCACGACAAGGCGCGGATGTGGCTGAGCCACGGCGTACGCATCGCGTGGGTCGTGCACCCGGACACGCGCACGGTTGACGTGCATCGGCCAGACCAGCCTGCCGCCACCCTCGGCGCGAACGACAGCCTCGAGGGCGGCGACGTGCTGCCCGGCTTCGCCCACCCCGTGAGCGCCATCTTCGAGGCGTAGCCGCCTCGTCGCGCCGATGCCGCCGTCAGCCGCAGCGCCGCCGCTCTCCGGCATCCGCGTGCTGGACCTAACCACCGCGCGCTGCGAGATCGGCGGGAGGATCCTCGCCGACCTCGGCGCCGAGGTGCTCAAGATCGAGCCGCCCGAGGGCTGCGACGCGCGCCGCATGCCGCCCTTCGAGGACGGCCGCGAGGACGAGCCGGACGGCTCGCTCTACTGGGCCGTCTACGGCGCGAGCAAGCGCAGCGTCGTGCTCGACCTCGCTTCGGACGAGGGCCGCCGGGGCCTGCGCGCGCTGGCCGAGGGCACCGACGTGCTGCTGGAGTCGTTCGCGCCCGGCCACCTCGCGGCGCTCGGCCTCGGCTACGAGGATCTGCGCGCGCTCAACCCCGCGCTCGTCTACGCCTCGATCACGCCCTACGGGCAGAGCGGGCCGGACGCGCTCTCGCCGGCGACGGAGCTGACGATCGAGGCGGCCGGCGGGCTGCTCTCGCTGCAGGGCGACGGCGACCGCCCGCCGATCCCGGTCGGCTACCCGCAGGCCGGGCTGCACGGCGGCGCGCAGGCCGCCGCAGACGCCGTCGTGGCGCTCGTCGAGCGCGACCGCTCCGGCCTCGGCCAGCACCTCGACGTCTCGATGCAGGCCTGCATGGTCTGGACGATGATGGACGCGAGCGGCTACCCGCCGAACGAGGGCGGCGACAGGCCCGGCTACGGCGACGATCGCGCCGAGCCTCGGCCTCCCCACCCCTCCGGCCTCCACCTGCCAAGCGTGATCGCGGCCGCCGATGGCCACGTGATCGTGACGATGGGCGTCACTCTCCCGCAGCGCATCGCCATCAACGAAACCATCGCCTGGATGCGGGAGGACGGCGTCGAGTTGCCCGAACGCCTCCGGGCGGTCGACTGGGAGCACTGGCACGAGCAGTTCATCGATCCCAGCGCCGTCCCGGCGGAGACGGTGGCGCTGTTCGACGAGGCGCTCCGGCTCGCGGTCGAGTTCATCGGCACCAGGCCGAAGCGCGAACTGCACGAGCGCGCCGTCGCCAGCGGGGCGCTGATCGCGCCGATCATGACCGCCGCCGATCTCCTCGCGGACCCGCAGCTTGCCTATCGCGACTACTGGAGGGAGGTCGAGGGCCGCCCGCACCCCGGACCGTTCGCGAGGGCGAGCCGCACGCCGCTGCGCAGCCCGCAGCCCGCGCCGGCACTCGGCGAGGCGAACGCGCTCCTCGGCGAGTCGCGGCGGCCGATGCCAGCCGAGCGCCCCGACGTGAGCGCCACCCCGACGCGCACGAGGGCGTTCGAGGGGCTCAGGGTGGCGGACTTCTCCTGGGTGGGCGTCGGTCCGCTGCTCGGCAAGGCGCTGGCCGATCACGGCGCGACGGTGGTGCGAGTCGAGACCGCGAAGCGCATCGACACCCTGCGCGGGATGGGGTCGTTCAAGGGCGGCGTGCGGGACATCAACCGGGCGCAGTTCTTCGCCAACTTCAACTCCTCGAAGCTGGGCATGACGCTCGACCTGTCGAGCGAGGGCGGCCGCTCCGTCGCGCGCAGGCTCGCGGGCTGGGCGGACGTGGTCCTCGAGAGCTTCACGCCGGGCACGATGGAGCGGCACGGGCTGGGCTGGGAGACGCTGAGCGCGGGCCGCGACGACCTGCTGATGGTGCGCACCTGCCTCCGAGGGCAGACCGGTCCGGAGGCCCCGTTCACCGGCTTCGGCAGCCAGGGCGCCGCGCTGGCCGGGCTGCACGGCGTGACCGGCTGGCCGGACCGCCCTCCCGCTGGGCCCTACGGCGCCTACACGGACTTCATCAACCCGCGCTTCGGCCTCGCCGTGATCGCGGCGGCGCTCCGTGAACGCGCCCGCAGCGGACGCGGCCAGTTGCTCGACATCTCGCAGGTCGAGGTCGGCATCCACTTCCTCTCGCCGCTCGTCCTCGACTACGCGGTCAACGGCCGCGTTGCGCCGCCCGCCGGGCACGACTCGCGCACCGCCTGCCCGCACGGCGTCTACCGGGTCGCCGGCGCCGAACGCTACATCGCAATCGCCTGCGAGACGGCGGAGCAGTGGCGCGCGCTGCGCGACCTCGCCCGCCTCGAGGGCTTAGACGGTGGCGAGTTCAAGAGCTACGAGGGCCGGCTCGCCGCGCGCGATCGCATCGACGAGGCGCTGCGCGGCTGGTGCGCCGGGCAGGACGGGCATGCCCTCGCCGCCCGGCTGAAGGCGGCCGGGGTCCCCGCCTCGGCGGTGCTGCGCGCGAGCGACCTCTACGAGGACGCCCAGCTGGCGCATCGCGGGTTCTTCGTCACCCTGGACCATCCGGCGATGGGCCCGACGCCGTACGACGGCCTCGCGACCATCTACTCGGAGACGCCCGGCACGCCTCGCAAGGCCGCGCCGCTGCTGGGCGAGGACACGCACTACGTGCTCACGGAGCTGCTCGGACTCTCCGCCGAGGAGGCCGCGATCCTCGCGGCGAGCGGGGCGCTCACCTAGAATCACGCAGCACGCGCCGGGGGATGCGATGACCAAGGTCGAGGGCGAGTACGACATCGAGGCCGTGCGCGCCGAGTGGATCGGCAGGAAGACGCCGCTCTACCACGGCCGCTACCCGGTCGAGTACGACCCGATCCGCCGCTACTGCCACATGGTGGAGGACGACAACCCGCTGTTCCTCGATCCCGACTACGCGGCGACCACGAAGTGGGGCGGGGTGATCGTCCCGCCGGTGATGACCGACTACTTCGCGGGCGGCGGCGCCTGGCCCGAGGAGGACGAGCCCGCGCTCATCCTCCAGGTGCCGACGCGCGGCGACCGCACCATCAACCTCAACATCAGCTGGGAGTTCATCCAGCCCGCCCGCATCGGCGACCGCCTCTCGCGGCAGACGGAGATCGAGGACATCTACCAGAAGCGGACGCGGCTGGACCCGCGCTCGATCTGGATCGCGGCGAAGACCACGATCTTCAACCAGGACGGCGAGGTCGTCGCGATCGGGCGGAACACGATGGTCGCCCACCGCCGCCCCGAGGAGTTCGCGGCCGAGCTCGAGGGGAACGGCGAATGAGCGGCGAGCCGCGCGCGCAGCGCTACTGGGACGACGTCAGCGCAGGGGATGACCTCGAGGGCTTCACCTTCACGCTCGGCTGGACGGAGATGGCGAAGCAGGTCAGCGGCTCGCAGGACTTCCACAAGGTCCACCACGACTTCGAGTTCGCGCGCGAGGGCGGACACGAGACGATCTTCTACAACACCGGATTCACGCGCGGCTGCCTGGGGCGCCTGCTGACGGACTGGATGGGTCCGGAGGGCTGGATCAGGACCTTCGGCTTCCAGATGCGGCGCATGAACACGCCCGGCGACGTGATGTCCGTGAAGGGCCGCGTCCGAGGCAAGGCGGACGGAGACGACCCGGAGACGGGCGTCGTGAACCTCGAGATCTGGATCGAGAACACCCGCGAGGGCGTGACGACGCCCGGCACGGCGACGGTGCTGCTGCCGCGGCGCGCTGAGGGGACCTAGCACGATGGCGAACGCGACCAAGGCCGAGATCGAGGCGGGCGGCACCTACTTCCCGGAGCCCGTCGCCTACCCCGCCACGATGAACGACGACCTCGACAAGCCGTTCATCGAGGGCACGCAGCGCGGCGAACTGTGGGTGCAGTACTGCAGCGCCTGCGCGAAGCACCAGTGGGGACCGGAGTGGATCTGCCACGGCTGTCTCACATCCGAGCTCGAGTGGCGGGAGGTGGAGGGGCGCGGGCGGATCTACTCCTGGGAGCGGGTCTGGCACCCGGTGCACCCCGCGCTCAGGGAGGCTGTGCCCTACGTGGCCGTCGTCGTCGAGCTGCCGGACGCCGATGGCATCCGCCTGGTCGGCAACCTGCTCGGCGACCCCGAGGCGGAGGTCGTGATCGGCAGCGCGGTCGAGGCCGTCTACGAGCACCACGCGGACGCCGACCCGCCCTACAGCCTCGTCCACTGGTCGCGCATCGAGGACGAGTAGCAACCACTGTCCCCTCTCCCTCGGGGAGAGGGTCAGGGTGAGAGGAGCGAGGCATGGACTTCCAGATGCCCGATGACGTCGTCGAGTTCCGCGAGCAGATCCACGACTTCATCCGCCGTCACCGCACGCCGGAGCTGGAGGCGGAGATCGCCGGCCACCACGTGCACGGCTACGGCCCCGCCGCCGAGACGTTCCTGCAGGCGCTCGCCGACGAGGGCCTGCCCTCGGTCGCCTGGCCCGAGGAGTACGGCGGCCGCGGCAAGGGCGCGCTCTACCTCTGGATCCTCTCCGAGGAGCTGGCGCGCGAGGGCATGCCCTGGGACACGCTCACCTACAACTCCGTCAGCCCGACGATCATGCGCCACGGCAGCGAGGAGCAGCGGCGCGACATCCTGCCGAAGGTGCTCTCGGGCGAGATCCGCTTCGCCCTCGGCTACACCGAGCCGAACGCCGGGACGGACCTCGCCTCGCTGCAGACCCGCGCCGTCCGCGACGGCGACGAGTGGGTGATCAACGGCCAGAAGATCTACACCTCCTCGGCGCACCTCGCGACGCACGTCTGGCTCGCCGCGCGCACCGACCCGGACGCGCCGAAGCACCGCGGCATCTCCACCTTCGTGGTGCCGCTCAGCACGCCCGGCATCACCGTGCGCCCGCTCTGGGTGATGGGCGAGGGCCGCACCAACGAGACGTTCTACGAGAACGTGCGCATTCCCGCCGACGCGCTCGTCGGCGAGGAGAACCGCGGCTGGTACATCGTCACGGGCGCGCTCGACCTCGAGCGCGTCGCGATCGGCACCTACCGCCCGCTCGAGCGCAGGGTGCAGAACATCATCTCCTACCTCGTGGCCGAGCGCAGCGACCTGCTGGACGACCCGGCCACGCGCATGGCCGTCGCCGAGGCCTCGATGCGCGTCGAGGTGGGGCGCGCGCTGGCGACCAACAACGCGGCGATGGTGCACAACGACCTGGTGCCGACGATGGAGGCGGCGATGTCCAAGATCTGGAAGGGCGACTCCAGCGAGCGCATCCACGACGCCTTCATGGACATCCTCGGCCGCAGCGGCGGGCTGCACGAATCGAACGAGGACGCCCCGCTCGGCGGCATGCTCGAGGCGGGGTGGCGCAGCGACCCGCCCGGCCGCTTCGCCGGCGGCACCAACGACATCCAGCGCCGCGTGATCGCCACGCGCGGCCTGCAGCTGCCGCGATAGGAGGCGCACGATGGACCTCCGACCGAGCGAGCTGCAGGACATCCTGCGGACCAACGCCGAGGACTTCTTCGAGCGCGAGGTCAGCTTCGAGCGGATCCGCGAGATCGAGGCGGCGAACCGGCCCGACGAGCAGCTGCACGGCCAGATGACGGAGCTGGGCTGGAACTCGCTGGCGATCTCCGAGGAGTACGGGGGCCAGGGCGGGACCGTGCTCGACGCGGGCGTGCTGATCACGCAGATCTGCCGCGCCGCGCTGCCCTCCCCGCTCGCCAGCACGCTCGTAGGCGCGGTCACGATCGAGCGGCACGGCGACGAGGAGTTGAAGACCTCGCTCCTCCCGCAGCTCAACAACGGGCTCACGATCTCGCCGGCGCTACTCGAGGCCTCGGACTCGCTCTACGGGCCGGTCACGGCGGAGTACGCCGATGGCACGGTCACGGGCGAGAAGCGCTTCGTCGAGTTCGGCGAAACCAGCGACGTGCACCTCGTCGCCGCGATGCATGACGGCGCGCCGGGCCTCGCCGTCGTACGGCGCGACCAGCCGGGCGTCTCGACGCGCGACACGCGCACCATCGGCGCGCTGCCGCAGGCGGCCGTCCACTACGACGGCGCGGCGGCCGAGGCCTGGCTCGAGGGCGCGGACGCCCTCGATTCGATGCGCTGCCTCGGCGCGGCGGTGGCCGCGTTCGAGACCTACTGCTACACGCAGAAGGCGCTCGACCTGACGGTCGACTACGTGCAGATGCGGGTGCAGTTCGGGCAGCCGATCGGCGCGTTCCAGATGGTGCAGATGCGCAGCGCGGACATGGCGACGATCGTCGAGGGCTCCCGCTTCCTCGTGCACGAGCTGCTGTGGCAGATCGACGAGGGCCTCGAGACGCGCCGCCAGGTCGCGGTCGTCAAGGCGATCACGGCGAAGATGGCGCCGCAGGTCCTGCAGGACTGCCACCTGCTGCACGGCGGCATCGGCTACATGCAGGAGTACGACCTGCACTTCTTCACGCGTCGCGGCCGTGACGCCGCACTGCGCTGGGGCAGCGCCCGCGAGACGATGAACATCGTCACAGAGGAGGCCTTCGCCGCTGCCTCGGCATAGCCGGGCGGGCGGGGGGCTGTCTCGACCGTCCGCTAGTTCCCGTACGAGACGTGGGCCGCCTTCATGAGATCCTGAAGTTCAGGCTCATGATCGTCTATGTCGCTCGCCGTCAGCCGCATCCGATAGTTCTGCCAACGGACGTCATAGGGCAACATCCCAAGCCCCGACTGTTCTAGCCGCTCTGTCCACTCGTCGGAGCGGGGGATTGAGAACTCCGCAACTACATGCTGCTTGCGCGGCCTAAAGATCACAAAGTTCTTGGTCACGCCGTGACTCGCTAATCCGATGTAGTACTTGTTGTACTTCGCTTGAAGCCCCGGCTCGATGGTCTGAACCATGCGTGCGATCATCCGGTCGACGAGTTGAACGGAACTCGGCGAGGCCCTCTGTTCCCAGTAGCCCCGATCGACGATCTCCCCTTCGTCTTCCTCATCGGTCCCGAGCGTCATGACATCCAACACTCGCGTCGATACGACTGTGAAGGCCCCATTGACCTCGAGTCCCTGTATCTGGATTGCGATGAGGGGGATAAACCCGTTGAACAGACTCACGACATTGAGGAAGCGGCTCGTGATGTCCTCGGCAACAATGACGGCGACGTGATCGTATTGGGGGTAGCGACGCTTTTCGAGGTCCCAGTACTCAATGGTGCGGATGATGTGGGACTCGTCGAGCGAGCCGAGTTGGAGTTCGACCACGTACCGGACATGCGTTTCGGGATCGGCAAGCAGCAGATCGAGCCTGCCCGCTCGCGGCTGGCGTCGCTCCACCGCCCGCACCTCGAGGTCACCCAGTCCGAGCAAGCTGGGGTCGTTCTTGACTAGTTCTTGTAACTCCTGCTCGGAAAAGTCAGGATTGCCGCGCAAGTTGACACGCTTGGCTTTATGGAACTCCATGGGACTCCCCCTTGTGGAGCAGCATTGTAGGTCCCCGGGGGAGGGGCGTGGACACGATACCGGCGTCGCTGGTACGTAAAGACGTTTGCGGCGGCAGCAAAGCCCCTCGGCGGCCTCGGGCGAATCAGCCGAGCTCTTGCGCGGTCCGGTCGCCCGCGTCGTAGTCGGCGAACATGTCGTCATAGTGCTCCTGCAGCACGTCGCGGGCGTCCGGGTGGGTGAAGATGAAGCGGCGGTTCTCGCGGGCGCCCTGCAGCAGGCGAGGGATGAACGCCTCCGGGGGCGGCGCCTCGATCCGGGGCGCCGCGAAGTCATCGTCCGGCCCCCCGTAGCGCTGCTGACGGACGCGCACGGCCCGGCGGATCTGCGTGTCCATGCGGCTCGGGCACCAGCAGGAGACGCCGATGCCCTCGGCCGCCAGCTCGTGGCGCAGCACGTTCGAGTAGCCGACGACGGCGTGCTTCGTGGCGGTGTAGACGCCGTTGACGTTCTGCCGTCCGACGAGGCCGGACATCGAGGAGGTGAGCACGATCTGCGCGGGCCCCTCCTGCTCACGCAGCAGCGGCAGGAACGCCTGCACGCTGTGGATCACGCCCCAGAGGTTGACCCCGAGGATCCACTCCCAGTCCTCGCTGGTCGCCTCGACCAGCGGCGCGTTCCTCATCACCCCGGCGTTCTCGAAGAGCACCAGCCCGCTGCGCTCCGCGCCGAATGCGGCGCGCGTGCGCTCGGCCAGAGCGTCGAGCGAGGCGCGCTCGGCGACGTCCGTCTGCACCGCGATCGCCTCGCCGCCGCCCTCGCGGATCGCCGCGGCGACGGCTTCGCCGGCCTCGCCGTCGATGTCCGCGACAACGACGCGCATGCCGTCCGCCGCGCAGGCATGGGCGAGCGCCCGGCCCGCGCCGCCGCCCGCGCCCGTCACCACCGCCACGCAGCCCACGAAGTTGTGCATCGACCCACCTCCACTCACGGAGCCGAGCCTACGACCTTTCCCCCTCGCGCTCACCCTCGCTCACAGGGGAGAGAGGCGCGCCGCCGCCGCATCGACTGGATTCCGGCTTTCGCCGGAATGACGGGAAGGGTAGGGCGGAATGCCACAAGCCCGATCCGGCCCCTCTCCCTGGGGAGAGGGCGGGGGTGAGGGGGAGGACTCCCGCGCCCCCTTCGAGAGCCCCGACGGCGCAAAGAAACTCCAGAGGCGGATCCTCCCTCACCCTGACCCTCTCCCGCGGGGAGAGGGGACCGGAGGGGAGGAGGGGCGCCGTCTAGCGGCCCTCGAAGTGGGGGTCGCGACGCTCGAGGAAGGAGCGGAAGCCCTCCTGCGCGTCCTCGCTGCCGAGCAGGCCGAGCTGGGTGGTCCACTCGTACTCGAGGAAGTGGGACATCGGCAGCTCGCTCGCGCGCATCAGCATGCGCCGCACGCCGGTGTAGGCGAGCGGCGGTCCGGCGGCGATCTCGCGGGCGTAGCCGAGCGCGCGCTCCAGCAGATCGTCGTCCGGGACGACCTCGGTGGCGAGGCCCAACTCCAGACAGCGCGCGGCGTCGACCAGGTCGCCGCTGTAGAGCAACTCGACGGCGCGCGCGTGGCCGACGATGCGCGGCAGCCAGTAGGCCGCGCCGTAGTCCGCGGCGAGCCGCGCTGGATGAAGACCGACCCCATGCGCGCCGATTCGCCGAGGAAGCGCACGTCGCAGCAGAGCGCGAGGCCGAAGCCCGCTCCGACGGCCGCGCCGTTGACCGCCGCGACGATTGGCACGTCGCAGCGCGCGAGCGTCTCCGCCAGCTCGCCGGAGAGCCCGCGGCGGTCCATCCGGTGCTGGCGCGGAGCGTCCCCGCCCTCCTGCGCGGCGAGGTCGCCGAGATCTGCGCCCGCGCAGAAGCCGCGGCCCTCGCCGGTGATTACCAGCGCATGCACCTCGTCGCTCTCGTTCGCCTCGGCGACGGCGTCGAGCAGCAGCTCGACGGCGTGCCCGTTGAGCGCGTTCATCGCCTGCGGGCGGTTGAGGCGGGCGAGCAGCACGCCGTCCTCGATCGAGGTCAGCAGCGGCGCTTCCTCCGTGCCGTCGGGCGGATCCGTCGTCCGTGCCACCATCTCGCTGCTCCTTGCCGGTCTCGGCCCTCGCGCGGGGCCACCTCGCTGGAGTCTGCGCCACGCCGGGCCGCAGCGCCATCCGCTATGCTCGCGCGGCGCGAAGGGAGCCGACATGAAGATCGGCGTCCACCTCAACTTCCAGAACTACGGCGACTGGGAACGCTACGAGGCGCGGTCGAACGCGCCGCAGGCCGTCACCGACCAGCAGATCTACGAGGAAGACCTGCATCTCGCCTCGCTCATCGAGCCGCTCGGCTACGACTCCTACTGGACGATCGACCACCACTTCTCGCCCTACATCATGACCGGCGGGGCGATGCAGCACCTGACCTACATGGCCGGGGCGACGGAGCGGATCGACTTCGGGACGATGGTGATCGTGCTGCCCTGGTACGACCCGGTGATCGTCGCCGAGCAGATCTCGGTGCTCGACAACATGCTGCAGGGGCGCAAGCTGACGATCGGCCTCGGACGCGGGGCGGCGCAGCGCGAGTTCGACGCCTACCGCATCCCGATGGGCGAGTCGCGCGACCGCTTCATGGAGTCGCTCGCGATCCTGCGCAAGGCGCTGACGCGCGAGTGGTGGAGCCACGAGGGCGACTTCTACTCGATCCCGGAGACGACGATCCGCCCGCGTCCGCGCAACGGGCCCGAGATCGTCGAGAACCTGAAGGTCGCCTGGGTCAGCCCTGAGACACTGGAGATCGCGGCCAACGCCGGCCTCGGCGTGCTGATGACGAACCAGAAGAGCTGGGACGAGTACCGCGAGGAGCTCGGCCAGTTCAACACGATCCGCCGCGACCGCGGCTGGGCGCCCGTGCAGCCCACCACGGTCGCGAACCTCGCCTGTTTCGAGACGGAGGAGGAGGCCTGGAGCATCATCCTGGAGGCGGTGACGCAGGCGCAGATCAGCAACAACAACCACTACCAGTTCGCGGACAGCTCGATCTTCAAGGCGGCCACGGGCTACAGCTACTACGAGAACTTCGAGAAGACCTTCAAGCGCAAGACGACCGAGGAGATCGGCGAGTTCAACGCGCGCCCGCAGGCCTGGGGCACGCCCGAGCAGGTGCTGCAGAAGCTGATCGACATTCGCGACAAGACCAGCGCCGAGGAGATCATCCTCAACGCCCGCTACGGCGGCATGTCCGCCGAGCACGCCGAGCGCAGCCTGCGGCTCTTCGCCAGGGAGGTGCTGCCGAAGCTGCAGGAGCTCGACGCGCCGCTCTCGCCCGAGGTGGCCGGGCTGGCGTAGCGAGCCCCGCCCAGACACGAGGGAGGCAGCAACGGGACCGGCGCCCCCGCGCCGGACCGGGGGGACGACGTGGAACAGCTGGAGGGTGGCACGGCGGTCATCACCGGCGGAGCCAGCGGCATCGGCCTCGGGATCGCCCGCGCCGCAGCCGGCGAGGGCATGCACGTCGTGATCGCCGACATCGAGGCGGGTCCGGGCAGGGAGGCCGCCGCCGCGGTCGCGGCGACGGGCGCGCGTTCGCTCTTCGTCCGGACGAACGTGATGGATCCCGACTCCGTCGAGGCGCTCGCCGACCTCGCCTTCTCCGAGTTCGGACGCGTCGATCTGCTGTGCAACAACGCGGGCGTACACCACCCCGGCCTCTTCAGCGAGACGAGCCGGCAGGACTGGCGCTGGCTGCTCGGCGTCAACCTCGAGGGCGTGGTCCACGGACTGCTTGCCTTCCTGCCGCGGATGCGGGAGCAGGGCGGCGAGTCGCACATCGTCAACACCTCCTCGCTCGCCGGCCTGGCGCCGTTGCCCGGCGGCGCCGCCTATACGACGAGCAAGTTCGCGGTCACGGGCCTGACCGAGGTCCTGCGCCGCGAGCTTGCCCCGCACCGGATCGGCGTCTCGCTGCTCTGCCCTGGCCCGGTGAACACCAGAATCGGCAGCTCGGCCCGCAATCGCCGGGGCGCCCTCGGCGACGACGGCGAGGACAGCGGAGAGACGGCCGACAGCAATGCGCAGGCCGATGTCGAGGCGGTGACCGCCCGCGGGATGGACCCGGACCTCGTGGGGCGGCTGGTGATGGCCGGTGTACGCGCGAACGACCGCTACATCCTCCCCCACCCGGAGTGGCGGGATGCCATCGAAGCGCGGATGACGCGCCTGCTGCAGGGCTTCGATCGCGCCGAGGAGATGCTCGACAGCCTGTAGCGCGACGGCGGTCGCTCAGCTCCGGCAGCCGACGCCGTCCCCGTCGCGGTCGAGTTGGTGCGGGTCCGGCGGCAGCACGCGGATGTCGCGGTACTCGATATCGCCGCAGTTGAGGTCCGGCGGCGGCGGCGGGATGCAGACGTCGGGGTAGGCATCGTCGCACCCGTCCCTGGAACTCGCGGCGCCAGCGTCAATGTCGTCCGCGCCATCTTCCGTCTCGCACGCGGTCCAGAGGCCGGCGCCAGCCGCGCGGGCGCGCGCCTCGGCCTCGCGGAGGCGCTGCTCGTGCTGCTCCATGTCTCCCGAGTCGAAGAGCCTCGCGTAGCCGCCCTCGAGCAGCAGCTCGTTCAGCATCCGCCCGTCGTCGAGGTAGACGTAGCGCAGCAGGCGGCCGAAGGCGTCCTTGTCCGTGGCATCGCGCTCCAGGCGCACCTCGGAGCCCTCCGGCAGCAGCGAGGAGACGTACTCGCTCGCCTCCGGTCCGTAGCATTCCGTGGGGCGCAGCTCGGGCGTGTCGACCAGCAGCAGCCGCACGCGCCGCGTCTCATCCCAGATCATCACATCGATCGTGTCGCCATCGACGACGCGGGCGACCGGAACGGTCCCGGTCGTCGAGGGCGGCTCGACGACCCAGCGCTCGATGAAGCGCTCGTTGACGAAGTCGGGCGCGGCCGGGAAGTAGCCATGCCACTCGCCGTCCTCGTCCTGCACCCAGACGGAGCGCGCGCCATCGAGATCGAGCATGAGCCCCGGCGCGGAGGCGCGCGCGTCGACGGCGGCGACGAACAGGAAGACCGCCGCGAGCAGCGCGAGCGCGAGTCGCCTCATCGCCTGTCTCCCGTCCTGCGGCGCCCCTCGTGCGCCCCGCCTGCAAGCCTAGCGCTCGGGGTGGCGAGCAACGTGGCGCAGTTGTGCGATGATGGAGGCCGCCGGAGGCAATCATGGTGACCAAGCACTTCCGCGCCAGGTACTCGAAGGGCGTCCTCGAACCCCTCGAGGCGATCGACCTCGAGGAGGGGGCGGAAGTCTCCCTGTCCATCGAGGAGGAGCCCTCGCCGAAGCACGACCCCGAGGCGATGAGAGCTGGTGCCGGCGGCTGGGTCGGCCAGCATGAAGATCCGGAAGAGTTGATCCGGATGATCTACGAGTCCCGCATCACCGGCTCGCGGGAACCGCCAGACCTGTAACGCCGTGCAATATCTCGTAGACACGGATTGGGTGATCCACTACCTGAACCGCATCGGACGCGTCGTTGACCGTGTAGTGGAGTTAACACCGGAGGGCCTCGCCCTAAGCATCATTTCCCTCGCGGAGCTGCACGAAGGAGTGCTGGGGTCGGCGAATCCGGAACACAGCGAGCGAGAATTGCGGGCCTTCCTGGAACGGGTCTATCTGCTTGAGTTGGATGAGGAGACCTGCCGGATCTTCGGCAGGGAGCGCGCCCGCCTGCGCGCCGCCGGCAATCTCATCGGCGACCTCGACCTGCTGATCGGGGCGACGGCGCTACGCCACGGGCTGACGCTGCTCACCAACAACCGGCGCCACTTCGAACGGATCGAGGGTCTCGCCGCCGAGTCTGTGTAGCGGACGCCCCGGCGCAGCCTTCAGCTCGGGCCGTCGGGCTTGTCCTCCTGGCCGGCCCAGACGACGCCCAGCGTGCGATGGGCGAAGCGCCAGGCGCCCTCGTGGCGCGCGTACTCGTCGCGGTAGTGGATGTACATCACGCGGTCACGCGTGCCCTCCTCGGCGTTCTCGGTGAAGTGGTGGGCGATGCAGTAAGTCTCGCCGCGGACCACGCCGTCGTCGATCCAGTGGCGCGACTGGCCGACGAGGTGGAAGGTGCGGTCGTAGCGCGCGAGGCCGGACACGCCCTTCGCGATCGCGTCTCGGCCGTCGTAGCGACCACGCGAGGGGATGAGCACGCCGTCCGGCGTGAACAGCGCGGCGAAGCCCTCGAAGTCTCGCGCGTCGGCGGCGAAGGCGTAGGCGTGGCCGAGCGCGACCAACTCCTCGCGATCCTCGCGCGTGAGTTCCGCCGGGACGGCGTCGCTCACGAGGCAGCCGCGCGGAAGGCCTCGACGATGGCGCTGAACTCCTCCGTGGCCGCCTCGCGCTCCTCGGTGACCCGGAAGCCGCCACGCACGTCGGTCACGCCCGCGGCCACGAGGTCCGGCACGGCCGCCATCGTCGCCTCGAGATCGATCCCGCCCGCGTCGTCCTGGACGATCTGCAGCCGACCGACGACCCCGAGCTCGGCCGGGTCGCGGCCGAAGCTGGCGACGGCCTCGCGCATCCGCTCGATGCCGCCCGGGATGTCGGCGGCGTCCGGGCCCCAGGGGATCCAGCCGGAGCCGTAGCGCGCGAGGCGCCGCATCGCCCTTGGATTGACGGTGCCGCTCACCCAGATCGGGACGCCGCCGGGCTGCACGGGCTTGGGCATCTGGTGGACGTTGCTGAACGTCACGCCCTCGGCGTCGTAGGCCGCGACGCGGTTGCGCCAGAGCGTCTGGCAGAGCTCGAGCGTGTGGTCGAGCAGCCGCCCGCGACGGTGGTACGGGAGGCCCGCAGCCTGGTACTCGGCGAGCTGCCAGCCGATGCCGACGCCGATGTCGAGCCGCCCGCCGGAGAGCACATCGATCGTCGCCCCCACCTTGGCGAGGACGAGCGGGCGGCGCAGCGCGGCAAGCAGGATGTTGGTTCCGAAGCGCACGCGCGAGGTCACCGAGGTGAGGTGCGCGATCACCGTCAGCGGATCGAGCCAGTAGCCGTCGGGGCTCGTCGGCTGGACGCCGCCGACCTGGCCGCCCAGCTCCGGCAGGGCGTAGTCCTCGAGCTGCTCCCCGAAGGCGACGTGGTCGGAGACCGTGAGCCGGTCGACGCCGGCCTCGTCGGCCGCCCGGGCGACGTCGATCAGGTGTTGCCAGCTGCCGGGATCCTCGGGCGTGAACGAGCGGAGACCTGTCGAGAGTTGCGGCTGCACGGCTGTCGCTCCCTTCCGGGCGCGTACGGCCCGATGCGCGGCGTGAAGCGCGGCGATGATAGCGCCTTGGGGCGGCCGGTCAGCGTCGCGAGGGCGCCTCGGCGGCGGCGGCGCGGCCGGCGACGCGGCCGAAGGCGAGTGCGTCGGCGATGTGGAAGCCGCCGTCCTTGCACCAGCTGTAGGTGGAGCTGACGGTGCCCGCGGCGTAGAGCCCCGGGATCACGCGACCGAACGGGTCGAGCACTTGCGAGCGCTCGTTGCGCCTCGGGCCGCCATTGGTCCAGCCGAGCAGCGGCGCCGAGGTGAAGCCGTAGTAGGGCGGCTGGTCGATCGGCGCGAGCGTGCGCGGGTGGCGCTGGAACTGGTCGTCGACGCCGGCGGCGCAGGCCGCGTTGTAGCGCCGCACCGTCTCCTCGAGGACCGCGCCGTCGACGTCGAGCAGCGCCGCCAGCTCGCGAGGCGAATCCGCGCGCTTGATCCAGCCGCGCTCGATCTCGGCGCTGTTGTCCTCGCTCCACTCGTAGCCCTCGACGAGCATGTTCCAGCCGACGGGGAGCAGCGAGGGCGGCGGCGAAATCGGACCGGCGAGGCGGGTGCGCTCGTCGAAGATCACGTGCATCGGCGCTGCCGGGTAGAGCTCGTAGCTGCCGTTGATCTTCCCGTGGCCGTGGCCGCCGCGCGGGAACTCGTCGATCAGCCGCCGGCCGTCCATGCCGGTGAAGATGAAGCCGCGCGCGAAGACGAAGGAGACGTAGAAGCCGCTCTCGAAGCCCTCCGCGCGGAAGCCGAAGGCGGTCGCCATGTTGTCCATGTGCCAGAGGTCCGCGCCCACCTGCTGCGCCATGCGGATGCCGTCGCCGGTGCCGGCCGGCGACCCCCAGACCGGCGAGTCCGGAAGCTGCAGGTAGTCGCGCACCATCTGCGGGTTGTTTTCGAAGCCCCCGGTGGCGAGCACCACACCGCCACGGGCGCGGATGCGCAGCGGCGTTCCGCCCTCGCTCGCCCCGCTCAGCGCCTCGACCCCAACGATGGCGCCCGAGGCGTCGCGCATCAGCTCGCGCCCCGGCGTCTCGAGCAGCACCTCGATCTCGCGCGCGCGCAGCGCCGCGGTGAGCGTCTCGAAGAGACGCTGCTTCCCCAGCTCGCCGTCGACGCCGATGTACCCGCCGTAGGACTCGCTGCCGGGCAGCTCCGGGAACTCGGGGCGGTAGTCGCCGTGCACGGCGACACGCGCGCCGAGGCTCTCGACCCAGGCGGAGTTCTTCGCCGTCTCCCGCGCCCAGACCTCGATCACCTCCTCGGGGACGGGGAAGTCACCGCAGAGGGCGCGCAGGTAGGTGGCGGCGCCCTCGGGGTCGGTGTTGTCGAACCAGACGCCGCCGGAGACGCGCGTGTTCCCGCCCTCGCGGCCGGCGGGCATCTTCTCGAGGACGATGACCTCCGCCCCGGCGTCGTGCGCCGCGATGGCGGCGGCACAGCCGGCCGCGCCGAGCCCGAGCACGACGACGTCCGCCTCGCGATCCCACGCCGCTTCGGTCATCGCGCACTCCTCGCTGCTGCAGAGTGTTGGTGAGGATGGCGCGCCGGGAAGGATTCGAACCCTCGACCATCAGATCCGAAGTCTGACGCTCTGTCCCCTGAGCTACCGGCGCGCGGCCGACCGGGACGCTACGAGTGTACCCGCGGGCGCGCTAGGATCGCGCCGGGCGGCACGGCCGCGGGGGAGACGCGATGCAACCTCGCTACAGCCAGCATGCGACGGAGCGAATGACTGAGCAGGGCATCACCCGCGAGATGGTCGAGGCGGTGCTTGCATCCCCCGAGCGAACCATCGAGGGCGCCACCGCCATTGAGCACGAGGCGACCGTCTCAGGCCGCCTTGTGCACGTGGTGCTCTCTTCAAGCCCGGAATCCCCTATCGTGATTACGGTCTACTGGGTGGCAGAGTGAGAGGAGCGTCGGGATGCAAGTCCGCTACGACTCGGAAGCCGATGTGATCTTCCTGACGCTCCGCGCAGCCGAGGGCGGCGAGGCCGGTGGGCAGCGCCTTGACGAGAGCCGGATCGCGCATCTCGATCGCGCCGGCCACATCTTCGCCTACGAGTTCCTCGCTGTGAGCAGCGGTGTCTCGCTCGACGGCATTGAGGCGGACGACGCAACGCTGATCCGTGAAGCACTCCAGCCGGTCGGACAGCTTGCCGTCGCCTGATTGCACTCGCCCGGGCGCACGCCCGCGGGATGGGACGCGACGATGCGGGTCACGAGGATCTACACCGGAGACGACGAGCAGTCGCACTTCGAGGACATCGACATCGAGACGGGCGCGGGCGGGACGCAGCGCTCCCCGGACTTCCCGGCGACCGCCGTCGGGCTGCGCGAGTCCGACGGCGCACGCGACCTCGATTTCCACCCGGCGCCCCGCAGGCAGCTGGTGGTCGTCCTCGCCGGACGGCTGGAGATCGAGGTGGGCAACGGCACGAGGCGAGAGTTCGGGCCGGGCGAGATGTTCCTCGCCGACGACACGAGCGGGCAGGGCCACATCCTCCGCGACATCGGCGGCCCGCACCGAGGCGTCGTCGTCCCCCTCGCGCCCGGGTTCGACCTCGAGGCGTTCCGCGGCGGGTAGCTGCTGCCCGGCCGGAGCCGGAGCGGCGCAAGCGCCGCAGGCCCTCACCCCCGCCCTCTCCCTCGGGGAGAGGGAGCCGGACGCTACGGCAGCGGCGAGTAGTCGGTGGGCGCGAGGATATCGGAGCGGATGCGCCTGACAAACGACCCCTCGGCGCGGATGCGATGCCACTCCTCATCGGCGAAGAACGCCGCCCACTTGCGGTCACGCTCAGCCATGTCGCCGAACCGCATCAGGTAGACGAGCCGGTCGCTCCAGCCGCCGTGAGCGTGGGTCCAGAGGCCGACTACGGGCATCTCGAGGCGCTCGAAGATCGGCAGCAGGCGTTCGCGAAAGCGAGCGTGCTGCTCGGGCATTGCGCCCGCCACGGCCTCGTAGGTTCGCAGTTCGTAGATCATCGCCGGCTCCCCCTCACCCTAGCCCTCTCCCGCCAGGGGAGAGGGGACCGGCCGGAAGCTACGGCAGCGGCGAGTAGTCGGTAGGCGCGAGGATGTCGGAGCGGATGCGCGTGACGATCGCGCCGTCGCGCTCCGAGTCGGCGCGGACCTGCCGCCACTCCTCGTCCGCCCGGAACGTGGCCCACTTGCGGTCGCGGTCGGCCATGTCCTCGAACTTCATCAGGTAGACGAGCTGATCGCTCCAGCCGCCGTGGGCGTAGGTCCAGAAGCCTACGACGTCCAAGCCATGGTTCGCGAAGATGCGCAGCGTGTGGTCGCGGAAGCGAGCGTTGAGCGCGCCCAGCTTGCCCGGAGCTGCCTCGTAGATTCGCAGTTCGTAGATCATCGTGGCTCCTCCCGTGAGCGCGCCGCTAGGGCAGCGGCGAGTAGTCCGTGGGCGCGAGGATGTCGGAGCGGATGCGCGCGGTGAGCGGGCCATCGCGGTGTGACTCCGCGACGACGCTCTGCCACTCCTCGTCGGCGATGAACGAGGCCCACTTGCGGGCACGGTCGGCCATGTCCTCGAACTTCATGAGGTAGACGAGCTGGTCGCTCCAGCCGCCGTGGGCGTAGGTCCAGAAGCCGACGACGTCGAGCCCGTGGTTCGCGAAGATACGCAGCGTGTGGTCGCGGAAGCGGCGATGGAGCGCGCCCAGCTTGCCCGGCGCCGCCTCGTACGTGCGTAGCTCATAGATCATCGCTGCTCCTTCCGCCGCGGCGCCGACGATACGCCCTCGCGGGGCGCACGGCGAGATGGCGATTGGGGGCAGCGAGGCCCCGCTACGCCTGGAGCGCGGGGAGGTGCTCCGCTCCGAACTCGGCGAGGAGCTCGGGGGTGCGGTCGATCTGCCCGGGATCGGCGCGGATGGTCGTGTGCTCCACGCCGGCCTCGCGGAGCCGGTGCATGTCCTCCGCCAGCCGGTCCAGCTCCCCAGCGACGAGGAAGCCCGCGCCCCCGGCGTGCAGGGTGATCGAGGCCGGATCGCGTCCCGCACCCTCGGCGATCTCGCGGACGCGCTCCCAGTCCACCAGCGTCTTCTCGAGGGGACTGCGCGGCGCGGCCATCCAGCCGTCGCCGAAGCGCACGGTCCGCTCCATCTGCGGGCGCGTGTCGCCGCCGAACCAGAAGGGGATCGGCCCGGCCGGTTGCGGGCGGCAGGTCCAGCCGTCCACCCGGTAGAACTCGCCGTCGAAGTCGACCCAGTCCTGCGACCAGAACGCGCGCAGGAGTTGCAGCGCCTCGTCCGTCCGCCGCCCGCGGCGGTCGTACGGGAGGTCGAGTACCTCGAACTCCTCCTCGCACCAGCCGACGCCCACGCCGAGGATCAGTCGCCCGCCACTCAGGTGGTCGAGCGTCGCGAGCACCTTCGCGAGCAGCACCGGTTGCCGCATCGGCAGCACGAGCACCGAGGTGCCGAGCCGGATGCGCTCGGTCGCCCCGGCCACGAACGTCAGCAGCGAGAGCGCCTCGAGCATGATGTCGGGCGGGTAGATGGTGCTGTTGATGCCGTCCGCCGCATACGGGTAGGGCGAACGGAACTCCCGAGGCACCACCACGTGGTCGGCGGCCCACAGCGAGTCGAACCCTGCGGCGTCGGCGGCCCGTGCACAGCGCAGCACGTGCTCCCTCGTGGCCGTCGGTCCGAACTGCGGGAGCGAGAGTCCAACCTGCATGATGCCCCGGGCGCCATGATGCACCGTGCGGCGCGCGGCCTGCTACCCTCGCGGCTGCGCCGTGCGTGCGACGAAGGGGGTTGCCATGGGCGCCGGACCCGCGGCGGGACTGCCGCTTTCCGAGCTGCTGGTGATCGACCTGACGCGAGCGCGCTCGGGCCCGACCTGCGTGCGTCAGCTCGCGGACTGGGGCGCCGACGTGATCAAGATTGAGCCGCCGCCCGCCTCGGGTGTGCAGGCGACGATCACCGGCGGCCGCCACGGCTTCGACTTCCAGAACCTGCACCGCAACAAGCGCAGCCTCACCCTCGACCTCAAGGCTCCCGAGGGACGCGACGTGCTGCTCAAGCTCGCGGAGACGGCCGACGTGGTCGTCGAGAACTTCCGGCCGCTCGTCAAGCAGCGGCTCGGCATCGACTACGCGACGCTGCGCGAGGTGAACCCGCGAATCATCTACGCGAGCATCTCCGGGTTCGGGCAGAGCGGCCCCTATCGCGACCGCCCCGGCTTCGACCAGATCGCGCAGGGCCTCGGCGGCATCATGTCGGTCACCGGCCTGCCGGGGCAGGGCCCCGTGCGCGCCGGGGTGCCGATCGCCGACCTCAGCGCGGGGCACTTCCTCGCGCAGGGCGTCCTGCTCGCGTTGATCGAGCGCGATCGCTCGGGCGAGGGCCAGTGGGTCCACACCTCGCTGCTCGAGGCGCAGATCGCGATGATGGACTTCCAGGCCGCGCGCTGGTTGATCGAGCAGGACCTGCCGGGCCAGGCGGGGAACGACCACCCGACCTCGATTCCCACGGGCGTCTTCCCCACCGCCGACGGCCACATCAACATCGCCGCCTCCGGCCAGCCGATCTACGAGCGCTTCTGCAAGGCGATCGGCGCCCCCGAGCTGATCGAGCGCCCCGAGTACGCGGACGGACAGTCGCGCTCGGAGCACCGCAAGGAGCTCAACGCCGAGCTAGCCGCGATCACCGGCGCCCGGACCAGCGCCGAGTGGATCGAGGACCTCAACGCGGCGGGGGTGCCCTGCGGGCCGATCTACCGCGTCGACGAGATGGCGGAGGACGAGCAGGTCCGCCACCTCGGCATCGCCCGGCCGGCTTCGCACCCGGAGCTGGGCGAGATCGAGCTTGTCGGGCAGGCGATGCAGCTCGAGCGGACACCACAGCCGCCGCAGATGCGCAGCGCCGCGCCCGCGCTCGGCGAGCACAGCGACGAGGTGCTCACCAGCCTCGGCTACGACGACGAGGCGATCGCCGGGCTGCGCGAGCGCGGCGTCGTCTAGCGCACGGACCAGCGAGCAACCTCGGAGCCCCGGAGGAGCGATGGAGACCACGACCGACCAGCTGATCGCAGAGGTCGAGGACGGCATCGGCTGGCTGACCTTCAACCACGCGGAGCGGCGCAACGCGCTGACCGTCGCGATGACGGCGGCGCTGCCCGGCGTCCTCGAGCAGTTCGCCGCCGACGACTCGGCGCGGGTGCTCGTGATGAAGGGCGCGGGCGATCGCGCCTTCGTCTCCGGGGCGGACATCTCCGAGTTCGAGCAACGCCGCGCCTCGCCCGAGGCGATCGCGAAGTTCGACAAGTCGGGCCGGCGCATGGCGGCTGCCTTCGCGGAGTTCCCGAAGCCGATCGTAGCGATGATCCGCGGCTTCGCGATGGGCGGCGGGCTGATGATGGCGATGCGCGCCGACATCCGCATCGCCGCCGAGGACTCGCAGTTCGGCATCCCCGCCGCGCGCCTCGGACTCGGCTACGGCTACCAGGGCGTCGAGAACCTCGTGAACCTCGTCGGACCCGCCCACGCGAACGAGATCCTGCTGACCGGCGGGCGCTTCGACGCCGAGACGGCGCTGCGCTGGGGCCTGATCAACCGCGTCGTCCCCGTCGAGCGGCTCGAGGCGGAGACGCGCGAGGTGGCGGGCGCGATCGCGGAGAACGCCCCGCTCACCGTCGCCGCACTGCGCGCCTCGATCCGCCAGACGCTGCTGGACCCGGCACGGCGCGACATGGACACGATCACGGAGATGATCGCGGCCTGCTTCGCGAGCGAGGACTACATCGAGGGCCGCCGCGCCTTCATGGAGAAGCGCCGGCCCGAGTTCACGGGGCGCTGAGCCCCGCATGAACCTCGTGCTGATCGCCCTCGGCGGCGCGGCCGGCGCGCTGCTGCGCTACGGCGTCAGCGAGTGGGTGACGGCGCCGCGAGGCGGCTTCCCGCTCGCCACGCTGCTCGCGAACGTAACGGGCGCCTTCCTGCTCGGCGTCGCCTCGATCCTGCTCGTGCGCCTCGAGGTTTCCGCCGCCGTGCGGCTCGGCCTCACCGTCGGCGTGCTCGGCGCCTACACCACGTTCTCGACATTCAGCGTCGAAACGCTGGACCTCGTCAGCGACGGCCAGTGGCGGACGGCCGCGCTCTACGTCGTCGCCAGCGTCGCGGGGGCCCTCGCGGCGGCGTGGGCAGGGCAGAGCCTCGCGCGCGCTACGGGGTAGGGGCGGGAGACCTTTTCTTGACTCGCAAAGCACCCTACTACACAATAAGATTGTTGTGTCAGTGATCCCCGACGTCAACGATCGCGGGCTCCTCCCACCCGGAGTTCACCTCGCGAGTTGGGACGAGGTTGCGGCCAGACTCGGGACCAATCCGTGGAGGCAACACCTGTTGACTGGACTCAGAGCCGCGCTTGAGAACCTGAGGGCCGCAGGTTGCCGAAGGATCTACCTCGACGGGAGCTTCGTGACGAGCAAGACCATCCCGAACGACTACGACGCCTGTTGGGAAGAGGCGGACGTCGATCCTGACATCCTCGATCCCGTGCTGCTGACTTTCGACCCGGGGCGGGCGATGCAGAAGGCCAAGTACCTGGGCGAGTTGTTCCCCGCATCGGTGGTCGCCGGTCTGGATGGACTGTCGTTCCTTGATTTCTTCCAGACCGACAGGGAGACCGGGGAACGCAAGGGCATCATCGCGATCGACCTGGAGGGCCTGACATGATCAAGAACGAACGCCAATACCGGATCACCAGATCGCAGGCCGCCCGCTTCGCGACAACCCTCGAGCACCTGGAGCAGCACCCAGGCGGGGTCGAGGGGGTGCACCCTCGCATCGCCCAGGCACAACGGGATGCGCTGAAGAGCCAGCTCGAAGACCTTGAGCGTGAGTTGCGCGAGTACGAATCACTGAGGGCAGGAGAGTTCGATCTCGAAGAGTTGCGCGTCGTCGGCGAACTGGCGACGTTTCTGATCAAGGCACGCATCGCCTGCGGGCTGAGCCAGAAGGACCTGGCGGAGCGCATGGGACTCAAGCACCAGCAGATCCAGCGCTACGAAGCCACGGACTACGCATCCGCCAGTCTCGCTCGCATCAAGGAGGTCGCGAGCGCCCTCGGCATGACGAGCTAGCCCCGCGCAGCCGCGAGCGAGTAGAGCAGCCCCTCCACATCCCGCGGCGGCAGCGCCGGGCCGGGGGCGAGCAGGCAGTGGGTGACGCCCGCACCGCCGAGGGCGGAGGCGGTTTCGAGGATGGCGGCGGCGGGCTGCTCGGGGGAGACCGGGAGCGGGGCGCAGACGTCGATGGCGGCGAAGTCGCGGGCGGCGGCCTCGCAGGCCTCGCGCGCCGCGCCGACCGCCGCGGCCGGGTCCGAGGCGGCGTCGAGGATCAGGCCGTCGCCGCCGGCGGCGAGGCGGGCGAGGGCGCTCGGGCCCTCGTCGCGGACGTAGATCGGCGGGTGCGGCTTGCGGATCGGCTTCGGGTAGGCGCCGATGTAGCCGAAGCGGATGTAGGCGCCCTCGAAGGTGCTCGGGTCGTCGCTCTCGCGCCACAGCTCGCGGCAGATCGCCAGCCACTCGTCGGCCACCTCGGCGCGCGGCTCGTGGTAGTCCTCGACGCCGAGCGCGGCGAACTCGCCGGGCGAGGCCTCCTGCGAGACGCCAAAGAGGAGCCGACCCTTCGCGATGCAGTCGAGGGTGCTCACCGCCTTGGCGAGGAAGAGCGGGTTGCGCAGCGGCAGCACGCAGTCGAGCGTCCCGACCTCGATGCGCTCAGTGTTGGCGGCGATGCCGGTGAGCAGCGAGATTGGCTCCAGCACCTCCTCGCGCCAGGCGTTCGCTCCGCCCTCGCCGCGCAGCGGCGTGGCGAGCCGGTCGGAGGCCCAGACCGAGTCGAGGCCGAAGCGCTCGGCCGCCTCGGCGAGTCCCACGAGCGCCGAGGCGTCGAGGGCGCGCGCGGGGCCGGCGGCGTTGGGCAACACCAGTCCGAAGCGCATCGGCGTCACCTCGCTCTGCTCACGCGAAGGCCGGGAGGATCTCGTCGGCCATGACCTGGATGCCGCGCATGATCCGCTCGAAGGCGGGCTCGCGGCCCTCGACGCGAGGCAGCGTCATGAAGTGGCGCACGCCGGCCTTCGCGAACTGGCGCAAGTCGGAGACGATCTCGTCGGGAGTGCCGCTGCAGAGCTGCCGCTCGCCGTCGCGTCGGCCGTTCAGCTGGAAGCGCATGCCGTGCGCGCCGCTCGCGTTGAGCAGCCAATTCTTCGAGATCTCGATCTCCTCGGGGTCTCGGCCTTCGGCGAGGCAGATGCGGCGGAACTCGGCGATGCGCTCGGTCAGCTCCTCGATCGTGTCGCCCGTGCAGTCGAAGCCCTGGCCGAGGCGGACGGCACGGCGCATGGCGGCGCGGCTGTGGCCCCCGATCACGATCGGCGGGTGCGGCTGCTGCAGCGGCTTGGGGTAGGCGCCGACGTTCTCGAAGTTGACGAACTCGCCGTGGAAGCTGGAAGGGCCGCTGCTGGTCCACAGTTCCTTGACCGCGCGCAGGTACTCATTGGTGACGGCGCCGCGCCGGGGGAAGTACCCGGGCGGCAGGTTGAGCGCCGTGAACTCCTCCTCCATCCAGCCCAGCCCCGCCCCGAGGGCGAGCCGTCCGTTCGAGAGGTGGTCGACCGCCGCCAGCATCTTGGCCAGCACCACGGGGTGGCGCAGCGGGATGATCAGCACGCCCTGGTTGAGGATCACGTGCTTCGTGCGCACCGCGAGCGCGCTGAGCAGCGTGACCGGCTCGTAGACCGGGTACTGCCAGCGCGTCGCGCCGCGGCGGTCGGCGTGCGCCTCGTCGTAGCCGATCTGCGCCGGCAGCACGACGTGGTCGCCCATCCAGACCGAGTGGAAGCCGAGCGCGTCGGCGGCCTCGGCGATCTCGATGCAGCCCTGGACGCCGACGCTCTGACCGAGGTTGCCGACGTTGGAGACGGAGATGCCGAACTTCACGGGCGACTCCTCGAGCGCTGCGTCGCTGCGCGCACCTTACACGCCGATCTCGCCGCGCTGGAACGCCTCGATGGTGGCGCGCAGGCCGTCGCGGGTGATGCGGCGGTTCATCTCGTGCACGGCGTCCGAGTGGTGCGCCGTGACGTTGACGTCGACGGACTGCAGCATCGCCTCGCGGAAGCCACGCAGGTCCTGCGTGCGGTTTATCGCGCGCTTCTGCAGGGTCAGGATGTCGCGAGGCGTCCTCGCGAGCCGCTGCGCGTACTCCTCGACGGCCTCGTCGAGCTCGTCTGGCGGGAAGGCGCGGTTGAAGAGGCCGATCCGCACGGCCTCCGTGCCGTCGATGATCGAGCCGGTGTTGAAGAACAGCTCCTTCGTCTTCTTCGGGCCGATCAGCCAGGCCCAGTAGACGGAGTTGAAGCCCGCGCCGAGCGGCAGCTGCGGCGCGCCCACCCGCGCATCCGCGGCGACAAAGGTGATGTCGCAGACGGCGGCGAGCTGGACGGCGCGCCCGAGGCAGTAGCCGTGCACCTTCGCGATCACCGGCAGCGGCGAGTCCCAGATGCGGAAGTAGCGCTGCAGGTTCAGCTCGCGACCGGCGCGGTCGTCGACGGTCGAGGTCGGGACCGGGTGGCCGGAGGCCTCGTCGCGCTTGGTGTCGGCTCCGGCGGAGAAGGAGCGGCCGGCGCCCGCGATGACGGCGCAGTGGACGCCCTCGTCGGCGGCGGCGCGATCGAGGAGCGCCAGCAGCTCGTCGTCGAGCGCCGGGCTGATCGCGTTGAGGCGGTCCTGGCGGTCGATCGTGAGGGTGGCGACGCGGCCGTCGACCTCGTAGCGGACGAAGCCCTCGAGCGGCGCGTCGCCGGCAGTCTCAGCGCTCACGCGCCAACCCCTCTCCAGTTCGGTCTCCGCTGCGGCTCCGGGTCTGCGATGATAGCGAGGTGAGCGAGAACCTGGTCGGCAAGCTGTTGGTCGCGACGCCGCTGCTGCAGGATCCGAACTTCGTGCGCACGGTGGTGCTGATCTGCCAGGAGAACGAGGACGGCTACCTCGGCCTGATCCTCAACCGGCCGCTGGAAGCCACGGTCGCCGAGCACCTGCCGGAGTGGGAGCACCTCGTGTCCGCGCCGGCCCGCATCTTCGAGGGCGGCCCCGTGCAGCGCGAGGTCGCGCTCGCCCTCGGCCGCCGCAGCGACGGCGGCGCGGACGGCGGCTGGACGGCGGTGGGCGAGCAGCTGGGGCTGCTCGATCTGCGCGGCACGCCCTCGGAGCTGTGGGGCGTGGTCGAGGAGCTGCGCATCTTCAGCGGCTACTCCGGCTGGGGCGCCGGGCAGCTACAGGGCGAGCTGCGCGAGCAGGCCTGGTTCGTCGTCGACGCCGAGCCGGGCGACCCGTTCGCCGAGGACAGCGAGGGCATGTGGCGGCAGGTGCTGCGCCGCCAGCCCGGCAACCTCGCGATGTTCGCCGACTTCCCGCCCGATCCGGCCCTGAACTGACTCGCCGCTACGAGGCGAGCAGCAGCGGGATGCGGATCTCCTCAGGCCGCAGCCCGGAGTGGTGCGAGGCGTGGCGCAGCAGCTCGCGCGCCCCGTTCGCGGGGTGGTAGCCCAGCACCTGCGCGCCTCGGGAGATCGCGACGAAGTCGCCGAGGCGCGCGGCCGTGAGCGGGCTCAGCGGCTCTGGTCCGAACAGCCGCAGCTCGTCCACCTCCTGCGTCGTCAGCAGCAGGAACGCCTCGCCGAAGCGCTCGCGGAAGCGGGCGGCGAACGTCTCGTGGGCGCCGGGCCGCACGCGGAAGTGCAGCACGCGCGAGTCGCCGGCGGGCTCGGCGGCGAGCAGCTCCGGGATCCCATCGTCCTCGCGGATCAGCAGCACCTCGTCCTCGGTCACGCCGAGGTGCCCGTGATCGGCGCTCAGCGCGACCACGGCCTGGCCGTGCAGCTCTTTCGCAAGCAGGCCGAACACCTGGTTGATGCCGTGCAGCGCCTGGGTCGCCTCGGGGCTCCACGGGCCGTGCTCGTGCGCCGCGTGGTCGAGATGCGGGATGTAGAGGTAGACGAAGCTGGGCCCGTCGGCCCCGAGGACGGCCTTGATGGTCTGCTCCACGCCCTCGGCGAGCGTCTCATAGCCGCTCGCGGGCTCGCCGCCCGTGCCGTAACGCGAGTAGACGCTGCCGGCGATCGCCTGCGGCACGAGGACCAGCGTGTCGCGCGTCATCCTCGGCGTGAGCGCGGGGAGCGGGAACAGATCCTCGGGCCGCACGCCGAGCTCGGCGAGCGATCGATCGTCGCGGCGGCGCACGTATGGAAGGACGGTGGCCGGCCCGCCGATCGCCTCGACATGCGTCCACCAGCCGGTGACGGCGTGCCGCGCCGGCCACTCGCCGGTCATCAGCGTGGTCAGCGCCACGACCGTGGAGGCGGGGAAGATCGCCCGCAACTCCATCGCGAGGTGCGCGCGCAGCACGTTCGCGCCGTCGCCGCCCTGCTCGATCATGTCGAGCCCGAGCCCGTCGGCGAGCACGAGCACGATGTGCTCGCGCTGCTCGAGCCGTTCGGCGATGGTTTGCGCGTTCGCGCTTCGCGGGACGCCCCGTACGCCGCAGGCGGCGCCGACGGCGCGGGAGAGGTCGAGGAAGTTCGGGACATCGGGGTCGGGGCGAAGCAGCTCGCCTGCCTCGAACGCCGCGAGCAGTGCATCGACATCGCTCATCGGCGTCCTCCTGTCACCACCATCATGGCCCGCAGCGCGGAGGTTGAACAGCGGCAGCCGGGCAGGGCGACGGCGCGCCGCGCTCAAGGCGCGCTGCGGCTATGCTGGCGGTCGCGATCCGGGCAGCGAGGAGGAGGGCGACATGCTGAAGCTGGCGATCTCGTGCGGCGGCGCGACCTACGCGATCCAGGACTTCGATGAGACGGCGATCTACGCCCAGGAGGCGGAGAAGATCGGCATCGACACGATCTGGACCGCCGAGGCCTGGATCCACGACGCGATCACGCCGCTCGCCTTCCTCGCGGGCAAGACGGAGCGCGTGCGCCTGGGCACGGGCATCATGCAGGTCGGCGCGCGCACGCCGGCGATGGCCGCAATGACGGCGATGACGATGACGCGGCTGACCGGCGGGCGCTTCATCATGGGCTTCGGCACATCCGGCCCGCAGGTGATCGAGGGCTGGCACGGCATCTCCTTCGACCGCCCGATCGCGCGCACGCGCGAGTACATCGAGGTGGTCCGCCGCGCGATCAGCGGCGAGCCGCTGACCTACGAGGGCGAGTTCTACACGCTGCCGCTGCCCGGCGGAGACGGCAAGGCGCTGCGCCCGACCGGGGCGGCGACGCCGGACGTGCCGATCTGGATCGCCTCGATCGGCCCTCGCAACCTGGAGCTGACCGGCGAGCTGGCGGACGGCTGGCTGGGCACGGTCTTCATCCCGGAGGAAGCGGAGCTGTTCTTCTCCCACATCCGCACCGGCGCCGAGCGGGTCGGCCGCAGCTTCGACGACATCGAGACGCAGGCGGGGGCAGGCGTCTGGTTCACCGAGGACGACGAGCAGTACAACCAGGCGCTGGAGGCGCTCAGCGTCGGCGTCGCGTTCAGCCTCGGCGGGATGGGCTCGCGCCGCTACAACTTCTACAACCGCGCCTACGCCCGCCAGGGCTACGCCGACGAGGCGAAGCTGGTGCAGAACCTCTGGCTCGACGGCAAGCGCGACGAGGCGCGCGCGGCCGTGCCTCGCGAGCTGGCCGGCAAGGTCAATCTCGTCGGCGACGACGCGATGGTGAAGGAGCGGCTGCGCCTCTACCGCGACATCGGGATGGACATGATCTTCGTCTCGCCGCACGGCGACACGGTCGAGGAGCGCCTCGAGACGCTCGGCCGCGTGATGGACCTGACGAACGCCGTCAACGCGGAGGAGTAGCCGGCGGAGACGCCTCCGGCGGTTGCGCGTCGTCCGAGGGCGAGGTGATGCGCAGCCGCTCGCGCGCGGCGATCTCCGCCCAGGTCGGGCGGCGCACCAGCGCGACGCAGAGCGCGGACACCATCACGAGCCCGCCGAAGATCATGAAGATGCCCTGGTAGGTGCCCGTACGGTCGAAGACGATGCCGGCGATGATCGGGAACGCTACCCCGAACGGCATCTGCGTCATCATCGCGAGCCCCCGGATCGTCGAGAACCGCGCCGAGCCGAAGTAGTCGGCGATCAGGGTCATGAAGAGCACGACGTAGAGGCCGTGCCCGAAGACGTAGAACGGGTAGAAGATCGCGAGCATCCAGGCGCGCTCGGACGTCACGTGGGCGAAGATGATCAGCCCAATGCCCTGCGCCAGGAAGCAGGCGATGTACGCACGCTTGCGCCCGAGGAAGTCCGCGACGTAGCCGAAGAAGAAGCGCCCCGGCACCTGCAGCGCGCCGTACGCCGCGACGGCGAGGCCGGCATGCACCGCCGAGAATCCGACGTTCTGGAGATGCGGCACCTGGTGCACGATCCAGACGTTCTGCGTGGTGCCGCCGAAGGTGATCGCCGCCGCCAGCAGGTAGATGGCGGGCGTGCGCAGCGCCTCGGCGACGGACATCCCGCTCGTCGAGGCGAGGTGCGCGACCTGGTCTCCCCGCCGCTCCGCCTCCTCGGGGGAGATGCCGTCCGGGTACATCCCGTACGGCTCCGGGCGGTCGCGCAACACGAAGGCCATCGGCAGGCCGATGGAGAGGATGGCGAAGGCGGCGATCACGAGCGTCGCGCGCCACCCGAACTGCACGATCAGCGTGGCGACGATGGGCGCCATCATGTAGCCGGCAGCGTTGCCCGAGAAGAGCAGGCCCATCGCGCGCGGGCGGCCTCGCTGGAACCAGTTCATGACCGCAGCCGAGAACGGCGTGAACCCGCTCGCGCTCTGACCGACCGCGATCACGAGGCTCGCGGAGTAGTAGTGCCAGATCGTCTGCGCGGAGGCGAAGTAGAGCATCCCGACGAAGACGATCAGCAGGCCGCCAATCGCCATCCGCCGCGGCCCTAAACGGTCCACGAGGTAGCCGGTGAACGGGGCCATCAGCCCGGACTCGAAGGCGCGCAGCGAGTAGCCGATCGTGATCGCCGCGACGGTCCAGCCCATCTCGTCGCGGATCGGCTCGATGAAGACGCCGAAGCTGAACCCGATGACGCCGCCGGCGAGGAGATTCGTCGTTCCGCCGGCCAGCACGATGTACCAGCCGTAGAACAGCGGACCGCCCGTCAGCCGGTTGACGACGCGCGCGAGCGCCCTCACGACCGTCCCATGGGCCGCGCCCTCCGGTTCCCGTTCGAGTTCATGGCCGGCGTCACGCCAATGCTAGCGGAGGGTCCTCGCGCACAACAGGCGCGCCGCTATAGTCCCGCGGGGAGGTGGCGCATGAGTGGACGGCTCGAAGGCAAGCGGGCGGTAATCACAGGCGCGGCGAACGGCCTCGGCCGCGCCTGCGCGGAGCGCTTCGCCGAGGAAGGCGCGTCGATCGTCGTCGCCGACCTGCTGGCGGACGGCGCGGAGGAGGTCACCGAGGCGATCCGCGCGGCCGGCGGCTCGGCCGTCGCCGTGCAGGTCGACACACGCCGCGACGAAAGCAACGCCGCGCTGGCGAAGAGCGCCGTCGACGCCTTCGGCGGCATCGACATCGTGATCCCGGCCGCCGGGGTGGCGCACCCCGGCTACGTCACCAACGACGTCGAGCACAACGCGCAGCACCTGGCGGCCTTCGCCGAGGATCCCCTGGCCCACAGCTTCATCTACCAGCCGCTGGAGATGTGGGACTACGTCATGGACGTGAACCTGACCGGCGTGCTGCTCACGCTGCGCCACACGCTGCGACCGATGATCGAGGCCGGCGAGGGCGGCGCCGTCGTCACGATCGCCTCGATCCTCGCGAAGCTGCCCGTGGCGCAACCTCGGCCGCCTACCAGGTGGCGAAGGCGGGTGTCTGGATGCTGACCAAGTCGATGGCGCCGGAGCTCGCGAAGCACGACATCCGCATCAACGCGATCGGGCCCGGCTACTTCGAGACCTCGATGACGGAGATGCTCCGCCAGGACGAGGCGACGGAGCAGGCGGTGCTGGGGATGGTGCCGCTGGGCCGCATGGGCACGCCGCGCGAGCTGGCCAACACCGCGCTCTTCCTCGCCAGCGAGGAGTCCTCGTACTTCACGGGTCAGCTGCTGATCCCGGACGGCGGCTGGTTCCCGACGGCGTAGCCCGGCTAGAGGAGCGCCGCGAGGCCGAGCGAGACCGCGCCGAGGATCAGCACGAGCGAGGCGGCGGCAGCCCAGAGCGAGAGCAGCCAGTACCACGGCGCGGCGATCATTCCGGCCCCGCGCTCGCGCAGCGCGAGGCGCAGCGTGCGCGCCATCAGCCGTCCGTCGTCCGACCACGGCTCGCCGCGCACCACGGCCTCGCCGAGCTGCTGCCGCAGCTCGTCGAGCATCGCGGCGGTGCGGTAGAGCGTGCGCGCGAGATGGACGAGCAGGAGGCCGGGCAGCAGCAGCGCGGCGGCGATGACCGCTGCGAGGGCGTACTCCACCGGCGCCGCAGGGCCCTCGCGACCCGCGATCAGCCACCAGACGAGCGCGCCCGCCACGAGCGAGGCGAACGCAAGGAGCTCGATGGCGCGCAGGCCGCGCCGCGCGAGCCTCACGGGATCGGCTACCCGCCAGCTATGCATCCGTCACCACCAGTGCGCCTCCCGGCGAGACGATCCGGACGCCCGCCGGACGCTAGACTGCGGCAATCACCCGGAGGGAGGCAACGCCGTGGGCACATACCGCCTGTACACCGGAAGCGACGGCGAGTCTCACGTCGAGACCATCGACCTGGCGGAGACCCCCGAGTGGACGGCTGGTCTGGACACCACGGCCATCCGCTTCCGGGAGGACTCCCCGGGGCGGTTCGTGGACTGGCACCCGGCGCCGCGCCGGCAGTTCGTCATCATCCTCTCCGGTCAGCTCGAGATCGGGCTGAGCGACGGGTCGACGCACGTGTTCGGCCCCGGCGACGCGCGGCTGGTCGAGGACACGACCGGCAAGGGCCACACCACAGCGGTGCACGGCGACGAGCCCTGCGTAACGGCCACCATCCCCCTCGCCAACCAGTAGCACCCTCCCAATCCCCGGCGGGCCGGGCAGCGCGCGCGACTCCGCCTCGAATCTACCTAAATCGACGGCTCGATTCGGCAGTTTCGAGGCCGCCCGGTTGTCGCTTCGCGGACGTTGGCGGAAGCTCGCGAGGGCGTCCAACCGGCGAGGGGACCAGGCATGCGCTATCGCACGATCGCGGGCACGGACATCTCGGTCTCTGAGCTCGGCTTCGGCGTCTGGACCGTCGCCGCTGGCTGGTGGGGCGACTACAGCGACGAGCAGGCCGTGACGCTGCTGCGGCAGGGCCATGAGCGCGGCATCAACTTCTTCGACACCGCCGACACCTACGGCAACGGCCGTGGCGAAACCATCCTCGCCGAGGCCTTCCCCGGCGCCGAGCGCGACAAGATCGTGATCGCCACCAAGTTCGGGTACGACTGGGAGTCGCAGATCGGCAAGCGCCGCGAGGGCCACCAGGAGGCCCCGCACTGCTTCGAGCCGGACTTCCTGCAGCGCGCGCTGGACGGCTCGCTGCGCCGTCTCGGCACCGACCGCATCGACCTCTGGCAGCTGCACAACGTGCGCATGGAGCACCTCGAGCGCGACGACGTCTGGAGCTTCCTCGACCGCGTGCGCCGCGAGGGCAAGGTGCGCAGCGTCGGCGCCGCGCTCGGCCCGGCGATCGGCTGGCGCGAGGAGGGGCTGTACGCCCTCGCCGAGCGGCAGGTCGAGGTCGTGCACATGATCTACAACGCGCTCGAACTGGACCCCGGCCGCGAGCTGATCGCGGCGGCGCGCGCGGCCGGACGCTCGCTGATGGTGCGGGTGCCGCACTCCTCGGGGATGCTCGAGGGCAAGTACACCGTGGACACGGTCTTCGACGAGAACGACCACCGCCGCCACCGCCCGCGCGCCTGGCTGATCAACGGCCTCAAGAAGATCGAGCAGCTCGACTTCCTCACCGAGACGACGGGCGGCGTGCTCGGGCAGGCGGCCCTGCGCTACATCCTCAAGGACCCGGAGATCGTCTGCACGCTGCCCAACATCTACGGCCTCGAGCAGATCGAGGAGTTCGCGGGCGCCTCGGACTGCGGCGACGTGACTCCCGAGGTCGCCGCGCGCATCGAGGCGCTGTACGACTCCAACTACGGCCTGCCGGTCGAGCAAGAGGCCGCCGTGACGGCGGCGGCCGGAGGACGGGAATCGCGATGACGACGACCGAGGCCCACAGCGGCTCGCACCCGGCGTCCGGCTACCACTCACGGCCGGAGGCGGCGAGCGACGGCGCACCGCGCAGCCCGCGCGGGGTGCAGTCGGTGAAGTTCAGCTTCTACCGCGTGCGCGACGAGGTGCGCGCGCTCCCCGCGGCCGAGCGCGAGGCGATCGCCGAGGGCCTGGAGGAGCTGCTGGAGCGCTCGGCGACCTCGATGCTGACGCGGCTCTACTCGACGGTGGGGATGCGCGCGGACACGGACTTCCTCGTCTGGCAGGTCCACGACGACCTCGCGCCGATCCAGGACTGGCACGCGCTGCTGCTCGGGTCCGCGGCGGGCGCGGCGCTGGAGCGCCCGCACTCCCTCCTCTCGATGACAATGCGCTCGATCTACACCAACCCGCTGCACGAGGGCTCGGGCGCGCGGGACCGGCTGCGCGAGGACGGCGGCGTGAAGGACTACCTCTTCGTCTACCCGATGGTGAAGACCCGCGCCTGGTACACGCTACCCCGCGACGAGCGGCAGCGGATCATGAACGAGCACATCGCGATCGGCCACCGTTATCACGACATCCAGATCAACACGACCTATTCCTACGGCCTCGACGACCAGGAGTTCGTCGTCGCCTTCGAGGGCGACGACCCCGGCGAGTTCCTGGCGCTGGTGCGCGAGCTGCGCGATTCGGAGTCGTCCTCCTACACGGAGCGCGACACGCCGATGTTCACCTGCCGCCGCATCGACACGCCTCGCGAGCTGACGGCGCACGTCGGCCTGCGCGCTTCCGGGGGCGCCTCGTGAGCGTGCGGCTCGCAGCGCTGTTCACCGCCGCGCCCGGCGGCGAGCAGCGGCTGCGCGAGGTGCTGGTAGCAGACGCGCGCTCGACGCAGGACGACGCCGGCGCGGAGCGCTTCGAGCTGTTCGTGAGCGCCGAGAACGACCGCCGCCTGGTGCTGATCGAGCAGTGGCGGACGCAGGAGGATCTGGACGCGCACAAGACGCACGACCACCGCAACGAGACCCACGCCGCCCTGCACGGCGAAGACATCCTCGAGGATCTCGAAATCTGGATCTGCGAGCCGAGGGACGGCCCTGCATGAGCATCAAGCTGACCGTGTCGATCACCGCCAACCCGGAGGGCCGCGACCGGCTGCTTGAGATCCTCCGCGAGGACGTCGCCGGCAGCCGCGAGGAGCCGGGCAACACCCGCTTCGACCTCTACGTGCAGGACGACGACCCGAACCGCTTCGCGCTGATCGAGGAGTGGCCCAACCAGGAGGCGTTCAACCATCACATCCAGCAGGACTACCTGCTGAAGCTGCGCGAGGCCTTCGCGGACCCCGCGCTCTGCGCCGGGCGCGATGTCTGGCGGCTGGTGGAGGACGACGAGTGAGCCTGCGCGCAACGGTCTTCCTCAACACGAACCCGGACGGGGTGGAGGGGGTGCTGGCCCTGCTGCGCGCCTACGCCGAGGCGGGCCCGAACGAGCCGGGGAACCTCCTCTTGCGGGTCGGCCAGGACATCCTCGATCCCTCGCGGTTCGTGATGTGCGAGGAGTGGGAGACACAGGAGGCGCTGGACGCGCACATGGCGCACGACCACACCCGCGCGGTCCTCGCGGCGTTCGGCAACCCGGAGCTGATCACGGGGACCGAGATCTGGCAGAGCTTCGAGGTGGAACCCTCCGGAGAGGCGGCATGACGGGTCGCGTGACGGTCTTCTTCGAGGCGAACCCGGAGGGGCGGGCGCGGCTGCTCGAGCTGCTGCGCGCGGACGCCGAGGGCTCGCCCGCCGAGCCGGGCAACGTCTGCTTCCGGGTGAGCCAGGACATCCTCGACCCCGACCGCTTCGTGATCTGCGAGGACTGGGAGAGCCGCGAGGCGCTCCACGAGCACTTCGAGCAGGACTACGCGAAGGCGGCGAAGGCCGCGTTCACGGATCCTCAGCTGATCACCGGCTTCGACACCTGGTTCGCCGGGGAGGGCGCATGACCACCGAGGCGGCCGTCCCGGCCACAGTCGACGACCCGACCAACGCCGCCATCCTCGCGGTCTCCGAGGACCGCGTGGCCGGCTTCCAGCGCGACCCGCTGGGCCGCATCGCCGAGCGCTCCGGCGTGGCGCTGCCGGTCGTCGTCGAGCGCATCCGCGCGATGCTCGACGCGGGGACGATCCGCCGGGTGCGCCAGACGCTGCTCGCGAACAAGCTGGCGCCCGGCGCGCTCGTCGCCTGGCGGCTACCCGAGGATCGCCTGCACGCGGGCTTCGACTACCTCTTCCAGCAGGACCCCTTCTCCGGCCACGTCGTGATCCGCAGCGCCGACCCGGCCACGCCGGGGGCCAGCTACCGCCTCTGGACCACGCTCAAGACGCCCGTCGGCTTCTCGCTGGAGCGGCACTGCGAGCTGCTCTCCGAGCGCATCGGCGCGGAGGCGTTCCGGCTGATGCCGGCAAAGCGTCTCTTCACCCTCGGCGTCGGGCACGTGCGGCGGCGCGGCCTCGAGCCGGGCGCGCGCAGCGATGAGCCCGCGAGGGTGATCGACACGGAGATCGTGGACCTCGACGAGCAGGACTGGCGCGTACTGATGGCGCTCAAGCGCGAGTTCGCGCCCGAGGAGATCGGGCCTGACCTGTGGGCGGGCCGCGCTGCTGAAGCCGAACTCACCCTCGAAGCGTTCTTCGAGGCCGCCGAGGAGCTCGACCGGCGCGGGGTCGTCGGGCGCTTCTCGACGTTCCTCGAGCACGTCAAGCAAGTCGCCGGGGCGGCGCCGGTGACGCGCTACAACGCGCTGTTCCACTGGGCCGTGCCGCAGGGGCGCGAGCTCGACGCGGGGCGCGAGGTCGGCCGCCACCACGTGATGACGCACGCCTACTGGCGCGAGGGCGGCCCGGAGTTCCGCAACGTCAACGTGATGGGCGTGGCCCACGGCACCGACAAGGACCTGCTGCTCGCCCACAAGGCGGCGATCGACGAGCACCTCGCGGAGGCCGGCATCGCGGTGGGCTACACGAGCGTCTTCTGGGGCGGGCGCAGCGAGATCAAGCCCTCGGAGATCGCGCCCGACGCCTACGTCGCGTGGGCGCGCGAGCAGGGCGTGGACCCGGACGCGCTGCGCGAGGCGTAACTCCCCACCAACACCCGGACGTCTCCCCTCCCGACCCTTAATCGCGGGTTAACCGCGCCCGCCGAGCATGCGCGTCGGACGGGGACATACCGAGGAGGTCACAGCGAGTGTTCACTATCCGATCGAGGAGACTGCTCCCGCTGATCACGCTCGCCGTCGCGGCGACGCTGCTGATCGTGGCGTGCGGCGGCGATGACGGCGGCAGCGAGACCACGGCCGGCGACGAGAAGCTGTCCGGCAGCGTGGCCATCGACGGCTCGAGCACCGTCTTCCCGGTCACCGAGGCGGTCGCGGAGGAGTTCCGCTCCGTCGCGCCCGACGTGCGCGTCACCGTCGGCGTCTCCGGCACCGGCGGCGGCTTCGAGAAGTTCTGCAGCGGCGAAACCGACATCTCCGATGCCTCCCGCCCGATCAAGCCCAGCGAGGAGGAGCACTGCGCCGAGAACGGCATCGAGTACCTGCCGCTCCGCGTCGGCCTCGACGGCCTCGCCGTCGTCGCCCACCCCGACGCCGACTTCCTCGAGTGCATCACGATGGACGAGCTGGCGATCCTCTGGGGCCCCGAGTCCGAAGGCTCCATCACGAGCTGGAACCAGGTCCGCTCGAGTTGGCCGGACGAGGAGATCAAGCTCTTCGGCCCCGACACCGACTCCGGGACGTTCGACTTCTTCACCGAGGAAGTGAACGGCGAGGGCGGCGCCTCCCGCGCCGACTACACCAACTCCACCGACGACAACGTGCTCGTCACCGGCATCTCCGGCTCGAAGGGCGGCTCCGGCTACTTCGGCTACGCCTACTACGCCGAGAACCAGGCCCGCCTGCGCGTCGCCGCCGTCGACGGCGGCTCCGGCTGCGTCATCCCCTCCGACGCCACCGTGGCGGACGGCTCCTACGCCCTCGCACGGCCGCTCTACATCTACGTCTCGCTGGCGTCGCTGGCGGAGAAGCCGCAGGTCCGCGAGTTCGTGCGCTACTTCCTCAGCGACGCTGCGATTGCGCTCGTGCCCGACGTGGGGTACACCGCAATCAGTGCCGACGAGCTCGCCGAGTCCCGCGCCAGCCTCGAGGCCGCCATCCCGGGCGGCTAGCCACGAGGAGAGAGCAGGGTGAGCGACTGATGGCTGCCGGAACGGCAGCAGCAGGCGAGCCCGCGGCGGCGCAGTTCCAGCGCCGCCGCGGCCGCGAGCTGTTCGAGAAGGCGATCGGCTACGCGCTGTTCCTCTGCGCGGCGATCACGGTGCTCACCACGGTGGGCATCGTGATCATCCTCGTCGTGGAAGGGCTGCAGTTCTTCCGGGACGTCTCGCCCTGGGAGTTCTTCACGGGCACGAAGTGGACGCCGTTGTTCACCAACCAGGCGTTCGGCGTGCTGCCGCTGATCGGCGGCACGCTGCTGGTCGCGCTCGGCGCGGCGTTGATCTCCGTGCCGGTGGGAAGCGCGAGCGCGATCTACCTGTCCGAGTTCGCGAGCCCCGCCACGCGCGCGGTACTGAAGCCGATCCTCGAGATCCTGGCGGGCGTGCCGACGGTGGTCTACGGCTACTTTGCCCTCACGGCGGTGACGCCGCTGCTGCGCGCCACGCTCTTCCCGGAGACCGAGATCTTCAACGCGCTCTCGGCGATGGTCGTGGTCGGGATCATGACCATCCCGATGGTCTCCTCGCTCTCCGACGACGCGCTGCACGCCGTACCGGCCGACCTGCGCGAGGCCGCCTACGGCGTGGGCGCGACGAAGTTCGAGGTGGTCACGCGCGTTGTCTACCCGGCGGCGCTGAGCGGGATCATCGCCTCCTACATACTCGCCGCCTCGCGAGCGGTCGGGGAGACGATGGCGGTCACGATCGCGGCGGGGGCGTCGCCGAACCTGACGTGGAACCCGCTGGAGTCGATCCAGACGATGACCGCCTACATCGTGCAGGTCTCGCTTGGTGATACGCCGCACGGGACGATCGAGTTCCGCACCATCTTCGTCGTCGCGCTGACGCTGTTCGTGATGACGCTGGTCATGAACATCATCGCCGCGCGGGTCACGGCCCGGTTCCGGGAGGTCTACGACTGATGGCCGCCACGGACCTGCAGGCCGGGAGCGACCAGCGCCTGTACCTCCCCAGGCTGTCCCTCCGCAACAAGCTGGGCGCGGGCTTCTTCGCGATCTGCCTCGCAGGCACGCTTGTCGGCGTCGTCTTCCTCGTCTTCCTGCTGGTGGACGTCTGGCGGGACGGCGCGGGCTTCCTGCGCTGGGAGTTCCTCCAGAACTTCCCCTCGCGCTTCGCGGAGCGCGCCGGCTTCCAGTCGGCGCTGTGGGGCAGCCTCTGGCTGATCGCGACGACGGCGACCCTCGCCTTCCCGATCGGCGTCGGCGCGGCGATCTACCTCGAGGAGTACGCGCCGCGGAACTTCGTGACGAAGGCGATCCAGACCAACATCTCGAACCTCGCCGGCGTGCCCTCGATCGTCTTCGGCATCCTCGGCCTGCAGCTCTTCGTGCGCGGCACGATCGGCATTGGGCCGAGCATCGCGGGCGGCTTCGGGCGCTCGATCATCGCCGGCGGCGCAACGATGGCGCTGCTGATCCTGCCGATCGTGATCGTCGCGGCGCAGGAGTCGATCCGGGCCGTGCCGCCCTCGCTGCGCGAGGCCTCGTACGGGGTGGGCGCGACGCGCTGGCAGACGGTCTGGCACCACGTGCTGCCGCAGGCGTTCCCGGGGATCATGACGGGGACGATCCTGGCGCTGTCGAGGGCGATCGGCGAGACGGCGCCGCTGATCATGATCGGCGCGCTGACCTTCGTGGCGTTCCGGCCGGAGAGTCTGCTGGACCCGTTCACGGTGATGCCGATCCAGATCTACAACTGGGTGGCGCGGCCGCAGCCGGAGTTCCAGGACCTCGCGGCCACGGGCATCATCGTACTGCTGGTGATGCTACTCTCGATGAACGCGATAGCCGTGCTGCTGCGGCAGTGGACCGGACGGCGCTACGGACGCTAGGACGTACGCGGGCGCCGGTTCCCCTCGCGGGTTCCGGCGGGAGTGAGGAGCCCACGAATGGTGGGGAACGTGACCGACGAGGCGGAGCGAACGGCAGCCTCCGCGGCGGCCCGCGCAGCCGGCGTGAGCGTGCAGGCCGGCGTGCGCGCGACGGAGCCGGAGCCGGCGGAGGAGACCGGCGTCGCCGTCGAGGTTCGCAACGTCAGCCTCTGGTACGGCCAGAAGCAGGCGATCGGTAACGTCACGTTCGATGTGCCGCAGAACCGCGTGACGGCGCTGATCGGGCCCTCCGGCTGCGGCAAGAGCACGCTGCTGCGCTGCATGAACCGCATGAACGACCTGATCGACGGCGTGCGCTTCGAGGGCGAGGTGATGATCGACGGCGCGAACATCTACGCGCCCAACACGGAGCCCTCCCAGGTCCGCCGGCACGTGGGCATGGTCTTCCAGAAGCCCAACCCGTTCCCCAAGTCGATCTACGACAACGTCGCCTTCGGGGCGAGGATCAACGGCTACACCGGCAACATGGACGACCTCGTCGAGGAGTCGCTGACCAAGGCGGCGCTCTGGGACGAGGTCAAGGGCGAGCTCAAGAAGTCCGGGCTGGCGCTCTCCGGCGGGCAGCAGCAGCGGCTCTGCATCGCCCGCGCGATCGCGGTGAACCCGGAGATCGTGCTGATGGACGAGCCCTGTTCCGCCCTCGACCCGATCGCGACGCAGCGGATCGAGGACCTGATGCTCGAGCTGGCGAACGACTACACAATCGTTGTAGTCACGCATAACATGCAGCAGGCTGCGCGCGTCTCGCACAAGACGGCGTTCATGCTCGCCGAGGACGACCTGGTCGGACGGCTGGTCGAGTTCTCCGATACGGACGAGATCTTCCTCAACCCGCAGGACAGCCGCACAGAGGAATACATCACCGGCCGCTTCGGCTAATCCCCGACGCAGCCCCCGAGGCAACCCCCGGCTGCAGCGACGCGGACGCGCAGCATCGGGAACCTCAGGCGGAAGGGTCCGACACCGCCAGATCGGAGCACCAGCGGAGATGCCGCGCGAGCAGTTCCAGGCTGACCTCGACCGGCTGCAGGACGGCCTGCTCGAGATGGGCGCGATGGTAGACCGCCAGATCGAGCGCTCGATCGTGGCGCTGGTCGAACGCGACGTCGCGCTCGCCGACGCGGTGATCCGCGACGACGCCGAGGTCAACCGCAAGCGCTTCGACCTCGACAACCAGGTGCTGCACCTGCTCGCCCAGCAGGGACCGATGGCGCGCGACCTGCGCATCGTGATCTCCGTGCTCTCGATGGTCGTGGACCTCGAGCGCATGGGCGACCACGCCAAAGGCATCGGCGCGATCGTGCAGATGATGTCGGACGAGCCGCTGGTCAAGCCGCTGGTCGACATCCCGGAGATGGCGACGCGCGCGCGCGCCATGCTCAACAATTCCCTCGACGCCTTCGTCAACGGCGACATCGAGGCCGCCTACCGGGTCGGGCAGGCGGACGACGGCGTGGACGAGTTGCAGGACCGCGTCTACCAGGATCTGGTCGCGATCATGATCAACGATCCGACGACGGTCGAGCCCTGCACGCACCTGCTCTGGGTGGCGCACAACCTCGAGCGGATCGCGGACCGCACCACGAACATCGCCGAGCGCGTGGTCTTCGCCGAGACGGGCGAGATCGTCGAGATGGACCTCTCGACGTACTAGGCGCTCACCCTCTAGCCCGTGTCCGCCTCCTCCGAGCCCGGCGGGCTTGCCGCTCGCACGAGCTGGTAGAGCAACGCACCGAGGATCGCGCCGGCGATCGGCCCGACCCAGTAGACCCAGTGGTCCGTCCACGTGCCGGAGAGCAGCGCCGGGCCGAACGAGCGCGCCGGGTTCATCGAGGCGCCCGCGATCGGGCCGGAGAAGATCGCGGCGAGGCCGACGTAGCCGCCGATCGCGATCGCCGCCGTGCCGCGTACGGCGCGCGCGTCGGTGGCAACGGCCATGATCACGAACATCAGGAAGGTGGTGATCACCACCTCGAGGCCAAGCGCCTGGGCGGCGCCATCGCTTGGCACGGTGCTGCCGAGGCCGGCGACACGCCCGAACAGCCAGCGCAGCACCAGTCCGGCGGCGGCCGCCCCGGCCAGCTGCGCGCCGAGGTAGGGCAGCATCTGTGCGCGCGGGAAGCGCCCGACGACCGCGAAGGCGATGGTCACGGCCGGGTTGATGTGCGCCCCGGAGATGTGCCCGGTCGCGAAGACCGCCGCCATCACCGCCAGGCCGAAACTGAGTCCGATCCCGAGCGAACCGACCCCGCCTCCCGAGACGGCGTCGATGACGACCGCGCCGGGGCCGGCGAAGACGAGCAGGAACGTGCCGAGCGATTCGGCCGCGTACGCCCGCCCGTGGTCGAACCTCGGGAGCCAGTCACGCATCGCCGGAGCGTAGCGCGAGACGATTATGCCGTCGTTAATCGGGCGGCCCGCGCACCCACCAGGCGAGGGCTTGCGCGGCGGGCCTACACTCAGGCTCCGGTGCAGCGAGCAGTCTCCCCAGCCGACTCGCCTCCCTGCCTCGATCACGAAATCGAGTGGCAGTTCGCCGTCGCCGAGACAGCCGAGGCCGAGCGCATCCTGCGGCGCGAAGCGGCGGCGGCCGGGCTAGGCCTGGAGCCACTCGGCGAGCAGCGGCTCGTCGATCAGTACCTCGACACGGACGGGTGGGCGTTCCAGCGCGCGGGCTTCGCGCTGCGCCTGCGCGAGGGTGGCGGCCCGCCGCTGGCCGAGCTGAAGGCGCTGACCGGGCGCGACGACACCGAGGATCACGCGCCGCTGCGAAGGCTGGAGATCAGCGAACGCCTGAGCGCGGCCTACCCGCTCGATCCCCTCGCCGGGCTGCGGGCCGGGTCGGGACCGGTCTCGCGGCGCGTGCGCGACGTCGTCGGGAACGCCACCCTGCGGCTGCTGTTCACGCTGCGCACCGTGCGGCGCCGCTTCGCGCTGCGCTCGGGCTGCGCCACGCTCGCCGAGATCGCGATCGATGACACCTCGATCCTGCGCGCGGACGGCGCTGCGGCGACCGAACTGCGCCGCCTCGAGGTCGAGGTCGGCCGCGAGGGCACGCCGGAGCGTGTCGCGCCGTTCGCGCGACGGCTGCGCGAGCAAGCCGAGCTGCGGCAGGCCGAGGGCTCGAAGTTCGAGGCCGGCCTCGAGGCCGTCGCGCTGCAGCCCGCGCCTGCGCCCGACCTGGGGCCGACGGACTATGACCACGCCTCGAGCCTCGTCGAGGTGGCCCGCGCCGCGCTGCGGCGCCAGCTCGCGGCCTGCCTCGCCGAGGAGCCGGGGACGCGGCTCGGCGACGACATCGAGGCGCTGCACCACATGCGCGTCGCGATCCGCCGGATGCGTGCCGTGATCCGCAGCTTCGCCGAGGCGCTCCCGCCGGAGCTGCTCACGCTGCGCGATGAGTGGCGCTGGATCGGGGACGCGCTCGGCGAGGTCCGCGACCTCGACGTCCAGATCGAGGCGCTCGACGAGACGGACGCCGCCCTCGCCCCGCTGCGCGAGCAGCTGCAGGCCGCGCGACGCGCGGCGCGCGCCGAGCTGCTGGCGGCGCTGAACTCACCACGCTACGAGGCGCTGACCGAGGGAGCGGCCGAAGCGCTGCGCGGCGCAGCCACGAGCACAGACGCCGGGACGCAGCCCGCGCACCTCGCGGTCCCGGGCCTGCTGCGCCGGGCCCGCAAGCGGCTGCGGCGCACCGTCAGGCGACTCGATAGCGACGCGCCGGCCCGCGAGTACCACCGGGCGCGGATCCGCGCGAAGCGCGTGCGCTACGCGACCGAGTGCGTCGCGGACCTCTACGGCGAGCCGGCCCGGGAGCTGATCGAGGCGCTCAAGGACGTGCAGGACGTGCTCGGCCGCAGCCAGGACGCCGCGATCGCGATCACGCGGCTCCAGGGGATCGCTTGCGCGGATCGCGATACTCCGTCCGGGACGCTGTTCGCGATGGGCCGCCTGGCCGAACGCGAAGCCCGCGTGCTTGCCACGCGGGACGAGGCGTTCCGCGTCGCGTGGGCTCGCTTCCGGAAGTCCTGGAAGCGGTTCGATCGGGCGCTCGATCAGGCCGCCCGCCCCGGGGAACCGCGATGAACCTCTACCTCATCCGCCACGCGATCGCCGAGGAACGAGACGCCCGGCGCTGGCCCGACGACGCACTGCGCCCGCTCTCCGATCGCGGGCGGCGGCGCTTCGAGCGCGCGGCTGCCGGGCTGCGCCGGCTCGGCATCGAGGTGGACGTGCTGCTGACCAGCCCCTACATCCGCGCCTGGGCGACCGCCGTGATTCTCGCCTCCGAGGCCGGCTGGCCCGCCCCCGTCGTCTTCGACTCCGCTCGGCCGCGGAGCAGACCTCAGCACGCGATCGCCGAACTCGCCCGGATCGCGGAGCAGCGCAGCAGCATCGGCGAGGGTCGCGCGATCGCCCTGGTCGGCCACGAGCCGGACCTCAGCCAGCTTGCCTCGGTGCTGCTGACGGGCGAACCGCATGCGCTGTGGCTGCACTGGCGCAAGGGCGGCGTGGCCTGCCTGCGCTGCGATCCGGCGCTGGTGCCGGGCAGCGCGACCCTCGAGGAGTACCTGCCGCCGAAGGTGCTGCGCGGCATCGCGGGCCGCCGCGCGCGCGGCGGCGACCCCTAGCCTCCGCCGAGGACGCCGACCTTCCCCCACTCGTCCTCGATCACCAATCGCCTGCCGAAGACCTGCTCGAGGCGCGTGGCGATCCGATCCGGGCGCCAGCTGGAGCGCCCCGGCAACAGCACGCGCAGATCGCCGGCGGCGTCCAGTGTCACATGCGGCGGTGCGCCGGGCGGCAGGCGCAGCTCCATGGCGTCGGCAAGCACGAGGAGCGCGGCCGCCCGTTGCAGCGCCTCGTCGTCCTCGGGGCCGAGCAGCGGGCGCAGCACGCGCGCCAGCGTCTGCGGGCGATGCGCGATGCGGATCAGGGCGGCGAGGCGCGCCACGTCCGCGTGCGCGAAGCCGCTGAGGTCCGCGCCCAGCACGATCTCCGCGGCGGCGCGCTGGCGGCGGTAGGCGTCGACGGAGCCGCCGATGTCGTACAGCGTCGAGGCGTAGCGCAGCGTCTCGCGCACGCCCTCGTCCGCCTCGGGATCGAGCAGCGCGAGCAGCAGCTCGACGATCCCGGTGCGGCGACGGGCCCGATCGTCGTCCCAGCTCGCGAAGCGCCGCGCGAGCGCGCCGACCGAGGCGCGACGCACGACCGGCGGGTCGGGCAGTGGGCCGTCGCCGCGCGCCACGCCCTCGCGCAGGCCCTGCCCGGAGACGAGCAACGAGCGGGCGCGCACGTGCTCGATAGCGGCGAGCACGGCGCTGGCGCCGGCGACGATGATGTCGCTGCGATCGCGGTTGAGGCCGGGCGCCAGGCGGCGTTGCGCCGGTGGCAGGCCGGCGAGCCGGTTGCGGACGCGCCGCAAGCGGCGCCGCGTGAGCGTGTAGCCGTGGACGCGCACGATCGGGTAGCGCCGCCCGCGACGGCTGACCGCCGCGAGGTTGCGGACCGTGCCGCCGGTCCCCACCAGCACCTCGTCCGCCGCGAGGCGTGGCACGCCGGCGCTGACGAACTCCGCGCGCACGTGCAGTCGCAGCGCCTCGATCTCCTCGTCCGCGGGCGGGTCCGAGGGCAGGAAGCGGTCGGTGAGCCGCAACGTGCCGAGCGGGAAGCTCCACGTCTCGGCAATCGCGCGGTCGCGGAAGCGCGCGATCTGCAGGCTGCCGCCGCCGAGGTCCACGACCAGCCCGTGCTCGACGGGCAGCCCGTAGATCGCGCCCAGCGCGGCGCGGCGGCCCTCGGTGGGCCCGTCCAGCACCTCCAGCTCGATGCCCCAGCGGTCGCGGATCACGGCCTCGAGGTCGGAGGCGTTGCCGGCGTCGCGCAGGGCCGCGGTGCCGACGGCGCAGACGCGGGCGACCCCGCGCCGCGCGGCGAGCGCCATGAAGTCATCGAGGACGGTCAGCGCGCGATCGATCGCCTCCGCCGAGAGGCCGCCCGTGGCATCGACGGCGCGGGCGAGCCGCACGGTGGCGCGCGGCTCGGCGATGACCTCGAGGTACCCGTCGCCGCGCGGGCGGGCGATCATCATGCGCAGGGAGTTCGAGCCGACGTCGATCACGGCGATCGGCTCCGGCTCGCCGGGGCCGGCGTGCGGACCCCTCAGGCGTACATTCATGCGCCCATCCGTATGCGCGCCACACGCCGCGCCGGGGAGCTATCGGGTAGCCATGATACCGGGGGTGCCCATTGTGGTACGCAGGACTCCCGACGCCGAGCGAGCGCAAGGTGAAGAGCGCGTCCCGGCTGGACTCGGGGCGGGGGCGGCGCACATCATGGAAGTGCATAGCGAAAGGCGCTCCGCCATGAAGATATTCCGCAGGCTCTTCGTCCTCGCCGCCCTCGCAGGCATCGTGGCCGTCGTCGCCAGAAAGCTCGGGCTCATCGGAGCGCACGAGGACGAGACGTTCGATTTCGTGTTCGAGGATCCTGCGGGCGAAGACTCAGCGGACGGCGGCGAGGACGACGCTTCCGAGTAGCGCTATCAGCACGATCGCCATGAGGATTCGCAACAGCACGATCCCCCAGGCACGGTGGGCCGGCGGATCCCAGTACGCGTATCCCGCCTCTTCCGTGAGATCGGGGTCGAGATCGCCCTCGCTGGACTCGATCCAGTCGCCATCGCTCACGCGCGCACCTCGCCCTTCCCGGAACGCCGTCCATGCAGGCTAGCGAACGCGGCCGCGAGGCCGCCAGTGCCCGCAGCGAACGGGCGGCCGCGTGACCGCGCCCGAGCCGCCGGCCGGGGATGGCGCCCTTCCGGCGATCGAGGAGGCCGCCCTCGAGTTCGGCCGGCTCGCCGGCGAGCGCATCGCGGAAGCGCTCGAACACGAGATCGTGGTCGAGTACAAGGACGAGACGACCACCGCGGGCGGCGCTCCGACCAACCCCGTCTCCGAGACCGACCGCGCGATCGAGGCGCTGCTGCGTGAGCGCATCGCGGAGCGCTTCCCGGAGCACGGCGTGATCGGCGAGGAGGTGGGCGCCGACGACGAGGCCGGGCGCGAGTTCGTCTGGGTCCTCGATCCGGTCGACGGCACCGCGAACTTCGTCAACGGGTTCCCGCTCTTCTCCAGCTCGATCGGCGTGCTGCAGCGCGGGCGGCCCGTCGTGGGCGCGATCTGGTGCTCGACCTCGCACGCGCTGCGCCCCGGCGTCTACCACGCGCGCGAGGGCGGCCCGCTCTGTTTCGAGGGCGCACCGGCGCCGCTCGGGCGGCCCAGCGTCGGCGTCACGCGTCGCCTCGGCGCAGCGCCGGGCGGCGCGCCCGGCCGGCTGCGGCGGCTCGATACGCGCGTGACGGGATCGGCGGCGCTGGAGTGTGCCTTCGTCGCCGCCGGCATCTTCCAGTCGGCGATCTTTGGCGCGCCGAGCATCTGGGACGTCGCCGCCGGCGCCTGCCTCGTTCGCGCATCGGGACGCGTTGCGGTCACGAACGGGTCGGGCGGCTGGGGCGCCCTCGATCGCTTCGAGGCGCCGTCGTCCGTCCGGGGAGACCGAACGCCGACGATCCGCGACTGGAGGCAGCCACTGATCCTCGGCACGGAGGATGAGGCGGAGGCGCTGGTGCGTCGCGCCGGCAGCCTGGGGGTGCGCTGGATGCGGGCGCGCTGGCGGCTCAGGCAGCGCCTGCGGCGCTGGCTGCCGTGACGGGCAGCGACTAGATCGGCGGCCAGGGGACGCAGCGCCAGGGGTACATCTCGGGCAGCACCGGATTTGCCAAGAGCTCCGTGCTGCGCTCGATCAGCGCCTCGACCTCGGCGACGCTGAGGCAGGCGCGCAGCGCGTCCGTCGAGGGGTCCGCGGCGCGCAGGCAGTCGCGCACGCGGCGGATGTCGTGCTGCCAGCCCTCGGGCAGCCGCTCGCCGGCGAAGTCCCAGATCACCGTGCGCAGCTTCTCGTAGCTGTGGAAGCAGAGCGCGTTGTCGATGCACCAGAGCCGCCCCGAGCCGTCGAGCAAGACGTGCCCGCCCTTGCGGTCGGCGTTGTTCGCGAGCAGGTCGAAGGCGGCGATGCGGACCAGCGCCTCGCGCAGCTCCTCGCGATCGCGCAGCTCGAAGAAGTGCTCGGCCGGGTTGTGCTCGATGAAGAGCTGGAACGAGCCCGCGCCCTCGGGCCCCTCGCGCTCGAGGGTCGGCGGTACGATTTCCCAGCCAAGCAGCCGCGCGTACTCGTAGGTCGCGATCTCGCGGAGATGGAGCGTGCCGTAGGGGAAGTCGCCCAGCGGGCGCTCGCCTCGCTGCGGCTTGTAGACGGCGAGTCCCTCGCCGTGCGCGGGGTGCGCGAGGTCCACGAGGAAGACGTAGTTGGAGGAGTCGTAGAGCAGCCGCGAGCGCACCACCTCGGCGTCGCGCAGCGCTTCCTCGACGTAGGGGGCGTCGGGTCGCCAGGCGTTGCGGAGGTCACGGATGCTCTCGGGCATGCGCCCTCGCTTCCGGCGGTTCGGTTGGCGATTGTAGCGCTCGCCGCCGGGCCCGCAGCGGCTAGGGCTGCTCGACGACCTCGCGCGCGCGGATGCCGAGGCCGAGCCGCAGCGCGGTGCAGTGCATCATCATCGTCGCCAGTGCGGGCAATGCGGCGTCGACGACGGCGCGCGCCTCGGCGATGGCCTCCCCGCGCACCCCGGCGGCGCGCAGCGCCTCCTCGTCGGCGCGCAGCGGTTGCGCGAGGAAGCGCGTCGAGGAGCGCGCGTAGAAGTAGAGCGCACGCCCGCGCTGCCGGAACAGCGGGTAGGCCGAGAGGTGCTGCAGCTCGTCCCACGCCGCCTCGAGGTAGCCGGGCCAGACCGCGATCGCGCGGTACAGCTCCGGAGGGCGCGCCAGCTGCAGCTGCTCGGCCACCTCGGGCAGCGGCCCGGCGACCGCCGAGGCGAATTCCACCTCGCGCTCCCTGTGTGCGCGCTCGCGCTCGCTGCTCTCGCGCGGGGCGGGGCGGCCCTGCCCGCCGACCGAGGGCGCCTCGCGCGCCTCGGCCAGCGCGGCGCAGAGCAGCAGCAACTGCGGCTGCACGAGGTGGAAGACGTCGAGCACGCCGAGCAGGCAGTCGAGGTCGTCCGCCGTGAGCGCGCCGCCGAGCAGCGTCTCGCGGCTGAGCGCGGGCTGGTAGACCTCCTCGACGGCGTCGAGCGCCATGTCGGCCATGTAGAGCGCGCTGCCGAGGAAGCCCGCGGTCTCGACGGACGGCTCGAGCTGCGGCCAGACGGCCTCGAGCACGCCCTCGCAGGCCCCGAGGTGGGCAATCACCTCGGGCACGAAGGGAGAGCGGAGCGCGGCCGCGACGGCCTCGGCTGTGGGTGACGGCGCGGCGGTCATCGAGCGGAGGATAGCGCGACGCGGGCACGTCGCCCGCGCAGTCCGGGGCTATCCGGCGGGAGCGGCGTGCGGTCCCGCCTCCCAGCCGACGACGGCGAGATGCTCGCGCGCGAACCCCGCCGGAAGCGGGTGCGTCTCCGTGGCCATGATGTTGTTCCAGTGATTGAGGAAGCCGCGCCAGCTGATCACGGCGACCAGCTCCACGATCTCGCCGTCGTCGAACCACTCGCGCAGGGCCTCGAAGTGCTGCTCGGTAACGAGGTTCGGCACGACCGAGCCGTCCCGGGCCAGCCGCAGCGCCGCCTTCTCGCGCGCCGTGAACAGCTCGCTCTCCTCGAAGTCGTAGACCGCGCGCAGCTTCTCGACGGGCATCCCGTTGCTCGCCGCCCGGAAGGTGGCGTGGGACTGGGTGTGCGAGCAGCGCGCCGCGATGTCGACGGCCAGCGAGACGATGCTCTTCAGCTCGCGCTCGACGGTGCCGGAGCGGGTGGCGGCGAGCATGACGCTCATGGCCTTCACCAGCTCGGGCCGCCGCGCCATCGTGAGCTGCCCTCGAGGGATGTAGCCGCCCGTCTCCTCCATCGCCTGTAGCGAGTCCCGGATCTCCGGGTCCACGTCCTCGATCGCCAGGGCTGCGACGTGCGCCATCGGGGGTCTCCTTTGCGCTGCATCCGCGAGATCTCAGCGAGGCTCACGATAGGAGACGGAGGCCGGAACCGGCACTTCCGGGTTGAAGGGTGCGCAACCCCGAGGTACTGTGGTACCACAAGAACACAACGCAATATCTTGTGGAGTAGCCTTGAAGACGATCAGCGTGTCCGTGGACGATGGGACCCACCGGCTGGCGCGAGTCAGGGCTGCCGAGACCGGCACGACCGTATCCGCCATGATGCGGAACATGCTGCTGGAGATGCTCAAGAGACCAGCAACTACCGAACCCGTGGAGACCGAGCACGAAAGACGGGCCCGGCTCCTCGGCGACGTCCTCGAGCGGTTCAGCAACAAGGGCATCGGCGTGGACACCAGCCAGCTGCTGACCCGCGAGGAACTGTACGACCGCGATGCGGCTCGCTGACACCAACATCCTCCTCTACGCCGTGAGCAATCAGGAGGATGTCGCCGCGAAGAAAGTCACGGCCGCGGCCACCCTGATGGAGCCGGACCTGGCGCTCTCCGTTCAGGTGCTTCAGGAGTTCTACCATCAGGCCACCAGGCCCCGCGGGCCGGCGGGGCTGACCCACGAGCAGGCCATCGAGTTCCTGAGACCCCTCGGCACGCTCCCGACTCAGGACATCACAGTGGAGCTGTTCACCAGCGCGACCGGGATCAGGGCGAGGTTCGGCGTGTCCTACTGGGACGCCGCCATCCTCGCGGCGGCGAAACTGCTGGGATGCGAGGCCGTGTACTCGGAGGACCTGAGCCACGGGCAGAACTACGGCGGGGTCATGGTGATCAACCCGTTCCTGGAGGAACGAAGAGCAGAGGAACCAACCACCTGACCAGCCGGAACACACCCGCGCTGCCACGCTCGCACTAAGAACGCACGTTCGCTATACTGTGCGAGGCGGGGTACGGCAGGAGGCGGCGTGGACGACGAGAAGCGCGGTCCGCTGGCCCGCACGCAGACCCCCGAAGACATCTCGATCGAGCCCACCCTGCGCCCCCGGCGCCTCGAGGAGTACTTCGGTCAGGACACCGTCAAGGAGTCGCTGCGGATCGCGATCGCCGCGGCGAAGGGGCGGGGCGAACCGCTCGACCACCTGCTGATCCACGGCCCGCCCGGCCTCGGCAAGACGACGCTCGCGATGATCCTCGCGTCCGAGATGGGCGTCTCGATCCGCGTCACCTCGGGGCCTGCGATCGAGCGCGCGGGCGACCTCGCCTCGGTGCTCACGAGCCTGCAGCCGGGCGACGTGCTGTTTATCGACGAGGTGCACCGGCTGCCGCGCGTCGTCGAGGAGATCCTCTACCCGGCGATGGAGGACTGGGCGCTCGACATCATCCTCGGCAGCGGGCCGAAGGCGCGCGACGTGCGGCTCACGCTCAACCGCTTCACTCTGATCGCCGCGACCACGCGCTACGCGCTGGTCTCGCAGCCGCTGCGCGACCGCTTCGGGGCGAGCTACCGGTTGGACTTCTACGACGAGGCGGCGCTGAGCGAGATCGTGCGCCGCTCGGCCGGCGTGCTCGGCTGCTCCATCGACGCCGGCGGGGTCGCGGCCATCGCCAGCCGGGCGCGCGGCACCGCGCGCGTCGCCAACCGGCTGCTGCGCCGCGTGCGCGACTACGCCGAGGTGGAGGCGGACGGCGTGATCACGGAGCCGGTGGCCGCGCTCGCCCTCGCGCAGCTCGGTATCGACGAGCTGGGCCTCGACGCGATGGACCGCGAGCTGTTGCGCGTGTTGGTCGAGCGCTTCGGCGGCGGACCGGTGGGCCTCGAGACGCTGGCCGCAGCGGTCTCCGAAGAGGCCGACACGATCATGGACGTCTACGAGCCGTACCTGCTGAAGATCGGCTACCTGCAGCGCACCCCGCGCGGGCGGGTCGCCTCGCGGCTGGCGTACGACCGCCTCGGCCTGGAGCCGCCCCCGGCGCTGCTGGCCGCCGTCGCGCAGCAGCCCGCGCTGTTCGAGGAGAACGGCGCGAGCGCCTGAGGCCTCAGCGCACCCCCAGCACCATCGCGTCCACCGGGTTGCCGGCGTCGAAGACGGCGACGGCGAGGCGGCGGCCGGCCGTGAGCTGCGCGGCGGGGATGGCGCGCGAGACCGGCACGGACGTGACCACCGAGGAGAGCGATCCGGCGAAGCGCACGCTCGCCGTCCAGGCGGCGCTGTCGAAGGCGACCAGGGTGGCGCGCTCCAGCACCGTCAGACCTCCCCGAGCGTCAGCGTCTGCTCGTAGCGCGGGCGCGCTCCGCGGGCGAAGCGCAGGCGCAGGCCGGCGACGCGGAACCGCGCGGCCTCGAGGCCTGCCGCCGCATCGCTGACCTCGACGATGTCGCCGGGCTCCTGCACGACATTGGGCCGGACGAGCAGCTCGCCGCGCTCGACGGCGAGGCGCGACTGGCGCAACAGCGTGCCCGCGCGGGCGGCGACGCGGTCCTGCGCGCCGAGGTTCTCGTCGACGGCGATGACCGCGCCGGCGCCCTCGGCGATCGCCGACTCGTCGGTCGCCTCGGCGAAGACGCCACTGCCGAAGACCCGCGCCCAGCCGGCGGTCGGGCGGCCGGCCTCGATCGCGTGCGCGAGGATGGCGTGGTCCGTGCCGTAGGCGTAGTCGGCCGCGGCGCTCGCGGCCTGCTCGGACAGCACGAGCAGGCGACCATCGCTGCGCAGCCGGTCCGGCAGCGCGCGCAGCAGCCGGTGCATCGCGGTGGCGGCGCGCTCGCCGGCGCGCATGGTGAACGCCGGGCGCAGCGCGCCAGATTCGGAGCTCGCGCGGCGCGCGGTCAGCCGCAGCCCGGCGCGCCGCGCGATCGCGGCGAGGATCTCGCCGGCGCTCCGCTGCCCCGCCTCCCATACAAGCTGCTCCGTGGCGACCCACGTCTCGAGCAGGCCGAGGCCGTCGACCGCGTCCACCTCGACGGTCGCGGTCCCCCCGCTGCGACGCCGCCGGACCGCGGCGATCCAGAAGCGCGGCCCCTCGGACGTCTCGATACCGGCGCTGCCGCGGTAGCCGGGATGCACCCGCAGCTCGCCGCCGGCCGCCAGGGCGACCGGGGCGCGGGCGCCGGCGTAGCGGCCGTCCTCATTGCGCAGCGTCAGCCGCAGCCGTCCCTGCTCGCGCTGATCGATCACGGCCTCCAGCACGTCGTCCGTCAGCTCGTGCTCGACGTGCGCGATGGGGGCGCGCCAGACCGCGTCCGGCGAGGCGAGCCAGGCGGCAGCGGGTGAGGCGACGGCGCCAAGGCCGTACGGAGAGACGTGGGCGAATGGGCGCGGATCGCGCCACTCGCCGTCGCCGTGGAGGCTGCCGGCAACGCCCGCCGTGATCTGCACGCGGTCGTAGGCGCCCGTCCCCCGGTACGACTCGGCAAACACCGCCTGCGGTGCGTCGGCGCGGAGCAGGCCGCTTGCGAGGTAGCCGACGTCCGACCCCGCGGCGGCCGAGGCAACGGCGGCGAGCGGCAGCCAGTGACCGGGCGGCTGCCCGCCGCCCACCCCGAGCACCGTGGACCAGACGCCCGCGGCCCCGTCCACCGTGGTCCCCGAGACCAGCACGTTGCAGTCGACCTCGAAGTACGCGGCGAGGCCGCTGACCGTCGCGAGCGAGCGCGACCAGGCGACGGGCGCGGACCACGCGCCGAGCCCCTGGCGGCGCACGGCGAACACCGTCCCGCCCGAGGCGTAGAGCACGGCCGCGGACCCGTCGGGGCCGATCGCCACCGCCACCGCCGTGACGGACGAGGCCGCCGTCGCCACCGTCCGTGGCGCTCCGAAGCTGGCGCCCGAGTCTGCGCTCTCGCGCACCTCCACGCGCTTGCCGTCGGCGCGGACGCTCGCGAGGAGAGCGCGGCTGCCGGAGGCGGCGAGTCCGAGGCGCGGCGCGACGGCGACCGTCCCGACGGCGGTCCAGGCGTCGAAGCCCTCCCCCGCGGCGGGGTCGGTCACACGCTGGCGGCTGAAGGCGCCGGTGATGGGATCGATCCGCGCGCGCAGCAGCGCGCCGTCGCCCGCCGCGGCGAGGGCGCACGGGCCGTCGCGCTCGGCGCCCTCGTGGATGCGCTGCCAGCGCAACCGGATCGCGCCGACGTCGCGGTCGAAGAGCCGCACGCGCAGGTAGGGCTCGGCGCTGGCCGCCTGCTGGGCCGCGCGCAGCGTAGGGGTGAGCGCGCGCATGCCGGCCCGCGCTACCCGCCGCGCGGCGAGGAGAGCACGCCCGAGCGAGCGCGGCGAGCGCGGCCGTGCCGGGCCAGCGCGCGGGCGAACTCGGCGAGCCGTTCCTGCGCCCAGACATGGTAGTGCCGCCAGGTGTCCGCGCCGCCGACGTTCACCCGGTTGACCGCGAACGAGGCCCACTCCAGGGCCGCGTAGCCGCCCGCCCCCGTCGCTGCCAGGTCCTCGAGCGCCGGCGGCAGCGTGCTGCCGGCTTCGTCGAGCGTGTGCAGCTTCGAGTAGTGCACCGTGACCGCCTCGCCCCCGCCCGGCGGCGCAGCGACCTGCAGCGTCAGCGTGTCGCCCCAGAGCGAGAACGGCGGCCGCGAGGGCGGGTACTGCCCCACCGGGTACTCGACGGCCTCGATGCTGACGCGGTCGCTCAGGGTCGCGACGCTGAGGTCGCGGCTGCCGGCGACCGTCCGCAGCGCCGCGCTCGCCTCGAGCGGCGCGGCGAGCGAGAGCTCGCGGACGGCGCGCTCGATGTGACGGTCGAGCGCCTCGTCGGGCCAGCGCTGGTTGGCCGGATCGGTGTCGCGGAGGTCGCGGCGCAGCCGCGCGCGCATCGACGGCAGGTCCATCTCGTCCTCGATTCGGGCTGGAAGGCGCTGGGTGGGGAGGAGGGCGGCCGTCCGGCGCACCGGCCGGACGAGCCGCCCTCGTGCCGGCCTCGGCCTAGGGGCGGACGCCGCTGAGCTTCGCGAGCTTCAGCTCGTTGAAGAGCGCGACGGAGACGTACCACTTGACGCGCACGCGGGTGGCGTCCTTCGTCTCCAGCGCGCCGACCCGCTCGATCGTCAGTCCGCCCGGCGCGGTCAGCCCGGCCACGGCGCCCTCGCCGAACTGCAGGGCGTAGATCGTCGAGGTGTCCTCGGAGGCGCCGGTGGTGTCGTCGTCGGCGATGTGGTCGTTCACGCCGATCGGGATGCCGTCGTAGAAGGCGACCATGCGGCCGAACTCGTCGCGGTCGTGCTCGACGATCCCGCCGCCGCTGGCCCGCGCGAGCTTGTTGAGCGTACGCCGCGAGCGGCGCGACATCAGCAGCATCTCCGGCTTGCCGCCGCGCACGGAGTCGATCAGCTCGTCGAGCTTGTCGAGCGTCAGCGTCGCGCCGTTCGTCCCCATCGAGACCGTCTGGGCCGAGGCGCACAGCTCGGCGAGGCCGTCGAAGGACTTCGCGTCGCCGCTGGTATCGCCGTTGATGAAGGTGTCGTCGAACTTCTGCTGGACGGACTTCGCCTTGAGCGCGACGACCGCCGCCTCGATGTCCTGCACGTTGTTGCGGGTGCGGGCGATGTAGTTGTCGATGTCCGCGTCGCCGCCGAGGATCGTCAGCGCCGTCGTGATCTGCGTGAAGGTGGGCGTGTCCTCGGACCAGGTGTCGCCCACGTTGTAGAAGGCGGCCGAGGCCCCGAGCTTCTCGCGGTTGTAGGTCAGCCCGTTGCCGACGATCTCGATGAACGGCAGCCGCTGCAGGATCGGGCTGTCGTAGACGACGGTCTCGATCACGCCCTCGAGCAGCACGTCGTTCGAGAGCTTCGCGCCTTCGGTCAGTGTCAGTGCCATGGTGTCGTGTCTCGCTCCTTCCGGCGCGCGCCGCGCGCCTCGCTCGTGATTGCCGCGGGCACGCTAGGGGCGCGCGCCGCCTGCTCCGAGGGCCATGTGGCAGCGCTCGCCGGCTACGCCCGGGTCCGCTGCTCGAGGCCGTACGCGATCTTCTCGGCGGTGCTCATCGCCTCCGTGCGCGGCCCGCGCCGCTCCGGCGCACCGGCCGGGAAGCCGCGCACCGCCTCGTCCTCCGACTCGCGGGCGATCCGCTCGCGGATCTCGGCGACCGTGCGGCGCGCCGCCTCGACCGAGGCGTCGACCGCCTCGACGTCGTCGCCCTCGATCAGCTCCGGCGGCAGCGACGGCTCGGCCTGCAACAGCGCACCGCGATAACGCGCGACGGTGGCGCGGCGCGACGCTCGCTCCGCGTCGAGGGCGTCGCGGGCCTCCTGCAGCTCGCTGCGCAGCGTCGCCAGCTCATCGCGTTCCGCCTCGGCGACGGCCGCAAGCTCCGCCGCTGCCTCGTCGGGCAGGTCGTCCCCGGCCTGTTCGGGATCCGCGAGCGTCTCGCTCGAGGCCGCGTTCGCGCCGTCCTGCTCCATCGCGTCGTGCTCTGTCATGCGTCTCTCCTTCGGGCATCCGGTGTTCCGGATCGGGGTCGTCGAAGGGGCACGCTGCGCGTTGCGCGTGGAAACTCCGAGGGTCGGGTGGCGCTCGGCGCGGTACGATCCGGCCATGGCCACTTCCGAGACCGCGGCCTCCGAAGTCACGACGCCTCCCGAGGGAGCACGGATCGCGATCCGCCCGCTCGCGCCCGCCGACGTGCGCGCGGTGCGGCGGCTGGAGCGCGCCGCCTACGGATCCGCCAACCCGCGCACCGCGTTCGAGCGCGAGCTGCGCAACGGCCTCGCGAGCTACCTCGCCGCCGTTGACGCCACGCCCGGCGCCGCGCCCGGCGCCGCGCCACCGGCGCGACGAGGACCGCTCGCCTGGCTCCGACGGCGCCTCGGAGCTGCCGAGGGGCCGCCGATCCTCGGCTTCGCGGGCGCCTGGTACACGCACGAGCAGCTGCACCTGGTGACGCTCGCCGTCGATCCGCGGGCGCAGCGGCGGGGGATCGGGCTCGCGCTGGTGCTCGCCGTCTGCGACCTGGCGATCGAGGCCGAACTCGACAGCATCGCGCTGGAGGTGCGCGCCTCGAACGCGGGGGCGATGCGGCTCTACAAGCGCTGCGGCTTCCGGCGCGTCGGGCGGCTGCGCAGCTACTACAGCGACAACGGCGAGGACGCGATCGTGATGCTGCTCGACGGGCTCACCGCGCCCGAGCCGCCGGAGGCGCTGACCCTCGCGCGCCGCGCACGCGACGCTGCCGGTCGCACGGTGGGCGAGGAGGGCTGAGGTGCGCGGCGGAAGCCGGACCTCCCTCACCCTCCGCCCTCTCCCTCGGGGAGAGGGGACCGGACGGCTCTCGGAGGGTCCGGGTCAGTGTGCCGGGGGGCGGCGGCCGCGGGTTACGAGGCGGCAGCGGCCTCCTCGGCCTCTTCGAGCTCGGCCGCCGGGTCGTGGACGTAGCGCAGGTAGCGGTCGTCGCGCTCGCCGAGGAGCACGAGCATGCCGTCGGCCTCCTGCTCGCGCACCCAGCCGGCGAGGCTCGCGCTGTGGCCGAAGATCAGGAAGGTCTCGCCGGTGAAGGAGAAGCGGCGGCCGTTGACGGTAACGTAGAAGGGCGGCGGCCCGTCGTCCCCGTTGAAGTTCAGGACGAACACGTCGGCGTCTCCCTCGGAGAGCACCGTCAGGTCATCGAAACCGACTTCGACCTCGCTCACCTTCGCCTCCCTCGGCCTCCCGCGCGCGGGCGATCGCGCCGCCGATGATACGGTCGTTCCCCTACGAGGGGCCAGCGTCCGCCTCGATCTCACGAGGCGCCGCGCGCAGGTCCGGTGCGGCGAGCAGCATCAGCAGCGTCACGATCACCGCGGAGCCGACGCACCACACGCAGATCGCCTCGATCTCGAACAGCTCGAGCCACGTGAGGTACGCGGAGTAGAGCGTGCCGCCGAGGGCGAGCGCGAAGGTCAGGCCGGCCAGTGCCTGCGGCGGCGTTTCGCCGCCGCGCAGCTCGGCCCACCAGCGCCGCGCCGCGACCAGCGCGAGCAGCGCGAGGTACATCCCGAGGCCGAGCACCGCGATCGGCACGCCGGCGATCTCGGCGAACTCGGAACCCTGCACCGTCTGGCAGTCGCCGACGCCGGAGCAGGCCGCCTCTTGCCCCTCATCGAGGGCGACCCAGCTGAGGTAGCCGGCCACCGCGACGCCGGCGATCGCGAGCGCGAGCAGCAGGTCGTGGCGGCGTGCGAGCAGGAAGGTCACGGCCCAGGGCGGCTAGCTGCCGTCGTCCGGCACGAGGCGATCAATCACCTCGCGGAAGCGCTCGATCGGCTGGGCGCCGGGAACCACTTGCCCGTTGATCAGGAAGTTCGGGGTCGACAACCTGCCGAGCAGACCCTGGAGCACCTGGGCGGACTGCCGGGCCTCCTCCTCGACGATCAGCTCCTTGATGCCGGACTCGACGCAGTCATCGAACCTGCCGAGGTCGAAGGCGCCCTCGGGCAGCTGCGCAGCGACCTCGCGCGCGAAGTTCTTGAGGTTGCCCTCGGAAGCCCAGCCGGCGCGGCCCTGGCGCTGGAAGAGCACGTCGTGATACGGCCAGAAGAGGTTCTGGTCGACGGCGCACTCGGAGGCCGCGGCGGCGTTGACCGAGTCCGGTCCGAGCAGCGGGAGGTGCCGGAACTCGATCGAGACGAGGCCCTGGTTGATGTACTCCTCCTCGATCAGCGGCTTGGTGTCGCGGCTGAAGTCGCCGCAGTGCCCGCAGGTGAAGTCCTCGTAAGCGACGATGCGCACCGGCGCGTCCGGGCTCCCGAGCTGCTTCCCGTCGACGGGCGCCGACGATCCGCGGTACTCGAACTCGAGATCCCCGGCGGCGTTGCTGCCGCCGGGGCGATTGAACCAGATCAGCGCCGCGACGATGACGACGGTCGCAACGACGATGCCGATGGTGAGGAAGCCGCCGAACGAGTCGATCGTCGCCTTTAGGCCGCGGCCCTCTTGCTGCGTCTGCTGCTCGGCCTGCTGTTCCTGGGACTGCTGCCCCGCACCCGGTCCTCCTCGGCGGCGGCGACGACGGCGACGACTACCCACGATGCCTCCGTGCGCTCACTCCCGGCGGGACGCTGGTGGCCGCTTCGATTATCCGGCGAGGGCGGGGGGCGGGCAACGGCGGGGCGCTGCCCACCCCGGCTGGATGCCTACACCCTCGCCTCCGCCGCCACGCGCTCCGCGGCGAAGCTGAACTCGCCGTCAGCGTCGACATCGACGATGGCCTCGTCGCCCTCGGTGAACTCGCCGGCGAGGACGCGGCGCGCCAGCTCGTTCTCGATGCGGCGCTGGATCGTGCGCCGCATCGGGCGCGCGCCGAACGCCGGGTCGTAGCCCTCGCGCACGAGCGCGGCCTGCGCCTGCTCCGTGACGCTGATGCCGACGCCGCGCTCGGACAGCCGCATGCGCACCTCGTCGATCAACAGCTCGGCGATCTGCGCGATCTCGGCCTCCGTCAGCGCCTCGAAGACGATCGTCTCGTCGATGCGGTTGAGGAACTCGGGCCGGAAGGCGCGGCGCAGCGCCTCCTCGATGTTGCGGCGGCGCTTCTCGCGCTCGTCCTCGCTGCGCGTCCGCTGGAAGCCCATCGCGGCCGACTGCTCCGTGGAGCCGAGGTTCGAGGTGAGCACGACCACCGTGTTGCGGAAGTCGACCGTGCGCCCGTGCGTATCGGTCAGCCGCCCGTCCTCGAGGATCTGGAGCAGCGTGTTGAAGACGTCCGGGTGCGCCTTTTCGATCTCGTCGAAGAGCACCACCTGGTAGGGGCGGCGGCGCACCGCCTCCGTCAGGCCGCCCGCCTCGTCGTAGCCGATGTAGCCGGGAGGCGCGCCGACCAGTCGCGAGACGGTGTGGCGCTCCTGGTACTCGGACATGTCGAGCCGCAGCAGCGCGTCCTCGTCGTCGAACAGGTACTCCGCCAGCGCCTTCGCCAGCTCCGTCTTCCCGACGCCAGTGGGCCCGAGGAAGATGAACGAGCCGATCGGGCGGCGCGGATCCTTGAGGCCGGAGCGGGCGCGGCGGATCGCGTCGGAGAGCACCTCGATCGCGCGGTCCTGGCCGACGACGCGGCCGTGCAGCGCCTCCTCCATCTGCAGCAGCTTCTCCGCCTCGCCCTCGAGCATGCGGTCGACGGGGATGCCGGTCATCTGCGCCACGAGGGCGGCGATGCCCTCCTCGCCGACCTCGTCCGGCACGCCGTGCTCCTCGCGCCAGCCCGCCTCCTGCTCGCGGTACTCGTCCTGGATGCGCAGCACCTCCTGCTTGATGAAGGCAGCCTCCTCGAAGTCCTCGCGGGCGGCGGCGGCGTCGAGGCGCGCGGAGGCGTCGTCGAGCCGTCGCTTGAGGTCGCGCATCTCCCCTGGCAATGCCTCGCCGAGGATCACGGAGCGCGAGGCGGCCTCGTCGATCAGGTCGATCGCCTTGTCGGGCAGCTGGCGCTCGGTGAGGTAGCGGACGCTGAGGCGCACCGCGGCGGCGAGCGCCTCGTCGCTGATCCTGATGCCGTGGTGCTCCTCGTAGCGGGCGCGCAGCCCGGCGAGGATCTCCTCCGCCTCCTCCACTGAGGGCTCGTCGACGTAGACCGGCGAGAAGCGCCGCTCCAGCGCCGGGTCGGCCTCGATCTTGCGGTACTCGTCGAGGGTGGTCGCGCCGATCACGCGCAGCTCGCCGCGCGCGAGGGCGGGCTTCATCATGTTCGAGGCGTCGATCGCGCCCTCGGCGCCCCCGGCGCCGACCATCTGGTGGATCTCGTCGAGGAAGAGGATGATCTCGCCCGCCGCCTCGCGCACCTCGCGCATCACGGACTGCAGGCGCTCCTCGAACTCGCCGCGGAACTTGGAGCCGGCGATCAGCGCGCCCATGTCGAGGGCGAGCACGCGCTTGTCGCGCAGCCGCTCGGGCACGTCGCCGGCAGCCATGCGCTGCGCGAGGCCCTCGACGATCGCGGTCTTGCCGACACCGGCCTCGCCGATCAGCACCGGGTTGTTCTTGGTGCGCCGGTTGAGCACCTGCATCAGCCGCTCGACCTCGACGGCGCGGCCGATCACCGGGTCCAGCTCGCCCTGCCGCGCGAGCTCCGTGAGGTCCGTCGAGTAGCGGCCGAGCGCCTGGTACTGCGTGTCGGCGGTCGGCGAGTCGACCCGGGCGCTGCCACGCACCTTGCGCAGCGCGGCGTAGATGCGCTCCCTGGAGATGCCGTACTCCTCGAGGATCGCGGCCGCCTCGCCGTCGCGCACGTCGGCGATGGCGATCAGCAGGTGCTCGACGCCGACGAACTCGTCCTTGAGGCGGTCGGCCTCGCGGTTGGCCGCGTCGAGCAGCCCGACGATGCGCGGCGTCGTGTAGATCTGCACCACGTCGTGGCTGAGCTTGGGCGAGCGGTCGAGGTGGCTGCGGATGCGGGCGGCGAGCGCCTGCATGTTGACGCCCAGCTCGCCCAGCACCTCGCGCGCCACGCCCTCGGGCGCCTCGGCGATGGCGAGGAAGACGTGCTCGACGTCCCACTGTGCGTGCCGCTGCTCGCGCACGAGCTGCTGCGAGGCCTGCAGGACGGCCTGTGCCTGCTCCGTGAACCGGTCCTGTCTCATCATCGCCGCATCACCCTTCGCACCACGTCGCGTCCCGTCGTCTCGTGATCAGCGCTGGCCGCGGCGCGGCGTGCGCTCCGGCAGCATCGAGCGCAGCCGATCGAGCTCGGCGCGCGTGTCATCCAGTTCGGCCTGCAGATCCTCGACGCGGCGGCTGAGCCGCAGCAGCACCTCGGCTCCCGCGAGGTTCACGCCGAGATCCTCGACGTACTGGCGCAGCCGCCGGAGCACCTCGACGTCGCGCTGCGAGTAGAGGCGCTGGTTGCCGGCGCTGCGCGCGGGAGCGACGAAGCCCATCCGCTCGTAGGTGCGCAGCGTCTGCTGGTGAACGCCCACCATGCGCGCCACCACCGAGATCTGGAAGACCGGCTCGTCCTGCGGAATGTTGGTCATGTGCTATCCAGTTCAGCGCGCCCGCTCAGGAGGCGCGTACATCCTCGACCGTGGCGGCCTCGGTCTCGCGTTCGCCCTCGCTCGCGCGCAGCTGCTCGAAGAGCGCGCGCTGCGCCTCGTCGAGCGGCTCGGGGAGGCGCAGCCGCACGCGCGCCAGCAGGTCGCCGTGGCCGCCGCCGGAGCGCGGCATCCCCTGACCCGCGAGGCGGAAGACGCGCCCGCCCTGTGTCTCCGCGGGGATGCGCAGCGCAAGCGTGCGCCCCTTGAGCGTCGGCACCTCGGCCTCGCCGCCCAGCGCGGCGTCGGCGACGGGCACGTCGATCTCGACGTGCAGATCGTCGCCGCGGCGCTCGAAACGCGGGTGGCCGGAGACGCCGACGCGCAGGAAGAGGTCGCCCGGGGCGCCGCCGCCGCGCCCCGGACCGCCCTTGCCACGCACGCGCACGCGCCCGCCGTCCTGAATGCCAGCCGGGATGTCCACCTCGATGCGCCGCGACTCGCCGCCGGCCTCGCGCAATTCGATGGTCCGCGAGGCGCCGTGGTAGGCCTCCTCGAGGCTGATGCGCACGGGATGCTCGACGTCCTCGCCGCGCGCGCGGGCGGGCCGGCCGGCGCCACGGCCGAAGAGCCCGCCGAAGAGATCCCCGAGGCCGCCGCCGTCGCCGCCGAGATCGAACTCGACGTGCCGGAAGCCGCCGCCCGGGCCGCCGGGGCCGCCGCCGAAGCGGAAGCCGCCCGCGCCCTGGCGTCGCATCTGCTCCTCGATCTGCTCGGCGTTGCGCCAGTTGTCGCCGTACTTGTCGTAGGCGGCGCGGGTCTCGGCGTCCGACAGCACCTCGTGCGCGGCGCTGATCTGCTTGAAGCGCTCCTCGGCCTCGGCGTTGCCGGGGTTGACGTCCGGGTGGTGCTGGCGGGCGAGCTTGCGGAACGCATCGCGGATGTCCTTCTCGGATGCCGCGCGCGAGACGCCGAGGACGGAGTAGTAGTCCGTTGCCATGAACGTAGTATAACAGACTGCCGCCTACGTTCACACACTACCTGAGTTATCTACACTCATATCTCTTGACAGAGCACACGCACACACCATAAAATACGAGCGTGACAGGAGGGGCCCGGCGAGACCCCTCGATGAGCGCGAACAGCGCGTAAGGAGGCACCAGACAGATGGCACACAACACGAGCATCGTGCGGCGCGACCCGTTTACCGGCATGCGGCAGATGATGGACCGGCTCTTCGACGACTCCTTCTTCCGCTCCGGCCCCGCCGGCTGGCCCGGCGCCGCCTGGCGGCTCGAGGAGGGCACCCTGCCCGTCGACCTCTCCAGGGCCGACGGCGAGATCAAGGTCCGCGCCTCGCTGCCCGGCTTCAAGCCGGAGGACATCGACGTGCAGGTCCACGAGGGCGTGCTCTCGATCAAGGCCGAGCACGGCGACGAGCACGAGGCCGGCGACGAGCGCTTCTACCGGCGCGAGCGCGTGAGCGGCTCGTTCAGCCGCCGCATCGCCCTCCCCGGCGTCGTGCGCGACGCGGAGGTGGACGCGCAGCTGGAGGACGGCGTGCTCACGCTGACGCTCCCGCTGCCCGAGCAGCCGCAGCCGAAGCAGATCGAGATCCACACCAGCTAGTTCCGCATCGCGGCTTCCTCCCGGCCGCAGCGGCGCACAGTCAACGGCCCCGGGGCGAACCCCGGGGCCGTTGCTTGTGTGCGCCACACTCGTTGCAATCGGCGCGTCGCGCCATGACACTGGGCGCCTGATTCCGTGTCTCAGGATGGAGGGACCGAGATGGGCAGGGCATCCTACGTGCTCGGCGCGCTGGCGCTGTGCGCGGCACTGGCGCTGGCGGCGTGCGGCGGCGATTCGGGGCCCTCCGACGTGGGGGCGCGCGCCTCGGCGACGCTGGCCGGCCCGGACGGCGCGCCGATGGGTGAGGTGACGCTCACGCAAGGCCCCAACGGCGTACTGATCGAAGCGGACGTGCGGGGCCTCTCGCCCGGCGCGCACGGCTTCCACATCCACTCCGTGGGCGCCTGCAGCCCGGACTTCAGCGCGGCCGGCGGCCACTACGCGCCTGGCGGCGAGGGGCACGGCCTGATGCACGAGGACGGATCACACGCCGGCGACCTCCCGAACATCCACGCCGGCGCCGACGGCGCGGCCCGCGCCGATCACTTCACGGACGCCGTGACCCTGGACGCGGGCGCCGATCACTCGCTCTTCGACGACGACGGCTCGGCGATCATCATCCACGCGAAGCCGGACAGCTACGGCGAAGCCCCCGAGGCGGGCGACCGCGTGGCCTGCGGCGTCATCGTGCGAGGCTAGCGAGCCCTCGCCCGCCGCCTCCGGCGCGGAGCCCTCGACGAAGCCTCGACCACCTCGCGATCGTCGGCGTGCGGCAGGCGGACCTCGCGCGGTATGCGCTCCGCCTCCATGCGCGAGAGCAGCGCCAGCGCCTTGCGCGTGTCCGAGGCGACGCGCGCCGGCTCCGCCAGGCGGAAGCGGAACTTCGAGCACCAGTAGGTGAACGCGCGCAACTGCGACTGCAGCGCGCGCTGCGGCAACACGTCGCCCGTCTCCGCCCGGTACTCCACCTGCAGCTCCGCCAGCGTGCGCCCGTAGACGCGCTCGTAGGCGGCGACGTCCGGCTGCGCGCTGCGCGGGCCGTCGAGGTTGCGCGCCTTCACCAGCTCCAGCTCGGCCTGCAGCAGCAGCACCTCCTCGACGGTGATCCCGTACTGGAAGTTGAGGTGCGCGCGATGCTTCTCGTGCCCGATCGCGCGGGCGAACGCCTCCGCGCTGTCGTCGTACCCGCGCGGTGGCTTGCGCTCGAACAGCAGCCGCTCCGCCTCGGCGGCCGGGATCGCCTCGCCCGCGGCGTCGATCAGCCGCTCGGCGAGGCGCAGCCAGTCGAAGGCCTCGCCGCCGATCAGGTAGCGATAGACGACGCCGTCGGCTTCCTCCTCCGGCGTCACCCAGCGCGCGATCACGTCCAGCAGCGCCGGATACCACGGCTCGCCGCGCTCGATCGCATCGAGGAAGCTCCGGACGCCCTCGTCCGCCTCCAGCGGCGGAGGAGGCTCCGGGTCGGCGGACGAGGAGCCGTTCGCGGCGGCATCGGCGCCCGGCCGCTCGCGTGTCGCGGCTCGGCGGCCGGGGCTCACAACGAGGCCCCGTGGCAGCGCTTGTACTTCTTGCCGGAGCCGCAGGGGCAGGGCGCGTTCCGGCCCACCTTCCGCACGCGCGTCCGCCGCGTCGCCGTCGCCACGCCGCCGCCGCCCTCCTCGCCGGCGCCGTCCGGATCGCCCGGGCCGGTCGCCAGCGCGTTCTGCGGGATCACCGGTTCGACGCGAGGTTGTGCGACCGGGCGGGCGTGGAAGATCTGCCGCGCGACCGCCGCGCGGATGTTGCCCAGCAGCTGCTCCCACATGTCGTGCGCCTCGCGCTTGTAAGCGACCAGCGGGTTCGCCTGCCCGTAGGCGCGCAGGCCGATGCCCTGGCGCAGCTCCGCGACCGCCGTGAGGTGCTGCACCCACAGCAGGTCGATCGTGCGCAGCAGCACGAAGCGCTCGAGGTGCCGCTGCGCCTCCTCGCCGACCTCCTCCTCGAGCTCCTCGTAACGCTCCTCCACGAGGTCGGCGATTTCCGCCAGCAGTGTCTCCGTGTTGCCCTTGCGCACCTCGTCGAGCGTCAGCGAGCCGCGCAGCGGCACAATCATCTGGACCGCGAGGAAGAAAGCGTCCGGGTCGGCAGGCGCGTTGTCCAGGTGCTCCTTCGCGAGCCCCTCGATCTCGTCGTGCACCATGCCCAGCACGCTCTCGCGCATCGACTCGCCGGCGAGCACCTTGTTGCGCTCGCCGTAGATCACGTCGCGGTGCTGGTTCATCACGTCGTCGTAGTCGACGACGTGCTTGCGGGTGTCGAAGTGGTACGCCTCGACGCGGGACTGCGCCGACTCGATGGCGCGCGTGACCATCTTCGACTCGAGCGGGACGCCCTCGCTCATGCCGAGCTTGCTCATCATGTTCGGCATCCAGTCGGGGGCGAAGCGCCGCATCACGTCGTCCTCGAAGGAGACATAGAAGCGCGAGGAGCCGGGATCGCCCTGGCGGCCGGAGCGGCCCCGCAGCTGGTTGTCGACGCGGCGCGACTCGTGGCGCTCGGTGCCGATGATGTGCAGGCCGCCGTTGGCGGCGACGCCGTCGCCGAGCTTGATGTCGGTACCGCGCCCGGCCATGTTCGTCGCGATCGTGACCGCGCCGGGCTGTCCGGCCCGCGCGACGATCGCCGCCTCGCGCTGGTGCTGCTTCGCGTTCAGCACCTCGTGGTCCACGCCGCGGCGCCGCAGCAGGTCGGCGAGTTGCTCGGAGTCCTCGATCGAGACGGTGCCGACGAGGACGGGGCGGTCCTCGGCGTGGCGCTCCAGCACGTCGTCGATCACGGCCGCGAACTTCTCGCGCTGGCTGCGGTAGACGAGGTCCGCGAAGTCATCGCGGACCATCGGCAGGTTGGTCGGCACGACGATCACCTCGAGGCCGTAGATCTCGTGCAGCTCCTCGGCGTCGGTCACGGCGGTGCCGGTCATGCCGGCGAGCTTCTCGTAGAGGCGGAAGAAGTTCTGGAGCGTGATCGTCGCGTAGGTCACGGACTCCTGCTGGATCTTGACGCCCTCCTTGGCCTCGACGGCCTGGTGTAGCCCGTCGGACCAGCGGCGCCCCTCCATCAGGCGGCCCGTGAACTCGTCGACGATCACGACGCGGCCGTCCTTCACCACGTACTCGCGGTCGCGCTGGTAGATGATGTGCGCCTTCAGCGCCGCCTCCATGTAGCGCGTCAGCCGGAAGTGCTCCGGCGAGAAGATGTTGTCGATGCCCAGCCCGCGCTCGAGAACCTCGATGCCCGCCTCGGTGAGGTGCACGGAGCGCGTGCGCTCCTCGACGGTGTAGTGCACATCGCGCTGCAGGCGCGGCACCAGCGCGTTGAACCGCGGGTAGAGCGAGAGATCGTCCTGCTGCGGGCCAGAGATGATCAGCGGCGTCCGCGCCTCGTCGATCAGCACGGAGTCCGCCTCGTCGACGATCGCGTAGTGGCGGCTGCGCTGCACTCGCTGCTCCGCCACCTGCACCATGTTGTCGCGCAGGTAGTCGAAGCCGAACTCGTTGTTCGTCCCGTAAGTCACGTCCGCCTGGTAGGCCTCGCGGCGCGGCACGGGCAGCAGGTGCTCGCGGCCGGGCTGCTCGGAAACCGGCTCGCGCGAGTAGACGAACGCGCCCTCGTTCTGGACCACACCCAGGCTCAGGCCCAGCGCGTCGAGCGCCGGGCCGTACCACTGCGGCTCGCGTCCGGCGAGGTAGTCGTTGACCGTGACCAGGTGCGCGCCTTGACCCTCGAGGGCGTTCGCGTAGAGCGCCAGCGTGGCGACCAGCGTCTTGCCCTCGCCCGTCCGCATCTCGGCGACGTTGCCGCGGTGCAGCGCGACGGCGCCGGTGAGCTGCACGTCGTAGGCGCGCTCGCCGACGTGGCGGCGGACTGCCTCGCGGGCGACGGCCAGCGCCTCCGCGAGCATGTCGTCCAGCGCCTCGCCGTCGCGGAGCCGCGCGCGGAAGCTATCCGTGCGCGCGCGCAGCTCCTCGTCGCCGAGCGCCTCGATCTCCGGCTCGAGGTCGTTGATCTCGCGCACGAGCGGCGCGATCTGCTTGAGCGCGCGCTCGTTGGGGTCGCCGACCAGCTTGCGGAGAACTCCGAAGGCCATGCTGCCTCCTCAGGGGCGGTTCAGCGGAACAGGTCGCTGACCGAGCCCCCGGTGTGGATGCGGTGCATCGCGTCGCCGAACAGCGGCGCGATCGAGAGCACCTTCGTCGGGGCCTGCTTGAACGACCCCTCGGCGAGCGGGAGGGTGTCCGTGAAGACGATCTCGGAGATCTCGGGGCTGTCGAGTCGCTCGAAGGCCGGCCCGGCGAAGAGCTGGTGCACGCAGCCGACGTAGATCGAGCGCGCGCGGTGCCGCCGCAGCAGCTCGAGGGCGCTCGCCACGGTGCCGCCCGTCAGGATCTCGTCGTCGATGATCACGGCGTCGGCGTCCTCGGCGTCGCCGATCAGCGTCAGCGCCTCGGCCTGCTCGTCGTTGCCGGAGCGCCGCTTGTCCACGATCGCCAGGCCGGCGCCGAGCCGCCCGGCGACATCGCGCGCGCCCTTCGCGCCGCCCACGTCGGTGGCTACGACGACCGGGTTCGCGAGGTTGAGCGAGCGGAAGTACTCGGCGAGTAGGGGCTGCGCGTGCAGCTCGTCCACCGGGATGTTGAAGAACCCCTGGATCTGCCCCGCGTGCAGGTCCATTGTCAGCAGCCGGTCCGCCCCGGCCACCTCGATGAAGTTGGCGATCAGGCGCGCGCTGATCGGCACGTGGGGCTGGTCCTTCTTGTCGGAGCGGCCGTAGGCGAAGTAGGGGATCACCGCGGTGATGCGCCCGGCCGAGGCGCGCTTCGCCGCGTCGATCATGATCAGCAACTCCATCAGCCGCGTGTTCACCGGCGAGCCGATCGGCTGGATCAGGAAGACATCGCGCTCGCGGATGTTCTGCAGGAAGCGCACGAAGATGTTCTCGTTCGAGAACTCGAACACCTCGCACTCGCCGAGTGGCATCTCGAGGTGGCGGCAGACCGCCTCGGCGAACGAGCGGTGGGCGTTGCCCGTGAAAACGGCCATCTCGCGAAACACGAACGCGCCACCCGATCCGCGACTCACGGCGCCCTCTTCACACGCTCCCGCACAACGCGGGCGAGCGCCCCGGGCACGCCATACGCCGCCTGTCGGAGGATGGGCCGGGGCCAACTCGATGGTACCATGACGCACCCGCACGGCACGCAGCCGGCCGCCGGAGGTACGCCCCCGCATGGACTTCGCCCTCACCCCCGAGGAAGAGCGTTTCGGCGAGGATCTGCGCGCCGTCCTCGCCGATCTGCTGCCTGCCGACTGGTCCCGGCGCGGCCTGATCGAGCCTGCCGACTCGGCCGAGCGCGCCGCCCTCGCGGAGCGCGTCGCGCGCGCCCTCGGCGAACGCCGCTGGCTGGCGATGGCCTGGCCGCGCGAGTTCGGCGGCCTCGACGCCTCCTACATGCAGCAGTACGTGCTCAACGAGGAGCTCGCCTACCAGGACGCGCCCGGCGGAGGCGGCGTCGGCGTCTCCTCGGCCGGCCCGGCGATCATGCAGCACGGCAGCGAGGAGCAGCGGCGGCTCTACCTGCCGCCAATCGCCGCCGGCGAGGACCGCTGGTGCGCGCTCTACTCCGAGCCGGGCGCGGGCTCGGACCTCGCCTCGATCCAGACGCGCGCCGTGCGCGACGGCGACGAATACGTGATCAACGGCCTCAAGACCTGGGTCGCCGGCGCCGAACACGCGACGATGGGCTGGCTCGCCGCACGCACGGACCCGGGCGCCCCGAAACACCGAGGCCTCTCCACCTTCGCCCTGCCGATGGACACGCCGGGCGTCGAGATCCGCCCGATCGAGAACCTCGCCGGCGAGCGCCAGCTCGCCGAGGTGCAGCTGCACGACGTGCGCATCCCGATCGAGCAGCGCGTCGGCCCCGAGCACCGCGGCTGGTACCACGTCGCCTCGACGCTCGACTTCGAGCGCTCCGGCGTGGCCGCCTACGCGCGCGGCCGCCGTCACATCGAGGGCCTCGTGCAGTTCGCGCAGGAGCACACGAACGAGGACGAACGCCGCGAGCAGGTGCGCTACGAGCTGGCCGACCGCTGGATCGAGCTGGAGGTCGGCTTCAACGTCGCGCAGCGCATCCCCTGGATGCAGACGCAGGGCATCTCGCCGAACCACGAGGCCTCAGTCTCGAAGGTCTACGGCGCGGAGCTGACGCAGCGCATCGCCGGCACGGGCGTGCGCCTCTTCGGCCTCGCCGGCCTGATCGCCCCCGGCGGCGCCGACGCGCCCGCGGGCGGCGCCTTCGCCCGCCACTACCTCACCTCGACCGGCGCGACGATCGAGGCCGGCACCTCCGAGATCCAGCGCAACATCATCGCCCAGCGCGGGCTGGGGCTGCCGCGTTAGGGCCGTAGCCACCCGACCCACAAGGCGCACCTGGCGAAACTCCCACAAGCCCGCTCCGCCCCCCTCTCCCTGGGGAGAGGGCGGGGGTGAGGGGGACGACTCCCGCGCCCCTCCGAAAGCGCCGACGGCGCAACGAAACTCCAGAGGGCGGATCCTCCCTCACCCTGACCCTCTCCCTCGGGGAGAGGGGACCGGAGGCGATGCGGTCGCGGCCCCCGAGGAGCGGGCTACGCGAGGGTCTCCAACGGCGGGAGCTGACGCCACCTCGCCATTTGACAGCCCTCCCCCGATCCGGCACTCTGCGGGCGAGTCCCGCACGCGCGTTCGCGTAACGACATAAGCAGATTGTCGGTACCCAAGAGCCGATGTTCACGCACCTCCATACACACACCGAGTACTCACTGCTGGACGGGCTCAGCACCATCCCGGACCTCATCGCGCGCGCGAAAGCGCTCGGGCAGGACGCCCTCGCCATCACCGACCACGGCAACCTGCACGGCGCCCTCCAGTTCTACGAGGAGGCCCGCGCCAACGAGCTCAAGCCGATCATCGGCCTCGAGGGCTACGTCGCGCCGGGCAGCCGCTTCGACCGCAGCGCCGCCTCGCGCACGCCCTTCCACCTCACCCTGCTCGCGCAGAACGAGACCGGCTACCGCAACCTGCTCAAGCTCTCCAGCGCCTCCCACCTCGAAGGCTTCTACTACCGCCCGCGCGTCGACCGCGAGCTGCTCGAACGGCACAATGAAGGCCTGATCGCGCTCTCCGCCTGCCCCTCCGGCGAGGTGATGACGGCGCTCCAGGAGGAGCGCGAGCCCGACGCTCGCGAGGCCCTCGGCTGGTACGCCGACGTCTTCCCCGGCCGCTACTACGTCGAGCTACAAGAGCACGGCCAGGAGCAGTTCAGCCGCTTCACGCCGCGGCTCGTCTCGCTCGCCCGCGAGTTCGACCTGCCGCTGGTGCTGACCAACGACTCGCACTACACGACGCCCGAGCAGGAGCACCCGCACGACGTACTGCTCTGCATCGGCACCAACTCGACGATTCACGAGACCGACCGCATGAAGCTCGAGAGCGGCACCTTCTACCTGCGCTCCGAGGACGAGATGCGCGCGCTGCTGCCCGAGCTGCCCGAGGCCTGCGACTCCACCTCGCGCATCGCCGAGCAGGTCGACATCCAGCTCGACTTCGGCCGCACGCTGCTGCCCGACCCCGGCATCCCCGAGGGCCTGACCGCCGACGCCTACCTGCACCGGCTCTGCGAGGAAGGTCTCGAGCGGCGCTACCGTGATCCCGGCGAGGAGCAGCGCGAGCGGCTCCGCTACGAGATCGAGGTGATCGCGGAGACCGGGTTCGCCGAGTACATCCTGATCGTGCGTGACATCGCCCGCTTCGCCCGCGAGCAGCGCATCCCGATGGGCGTGCGGGGCTCCGCCGCCGCCTCGATCGTCCTCTACTGTCTGGACGTCACCGACATCGAGCCGACGCAGTACCGGCTCGTCTTCGAGCGCTTCCTCAACCCCGAGCGGCGCGAGATGCCGGACGTCGACTTCGACTTCGCCGACGACCGCCGCGAGGAGGTAATCCGCTACGCCGCCGAGCGCTATGGCCGCGACCGCGTCGCGCAGATCGTCACCTTCGGGACGCTCGGCGCGAAGGCCGCGATCCGCGACACGGGGCGCGCCCTCGGCATGTCCTACGGCGAGGTCGACCGCGTCGCCCGGCTCGTGCCCAACTCGCTCGGCATGACCCTCGACCAGGCGCTCAGCGAGGTCGAGGACCTGCGGCGCGCATTCGAGGAGGACCAGGCGGTCGGCGAGCTGCTGGACACCGCGCGCAGCCTCGAGGGCGTCGCCCGCCATGCGAGCACGCACGCCGCCGGCATCGTGATCTCGCGCGAGCCGCTGGTCGACGTCGCGCCGCTGCAGCGCGCCACCTCCGCCCGCGAGGACGACGAGCAGCCGCTGCCGACGACGCAGTTCGACATGAACGACGTGGCGAAGATCGGGCTGCTCAAGCTCGACTTCCTCGGGCTGGCGAACCTCACGATCCTCGGTCGCGCCGCCGACCTGATCGGCGAGCACCTCGGCGAGCCGCTGGACCTCGAGGCGATCCCCGACGGGGACGAAGCCACGGCGGACCTGCTACGCGAGGGACGAACGTTCGGCGTCTTCCAGCTGGAGGGCGCCGGGATGCGGCGCTGGGTGACGGAGCTGCAGCCGCGCGACATCCGCGAGCTGGCGGCGATGATCGCCCTCTACCGCCCCGGCCCGATGGAGCACATCCCGCGCTACATCGAGGTCAAGCACGGCCGCGCCGCGCCGCACTACCCGCACGAGGACCTCGCGGGCGTCCTCGACGAGACGTACGGGGTGATCACCTACCAGGACCAGGTGCTGGAGATCGCGCGCACCTTCGCCGGCTACTCGCTCGGCCACGCCGACGTGATGCGCAAGGCGATGGGCAAGAAGATCCCGGAGGTGATGCTCGCCGAGCGCGACAGCTTCATCGAGGGCGCGCTGGCCAACGGCTACGACCAACGCCTCGCGGAGCAGCTCTTCGACATGATCGAGCCGTTCGCCGGCTACGCCTTCAACAAGGCGCACGCCTTCTCCTACGGGGTGATCGCCTACCGTACCGCCTGGCTGAAGGCGCATTACCCGGTGCAGTTCATGACCGCGGTGCTGATGGCCGCGGGCGCGCACCCGACGGGGGCGCAGGAGCGCATCGCGGCGGCGGTCGCCGAGTGTCTTCGTCTCGGCATCTCCGTCCTGCCACCGGACGTCAACCGCTCCGGCGTCAACTTCGCGATCGAGCGCGTCGGCGACCCCGCGGCCTCCGAGGAGCCGGCGATCCGCTTCGGCATGGCGCAGATCAAGAACGTCGGCGCGGCCGCCGTGGAGGGCCTCGTCGCCGAGCGCGAGAAGGACGGTCCGTTCGCCTCGATCGAGGACTTCGCGCGCCGCGTCAACGCACGAGACTGCAACCGCCGCGTGCTCGAATCGCTCGCCAAGGCCGGCGCGCTCGACTGCCTCGGCAGCGACGGCGTGGACCGCTCCGCGATCGTCTACGGCGTGGACCGCATCCTCACCGTCGCGCAGGAGGCGCAGCGCCAGCGCGACACCGGCCAGACCTCGATGTTCGACCTGTTCGGCGACGAGGTGGACACGCCGCTGCCGGCGCTGGAACTCGAGCCCGTCACGACGCCGCAGCGAGAGCTGCTGGGCTGGGAGCGCGAGCTGCTCGGCGCCTACGTCTCGGCGCATCCGTTTCGGGAGGCGGCGAAGCGCCTCGCGGAGCACGTCACGCACCAGACGCCGGAGCTGACGGCGGAGCTCGCCGGCCTCGAGGCGGCCGTGGCCGGGATGGTCACGGGCGTGCGGCGGCTGACGACGCGCCAGGGCAAGGCCTTCGCCGCCGTCACCGTCGAGGACCTCAGCGGCACGGCCGAGCTGACCGTCTGGCCCGACTCCTACGAGGAGCACCAGGGTCTGCTGGTGCATGGCAACGTGCTGCTGGCGAAGGTGGAGATTCGCGAGCGCGGCGACCGCCTCACGCTCGCCGTCGCCGAGCTCGCCCCGTACGACCAGGAACAACGCAAGCTGCTCAACTTCGATCCCGCCCGGTTCACGCCCTCGCGAGGCCGGCGCCGGCAGCGCGGCGCGGACCGGGCAGCTGCCAACGGCGCCAACGGCAACGGCGCGGCGCCCCATCTCGAGGCGGTCCCGCCGATCGCCGAGGCGACAGCGAGCGGCAACGGGAACGGACGCGGTGTCCCGGCTGCGGCCTCGCCGCCGGGCAACGGCATGCACGGCCCGGCAGCCGCAGCGAACGGCGGCCGCCGCAACGGCGCGCCGGGCGGACGGCGAGCGCGCCCGGCTCCGCCTCCGGACGGGCCGGAGCGGCTCTGGATCCTGGTCGAGGAGACGACGGACACCGGCGCGGACCGCCGCCGCCTCGGCAAGATCGTGCAGCTGCTCGAGGCCCACCCCGGCGCGCAGCCCGTGGAGATCGAGCTCCAGGCGCAGGACGGCCGCAGCGAGCGCCTGCGCCTGCCTCCCGTCGCCGACATCGAGGCCCTCGTGCCCCAGCTCAAGCCGCTGCTCGGCGTGCTCGGCAGCGCCGCCCGCGCCGGCGACGAGCAGCCAGAGGCGCTCACCACGGCGGAGGCGATCTAGCGCCACTTCGGCCGTAGCGCCCGCGCCAGCGCTTGAGAAGATCGGGCGCTACTATCGGGCTCGTGCTACGCATGACCCCCACGGCGCAGCGGTCGGCGCTACGGTTCCGCGAGGTCCTGACCCGCCGGATCGAGCGCTCGCCCCGCGCGGGGCCGATGGTGCTCGCAGCCGTCGTCGGGCTCGGCGCCGGGCTCGCCGCCGTCGGCTTCTCGATCCTCGTCGAACTGAGCGACCGCTTCTTCTTCGACATCCTCAAGGACGAGTGGCTGGTCGGACTGCCCAACGCGCGGCTGATCCTGATCCCCGCGATCGGCGGGCTGCTCGTTGGCCCGATCACCTACCTCCTCGCGCCGGGGGCGCGGGGCCACTCGATCCCCGAGGTGATGGCGGCGCTGGACTCGCGCGGCGGGCGGCTGCCAGCCACAGATGCGGTCGCGAAGATCGCCGCGGCGACGATCACGATCGGCTCCGGCGGCGCCGTGGGGAGGCAGGGGCCGGTCGTCTTCATCGGCGCGGCGTTCGGCTCCCTCGCCGGGCGCATCCTGCTGCTCAACGAGCAGACGATGCGGCTGCTCGCGGCGGCGGGCGCGGCCGGCGGGGTCGCAGGCGTCTTCAACGCGCCGATCGCCGGCGTCTTCTTCGCGCTCGAGGTGCTGTTGCGGCGCTTCAGCACGCGCAACTTCAGCACCGTCGTGCTCGCCTCGATCGTCGCAACGGTCACCGCGATCGCGTTGCGCGGCGACGAGCTGGCGATCCCCGTGCCGACCCACCAGCACCTGACGAGCATCGAGGAGGCCCCGCTCTACGCCGTGCTCGGCGTGCTGTGCGGGCTCGTCGGCGTCGCCTTCATCCGCGTCTTCTACTGGACCGAGGATGGCGTCGCACGCCTCTCCGGCATCCCGGGCTGGCTGCTGCCGGCCGTCGGCGGCGCAATCGTCGGCGCGCTCGCCCTGTACGACGGGAGCATCCTCGGCATCCGCGAGATCGCCCGCGACGAGGCGCTCACCGGGGAAGGCGTGGTCGGCGTCATGCTGGCCCTGCTGCTGCTGAAGATGGCGGCGACCTCGATCAGCGCCGGCAGCGGGGGCAGCGGCGGCGTGTTCTTCCCCGCGCTCTTCATCGGCGCGATGACCGGCGGCGTCTTCGAGGAGGCCGCGGTCTACCTGCTTCCCGACGTTGTCGACGACTCCGGCACGTACGCCACCGTGGGGATGGCCGCCGTGTTCGCCGCCGCCTCGCGTGCCCCGATCACCTCGACCCTGATCCTCGTGGAGATGACGGATGACTTCGGCCTGATGGTGCCGCTGCTGATCTCCATCACCGCCGCCACCGTCGTCTCCCAGCTGCTCAGCCGGGGCACGATCTACTCGATCAAGGCGGAGCGCCTCGGCGTCGCCATCGAGGAGGACGTGGAGCCCTCGGACGTGATGGCGCAGTTGCGCGTCTCGGATGCGATGTCGCCGATGATGGTGGCATTCGGCCCCGACGCCACCCTCGACGAGATCACGCTGGCGTTCGAGGGCGACCCGGATCCGATCGCCCTCGTGGTACGGGAGAACGGCGAGATCTACGGCATCCTCACCGGCGCCGACATCGGCGAGGCGCTCGCCCACGGCGAGCAGAACGCCACGGCGGCCGACATCTGCACGACGTACCTGCGCACGATCCACCCGGACCAGACGCTGCTCGAGGCGCTCAACCTCTTCGCCTCGCAAGACATCCGCGCACTGCCCGTGGTGGAGCCCGACGACCCGTGGCGCCCCGCCGGGCTGCTGCGCCGCGGCGACATCACGCGCGCCTACGCCGAGGCCGTGGACCGCCGCGCATCGCGCGCCCGGCGGCGGCGCCTGCGGCCCGTGCGGCGCAGCGACAACGTGCGCTACCTGGAGCTGCGCGTCACGCACGAGAGCGGCCTCGACGGCAAGGAACTCTCCGACATCGATCTCACCGAGGACGCCGTGATCGTCGCGGTCCGCCACGAGGGCGCCACGCTGATCCCGCGCGGCCACACGCGGCTCGCCGAGGGCGACCGCGTCACGATCATCGCCAGCGCCGCGGCCGTCGCCGAGGTGCGGGCGACGTTTGAGGGCCACTCGTGACACAGCGGCGGTCGCCCGGCGCGCCCCTCCCGGCCTGAACGGGTAGACTGAACCCACGGCCCCTTCCTGCCCGTTCGAGACGGAAGGCGATGGCGCAGCAATCCCCCGAGGCAGAGGCCCTGCGACCGCCCGACGAAGCCGGGTCGTCCCGCACGCAGTCCGTGATCGGGAACGTGACGAGCGAGATCGGGCGCGTCATCGTCGGACAGGACCAGCTGATCGAGCGGCTGCTGGTCGCCCTCCTCACGGGGCAGCACGCGCTGATCGAGGGCGCCCCCGGCCTCGCCAAGACGCTGACGGTCTCGACGCTGGCGCGCACCCTCAAGCTCTCCTTCTCGCGCATCCAGTTCACGCCGGACCTGCTGCCGGCGGACATCACCGGCACGCTCGTCTTCCAGCAGTCGGACGGCCAGTTCCGGCTGCGGCGGGGCCCGCTCTTCGCGAACGTCATCCTCGCGGACGAGATCAATCGCGCGCCCGCCAAGGTGCAGTCGGCGCTCCTCGAGGCGATGCAGGAGCGCCAGGTCACGATCGGCGGCACGAGCTACCCCCTGCCGCAACCGTTCTTCGTGCTCGCCACCCAGAACCCGATCGAGCACGAGGGCACCTACCCCCTGCCCGAGGCGCAGCTCGACCGCTTCATGCTGAAGATCCTCGTCGGCTACCCGGATCGGGAGTCCGAGCGCAGCATCATCCGCCGCGCGCTCGAGCAGGAGGACGTCGAGGTGGAGCCCGCCGCCGGACAGCGCGACCTCGAGGCGCTCACCCTCGAGAGCCGGCGGATCGAGGTGAACGAACGCATCCGCGAGTACATCGTGCGGCTGCTGGAGGCGACGCGGGAGCCCGCGCGCTACCAGCTCGAGGATCTGGAGCCGCTGATCGAGTTCGGCGCATCGCCGCGCTCCGGCGCGATGCTGGCGCAGGCGGTGCGCAGCCTCGCCTGCATTCGCGGGCGCGGCTACGCCCTGCCCGAGGACGTAAAGGAACTCGCCCCGGACGTGCTCCGCCACCGGCTGGTGCTCACCTACGAGGCCGAGGCGCGAGGCGTCAGCCCCGACCAGATCGTAGAGCGGCTGCTGGCCGGCGTCGGGATCCCCTGAGCGTGCGCGCACGCCTGCTCGGCCTGCTGCGCGGCGGGGCGAGGGGGCCCCGCGACACGCACGATCTGCGCCCCGAATCCCTCGAGGGAGCCAGCGCGCCCCCGCTCCCGCCGCGCCTGCTCGCCTCCGCGCGCCGCCTCGAGATCCGCGCCCGCCGGCTCGTCACCAGCGAGCTCGGCGGCGAGTACCGCAGCACCTTCCGCGGTGCCGGCATCGAGTTCGCCGAGGCGCGCGAGTACGTCCCCGGCGACGACGTGCGCCGCATCGACTGGAACGTCACCGCGCGCATGGGCGCGCCCTGGGTCAAGGAGTACATCGAGGAGCGCGAGCTGCACCTCGTCTGCGCCGTCGATGTCTCCGCCTCGCAGCTGGCCGGGCGGCCCGCGCAGGGCCGTCGCGACGCCGCCGCCGAGGTCTGCGCGCTGGTCACGCTCGCCGCCGCCTACAGCCACGACCGCACCGGCCTGCTGACCTTCAGCAACCGCATCGAGCGCTACGTGCCGCCCGCCAAGGGCACGCGCCACGCGATGCGCCTCGTGCGCGAGGTGCTGCAGCCCGACCAGCCGCAGCCGACCACCTCGATCGCCACGGCCTGCGACTACCTCGTGCGCGTGCTGCGCCGCCGCTCCACCGTCTTCCTCATCTCGGACTTCATCGACGACGGTTACGAGCGGCCCCTGCGCGATCTCGCCCGCCGCCACGAGGTCATCGCCATCGTGCTCGTCGACCCGCTCGACGAGGCGCTGCCGGACGCCGGCATCGTCGAGCTCGAGGACATCGAGCGCGGGGGACGCCTGCTGGTCGACAGCTCCGACGAGGGCCTGCGCCGCCGCTACGCCGAGGCGGCTGCGGAGCGGCGGGAGCGGCGCGCCGCCACGCTGCGGCGCGCGGGCGTCGAGGAACTGATCGTGCGCACTGATGCCGACGCCGCCGCGCCCGTCCTCGAGTACTTCCGCCGCCGGAGCCGCCGCACATGACCCGCGCAGCGCTGGCGGTCGCGGCTCTGGCGCTGGCCGTTCTCGCGGTCGTCGGCGCGCTCGCCGTCGCGCCGGCCTCGGCGCAGCGGGCCTCGCCGCTGGAGTTGCGCGTCGAGGTGACGCCGCGCACGGCTACCCTCGGCGACCGGGTGCGGATCACGATCATCGCCACGCACGCCGAGCCGCTGCTGCTCACCGCCGATCCGCCCTCGCGCGGGGACGAGTTGCAGCTGATCGAGGCGCTTCCCCCAGAAACCGTGACGCTTCCCGACGGCTCGCTGCAGACCGAGATCGCGTTCACCGTCGCCGCGTTCACGCTCGGCGCGCAGGACGCCGGCCCCCTGCGCGTCTTCTGGCTGCGCCAGGACGGCAGCTCCGGCGAGGTGCAGGCGATCCCGCCCACCTTCGAGGTCGCAAGCGCGCTCCTCGACGACTCCGGGGCGCTGCGGCCGCTGAAGCCGCAGGCGGCGTTCGGCGAGCCGCCTCCCGCCTGGGTGCGCCCCGCGGTTGTGGGCGGCGCGCTGCTGGCGCTCGCGCTCCTCGCGGCGCTTGCCGTGCGCTGGCTGCGACGGCGCACCCCGGCGCCCGCCCCGCCGCCGGAGCAGCTCGATCTCGCACCCGAGACGTTCGCGCAGCGCCGGCTCGAGGCATTGGCCGCGAGCGGCGCCCTCGCACGCGGGGAATACGAGCGCTTCTACGGCACGCTCTCGATCGTGCTGCGCGACTATCTGGCGGCGCGCTTCAGCTTCAACGCCCCGGCCCTCACCACGCCCGAGCTGGACCGTTCGATGGGCGGCCACGGGGTGGAGCGCTGGCAGGCGCGACTCGCCGGCGGCCTGCTCGAACGCTGCGACGCCGCCGTCTACGCGGGCCGTCACCCCGATCCGGGCTCAGCCGACCACGATCTGACCGTGGCCTTCGAGATCATCGACCTGTCACGCACGCGCCCACCCACCCCCGCGGGCGCCTACGGCGGGGCCGGCCCGGCAGCGAGGCAACCATGAGCTTCGCGACCCCCTGGCTGCTGCTGCTGCTCCCGCTTGCCGGGGCCTTCCTGCTCGCCCGCGCGCTGTTCCGGCCGCGGCGGCCCCGGCTCGCGGTCGCCGACCTCGCGCCGCTCAGCGCGGCCGCCGCCCCCAGCTGGCGGCTGCGGCTGCGCTGGCTGCCCTGGCTGCTGCGCGTCGCCGCGATCGCGCTGCTGATTCTTGCCGCCGCTCGCCCCCAGCGCGGTCTCGCCCTTACCACGCTCCCCGAGGACGGCATCGACATCGTCGTCGTCCTCGATGTCTCCGGCTCGATGAGCCAGCTCGCCGAGCCGGGCCGGAACGCGCCCAGCAAGCTCGAGGCCGCGCAGGAGGTGATCGGCGAGTTCATCGAGAGCCTCGAGGGCGACCGCATCGGCCTCGTCGCCTTCCAGTCGCGCGCGATCCTGCTCTCGCCGCTCACGCTCGATCACGACGCGCTCGGGCGGCAGGTCGAGGCCGCCGAGTCCGGGCTGATCCCGGACGGCACGGCGATCGGCCTCGGCATCGCCGAGGCGCTCAACCTGCTGCGCGAGTCGCCCGCGCGGAGCCGCATCGCCGTGCTGCTGACGGACGGCGAGAACAACCAGGGCGAGGTGCCGCCGATGCAGGCTGCGCGCATCGCCGAGACGCTCGGCATCCGCGTCTACACGATCGGCCTTCACGGCGCCGCACGCGGCGGCAGCCAGGTCGACGTGCGGCTGCTGCAGCAGATCGCCGCCGTCACAGGCGCCGGCTACTTCGACGCCGCCACGCAGGTCGAGCTCTCCGAGGCCTACCGCGAGGTCAGCCGGCTTGAACGCAGCCGCGTGGGAGAGCGGCGCTTCACCGAATTCCACGAGTACGGGCCGCTGCTCGCAGTCGCCGCGCTGCTGCTGCTGGCGGCCGAGGCGGGCCTGCGCGCAACCGTCTTCCGGAGATACCCGTGATCGGCCTCGCCGACCCGCTGGCGCTGCTCTGGCTGGCGATCCTGCTGCCGGTGCTGTTCGCGGCCTCGTACGCGGCGCGCCGACGCCGCGAGGCGGACGACGCCTTTGGCGGCGCCGCGGCGCTGCGCCGCGGCAGGACCGAGTGGCGTCGGCCGCTGCAGGAGCTGCTGCTGCTCGGCGCGATCGTGCTCGTCGTGATCGCCGTCGCGCGTCCGCGCTGGGGCGAGGAGGAGCGCCCGCTCACGCGCCTCGGCATCGACGTCGCGATCGCCCTCGATGTCTCGCGTTCGATGACGGCGAGCGACATCGAGCCCTCGCGCGCCGAGGCGGCCGCGGCGGCGATCGACCAGCTCTTCAACCACCTGCGCGGCGACCGCGTGGGCCTCGTGACCTTCGCCGGCGACGCCTTCGAGCGCTCGCCGCTGACCCTCGATCTCGATGCGGTGCGCCAGCTGGTCGCGCGGGCGCAGGAGGAGCAGGCGTTCGTGCGCCCCGGGACGGACCTCGGCGGCGCGCTCGAGACGGCGCTGCGCCTGCTCGACATCGAGGACGCGGCCAGGACGCAGGTGATCGTGCTGATCTCGGACGGCGAGAACCTCGGCGAGGACCTCGACGATGCGCTCGAGGATGCCGATGACGCGGGCGTCCGCGTCTTCAGCGTCGCCGCCGGCACCCCGGACGGCGGAACGATGGCCGCGCGCCGGAGCGGCGACGAGGATGCGCCCACCGTGCGCCGGCCGTCAGGCGACGAGCTGAGCCGCGCCGACCGCTCGACGCTGCGGCGCATCGCCGAGGCAACGGGCGGCGACCTGCGCGAGCTGGGCGAGCTGCCCGGTCTCGCGGTCGAGTTCCAGCAGCTCCGGCAGTCCGCCTTCGACCAGGGGGCGAACCGCGCACCCGTCGAGCGCTTCCAGTGGTTCCTCGGCGGCGCGTTGCTGCTGCTCGTCGTGCAGGCGCTCGTCGGCGGCGGTCGCTGGCGGCGACGCCTCGGCGTTGGCCGCCTCACCCTCGCGTCCGGCGTGCTGCCGGCGATCGCGCTGATTGTCGCCTGCGCCAGCGCCGAGTACGCGGCTACCGAGGACGGCCACGACGCGTACGCCGCGGGCCGCTACGACGACGCCCTCGCCTCCTATCGCGACGCCGAGGCGGTCGCGCCCGACGCCCCGGAGCCGCCCTACAACATCGGCAACACCCTGCACCAACTCGGCCGCTACGAGGAGGCCACGGTCGCCTCGACGACGGCGATGAACACCTCCGTCGATCCGCTGCTGTTCAGCCGCGCCGCCTACGCCCTCGGCAGCCACGCCTTCCGCCGCAGCGACCTCGAGGCCGCGCGCGACGCCTGGATCAGCGTGCTGTTGCGCGATCCGTCCGACCTCGACGCGAAGCACAACCTCGAACTGGCGCTACGCCTCCTCGCCGGCCCCGAGGAGACGCCGACGCCTCCACCCGGCGGGGGCGACGGCGAGGGTCAGGGCACGGGCGAGGACGGCAGCGGGGGCGAGGAGCCAGATCCCGACGACGAGAGCGCCGACTCGTCCGGTGAGGGCGGCGGACAGCCGGAGCCCGGCTCGACACCCGACGCAACCCCGCAGGGCGACGGCGCGGGCGATTCGCAGCCGCCCTCGGACCCCGCGGACTCCGGCGGATCGCCGGCCGGTGGGCCGGGCGCGCAGGTGGAGCAGGAGCAACCCCAGACACTCGACGATGCGCGCGCGCTGCTCGCGGAGGAGGCGCTGCGGATCGGCGACGAGGTGCTCACCATCGAGGACGCGATCGCCCTGCTCGAGCTTGTCCGCCGCGCCAGCGAGCTCGAGGCGCTCGCGCCGCGCGGCGTGGCCGGTGGACCGGGGGACCGCTAGAGGCTCAGTCCGCTCAGCGTGCGAACCGGCGCAGCCACAGGCGGCGCAGCAGGATCTCCCGGAAGAGCCGGTTGCGCAGCCGGCGGTAGAGCGCGTCCACGCGGCGCACGGCCGGATCTTCCTCGTCGGGCTCCTCCGCCGGCGCCTCAGCGGCGTCGGTGGCGGGCGCACCGTAGCGCTCACGTGTGAAGGCGGCGGCGAGGATCTCGACGGGCTCCCCGCTCTCGAGCTCGCGCTTCAGCCCGGCGGCCGCCTCGAGCGGCGTGCGGTTGGCGGGGGCCGGGATGCCGGCCCAGCCCGAGATCCGCTGCAGTCTGGCCCAGCGCGCCGTGGCCGGGCTCAGCCCTCGATCGGGGAAGGCCCACGCGCCCCGCACGAGCAAGACGAGCGCGGCGACCGCCGCCAGCACCGCGATCGCCCACCCGGCGATCAGTCCGAGCGGCGCCCAGAGCGATCCGTCGCCACCGCCGACAAGGTCTCCTCGCGGTCCCCCGATGCCAGCCGGCTCCAGGCTCTCCTCCAGGAGTTCCGCCAGCTCGAGCGCAGCGATCGCGTCGTCCGTGCCGGCCCCGAGGGGGGCGGCGAACGCGTCCCCCGCAGCGCTGCGGCTGACCAGCTCGCGCACCGGCGCCGGGTTGAACTCCACCCAGCCGTAGCCGGGGAAGAAGACCTCCGGCCAGGCCCACGAGTCCTTCTCGCTCAACACGAATGCCTCCGAGGACTCACTGAACGAGGTCTCGTCCAGCGCGAAGCCCACGGCGATGCGAGCGGGAATGCCGAGCGAGCGCAGCAGCACCACCATCGCCGAGGCGTGGTGGTCGAAGTAGCCCTCGCGGCTCTCGAACAGGAACCAATCGATCGGATCGCGTCGCGGCGGCGGGTCCGCGACCTTCAGGCTGAACGGGTAGTTCTCCCGCAGGTAGCGCTCGACCCGGAAGGCGGCGAGGTACGGAGCATCCCCTTCCGTGGCGATGCTCGCGGCCAGCTCGCCGGCGCGGGGGGGCAGATTGTCGGGAAGCTGGAGGTAGCGCTCCGTCACCCAGCCCGGGTACTCCGTACCCGCGGACATCAGCGCGTCCACCCCGGCGACGGAGACGGAGCCCACCGCCGTGTAGCTCGTACCACTCCCGGCTCGGCCGCTCGGGCGCAGCCCGATCACGTCGTCGGGCGAGGCGCCCGTCAGGAACTTCGCCCCGATGTCGGTCGCGAGCGGCTCGCCCACCGTCACCAGGCGGCGATCGCTCAGCGGCGACTCCACATGGACCTCGACGGCGACGAGGCGCCGCTCCTGCGCCCGCGTCGCGGGCGTGCCGAAGCGCGCCGCCTCCACGGTGATCGCCGGCGGATCGATCAGCTCGGTCTCGGAAAGCCGCCAGCCGCCGCGTTCGTAGCGATCGAACACGTAGGCGCGCAGATAGGCGGGGCCCCATGTCTCCGCGGAGACGACGTACATCGTCTCGTCGTCGAGCCTGACGCGGCCCTGCAGCGGCAGGGCTCCCTCGAACTGATGGATGAGCTGTCCGTGCTTGCCATCGATCCCGATGAAGACCTGACCGAGCGGCTGGATGCGATCGGTGATCGGGCGAATCGCGTTGCCCCACGCCCCGGCGGCGGGCTCCCAGCCGTCGCCGACCGGCACGATCCAGGCGAAGAGGATCAGTCCCGCCGCCACCCACCCGCCGGCATGGAGCACCTGCAGCGAGAGCCAGCGAGGCATCGCGATCGCCTGGCCTCGCCAGCTGCGGATCGTGCGCAACAGGTGGATGCGCGTGAACAGCAGGATCGCGGCGAAGAGGAAGACCACGAACGCCAGCGCCGGCTTTCCCGGCAGGTAGGAGATGTTGGTCAGCAGCGCGAACCCGCCCGGCAGCAGCGCCAACCAGGCGTTGCGCCAGCGGAACACCGCCCAGGCTGCGAGGTAGGGGACGAGCCAGACCGCCCACACCAGCAGCAGGACGAACGGCAGCGGGTCCGTGGAGACGCCACCCGTGACGAGCGCGGCCAGCCAGTCGACCATCCGCCCCCACAGATCGCCCCAGCGCGTCGCAAGTCCGAACCCCGTGGCGAAGGGATCGGACAGCTCCATCGTGTGCATCACCATCGCGGTGGCGACCGCGACACCGAGCGCGATGCCTACGAAGAACAGCGACCACGGCCGCGTACCGAAGCGGGCCAGCAGCGCGCCGATCACCAGCCCGACCCCGGCCGCCACCGGCAGGGCCGGCATCTCGTCGACCCAGTTCGCGCGAGCGATCGAGATGGCCACGGAGAACTGGGCGATCGCGAGCAGCGCGAAGCTGATCCAGTCCTCCCAGAAGCGCCAGGCGGTCACGCTGCGCGGATCGGCTTCGGCGAGCAGATCGCGCAGGCCTCGGGAGCCGAAGCCTGCCTGGCGGGGCGTGCTGTCGGAGAGCGCGGTCATGCGTACACGCCCCCTTGATCGCCCACGCCCACGGAGGAGAGCACCTGCACGAGGTCGTCCTGGCGCTTCACGGTGTAGGTGTAGACGCCGCCCGAGGCGAGCGTGCCGTAAACATCGAGCGAGCTGGTCGTCGCGCCGAAGGTCTCACCCTCCAGCAGCACCGCCGCCACCTTCACCCCGCGCGCGGAGAGCGACATCAGCGCCAGCGCCCAGTCGTCGCGCGGCGAGGGCGTCACGGCGACGACAGTGGTGTGCCGCCCGAACTTGCGCGACTCCTCGAGCAGCAACTGCGACAGCGACACCTCGCCGACGGCGCGAGCCAGCGCCAGCAGTTCCAGCAGGCGCGTGTAATGGTTGCCGCCGCGGCTCGGCTCGTTGACGCGCAGGTCGTTGTCGTAGGCGATCATGCCGACGGAGCGGTTCTGGGTGATGAAGTAGCGCGCGATCGAGGCGGCGACCATCACCGCCGCCTCCTCGGTGCCGTCGTCGCCTTCTCCGGAGTGGACCCCCTCCTCGAGATCGAGCATCACCCAGATGTCGGAGGCGGGATCGAGCTCGAAGAGCTTCACCATCAGGTTGCCGGTGCGGGCCGTGGCCGGCCAATGCACGCGGCTGAGCGAATCGCCCGCCTCGTAGGCGCGCAGGCCGGCGACGTTGGGCGTGACGTTGTGCGTGCGCCTGCGGAAGCGCCCGTCACCCGGCAGGTTCGCCGGCGGCACGTGCAGCCTCGGAAGCTCGGGCGCGCTCGGGTAGACGAGCACCTCCGAGCGCACGCCGAAGGTGCGGGACATGCGGAAGAAGCCGAACGGGTCCGTCGCCGTCACCGTGACCGGGCCCAGCTCGTAGAGCCCGCGCCGCAGCGCCGGCGTCTCGTAGCGCCAGACGTCGATCCCGCGGCGGCCGAGCGTGAGCACCCGGTTCGTCACATGGCCCGGCAGCGTCGAGTGGTCGTGGACCTCGAGCCAGACCTTGGGCAGCCACGAGCGCGAGCGCACGATCACGCGCCCGTGCAGCGCCCGTCCGCGCGAGACGCGCTGGTCGCGGCGGCGCACCTCCACCTCGATGCCGCGAATCATCGAGCGGTTCCAGAAGTAGAGCAGCGGGATCGCGATCGCGATCAGGTAGGCGAAGCGAAACAGCAGCCAGAACCCGGTCGCGCTGGCGACGGCGAGGGTGAAGAGCGCGACGGCGATGGCCGCCGCCACATTGGGCCGGCGCGCGGCGAGGCTGGCCGCCCGCCACAGCGCGCTCATGGCTCAGGCGCCGCCGCGCGCCCGCGCCCCGGGCACCGGAGTGCGCTCGATGCACTCGTCGACGATCTGCGCGCTCTCGATGTTCCGCACGCGCGCGGCCGGGCTGACGATCACGCGGTGCCCCAGCGTCGGGTAGGCCAGCCGCTTGATGTCGTCGGGCTGCACGAAGTCCCGCCCGTCGAGCATCGCGTACGCCTGCGCGGCCCGCATCAGCGCCAGCGACCCGCGCGGCGAGGCGCCCAGGTAGACGCTCTCGTGCTCTCGCGTGGCGTTCACCATCGTCACGATGTACTGCTTGATGAGCGGGTCGATGTAGACCTCGCGGGTGGCCTGCTGGAGCTCGATCACCTCCTCGGCGTTCGTGACCTGCTCGAGCGATTCGATCGGGTGCTGTTCCTGCTGGGCGTCCATCACCAGCACCTCGTCGGTGGGGTTCGGGTAGCCGAGGCGGACACGCATCAGGAAGCGGTCGAGCTGCGCCTCGGGCAGGGGGAACGTGCCCTCGTACTCGATCGGGTTCTGCGTGGCGAGGACCATGAACGGCGCGGGCAGCCTGCGCGTCACGCCGTCGACGGTGGCCTGCCGCTCCTCCATCGCCTCCAGCAGCGCGGACTGCGTCTTCGGCGTTGCACGGTTGATCTCGTCCGTGAGCACGATCTGCGACATCACCGGGCCGGGCCGAAACTCGAACTCGCGCGACGCCTGGTTGAAGACCGCGACGCCCGTCACATCCGAGGGCAAGAGGTCCGGCGTGAACTGGATGCGCTGGAAGCTGCACCCCGTCGAGCGCGCGAGCGCCCTCGCCAGCATCGTCTTGCCGACACCGGGTACGTCCTCGAGCAGCAGGTGCCCACGGCAGAGCAGCGTCACAAGCGCGAGCCGCGCCTCCTCGGCCTTGCCGATGATCACGCGTTCGATGTTATCGAGGATGCGCTCGGAGACTTGGCGTGGATTCTCCACGTCGGCCCTCCCAACTCTTCGCGGCCGTGCCTCGTCTCACCTCGTCAGAAGCCGTGACACAGGTGAGGCCAACGCAGCGCGCGTCAGTATAGCAGCGCGCTCCCGTGGCGCTCTCCGTGCGCGCCAGCGCGTACAACCTCTCATCGCCTCCTGCGGATAGGATGTAGGGACTCCCGGCGAGGAGGCTCGTGGCCGAAGACCAGACCCCTCCGCCTCCGCGCTCCGCGCGGCATGTCAGCGCCGTGAGCCTTCTGACCGCGGTGGTCGTGATGCTGCTCGTCGCCGCAGGCACCGCCGCGCTGATTCGAGGCCTCAACGACGCTCCCGAGGAGCAGCCGCCGGGTGTCCGGATCGTCCCGATCACGCGCACGGCCACCCCCGCCCCAACACCAACGCCATCACCAACCGCGACGCCGTCCCCCCCGCCGGCGCCGACCGCGACTCCTTCGCCCTCACCGACACCCTCGCCGTCACCAACTCCGACCGCGACACCGTCGCCGTCCCCAACACCCTCGCCAACCCCGACGGAGACGCCGACGCCCACCCCATCACCGACACCAACGACTACGTCCACACCGACTCCGACTCCAACACCAACCCCGTCACCCACGCCAACTCCGACACCGACGCCCACGCCGACTCCCACCCCCGTGCCGGGAGAGGTCACGACGAACCCCGGGCGCGTGGGCACGGGCAACGCGTTGATCGTGCAGGCCTCGGCCGCCGGTTCCACCCTGGCGCGGATCGAGTTCCGGGGCTCCACGTACACCCTGGTGCCGGCCGGTGACGGGTTCTGGGGCGTCTTCGCGATCCCGGTGGGCGCCGAGCCGGGCGAGGAGTCCCTGCGTGTCGCGTTCTACGACGCCAACCGCGTGCAGATCAGCGAGGCCACCGCGACATACGTCGTGTTCGAGATCGAGCGGGACGTCGAGCAGATCACGCTGCCTCCCGATGCAGCGGCGCTGCTGACCGAGGACCACGCGCAGCGCGAGGACGAGCTGCGCGCGGAGCAGTTCGCCCGCTCCGACCTCGATCCGGCGTGGACGGAGCCTTTCCTGGTCCCCGTGCGCGACGCGCAGATCACCGCGGTGTTCGGGAGCGGCCGCTCCTATGACGGCGCGCCGGTCAGCAGCACCCACGGCGGCGTCGACTACGGTGCCAACGAGGGCGACCCGGTGCTCGCCTCGGCGCCCGGCCGCGTGAGCTGGACTGGCGCGATGCCGATCCGCGGCAACAGCGTGATCATCGACCACGGCGCGGGCGTGAAGAGCGGCTACCACCACCTCTCACGCATCGATGTCGCTGTCGATGACGTCGTGGCGCCGGGCGACACAATCGGAGCGATCGGCTCGACCGGGGTCTCCACCGGGCCACACCTGCACTGGGAGGTCAGCGTTCACGGCGTGAACGTCGATCCGCTCCAATGGCTCTTCAATTCGTTCCTGGCGAGCGGGAGCTTCACAGCTCCAACGACGACAGAGTCTGCGCAAGAGTGACGATCGCCGCCGTCTCCACGCGCAGCCTGCGAGGCCCAAGACTCACGGGCAGCGCGCCGTCCCCGATCAGCCGCTCGCGTTCCTCGGGCGTCCAGCCGCCCTCCGGCCCGATGTAGATCGCGACGGCGGACGGCGCCGGCGCGACGCCGGCGAGCGCCTCGGCGACCGTCTCGGCCGCGCCGGGGTCGGCGATCAGCCGGAGCGCGCCGGCCGGCGGCTCTTCGCCGAACAGGGGCAGCGAGGCGCGGCCACACTGCTCGGCCGCCTCGATGGCGACGCGCCGCCAGCGCTCGACGCGCCCCTCGCCCGGCTGCAGTACCGCACGGTCGCTCGCGAGCGGCGTGATCGCCGCGACACCCAGCTCCGTCGCCTTCTCCACGATCCAGTCGCCGCGCTGCCCGCGAGGGAAGGCGCAGAGCAGCGTGACGGCGACTGGCGGATCGGGGAGCGGATCGAGCGGCTCGCCGATTCGCAGCGTGACGCCCTCGGCCGCGACGGCGGCGACCGTCGCTTCCCACTCTTCGCCGCTGCCGTCGAAGACGGCGAGACCGTCGCCCGGACGCAGCCGCAGCACGCTGCGCAGCCGGTGCGACTGCGCCTCCTCAAGGCACACCGCTGCGCCGCGCTTGAGCCGCGCGTCCGGGACGTAGAGCCGCCTCACGGGCTCGCCTTCCGTGCGACCACGGCGCACCACTCCTCGTCTTGCTCGACGGCCACCTCCGTGAGGCCGGCGCCTCGCGCGGCGGCGGCCACCTCCTGCGCTCGATCGGCCATGAAGCCGCTGACGGCTGCCCGTCCGCCAGGACGCAGCGCCCGCGCGATCGCCGGCAGCAGCTCACACACCACGCCCGAGGAGATGTTGGCCGCCACGAAGTCGTACGCGTCCGCCGCGCCGTGCTCCGGATGGAGCGAACCCCGCGCGACCCGCACACAGCCCTCGAGGCCGTTGCGCCGCACGTTCTCGCGAGCCGCTTCCACGGCGTCCGGGTCCGTATCGAGCGCGTCGACGCGCGCGGCGCCCAGCCGCGCCGCCGCGAGCGCCAGCACCCCGGAGCCGGTACCGAGGTCGAGCACCGCATCGCCGGGCTCGCACTCGCGCTCGATCGCCGCGAGGCAGAGGCGGGTCGTCGGGTGCTGGCCGGTTCCGAACGCCTGCCCCGGATCGAGACTGATAGCGAGCTCGTCCGCATCGTCGGGCGGCTCCCATGACGGGTGCACCACGAGGCGCCCGACGCGCAGCGTCGTGAAGTGCTCGCGCCAGAGCTCGGACCAGTCGAGATCCTCGACCGCACGGTAGCGCAGCCGGGGCAGCGGGCCACTCAGCGGCAGGGCGGCCAGCCGCCGCCGCAGCGCGCGGCGTTCGCGAGGCGCGAGCGGCGCGGGCAGGAACGCGCGCACGACCGCCTCGCCGGGCTCGACGGTGTAGACGAAGTCGCGCTCGTCCGAGGTTCGGATGCGCGGTTCGAGGGCGACCGCGCCCTCGGTGATCGCTCCCAGCGCGTCCGCGATGAGCTCGGCGTCGGTGAGCGCGAGCCGGACCGTCAGCTCGACCCAGGCGGCGGAGCCGCCCGGCGCGGCGCGTGCGTTCGCGCCCGCCGTCATGAGGCTAGGAGAACGCCTCCCGGATACGGCCGAACAACCCGCGATCGTCGGCCGGTAACGAGGGCGTCCCGAGCGAGTCAGCGAGCTGCTCCAGCAGCTCGCGCTGCTCCTCGGTGAGCTTCGTCGGCGTCACCACGTGCGTACGGACCAGCAGGTCGCCGCGCCCGCTGGCGCGGAGGTGGGGAACGCCTCGCCCACGCACGCTGAAGATGTGACCAGGCTGCGTACCGCTGGGCACGTCGATCGTGACCGGATCGCCCTCCAACGTCGGCACCTCGATCTCCGCGCCGAGCGCGGCCTGCGCGGGGTTCAGCGGCAGGTCGTAGACGAGGTGATCGCCACGGCGTTCGAAGTGCTGGTGATCCTCGATGTCGAGGTCCAGGTAGAGATGGCCGGGCGGGCCGCCGCGAGTGCCGGCGTCACCTTCGCCGCTGAGGCGGATCTGGTGCTCCTCGTCGACTCCGGCGGGGATGTTCACGGAACGGGTCACGGTGTCCGCGCGGAGACCGCGACCGCCGCAGCCCTTGCAGGGGTCGGTCACCACCTCGCCGTCGCCGCCGCAGCGGTTGCACAGCGCCGAGTTCACGAAGCGCCCGAACAGCGACTCCTGCACGCGCCGGATCTCGCCCTGGCCGCCGCACTCCGAGCAGCTCGCGGGCCGGCTGCCGTTCGCCGAGCCGCCGCCGCCGCAGTCCTCGCAGCGGCCGACGCGCTGGAACTGGATCTCGCGCTCCGCACCGAAGACAGCCTCCTCGAACGAGACATTGATCGAGGCGCGGCGGTCCGAGCCGCGCTGCGGGCCGGGCCGGCGCGCGCCCGTGCCGCGGAAGAACGCATCGAAGATGTCGCCGAAGCCGCCGAAGCCCTCGAACCCGGAGAAGCCGTGCTGCCCGCCGCCGTTGAGCCCGGCCATGCCGAAGCGGTCGTAGGTGCGGCGCTTCTCCGGATCGGAGAGCACCTCGTAGGCGGCGTTGACCTGCTTGAAGCGATCTTCGGCGCCCTCGCTCTTGTTGCGATCGGGGTGGGACTCCATCGCAGCCTTGCGGAAGGCGCGCTTGATCTCCTCCTGCGAGGCATCGCGCTGGACCCCGAGGGTCGCGTAGAGGTCGACTTCTGCGGCCATCAACCTCTCAGTTTACCGAAGAGTCGGGTACAGCGCGTGGGGCGCGGCCCGGACGATCACAGCGCCCCCTCCTGCCCGCTCTCCTGGGAGAGAGGGTTGGGGTGAGGGGGCTCGCCTCGCCGGCGCCGTCCTCGCTGGGTTGTTGGGCCCCCCGCGGCACCCTCCCTCACCCTCCGCCCTCTCCCGCGGGGAGAGGAGACCGGAGGCGCCCTCACGTGCCGCACACCTCCGCCCGGACCGAAGACCGCGCGCCTAGACCTCGCGGAACTCGCCCTCGACGGTGCTGGCCGCCTCCTCGTCGTCCGCCTCACCGGCGGCCTCGTCGGCCGAGGCCTCGGCCTCCGCCGCGCTGGCGGTGTAGACCGCCTCGCCGATCTCCTGCATCGCCTGCGAGAGCGCCTCCACCTTCGGCTGCAGCGTCGCAGCGTCGGTGTCCGCGTCGGCGAGGACCGAGCGGACCTCGGCGATGGCCGCCTCGACACGACCCTTCAGTTCGTCGTCGATCTTGTCCGCGTGCTCGTTGAGCGTGCGCTCCGCCGAGTAGGCGAGGTTGTCGGCCGCGTTGCGCAGCTCCACCGCTTCGCGCCGCGTCGCATCTTCGGCCGCGTGCTCCTCGGCCTCACGCGTGAGGCGCTCGACCTCGTCGTCGGTGAGGCCGGAGCTGGCCTGGATCGTGACGTGCTGCTCCTTGCCCGTCGCCTTGTCGCGCGCCGACACCGTGACGATGCCGTTCGCGTCGATGTTGAACTCGACCTCGATCTGCGGGACGCCGCGCGGCGCGGGCAGAATCCCGTCGAGGATGAAGCGCGCCAGCGACTTGTTGTCGGCCGCCATCGGGCGCTCGCCCTGCAGCACGTGGATCTCCACCGAGGGCTGATTGTCGGCCGCGGTCGAGAAGGTCTGCTGCGCGCTCGTCGGGATCGTCGTGTTGCGCTCGATCAGCGAGGTCAGCACGCCGCCCAGCGTCTCGATGCCCAGCGTCAGCGGCGTCACGTCGAGCAGCAGGACGTCCTTGACGTCGCCGCGCAACACGCCGGCCTGGATCGCCGCGCCGATCGCGACGACCTCGTCCGGGTTCACGCCCTGGTGCGGGTCCTTGCCGAAGAACTCGCGCACCTTCTCCTGCACCAGCGGCATGCGCGTCATTCCGCCGACGAGAACCACCTCGTCGACGTCGGAGGGCTGCATGCCCGCGTCCTTGAGCGCATCCCGCACCGGCCCGATCGTGCGCTCGACGAGGCCGTCGACAAGCTGCTCGAGACGCGCGCGCGTGATGGTGATCTGCATGTGCCGCGGGCCGCTCTGGTCGGCGGTGATGAACGGCAGGTTGACCTCGCTCTGCTGCGCCGTGGAGAGCTCGATCTTCGCCCGCTCGGCCGCCTCCTTGAGGCGCTGCAGCGCCATCCGGTCGCTGGACAGGTCGATGCCCTGGTCGCGCTTGAACTCCGCCACAAGGAAGTCGATCACGGTGTTGTCGAAATCGTCGCCACCGAGGAAGGTGTCGCCGTTGGTGGCCTGCACCTGGAAGGTGCCGTCGCCGATCTCGAGGATCGAGATGTCGAACGTGCCGCCGCCCAGGTCGTAGACCGCGATCACCTCGTCGCCCTTCTTGTCGAGGCCGTAGGCGAGCGAGGCGGCGGTCGGCTCGTTGATGATGCGCAGCACCTCAAGGCCGGCGATGCGGCCTGCGTCGCGCGTGGCCTGGCGCTGTGAGTCGTTGAAGTAGGCGGGCACGGTGATCACCGCCTCGGTGACCTCCTCGCCGAGGTAGGCCTCGGCGTCCGCCTTCAGCTTCTGGAGGATCATCGCCGAGATCTCCGGCGGCGAGTAGTCGCGATCGCCCATCGTCACGTGGGCGTCGCCGTTGCTCGCCGCGCTGAGGCCGAAGGGCGCGACTTCCTGCAGCTGCGTGACCTCGGCGTCCTCGAAGCGCCGGCCCATCAGCCGCTTGACCGAGAAGATCGTGCCGTCCGGGTTGGTTACCGCCTGGCGCTTCGCGACCGTCCCGACGAGCCGCTCGCCCGATCCGCTGACCGCGACCATCGAGGGCGTCGTGCGGCCGCCCTCGGCGTTGGCGATGATCACGGGCTCGCCGCCCTCCATCACCGCCATCGCGCTGTTCGTGGTGCCAAGGTCGATGCCGATCACTCTTGCCATCTCGTACCCCTTGTCGCGTTCCCTGTCGGTCGTGGTTCGTTCCGGGAGCAGGCTCCCGGTCTCGTCGCTCCTACTCTTCGGCCTGTCCGCCCGCGGCGGACCCGGCCTCGCCGCCCCCGACCACCACCTGGGCCGGTCGCAGCACGTAGTTCTCGATGCGGTAGCCCTCGCGCACGAGGGCGACGACCTGGCCCTCCGGGCCCGGCGCGGACGAGACGGCCTCGTGCACCAGCGGGTCGAACGCCTCGCCCTCGCCGCCGATCTCCTCGACGCCGGCGCTCGCCAGCATCTCCTTGAACTTGCGCTCCACGAGCCTGATGCCCTCGATCCACTGGTCCTCGGCGAGCGCGCCGTCGACCGAGGTCAGCGCGCGGCTCAGGTCGTCGAGCGGCGGCAGGCAGCGCGCCATCGTCTGCGCGAGCTGCGCCCGCGCGCGCTCCGCCCAGCGCTCCTCGGTGCGGCGCCGGTAGTTCTGCAGATCGGCCACCGCGCGCGCGTGGCGCTCGGTCAGCTCCGCGACCTCCGCCTCGAGGGCGGCGATGCGCTCGGCGTCGCTCGACGCCTCGTCACCAGCCTCCCGGGCGGGCGCGGCGCTGTCCCCGGCGGTGTCTCCTTCAAGAGGCACGTCGTCTTGCTCCTGGTTGTTCGTCATCGGTGTGTGTGCAACGGGCGGGTGACGCCTCAGCCATCGAGTTCGTGCAGCAACTCGGTCATCAGCCGGGCGAAGTAGCGGACGCGCGGGATCGTGTGCCCGTATTGCATCCGCGTGGGGCCCAGCACCGCGACGGAGCCGACGGCGCCGCCGGGCTCCCCGAAGGCCGAGATGACCATGGTCCAGTCGTGCAGCCAGCTCCGCTCGTTCTCATCGCCAATCAGCACGCGCGCGCCGGGGTCCGGGCTCTGCGGCGGTCGCAGCGCACCACGCAGCTCGTACGCCTCCAGGTGCTCCACCGCGTCCAGCATGCGATCGGTGGTGGAGAACTCCGGCTGCTCCAGGGCCTTCCTGACGCCGTCGATGAACAGCTGCGCCGCGCTCGCGCCTTCCGCCACGAGGTCGGCGACCTCGATCGATAGGCGGTGATCGTCGTCATCCTCGAACTGCGAGGCGATCGCGCGGATCCGCTCCGGGTCGGAGAGCGAGAGGCGGTCGTTGAGGCGCGCCGCGCGGGTGAGCAGCTCCGCCTGGTCCTCGTGCTCCGGCACCGCGACGATCCGCTCCTGCACGCTGCCGTCATCCAGCACCGCCACCAGCAGCGCGGCGCCGGGCCGCAGGTGCACCAGCTGCGCCTGCCGGAGGTGCGGCACGGGCCGCTGCGGACGCGAGACGACGGCGACGTTGCCGACGGCCGCCGCGAGGACCGAGGCGGCGAGCTCGAGCCACTCGTCCAGCCCCGGCGGCACCTGGTAGAACTGGTGCTCGATCGTCCGCCGCTCGTCCGCGCCGACCGGATCCTCGGCCATCAACTGCTCGACATAGAAGCGGTAGCCCGTATTGGAGGGGACGCGCCCGGCCGAGGTGTAGGGGTGCGTGATGTACCCCTCCTGCTCGAGCGCGGCCAACTCGTTCCGCACGGTGGCGGTGGAGACGTCGAGGTTGTGGCGATCGACCAGTGCGCGCGAACTCACCGGCGCAGCCGTGCCGATATACTCGTCTACGACGAGATTGAGGATGTCCGCCCGGCGCTGAGTGAGCACGGGCCCTCCATCCCGACTAACCCCGCGGATTAGCACTCTCATGGGGAGAGTGCTAACACACAGGATTCTAGCCGCCGGACACCCGACCGGTCAACGCTCGGACGGGCCCGGAAGGCGCACTCGCACGGGATCGAGAGCAGGAAACGGGAGCGCATGGACCGCGATTCGGACCACCCGGCTGCCGCCCCGACCCAGGCCGGCGATCCCGCCCGCGCGGACGAGGCGCGCGACGCCTTCTCCGAGCTCTACGAGGCGCACGCCGGCCGCGTCTACCGCTACCTGCTCTCGCGCACCAGCAGCGTGAGCGACGCCGAGGAACTGACCTCGCGCACCTTCACCAACGCCTTCGCCAGCCTCGGCAGCTACCGCGGGCGCGGCAAGTTCGAGTCCTGGCTGATGACCATCGCGCACAACCTCCTCGCCAACTGGTACCGCGACCGCGGCCGCAGACCGCAGTCCGCGCCGCTCGACGAGGCGCTCGCCGTGCCCTCGGACGCGCCGGGGCCGGAGTCGGCGCTCGAGACGCTGGAGGAGACGCAGCGCGTGCGCCGGGCCACGGCGGCGCTGGCGCCCGACCGCCAGCGCCTGATCACGCTCAAGTACGTCGACGGTCTGACCAACGCCGAGATCGGACGCATCCTCGGCCGCAGCGAGGGCGCCGTGAAGGCCCTCCACCACCGCACCTTGCGCCAGCTCGCCGAGGCGCTCGCGGCCGAACCGGAGTAGCCCGGGCCGCAGCGGTTCCCGGCTGCGGGTGTGGCGACAGTCGCCCCCGCTCGCTACGATCACGACACCCCGGAAGGGCTGCGCCCACCATGGACATCAACTGGCTCGGGCACGCCTGCGTGCGCCTGCGCACGCGGCAGGCGGCCGTGGTCATGGATCCGGCGGGCCGGGAGGCCGGCTTCGACATGGGCCGCCCCACCGCCGACATCGTGACGATCAGCCGCCACCACTCCCACCACGGCCACGCCGGCGGCGTGCGCGGCCAGCCGATCATCATCGACGGCCCCGGCGAGTACGAGATCGAGGGCGTGCAGCTCTTCGGCCTGCCCAGCCCGCTGCCGCGCGACGGCGGGGACACGCAGAGCGAGCGCAACACCGCCTACGTCGTCGAGGCGGAAGGGCTGCACGTCGCACACCTCGGCAGCGGCTGCACGCCGCCGCGCGAGGACGAGGCGGGACTGTTCAGCAACATCGACATCCTGATCGTGCCGATCGGTGGCGACGAGTCGGTCGGGCCGGAGCGGGCAGCCCGCACGGTGCGCGATCTGGAGCCGACGATCGTGATCCCCGTGGGGTACGACGGACCCGCAGCCGAGGGCGAGCAGCCCCCCGCGCTGCGCGCCTTCCTCGACGCCACCGGCCTCAGCGGCGGCGAGCCGCTGCCGCGGCTCAGCATCCGCCCCCGCGGGCTCGGCGAGGAGCAGCGCGTCGTGCTGCTGGAGGCCTCGCGCAGGTAGCGCCTTGGGCGGTCGTCAGGGCAGGTAGATCCTCGGGTTGCGGCGCACGCCGTTCAGCTCGACCTCGAAGTGCAGGTGCGGGCCCGTGGTGCGCCCGGTGAGGCCCGCAAACCCGATAACCTGCCCGGCTTTCACCTCGTCGCCGTTCTCGACGGCGAAGTTGCCCAGGTGAGCGTAGAGCGTCGTGAACCCGCCGCCGTGCGCGACCTTCACGTAGAGGCCGTACGAGCAGCACCGGTGACCGCCGACGAAGATCACCTTGCCGGCCGCCGCCGTCTTGATCGGCGTACCGACGGGAGCCCTGATGTCGATCCCGAGCGGGTGGCTGGGACCGAAGTACGAGGTGATGATGTCCCTGGTGGGCCAGATGAAGTCAGGCGAGATGATGCGCCCGCCAGGGACCAGAATCGTCGCCCCGGCCCGTACGAAACCGTCCCCTGGCAGATCATTCGCCTCGATGATCTCCACCACGTTGGCTTCGTAGCGCCTGGCGATCTCATGGAGGGTTTCGCCGGTGCGGATTTCGTGGATCATCCCGTCCACGCTCGGCACCCGCAGTACCTCGCCCACGCGCAGCAAGTCGGGCTCGTAGATGACGTCGAGGTTGTTCCAGAGGATGGACTTGGAGCGGATGCCGAAGCGCTGGGCGATGCCGCTGACCGTGTCGCCCTCGCGCACCTCGTAGTGGAAGAACAGCGAGCGCGGCTGCGCCTCCAACTCCAGAGCCACCACCCCGGCCGGCGCCGGAACAGCCACCCGGCGGGCCAACTCCCCGAGATCGACATCCGGGAGGGAACCGCTCCGGGTCCGGGGCGCCGTCTCAGCCGGTGCAGGCTCCAGCTCGCTCGCGACCGAGGCGCTGGGCACCAGGGAGCTCATGAGCACCGGCCCAGTGGGCGCCGGAGCGGCAGGCTGCTCCCAGGCCGCCGCGCCCGCCATGCCCGGCACCGAGATCTGCGCCGGTCTCAGCACCGGCGCCTGCGGTGTGGAACTCACAGTGTCAGGGGAACGCCCGACGGCCAGCACGACGAGCAAGATGAGGGCGACCACCGCCGCGCACAGCGCGGGCTGCGTCAGCGGAAGCCAGGCTGCCTCGCGGCCGGCAAGGCGCCGACGCTGGGCAAACCGGAGTTCGCGCCCGATCGTGGAAGGCGGACGCGGGAGTACGAGGCCGATACTGCTGATTCCGCTTCCTCCTCCAGCCGGATGCGGCCACCCCCGCGCTGCGCCACCAGCCATCCGGGAGTGAGGTTGCCCGACAGGCAGGCGGAATCCTAGCACGGCCCGGCGCACCACTCGTTCCGTCCGAGTGCCATGCCGAGGGCAGGCCGATCCGACGAGCAGTGCGTCGTGGTTCTGGCCGCAGCGGCGCCGTTAGCGTCTCGGGCGACTCCGTCAGGGCAAGTAGATCATCGGGTTGCGGCGCACGCCGTTCAGTTCGACCTCGAAGTGCAGGTGCGGGCCCGTGGTGCGCCCGGTCAGGCCGGCAAAGCCGAGCACGGTGCCCGCCGTGACCTCGTCGCCGCTCTTCACCGCGAAGCTCGCAAGGTGGGCGTAGAGCGTCGTGAACCCGCCGTCGTGCTGGACCTCGACGTACAGCCCGTACGAGCAGCAGCGCGTGCCGCCCACGAAGATCACCGTGCCGTCGGCGGCCGCCTTGATCGGCGTGCCGACCGGCGCCCTGATATCGATACCCAGCGGGTGGCTGGGACCGAAGTACGAGGTGACGGTGTCCCTCGTGGGCCAGATGAAGTTGAACTCCGAACTGGTCGTCGGCGGCGCCGCGACTGCGCGTGCGGGGGCGGCCGGCGGCGAGGGAGCGGGACGGACCACGGCCGCAGGCCTCGGAACGACTCGCCCGCCGGGCACGAGAATCGTCGTGTCCGCGTAGATGCTGCCTTCGCCGTCGAGCCGGTTCACCTCGATGATGTCGACGATGTTTGCGTCGTAGCGATCGGCGATCTCGAGCAGTGTCTCGCCGTAGCGAACGCCGTGGAGGATTCCTCCGACGCTTGGGATCTGGATCTCTTCCCCCACGCTCAGGAAGTCGGCGTCGGGAATGATGTCGATGTTGTTCCAGAGGATGTAGTTCGCGGTGATGCCGAAGCGTTCGGCAATCCCGCTGACCGTGTCGCCCTCCTGCACCTCGTAGCGGAAGAACAGCGGGCGTGGCTGCGCCTCGCGCTCCTGGAGCTCGCTCTCGGCCGGCGATGCGCCGGCTCCTCGCAACGCCGCCCTCGCGAGGTCGATCTCGGACGTGGCTCCTGGTTGATCCTGGGAAGCAGCCGCGGCCGACCGGCCCGCACCGGACGCAGCCGAATTCGCCGGGGCCGGGATGACAAGCGGCGGCTCAATCGCCGTCGGCGCGGACAGCGCCGGCGCCGCCGGCTGCTCCCAACTCGTCGCCCCGGCCATCCCCGGCAACGAGATCTGCGAGGTTCTCAGCACGGGACTCGGTTGCGTCGACGTCACCGTCTCCGGGAAGAGCCCGGCGATCAGCACAAGGAACAGCAGGAGGCCGACGAACGCTGCGGGCGCCGCCGGCGGCGTCAGCGGCAGCCACGACTGCCTGGCGGCGGTGATCCGCCGGCGCTGGGACAACCGGAACTCGCGTCCCGGCATCGGACGCGATCGGAGGAGAACGGATCCGATAGTGCTGATGCGCGCCTCCTTCGGCCGGAGGCGACCACCCCCAGGGTCGCGCAATCAGACATCCGGGTAGCGATCTACCCGACAGGAAGAAAGATGTTAGCACGAGGCACGCTGGCGGGCCGCAGCGCAGCGGCGCAGGCGCGGTCGCGAACGCTCCGTCCGCCTCCCGGCGCTACAGACTCCCGGACCGCAGGCCCGCGAGGAACTCCTCGTTAGTCTCCGTCTTCGCGACCTTCTCGAGCACGTCCTCGGTGGCGTCGGAGCCGTTGTCGCTGATCATCGCGGCCATGCGCCGCAGCAGCCAGACCTGCCGCAACTGCTCCTCGGAGAAGAGCAGATCCTCGCGGCGGGTCGAGGAGGCGAAAATGTCGATCGCGGGGTAGACCCGCTTTTCGGCGAGCCGCCGGTCGAGTCGGATCTCCATGTTCCCGGTGCCCTTGAACTCCTCGAAGATCACGTCGTCCATGCGCGAGCCGGTCTCGACGAGGCAGGTCGCGATGATCGTCAGCGAGCCACCTTCCTCGATATTGCGCGCGGAGCCGAAGAACCGCTTCGGCGGGTAGAGCGCGATCGGGTCGATGCCACCGGAGAGGGTGCGGCCGCTGGCCGGAATCGCGAGGTTGTAGGCTCGCGCCAGGCGGGTGATCGAGTCCATCAGGATCACCACGTCCGTGCCGCCCTCGACGAGCCGCCGCGCCCGCTCGATCGCCACCTCGGCGACGCGTGTGTGGTCCTCGACCGGCTCATCGAAGGTGGAGGCGATCACCTCGCCGCGCACGGAGCGGCGCATGTCCGTGACCTCCTCCGGGCGCTCGCCGACGAGCAGCACCATGAGGTGGACCTCGGGGTTGTTGATCGCGATGCCGTGCGCGATCGACTTGAGCAGCATCGTCTTGCCCGCCTTCGGCGGCGAGACGATGAGGCCGCGCTGCCCCCGCCCGACGGGCGAGAACAGGTCGACGATGCGCTGGCTCAGCTCCGTGTTGGTCGTCTCCAACTCCAGCATGTCGTCCGGGAAGATCGGGGTCAGTTCCTCGAAGTTCGGGCGCCGCCGCGCGACTTCCGGATCGACGCCGTTCACGGCCTCGACTCGCAGCAGGCCGTAGTACTTTTCGGAGTCCTTGGGCTGGCGCACCTGGCCGGTGACGTAGTCGCCGCCGCGCAGGCCGAAGCGGCGGATCTGCGACTGGGAGACATAGACGTCGTTCGGGCCCGGCACCAGCCGCTCGCCGCGCAGGAAGCCGAACCCGTCATCGACGATGGCGAGCACGCCGCCCGCATAGATCGTCCCCTGGCGCTCCGCCTGGTTGCGCAAGATGCGGAACAGCAGGTCCTGCTTGTTGTAGGTGTTCGGGTTCTCGACCCCCTGCTCCGTTGCGAGCTCGATCAGCGACTCTTGCGTGCGCCCCTCGAGTTCCGCGATATCCAGGCTCGGCGGGGGCGGCCCGTCCGCGCGGGCACGCTCGCGGCGCCGCCAGCGGCCGCCGTTGCGACTCTCGCGACCGTCGCGGCCATCGCGATTCTCACGGCCATCACGGTTCTCGCGCGCACCGCGGCCCTCGCGGTTCTCGCGAGGTTCGCGCGGCTCGCGACCTTCGGCGCCGCGGGTCGCGTCGCCTGACTCGTCGGCAGTGCGGGTGGAGGCGTCTCTGCGCCCCCGTGGAGATGAAGGTGTCATGCGCGTTACACGCCGTCCTGTTCGACGGCTTCCGAACCAGGGGACAAGTGGACGCTGGTCATTCTACCGCACCAGACCGCAACTTGCACAGTGCGAGGCACAACCTGGCCGCGGCAAGCCCGACGCTCACGGCGAGCCTTCGATCGGCGCACGGTCCGAACCACATTCGCAGTGCAGATTCTTCCGGAACGGCGTAGCCTGAGCATGCCCGACGCGGCGGGGGACCGGAAGGTCGCCATCGTGCACGAGCATGCACTCGTCGGCGAACTCGCGGTCATCGGCCTCCTGGCCGTCGCAACCGCGCTGGGCCTGCATCGTCTCGGCCTGCCGGCAACCATCGGGTTCCTGATCACCGGCAGCATCGCGGGCCCACACGGCCTGCACCTCGTCAGCAACACCGACCGCATCATGCAGATCGCCGAGCTCGGCGTGATCCTGCTGCTCTTCGCGATCGGGCTCGAGTTCTCGCTCTCGCGGCTGCGTTTCATCTGGCGCACCGTGGCGATCGGCGGCTCGCTGCAGGTCGGCGCTACGGCGGCGGCAGCGCTCGCGATCCTCGCGATTGCCGGCGACAGCATCGAACGAGGCCTCGTCTTCGGGTTCATCGTGGCCCTTTCGAGCACGGTGGTCGTGTTGCGCGTGCTGGCGGTGCGGGGCGAGCTGGCCGCCCCACACGGCCGCTTCACCGTCGGCGCACTGATCTTCCAGGATCTGCTGATCATTCCTCTCACCCTCCTCGTGCCGGTCCTCGCCGGCGGAGATGGCAGCCGCTTCCTGCTCGATGCCGGTTGGGCGCTGCTACGCGCCACGCTCTCGATGGCGGTCTTGCTCGGCGTCGCCCGCCTCCTGATCCCGCGGCTGTTCGCGGCGGTGGACGCCACGCGCACACGCGAGGTGTTCCTGCTCACCGTGATCTCGGTCGCCCTCGGCTCGGCCTGGCTGATGAACCAGCTCGGGCTCTCCGTCGCGCTGGGCGCGTTCCTCGCCGGCCTGCTGCTTGCCGACACGGACTACCGGCATCGCGCCACCAGCGACATCATCCCCCTGCGCGACGTCTTCACGAGCTTCTTCTTCATCTCGCTCGGCATGCTGGTCGACTGGCGGGTGTTTGTGGAGCAACCGCTCCTCGCGATCCTGATCGTGCTTGGCCTGGTTCCCGGCAAGGCGCTGATCGCCTCGCTCGCGGCAGTCGCGATGCGCTACCCCGCGCAGGCCGCGTGGCGCGCCGGCTTCTACCTCGCCCAGTTCGGCGAGTTCGGCTATGTGGTCCTGATCCTCGGGGCGAACGAGGGCCTGATCACGTCCGACGAGGTGCGCCTGATCGTCACCACGGGCGTCGTCAGCATCATGCTGTCGCGCCTGCTCATGCGCTGGACCGGCGAGATGCACGCGGGCGAGGTGTTGCTCCGGCCACTCGAGCGGCTGCTGCGCGTGCGCGGCATCGACGAACCGACGCCGCGGGACGCCGAGCTCGCCGGACACGTCATCGTCGCCGGATTCGGCGTCGCCGGCCAACTGCTCTCCCGCACGCTGGCGCAGGTGGGCATCCCCTACCTCGTCCTCGAGCTCAACGCCGAAACCGTGCGCGACGCCCGCCTGGTGCACGAGCACGTCTACTACGGCGACGTCACCAGCACGGAAGCCCTGGAGCACGCGCGGCTTGCCCACGCGCGAGCCCTGGTGCTGCTCATCAACGACCCGCCCGCCGCGCGCAGCGCGATTATCGCCGCCCGGGGGGAGAGCCCCGACATCCCGATCCTCGTGCGCACGCGCTACGTCGCCGAGCGCGAGCAGCTACTCGCCCTCGGCGCCAACCAGGTGATCTCCGAGGAGCTCGAGAGCGGCGTCGAGATGTCCGCCAACGTGCTGCAAGTGCTCGGGCTCGATCCCCCGTCGATCCGCCGCCAAGTCAGCGATGCCCTGACCGACGCCGACGGCGTCGACCTCAGCGGCGGCAGCGGCGACTGGATCGAGGCGCTGGGCGACCGATCGCGCTAGGCGCGACCAGCCCGTCGCTCAGAACGGCTTGTAGATCGCGAGCCAGGTCATGACCGGCACCGTCAACACCATCAGCGTACCGAAGACCACGGGGACGCGGTCGTTGATCGCGTCCTCGAGCGCCTGGCTCGTCTCGCCTCGCTTCTTCGCCTGCAGCGCCAGCAGCCGCACCCGTCGCAGTCCCACGCCGAGCAGCGGCAGGAAGATGAAGACGTCGACCGCATAGATCAGCTCGAGCGCCAGCAGCCAGCCGGTGGTCACGAGGTTGGTGTTCTCCGCGGCCGCCCAGGCGAAACCGGTCAGCCCCGTGGCCAGCAGGCCGGAGAGCAGCCAGCGCGTCTCGTTCTGCTGCGCCTCGGTCAGCAGCGTTGCGCGAAGGTTGATGTCTGAGGTGCCCCACGCGCGCCAGACGGCGACCATCACGGAGCCGAGGCCGGCCATCATCCAGAACAGCGCCAGTATGTGCAGCAGGCGGAAGAAGGTCATCGCGGCTCCGCGATCCGGGCGCGTCCGCCCCGGCTCAGGGCCTCACGCTCACGAGGACGCCGCCTGCGAGGCAGGCTCCCGCGCCGCGCCCGCGCGGTACTGCAGCGCCGCACCCACGAAATCGCGGAACAGCGGCTGCGGGCGCAGCGGCCGCGAGGTGAACTCCGGATGGAACTGCGTCCCCAGCATCCAGGGGTGGTCGCGCAGCTCCATGATTTCGACCAGCTCGCCGTTCGGCGAGCAGCCGGAGGCGATCAGGCCGTGCTGCTCCAGCACCGGCAGCAGCGCGTTGTTCACCTCGTAGCGGTGGCGATGCCGCTCGCGCACCTGCTCCCGCCCGTAGGCGGCTGCGGCGTGCGTCCCCTCGACCAGCCGGCAATCGAAGCCGCCGAGGCGCATCGTGCCGCCGTAGTCCTCGATGCCGCGCTGCTCGGAGAGCAGCGAAATCACCGGGAACGGAGTACGCGGATCGGCTTCCGTGGTGTTCGCCTCCGGCATCCCGGCCACGTTGCGGGCGAACTCGCAGACCATCATCTGCAGCCCCAGGCAGACCCCGAAGTACGGAATACGCTGCTCACGCGCGTACGTCGCCGCGGAGATCTTGCCCTCCAGCCCGCGATCGCCGAAGCCCGGACAGACGAGGATGCCGTCGACCTCGCCGATCGCCTCCTCCGGCGGCCGCGCGTCGAGCTCCTCCGAGTGCACCCAGTGGAAGTTCACGCGGGCCCGGTGGTAGACGGCGGCGTGGATCAGTGCCTCGCGGATCGAAAGGTAGGCGTCGTGCAGCTCCACGTACTTGCCGACCACGGCGATGCGCACCTCGGAGCCGGGATTGCGCAGCCGCTCGACGAAGTCGCGCCAGTCGTCGAGGTCGGGCGCCGGCGTCTCGATGCCGATGCGCTTCAGCACCAGGTCGGCGAGCCCGCACGCCTCGAGGACCAGCGGGATCTCGTAGATCGAGTCGGCCGTCTGGAGGGGAATCACCGCCTCGCGCTCGACGTTGCAGAAGAGGCCGATCTTCTCGCGCAGCGCCTCCGGCGCGGGCTGATCGGCGCGGGCGATGATCACGTCCGGCTGGATGCCGAAGGAGCGCAGCTCGCGCACGGAGTGCTGGGTCGGCTTGGTCTTCAGCTCCCGCGTCGAGCCGATGTAGGGCAGCAGCGTGACATGGATCGAGGCCGTCGCGTCCACGCCGAGCGTGTGCCGCATCTGGCCGATCGCCTCGATGAACGGCTGGCTCTCGATGTCGCCGATGGTGCCGCCGACCTCGACGATCACGACCTCGGCGTCCAGCGCGGCGCCCGCCTCGCGGATGCGCCGGCGAATCTCGTTGGTGACGTGCGGGATCTGCTGGATGGTGCCGCCGAGGAAGTCGCCGTGCCGCTCCTTGCGGATCACCTCTTCGTAGATCTGGCCGGAGGAGGTGGAGTTGGCCTGCGAGAAGTTCTCGTCGAGGAAGCGCTCGTAGTGTCCGAGGTCGAGGTCCGTCTCGGCGCCGTCGTCGGTGACGAAGACCTCGCCATGCTGGTACGGGGACATCGTGCCGGGGTCGACGTTGATGTAGGGGTCGAGCTTGAGAACGGAGACGCGGAGGCCGCGGGCGCGCAGGATGCGGCCGAGCGAGGCGGTGACGATCCCCTTGCCGACGGAGCTCACGACGCCGCCCGTGACGAAGATGTACTTCGGCATCAGCCCTCGGATGGTTGGGGAGGACACGGACCATATTCCGCGCGCGCCGCGAAGGTGTCAACGCTCGGGGGCGTGGGCGCGCCCCAGCACAGCCCCCTACGGATCCCCTGTGTAGTCCTCAATGTCGCCCAGAACCGGTACGCGCCCGATGCCCCAGAGGATCACCTCCCGACTTCGCTCGAAGTCAGCATGGAACTCGAACCAGACCATGCACTCAGGCACATCCGGAAACCCGGGCTCCGTGAGGAGTAGCCCCTCGCGGATCGGTTCGTCGCCGTCAACGACCTTGATCCGCGGGTGCTCCCGGCCATCCCGGTACGCCTCGATCTCGCGATCAAGGACGTGCTTGATGCCGCCCTCAAGCAGCTGCAGTCGCGCCACGGCCCCCGGGACCACCGAGGCGAGTTGCGCGGAGAACTCGGGGGTTACCTCGAAGTGGTGTGTCCAGCGGCCGGGCGGCTGCTCACGAGGAAGATCTCGTGGCACGTCGTTCCGCCAGCGCCCGCTCCCACGCCGCAACCTCAGTTGGCGTCGGCTGGCGGTCAGAGATGTACGCGGTCTCGTACGGGATCTCCTCGCGATCACGCGCGAGCCTCCACCCCGCCTCGAGGTGCGACAACGCACTTACCTCCGACGCGTTGAGCTCTCGGAGGTCCGCAAGTACGGCATCTACGATGGCGAGTTCGTCGGGATCCAGGACCTCGCTCACTTCCGACCTCCGCAGGGGGCGGATCACCTTCTGCGGGCGGTTGAAGTAGTGCCGTTCGAAGCGTTCGAGCTCCCCCTCTGCCTCCATTGAGCGAAGAGCTGGAAGCAGTTCCCGGGGGGCGGGCCCTCTGTCCAGGCGCTGGTAGGTAGCCCCGGTGATCGACTCGCCGAGCATTCCGAACGCCTTGAAATCGCTAAAGTAGAGAATCTTGTTGAGCTTCGTGGCCCCGAAGCGAGGATCCTCCTCCGACGCTTCGGCCACGTAGAGAACGAGTTCCCGGAACTTGCTGCTATCGAAGGTCCTGGTCAGTGCCGCCCCCGGTTACTGCGCTGCGCTCTGCCAACAAGACAGCCGCTTACTCGGCTCACCCGTCAACACACTCTAGCCGGGTGGCACGTCCGCTGCCAAGAGCGGATCTCATGCGACCATCGGCATTCCTTGCCGACGCTGTACACCCCTCGTACGCTGAGCCGCGGGCAATCGGGCGCCCTTGAGGCCCGCAACTGGAGAGGCTCACGGATGCCACCCGCCGAGGCGATCAATCCCCAGATCAGCACACTGCCCAACGGCCTGCGTGTCATCACCACGCCCGTCCCCACCGCCCAGAGCGCCAGCGTCTCCTTCTTCGTCGGCGTCGGCTCGCGCGACGAGGATCCGCGGACCAACGGCGTCTCCCACTACCTGGAGCACATGCTCTTCAAGGGCACCTCCACGCGACCCACCGCGCCTGAGATCAGCGAGGCCATCGAGGGCGCGGGCGGCGGCCTCAACGCCTACACCACGCGCGAGCTGACGTGCTACTGGAACAACATGCCGTTCGAGCGCGCCGCCACCGGCGTCGAGGTGCTGGCCGACATGATCCAGCGCTCCCTGCTCGACTCAGAGGAGATCGACCGCGAGCGCACCGTGGTCCAGCAGGAGATCCGCCGCGGCCACGACGCCCCTGCCTCCCGCGCCTCCGAGCTGATGGTGCGCGCCGTCTACGGTGATCAACCAATCGGCTGGCCCGTCACCGGCTCGATCGAGACCGTCGAGGCGCTCACCCGCGACGACTTCGTCTCCCACGTCGAGCGCTTCTACGGCGCGGAGAACTCCGTGCTGTCCGTCGCCGGGAACGTCACGCACGACTGGGTGACCGAGGCGGCCACGGAGTGCTTCGACGGACTGCGCGACGGCGTGGCCGGCGACGCGTCGGCCGCCGAGCACGGCCTGCCGGAGGAGTCGATCATCATCGAGGAGCGCGAGATCGAGCAGACCAACATCCGCCTCGCCGTGCAGGGTCCGGCGCGCCGCGACCCGGACCGCTACGCGCTGGCGCTGCTGCACACCGTGCTGGGGCGCGGCATGTCCTCGCGGCTCTTCCAGGAGGTGCGGGAGCGACGAGGGCTCGCCTACTCGGTCGCCTCGGGCGTCGCGCAGCACCAGGACATCGGCTCCTTCGTGGTCAGCGCGGGCGTATCGCGCGATCAGCAGGAGGAGGCGCTGCAGGTGATCGTCGGCGAGCTGCAGCGCGCCGCCGACGAGCCCGTGAGCGCCGAGGAGTTGCAGCGCGCGAAGGACTTCGCCGCCGGCACCTTCCGCCTCTCGATGGAGACGCCGATGGCGCTCGGCCAGCACTTCGGCACGCAGCTGTTGCAGGACGGCGAGATCGAACTGCCCGGCGACACCGTCGAGCGTATCCGCGCCGTCGAGGCCGCCGATCTGCAGAGCGTCGCGCAGCGGCTGTTCGGCGGCGAGTACGCGCTCGCCGTCGTCGGACCCTCCGCCTCGGCGGATCGCCTCGGCGCGATCCTCGCGGCCTGAGCCGCCCACGATGAGCGCGCCGCGCACGAACCTGATCCTGCTGCCCGGCGCTCCCGTCGCCGCGACCCGCGCCGACGCCGTCACCACCTCGCCCGACGCCACCGACGCCGCGCGCGCGGCCGGCGTCCCGATCGATGTCCGCCTCGCCCACCCGCGCGAGGGCCTGCTGCGCTCGCAGCTCGAGGCGCTCGATGGGCCGGTTGCCTGCGTGCTGCTCGCCGCGACCACGCAGCCGCAGGATCTGCGAGCGGCCGACGTCGAGCTGCGCCGGCACGAACTGCACCGCGGCCTCACGCCCGGCAACATCGGCCTCGTCCCCGAGATCGGGAGCGCCGCGGCCATCGAACGCCTGCCGCAACTGCTCGCCGCCATCGACCGCATCGCGAGCGTCGCGCTCGACATCGAGGCGGTCGCAGCCGACCTTCGCGCACCGGATGCGCGCGCCGAGGCGCTGCAGGCGCCGATCCTCGCGCGGGTCGCGCTCGCGGCGAGCGCCGCAGCGCTGCCCTGGACCGTCGGCGCGATGGGCTTCTCGCCCGGCGATCGCGCGGCCCTCGCGGCGCGCGCTCGGGTCCTCGGCGCCGCGGGGGTCTACGTGTTGGCCGAGTCCGAGGTCGCGGGCCTCAACGCGCTCTTCTCCGGCGCCGCCTGACTGCGGTCCCTACGGGATCCGCCCCAACCGCCGCAGCAGCGCCCGGATCTCGCCCACCACGCGGCGGTGGCGTCGCTCCAGCGTGCGCCGCGCTCGCGCGACGTACGCGCCGCCCGCCTCGTCGAGGAGCCCACTCGCAAGCGCCGCCTCCACCTCGTCCTCGTCCTCCCAGCGCGTCTTGATGCGGCCCACCGCGTCGACACGCACCACGAGGTCGAGTAGCAGATCGAGGTAGCGCACCTCGCCGTCGTCGATCTCGACGTCCCGTAGCACGTCGAAGCGGCTCCGCACCTCGCTGCCCGCGTCCCGAGCGCCGGGCGGACGCACGATGTGGTAGCAGCCGTAGGGGCGGCGCGGCCAGAAGCAGCCGTACGAGTCCAGCGAGTCGGCGCCGCGCTCGATGCGGAACAGCACCAACAGCAGGCTCGGGCTGCGGTGCACCAGCTCGGTCGCGAAGCGCTCCTCGCTCCCGTCGAGCTTGCGCTTGACCTCGATGATCTCGCTCTCCGCCATCCGGCCAGCCTCCCGGCGCTAGACTACGAAACCGGAGGCGAGAATGAGCGCACCGGCTGGACCCTCGGCCGTCGTCACGGGCGCCAACCGCGCCGACGGCATCGGCCTCGCGCTCGTGCGCGAGTTGCGTGCCCGCGGCTGCGCGCCGGTCGTCGGCACCTACCGCGATGCCGCGACGAGCACGGCGCTGCTCGCCGAGACGGCGAGCGACCCGGACATGCTCGCCGCCGAGCTCGACGTCACCTCGGAGCAGTCGGTCGAGGCGTTCGGGCAATGGTGCGCGCGCCGCCTCGACCGCGTCGACCTGCTGGTGAACAACGCGGGCCTGGGCAGCGTGCCCGGTTCGATCGTGACGGCGCCGATCGAGGATCTCGAGCAGCAGGTGCAGGTGCACGGCATCGGCATGCTGCGCGTGACGCGGGCGCTCCTGCCGCTGATGGGCCCCGGCTCGGTGGCGCTCAGCGTCTCGTCCAGCCTCGGCAGCATCGCCGACATGAACGCCGGCTCGACCTACTACGCGCCAGCGAAGGCGTTCCAGAACGCTCTCACGAGGCAACTCGCAGCGACCGTGCGGGCCGACGGCGTGATCGCCTTCTCCGCCTCCCCGGGCTGGGTCGCGACCTCGATGGGCGGTGCAGGAGCGCAACTGACGCCCGAGGAGTCGGCGCGGCAGCTCGCCGACCTGCTGCTCGGCGCGGGGCCGGAGGACGCCGGCACGTTCCGCAGCCTCGACGGTGGCGTGATCGCCTGGTGAGCCGCTCCGTCCACGCGAGCGAACGCGGTCACTCGATGACCACGAGCCAGGCGATCAGCGGGTCCGGGCCTCCGTTTGGATCCAGATCGAGGCCGACGGCCACCCGGTCGCCCTCGCGAAGCTCGTGCGGGGCAGCGACCACGAGGTAGCTCGTGCCCGGCGCATCCCGGGCGCTTACCCGATCGCCGAAGACCAGGTCGACGCCCGGTATCGCATGGTCGCCCTCGAGATCGCGGAGCCGGATCGATGCGCCCTCGACGGACTCGACCGTGCCGCTCACGACCGCCTCACCTGCCCAGCGCATCACGCCGCCATCGCTCATGTGCACGCGGTGCAGCCCGCCGAGGGCGTCCCGCAGCACGACGCGGAACCCCGGCGTCAGCACCGTGGCGCAGGCGACGCCCGGCTGCGCGACGCCCAGGCAGGCGTCCGGCCAGACGACCGCCTCGGCGATCTCCACGTCCAGGTCGGTTGCGGGAGCGCCAAGCCACTCGGCCATCAACTCGATCGCATTGCCCGTCACCAGCTCCAGCGGTTGTTCGCCGCTCGGCGTCTGCTCGCCAGCGGGCGTAGTCGGAGTTGCGGTCGCGTCGGCGGTCGGGCTGTCCGTGGGCGTGGGCGGGGCGGTCGGCGCCACGGTCGTTGGCGTCGGCGTCGCAGCCTCGGTCGGCGCGGTCGGACCGGCCGCCGTCGGCGAGTCGGCGACGGGGCTGCGCGGCGGCGGGCTGTCCGTCGCCGAGCACGCGACGAGCAGCAGCACCGCTGCGAGCGCCAGCGTCAGCCGGGCGAGCATCGGCGATTCCCTCCCGATCCCCACCTCCGAGGATAGTGCGGCGCGGCCTGCGGTATCATGTCCGGGACACCGCGCATCGGCGCCGGCGCCGCGCGCGGTGTTCGTGCGCCTCGATCCGCGGCGCACGGGCCAGCAGCAGCAGACGCGAGGGCGAGCGATGCCGGCGACGGTCATCATCGGCGGACAGTGGGGCGACGAGGGCAAGGGCCGCGTCGTCGACTTCTTCGCACGCAACTGCTCCGTGATCGCCCGCTACTCGGCGGGCAGCAACGCCGGCCACACGATCGTCAACGAGCTCGGCAAGTTCGGCCTGCACCTCGTGCCGGCCGGCATCTTCCACGCGGAGACCACCTGCGTCATCGGCAACGGCGTGGTCGTCAACCCGCAGGCGCTGATCGAGGAGCTGGAGATGCTCTCCAGCCGCGGCGTCGACACCTCGCGTGTGCGCGTCAGCGATCGCGCGCACGTCGTGATGCCGTGGCACCTCGCCATCGACGAGCTTGACGAGAAGCTGCGCGGCGAGCACGCGATCGGCACCACCGGCACGGGCACGGGGCCGGCCTTCACCGACAAGACGGGCCGCCTCGGCGTGCGCATGATCGATCTCGCGCAGCCGGAGTCACTGGAGACCCTGCTGAGCTTCGTGCTGCCCTACAAGAACCGCATCATCACGGAACTGTACGGCGGCGAACCGCTGGACTACGAGCAGATCCGCGACGAGTACCGCGAGTACGGCCGTCAGCTCCGCCCGTTCGTCACCGACACGGCGCGGCTGCTGCAGGACGCGCACGACCGCGGCGAGCAGATCCTGCTCGAGGGCGCGCAGGGGACGCTGCTCGACCTCGACAACGGCACCTACCCCTACGTCACGTCCTCGGTCCCGTCGTCGATGTCCGCCGGGGCCTGCCTGGGCGTGGGGCTCGGCCCCACGGCGGTCGACCGGGTGGTGGGGGTGTACAAGGCCTACCAGACGCGCGTCGGCGACGGCCCGTTCCCCACCGAGCTGTTCGGCGAGGAGGCCGCCGCGCTCCGCGACCACGGGATCGAGCAGGGGACCGGCGAGTACGGCACCACCACGGGCCGGCCGCGGCGCTGCGGGTGGTTCGACGGCGTGCTCGCGCGCCAGACGGCGAAGCTCAACGGCGTCAACTCGATCGCCCTCACGCGGCTCGACGTGCTCGCACAGTTCGAGTCGGTGCAGGTCTGCGTCGGCTACGAGCTCGACGGCAAGCGGATCGACTCCCTCCCGGCCTCCCTGCGCGACGCGAACACCGTGCGGCCGGTCTACGAGGTGCTGCCCGGCTGGCAGCAAGAGGTGTCGGACGTGCGCCACTTCCCGGACCTGCCCCTGGAGGCGCGCCGCTTCGTGCGCCGTATCGAGGAGTTGGTCGACGCGCCCGTCGACATGATCTCTGTGGGACCGGAGCGCGAACAGGCAATCGTGACACGCGACATCTTCGGCGTGCCGCTGTAGGCGGCGCCTCGAGGACACGGAGAGGGGACGACGATGGAACATCTGCTGCCCGGCTTCCACGTGCTGTTCGCTGCCCTGCTCGTCGGAGGGCAGGTCCTGCTCGCCTTCGCCGTCATCCCCTCCACCTGGCTCATCGACGACGAGGGGCTGCGCCGCCGCGTCACGCTCGTCGTGGCGCGTCGCTTCACCTGGATCGTCGGGATCTCGCTTGTCGGGCTGATCGTGACGGGGCTCGCGCAGTTCTACACCGACATCTTCGTCCCGCCGGACATCCGCGAGAACATGACCGAGTACCACTTCGGCCGCGTCTTCATGGTGAAGATGCTGTTCGTCACGATCCTGATCATCATGATCGCCGTGCACGGCGCGGTCTTCGGCCAGCGCATCGCCCGCATCTCGGACGCCGTGCAGGCAGGCGAGACGGACCCCGGCGACCTCGAGCAGGCGCGCCGCACCTCGCTGGTCTTCTCCGCGATCATGGTGCTGGTCTCGATCGTGCTGATCTTCCTCGGCGCCAGCCTCGGCAATCACGCCTACTCGCACAACCCGCTCTAGTAGCGTGAGCGCGGCTGCCGAGGCGCCCCGACGCCTGCGCACCTTGCCCGACCTGCTGCGTCCCGGCCTCGACCTCGTCTTCGTCGGCATCAATCCCGGCGAGCGCTCGGCGCGCCTCGGCCACTACTACGGCCACCCCGGCAACGCCTTCTGGTCCGTCCTCTCGGCGAGCGGCCTCGTCCGTGAGACCGTCGGGCCCGAGGACGACCGCCGCCTCCCCGCCGAGTGCGGCATCGGCTTCACCGACGTCGTGAAGCGGGTGCAGACGGACAGCACGCGGGTGAGCGTCACGGAGCTGCGCGCGTCCGCGCCTGCCTTCCGCCGGCGCATCGCCTACGCCTCACCGCGCGCGGTCTGCTTCACGACGACGCGCGCCTTCGACGTGCTGCACCCACGCGTGCGGCCCCCGCGAACGTGGGGCCTCCAGCCCGTCCAGGTCGCGGGCGCCGACGCCTGGGTGATGCCCTCGACATCCGGCCGGGCCGCCAGCTACCGCGACGAGACGCACCGCGTGCTGCGCGAACTGGCGGTCGCACTCGGCCGGGTGGCGCCGTGAGCGAGGAGCAGCGCTACCGGCCGGACGACGAGTGCCCGCTGTTCAGCGAGCGCCTCGAGGAGCTGCTCGTCGCCGTCACGCGGGGCGAGTCACCGAACGCCGGGCGCTTCTGCGGCCACTGCTACCACCCGCTCGGCGAACGCACGCGGTCCTGCCCGCACTGCGCCACGAGCAGCGGGGAGCGCGCGCCCGTGGACTCCGTGCCGGAGGAGATCATCGAGATGCTCCGCGCCCAGCGACAGACGGAAAGCCGGATCGTGAACGCCTTCGCCTACACCGGCCTGATCATCGCCGTGCTCGGCGGGCTGGCGCTGGTCCTCGGCGTCCCGTTCCTGCGCGCCAACCTGATCTGGGCGACGGTCGTCTACGCCATCGTGCTGCTGATCGGTGGTCGCGGGCTGGCGGGGTTCCTCGGTGGCTACTACGGCGACCGCATCGGCTACGAGCGCGCCCGCCGCGCGCTGCGTGAGCGCTGGGCGGACTGGCTCGTGGAGCGCGACGGCGAGGGCTAGACCGCCGCCGTCACGTCGATGCGGTGCTTCGCCAACTCCGCGCGGATTGCTGCCTGCGAGGCCTCCGAGGGCGGGATCAGCGGCAGCCTCGGCTCGCCGGCGGTCACGCCCACCTCGTTGAGGGCGAACTTCACCGGGATCGGGTTCGACTCGATGAAGAGGATGTCCATCAGCGGCAGCAGCCGCTCGTGCAGCGCCTGCGCGTCGTCCTGGCGCCCGTCCGCCGCGGCCGTGACCATCTGCTTGATCTGGTCGCCGATCAGGTGCGAGGCGACAGAGATCACTCCGTAGCCGCCCATCGCCACCATCTGCGCCGTGTCGCCGTCGTTCCCGGACCACATGCGGAAGCCCTCGGGCGCGCCATCGAGGATGGCGGCGATCTGGGCGAAGTCGCCCGACGCCTCCTTCACGCCCACGATGTTCGGCACCCCGGCCAGCCGCAGCGTCGTCTCGGCGGCCATGTTGAGCGAGGTGCGCGAGGGCACGTTGTAGAGGATGCAGGGCAGCGGCGTCGCCTCGGCGAGCGTCGTGAAGTGCCGCACCAGGCCCTCCTGGGGCGGCTTGTTGTAGTACGGCACGGTCAGCATCAGCGCGTCCATGCCCGCGTCGGCGCCCTGCGTCACCAGCTCCAGCGACTCGCCCGTCGAGTTCGTCGAGGCGCCGGCGACGAGGCCGGCGTCCGGCCCAACCGCGGCGCGCACCGCGCGCCAGACGGCGACCTGCTCCCCCATGCTCAGCGAGGGCGCCTCGCCCGTGGTGCCGGTGATCACGAGGCCGTCCGAGCCGGAGGCGAGCAGCGCCCGCGCGAGGCGGCCCAACGCCTCCTCATCAACGCCGTCGGCGTTGAAGGGCGTGACCATGGCCGTGAGCACGCGTCCGATCTCGTTTGTCATGGCGCACCTCCGCCGGGTTCTGCCTGATGGGGTGGACGCAGCGCGTCCGCCTGCCGGTCTGTTATAGCCCTCTGGCCTACAGTTTGCCCCGCCGGATCAACTCCTCGGCGATCTGGATCGCGTTGGTCGCCGCGCCCTTGCGCAGGTTGTCCGTCACGCACCAGAAGGCGACGCCGTGCTCGACGGAGCTGTCCGTGCGCAGCCGCCCGACGAAGGTGCGGTCGTCGCCCTCGCTGATGAGCGGCGTCGGGTAGACCGCCTCCGCCGGGTCGTCGAGCAGCTCAAGGCCGTCCTGTGCCTCGATCGACTCGCGCAGCGCGTCGAGCGACGCGGGGCTATCGAACTCGGCGTGGACCGCCTCGGCGTGCCCGACCATCGTCGGCACACGCACGCAGGTCGAGGAGAAGGCCAGCTCCGGCAGGTGCAGGATCTTGCGCGTCTCGTTGCGCATCTTCGCTTCCTCGCGGGTGTAGCCGTCCTCCTCGAAGTCGTCGACGTGCGGTAGCACGTTGAGGGCGATCTGGTGCGGGTACTCCTGCGGCGCGGGCAGCGGGCCGCCGCGCCCGTAGGCGCGGAGCTGCAGCGCCAGCTCCTCGACGGCGGCGGTGCCGCTGCCGGAGACCGCCTGGTACGTGGCGGCGGTCACGCGCTTCAGCGGCGCGACGTCGCGCATCGCATGCAGCGCCATGGCGAGCGGGGTGGTGGTGCAGTTGGGGATCGAGATGATGCCCTCGTGCCACTCGACGTCGTCGCCGTTGACCTCCGGGATCACCAGCGGGACGTTCGGCTCCATGCGGAAGGCCGAGCCGTCGTCGATCAGCACGCCGCCCGCCTCCGCGATCCGCGGCCCCCAGTGCCGCGAGGCCGCCGCCGTGGCCGAGCAGAAGACGAGGTCCACGCCCTCGAGCGTCTCCTCGCTGGTCACCTCGACGGTGATCATCTCGTCGCGGAAGCGCAGCTCACGGCCGGCGGAGCGCTCGGTCGCGAGCAACCGCAGCCTCCCGATCGGGAAGTCACGCTCCGCCGCCACCTCGAGGAACACGGCCCCGACCGCGCCCGTCGCGCCGATGACGGCGACATCGAGTCCATCGTTGCTGCTCATGGCCCGATCATATCGCGTGGCGCCCGAGCTGTGCGACGGCCTACGCCAGCCCGATCAGCGCATCGAGGCCGTAGACGAGGCTTTCGCGCTGCATCACTTCGCGTACGGCGAGCAGCACGCCCGGCATGAACGAGTCGCGGCCCGTCGAGTCGTGGCGCAGCGTCAGCGTCTGGCCCGTGCCGCCGAAGATCACCTCCTGGTGCGCCACCAGGCCCGGCAACCGCACCGAGTGCAGCGCGACGCCGCCCAGCTCCGCGCCCCGCGCGCCCTCGACCGCCTCGAGCTCCGACGTGCGGTGCGTGAAGTCGCTGCCGCGCGCCTCGCGCATCAGTTGGGCCGTCGCGACGGCCGTGCCGGACGGCGAGTCGACCTTGCCGTCGTGATGCAACTCGATCACCTCGACAGCGTCGAAGTGCGGCGCGGCGAGCGTCGCGAGGTGCATGAGCACCACCGCACCGAGGGCGAAGTTGGGCGCGACCACGCCGCCGAGGGCGCGCTCCACCAAGCGCTCGCGCAGCGTCGCGACAAACTCGTCCGGCTGGCCCGAGGTGCCGATCACCGGGCGCACGCCGTGCGCGAGGCAGGCCTCGGCGAGCGTCGGCGTGAACGCCGCGTTCGTGAAGTCGACCACCACGTCCGGCGTCAGCTCTCCGAGCAGCGCCCCCGGGTCCGGAGCGAGCGGGTACGTCGCCCCGTTCGCCGCCTCGAGCTCCCCCGCCTCCGTCGCGAGCGGCTCGATGATGCCGACAGGCTCGATGTCCTCGGCCGCCTCGAGCGTGGCGAGGACCTGCGCGCCCATGTTGCCGCTTCCGCTGACCACTGCCCGGATCATCGCCTGCCTCCCGCCCTCATCGCCCGTCCGCGCTGCGCGCCCGCAACGACTGCGCCCCGCCTGTTGGGGCGGGGCGCAAGTGTAGCGACTCGGTTCAGGGCCTCGGGGCTACCAGCGGCGACCGCCGCCCCCGCCGCCGCGGCTACCGCCGTCGCGGTCTCCGCCACCACGGCCTCCGCCGCCACCGTCACGACCGCGGCCGCCACCGGAGCCACCGCGGCCTCCGCCGTCTCGACCTCGGCCGCCGCCGCCGCCGCGGCCACCACGACCGCCACGACCCTCGCCACCGCGGTTGCCGCCACGGCCTCCGCCGTCGCGACCACGGCCGCCGCCTCGACCACCGCCGCCGCGGCCTCCGCGACCACCGGCGAAGGCAGGCTCGCGCTGCGGCTCGTCGGCGCCGTCCGCGAGGCCGACGCGCTCGCTGCCGTCCTCGCCGTCGCGCAGGCGGGCGAGATTGATGCGCCCGAGGTTGTCGATCTCGATCACCTGGACGCGCAGCACGTCGCCCTCGGAGACCTCGTCCTCGACGCGGTTGACGTGGTAGTCGGCCAGGTCGGAGATGTGCACCAGGCCGTCCTTGCCCGGCAGGATCTCGACGAACGCGCCGAAGGCCATGATCCGGCTGACGGGGCCTTCGTAGACCTCGCCGACCTCGATCTCCTTGGTGAGCCCGCGGATCGTGTCGATCGCCTTGCGGACGCCCTCGGCGTCGGTGCCGGCGACGAGCACGGTGCCGTCGTCCTCGACCGTGATGTTCGAGCCCGTCTCCTCCTGGATGGCGTTGATGACGCGCCCGCCCGGGCCGATCACCGTGCCGATCTTCTCGCGGTCGATCTCGATCCGCTCAACGCGCGGCGCGTATGGCGACATCTCGTCGCGCGGCTCCGCGATCGCCTCGAGCATCACCTCGAGGATCGTCATGCGCGCCTCGCGCGCTCGCTCGAAGACCGTCTCGAGCAGACCGTCCGGCAGCGACTGCAGCTTGATGTCGAGCTGCAGCGCGGTCACGCCGCGCTCCGTGCCGGCGACCTTGAAGTCCATGTCGCCGAGGCCGTCCTCGATGCCCGCGATGTCCGTGAGCACGCGATAGTCATCGCCGTCGCCGGTGATCAGGCCCATCGCGATGCCTGCCACGGGCGCCGTGATCGGCACCCCGGCGTCCATCAGCGCCAGCGTCGAGCCGCACACCGAGCCCATCGAGGTCGAACCGTTGGACATCAGCGCGTCGGAGACGACGCGCAGCGCGTAGGGGAACTCCTCGCTGTCCGGCAGCACCGGCTCCAGCGCCCGCTCGGCGAGCAGCCCGTGGCCGATCTCGCGGCGGCCGGGGCCGCGCAGGAAGCGCGCCTCGCCGACCGAGTAGGGCGGGAAGTTGTAGTGGTGCATGTAGCGCTTGAACTGCGTCGGCGCGAGCGTGTCGAGTCGCTGGCGATCGCCGAGCGGGCCGAGCGTCGCCACCGACAGGATCTGCGTCCCGCCGCGGCGGAACAGGCCGCTGCCATGCGCGCGCGGCAGCAAGCCGACCGAGGAGTGGAGGCCGCGCACCTGCTCGATCTCGCGGTCGTCGGGGCGCAGGCCGTCATCGAGGATGCGCCGCCGCACCAGCTTCTTGATCTCGCCCTCGACCGCGTTGCGCACGGTCCGGGCGTCCAGTTCCTCGTCGCCGATCGCCGCGTAGACCTCCTTGCCGAGGGCGTCGACGCCGCGCCAGCCCTCGCCCTGCACGGCGGCGAGCATCTCGGCGTCGCGGCCGACGAGCGCCTCGGCGACGCGCTCCTCCAGCTCCGTGTCCGGCGCGGGCGGTTCGAACGAAGCCTTCTCCTGGCCAAGCGCCTCGGAGATCTCGCGCTGCAGCGCGTTGAGCTTCGCGATCACGCCCTGGGCGTACTCGATCGCCTCGATCACCTCGGCCTCGGGCACCTCGCTGGCGCCCGCCTCGATCATCACGATCGAGTCCTCGGTGCCGGCGACGATCAGGTCGAGGTCGGACTCCTCGATCTCCTCGTAGGTGGGCAGTGCCTTGAACTCGCCCTCGACGCGCGCGACGCGCACCGAGGAGACCGGGCCCTCGAAGGGAATGCTGGAGAGGCCCAGCACCGTCGAGGCGGCCGTGGTGCCGAAGACGTCGGCCGGGTTCTCGCGGTCCGCGGAGAGCGTGGTCAGCACCACCTGGATCTCGCGGCGGAAGCCCTTGGGGAAGAGCGGCCGGATCGGGCGGTCGGTCATCCGCGCGGCGAGGATCGCCTCGTTACCGGGGCGTCCCTCACGACGGAAGAACGAGCCGGGGATCTTCCCGATCGCGTACATCCGCTCCTCGAAGTCGATGGTCAGGGGGAAGAAGTCGATGCCCTCGCGCGCGTCGTCCTCGGCGACGGTCGCGAGGATCATCGTGTCGCCGTAGCGGACGGTGCAGGCGGCGGCGGCGTTGAGGGCCAGCAGCCCCACGCCGACGGTGAAGGGCTTGCCCTCGATCTCCGTGCTGAAGGTTCGTTCTTCGGTCTCAAGTCGCTGAGCGTTGGTCATGCTCGCCTTCCTCGGGTGCGCGCGCGACGCGGCGCCCCGCTCTCTCGTAGCTGCTGGGTGGTTGTTCGGATCGGTGTGCTCCCTCGTCCTCTTCCTGCGCGCGCGCATGGCGCCGCGCATCTCGCGTGCGATTGGTCGTGCCGGGGCGGGGAAGGGGTGGCGGGGTGCGCTAGCGGCGCAGCCCCAGCCTGCCGATCAGCGTGCGGTAGCGCCCCACGTCCTTCTTGCTGAGGTAGCGGAGCTGACGGCGGCGCTGGCCGACAAGCTTGAGCAGGCCGCGCCGCGTGTCGTAGTCGTGCGTATGCGTGCGGAGGTGTTCCGTCAAGTGGTTGATGCGATCGGTAAGTAGCGCGACCTGCACCTCGGGGGAGCCGGTGTCTCCCTCGTGTGTCTGGTACTCGGCAATGAGGTCGCGCTTGCGCTCCACGGAGGTCATGCGTTGGTTCTGGTCTGTCCTTGTTCTGCTGCTATGTCCACCACGCCTGCACACACCGCTCCGGTCTTCCCCGACCGGGCGATAGCCGCTTGCTCCCTCCGGCGCCTGCCCTCGGGCCGGGCGCATCCTCGCGCCCGCGGCTACGGAAACACGCTACCACGCGGTTTCGGCGAGGGGCAATGAGGGTGCGCAGAACGCCGCAGGCGCGACCGGCGCGGCTACGACGCGCCGGACCTGAGCCCTCGGGTCGGGCGCTGCGCGGGTCGTGGCAGCGACGGGCGCGAGGGGACCATGCCGGCCCACTTCCCCAGCCAGTAGCGAATCCGCGGGTAGCCGACCCGGTGCAGCGCCAGCGTCAGGCCCAGCGCCACGCCGCAGACCACGAGCCCCGCGAGGCCGTCGAAGATGTAGTGGTTGCCCGTCCCCACCACCGCGACCGACTGCAGCACGAAGGTGACGATCGAAGCTCCGCGCAGCCACGGGTTGCGCGTCGCCGCGAACACGCCGACGGCGAGCAGCAGCGCCCACCCGACGTGCAACGAGGGCACCGCCGCGAAGGGATTGACGAACGGCTGGAGCGACTGCGCCTGGTAGGAGAGGTTGTCGTAGACCGCGAGCGTGTCGATGAAGCCCCACTCGCTCAGGAAGCGGGGCGGAGCGACCGGATAGAGCCAGTAGATCACGAGCGCGATCCCGCCGGAGATCAGGATCGAGTCGCGCGTCAGCGTGTAGGCGCTGCGCCGCTTCCAGAACATCACCAGCGCCACTGCCACGATCAGCGGGAAGTCCATCCAGAAGTAGACGAAGTTCAGCGCGCGCCGCAGCAGCTCGTATTCGAGCACCCAGGCCTGGAACGCCGGCTCGACGAAGAGCCCCCACGAGTATTGGAGGTTCACGATCCAGTGCGCGTTCGCAAAGGCGTCGGCGGTGCGGTCCACCACCGCGCCGCGTACGAGGAAGTAGAGCAGGAAGCCGAGCGCGACGAGCCCCAGCTCCGAGGCGTCCCACCAGCTCAGGCCCTTGCGCCTCGGATCGGTCGAGAGGAAGAGATAGCGCGCAAGCCGCGCTCGCAATGCGTTCATCGCGATGCCCTGCACCTGTGTCCCCGCCGGCCCGGCTGCCTGCCCGCGTGCCGCGCCGCCCAGTAATGATAGCGTACGCTCGCACGCGTTCATCACTCGCATATCCCAAGGCTGCGAAAGGAGCCCCCGGTGGAGATCAACGTCACAAGCGGCGACCTGGCGGCCCAGCAGGTAGACACGATCGTCGTCGCGTTGCCCGAGGAGACGCGCCGCCTCGGCGGCGCGGCGGCCGCCCTCGACCAGGCGCTCGACGGCGCGATCACCGCGCTGCTGCGCTCCGGCCTGGCGCCCGGACGCGCGAACGAGGCCACGCCGATCGCCACGGGCGGCCGCATCCCCGCCGCCCGCGTCGTCGTGCAGGGACTCGGCAAGCGCGAGCAGCTGACGCCCGACCGGCTGCGCAACCAGACCGCCGGCCTGGCGCGCGCGCTGCGCGGCCTGGACGCCGGCAGCGTTGCCCTCTCCACGCAGGGCGGCGCCCGCGCCACCAGCGACGCAACCGAGACGGGCCGCATCCTCGCCGAGGCCTTCGAGCTCGGCCTCTACCGCTTCGACCAGCACCGCACCCGCGCGCAGGACAAGCCGCGCGGCTCCGTCTCCGCGCTGACCATCGTCGAGACCTCGCGGCGGCGCGCGCGGGCCGCCGAGCAGGGGGTGCACAGCGGAACAATCCTCGCCGAGGCCCAGAACTTCACGCGCGACCTTGCCAACTCGCCCGCCAACCTGATGACCCCGAGCGATGTCGCCGAGCGCGCCCAGGCGCGCGCCGACGAGCTGGGCCTCGAGTGCGAGGTGATCGAGCGCGCCGCGGCCGAGCGGATGGGCATGAACTCCTACCTCTCCGTCGCGCAGGGCTCGCAGCAGCCTCCGAAGTTCATCGTGCTGCGCTACCGCGGCGGCCGCGGCCGCCGCAGCATCGGGCTTGTGGGCAAGGGCATCACCTTCGACACGGGCGGGATCTCGCTGAAGCCCCCGGCGAACATGGAGCGGATGAAGGGCGACATGAGCGGGGCAGCCGCGGTGATCGGCGCGATCGGCGCCATCGCCCGCCTCGAGCCAGCCGTCAACGTGACCGCGATCGCGCCCTGCACCGAGAACATGCCGAGTGGAACGGCGACCAAACCCGGCGATGTCTTCTACGCGATGGACGGACAGTCGATCGAGGTGATCAACACCGACGCGGAGGGCCGCCTCGTCCTCGCAGACGCCCTCGCCTACGCGAAGTCGCAGGGCTGCACGCCGCTCGTCGACGTGGCGACGCTGACCGGGGCGATGGCGATCGCGCTCGGCAACGTGCGGGTCGGCGTCTTCGCGAACAACGACAGGCTCTACGCCGACCTCGAGCGCGCCGCGTCCGCCTCGGGCGAGAAGCTCTGGCGCTTCCCGCTCGACGCCGAGTACGACGAGCAGATCCGCTCGGACGTGGCGGACATCAAGAACACAGGCGGCCGCGGCGCCGGCTCAATCACCGCAGCGAAGTTCCTGCATCGCTTCGCCGGCGACACTCCCTGGGCCCACTTCGACATCGCCGGAGTGATGGACGCGGACCGCGACCGCGGGGTGCTGGTCAAGGGCAACGCCGGCGCCGCGACGCGCACGCTCGTCCACTACGCCCTCAACCGCGCGCGCTGAGCCCCGGCTCGGGGGTACGCAGCCGGGCCGGGGTGCGAGGCGGCTAGGCGACCTCGCGGGCGCGCTCGACCAGCTCGCGCAGCGTGGCGATGTCGCGCTTCGTCTCCGGGTCGACCTGGACAGAGCGCTCCATCTTGCTCCAGCCGTGGTGGACCGTGGAGTGGTCGCGGCCTCCGAGGGTCTGGCCGATCTCGGCGAGTGAGCGGTGCGCGAGCTCGCGCATCAGGTACATCGCCAGCTGCCGCGGGTAGGCGACGCGCTTCTCGCGGCTCTTGGAGAGCAGCGCCTCGCGGTCGATCTCGAAGTAGCGGCAGACCACGTCGAGGATCGCCTCCGGCGAGGGCGGCAGCCGCGGTTCGGTCGGGTCGAGCGAGGCGAGCGCGGATTGCACGAGCGCCGGTTCGATCGGCTCGCCCGTGAGCCGCGAGTAGGCGACGACGCGCGTGAGCGAGCCCTCGAGCTCGCGGATGTTGCTGGTGAAGCGCCGCGCGATCACGTGCAGGGCCTCGTCGTTGACGTGCACGCGCTGCTCCTCCGCCTTGGAGCGCAGGATCGCGACCCTTGTCTCCAGGTCGGGCGCCTGGATGTCGGCGATCATCCCCCACTCGAAGCGCGATCGGAGGCGCTCCTCGAGGTCCGGGATCAGCACCGGGCTCTTGTCCGAGGTGATCACGATCTGGCGTTCCGCCTCGTAGAGGCTGTTGAAGGTGTGGAACAGCTCCTCCTGCGTGGCTTCCTTGCCGCCGACGAACTGGATGTCGTCGATCAGCAGCGCGTCCGCCGAGCGGTAGCGGGCCCGGAACTCCTCTTGCGTCCGCTGTTGAATCGCCGTCACAAGGTCGTTCGTGAACTGCTCCGCGGAGATGTACGTGATCTGCCGGCCGGCGCGAACGAGGCGGTGGCCGATGCCCTGCAGGAGATGCGTCTTGCCCAAGCCGACCGCCCCGTACAGGAACAGCGGGTTGTGCAGCGTGCCGGGAGAATCGGCCACGCCCTCGGCGGCGGCGAACGCGAGGTGGTTGCCCGGGCCGACGATGAACGTGTCGAAGACGTAGCGGGTATGCAGCCTCGGGCGCGGGTAGACGGGCCCCGCCGGCTGGGCCGCGCCGCCGCGCTGGAGCAGCGGCGAGTCGTCCGCGGGCGCTTGCAAGGGCTCGAACGCGACCTCCAGGGGCCGATCGGCGAGATCCGTGAGCGTGCGCACGATCAGCGGACGCAGGCGCTGCTGCAGCCACTCGGTCACGAACTCCGAGCGCGTGCCGATGATCAGCGTGGAGCCGTCGAGGCGGACACCCTCCGTGTCGGCGAGCCAGGTCTGGAAGTTGGCTTCAGAAACGTGCTGCCGGAGGTAGCGCAGTGCGGACTGCCAGAGCTGCGCCGGGTCTTGTTGCACCCTTGTGGCCCTCCGGCGCTCCGGCGGCGGCCTGACGCAGAAACGCGCGCCGGGCGACCACGCCCCGTACGGATGTCAACGAGCAATGCACACGTGTTGGCAAACACGCGAACGCGACCACTGGCCCCGCTGTGTCTATCCAGGGCCAGCCGCTCCCTCGCCCCCGCGATTCCAGCTTCGAGGGTGACCCTACGTGATTCCAATGCCCTTGGCAGACGGGAGGCTAGCGAACCAGCGGCTTCCTCGACAAGCCTGTTATGTGAGCATCGCAGTGGTTTCCCCGGCACTTTATGCGGTTCGGGATGATGTTGGGATGAACTGTGTATAATCCGCGCCCTCGCCGCCACGCCCGCCGACTCACGATCCGCGCCGCACAAAGTCCCGGAGCCGAACCCTGTGCTTCTCGCCATCGACATCGGCAACACGAGCATCACGATCGGCGTCTATGACGGGGCGCACCTCGCGGCGCGCTTCCGCCTAGCCAGCAACGACGACCGGCCCGCCGATGAGTACACGCGCGAACTCACCGCCCTTCTGGGCAACGCGGGCGTCGAGCCCGCTCGGACTACCGGGGTGGCGCTCTCCTCAACCGTTCCCACCCTCGAGGCAACCTTCGTCTCGGTCTGCCGCGACGGCTTCGGCTGCGAACCGCTGGTCGTCGGCGCGGACCTGCACATCGGCATCCCGATCCGCTGCGACAACCCCCACGAGGTCGGAGCGGACCGCATCCTGCACGCCGTCGCCGCGCTCAGACGGCACGCCCCGCCGTTGATCGTCGTGGACCTCGGGACGGCGCTCGTTCTCGACGCGATCTCCGCCGAGGGCGACTACCTGGGCGGCGCGATCGCGCCGGGAATCGGCATCGCCGCGGAGGCGCTGTTCGAGCGCGCCGCGAAGCTGCCGTGCGTCCCCCTCGAGCCCCCTGGCGCCGACGGCGCGATCGGTCGCAACACGAAAGACTCGATGCAGTCGGGTATCGTGTACGGCTACGCGGAGATGGTGTGCGGCATGGTGCGGCGCTTCAAGGCAGAGATCGGCCCGCGGGCCAAGGTGATCGCCACCGGCGGCTACGCCGCCCTGATCGCCGACGCCGCCTGCTGCATCGACGCCGTTGAGGACGACCTCAATCTCGAGGGCCTGCGCCTGGTCTACGAGGCGAACCGATGACCATGCAGCCAACAGCCGCGCCCGCGCCGCTGAGCGGCCGCACGATCGTGCTCGGCGTGAGCGGCTCGATCGCCGCCTACAAGGCCGTCGAGGTCACGAGCCGCCTCGTGCAGGCGGGCGCAGCGGTCGAGGTCGTGATGACCGAGGCCGCCACAAAGTTCATTGGGCCATTGACATTCCGGGGCATCACCGGGCGCGAGCCGTTCGTCGATCTCTGGGCGACGGCCGGGCCGCACGCCGAGCCGCACGTCGCCCTGGGGCGCAGCGCCGACCTCTACCTGATCGCGCCGGCCAGCGCTTCGACGATCGCGCGGATCGCGCACGGCATCGCCGACGACTTCGTCTCGCTGACCGCGCTGGCGATGCGCGGACCGGTGCTGATCGCGCCCGCGATGGACGCGCAGATGTGGGCCAACGCCGCCACGCGCGACAACGTCGCCCTGCTCCGGGAGCGCGGCATCGAGTTCCTCGGCCCCGTCGATGGGCGCCTCGCTTCCGGCGAGGTGGGCGCGGGGCGCTTGCTGGAGCCGGCCGCCATCGTCGACCAGCTCAAGGCGCGCCTCGGGCGGGCCCACGGCGACCTCGCGGGCAAGCGCATCGCCGTCACCGCCGGCGGCACGCGCGAGCCGGCCGACCCCGTGCGCTTCATCGGCAATCGCTCGACCGGCAAGATGGGCCACGCCGTCGCCGAGGCGGCGCGCGACCGCGGCGCCGACGTGGTGCTGATCACCAGCGCCGAACTCGCCCCTCCCGGCGCCACCGAGGTCGTCCATGTCGAGACGGCTCACGAGATGCTCGCCGCCCTCGAGGCGCACGTCCCGACCTGCGACGCGCTGGTCATGGCCGCCGCCGTCGCCGACTACCGCCCCGCCGCGTCGCTGGCGCACAAGCAGAAGCGCGGGGGCCGCGAGCACTGGTCGCTCGACCTGGAACGCAACCCGGACCTGATCGCCTCGATCCAGCGCGAGGGGCTGATCAAGGTCGCGTTCGCCGCGGAGACGGACGACCTGCTGCAGAACGCGGCGCACAAGCTGATCGCGAAGGACGCGCACCTCATGGTTGCGAACGACGTGAGCGCCGAGGACGCCGGCTTCGCCGTCGATACCAACCGCGTCGTCATCCTCGACCGCAACGGCGGCTGCGACGAGCTCCCGCTGCTCTCGAAGTACGACTGCTCGCACCTGATCCTCGACCGGCTGGCGGCGCTGCTCCCGGGCAACTCCCGCCGCTAGGGCGCGGCCGCTGAGGCAGCTCTCGGATACGTCGTGGATAACCGCCGACTCGCTGTTCGCGGGCTCCGCGTAACCTCGGGTCCCCTTCAGGTGGGCTCGGACGGCAGGCGCTGCCGGTCGGCGACCCCTCCCCAACTGCCCACGATCTGCTCACGAGTGTTCTCTCTTTACTCCGAAGCTCCCCACGCCCCGGAACCTGCGGTATCGGCTACCCGCCCGCCCGAAACCGGTTCCCGTCCACATCCCGCACGGCCCTACTACTACGACGTTCCCCCACCCAGACATCCGTGCCCCCTGGTCCTGCCGTGGACAAGTACCCTCGCCGCGTTGTGGAGTAGATCCCGTGATCGACCAGGTTGAGATCGAAGTAGCTGCCGGGAAGGGCGGCGACGGGATCGTCTCGTTCCGCCGAGAGAAATTCGTGCCGCACGGGGGCCCCGACGGCGGCGATGGTGGCCGAGGGGGCTCGGTCGGGTTCGTTGCGGACCGGACGGTGACGGGACTTGGCGCCTATCGTGACGGGCGGATTCGGGTGGCGCCGCTCGGGCAGCCGGGCAGCTCCTCACAACGCCGCGGCGCCTCGGGCGAGGACCTGTGGTTGCCTGTGCCCGTGGGCTGCGTGGTGTGGGACCTGGAATCCGGGAGTGCGCTGCAAGAGTCGCCCGGTGGCGAAGAGCGCGGGCCGTTCGCGGACCTCGCGGAGAACGGCGCCCAGGCGATCGTTGCGAGGGGTGGCCGTGGCGGCTGGGGCAACAAGCGATTCGCCACGGCGACCCGGCGGACACCACGCTTCGCCCAGCGCGGGATGGCGGGTGAGCGCCGTCGGCTGAGGCTCGAGCTGAAGCTGCTGGCGGACGTGGGCCTCGTGGGGTTGCCGAACGCGGGCAAGTCGACACTGCTCGGCGCGTGGTCGGCGGCGCACCCGAAGGTGGCCGCGTACCCGTTCACGACGCTCGAGCCGGAGCTGGGGGTAGTCGAACTCGGTTACGACTCGTTCGTCGCGGCGGACATGCCGGGCCTGATCGAGGGCGCAAGCCAGGGCGTGGGGCTCGGGCACGAGTTCCTGCGGCACATCGAGCGCACGCGGGTGCTCGTGCACGTGCTCGATATGACGCGGGACGACCCGCTCGCCGACCGCGAGCTGATCGACCGCGAGCTGGCGGAGTTCGGCCATGGTCTGTCCGGGAAACCGCAGCTGCTGGCCCTGAACAAGATCGACGACCCGGACGCACGGGCGCACGTTGAGTTGATCGAGGAGCTGCTGGAAGCGCAGGAGACGCCGTGGCTCGCCATCTCGGCGGCCTCGCTGGAAGGCACGCGGCAACTCGCCGAGCGAGCCTTCCAGCTGCTCCGGGAGCAGTTGCTGCGAGAGGAGGCCGAGGTTGCGCCGCCGCCGTTGGTGGAGCCGCTCGAGGTCCGGCGCGAGCGCTTCCATGTCGAGCGGGATGCGATGGGCGGCGTAGTTGTGCGCGGCCGCACCCCTGAGTGGCTGGCGGCGACGTTCGACCTCGAGGACCACGAGGCGCGCGAGGAGTTGCTCGACCGGCTGCGGCGGCTGGGTCTGGCGCGCGCTCTCTCGCGCGAGGGCGTGACGCCCGGCACGACGATCCACGTCGGCGACGTCGCGCTGGTCTGGGAGTAGGCGCGATGCGCATCGGCGTCCTCGGTGGCACCTTCGACCCGCCGCACCTCGCACACCTCGTGCTGGCGTCGGCCGCGAGGCGCACGCTCGGCCTCGACCGCGTGCTCCTCGTGCCGGCGGGCGACCCGTGGCGCAAGGCGGGGAGCGGGGTATCGCCGGCGGCCGATCGCCTGGCGCTGACGCGTGCAGCCATCGAGGACGCACTGCCCTGGGCCGAGGTCAGCGAAATCGAGGTGCGCCGCAAGGGCCCCAGCTACACCGCCGAGACCCTCGAGGAACTGCAGGCGAAGGAGCCGGGCAACGAGTGGTGGTTCATCCTCGGCTGGGACGCGCTCGCCGACCTGCCGAACTGGCGGCGGCCGGAGCGCATCCTCGAGCTGGCGCGCCTCGCCCTCGCCGAGCGGGGCGATGCGGACGCGGATGCGTTGCTGCCGCGTGCGGCAGCCGAGGCGTTTCCGGACCTCGCGGCTCGCGTAGACCGCGTGCCGATTCCGCGGCTCGATGTCTCCGCCTCGGAGCTGCGTCGCCGCCTGCGGGAGGGCGAGCCGACGGCGCCGCTGCTGCCGGTGGGCGTGCGGAAGCTGATCGCCGAACGTGGGCTCTACCGCGCCTGACGCCCGCCGTTACGCCTGGTCGGGTGGGCGCCCGAAGAGGATCGAGGCGCGGGGGACCGGCGGGAAGAGGAATGGGCGCAGTCCCGCCTCGACGGCGAAGGGAAAGCCTGCCTCCTGTGCGAAGCGCAGCAGCGTGCGCCCCGATCGCAACTGCGGCGAGCGCACGTGGCGGCCCAGCCAGCGCCGGTTCCAGGCGTCGAGGAAGCGCCGCCCGGTCGACGCGAACTCCCAGATCAGCGCCAGTCCGCCGGGCGCGAGCACGCGCCAGACCTCGTCGAGCAGGTCGCGCAAGCCGTCGTCATCGAGGTGCTTCACCAGGTAGCCGCAGAGCACGAGGTCGAAGGCGCCCGAGGCGAGCGGCAGGCTCGTCGCCGAGCCCTGTACGAGGTCGAGCAGGCGGCCGCTCGAGCGGTTGTCGCGCCGAGCGTGCCTTAACGCCGCGCGCGAGAAGTCGAGGCCCACGGGCGGTTGCTTGAAGCCCACGCGTCCGTCCATGAAGCGTGGCACGGAGCCACGGCCGCAGCCGATGTCGAGCACGCGCAGGTCCGGCTCCATGCCCAGCTCGTCGGGCAGTCTCAGCAGCGGCCCGTTCATCACGAACGCGCCCTGCGGGCCAAGCGCCCAGCGCAGCCCTGTCGCGGCCAGCCCCGGCCGGCTCAACAGGCGTTCGTACTCGTCGAGGCGGGTCCGCTCGAAGCTCATGAGTGAATCGTGGCACGCCGGCGATCGGCGCTCAATCACCGGTCGCGGGCGGCCCCGGCTCGCCGAGGTCGAACGAGAGCCGCACGCGCGCGCCCTGCGCGGCCGCCCAGTCGCACATCGCCGCCAGCTCACCGAGCCGCGGCGCGAGGTCCTCGTAGCCCTCGAGCAGCTCGTCGAGCTGGCGGTCGCCGGCCGTGGTGGCCGCGGCGACGGCGCGGCAGCAGTCGGCGAGGGCCGCCGGGTCCTGCCACATCCGCTGCAACTCGCGGCGGTCCGCCTCGTCCTCGACGCGGCGGTCGGCGTAGCGCAGCAGCGGGCGCAGCGTGACCTTGTGCAGTGTCTCGATGCGGCTCGCCGCCCGCGCCAGCTCGTGCTGCGCCCCGAAGCGCAGCGAGAACGCCCACGACGCGAAGTACAGCACCACCGAGGAGTCGCCCTCGAACGCCACCGGGCAGGCCTCGTCCGCGTCGAACTCGACGTGGAGGGGCGGCGGGGCGTCCTCGGCAGGGCTGGTCACGGCGGGTGCTCGCGCCGCTAGACGTCGAGGGTGGCGTCGAGCGCGTTCTGCATGATGAAGGAGCGGCGCGGCGGCACTGCGTCGCCCATGAGGCGCGTGAACAGCTCGTCCGCCTCGGCGGCGTCGTGAACATGCACCTGCAGCAGCGAGCGGCGCTCCGGGTCCATCGTGGTGTCCCAGAGCTGGTCGGCGTTCATCTCGCCGAGGCCCTTGTAGCGCTGCAGGTTGCCGGACTCGGCGCGCCGCGGGTTGAGCTCGAAGAAGCGCTCGCGCTCCTCCTCGGTGAAGAGCCAGTCGGTCCGGCCGCGGTGCGTGAGGCTGTAGAGCGGGGGCTGCGCGACGTAGAGCCGGCCGTCCTCGATCAGGCGCGGCATGTAGCGCCAGAAGAAGGTGAGCAGCAGCGTGCGGATGTGCGCGCCGTCCACGTCGGCGTCGGTCATGATGATGATCTTGTGGTAGCGCAGCTTCGAGTCGTCGTAGCCCTCGCCGAAGCCGGTGCCGACGGCGGTGATGATCGTGCGGATCGCCTCGTTGGCGAGCATCTTCTCGAGGCGCGCCTTCTCCACGTTCAGGATCTTGCCGCGTAGCGGCAGGATCGCCTGCGTGCGCCGGTCGCGCGCCGCCTTCGCCGTGCCGCCGGCCGAGTCACCCTCGACGAGGTAGAGCTCGGACAGCTCCGGGTCCGTCTCCGAGCAGTCGGCGAGCTTGCCCGGCAGCATCGAGCCCTCGAGCACGCCCTTGCGCTGCACCAGGTCGCGCGCCTTGCGGGCCGCCTCGCGGGCGCGGGCGGCGGTGACGGCCTTCTCGATGATGCGGCGGCCGATGGACGGGTTCTCGTCGAGCAGCGGGCCGAGCCGTGCGGCGACCGCCGACTCGACCAGCCCCTTGACCTCCGGGTTGCCGAGCCGCGTCTTCGTCTGGCCCTCGAACTGCGGCTCGGCGAGCTTGACGCTCACCACCGCCGCGAGGCCTTCGCGGGTGTCCTCGCCGGTCAGGTTCGGGTCCTCGTCCTTGAGCAGCTTGGCGCGCCGCGCGTACTCGTTGAGCGCGCGCGTGAGGGCGGAGCGGAAGCCGGTGAGGTGGCTGCCGCCGTCGATCGTGTGGATGCAGTTGGCGAAGGAGTAGGAGGTGTCCTGGAAGCTCGAGTTGTACTGCAGCGCGGCCTCGATCAGGATGCCCTCGCGCTCCTCGGAGACGTGGATCGGGTCCGGGTGCAGCGGCGTGCGGCCGCGGTTGAGGTGGCGCACATAGGCCTCGATGCCGGAGTCGAAGTAGTAGGAGCGCTCGTGCGGCTCCCCGGCGGCCGTGCCGTTCGAGGACTCAAGACCGCGCTCGTCGTGGAAGCTGATCCAGGTCCGGCGCGTCAGGTAGGCCATCTCGCGGAAGCGCGTCGCGAGCGTGTCGAAGTCGTAGTCGAGCGTCTCGAAGACCTGGTCGTCCGGCAGGAACTTGATCGTCGTGCCGGTGTGCTCCGGCTTCGCGCCGCGCACCTTCGCGAGCGCCGAGATCGGTAGCCCGCGCTCGTAGGTCTGGCGGAACAGCGCCTTGCCCGTGGCGACGCTGACCTCGAGCCGGCTCGAGAGCGCGTTGACGACGGAGGCGCCGACGCCGTGCAGGCCGCCGGAGACCTTGTAGCCGCCGCCGCCGAACTTGCCGCCGGCGTGGAGCGTGGTCAGCACCGTCTCGACGGCGGAGAGGCCGGTCTTCTCGTGCTTGTCGACAGGGATGCCGCGCCCGTTGTCCTCCACGGAGACGCTGCCGTCGGCGTGGATGGTGACGTCGATGCGGTCGCAGAACCCGGCCATCGCCTCGTCGATTGCGTTGTCGACGATCTCGTAGATCAGGTGATGCAGGCCGCGCTGGTCGGTCGAGCCGATGTACATGCCGGGGCGGCGGCGCACCGCCTCGAGGCCTTCGAGGACCTGGATGTGCTCGGCGGTGTACTCGCTGCCGGCCCCGCCGTTCCCGCCGTTGGTCCGGGTGTTGGCGCCGTTACGGCGTCCGTTCCCGCGCGTGCCGTTGCGGGTACGGGACTTGGCCGGTGTCGACTTCGCTCGGCGGCTCGCCATGTACCCTCGTCAGTCCGTGCAGCGGCTACGGGACGGGGTACACGCCACGCGGCGGTTCGCCCGGATCGCATCTGCCGGGGAGGCGGATTCCGCGCCAGGCGAGAGGGCCTTTCGCGGTGAAATCACGTGACGAAACGGCTGCGTTGGACCTGATGTTCCCGGCACTTGGATAGTATACCTGATGAGCGCTGTTCGCGCTTGAGTTGCGGGGGTCTCGGGCGGTCCGCTGGCAGGCCCGGAGGCTTGGAACCACAACGGAAATCGCCGGTATGGCACAGCAACGTAATCCTATCTCGATCACCCCCATCGGCGTCGTCCGCAACGGCGAACGCGACCCCGCTCGCCAGGACTGGACGCGCGTCCGCAGCCGCATCGAGTTGCACCCGGAACTCGCCCCCGCGCTCGATGGCCTCGAGGGCTTCTCGCACGTCATCGTCGTCGGCTGGCTCGACCGCATTCCGGAGGAGCTGCGGGAGCGCAGGCACGCGCATCCCGGCGGTGACGATCGGCTGCCGCTGCTCGGCGCGCTCGCGCTGCGCGGCGGCGCGCGGCCCAATCCGATCGCCGTTACCGTCTGCCGCCTGCGCGCGGCTGGCGACGCGGCCGTCGAGGTCGAGGGCCTCGACCTGATCGACGGCACGCCGGTGCTCGACATCAAGCCCTACATCGCCGTCTACGACTCGGAGCCGGACGCGACGCTGCCGGACTGGGCGCAGGGCTGAGGCGGGAGGCGTTGCGCCAGCACGCTGCCCGTCCGACGCTGGCGGCATGGACATCGCGATCGTCGGGCTGCCGGGATCGGGCAAGACCTCGCTCTTCAATGCGCTGACACGAGGCGAGGCGCAGGTCGGCGCCTACAGCTCGCGCCTGGAGCCGAACCTCGGCGTCGCCGCCGTGCCCGACGAGCGGCTCGACCGGCTCGCGGCGCAGGAAGGCTCGAGGCGCGTGACGCACGCGGAGCTGCGCCTCGCGGACTACCCGGCCGCGACCTTCGATGCGTCCGGCATCGACCGTCAGAGGCTGCAGGATCTGGCGCAGGCGGACGCGCTCATCCTCGTCGCCCGCGCCTTCGAGAACCCCGCCGTGCCCGCCCCCGAGGGCGGCGTCGACGCCGATCGCGACATCGAGGCGATGCAGCTCGAGCTGACCTACGCCGACCTCGCGTTGATCGAACGGCGCATCGAGCGGATCGAGCCGGAGCTGCGCTCACTCCCCGCCGCCGAGCGGGGCGCGCTCGAGCAGGACCGGGCGCTGCTGCTGCGGCTGCGCGAGGCCCTCGAGGCGGGGAGCGCGCTGCGTGCGCTCGATCTCACCGAGGGGGAGCGGCGGCTGCTCGCGAGCTACCAGTTCGCCACGCGCCGGCCGCTGCTGATCCTCGTCAACGTCGACGAGGACGACCTGCCGCGCCTCGAGGAGATCGAGGCGGACCACGCCGGGCGGCACCGCGCCCCGGGCGTCGGTGTCGTCGCGCTCAGCGCGCGCATCGAGGCGGAGCTGGCGCAGATGGAGGCGGAGGAGGCGGCCGCGTTCCGAGGCGAGCTGGGCCTGCCGGAGCTGTCGCCGCTCGATCGCGTGATCCGGGAGACGTACGACCTGCTCGGCGTACTCACCTTCCTCACCGCGAGCGACCGGGAGGCGCGCGCCTGGACGCTGCGCCGGGGCGGGACGGCCCTCGATGCGGCCGGCCGCATCCACAGCGACCTCGAACGCGGCTTCATCCGCGCCGAGGTCGCGCGCTGGGACGAGTGGCTGGAGGCGGGCAGCGAGGCGCAGCTGCGCCGCCAGGGCCGGTTGCGCACAGAGGGCCGCGACTACGAGGTGCAGGACGGCGATGTCGTGCACGTGCTCTTCAACGTCTGAGCACGTCATGGGAGGCGGCGATATGATCGCTGCCGTGAGGCGACGATGAGCGAACAACAGTCACCTGAGGACGTGCGCGCGCGCCTCGTCGAGGAGGTCGAGGCCGCCCTCGGCGGCGGCCCGGCCGTCGCCGTCGCGACGGTGATCGATCCGGGCGAGCAGGATGGTCTTCAGCTCGGCGCGAAGCTGCTCGTGCGCGCGGCCGGCGGGACGCTCGGCGCCCTCGGCGCGCCCGCGATCGACGAGGCCGCCGCGGAGGCGGGCCGTGCTGCGCTCTCCGCGCGCCCGCGCATCGAGGCGCAGACCGTCTACGTGCGCGCGCCCGGCGAGCTCGTCGAGCGGCGCTCGCGGGCGCGGCCGGGCGACGGCCGGCTCATGCTCGAGGTCTTCGAGGCGCCCGGACGCCTGCTGATCGTGGGCGGCGGCCACATCGGGTTGGCCCTCGCGACGATCGGTTCCACGCTCGGCTTCCAGGTGACCGTGATCGACGACCGCGAGGAGTTCGCCAACCGCGAACGCTTCCCGATGGCCGCGGAGGTGATCGCCGGCGAGGTGGACGAGGAACTGGAGAAGCTCGCGATCGACGGGCGCACCTACGCGGTGATGGTCTCGCGCGGCCACCAGGTCGACGAGCTCGCGCTGCGCCACACGATCGGCCGCGGCGCCGCCTACGTCGGCATGATCGGCAGCCGCCGCCGCACCGGCACAGTCATCCAGCACCTTGTCGATGAGGGCTTGCCGCGCGAGGACCTCGAGGCGGTGCGCACGCCGATCGGGCTCGACATCGGCGCGGAGACGCCCGAGGAGATCGCGCTCGCCATCCTCGCGGAGATGGTGATGCTGCAGCGCGGCGGCAGTGGCTCGCCGATGCGCGAGGTCAAGGGTCGCGCGCCCGCTGGGCAGGACGCGTAGCGCGGCGTCGCGCGCTGGTAGCGCGCTGGTAGACTGTATCGACACGACCGGCCGGGAGCCGGGCGGGACAAGGAACACGATGGCAGACGCCGAACTGTTCGCCGAGATTCGCGAAGCGCAGGAGCGCCGGGAGCGCCGCGTGCTGGCGACCGTCGCCGACGCACGCGGCTCGACGCCGCGCAGCCCCGGCGCGCAGCTGCTGCTGCGCCCGGACGGTAGCTTCCGCGGCACGATCGGCGGCGGTTGCGGCGAGGCCGAGGTCTGGCAGGAGGCGATGGAGACGATGGCCGACGGCCGTCCGCGCATCGTCACCGTCGACCTGACCGAGGATGTCGAGGGCGACGACAAGATCTGCGGCGGCGTGATGGACGTATTCATCGAGAGGATCGCGGACTAGTCGCAGGGAGTTGCCCGCGGCGGCTGCGTGGTACGATTCGGCGTCCGCCGGCACGGCGGATGCGGCGCACGGAGGGGACTGACCGATGATCGGTGGACTGGGCTGGCAGGAGTTGCTGATCATCCTCGTGATCATCGCCCTGATCTTCGGGGCGACCCGTGTCGCCGACCTCGGCGGTGCGCTCGGGCGAGGCATCCGCGAGTTCCGCCAGGAGGCGGCGCGTCCGGATGACGAGGAAGAAGAAGAGGGCTCCGAGACTGCTTCCGCGTCCGGCGGCTCCTCGGACGGCGAGTCGGAGGCCTCCAGCGACAAGGAGTCATCCGGCTGACCGCGCTCCCACGAAGGCGAAGCTGAGAGCCGGCCCGGCGTAGAGATGCGCCGGGCTTTCGCTTGTCCACCAGCCCCCGTTTCGTACCATCGATGTAGTGCGATTCGCCGAGGGACGTACATGGCGGCCCCTGCGCGACGCCAGGAGTGACATGGCCGCGCTCGCAACGATGACGAACAGGCTGCGGACCGGCGCCGCGCTGATCGCCGGCGCGGCAGCCGCCGAGGCATCGCGGCGCCTCGGGCGCGGCGGGGGGACGGCGCTGCCGGGCCTCGTCGCCGCCACGATCGCGCCGGACATCACCGCGCAGCTCGTGCGCCGCGCCGCCGCGGGCACGGTCGTCGTCACCGGGACCAACGGCAAGACCACGACCGCGCACCTGCTCGCCGAGTGCGCCCGTGCGGCCGGCGTCGGCGTGATCGCCAACCGCTCCGGCTCCAACCTCGAGCGCGGCATCGTCTCCGCGTTCCTCGCGGACCGCGGCAACGGCGCCCGCGAACGCCTCGGCGTGCTCGAGGTCGACGAGGCGGCGTTGCCGCCGCTGCTGCCCGCGCTCGCGCCGCGCGCGATCGTCTTCCTCAACCTCTTCCGCGATCAGCTCGACCGCTACGGCGAGGTCGACTCCGTCGCCGAGGGCTGGGAGCGGATGCTGATCGCCGACGCCTCGGGCGCCACGCTCGTGCTGAATGCGGACGACCCCTCGATCGCGCCGCTCGCGGAGGCGGGACGCGGCGAGGTGGTGACGTTCGGCATCGAGGATGACGGCATCGCCCGCGGCGGCCCCGACCACGCCTCGGATGCTCGCTTCTGCCGCTGCGGCGCGGCGTTCCGCTACGACGCGGTCTTCGTCGCGCACGCCGGCCGCTGGCGCTGCGACGCCTGCGGCCGCTCGCGGCCCCGCCCGCTCGTCGCGGCGCACGAGATCGAGCAGTTCGAGGACGGCTCGCGCTTCGCCCTTGATCTCGCGGGTGAGCGCCTCGCGGTCGAGCTGCCGCTACAGGGGCTGTACCCGATCTACAACGCGCTCGGCGCGGTGGCGGCGGCGCACGCGCTGGGCCTCGATGCCCCGGTCGTCGCGAGGGCGCTTGCGGGCGCGGGCCCGGCGTTCGGGCGGCAGGAGCGCTTCCAGCTGCGCGGCCGCGATCTGCGGCTCTGGCTGGCGAAGAACCCGGCGGGCATGAACGCCGTGCTGCGCGCCCTCACGGCGGCCGGGACGCCCTCGGAGGACGCCGCGGAGCCACGGCTGCACGTCCTCGCGGCGCTGAACGACGGCATCCAGGATGGGCGCGACGTCTCCTGGATCTACGACGCCGACTTCGAGCTGCTCGCCGGTCACGCCGCGAGCGTCTGCGTCACCGGCGATCGCGCCGACGACCTGGCATTGCGACTGCGCCTCGCCGGCGTACGCGTCGACCTCGTGCAGCCGCATCGCGCCTCGGCGCTCGACGAGGCGCTGCACCGGCTGCCGCAGGGCGAGCGCCTCGAGGTGGTCACGACGTACACGGCGATGCTCCAGCTGCGGGAGATCATCGCGGCCGGGAGCGGCATCGCGCCGTACTGGGAGCGGGAGCGGCAGCGATGAGCGCCGCGGCGGACAGGCCGGCGATCCGTGTGGTCTGGCTCTATCCCGAGCTGATGAACGTCTACGCCGATCGCGGCAACGTGATTGCGCTGGAGGCGCGCTGCGCCGCGCTTGGCGTCGGCTGCGAGGTCACCCGCGTCGGGATCGGCGATCCGCTGCCGGACGAGGCCGACCTGGTGCTGATCGGCGGCGGCCAGGATCGGGAGCAACGCCGCGCCGCGCCGGACCTCGCGCGTCACGCCGGCACGCTGCGCGACTGGGTGGACGAGGACGCCGCGATGCTCGCGGTCTGCGGCGGCTTCCAGCTCTTCGGCCGCTGGTACCGCACCGCCGAGGGCGACGAACTGCCCGGCGTGGGCGTCTTCGACGTGACCACCGTCGCGCCGCCTCGCGACGAGGAGCGCTGCATCGGCGACGTGCTCGCGCGCTCGACCGTCGAGGGCGTCGGCGAGGTCGTCGGTTTCGAGAACCACGGTGGACGCTCCTACCTCGGGCCGGGCGTGGAGCCGTTCGCGCACGTCGAGTTCGGCTATGGCAACAACGGCGCGGACGGGGCCGAGGGCGCGCGCGTGCGCGAGGCGATCGGCACCTACCTGCATGGCTCGCTGCTGCCTCGCAACCCGGCGCTGACGGACCATCTGATCCGCGCCGCGCTGCGCCACCGCTACGGCGAGGAGCCGGAGCTGCCGGAGGCGGCCGCTCCGTTCGCCGCACGCGCGCACCGCACGGCCGCGGCCGTCGCGCGGCGGCGCAGCCGCCGAGCGGGGGCGTAACGGCAGGCCCGAGGTTTGACGCCCTCCGCGTGCGCCCGCGATTCTGTGATCGGCGGGGGCTGCACGGAGGCGCGGCCCGTTGACTGCGACAGGTCCCAGGTTCTCGCGGCGCAGGTTCCTCAGGCGCACCGTCCTCGGCGTGCTGCTCGGGGGCGCGCTGATCGTCTCCTGCTCGCGCTTCCGTCCGGACGACGAAGAGCCGCCCGAGGTCGTCGCCCACAGCCCGACGCCGACGCCGATCCCCACCGAGCCGCCGCCGGCGACCGTGACGCCCACGCCAACGCCCCGGCCGCTGCCGACGCGCAGATCCCGGCCGGCCACGCCGACTCCGACCGCCACCTCCGACCCCACGCCCGTCACGCCGACGCCGTACCCCTCGATGCTTGATCCCGAGGATCTGCGCGGCTTCGCCGTTCCGATCGAGGGAGGCTGCCTGCCCGACTCCGACCGGCTGATGCCGAACGCGCCCCGCGAGTACCGCAACGGCATCCATGAGGGCGTCGACTGGTACAACGGCCTCGCTTGCGCCGCCGTCTCCGAAGGCACCCCGGTGATGGCGATGTACCAGGGCATCGTGGTCCGCGCCGACCTCGACTACGTCGACATCACCATCGAGCAGGTCAACGAGTTCGCGGAGCGGACGGCCGAGAAGGGCTACACCGAGGAGCCGATCCTCGACATCTACCGGGGCCGGCAGGTCTGGATCGACCACGGCAACGGCGTCGCCACCCGCTACTGCCACCTCAGCGTGATTGCCGAGGGCCTCGATGAGGGCGTCGAGGTCCAGCAGGGCCAGGTGATCGGCGGCGTCGGCGAGTCCGGCACGCCGGAGTCGATCACGGCGCCGGGCACGGAGATGCACCTGCACGCCGAGGTGCGCATCGGGGACTCGTTCCTCGGCTCCGGCCTGCCGCCCGACGAGGTGCGCGCGCTCTACGTGAAGCTGTTCGGCCTCGGCGCGGACGAGTCCGCCTCGGGAGGCTGACGAGGCCGCCGCGCCGTACACTGCCGTTAGCGTGCGAGCTCATGCGAAGGGGGCGCGGTGCCGATCCTCTCGATCGAGATCCCGTGGGATCCGAACATCACGCAGATCGGCGGGTTGCTGCTGACCTGGCACGGGCTGTTCACCGCGATCGGCATCTTCGCCGGGGTGCGGCTGTCGCTCTTCCTCGTGAACGTCGTGCAGTACGACTACGACGACGCCTACACGCTCGCCCTCGTCGGCGTGCCCAGCGGGATCGTCGGCGCGCGCCTGCTCTTCGTCTTCGAGCACTGGGAGTCGTTCAGCGGCGACCCGGTGGCGATCCTGCGCATCACCGAGGGGGGCATCTCGATCTGGGGCGCGATCCTCGGCGGCGTGATCGGCGGCCTGGCCTTCGGTCTCTGGAAGGGCTACCCGGTCGCCCGAGGGCTGGACCTGGCCAGCTTCGGCATCATCCTCGGGCAGGCGATCGGGCGCCTCGGCGACCTCGTCAACGGCGAGCACCTGGCGAAGGCGAGCGAGCTGCCGTGGGCCGTCTTCTACACGCACGAGGACTCGCCCGCGTTCGTGCACTCGCTGCTGGTCGGGCCGCACCACCCGGCGACGACCTACGAGTTGATCGGCGACCTCGTGATCCTCGGGGCGCTGTTCGTGCTGATGTTCCGCGTCTTCTGGCACAAGCCGGGGCTGACCTTCTGCTGCTACCTGGTCGGCTACGCGGTGATGCGCTTCTTCCTCACCTACCTGCGCATCGACTCCAGCGGGACGATCGTGCCGGAGCTGCGCGTCCCGCAGCTCGTCTCGCTGCTCGTGGTGCTCGGGATGGTTCCGGTGGTCTGGTACTTCGCGACGCGGCCGCCCGAGGAGGAGCCGGCGCCGCTCCATCGTCTGCCGCTCATCGGGCGGCTGCTCGGCGCGGAGCGGTGACGGACGTCGTCCTCTATGGCCGAGAGGGCTGCGCCCCCTGCGCGCACGCCCGCGACGCGCTGCGCCGCCTCGGGCGCGACTTCGCCTTCGAGTTGCGCGAGCAGGATGTCGACGCCGACCCGGCGCTCGACGCCCGCTACGGCGATCGCGTGCCGGTGATCGCGGTCGATGGCCGCGAGGTCAGCGCGGGCCGCATCGACTCGGCGGCGGTGCGGCGCGCGCTCGCGGAGGCCGGGCGCGCTGTTGACAGCAACAGCGGTCGTTCATAGCCTCGATTCACGCAGCGCGCCCGCGCTACGTGACATGGGCGTAGAGGCAGGAACGCGGAACGACCCGATGAGCGAACGACTGCTCCCGCTCCTCGCAGCCGCCGCCATGCAGCGCCCCGATCGGGGCCACATGGTGATGCGCTAGCCCGCCCGCCCCGCGAGAGCCGGGGCCAGCGGGCAGCCTCGCATCATCCCGAACCCAGCCCGGAGCATCCCTGCCATGTCCTTCGAACGTTCACTGCGCTGCCGCGAGTGCGCGCGCGAGTTCCCGCTCGCCGCGGCCTTCTTCTGCGAGTTCTGTTTCGGCCCCCTCGAGGTCGCCTACGACTACGAGGGCATCGCCGCCTCGATCTCCCGCGAGTCGATCGCGGCCGGGCCGCCGACGCTCTGGCGCTACGCCGATCTGTTGCCGTCCGAGCCCGAGTACCGCGTGGACCTCGGGGCGGGCTTCACGCCGCTGCTGCGGGCCGACAACCTGGCTGCGGCGCTCGGCCTCGAGCGGCTCTGGATCAAGAACGACACCGTCAACCCGACGTGGTCGTTCAAGGACCGCGTCGTCGCCGTCGCGATCGCAAAGGCGCGCGAGTTCGGCTACACCGGCATCGCCTGCGCCAGCACCGGCAACCTCGCGAACTCCGTCGCCGCGCACGGTGCTCGCGCCGGCATGGAGACGATCGTCTTCATCCCGCACGACCTCGAGGAGGGCAAGGTCGTCGGCAGCGGGATCTACGACCCGACGCTCGTGATGGTCGAGGGCTCCTACGACGACGTGAACCGGCTCTGCACGGAGGTGTCGCAGTCCAAGCCGTGGGCCTTCGTCAACATCAACGTGCGGCCCTACTACGCCGAGGGATCGCGCACGCTCGGCTTCGAGGTCGCCGAGCAACTCGGCTGGCGCACGCCGGACCACTGCGTGGTGCCGATGGCCTCGGGCTCCCTCTTCACGAAGATCTGGAAGGGCTTCAACGAGCTGCACCAGGTCGGCTTGATCGACGAGCCGCGCACCCGTATGTCGGGGGCGCAGGCGGCCGGCTGCTCGCCCATCGCGACTGCCTTCGAGGAGGGCACGCTCAACTTCCGACCGCAGAAGCCGGACACGATCGCGCGCTCGATCGCCATCGGCAACCCGGCGGACGGCTACTATGCGCTCAAGACGCTGGAGGAGACGAACGGCGTCGCGGCAATGGCGACGGACGCGGAGATCGTCGACGGCATGAAGCTGCTGGCGGAGACCGAGGGCATCTTCGCGGAGACGGCGGGCGGCACCACGATCGCCTGCCTCAAGCACATGGTGGAGCGCGGCCAGATCGCGCCCGGCGAGGAGACCGTCGCCTTCATCACCGGCGGAGGCCTCAAGACCACCGAGGCGCTGCAGGGCGGGCTCGCCAGCCCGCTGCTCGTGCCCGCCCGCGGCGACGCGTTCATCGAGGCCTACGAGGCGCGGCGGGCGCCCGCCGCAGCCGCGACAGGAGGGGCATGATGGCAAGCAGGCCGGTCCGCTTCACTTTCTCGCCCGAGCTGATCCAGGAGCCGCTGATCTACCTGCTCGGCCACGAGTTCGAGGTGATCACCAACATCCGCATGGCCGACGTCGACGCGCGCGTCGGCTGGGTCGTGCTCGAGCTCGAGGGCGAGCCGGACGAGATCGATCGCGCCATCGCCTGGGCCGAGTCGAAGGGCGTGCGCGTGGACCAGGCGACCCTCGGCGACGTCGTCGAGGGCTAGCGAGCCGCAACCCGCCCGGCGCGCCGGGCCCGACAGCGAGAGGACCACTGCGATGGCAGTGAACGTGCGAATCCCCGCCCCGCTCCGCACCCTGACGGGCGACCAGGAGCTCGTCAGCGCCGACGGCGCGACGCTGGCCGACGTGGTCGAGCACCTCGAGGCGTCCTACCCCGGCATGCGCGAGCGGCTCTGCGAGGACGACGGCGAGCTGCGCCGCTTCGTCAACGTCTTCGTGAACGGCGAGGACGTGCGTTTCCTCTCCGGCCTCGCCAGCGAGCTGAGCGAGGGCGACGAGGTCTCGATCGTCCCGGCGGTGGCCGGCGGCTAGCCGGCAGCAACCGCAGATGACCGGCTCGACGATCACGGACCTTCGCTACTACCTGGTCCACCCGACGCCGCCCGAGACCGGGCAGCCCGATCGCTACACCGCGGGCAAGAACCTCTGCTTCGTGCGCCTCGAGACCGCCGACGGCCTGCACGGCTGGGGCGAGTGCTACACGCAGTCCGATCGCGACATCCAGATCACCGCGCACCTCGAGGCGCTGCGACGCTACATCGAGGGCTGGGACGCGGCGCGGATCAAGCCGTGGACGGACGCGATCTACAACGACTTCGGCAACCGCCGCGGCGCGATGGACCTCTACTCCGCGATCTCCGGCGTGGAGCAGGCGATGTGGGACCTCGCGGGCAAGCGCGCGGGCATGCCCGTGCACCAGCTGCTCGGCGGCGCGGTGCGCGACCGGCTGCGCGTCTACGCCAACGGCTGGGCGCGCATGGACGACCTCGATGAGCTGCAGGCCCGCGCGCGGGCGATGGCCGATCGCGGCTTCACCGGGCTCAAGTTCGACCCCGTGCCGGGCAAGTGGCGCAGCTACGTGGGCATGCCGGAGCTGCGCACCGCCGCCGATCGCGTCCGCGCCGTGCGCGAGGCGGTTGGCCCCGACGTCGACATCCTCGTCGAGGTCCACCGGCGGCTGAGCCCCTCGAACGCCGTACGGCTGGCGAAGCTGGTCGAGCAGTACGAGCCGTACTGGTTCGAGGAGCCGGTCTGGGCCGAGAACGTGACCGCCCTCGCCGCCGCCACGGCGCAGATCAACATCCCCACCGTCACCGGCGAGGAGCTCTACACCAAGTTCGAGTTCCGCGAGGCCTTCGAGCAGCGCGCCGCCGACATCATCAACCCCGACGTGGCGAACGTCGGCGGCATCAAGGAGCTGACTGAGATCGCGGCGATGGCCGAGGCCTACTTCGTCGCGGTCAGCCCGCACAACTACAACTCGACGACGGTGGCGCTGGCCTCGACGCTGCAGGCCGCGGCGACGATGCCCAACTTCATCATCACCGAGTACTTCGTGAACTTCGAGGGGTGGGGCCGGGAAGCGGCGACGGCGCCGTTCGAGGTGGTGGACAGCCACATCGCCCTCCCGACGGCGCCGGGCCTCGGCATCGACCTCGACGAGGAGGTGCTGAAGGCGCATCCGGCGCGCGAGTTCCCGGTGCGCACGATCGGCGACTAGCCGATCCGGGCTCCGCTCCTCGGGGCGAGGTCGCTGAGCCAGGGAGCAGATCGAGGGGCAGTCAGATGAAGGTAAGCGGCTGGACCACCCGCGTGCTTGAGGTCCCGGACGTCAATCCGCTCATCGTCGGCGTCGACCAGCCCGGTACGCGGGAGTTCGTCACGCTGGAGCTGGACACCGACGAGGGCGTGCAGGGCATCGGCATAACCTTCTTCGGCGGCCCGCTGACACCGGCGCTGCGCACGGCGGTCGACAACCTCTGCGAGCTGACGGTGGGCGAGGACCCGCTGCAGGTGGAAGCGGTCAGCGACAAGCTGTGGCTCGCGGCGGGCGGCGCCGGCCCCGAGGGCATCTTCACCCTCGCGCTGGCGGCGATCGACATCGCGCTCTGGGACATCAAGGGCAAGGCGCTGAACCAGACGGTGTGCTCGCTGCTGGGCGGGCACCGCGACCGGGTGGTGACCTACGCCAGCGGCGCGCTGGGGCGTCCGATGAGCATCGAGTATCTGGCCGAGGCAGGCCCTCGGCTGGTGGACATGGGCTTCAGGCAGATGAAGACCCAGATGGGCGCCGAGCCGACCGCCCGGCGCGAGGTGGCCCGCATCCGCACGCTGCGCGACGCGATCGGCCCGGACATCGATCTGATGTGCGACATCAACCAGCTCTGGGACGTCAACCAGGCGATCGAGATCGGATCGCGCGTGGAGGAGTACCACCTGTACTGGCTGGAGGACGTGGTCGTCCGCGACGACTACCAGGGCCTGGCGCGGGTGGCCGACGCGCTCACGACGCCGATCGCCGCCGGAGAGTACGTCTACGGCATCCGCCCCTTCCGGCACATGCTGGAGCAGCGCTCGATCGACATCGTGATGGTCGACCTGCTGCGGGTGGGCGGGTTCACGCAGTTCCGCAAGGTGGCGGGCATGGCCGAGGCCTTCAACCTGCCCGTGGTCAGCCATTTGGTCCCCGAGCTGCAGGTGCACTCCATCGCTGCCGTGCCCAACGGGCTGACGGTGGAGTACATGCCCTGGACGCTGCGGCTCTACGAGGAAACCCCGGCCATCGAGGACGGGGAAATCGTGGTGCCGGACAAGCCGGGCCTGGGCCTCGCGTTCGACCGGGACGCCCTCGAGCGCTACCAGGTTGGCTAGCGAGCGCTTGGCCCAAGAGGGCAATGTGCTAGAATGTTGAGCAACTTACTCGACAATAGCGGCGGTCGGGTCCATGTGGCTGAGCAGGAAGGGCGACTACGGCGTTCGCGCGCTGATTGACCTCGCGCTCCACGACGGCGAGGGGCCGGTCCAGCGCGCGGGCATCGCCGATCGCCAGGAGATCCCGGAGTCCTACCTCGATCACCTGATGGCGCTGCTGCGCCGCGGCGGCTTCGTGCGCAGCGTGCGAGGCCCGGGCGGCGGCCACCTGCTGACCCGCCGCCCCGAGGAGATCTGCCTGCTCCACGTGATCGAGAGCCTCGAGGGCTCCGTCGCCCCGATTTCCTGCGTCGAGGATGGTGAGGAGTGCACCTACGACTGCGGTCTCTGCGCCCAGCGCCCCGTCTGGGAGGAGATCTACCAGGACATGCGCCGCCGCCTCGGCGCGGTCAGCATCGCCGACCTCGCGGAGCGCGCGCGGGCGCAGCAGCACGCCCGGGCCGCGCACTACTCGATCTGATGACGACGACCACGCACACCACGGAGGGTCGCCGCGCCCAGCCGGCGATCGCCGACTCCGTGCTCGACCTGATCGGCGGGACGCCGCTCGTGCGGTTGCACCGCGTCGTACCCGAGGGCTGCGCCGAGATCCTCGGCAAGCTCGAGTCGCGCAACCCGGCCGGTTCGGTCAAGGACCGGATCGCGCTGAGCATGATCGAGGACGCGGAGCGCGACGGCCTGATCGCGCCGGGCGACACGATCGTCGAGCCGACCTCGGGGAACACCGGCATCGGCCTCGCGATGGTCTGCGCGCGCAAGGGCTACGAGCTGATCCTGACGATGCCCGAGGACATGAGCGTCGAGCGGCGGCGCCTGCTCGAGCGCTTCGGAGCGGAGCTGCGGCTGACCCCGGCGATCGAGGGCATGACGGGCGCGGTCTACGCCGCCCGGCAGTTGTCCGAGGAGCACGGCTACTTTATGCCGCAGCAGTTCGACAACCTCGCCAACCCGCGCACCCACCGCGAGACCACGGGCCCCGAGATCATCGAGGCCACCGGGGGCGAGCTCGACGCGTTCGTCGCCGGCGTCGGCACCGGCGGATCGATCACCGGCGTCGGCGAGGTGCTGCGTGAGGCCGGCGTGGGCGTGCGCATCGTCGCCGTCGAGCCGTCGCGGTCGCCCGTGCTGCAGGGCGGGCGCGCCGGGCTGCACGGCATCCAGGGCATCGGCGCCTCGTTCGTGCCGGGCGTGCTCAACCGCGAGGTCTACGACGAGGTGATCAGCGTCCGCGACGAGGACGCCTACACGATGGCGGAGCGGCTCACCCGCGAGGAAGGCCTGCTCGTCGGCATCTCCGCCGGCGGCAACGTCTGGGCCTCGATCGAGATCGGCAAGCGGCTGGGGCCGGACTGTCGCGTGGTGACGATGTTGTGCGACACCGGGGAGCGCTACCTGAGCGTGGCGCTCTCGTGAGCGGCAAGCGACTGGGAACGGATCGAGAGCATATGACAGAGCGGCAGGAAGGACGGCGATCGGAGATGGCGGTCAGCGTCTACATCCCACAGCCATTCCGCAGGTTCACGGCGAACCGCGAGTACGTCGAGGTGGACGGCGGCGACGTCGCGGGGGTCCTCGACGCGGTGAACGCGCGCTACCCCGGCTTCGACATGCTGGTCTATGACCGCGAGCGCCGGGTGCCCGCGCACATCAACATCTACGTCAACAACCAGGAGATCCACGACCTCGACGGCATCTCGACGGCCGTCGGCGACGGCGACCAGGTCGCGGTCATCCCCGCGCTCGCGGGCGGCGCCGCGCCCAGCACGGCGCTCACCCCGGACGAGGCGATGCGCTACTCGCGGCACATCATCATGCCGCAGGTCGGCTCGATCGGGCAGCGCCAGCTGCGCAACGCGAAGGTGCTGATCGTCGGCGCGGGCGGCCTCGGCTCCCCGGTCGCGATCTACCTCGCGCTGGCCGGCGTCGGCACGATCGGCCTGGTCGACTTCGACGTGGTCGACCTCTCCAACCTGCAGCGCCAGCTGCTGCACCAGACCGAGGATGTCGGACGCACGAAGCTCGACTCGGCGGTGGACACGCTGCACGCCTACAACCCGCACGTGCGGGTCGTGACGCACCCTGCGCCGCTGCACTCGGAGAACGCGATGGAGATCATCGGGGACTACGAGATCATCGTGAACGGCGCGGACAACTTCGCGACGCGCTACCTGGTGAACGACGCCGCCTACCTGCTGGGCAAGACCCTGGTCGACGGCTCGATCCTGCTCTTCGACGGGCAGGCCACGGTGTTCAAGCCCGGCGAGGGCTGCTACCGCTGCCTTTACCCCGCGCCGCCGCCTCCCGGCCTCGTGCCATCGTGCGCCGAGGCGGGCGTGCTCGGCGCGATCACCGGCATCGTCGGCTCGATCCAGGCGACCGAGGTGTTCAAGCAGGTGCTGGACATCGGCCGGCCACTCGTCGGGCGGCTGCTGCTGATCGACGCCTTGACCATGGAGTTCCGCGAGATGAAGCTGCGGCGCGACCCGGCTTGCCCGCTCTGCGGCGACGAGCCGACCGTGACGGAGCTCATCGACTACGACGCGTTCTGCGGCTCCCCACCGCTCGAGGCCCCGACGGCCAACGGCGGCGGACACTAGAGGCGCACGGACGTCCTCGGCGACTGGGAGGGAGCCGGCCTTGGAGGTGCGGGTCAACGTGACCTCGGTCATCCAGAAGACCGTCGGCGGGCAGCGCGCGCTGACCGCCGAGGGCGGCACCATCGCGGAGCTGATCGACGACATCGAGCGGCGCTATCCGGGCTTCCGCGACCAGCTCGTCGACGAGGGCGGGCAGCTGCACCGCTTCGTCAACGTCTACCTCAACGACGAGGATGTGCGCTTCATGGAGGGCGCCGCGACGGTCCTCAGCGAGGGCGACGAGGTGTCGATCCTCCCCGCGCTGGCCGGCGGCTAGCGGCGGAGCAGCATCGTGGGTGAGGCGGCAGCGCGGCAGACCGGGCGGACGCCCGCCGGCAGCGTGCTCGACCGCATCGGCGGCACCCCGCTGGTCGACATCTCCGCGATGTCGCCCAACCCGGACGTCAGCATCTACGCCAAGCTCGAGGGCGAGAACCCGACCGGCTCGGTCAAGGATCGCATCGCCTGGTGGATGGTCTCGAGCGCCGAGCGCGACGGCCGCCTGGAGCCGGGCCAGACGATCCTCGAGCCGACCTCCGGTAACACTGGGATCTCGCTCGCCATGATCGGCCGCCTCCGCGGGTACCCGGTGAAGGTGGTCATGCCGGACGCCGTCACGCGCGAGCGCGTCCAGCTGCTCGAGAGCTTCGGCGCGGAGATCCTCTACTCGCCGGGCGACCTTGGCACCAACGGCTCGGTGCGCGAGGCGGAGCGCATCCACACCGAGCATCCCGAGTGGTTCATGCCCTTCCAGTACGAGAACGAGGACAACCCGCGCGCCCACTACGACAGCACCGCCCCCGAGATCATCGAGGATTTGCCGGACACCGACGTCTTCGTCGCCGGCCTCGGCACGGGCGGCACGCTGACCGGCGTCGGCCGGCGGCTCAAGGAGCACAACCCGGCCGTGCGTATCGTCGCCGCCGCCCCGCACCCGGGCGACCTCGTGCAGGGCCTGCGCAGCCTCGAGGAGGGCTACATCCCGCCCGTCCTCGACGAGTCCGTGCTCGACGGCCGGATCGTCGTTGACTCGGCGACCTCGTTCCGGCTGACGCGGGAGCTGACGGAGCGCACCGGCATCTTCGCGGGCGTCTCCAGCGGTGCGGCGGTGCGCGCCGCACAGCGCGCGGCGGAGCGGATGGCCGGTGGGAAGGTGGTCTGCCTGCTGGCGGACAGCGGCTGGAAGTACCTCTCCTCGGGCCTCTGGACGCAGGACTACGACGAGATCGAGGAGGACGTAAGCACGACGCTCTGGTGGTAGCCGGAGCGTGAACGACCGGCGGCAGGGCCGCCGGGAAGGGGGAAGCAGGATGGCTGACAAGCTTGTCACCGCGGACTGGGTCGCCGAACACGGCGGCGATGCGAACGTGCGCCTCGTCGAGGTGGACGTCGACACCGGCGCCTACGACGAGGGCCACATCGCCGGCGCCGTCGGCTGGAACTGGGCCACGCAGCTGCAGGACCAGGTGCGCCGCGACGTGATCGCGAAGGACGACCTCGAGGAGCTCCTCGGCGCGTCCGGGATCGGCAACGACACGCACGTGGTGCTCTACGGCGACAACAACAACTGGTTCGCGGCCTACGCGCTGTGGCTGCTCGAGCTCCACGGCCACGAGCAGGTCTCGCTGATGGACGGCGGGCGCGTGAAGTGGATCGCCGACGGGCGTGAGATCACGACCGACGCGCCCTCGATCGGCCGCGCGAGCTACTCGGCGTCGGAGCAAGACGCGGGCCTGCGCGCGCAGCGCGACGAGGTGCTCGCGGCAGTCGCGGCGCAGGCGCCGCAGCTGGTGGACGTGCGCAGCCCGGCCGAGTTCGTCGGCGAGATCATCGCGCCGCCCGGCCTGCCGGAGACGGCGCAGCGCGGCGGGCACATCCCGGGCGCGATCAACGTTCCCTGGGCGCGCGCCGTCAACGAGGACGGCACCTTCCGCAGCGCCGACGAGCTGCGCGAGATCTACGGCGGCGCCGGCGTCAGCGCGGGCGATCCGGCGATCGCCTACTGCCGCATCGGCGAGCGCTCCTCGCACACCTGGTTCGTGCTCAAGTACCTGCTCGGCCACGAGGACGTGAAGAACTACGACGGCTCGTGGACCGAGTACGGCTCGCTCATCGGCGTGCCGATCGAGACCTAGCCCGGAGCCGGTGGCGGCGGGCGCGATGGCGGGAGGCAGCGAGGGCGGGCGCGGATCGCAGCGCGCGATCGTCGAGCGAGCGATCGCGCGCGGCGAGTACGGGCTGCTGACGCTGCGCTTCCGCACCTCCGTCCTCGACCGCTACCGCGAACGGGCGGACGCGCGGATGATCCGCACGCGCACGGTCGGCCGCATCGCGATCGTGCGCGGCTGGTCGATCGACGCGGGGATCGCGCCCGGCGAGGAGGAGATCGAGGTGTTCGCGTCGGACTTCGCCGAGCGTGTCCCCGAGGCTGAGCGCGCGCACTGGCTCGACCACCTCGCGGTGCAGCCGTCGAGCGCGAACTTCGCGCTGATGCGGCTCAGCGGGAACGCCTGCATCGACGACGGCGAGCCGGAGGCCTGGTAGCGGTGCCGCGGATTCCTCGAGCCATCGCCGACGCGATCATCGCGCACGCCCGAGAGGATCTGCCGAACGAGGCGTGCGGCCTGGTGCACGCGAAGGACGGCGAGCCGATCTCGGTGCACCGCGTCACCAACGTCGCCGCCAGCCCCTACCGCTTCGAGATGCACGGCATGGAGCAGATGCGGCTGGAGCAGCAGCGCGACGAGCGAGGCGAGACGCTGTTCGCGATCTACCACTCGCACGTCGCCTCCCCCGCCTACCCCTCGCAGACCGACGTGCGGATGGCGTTCTTCCCGCCCGGAGAGACGGACCGCGATCCGGCCTACCCGGGAACCTTCTACCTGCTCGTCTCGCTCGCCGAGGATCCGCCGCCGCTGCACACCTACTACATTCACAAGGGCGGCGTGATCGAGGAGATCCCCGCCGAGATCGTCTGACCGTCCGGAGCGTCCTCGATGCCGCCCGAACCATCCGCCTCGCCGCCCCCGCCGATCACGATCGGCGGACGCTGCTTCGAGTGGGGACGGCGCAGCTACGTGATGGGCATCGTCAACGCCACGCCCGACTCCTTCTCCGGCGACGGCGTCCTCGACCCCGCCGCCGCCGCCGGCCAGGCCGCGCGCATGGTCGGGGACGGCGCGGACCTGATCGACGTCGGCGCGGAGTCCACGCGGCCCGACCACGAGCCCCTCGACGCTGCCGGGGAGTGGGCGCGCCTCGCGCCCGTGCTGCGCGCCGTGCGCGAGGCAGTCGAGGCGCCGATCAGCGTCGACACCTCGAAGGCGCACGTCGCCGAGCGCGCCTTCGACGCAGGCGCGGACGCACTCAACGACGTGCACGGCCTGCGCGCCGACCCCGCGCTCGCGCCGCTGCTCGCCGCGCGCGGGCTGCCCGCCGTGCTGATGCACAACCAGCGCGGCCGCCCCGCCTCCGGCGACGTGATCGCCGACGTGCGCGCGGGCCTCGAGGAGTCGCTCGCGATCGCCGAGGCGGCGGGCGTGCGGCGCGAGCTGCTGATCCTCGATCCCGGCTTCGGGTTCGGGATCGGGCCGGCGCAGAGCCTCGAGCTCGTGCGCCGGCTCGGCGAGCTGCGCTGCTTCGGGCGGCCGCTGCTGCTGGGTAGCTCGCGCAAGTCCGCGATCGGCTGGGCGCTCGGGCGCGAGCAGGAGCCGGCCGCCTCGCGCGTCGCCGGGAGCGCCGCAACGGTGGCGCTCGCCATCGCCGCCGGGGCCGACATCGTGCGCGTCCACGACGTGCGCGAGATGGCGGACGTCGCGAGGGTCACGGACGCGGTCCTGCACGGGCGTCGCCGCGAGGAGCCGGCGTGACGGCGGGCGCCGTGCTGCGCGTCTACCTGGGCATCGGCGGCAACCTCGGCGACCGCGTCGCCGCGCTGCGCACGGGCCTCGAGCGGCTTGCCGAGGCGGGCGTGACCATCGAGGCGGTCTCATCGCTCTGGGAGACGGAGCCGTGGGGTGGACCGGCCTGCGCCGAGCCCGCGCCGGCCTACGCGAACGCCGCCGCCTGCGTGCGCAGCACGCTCGAACCCCTTGAGCTGCTGCGCCTCTGCAAGCGCATCGAGGTCGCCGCGGGGCGCGATCTGGACGCGCCGCGCAACAGCCCGCGCCCGCTCGATCTCGACCTGCTGCTCGCCGGCGACCTGCGCATCGAGAGCGAGGAGCTGCGGATCCCGCACCCGCGCATGCACCAGCGCGGCTTCGTGCTCGTTCCCCTCGCCGAGATCGCACCGGACGTCGTGCACCCGCTGCTCGGGCGCTCGATCGCCGAGCTGCGCGACGCGGTGGGCCTCGAGGGCGTCGAGCCGCTCTCGCCGGCGGGCTGGGAGTCCGGCTAGCCCTCCAGCAGCCGCTCGCGCAGGCGCGCGATCAGCGGCTCGTCGACGCCTCCGAGGGCTAGCAATGCCTCGGTCGAGCCGTAGCGCGCGTCGATCCCGCTGAGCAGCGAGCGCATCGTCTCGGGCGCGGCGTCGAGCATCTCGCGCGTGAGATCGGTACCCCACGTCTTGCCGCGCTCCGCGATCTGCTCGTCGCTGAGGTCGCGCCACATCGTCAGGTACTCGCGGGTCAGCGCGTAGTCCGCGACGATCGTCTCGTCCGGCACGCCGAGGGCGCGCAGCAGCAGCGCCGCCGTCACGCCCGTGCGGTCCTTGCCGCCCTCGCAGTTGAAGGCCACGGTCCGGCTCGTGTCGGCCTCGGCGATCGCGGCGAAGACCTTGCCGATCGCCGTCACGGCGTCCTCGACGCCTTGCAGGTAGTCGAGGCCGGGCCCGTTGCGGGCGCGCATCGTGACCCGCCCGTAGGGCTGGTGGCGGTGCTCCACGCCGTGCTCGTGCAGCGCGGAGATTCCGCTCCTCTCCAACTCCTCGTTGGTGCGCAGGTCGATCACGAGCGCGAGGTCGAGGTCGAGCAGGCGCTGTACGTCGGCCGGTGTTGCCTGCGAGAGCGTGCTGGAGCGGTACACAGTGCGCCAGCGCACGCGTGCGCCCTCGCTGGTCTCGTACCCGCCGAGGTCCCGGAAGTTCGTCACGCGCTCGAACGGGAGGCGACGCTCGAGGGCCTCCGCTGGGCCCGTCATGGGTTGCCGCCGGACGGGGGCTCGTCCTCGTCGTCCCACCGGGCGTACGCCATCGTGTAGCCGATCCAGAAGGCGAGGGCGGAGAGCACGGCAACGCCGGCGCCGACGGGCAGCGCGAGCGCGGCGTAGGAGCGCCGCGCGGCCGCGCCGAGGAAGACGAACAGCTGCAGGAACGCGCCGGCCATCAGCAGCAGGCCGAGCCGCCGCGAGCGGTCGGCGTCGCTCACGGGGACGCCTCGGCGAGCTCCGGCGGCAGCAGATTGGGGATGCCGTCCTCGATGCGGTAGCGGTGGTCGCAGGCCGCGCAGTGCAGCTCGCCGCGCACGATCTCCTCGCGACCGTGCGCGTCGCTCTCCGCCTGCTCGACGGTCAGCGTCAGCTCACCCTTGCAGACGGGGCAGGCGAGGATCTCCAGCAGCTCGTGGCGCATCGGGCCTCCCTGCGCGCCTCGGCGCGGCGGCGCTCAATGATAGGTGCTGCCGACCGTGGATGCTTGCTGGTCCGAGTCCGCGCAGCCGGTACCATGCAACGGGGACCGCAACTATGGACAGGCGACTAGCGGCGAATCGCAAGAACTGGGATGAGCGCACACCCGCCCACGCGGCCTCGGACCATTACGACGTGCAGGGCTTCAAGCAGGGCCGGATCACCCTCACCGACATCGAGCGGCACGAGGTCGGCGACGTATCCGGCAAGACGCTGCTTCACCTGCAGTGTCACTTCGGCCTGGACACGATGTCGTGGTCCCGGCTGGGGGCGAAGGCGACGGGGGTGGACTTCTCGGAGACCGCAATCGGCCTGGCCCGCGCGCTCAACGAGGAGTTGGAGCTGGGCGTTCGATTCATCAGTTCCAACATCTACGACCTGCCAGACGTCCTCGACGAGCAGTTCGACATCGTGTTCACCTCATACGGCGTCCTGAGCTGGCTGCCTGATATCGGCGGGTGGGCCGAGGTCGCAAGCAACCACCTCAAACCAGCGGGCGTGTTCTACATCGTGGAGTTCCACCCGTTCGCGGCGGTGTTCGAGGCGTCCGAGGCGGGTGACATGGCGCCGCTGCACGGCTACTTTCACCACGAGCTGTTCTCCGAGGGCGGCGAGCCAGGCTACGCGGGCACGGAGCTACTGAAGACCCCGACCTACGAGTGGCAGCACAGCATGAGCGACATCGTCTGCGCGCTGATCGACGCGGGCTTGCGCATCGAGTTCCTGCACGAGTTCCCCTTCACCCCCTACCAGGCCCATCCCGTGATGGAGCGGGGAGACGACGGCTGGTGGCGGCTTCCGAGGCACAACGAGAGCTTCCCGCAGCTGTTCTCAATCAGGGCGACCAGGTGAGTGGCGCGAGATCCGATTGCCGGAGACGGCCCCGCAAGGCACGTGCTGCCGTCCAGGCGCGCTCGCTGGTCGCCGCCCCCCGCCCTCACTAGACTCGAACACCCGAGGGCGCGACGGACGGGGCTGGCGCGATGGCAGAGCGGATCCCGCTGCAGCGCGCCGTCGCCGTCATCGGCGACGACAGCGTGGCGATCCGGCGCTCGCGCGCCCAGCTGGTCGCCCCGCTGATCCAGCTCGCTCTGGCCGCCGGGGCCGTCGCGCTGATCGTCGCCTTCCTCGATGCCCTGCCGCTGGCGCTGCTCATGGTGCTGCTCGTCGTCGCGCTGCTGATGGGGCCGATCGCGACGCTCGGGCTGATCTACAACGTGATCGGCCGCTCCGTGCTGCTGGAGCGCCGGAAGCAGTCCGTGCGCTGGCAGCAGGGCCTGCTCGGCCTCGGCATCGGCACCGACGAGCTCGTGCCGTTCTGGCGCATCGACCACATCGCCGTCGAGGGCGACTACGAGGCGGAGCTGGAGAGCGGCGAGCGGCAGGACCTCGTGACCTGGGAGGTCGAGCTGGTGAAGGACAACGGCAAGCGGCTCACGATCGGCACGGTCGTCGTCGCCCGCCCGCTCGCGGCCGAGGGCCTGGCGCGCGCGAACCGCCTGGCCGAGGCGGTCGCGGAGCGCAGCGACTCGGCGGCGCACCTCGCCGCGCTGCCGGACGAGCCGCCCGAGGAGGCGGCAGCGGCGGAAGCCGCGCGGCCGAGGCGCCGCCGCCGCATGGTGCGCGCGGGCTCGGCTCCGCCGGAGGTGAGCGATGACTAGCGAGCCGCTGGAGTGGCAGCTCCTGCGCGAGGCGCGCACGATCGCCGTCGTCGCGCGCTCGCCGCGCACCGATCGCCCGTGGCACGACATCGCCGGCTACCTGATCGAGGCGGGGTACCTCGTCTACCTCGTGAACCCGCTGCTCGACGAGGCGCATGGGCGGCGCTGCTATGACAGCGTCGACGAGTTGCCGGAGCGCGTCGACATCGTCGACGTGTTTCGCCTGCCGTGGGAGGCGCCGGAGGTCGTCGAGGACGCCATCGAGGCGGGTGCGGGCGCGGTCTGGCTGCAGCTCGGCATCGTGCATGAGGAGGCGGCCGCGCGCGCCCGCGGTGCGGGGCTGCCGGTGGTGATGGATCGCTGCACGAAGGTCGATCACATGCGGATGCAGGCGGACGCAACCGGGGGCGGTGCGCTACACTGGCGGTCTCCCCCACCCGGTAGCGGAGAGGGGCGCGCTTGATTCCGAGCCTGCGCGAATCCTGCGGCGTGATGGGCATCTTCGCCCCCGGCGAGGATGTGGCTCGACTCACCTTCTTCGGCCTGCACTCCCTCCAGCATCGCGGGCAGGAGTCCGCCGGGATCGCCACCGCCAACGGCAAGCCGGGGGTGCAGCGCTTCGCCGAGATGGGCCTGGTTACCCAGATCTTCCACGAGGAGGTCCTGGAGGACCTCCAGGGCACGCACGCGATCGGTCACACGCGCTACTCGACGACCGGGTCGAGCACCCACGCCAACATGCAGCCGCTGATCGTCTCCGGCCCGCAGGGCGAGCTCGCGCTCGCGCACAACGGCAACGTCGTCAACGCCGACCTGCTGCGCAGCGACCTCATCGAGCGCGGCGTCGGGTTCGAGACCGGCACGGACTCCGAGGTGCTCGCGCAGCTCCTCGCGAACGCGCCCGGCGGCGACTGGGAGCAGCGCTTCAGCTACGTGATGCGGCGCGCCTCCGGCGCCTACTCGCTGACGCTGCTCACGCAGGATGCGCTGTTCGGCGTGCGCGACCCGCTCGGCATCCGCCCGCTCTGTCTCGGTCGCCTCGGCGGCGGCTGGGTGCTCGCCTCGGAGACCTGCGCGCTGGACACGCTCGGCGCGGAGTTCGTGCGCGAGATCGAGCCCGGCGAGGTCGTGCGCATCGACGGAGCCGGCGTGCAGTCCTGGCGCTACGAGGGCGAGCGTCCCGAGGGCCCCTCGCTCTGCCTGCTGGAGCACATCTACTTCGCCCGCCCGGACTCGAAGCTGCAGGGCGAGCGGCTGTACCCGGTGCGCATGCGGATGGGCGCGCAGCTCGCGCGCGAGCATCCCGCGCCCGGCGACGTCGTGATCGGCATCCCGGACTCGGCGACCGCCGCCGCCGTCGGCTACGCGCAGGAGTCCGGCATCCCCTACGTCGAGGGCCTCGTGAAGAACCGGTACGTCGGGCGCACCTTCATCCAGCCCGACCAGCGGCTGCGCGATCGAGGCGTGGAGCTGAAGTTCAACCCGCTGCCCGAGTTGCTCGGCGGCCAGCGCGTGGTCGTCGTCGACGACACGATCGTCCGAGGCACGACCACGCCGCGCGTGGTGGCGATGCTGCGCAAGGCCGGGGCCAGCGAGGTGCACATGCGCATCACCTCGCCGCCGATCACGCACCCCTGCTTCTACGGCGTCGACATGGCGACGCGCGGCGAGCTGATCGGCTCGCATCTTGAGATCGAGGAGATCCGCGAACACATTGGCGCGGACTCCCTCGGCTACCTCTCGCTGGAGGGAACGGTCGGCGCGACCGGCCAGCAGCGCGACGCGCTCTGCGCGGCCTGCTTCAGCGGGCGCTACCCGAGCGCCGTGCCGCTGCAGCTCGACAAGTTCGCCCTCGAGAGCGGCGGCTCGATCGACCGGCACGCGGTGCCGCTGCGCGCCGTCCACTGAGCACCATTGAGGATGGAGTGCGGGGTATGATCCGGCCCGGCCCGACGCCTCCCCCGGAGCCCGCGCGATGAGCGCCTCGACCGAACGCCCGCCCACCCCGCTGCGCTACGCCGACGCGGGCGTCGACGTGCAGGCCGCCGAGGCGAGCATCGGCGACCTGCGGCTGATCGCCGAACGGGCGAGCCGCCCCGAGGTGCTCGGCGGAGTCGGCGCCTTCGCCGGGCTGTTCCGCCTCGGCGCCGGGCACTACCGCGACCCGGTGCTCGTCGCCAGCGCCGACGGCGTCGGCACCAAGGTGCTGATCGCCGGCGCGCTCGGACGCTACGAGGGCGTCGGGCAGGACCTCGTGAACCACTGCGTCAACGACATCCTCACCGCCGGCGCCGAGCCGCTCTTCTTCCTCGACTATCTCGCGACGGCCGGCCTCGCGCAGGAGCGGCGGCTCGAGCTCGTCGCCGGGATCGGCGCGGCCTGCGAGGAGAACGGCGTGGCCCTGCTCGGCGGCGAGACGGCCGACATGCCGGACCTCTACTCGCCCGGCGACTACGACCTCGCCGGCTTCATCGTCGGCGTCGCCGAGCGCGAGGCGATCCTCGACGGCTCGGCGATCGACGAGGGCGACGTGCTGATCGCGCTGCCCTCGACTGGGTTGCAGACGAACGGCTACTCGCTTGTGCGCGAGATCTTCGGCATCGCCAAGGGTCTCGGCGAGGAGCGCGACCGCGAGCTGCTGGACGAGCGCGTCGAGGAGCTCGGCGGCACGCTCGGCGAGGCGCTGCTGGCGGTGCACGGCTCCTTCCTCGAGGTCGTGCGGCCACTGCTGCCGCGCCTGCGCGGCATGGCGCACATCACGGGCGGTGGGCTGCCGGGCAACGTGCCGCGGATGCTGCCCGAGGGCCTGCGCGCGCACCTCGACGTCGCGAGCTGGGAGCCGCCGCCGCTGTTCGCGCACATCCAGCGCGCCGGCGGCATCGAGGACGGCGAGATGTTCCGCACGTTCAACATGGGTATCGGCATGGTGCTCGTCGCGTCGCCCCCGGACGCGGCCACCGTGCTGGAGGCGGCGCCGGGCAGCTGGCGCTGCGGCGTCGTCGAGCGCCGCGCCGAGGGCGCGCCGGCAGTCGCCGGGTTACCGGAGTAGCGAGGGGGAGACACGATGCGCGCGATCCTGAGCGCCTACGACAAGACGGGCATCACCGGGCTGGCACAGGGCCTGCACGACCTCGGCTGGGAGCTGTTCTCCACCGGCCGCACGCAGGCCGCCATCGCCGAGGCGGGCGTGCCCGTGGAGAGCATCGCGACGATGACCGGCAGCCCCGAGATGCTCGAGGGGCGCGTGAAGACGCTGCATCCGAAGGTGCACGGCGGCCTGCTCGCGCGCCGCGACCGCGAGGACGACGCGGCGGAGCTGGCGACGCACGGCATCGACCCGATCGACCTCGTGGCGGTGAACCTCTATCCCTTCATCGAGACCGTGAGCGGCACCGACGTCAGCCTTGCCGAGGCGCTCGAGGAGATAGACATCGGCGGCCCGACCATGATCCGCGCGGCGGCCAAGAACCACCCGTGGGTGATCCCGGTCGTCGACCCCGCGGACTACGAGATGATCCTCGAGGCGTTGAGCGCGGGCGGGCTCGACGCCGGGGCGCGGCGCGCGCTGGCGGCGAAGGCGTTCGCGCACGTCTCGCACTACGACGCCGCGATCGCTGAGTACCTGCGCGGCGAGGACGACCTGCTGCCGGAGCAGCTGACGCTGGCGATGACCCGCGTGGAGGTGATGCGTTACGGCGAGAACCCGCACCAGCAGGGTGCGTTCTACACGCTCGACTCCGTCCGCCAGCCCGTGGAGGGCATCGGCGGCTTCGAGCAGCACCACGGGCAGGGCATGTCGTACGTCAACTTCCTCGATGCCGACGCCGCATTCAATCTCGTTTGCGACGTCGAGGGCGCTGCGGTGGCGATCATCAAGCACACGAACCCCGCCTGCTTCGCCGCGGGCGCCGAGGGCGACGCGCTCGCGCCGCTCTACGAGCGCTCGCTGGCCGAGGGCGACTACGTCTCGGCGTACGGCGGCATCGTCGCGGTCAACCGCCCGATCGACTTCGAGATGGCGGACGCGCTGCGCCAGGTACGTAATCCCGAGTCTGGTGTGCGCATGCGCTACGACATCGTGATCGCGCCGGGCTATACCGAGGACGGCCTGGAGCACCTGAAGAAGAAGTCGAGGGACCTGCGCATTCTCGAGGCGCCGCCGGGCGAGCCCCGGCGTGAGCGCATCGAGGCTCGCGGCATCCGCGGCGCGATGCTGCTGCAGACGGCCGATGTCTCCGAGGAAACGACATTCGACCTCACGAGCGAGCGCGAGCCCTCGGGGGCGGAGCTCGAGGATCTGCGGCTCGCCTGGGTGGTGTGCAAGCACGTGAAGTCCAACGCCGTCGTGTTCGTGAAGGACGGCGTGCTGATCGGCATGGGCGCCGGTCAGCCCAACCGCGTCGGAAGCGCCCGGCTCTGCCAGCAGCAGGCGGGCGAGCGGGCGCGGGGCGCGGTTGCCGCGACGGACGCGTTCATCCCCTTCCCCGACACCATCGAGGTGTGCGCCGAGGCCGGTTGCACGGTAGTCGCCCACACCGGCGGCTCGATCCGCGACGAGGACTCGATCGAGACCGCGAACCGCCTCGGCGTCTCGCTGGTAGCAACCGGAGCGCGCCACTTCCGCCACTAGTTTGCGATTCGCTCCGGCCCCCTCGGAAGCCTCGAGGGCGCACCGAACCTCGCGAGCGGCGATCCGGCCCCCTCTCCTGGGGGAGAGGGTTGGGGTGAGGGGGCTCGCCTCGCCGTCGCCGTCCTCGCCGGGTTGTTGCGCCCGCGGCGGCATCCTCCCTCGCCCTCCGCCCTCTCCCTCGGGGCGAGGGGACCGGATGCTCCTCTGCATCCGCCTGCGGACGCCGTGGGCAACGGTCCGGTTGCCCCGAACGCGTCATAACCCGCTACGATTGGCGCACGATGGCGAACGTCGACCTCGTGCTGCCGGTCTACAACGAGGAGCTGATCCTCGCGCAGAGCGTCGCGCGCGTTCTCGAATGGACGGACGCGCACCCGGAGCACGACTGGCGCATCGTCGTCGCCGACAACGCCTCGACGGACCGCACGTTCCAGATCGCGCGCGAGCTGGAGGAGGAGCACGGCGGCGAGGAGGGCGGGCGCTTCGTCGCGCTGCACATCCCGGTCAAGGGGCGTGGCATCGCGCTGCGCGTCAGCTGGCTGACCTCGCCCGCGGACGTGCTCGCCTACATGGACGTCGATCTCTCGACGGACCTGAAGCACATCCCGGCGCTGATCGACCCGATCGCCGCGGGCGAGGTGGACGTCAGCTACGGCACGCGGCTGCATCAGGACTCGGAGACGGAGCGCTCGCTGCGCCGCGAGTTCACCTCGAGGACCTACGTGCAGATCCTGCGGCGGCTGGGGCGGCTCAACGTCACCGACGCGCAGTGCGGCTTCAAGGCGATCGGCCGCGAGCCCGCGCGGGCGCTGCTGCCGCTGGTGCGCGACACCGGCTGGTTCTTCGACTCGGAGCTGCTGCTGCTGGCGCAGGAGAATGGTTACCGCCTGCGCGAGGTGCCCGTGCGCTGGATCGAGGATCGCGACAGCCGCGTCAAGATCCTGCACACGGCAATCGAGGACCTCAGGGGACTGTGGCGGCTGCGCATCGGCGGGGTGCCGCGCGTGCCGCAGCGCGGCGGCGGCGCCGGGTAGGCCGCCAGCGAGGGGTCGCCGCGCCCCGATCGGGCGCATTCCAGGCCGTCTCGGGCGCTCGAATCCTTGACCGTAGGAAAGGGGCGTCGCTAGGATCGCGGCGCCTGGGAGCGGGGCGTTCGCCTCGCTGCGGCGGCTGCTTGCCTCGGGCAGCGAAAGAGGGGCGCTCCATGATCTTCGGTGAAGTCGGAGAAGCGCTCGAACTCACCATCATCTTCTTCCTGATGATGGGAGCCTTCGCGACGCTCGTGCTGCTCGGCAAGTGGTGGGAAGCCTAGAGACGGCGACAACCATCGGCTCGCGCGTGAGCTGATCGGGGGGAGCGGATGGCGACGACCGAGCGCCCGCAGGGCCGACCGCTTGCTGATCGGCTGTACGACTTCACCGTCAACAACCGCGTCTGGCGTTCGATCATCCGCACCGGCTACCCGAACACGCCGCGCAACCAGATGCTCGCCGTCGCGACGAACGTCTTCCTGCACCTGCACCCGACGCGCATCCACCGCACGCACGTCAAGATCACGCACACCTACTGCCTCGGCGGCCTCTCCTTCTTCCTCTTCCTCGGGCTCACGATCACCGGCGTGCTGCTGATGTTCTATTACGTGCCCTCGGTCGAGCGGGCCTACCAGGACATGCAGGCGCTGCAGACGGACGTGCGCTTCGGGATGCTGATGCGCAACACGCACCGCTGGATGGCGCACGGCATGGTGATCACCGTGCTGATGCACATGATGCGCGTCTTCTACACCGGCGCGTACAAGCCGCCTCGCGAGTTCAACTGGATCGTCGGCGTCGTGCTGCTCGTGCTCACGCTGCTGCTCTCCTTCACCGGCTACCTGCTGCCGTGGGATGAGCTGGCGTTCTGGGCGATCACCGTCGGCACGAACATGATCGGCTCCGACCCGGTCCTCGGCGAGGTCAACCAGTTCGTCATGATCGGCGGCTTCGAGGTCGGCCAGAACGCCCTGATCCGCTTCTACACCCTCCATGTGGTAGGACTGCCGCTGATTGCGGCGATCTTCATGGCCGTCCACTTCTGGCGAATCCGCCGTGACGGCGGGCTCGCCCGGCCGCTGTAGGCGCCGGGCGCAGGCGCGCGGAGAGGCGAAGGAACGCCGATGGTCGCGGACGCACCCGCTCGCGGTCCCTCGAGGTCGCGCGGCGCCGTACCCAGCGCACGCCCGCGCCGCCAGCGCGAGGAAGAGCTGCTGGTCTGGCCGGACCTTGTCTTCGTCGAGTTCATCTCGGCGCTGGTCTTCACCCTCACGTTCGTCGCGCTCGCGATCCTGATCAACGCGCCGCTGCAGGACCGCGCGAACCCGGCCAACACGCCGAACCCCTCGAAGGCGCCGTGGTACTTCCTGAACCTGCAGGAGCTGCTGCTGCACATGCACCCGGCGCTCGCCGGGGTGATCGTGCCGACGGTCTTCCTGATCATCCTTGGCGCCGTGCCCTTCTTCGACACCTCGAACGAGGGTCAGGGGCAGTGGCTGAGCACGCCGCGCGCCTGGCCGAACGTGATCGTCGGCTTCATCGTCGGCACCATCGGCACCTGGGCGCTGATCATCTACAACTCGGGCAAGCACATCGTCGTGTTCGAGCGCTTCACGTTCGACGCCGACAGCTTCGACAACTTCCCGCCGCTGATCGTCGACGAGCGGCTGCGGGCGTGGCCGGAGAGCCTGAACTGGCTGACCAGCGTTCGAGCGCTGCAGACGGAGATCAACTGGCCGAGCGAGCTGGAGACGATCCCCCTCGGCGAGACGTTCGTTCGCACGGACCTGCTGGGGCTGCCGCGCGGCAGCATCCAGTGGAACTTCCCGGCCTGGATTGTCGAGCAGGCGATCCCGGTCAACCTGATGGTCGGCTTGCCGCTGCTGCTCTGCCTCGTCGCCTGGCGCCTCGGGCTGGCGAAGACACGGCGCGACTTCATGATCCTGCTGTTCTCCGGCTGGCTGGGCTCCTACCTGGCGCTCACGATGGCCGGGACGTACTTCCGCGGCGAGGGCCTCGAGTTGCTCTGGCCGTGGGAGGTCCGGCCGGCCGAGTCATAGTCGGCGGACGAGGGGTGCAGTAGTGACGAACGAGGCGGAAGGCGGAGGCGCTGCGGTGCAGGACGCTCCCGACCCCGGGCAGGTGACGGACGCCTGGCGCGAGGCGATCGCCGCGCGCCGCACCCGCGCGCCCGAGGAGGCGCCGGTCCCGGCAGCGCAGGCGCGCCGCCCCACCGGCCCGATCACCTCGCGCCGCAACTTCATCCGCGCCTCCTTCTGGGGCGGGCTGGGGCTGGCGCTGCTCGGCCTCGTTGGCTCGCTGCTGGACTTCATGTACCCGCGGGGCATCAAGGGCTTCGGGGGTCCGGTGGCCGCCGGGAACATCGCCGAGTACCCGCCGGGCGGCGACCCGGTGCACTTCATCACCGGGCAGTTCTGGCTGGTGAACCTCGACCCGAACGAGACACGGCCGGGCGGCAGCGGCGGCGGCGCCGGGCTGCTCGCGCTCTGGCACAAGTGCCCGCACCTCGGCTGCACCGTGCCGTGGCGCTCCGGCTTCACCTACGACAACGACCAGGGCTGGTATCGCTGCCCCTGCCACGGCTCGACCTACACCAAGGCCGGCATTCGCGTGTTCGGCCCGGCCCCGCGCTCGATGACCACGATGAAGGTCGATGTCGACTCCGCGGGCAACGTCACCGTGCAGACCGGCGACCGCCTCGACGGTGGTCCCGACAACCCGCAGCGCGCGGGCCAGACCTCCTGATGCAGCAGGCCGACGGACGCTCTCGGGGAACTGAGGCGAGATGAACACCAGCAAACAGGTCAACGTGATGATCGGGCTGCTGTTCGTGACCTTCGTCGTCACCGTCGGCTACCTCTTCAACGAGGCCAACCGCCAGGAGGTCGAGTCCGCCGAGATCAACGAGCGCAACGCCGAGCGTGGCGCGCGGCTGTTCGTGCAGAACTGCCGCAACTGCCACGGCCTCGATGGCTCTGGCAAGGATGCGAACGGCGTCGGCACCATCGGCGTCGCGCTGAACGCGCCGCACTTCCTGATTCTCGGGGAGGACAACGTCTACGGCGCGCAGGCCACCTCCGAGAGCGTGGCGGAGAACATCCGCACCTACCTGAGCGAGACCATCACCTGCGGCCGCGTCGGCACGTACATGCCGAAGTGGGACATCCAGTTCGGCGGCTCGCTCTCGGCGACGCAGGTGGAGCAACTCGTCACGCTGATCGTGGGCGACCCCACCGGCAAGCATGACTTCTGGGAGCTCGTCCTCGAGGAGGGCGAGCACGCCGACGAGGAGCAGTACGGCGCGGTGCTCGAGGAGCGTTTCGCCCTCACGGCGGTGCTCACGGCGCAGTTCGGCCGGGCCCCCACGGAGGAGGAGGTCGCCTCCTACAAGCAGCAGCTCACCTCGGAGCAGCTTGCGAGGGTCGTCGAGGACTACGGCCGACACCCGACCGCTGCGGAGATCTACGCGGAGAGCGAGCGGCAGACGCTCACCCGCGACGCGAGCACGATCACGATCACCACGGACAACTGCGGCCAGTTCTCCAACCCCGCGAAGCTCGCCTTCCGCACCCGCACCGATCCCCGGACGCAGGTGGGCCCGGCGACGCCCTCGGATGACGGCGGGGCCGCCCCGACCGCGGCGGCGACACCGACCACCCCGACCGCCGAACGGGGCGACGTCCTCGTCAACGCCCTCGGCTGCCTCGCCTGTCACACGCTGGACGGCACGGAGCTGGTCGGCCCGACGTGGCTGGGCGTCTACGGCCGCACGGAGCAACTCGAGGACGGCAGCAGCGTCGTCGTCGACGACGCCTACATCCGCGAGTCGATCCGGATGCCGCAGGCGAAGATCGTCGCCGGGTTCGCAGAGGTCGCGGCCATGCCCGTGTTCGGCGAGGACGTCCTGAGCGACCTCGATCTCGAATCGATCATCCTCTACCTGCAGTCGATCACCGAGTAGAAGCGGCCCGCCGCCGCGCGAGGGCCAGGCGGCGAGCAGGGCGAACGAGACGGACTGGCGGGCCGACCCGCCGAAGGGGGAAGAGATGGCAGAGGTCGAGACGGGAAAGCGCTACCGCTGCACGGCGTGCGGCGCGGAGTTCATCGTCACGCGCGGCGGCGAAGGCGTCCTTCGCTGCGGCGACAACGAGCTCGAGCAGATCTAGGAGCGTCCGATGGCTGTCGCACTTGGTAAGCGCTACAAGGACGAGAACTCCGAGATCGAGGTGCTCTGCATCAAGCCCGGCGAATGTAATCTCAACGTCGACGGGCGCGGCATGGAGGAACTGCAGCCCAAGGTGCTGCCCTCCGCCGACTAGCAGCGGCCGGTCCGCATCCACCGCCAAAGCCGGGAGCAGCGCTCCCGGCTTCCGCGCGTCCCCTGACTACGTTGCTGCCGTGACCCCCTCACCCGAACCGCTGCTGATCGAGGCGCGCCTGCTGACGATGGCGCGCCCCGGCGACGCGCCCGTGCCCGGCGCCGTCGCCTGCGCCGGGGGTCGCATCGTCGCCGTCGGCACGCCCGAGGACTGCGCGCGTCGCCTGCCGCCAGCGCATCGCCGCATCGAGGCGCGCGACTCGACGCTGCTGCCGGGCTTCGTCGACGCGCACGTCCACATCCTCGCCGCCGCGGCCGCCGCGGCCGGGCCGGATGTCTCGCCACACGCCATCTCCAGCATCCCGGAGCTGCTCGAAGTGTTACGCGAGGCGGCGGCGCGCACGCCGCCCGGTCGCTGGCTGCGCGCCGCCGGCTACGAGGAGCTGATGCTCGCCGAGGGCCGCCCGCCGACGCGCGCCGAGCTCGACCGCGCCGTGCCCGGCCACCCCGTCCGCCTGATCCAGCGCAGCGGTCACGCCGAGGTGCTGAACTCGCGCGGCCTCGCCCTCGTGGGCATCGACGAGTCGACGCCGGAGCCGCCGGGCGCGGTCTTCGGGCGCTCGCTCGAGGACGGGCGACTCAATGGTCTGCTGCTCGGCATGGCCGACGCGATCGAGGCGGCGATGCCGCCGCCGGACCCGGCCGCCGTCGAGGCGCACGTGCGCGACTGGGCCCTCGCGCGGGCCGCCGAGGGCGTCACGACCTTCGTCGACGCAGGCGTGCGCAACGGACCGGCGGAGTGGACGACGTTCGAGCGCCTGCTGGCCGCGGGCGCGATCCCACAGCGCGTCGTCTCGATGGAGTCGGTTGACGCCCTCGGAGCGCTGCCGGTCGAGAGCGCCGAGGGCCGCCTGGGGCGCGGCGAGACGAAGCTGCAGCCCGCCACGTTCGAGGGCGAGGCGCCGGACGCCGGACCCCTCGAGGCGGGCGTGCGTGCGGCGATCGAGGCAGGGCGCCGTGTCGCCATGCACGCGCCGACGGAGCCGGCCGTCGCGGCCTCGCTGGCCGCCTTCCGCGCCGCCGGCGCGCCGCCCGGACAGCGTATCGAGCACGCTCCGCTGCTGACGGCGCAACTGATCGAGGAGATCGTCGCGCTCGGCGCGGTCGTCGTGGCGCAGCCGGGGCTGCTCAACGAGGTCGGTGGCCGCTACAGGCAGTTGCTCGACGCGGAGCAGCGGGCGCGGCTGCACCCGTGGCGGGCGCTGCTCGACGCGGGCGCTCCGCTCGCCTTCAGCAGCGACGCCCCGATCTCGCGCGCGAGCGCCCTCGAGGCCGTCGCAGCGGCGTCCGTGGACCGCCCTGCCGACTTGGCGCCGGAGCAGGCGATCACGCCGATCGAGGCGCTGGACGCGTCGACGGCGGGTGCGGCCGACGCCGCCGGACTCGAGGACCGTGGCCGCCTCCTCGAGGGTGCCCTCGCCGACCTCGTGCTCATCGGCGAGCCGCTCGAGCGCGACCCCGCGAGCGCCCGCGTGCGGCTGACCGTGATCGGGGGCGAGGTGGCGTTCGAGGCGGGTGGTCCGTAGAGGGTCGACTCCGCTCACGGTGGGCGCATCCGGGGTACGCTATTGATGTGTGAAGGGGAACTCACGTGGGTTGGGAAGAGCGGATCGAATTGAACCCTGATGTTCTCGCCGGGAAACCGGTCGTAAGGGGGACGCGCCTCGCGGTCGAGTTCATCGTTGAGTTGCTCGCCGACGAGTGGACGGAAGAGGCGATTCTCCGTGAGTACCCGGGCCTGAGCCACGAAGACATCCAGGCCTGCCTGCGCTACGCAAGCGAGCGTTTGCAGGCAGAGAAGGTCTACCCTCTCAACGTATAAGCGGACATGCGGCTTCTCGCAGACGAGAACCTCCCTGGACGTATGGTCGAGGCGTTACGCCGACTGGGCCATGACGTGACCTGGGTGCGCCTGGAGGCTCCGGGCAGCGTGGACGAGCGGGTACTCGAGCGTGCGGCAACAGAGGACCGCGTGCTGGTTACAGCCGACAAGGACTTCGGAGAACTTGCTTTCCGCAATCGACTTCCAGCCGCCAGCGGCGTCATCCTCCTTCGCGTGCGCGGTACCGTCGAGGCGCGCACGGCAGCGCTCGTGGCGGCACTCGAAGCTCGTGAGGATTGGGCTGGCCAGTTCGCGGTTGTTGCGAACGATCGGGTCCGACTGACCCCCCTGCCCCCGGTCGAATAGACGGCTCCGTTCGCAGTGCCCTTGCGGTTCGACTGTGCCAGGAGAGGCGGACGAGGCCGGCGCCGACGTTTGACGGGCTGCGGGGGCGGCCCATACGATCCCCCGACGGCTACGAACACGCGACCCGGATGGGGCGCGGCGGGGACGGGATTGCATACGGAGTGACCGAGGTCTTTGTCGGCGAGTCGGAATCCTTCGAGGGCGCACTGAAGCGCTTCAACAAGCGCGTCCAGGCGGACGGGATCCTGTCCGAGGCACGGCGCGCCGAGTACTACGAGAAGCCTTCGGTCCGCCGCAAGAAGAAGGAAGCGGCCCGCCTGCGCAAGCTGCGCAAGGCGATGCGAGCCCAGGTCCGGCGACGCTGACCGGGACCCCGGCAAGCGCCGGGGTCCGCTGTTGATGGCTGCCGCACCCTTGCGAGGGGTCCGGCCGGAAGGCGCCATGCCCGCACTGCTCGACACCATTCGTTCCGAGATGACCGCCGCGATGCGCGCCGGGGACACCCGGCGCCGCGACACGCTGCGGCTGCTGATTGCGGCCCTCGACAACGCCCGTATCGCCGCCGGCCGCGACCTTGGCGACGAGGACGCACTCGCCGCCCTGCAGCGCGAGGCGAAGCAGCGCCGCGAGTCGATCGAGGAGTACCGCAAGGGCGGCCGCGACGACCTCGTGGACTCGGAGCAGGCGGAGCTGACGATCATCGAGGCGTACCTGCCGAGCCAGCTCGGCGAGGACGAGCTGCGCGCGATCGCGCGCGACGTGATCGAGGAGAGCGGCGCGAGCGGCCCCGGCGACCTCGGAGCGGTGATGGGCCCGCTGATGCAGCGCGTGCGCGGACGCGCCGACGGTCGTCTGGCGAACGCGATCGTTCGGGAGCTGCTCTCCGGAGCTTGATGATCGGGGGCGGGATGGTCGCCCGCATCAGGCAGCGAGGGATGCCGCCGTGCTGAGCCGACCGACCGAGGCCCGCGGCTGGTTCGCGCGACCTGCCGCCATCTTGCTGGGACTCGGCATCGGCGCGGTCCTCTTCGTCGTGCTCTTCCCCTGGTTCCCGGGCGGCGCGGGCATGCGCGAGGGCGACGCCTCGCCATGGACGCTCTCCGCCCCGCGAGACCTGTCCTACGAGTCACTGGTCCTCACCGAGGCGGCGCGCGAGGAGGCCGCCGGGGCGGTCGCGGACGTGCAGCGCCGCGACGACTCGATCGCCGAGATCCAGATCGCGGAGCTGACCCGCCGGCTCGTCCTGATCGAGGAGGCGCGCGCGGGCGTCCTCTCCGCATCCGCCCGCGAATCGAGGATCCGCGCGGCTACCGGCGGCGAGCTGTCGGACAAGGCCGTCATGCTGCTCGGCGAGATCCCTGACACGGACTTCCGCACGCTCGGTGACGAGGCGCGCGACATTCTCGGACGCCTGCTCTCGGGCAGCATCGCCGCGGCGGGTGTCGACGCGGCGCGCGAGCAGGCCGGCGAGCTGCTGCCGATAGGCCTCGACGAGGATCAGCGCCTGGTGCTCACGGAGCTGATCGCTCCGCTCGTCATCCCCACGCTCGTCGTGGACGAGGCCCGGACCGGGGAGCGGCGCCAGGAGGCGCGCGACGCGGTCCCGCCGGTCCGCGTGACGCGCGAACGGGGCCAGGTCCTGGTCGTGCAGGAGCAGCGGTTGACCGCGTCCGATATCGAGTTGCTGGACGCCGCGGGGCTGAATCCGCGAGGGGTGCGCACCACGCACGTGCTGGCCGCGGGCATCGTCTCGCTGCTCTCCGGCGCGGCCTGCGGGGTCTATCTCTTCGTCGCGCGCCCGCGCGCGCTCGCCGGCGTGCGCCGCCTCACGCTGTTCACGCTGCTGCTGCTGGCTCCGGCGGCGGCGATTAAGTTCACGCTGCCGCTCGTGCTCCCCGATGTCGACCGGCACTTCCTCGTCTACGCGCTGCCGCTGGCGGCGTCGCCGATCGCGGCGGTGGTGCTGCTCGATCTCGGAGCCGCCGTATTGCTCACGGTCCTCCTCTCCTCGATCGCGGTCTTCGTCTCGATCTACCTGCCGTTCGCCGATGCCGCGGGCACCGGGCAGCTCGAGACAGCGAGGGCGTTCCTCGCGGTCTGCGCCGCCTCGCTCGCGGGGCTGTTCGTCGCGGCGAGGGCGAACAACCTGGGGCGCTACCTGACGGCCGGATTCGCGGCTGCGCTTGCCGCCGGCGCGGTGCTCGGAACGGTCTGGCTGATCGATCCCGATCGCCGTGCCGAGGACCTCGCCTGGATCGCCGGGGCGGCCGGGGTAAGCGGGATCGCCTCGGCGCTGATCGGCGTCGGCTTCTTCGTCCTGCTGAGCCGCCCCTTCGGCATCATCACGCGCGTCGAGTTGATGGAGCTGGCGCAGCTCAGCCACCCGCTGCTGCGCCGCCTGCAGGACGAGGCCCCCGGCACCTTCCAGCACTCGGTGATGGTTTCGAACATGGCCGAGCGAGCCGCCGACCGGATCGGGGCGGACTCCCTGCTCGTGCGTGTCGGCGCCTACTACCACGATGTCGGCAAGCTGGTGGCGCCGGGCTTCTTCGTCGAGAACTCGTCCGCGGAGGTGGATCCGCACGCCTCGCTCGACCCGCTGCAGAGCACGCGCGTGATCCAGCAGCACGTCGTCGCCGGCGTCGAGATCGCGCGCCGCGAGGGCGTGCCGATGGCGATCACGCAGTTCATCCCGCAACACCACGGCACGCGCCTCGTCGAGTTCTTCTACCGCCGCGCCGCCGCGGAGGATCCGGAGATCGACCCCGATCTGTTCCGCTATCCGGGCCCGAAGCCGCAGAGCCGCGAGACAGCCATCGTCATGCTTGCCGACTCCAGCGAGGCCAGCGTCCGCGCCAGCAACGACCGCACCGGGGACCGCATCCGCGAGATCGTCGAGAGTGTCGTGCGCGCGCGCCTTGACGAGCAGCAGTTCGACGAGTGCGACATCTCGCTGCGCGACCTGCGTGTCGTCGCCGACTCGTTCGTCGCGACGCTCACCGCCGTCTACCACCCGCGCGTCGAGTACCCGGAGCCGACCGCCCGCGAGCTGCAGGAGCGAGGCATGACCGCAGCGGAGCGCATGCCCGCCGGAGAACCGCTACCCAACCGCCTGCCGCACGGCGAACGCGGGGAGGCGCGCGACAGCGGCGAGGAAGCCGCATCCCGCCCGATCTGGGCCTCGGCGCGCTGGCGCCGGCGCCGCGACGGGTAGCGCGCTCGCGGCGCGCGATACCGCCACGCCGGAGGGCCGCCTATACTCGGACCACCCCCGGGAGGATGGGATCACCGTGCGCGCTGCGGTCGTGGTCTTCCCCGGCAGCTGGAGCGACGGCGACTGCCTCTTCGCCCTCGGACGGCTCGGCGTCGACGCCTACCGCGTCTGGCATCGCGAGACGGACCTCGGCGGCGCGGACCTGGTCGTCCTGCCCGGCGGCTTCTCCTACGGCGACTACCTGCGCTGCGGCGCGATCGCGCGCTTCTCGCCCGTCATGCAGGCGGTGCGCGCGCACGCGGACGCCGGCGGCCTGGTGATCGGCATCTGCAACGGCTTCCAGATCCTCTGCGAGGCGGGCATGCTGCCCGGCGTGCTGATGCGCAACGCCTCGCTGCAGTTCCGCTGCCAGCCCGTGCACCTCATCGCTGCCGAGCACCGCTCGCCGTTCACCGCCGGGATCGAGCCCGGCCGCGTGCTGCAAGTGCCGATCTCCCACGGCGAGGGCAACTACTTCGCCGACGCCGTCGCCCTCGAGGCGATCGAGTCGCAGCGGCGTGTCGCCTTCCGCTACTGCACGGCGGACGGCCTCGTGACTCCCGAGGCGAATCCCAACGGCTCGGTGGCGAACATCGCGGGCGTGCTCAACGCGGCGGGCAACGTGCTCGGCATGATGCCGCATCCCGAGCGCGCCGCCGCTCCGCTGCTCGGCGGCGAGGACGGCAACGTGATCTGGCAGTCCGCGCTCGCGCGTGTGGGCGCGCCGGCATGACGGAGGAGGTGCGAGGTGTCCGCTGACCTCACCAGCCCGGCCTACCCGGCCCGGCTGCGGATCGATTACCCGGAGGAGCAGCAGGACCGCGTCAGGGCGCTGTTCCGCCTGATCCTGGCGATCCCGATCGTGCTGCTGCTCGGCGTGCTGACCGGCGGCAGCCCGAACGCCCAGGAGTTCGACGACGTGTTGGTGGTCGTGGTCTCGTCGGGCGGCGTCATCGTCGTGCCGGTGCTGCTCATGCTCCTGTTCCGGCGCAAGTACCCGCGCTGGTGGTTCGACTGGAACCTCGAACTGACGCGCTTCTCCAACCGCGTCGGCGCCTACTTCCTGCTGCTGCGCGAGGAGTACCCCTCGACCGACGAGGAGCAGGCCGTCCACATCGAGATCGACTTCCCGGACGCGGAGCGCGACCTCAACCGCTGGTTGCCGCTGGTGAAGTGGCTGCTGGCGATCCCGCACTACATCGTGCTGGCGGTCCTGAGCTTCGTCGTGGTGGTGATCACGGTGCTCGCCTGGTTCGCGATCCTGTTCACGGGGCGCTACCCGCGCGGGATGTTCAACTTCGTCGTGGGCTGGAGCCGCTGGGCGCTGCGCGTCAGCGCCTACGCCTTCCTGCTCACCACCGACCGCTACCCGCCCTTCAGCTTCGAGGAGTAGCTTCGAGAAGGAGTAACCCCGCGCCGAGTGCGTGGTGAGGAGAGAGAGGAGCACACGATGAACGACTACCCGGTGACGTTTGACGTCGCCTACCCGGAGGCGCCGAACCGCTGGCTGATCCTGATCCGCTGGCTGCTGGCGATCCCGCACTACATCGTCCTGTACCTGCTGAGCCTCCTGGTGGGGATCGTGTGGATCGTTTCGTTCTTCACGATCCTCTTCGCGAGGACCTACCCGGATAGCCTCTACAGCTTCATGGTGGGCGTGAACCGCTGGAACGCGAACGTGGGCGCTTACATCCTTTTCTACGACCGTTACCCGCCGTTCAGCATGGGCGAGAGCGACTACGAGGGCGTCACGTTCGCCGTCGAGAAGCCGGACTTCAACCGCTGGCTCGTGCTGGTGAAGTGGCTGCTCGTGATCCCGCACGCGATCGTGCTGAGCATCCTCGGCCTGATCGCCATGGTCGCCTTCGTTCCGCTCGTGCTTGCGGTGCTGTTCACCGGGCGCTACCCGCGGGGCCTGTTCGACTTCCTCGTCGGCGTCGGGCGCTGGAACGCGCGGGTGAGCGCCTACTACGTGTTCCTCGTGGACCGTTACCCGCCGTTCTCGCTGCGCTAGCGACGGAGGACGCGCAGTGGCCGTCGACGACGCGACGCTCGAACGGATCGCGCTTTCGCGCGCCGAGTACGAGCGCCTCGTCGACATGCTCGACCGCGAGCCGAACGGCCTCGAGCTGGGCATGACCGCGGCGCTCTGGTCCGAGCACTGCGGCTACAAGCACACACGCCCGCTCTTCCGCCACTTCCCCACCACCGGCCCGAGTGTGCTCACCGAGGCCGGCGCGGAGAACGCAGGCGCGATCGATCTCGGCGACGGCTGGTGCGCCGTCTTCAAGATGGAGTCCCACAACCACCCCTCGGCGATCGAGCCCTACGAGGGCGCCGCGACGGGCGTCGGCGGCATCCTGCGCGACATCTTTGCGATGGGCATGCGGCCCGTCGCCTTGCTCGACTCGCTGCGCTTCGGGCCGCTCGACGAGGCGCGCAACCGCCATCTCTTCGGAGGCGTCGTCGCCGGCATCGGCGGCTACGGCAACTGCGTCGGCGTGCCGACCGTCGGCGGCGAGGTGCAGTTCGACCCCGCCTACGGCGGCAACCCGCTCGTCAACGCGATGTGCCTCGGCGTCGGCCGCGTCGAGCACCTGCTCTCCGCCTCGGCGCGCGGTCCGGGCAACCCGCTCGTGCTTGTCGGGGCCGACACCGGCCGCGACGGCATCCACGGCGCCACCTTCGCCTCGGTGGAGCTCGACGACGCCTCCGAGGAGCGGCGCCCCGCCGTGCAGGTCGGCAACCCGTTCATGGAGAAGCTGCTGCTCGAGGCCTGCGTCGAGCTGGCCGAGCAGCACGGGGACTGGGTCGAGGGCCTGCAGGACCTCGGCGCGGCCGGGCTCACCTCGAGCAGCGTCGAGGCCGCGGCGCGCGCCGGCACCGGGATCGACATCGACGTCGCGCGCGTGCCGCGCCGCGAGGCGGGCATGACGCCGGACGAGGTGATGCTCTCCGAGTCGCAGGAGCGGATGCTCGTCATCCCGAAGCGCGAGCACCTCGACGACGTGCTGGCGCTGTTCCGCCGCTGGGAGCTGCATGCCGACGTGATCGGCGAGGTCACCGACGACGGCTACGCGACGATCCGCGACGGCGAGACGCTCGCCGCGCGCATCCCTGTCGGCGTGCTCACGGACCCGCCGCAGTACGAGCTCGACTGCGAGCGGCCGGCCGACCTCGCACGCCGCCAGGCCGTGGACCTCGCGGCGCTGCCCGACTGCGACGACCCGGCGGCGGCGCTGATCGCGCTGCTCGGCTCGCCGAACATCGCGAGCCGCCGCTGGATCTACCGCCAGTACGACCACGAGGTGCTGACCGGCACCGTCGTCCCGCCCGGCGGCGACGCGGCCCTGATCTGGCTGAAGGGCACGGAGCGCGCGCTCGCCGTCGCCACCGACTGCAACGGCCGCCTCGTCGAGCTCGAGCCGCGCGTCGGGGCGGCCTGCGCGGTCGCCGAGGCGGCGCGCAATGTCGTCGCCGTCGGCGCGACGCCGGTGGCGGTGACCGACTGCCTGAACTTCGGCAACCCTGAGCGCCCGACAATCGCCTACCAGATCGAGCAGTCGATCCTCGGGCTGGCGGACGCCTGCCGCGCGTTCGGGACGCCGGTGGTCTCCGGCAACGCCTCGCTTTACAACGAGACGCCCGCGGGCGCGGTGCTGCCGACGCCGACGGTCGGCATGCTCGGCCTGCTCGACGACGTGGCGCGGCGGCTCACACCCGCGATCTCCGAGGGCGACGAGCTGCTGCTGATCGGCGCGCCGCTCGCCCAGCCCGCGGACGCCCTCGCGGGCTCCGAGTACCTCGCCTCGCGCCACGATCTCGTCGCCGGCGCGCCGTCCATCGACCTCGATCGCGAGGCGCGCGTGCAGCGCCTCGTGCTCGACGCGAACGAGCGAGGGCTGCTCAGCGCCGCGCACGACTGCGCCGACGGCGGCCTCGCCGTGGCGCTCGCCGAGTGCTGCCTCGCGGGCGACGTCGGCCTCGATGCGAGCGGCGCCGACCTCGGCCCGCGCCTCGACGCCGCGCTGTTCGGCGAGGCGCAGTCGCGCTTCGTCGTCGCCACGCCGGACGCCGAGTCCCGCGCCGCCCTCGAGGCGCTCGCCGCCGAGGCGGGCGTCGAGGCGTTGGCGCTCGGCACGGCCGGCGGCACGGGCGAGGGCGCGCGGCTGCGGCTGGGCCCACTCGACGCCTCGCTGGCGGCGCTGCGCGAGGCGTACGAGGGCGGGCTGCCGGCTGCGCTGGGTGCGGGTGGGTAGACCGTACCGAACATCAGTTTGACAGTGTAGGTACACATGTTCTAACATCGTGCGGCTACGCCGGTGATGTTGGAGGGGGTGCGGAAGGCGGCGATTGCGCTTGATTCGGGGTCGTGGATAGCCTGTTGGGCGACTGACGGGCTTTTCTACAACTCCATCGCCCACTGTGGCGGTGTGTGTAGAGCCTCGTTGACAACGTATGGGCCGCCCGGGCGCGCCGCCGTCATAGTCATTGGCGACCCGGCTCCGGCACGGCGAGAGGGTTTCGGCGTGAAGGTCGTGTTTCTGGAGACCGTTGAGGGTTCGGGCACCCGCGGCGAGGTGAGAACCGTCGCTAACGGATATGCCCGCAACTACCTGTTGCCTCGCGGCCTGGCCGCTGCGGCAACACCGGCTCTGCTCCGGCGGGCGGAAACGCTCGCCGCTCAGGAGGAAGAGCGGCAACGGCTCCTGGACGGGCAGGCTCATGAGCTCGTCGGCAAGCTCGAGGGCCAGCGCCTGATCATGCCTGTGCGCGTCGGAGAGCAGGGGCGTCTGTACGGTTCTGTCACAAATGCTGACATCGCCGAGAAGGCTGGGGAGATTCTCGGCGAAGAACTGGACAGGCGTCGTGTACTGCTGCCCGAGGCGATTCGCCAGGTCGGGGTCTACACCGTACCGCTGCGGCTGTCGCGCAACGTGACTGCCGATGCGGAGGTCGTCGTCGTGGACGTCGAGGCGCCGCAAGGCGTCGAAGACGCCGCTGAGGCGCTCGTCGCAGAAGCGGCTGCTGCCGAGGCAGGCGTGGAGGCCGGGGTGGATACCCCCGATCCGACGAACACCGAAGACGTGCCGGAGCCGGGCTACAGCGATTCCTCGGAAGAGGCCTCCGGCGACGACGCACCCTCGAATCAGGATGGTGCGGACTCCGGAGACGCCACAGAGACCTAACCCGTGGTCACGGGCCAGCCGGCTCAGCTCCGGCCAGAGCGCCGTCCCAGCGCGGGCGGGCTGCCGCCTCATGACGTCTCCGCCGAGCAGGCCGTCATCGCCGCGCTCCTGCTCGATCCCGACGCCTACCCGCGCGTGCTGCCGCTGCTGCGGCCCGAGGACTTCTTCCGCGAGCAGCACGGCTGGTGCTACGAGGCGTGCGTCGCCCTGGCCGATCGCGCCGAGCCGATCACGCTGCCCACCCTGGCGCACGAACTCGAGCGCGCCGGCCGCCTCGACACCCTCGGCGGCGAGCCCTACCTCGCCGAGCTTGTCGGGCGGCACTTCAGCGCCGCCGGCGTCGAGGCGCACGCGCGCATCGTCGCCCGCGACGCGCTCTACCGGCGCCTCATCCAGGTGGCCGGGCAGATCGCCCAGACCGCCTACGAGGGCGGCCCCGACGCCGGCCGCGTGATCGCCGCCGCCGAGGGCCTGCTGCTCAGCATCCGCTCCACCGAGGGCGCGGGCGACTTCGAGCGCCTGCGCGACCTGCTCGACCAGTTCCTCGAGGATCCGGGCGAGGACGTCGAGGGCGAGCTGGTCGGCGCGGTGCGCGCGGGCTTCATGGACTTCGACGCGCTGCTCGGCGGCTTCAAGCGCGGTGACCTGGTCATCGTGGCGGCGCGCACCGGCGTCGGGAAGTCCGCGCTGCTGCTCAACTTCGCGCGCAACGCCGCCGTCGGCCAGAACGGCACGGTCGCCGTCTTCGCCCTCGAGATGTCCGCCGAGCAGCTCGCGATGCGCCTGCTCTCCGCCGAGGCGGACGTGGACGCGACGCGGCTGCGGCTCGGCATGCACACCGAGGTCGAGGAGTCGCGCATCATGCACGCCATCGGCACGCTCGGGGAGGCCGCGATCTTCATCGACGACTCGGCGGTGCTGAGCGTGCCGGAGATCCGCGCCAAGTCGCGCCGGCTGCAGGCCGAGCACGGCCTCGACCTCGTGATCGTCGACTACCTGCAGCTGCTGCACTCGGCCACGGGCGGCGGCAGCGAGAACCGCGCCTCCGAGCTGGGCAAGATCACGCGCTCGCTCAAGGAGATGGCGCGCGAGCTCGAGGTGCCGGTGATCGCGGCGGCCCAGCTCTCGCGCGCCGTCGAGAGCCGCACGCCGCACATCCCGATGCTCTCCGACCTGCGCGAGTCCGGATCGATCGAGCAGGACGCGGACGTGGTCACGTTCATCTACCGCGAGGACGTCTACCGCACCCCCGAGGAGTGGCAGGACGCGCATCCCGACCAGCCGGGCGGTCAGCACCCGAGCGGCATCGCCCAGCTGATCGTCGCGAAGCACCGCAACGGGCCGACCGGCACCGTCTCCGTGCGCTTCCTCGACCGCACCGCCTCGTTCCAGGACTTGATCCTGCGCGAGCCTCCGCCGCCGGAGTTCGAATGACGCCCCAGGCGCTCGGGATCGAGGGAATCGATGACGGCGCGGAGCGCGCCGCGCCGTTCCCCGGCTTCGTCGCCCGCGGCACGGCGACGACGCTGCCGTCGCAGTTCTTCAGCGAGCTGCTGCCGCTGATCGACGACGAGGCCGAGCTGCGCGTCACGCTCTACGCGCTCTACGCTATCGGGCGCCGCAAGGGCACGCTGCGCGCCGTCCGCGTCTCGCAACTCGCCTCCGAGGAGCCGCTGCGCCGCGCGCTGGCGTGCTGCGGCGGCGACGCCGCGCTCGAGCCGGCGCTCGGACGGGCCGTCGAGCGCGGCAGCCTGCTCACGCTGGCGCTCGAGGACGGCGACACGCTCTGCTTCATGAACAGCGCGGCAGGACGCCGCAACCGGGCGCGGCTGCGCTCCGGCGCGCTGGCGCCGCCGCCCGGCGTGCGCATCGCGGCCCCGCGGGAGCAGCCCGCGAGCGTCGAGCCGGACGCGCCGGCGAGGGTCTACGAGCAGGAGATCGGCGCGCTCACGCCGGCGATCACGGACACCCTCGATGCGGCCGGGGAGCGCTGGCCCGCGGAGTGGATCACGAAGGCCTTGCGCCTGGCCGCCCGCCACAACGTGCGGCACTGGGCGTACGTCGAGTCGATCCTGCGCCGTTGGGAGTCGGAAGGAGTCGGGGAGGAAGGAGGGACGGCCGATGCGCAGTCTGGCGCAGATCATGCGCGCGCGGAGCGTCGCGACCACGGACCGTACGAGCGCGTCATCCGCCGCAGCTGACCCCGCTTCCGCCGCCGCGGAGCGCGGATCGTCGTGCCCGCTCTGCGGGGGCGCTCGCTTCGTGCGCGTCACCGCCGATCTGGCGAGTCCGGAGTTCGGTCGCGCCGTCCCGTGCAACTGCGCCGCGCGCGAGGACGACGGCGCGCGGCGCGAGCGCCTGCTGCGCTACTCGCGCCTCGGCGCGCTCTCCCGCTTCAGCTTCGACACCCTGCTGCCGCACGGTCGCTCGTCCGACCCGGCGGCGCAGCAGCGCTACGCGGCCGCTGTCGAGGCCGCTCGCCGTTTCGCCGAGCAACCCGAGGGCTGGCTGGTCTTCAGCGGCGTGCCCGGTTGCGGCAAGACGCACCTCGCCGCCGCCATCGCCAATCGCGCGATCGCGCTCGGCCGCCCCGCGCTCTTCCTCTCCGTCGCCGACTTCCTCGATCGGCTCCGCGCCTCCTATGACGACGCTGCGGAGGTCTCCTACGAGCGGCTGAGCGACCAGTTCCGCGAGGCGCCCCTGGCCGTGCTCGACGACCTCGACAGTTACTCCGAGACGCCGTGGGCGCGCGAGAAGTTCGCGCAGCTCGTCTCGCACCGCTTCCACGCCGCGCTGCCCACGGTCTTCACCTGCGTGCGGCCGCCCGAGCAGATCGACGAGCGTCTCGGCGCGCGGCTGAGCGACCCCGCGATCGCGCAGCACTTCACGCTCGAGGAGACCTCGTCGCCTCGCTACTTCGAGGTCGGCGGGATGTCGCGCGAGCGGCTCGCCGAGCTGACGTTCGAGCGCTTCCGACCCGGCGGGCACGGCCTGCGTGGAGAGCAGCGCCGCAACCTCGAGGGCGCGTTCCGGCTGGCGCGCGGCTGGGCGGAGCGGCCGGCGGGCTGGCTGGTGCTGCTCGGCGCGAACGGCAGCGGCAAGACGCACCTCGCCGCCGCCATCGCCGGATACCGCCTCGAGCAGGGCGACCGCGTCGCCTTCGCCACCGCGCCCGATCTCCTCGACGAGCTGCGGTCGACGTTCGCGCCGGACTCGGGCGAGCGCTTCGATCCGCTGTTCCGCCGGCTGCGCGACGCGGGCCTGCTGGTGCTCGACGACCTCGGGGTCGAGAAGTCGGGCGGCTGGGCGCAGGAGAAGCTCTACCAGCTGCTCAACTACCGCCACCTCGGCCGCCGCCCAACGGTGATCACGAGCGACCTCGCGCTCACCGAGCTGGAGCCGCGCATCGCCTCGAGGCTTAGTGATCTGCAGGTCGCGACCGCCTACGAGCTGCGCGCCCCGGACTACCGCACAGGGGCGTAACAGTGTGATGAGTATGTGCTACACTCTCTCGCGGCAGCGTGCGGGGGGTAGCGGCGTATACTCATGGCGATGGCTTCAGACACGCTGAGCATTTCCAAGGACCTGCGCGCGGCAGGCTTCAACGAGCAGCAGGCCGACGCCCTCGCCACGCACATGGCCGTCACGCCCTCGAACCTCGTGACGAAGGAAGATCTCGCGCTCGAGGTTGCCCGGCTGGACCACAAGATCGATCAGGTGGAATCACGGCTGCTGCTGAGGCTGGGCGCGGGGCTGGCAGTTGCGACGGGCCTGGTCCTCGCCGGGATAGGCACGGCGACAGCGGTCCTCCTGAACCAGCTCGGCTAGCGACCCTCGCGAAGCCTCACGCCCCTGCGGGGTGCTCCGAGCCGGCGGGGCGAGGGCTGACGCCCTCCTGCCAGACCGAGCCATCGAGGCCGTGCTCGCGCTTCCAGACGGGGACAGTCTCCTTGATCCGGTCGACGGCACGCAGGGCCGCCTCGAAGGCGTCCCCGCGGTGCGAGGCGGAGACGGCGACCAGCAGCGAGACCTCGCCGATCTCCAGCATCCCGATGCGATGATGCGCCGCGATGCGGTGCACCTCGCGATCCGCGAACTCCGCCAGCACCTCGCGCGAAGCCGCCTCGAGCTGCCGCTCGGCCATCGAGGCGTAGGCCTCGTACTCGAGCCGCGCCACCGCACGGCCCTCGTGGTGGTTGCGCACTACGCCCTCGAACAGCACCACGGCGCCGCTTGCGTCCGTGTGCACGACCTCGCGCAGCGCGTCGCGGTCCAGCGGGTCGTGCGTCACGAGGAACGGCGCCGTCCCGCCCTCGCCGCCGGAAATCGGCTGGATCAGCGCCACCTCGTCGCGTTCGCCGATCTCGGTGGCGGCGTCGATGCAGTACTCCTCGTTGATCGCGAGCGCGAGCGTCGGCAGGTGCGGGCGCAGCGCGGGCCGCGACTGCTCCAGGCGACGCTGCAGATCGGCGACCGTGACGGCGCTCTCCGCGAACTCCTCGTCGAGGAACTCGCTGTCCATCAGCTCGCGGAGCTGTGCGAAGAGCCGGATTCTGACGCGCACGGGCCTGCCTCATCCGTTCGTCCTGCTGCCCAGCGAGTATAAGCTCGGCAGCGCCCGCCGGAGCCGCTCCGGCGCTATCGAGGCTGGCGATGGTTGCGCGCGAGTTGCTGCACGAGCTGGCGGAGGCGCTGCTGCCGCAGCGCTGCATTGCCTGCGGGCGCTTCGGCGCCTCGCTGCACCACGCCTGCCTCGAGGCGTTGCCGGCGGCCGGATCGCCGCGCTGTACGCGCTGCTGGGCGCCCGGTCCGGGCTCGCCCTGCGCGGCCTGCCTCGCCGATCCGCCGCCGTTCGAAGGGCTGCGCACCCCCTACCGCTTCGCGGGCGTGGCGCGCCGCGCGCTGCTGGAGGCGAAGTTCCGGGGGATCAGCGCGCACCTCGATCCGCTCGGCGATGTTGCCGCGGGCGTCGTGCCGCGCCGCTGGAGGATCGACGCCGTGACGCCGATCCCGCTGCACGGCGCGCGCCGCCGCCGGCGCGGCTTCAACCAGTCCGAGCTGATCGCACGCCGCGTCGCGAGGGCCCTCGGGCTGCCGCTGCGCGCCGATCTGCTGCGGCGCGTCCGGGCAACCGGGCCGCAGACCGCCCTCGGCAGGGAGCGTCGCGCCGCCAACATCACCGGCGCATTCGCGGCCACCGGAACACCGCCCGCGGGCGTGCTGCTCGTCGATGATGTCTCGACGACCGGCGCGACGCTGGCGGCGGCGGCTCGGGCGCTGCTGGACGGCGGCGCCGGAAGGGTCTACGCCCTCGCCGTGGCTCGCGAGGACTGAGCGGGGCCGCTCGCCGCGACGAGCGCTGGCACCGCTTGCGGGGCAGTTCTAGAATGCCCCCGCCGGCCCCCACGGGAGGCGCGCTGTGATCATCACGGTCACCCTCAACCCGGCCATCGACCAGACGATCGAGATCGATCGCCTGATCGAGGGCGACACCAACCGCGTCGCAGCGATCCGCTGGGACATCGGCGGCAAGGGCATCAACGTCGCGCGCATGCTCAAGGAGCTCGGCTACGAGCCACTGGCGAGCGGCTTCGCGCCCGGCGACCTCGGACGGATGATCGAGGACTCGCTGGTCGACGCGGGCATCGGCTGCGAGTTCATCTTCGTCCCGGGCGAGACGCGCACCAACATCACGATCCTCGACCGAGAGACGCACCGCGACACCGTGCTCGCCGCCTCCGGGCCGAAGGTGACGCAGCACGCGGTCTCACTGCTGCGCACGCGACTGAATCGCCGCCTCCGCCCGCACGGCGAGAGCTGGCTGGTGCTGGCCGGTTCGATTCCGCCCGGCTGCGACCCCGCGCTCTACGCCGACCTGCTGGGCATGGCGGCCGAGCGCGGCGCGTACAGCGCCGTCGACGCCGACGGAGAGGTGGTGGCCGCGATCCTCAGCGGCGGCGCTGCGCCCGACCTGCTCAAGCTCAACGAACACGAGGCGGGGCGCCTGCTCGGACGCACGATCGATGACGAGGCGAGCGCCATCGAAGCAGCGCGCACCCTGCGCTCGTGGGGCCTGACGCAGGTCGTGATCACCCGCGGCGGGGACGGAGCGGTTGCGATCACGCCCGAGGGCGACTTCCGGGTCGGGGCCCTCGATGTCGAGGTGCGGTCCGCGGTTGGGGCGGGCGACGCCTTCCTCGCCGGGCTGATCTTCGGGCTCGTCCGCGGGCGCGGCTGGGCCGCCTCGCTGGCGACCGCGACCGCCTCCGGCGCGGCGGCGTGCCTGGCGCCCGGCACCTCTCTCGGGCGGGCCGCGGACGCGCGCCGCCTGGAGGCGCAGGTGCGCGTCGAGGCGCTGCGGGAGCCGACCGCGCATCCTGCGCACGCCTGACTCCCGGGGCGCGGTCCCAGACCCGGTCCTGCGGTAGGATTTGATCCGGCAGCAGCGCCTATCCCCACGAGGAGCGAGAGATGAGCACGCTGACCGATCTGGCGGGCACGCTCGCCGACGTCGACCCTGCGATCGCCTCGGCGATCGGCCGCGAGGAGCAGCGGCAGCGCTCCACCCTCGAGATGATCGCGTCGGAGAACTTCGCATCCGCCGCCGTGATCGAGGCCGTGGGCACGGTGCTCACCAACAAGTACGCTGAGGGCTACCCGGGCCGCCGCTACTACGGCGGCTGCGAGTTCGTCGACGAGGTCGAGAGCCTCGCCATCGAGCGGGCCGAGTCGCTCTTCGGCGCCGAGCATGCCAACGTCCAGCCTCACTCTGGCGCGCAGGCGAACATGGCCGTCTACTTCGGGCTGCTCAAGCCCGGCGACACGGTGATGGGCCTGCGCCTCGATCAGGGCGGCCACCTTACGCACGGCTCGAACGTCAACTTCAGCGGCAAGCTCTTCGAGTTCGTCTCCTACGGCGTCGATCGCGAGACGGAGTACATCGACTACGACGAGATGGCGGCGCTCGCCCGCGAGCACCGCCCGAAGATCATCGTCACCGGCGCCACCGCCTACCCGCGCGAGATCGACTTCGCCCGCGCCCGCGCGATCGCCGACGAGGTGGATGCGCTGCTGATGGCGGACATGGCGCACATCGCCGGTCTCGTCGCCTCGGGTGTGCACGTCTCGCCGATCGGGCACGCGCAGCTGGTCACCAGCTCGACGCACAAGACGCTGCGCGGCCCGCGAGGCGGGATGATCCTCTGCGACCAGCCGTATGCGCGGCGCATCGATCGCGGCGTCTTCCCCAACGCCCAGGGTGGTCCGCTGATGCACGTCGTGGCGGGCAAGGCCGTCGCCTTCGCCGAGGCGGCGACCTCCGAGTTCCGCGCTTACTCGCAGCAGACGGTCGACAACGCGCGCGCCCTCGGCGAGACGCTGGTCGATGCCGGGCTGCGCGTGGTCAGCGGCGGCACGGACAACCACCTGCTGCTGGTCGATGTGACGCCCAAGGGGCTGACCGGCCAGACGGCCGAGGACGCGCTGGCTCGCGCGGGGATCGTCGTCAACAAGAACGCGATCCCCTACGACGAACTCCCGCCGGCCGTCGCCTCCGGCATTCGCGTCGGCACGCCCGCGCTCACCTCGCGCGGACTTGCTACGACGGAGCTGCGCCAGGTGGGCGAGCTGATCGTGCGCATCCTCGATGCGCCCGAGGACGAGGCGGTCGCGGCGCAGGTGCGCTCCGAGGTGCTGGCGCTGTGCGAGGCGTTTCCCGCGCCGGGGGTGCCTGCGGAGTAGGCGCCGCCTCGATTGCCCCTCGATCGGGGCGTTCATATACTGGCGCAACGGAGTACGGGCTGCCTCGATTCCCGCCGTGCCCGGTTGCCGCGAGGGCGGCGCCGGGCGCTGTGTTCATCGGGGCGCTCTGCTGCGAGCGGCGGGACGACCGACTCCACGAGGGAGCACGCTTGAACGAGTACGAGCTGATGTACGTGATCAGCCCGCGCCTCATGGTGGAGGAGATCGACTCCACCATCGAGCGCGTCCAGGGACTGGTCGAAGATGCCGGCGGCGAGATCCTGATGACGGACAACTGGGGCCGGCGGCGCCTCGCCTACCCGATCAAGCACCACTTCGAGGGCACCTACGTGCTCTCCCACATGACACTGCCGCCCGACCGCGTCGCCGGGTTCGAGCGGGCGATGCACCTCAACGAGCAGATCCTCAGGCACCTCGTGGTTCGCGGCATCGTCCCGGGCTATGACGGCCCGCCTGAAGAGGAGCTGGTCTACGCCCGGCGCGGCACGTCGCGTCCGGCGCCGTCGCGATCGCCCGCCGAGGACGCGCCCGCCGCAGCGGAAGCGACCGAGGCTGCCGACGCGCCCGAGGCGGCAGAAGCGGCCGACGCGCCCGAAGCAACTGAGGCGGCCGACTCTCCCGAGGCGGCAGAGGCGGCCGACTCTCCCGAGGCGGCAGAAGCGGCCGACGCGCCCGAGGCGTCCGAGCCCTCAGAGGCCGCCGAGACACCAGAGGTTGCCGAAGCGCCCGCGGCCACCTCGGCAGAGTGACGCAGCCGCAACGGCGAACCGCGTGATCGAGGGCGCAACGAATCCGCTACTCTCCCCACGGACGGGGGTCCAAGCATGCTGAACAAGGTGATGGTCATTGGGAATCTGGGCGCCGATCCGGAGATGCGCTACACCGCGAACGGCAGCGCCGTCACGAACTTCAACGTCGCCACCAACCGCGAGTACACCACCGGTGATGGCGAACGCCGCCAGGAGACGGAGTGGTTCCGCGTCGTCACCTGGAACCGGCTGGCCGAGATCTGCAGCCAGTACCTCTCGAAGGGCCGCCAGGTCTATGTCGAGGGCCGGCTGCAGACCCGCTCCTGGGAGGGGCAGGACGGTCAGACGCGCTACACCACCGAACTGATCGCCCAGGAGGTGAAGTTCCTCGGCGGCCAGCGCGACGCCTCGTACGAGCGTGCGGGCGCGCCCAACCTTGCCGCTCCCGACTTCGCGGGCGACATTGAGGCGGACGATCTGCCGTTCTAGCCGCCGACTGAACCGGAGGAGCCGATGACCACCGAGCCGCCCCGCAGCGCCCCAGCAGGCCGCCCACCCGCGGGCCGTGACCGCGACCGCGACCGCGACCGCGACTCGGACTTCGGGCGTGGGCGCGGCGGCCGAGGGGGAGGCGGCGGTGGCCGCGGCAGGCGCCGGCCCTGCGAGTTCTGCCCGCCCGGCACGCGTGTGGTCGACTACAAGAACACGCCGATGCTGAGGCGCTACCTGACCGAGCGCGGCAAGATGGAGGCGCGCCGCCGCGGTGGTTGCACGGCCAAGTGCCAGCGGCTGCTGGCGCAGGCCATCAAGCGCGCTCGCCACATGGCCCTGCTCCCGTACACCGCCGAGCATGTCCGGCTGAGCAACGTCCCGGCTGGACGGCCGCGCCGCTAGGCGCCCGCGGATCGCGACGGCGCTCCGCGAGGAGGGCCCGCACACGTGCCCCGCCCCCGAGGCCAGGCCGATCGCAGTTCCGGGTCGACGCGCATCAGCGCGCGCCGCCAGCGCGATGAGCGCGCGGCACGCCGGGAGCGCGTCACCATCATCGCCGTCGCCGTCGTCCTCGGCGTCGCCTCTCTGGTCGTGCTGGCGGGCCTCTACGTCACGCAGTACCGCCCACCGCGCGCCCACGTCCTGAGCGTCGGCGAGACGGACTACCAGGCCGCCGCAGTCGCTCGCCGCGCTGCCTACGAGGTCCGCTTCGGGGACCTCCCGGGCGGGATCGGCGAGGCCGTGCCGGGGACGCTGAGCGTGCTCGAGGAGCAGACGATCCTGCTGGAGCGCGCCCCCGCCCTCGTCGGCGCGGCGACCGACGAGGACGTCACGCAGTGGCTGCGCGAGCACCTCGGCTTCGCGCCGCCCGAGCAGCCCGCCCGGGACGCCGCGGCGGATGGAGACGATTCGAGCGACGCAGCGGACGATGGCGCAGCGGACGATGGCGCGGCGGACGAGGGAAGCCTCGAAGAGGATCCGGAGGAAGCAGCTGCCCGCTTCGCGACCGCGCTGGCCGACTGGTTGCGCCACATCGATCTGCCGAAGGACGAGTACGATCTCGTGATCGCGGCCGGGATCCTGAGCGATCGCCTTCGTGACCAGTTCCGGGCGGAGATCGGCGAGGCGGCCGACCAGGTACGCGTCTCGCGCATCCGCCTCGCCGACCGCGGCGGCGCCGAGGACGTGCGCGCGCTCCTGCTGGAGGGGGCGGACTTCGCCGAACTCGCCGAGGAGCGCAGCGCCGAGGCCGAGTACGCGGCGCAGGGCGGCGACCTGGGCTGGCTGCCCTTCGGCTCCCTGAGCGACATCGCACGGGCGGCGATCGAGGGTCTCGCGCCGGGCTCGATCAGCGAGGTGGTCGACACCGGGGTGTTCTTCGACGTCTACCTGGTGGCGGAGCGCGAGGAGGCCCGACCGCTCGATCCGGCGCAGATCGAGGCGCTGATCGAGAGGCGCTGGGACGGGTGGCTTCTCGCGCAACGGGCTATGGTGTCCGTGGAGCGCGACTTGTCCGATGGCGAGGAGCGCTGGATTCTCGATCGCGTGGTCGGCAGCCTGTCGAGCGGAGGCGGCTCGTGAGCGCTGGGCAAGGGCACGAGGGCGGTCCGATCGGCGTCGCGCTCTTCGGCGCGGGCAACGTCGGCGGCGGAGTGATCGAGGCCCTCGATCGCGGCGGCGAACGCTACGCGATGGTCGTCGGACGCCCGCTCGAGCTGCGCGGCGCGCTCGTGCGCGACGCCTCGGCGCCGCGTCACGGCCTCGGACCGGAGTGCCTGACGACGGGCCCGGACGCGCTGCTCTCGGACCCCGCGGTGCGCATCGTCGTCGAGCTGATGGGGGGCGAGGAGCCGGCCGCCGACTACATCGCGCGCGCGCTGCGCTCCGGCCGGCACGTGGTGACGGCCAACAAGGAGGTGATCGCCAAGCACGGGCGCGATCTGCTCGCGATTGCCGCGGACCACGGCGTGCGCCTGCTCTACGAGGCTTCGGTCGGCGGTGGCATCCCGATCATCAGCCCGCTCTCCCGCGACCTGCTCGGCAACCAGATCACCGGCGTCACCGCGATCATCAACGGCACCACGAACTACATGCTGACCGGCATGGATCGCGAGGGCGCCGACTACGCCGAGATACTCGCCGAGGCGCAGCGTCTCGGCTACGCCGAGCCGGACCCGACCGCCGATGTCGAAGGCATCGACGCCGCCTTCAAGCTCGCGATCCTCTGCGGCCTGGCGTTCCACGTCGCGGTCAGCCCGGACGACATCGTGCGCCAGGGCATCACGACGCTGACCGCCAACGACCTGCGCCACGCGGACGCGCTCGGCTACGCGATCAAGCTGCTCGCGAACGGGCGGCTCGTCGAGGGCGAGCTGATCGCCTCCGTGCAGCCGACGCTGATCGCGCGCAGCGAGCCGCTGGCCAAGGTGGACGGCGTGCTCAATGCCGTCCAGGTCGAGGGCGATCTCGTGGGCCGCGTCGTCCTCGAGGGCCCGGGCGCCGGTCCCGGCCCCACGGCGAGCGCCGTGCTGGCGGACGTGCTGGACGTGGCCCGCGACATCGTGGCGGGGCGCCCGCCCGTGGAGACGCCGCCACTGCGCAGCGTGCGCGTGCGCCCGCCCGGCGAGCATCGCGCCCGGCGCTACCTGCGGATGACCGTGGCGGACCGTCCGGGCGTCCTCGGAGTAATCGGGCACGCGCTCGGCGCGCACGGCGTCAGCATCGCCTCGGTGATCCAGGTGGAGGCGGACGAGGACGCCCGGACTGCGGAGATCGTGCTCACCACGCACCTGACCGCCGGTGCGGAGCTGGAAGCCGCCCTCGATGAGCTCAGCGCCTCGGACGTGGTCGAGGAGATCGGCAACGTGATCGCGATGGCGGGCTAGCAGCATGACTGCCGAGCCGCCCCTCCACGAACGGGCGGTCGATCGCCAGGTGCAGCGCCTCGGCGAGCAGCTCGCCGAGCTGCGCGCGGGCCTCGAGCAGCAGCGCCGCGACATCGACGAGCTGCGGACCGCGCTCAGCCTGCAGCACCGCGCTTCCGAGGAGAAGGGCGTCGACGAGCTGGTGCTGGACCAGGTGAGAACCAGCATCGATCACCTCGCCGAGCGCCTTGCAAGCGAGAGCGAGCGCGGCCGCCGCGTCGGCGACGAGCTGACCGAGCTCGAACGCGTCAGGGAAACCGTGGACTTGCGTCTCGAAACCGCCGAGGGCCGGATCGCCGCCCTCGCCGAGGTGGCCGGCAGCGAGCGCGAGGAGCGGACGCGGATCGACGCCGCGGTCCCGGAACTCGCCGGCACGGTCGATGAGGTCGTTGCGCGGCTCAACGCGCTGCAGGCCGCGCTGCGGCGCGCGGAGGACGGCCTCGCCCGCCTCGACAGCAGCCTGGGCCGCGAGGAAGAGCTGCGCCAGATGGTCGAGCAGCACCAGTCGGTCCGGCTTCGCCTCGAAGATCGTCTGCGCGATCTCGAGGATCGCTTGCAGGAGACGCTGGAGCTCCTCGGATCCGCCGCCGAGGAGCGGCTGGCCCTGCGCCACCAGGTCATGGGGCTTGATGAGCGCATGCGGATCATGGGCGAGGCGCTGGAGTTCCAGCGCGATGCCGTGATCGATCACTTCCGGCGGGTTCTTGATGTCGAGGAGCAGCAGGGTCAGCGCCAGATCGAGGAGATCGAGCAGCGCCTGCGCCGCGGCCGCGCCCTGCTTGTCCGGCTGCGCGAGAGCGGCCCGCGTCCCCCGGAGGAGCAGTCCTGACAGGGCCCGAACCGACGTCCGACCCGGCCGGCTCGGGGCCCCCGGAGACGCGCTTCATCCTCGAGCGTTACGCGGACCTGCTGCCTGTCGGGCCGGACACGCCGCGCGTGACGCTCGGCGAGGGCGGCACCCCACTGCTGCGCTCGCGTGTGCTCGAGGGCGAACTCGGGATCGAGGCGCTCTACTTCAAGCTCGAGGCATCCAACCCGACCGGCTCGTTCAAGGACCGCGGGATGGTGCTCGCGGCGGCGAAGGCGGTGGAGGAGGGCGCGGAGGCGATGATCTGCGCCTCCACCGGCAACACCTCCGCCTCGATGGCGGCCTACGCCGCGCGCTATGGCCTGCGCGCCCACGTCGTGGTGCCCTCCGGGCGCGTCGCCGCCGGCAAGCTCGCGCAGGCGATCGCCTACGGGGCGGACATCGTGGCCCTCGACGGCTCGTTCGACGACGCGCTGCGCGTCGTGCGCGAGCTGGCCGCGCAGCACCCGGTCGCGTTGATGAACTCGGTGAACCCGTATCGCATCGAGGGCCAGAAGACTGCTGCCTTCGAGATCGCCGACGATCTCGGCGACGCCCCGGACCTGGTCTGCATCCCGGTCGGCAACGCGGGCAACATCACCGCCTACTGGGCGGGCTTCGTCGAGTATCGCCGGCAGGAGCGCAGCGGTCGGCTGCCCCGGATGTGGGGCTTCCAGGCCGAGGGCGCCGCGCCGCTCGTGCGCGGCGAGCCGGTGCCCGAGCCGGAAACCATCGCCACCGCGATCCGCATCGGCAACCCCGCCTCCTGGAAGGGCGCGATCGCCGCGCGCGACGACTCCGGCGGCGTGATCGCCGCCGTCTCCGACGACGAGATCATCGAGGCCTATCGCCGCCTCGCGCGCGACGAGGGCGTGTTCTGCGAGCCTGCTTCGGCCGCCAGCGTCGCCGGTCTGCTCGCGCGGGCGGGCGCGGGGGAAGACCTGTCGGGGCTGACCGTCGTCTGCGTGATCACCGGCTCCGGCCTCAAGGATCCCGACACGGCGATGGGCGTCGAGACCGCGCGCTTCTCCGCGCCCGCCGAAGCGGACGCCGTGGCGAGGGTGCTCGGCTGGTCCTGAGCCGCACGCCGGATCGCGTGCTACGATCGGGCGCGCTGACCACGCCTCGGAAGGATCGCTCGTGAGCACGGCGCAATACCACCTGGATGTGAGGCCCGGCTTCGACGACGAGCGCGCCGAGGCCGCCATCCGCGCGCTGATCGAGGCGCTCGGCGAGAACCTGCACCGCGAGGGCCTGGCCGACTCCCCGCGGCGCATCGCCGCGATGTACCGCGAGCTGTTCGAGGGCCTCAACCATGACCCCGTCGAGGTGCTCTCCGTCGGCTTCGAGGAGGGCCACGACGAGCTCGTGATCCTGCGAGAGATCCCCTTCTACTCGATGTGCGAGCACCACTTCATGCCCTTCCACGGCCAGGCCCACATCGGCTATATGCCGGACGGGCGCATCGTCGGCCTCTCCAAGATCGCTCGCGCCGTCGAGATCTTCGCCCGCCGTCCGCAGGTGCAGGAGCGCCTGACGACGCAGATCGCGGATTGCATCGAGCAGGTGCTGCATGCGCAGGGCGTCGGCGTGGTCATCGAGGCGGAGCACCTCTGCATGACGGCTCGAGGCGTGCGCAAGCCCGGCGCGACGATGGTCACCTCGGCAATGCGCGGCTGCTTCCGTACCGATGCGAACACGCGCCACGAGTTCCTCGGCCTGATCCGGCCGTCGGCGTGAGCCGCGATGGAGATCCGCCCAACGGAGCGCCGGTCTCTGGCGCGCGGCGGCGCGGCTCCGTAGGCTTCCCCGAAAGGATGCCTGCCTCGATGCCTGCTCCGCAGCGGATCGCCGTGCTCTCGTTCCACACCTCGCCGCTGGCGCCGCTCGGCGGCCGCGAGAGCGGTGGGATGAACGTCTACGTCCGCGAGGTCTCCGCGCAGCTCGCGCGAGGAGGCCCGGCCGTCGATGTCTTCACCCGCCGCACCGACCCGCTCCAGCCCGACGTGCTGACGATGGCGCCCGGCGTGCGACTGGTGCACATCGACGCCGGACCGCCCGAGCGGCTGGAGAAAGAAGAGCTGCAGCCGCTTGCGGGTGCGTTCGCGCGCGGCGTTGCCGACTTCGCGCGCCTCGAGGGCGTCGACTACGACCTCGTGCACTCGCACTACTGGCTCGCTGTCGAGGCCGGCGCGCTCCTGGCGCGCGAGTGGGACGTACCGCACGTCGCGATGTTCCACACGCTCGCGGAGGTTAAGCTGCTCGCCCGCTCCTCCGAGCGCGAGCCGGAATCGCGTCGCGAGGCCGAGCGCCGCCTGGTGCATGAGGTGGACCGCATCGTCGCCGCCACCGAGCACGAGCGGCGGCTGCTCGATCAGGTCTACGGCGTGCCCCGCGATCGGGTGGAGGTAATCCCGCTCGGCGTGGATCGCGATCGCTTCCGCCCTCGCGCGCAGCTCGACGCCCGCCGCTCGCTCGGCATCGACCCGCAGGCGCGGATCCTGCTCGCCGCGGGGCGCATCGAGCCGCTCAAGGGCCTCGACATCTTGATCGAGTCGCTCGCGCAGCTACCCGGACGCGACCGCCTGCAGTTGCTGATCGTGGGCGGCGACGAGCGCGCCGAGCCGGAGATCGCGCGCCTCCGCGCCGTCGCCCGCGAGGCGGGTGTCGAGGCCCTCGTGCGCTTCGTCGGCCCCGTGCCTCACGAGGAGATCGGCGCCTACTACAACGCCGCCGACGTGGTCGTCGTGCCCTCGTTCTACGAGTCGTTCGGGCTGGTCGCCGCCGAGGCGATGGCGTCCGGCGTGCCCGTCGTTGCCTCGCGCGTCGGCGGGCTCACCTCCACGGTGGCGGACGGCCGCAGCGGCTACCTGATCCCGTGGCGCTGCCCCGGCCCCTTCGCCGAGAAGATCGACCTGCTGCTGGAGAACCGGCCGCTGCGCGAGGCGCTCGGCGCGGCCGCTGCGCGCTCGATGGAGCGCTACGAGTGGTCCGCCGTCGCGGGCGGATTGCTCGACCTCTACGCCTCGCTGCTGCGCGAGCGCGCCGCCGGGCCGGCCGCGCAGCCGGCGCTCGCCCACGCCTGAGCAGCGACGTGACCGAGGACGCCACCGCCACCGACCTGGAGGCACTCGTCGCCGACCTCGAACCGCGGCGCGCCCTCGTCATGGTCGCGCACCCGGACGACGCCGACTTCGGCTGCGCCGGCACGATGGCGCTGCTCTGCAAGGCGGGCTGGGAGGTCGACCTGCTGGTGGCGACGAACGGCAACAAGGGCACGAAGGATCCGCGCCGCACGGGCCAGCAGCTGGCCGCCGTGCGCGAGGAGGAGCAGCGCCAGGCCGCCGCGATCCTCGGCGTGAACGAGCCGATCTTCCTCGGTTTCCCGGACGGCTACCTCCACGCGGATAACGAGCTGCGCGGACTGCTGGTGCGCGAGCTGCGGCGGCTGCGCCCCTCGCTCGCGATCACCTTCGACGGCTTCCGCGCCGGCTTCAATCACCGCGACCACCGCGAGGTCGGGCGCGCCGCCTACGACGCGATCTACCCGGCGGCCGACGACCACCTCTTCTACCCCGAGCACCGCGAGGAGGGCCTTGAGCCGCATCGCCCGGATATGCTGCTGCTGGCCGGAGCGCCCGAGCCCGACGTCGTGATCGACATCGAGCCGGTGCTCGAGCTGAAGGTTCAGGCCGTTACCGCCCACGTTTCGCAGGTGGGCGGCCGCTCGCCGGAGGAGATGCTGCGCTGGTGGCGCGAGCGCGCCGGACCCGCCTCCGGCCCTCGCTACCGCGAGTCGTTCCGCAAGGTGACGTGGGAGCGCGCGCGGCGCAGCGCGGACGCGCGCCGGGGTTAACTCGACGCGTACCCCGCGCGTTGACACTGGACCGGCCCAGACGTAGCCTTTTTTCGTTGCGCCTTGCAGCGCTGGTACACGGTTCAACGGTCGGCTGGCCGGGGCGGGTGAGGACCGGCGACGGGCAATTCGCACGACACGGTGCGATGTCGCGTCTGGCTCACATCGCAGCCATCTGGCCGTTCATTCTGCCCTCCGTCGGATGGCGGATCGCAGGCCCGGACGGCGAAGCAAGGACGGCGCGGAGAAGCCGCGCCGGGAGGACAGGGACGACATGCCGACCATCAATCAGCTGGTCCGCAAGGGTCGCAAGCCCGTCACGAAGAAGACGAAGGCGCCGGCGCTGCGCTTCCGCTACAACTCGCTCACCAACCGCACCACGCGCGGCAAGAAGGGGTCGCCGCAGAAGCGTGGCGTCTGCACCCAGGTGCGGACCGTCACGCCGAAGAAGCCGAACTCCGCGCTGCGCAAGGTCTGCCGCGTCCGCCTGACCAACGGCATCGAGGTCACCGCCTACATCCCGGGCGAGGGCCACACGCTGCAGGAGCACTCCGTCGTGCTGATCCGCGGCGGCCGTGTCAAGGATCTCCCCGGCGTGCGCTACCACGTCGTGCGTGGCGCCCTCGATGCGACGGGCGTCGAGGGCCGCCGGCGCGGCCGCAGCAAGTACGGGACGCGCAGGGACTAATCGACGATGCGCCGCAGCCGAGCTCCCCAACGACCCGTTGCCCCCGATCCGCGCTTCCAGTCGCGGCTCGTCACCGCGTTCACCAACAAGGTGCTGCGCAACGGCAAGAAGAGCACGGCCGAGCGCATCGTCTACGGGGCTTTCGACCGCATCGAGGAGCAGACCGGCCGGCCGGGTATCGACGTCTTCGAGCAGGCAGTTCGCAACATCACGCCGATCATCGAGGTGAAGCCGCGCCGCGTAGGTGGCGCGACCTATCAGGTCCCGGTCGACATCCGCTCCGAGCGCCGTCAGGCGCTCGCTCTGCGCTGGCTGCTGAACGCGGCCCGCTCGCGGGGCGGGCGCTCCATGCAGGAGCGCCTTGCCGCCGAGATGCTGGATGCCGCGAACAACGCGGGCGCCGCGGTGCGCCGCAAGGAAGAGACGCATCGGATGGCCGAGGCCAACCGCGCGTTTGTGCACTACCGATGGTAGGCCGCACCCGTCGGCCGGCGCCCGCCCCCGGAACACCGGGGGCGGAACCATTCGAGGACACGCCGGGCACGCTGCCGGGCCGGGGGAGCAACTAACGTGTCTCGCGAAACCCCGCTCGAGCGCGTCCGCAACATCGGCGTGATCGCGCACATCGACGCCGGCAAGACCACCGTGACCGAGCGCATCCTCTACTACACCGGGCGCACGCACCGCCTTGGTGAGACGCATGACGGCACCGCCGTCATGGACTTCATGGCGCAGGAGCGCGAGCGCGGCATCACCATCACCTCGGCGGCCACCACCGCCGAGTGGCGCGACCACCAGGTCAACATCATCGACACGCCCGGCCACGTCGACTTCACCGTCGAGGTCGAGCGCTCGCTGCGCGTGCTCGACGGCGGCGTCGTGGTCTTCGACGGCGTCGCCGGGGTCGAGCCGCAGTCGGAGACGGTCTGGCGTCAGGCCAACCGCTACGAGGTGCCGCGCATCTGCTTCGTCAACAAGATGGACCGCACCGGCGCCGACTTCGATCGCACCGTCGAGATGATCGTCGACCGCCTCGGAGCCATCCCCGTGCCGCTGCAGCTGCCGATGGGCGCCGAGGATGACTTCAGCGGCGTGATCGACCTCGTCGAGATGCGCGCCATCACCTTCGGCGGCGAGCGCGGCGAGGATGTCTCGGTCGGCGAGATCCCCGGCGCCTTCCAGGACGCGGCCCGCGATGCCCGCGATCTGATGATCGAGCGCGTCGCCGAGAACGACGACCAGATGATGGTCTCGTTCCTCGAGGGGCACGAGATCGACGTGCCGGAGCTGCAGAAGGCGATCCGCCGCGCGACGATCAGCAACGCGATCACCCCGGTGCTGGCCGGGGCCGCGCTGCGCAACCGCGGCGTGCAGCCGCTGCTCGACGCCGTCGTCACCTACCTGCCCTCGCCGATCGACGTGCCGCCGGTGAGCGCGCACGCGGTCGGTGACCCGGACCGCACGGTCGAGCGCGCCGCCGACGACGGTGCGCCGCTGACGGCGCTCGCCTTCAAGGTCGTCGCCGACCCGTTCGTCGGCCGCCTCGTCTTCTTCCGCGTCTACTCCGGCGTGGTGCGTAGCGGCGAGCAGGTGAGCAACAGCACGCGCGGGCGCCGCGAGCGCTTCGGCCGGCTGCTGCGCATGCACGCCGACTCGCGCGAGGACATCCAGGAGGTCTACGCCGGCGAGATCGCCGCGGGCATCGGCCTCAAGGACACGTTCACCGGCGACACGCTCTGCGACACGAAGCGCCCCGTCGCCCTCGAAGCGATCCGCTTCCCCACACCCGTCATCTCGATCGCGATCGAGCCGCGCACACGCAACGACCAGGATCGCCTCGGCGACGCCCTGCAGCGGCTCTCCGAGGAAGACCCGACCTTCCGCGTGCGCTACGACGACGAGACCGGCCAGACCGTGATCTCCGGCATGGGCGAGCTACACCTCGAGGTGATCGTGGACCGCATGCGCCGCGAGTACCGCGTCGAGGCCAACGTCGGCCGCCCGCAGGTGGCCTACCGCGAGACGCTGACGCGCGCGCTGCGCACCGAGGGCCGCTTCGTGCGCCAGACCGGCGGCCGCGGCCAGTACGGCCACTGCATCCTCGAGGTCGCCCCGCGCGAGCCGGGCGCCGGCTTCAGCTTCGAGGACCGCACCGTCGGCGGCTCGATTCCGCGCGAGTACATCCCGGCCGTCCGCCGCGGCGTCGAGCAGGCGCTCGCCAGCGGCGCGCGCGCCGGGTACCCGGTGGTCGATGTCGCGGTCGCCGTCGTCGACGGCTCGTACCACGACGTGGACTCCTCGGAGATCGCGTTCCAGACGGCCGGTTCGCTGGGCATGCGCCAGGCGCTCGATCGCGGCGGCTCGGTGCTGCTGGAGCCGGTGATGAAGATGGAGATCGTGACGCCGGAGGACCACTTCGGCGACGTGCTCGGGGACATTGGCAGCCGTCGCGGGCAGGTGCTGGGCGCGGAGCCGCGAGGCAACGCGCACGTCATCCAGGCGCAGGCGCCGCTCGCCGAGACGTTCGGCTACGCCACGGACCTGCGCTCGCTGACGCAGGGCCGCGCGACGTACTCGATGGAGTTCGATCACTACGCGCGCGTGCCGGACGGGATCGTCGAGGAGATCACGGATTCACGCGTCGACACGCGCGTGGCGGCGGGCTAGGGACGCCCGCGAAGGAGAGGGAGCCGGAGGATGGCGCGAGGCAGGTTTGAGCGGACGAAGCCGCACGCGAACGTGGGCACGATTGGTCACGTCGACCACGGCAAGACGACGCTGACGGCGGCGATCACCAAGGTGCTGGCCCTCAAGGGCGAGGCGGAGTACCGCGAGTTCGACTCGATCGACAACGCGCCGGAGGAGAAGGCGCGCGGGATCACGATCGCGATCGCCCACGTCGAGTACGAGACGGACGCGCGCCACTACGCGCACGTCGACTGTCCCGGGCACGCCGACTACATCAAGAACATGATCACCGGCGCCGCGCAGATGGACGGCGCGATCCTCGTCGTCGCGGCCCCCGACGGCCCGATGCCGCAGACGCGCGAGCACCTGTTGCTGGCGCGCCAGGTCGAGGTGCCCGCCGTCGTCGTCTTCCTCAACAAGGTGGACATGATGGACGACGAGGAGCTCTTGGAGCTGGTCGAGCTGGAGATGCGCGAGCTGCTGGACAGCTACGAGTTCCCCGGCGACGAGGTGCCGATCATCCGCGGCTCGGCGCTGCACGCCCTGGAGTCGGCCTCGACCGACCCGGACGCCCCCGAGTACGCGCCGATCTGGGAGCTGCTGGAGGCGGTGGACAACTACATCCCGCAGCCGGAGCGGCCCAAGGACCAGCCGTTCCTGATGCCGATCGAGGACGTCTTCGGGATCAAGGGTCGCGGCACGGTGGTGACGGGGCGCATCGAGCGCGGCGTCGTCAACGTCGGCGACCCGATCGAGATCGTGGGCATCAAGGAGACCGAGACGACGGTGGTGACCGGGGTCGAGATGTTCAAGAAGATCCTCGACACGGGCGAGGCGGGCGACAACGTCGGCTGCCTGTTGCGCGGCATCGAGCGCGGCGACATCGAGCGCGGGCAGGTGCTGGCCAAGCCGGGCAGCATCACGCCGCACCGCAAGTTCAGTGGTGAGGTCTACGTGCTCTCCAAGGAGGAGGGCGGGCGGCACACGCCGTTCTTCACGGGCTACCGGCCGCAGTTCTACGTGCGGACCACGGACGTGACGGGTGTGGTGACGCTGCCCGAGGGCACGGAGATGGTGATGCCGGGCGACAACGTGACGGTGGACATCGAGCTGATTACGCCGATCGCGATCGAGGACGGCCTGCGCTTCGCCATCCGCGAGGGCGGCCGCACCGTCGGCGCCGGCGTCGTCACCGGCATCAACGAGTAGCAGCGAGCAGCGAGTCGCGAGGGCGCGGGGGACGCAGTGGTAAGTTCGCGACAACGGATCCGGATTCGGCTCAAGTCCTACGACCATCGCGTCCTGGACCGCTCCGCGAAGCAGATCGTGGAGACCGCCGAACGAACCGGCGCCGCCGTCGCCGGGCCCGTGCCGCTGCCCACGCGCATTCGCAAGTACACGGTGATTCGCTCGCCGTTCATCGACAAGGACTCGCGGGATCAGTTCGAGATTCGCACGCACAAGCGGCTGATCGACATCTTCGAACCGACCTCGCGCACGGTGGACACGCTGATGCGGCTGCAACTGCCGTCCGGCGTGGACATCGAGATCAAGCTGTAGCGGACGCGAGGGCAGACCAGTGATTCGCGGGATGCTCGGCCGCAAGCTCGGAATGATGCGCCTCTACGATGGCGGCGGGCAGGTGCGCGCCGTGACGGTGATCGAGCTCGGCCCCAACCGCGTCACCCAGCTGCGCACGCTGGAGCGCGACGGCTACGAGGCCGTCCAGGTGGGCTACGGCGGCAACCGCAAGCGCCTCAACCGGCCGCGCCGCGGCCACCTGCGCAACGCTGGCCTCGAGGGCGAGGCGCTGTCCCTGCTGCGCGAGTTCCCCGCCGACGACCCCTCGGCGCATGCGACCGGCGACGTCGTGGTCTGCGACCAGTTCGAGCCCGGCCAGTACGTGGACGTCTCCGGTGTCTCGAAGGGGCGCGGCTTCGCCGGCGGCGTGAAGCGCTGGGGCTTCCACGGCGGCCCGAAGACGCACGGTCAGTCCGACCGCCACCGCGCGCCGGGCTCGATCGGCGCGGGCACCACACCCGGCAAGGTCTGGAAGGGCCAGAAGATGGCCGGGCACATGGGCGCGCGCAACACCTCTGTCCTCAACCTGCTCGTCGTCCAGTCCGACCCGATCCGCAACCTGCTGTTCGTCGAGGGCTCCGTGCCCGGCCCCAACAAGGGCCTCGTGACCGTCACGCCCGGCCGCAAGCCCGCGCGCAGCGACTACGAGCCGCCCGAGCTGCCCGAGCCGCCCGCGCTGGAGGCCGACGAGCCCGAGCCGGACGAGCCGGAGGAGACCGTGGCGGTCGCGGACGAGGACGCCGCCGCCGAGGCCAGCGCGGACGAGGCTGCCGAAGCGACCGACGACGAAGCGACCGACGACGAGGCCGCCGAGGCGAGCGAAGAGGAGCAGGAGTGACGGAACTCCCGGTCCGCAACGCCGCCGGTGAGGCCCTCGATGCGATCGAGGTCGACGACGCCGTGTTCGGGATCACGCCGAACGAGGCGGTGGTGCACCAGACGCTCGTTGCCCAGCTCGCCGCCCGCCGCGGCGGGCACCACAGCACGAAGTCTCGGGGCGAGGTCCGCGGGTCGACCGCGAAGATCCGCCGCCAGAAGGGCCTCGGCATGGCGCGCATGGGCTCCAACCGCTCGCCGATCCGGCGGGGCGGCGGCGTCGCCTTCGGTCCGAAGCCGCGCTCCTACGTGCAGCGCCTTCCGAAGCGGATGCGCCGCCTGGCGCTGCGCTCCGTGCTCTCCGCGCGCGTCCGCGACGAGCGCCTGCACGTGATCGACGAGCTGGCGCTCGAGGCGCCCTCGACGCGCGCGGCGCGCGAACTGCTGGAGACGCTCGGCATCGAGCGCTCGGTACTGATCGTGACCGGCGCCGCGGATCGCACGGCGTTCCTCTCGGCGCGCAACCTGCCGGGCGCGGACGTGGTCCCGGCCGACGTGCTGAACGTCGCCGACCTGCTCGCGCACCACTCGGTGCTGCTGACGGTCGACGCCGTGCGCCGCGCCGAGGCGCTGTGGGGCGGCGAGCGCGCCTCGGGCCGCCCGGCGCCGCCGCCCGAGCCCGTGACGGTGGAGGCCTGACGATGCCGAAGGCGATCCATCCCTACCAGGTGCTGAAGCGCCCGATCATCACCGAGAAGTCGACGATGCTCGGCGCGCAGGGCCAGTACGTCTTCGAGGTGGACACGCGCGCCAACAAGCCGCAGATCGGCGAGGCCGTCGCGCGCGCCTTCGACGTCAACGTGGTCAAGGTGCGGACGATGATGGTGCGCGGACGCACGCGCCGCGTCGGCACGCGCATCGTGCGCCGCCCGGCCTGGAAGAAGGCGATCGTGACGCTCGCGCCGGGCGACCAGATCGAGTACTTCGAGGGGGTCTAGGCGATGCCGCTGCGCAACTTCAAGCCAACCTCTCCGGGCCGTCGCAACTCGATGGGCTACACCTTCGGCGAGATCACGAAGAAGAAGCCGGAGAAGAAGCTGCTCGCGACGAAGAAGCAGAAGGCGGGCCGCAACTCGCAGGGCCGCATCACCGTGCGCCATCGCGGCGGCGGTCACAAGCGCCGGATCCGCATCATCGACTTCAAGCGCGACAAGGACGGCGTCCCGGGCCGCGTCGCGGCGATCGAGTACGACCCCGGCCGCAGTGCGCGGATCGCGCTGATCTTTTACGCCGACGGCGACAAGCGGTACATCGTCGCGCCCGACGGGCTGGCCGTGGACGACACGATCGTCGCCGGCTCCGGATCGCCGATCAGCCCCGGCAACACGCTGCCGCTGCACGAGATTCCGCCGGGCACGATGGTGCACAACGTGGAGCTGCAGCCCGGGCGCGGCGGCCAGCTGGGCCGCTCGGCGGGGACCGGCATCCAGGTGATGGCGCGCGACAGCGGCTACGTGCTGCTGCGTCTCCCCTCGGGCGAGATGCGGCAGGTGCTGGAGCGCTGCCGCGCGACGATCGGGACCGTCGGGAACCCGGAGCACGCGCTGATCAAGCTCGGCAAGGCGGGGCGCAACCGCCACCGCGGCCGCCGTCCGCAGGTGCGCGGCTCGGTGATGAACCCCGTCGATCACCCGCACGGCGGGGGCGAGGGCAAGTCGCCGATCGGGCTGCCCGGCCCGAAGACCCCGTGGGGCAAGCCGGCGCTCGGCTATCGCACGCGGCGCAACAAGCGCACCGACCGCTTCATCGTGCGGCGGCGCACCCGAGGGCGGAGGCGCTAGCGATGTCACGCTCAACGAAGAAGGGGCCGTACATCCACCCGAAGCTGCTGAAGAAGGTGGAGGCGGCCCAGCGCTCGCAGAGCAAGCAGGTGATCCGCACTTGGTCGCGCGCCTCGACGATCATGCCGGAGATGGTGGGTCTGACCATCGCCGTGCACGACGGCCGTCGCCATGTGCCGGTCTTCTGCACGGAGAACATGGTCGGCCACAAGCTCGGCGAGTTCGCCTTCACCCGCACCTTCCGGGGCCACCGTGGCCGCAGCGAGCAGACCTCGAGGGCGCGGTGATGGAAGTACGTGCCGTCCACCGCGACGCGAAGGTGTCGCCGCGCAAGGTGCGGCTGATCCTCGAACTGATCCGCGGCAAGTCCGCGAGCGAGGCGCTGACGCTGCTGGAATTCCTGCCGCAGCCCTCGGCGCGGATGGTCTGGAAGGCGGTCAAGTCCGCGATGGCCAACGCCGAGAACAACTTCAACCTCAACCCGGACGCGCTGGTCATCAAGCGCGCCGACGCCGGCGACGCGCGCACGCTGCGCCGCTACAAGGCGCGCTCGCGCGGCCGCGTCTCCCCGCGCCTCAAGCGCTACAGCCACATCGAGATCGTCGTAGACGGTGACGAGGTGTTCTGATGGGTCGCAAGGTTCACCCCTACGGCTTCCGTGTCGGCGTGACGAAGCACTGGCAGGCGCGCTGGTTCAGCGAGCGCGACTACGCCGCGCTGGTCCACGAGGACCTGAGGATGCGCAGCATCGTGCTCGACAGCCTGCCTGACGCCGGCATCTCCGAGATCACGATCGACCGCAACGCCAACCAGCTGACGCTGACCGTGCAGACCGCCAAGCCGGGCATCGTGATCGGCCGCGGCGGCGCCAACGTGGAGCAGCTGCGGAACGCCCTCGAGCGGGCGACCGATCGGCGCGTGCGGCTGAACATCGAGGAGATTCGCGTCCCGGAGATGGACGCCTACCTCGTCGCCCGCTCCGTGGCGGACCAGCTCGAGCGCCGCGTGGCGTTCCGGCGGGCGATGAAGCAGTCCCTGCAGCGCACGATGTCGCGCGGGGCGCTGGGCTGCAAGATCAAGATCGGCGGGCGCCTCGGCGGCGCCGAGATGTCCCGCTCCGAGTACGAGATGCAGGGCCGCGTGCCGCTGCACACGCTGCGCGCGGACATCGACTACGGCCTGGCCGAGGCGCGGACGACGTTCGGCGTGATCGGCGTGAAGTGCTGGATCTACAAGGGCGAGATCACGCCGGAGCGCTCGCCCTTCGTGCTCGCCGGCGGCGACGAGGCGGAGTAGCGCGATGTTGATGCCTCGGCGCGTCCGTTACCGCAAACAGCACCGCGGCAAGCGCCGGGGCATGGCGCACACGGGCAACTCCGTGGCGTTCGGCGAGTGGGGCCTGCAGGCGCAGACCACTGGCTGGGTCGACGCCCGTCAGATCGAGGCGGCGCGGCGCGCGATCACCGGGTCGCTGCGACGTGGCGGCAAGGTCTGGATCCGTGTCTTCCCGGACAAGCCCGTCACCAAGAAGCCCGTCGAGACGCGCATGGGCAAGGGCAAGGGCGCGCCCGACCACTGGGTCGCCGTCGTCAAGCGCGGCCGTGTGATGTTCGAGGTGGCCGGTGTGCCCGAGGACGCGGTGCGTGAGGCTTTCCGCCGCGCCCACCACAAGCTGTCCGTCAAGACGAAGATGATCCCTCGCGAGGAAGTGTGATGACCGCGCAGGAAACCGCCGATCTGCGGGCGCTGCCCTCGGACGAGCTCCAGCAGGAGCTCGACGAGAGCCTGCGTGCGCTCTTCAACCTGCGCTTCCAGGCGGCGACGCGTCAGCTCGCCGACGTATCGCAGGTGCGCCAGGCGCGCCGCCGCGTTGCACGCGTGCGCACGCTGCTGCGCGAGCGCGAGATCCTGGCCGCGATCGCCGTGAACGGCGAGGCGCCCGAGAGCGACACCGATGAGGGGGAGCGGGAGTAAGCCGTGGTTCAGGCCGAGCAGGCAGTTGAGCGCAAGGTGAACCGCAAGAGGCGGAGCGGCGTCGTGGTCTCGCACGGCAACGACAAGACCGTGATCGTGGCCGTCGCGTCCGCCTCGCGGCACCGGCTCTACCGCAAGGTGATCCGGCGCACGAAGCGCTACCCGGTGCACGACCCCGAGAACAGCGCCACCACGGGCGACCTCGTCGTCATCGAGGAGAGCCGGCCGATCAGCAAGACGAAGCGCTGGCGGCTGGTGGAGGTGATCACCGAGCGCGAGGTCGCCGAGGTCGCGCCGGAGTCGATCGACGAGGCGCTGGTCGACGAGATGCAGCGCACCGCCGCTCGCGCCGCCGCCGAGGCGGAGGAGGCCGCGGAGGCGGCCGAAGAGCCCGCAGCGGAGGCCGAGACCGTAGAACCCACGGCAGAGGCCGAGGAGCCCGCGGCGGAGGCCGAGACCGAAGAGCCCGCGGCGGAGGCCGAGACCGAAGAGCCCGCAGCGGAGGCAGAGGCCGAGGAGCCCGCAGCGGAGGCAGAGGCCGAGGAGCCCGCAGCGGAGGCAGAGGCCGAGGAGCCCGCGGCGGAGGCAGAGGCCGAGGAGCCCGCGGCGGAGGCAGAGGCCGAGGAGCCCGCGGCGGAGGCAGAGGCCGAGGAGCCCGCGGCAGAGGCAGAGGCCGACGAGCCCGCGGCGGAGGCAGAGGCCGAAGAACCCGCGGCAGAGGCAGAGGCCGAGGAGCCCGCGGCGGAAGCCGAAGCCGAAGAGCCGACCGCCGAGGCCGAGGCGGAAGCTGAAGCCGAAGAGCCGACCGCCGAGGCCGAGGCGGAAGCTGAAGAAGACGAAGAGAAGACCGAGGAGTCCGCAGCGCAATGATCCAGCAGGAGAGCCGGGTCAAGGTCGCCGACAACTCGGGCGCGCGCGAGTTGCTCTGCATCCGCGTGCTCGGCGGCAGCGGCCGGCGCTACGCGCGCGTGGGCGACGTGATCGTCGCCACCGTGAAAGAGGCGCAGCCGAACAGCCCGGTGCCGAAGGGCGAGGTGGTGACGGCCGTGATCGTGCGCACCGCCAAGCCGTTCCAGCGCCCCGACGGCTCCTCGATCCGCTTCGACGAGAACGCGGCCGTCGTGCTCGCCGACCGCGAGGGCAACCCGCGCGGGACGCGCATCTCCGGGCCAGTCGCGCGCGAGCTGCGCGACCGCCAGTTCATGCGCATCGTCTCGCTTGCCCCGGAGGTGCTGTGATGGCCTCCAAGATCCGGCGGCGCGACACCGTGCAGGTGCAGACCGGCAAGGACCGCGGCCGGCGCGGCGAGGTGCGACAGGTGCTGCGCGGCGCGCAGCGCGTGATCGTGACCGGCGCGAACATGGTCAAGAAGCACCGCCGCTCGCGCAGCCCTACGGCGCCATCCGAGATCCTCGAGGTGGAGGCGCCCCTGCACATCTCGAACGTGGCGCTGGTCTGCGGCGGTTGCGACGAGCCGACGCGGGTCGGCTTCCGCGTGCTCGGCGACGGCCGCAAGGTCCGCTACTGCAAGTCCTGTGACGAGGCGATCGACTGATGAGCGAACAGAACAACGGCTACACACCCCGGCTGCTGGCCCGCTACCAGCAGGAGGTGCACGACGCGCTGATGCGCGAGTTCGGCTACGGCAACCCGATGCAGGCGCCGACGCTGGAGAAGATCAACGTCAACGTCGGCCTCGGCGAGGCGCTCGACAACGCCCGTGCGATCGAGACGGCGACGACCGACCTCAAGGCGATCACCGGGCAGCAGCCGGTGGTCACCAGGGCGAAGCGCGCGATCTCCAACTTCCGGCTGCGCGCGGGCAACCCGATCGGGCTGAAGCTGACGCTGCGCGGCGTGCGCATGTGGGAGTTCTACGACCGCCTCGTGAACATCGCGCTGCCGCGCGTGCGCGACTTCCGGGGGGTGCCGGAGCACTCGTTCGATGGGCGCGGCAACTTCGCGCTGGGGATTCGCGAGCAGATGATCTTCCCGGAGATCAACTACGACAGCGTCGATCGCGTGCGCGGGCTGCAGGTCAACATCATTACCAGCGCGCGCAACGACGAAGAAGGCAAGCGGCTGCTGGAACTGCTCGGCATGCCGTTCCGGCGGACGTAGGCGGCGAGGACGGGATCATGGCGCGAAAATCGCTGATCGCGAAGGCCCAGCGCGAGCCGAAGTTCTCGGCGCGGAAGGTCAACCGCTGCCCGGTGGTGTGGCGCTCGCGGCCGTGCGGCCGCGCTCGCGGCTATATGCGCCGCTTCGAGATGTGCCGCATCTGTTTCCGCACGCTCGCCAACCAGGGAAAGCTCCCCGGCGTCCGCAAGTCATCGTGGTAGCCGGGACGCCGAGGAAGCAACAGGAAGGGAGCACGAGCGCATGAGCATGTCCGATCCGCTCGCCGACATGTGCACCCGCATCCGCAACGCCGTCATGGCGAAGCACGAGAGCGTGCGCGTCCCCGCCTCCAAGGTGAAGCGCGCGATCGCCGACGTGCTTCAGTCCGAGGGCTTCATCGCGGGCTATTCGGAGGAGCAGGACGGCAGCCGCAGCTATCTGCGGCTGCGGCTGAACTATGTGAGCGACCAGCAGGCCGCGATCGGCGGCATCCGCCGCGTCTCGCGGCCGGGCCTGCGCGTCTACGTGAACAAGCGCGAGATTCCGCGCGTCTACGGCGGACTCGGCGTGGCGATCATGAGCACCTCCAGCGGCGTGATGACCGGCCAGGAAGCCTGGCGTCGCAACGTCGGCGGCGAAGTGCTCTGCTACGTCTGGTAGCGGCGAGGAAACGAGGAGCAGCGAGATGTCCCGCGTCGGCAAGGCGCCGGTCCCGATCCCCGATGGCGTCGAGGTGACCCTTGACGGCGGCCGCTGCCACGTGCGCGGTCCGCGGGGCGACCTGCAGCAGCAACTGCGCGCGGAGATGGACGTGCGCATCGAGGACGGCGTGCTGACCGTGCACCGCCCCTCGGACGCGCCCACGCACCGCGCGCTGCACGGGCTGACGCGCGCGCTGATCCACAACATGGTCGTCGGCGTCACCGAGGGCTTCCGCAAGACCCTCGAGATCCACGGCACCGGCTACCGCGCCGAGATGCGCGGCGACTCGCTGGTGCTCAACGTCGGCTTCTCCCACCAGGTGCAACTCGACCCGATCGAGGGCGCGACCTTCGAGCTGGAGACGCCGACCGTCGTGCATATCGACGGCATCGACAAGCAGATCGTCGGCCAGCAGGCCGCGCTCGTGCGCCGCGTGCGGCCGCCCGAGCCCTACCAGGGCAAGGGCATCCGCTACCGCGGCGAGCAGGTGCGCCGCAAGGCCGGCAAGCGGACGTAGGACGAGGCGGGGAAGCAGCGATGGGCAGCGACCAACAGACACGGCGAGCCGCGCGCCTGCGCCGCCACCGGCGCCTGCGCAAGCGCGTCCACGGCGTGCCGGAGCGGCCGCGGCTCTGCGTCTATCGCTCCGCGCGCTACATCTACGCGCAGCTGATCGACGACGACGCCGGACGCACGCTGGTGCAGGCGTCCGACATCGAGCCCTCGCTGCGCGAGGGCGCCGGCGAGACGAAGGTCGAGCGCGCGCGCGCCGTCGGCGAGCTGGTCGCGAAGCGCGCCCGCGAGGCCGGGCACGAGGCCGTGGTCTTCGATCGCGGCGGATTCGCCTACAAGGGACGGGTGCGCGCGCTGGCCGAGGCAGCGCGCGAGGAAGGCCTGGTCTTCTGATGGTCCAACAGCAGGGCGGACGTGGCGGCCGGGGCGGCGGACGCGGCCAGCGCGGCGAGCGCGGGCGGCGCGACCGGCGCCGCGATGCCGATCCCGAGGGCCCCGACTACATCGAGAAGGTCGTGCACATCAACCGCGTCGCGAAGGTCGTGAAGGGCGGGCGGCGCTTCTCCTTCACCGCCATCGTCGTCGTCGGCGACGGCGAGGGCCGCGTCGGCTTCGGCATGGGCCGCGCCAACGAGGTGCCCGAGGCGATTCGCAAGGGCGGCGTGATCGCGCGCCGCTCGATGACGACGATCGCGCTCCATCAGGGCACGATCGCGCACGAGACGATCGCCCGCTTCAAGGCCTCGAAGGTCGTGATGCGCCCCGCCGCGCCCGGCACCGGCATCATCGCCGGCGGCGGCGTGCGCGCCGTCCTCGAGGCGGCCGGCGTGACCGACGTGCTGACCAAGTCGCTCGGCTCCAACAACCCCGTCAACCTCGTGCGCGCGACCGTCGAGGGGCTGGTCGCGCTGCGGCACCCGGGCGCCGTCGTCTCGGCGCGGCGGGCGCTGGTGGAGGCGGGCTCGTGAGCAAGCTGCGCATCACCTGGACGAAGTCGGCGATCGGCTACGCGGAGCGCCAGAAGGCGACGATCCGCGCGCTCGGGCTGAAGCGCATCCGCCACAGCGTCGAGCACGACGACACGCCGTCGATCCGCGGGATGGCGCACAGGGTCCGGCACCTCGTGACGGTCGAGGAGGTCGAGTAGGTGGATCAGCACAAGCTGCAACCGCCGAAGGGCGCGAAGAAGTCCCGCATCCGGCGCGGTCGCGGCAACGCGTCCGGCAAGGGCACGTACTCCGGGCGCGGACTGAAGGGCCAGAAGTCGCGCTCCGGCGGCAAGGTCCGGCCCGGCTTCGAGGGCGGCCAGATCCCGCTGATCCGCCGCCTCGCCCGCAAGCCTGGCTTCCGCAACTTCTCTCGCGTCGAGTTCCAGGCCGTGAACCTGCGCGACATCGCCGCCCGCTTCGAGGCCGGCGCCGAGGTCGACGCCGAGGCGCTCGCCGCCGCGCGGCTGATCGACGGTCCCGACGAGCCCTTCAAGGTGCTCGCCGACGGCGAGCTCGGCCACGCGCTGACGGTGCGCGCGCCGCGCCTCTCGGCCGCTGCCAAGGAGGCGATCAGCGCCGCGGGCGGCAGCTTCGAGGAGCTGGCCCCGGCCGTGAAGCGCGTCCGCAACCGCATCCACCGCCGCGGGGAGGGCAGCTAGGTGGCTCAGCAGGAAGCGCCGGCGGCCCGTCCGCGGCTGCTTCAGGCCGCCGTCGATGCCTTCGGGCAGCCGGACGTGCGGAAGAAGATCCTCTTCACGCTCGCGATGCTGCTCGTCTTCCGCTTCGTCGCCCATGTCCCCGTGCCGGGCGTCAACTCCGACCGCCTGCAGGACGTCTTCGACAACAACGCGATCCTCGGCTTCCTCAACATCTTCTCGGGTGGCGCGCTGGAGAACCTCTCCGTCGCCGCGCTCGGCGTCTACCCGTACATCACCGCCTCGATCGTCATGCAGCTCGCCGTGCCGCTGATGCCGCGGCTGCAGGCGCTCTCCCGCGAGGGCGAGTCCGGCCGCCAGAAGATCCAGGTCTACACGCACTGGCTGACAGTGCCGCTCGCCTTCTTCCAGGGCTACGCGCAGTTGCTGCTCATCCAGCAGTTCGGCGGCATCGAGGACATCGGGCTGGGCGGGGGCAACGCGCTGCCCACGATCGCCACGATCATCTCGATGGTGGCGGGCACGATGTTCCTCGTCTGGCTCGGCGAGCTGATCTCGGAGGAGGGCATCGGCAACGGCATCTCGCTGATCATCTTCGGCGGCATCGTGGCCGGGCTGCCGGGCATCATCGGCCGCAGCACGCTCACGGGCACGGCCGCACTGACCGGCGGCATCTTCCTGCTGGTCGTGATCACGATCGCGGTGATCGCGATGATCGTGCTCTTCCAGGAGGCGCAGCGCCGCATCCCCGTGCAGTACGCACGCTCCACGATCCGCGGAGGGCGGATGTACCGTCAGCAGGGCCAGACGCACATCCCGCTGCGCGTCAACAGCGCCGGGATGATCCCGCTGATCTTCGCCTTCTCGATCATGATCTTCCCGCCCGTGGCCGCGCAGTTCCTCGCGGAGACCTCGGACATCGGCTGGATCACGAGCGTCGCGAGGTTCTTCGAGAACGCGCTGACGCCGGAGAACTTCCCGTACTGGGCCCTCGTCTTCGTGCTGGTGATGCTGTTCACGTTCTTCTACACGATGGTGCAGTTCCAGCAGCAGAACCTGGCCGAGAACCTGCAGCGCCAGGGCGGCTTCATCCCCGGCATCCGGCCCGGCCGGCCGACGCAGGAGTACATCACGCGGGTGCTGGTGCGGATCACCTGGGGTGGCGCGATCTTCCTCGGCTTCATCTCCGTGCTGCCCTTCTTCGCGACCGATCTGACGGGCGTCCAGGCGCTGCAGATCAGCGCCGCCGGGTTGCTGATCGTCGTCGGTGTCGTGATCGACACGATGCGCCAGCTGGAGGCGCAGATGCTGATGCGCAACTACGAGGGGTTCATCGGATGAGGCAGGTGGCGCTGCGATGAAGATGGTGCTGCTGGGACTGATCGGCGCCGGCAAGGGCACGCAGGCGAAGCTGGTCGCCGAGCGCCGCGGCCTGCTCCACGTCTCGACCGGCGACATGCTGCGCGAGGCCGTCGCCCAGGGCACGGCGCTCGGCACGCAGGCCAACGACCACATGTCCCGAGGCGAGCTGGTCCCGGACGAGCTGGTGATCGGCATGCTGCTGGAGCGAATCGGCCAGCCGGACGCCGCCGCCGGCTTCATCCTCGATGGCTTCCCGCGCACCGTCGCGCAGGCGGAGGCGCTGCAGACCGCCCTCGAGGCGGCGTCGCAGGGCATCGACATCGTGCCCTTCATTCGCGTGCCGGAGGCGATGCTGCTGGAGCGCATCGCGAAGCGCGCGGAGATCGAGGGGCGCGTCGACGACGCGCCCGAGGTCGCGCAACGCCGCCTGCGGGAGCAGGCGGAGGGCCTCGAGGGCGTTGCCGGCTTCTACGGCGAGCACGGCACGCTCTGCGACGTGGACGGCGTCGGGAGCGTGGACGAGGTGTTCGAGCGGCTGGATGCGGAGTTGGAGCGGGTATCCGCTTGATGGAGCACCGGACCCGGCAGGTACCGGGCCCGGCGGAGAGGGCGTAACATAGATCGATGTCCGTCGTCATCAAGTCGCCGGATGAGATCGCGATCATGCGCGAGGCCGGAAGGCTGAACGCGGAGGTGCGCAGGCTCCTCCTTGACGCGATCGCTCCGGGTGTAACGGGCCGTGAGCTGGACGAGCTGGCGAAGGCGGAGATCGCGCGTCGTGGCGCGACGCCCACCTTCGTCGGCTACGCGCCGGGCGGGCGGCCTCCCTACCCCGGCGCGATCTGCTACTCGGTGAACGCGCAGCTGGTGCACGGCATACCGGGCGACCTGCCGCTGCGGGAGGGCGATATCGTCAGCATCGACCTGGGAGTGACCTGGCGCGGCTACGTCTCCGATGCGGCCTTCACGGCCGCCGTCGGCGAGGTGCCGCCGAAGGTGCGGCGATTGCTTGAGCGCACCGAGGCGTCGCTCCATGCCGGGATCGAGCACGCCGTCGCCGGGAACCGCATCGGCGACGTGTCGAGCGCGATCGGCGCCGTCGGCCACGAGGAGGGCTACGGCATCATTCGCGAGTACGGAGGGCACGGCGTCGGCAGGACCATGCACGAGGAGCCGCACATCCCGAACTACGGCCGGCCCGGCGTGGGCCACCAGCTGAAGCCGGGCATGGTGGTGGCCCTGGAGCCGATGTTCAGCCTCGGGGCTGAGGCCACGGAGGAGGAAGCGGACCGCTGGACCGTGCGCATGCGCGATGGCAGCCTGTGCGCCCACTTCGAGGAGACGATCGCGGTCACCGAAGGTGCGCCGGAGATCCTCACCAGCATGGGCCGCCTGGACGACGCGCGCGAGGGCGCAGCAGCGGCCACGACAGGGGGCGCCGCCTGATGGCGAAGGGACGCCAGAAGCAGCGGACGCAACGCCAGGCGCAGCAGCGCAAGAAGAAGGAGGTCATCGAGGTCGAGGGCGTCGTGAAGGACGCGCTCCCCAACGCCCAGTTCGACGTCGAGCTGGCGAACGGGCACCACGTGCTGGCGCACGTCTCCGGGCGGATGAAGATGCACTACATCCGCATCCTGCTCGGGGACCGCGTGCTCGTGGAGCTGAGCCCCTACGACCTCACCCGGGGACGGATCACGTACCGCTTCCGCTAGCGCGGCAGCGGCGCCCCGAGGAGCAAACGATGAAGGTACAAGCGTCGATCAAGAAGCGTTGTGACCGCTGCCAGATCATCCGCAGGCACGGCCGCCTGCGGGTGATCTGCGTGATTCCGCGGCACAAGCAGCGCCAGGGCTAGGAGGACGCGAATGGCTCGCGTCGCAGGCGTCGAGATCCCCAACGACAAGCGGTTCGAGTTCTCGCTGCCGTACGTCTACGGCATCGGGCGCTCCCGCGCCCGTCAGATCGCTGAGCAGATCGGCGTCCCGCTGGACACGATGGTGCGGGATCTGACCGAGGAGCAGCTCGTTCGCCTGCGCGCCGTCGTCGAGGGCGAGTACACGGTGGAGGGAGACCTCCGCCGCGAGGTGCGCCAGAACATCCAGCGGCTGATCGAGATCAACTGCTACCGCGGCTACCGCCATCGCCGCGGGCTGCCCGTGCGCGGGCAGCGCACCAAGACCAACGCACGCACGCGCCGCGGCTCCCGGCGAACCGTCGCCGGCAAGCGCCGCGTCGCGCGGAAGTAAGGGAGCGTCGCGAGTATGGGTGGTCGACGCGGTCGGCGTCGCGAGCGCAAGTCCGTCCCACGGGGCCGGGCTTACATCCGCTCGACCTTCAACAACACGCTGATCACGATGACCGATCCGAACGGGAACGTGATCGCCTGGGGCTCCGGCGGCACCGCCGGCTTCCGCGGCTCGCGCAAGAGCACGCCCTACGCGGCCCAGCTCGCCGCCGAGGACGCCGCCTCCAAGGCGGTGGAGCACGGCATGCGCGAGGTGGACGTCTACATCCGCGGGCCCGGAGCGGGCCGCGAGGCAGCCGTCCGCGCGCTGCAGGCGAGCGGCGTGCGCGTCTCCTCGATCCGCGACGTCACCCCGATCCCGCACAACGGTTGCCGCGCGCGGCGGCGGCCGCGGAACTAGCGGCGAGGAGAGCGAGCAGATGGCCCGTTACACCGGACCTCGCGTGAAGAAGGCGCGCCGCTACGGCGCTCCGATCTTCGCCAACGCCGCCGTCGTGCGGATGCGCCGCACCAACCCGCCCGGCCCGCGCCCGCTGCGCCGCCGCAAGGTCTCCGACCGCGGCCTGCAGCTGAACGAGAAGCAGAAGGTGCGCTTCGCCTACGGCCTGATGGAGAAGCAGTTCCGCCGCTACTACGAGCGCGCGGTCCGGCACCCCGGCGTCACCGGCGACCAGCTGATGATCTCGCTGGAGCGCCGTCTCGATAACGTGGTCTACCGCCTCGGGCTCGCGGGTACGCGCGCCCAGGCGCGCCAGCTGGTGACGCACGGCCTGGTCGCCGTCAACGACAAGAAGCTCGACATCCCCAGCGCCGAGACTTCGGTCGGCGACGCGATCGGCTTCAGCGCCCGCGGCAAGCGCTCGAAGTACCTCGACATCCTGCGCGAGGAGATCCAGGCGCGCGAGGTGCCCGGCTGGCTCGAGGTCGACCGCGAACAGCTCTCCGGCCGTGTCGTCGCGCTCCCCGGCGCCGGCGACTACGAGCCTCATTTCAACCCGAGCGCCATCGTTGAGTACTACTCACGCTGAGCAAGTGACAAGCAGCCCGCTCCACTGGCGAGCACGCAGCGAGGTGACTTTTGGCGGCTGAACTACAAACCCCGACCCTTCGCATCGACGAGTCGGAGCTGGAATACGCGAAGTTGGTGATGGAGCCGCTGGAGGCGGGCTTCGGCACGACGATCGGCAACGCCCTGCGCCGCGTGCTGCTCTCCTCGCTTCCCGGCGCCGCGATCACCTCCGTGCGCATCGACGGCGTCGAGCACGAGTTCTCGACCGTCCCGCACATGCAGGAGGACGTGACGGAGCTGCTGCTCAACCTCAAGGACGTCCGGCTGCGCGCCTTCGCCGACCGCCCGGCTCGGCTCTCCCTGGACATCGCCGGCGAGACGGCGATCACCGCGGGCGACATCCGCGCCACCGCGGACTACGAGGTCGCCAACCCTGATCACCACCTCGCGACGCTCGGCCACCCGGAGGCGTCGCTCGTGATCGACCTCAACGTCGAGACCGGCCGCGGCTACGTGCCGGCGACGGTCAGCGAGGGCCTGCCGATCGGCGTGATCCCGGTCGACGCGCTGTTCACCCCGGTGAAGCGGGTCAACTACAACGTCTCGCACACGCGCGTGGGGCAGGACACGAACTTCGACCGCCTCGAGCTTGAGGTCTGGACCGACGCCACCATCGACGGCCAGACCGCGATCTCGATGGCGGCGGGCATCCTCCGCGACCAGCTGCTGCAGCTTCAGCAGCTCGGACGCGGCGAGATCGTCGCCGAGCGCGCCAGCGAGGCCGCTCCCGCCGACGGCCACGACACGCCGATCGAGACGCTCGAGCTGTCCGTGCGCGCCTACAACTGCCTCAAGCGCTCCGGCCTCGTCACGATCGGGGCGATCCTCGAGCGTTCCGAGGAGGAGCTGCTGGCGCTGCGCAACTTCGGCGAGAAGTCGTACGAGGAGCTGCGCGACAAGCTGGTCGCCAATGGCTTCCCGGCGCCGCGCGGCGAGGCGCCGCGCTCGCGCCAGCCGGTCGCCGTCGCGGAGCCGGCCGCTGCTGCCGGCGATGCCGCCGCGCCGGAGCCGGAGGCGGCCGCTCCGGCGGAGGATGACGACGGCGAGGAGGTCGGCTCGCTCGGCGCCGCGCTGATCCAGGCGCTGCGCGAGGCCGGCGAGGACGCGCCGGATCTGAGTGAGCGAAGCTGATGCGTCACAAAGTCGATGGCCGCAAGTTCGATATGCCGACCGCGCAGCGGATGGCGATGCTGCGCAACCTCACCACCGACGTGCTCAGACACGGCTCGGTGACCACCACCGAGGCGCGCGCCAAGGAGGCGCGGCGCTTCGTGGAGCGCATGATCACGCTCGGCAAGCGCGGGACGCTGCACTCCCGCCGCCAGGCGCTCGCCTTCGTCTACGACCCGAAGGTGGTCAAGCGCCTCTTCGACGAGATCGCGCCGCAGTACGAGAGCCGCCCCGGTGGCTACACGCGCGTGCGCAAGCTGGGCCCGCGTCGCGGCGACGCGGCGCGGATGGCGGAACTGGAACTGGTCTAGGCCTGATGTCCTCCCCAATCTCCCCGCGACGCCTCGCGCTGCTCGTCGAGTACGACGGGACGGAGTTCTCCGGCTCGCAGTCGCAGCGCGGCCGGCGCACGGTGCAGGACACGCTGGAGGCCGCGATCGCCGACTACTGCGGCGAACCGTCCGAGGACGCGCCGAGGCGCATCACCCTCGCCGGGCGCACCGACGCCGGCGTGCACGCTCGCGCGCAGGTGGCCGTGATCGAATGCCCGCGCGCGGACGCCCTCGAGACCGTGCGCGATGCCTTGAACCACTACCTCCCGGAGGACGTAGCCGTGCGCGCGGTCTGCGAGGTCGCGGCGGACTTCGATCCGCGCCGCGATGCGATCGCGCGCCGTTACTGCTACCGCATCCGCGACGGCGGCACGCGATCGCCGCTGCGCCGCCGCGACGTCTGGCAGCGCCCGCACGCCCTCGATGCAGCCGCGATGGCAGCGGCCGCTGCCGCGCTGCCGCGCGGCCGGCGCGACTGGGCCGCCTTCGCCGGCGCGCCCGCCGGGGGCGGCTCCACGGTCCGCACGCTGACCAGCATGGCCGTGCGCCGTCGCGGCCCGCACGAGATCGAGGTCACGATGGAGGCCGACGCCTTCCTGCCGCACCAGGTGCGGCGCACCGTCGGCGCCCTCGAGCGTGTCGGCGCGGGCGCGCGCTCGCCGCGCGAGTTCGCCGCGCTCACCGACGCACCGGCGAGCAGCGTCGGCCCCACCGCGCCGCCGCAGGGACTGACGCTCGAGGCCGTCCGCTATCCCGCAGGCGCCGTCGAGTGGGGACTGGACCGCGAAGCCGAGCAGGGGATGGTGGCCTGAGGTGACGACGAAGACCTACCGGCTGAGCGCCAAGGAGTTCGACCGCCGCTGGCACGTGGTCGACGCGGGCGGGCGGCCCCTCGGGCGCGTCGCCAGCGAGGCCGCGCGGCTGCTGCTCGGCAAGCACAAGCCGGACTACGAGCCGCACCTGCCGATGGGCGACTACGTGGTGGTGATCAACGCCTCCGGGGTGGTCCTCACGGGCAACAAGGCGCAGCAGAAGGTGTACTACCGGCACTCCGGCTACCCGGGGAACCTGCGTCAGCGCACCTTCGAGGAGCAGATGGAGCGCGATCCTCGCAAGGTGGTGGAGCGCGCGATCCGCGGCATGCTGCCGCACACGCGCCTCGGGCGCGAGCTGTTCCGCCACCTCCGCGTCTACGCCGGTGCGGACCACCCGCACGAGGCGCAGCTGCGCGCCGGCACGGGCGCTCGCGCCCGCCGCCGCGCCGCCGCCGAGGCTCGCGCCGCCGAGGCGGCCGTGGCCGCGCCGCCGGCGGAGGAGATCGTGGCCGACGAGATCGTGGCGGACGAGGTGGTGGCCGAGGAGGTCGCCGTCGACGAGCCGGAAGTGGATGAGGCCACGGCGGACGAGGCCGAAGAGACTGTCGCCGACGCCGAGGAGCCGACCGAAGACGCCGACGCGAGCGACGATGCAGACGCGAACGACGACGACTAAGCACACGGGGAGCGAGCGAGTGGCACGATGACGAACGAGCAGCAGCACTACTACTACGGCCTCGGCCGCCGCAAGTCGGCAGTCGCCCGCGTCCGGCTCACGCCCGGCAACGGCGCCTTCGTCGTCAACGGCAAGCCGCTGGAAGACGTTGTCTTCCGCGCCTCGATGCGCCAGGACCTGCTGCGCCCGCTCGTCGTCACCGAGAACGCGAACCGCTTCAACGTGCAGGTCAAGGTCAGCGGCGGCGGTATCTCCGGCTGGACCGGAGCGATGCGTCTCGGCATCGCCCGCGCGCTCGTGGCCGCCGACGAGGGCTACCGACGCCCGCTGCGCCAGCACGGCCTGCTGACGCGCGACGCGCGCGAGAAGGAGCGCCAGAAGCCCGGCCTCAAGCGCGCCCGCAAGGCCCCGCAGTACACCAAGCGCTAGCCTCCGCGCCCAGCGTGCTCCTTCGCCTCCGGCCTCCCCTCCGTCATTCCGGCGAAAGCCGGAATCCAGGCGGGGGCTCGCCGGCGGTTCTCGCCACCTCGAGGGATGTGCGCCCTCGGAGCCCCTTGCCCGCGGGCGGGCTGCGCCCGCTCCCCCTCACCCCCACCCTCTCCCGCCGGGGGAGAGGGGGCCGGATCGGCCCTCGCGGGTGAGGTGCGCCCGCGGAAGTCACGTAGCGAGCAGCGGAGCCGAGGGGGCGTGGGGGCGCAGCCCCCCGCAGCAGACACGCATCCGCCCTCGAGGTTCCGCGTCCGGCTCCAGAGGTGAGGGTGCGTCGCTATGCGCCGCGCGGGTCGCGGCCGTAGCGGACGGCGAGCATCTCCGCGAGGATCGCGACGGCGATCTCCGCGGGCTCCCGACCGCCGATGTTCAGCCCGATCGGCGCGCGCAGCCTCGCGAGGGCGTCGTCGTCGCAACCCGCCTCCCGCAGCTGCTCCAGCCGCCGCTCGTGCGTGCGGCGGCTCCCCATCACGCCGATGTACCCCGCCTCCGACCGCAGCGCCGGCACCAGCGCGGGCACGTCGAACTTCTCGTCGTGCAGCAGCATCACGATGTAGGAGTGCGGCCCCAGCGCGGCCGCCTCGAGCGCCTCGTTGGGCCAGCCGACGATCAGCTCGTTGGCGCTGGGGAAGCGCTCGCGCGTCGCGAACGCGGAGCGCGGATCGACGACGGTGACGTGGAAGCCCGCCTCGCTCGCCATCCGGGCCAGCGGAGGCCCGGCGAAGGCCGCGCCGAGCAGGAACAGGTGCGGCGGTGGCCGGAACGCCTCGAGGAAGACGACGCGCTCCGCGCCCGGCTCGCCGAGCGTCAGCCTGCGCGTGCCGCCCTCGAGCAGCAGGCCACGCGCCTGCTCGGCGATCGCGCCGTCGAGGCCCGCCTCGACGCTGCCGGTCGTCGCGCCGTCCTCGAAGACGACCATGCGCCGTCCCGCGATCGCGGTCGGCTGGAGGCCGACCGCGAGCACCGCGGAGCGCTGGCCGATCAGCGCCTCGCGCAGCGCCTCCCAGACGGCGTCGGACCGGAACGGCTCGACGAGCACCTCGATCTCCCCGCCGCAGCTGAGGCCGACCTCGAAGGCGAACTCGTCGGAGATCCCGTACTGCACGACGGCCGGCCGGTCGCCGTCCAGCACCTGCATGGCGTGTTCGTAGAGATCGGCCTCGATGCAGCCGCCGCTGACGGAGCCGCTGACCTCGCCGGAGCGGGTCGCGCAGAAGCGTGCGCCCGGCAGCCGGGGCGCGGAGCCGCGCACCTCGGTGAGCGTCGCGATGGCGACCTGCTCGGACTGGCGTTGCCAGCGCTCCAGATCGTCGAGCACGTCCCGCATCAGGTTGCTCCGGCGCGCGGAGGCGTCAGCGCCGCGCGGCCCGCGGGCCGGAGTCGGCTCGCACCGCCTCGTAGTCCCGCCAGGTGTCCACGTCCCTCGGGAGCGGGCGGCCCACCTCGACGTCGTCGATCCAGTCCGGGTGGCGGTCGAGGATCTTCCACGCGGCTTTGTCCCCGTGCAGCTCGTGCAGGAGGCCGAACAGCTCGCGCGAGAAGAGCAGCGGGTGGCCTCGCTCGCCCTGGTAGGAGACGGCCATGATCCGTCCGCCGCTGCGCCGCCACTCGGACACGAGGCGGTCGATGTCCTCCGTCTCCACGCCGGGCTGATCGCCGAGCGTCACGACGACGGCCTCGGCGTCCGGGTGCAGCGCGGCCAGCCCCGCCTGGTACGACGACGAGCAGCCGTCTTCGTAGTCGGGGTTCTCAACGACCTGCGCTCGCCCGAGCGTGAGTTGCGGTCGCACCTCGGCCGAGGCGCCGCCGAGCACCACGGTCACGTGGTCGAGGCTCGCAGCCGCCTCGACGCTGCGCACGACCCAGTCGACGAGGATCGTGCCGCGGTAGGGCAGGAGCTGCTTCGGCTGGCCGAGGCGGCTGGAGCTGCCCGCCGCGAGGACGAGCCCGTGGACGGGCGCGCTCATCGCAGGGCCGCGGCGTAGCGCTCCGGCTCCTGCTCGAAGCGCTGGCGGCACCCCGCCGCGCAGAAGTAGACCGTCTGGCCCTCGTGCTCGGTGGTATGGCGCGCTGTCGCCACGTCGACCGTCATGCCGCAGATCGGGTCGAGCGCCTGCTCGCCGCCGCCGGCGGGGATGGGGGTGAGGATCAGCGGCTCGGCGGCGGACGAGGCGGCCGGCTCGGGCTGTCTCGCGGGCTGCTCCCGCCGCACCTGCAGGATCTCGGCGGCGATGCTGAGCGCGATCTCCGGGGGCGTCACCGCGCCCAGGCTCAGCCCGGCGGGGCAGTGCAGCCGCTCCAGCTCGTCAAGCCCGAAGCCACTTCCGCGCAGGTAGTGGAGGACCGCCTCGGCCCGCTTCACGCTCGCGACGAGGCCCACATAGGCGGCCTCGGAGCGCAGCACGGCGGCCAGCGCGTCCTCGTCGTACTGCCCCTGCGTGGCGACGACCACGTAGCTGTCGGCCCGCAGGCGCGCCGCGGTCGCCTCGAGGTCCGTCAGCAGCAGATCGGCCTCGGGGAAGCGCTCGGCGGTCGCGTCCGGGTCGGACACGCAGACGTCGAACTCGATCAGCTTGCCCGCGCTTGCGAGGGCCTGCGCAAGCGGGGTCTCGCCGATCACGACGAGTTCGGGGCGGGGCAGGAACGGCTCCACGTAAATCTCCAGTGCGCCCTGGCTCTGGCAGGGCATCGCCAGCTCGAGCACGCCCTCCTCGGGCTCGCTCTCGAGGTCCGGCTCGGGGCTGATGCGGAGCAGGCGCGGCTTGCCGTCCTCGAGGGCCGCGAGCGCCTCGCGCAGCACCAGCGGCTGGGCGCAGCTCCCGCCGACCCAGCCGCTGAACGCGCCGTCGGCATCGATCAGGGCCTTCGCACCGGGGTAGGCCGAGGTCGGCCGGCGGCAGGCGACGACGGTCGCGAGGGCGAACGGTTCGCGGCGCTCGCGCAGTGTGACCGCCTGACCGAGCGGGTCATCCGATCCTGGCATGGCCCATCTCCACGCGAGGGCCGATCGCCTCGCCTCGCTACTCCGTCACGCCGTGCTCGCGCAGGATCGCCCACACCTTGTCCGGCGTGATCGGGATGTCGATGTGGCGTACGCCCAGGTGCGACAGCGCGTCCACCACGGCGTTCGCGATCGCAGGCGGCGCGCCGACCGTGGCCGACTCGCCGATGCCCTTCGCGCCCAGCGGGTGGTGCGGCGAGGGCGTCACGGTGTTCGCCGTCTCCCAAGCCGGCGTTTCAACCGCCGTCGGCACGAGGTAGTCGACGAACGACGCGCTGAGCGGGTTGCCGCTCTCGTCGTACGACAGCTCCTCGTAGAGCGCCGGTGCGAGGCCCATCGTCAGCCCGCCGTGGACCTGACCCTCGACGATCATCGGGTTGATGATGTTGCCGCAGTCGTCCACGGCAACGAAGCGCCGCACGTGGACCTCGCCCGTGCCCTTGTCGATGTCCACCACGCAGATGTAGCTGCCGAAGGGGAACGTCAGGTTGGGCGGGTCGTAGTAGGAGACGGCCTCGAGGCCGGCCTCCATGCCCTGCGGGTGGTTCGTGTAGGCGGCGAGGGCGATCTCCTGGATGGTGACGCCCTTCTCCGGGTCGCTCCGCACGAAGAAGCGGCCGGGCTCCCACTCGAGGTCATCCTCGGTGACCTCCTCCGCCTCGAGCAGGTGCGCCGCGATCGCCCGCGCCTTCTCGCGCACCTTGCCCGCGGCGACGGCGCCCGCCGCTCCGGCTGTCGGCGTGCTGCGGCTGGCGTAGGTGCCGAGGCCGTACGGCGCCGTGTCGGTGTCGCCCTCCTCGACGGCGACGTCGCTGGCCGGGATGCCGAGCTCCTGGGCGATGATCTGCGCGTAGGTCGTCTCGTGGCCCTGGCCCTGCGACTTCGTGCCGAAGCGCGCGATCGCCTTGCCGGTCGGGTGCACGCGCAGCTCGCAGCTGTCGAACATCTTCAGCCCGAGGATGTCGAAGTGCCTCGAGGGCCCCGCGCCCACGATCTCGGTGAAGCTCGAGATGCCGATGCCCATCAGCTCGCCGCGCTCGCGCTTCTCGGCCTGCTCGCGCCGCAGCTCGTCGTAGCCGATCGTCTCCATCGCGAGGTTGAGTGCGCCCTCGTAGTTGCCGCTGTCGTACTCCCAATCGAAGACCGACTGGTAGGGGAAGGCGTCCGCGGGGATGAAGTTCTTCTTCCGCACGTCGGCCGGGTCCATCCCGACCTCGGTCGCCAGCACGTCGACGAGCCGCTCGATGGCGTGGACGGCCTCGGTGACGCGGAACGAGCAGCGGTAGGCGATGCCTCCGGGCGGCTTGTTCGTGTAGACGCCGTCCACCTCGGCGAAGGCCTGCTGGAAGTCGTACGAGCCCGTGCAGATCGAGAACAGGCCGGCCGGGAACTGCGAGGGGTTGCAAGCGGCGTCGGTGTAGCCGTGGTCCGCCAGCGTCTTGATGCGGAGCGCCTTCATCGTGCCGTCGCTGTCGGCGGCGATCTCGGCGGCCATGTGGTAGTCGCGGGCGAACGAGTCCGCCTGCAGGTTCTCGATGCGGTCCTCGATCCACTTCACGGGGTGCCCCGTGACGACCGCGGCGGCGACCGCGATCACGTAGCCGGGATAGACCGGGACCTTGCCGCCGAAGCCTCCGCCGATGTCCGGCGAGATGATCCGGATCTTCTCCTCGGACAGCCCGACGTGGCCCGCGACGAGGGCGAACACCGTGCGGATCGCGTGCGGCGCCTGCGTGGTCATCCAGACCGTCAGCTGCCCGGTCACCGAGTCGAACTCGGCGACGCAGCCGCAGGTCTCGATCGAGGCGACGTGGATGCGCGGCAGGTAGACGTCCTGCTGCACCGTCACGTCGGCTTCCTCGAAGGCGCGGTCGGTCGCGTCCCTATCGCCGACCTCCCAGTGGAAGATGTGGTTGTCGGTCTTGCCTTCCTTGTCGTCGCGCAGCACGGGCGCGTCCGGCTCGAGCGCCTTGAACGGGTCCACCACCACGGGCAGCGGCTCGTACTCGACCTCGACGGCCTCGACGCCGTCGGCGGCGGCGTAGCGGCTGGTCGCCACGACGGCGGCGACCTCCTGGCCGGCGTACATCACCTTGTCGACCGGGAGCACCATCTGCGTGTCCGACATCAGGGTCGGCATCCAGTGCAGGTTGTAGGCCTCCAGTGTCTCGCCGGTGATCACGGCGAGCACGCCGTCCACCTCGAGGGCGGCGTCGCTGTTGATGCTCTTGATGCGGGCGTGCGCGTAGGGGCTGCGCACGATGTCCAGGTAGAGCATCCCCGGCCGCACGATGTCGTCGACGTAGTTGCCGCGGCCGCGGATGAAGCGCGCGTCCTCCTTGCGCTTCACGCTGTGGCCCATGCCTCCGATCTCGGGGCTTGTCTCTGCGACCATGGCGTTAGCCCTCCCTGATGACGCGGCCCGCGTGTTGCACGGACCGCACGATGTTCACGTAGCCGGTGCAGCGGCAGAGGTTGCCGGAGATCGCCTGCCGCACCTCGGCCTCGCTCGGATCCTGGTTCTGCTCGAGCAGCGCGACGCTGGTGAGCATCATGCCCGGGGTGCAGAAGCCGCACTGCAGGCCGTGCTCCTCGGTAAAGCCCTGCTGGACGGGATGCAGCTCGCCGTCCTGCTCGAGGCCCTCGACGGTGGTGACCTCGCTGCCGTTCGCCTGCACGGCGAAGACCGTGCAGGACTTCACTGGCACGCCGTCCAGCAACACCGTGCAGGCGCCGCAGTGCGTCGTGTCGCAGCCGATGTGCGTGCCGGTGAGCTGCAGGTCCTCGCGGATCAGGTGGACGAGCAACAGCCGGGGCTCGACATCCACCTGCTGGGCCGCGCCGTTCACCGTGACTTCGATTTGTGTCATCGGCCTACCCTCCAGCCCGCTCGACGGCTCGGCGCAGGGCTCGCAGGGTGAGCACCCGCACCATGTCTCGCTTGTACTCCTCGGAGCCGCGCAGGTCGGCCGCCGGCTCCGAGGCGGCAGCCGCCAGCTCGGCGGCGGTCCGCAGCGCCTCGTCGTCGAGGCTGCTGCCGAGCAGCGAGTCCTCGGCCTCGCTCGCGCGGATCGTCGTCGGTCCGACCGCGGTGAGGCCGATCCCGGCCGCGCTGCAGCTGCCGTTCGAGCGCGTGATCTGCACGGCGACGGCCGCCGTGGCGAAGTCGCCGACCTTGCGTTCCAGCTTCTCGTAGGCGCCGCCGCTTCCGTCGGTCGGTTGCGGGACGCGCACCTCGGTGAGGATCTCGCCCTCATCGAGCGTGGTCATGAACGGTCCGAGCAGCAGCTCGTCGATCGAGAGCGTGCGCTCGCCGCCCGGCCCGGCGACGCCGACCTCGGCGCCCAGCGCGGTCATGACCGATCCGAGATCCCCCGCGGGGTCGGCGTGGGCGAGCGAGCCGCCCGTCGTGCCGCGGTTGCGCACGAGCGGGTCCGCGATGACGGCGGCGGCGTCGGCGATCAGCGGATAGCGCGAGGCGATCAGCTCCGAGCGCTCCAGCGCCGAGTGGCGGGTCATCGCGCCGATGCGCAGCTGCCCGTCGGACTCCTCGATGCCGCTCAGCGAGTCGACCGTGTTGAGGTCGACGAGCACGGCGGGGGAGGCGAGCCGCAGCTTCATCAGCGGGATCAGGCTCTGGCCGCCGGCGAGCACGCGCGCGTCGGAGCCGTGCTCGGCGAGTAGTGCGAGTGCTTCGTCCAGCGTCGAGGGGGCGTGGTATTCGAACTGTCCGGGGATCATCGGGGTACTCCTTGGCGTTCGCCCGGGCGGATGCTACAAGGCAATCACGAGTCTAGTAGGAACCGACCCGCTTGTGGGGCGAGGAGTGCGGCGATGGAGATCAAGATCGACAAGACCTTCAAGGTGAACGCGCCGATCGACCGCGTCTGGGACTTCCTCACCGACCCCGAGCAGGTGGTGCAGTGCATGCCCGGCGCCGAACTGGACGAGGTGATCGACGAGCGCAACGTGCGCGGCCGCGTCGGCGTGAAGGTCGGACCCGTCGAGGCCCGCTACCGCGGCCAGGCGACCTTCGAGGAGCTCGACGAGGAGAACCACCGCATCCGCGTCGTCGGCCAGGGTATGGGCGACGGCAGCGCCGACATGCAGCTGGCGGGCGAGCTGCGTGCGCTGGACGACGGCAGCACCGAGGCCGAGTTCGCGGCGGCCGTCAACGTCGGCGGCCGCATGGCGCAGGTCGGCTCGCGCCTGATCAAGTTCGTCTCGGACCGCCTCTTCCAGCAGTTCGTCTCGCGCGTGCGCGAGCAGCTCGAGACGTAGCGAGCCGGGAAACGCGGTTACTCCCCGGGGTCGATTGGAAGCACGGCCGGGTCGTCCGCGCCGAGCAGGACGCTGCCGACCGACTCGTAGTGTTCCCTCGAGGCTGCGACGTGCTGCTTCGCCACATTGAGGTCGCGGAGGGCGCGTTCGATGCGGTGCTCGGTGAAGATGGCGTTGCTGCCGGCGGCGTCATAGAGCAACTGCACCGCTCGCAGCGCTTCATGCACCGAGTGCATCAGCGCCAGTCGCGCGATCCAGGTCCGCCGCATGGCGTCGGGCGCGTCCTCGTGCGCCGCGATCCATGCCGCCTCGACCGCCTCGAGGAGGAAGGCGCGGGCGCTCCGGACGATCGCCTCGGCCTCGGCGATCGCGCTCTGCACACGCGGGCGGTTGCGCAGCAGCGTGGCCGAGTGCTTCGAGCCGTGCGTCTGGGCGAGCGCGCTCAGATCCTCGATCGCGCCGCGCGCCATGCCCAGGGAGTTGCCGCCGTGCAGCGACCAGCCCCAGGTGCCGACGTACGGCCGGCGGTAGCGCGGGCCGGGGAACGGGGACGGGTCGGCGTACCACATCGTTCGTTCCGCCGGGACGAAGCGGTCGCGCACCACGAAGTCGTTGCTGCCCGTGCCGCGCATGCCCATCACGGTCCACGTATCGAGGACCTCGCCGTCCCCGTGCGGAATGAACGCGATGCGCTGCAGCGGCTCACCGTCGGCGCCAACGCGCCGCTCGCCGCCCGGGCGGTCGAGGATCCAGAAGCCCCCGAGGATCCAGTTGGAGTGCATGACCCCGCTGACGAAGTCCCAGCGTCCGTCAATGACATAGCCGCCCTCGACCTCGACGGCGGTTCCCTGGGGTAGATTCGCGCCGCCGACCAGGATGTCCGCCGAGCCGCGACTCTCGAGGGCGCGCATGCCCGCGATCGCCTCGGAGGAGAGCCAGCCGAGCAGCGCCGACTCGAACGATCCGTTCTGCGCCAGCCAGCCGGCGGAGCCGTCCGCGCTACCGATCAGCTCGATGGCGCGAATGGCGGTGGTGGGTTCGGCCTCCGCACCGCCGTAGGCGGCGGGCGCCAGCAGCGTGAAGAGCCTGGCTTCGGCCATGGCCTCAACGATCTCGTCGGGTAGCTGGCGCTCGGCCTCGATCGTGTCGGCGGCGGCACGGATTCGGGGCGCGATGGCCGCTGCCGCAGCTACGACGTCGAACATGGGACGCTGAGCATAGCAGCCGAGGCAGCGGCGAACGGCGGCGACGCGTCAGGGCGCAGCCCTCGCGACGGGGCGCGCGCTACAGCGTGACGCCGGCGAGGGCCTGGCCCTGCGCGATCGCCCGGCGGACCTGCTCCGCCGAGGGCAGCTCGGCGTAGATGCGCAGCAGCGGCTCGGTCCCGCTGAAGCGCATCAGCAGCCACCAGCCGCCCTCGAGGGTGAAGCGGTAGCCGTCCAGCGTGTCGCGTGAGACCACGCGCAGCCCGGCGATCTCCGAGGGCGTCGCGGCTGCCGCCTGCTCCGCGATCGCGTCGCGCTCCTCCTCGCGCAGGGTGACGTCGACGCGGTCGTACTCGTGCGGCCCGAGCTCGGCGTACAGCTCCGCGAGGAGCTGCGAGGCGGGCTTGCCGGTCTGCACCATGTAGTCGAGCAGCAGCAACCCGGACAGCACGCCGTCGCGCTCCGGGATGTGGCCGCGGAAGGCGTAGCCGCCCGACTCCTCGCCGGCGGTGATCGCGTCCTCGTCGATCATCCTCGGCCCGAGGTGCTTGAAGCCGACGGGCGTCTCGAAGACCGGGCAGTCGTGGCGCTCGCCGAGCAGGTCGACCATGCGCGTCGTCGTGATCGAGCGCACGATCGCGCCCCGCTCGCCGCGCACCTCCAGCAGGTAGCGCACGAGCAGGGCGAAGACCTGGAGCTGGTTGAGGAAGCGCCCCTGCTCGTCGACCAACCCGAAGCGATCGCCGTCGCCATCAGTTGCGAGGCCGACGTCGTGCTCACCCTCCTGGAGCAGCCGCATCAGCGCGCCGAGGTTGGGGGCGATCGGCTCCGGCGCGCGCATGCCGGGGAAGGCCGGGTTCGGCTCGCCGTGCAGCTCGTGCACGGTCGTGGCGCCCTCGCCGATCGCGGCCGCCGTCAGCCCACCCGCCGCGCCGTACATCGAATCGACTGCGACGCGCAGTCCCGCCTCGCGGATGCGTTCGAGGTCGACGAACTCACGCAGCGCCGCGAGATAGGGCGGATTCGGGTCGAAGCGCTCGATTCTCGCCGCGCCCTCGCCGTCGGCGCCGCCCGCCGCCCCGCCGCCATCGAGGATGGCCGGCACGGCCTGCTCGATCTCGCTCGTGACCTCGGGAGGGGCGGAGTTACCGGCGGCCTGTTTGACCTTGAAGCCGTTCCAACGCGCCGGGTTGTGGCTCGCCGTGATCACCACGCCCGCCGCCGCTTCGCGGTCCAACACCGCGTGCGAGAGCGCCGGGGTCGGTGCGGCCCTTGAGGCGAGCGCGACGGCGATGCCGTTCGCGGCCAGGACCTCGGCGGCCGCGGTCGCGAAGGCGTCGGAGAGGAAGCGCGTGTCGTAGCCGACGACCACGCCGCTGCGGGCCTGCCCGGTGCGGCGCAGCCAGCCCGCGGTCGCCTGCGCGACCGCGCGCACGTGCTCGAAGGTGTAGTCCTCGGCGATGACGGCGCGCCAGCCGTCCGTGCCGAAACGGATCTCGGCCATCAGGCCTCGCCCGTTCCGAGGGCCGACGCGGGAGTCATCACCCGACCGTCGCGGTAGACATCGTCCGGATCCAGCAGCGTCCCGGCTCGCGGCCGCTCGCCCGCCTCGACGGCGGCGCCGTGGGCGAGCACCGCGCCCTCGAGGACCGCGCCCGCACTGACGCGCGCGCCCGTGGCCAGCACCGAGTCGCGCACCTGTGCGCCCTCGCCGATGGTCACGCCGTCCCAGAGCACGCTGCCGGCCACGCTCGCGCCGCGCCCGATCTGGCAGCCCGCCCCGGCCACCACGCCGCCCTCGAGGATCGCGCCCTCACCGACGCGCGTCCCGGCGCCGAGCAGCGCCCGGCCCTCGACACGCGCGTCCGCGGCGAGATCGGCCTCGCCGATCGCGCGTCCGTCCTCGGGCCAGCCGGGGGGCAGCAGCGAGGGGGCCGCCCCGGCGAGGAGGTCGAGGTTGGTCTGCAGGTAGGCCTCGGGGTTGCCGACGTCGGCCCAGTAGCCCTCGTGGCGGTGGCCGAAGATGCCGCGCCCGTCCGCGGCGAGGTTCGGGAACAGCTCGTCCTCCACCCGGTTGAAGCGGTTCGCGTCGAGCATCCGCCCGACCTCGGACTCGAACAGCCAGAGCCCGGCGTTGATCAGCCTCGAGGGAGCCTCCTCGCGCGGGGGCTTCTCGACGAAGCGCGTGATCCGCTCGCCGTCGCCGAGCACGACCACGCCGAAACGCGAGGGATCCTCGACCTCGGAGAGGGCGATTGAGAGCTCGGCGGTGCGTTTGCGGTGCCTGGCGGTGAAGGCACCGAGGTCGATGTCGCTCACGATGTCGCCGTTGCAGACGAGGAAGGGCTCGTCCCAGCCCGCGGAGGCGTTGGCGATCGCGCCGCCGGAGCCGAGCGGCTCGCCCTCAAGGACGCACTCGATCTCAAGGCCCGGCGGCGAGGCGTCGCCCGTGAAGGCGGCCTCGATCGCCTCGTCGCGCTCGGTCATCGCGAAGGTGACACGGTCGAAGCCATGACTGTGCAGGGCGTCGAGCAGGTAGGAGAGGAGTGGGCGGTTGAGGATCGGGACGAGTTGCTTCGGCGACCGCCACGAGAGCGGGCGCAGCCGCGTTCCCTTGCCGCCGATGAGCACGACCGCGCGCACGTTACCCGTCGAGGCCTGCGCTCTGGCGCAGTGCGTCCACTGTGTCCAGCTGCTCCCACGGCAGATCGAGCAGGGGGCGTCCGAAGTGCCCGTAGGCCGCCGTCTGCTGGTAGATCGGGCGGCGCAGCTCGAAGCGGTCGATGATCGCAGCGGGCCGCAGGTCGAAGTGCTCGTCGATCAGGCGCACGAGGTCCGCGTCGGGCAGCTTCCCTGTCCCGAACGTCTCGATCGCAACCGAGGTCGGGTGCGCCACGCCGATCGCGTACGAGACCTGTACCTCGATGCGGTCGGCGAGGCCGGCCGCGACGATGTTGCGCGCGACGTGGCGCGCGGCGTAGGAGGCCGAGCGATCCACCTTCGTCGGATCCTTGCCGCTGAAGGCGCCGCCGCCGTGGCGGGCGATGCCGCCGTACGTGTCGACGATGATCTTGCGGCCGGTCAGCCCGGCGTCGCTGGCCGGTCCGCCCGAGACGAAGCGCCCGGTCGGGTTCACGAAGATCTTGTCCTCGGCGAGGCCTGCCAGCAGCTCCTCCGGGCAGACGTATTCGATGACGAGCTTGCGCACGTCCTCGCGCAGCTGCTCGATGCGCACGTCGGGGTCGTGCTGGGTGGAGACGACGACGGCTTCGAGGCGCTTCGGGACGCCGTACTCGTACTCGATCGTGACCTGCGACTTGCCGTCGGGGCGCAGGTAGGGCAGCACGCCGCTCTTGCGCAGCGCCGCCAGCCGCTGCGCGAGCCGGTGCGCCAGCCAGAGCGTGAGCGGGATGTGATCAGGCGTCTCGTTGCAGGCGAAGCCGATCATCATTCCCTGGTCGCCCGCGCCGATCTGGTCGTACACGTCCTCCGAGCCGCGCTCGCGCGCCTCCATTGCCGCGTCGACGCCGCGTGCGATGTCGCTGGCCTGCTCCTTGAGCGAGGAGATGACGCCGCAGGTGCGCCAGTCGAAGCCGACCTCGGAGTCGTCGTAGCCGACTTCGCGGATGGTCTGGCGCACGACGTCCTGGAGGTCGACCCAGGACGTCGTGCTGACCTCGCCGAAGACGAACACCAAGCCGGTGTTGACGGCCGTCTCGCAGGCGACGCGGGCGTCGGGATCCTTCTCAAGCAGCGCGTCGAGCACGGCGTCCGAGATCTGGTCGCAGAGCTTGTCCGGGTGCCCCTCGGTGACCGACTCGCTGGTCAGCAGCAGGGACGGCGAGTCGAAGAAGGTGTTGCTCATGCGCCCGCCGTGCCTTCCGCGCGTCTTCGCGCTCGATTGGACCGCAGTTCCGCCGCAGCCGCCATCGGGGCGGCGCTCAGGCGGTGCCCTGCTCCCACGATCGCAGGTAACGCTCCTGCTCCTCCGTCAGCGTATCGATCGCGACGCCCATCGCGGCCAGCTTGAGCCGCGCGACCTCCTCGTCGATCTCGCGCGGCACGTCGTACACGCCCGCCTCGAGGCTGGCGTGCCGCCCGGCGAGGTATTCGAGGCAGAGCGCCTGGTTCGCGAACGACATGTCCATCACGCTCGCCGGGTGCCCCTCGGCCGCGCCCAGGTTGATCAGCCGCCCCTCGGCCAGCACCACCAGCCGCCGCCCGTCGCTGAGCGCCCACTCCTCGACGAACGGACGCAGCTCGCGCCGCGCCTCCGTCATCGCCTCGAGCGCATCGAGGTTGATCTCGGCGTCGAAGTGGCCGGAGTTGGCGAGGATCGCGCCGCTCCGCATCGCCGCGAACGCCGGGGCGTCGATGACGTTGATGTCGCCCGTCGCCGTCACGAAGATGTCGCCCTCGCTCGCCGCCTCGGCGATCGGCATCACGCGGTAGCCGTCGAGCATCGCCTCGAGGGCGCGCGTCGGCTGCACCTCGGTGACGATCACATGCGCGCCGTGGCCCTGCGCGCGCATCGCGATGCCGCGCCCGCACCAGCCGTAGCCGCAGACCACCACTGTCTTGCCCGCCAGCAGGATGTTCGTCGCGCGGATGATCCCGTCGAGGGTGGACTGGCCGGTCCCGTAGCGGTTGTCGAAGAAGCGCTTCGTCTCCGCCTCGTTGACGGCGACGATCGGGTAACCGAGCGCGCCGTCGTCGGCCATCGCGCGCAGCCGGATCACTCCCGTCGTCGTCTCCTCGGTGCCTCCGGCGACGCCGTCGAGGAGATCGCGCCGCTCGCGATGCAGCAGCGCCGTCAGGTCCGCGCCGTCGTCGATCGTGAGCTGCGGTCCGACGCCCGGTCCGTGCTCGATCGCCAGGTCGAGGTGGCGGAAATAGGTTGCGTGGTCCTCGCCCTTGATCGCGAAGGTCGGCACGCCGTACTCGGCGACGAGCGCGGCGGCGACGTCGTCCTGCGTGGAGAGCGGGTTCGAGGCGGCCAGTCGCGTCTCCGCCCCGCCGTCGCGCAACGCCAGCACCAGGTTCGCGGTCTCCGTGGTGACGTGGGCGCAGGCGCTGACCCGCAGGCCCTCGAGGGGGCGCTCCTCCGCGAAGCGCTCGCGGATTTGCGCCACGACGGGCATCTCGCGCGCCGCCCACTCGATCCGGCGCACGCCCTCGGCGGCTAGTCCGGGGTCGGCGATCTCGCCGGCGGTCGCGTCGCTCATCGGCTCCTCCCGACGAGTGCCACCTTACTCGCCGGGCGCGACGCGCACGAGGCGCTCACCGTCCGGGCCGCGCCGCGCGAAGCGGCGGCGCAGCACGGCGCCTAGTCCGAGCACGTCGCGGCGCTGGAAGCGAGCCTCGTGCACCGGCGCGCCTCGCCCGTAGCCGAGCCGCTCGTAGGCGCGCAGCGCGGGGGCGTTGTCCGGGTCGACGGTCAGCGTCACCTGCCAGCAGCCGCGCTCCAGCAGGTCGGCGGTGACGGCCGAGGTGACGCGCGTCGCGAGCCCGCGGCCGCGCGCCGAGGCGCGCGTGAAGACGTTGCCGACCACGCCGATGCCCATGCCCGGCGAGACGAGGTGCGTCCCGGCGACGGCGGCCAGCGAGCCGCCCTCGAAGACACCGTAGTAGACGCCCTGCTCGATGTGCTCGCCGCGGTAGCCGGTGGGACCGCCGCCGGTCGCGTAGAGCGCGTTCAGCTGGCGCGCGTCGCGTGCGGCGAGGCGCTGCACGGTGCGCTGGCCGATGCCCGCGCCGATCGGCTGGAAACTGTCGGCGTCCACCGACATGCGGATCATCGAGATCAGGCCGCCGAGCGTGTAGACGCCGCGCACGGCCGGCAGGTGCTCCGGGGCGCAGGTTGCGAGGTAGCCGCCTCGCGGGCCCGGGTGCAGGGACAGGGCCGCGGCGGCCGCGGCCGGGTCGCCGCTGATCACGCTCATGCGCCCCAGCGAGCCGTTGGCGTGCATCACCACCGCGTGCGCGCCCGCCGGTCCTTCGGCCGTCCAGAACCGTGCATCGGCGAAGAGGCCGCTATCGAGGTGCCCGATCGCGAACGCGGCAAAGGCGCGGTCGTCGGCGAGGAGCGCAAGCAGGCGCTGGCTGTCGCGCTCCTCGTGCACGCGGTAGATCGCGGAGTCGCCCTCGACGGCGTGGTCTTGCGAGAGCGTCCGGGTCATGGCTCGTCCGGCGGCTCGCCGTGGTAGCGCCGCAGCAGCAGCGCGAGCCGCCGTCGCGTCTCCGGCGGGACGAGGTCCGGCGAGGTGACGAGCGCCGAGGCGAGCGCGTCGCCGCAGCCGCAGTCTCCGCGCGCGCCCAGCCCGGCGACGGTGCGCACCAGCGCCTGGCGGCCGCGCGCGGCGTTCCTCGAGAGGTTCTCCAGCACCATGTCCGCGCTCACGTCCTCCTGCGAGTCGCGCCAGACGTCGTAGTCGGTGACGAAGCAGAGCGCCGCGTAGCAGAGCTCGGCCTCGCGGGCGAGCTTCGCCTCAGGGATCGCCGTCATCCCGATGATCGTGCCGCCCGCGTCGCGGTTGACCCGCGCCTCCGCGCGCGTCGAGAACGATGGACCCTCGGTCACCACCAGCGCGCCGCCTCGATGCGTCGTGACGCCACTCGCCTCGGCCGCGTCGGCCAGCGCGGTCGCGAGGTCGGCGCAGAACGGGTCGGCGAAGCCGATGTGCACGACCATCCCGTCGCCGAAGAAGGTGTGCGGCCGCTTCCAGTTCGTGCGGTCGATGATCTGGTCCGGCGCGACGGCGTGCAGCGGCGCGATCTCCTCGCGCAGCGAGCCGACGGCGGAGAGCGAGATCACGCGCTCCGCCCCGAGCTGCTTCAGCGCGTGGATGTTGGCGCGCGCGGGCACCTCGGACGGCAGTAGCCGGTGCCCCTCGCCGTGCCGCGCGATGAAGGCGACGCGCCGCCCCTCGATCGTGCCGGCGACGATCGGCCCGCTGGGCGCGCCGAAGGGCGTCTCGACCTCGAGCCGCTCGGCGTCGCGCAGCTCCTCGAGCTGGTAGAAGCCGGATCCGCCGATGACGCCGATCTCCGCGGTGCTCATCTCGTCTCCATCAGTACGTCACCAGCGACGTTACCCCGTGCGGGGCCAGCCGGTCGCGTCCGCCGAGCCCGGCGAGCTCGACGACGAAGGCGAAGCCGGCCACCTCGCCGCCGAGGCCGGCGACCAGCTGCGCCGCCGCCTCGGCGGTGCCGCCCGTCGCGATCAGGTCGTCGACGATCGCGACGCGGTGGCCGCCCACCGAGGGGTCGCGGTGCACCTCGAGCGAGGCCGAGCCGTACTCAAGCTCGTAGGCGACGGAGGCGCGGTCGGCGGGCAGCTTGCCCGGCTTGCGCATCGGCACGAACGGCACGCTGAGGCGCTCCGCGACGGGCACGCCGAAGATGAACCCGCGCGCCTCGATGCCCGCGACGAGCGTCGCGCCGTAGCCGCGCGCCACCTCGGCGAGCGCGTCGTTGGTCTCGCGCAGGCCGTCGGGGTCGTGGAGCAGCGGGGTGATGTCGCGAAAGAGGATGCCGGGCTCGGGGAAGTCCGGGATCGCGCGAATCAGCGCGCGCAGCCGTCCGCCGTCCAGCGGGGCCGATGCCGTCATGCGCCCGATGCTGCGTTCCGTCGGCTGCCCGGTCAAGCACGCCCGGCTGCCTGTCCGCCGCTCGCGGCGTGGTGCTAGCATCGCGCGAATGCTGGAGCCGCCCGTCGACCCGTTCGCGCAGATCGCGCCCTTCTACGACCTCGATCTGGAGGGCTTCGACGACGATCTTGCGCTCTACCTCGCGCTCGCCGGGCGCGCGGCGGCGCGCGACGGTCGCGAGGACGTGCTGGAGCTGGGCTGCGGCACGGGCCGGGTCGCCCTCGCCCTCGCCGGCGCCGGCTTCGGCGTCGCCGGCGTCGACTACAGCGCGGCGATGATCGAGGCCGCCCGCGCGCGCACCGAGGGCCTGCCCGTCCGCCTCGTCGAGGGCGACATGCGCTCGCTCGCCCTCGGGGCGAGCTTCGGCCTCGTGCTCGTCCCGCTCGGCGGCCTGCAGCACCTCGAGACGACCGAGGACCTCGCCGCCGCCTTCGCGACCATCGCCGTACACCTCGCGCCCGACGGGATCGCGGCCGTCGACGTCGAGGCGCCGCACGCAGACGACTGGCTGCCGGGCCCGCGCCCGCTGGTCGAGCACTGGACGCGCCCGCTGCCCTGCGAGGACGGCGAGGCGCACGTGACGAAGCTCGTCGCCGTCGAGGGCGCGCCGAGCGAGTCGCTGCGCCTCGTGACGTGGCACTTCGACGTGCAGCCGCCGTCCGGTCCGCTGCGCCGCGTCACGCAGCAGTTCGCGCTGCGCGTCATCACCGCCGGCGAGATCGAGCTGGCCGCGCGCCTCGCGGGCCTCCGCTTCGACGCCTGGTACGGAGACTACGAGGGCGCCCCGCCGCGCGACGGCGACGAGCGGCTGATCGCCGTACTCTCGCACGAGGATGACGAGGAGCCGGAGGACGCGCCGTGACCCGCGTTGCGATCGACGGCATGGGTGGCGACCTCGCACCCGCGGCGACGACCGAAGGAGCGATCGCGGCGGCTCGCGAGGGCATTGAGGTCGCCCTCGTTGGCGACGAGCAGCGCCTGACAGCCGAGATCGAGCGGCTCGGCGGTGCGCCCGCCGGGCTGCGCGTGGTGCACGCGCCGGACGTGATCGAGATGGGCGACCACGCCGCGCGCGAGGCGATCCGCCGCAAGGAGTCCTCGACCTACGTCGGCGTCGCGCTCGTCCGCGACGGCGAGGCGGACGCCTTCGTCTCCGCCGGCAACACCGGCGCCGTCTTCGTCGTTGCCCTGCTGGAGCTTGGGCGGCTGCCGGGCGTCGAGCGGCCGGCGATCGGGGCGCCGATTCCCTTCCCGAACGGGCTGACGCTGCTGCTCGACGCGGGGGCGAACGCGGAGTGCCGCGCCTCGCACCTCGTGCAGTTCGCGCACCTCGGGAACAGCTACATGCGCGCCGCGCGCGGGGTGGCCGAGCCGCGCGTCGGCCTGCTCAACATCGGCGAGGAGGGCAGCAAGGGCTCGCCGCTCACGATCGAGACCCATGAGCGGCTGAGCGAGTCCGGCCTGCGCTTCATCGGCAACATCGAGGGCCGCGAGATGGTCGAGAACCGCGCCGACGTGGTCGTGACGGACGGCTTCACGGGCAACGTCGTGCTCAAGCTCGGCGAGGGCCTGATGGAGCTGCTGATGGGCGAGTTGCGGAGTGCCGCGGAGCGTTCCTGGCGGGGCCGCCTCGGCGGGCTGCTGATTCGCCCGGCGGCGCGCAGGGTGCGCGACTCGCTGGACTACCGCGCGCACGGCGCCGCGCCGTTGCTCGGCCTCGACGGCTCCGTCTTCATCGCGCACGGCACGAGCGACGCCTTCGCGATCGCGAACGCGCTGCGCAGCGCGGCCGCGGACGTCGAGCGCGGCGCGCTCTCCGCGCTGCGCGAAGCGATGGAGGCGCAGTCCGGCGGGGAGTGAGGAGCGCGGTCGGCCGCAGGCCTCGGCGCTCCGCTATGATGCCGCCCGACGGCGGTCGGCGAACGCGCGGGCAGGCAAGCGCCGGCGCTGCGTGAGATACTGGATCCAGGCCCGGCGGGTGCGGGCGATCGAAGGGGGAATGCACGTCATGGCGATGCCTACCGACACGACGGACGCGACGTTCAACTCGGACGTGATCGAGAACGACGACCCGGTGCTGGTCGACTTCTGGGCGCCCTGGTGCGGCCCCTGCCGCATGGTCGCCCCGATCGTCGAGGAACTCGCCGAGGAGTACGACGGTCGCGTCAAGTTCGTGAAGCTCAACACCGACGAGAACCCGATGACCGCCGGCCAGTACGGGATCCGCTCGATCCCCACGCTGCTCGTCTTCAAGGGCGGCGAGCCGGTCGGCCAGATCATCGGCTTCCGCCCCAAGGGCGACCTCGCGAAGCAGCTCGACGCCGCCCTCGCGTAGCCCTCGCGGCAGACACTGAAACGGGCGCCCCGCCGGCCGGCGAGGGCGCCCGTCGTGTGTCGGCCGCGCGCGGCAGGCGCGGAGCCGCGCTCAGAAGTACTTCTCGGCGCCGCCGTAGCCCAGCTGCCGCCCTTGCTCCGTAGCCCTGATGAAGCTCCGCACGCGGCTCTCGAACACCTCCGGGCGCGCCCTGCCGACATCGATGTACGCCACGCGGATGCGGCGATACGCATCCGAGAAGCCCTGGTAGTGCGCCCACGCCCGATCGTTCGCCCGGATCGCGTCGAGGATGTCGTCGGGGAACACGAACTCCTCGCGCAGCACCTCCTCGACTGAGGCGCGAACCGAGGGGTGCAGGAGCCCTTCGCCGGCAAGCCAGCGCAGCCGCTCCTTGTTCAGCTGCGAGTAGCGGCTGCCCCGCTTCCTCGGCGAGAACCGCTGCGCGGCCCGCAACTCGTCCGGCTTCTTGATGATGCTGTCGATCCAGCCGAAGCAGAGCGCCTCCTCCACAGCGTCGTTGTAGAGGATGCGCGGCTCGCCCGACGCCTTGTTCGGATACACGAGCCAGATCTCGCTCGCGCTGTCGAAGTTGGCCTCGAGCCACTCGCGCCACGCCCGGCGCTCGGTGACGTAGAGGGTCTCGCCGATCTCCACCGCGCTTGCCTCGGCGGCCGCGCGCCGACTCCCGCTACTTCTTCTCGATCTTGCGGCCCTGTTTCTCCTCGAGGCGCGCGAGGGCGCGGCCCTTGTCCGGGTGCGGGTCCTTCACGAGGCCGTAGATCTCGCGGCCTTCGTGGTCTTCTGGCAGGTGTTCGGTGATAGGAAGACCTTCCTCATCGCAGAACAGCAGTCAGTGGCAGTATTTGTACTTCTGCATCTCCTCGCAGGCGCAGATCCAGGTGCTCCGCTTTACCTCTTCCTCTTTGTCCTCGTAGAAGTTGCAGGGGCAGAGCGGCCGCCCGAGGTCGTCCACGTGCTTGGCGAGGCCGATCACGAGGAACTCGGTGATCTCGCGCTGCGGGTGGAGGTATGAGCCGCTTTTCTCGGCGAATTTCTCGACGAACTTCCACATCTTCTGGAGCGATTCGTCGGAGGCCTGCATGCGGTCCGCATCGGTCGGTTGGTCGACCATGGCGTCTCTCCGTCCATGCCGTTCGCGCTCTCGATCGAGCGTACCACGGACGCCACCCGCACCACCGGGCGAATCGACGAGGATTGCGCGTTCATTGACAGTTGCGCGGCCCGCCGTGACCATCCGGCGCGTGAGCGACACCCCCTTCCTCGCCGTCCAGACAGAGACGTCCGACCAGGACCGCCACGCGACCGAACGCGCGATCATCGAAGGCGCGGGCGGGCGGCTGCTCGTCGCGCAGGCCGGAAGCGAGGACGAGCGCATCGAGTTGCTGCGCGAGGCTCAGGCGGTGCTCGTCGGCGGCGCGCAGATCACCCGGCGGGTGATCGAGGGGTCGCCGGAGCTGCGGCTGATCGTCCGTTACGGCGTCGGCCTCGACACGCTCGACATTCCCGCCGCGACCGAGCACGGCGTCGTCGTCGCGCACTATCCGGACTTCTGCCAGCCGGAGGTCGCGAACCACGCGATCATGCTGCTGCTTGCCGTCGCCAAGAAGCTGGTCGTGCACGACCGCGCGATCCGCGCCGGCCGCTGGGGCAGCGTCGACCGCAGCCCGGCCCCCTCGATCCACGGCCAGACGCTTGGCCTGATCTCCTTCGGCGCGATCGCCCGCGAGGTCGCCGTGCGTGCGCAGGCCCTCGGCATGACGGTGACCGCCTACGACCCGTACGAGCAGGACGCGACGTTCGAAGCCTGCGGCGTCGAGCGCGCCGGGAGCCTCGAGGAGCTGCTGCGCGGCGCCGATCACGTCTCGGCGCACCCGCCGTTGACGCCGGAGACGCGCGGGATGATGGGCGCGGAGCAGTTCGCGCAGATGAAGCCGGACGCGATCTTCCTCAACACCTCGCGCGGGCCGGTGCACGACGAGGCGGCGCTGGTCGCCGCCCTCGAGGGCGGGGAGATCGCCGGCGCGGGCCTCGATGTCTTCGAGACGGAGCCGCTGGCGGGCGACTCGCCGCTGCTGGCGATGGACAACGTGGTACTGACGCCGCACTCCGCCTCGTACTCGGACCTCGCGTTCCAGCGAATCAGGGAGCGCGTCGGCAACACGGTGGTCTCGGTGATGAACGGTCGCTGGCCCTCGGAGTTCGCGACGCTGCCGAACCGCCACGCGGTCACGCCGCGCGTGCCGCTGCACTAGACCGGGGCGGGCGCGGAGGCGAACGAGCCGGCCGGGGCGTCACGGACAGGGTTCGCAGTCTCTCGCAATGTGGGACCATACGGCCCGTTCAGCGCATAGGCTCGGGGCCGATGCCGCCGGGAGGAGGATCGAGGGATGCGACCGAACAGGGTGCTGCGCGCATGGCGTGAGGGACGGCAGACCATCGGCGGCTGGCTCAGCACGCCCTCGGGACACTCCGCCGAGGTGATGGCCAACCTCGGCTTCGACTGGCTCTGCATCGACATGCAGCACGGGGCGATCGACTACGGCGACGTGCTGGAGATGTGCCGCGCGATCTCGACCACGGAGACGACGCCGTTCGTGCGCGTCCCCTGGAACGACCCGGCGATGATCATGAAGGTGCTCGACGCGGGCGCCTACGGCGTGATCGTGCCGCTCGTGAACAACCGCGAGGAGGCCGAACTCGCCGTCTGGTCCTGTCGCTACCCGCCGGACGGCGGGCGCTCCTCCGGCCCTACGCGCGCCGCGATGTACGGCGGCGCCGGCTACCAGGACGAGGCCAACGACGAGATCGCCGTGATCTGCATGATCGAGACTACCGAGGCGCTCGAGAACCTCGACGACATCCTCTCCACGCCGGGCGTGGACTGCGCCTACATCGGCCCCTCCGACCTCGCCTACGCGATCGGCATCACGCCGACCGGCGACAACGCCGATCCGAAGCACCAGGAGACGGTGCTGAGCATCCTCGAGGCGTGCAGGCGGCACGGCGTGGCGGCGGGCATCCACACCGGCAGCCTAGAGTACACGGTGAAGTGGCTGCAGGCGGGCTTCGACACGGCGATGCTCAACAACGACGTCGGCTTCATCCGCCAGGCGGCGGGCTCGCAGCTCGCAGAGGCGCGCTCGACCACAGGCGTGGCCAACGTCCACGAGGCGTAGCCGTTGCCGACCGTTCCGCCCGATGATCTGAGGGGCTACCTCGGGCGCATCTTCGAGGCGGTCGGCGCTCCCCCGGACGACGCCGCGGAGGTCGCCGCGCACCTGGTGGAGGCGAACCTCAAGGGCCACGACTCGCACGGCGTGATCCGCGCTGCGGGGTACGTCCAGTCCGTACAGGAGGGCCGCATCCGTCCGGCCGCTCCGATCGAGGTCGAGCGCGAGACGGAGACGACGGCCGTCGTCAACGGCAATTGGAACTTCGGGCAGATCGTCGCCCGTGACGCGATGGCGATCGCGGTCGCCAGGGCGCGGCAGCACGGCCTCGCCGCGGTGGGCGGCTACCAGTCGGCGCACATCGGGCGGGCGGGCGCTTACGGCGAGCAGGCCGCGGCGCAGGGGATGGTCGCGCTCGGCTGGGTCAACGGCCACGGCGCCAGCGCCCTCGTCGCGCCCTTCGGCGGGACGGAGCGAAGGCTCGCGACCAACCCGCTCTTCGTCGCCGCGCCGACCGGCGACCCCGACGCGCCGTTCGTGCTCGACATGGCGACGCCGGTGATCGCCGAGGGCAAGGTGCGGGTAGCGCACAACCGCGGCGCCGAGCTGCCGCCCGGCCGCATCGTCGCTGGCGACGGCCGGCCCTCGATGGACCCGGACGACCTCTACGGCGGGGACCCGCCGGGATCGAGGCCGGGGGGCGCGTTGCTGCCCCTTGGCGTCGCGCCCGACTACGGCGCGGGCGGCGACGGCGGGGTGGGCCACAAGGGCTACGCGCTCGCGCTTGCCGTCGATCTGCTCGGCGGCGCGCTCACCGGGGCGGGCGCGAGCAGCCGCCCCGGAAGCAGCGGCAACGGCTTCCTCTTCATCACCGTCGACCCCGAGCGCTTCGTTGGCCTCGGTCCGTTCGAGGGCGAGCTCGCCGGCCTGCTCGACTACGTGAAGCAGCCTCCGTACGCCGAGGGCTTCGACGAGATCCTGACGCCCGGCGAGCCGGAGCGCCGCCGCATGGCAGAGCGCCGCGACGGCATCCCCCTCGACGACGCGACCTGGCGCCAGATCGCCGACGCGGCCGCCTCGGTCGGCGTCGGCCCGTACGAGGGCGCGATCTTCGAGGGCCTAGCCGTCGAGTGAGAGCGGGTTCTCGCCGATCAGGTGGTCCGGCACCGGGCGGCCCTGCCCCAACTCCTCGGCGATGACGCGATCGAGGGCGTCCGGGACCAGGCCCGCGTACCAACGGCCCTCCGGGTAGACGACCGCCACCGGCCCGCTCTCGCAGATGCGCAGGCAGCCCACTTTCGTGCGGTAGATCGGCGGCTCGTCGCCGCGCGCGTTCAGCTCGCCGACGGCGCGCTTGAGGCGCGTCCAGGCGGCCAGGCCCTCCTCGGGCGTGCAGCAGTCCGGGCCGGTGCAGATGAAGACGTGGCGGCCGTAGCCGCCGACGCCGCGACGCTCCGCCTCGGCGCGCGCGCCCGACAGACCCTCGCTCGTCTCGTCCGTCATGCGTCCTCCGCTGGAGGCTACCCGAGCACCTCGGGGTTGACGATCGCGGGCGGTGTCTCGCCGCTGACGACGGCGATCAGGTTCCGCACCGCCAGCTCGCGCATCGCGCGCCGCGTCTCGACGGCGGCGGTCCCGATGTGCGGGAAGGTGATCACGTTGGGCAGCCGCACGATCGGGTCGTCCGGGTCCGGCGGCTCCGCCTCGAGCACGTCGAGGCCCGCCCCGGCGATCGTGCCCGCCTCGAGGGCAGCGACCAGCGCTGGCTGGTCGATGACCGGGCCGCGCGCGGTGTTCACGATGTAGGCGCTGGGCTTCATCAGCGCCAGCTCGCGCGCGCCGATCAGGTGGTACGACTCCGCCGTCAGGTTCGTGTGGATCGTCACGAAGTCGGACTCACGCAGCAGGTCGTCGAGCGGGCGGTAGGGCGCGTCCACCACGTCGTCGATCGCGGCGGTCGAGGCGCCCTCGAAGATGTCGTACCAGATGATGCGCATGCCGATCGCCTGCATGCGTCGCGCGACCTCGCGGCCGATGCGCCCGAAGCCGATCACGCCGAGCACCTTGCCGCTGATCTCGTGGGCGAGCGGTGGGAGCGGCTCGCGGCGCGCCCAGGCGCCGCTTCGCGAGAACGCCTCGAACTCCCAGAGCCGCCGCGCGAGCGAGATGATGATCGCCATCGTCAGGTCGGCGACCGCCGCATTGAGCACGGTCGGCGTGTTGCAGACCGCGACGCCGTGCCTCGTCGCGGCCTCGATGTCGATGTTGTTGTAGCCGACGGCGTGCTGCGAGACGACGCGCAGGCCGGGCACGGCGGCGAAGAACTGCTCGCCGAGGTTGAAGTGTGTCGGGCTGAGCACGCCGTCCACGCCGCGCACCGCCGCGATCAGCTCATCGAGCGGCACCCCTGGATCGACGTGTACGACCTCGCCGACCTCGGCGATCTGCGCGGTGAGGTCGTCTTCGAGGGCGGTCGCGATGCAGATCGTAGGGCGGCTCACGGCGCTAGAACCCCTCGTCGAGCGGGCCGCCGGGGTCGAGCACGGCGCCGTCGAGGGCGATCAGGCTGGGGCGCTCGTTGCAGTAGATCTCGCTCTCGCACTTGTCGAAGCTGAACGCGGCGCGCTCCTTGTCGTAGCGGATCACCCACGTGCCGAGGACGTGACCGTCACGGCCCAGCTCGCTCTGCCCTCGGAGCACCTCGATCAGCGCTTCGAGCTCCTTCGCCCCCATCTCGCACCTCCGCCGCCACGCTGCCCGCTTCCGCTCGGCGGGCACGCGCCTACAATATGCCGGGCGGGGAGCGCATGGGCGACAAGGCCAGCACCGGCAACTACTTCGAGGACCTCGAGACCGGCCTCGAGATCCGCCACGCCGTGCCGCGGACCCTCACCGAGGGCGACGCCGCGCTCTACATCGCCCTCACGGGCGACCGCTACCCGCTGCACTGCAACGCCGAGTTCGCGCGCGCGCTTGGCTACCCGCGCGAGACGGTCAACGACCTGCTGGTCTTCCACACGGTGTTCGGCAAGTCCGTGCCCGACGTCTCGCTCAACGCCGTCGCCAACCTCGGCTACGCCGACGTGCGCTTCGGCGTGCCGGTGCTGCCGGGCGACACGATCAGCTCGGTGACGACCGTGCTCGGCCGCCGCGAGTCGCGCGGCGGCGACACCGGCGTGGTCTGGGTGCGCACCACCGGCTCGAACCAGCGCGGCGAAGAGGTGCTGACGCTGATCCGCTGGGTGCTGATGAACAAGCGCGACCCCTCGACGCCGACCGGCGCGAACGACGCGCCCGAGACGCCCGAAGCCGTCGCCCCCGAGGCGCTGCGCGTGCCGGAGCAGCTCGACCGCGCCGGGTTCTCGCCCGAGGTCAGCGGCGGGCGCGCCTGGTGGGAGGACTACGAGCCGGGCGAGCGCATCCACCACGTTGACGGCATGGCGATCGAGGAGGCCGAGCACCAGATCGCGACGCGCATGTACCACAACACCGCGCGCGCGCACTTCAACGCCTACGCGCTCGCGGACTCGCGCTTCGGCCGCCGCGTGATCTACGGCGGGCACATCATCTCGATCGCGCGGGCGCTCTCCTTCAACGGGCTGGAGCATGCCCTCGGCATCCTCGCCTTCAACGGCGGCACGCACAGCAACCCGACCTTCGCGGGCGATACGGTCTTCGCCTGGACGGACGTGCTCGAGCGCATCGACCTCGGCCGCGACGACTGCGGCGCGCTGCGCCTGCGCCTCGTCGGCGTCAAGAACGCCGACCCCGCGAGCGAGGATGTCGAACTGAAGCAGACTTCCGGGGACGGGCGCGAGCGCTATCACCCGAACGTGGTGCTCGACCTCGACTACACCGTGCTGATGCCGAGGGCGCGGTAAGCGGACGAGAGAAGGCGCCGAGGCGCGCAGCGAACGGAGCAGGCACGTGGCGAGCACCGGAGTGGACATCGACGCCGTCGCCGTCGCGCGCACCCTCGTCGACGCGGCCGGAGCGGCCATCGACGCGGCGGTCGCGCACGCGGCCGAGGTCACAGAGGGCGGCGCGCTGATCGACGACCACCAGGTGCACACCGAGCGCATCGCCTACCTCGCCACGCAGGTGCGCGCGGCGACCGCGCTGGTCGCCTCCAGCGAGGGTCTGCGCGAGGCTGGCGTCCGCGACGAGCAGCAGGAGGACGCCGCCCTCGTCTACGCCGCCGAGGCGACGCACGTGCTGCGCTCCGCGATCGAGGCCTCTCGCGACGACTTCGGCATTGACGCGGCGGCGGACGCCCTCGATGCGCCCGAGCTGCGCTCGGCGGTCCGCGCCGGCCTCGACGAGTCGCGCGTGCGCGCGCTGGGGCGGCGCGCGATCGCCTCGCTCGGCGTCAACAACCTCGATCTGCGCGACGACGCGGCGATGCTCACGCGCGAGACGGCGCGCGAGTTCGCGCGCAACGAGGTCGCCCCGATCGCGCAGGAGATCCACCGCCAGGACCTGCTGGTTCCCGACAGCCTGCTGGAGCGCTTCTCCTCGCTCGGCTTCTTCGGCGCCTCGATCCCGGAGCAGTACGGCGGCACGGGCATGGGCTACCTGCCGATGGTGGTGATGACCGAGGAGCTGTCGGCGGCCTCGCTCGGCGCGGCCGGGTCGCTGCACACTCGGCCGGAGATCCTCGCGCACGCGCTGCTGACGGGCGGCACCGAGGCGCAGAAGGACGAGTGGCTGCCCAAGCTCGCCTCGGGCGAGGTGCTGGTCGCGATCGGCGTGACCGAGCCGGACGTCGGCTCGGACAACGCGAACCTCCAGGCGCGCGCGACCCCGGCCACCGTCGACGGCGTGCAGGGCTGGCGCCTCAACGGCGCGAAGGCGTGGAGCACCTTCTCCGGCCGCGCCAACGTGATCTCGATGCTCGTGCGCACGAACCCGAACCCCGAGGCCGCCGGCCGCGGGCTCTCCGTGCTGATCGTTCCCAAGGACCCGCACTACGGCCACGAGTGGACGCAGACCCAGCCCGAGGGCGGCTCGATGAGCGCCACCGCCAACCCGACGCCCGGCTACCGCGGCATGCACTCCTTCACCGTCGCGATCGACAATTACTTCGTGCCGCACGCCAACCTCGTGGGCGAGGACGAGGGGATGGGCCGCGGCTTCGCGCTGCAGATGGGCGGCTTCGCCGTCGGCCGCCTCCAGACCGGCGGGCGCGCCTGTGGCGTCGCCCAGGCCTCGCTGGAGAAGGCCTGCCAGTACGTCACGCAGCGCGAGCAGTTCGGCAAGCCGATCGGCGAGTACCAGCTCACCCAGTTCCGCATCGGCGAGATGGTCGCCCGCCTCGCCGCCGCCCGGCAGCTCACCTACGCCGCCGCGCACGACTTCGACTCGCGAGGCCTGCCGGCGCCGATGGCGAAGCTGCTCGCCTGCGACGTCGCCGTCGATGTCTCGCAGGCCGCGCAGCAGCTGCACGGCGGCTGGGGCTACTCGGAGGAAGACCCGATCGCCCGCTACGTCTCCGACGCGCTCGTGCTCCCGATCTTCGAGGGCGTCAAGCCGATCCTCGAGCTGAAGGTCGTCGGCCGCCAGCTGCTCGCGGCCGCCGCGCGATAGCAGGGCCGCCGATGCGGATCGCGCTCGCCTCCGACCACGCGGGGTTCCTCTATAAGGAGGCGATCAGCGCCTTCCTCGCGGGCGAGGGGCACGAGGTGGTCGACTTCGGTACGGACTCCGAGGAGGCGTGCGACTACCCGCTCTTCATCCGCCCGGCGGCGGAGGCCGTCGCCCGCGGCGAGTGCGAGCGCGGCATCGTCCTCGGCGGATCCGGGAACGGCGAGGCGATCACCGCGAACCGCGTGGCGGGTGTGCGCTGCGCGCTCTGCTGGAGCGTCGAGTCGGCGGAGCTGGCGCGCCGCCACAACGACGCCAACGTGATCTCGATCGGCCAGCGCATGATCAGCGAGGAAACCGCCCTCGCGATCGTGCGCGCGTGGCTCGAGGCGCCCTTCGACGGCGGCCGCCACGCCCGCCGCATCGGTCAGATCGACGCGCCGCCGGGCGGACACTCCTCGTGAGCGCCGAGGCGCAGCCGTGCGCGCACGAGCACGGCGAGGAGTGCGACGCGCTCTACGTCGAGTGGCGGCGCTACCACGCGGCGGTGATCGACCCGGCAGGCCGCTACTCCCGCCAACAGCAGCTGCTCGCCCGCCACGAGCGCGAGCGCTTCGAGCGCCAGCTGCGTGCGATCGGCTGCTCCGGCGAGGCGCGGCGGGAGGTGGAGCGCGACGCTGAGATCGCCGAGCACGGCCACCCCACGCTGGCCTGAGCGGGCCGCCCTCGTGTCCGAGCCGCGCAGCCCGCAGATCCCCGGCCCCGGCGAATGGCCGACCTGGACGCTGATCGAGCGCGAGCGGCTGGAGGTGACGCGCGAGGAACGCCCCTTCCTCGAGGCCGCCGCGGGCCTCGTCACGGAGTTCGGCGAGCTGGCCGCCCTGCTCGTGCGCGCCTGGTCGCCGCCGCCCGCGGGCGCTCGGGCATCCGCGCGCGACGAGGCGATCCTCTGCGCGCTCGCGGTGCGCATCGTGAAGCTGACGCGCCGCCTCGCGGCCGAGACCTACGAGGGCCGGGCGGAGCTACAGCTGCTGCTCGACCGTGAGATCTTCGTCTCCACCTCGGCGATGGCCTACCTGCTGCGCGGCAGCGGCGAGCGCTTCGAGGCGTTCGTGCGCGACAGCCTGCGCGCCGACCGCGCCGTCTGGGCGCACCTCGACGGCAACCGCGAGCTCCGCGAGGGCGAGGTACTGCCGATGGAGCAGCGCATGCGCGACCGCCTCGCGCGATCGTTCGAGCTCGCGGGCGTCGGCCCGGAGGAGAGTGCTGAGGCCGAGTCCGGCTGGCCCTCGCTCGACGAGCAGCTGGCGGCGATCGGCGAGCCGGCCGCGCACCGCATGCACCAGCTTGGCGCGGACAGCATCCACGGCCTCTGGAACGAGCTGCACACGCACCACCTGCGCGCCGGAGGGCCGGACGCGGGAGGCCTCGAGCCGCGGCTGGAGTGGACGGCGGCGCAGGTGCAGCCGCTCACGGCCGTCGCGATCCAGGCAAGCCGAGTGATGGCGGCCTGGTCGCGCCGCATCGGCCACGAGGCAGCCGAGGCGTTCCGGGACAAGTTCCTCGATCTCGCGGGGCGCGCCGCGCTCGTCGATCGCTTCCACGAGGAGTACCTCGCGCGATCGGCGCGCCCGGGGATGGACGACCTCGCAGCGGGCGGCTCGGAGGGCGCGAGCGGCTGAGCCGCGGCTACGCCGGGGGCGTCACCGCGGGCGGCGGCCGGGTGGCCACGTAGTCCTCGACGTAGAGCAGGTTGTCGCCGGCGCGGCGCACGACCTTGAGGAGGTCGTCCATCGTCGAGACCTCCTCGAGCTGTTCGTCGACGAACCACTGGAGGAAGCCGCGCGCGAGGTGGTCGCGCTCCTCGATGGCGAGGTCCATGAGGTCGTCGAACGCCTTCGCGACGCGCAGCTCGGCGTCGAGGGCGAGCTGGACGGCCTCCTCGACGGAGCCGAAGTCGGCTTCGCCCTGCGGCACCGCGGGCACCTCGGCGACGCCGCCTGCCTCGGTGACGTAGTCGACGATCTTCTGGGCGTGCATCAGTTCCTCGGCGACCTGGGTGCGGAAGAGGCCGGCGAGCTGGGGCAGCGCCTCGCGGCTGAAGTAGGAGGAGATCATCGTGTACTGGATGGCGGCCCAGTACTCGTTGGCCAGGTGATCGCTAAGCGCCTTCGCCATCCGTTCGGAGATCAGCACGGGCGTGGTCCTCTCTGAGTCTGTGTATCCATTTTACCGCTGCGGGGTGCGGAGGAGGACGTAAGCGTCCTTGACAGGCGCTCAGCCCACCGGGAACAGCTCGCGCGCACGGTCCGCGAACTGAGGTCCCGTCATGGGGCAGCGCACGAGATCGTCGAACTCGTCGGGCGAAAGCCGCGTTGCCTTGAGGAGTGAGCGTTGCACCGGCTTGCTCCAGTTGCGATGCGCTTTCGGGAGGGTCACATAGAACAGCGCCTCACCGCCCGGCAGGCGATACCAGCCAGTGCGATGCTTGCCTTCGCGGAAGTCGATGTCGAGTTTGCGCTCGAAGGCGCGATTGAGGTCGCGGGGACTGTAGTCAGGCAGCCGGCGCGACATAGGCCTCGATCACCGAGAGCATCCGCCGCGCGTTCCCGGAAAGGTGGGCGTCGTCGGAGCGCAACTCCGTCCACACCTCCACGATGACTTCTGCCAGGCTCTCGACGGCCTCGCCTTCACTGCGGCCGAGTCCCGTGATTGCGGGCTCAATCCAGCGAGCGACCACGTCGTCTGCGCTCTCCTCGACGACGATCGGGATCGGGCGGCGCAGTTCCAGCCCCGGGAGCACTGACAACTCCGCCGGATAGATGGCCTGATCGGCGAGATCACCGACCTGGCGTCCGAGATCCTCGACCGCGCGTGCAAGTTCGGCCAGCCGTTCCTCGACTGGCGTCGTCGGCGTGTTCGCGACCCGCGTCTCAGTCGTCACGTTGCGCCTCCAGGGCTGCGTGTCGTGCGCGCACCATGAGGATCATACGCGTTCGGTGGGCGTACCGCGCGGCGTCGGCAGGGGCAATCGGCCAGTGTCGCGTGATGACCTGGCCCCGTGCGCCTACTCCTCGTAGAGCTTGACCACCCGCACGGCGTCGCCGGCGGCCTCGATGCAGAGGTCGCAGAGCGTGCACTCGTCGAGGTTGGACTCGACGGTCTCGAGGCGCTCGCCGTCGAGGGCGAAGATGTCGACGGGGCAGATCTCGGCGAGGCGGGTGCGGAGGCCGGCGTCCTGCTGGACGGAGTCGTCGATGTCGACGCGGATGAACATCGCCATGGCTATGCCACCCCTTCGATGCGCTCGCGCAGCAGCGCCGGGATCTCCTCGATGCGCTCGGCGACGGCAATTCCGGCCGCCTCGAGGCGCGCGATCTTATCGGCGGTCGTGTCGGCGCGGCCCTCGACAATCGTGCCGGCGTGGCCGAAGCGCATGCCCGGCATCTCGTCCATGAAGCGTCCCGCCATGAACGCCACCACCGGCAGGCGCGATCCGTGCTCGGCCATGTGCGCCGCCAGCTGCGCCTCCATCGGCCCGCCCGGCTCCGAGTAGATCGCGATGCCCTGCGTCTGCTCGTCGGCCTCGAAGAGCGGCATCAGCTCGGCGTAGGTGGAGCCGATCATCGCGTCCCCGCCGATCGAGACGGCGGTCGAGACGCCGAGGCCAGCCTCGGACAGCGCGTTCGCGATCTCCGTCGTCATGCCGCCCGATCGCGACATCACGCCGACGACGCCGGGGACGAAGGCGCGTCGCGTCGCGTCGGCCGCCCCGCCGATGCCGCCCATCTTCGACTTGCCCGGCGAGATCACGCCCAGGCAGTTGGGGCCGATGATGCGCGCCCCCTCCTGCGAGGCGTACTCGATGGCGCGCGCGACCTGCGCGCGCGGGATGCGCTCGGTCACGACCACGATCAGCTTCACGCCCGCCTCGATCGCCTCGAGCACGGCGTCGGCAGCGAAGGCCGGTGGGACGGCGACGATCGAGCCGTCGACGTGCAGCTGCTCGGTGAGCGCACGCACGGTGTCCTCGACGGGCACGCCGTGTACATCGCGGCCCTTGCGGCCCGGCGTCACGCCGCCCACGACGCGCGCGCCGTAGTCGAGCAGCTCGCGCGTCATCGTCACGGCCTCGCGGCCGGTGATGCCCTGGATGATGAAGGTGCTCTCGGCGTCGATCAGGATCGACACGGCTAGCCGCCCCCGTTCCCGCCCGCGGCCTTCTCGACCGCGCGCTGCGCCGCCTCGTGCATCGAGACGGAGCGATCCACGTACTCGACGCCGTAGCGCTCGAGGATCTTGACGCCCTCGTCCTCCCAGGAGCCGGGGATGCGGAAGATCGCGATCGCCTCGGCGGGGTCGTGCCCGGCCTCGATCACGCCCTTGATCACGCCGCGCGCCATGATGTCGACGCGGGTGTTGGAGACGACGTTCATCATCACGGCGATCTTCTCGACGCCGGGCTTGGACATCACGAGCTTCGTCAGCGCCGCGGCCTTCGCGACCGAGGGATTGCCGCCGATCTCGCAGTAGTTCGCCGGATCGCCGCCCGCACCGCGCACGGCGTCGAAGAGTGTCAGCGAGCCGCCGCCGGCGCCGATGATCAGCCCGAGGTTGCCGCCGAACTCGACGACGCGGCCGGCGACGCCGCGCGTGTCGGCGGCGTCCACCTGCGCGCCGGCGATCTCGAACTCCGTGGGCGGGCGCGCCTGGCGCGTGTCCTCCTCGGGGATGCCGAGCTCGGCGAGGAGCCGCGCGTGCGGCCCCCGAGCCTCCTCCTCCATGTCGATGTGCGAGTCGAGGGCGACGAAGGCGCCGCCCGCGAGGCGGCCGATCGGGTTAATCTCGGCGAGCGTCAGGTCGTAGGCGAGGAAGACCTGCACGAGCGCGCCGACGATGCGGCTCAGCCGGTTGAGTTCGTTGCCCGTGACTCCGGTACGCGAGACCGCCAGCTTCGCCTCGAAGTCCGAGAACGGGCGCAGGTTGGAGAGGTGCGTGCGCGAGAGGTGCTCCGGGTGCTGCTCGGCGACCTCCTCGATGTCGATCCCGCCCATGTCGCTGAAGATCACGACGGGACGGCGCACGGCGGCGTCCCAGGTCACGGCGGCGTAGTACTCCTGCTCGACCTCGCCGCGCTCCTCGACGAGCACGCCCATCGGTTGCAGCCCGTTGATCTCGATGCCGAGGATCGCCTCGGCGGCCTCGGCGGCCTCCTCGGGCGTGTCGGCGAAGCGCACCCCGCCGGCCTTCATGCGCCCGCCGCTGAGCACCTGCGACTTGAGCACGACGGGCCCGCCGAGGTCGGTCGTGGCTGTGGCGGCTTCCCCCGGCGTGAGGGCGACGCGGCGCTGCGGCAGCGGCACGCCGTGCCGCGCCAGCAGATCCTTCGCCTCGTGCTCGTAGAAGCGCATCGCTCGCCCTCGCCTCCGCGCGCACTATGCCACGGCGCGGGCTACGGGGGCAGGGGGCGATGCGCGCGCGTATCATCCCTCGGGAGATGTCCTCCGAGGGCCCCGATCGATCTCTGCCAAACGGCGACGGCGCACCGACCGGTGCACTGACCGGCGTCGTGGTCGTCGACGCGAGCGAGGGCGTGGCGGGCGGCTACGCCGGCCGGCTGCTCGCGGACCTCGGCGCGGAGGTCGTGAAGGTCGAGCCGCCCTCGGGTGATCGCCTGCGGGCGCTCGGACCGTTCCCCGCCGACAAGCCTGACCCCGAGGCCGGCGGCCTGCACCTTGCGCTGAACGCCGGCAAGCGCTCGCTGGTGCTGGACCTCGAGTCCCGCGAGGGGCGTGAGCGGCTCCGCGCGCTGGCGGCGCGGGCCGACATCCTGCTCGAGAGCGCCGGTCCCGGGGTGATGGAGGGCCGGGGGCTCGCCCCGGACCGGCTGCTCGAGGCCAACCCGCAGCTCGTCTACGCCTCGCACTCTCCGTTCGGGCTGAGTGGCCCCTACGCGGGGCGGGTGACGAGCGAGATCGTGGACTGGGCGATGGGCGGCTACATGTACTTCGGCGGCGACCCCGGGCAGCGGCCAATCATGGTGCACGGCCACCAGGCGGAGCTGCATGCGGGCATGCAGCTCGCCGCGGGAGCCCTCGCGGCGCTGTGGCACGCGCGGCGCACGGGCACCGGGCAGCACCTCGAGGTCTCGACGTTCGAGGCGATGCTGAACGCCCACGTCTGGCTGACGACGATGTGGACGCACGAGGGCCTGATCCAGACGCGCGAGCCCTCGCTGCTCACCCCCTGTGCGGACGGGCACGTGATCTGGATGGGGATGCGCAACCTCGATGTCTTCGTCCTGATCGAGCGCCCGGACCTGATCGACGACCCGCGCTGGACGCCCGAGAACTGGCGAGCATCGGTGCCGGAGTTGCGCGCCCTCTTCGCGGAGTGGGCGGCTGACCGCTCCCGCGCCGAGATCTGCGAGAAGGGACAGGCGCTGCGGCTGGCCGTCACGCCCGCCAACACCATCGAGGAACTCGCCCGCGCGGTGCAGCTCCGGGAGCGGGGCTGGTGGCGAGAGACGGCGCACCCGCAGCTCGGCGCACTGCTACTGCCCGGTCCGCCCTGGCTGATGTCCGGTACGCCCGCCGGCCCGCGCTCCGCCGCGCCGCGGCTCGACGCCGACGCCGGGTACGAGCCCCCGCCACGCGAGCGCGTGGAGCGCGGGCGAGGCGACCCCGACGCGCTGCCCCTCGAGGGCGTCAGGGTCATCGAGGTCACGGGCAACTGGTCGGGGCCGCTGGCCGCGCGGCACCTGGGCGACCTCGGGGCGGAGGTGGTCAAGATCGAGCTGGCGCGCCGGCCGGCCACTCGCGTCAGCCATCCGCCGGGAAACGAGGGCTGGGAGACGTTCTACAACCGCTCCGGCTACTTCAACCTGCTCAACCGCAACAAGCGCGACCTCTGCCTCGACATGGGGACCGAGGGCGGCCGCGAGCTGTTCCTGCGACTCGTCGACGACGCCGATGTCGTGCTGGAGAACAACAGCGCGCGCGTCTTCCCCCAGCTCGGCCTCGGCTACGAGACGCTCGCCGAGCGCAATCCGCGGATCGTGATGTGCTCGATCTCCGGCTACGGCGCGACCGGTCCGGAGCGTGACTACCTCGCCTACGGCTCGAACATCGAGGCGTCGTGCGGGCTGGCCGCACAGACCGGGTACGGCGACGGAGAGCCGCGCGGCACCGGCTCCTACTACGCAGACCCGATCACCGGGGCGCACGCCACCGTCGGCATCCTCGCCGCGCTGCACGCGCGCGAGCGCACGGGCCGGGGGCAGCACCTCGACATGGCGCTCCAGGAGTCCGGGGCGGCGTTCATGGTCGAGTCGATCATGGACTACCGGCTGAACGGCCGGATCGCGAGCCCTCGGGCGAACCGCTCGCCGCGCATCGCGCCGCAGGGCGCCTACCGCTCGCTCGGGAGCGACTGCTGGCTCGCGATCGGCGTCGAGAGCGACGAGCAGTGGCGCGCGCTCTGCACGGTGATCGAGCGCCACGAGCTCGCCGATCGCTTCCCCACGGTCGAAGACCGCCTCGAAGCCCACGACGAGATCGATGCGGCGATCGAGGCCTGGTCCGAGACGCGCAACCACAACCACGCCACCGTGCTGTTGCAGGAGGCAGGCGTCCCGGCGGGGCCGGTGCTCGCGAACTGGGAGATCATGAGCGACCCGCACCTCTTCGATCGCGGCTACTTCGTCGACGTCGTGCACCCCGACGTCGGGCACCAGCGCTGGGAGGGCTTCCCGTGGCGGCTCTCGCGCACTCCGGGGCGCGTCCGCCGCCCCGCGCCGCTGTTCGCCGAGCACAACGACGAGATCCTCGGCGAGCTGGGGCTGAGCCCCGAGGAGATCGGCCGCCTGCGCGACGACGAGGTGATCGACTACGAGCCGCAGTACGGCTGAGGCGGGCCGCTACTCCAGCCCGTAGGCCTCCGCCAGCTCCGGATCCTTCGAGGCCAGCAACGCCGCCAGGTCGAGCATGACCAGTGCCTGCTTGTAGGTCGCGTCGTCCTGCATCTTGCCGTCCAGCATCACCACGCCGGAGCCGTCGCCCATGTGCTCGACGATGCGGCGCGCGAAGGCGACCTCGTCCGGCGGGGGACTGAAGACGCGCTTCGCGATCTCGATCTGGCTCGGGTGCAGCGTCCAGGCGCCCACGCAGCCCATCAGGAAGGCCCCGCGGAACTGGTCCTCGCAGGCGAGCGGGTCCGCGATGTCGCCGAACGGTCCGTAGTAGGGCAGCGCGCCCGCCTCGACGCAGGCGTCGACCATGCGCGCGAGCGTGTAGTGCCAGAGGTCCTGCTGCGCGGTGGGGCGGGGCGCTTCGTCGTCATCGGGGACGGGGTCGCTGCGCACGAGGTAGCCGGGGTGGCCGCCTCCGACGCGCGTGGTCTTCATCCGCCGCGAGGCTGCGAGGTCGGCGGGCCCGAGGCTCATCCCCTGCACTCGCGGGCTCGCCTGCGCGATCTCCTTGACGTGGTTCACCCCTCCCGCGGTCTCGAGGACGGCGTGGATAAGGTAGGGCCGGCTCAGCCCGTGCCGCGCCTCCAGCTGCGCGAGCAGCTGGTCGGCCCAGTGGATGTCCCACGGCCCGGTCACCTTGGGCAGCATGATCACCTCGAGGCGCTCGCCCAGCGCCGCGGTCAGCTCGATCAGGTCGTCCAGCACCCAGGGGCTGTCGAGGCTGTTGACGCGCGTCCACAGCGCCGTCTCGCCGAGGTCGCCGCTCTGGCCGACCTCGATCAGCCCGGCGCGCGCCTCCAGCTTCTTGTCGGACGGGATCGCGTCCTCGAGGTTGCCGACCAGCACGTCGACCTGCGCGGCCATCGAGGCGACGCGCGCGCGCATACGCTCGTTGGAGGGGTCGAAGAAGTGCAGCATCCGCGTCGGCGTGACGGGGATCTCCTCGGGCGGCGCAGGTGCGCCGAGGGCCAGCGGCTTGCGCCATTCGCGGGGCGTGCGTGTCGCGCTCATCGGCAGCTCCCGGTGCTCACGGCTGTCGTTCCGTCCAGGCGCCGGACCGGCCGGCGCGTGCGCAGCCTAGCCGGGGCGGCGACGCCACGCCAGCGCCCGCCTCGTGGCGGCGAGCCTAGCGATCGAGGTTGGCCGCGCGACGGGCGGCGCGCCGGTCGGAGCTTTCGAAGAGGCGGCCGAGCGCGAGCGCGGGCAGCAGGATCGCGGCGCCGCCGATCGCCATCAGCAGCCCGTTGCGGATCGGCCCGCTGGCGAGCGTGCTCATGATCGAGCGCGCCTCGTTGCCGATCGCGCCGTCGTCGGCGAGGACGCCGAACATGAAGCGGATCAGCACCGCGCCGATCAGCACGAGCGCGCCCGCGATCAGGGTCGCGCCCCCGAGGCGGATCAGCCGGCCAAAGCCCACGCCGAGCAGCATCACCGCGGCCGCCAGCACCACGGCGGCGTAGCCGAGCGGCGTCACGAACGAGCTCCAGCGGTCGTGCTCGCTCGCCCGCAGGCGCGTGATCAACTGGTCCAGCAGTCCCGCGCTCGAGAAGCGCGAGGGCGGGGTGATCGCGCCGCCGGGGTCGCGGAAGGCGGCGAGGCCCTCCTCGCGGAGGAGCAGCGCGCTGCGCTCGACCAGCGCCTCGCGCAGCAATCGAAGGTCGAACGCGCCGTCGTTGCCGGTCGCCTCGGCAGTCGGGACGGAGACGTTGAGGGGGTAGCCGGGCACGTCGATCAGGTCGCCGGCGAGCGCCTGCTCCTCGAGGTTCTCGGCGTGCACGTCGAGCAGGGCGTCGACGCCGCTGAGCACGATCGCGGCGCGGGTGATGGCGGGCAACGCTGACTCGGGGGTGGTGGCCTGCGCGAGGCTGAAGGCGGAGAGCCAGGCGGTGAGCACGACGGCGAGCAGCAGGCTGGCGGCGGCGAGGGCGAAGTCGCGGAGGCCGGCGGCGGCGTTGAACTCGTCGAACGGATCGGGGATCACGTCCCAGGGGCCGCTCCGGCTCACCACCGGCGCCGGCCGCCGCCCAACAGGAGGGTCAATGCGACTCACGAGTGGCGCACCAGGCGCGTGCGGGCGAGCCAGTCGTGCGGCAGGCGCCCGTGGCGCCACTCGCTCCCGCGCGCCACGCTCACAAGGAGCGCTCCCACCCAGAGCAGGATGATCACGACGGCGGCGTTCACGATCGCGAGCAGCAGCCAGATGGGCGGCGCGCCCGCGAGCAGCAACGTGATCAGCACCCAGCCCCAGAGCAGCAGCGAGATCGGGTGCAGCAGCAATCGCAACGCACGCCTCCAGCGCGCTCCCTCGACGGTGAGACCGAGGCGTGCCTGGCCGAACGTCGCGCCGAGGCGGTAGAGGCGCGTCGCCTGCCAGGCCGTCCATGCGGGCGCAATCGCTCCGATCAGCGTGGCGGCGATCAGCGTATCTCCCGTCCCGGCGTCGTAGCGGCCGGCCGAGCTGCTGATCAGCAGCCAGACGAACGCGACGGCCGCCCCGCCCAGCAGCAGCAGCAGCAGCGACGCGGCGTCGATCAAGACGGCCAGCAGCCGCACGCGGCCTCGAGGCCGCCGGACGCCTTCGCTGCTCATCGGCTCCGACTATACGACGGCGCGCCGCCAACGATTACGCTGGATCCACGGTGAGATCGAGTGCCCGAACGTCGGCGGCCGCCGTGAAGCGGCGAGCGAGGGATGCAGTGCCCTCGCTCGCTGCGTTCGTTGCCGGCCTGCTCGCCGCCGTCCTGCTCTGGAGCGGGCTGTTCGCCCTTCGCGGCGACACGAACGAGGAGTTCGGCGTCGCCCAGCTCGTGCGCTGGGAGTTCGGCGCCCTCGCGAACAAGTGGCTCTTCGCCGCGGGTGCGCCGCTGCGCGACGACCCGGCGGCCGACGAGGCGATCGCCGCCTGGTTCGCCCTCGGCGACCGTGGTGGCGAGGAGGGGCGGGAGCTCGAGAACGTCGTCGAGTCCGCCATCGAAGGCCGCGTCGACGCCGCGATCCGCGAGCAGGGCCTGAGTTTCCCGCTGCGGCTGCCGGGGCCCCTCGCGGTCTGGCCGCCGCTGGACATCGAGCTGACCCCCTCGCCGCATGTGCTGGTGATCTCGCCCCGCAGCGAGATTCAGCGCCAGGAGGAGCGCATCCTGCAGTTCGACCTCAGCCTCGACGAGCTCTACCGCATCGAGCGGGAGGCGGAGGAGCGAGACGGCTCGATCGCGTCGTTCGTGGCGCCGACCGGGGGCATTGCTTTCTATCCGGCGATCGTGGACGCGCGCAGCTACCGTGGCGCCGTCTCTACCGCCGCCCACGAGTGGGTGCACCACTACCTCATCTTCTATCCGCTCGGCCGCGCCTACTTCGCGGACGCCGACGCCCGAACGATCAACGAGACGGTCGCCAGCCTCGTCGGCTGGGAGTTGCGCGACGCGGCGCTCGAGCGCTTCGGGGATCCGACGGCGTCCGCGAGGCCGGCCGCCGCGCCCTCCGCCGCTCGCGCTGAAGGCATCGATCGCAACGAGGTGCTGCGCGAGTTGCGCCTGGAGGTCGACGCGCTGCTCGCCGAGGGCAGGGTGGAGGAGGCCGAGCGACGCATGGAGGAGGTGCGGCTGCTGCTCGCCGATCACGGCTTCGCGATCCGCCGCATCAACCAGGCGTACTTCGCGTGGTACGGGACATACGCGGCGCGCGCCGACGCCGTCGATCCGCTCGGCGGCCAGCTGCGCGAGCTGCGGGAGCGAGCAGGGTCGCTCGCCCGCTTCCTGGAGCTCGTGCGCGGCATCACCACCCGCGCCGAGGTCGAGGCGCTGCTTGTGAGCACGGAGAGCGCGGGCGGCTAGGCAAGCCTTGCGGCTGGCGCTGCGAGTGACGGCTCCGATCACGGCGCGCCGTTGTCGACGCGAACGCGCACCGTGGCGACCGCGTCCCCGAACTGCCCGTCGCTGACGGTCAGGCGGATCGTGTAGAGGCCGTTGTCGTACCCGGTCGTGTCCCAGGAGGCGATCGCGCCGCTGGTTGCCGGCTCCTCCGAGCGGCGGATCTCCGTCCAGCTGTCCGGCTCGACGCCGGCGCCCACTTCCAGGCGCAGCTCCTCGAACCGGCCGGAGGAGGCGAAGCCGTCGATCGGCACGTTGCCGCTCAGCACCTGGTCCGTGATCGGCCGCGTGATGCGCGCGATCGGAGGCGTGTTGCTGTTGGAAGCGGCCTCGCCGTTGGCGATCACCACCGGGACGGCGTAGCGCCACCTGCCCAGCTCCGAGTCCTCCAGCCGCACGCGCAGCGTGTACGCGCCGTCCGGCAACTGTGTCGTGTCCCAGCGCGCCAGCACGCCGGCGTCGATCGCCTCTGTCGAGGCCGCGAAGGCGACCCAGGCGGACGGGTTGGTGCCGCGCCCCCACTCCACCACGTAGCGCTCGAGGGTGGGCGAGTCCGCGCGCCCGATCACGGCGACCGATCCGGAGAGCCGCTTGCCTGCGGTGGGCGAAGAGACCTGCAGGAGATCCGCGCCGGCGGCGCTGTCCAGACGGGGGGCGAGCAGGTGCAGGACGCCGTAGCGCTTGCCCCACTCCTCGATGTCGTCCCACTCCTCGATCTCTTCCTCGGGCAGCACCAGCAGTACCTCGCGCCGGACGAAGGCGGGCGGGGTGTCCTCAGTCGCGCGCAGCCCGGTGCGTGAGTCGAGCTGCACCTCCTGCCACCACGTGTCCTGCAGCTCCTCGAAGTCGTAGGTGGCGAGCACGTCGAAGGCGTAGAGGCCGTTGTAGCGGTGGATCTCGGGGCAGAGCTCGCTGGGTAGCCGCCCCGAGGGCCAGCACAGTTCGCGGGACTCGATGCCCGAGGGCTGGAGGAAGTTCCTGGGCTCCAGCCCGTAGTAGTCGTGCGCGTACTCCATGAAGTCGCGCCAGGCCTTCCAGGCGATTGTCGTCGAGTAGAGGCGCGCGACCTCCGGGTCGTGGATCATCGGCGTGTTGTCGGAGTTGCCCGCCCAGATCCCCGCTACGAGGTCCGGGGTGTAGCCGAAGGTCCAGGTCTCGCCGATCTCGTCCGGATCCTCGAAGGGTTCGCTTGTGCCCGTCTTCTTCCCGGATGGCCGGTCCTCCAGCTCCAGCGCGCCGCAGCTGCTGAAGATGATGCATTGCGTGTCCGGGTCCGAGATGATCGAGGTCACGAGGTAGGCGTAGTTCTCCTCGACCACGCGCCGTTCGACGGGCGCCTGGAAGTCATAGAGCACGGTGCCCTCGGCATTGGTGACGCGCAGCAGAGCGACGGGGTCGAGCGTGCGCTCGCCGGCGCCATGCGGCTCCAGCGCATCCTGGCCGCGCATCACGCCGCCGGTGGCGAGCACGCTGTAGGCGTAAGTCAGATCCTCGAGGGTGATGTCGGCGCCGCCGAGCGTGAGCGCCGGTCCGTAACCGCGCGGCGAGTCGAGGGTCGTCAGCCCCACCCGCCGCATGAGCGTGGTGGTGTTGCCGACGCCGGCGAACTGGATCGTCTTGAAGGCGGGGATGTTGAGCGAGTTGCCGAGGGCGTTCGCGGCGCTGATCGTGCCGGTATAGAAGTCCTCCGGACCCGGGTTGGTCGGCTCGAAGAACTCGCCCGTGGCCGGATCGATCACCTTCGTCGGGACGTCGAGGATGCCCGCGCCCGTGCTCCAGCCCCGCATGAACGCGGACATGTAGGTAAACGGCTTCAGCGTCGAACCCGGCGAGTTCTCCGCGATCACGTTGTCGTTGCGGCCCTCGATGTCGTCGCGGAAGTAGTCGCGGCTCCCGACGTAGACGAGGATCTGCCCCGTGTGCGGGTCCAGCGCATAGAAGCTGCCGTTGTGTCCCGTCACTCCGGCGTACAGGATGCTGGCGTCCTCCAGCACATCGGATTCGTAGTCGGAGATGCGCCGCTCGAGGATGCGCTGCGCCTCATGCTGCAGGCCGAGATCGAGCGTCGTGATCACCTCGAGGCCGTCCTCGTAGAGGGCGCGCTCACCGAAGCGCAGGGCGATCTCCTTCGCGACGCGCCCGAGCACGAAGTGCGGCGCCTCGATGTCGAAGCGGTTGGCCTTGAAGACCAGCTGCTCGCGACGCGCGGCGGCGGCCTCGCCGGCGGTGATGAAGCCGTGGCGCACCATCAAGTCCAGCACGACGCGCTGCCGGATGAGCGCGCCGGACGGATTCTCCAGCGGGTTGTAGAGCGAGGGTGACTGCGGGATGCCGGCCAGCAGCGCGGCCTCCGCCAGCGTCAGCTCGCTCGCCTGCTTGCCGAAGTAGCCCTCGGCGGCGGCCTGGATGCCGACGTAGATGCCGCCGTAGGAGATCGAGTTGAGGTACCACTCGAGGATCTGGTCCTTCGTGTAGCGCTCGGTCAGCTCGATCGCGATCGCCGCCTCGCGCAGCTTGCGCTCCACCGTGCGCGCGGCGCGCTGCTCCTTGGGGATGTAGACGTTCTTCGCCAGCTGCTGCGTGATCGAGGATCCGCCCGTCCCCTGGAGGAAGTCGGTGTCGCCGAAGGGCGTCAGATTCTCGATGCCGGCGCGGGCGAGGCCGCGCACGTTGAGGCCGTTGTTCGTGTAGAAGCTCGCGTCCTCGGTCGCGATCGTCGCGGCGATCACCCACTCGGAGATCCCGTCGATCGGCACCGGTCGCCGCAGTCCGCCGAACTCGTCGATGAACTCGTAGAGCAGCACGCCGTTGCGGTCGTAGATGCGCGCTCCGCCGCGCGGCAACGACGCAAGCAGCTCCTCGGGCGGCGCGACGTAGGCGATGAACTCGTCGTACTTCTGCTTGCCGTAGAGCGCGCCCGTGGCCGCGGCCGCGCTGCTCGCGACGAGCAACACGCCGAACAGGCCGACGAGCACCAACACGAGGCGGCCGAGGCGTCTGCCGTCGCCGTTCGCCGGCGCCTGCCGCCGCCGCCGTGCGCGCTGTCGCCGCGCGCGCTGGCTGACCGTCACCGGGAGCCCTCGGGCCTGCTGTGTCGGATCATGCTGCTCGCAGGTGCGTTCGCGATCGGGTCGCCTCCCGCCCGGCCGCCGAGGCGCGGGCGCGACCTCCCGCCGGCCTCGATCGTATCCGCTCGGCTCGCCTCGCCGCCACCGAGGCCGCCGCCCGTATGGTGCGAGCCGCCCGACCGCACATATAGTGCGTACTCATTGGGCAAACAGCGGGCGACACGGCCCGCGAGGCGCAACCGCGCTACTCATCCAGACGTCAGACGGCGCCCGGAGGTTCCCGTGGATCTGAGCAGCGACGAGGTCCGGCACATCGCACGGCTCGCCCGCATCGCGCTCACGGACGGGGAGACGGAGCGCCTCCGCGGCGAGCTGTCGAGCATCCTCGGCCACTGCCAGGCGCTGAGCGCGATCGATACCTCCGGCGTGGCGCCGACGGCGCAGTCCTTCTCCCTCGTCAACGTCGAGCGCCCGGACGAGCCCCGGCCCTCCGAGCCGGTGGCCGAGGTGCTCGCCAACTCCCCGGCCCGCGAGGGCGACTACATCCGCGTCCGCGCGGTGCTCGACCAGCCCGATGGCTGACTCCACACGGTCTCCCGGAGCGGCGATCGACCTCGATCGCAGCGCGCACGAGCACGCAGCGGCGCTGCGCGCGGGCGAGTACGGCGCGCGCGCCCTGGCCGAGGCGACGCTCGCGCGCGTGGAGGCGCAGGAGCCTGACCTCAACGCTTACATCCGCGTGACCCCCGAGCAGGCCCTCGCCCAGGCCGACGCCGCCGACGAGCGGCTGCGCGCCGGCGAGGCGGCGCCCCTGACCGGCATCCCCGTCGGGCTCAAGGACGTGCTCTCCACCCAGGGCGTGGAGACCACCGCCGGCTCGCGCATCCTCGAGGGCTTCACGCCGATCATCGACTGCACCGTCGTGGCGCGGCTGCGTGAGCAGGGCGCGGTCTTCGTCGGCAAGACCAACCTCGACGAGTTCGCGATGGGCTCCTCGACGGAGCACTCCGGCTACGGCGCGACGAGCAACCCCTGGGACCTGACGCGCGTGCCGGGCGGCTCGTCCGGCGGCTCGGCGGCGACCGTGTCCGCCCGAGGCGTACCGATCGCCCTCGGCACGGACACGGGCGGCTCGATCCGCCAGCCGGCCGCGCTGACGGGCATCGTCGGCCTCAAGCCCACCTACGGCCGGGTCAGCCGCTACGGCGTCGTCGCCTTCGCATCCTCGCTGGAGCAGGTCGGGCCGTTCGCCCGCGACGCGCGCGACGCGGCGACGCTGCTGCAGGCGATCGCGGGACACGACCCCAACGACGCGACCACCGCCCCGGAGCCCGTCGCCGACTACACCGAGCGCTTCGATCGCGGCCTCGAGGGCCTGCGCGTCGGCGTCCCCGGCGAGGGCCTCGTCGCGGGCCTCGAGGACGGCGTGCGCGAGGCGTTCGAAGGTGCCGTCGCGCTGTTCGAGCGGGAGGGCGCGGTCGTCGATCGCTCCGTCGCGCTGCCCTCGCTGGAGGTGGCGCTGTCCGCCTACTACATCATCGCGCCCGCCGAGGCGTCGGCGAACCTCGCCCGCTACGACGGCGTCAAGTACGGTTATCGCTTCAGGGGCGGCGAAGGCATGTGGGACGAGATGGAACGGACCCGCGGCAACGGCTTCGGCGATGAGGTAAAGCGCCGCATCATGATCGGCGCCTACGCGCTCTCGGCCGGCTACTACGACGCCTACTACCGCAAGGCGCAGCAGGTGCGCACGCTGGTCCGCGCCGAGTTCGAGACCGCCCTCGGGGCCAACGACCTGCTGCTCACCCCGACGACGCCGACCGTCGCCTTCCCGCTCGGCGCGAAGCTCGACGACCCGCTCGCGATGTACCTCAACGACCTGCTGACGATCCCCGTCAACATCTCCGGCAACCCGGCGGTCAGCATCCCCGGCGGCTTCTCCGAGGGCCTGCCCGTCGGCATCCAGCTGATCGCCCGGCCCTTCGAGGAGTCGACGCTGCTCGGCGCCGCGCACGCCTGCGAGGCGCTGACCGACTGGGCCGCGCGGCGCCCGCCGCTCGCGGAGATCGGAGCGCCCTCGTGACGACCGACGGGCACAGCGGATATCCGGCGGGCGGCTCCGGCGGGCACCAGGCGCGGCGCGGGCTGCACTCGGAGACGGTCGCCGGCCTCCCGGCTTCCGGCATCCGTCGCTTCTTCGAGCTGCTGGACAGGGCGCAGGGCGTGATCTCGCTGGCCGTCGGCCAGCCGGACTTCGCGACGCCCGCGCAGATCACCAACGCCGCCGCCGAGGCGATGCTCGCCGGCCACACCGGGTACACCAGCAACTACGGCCTGCCCGAGCTGCGCGAGATGCTCAGCAGCCAGCTCGAGCGCCTCTACGGCGTCCGCTACAACCCGAAGAACGAGCTGATGCTCACCACCGGCGTCTCCGAGGCGCTGGACATCGCGATGCGCGCGCTCATCGACCACGAAGACGAGGTGCTCACGCCCGAGCCCTGCTACGTCGCCTACCAGCCGGTGGTGCTGATGGCCGGCGCGCGCTACGTGCCCGTGCCGACCTACCCCGAGGACGCCTTCATGGTCACCGCCGAGGCGATCGAGGAGCGCATCACCCCGCCACCAAGGCGATCCTGCTCGGCTACCCCTCGAACCCCACGGGGGCGGTGCTGGACCGCAAGACGATGGAGGAGATCGCGGACGTGGCGCGGGCGCACGACCTGTTCGTCATCTCCGACGAGCTCTACGACCGCCTGACCTACGACGCCGAGCACGTCTGCTTCCCGACGATCGAGGGCATGCACGAGCGCACGATCCTGCTCGGCGGCTTCTCCAAGGCCTACGCGATGACGGGCTGGCGGCTCGGCTGGGTGGCGGCGCCGCCGCACCTGCTCGAGGCGATGATGAAGATCCACCAGTACGTGATGATGAGCGCCCCCACCGCCGCCCAGTACGCCGCCGTCGAGGCGCTCGCCTCGGCCGAGGAGGACGTGCGCGGGATGGTCGCCGAGTACGACCGCCGCCGCCGCATGGTCGTCGCCCGGCTGCGCGCGATGGGCCTCCCCACGGTGGAGCCGCGCGGCGCCTTCTACGTCTTCCCCGACATCAGCCCGACCGGCCTCGACGACCTCGCCTTCGCCGAGGCGCTGCTCGAGGAGGAGCACGTCGCGATGGTGCCCGGCTCCGCCTTCGGCGAGAGCGGGCGCGGCTTCGTGCGCATCTGCTACGCCGCCGACTACGACGACATCGCGGAGGCGATGGACCGCACCGAGCGCTTCGTCGCACGGCGGCTCGCGGCGGCGGGCCCGAAGTAGCACGGGCCGGGCGGCGGTGAGCGAGTCCGCCGCCGGCAGTCCGGACGACCTCGTCCTCTCGATCCGCGACGTGCGCGCGCAGCCCGGCGAGGAGCCCGGCGAGCTGGCGCTGGAGATCGACACCTCGCGCGGCACGATCCTCGCCGCGCTCCACCCCTGCGAGGGCAAGACCGGCTGCGCCGTCTTCCTCGGCGGCGCGATGGGCGGCGGCGACGGGCCGGCCGGGGGCGTCTACCTGCGCCTCAGCCGCGAGCTGGTCGCGGCCGGCGTCACCTCGCTGCGCGTCGGCTACCGCCACCCGGGCGGAGTTCGACGAGTGCGTGCTGGACGCGCTCGCCGCCTGCTCGTTCCTGCGCGGCATCGGCGCGGAGCGTGCGGTGATCATCGGGCACTCCTTTCGGCGGGGCGGTGGCGATCCGGGCGGGCGAGCTGGCCCCGCTCGCGAACGCCGTCGCGGCGCTCTCGCCGCAGCGCTTCGGCACGCAGAACGTCGAGCAGCTCGGCAAGCCGCTGCTGCTGATCCACGGATCCGACGACACCGTGCTGCTGCCCCAGGCCTCCGAGGACATCTACGAGCGCGCCCAGCAACCGAAGCGTCTCGTGATCCTCGATGGCGGCGGCCACTCCCTGCGCGAGGTCGCCGCCGACGTCCACACCCTGCTCACGCAGTTCATCAGCGACGCCGCGGGGGATGTCGAGGAGCCGGAGTAGGGGGGCGGGCGGCTATCCCCTGAGAGACCGTTGCGAAACTCCCGCAAGCCCGATCCGGCTCACCTCTCCTGCGTGTTCGGGAGAGCGCGCGGGGGTCCAGTCCGGGGAGGACCTCCCGCGCCGCCTCCGAGCCGGCATCCGTCGATCGGCGCACCACGCGAATTCCCGGAGGGCGGACCCTCCGCGAGCCAGCCCGCCTAACCCTGCTCTCTTCTGGGATGGCCGTAGAGGTAGTGCTTCTTGTTCCTGGCGAGGTCGGGGAGCTCGTCCCGTGCGTCCGGGGGCGTTCGCTGGCCCTGCGATGGGGAGACCCGTCGGGATTTCGCGACAGCGTCAGGTCTCCTCCGAGGGGCTCCGAGGGCGAGACGCCGTTGGCGTAGACACGGTGGTCGTCACCGTACCCTCGCTGCCGCTATCTAGACGCCGGCCCCTAAGCCCCCGAGCGCGATCGCCTCGGGCGACGGCACCACGATCCACGTCGCACGCACGATTGCGACCGCGCGCCCGTCCGCCGCGAGCAGCGCCGACTCCGCGTGGCGGCGGTTGCCCTCGGCGCCGGTCCGGCGCGCCACGGCGACGTACTCCTCGCCTGCTCGCACCGGCTCGAGGACGCGCGCGGCCATCCGCCCCAGCACCGCGCTCAGCCGGTCGTTCACGTGCGCCCAGCCGGTCGGGCAGTCGATCGCGGCCCAGACGATGGGCTCCGCCACGACGCCATCCGCACCCGCGAGGTCCGCCGAGGGCGTCCACGGCGCGGCGACGACCTCGGAGCCGTCGGAGACGGGGCCCGTGAAGATGCGCAGGCCGTCGCCGGGTGCGCGTTCGGTGCCGCACGTGAAGCAGCTCGGGAACGGATGCTGCTCGAATCCGCGGAAGCGGCTCACCGCCTCGATGGCCTCGGCCGGACTCACCCGCGGCGGCCCCGCCGGCTCGAGCGAGGTGGGCGCGGCCTCCGCCACCAGGTGCTCGCCGTCGAACAGCAACACGCGATCGCCCTCGTGGCGAACGTCCATCGCCCGGTCGAGCGGGGGCGGGCTGCGCAGCGTCACCTCGGCCGTGGGCTCGTCGACGTGCCGCGCGAGCAGCGCGCAGGTGTAGCCGCCGTTGGCGGAGTGCGGCGGCCCGCGAAAGCGCCGGGGGATGGACGATCGTCGCCTCGTTGCCGGCCACCGGGCCTGTCCTCCTCGATCGCGCCGCAACGATACCTGCGGGACGGGGCGCTGCTAAGGTCGTGAGCGCCGATGCGGAATGGGGCGGAGCGATGGCGGATCTCGGCGTGTGGACGGTTGCGCGACGCGCCGAGCGTTAGCGCGACCAGGTCGATCTGGAGGACGCAACTCGAGGACTGGATCGCCAACGACTCGTCGCTGCTCGCCGACGGGCTCACCATCGTCGCCAGCTGTGGTTCGAGGGCGGACCGCTCGACCTGCTGGCGATCGACGAGCAGGACCGCTGGGTAGTGATCGAGCTCAAGCGCGCGCGGCTCTACCGCGACGCGATCACCCAGGCGCTCGACTACGCGTCGACGAATGGACTCCGAGGATCTCGAAGCCCTGCTGCGGGTCTCGCCGTCGGCGACGCGGAGGAGCTGTCGCGCGGTGCGGCGGCAACTGGTAGACCTGAGGAGGCCCCCGCGAGGTGGCCGTGCTGCTCGCCGGTCTCGGCGTCGATGCCGGGCTGGAGCGCATCGTCGCGCACCTCGGCGGCTACGGCGCCGATCAGCATCGTCACATTCGAGGCCTTCGAGGTGTGACGGTCCCCGCCTGCTGATCCGCGAGGTCACCGAGGAGCACGCGTCACGAACGCGACGGCCCGGCCAGCGTCGATGAGATCCGCCAGCTCGCTGAGAGCTGGTGTCGAGGCGCAGTTTACGAGCGCTTCCCAGATGTCGCGGACCTCGATGCTCGTAGTGCGTTCCTTACGAGCGGGCGTCTCGATCGCCCCCGCTCGGACGCGAGGCTGATTGACGCACCGCGGGACGCATGGCATGTCATCGCGGTCCACCCGGAAGTGTTCGCCGAGTTCTTCCCGCCGCTGACCGAAAGCGAGCGAAGCCTTCGGCCCGCCGGGTCCTTTCCGGGCACTTCACCGGCGCCGACCTCGACGCGCGGCTCGACCAGATCGAGGCGTTCCTGAAGAGCCTGCCGCGCCCTGACGACGACGAACCGGAGTAGCCCCAGCCGTCACCCGTCGAGGTAGTTGAGGCCGAGGGCGGAGCGGACGTCCGCCATCGTGTCCTGCGCGACGCCGCGGGCGTGCTCCGTGCCGCGGGCGAGCGCCGCGCGGACCTCGGCGGGGTTCGCCTCGTAGTGGGCGCGGCGCTCGCGGATCGGGTCGAGGAAGGTGTTGAGCGCCGCCGCCAGCTTGCGCTTCACCTCCACGTCGCCGACGCGACCCGTGCGGTAGCGGTCCTTGAGGTCGTCGACCTCCTCGGTGTCGGGGTTGAAGGCGTCGTGGTACATGAAGACCGGGTTGCCCTCGACGTGGCCGGGGTCGGTGGCGCGCAGCCGCGTCGGGTCCGTGTACATGCGCATCACCTTGCGCTCGACCGTCTCGGCGTCGTCCTTGAGGTCGATCGTGTTGCCCAGCGACTTGCTCATCTTCGCGTTGCCGTCGATGCCGACCAGGCGCGGGATGCGGCCGACGAGGCCGTCCGGCTCGGGGAAGACGTAGCCGAAGCGGCGGTTGAAGCGGCGTGCGACCTCGCGCGTCATCTCGATGTGCGGCAGCTGGTCCTCGCCGACGGGCACGAGGTGCGCGCGCGGCATCAGGATGTTGGCGACCTGCATGATCGGGTAGGTGAAGAAGGCGACGGGCACGGCCCCGCGCTCGCGCACCACCTGCCGCTTGCCCTCGCGCTCGGCCTCCTCGAAGGACATGCCGCGCTCCTCGAGCTCCTCCATCTCGGCCTTGAGGGTCGGGTTGCGTTCGAGCCGTCCCATGCCGATGAACCAGCTGAGCAGCGTCGTCAGTTCGGCGTGCTCGGGCACCAGGCTCTCGATCACGAAGTGCGAGCGATCGGGGTCGAGCCCGACGGCGAGCCAGTCGGTGGCGACCTCGATCACGGCCTCGCGGACGCGATCGATGTCATCGGCGTGGTCGGAGACCTGGTAGTCGGCGATGAGGAAGAAGCACTCGTACTCGTCCTGCAGCCGGAGCCAGTTCTCGAGCGCGCCCGCGTAGTGCCCGAGGTGCAGCGCCCCGGTGGGCCGCACCCCGGTCAGGATCCGCTGTCGCTCCTCGCCTGCCTCGCCCATCGCTCCGTGCCTCCTCGCGTCGAGGGTATCGCGAGTGGGGGAGGGGGGCGAGGGATGGGTAGACTACGGAGGTGGTACGCTCGATACCGCGAGGCCACAGTCGGCGCGTGGTGCGCAGGGTTTGAGGAGTGGAAGCATGGTTGCCGGGGCGCCCGAGCAACTGCGCGACGATGCGCTTGCCTTCTTTCGGAGCGAGGATCTTCCCGATTCGCTGTGCTGGGTCGAGGAACTCACGCCCCTGCAAATGCGCCTGTTCGCGGTTGAGCTCTCTGACGCGCTGAAGGACTGCCTCATCACGGGCGACTACCGGCAGTTGGTTACAGTCATAGAGGGCTGGGAGGCTACTGCCGAGGTCATGCGCTCGCCAGAGATGATGGCAGCGATTAAACGGCCGGTGGATCTCGACGAATACACCTCGTTGTCCGAGCTCACGGAGTGATGTAGCCGGGTCGGCTCCGCTCCCAGTCTGGATGCGGACCCACGTAGATGACCAGCACCAGACCCTGGTCCTCGTCGATACGGTAGATCAGTCTGCGCCGACGACTCACCACGACCTGGTAGTGGTCCGTAAACGGCTCTCTGAGCGCCTTGAGCCTGCCCGGAATGGCCGCTGTCGGTGTCTGCCTGACGTGACCACCCAGGAGAGCGAGCAACCGATCGCGGACACCCTGATCCCATGACTCGATCTCTTTGAGGTGGTCTGGACGGAACCGGACATCGTAGAGCGGCAGATCGGGCCCCTACATCCGCTCCGGCGCCGAGATGCCCATCAGGCCGAGCGTGCGCGCGAGGGTGAGGCGGGTGGCCTCGAGGAGCAGGAGGCGCGCGCGGCTCAGCGCCTCGTCGTCGCCGAGCACGCGGCACTGCGTGTAGAAGACGTGGAACGACTGCGCCAGCTCCTGCGCGTAGTGCGGCAGGCGGTGCGGCGCCAGCTCTTCGACGACCTCCTCGATCACCTCGGGCAGCAGCAGCAGCTTGCGGATCAGCGCCTGCTCCGCCTCGTGCGTCAGCAGCGAGGGCTGCGCGCCCTCGGCGGACAGGCCCTGCTCGTCGGCGTTGCGGAGCACGCCGGCAATGCGCGCGTGCGCGTACTGCACGTAGTAGACCGGGTTGTCGTCCGACTGCCGCTTCGCCAGCTCCAGGTCGAAGTCCATCGCCGAGCCCGCCGAGGAGAGCAGGAAGAAGAAGCGCGCCGCGTCGCGGCCGACCTCGTCGACGACCTCGCGCAGCGTCACGATCTCGCCCGCGCGCTTGGAGAGCGGCACGACCACGCCGTTCCGCTTGAGCGTCACGAGCTGGTAGAGCAGCACGTCGAGGGCGTCGCCGTCGCCGCCCGTCGCCGTCACGCCGGCCTTGACGCGCGAGACGTGGCCCTGGTGGTCCGCGCCCCAGACGTCGATCACGCGGTCGAAGCCGCGCTCGATGAACTTGTCGTAGTGGTAGGCGATGTCCGTGGCGAAGTAGGTCGGCTGCCCGTCCGAGCGGATCAGCACGTTGTCCTTCGACTCGCCGAGCTGCGAGGAGGCGAACCAGACCGCGCCCTCGCGCTCGACGACGTGACCGTCCTCGCGCAGCAGCGAGAGCACGCGGTCGTAGGGGCCGCCCTCGACCTGCAGCGAGCGCTCGGCGAACCAGCGGTCGTAGCTCACGCCCATCGCCTCGAGGTCCTCGCGGATCTGCTCGACCATGAGGCGGATGCCCTCGTCGCCGAGTTGGGCGTCGGGCTCCTCGCCCTCGGGGCGCAGGAGGGCGTCGCCGTGCTCGCCGCTGGAGGCGGGCGGCGACGTCGCGCACGTACTCGCCGGGGTAGCCGTTCTCCGGGATCTCGGCGTCGCGGCCGAACAGCTGCTGGTAGCGGGCGTAGAGGGTGCGCGCGAAGATCGCGACCTGCTGGCCGGCGTCGTTGATGTAGTACTCCTCCTCCACCTCGTGCCCGGTCGCGCGCAGCACGGCGGCGAGCGTGGAGCCGATGGCGGCCCCGCGCCCGTTGCCGACGTGGATCGGCCCGGTCGGGTTGGCGGAGACGTACTCGACCTGCGTCTTGCTGCCGCCGCCGAGGTCGAGCTGCGGCCAGGCGTCACCTTCCTCGGCGATCGCGCGCGCCTGATCGGCGGCCCAGGCGGGGTCGAGGTAGAGGTTGAGGAAACCGGGCGGGGCGACGCGCACCTCGCCGACGGCGGGGTGGTCGGGCATGCGCGCGCGCAGCGCCTCGGCGACATCGAGGGCGCGCATGCGGGCGAGGCCCTGGATACGCAGTGGGAGGTTGGCGGCGAAGTCGCCGTGCTCGGGGCGCTGGGGGTGTTCGAGGGTGACCTCGGGCGCGGCGAACGCGGGCAGGTCGCCCGCCTCCTGCGCGGCGGCGAGTGCGCGTTCGACCAGTTCCCGCAGCTCTTCGCGAATCACGTCACGCCCAGTCTATCGCGCGTGGCGTCGCGCGCGAGGGGTGGGCGGCGCTGCGGGGGAGGGGTATCCGTAGTCGAGGGTGCGGCGCGGACTCCCTCGGCATCCCGTCAGAAGGCCAAGATGACCGTCAGTGCGATAAAGGCGACATCGATCTCCAAGACAACCATAAGGGCGAGAAGCTGATATCTGCCCTTCTTTATCCGTAGCTTCTCCGCATTTTCTTCCACGAGTTGGTAGATCGCCTCAGTTAACCGGTACTTTGCAGGCAACTCCTCATTGTCGGCGGCGATCCTGAGCACATTCTCTCCGCCTAGATCCAGACCCAGTGCGATCCGCTGAATGCGCCAGAAGAATAAGAAAACTAGAAGAAACAGGCATAGGATGGCCACGGCGGCCGCGACAGCCCAATAGGGCAGTTCATCCATGTCGCCAAGTCGGAACACAACGGTGCCGGGGAACACTGCGAGGATCGCGAGGGCTAGCGTCAGCATTCGCTCTGCCTTCGCCTCGACCCTGCTGCTCTCTTGCGACTGCCCGTCGAGTGTTCGAGTGGCTTGGTCGTAGGCGACGTTTGCCGCCTCGTAGTGAGGTTCCCCGTTCGTCTCACCAGTCGAATCAGAGGCACTCTTCAATGGGTTGTTCCCCGTTCCGTAGGAAGTAGCGGCCAGCGCCGGATCGTGTAGATGATATCAGAATATGTGTTCGCTTTGCGAGGTGCGCACCGCAGGGGGGTAGGCGACTCCCGCCTACCCCCCGATCACCCCGTCCCGCCGCAGCGCCGCGATCGCCGAGGGCGCAAGGCCCGCCTCGGCGAGCACCTCGGCGGTGTGCGCGCCGATCGGGGGCGAGGCGCGCTCGATCGAGGTCGGGGTGGCGGAGAGCTCGACGACGGGGGCAACGACGCGCTGCGGGCCGGTCACCTCGTGCTCGATCTCGCGCATGTGGCCCGCCGCGACGACCTGCGGGTCGTCGGCCAGCTCTTCCGGGAGCAGGACCGGGGCGATCGGGACGCCATCGGCGCCGAGCGTGTCCATCCACTCGCCCGTCGTGCGCTCGGCGAAGCGCGCCGCCATGTAGGCGACCCGCTCGTCGCCGTAGGCGATGCTCGCGGGGTCCGAGGCGTCGTAGTCCGGGTCGTCGGCGCGGTCGTCCGTGATCTCGAGCGCCTCGCGCACAAGCGCGCGCGTGCGAGGCGTGATCGCGCCGAGCATGATCAGCCCGCCGTCCGCGGTCTGGTAGGCGTGGCTGAAGCCGCGCAGCGCCGCCGTGTCCGACTGCCGCTGCCCCGCCCGCACATCGAGGATCTCCTCGTAGCTGCCGCCGCGCGCGCGGATCGCCCGCACCTCCTCGATCATCGGGTCGCGCGTTGCGGCGTCGCTGACCGGCTCGCGCATCACGACGGTGTCCTGGATCGCCAGCGAGGAGCGCAGCAGCGAGGCCTCCACGCGCTGGCCCTCGCCCGTGCGCTCGCGGTGGAAGAGCGCGGCGAGGATGCCCGCCGCACCGGAGAAGCCCGCCGAGTAGTCGGCCAGCGCGGTGGCCGCGAGGTGCAGCGGTTCGCCCTCGGGGCCGACCTTGGCGCCGCCGACGATGATGCCGGCGAAGGCGGTCATCGTCGGGTCGGTCGCGGTGCGGTCGCTGAGCGGGCCGCCGTGGCCCCAGCCCGTGATCTCGCAGTAGACGAGGTCCGGGCGCAGCTCGCGCAGCGTCTCGTAGTCGAGCCCGTAGCGCTCGGCTGCGCCGGGCCGCAGGTTCTGCGTCACCACGTCGAAGTGCGGGACGAGCCGCCGCGCGAGATCCCTCCCGGCGGGCTGACTCAGGTCGATCGCGATGCCGCGCTTGTTGCGGTTGAGCGACTGGAAGCGCTTGCCCTCGTTGGGAACGATCGCGCCCCAGCGGCGGTGCTGATCGCCGTCCGGCGGCTCCACCTTGACCACGTCCGCCCCGAGGTCGGCCAGCACGCAGCCGAGAAACGGCGCGGCCACCACCTGCGAGAACTCGAGGACGCGGACACCCTCGAGGGCGCCGCTCACGCGCCGCCCTCGGAGCGACCGCGCCAGGGCTCGTGCTGCTTGGCGCTGCCGCGTGTCTGATAGAGCATCATCTGGCGGAACAGGTCCGCCTGCTCGGTCGCCGCGAGGCCGGCGTCGTAGCCGTAGCGCAGCGACTCGCGCGCGAGGCGCAGCGCCTGCGGCGGGTAGGAGATGATCTCCTGCATCGTCTCGCGCGCCGCCGGCAGCAACTCGTCCGGCTCGTGCACGGAGACGACGAGGCCGATGCGTTTCGCCTCCTCGGCGCTGACGGCGCGCCCGGTGAGCGCCATGTGCAGCGCGTTGCCGCGCCCGACGAAGCGCGCGAGGCGCAGCGTGCCGCCGTAGGCGGGCAGGATGCCGAGGCTGGTCTGCGGCAGCCGGAAGCTCGCCTCGCTGCTGGCGAGGATGAAGTCCGTACAGCAGCACATCAGGCAGCCGACGCCGATCGCGTAACCGTTGACGGCAGCGATCACCGGCTTCGAGTAGGCCCCGAGGACGTCGAAGATCGGGCTGCCCTGGTGCTCCTCCAGGTAGGACTCGGCGTCGTCGACGTTGTGCGTCGACTCCTCCTTGAGGTCGGCGCCAGCGCTGAAGGCGCGTCCCGCGCCGGTGAGGATGACGCCGCCGACTTCCGGGTTGGCCTCGGCGGCGATCAGCTCCTCGACGGTGTGCGCGCTGACCTCGCTGCCCCAGGCGTTGAGGCGGCTCGTGCGGTCGATCGTGACGACGGCGACGCCGTCGCCGACCTCGGTGCGGGCGTAGCGGGGAGAGTCGCTCATGCGTCGCCTCCCCAGCGCTCCCAGTGCAGCACCTCGTCGATCGGCTTGCGGCCGAGCGGGCCGAAGCGGCCCATCGGCCAGCCGACCGGGATAGTCGAGCCGATGTAGACGTCGTCGGGGATGCCGAAGTGCGCCTTGATCTCGTCCTCGGCGCCGGCCTGGAACGTGGTCATCGCGGCGCCGAGGCCGAGGCCGCGCGCGGCGAGCAGCAGGTTCTGGGTGGCGGGGAAGATCGTGGACCACATCGTCGCGCGGATCGGGCGTTCGGCAGTCGGGTAGGCGTTGCGGACGCAGCAGAAGATCACGGCGGGCGTCTCGTGGAAGTGAGTGATCAGGTAGCGCACCGCGCGCATCATCCGCCCCTGCGCGTCGTCCTCGGGAGGTCTGCTGAACTGGCCCATGCGGCGCTGCAGGATGTCCGCGAGGAACTGCATGTCCTCGCGGTTGGTGACGACGACGAAGCCCCAGTGCTGCGTGTTGCCCGCCGAGGGCGCGCGCGTCGCCGCATGCACCAGCTTCTCGAGCAGCTCGCGCGGGACGGGGTCCGGCTTGAGCCGCCGCATCGCGCGGTTCGTGTCCATCGCCTCGAAGAGGTCCATCACGTCTCCTTCCGGTGGTCGCGCGCTGTCGGGGTCTACCCGCGGTAAGCCTCGATGAAGCTGGTGATCGCGTCGATGTGCTGCTGGGGCGAGGTCAGGCCCGCGTTCATCGTGTTGAACGAGAGGTGCGTCGCGCCCGCCTCTTCCCAGCTCTCGGCCATCGCGAGCTGCGCGTCGAGGTCGCCGTCGAGGACGGCGGCGCGGGTGCAGAGCGCGATCGCGTCGGGGTCGCGGCCCGCCTCGCGCGCGTGCTCCCTGATCCGCCCGAAGCGGAAGAGGATGTCGTCGCGGTTGCGCTCGTGATCGTCGGGGAACTGGTCGCGCGGGATGAAGCCGGAGCCGTAGCGGCCGCAGCGGCGCAGCACGGGGCTGGACATGCCGCCGAACCAGATCGGGATCTCGCGCTCAGGCCGCGGGTTGATGCCGGCGTGGCGCACCGTGTCGAAGCGGCCCTCGAAGGTGACGAGCTCCTCGGTCCAGAGCCGCTGCAGCAGCTCCAGCTGCTCCTCGGTGCGGCGGCCGCGGCGGTGGTAGTCCTCGCCCAGCACCTCGAACTCGACCTGGTTCCAGCCCACGCCGACGCCGAGGATCAGCCGCCCGCCGGTGAGCAGATCGACCTCGGTGGCCTGCTTGGCGACGAGGGCGGTCTGGCGCTGCGGCAGGATCAGGATGCCCGTGACGAGGTCCAAGCGCTGCGTGATCGCGGCGAGGTAGCCGAACAGCACGAACGGCTCGTGGAACATCGACTCGTGCGTGTAGGGACCGATCAACGTGTGCTTCGAGGGGTCCGCGCCGATCACGTGGTCGAAGGCGACGAAGAAGTCGTAGCCGAGCTCCTCGGCGGCGACGGCGAAGTCGCGGACCGGTCCGGGATCGCTGCCGATCTCCGTCTGTGGGAACACCGCGCCGAGTTGCATCGTCACCCGCCTTCCGGCTGCCGCAGCCCGAGCCGCGCTGTGCGGCGCCCCGGCGGGCGCCTCGGTGGGGGCTAAGTGTACGCGTCGCCCGCGCCGGGCAGATCGGCGAGCGAGATGATCGGCGAGGCGTCCTGCGCCGTGAGCGCATCGATCAGGTACGGCCCCGGCGTGGACAGCGCCGTCTGCAGCGCCACCTCGAACGCCTCGAGGTTGGTGACGCGCTCGCCCTGTCCGCCCATCGCGCGCGCGACGCCGGAGAAGTCGACGTCGGAGAAGAGCGAGCGCAGCGGCTGCTCGCGTCGCGCCTCGATGTGCGTGATCCAGGCGAGCGCGGCGTTGTTGAGCACGATGTAGGTGAGGTCCAACCCGAGCCGCGCGGCCGTCTCGAACTCGCTCAGGCAGTAGCCCCAGGCGCCGTCGCCGGTGAGCAGCACCATGCGCCGCTCGGGCGGCGTCGCCAGCCGCGCGCCGACCGCGCCGCCGCCGCCCCAGCCGATGCCGGCGAGGCCGCGCGGCGCGATGAAGGAGCGGGGCCGGCGCACGGGCACGAAGGCCGCGCCCCAGCCCGAGGAGAGCGAGGCGTCGCAGACCAGCACGTCGTCCTCGCGCAGCGCCTCGCCGAGCACGTCGGCGAGCAGGTGCGGCGGGATCGCGCCCGCCGGGTCGGGCTGCGCCGCCCCGCCCTCGCCCTCGAGGGAGTCGAGCCAGTTGGCGCGCGGTGCGCGGCCGGCGAGGGCTTGTGTGAGGGCGCTCGCGGTCTCGCGCGCGTCGGCGACGATGCCGACGGCGACGGGGCCGGTGCGCCCGAGCTCCTCGCCGTCCACGTCGGCGTGGATCACGGCCTGGCCGGGTCCGGGCAGCTGCCAGGAGTGCGTGGTAAGCGAGCCGAGCTTGCAGCCGAGCACCAGCACCACGTCGGCCGCCCGGAGCGCGGCGTTGCCGCGCACCGTGCCGAACTGGCCCGCCGCTCCGGCGGCGAGCGCGCTCGTCTCGTCGATCGTGCCCTTGCCGCTGATCGAGGTGGTGACCGGGATCTGCTGCGCCTCGGCCAGCTCGCGCACGGCCAGCGAGGCGTCGCTGAAGGTCACCCCGCCGCCGGCGAGGATCAGTGGCCGCTCCGCTCCGGCAATCAGCGCGGCGGCCTGCTCGACGGCGTCCGGCGGCGGCGCGCTGCGGTGGCGCGGGTAGGCGAAGTCCGCCGGGCTCCACTGCAGCGGCCCCGAGGGCGGATCGGCCGCGTCGGCGGAGAAGACGTCCTCGGGGATCTCAAGGACGACGGGGCCGGGCCGACCGCCGGTCGCGACGCGCAGCGCCTGCGCGAGCACGGGCTCGAGGCTGTCCGCCGTCTCGACGCGGCCGACCCACTTCGTGACCGGCGCGAGCAGCGCGGCCTGGTCGAGCGCCTGCGAGGCGGCGGCGCGGCGCCGCAGGTGCGCGCGGTCGCGCCGGATGTCGGCGACGATCGCGATCACGGGGATCGAGGAGCCGTGCGCCTCGGCAAGGCCCGAGACCAGGTTCGTCGCGCCCGGTCCGACCGTGGCGTCGCAGAAGCCGACGCTGCCGGAGAGGCGCGCGTGGGCGTCGGCGGCGCAGGCCGCGGCGCGCTCGTCACGCATCAGCACGTGCTGGAGTCCGGCGTCCTCGACGGCGGCGTAGAACGGCAGCGTCTGTCCGCCGGGCACGCCGAAGACCGCGCCGACTTCGCCGGCGGCGAGGATGCGCGCGAGGCGTGCGCCGACGGTCTCGCTCACGCGCCGCCACCGTCCGCGCTCGCCGGGGCCTTCGACTCTTCGAAGCGCTCCGCACGCGAGCGTAGCTCCTCGGGGAGCTCCTGCCCGGCGTCGGCGTAGGCGCGGCGTGCGGCGGCGCCGCCGCGGCTGAAGGCGTGCTCGAAGCTGCCCTCGAACCAGTCGCGGCTCTGCAGCACGCGCGGCAGCTGGCCCTGGAAGTGCGGCATCACGTAGCGCGCGAGCAGCTCGTAGCTGCGGAACGTCGCCTGCGTGTCGGCCCACTCGTGCGCGAGGCAGAGGATGCCGCCGAGCCCGCCCGAGCGCTCCTGCACGCCCTCGATCTGCTCGATCACGTCGTCGGGCGTGCCGATCGCGAGCCCGCCCTCATCGATTGCCGCACTGACATCGAGACCGGTGGCGCCGAACGCCTCGCCGAAGGCCTTGCTCTGGTGCTCCTCCGCGAGGTCGCCGATGTAGGCGCGGCGGCTGTAGCCGTCCTCGACCTCGGCGATCGCCTGCTCGCGGGTGGTCGCGATGTGGATCGGCAGCACCACGCGCCAGGTTCCGCGATCGGTCGGTCGGCCCGCCGCCTCGGCAGCCTCCTCGACCCAGCCCCAGGTGCGGGTGAAGCCGTCGTGGCTGGCCCCGGCGACGGAGAGCAGGCCGATGCCGTAGCGGCCTGCCGCCGTTGCGCCCGAGGGCGTGAAGGTGGTGGTGACGGCCACCTCGAGGTGCGGCTTCGTGAAGTTGGGCATCTGCAGGCGCGCCTCGTTGAGCGTGAACCAGTCGGTCTCCATCGTGACCGGCTCGTCGCCGCGCAGCAGCGCGAGGATCGCCTCGATCGACTCGTACATCATGCGCCGCTGCTCGGTCGGGTCGATGCCCAGCATGTAGGCGTCCGAGGTGAGCGCGCCGGGGCCGACGCCGAGCATCGCGCGGCCGTGCGTGAGGTGGTCCAGCATCAGCATCCGGTCGGCGACCATCAGCGGGTGGTGGTAGGGGAGGCTCAGTACGCCGGTCCCGAGGCGGATGCGGCGCGTGCGCTCGGCGGCGGCGGCGATGAAGGCGACGGGGTCCGCGATCGTCTCCCGCGCGCCGCTGTGATGCTCGCCGATCCAGGCCTCGTCGAAGCCCAGCTCGTCGAGGTGCTCGATCAGCCGCAGGTTGCGCTGCAGACCGAGCGTGAGGTTCTCGCCGACCCGGTGGAAGGGGGCGAGAAAGATGCCGAACTTCATGTGTTCCGGCCGGTACGCCATAGCCGCCCGCCTTCCGGTTCGTGCTCCGGCGCGCATCATAGCCTGCGCCGCCGCTACCATCGGCCCCGACGCAGGCCCGCCGCCCGGCGCGAGGGCGGGCGAGGGATGGAGGCGAGACGATGCTGCAGCTTGGCGCGCACCTTCCGCAGAACGAGTTCGGCGACGACGTACCCGCCCTGCGCGACTACGTCGTCGGCGCCGAGGCGATCGGCTACGACTACATGATCATGGGCGAGCACATCCTCAGTCACGACGCCTCCACGCAGGCGCCGCAGACGCGCGAGGAGCCCCGGCCCTACACCCCGGACTGGGTCTGGCACGAGCCAATGGTGCTGTTCGGCTACCTCGCGGCCGTCACCGAGCGCATCAAGTTCATGCCGAGCGTGCTGGTGCTGCCGCTGCGCCAGGCCACGCTGCTCGCGAAGCAGGCCGCCGAGGTCGACGTGCTCTCCGGCGGCCGCCTGATCCTCGGCATCGGCGTCGGCTGGAGCGGGCTGGAGTTCGAGGCGATGAACGAGGACTTCCGCACGCGCGGGCGCCGCGCCGAGGAGCAGATCGCGCTGATGCGGCGGCTCTGGACCGAGCCGCTCGTCGAGTTCGAGGGCCGCTTCCACCGCGTGGCGGGCGGCGGCCTCAACCCGCGCCCCGCCGCGTCGATCCCGATCTGGGCCGGCGGCATGAGCGAGCCCGTGCTCGACCGCATCGGCCGCGTCTGCGACGGCTGGAGCATCCAGCGCACCTTCTACACCGAACTCTCGCCCGAGGACGCCGACGCGCACTTCGCGGAGCGGCTGGAGCAGGTGCACGCGGCCGCGCGATCGGTCGATCGCGACCCCTCGGAGATCGATCTCGGCGCGGCGATCGACGTGGTCGGGAACACCGTCGAGCAGCAGGTCACGCTGGCGCGCCAGTGGGAGGCGCGCGGGGCGACGCACCTGGCGCTGCGCACCACGCGCGCGGGCCTGGCGGAGCTCGACCAGCACCTCGAGGCGTTGCGCGCCTTCCACGAGGCGTACCACGCCGGATAGCCCCGGGTGAGACCGTTGCGAAACTCCCACAAGCCCGATCCGGCTCCCTCTCCCTGGGGAGAGGGCGGGGGTGAGGGGGGGCTCTCGCGCGCCTCCGAAAGCCGCGATGGCGCAACGCCATTCCTGAGGGCGGACCCTCCCTCACCCTAACCCTCTCCCTCGGAGGAGAGGGAACCGGAAGGGATGCGCTCGTGAGGGGCATCAGGCTGGACTGAACCCGACGGGGCTGTGTGTACTGTGTTGCATGCGACGCATAAGCGTATACGTGGATGAAGACGTCGACGAGGCACTGACTGCCGAGGCCTCGCGTCTGGGCACGTCTCGGTCGGCCCTGGTGCGCGACGCCGTGCGGAGCGCGCTCGCAGCGTACTTCGCGGACGCCGCCGACCCGCTCGAGGAGATCGTCGGCTCCGTTGTCGATGTCGACCCAGTGGACGACATCGATGCGATCGTCTACGGCCTCGGCGCGTGAGGTTCGCGGCGGCCAGGCTGCGCCGAGCCGTCGCGCGTGTATCATCCGCGACCGGACGCGCGAAGCCCGAGGGACGGATAACGGCATGCCCGTCGCCGAAGTCAACGGCATCGAGCTGTACTACGAGGAGCAGGGCGAGGGCCCCGCGCTCGTCTTCCTGCACGGCGCGGCGGGCAACCACATCATCTGGTGGCAGCAACTGCCCGCCTTCCGCGACCGCTTCCGCTGCATCTCCATCGACCACCGCGGCTTCGGCCGCTCGACGGACCCCGCGGGCGAGAGCGCCGCGCGCTTCGTCGACGACCTCGAGGCGCTGCTCGACGTGCTCGGCATCGAGCGCACGGCGCTCGTCTCGCAGTCGATGGGCGGACGTACGGCGCTCGGCTTCGCCGTGCGTCACCCGCAGCGCGTGAGCGCGCTGGTGCTGGCCGACACCTCGGCCTCGGTCGACTGGCCCGAGTTCAACGAGGAGCTCGAACGGCAGCGCGCCGCGATCGGGCTCGCGAGCGGACCGCTCGTGGTGGCGGCGCTGGGCGAGAAGTTCCAGCAGCGCGACGTGGAGCGCGCCTTTCTCTACCGCCAGATCTCCGGCCTCAACCCGCCCGACGCCGCGGCGACCGCGCGGAGCGTGCCGCGCGGCCCGGCCACCCGCGCCGACCTCGACAGCTTCGGCGTGCCGACGCTGCTGATCGTCGGCACGGACGACCCGCTGACGCCGCCCGCCTCGATGCGCCGGCTGCACGAGGCGATCCCCGGCTCCGAGTACCGCGAGTTCGCGGACTGCGGCCACTCCGTCTACTTCGAGGAGCCCGGGGGCTTCAACGCCGCCGTCGCGGACTTCCTCGCACGGCATCCGTAGGGGACGAGAGGGAGGACGCCCGTGGGCCTGCTCGACGGCAAGACCGTGCTCGTGACCGGCGCCAGCCGCGGCATCGGCCAGACGATCGCCGAGCACCTCGGCGCGGCGGGCGGCCGCATCGCCTGCGCCGCGCGCACGCTCAGCGAGGGCGATCACATGCTCGAGGGCTCCCTCCAGCGCACCGTCGGCAACATCCGGGAGGCGGGCGGCGAGGCGACGGCGCTGACGGCCAACCTCTCCGAGCCGGAGGAGTGCGCCGGCCTCGTCGAGCGCGCCGTCGAGGCGTACGGGCCGATCGACGTGCTGGTCAACAACGCCGTGCTGACCTACTTCACGCAGCTCGTGGACTACCCGCCGCACCGCTGGATGCGCGCCTTCCAGGTCAACGTCCACGCGCCGTTCATGCTCTGCCAGGCCGTGCTGCCGTCGATGATCGAGCGAGGCGGCGGGGCGATCGTGAACATCTCCTCCGGCTCGGCGATCGGGCCCGGGCGCGGGCCCTACCCCGGCCCGCCGCCGAAGGGCCGCGTCGAGTACGGCTCGACGAAGGCGGCGCTGGAGCGCTTCACGCAGGGCCTGGCCGAGGAGGTGACGCGCTTCGGCGTCGCCGTCTCCGCCGTCGCGCCCTCGCTGCCCGTCGCGACGCCCGGGACCGTGCTGCACAACGTGATCGCCGAGGGCGATCCGGACTCGGAGCCGGGCAGCCTGATGGCGGAGTGCGTCCTGCTGCTCGCGACCGAGCCCGTCGAGCGCGTCGCCGGGCGGGTCTGCTACAGCCAGCAGTTGCTCGCCGAGTACGGGCGGCTCGACAACCCTCGAGGACACATGATCGACGAGCCCGGCTCGGGCTACGCACAGATCTAGCGGGTACGCCAGCGAAGGAGGCAGGCAATGGACATCCAGCAGGACAACGGGCTCTCGGCGCTCTTCGTCTCGGCCGAGGAGGAGCGAGTCTGCACGGGCTTCGTCTTCACCGAGGGCCCGGTCTGGATCGCGAGCGACAACTGCCTCGTGTTCAGCGACATCCACTCCAACCGCACCCACCGCTGGCGGCCGGGCAACGACACCGCCGAGGTCTTCCGCGAGCCGAGCAACCACGGCAACGGCAACACGCTCGACCTCGACGGCAACGTGCTCACCTGCGAGCACTTCGGCCGCCGCGTCGCGAAGACCGCCTACGGGGGCGGCACGGAGACGCTGGTCGACTCCTTCGAGGGCAAGGCGCTGCACAGCCCGAACGACGTCGTCGTGCACAGCTCCGGGGCGGTGTACTTCACGGACCCGGACTACGGCTACGCCCGCAACCCGGAGCCGGTCGTGCGCGAGCTGGACTTCCAGGGCGTCTACCGCGTTGCGCCGGACGGCTCGGTCAGCCTCGTCGAGGACCAGATTGAGAAGCCGAACGGGCTCACCTTCTCGCCCGACGAGTCGCTGCTCTACATCGCCGACTCGAGCGCGCAGCGCAAGATCTGGCGCTACGAGGTCAACGCCGACGGCAGCCTCGGCGACCGCACGCTCTTCGCCGACATGGAGCGCGACGAGCGCACAGGCGTCCCGGACGGGATGAAGGTGGACAAGGACGGGCGGCTCTGGAGCACGGGCGCCGGCGGTGTTTGGGTCCTCACCCCCGAGGGCGAGCTCCTCGGCGTCGTCGAAACCGCCGAGCACGCCGCCAACCTCGCCTTCGGCGGCCCGGACTGGTCGACGCTTTACCTGACGGCGAACACCTCGGTCTACCGCGTGGAGACTGCCGTCACGGGCATCGCCCCGCACTCGAGGTAGCGGCCCTGGGGGCGCGCACTCTTTCGAGGCTGCGCGCGCCGCCGCTGGTCTCGCACTCCGGCGCCGCCGGAGTGGCGGGCTGCGCCCCCTCCCCCTCACCCCCGCCCTCTCCCTCCAGGGGAGAGGGGGCCGGATCGGTGCTGCGCGCCGGGTGGATTCCGGTCCCTTCCCGTCATTCCGGCGAAAGCCGGAATCCAGGCACGCCGGCGGTGCTGCCGCCTCGATAGGTTGTTGCGCCCTCGGAGCTTCGGCGTGCGCCTCCCTCACCCTCCGCCCTCTCCCGCGGGGAGAGGGGACCGGATCAGCCCTCGGGGGCCGGTGCACCCTCGGAAGTTCCGGGTGGGGGCGTGGGGGCGCAGCCCCCACATGAAGAAAAACTCCGGGGTGGGTGGGCGGGTTCGAGCGGCGCGCAGCGCCCGCTCGTCCGGGATGGGGGTGTGGGGGGCGCAGCCCCCCACGGCAGACTCGGGCCTGGCGTCGGGGCGCTCGTCGGCTCTTGGAGCTTCGGCGCGCGCCTCCCCTCACCCTCCGCCCTCTCCCTCGGGGAGAGGGGACCGGAAGTCGAGCCAGACGCGGGCGATCTGGAGGCCGAGGTCGCCGGTGGCGTCGTAGAGGCGGAGGTTGCGCAACCACGGCTGGTAGACCTCGAAACGCAGCGCGCCCACCTTCTCGACCCGGTAGGCCCGCTCCAGCACGCGGTCCCAGATGCGCCGCAGCAGCTCGCGGCGCGCCTCCGGGTCCAGCTCGCCCGACTGGCGCTCCGCCCAGCCGTCGATCTGCGGGTCGCTGATGCCCCAGCGGTTGAGCGCGCCCCCCGTCACCAGCGAGTCGTGGAAGTAGGCGTCGGTGGTGAAGCCGGCGGGCGCGTAGCCGTCGGCGGCTGCGCCGTAGTCGTTGCCGCTCCAGGCGCGGTTGAACTCTGCCATGTCCAGCTCGCGCAGCGTCATCGACACGCCGAGGGCGGCGAACTGCTCCGCGATCCGCTCGTTGGCGCGGCGGTTCGTGACGTCGTGGTAGTTGCGATAGCGCAGCTCGAAGGCGAGCGGCAGCGCGTCGGCGGCCTCGAGCATGCGTTGCGCCTCCGCCGGGTCGTGGCGCAGCCACGGCCCAAGGGCATCGCCCTGCGGCTCCTCGTCGAAGGCGAAGATCCAGGGCGTGCTCGGCAGCACCTTCGCGAGGCCCTCGTGCAGCTCCTCGGCCAGCGCCTCGCGGTCGATCGCCAGCATCAGCGCCTGGCGCACGCGCTCGTCGGCGAAGCGCGCGTTCGCGAGGTCGAGCGCGATGCCCCACTGCGAGGCGAACGCCGGCACGAGGTGCAGCCGCGTCTCCGGCAGCTCCTCGAGCAGCGCCTGTGCCTCGCTCAGCCGCTCCAGCGGGTTGCTGACGTACCCGAACTCGCCGCTGCGGAAGCCCTCGAGGCGGCGCGCCGGGTCCGGCTCGATCACCACCTCGAGGCCGTCGAGGTGGGCGGGGCCCTCCCAGTAGTCCGGGTTGCGGCGCAGCCGCAGGAGCTCGCCGGGCGTCGCCTCCTCGAGGATCAGCGGGCCGCTGCCGGCGAGGCCGCGCATTGCCTCGAGCGCGCCGCTCTCGTGCAGCTCGCGCGGGTAGATGCAGAACGAGCGGCTGCCCAGTGGCAGGTCGAAGTCGGCCTGCGGGCGGCGCAGCGTGATCTGCAGCGTGTGCGCGTCGAACGCCTCGCAGCGCGCCATCGCCGCGAGGTAGCCGCGGTGCGCGCCCTCGCGCGCGTAGCGCTCGATCGCCCAGCGCGCGTCCTCGGCGAGCAGCGGGCGACCGTCCAGCGGCGGGACGTCCTGCCAGCGCGCCTCGTCCGTGAGGTGGAAGGTGTAGGTGAGCCCGTCCGGCGAGCGCTCCCAGGAGCGCGCCAACTCCGGCTCCAGCCGCCGCTCGAAGGGATCGAAGGCGGCCCCGCCCGCGAAGCGCAGCAGCCGGTTCGCGACGAGGTTGGGCAGCATCAGCGTGCCCGCGCTGGTCGAGAACGTCGGGTCGAACGAGACGAGGTCCTGGTGCCAGCCGATGCGCAGCACGCCGCCCTCGCGCGGCTCGCCCGGCGGCTCGTCGAGCACGTAGGGCAGCGGCAAGTCCGGGTCGTTGCGCCAGAGCGGCGCGGCCGCCGCAGGCTCGCCGGCTATTCGAGCACCCCCGCCTCCTCGAGCCGCCGCACCTCCGCCTCGGACATGCCGAGGTACTCGCCGAGCACCTCGACGTTGTGCGCGCCGAAGACGGGCGAGGGCAGGCGCAGGCTGGGCGGGGCCTCGGAGAGGCTCCAGGCGTTGCCGTTGAGCAGCTCACCGGCGGGGTAGTCCGCGTGGAGCACGAAGCGTTGGCGCCGCTCGGCGAGGTGGGGGTCCGTGATCGCCTCGGTGGCGTCGAGGACGGGGAACGCCGGCACGCCGTTTGCCTGCAGGGCTTCCGCCAGCTCGCGCTTGTCGTGCGAGGCCGTCCAGTCGTTGATCTCGCGGTCCAGCTCCGTGCGCGCCGCGATCCGCCCCTCTCGCGTCGCGAAGTCCTCACGCGCGAGCCAGCCCTCTCGGCGAGCGAAGCGGGCGAGTGCGCGCCACTCGCCCTCCTCGCCGCAGGCGATGGCGATCCACTGGTCCTCGCCGGCGCAGCGGTAGATGCCGTGCGGCGCGTAGTAGCGGTGCGAGTTGCCGACGGGGCCGGTGTCGCGGCCGTTCCAGCTGTAGTCGATCACCGCCTCGGCAAGACCCGCGAAGCCCGCCTCGCCCTGCGCCAGCTCGATGAACTGGCCGCGCCCGGTGCGGGAGCGCGAGGCGAGCGCGGCGAGGATCGCGAGCGTCCCGTAGGCGGAGGCGATCGGGTCCAGCTCGGCCGCTTCTTCCATCACCTGCCCGTCCTCCGGGTAGCCGTTCAGGCTCTTCATCCCGAACAGCGCCGCCAGCGACGGCCCGTAGGTGATCAGGTCCGCCCATGGCCCGTCGAGGCCCGCCGAGGGCATCGCCAGCATGATCAGCCGCGGGTGCTCGGCCGTCAGGCGGGCGTAGTCGACGCCGAACGAGCGCATCACCCTCGGTGCGTAGTTGTCGACCACCACGTCGACGACGCCGCAGAGCCGCTCGAACAGCTCGAGGCCGTCGGGCGTCGTGAGATCGAGGGCGATCGATCGGCGGTTGCGCAGGATCCACTCCCAGGCGAGCGGCTCTGCCGGATCGAAGCTGCCGGGCACGCCGGAGCCCCAGGGGCGCTTCGTCGTCTGCACCTTCACCACGTCCGCGCCGTAGTCGGCGAGGTAGCGGCTGACGAGCGGCCCCGCCCAGACCTGGCCGAGGTCGAGCACGCGCAGCCCGGCGAGCGGGCCGTCGGCGGGATCGGCCGCGCCCGGGAAGTCCGAGGCGGCGGCCGGTCGCCAGGCATCTGCGCGCGCGGGTGGCCGAGGCGGCGCCGTCCAGCCCTCGGCGTTCGGCTCGTCGAGGCGTGGCGGCGAGCCGGGCGGGATCCAGGGCGTCCCGGCCATGCGGTAGGGCGCGCCGGGGACGCGCGGCGGCGGCTCGACTCCCGGCGCCTCGACGAGCAGGCCGCGCTCGGCGGCGTAGTCCGACTCGCAGACCTCGGGGACGGTGAGCACGGGCTGGAAGGGGATGCGCTCGCGGCGGGTGATCTCCCACAGCTCGGTCTTCGTCAACCGCGCGAGGTGCGCGACCATCTCGCCGCGCAGCACGCGCTGCACCCGTTCCGCCTGGTCCGGATCGAGGTTGCGGCGGACCTGCGCCTCGCCGAGGCCTCGGATCAGCTCGTCGCGCGCCCACTCCGGGTTGCCGAGGCCGTCGAGGAACGCGGTCCAGTGCCGCCCCATGTGCGTCATCGTCGAGAGGTGGCCGTCCTTGACGGGGTAGACGCCCCAGACGCCGCCGCTCAGGTTCTGCCCGTTGCGCTGCGGGATTGCCTGGCCGAGGTAGGCGACCTGCGGGATGCCGTGCCCCCAGACCGCAACGTTGACCGCCTCGAGCGCGCTGATGTCGACGAACTGCCCGCGCCCGATGCGGTCGCGGTGGTGCAGCGCGATCAGCGTCGCCAGCGCCGCCTGCACCCCGGCGTGCTGCACGTCGGCGGCGTCGAGCGGTGCGGTCAGCGGCTCGCGCTGCGGGTCGCCGAGGCGGTAGGCGACGCCCGCGCCGCAGTAGGCGAGCAGTGGCGCGCCCTTCCACCCGGCGTAGGGCCCGCTGTGCCCGAAGGTGGTGACGGCCGTCAGCACCAGACCCGGATGCGCCTCGCGCAGCCGCGCCTCGTCGAGGCCCAGCGCCCGCGCCTCCCGCGGGTGGAAGGAGTGCAGCAGCACGTCGGCGTCGGCGAGCAGCGCCTCGAGGGCGGCGCGGCCGTCCTCGCTCGCCAGGTCGAGGCGCGCGCCGGCCTTGCCGCCGTTGAGATAGACGAACTGGCCGCTGTGCTCGCGGTCGCGCTCAGCAGCGGGGAAGGGGCCGTGCTCGCGGATCGCGTCGCCCTCGGGCGGCTCGATCTTGATGACGGTGGCGCCGAGGTCGCGCAGCAGCTTGCCCGCGTAGGCGATGGCCTTGCCTCCGCCGGCCTCGACGATGCGCAGGCCGGCGGAGGCGCCTGTCATTGCGGCCGTACCCGGTCCCGCCTGGCCGTCCGAATCGGCCCCGGCTGTGCGCGCGTCGCCCTCAGTTCATATCCGCGAACATCGGGTCGTCGTCGACCGAGTACTCGTAGGGCTTGAGCTCCTCGGGCGGGGTCGTGGCGAGGCTGATCGGCACGTCGACCTCGAAGGGGCCCTTGAGGTCGAGCTCCTCGGCCATCTCGCGCATGGCGGGGATGACGTGCTTCCCGATCAGCTCGATGTTGCGCATGTTGTCGCGGTGGCTGATGTGGCCGTCGGTGGCGTAGAAGCTGACGATGCCGGGCCGCGTCTGCTCGAGGACCTTGCGCAGCTGCGCGATCGCGTGGTCCGGGTCGCCCATGATCCAGGTCAGGTCGTCGAGGTGCTTCTGCAGCGTGGCCCCGGTGTCGGCGCCGCCGCCGGCGGAGCGCAGCCCCTTGGCGCCGGCGCGCTGGTTGTTGCGGGCCACGGCGCCGCGCCGCCTGGCGAGCGCGGCCGGCGAGTCCGGCGCGCCCCAGAGGTAGCCCGAGGGCGAGCTCCAGACCGGGTGGCCGAGGCCGGTGAACTCGCCCGCCATCCACATGAACTCGCGCGCGTTGCGCATCGCGTGCTCCATCGTGTCCTGCACGTGGAAGTGGATGGTCTGGCCGAAGTTCCAGGTGCCGACCTCGTAGCCCTTCTCGGCGGCGACCTCCTTGTAGGTGCCCATGATCCGCTTCTGCGCGCGCTCGTCCGTGCCGAGACCGATGTAGGGGTAGCGGTGCGCCGCCGCCCACTGCACGGTCTCGAGGCTCGACGTGCCGGGCACCCAGATGCGCGGGTGCGGCTTCTGCATCGGCAGCGCCCATGGGTTGACGACGCGGAAGTGGTACTGGTCGCCTTCCCAGCGGAACGGTCCGGGCGTGGTCCAGGTCTTGATGATCAGGTCGTGCGCCTCCTCGAGGCGGTCACGGTTGTAGGCGGGGTTGGCGTTCATCGCGAACTGCTCGGTGCCGCCGCCACGGATCAGGCCGGGCACGAGGCGACCCTGCGAGATCATGTCGATCATGCCGAGCTCCTCGGCGGTGGCGACGGGGTTGTCGCGCAGCGGCAGCGGCACGCCGAGCAGCACGATCTTCACGTTGTTGGTGACGGCCGCGAGGATCGAGGCCCAGATCTGGATTTGCGGCTGCATGCAGAACGGCGCGTTGTGGTGCTCGTTGAGCATGATGCCGTCGAAGCCGACCTCGTCGACGAGCTGGTACTCGGCGAGGCGGTCCTGGTAGATCTGGCTGCCCGCATCGGAGTCGTAGAACTCGTTGGAAAAGCGCAGCACGGTCAGGCCGTCGCGCTTGCGGGCCTCCTCCTCCGGATAGGCGGACATCGGCTGCTCGGTGAAGTACATGATGAACATCGGCGGTTCCCCGTTCGGTGCTCGCAGCGCGCCGCTCCGGCGCATCCGGGGGAGCATACCAGCACAACGCCTTTCGATCGGCGATGCCGGAGCGGCCGAGGTGGTGAAGCGTCCCTCGCGCGGTACCCTTCCTACGGACGCGATTCGGGGTGCGGTGTGTCGAAGGTCTGGCAGGGGGTGCGCCGAGCCGTCGTCGACCTACTCGTGGGCTTTCGCACCACCTACCTCAACTTCCGCAACTACGATGCGCCGCTGTCGGTGAAGTGGCGGCTCGTCTGGCGTAACAACTGGATCAAGGCGCGCACCTTCTCCCTGTGCTGCGGCAACCTCGGCGAGCCCGGCTGCTGACGGGACGTCGAGGAGCCCCGTGAGGGCTCGGAAGACCACCACCACGATCATCCGGACCACCCGCACCACCACTAGCGACGCCGAATCCGGGGGTCGAGGCGCTACCCTGTAGGGGCGAGGGCCGACCGGAGGTACCGCGTGCTGAACCCCTGGCGTTGGCTACGCCGCCTCGTCGCCGGCACCGTGAGGAGTTGGCGCACGACGTACGTCAACTTCCGCGACTACGACGCGCCGTTCCTCGTGAAGGTCGGCCTCTTCGCCCGCAACAAGTGGACGATGGCGCGCACGCTCTCGATGTGCTGCGGCAACCTCGGCGAGCCCGGCTGCTGAAGCGACTCCGGCGAGCCCCGTGAGGGCTCGGAGCACCACCACCACGACCATTCGCACCCGCACTAGCCCGCGCTGGCGCGCGGCGCCCCGCACCCCCACCCTCTCCCGCGAGGGGAGAGGGGGCCGGATCCCCTCCCCGTCATTCCGGCAAAGAGCCGGAATCCAGTTGGCCCGCCGGCCTGGCTGCCGCCTCGCTGGGTCGGCGCCCTCGGAAGCTCCGGCGTGCGCCTCCCTCACCCCCACCCTCTCCCTCGGGGGGAGAGGGGGCCGGAGGGTGCCTCGCGCCGGCACGCCGTGTGGCAGCGGCGGCTGGGGTCGTGTAGCGTCCGCTCGCGCCCGATCGCGCGCATCGAGGGGGTACGAGATGAAAGCAGCAGTCTTCCACGGCGTGCACCAGCCGCTCACCATCGAGAACATCGACGTCGACGAGCCGCGTGACTACGAGGTGCTGGTGCGCACCACCGCGGCGGGCGTCTGCCACTCCGAGCTGCACATGGTCGAGGGCCACTCGCCCGTCCCGCCGCCCGCCGTGCTCGGCCACGAGTCCGCGGGCGTCGTCGAGCGCGTCGGCAGCCGCGTGAGCTACGTCCAGCCGGGCGATCACGTGATCGCCCGCGGCACGTTCTGCGGCCACTGCGAGATGTGCCTGACCGGCCACCTCAACGTCTGCACGAACCGACCCGGCCGCGCCAGTGACGACGATCCGGTGATGTCCTGGAACGGCCAGCGCCTCAACCAGTGGGGCTCCAACATCTTCGGCTGGTCGGAGCAGATGCTGCTGCACGAGAACGGCGTGGTGAAGATCGCCCCGGAGATGCCGCTCGACGCCGCCGCGCTGCTCGGCTGCGCCGTGATCACCGGCTTCGGCGCCGTCATGCGCACCGCGCAGGTCGAGGCGGGAACCTCGATCGCCGTCTTCGGCTGCGGCGGCATCGGCCTGTCCGCCATCCAGGGCGGCCTCGTCTCCGGCTGCCAGCGCGTGATCGCCGTCGACCTGCTCGACTCCAAGCTCGAGGTCGCCCGTGAGTTCGGCGCGACCCACACCGTGAACGCCTCGAACGAGGATCCCGTCGCCGCGATCCGCGCGATCGCGGACGGCGAGGGTGTGCACTACTCGTTCGACGCGATCGGGCTGGCGACGGTGGCGATGCAGGCCCTCGACTGCCTGCGCCCGCAGGGGACCGCGACGCTGATCGGCGTGATCCCGGAGGAGACGCCGCTTACCTTCGGCTGGCGGCGGCTTGGCGGCGAGAAGCGCATCCAGGGCTGCATGATGGGCTCGAACCGCTTCCGCATGGACCTGCCAATGCTCGTCGACCTCTACATGCAGGGCCGGCTCAAGCTCGACGAGATGATCACCACGCGCGGCTCGCTCGAGGACGTCAACGACTTCCTGGAGATCATGAAGGGCGGCGCCGTCACCCGGCAGGTGATGATGATGGACTCGTAGCGCCCGTCCGGTCCCCTCTCCCCGAGGGAGAGGGCGGAGGGTGAGGGCCAGTCCCGTCCCCGACGAGGAGGCTGGCGGCGGACCAGAATCGGGCGGCCCCGTGACCTACCGTTCCGCCGCCCGCTCACAGGCGCGCGCGATCCGCGCCGCGGCTTCCTCGAGGTCCTCGACGCTCGCCGTCGACCAGGCGAGGCGGATGCAGTCGCCGCCGGGGTCGTCGCCGCGCTCCGCGTGGTCGGGGAAGAAGGCGCGGCCGACCGGGAACACGACGCCCTCGGCGAGCGCCTCGCGCTGCACGGCGTCCGCGCTCAGGCCGTCGCGCAGCCGCACCCAGAGGAAGAACCCGCCTCGAGGGCTGCGGAACTCGGCATACGGCTCGGCGAACTCACGGAACCCGCGCTGCAGCGCCTCGGCCTTGCGCGCGTAGAGCGGGCGCATGCGGGCGACATGGTCCGCGTAGCCGCCGTCCTCGATGAACGCGGCGATCATGCGATGCAGCAGCGGGCTGCCGCCCATATCGAAGCGCATGCGCGTGAAGCGCTCGATCAGCTCCGGCTCCGCCTGTACCCAGCCGACGCGCAGCCCTGTCGCGATCGTCTTGGAGAACGTGCCGACGGTGATCACGCCGCGCCCGCCGGCCAGCGCAGCCAGCGAGGGCAGTCGTGCCTCGTCGAAGTGGATCTCGCCGTAGGGGTCGTCGTCGAGCAGCAACGCACCGTGCTCCGCGGCGAGCCGCACCAGCTCGCGTCGCCGATCGAGCGCGAGCGAGGCGCCGGTCGGGTTGTGGAAGTTGGAAATGGTGTACACCAGCTTGGCGCGCTGGCCCTCCGCCTCGATCCTCGCCAGCGTCGCGGCGAGGGCGTCCGTACGCCAGCCGTCCTCGTCCACCGGCACGGTCACGATCGAGGCTCCGTGGCCGCGGAAGGTGCGCATCGTGCCGGAGAAGGTCGGCGACTCGCTGACGACGATGTCGCCGCGGTCGAGCAGCGCGGCGCAGACGAGCGCGATGCCACCCGCCGAGCCGTTGGTGAGCATGAAGTGGTCGGCAGTAGCAAGCAGGCCCGGCTCGCTCGCCGAGCGCTCCGCGAGCTGCTCGCGCAGTCCTTCGAAGCCGAGCCCGCCGCCGTAGGTGAGCGCGCCGTCGTCGTCGCTCGTGAGCGCCCGGCCGAGCGCTTCGCGCAGCGCCGCCTTCGGGAGCGTCACGGGGTCCGGGATGCCGCCGGCGAGGCTGATCGCCTCGCCGCGGCTGGCGAGTTCCCAGGCGCTGGCCGGGAGGCCCCAGTCGGTCGCCGTGCCGGGGCTGAGTTCGCGCGCGCCGCTGCTGAGCAGCGCCTCGGGGTCGCGTCCGGCCCAGAGGCGCGCCGCCGCCGCGGCGACGTCGCCCTCGCGGCTCACGAGGCCGCGTCCTCCTCGTCGTCGAAGACGAGCGAAGGCTCGTGCACGCCGAGCACGACGATCTCGTCGCCGGCGGAGATGCGCCCGCCCTCGAGCACGCGCGCGCGGATCCCGCCGCGCCCGACGAGCGCGCGCAGCAGCCCCGGCCGCTCGAGCAGATCCTGCAGGTAGTTGCAGGGGTCGCAGGGCAGCATCCCCGCCAGCCGCGCCTCGCCGATGCGGAACTCGAGGCCGAGCAGGCCCTGCAGTTGCACGCCGCGCGTCACCAGGTTGCGGCGCAGCAGGTGCGGCTCCAGGCCGAGGTCGTCGGCCGTCTCCGCCTCGATGATCGTCAGCTGCTGCTCGCGCCAGCGCGGGTCGCTCCAGTGACCGCGGCGGGTCGCGTAGCGGTCGCCGAGGATGCCGACGCCGGGAATGACCTCGACCCGGTCGCGCCGTTGCATCGGCGCGCCGGCCTCGGTCGCCACGAAGATGCCGATGATGCCCGGCTGGTCGCTGTCGCTGCTCGCGGGGCCGCGTTCGGCGGTGGTCATCGCCGCTCCTTCGCGCCTGCGAATGCTACACCCGCGGCGCGCTGTGGAAGACGCGGCGACGCGGCCCTACGGCGAGCCGGAGGCCGCCTCGCTCGGCGGGTGTTCGCTGTCCTCGGAGCCGCGCAACTGGCGCAGGAACGACTCGACGTCCTCGACCAGCTCCGGCGCGGCGGGCGCCTCGCTCGTGTCGATCGAGTCGAGCGGCGGGTGCATGTCGTCGTAGTTCTGCTCGAGCGTGTCGATGAAGCGGCCGAACTGGTCCGAGCGGACCCGCGCATCCTCGGCCTCGTCGTAGAGTTCGGCGATCTGCTCGTCGTAGACCGCGCTGTCGACCTCGGCGCCGAGGCCTTCGCCGATCGCCTTGATCAGCGCGCGTGAGGCGAAGGGGTGCGGCTCGACGGCGACGTAGAAGGGGGCGGCGGCAAGCAGGCTGGAGCTGCGCCAGCCGCGCTCCTCGCAGGCCACGGCGAGCGGCGTCGTGATCCCGGCCGGGCCCTCGTAGCTCCACGGCAGCGGCACGAGCCCGAACTGCGTCGCCAGCGCCGAGTCGCGCGAGTAGAGCTGCACGGGCAGCGGGCGCGAGTGTGGCGTCGCCGCGCGGTAGGCGCCGAGCATCAGCGACTCGCTGAGACCGAATCGCTCCATCGCTGCGATGACCGCCTCGATGAACTCGCGCCAGCGCAGCTGCGGCTCCGAGCCCACGAGCAGCACGAGGTCGCGCTTCGCGCCCTCGGGACGCGCGAGGTAGAACTCGTTGGCCGGCCAGTCGATGGCGCGCGTGCCCGGTGCGGCGTCCTCGTCCTCGAGGACGCGCACGCGCGGGCGGCGCACGGTGAAGTCGAAGAACGGCTGCGGGTCGACTACCGCGAGGGGCTCCGCCTCCCAGTGCTCCACGAGCTCGCGCAGCGCCTCGGCGGCGCTCGTGCCCCACGAGCCGCCAAAGCCGGCAATCAGCAGCGGATCGCGCAGCCCGGCCAGGTCCGGCAGTTGCTCTTCATAGCGGATGAGGTCGCTCATGCATCGAGTTTAGCACTCTCACCGCGAGAGTGCTAAACAGCGCGTGGCGCGGCTACGGCTCAGCCGCGCGCCCTCCCTGCGCATGGAGGAAGAACTCCGCCGTCGTGCGCACCTCGAACTCCCAGCCGAGCGCGGCCAGCCGCTCACGCAACGCTCGAGGCTCGTAGTAGCGCTTCACGATCTCGAAGCGGCGGCCCCCGGCGATCTCGCGCAGCTCCGTCTCCGCCGCCTCGCCGGCGGCGCTCGCGCCGCTCGAACCGGTCGCCGCGGCCGAGTCGACGAAGAAGGCGCGCCCGCCCGGCATGAGCGCCGCATCGACCAGCGCCCAGAAGGCGTCGAACCGCTCCTCCGGGACGTGCGAGAGCCAGAACCCGAAGAACACCTCGTCGTAACGGCGCTCCGGCGTCCACTCCCAGAGGTCGGCCTGGACGTAGCGCACGCGCTCCGCGCCCAGCCCGGCGGTCTCGACGCGCGCGCGGCAGCGCTCGAGCATCTCGCTCGAGGCGTCGACGGCCGTGACCTCCTTCGCGCCCTCGGCGAGCTGCTGCGTCCACCAGCCGGTGCCGCAGGCGATCTCGAGGATGCGGCCGTGGGCGCCGAAGGCGGCGAGGGCGGCGCGCACCTCGTTCGTCTCGGCGATCCAGCGGCTGCGGAACTCGGGGCCGCGATCGTGGCGGCCGCTGCGCAGCCACCAGTCGTCGTACTCGGGCGCGCGGGCGTGGTAGTAGGCCTTCTGCTCTTCGAGGAGCCGGGTGGCGTCGGTCATCGGCGGCCTGCGGGGACTAGGCCGCGCGGCGCTCGCGCACGGCCGCGACGAGTTGCGGCAGCACCTCGCCGGACGGTCCGCGCAGGATCACCGTCGCCCAGTCGCTCAGCGCCGTCGGCTCCGGGTCGATCTCGATCAGCGGCACGCCGCGTTGCGCGGCGAGCTGCGGGTAGTAGGCGACGGGATAGACCACCGCCGAGGTGCCCGCGAGCATGAACACGTCCGCGCGCGCGGTCTCCAGCTCGCAGCGTTGCAGGTGCGCCCCCGGAACCGGCTCGCCGAAGCCGACGCTGTCCGTCTTCACGGGGCTGCCGCAACCGGGCTCGGGGCACCAGGGGGGCAGCGCCTCCGGGTCGACGGCGAGGTCGTCCTCGTGCCAGCGCCCGCCGCAGGCGGGGCAGCGCAGCCAGTAGATGTTGCCGTGCACCTCGGTCAGCGAGGTGGTGCCCGCCTGGCGATGCAGGTCGTCGCCGTTCTGGGTGATGACGTGGCGCAGGATGCCCATCGCCTCGAGTTCGGCCATCGCGTAGTGGCCGGCGTTGGGCTCGGCGGCGTGGAGCTTGTCCATCAGGTCCTGGATGTCGGGGTCGCGCTCGCCGAAGAGCCGCTCTTTCCACCAGCCCTCCGGGTCGCTGAGGAAGCGCTCGAAACCGTCGGCGCGCGGCTCGCCGATCTTGGTCCAGAGTCCGCTCTTGCCTCGGAAGGTGGGCACGCCCGATTCGTGCGACACACCCGCGCCGGTGAGCGCGACCGCGTAGGAGGAATCGGCGAGGAGATCGGCGGCTCGCGCCAGCGCTGCGGGATCAACTGTCATGGGCGCTATCGTAGCCGCTTTGCGCAAGTCGTGCAGTGGCTCCGAAACGCGGTATCAATCCTGCTGGATAGCGTGGTGTTCGCAGCAGAACTTGATGCATGGTCTGGATCGATCCATTGGATGCGAGTAGGATATGCACATTCGGGAGATGAACTGTTAACGAAAGGTGTGTTGCAGGTGGCGATCTTTACCCCGAAAGAAGCGTCCGAGGTGCTCATTGGTCGCGAGCGTGCATCGGCTCGTGAACGCCAGATGTACGTTGAGGCGTTGCAGGGTTCCGAAGCAGGCATGATCGAGTTGTCCCGAGGCGAGAAGGCGTCGCGCGTCAAGCGCCTGCTTGCCGAGGCATCGAAGGAGACCGGGATTCGTGTCCGCTCCACGTGGGAGGACAAGAACCAGAAGGTGCTGCTCTGGAAGCGAGTCGGCAGCTAACTCCCCGCTCTCCGTGCAGCGGGCCTTGAACGCGCCCTGACCGGCGCTTGAGGACACAAGAAGAACCGGCCACCAATCGGTGGCCGGTTCCTTTGTTTCCAGTGGCCCGCGAGGGCCTGTCCGGATTCGGCTAGCGGCCCTTGAAGACCGGCGTCCGCTTCTCGGCGAAGGCCTTGGCGGCCTCCATCGTGTCGTCCAGCTTGCGCAGGTCGGCCATCGCCTGCGGGAAGCTGATCGCGGTCTGGTAGGTGTTCGGGCGCGGGCGCGCCATCATCAGCTGCTGCTTGGTGACGCGCACGTGCACCGGCGGCAGCCCCGCGATCTCCTCGGCGAGGTCCATCGCCGTCGACTCCAGCTGGTCGGCCGGGACGACGTGGTTGGCGAGGCCCAGCTCGTAGGCGCGCTGCGCGTCGAACTGGTGGCCGCGAATCACGATCTCCGAGCCCGGCAGCCAGGGCAGGTTGTTGAGGATCGGGAACAGCGCCGGCCCGATGATGCCCGTCGGAATCTCCGACATCGCGAAGCGCGCGCCCTCGGCGGCCACGCAGATGTCCGAGGCGCAGACCATGTAGAAGCCGAGGCCCCAGGCCCCGCCCTGCACCGCCGTGATCAGCGGGATGTCGGTCTCCGGCACGCTGTAGAAGCCGAGGTCGGCGACCGGCTCGTCCGCACCCACGATGTCGGGGGCGCCACCGGCCTGCTCGCGAATGTCGCGGCCCGCGCAGAAGATGCGGCCCTCGCCGGAGAGCACCACCACCCGCACGTCCGGGTCGCTCATCGCCTCGTGCCAGGCGCGCCGGCGGTCCCAGCTGATCTGCGCGCCCTGCGCGTTGAGGCGCTCGGGGCGGTTGAGGATCATCCGGAAGATGTGACCGATCTTCTCGGTCTTCACGTACGTGTACTCGGTCATGTGGTTCCTTACGCTGTCCCGTGTCGGCTGGCGGAATCTAGCACATCCTGCGCGCTGGCACGACCACCCCCGCGAGCGGCCGGCGACGGGCTTGTCAGCACGGCGACCGTCGTACCATCCTCGCGAGGGCTCGAGGCCGCCCTGAGCGGTCCGCAGGCGGCGTTGCGGAGGCGAGATGATCAACAAGGTCGTCGACTCGTTCGACGAGGCCGTGGCGGACGTGCCGTCGGACGCGATGATCCACTTCGGCGGCTTCGCGAACCCGCACAACACGCCCAACTACCTCATGGCCGCGCTCGCCCGCCAGGGCGCGGACCAGTTGACGGGCGTGAGCACCTTCGCCGGCTACGGCGAGGAGGTCGTGCGGGCGCTGTTCGAACGCCGCGGCCTCGATCCCCTGTCCGATGGCTGGGATCTCGGCCTGATCGCCGGCCTCGGACGGCTGCGCAAGCTGATCACGAGCTTTCCCGCGGGTAACTCGCGCGAGCTGCTCTATCCCTTCGAGCACGTGCTGCGACGCCGGGAGGCCGAGGTCGAGGTGCTGGGTCAGGGTTCGATCGCGGAGCGCATCCGCTGCGCCCGCGCCGGCATTCCCGCCTTCTACACCCCCGTCGGCGTCGGTACCTTCGTCGCCGAGGGCAAGGAGGTGCGGGAGTTCGATGGCGTCCCGCACATCCTCGAGACCGCGCTCAGGGCGGACTTCGCGCTGATCCGCGCGCACCGCGCGGATCGCTTCGGCAACCTCGTCTTCCGCGGCCCGCGCACCTTCAACCAGACGATGGCCGGGGCCGCCGGGGTCACCGTCGCCGAGGTCGACGAGGTCGTCCCCCTTGGCGAGCTCGGTCCCGACGCGATCCACACGCCCGGCATCTACGTGCAGCGGGTCGTGGTGCGGCCCGCGACGCCGCACGACGACTGGAGGACGCCCGCATGAGCGATAGCCCGGAGTTCCTCGACGAGTCCGTGATGGCGATGGTGGCGGCGCGCGACCTGCCGGACGGCGCGGTCGTGAACCTCGGCCTCGGCCTGCCGCTCGCGATCGCGGACCACATCCCCCCGGACCGCGAGGTGCTGCTGCACTCGGAGCAGGGCATCCTCGGCTTCGGTCCGCGCGCCAGCGATCCGGCCGATGTCGACCCGCTGATCATGAACGCGGGCGGCGAGCCGGTCACGCGTCCGCCGGGCATCTGCTACGTGAGCCACGACGAGTCGTTCGCGATGATCCGCGGCGGCCACCTCGACGTCTCCGTGCTGGGCGCGCTGCAGGTGGACCAGGAGGGCAACCTCGCGAACGCCCAGATTCCCGGGAAGCCCGCGCCCGGCCTGGGCGGCGGCCAGGATCTCGCCACCTGCGCGAAGCAGGTGCTGGTGGTGATGAAGCACCTCGCCCCGAACGGCTCGCCGAAGATCGTCGAGCGCTGCGACATGGTGCTGACCGCTCTCGGCTGCGTCGATCGCGTCGTGACGGACGTGGGGCTGTTCGAGATCGCGGACGGGCGCGTCACGCTGCTGGAGTACGCGCCGGGCTGGAGCGTCGAGCAGATCCAGGCGATCACCGGCGTCGAGCTGGCAGTCGCCGAGGATGTACGCGAGATCGCACTGAGATAAGATCGCAAGTAGCAATCAAACCGCGGTGAGAAGGACCGACCTCGTGATTGATCGTCTGCGCAGGATTCCGCTGTTCCGAGGTGTCGCGTTCGCGGCGGCGCTGCTGGCGCTGCTGCTTGCGACGGCCTGTGGCGACGATGCGCCCTCGAAGGACGATCCCGACGCCTACACCAAGCACGTCGTGCAGGAGGCGCTCGACCGCTACGAGGACGACGGCCGCCAGGCGGTGATCGATTACTACAACACGACCGAGAGCGTGGACGGGCAGTGGTACGTCTTCATCGCCGACGAGGACAGCGTGATCATCTCCCACGCGCCCACCCCGGGGAACATCGGGCGGTCGCTCTACGACGACCTCGGCGTCGACATCACCGGCTATGCGTTCGGGCCGCACATGGCCGCGGCAACCGGGAGCGGGCGCTGGATCAGCTACGTCTTCCTCAACCCGCAGAGCGGCGCGGAGGAAACCAAGCACGCCTGGGTGGTCCGCCGCGACGGGCTGCTCTTCGGCTCCGGCTGGTACGAGGTCACCCCGGGCGCCGGCGAGACGCCTGCTTCCCGGGCCCAGCCCGACGTCTACACGAAGTACTTCGTCCAGCAGGCGCTCGACCGCCTCGACGCGGAGGGGGCGCAGGCGACGATCGACTACTACAACTCCCCCGAGAGCGTGGACGGCCCCTGGTACATCTTCATCTTCGACGCGGACGGGATCATGGTGGCGCACCCGACCCGGCCGGAGCGGATCGGGACGCACATCCAGGATCGCGAATGGCGGACCGACGTGACCGGGTACTACTACGGCGATGTGCTCGCGAGCACCTCGGAGACCGGACGCTGGCTCACGTACGTCTTCAACAACCCGGCGACGGGCGAGGAGCGGACCAAGCACAGCTGGGTGATCCGTCGCAACGGCATGCTCTTCGGCGCCGGCTGGTACGAGTAGCGAGGACGCGACCGGCTCAGGACTGCCGGCGGAACCACTCCACCGTGCGCGCCATCCCTTCCTCGAGGCTGGCGCGCGGCGTCCAGCCCCAGACCTCGCGGGCGCGTGAGGCGTCGAGGTAGATCGCCGCGTGGTCGCCGGGGCGCTCCGCGGCGTAGACCGGCGGCCGCCCGTAGCCCGTCAGCTCGGCCAGCGTGTCGAAGATGCGCTGCGTCGAGACACCCTCGCCGGTCCCGATGACGCAGGTGGCCGGCTCGCGCTCGGCGGCGAGCAGGGTGGCCTCGATCACGTCGTCGACGTAGACGTAGTCGCGCTGCTGGCTGCCGTCGCCGAAGATCGTCACCGGCTCGCCGGCGAGCATGCGTGAGCTGAAGATCGCGACCACGCCGGATTCGCCGGCGGCGTCCTGCCCCGGCCCGTAGATGTTCCCCGGCCGCAGCACCGAGAGCTCGAGGCCGAGATGGCGGCAGAGCGCCCCCAGCTCGTGCTCGGCGGCGATCTTCGAGGCGCCGTAGACGGCGTCCGGAGCGATCGGGGTGTCCTCGTTTGCCGGGAGCACGCGCGGCGCCCCGTGGAGCGCGCCGCCGGTGGAGAAGAAGACGATGCGTCGCGTCCCCGCTTCCGCGGCGGCCTGCGCGACGTGGACGCTGCCCAGCACGTTGGTCAGCACGTCCGTCGCCGGGTCGCGCATCGAGACCGGCACCGAGGCCTGCGCCGCGAGGTGGAAGACCACCTCCGGCTGCGCCTCGGCGACGATCGACCGCGTCGAGGCGGGGTCGCGGATGTCACCGAGGTACTCGGCGACGCCCTCGGGAGGCGGGTCCGCGGGACCGCCGGGCGGGGCGAGCGAGAGGCCGCTCACGCTCCAGCCGTCGCTGGCGAGCCACCGTACGAGGTGGCGACCGACGAAACCCGACGATCCGGTGACCAGTGCACTCCCTGGACGCTGCGTGCTCACGGCTCCTCCCCGGTCCTCAACTCGCGGCATTCGTGTTCGCGCCGGGCGGTCGCTACCCTGTGGCCGCCGCGGCGTCGAGGCGCCTCATCGCGCCTTATAGCGTCGTGGACGGGACGCGAACAGGGTACGGTGTCGCGCGCGGCGCCGCGCGGCGCCGCGCGGCAGGAACGAGGGCGGACATGCTCGATGACCCGGTCCTCCGTGATCGCGTCGATCCGAGCGGCTTCTGGCGGCTGATCGCCGATCTGCCTCGGCAGGCGCGGGCGGCCCGCGAGCTGGGCCGCGACTGCCCGCTACCCGGGCACTTCACCCGTCCCAAACGCGTCGTGATCCTCGGGATGGGCGGTTCCGCCATCGGCGGCGACGTCGTCGCGACCATCACCGAGCATCTCGGCTCGATCCCGGCCGAGGTCGTGCGCGACTACGCCGCGCCGCCGGTCGGCGAGGGCGCGCTGCTGGTGGCCTGCTCTTTCTCCGGGGATACCGAGGAAGTCATCTCGGCCTTCTCGGCGCAGCTCGGCGGCCCCGGGATGCGGCTCGCACTGACCACCGGCGGATCGCTGGCGGCCATCGCCGAGGCGCACGAGGTCCCACTGATCGCCTACGACTTCGACGGCCCGCCACGCACCGCGCTCGGCTACAGCGTGCTCCCCTTGCTGGAGGTGCTGCGCCGGCTGGGCGCCGTGACCCTCGACGACGACGCAATCGAGCACGCGTTGAGCGGCCTCGAGCGCTGCGCCGAGGCGTGGGGCCCGCAGCAGCCGACAGACTCCAACGCCGCGAAGCAGATCGCGCTGCGCCTGCGCGACCGGCTGCCCTACATCGTGGGCGGCGACGTGCTGGCGGTGGCGGCGCGGCGCTGGGCGGGGCAGCTCGCCGAGAACGCGAAGCAGTGGGCGTTCGCCGGCGCTCTCCCCGAGGCCGACCACAGCACGATTGTCGCCCTCGAGCGGCAGCAGGAGGCCTCGCGCGCGCTCCACGTCGTGCTGCTCGACGGCCCGGCGATGGACGCGAGGAACCGCCGCCGCGCGCAGTTGACCGCGCGGGAGCTCGGCGCCGCGGGCGTGGAGCACGAGATCGCGGCCATCGAGGCGCCGGACCCGCTGGTCGCAGTCCTCGAGGCCTGCCAGCTCGGCGACTGGGTCTCGTACTACGTCGCGCTGCTGCACGGCGTGGACCCGCTGCCGACGCCGATCCTCGATCGCGTCAAGGCCGCGATGGCCGACGGGGTTGGGGAGTAGGCCCTTCGGGATCCTCCCGAGTGCCGCCCTCTTGCGGCTGCTCACCATGTGAACGGCGCCTGACACGGCCGAGGGCTGGACACGTATGGCACTATGCCCCGGAAGGAACCGGAGGCCCTCGCGGCATGGGCGTCCGGCGTCCGAGTCCATGGGTCTGCCTATGGCGGGCTGATGCATCGTGCGAGGGGGCGCGGATGACATCAGAGGCGAGGAATGGGACCGGCACGGCTCACGTCCATCACTGGATGCTATCCGAGCCGTCCGGAGGCGAGGTGCCCGGCCGGTGTAAGGGCTGCGGCGAGGAACGCGGATTCCCCGCGAACCCGTCCAACCCGTACCTGCGCGGTCTGGCCAAGAAACGCCCGACGGGCCGCCAGAGCTAGCGAGCCCGCGAACGCCCGGACCCGCGAGGCGTCCCCAGCGCCGATCGCGGAGTCCGTCCCCAAATCGAGGCGCCTCGCGCGCCTCTTCCTGCTGCCCTGAAGAGGGGACAGGACGGACGCCGCTCCATATCCGCCTCCCTCCGTCATTCCGGCGAAAGCCGGAATCCAGGCGGGTCGGCGGCGGTCACTGTTGGCGGAGCGAGGTCATAGCGCTAGAGGATCTCCCGATACAGATCCCGCCAGGTCGGGTTCTCTTTCTCAATCAACTCCAGCTTCCAGGCGCGCTCCACTCCTTCAGCCGCTTCTCCCGGACAATGGCGCTCTCCATCGTCTCGTGGCGCTCGAACCAGACCAGCAAGTGCGTCCGATAACGCTCCGAGAAGCCGGCCACGAGGTCGTTCCTGTGCTCCCATACACGACGAACGAGGTCGGACGTGACTCCTGTGTAGAGCGTGCCGTTGCGCTTGCTGGCGAGGATGTAGACGCACGGGGTCCTCGAGGCTTGGCGCTTCCTGGTCACTCCCACCCCGCCCCATGTGTCATCCGCCCGCACCGTGGTCGTTGCTCGCAGGATAGGGCAGCTCCGGTGTTGACCGCCTCGTGTCATGCCCGGCTTGGCGCAAGGCGATGGGCTGGCGTGCCTGGATTCCGGCTTTCGCCGGAATGACGGGGAAGAGTCCGGACTGGCGGAGGGCGGGGACGCAGTTCCGCCGACAGCGCTGGCCGATGGTCGGGCTGGAATCCGGCTAGTCGAAGCGCAACGCGCGCGCCCGGATCTCGTCGATCGAGAGCACCGGCGCGTCCGGCGCCAGCTCGCCCGGCGTGTAGGTGACAGAGGCGAGCCGCCCGCTGTAAGGGAACGGGCCGTGCCGCTCGTACAGCTCCCACGAGACCGGCGAGCGGCGGTCGATGCCGATGTCGATCCCCTCGAAGGGCGCGAGCGGGTGGAGTTGCACGAGGTCATCGAGGACGCCGCGTGACTCGCCGTTGACGCGCAACTCGACGGCGCCGCGGTTCCTCGGCAGCGCCGTGAACTCGAACACCACTTCAAGGTCGCCCTCGGGCAGCGCGCCGCCGGCGAGCTCCGATATGTCGCTGTAGGCGTTGTACACGAAGCGGATCGCCCCGCCCTCGACGTACAGCACGTAGCCGCCGCCCTGCGCGCCGTGAGCCACGATCACGCCCTCGTCGCCCGCCTCGTAGTGGAGGCGCGAGCTGACCGTGAACGAGCGCCGGAAGATCAGCTGCAGCGAGCGATCGCGCTCGAGGGTCGGCGTGCCGGGGTAGATGGTGATCGGCTCCGCCAGCAACTCGTCCTCAGGAGGGCGCAGCAGCTGCTTCAGGCCGCTGTGGTCGTCGAGCGGGTAGACCTGGTTGTCGAGGGCGGCCTGCTCCCAGGCGTCGGCCAGCTCGCGCAGCTTCTCGGGGTGCTCGCCGGCGAGGTCGCGCAGCTCCGTGGGGTCGTCGCGCAGATCGTAGAGCTCCCACTCCTCGTCGCTGTAGGGCGCGCCGCGCTGGTGCAGCGTGACGGCGCTCCAGCCGTCGCGGTAGTAGCCGCGGTTGCCGACCATCTCGTAGAGCTGTTCCGGGTGCGCCGAGGCGGCCGACTCGTCCGCCAGGCTCGCCGCGAAGCTGGCGCCGGCGCGTTCGGGCAGGGATTCGTCGCCGGGCTCGGGCGGCGCCCCGGCGCCCGCGAGCTCGAGGATTGTCGGCAGGACGTCGGTGACGTGGGCGTACTGCCGCCGCTGCTCGCCGCCGCCGGCGATGCCCTTCGGCCACGAGATGATGAACGGCACCTGGTGGCCGCCCGCGTGCGTGGTGCTCTTGTAGAGCCGGAACGGCGTGTTCCCGGCCATCCCCCAGCCGCGCGGGTAGTGCGGCCATGACTGCGGCCCGCCCAGCAGGTCCAGCTTCGCGTAGTCGCGGTCGATGTCGGCGGCGGCCCGCGCGAAGGCGGCCAGGTACTCGGTCGTGCCGGCGGTCTCACCCTCGCGCGAGGCGCCGTTGTCCGAGGTAAAGATCACGACAGTATTGTCGCGCTCGCCCAGCTCCTCGAGGGCGGCCATCAGCCGGCCGAAGTTCTGGTCGATGTTGTCGACCATTGCTGCGTACAGCTCCTCGTAACGTGCGAACAGCGTCTGCTCGCGAGGGTCGAGCTCGTCCCAGGCGGACACGTCGTAGCCGCGCTCGTGGTTCCTCGGCGCCAGCGCCGTGCCCTCGGGAATCACACCCAGCTCGAGCTGCCGCCGGTAGCGCGCCTCGCGCACAGCGTCCCAGCCGCCGTCGAAGACCCCCCGGTACTTCGCGATGTCCTCGGGCTTGGCGTGCAGTGGGGCGTGGGGCGCGCCGTGGGCGAAGTAGAGGAAGAACGGCTGGCGTGGGTTCGCGGCCTTCTGCTCGCGGATCATGCGGACCGCGCGGTCCGTCGCGTCGTCCGTGAAGTAGTAGCCGTCCGGGTAGCGATCGATCTCGACGCGGGCGTTGTCCTCCATCAGCTCGTTGGGCATGTGCAGGTTGGTGAACGGCCCGAGGAACCCGAAGTAGCGGTCGAAGCCGCGCTGCACCGGCCAGGAGTGCATCCGCTGGAAGGGCGAGAGCGCGGTGTCCTTCGAGAGGTGCCACTTCCCGACCATCATCGTCGCGTAGCCGGCGTCCCGCAGGATCTCGGCCATCGTCGGCACGTTCGAGGCGAGCTCCATCGCGTAGCCGGGGAAGCCCGGATCCGCGTGCGCCACCCAGCCGACGCCGACGGCGTGCGAGTTGCGGCCCGTCAGGAGCGCCGCGCGCGTCGGCGAGCACATTGGCGTGACGTGGAAGTTCGTGTAGCGCAGGCCCTCGGCGGCGAGGCCGTCGAGGTGTGGCGTCTCGATCTCGGAGCCGTAGCACCCGAGGTCGGAGAAGCCGAGGTCGTCGGCGAGCACGATCACGACGTTCGGCGCGCCCTCGGGCGGCGTGGGGCGCGGCGGCCACCACGACTGGGAGGCGGCGATCGTGCGGCCGATCGTGCCCTCGAACCCCGCGTAGGCGCTCGCCCGCGGACCGGCGCCCGGTTCTGTCCGGAGATCCTCGGTCGCCACGGTCGCCTCCTCCGCTACGCCCGCCGGCGCGCTGCGCCCGCACCCGCCTCGCAGAGGCGGCGCAGGCTCCACATCGCCTCCAGGTCGCGCTCGTTGATCTCGTGGACGAACTGGTCGAGGGGCATCTCGCCGCGGTGGCGATGGACGCCGCGGTGCTCCCAGGCCGATCCCGCCCACTGCAGCGTCCACAGCAGCTCCTCGCGCAGCGAGGCGAACCCGTACAGCAGATCCCGGAACTCCTCGAGGCGGTAGCGGCGCTCGCCCGGGCCCAGGTGCGCACGGCGCTCGGGGAGCGGCGCGCCGGAGCGATCGCAGATCGCCTGCACGGCGCGCAGGTCTTCCGCCTCCGAGTCCCGCAGGAAACCGACGATCTCGAGGATCGACCAGTCCTCGCGCAGCCCCGCCTCGGGCGGCGGGCGGCGCGTCAGGATCGCGTCGTCGAGTCCCCAGGTGAGTTGCTGGACCTCGTGAGCGACCTCGCGCAAGGCCTTGAGCAGCCAGCGCTGGTTCGAACCGTAGCGCCTCGACGAGGTCGGCACCGCGCGATCGTTGGCCGCGCCGATCGGCTTGTCAACCGCGGGAGCCGCCGGGCGGGGTGGCCCGCGCGTTGACCGCGGAGGAGATTCGGGCGAGGCTCGCGCACGGGGCCCCAACGACGTGAGCGCGGACTCGCTGCCCTACACGGTCCTGATCCTGATCGCCGAGTTGGCCATCGGCTCGCTCGTCTTCGTCACCTGGTTCGACGGGCGCGGGATGGTCACGCGCGGCTACGTGCAGACCGGCGCGGCGATCGTCGTGCCCTCGGCGGTGCTCGCGTTGCTGATCGCCTTCAACCTCGATCCGGAGGCGGGGATCGATGGCTACACGCTGCGGGGCGGCGCGCTCGACGGGCTGCGCGTCGTGCTGGTGCTGTTCTCCGTCGTTGCGGGTCTGCACCTGGTGATGGCGTTCACGGAGCGCGCCGGAGCGGCGCGCCTGCTCGGCTGGGCCGGCGGCGCGGTGGGGCTGGCCGCGCTGGTGCTGCTCGCGGCGCTGGTCTCGGCGCCGGCCTGGTCCTACGCCGGGGTGCTGGCGAGCATGCTCGTCTCTGCGCTCGTGCTGGGCGGCTCGCTAATGGCGATGAGCTGGGGGCACTGGTACCTCACCAACTCCGGGCTGCCCAAGGAGCCGCTGGAGCAGATGTCGCTGCTGGTCCTCGGGGCGCTGATCGCGCAGGTGCTGCTCGTCGTCGCCGGCGCCGCCGCGCCCGTGCGCGAGACGCCGCTGACGCAGGGCGCCTTCGGCGTCTCACTGGGCGAGAATCCGGCCTTCTGGTTCCGCGTCGGCGTCGGGTTGCTGTTCCCGCTCGTGCTCGCCTGGCTCGCCTGGAAGGCGGCGGCGATCCGGGGAATGATGTCCGCCACCGGCCTGCTCTACATCGCCGTCGGCGCGGTTCTCGCGGGGGAGGTGCTCGCGCGCGGCCTGCTCTTCGCGACCGGCGCCGCCGTCTAGCACCCCGCGACTCCGGCGCTCCGAGGGGTCTCGCCGCCTGCTGGGCGGTCATACAATGATCGGGATGCCCGGCAGCCGATCGGAGGGGCTTCCCTTGGCCGACGCACACGCCGGCAGCGAGCCAGTTCCCCTGCGGCTTGGCCGCGCGGAGGCGACGCGCCCGCAGGACGCGTCCTACGCGGAGGCCGTCGACGATTCGCTCATGGAGCGGATGGCGCTGGGCGACGGTCGGGCGCTCGAGCTGCTCTACGACCGCTACCACGTGCTCGTCTACTCGGTGGCGTTGCGCGTCGTGCGCGACGAGATGCTCGCGGAGGACATCGTGCAGGAGGTCTTCGTGCGGCTCTGGCGCCGCCCGCAGTCCTACGACCCGGGGCGCGGGCGCTTCCTCAGCTGGTTGATGTCCGTCACCCGCAATCGCGCGATCGACGAGGTCCGGCGCGTCACCCGCCGCCTGCGCATCGAGGAGCGCCGCGAGGGCGCGGCCGAGCAGGTGCGGAGCACGGACCGCCTCGATGCCCCTGAGCTGGCGGCGGCGATCGGCGACGAACGGCGCGAGGTGCGCGCCGCACTGGCCACGCTTCCCGAGGCGCAGCGGCGCGTGCTGGAGCTGGCCTACTTCGACGGACTGACGCAGTCTGAGATCGCGGCGCTCACCGATACGCCGCTCGGCACCGTGAAGACGCGAACCCGGCTGGCGATGGACAGGTTGCGCCAGCGCCTTGGAGGCCGACCGTGACGTCCGAAGAGCGCGACGCGCAGCTCGCCGCCTACGCGCTCGGCAGCCTCAGCGGGCCCGAGGCGAATGCCGTCGAGGAGCTCGCGCGCAGCGATCCCGCGGCGGCGCGCCAGCTCGCCGAGTACCAGGAGGTCGCCGACCTGATCGCGCTCGATGCGCCGCTGCAGCGGGCCGACCCGGCGTTGCGCGCGCGCGTGCTGCGCGCGGCGCGGCAGGCGGACCGCCCCGGCCTCCGCCGCATCCCGATCGTGCAGACGCTCGCCATCGCCGCGTTGCTCGCCGCGGTCGCCGTCGCCGCCGGCTGGGGCGTGCGGCTGCAGGGGGAGCTCGACTCGTTGCGGCAGGAATCGACGGAACTCCAGGTTGCGGTCGCCTCGGATTCGAGACGGATCGACGTGCTGGACCGCGAGCTGGTTGCCGGCGGCGACCAGGCGCTGCGGGCGGAGTTGCAACGGGTCCGCGACACGCACGAAAAAACCGTCGCGATCCTCGCGGCCCGCGATGTCTGGACGGCCGAGCTGGCCAGCGCCGAGGGCGGCCACGGCGCGAGCGGGCGCTGTGTCTGGAGCGCCGCGCTGAACTCCGGAGTGCTGGTTGCGCAGGGGCTCCCGCCGCTCCCGCTCGGCGTCCTCTACGAGGTGTGGCTCGATGACGGCGAGCAGCTCATCTCCGCGGGCACCTTCCTGCCTTCGACGGACGGCGAGGCGCAGGTGCTGATCGAGCTGGATGCGCCGTTCGAGCCGCGCTCGGTCACCATCGCGACCGGGCCGCCGGGCGGGGCGGGCTCGTTGCAGCCGCCGATCGTGCTTGGCGGGGACGTGATTCGCTAGCCCGTACGCCGAGCGTGAGTCCGCGGGAGGGGCGAGATGGAGGCAGGCAACGTAGTGGCGATGTTCCTCGAGGAGACCCGCTTCAGCTCGCGGGAGGAGTGGGAGCAGGCCTGCGCCGGCGTGTGGGACGAGGCGCTGGCGGAGCTGCGTACGAACCCCGGCTTCCGGGGGCTCGCCGCGTTCTGGGCCGACGACGACACGGCGCGTGGCGGTGTCATGGGCCTGTGGGACTCGCTGGAAGACCGGCTTCGCTACGAGGCCCGGTCGGCGGGCGCCGTGCGTGCGCTCTTCGATCCGTTCTTCACGCGCGCCCCAAGCCGCCCCCGGCTGCACGTTACCAACGCCACGATGGAGTAGGCGGGCCGCGCAGCTACGACGCGCCCCCCTGGTCCGAAGACGCCGTCGCGGCGCCCTCGCCGTTCGCGGGCTCGGCGCCGGTTGGCGGCTCCGGCGCCTCGTCGGGTGGTTTGCGATGGAAGTGGCGGGCGGCGTGCGATTGGGCGAGGGCCTCGTCCGGTTCGAGGCCGCGCAGGCGGCTGTCGGCATACCAGAACAGCTCTCGCAGCAGCGCGGTCAGCGGCACGATCACCAGCAGCCCGATGAACCCGAAGACCGCGCCGGCGGCCACCAGCAGCAGGATGATGATCGCGGGGTGCAGGTCCACGGCCTGGCTCTGGATGCGCGGCACCAGCAGGTTGTTCTCCAGCTGCTGGACCATGACGAAGAGCAGCGCCACCCACAGGATCTTCTCCGGATCCCCGCTGGCCGCCGCCATCAGCAGCGCGGGCAGCGCACCGATCCACGGCCCGATGATCGGGATCAGCTCGGTGACGCCGGCGAAGATCGCGAGCGCGATCGACAGCTCCACGTCGATCAGGGTCAGACCGAAGAACGTCAGCACGCCGACCACCGCCCCCAGGATGAGCTGGCCGCGCAGGTAGCGGCCGAGCAGCGCGTCGGCGATGCGAAGGCCGTTGAACATGTCGGGCCGCACGGCGGTCGGCACCGCGGCTCCGAAGTTGTCCTCGAAGCGGTGGCGGTCGCGCAGTGCATAGAACAGCCAGAAGGGGACGATCAGGAAGCCGAAAATCACGCCGAGCGTCCGCGTCAGGAAGGAGAACGAGTCCGTCGTGTGGCTCGCGATCTCCACGCCCAGCTGGTCGGCGTTTTCGGCGATGGTGTTGTCGATACGTTCGCGAACGTTTTCCGGGACGCGGTCGCGGTACTGGTTGAGCCAGGAGTTGATCTGGTCCTGCGCGCGCTGGCGCAGGTCCGGGAAGGAGTCGATGAACTCGGTGGCCTGATCGATCGCAACGGGGGCGATCAGCAGGCCGAGCCCGACCAGCACGCCGAGGATCACGAGGTAGACGAGCAGGACCGCCAGGCCTCGGGAGATGACGTTCTTTTCGGGCGTGCCGCCCGGCAGGAACGAGGCGAGCGAGGCGATGTGGTCCACCGCCGGCGTGAGCACGTAGGCGAGGAGTCCCCCGACCGCGAACGGGAAGAGCGCCCAGCGCGCGCTCCAGGCAATCCAGAGCACGACCCCTACCATCAGCAGCCAGAGCGAAACCCGCACCCGGGATCTGGTCATGACGTGCTCGCCCGCCCTCGTGCGTCGGTGGAGCGGCGGGGATCGCCGCTCCGGCCGCCCATTGTGCCTGATACACGCGGCGCATGGAGACGCTTCACGGATCCTCGACCATCCACTCGCCATTGACATCTCATGGTGCGGACCGGACGATGTCTCCAGCGGGGCTCCCCGCCCCCAGGCACGAGGGAACGCGATGGTTTCCAAACAGACGCTTGAACGACGAATCGCCGACAGCGGCCGCCGCCTCACCGAGCCGCGGCGCCAGCTCATCGAAACGATGCGCAACCTCGGCGACCACTTCACCGCCGACCAGGTCGTGCAGGCCGCCCCCGGCGTCGGTCGCGCCACGGTGTTCCGCACGATGCGGCTGCTGCAGGAAGTCGACGTGCTCTGCCAGGTGGTGCTGGACGACGGCGCCGTCGGCTACCGCCTCACCGACAATGCGCGCCACCACCACCACCTGATCTGCTCCCAGTGCGGCGCCACCGACGACTTCGCAAGCGGCGGCATCGAGGACCAGCTCGCCGAGCTGGGACGCCAGAGCGGCTTCGACATCCACGGCCACCGCCTCGAGATCTACGGCCTCTGCGCCGACTGCAACCAGGAACTCGGCTGCCACTGACGTAGCCCGCCCTGCGCGCTCCCACCCTGACGCCCCCGCGTGATGCATTTGAGATCAAGTCTCTTGCATGCCCCGCTGATACCGGGTATCGTGCCGCCGATCTGATAGGACAACTTAGCAGATCGATACCAGGTATCAACAAGAAGAGAGGTTGTGATGCGCGACCTGTTCCCCGCTACGAATGCTCTGGAGCACGTTGCTGCTCGCGCTCGCGCTCGCCGTCGCGGTGGCGTGCACGGGCGACGACGACGATGACGAGGACGGGGACGAGCGTCTCCAGGTTGTCGCGTCCACCGGCATCATCGCCCACTTTACCGAGCAGATCGCCGGAGACGACGCCGACGTCGTGTCCGTGATCCCGCCGGGCGCGGACGCGCACACCTTCAGCGCCTCCACCACCGACATCCGCAACATCGCAGCCGCCGACCTCGTGATCGTCAACGGCTACAACCTCGAGGAAGGCGCCCTCGGGACCATCTTCGAGCACCTGCCGGAGGACGCCCACCTCGTGATCGCCGCAGCGGGCATTAGCCCGCTCGAGGGTGGCCATCACGAGGAAGAAGGGCACGGCGACGAGGACGACCACGGCGACGAGGACGAGGAAGAAGGCGACCACGGCGACGAGGACGAGGACGAAGAGGGCCACGGCGACGAGGACGAGGAAGAAGGCGACCACGGCGACGAGGACGAGGAAGAAGGCGACCACGGCGACGAGGACGAAGAAGAAGGCGACGACCACGGCGACGAGGACGAGGACGAAGAGGGCCACGGCGACGAGGACGAAGAGGGCGACGACCACGGCGACGAGGACGAAGAGGGCGACCACCACGAGGAGATCGAGGTCGACGAGGAGCACGAGCTCGCCGTCGCCGATGGCGACCCGCACATGTGGCTCACCGTCCCGAACGCGATGGTCTACGTGCGCAACATCACGGACGGACTGGTTGCGGCCGACCCGGACAACGCCGCCGCCTACCGCGAGCGAGCGGAGGACTACCTCGCCGAGCTCCAGGAGCTGGACGAGGAGGTTCGGGCCGCAATCGCCGGCATTCCGCAGGATCGCCGCGTACTGATCGTCTACCACGACGCATTCCAGTACTTCGCCGTCGAGTACGGGCTCGAGCTGGCCGCCGCCGTGCTGCCGGCCAGCCCCTCGCAGCAGGCGAGCGCCGCCGCCGTCGCGGAGATCATCGAGATAGTCGCCGGGCGCGAGGTCGGCGCCGTCTACCGCGAGCCGCAGTTCGCCGCGGCGGCCCTCGAGGCGATCGCCGAGGAGGCGGGCGTGCGCGTGCTGACGCTCTACACCGCGGCGTTCACGGACGAGGTCGACAGCTACATCGAGCTGATGCGTGCGAACGCGGACGCGCTGGTCGAAGGGCTTGGCGGCGGGTAGCGCTGACGGGGCGGAGAACGGAGCGACCGATGGCGTCGCACCATGACCACGGCGCCCACGGGCCCGTCGGGCATGAGGATCCGACTCACGTCCACGACTCCGCCGAGCTCGACGGCGCGGGCCATCCGGCGGCTCGCGCCAGGCTGGCGGCGGGGCACACGCATGGCCCGCTCGCCCTCGAGGTCAGCGGACTCTGGGCCGGTTACCCCGGCAAGCCGCCCGCGCTCGAAGACGTCAGCTTCGTCGTCCCCGAGGGCGAGATGGTCGGCCTCGTCGGGCCGAACGGGGCCGGCAAGTCCACGCTCTTCAAGTCGATCCTCGGCATCGTGCGGCCGTTGCTCGGGGAGGTCCGCGTCTTCGGGCGCCCCGTCTCGGAGACGCGGGCGGACGTCGCCTACACCCCGCAGGTCGAGGAGGTCGATTGGGAGTTCCCGGTCAGCGTTCGCGACGTGGTGCTGATGGGGCGCTGGCGCGGCTCCAGCCCCTTCCGCCGCTGGTCTCGCGATGACCGCGAGGCCGCCGAGGGCGCACTCGAGCGGGTCGGCCTCTCTGAGCTGTCCGGCCGGCAGGTTGGCGAGCTGTCGGGCGGGCAGCGCCGCCGCGTGTTGATCGCCCGCTCGATCGCGCGAGGCGCGCGGCTGCTGCTGCTCGACGAGCCGTTCGCCGGCCTCGATGCGGCCGTCGAGCACGATCTGCTCGCGATCCTCGACGAGCTCACCCACGAGGGCTGCAGCATCCTGATCGCCACGCACGACCTCGCGTGCGTGGCCAGCGCCTGCGACGAGGCGTGCTGCCTGAACCGCCGCGTGCAGGGCTACGGCCCGCCCGCCGACGTGCTCAACGAGGACGTGCTCTCGCGCACCTTCGAGCGCGCGCTCGTGCCCGTCGGGGCGGCCCACGAGATCATCGTCGAGGATGGCAACGGGGGCGCCCCCGCGAACTGAGAGCGGTGGATCGTGGAACTCCACGAGTGGCTGATCGCGCCGTACGAGTACGCCTTCATGCAACGCGCGATCGCCTCGCTGCTGATCGTCAGCGTCGTCGGCTCGGTCGTCGGCACCTTCGTCGTGCACAAGGGGCTGGCGGCCTCGGGCAGCGGGCTCGCGCACGCCACGCTCGCGGGCGTCGCGATCGCCTTCGTCAACGGCGCGAGCGTGGCCCTCGGTGCGCTCGTCGCGGCCGTCGCGACGGCGCTCGGCATCGGCTACGTGCGCCGCACCTCGCGCGTCAGCTACGACACCGCGATCGCGATCTTCTTCGTCTCCGCCTTCTCGCTCGGCATCCTCGTGATCTCGCGCCGGACGAGCTACACGCCGGATCTGGTCTCCTTTGTCTTCGGCGACATCCTCGGCGTCTCGCGGGCGGACCTGATTCTCGAGCTGGTGCTCGCCGTCGTCGTGGTCGGATTCGTGCTCGCCTTCTACCGGGAGCTGGTGATGGTCGCCTACGACCCGGCGATGGCGTCGGCGGTCGGCGTGCGGACGACGTTCTTCGAGTTCTCGTTGCTGGTGCTGATCGCGGTCGCCGTGGTGGTGGCGCTGCAGGCGATCGGCATCGTGCTGGTCACGGCGACGCTGATCATCCCGCCGGCGACCGCCAGCCTGCTGTTCCGGCGGATCCCGCGGATCATGGGGGCCAGCTTCCTGATCGGCGCGGGGTCCTCCGTGGTCGGGTTGTACGCCTCGTTCCACGCGGGCGTCGCCGCCAGCCCCGCCGTCGTGCTCTCGGCAACGGTCGCCTTTGCCGTCGCCCTCGTCGCCACCTCGCTGCGCCGCTCGCGTCTCCCGTCCGCCGCGACCACCGAGTAGCGCGCCCCACTCGCGAGAGCGCTCGGGGCTCCCTAACATGCTCGTAACGAGCCCATGCGACGCTGTGCGGGGCTCGCCGCCGCTGGTTGAGCGGCGGCAGGGGTAGCCGTAGGCTGAGAGTGCTCCCCGTTTCCGGCGAGCGGGCGCGCGAGGCCGCTCGATCGGGGCAGCTGGCGAGGCGATGGTCGCAGAAGTTGCAGGCAGCGAGGCAGAGTCGGCGTCCCCGGCGGCGTCCGAGCCTCGCAAGCGACCGGAACGCCCGAACGTCGACCGCAAGGCGCGGCTGCAGCTGGAGCCGAAGCTGCCGGCGAAACAGCCGCCCGAAGTGCGCACCGGCAACTGGGACGAGACCTTCCACCTCTTCGATCCGGAAACCGCCAAAGCCGAGGCGATACGCTGCATCCAGTGCCCCGCCGCCCCCTGCCAGGTCGCCTGCCCCGTGGGCAACGACATCCCCGCCTCCTTCTGGCTACTCGAGCAGGGCGACTTCGACGGCGCCGCCAACGTCTTCCGCGAGACCAGCGAGCTGCCCGAGATGTGCGGACGGCTCTGCCCCCAGGAGCGGCTCTGCGAGGGCCATTGCGTCGTTGGCAAGAAGGGCGAGCCGGTCGCCATCGGAAAGCTCGAAACCTTCGTCACGGAGTGGCAACTCGCCAACGGCAGCCCGCCGCCCGCGACGGTCGCTCCGGCGACGGGCAAGAGCCTCGCGATCATCGGCTCCGGGCCGGCCGGCATCGGCGTCGCCGAGCGCGTCGCGCGCTCCGGGCACCGGGTCGTCGTCTACGACGCCTGGCCGGTGGCCGGGGGGCTGCTGCACTACGGCATCCCCACCTTCAAGCAGAACAAGGCCAGCGTCGCCGACCGCATCGAGCGGCTGCGCGACCTCGGCGTCGAGTTCGTGCTCGGCGTCCGTGTCGGCGAGGACGTCGCCTTCGAGGAGCTCGAGCGCGAGTTCGACGCCGTCTTCGTCGCGGCCGGCGCCATCGAGGGCGTCGATCTGGGCCTGGAGCACGAGGACGCGCCCGGCGTCTACCAGGCGACCGAGTTCCTGGTGCGCGGCAACCTGCCTCCGGAGGACCTGCCGGAGGAGTTGCGCGAGCCGCTGCCGGAGCTGCGCAGCGTCGTGGTCATCGGAGGCGGCGACACCTCGATGGACTGCGTCCGCACGGCGGTGCGGCTCGGCGCGGAGGAGGTACGGCTCGTCTACCGCCGCACCGAGCAGGAGATGCAGGGCCGCGAGGAAGAGCGCATGCACGCCCACGAGGAGGGCGTGATCTTCGAGTTCCTCACCTCGCCCACCGCCGTCCTCGTGGATGGCGAGGGCGCCTTCCGGGCGCTGCGCTGCCAGCTCATGGAGCTCGGCGAGCCGGACGAGAGCGGTCGCGCCCGCCCCGTGCCGCTCGTCGGCAGCGGCTTCGAGATCGAGGCCGACGCGCTCGTCCTCGCCGTCGGCTACAACGTCGAGGACGGCTGGGGCGAGGTCGCCCCGGCCGTCGAGCGCGACCCGTGGGGCCGCTTCACCGTCGATCCGCGCACGATGCGTACGAACCGCCCCGGCGTCTTCGCTGGCGGCGACGACGTGAACGGCGCCGACCTTGTCGTCACCGCCCTCGCCGACGCCCACGTCGCCGCCGCCAGCATTGAGGACTGGCTGGGCGGCGGCGACTGGTAGGCGACGGCCCGCCGCGGGTCGCTCCTGATCGTCCCCGGGTGTCACATTAATGGTGGCGTGCCACGCATGCACGGTTACCGGGAATCTGTGATAATCGTTCATGGGATCAGGTATACGCGAGGTCGCCAGTGATCGAGTCGTTCGCTGACGGCACGACCGAGGCCCTGTTCCACGGTCGCGGCGGTTCGCGGGTGCGGAGGATTCCGGAGCAGGTTCGCGAGCGAGCGGTGCGTCGGCTGGACATGCTGAACGCCGCCGAGTCATTGGAAGACTTGCGGTCGCCGCCCGGGAATCGTCTGGAGCGGTTGCGGGGCGACTTGAGAGGGCTGTACAGCATTCGGGTCAACGATCAGTGGCGGATCGTGTTCGGGTGGGAGTCTGGTAACGCGTTCGCTGTGCGCATCGTTGACTATCACGCGTAGGAGCGAGGACATGTTGCCGGAGCAGCGCATTCCGACCCATCCAGGCGAGATCCTCGCGGAGGAGTTCCTCAAGCCGCTCGGTCTCACGCAGGTCGCGCTGGCGGATCACATTGGCGTGCCGGTGCAGCGGGTGAACGAAGTCGTGCGCGGGAAGCGCGGGATCACGGCGGAGACGGCCTGGCTGCTCTCCGGCGCGTTCGGAACCACGCCGGGCTTCTGGATCAACCTCCAGACGAGCTACGACCTTGCCACGAGGCGGCCCGACCGGCAGGTGGAGCCGCTGGGCCTGACCGGATAGCGCTACGGAGCCTCACCGAGTCCACCCCCTGGCGCCGAGCACAGAGGTGCGGCCCGGGTGGCCTCGCGCTAGAGTGCGGACACGAACCGGACGGCAACGACAGGGCGCCCTCGGGGCGCACGATAAGGGGGATTGAGATGGCGATCGCAGTCGGCCAGGAGGCGCCGGACTTCACGCTCAACAACGAGGACGGCGAGCAGGTCACGCTCTCCGAACTGCGCGGCGCGCCGGTGGTGCTGGTCTTCTACACCTTCGACTTCTCCGGCATCTGCACGGGCGAGCTGTGCGAGATCCGCGACGACTACAGCGAGTGGATGGACCTCGGCGCGCAGGTCTACGGCGTCAGCCGCGACAGCCACTTCTCGCACGCCGCCTACAAGGAGCAGCACGGGCTGCCCTACTCGCTGCTCGCCGATACCAAGGGCGAGGCGGCGAAGGCCTACGACACCTGGAACGAGGGCCTCTGGGCGGCCGAGCGGCTGACCGTGGTGATCGACAAGGACGGCGCCATCGCGCACCTCGTCAAGAACCCGATCCTCGAGGCGCGCGACCACTCGGCGATCGCCGACGCCATCAGAGGCGCCGGCTAGCCAGCCCGCGCGTCGCGCGCATGGCCCTCGACTTCCACTCGCTCGCGCGAGGCGACGCGCTGCCGCCGGTCGCGCTCAGCGTGAGCGCGGAGGAGGCGGCCGCCTACCTCGACGCCACCGGCGAGCCGGCCGAGCGCTGGACGGACGCCGTCCCGCCGCTCGCGCAGGGCGCGCTGCTGCTGGGCGCGCTGATGGAGCAGCTGGCGCTGCCGCCCGGCGCGCTGCATACCGGCCAGGAGTTCGCCTTCCTGCGCGCCGTCGCCCCCGGCGAGCCGCTCGAGGGGCGCATCGCGGTCGCGCAGCACAGCGAGCGCCGCGGCTCCGTGATCGCCGCCTTCGACCTCGAGCTGCGCGACACGGACGGCGCGCCGGTGCTGCGCGGCCGCAGCACCGTGATCGCGCCCGCACGCGAGCAGGGCGCGCCCTCGTGAGCGCCGAGGCGCCCGCCGTCGCGTCCGTGACGCGGCTGATCGATCAGGACCGTGTCGATCGCTACGCCGTCGCGGCGCGCGACCCGAACCCGATCCACACCGACGCCGAGTTCGCCGCCAGCAGCGACTTCGGAGGCCGCATCGCGCACGGGATGCTCGTACTCGCCCTCGTCTCCGAGGCGATGGCGGGCGCCTTCGGCCGCCGCTGGGCGGAGAGCGGGACCCTGCGCGTGCGCCTGCGCGCCCCCGCCGTGCAGCCTGTCGAGGTCAGCGCGCACGCCGAGCCTCGCGGCCTCGCCGACGGCGTCGCCAGCTACGACGTACGCTGCGAGACCCCGGACGGCACGGTGCTGCTCAGCGGCACGGCCACGGTCGCCCTCGGCGACGCGTAAGCGTGAACGCGCGCCTCGACCTCCCGGCGGCGCTGGTCGCACTCGCGGATGAGCGCCCGGTGTTCCACTCCGAGGCGGACTTCCAGCACGCGCTCGCCTGGGCTATCCGCGAGCGCCATCCGGACATCGACGTGCGCCTCGAGCGACCCATCACACTGGACGGCCAGCGCGGGCACGTCGACATCTGGCTGCACGATCGCGACGGTGAGAAGGCGATCGAGTTGAAGTACTGGGTGCGCGAGGGCGAATTGACCGTGGCTGGCGAGAGCTTCCAGCACAGGGGGTGGTCTGGGGACATTGAGCGCTGCGCAGTCTGGAAGGATGTGGCGCGGATCGAGCGGCTCATCGGAAGCGGACTGGCCGGAGGCGGCTTCGTTGTCGCACTCGCGAACCTCGTCGGCTGCTGGGGCGCGCCGCGGAGCGGCTGGGAACGCACGACCGACGCTGCGTTCCGCCTGCATGAGGGACATCGTGTCGGCGGCACGCTCGATTGGGCGGAGAAGACTGCCGCCAGCACGCGGAACCTGTGCAGGGCGCCGGTCACCCTTCGGGGCAGCTACCTCACTCGCTGGCGCGACTACTCGCAGCCCGCCGAGGGCCCCGGCGGTGAGCTTCGCTACCTGCTGCTCGATGTCGGGGCGGCGCTGGGGGTGCCGTGAGCAGCGAGGAGGGCATCGACCCGGCGCTGCGCGAGCAGTACTGCTTCGGCTGCGGGCGGCACAACCCGCTCGGCTTCCACCTTGAGTTCGAGCGCGAGGGCCGCGACGTGGTCGCGCGCTACACGCCGCGTCGCGAGGACAGCGGCTACCCCGGCCTGATGCACGGCGGCCTCGCCACGCTGCTGCTCGACGAGGCGATGGGCTGGGCGATGTACGCCGACCGCGTCTTCGCCGTGACCGCGACCATGTCGACGCGCTTCCGCCGCCCGGTCACCCTTGAGAGTCCGCTGCTGGTGCGCGGCCGCATCGACCGCCAGCGCGGACGCCGCATCGAGGTCAGCGCCGAGCTCTACGACGAGGACGGCGAGCGCATCGTCGAGGCCTCCGGCCTGTTCCTGCGCATGGACGCGGAGGCCGAGGCGCGTTCCCTCGAGGTGCTCCGCCGCGAGTTCGGCACGACCCTCGACTGATCCGGCTCCGGCCCCCTCTCCCCGAGGGAGAGGGCGGGGGTGAGGGCGCTCACCCGCACGCTCGAGGAGCGACGTGGCTCCGAGGCCCCCCGCCCGCGTCCTTTGGGGGGCGCAGCCCCCCACGCCCCCGCTGCTGCTCGCCCTCGGAAGCGTCGTTCGCCGATCCGGCCCCCTCTCCCCGAGGGAGAGGGCGGGGGTGAGGGCCCGGCGCGCACGGTGGAGGAGCAATGTGGCTCCGAAGCCCGGCCCACACGTCCCGCGCAGCTCCCCAGGCACGCCAGCCAGCCGCGCCGCATCCGAGCCCCGTCCGCCTCGTGCGTCTCTTGCGGGAAGCCTTGCGCCCCGCAACAGGTCCGCGCTCACGCCTCCGGCGTGATCGTGTCCACGGCGCGCCACATGTACCAGGAGCCGACGGTGCGGTAGGGCGACCAGGGCGCGCCGATCTCGCGGGCGCGCGAGGGCGTCGGCGTCTCGGGCAGGCCGTAGGCGGCCTGCATGCCCTTGCGCACGCCGAGGTCGCCCGTGGGCAGCACGTCGGGGCGGCCCAGCTCGAACATCAGGAACATGTGCGCCGACCACTCGCCGATGCCCCGCACCGCCGTCAGCCGCTCGGTCACCGAGGCGTCGTCGAGGTCCTCGAGGGCGGCGAAATCGAGCGAGCCGTCGACGCAGTGCTGCGCCAGGTCGCGCAGGTAGCTCGCCTTCTGGCGCGAGACGCCCGCGCCGCGGAACTCCTCGTCGCTGGTTGCGAGGATGGCGTCCGGCTCGGGCGTGCGCTCCTCGTCGCCGTAGAGGGCGAAGAAGCGGCGCTGGATCGCCCGCGCGGCCGCGCCGGCGAGCTGCTGGAACATGATCGAGCGCACCAGCGAGGCGTACGGGTCGCCGCCGCGGCGTGGGCTGTAGGGGCGGTGCTCTTCGATCAGCGCGCCGACGACGGGATCGGCCGCGCGCAGGTGCGCGTAGGCGGCGCGGAGCGAGAAGCGCATGCGGCGCGGCATCGCCGCATCCTACGCGGCCTCAGGCGCGCGCGCCCTCGCTGCGGTCGGGGACGCCGGCGAGCCAGCGCTCCGCCTCGCGAGGCGAGCGCAGCCGCACGAAGGCGAGGTGCGCGTTGGCGGGGTCCGCCATCGCCGCCTCGTACTGGCGGCGGCGGCGACGGAAGGTGCGCAGGAACCAGAGCAGGATCGAATCGCGGCTCGCGAAGGACTTGCGGAAGCTCTCGCGGTTGCCCTGCCACAGCTCCTCGCGCCTCGCGGCGCGCAGCACCGTGCGGCGGAGCAGCCTCCAGCCGCTGACGAGGAAGGGGTAGTCGAGCCAGACGACGGTCTGTGCGCGCTTCCACGCCGAATCCCGCATGACCGCCGAGTAGTTGCCATCGACGATCCACGAGTCACCCTCGGTGGCCGCCGCCGTGCGCTCGGCGAAGACCGCGTCGGGCACCTCCACCCAGTTCTCGGCGAAGCGGAGCGCGTCGAGCTCGACGTGCGGCACGCCGAGCCGGGCGGCGAGCTCCCTCGCGAGCACCGTCTTGCCCGACCCACTGCTCCCGACGACGACGATGCGCTCCCCGATGGCGGTGTTCATCCCGCGCGGACCCCTCCGCGGCGCCTCGGCGAACGATTCGCCTTCCGCGACCGACCCTGCGCCGCCGCACCCCCGTCGCGGGAGCGACCTACATGTACTGGCCGCCGTTGGGGCTGAGCTGGGCGCCGGTGAACCAGCCGCCCTCGGTGCAGAGGAAGCGCACCACGGCCGCGATCTCCTCGGGCTCGCCGAAGCGGCCGAGGGGAATCTGGGCCTTGATGTTGTCCTGGATGTTCTCCGGCAGCGAGGTCACCATTTCGGTCGAGACGAAGCCGGGGCAGACGGCGTTCACGGTGATGTTGTTGCGCGCCAACTCGCGGGCGGCCGTCTTCGTGAAGCCGATCATGCCCGCCTTCGTCGCGCCGTAGTTCGCCTGCCCGATGTTGCCCATCTGCCCGATCACCGAGGAGATGTTGATGATCCGGCCGTAGTTCGCCTCGCGCATGTGCGGCACCGCCGCGCTCGTGCAGTAGAACATCCCGGAGAGGTTCGTCGAGATCACCTCGTCCCACTCCTCGACGGAGAGGCGCGAGAGCGTGCGGTCGCGGTTGATGCCCGCGTTGTTGACGAGGATGTCGACCTTGCCGAGCTCCTCGACGGCCGTCTCGATCAGATCGGAGGCCGACTCGGCGTCGGAGACGTCGGCCTTGACGAGGACGACCGTGCCGCCGAGCTCGTGGATCGCGTCGCGCGTCTCCTCGGCCGCATCGACGTTCGATACGTAGTTGACGACGATCTGTGCGCCGTGCCGCGCCAGTTCGAGGGCGCACGCGCGCCCGATACCGCGGCTCGCGCCCGTCACCACCGCCACCTGTCCGTCGAGTGCACCCGCCACGTCACACCTCCCGTTGCCGAGCGCGGCGATCCGCCGCAGCGTGCGGCACGGACTCGCCAACAGGCGTGTTGTAACGCAGGAACGGCTTGCGGACGACCGCTACGAGGTCAGACGACGGTCGGCGGGACGTACTCGCCCCACTCCTCGCGCAGCACGCCGCACATCTCGCCGAGGGTTGCGTAGCTGCGCACGGCGTCGAGCACGGGCTCCATCAGGCTCGCGTCGCCGCGCGCCGACTCGCGCAGCCCGGCCAGCGAGGAGCCGACGGCGGCCTCGTCGCGAGCGCCGCGGACCTGCGCGAGCCGCTTCAACTGCGCGTCGATCACCGTCGTGTTGGGGCGGAAGATCGGCGTCGCGTCCTCGTCCTCGTCGACGTACTGGTTGACGCCGACGACGATGCGATCACCGCTCTCCACCTCGCGCTGGTAGGCGACCGAGGCCTCCTGGATCTCCGACTGCATGTAGCCGCCCTCGATCGCCGAGACCGCGCCGCCGATGTCCTCGACGCGGTCGAGGATGGACTGCGCCTGGGCTTCCAGCTCGCCGGTCAGCCACTCGACGTAGTAGGAGCCGGCGAGCGGGTCGACGGTGTCGGCCGCGCCGGTCTCCTCGGCGATGATCTGCTGCGAGCGCAGCGCGAGCTGCTGCGCCTCCTCGGTGGGCAGCGCCAGCGCCTCGTCGTAGCAGGAGAGCGCGAGCGACTGCACGCCGCCGAGCACGGCGGCGAGCGCCTGCACGGCGGAGCGGGTGAGGTTGTTGAGCGGCTGCTGCGCGGTCAGCGTGGAGCCGCCGGTCTGCGTGTGGGTGCGCAGCGTCATCGCGTTCGGGTTGGTCGCGCCGTAGCGCTCCTTCATCGCGCGGGCCCACATCCGGCGCAGCGCGCGGAACTTCGCGACCTCCTCGAAGAAGTAGTTGTGCGTGTTGAAGATCCAGGAGATGCGCGGCGCCACCTCGTCCACCGTCGCGCCCTGCGCGATGCTGCGGTCGAGGTAGGCGAAGGCGTTGGCGAAGGAGAAGGCGATCTCCTGCGCGGCCGTCGAGCCGGCCTCGCGGATGTGGTAGCCGGAGACGGAGATCGAGTTGAAGCGCGGCGCCTCGCGCGCGCAGTAGTTGATCAGGTCCGCCGCGAAGCGCACCGAGGGGCCCGGCGGGAAGATGTAGGTGCCGCGCGCGACGTACTCCTTGAGCACGTCGTTCTGCGCGGTGCCGGTGATCACGCTCGGCTCGTGGCCCTGCTTCTCCGCCGCCACGATGTACATCGCGACGATGATCGGCGCGGGCGCGTTGATCGTCATCGAGGTCGAGATGCCGTCCAGCGGGATGCCCTCGAACAGCGTCTCCATGTCCGCCAGCGAGTCGACCGCGACGCCGACCTGGCCGACCTCGCCCGCGGCCATCGCGTGGTCCGAGTCGTAGCCGGTCTGGGTCGGCAGGTCGAAGGCGACGGAGAGGCCGGTCTGGCCGTTGGCGAGCAGCTCACGGAAGCGCTCGTTCGTCTCCTCGGGCGTGCCGAAGCCGGCGTACTGGCGCATCGTCCAGAGCCGCCCGCGGTACATCGTGGGCTGCACGCCGCGCGTGAACGGGTACTCGCCGGGGAAGCCGATGTCGCCGAGGTAGTCGACGTCGCCGACGTCGTTCGGCGTGTAGAAGCGGCGGGCGTCGGCGGAGGAGGTGCGGAACTCCTCGCGGCGCTCGGGGAAGCGCTTGAGGACCTTGGCCAGCGCGCCCTGCTCCCAGGTGTCCTGCGCCTCGGCGATGGCGGTCTGCTGCTGGGGCTTCATCATCGGCCTGCTCCGTTACTGTCTCTCGCCGCGCGGCGGGTCAGGCGAGCGCCTCGACCAGCACGAGGGCGTCGCCGCGGATGACCTCGACGCCGTCCTGGTTGGTCACCGTCGTGTTCAGCACGACCGAGCTGCGGTCCGTGTCCACCGAGGTCGCCTCGACGGTCGCGGTCAGCGTGTCGCCGGGCTTCACCGGGGCGCGGAAGCTCAGGTTCTGCCGCAGGTAGATCACGACGCTGTCCGGCGCGAGCCTGGTCCCGAGCGCGGCCGAGATCACGCCTGCCGCGAGGATACCGTGTGCGATCGGCTCCTTGAAGCGGGTGCGCGCCGCGTAGTCCGGGTCGCTGTGCAGCGGATTGGTGTCGCCCGACACCTCCGTGAACTTCGCGATGTCCTCCGCGGTGATCGTCTTTTCGTAGCTCGCGGTCGTACCCTCGACGATGCCCTGGACGCCGTCGGCCATCTCGCCCCCTCGCTCGCGCGCCGTCGCGCGACGCCTCGATCCTGCGCGGCGGCATCGTACGAGGGCGGCTCCGGGCGCGTCCAACGCGGCGCCGCCGGAGCGCGGCGATGGTTGGTGCATACTCGACCAATGGACGAACGGCCGGAACTCCGCACGGAGCGGCTCCTGCTCCGCCCCTTCCGCTCCATCGATGTCGACGACGTGCTCGGCTACGCCACCGATGCGGAGTGGGGCCGCTACCTTCCGGTGCCGGAGCCCTACACCCGCAGCAGCGCCGAGCGGTTCGTGGCCGGCGCCATTCTCACCGATCCCGAGACGCGCCCGATCTGGGCGATCGTCCACGAGGGTCGTGTCTCGGGCGGCATCAACCTGACCGTTCGCAGCCCGGGCCGTGCTGAGCTGGGATACAGCATCGCCCGCCCGCTCTGGGGCCGGGGCCTGACGACCGAGGCAGCCGCAGCCGTCATCAGCCACGGCTTCGAGTCGCTGGAGCTCGTGCGCGTCTTCGCGATGGCGGACGTTCGCAACACGGCCTCCTGGCGGGTCATGGAAAAGCTGGGAATGCAGCGCGAGGGAGTGCTCCGGCGCCACGCCGAGCTCCGCGGCGAGCACGTCGACCACGTGCTCTACGCCGTCCTCGCGGACGAGTGGTCGCCGCCCTCGTAGCCTCCCTGTGCCGGTGGCGGGCGAGCGGTCGTGCCCGAGTTGTGGCCGGTCCAACGCCAATCTCGCGCGAGACTTCGGAGAATTGCGTGAGTTATTGACCAAAAATGTGAAAGAATGTTGACGCTGGCCGCAGGTCGGCGATAATGGATCTACGGAGCGCACCCGCTTGCGGCGAGCAGGAACGAGTGCTCCACGCAACCGCGACGCAACTGCAGAGGGGCCGTGAGCAGCCGGCGAGGGTGCTCACGGGGGCAGGAAGGCGCAGCGAGTGGTCCAACGTGTCGTGCAGCGAGCGCGTGACGAACTGGCGCGCATCCTCTACGAGCGCGGCGACTGCAGTGTCGCCGAGCTGGCGCTCGAGCTGGGCGTCTCGCAGGGCTCGATCCGCCGCCACCTCGACATCATGGTCGGCGAGGGCCTGCTCGAGACCACGCTCGTGCGCCAGCCGCGCGGGCGCCCCGTCACCCGCTACTCGCTCAGCGAGGCGGGCGAGGAGCGCTCCGGCGCGGACCACTACACGAGCCTGATCGGGCGGCTGCTGCCCGCCCTCGCCAGCCTCAACGAGGACGAGGTCTCCGGACGGGACGGCGAGGCGATCCTGGAGCAGGTCTACAGCCGTGTCGCCGAGGACATCGCGCGCGAGCGCGGCGGCGCCGTGCGCAGCACGGAGCTGGGAACGCGCCTGGAGGAGGTCGTCGCCGCGCTCAGCGACGAGGGCATCCTCACCGAGGTGCGCGACGAGGGCGAGGTCTACCGGCTGAGCAACGTCGGCTGCCCCTGCCCCTCGACCGCGAGCGAGACGAACGCGGCCTGCGAGGCGGACCGCTACAGCATCGAACTGCTCGTCGGCCGGCCCGTCGAGCAGGTGGCGACGATCGCGGGCGGCGGCGCCTGCTGCGAATACCAGGTGCGCAAACCGGCCGAGCCGGCAGGCGCCGTAGTGCATTGAGTGGAGCCCCAGTGAGCGAAACTGCGAGCGAACCGATCCTCGAGGTGCGCGATCTGCACGTCAGCATCGCCGATGAGCCCGACGTGCAGATCGTCAAGGGCGTCGACCTGACCGTGCACGCCGGCGAGGTGCATGCGCTGATGGGCCCCAACGGCTCCGGCAAGAGCACGCTCGCCAACGCGATCGCCGGCAGTCCCGCCTACGTGATCGACTCCGGCGAGGTGCGCTACCGCGGCGAGGACGTCACCACGCTGACGCCGGACGCGCGCGGCCGCCTCGGCATGTTCCTCTCGTTCCAGTACCCGACGCCGATTCCCGGGGTGACGATGGTCAACCTGCTGCGCATGGCGATTAAGTCGCGGCGCGGCGAGGAGCCCTCGGCGCGGGAATTCCTGGCCGAGTTGCGCGAGACGCTGCAGACGCTGCGCATGGACGAGGACTTCGCCCGCCGCTACGTCAACGACGGCTTCTCCGGCGGCGAGAAGAAGCGCGCCGAGATCCTGCAGCTCGGGATGCTCAAGCCGGAGCTCGCGATCCTCGACGAGACGGATTCCGGCCTCGACGTGGACGCGCTGCGCACCGTCGCCGAGGGCGTGAACGCGCTGCACCACCCGGGGATGGGCATCCTGCTGATCACGCACTACCAGCGAATCCTCAACTACATCACGCCGGACCGCGTGCACGTGCTGTTCGACGGGCGCATCGTGCGCTCCGGCGGACCGCAGCTGGCGCACGAGATCGAGTCCGGCGGCTACGACCCGATTCTTCAGGAGCTCGGCATCGCCGTCGCGGCGGCTGCCTCCTGAGCATCGGCAGGGGCAACAACAGCGAACCAGGCTCACGCGAGGGAGCAAATCCATGGCCACCGTGAATCCGGCAGCGCGCGATGCCGTCGGCGAGTACCAGTGGGGCTTCCACGACGACGAAGCGCCGCTCTTCCGCGCCGACAAGGGCCTCGACGAGGAGGTCGTGCGCCAGATCTCGGAGCTGAAGGACGAGCCCGAGTGGATGCGCGAGTTCCGCCTCGACTCGCTGCGCACCTTCTTCGAGAAGGATGACCCGAGTTGGGCCGGCAGCCCCGAGCTCCTCGAGGCGATCGACTTCGACGACATCACCTACTACGTGCGCGCGACCGACACGGACGCCAGCAACTGGGACGACGTGCCGGAGTACATCAAGGACACCTTCGACAAGCTCGGCATCCCCGAGGCGGAGCGCCAGTTCCTCGCCGGGGCGGGCGCGCAGTACGACTCCGAGGTCGTCTACCACAACATCCGCGAGGACCTCGCGGAGCAGGGCGTCGTCTTCCTCGGCATGGACCAGGGTCTCGAGGAGTACGAGGAGCTGGTGCGCGAGTACTTCGGGACTGTTGTGCCGCCCGGGGACAACCGCTACGCGGCGCTGAACAGCGCGGTCTGGTCCGGCGGCTCGTTCATCTACGTGCCGCCGGGCGTCAGCGTGGACATCCCGCTGCAGGCCTACTTCCGCATCAACACGGAGAACATGGGCCAGTTCGAGCGCACGCTGATCATCGCCGACGAGGGCAGCTACGTACACTACGTCGAGGGCTGCACCGCGCCGATCTACAGCTCCGACTCGCTGCACTCGGCGGTTGTCGAGATCATCGTCAAGAAGGACGCGCGGGTGCGCTACACGACCATCCAGAACTGGTCGAACAACGTCTACAACCTCGTGACGAAGCGGGCCGCCGCCTACGAGAACGCCGTCATGGAGTGGGTCGACGGCAACATCGGCTCGAAGCTGACGATGAAGTACCCGTCCGTCTACCTGATGGAGCCGGGCGCGCACGGCGAGATCCTCTCGCTCGCGTTCGCCGGCGACGGCCAGCACCAGGACGCCGGCGGCAAGGTGGTGCACGTCGCGCCGAAGACCTCCTCGGCGATCGTCTCCAAGTCCGTCTCGCGCGGCAGCGGGCGCACCTCCTACCGCGGCCTGCTCAAGGTCCACGAGGGCGCCGGAGACTCCAGCTCGACCGTGCGCTGCGACGCGCTGCTGCTCGACGAGCACTCGCGCTCCGACACCTACCCGACGATGGAGGTCGACGAGGAGCAGGTGACGATCGGCCACGAGGCCTCCGTCTCCAAGCTCGGCGACGACCAGCTCTTCTACCTGATGTCGCGAGGCATCACGGAGGAGGAGGCCTCGAAGATGGTGGTCAACGGCTTCGTCGAGCCGATCGTCAAGGAGCTCCCGATGGAGTACGCGATCGAGCTGAACCGGCTGATCGAGCTGCAGATGGAAGGCTCCGTCGGCTAGCGGTCCCCGCGAGCGGCGAAGGATCACGATGAGCGAAACCCTGACCTCGGTCGCCCCTGTCCACGCGGAGCAGGCCGTGCTCGCCGCCGCCGTGCAGCGCGGCGAGCCGGACTGGCTGCTGGAACGCCGCGCCGAGGCCGCGCGCGCCTTCGCCGCGCTGCCGCTGCCCACGCCGACGCTGCGCCCCTGGCGCTACACGGACGTGACGCGACTCGACCTCGCGGCCTTCGCCCCGGCGGATACGCCGGTCACGATCGAGGGCGGCGCCGACGGTGATGCCCCGGATGGCGGCGCCTACGCGGGCACGCTCGCCGGCGCCCTCGAGGACCGCCGCGCGCTGGTCGCCGATCGCCTCGGCGCGCTCGTGCCGGCGACCGAGGGCAAGTTCATCGCCGCCAACGCCGCGCTCTGGAGCGGCGGCGCCCTCGTACACGCGCCCGCCGGCCACGCGTTCGGGGAGCCCGTCGTCGTCACGGTCGACGCGAGCGACCTCGCGGATGCGGCGGTGTATCCGCGGCTGCTGATCGAGGCCGGTGAGCAGTCCGAGGTCACGGTCGTGCTGCGCACCCGCTCCGGCGACGCTCCGCTGCTCGCCGCGGGCGTGATCGAGATCGCCGTCGCGCAGGCCGCCCACGTGCGTCTGCTGATCGACGACCGCTGGGGCGCGGCGACGCAGGACTTCACGACGATCCGCGCGCGCCTCGGGCGCGATGCCGACCTGCAGGTCGCCTCGCTGGCCATTGGCGGCGCGATCCTCAAGCAGACCGTCGAGGTCGTGCTCGAGGGCGAGGGCGCGAACTCCTCGATCCGCGCGGTCGCCCTCGGCGACGGAGACCAGCACTTCGACTTCGTGACGCTGCAGGACCACGTCGGGCCGCGCACGATCTCGGATGTCGAGGTGAAGGCCGCGCTGGCGGGAGCCTCGCGTTCGATCTACTACGGCATCACCCGCGTCGAGGAGGGCGCGGCCGGGTCCGAGGCGAACCAGCAGAACCGCAACCTGCTGCTCTCCGGCAATGCCAAGGCGGACTCCGACCCGGTGCTCGAGATCCTCACCGCCGACGTGATCCGCTGCGGCCACGCGGCGACCGTCGGGCCGGTCGACCAGGACGCGCTGTTCTACCTGCAGAGCCGCGGCCTCGACCGCCGCACGGCGCTGCAGCTGCTGGTCAGCGGCTTCTTCCAGTCCGTGGCCCGCGACCTCGCCGTCGAGGGCATGGCCGACGACCTCGAGCGCACGGTCTTCGCCAGGCTGGCGCGGGCGGTGCTCTGATGGCGCTCGCGTGAGCCCCGAACGCGTCGCCGCCGTCGCCGACATCCCCGAGGGCGAGGTCCGCGTCGTCGAGTGCGGCGGGCGCTCGCTGGCCCTCAGCAACATCGACGGCGAGCTGTTCGCGATCGACAACGTCTGCACGCACGACGGCGGCCCGCTCGGGGAGGGGCGGCTGCGTCAGGGGCGCGTGATCTGCCCGCGCCACGGCGCCGCCTTCGACGCCCGCACGGGCCGCGCGCTCACGCTCCCCGCCGTCCGCGGCGTTAGCGCCTACGACGTCAGCGTCGAGGACGGCGCCGCCTGGGTCGAGTGCGAGGAGGCGTCCGCGTGAATTCCGACGGCGTCTTCGACCTCGACCGCATCCGGCGCGACTTCCCGGTGCTGAAGCGCGAGGTCAACGGCCGCCCGCTGGTCTACCTCGACAACGCCGCGACCTCGCACCGGCCGGTCCAAGTGATGGCCGAGATCACGCGCTTCTACCGCGACATCAACTCCAACATCCACCGCGGCGTGCACACGCTGTCCGTCGAGGCGACCGAGCGCTTCGAGGCCGTGCGCGAGCGGATGCGCGCCTTCATCGGCGCGCCCGACACGTCCGAGATCATCTTCACCCGCAACACCACCGAGTCCATCAACCTCGTCGCGCACTCCTGGGGTCGCACCTTCCTCGAGGCGGGCGACGAGGTGCTGATCAGCGAGATCGAGCACCACTCCAACATCGTGCCCTGGCAGATGCTGCGCGACGAGCGCGGCATCGCGCTGCGCCACATCCCGATGCTCCCCGACGGCACGCTGGACCTCGCTGAGGCGCGGCGGCTGATCGGGCCGCGCACGAGGCTGCTCGCGATCACGCTGATGTCGAACGCCCTCGGCACGATTGTCCCCGTCGCCGAGCTGGCGGAGCTGGCGCGGGCGCAGGGCGCGCGCGTGCTCGTCGATGCGGCGCAGGCCGCGCCGCACCTGCCGATCGACGTCGGCGATCTGAGCGCGGACTTCCTCGCCTGCTCCGCGCACAAGATGCTCGGCCCCACCGGCGTCGGCGTGCTCTGGGGCCGCCGCGAGCTGCTGGAGGAGATGCCGCCCTTCCTCGGCGGCGGCGACATGATCGCCAGTGTCAGCCTCGAGCAATCGACCTGGAACGAGCTGCCCCACAAGTTCGAGGCGGGCACCCCCAACATCGCCGGCGTGGTCGGCTTCGGTGCGGCGCTCGACTACCTCGAGGCGGTCGGCATGGACGCGATCCGCAGCCACGAGGTCGATCTCACGGCGTACGCGCTCGACCGGCTGATCGACGTGCCCGGCGTGACGCTCTACGGGCCGCTCGATCCCGAGCTGCGTGGCGGCGTCGTCTCGTTCGGCCTCGAGGGCGTACATCCGCACGACATCGGGCAGGTGCTGGACGGTGAGGGTGTAGCGATCCGCGCCGGGCACCACTGCGCGCAGCCCGTGATGCGGCGGCTCGACGTGGCCGCCACGGCGCGCGCCTCGTTCTACCTGTACAACACCCGCGAGGAAGTGGACGTGCTGGAGGCTGCCGTGCGCGAGACGGCCGATTTCTTCGGAGGCTTTGGTGGTTAACCTCGACGATCTCTACCGCGAGATCCTGCTCGACCACTACCGCAACCCGCGGAACCGCGGCCCGCTCGACGTGGCCAACGCCGCCGCCGACGGCTCCAACCCGCTCTGCGGCGACGAGATCACGCTGGAGCTGCAGCTCGACGACGACGGCCGCATCGCCGACGCGGCGTTCAGCGGCCAGGGCTGCTCGATCTCGCAGGCCTCGAGCTCGCTGATGACCGAGCACATCAAGGGCCGGAGCAGCGACGAGGCGACATCCGCGATCGACGCGTTCCAGGCGATGATGGTCGAGGGCGAGGAGGCTCCTGAGGAGCTCGGCGACATCGGGGCGCTGGCCGGAGTGCGGAAGTTCCCGATGCGCGTGAAGTGCGCCTCGCTCGCCTGGAAGACGCTGGAGCTCGCGCTCGCGCAGCATGGCCGCGACGGCGACGCGCCCCGCGCCACCGTGACGACCGACGAGAGGAGCACGTCCAATGGCTGAAGCCGCGACCGACGCCCCCGAGGCCGCCTCCGAACGTCCCAGCGAGGAGCAGCTCTGGGAGGTGCTCCGCCAGATCGAGGATCCCGAGCTGCGGATGGGAATCGCCGATCTGGGTCTGATCTACTACGTCAACATCGACGACGAGGGCCTCGTCACCATCGACATGACGCTGACCAGCCCGGCCTGTCCTGTGGGGCCGATGCTGCAGGGGCAGGCCTACCATCTGCTCACACAGATGGACGGCGTCGAGGACGTCGAGGTGAACCTCGTCTGGGATCCCCCCTGGGACCCGAAGACGATGGCCTCCGAAGAGGTGCGGATGCAGCTCGGCATCTGGTAGCCGCGAGCGGCGCGCATTCCGCGTACCATCCGCCCGGCCGGACGGCGTCGGTCCTCCGGCGCGACAACCGGACAGATCGAGCAGCGCCGCATGAGCAGCCCGCAGCAACCGTCTTCTCGCGTACACAGTCGCCGCGCCGCCCTGCGCTCCGGCGCCTGGGCCGCCGGTGGCCTGCTGCTTGCGGCCTGCATCCTCGACGATGAAGAGAGCACGCCCGAGGTCGTCGTCGCGGAGCGCGCCGCCGAGCCCCCCGAGGCGTTCGAGGAAGGGACCACCGCGGAGGCGCCGCCCCTTCGCCCACCGACCCCGACGGCGACGCCCCCCCTGCTCGCGCAGGAGTCGCCCGCCCCGGAAGGCGAGCGCGGGATCATGCGGCAGGGCGTGGTCGGTGAAGCCGTACCGCCTCTGGCGCTGACCCAGGCACGCCTGGTCGCGGTCGATCAGCGCAACGGCGAGATCCACGGAGACCTCGCCGTGCGCATCGAGCAGGCGGGCTCGCTCGAGCTGGTCGTGCAGCTGCGCCCGGGCGTCTCGTTCCATCCCCCGCCCGGCGAGCGGGACGGGCCGCCCCTGGACGCTGCCGCCGTGGCGTCGGACTTCGCGAGCCGCGCCGAGGCGAGAGAGTTTCTCTTCGCGGCGGCGATCGGCACAGTCGAGACGCCCGAGGCGGACACGCTGCGGCTCAGCCTCAACGCGCCCTTTGCGCTCCTGTTCGAGTTGCTCGGGGATACCGCGAGCGCCGCCGTACGCACGGACGAGGTCTCCGAGTTCGGACAGCCGATCGGCGCCGGGCCGTTCATCGCCCGGCGGCGCGCCGACGGCGGCGTCTCGCTGCTGCCGCACGCGCGCTACCACCATCGAGGGCTGCCGATGCTCGACGAGCTGCGGATGGTCTCCGCCGAGCGAGCGGAGGCCCTCGATGCTGCCTTCGAGAGCGGGGCGCTCGACATCAACATGCTCGATGCGCCGGACAGCGTGGCCCGCGCGGAGCAGCGCGAGGGCGCCCGCACGCTGACGCGCTCGACCCGGAGCGTCCGCGGCCTCGGCCTCTCGCTCGTCGGTACGAAGGACGGCAGGCGCGTGCGCTTCCACCCGGCGTTCCAGGACGAGCGCGTCCGGCGTGCGATCTTCGTCGCCCTCGATCATCGGCGGCTCGCGCTGCGGGAGGGCGCCGGGGCGGAGTATCCGACGGGCCCGGTCGGCCCATCGTTCGCCGCCGATGCGCTCCCGCGCTACGAGCTCGCCGCGCATCCGCTGTTCGGCCACGATCCCGGCGAGGCCCGGAGGCTGCTCGCCGCTGCGGGGGTTCCGAACCTCGCGTTCTCGCTCGAGGCGCCGGACCGGGCGCCGTTCACCATCCTGGTCCGCGCGCTGGTCCAGCAGTTGCAGGAAGGCGGCTTCAGCCCGCGCTTGAACACCGTGAGCGACGAGCAATGGCGGCGCGACCTGGCCCGCGGCGACTTCGAGGCGATCCTGTTCGAGCTGGAACCCGTGCGCACGCCCGATGTCGGGCTGCGGCTGCATACCTCCGCGGGACTCAGTGACTTCTCGCTGTGGGGCTACTCGAACCCGCTCTACGACCTCGCGGTCGAGGAGGCGATGACCGCCCTCGATCCCGCCGATCGGGGTCGCCGCGCGCGCGAGGCGCAGCGCCTCCTGCTCGACGACGTGCCGGCGTTGGTCCCGCTCACCGAGCCGATCGAGCGAGTCGCCGTCTCGGCCCGCGTCGCCGGCTACTCCTGGAACGCCCACGAGTTCAACGAGACCTGGCAAGCCGCGCGCTGGCGCATTCGCGACACCGCAGCGCGCCGCGTGCCGGACGGGGTCGCCGCCTCGGTGGCCGCGCTGTGAGCACCCCGCCGCCGGCGGAGCTGCGCGATGCCCTCGAGGACGCGGTGCGCGCGGCGGGCGAGGCGATCAGCGCGATCATCGCCGGCGGCCGCGTGCGCGTGGGCATGAAGTGGGGCGAGGGCCCCGTCACGGAGGCCGACCACGCCGCAGACGAGGTGCTGCACGATCGCCTGATGCCGCTGATCGAGGGCGCACACTGGCTGTCCGAAGAGTCCGGGCAGTCCGCGCCGATCGTCCCCGGGGAGCCGACCTGGGTGGTCGACCCGCTGGACGGCACGCGCGAGTTCCTGCTCGGGTTGCCCGAGTACGGCGTCTCGGTCGGGCTGTTCCGGGGCGACGAGCTGGCGCTCGGCGCGGTCGCGCTGCCCCCGCACGGCGGCGGCGGCGAGTGGGTGGTGCTATCGGGCCTCCTCGAAGGCGACGGTGGCGTCGCCCGCCGCGACGGCGATCCGCTGCCGCCGATCGAGGACGGGCCGGATGTCGGGCGTGTCGTGGTCTCGCGGCACGACTATGAGCGGCGGCGCTTGCAGTACCAGATCCCGTTCGATGTTCATCCGGCAGGGTCCTCAGTGCTGAAGCTGGCGCAGGTCGCCCTGGGCGCGGCCGGCGTCTACCTCTCGACGCGCCCTCGCTCGGTGTGGGACGTGGCCGGCGGCGCGGCCGTGGTCGAGGCTGCCGGGGGGGCGCTGCTCGATGCGCGGGGCGAGCCGCTGCGGCTCTCGCCGCAGCAAATCGGCATCCCGCCCTTCGCCGCCGCCTCGCCCACTCGAGGGCTTGGGTTGCTGCGGGCGATCGGCGCCGGCCCGCGCTAGGCGGACAGGACAGGCTAGTGTGCCGCGCGCCGCCTCGATACTGCGCTGCGCACGCCGGCCGCCGTGTGGCGGCGGCTGCCCGGCTCGGCGGTCGGCACGCTCGCGCCGATCACGGTGCGGCGGAAGCGCCGGGCGAAGATCAGGATCGCGAGCGCGCCGATGATCACGAGCGTGGCGTAGACGATCTGCGCGCGTTGCACGCCGATCGCCTCGGCAATCGCGCCGCCCGCGGCCGCGCCCATCAGCATCGTCGCGCGGTCGAAGGCGAGCAGGCCCATCAGGCGCCCTCGCATCTGGTCCGGCGCGGCGTCCAGCACCACCACCTGGACCAGCGCGAAGATGCCGGACTGGAACAGCCCGACGCCGAAGACGAGCACCAGCGGCAGCACCAGCCAGGGACGCCCGAGGGCATCCGGGACGTAGCTGCTGAGCGAGAAGACGATCAGCAGCGCGCCCATCGCGGCCATCATCAGCGGCAGCAGCTGCCCGAGGTTGCGCGGCGAGCGCGAGGCGATGATCAGCGCCCCGGTCAGCGACCCGAGCCCGGTGATCGACATCATGATCCCGAACCCGAAGGGGCCGATGTCCAGCACCTCGAGGGCGAACAGCGCCGCGAAGAGGTGCAGGAACGACAGCCCGAACGCGAAGTGGATGAGCGCCAGCGAGATCGCCCCGCGGATCGCGGGCGTGCCGATCGCGTAGCGCATCGCGTCGCCGAGGCCGGCGAGCATCGCCGCCGCGCCGCTCTCCTCGGGGCGGACGTGCGTCGCCACGCGCAGCAGCGCTGTCGAGACGACCGCACCGACGTAGATCAGCGCGATCGCGACGAATGCCCCGTCGACGCCGATCACGGCGATGGTGAAGCCGGCGACCGCCGTGCCGAAGATGCGCATCGAGTTTTGCGTGGCGCTCAGCAGCGCGATCGCGTTCGTGACGCGGTCCGCGGGCACGACGGTCGGCACGAGCGCTTGCCGCGCCGGCTGATCGAACGCCATCGTGGTGCCGCGCACCGCGGCGGCCGCGTAGATGTGCCACAGCTCCAGCAGGTCGAAGATCAGCAGCGAGGCGAAGACGACGTTGAGCAGCAGTGCACCGTACTGCGAGAGCTGCAGCACGAGCTTGCGGTCGAACCAGTCGATCATCACCCCGGCGAGGATGCCGAAGCCGAACTGGGGCAGCGTCCGCGCCACGATCACGCCGCCGAGCTGCAGCGGCGACTCGGTCAGCTCGTAGATCAGGTAGGGGCGGGCGATCTGCTCCATCCAGAGCGCCAGCGCGTGGCTGACGACCCCGAACCAGAGCAGCCGGAAGTTGCGGATCCGCAGCGAGGAGAAGATGCCCTCGTGGGCCGCATCGCGAGCGGGCGCGGCCGGGTCGGGCGTCTCCCCGTCCTCGTCGCGCACGCCAGCCATGCCCCGACGCTACCCCGGCCCGCCGGGCGAGTCTAGCGAGGCCCGCCCACCCACCCACCCGCCCTCAATGGATGCGGGGCTGCGCCCCGCGCCCCTCTCCGTGGGGGCTCTGCCCCACACCCCCTCGGAACTATCGAGGGCGCAGCCAACGCCCAAGGGCAGATCCGGCCCCCTCTCCTGGGGGAGAGGGCGGGGGTGAGGGGGCTCGCCACGGCTGACTGCCGCCTCTGAAGGTTCGTGCGCCGCAGGGCCTCTTGCCCGGCGCGCGTCGGACGAGCGGGCGCACCGTCTTGCTCTTGACGCGGGGATACCCGCAGGGCCGCTCGGCTGGATTCCGGCTTTCGCCGGAATGACGGGAAAGGGCTCCGGCCCCCTCTCCTGGGGGAGAGGGCGGGGGTGAGGGGGCTCGCCACGCTTGACTGCCGCCTCTGAAGGTTCGTGCGCCTCAGGGCTTCTTGCCCGGCGCGCGTCGGACGAGCGGGCGCACCGTCTTGCTCTTGACGCGGGGATACCCGCAGGGCCACTCGGCTGGATTCCGGCTTTCGCCGGAATGACGGGGAGGGGCTCCGGCCCCCTCTCCCCGAGGGAGAGGGCGGGTGAGGGAGCCTCCGGGCCACGTTGCGCCATCGGGGTCTGTTGCGCTTCGGGGGCTCGGCGGTGGGTTGGCGTGCCTGGATTCCGGCTTTCGCCGGAATGACGGGAAGGGCTCCGGCCCCCTCTCCCCGAGGGAGAGGGCGGGGGTGAGGGAGCCTCCGGGCCACGTTGCGCCAACGGGGCCTGTTGCGCATCGGGCGCTCTCGGGGGCTTGGCGGTGGGTGGGCGTGCCCGGATTCCGGCTTTCGCCGGAATGACGGGAGGGGCCGGATGACGGAAGGGGCCAGGTGACGGGAAGGGGCGGGGGCTGCGCCGACTGAGCCGTCGACAGCGCCGGCAAGCGCTAGGTCTGGCGAGGCCCGCCCTCGTCGCGCAGCAGCGCCGCCAGCGCACCGAGGCCGGCGACGCGCCGCACCCGCTCGTCGAGGGGCAGGCCGCGGTTGCGGGGCCAGTCGCGCAGATAGGGCTGCGCCTCGGACCGCTGGGCGAGCAGCTGCACGGTGCGCCCGTCGTCGTCGATGTGCTCGGCGGCGCCGAGATCGGCGATCGCCTGCAGCTTGAAGTGCGGGCTGCGCAGCGGCGTCTCGTTGATCACGACGCCGTCGAGCAGCGAGGTGAAGCCGTGCCGCCGCAGCCAGCGATCGGGAGGGCTGCGCCGCCCCGTGAGCAGCAGCAGCGTGCGCAGCGCGCGCAGCTCCGCCAGCGCCTCGCGCGCGCCGGGCAGCGGCCGGCGCAGCTCGAAGCGAACGGGATCGACGATGCGCTTGAACCAGCGCGCCGGCACGCGCGCCGCGGGCGGCGGCGCGTCGGGGTCGAGGAAGGCCCGATGGATGCCGAGGTTGCGGTTGAACGGCGGCTGGCAGATCACGCCGTCCATGTCGATGGTCAGCAGCGGCAGTCCGTTGCGCAGTGTCGCCGCCATCGCGCTGCCGGTCAGACCTCGATCGGTGGTTCGGGCGGCGTCGGCGGGATGCCCGGCGGCGGGATCGGCGCGGCGCGCTCGACCGGGATCACGGCGGGTTCGCCGCCGCCGGCCGCGCCGCCCGGCAGCGCGCGCGCGTAGCGCTCGAGGGTGGCCTGCACCTCGCCGAAGATCGTGTCCGCAGGGTAGCGGCCGTCCTCGCCCGGTTCGCCCGCCGGCTGACCCGTCAACACCTCGATGCCCTGCTCGATCGTCTCGACGGCCCAGACGTGGAACTCGCCCCGCTCGATCGCCTCGGCCACCTCGGGGCGGAGCACGACGTTGTGGACGTTAGCGCGAGGGATCATCACGCCCTGCGTGCCGTCCAGGCCGCGCGAGCGGCAGACCTCGTAGAAGCCCTCGATCTTCGCCGTCGCCCCGCCGATCGGCTGCACCTCGCCGCGCTGGTTGAGCGAGCCGGTGACGGCGATCGACTGGTCGATCGGCGTCCCGGAGAGCGAGGAGAGCAGCGCGTACAGCTCTGTCGAGGAGGCCGAGTCGCCGTCGATGTCGCCGTAGAGCTGCTCGAAGGTGAGGCTGGCGTGCAGCGCCATCGCCTTGTCCTGCCCGAAGCGGTCCGCGAGGAAGCCGCGCAGGATCAGGAAGCCCTTGTTGTGCGTGCGCCCCGCCATGTCCGTCTCACGCTCGATGTTGACGATCGAGCCCCGCCCCGCCGAGGTGATGCAGGTGATGCGCGAGGGCCGCCCAAAGGTGATGTCGCCCAGGTTGTAGACGGAGAGCGCGTTGATCTGCCCGACCTTGTAGCCCTCCGTGTCGATGTAGATCGCGCCGTCGTCGATCAGCTGCTGCATGCGGTCGCGCACGAGCGAAGAGCGGTACTCGTGCTCCTCGAGGGCGCGGTCGACGTGCTGGCGCAGCACCTCGTGCGCGCCGTCCTGCACGGCCCAGAAGTCCGCCTGGCGGGCGATGTCGAGCAACTCGCCCATGTTGCCGGAGAGCCGCCGCTGATCCTCGACGCGGCGCGAGGCGTGCTCGATGACTCGCGCCGCCGCCTCGTCGCGGAAGCGGCGCATCCCGGCCAGGTGGCACTGGCGGTGAATGACCGAGGCGATCCCGAGCATGGTGTGCGCGTTGCGCTCGACGTCCACCTCGAAGTCGGCCTTCACGCGGAACAGCTCCCGGAAGTCCGGGTCGAGGCGGAACAGGTAGGCGTAGAGTCCCGGGTCGCCGACGATCACGACCTTCGTCTCGATCGGGGAGGGCGCCGGACGTAGCCCGGCGGGCGGGACCACGCCGAGCGCCTGCGCGCGCGACTCCGGCATCAGCTCGCCGGAGCTGAGGGCGCGCTTGAGGCCCTCGTAGGCGGCGGGATCCTGCAGCAGGTCGCGCATGCGCAGCATCAGGTAGCCGCCGCTCGCGAGGGCGAGCGAGCCGGGGCGGATCATCGTGTGATCCGTGACCACCGTGCCGAACTGGCCGACGTACTCGATGCGGCCCAGCAGGTTCCCGAAGTTCGGGTTGTGCTCGCTGATCACCGGCGCGCCGCCGTCCGGGTCGTTGCTGATGAAGACGTTCACCTGATAGCGGCGCAGCAGCGCCTCGCGTTGTTGCGCCGGCCCCGGCAGGCCGGGCGGCTGCGGGGCGACCGGCTGCACCGCGCCTTGCTGCTCGCGGAAGCGGTCGCGCTCGCGCTGCATGTCGGCGCAGACCGCCTCGATGAAGCGCAGCGGTTCCGGCTCGTCGCGCCAGCGCTCCTGCAGCGGCTCGAAGAGGTGCTCGATCGCGAAGCGCGCCACCTGCTCGTCGAGCGCCTCGATGTGTTCCTGCGTCTCGCGTTGCACCCCGCGCATCGCGAGCAGCGCGTCCTGCACCAGCGGCTCCAGCTGCTCGCGCGAGCGCTCCTGGATCTGCTCGCGCTGCTCCGCCGGCAGCGCCGCCATCACCTCGTCACCCGCCGGCTGGCCGTCGATGATCGGCGCGGAGACGACGCCGCCCGGCGTCAGCTGCAGCGCGAAGCCGAGCTGCCCGGCCTGCTGCTGCAAGTCCTCCAGCATCGAGGCGCGGCGCTGCTCCTGCTCCTGCAGCACGGCGGAGCGCTGGCGGATGTACGAGTCGGCGTCGAACGCCTCGCGCAGCTCGGCGCTCGCGTGCTCCACGGCGCCGCGCATCGCCTCGGCGAAGGCGCGGCCCTCGCCGGCGGGCAGCTCAATCCCGTCCGGGCGATCCGGATCCTCGAAGTTGTGGACGTAGACCCAGTCCGGTGGCGCCGGGCGCGTCTCCGCGTAGCGTCTCAGGTAGGACTCGACGATCGAGGACTTGCCGATGCCGTCCGGCCCGGAGGCGTAGAGGTTGTAGCCGCGGGCCTCCATGCCGAGCGCGAACTCGATCGCGCGGACGGCGCGCTCCTGACCGAAGACGGCGTCCATGGCGTGCAGATCCGCGGTGCTCGCGAAGGGCAACGAGGCGGGGTCGCAGCGGGCGGTCAACGCCTCGGCGCTCACCTCCCGGGCGTCTCGCCGCTCGCTCATCGTCTCGTCCATTCCGTGAGGTCGGCGACGCCGCGCGGTCGCGAGGGATCGTAGCACGGCGGGAGGCTCCCTCCGTGCTAGCCTTCGCGCCAGCGAGGACGACGCGGGTGGAGGGAGCCAGGCGATGCGCGCTGCCGTCGTGACCGAACCGGGCGGACCGGAGGTGTTGCAGGTCGCCGAGATCGAGGATCCGGTTCCGGGGCCGGAGGAGGCGCTGGTCGCGGTCCACGCGAGCGCCCTCAACCGCGCCGACTTGATGCAGCGCCGCGGCGGCTATCCCGCGCCGCCGGGCATCCGCCCGGACGTGCCCGGCCTGGAGATGGCCGGCGTCGTCGAGGCGGTAGGCGAGCGCGTCCAGGCCTGGCAGCCCGGCGACCGCGTGATGGCGCTGATGGGCGGCGGCGGCTACGCCTCGAAGGCGATCGCGCACGAGCGACAGCTGATGGCGATCCCGGAGGGCCTGAGCTTCGAGCAGGCCGCGTCGATCCCCGAGGTCTACCTCACCGCCTTCGATGCGCTGTTCGGCCACTGCGAACTGGCGTCCGGCGAGTCCGTGCTGATCCACGCCGTCGGCTCAGGCGTCGGCACCGCCGCGGTGCAACTCGCCGCCCTCGAGGGCTGCCCCAGCTACGGCACGGCGAGCAGCGACGAGAAGCTGGCGAGCGCCGCCGGGCTCGGCCTCGACGTGGGCATCAACTACCAGCACGAGGACTTCGCCGAGGTGATCGCGGAGCGTACGGGCGGGCGCGGCGTGAACGTGATCCTCGACGTGGTCGGGGCGCCCTACTGGGATCGCAACATCGCCTCGCTGGCCGTGCGCGGCCGCCTCGTGCTGGTCGGCACGATGGGCGGCGCCAGGCTGGAGACGAACATCGCGGCGCTCATGCCGAAGCGGCTGCGGGTGCACGGCACGGTGCTGCGCGCGCGACCCCTCGAGGAGAAGCTGATCCTCAGCCAGCAGTTCGCGGCCCGCTACCTGCACCACTTCGAGACGGGACGGCTGCGCGCGGTGATCGACCGCGTCTTCCCCCTCGAGGACGCGGCGGGGGCGCACGCCTACATGGAGAGCAACGCCAACTTCGGCAAGATCGTGCTCAGCGTGGAGCAGTAGCGAACCGGATCCCTTCCCCCTCCGGTCCCCTCTCCCGCGAGGGGAGAGGGTGAGGGTGAGGGCCCGGCGCGCAGCGCCGCCACACCCCCATCCCGGTCGGGACGCGCTGCGCGCGGCTCGGCCCACCCACCCGCCCTCAATGGATGCGGGGCTGCGCCCCGCGCCCCGCTTCGTGGGGGCTGTGCCCCCACACCCCCACTCGGAGCTTCCGAGGGCGCACCGTCCGGCCCCTCTCCCTCGGCGAGAGGGCGGGCCCGCGATGCCCCCCGACTGGATTCCGGCTTTCGCCGGAATGACGGAAAGGGGAGCCGGAATGACGGGAAGGGGGGCGGAGTGACGTGAGGGAGCCGGACCGACCGCGAACGCCGGGTGCGCCCTCAAGAGCTGCGCCGCAGGCAACGGCCCACGGGGGGCGTGGGGGGCGTAGCCCCCCACAGAAAGAAAATCCGAGGGTGGGTGGGCGGGCCCGAGCTGCGCAGCGTGCTCGTCCGGGATGGGGGTGTGGGGGGCGCAGCCCCCCAGAACAGAACTGGCGCGAGGCTCCAGAAGTTGTTGCCCCTCGGACGTCCGGCGTGCTGGCGCGCCGCGGGCGCGCTCCCCCTCACCCCCGCCCTCTCCCGCGAGGGGAGAGGGGGCCGGAGGTCAGGAGGGGCGAGCGGGGCTAGGCGTACTTCTCCGGCTCCGCCATGAAGCGCACGCGCGAGTCGAGGCTGGCGAAGTAGTACCACTGGCCGTTGTAGAAGTACTTCGTGCCCTTGTCGGGGTCGGACTGCCCGGCCCCGGAGGCGGTCTCGCTGACCGCGCGGTTCACCTCGTCCGTGTCGACCTCTTCGCCCGAGACCGGATCCAGCACCTTCGCCATGGTTCGCCCTCCGCGTTCGTCCTGCCGACTAGTTGAAGACCGACGCCGCCACCGCGCCGAGCGACTCGCGGGGGTCGCCCCAGCGCAGCGCTGCTTCCTTGCCGCGGCGCGTGTGGAACTGCAGGTCGTACTCCGCCATGAAGCCCACGCCGCCGTGCAGCACGTGCCCCCAGTTTGTCGCGTCAGCCACCGAGCGCGCGACGACAGACTTCACCTTGGCGGCGTGCAGCGCGTCCACCTCGCCCCGGTCCAGCTTGTAGAGCTGCTCGTAGGCGAGGAAGCGCGAGGCGGTGACGCCGACCGCGGCGTCCGCGACGCGTCCCTGCACCGCCTCGAACGTCCCGATCGGCCGCCCGAAGGCGACGCGCACCTGGACGTAGCTGACGGTCATGTCCAGCGCCTTCTGGGCGTGCGCGTAGCACTCCAGCGAGGCGATCGCCGATCCGAGCACGCGCAGGTAGTCGACCGCCTCGGCGCCGCCGATCCAGCCCTCGACGCTCGCGCCGTCGTACGTCGCCGCCGCCTGCGGCGTCAGGCCGATGCCGGTCAGCGCCTCGGTCGAGACGCCGGCCTGATCGCGCGCCACGACGGCGAGGCCGGGCTCCCCGTCGCGCGTCGCGGCCACCAGGTGCAGGTCGCTGGTCGCGCCGAACTCCACGTAGCGCTTCGAGCCGCTCAGTGTCGCGCCGTCGGTCGTCGTCGCGATCTCGCCGTAGGGTCCGCCGTTGCCCTCGACCAGCGCCGGGGCGCAGGTGGCGCCCGCGGCGATGCGCGGCAGCAGCGAGGTCTGCAGCGCCGCGTCGCCGTGGCGCTGCACCGTCGCCGCGGCGAGCATCGTCTGCTGGTACGGAGAGAGCAGGGCGTGGCGGCAGAGCTGCTCGATCAGCACGCCGAGGTCAACGAGCTGCGCGCCCTGCCCGCCCTGCTCCTCGGCGATCGGCAGGCCGGTCCAGCCCAGCTCGACCATCTGGCTCCACAGCTCCTCGTCGGGCTCGCCCGCCCACTCGATCTGGCGCATCCGCGAGGCGGGCGCCTCGCGCTCGAGGAAGTCGTCCGCGCTGTCGCGGATCAGCTCTTGCAGGTCGCTCAGCCGGAGGTCCATCGCCATCGTGAAGCCTCCTAACCTCTCGGCAGCCCGAGGCCGCGCGTGGCGACGATGCGGCGCAGCACGTCGTTGGTGCCTCCGGCGAAGCGGTGCACCGAGGAACCGCGGTAGTTCTCCTCGAGCTTCCCGCCGAGCGGCGCCTCCTCGTTCTCGCGGCGCAGCGCCCCTTCGGGGCCGAGCAGGTCGAGGGCGAGGCTGTCGACGCGGTAGCGCGCCTCGGAGCCCCAGACCTTGACCATGGCGCCCTCCATCGTGGGGGTGATGCCGTTCTGCACCATGATCGCGTTGGTCATCGCCAGTGCCCGCGAGACCTCGCTGTCGACGGTCGCTTCGGCCAGCCTGGTGCGCACGACGATGTCGTCCTTGAGCTCCGGCCGGTGCTCCTCGATGTGGTTCACGAGCGCGTCGACGCGGCGCTGGTAGAGGCTCTGGGGCTCGATCATGACGCGTTCGAGGTCGAGCGCGTTGGACATGTAGTACCAGCCGCGGTTGAGCTCGCCGAAGAGCGCGTCGGCTGGCAGCCGCACGTTGTCGAAGAAGGTCTCGCTGGTGATGATCCGTCCCATCGTGCCCATCGGCCGGACGGTGATGCCCGGCACGCTGGTGGGGAAGATGAAGACGGAGATGCCTTGGTGTTTCGGCGCGTCGGGGTCCGTGCGGGCGGCCAGCCAGCCGTGCGTGGCGCTGCCGAACCCGCCGTAGATCTTCTGCCCGTTGATCACCCACTCGTCGCCGTCACGGGTCGCCCTCGTCTGCAGCGAGGCGAGGTCGGTCCCCGCGTTGGGCTCCGTGTAGCCGAGCGCGAAGGTCATGTCGCCGCTGACGATCTGCGGCAGCCAATCGCGCTTCTGCTCCTCGGTGCCGAAGCGCATGATCGTGCGCCCGACCGAGCCGACGCTGAGGTGGTCCTGCGGGATGCCGAGGTACCAGAGCTCCTCGGCAAGGATGAAGGCGTGGAGCGCGTCCTTGCCCTGGCCGCCGTACTCGACCGGCCAGCCCATGTTGGTGTAGCCGGCCTCGTTCATCGCCTTGCGGAAGGCGCGCAGTTCCGGGCCGCGGCTATGGCCGAACTCTTCCTCGCCGGCCTCGCGCGCGAGCCCGTCGCGCTCGGACTCGTACAGTTCCGCGAACAGCGCAGGCGTGGCGTGCGTGTCCAGGAAGTCCCGGACCTGTTGGCGGAAGGTCACATGCTCATCGGTCCAGCCAAACTCCATGCCGCACCTCCCGAACTTGCCGCCGCGTCGCGCCGCGCATGCTACCACCAGCAGCGAGGCCCGGCGGGGCGCCGCATCCTGCGCTAGGGTGCGTTCGGCGCTACCGTGACCGGGGCAGGGAGCGACACGTGACGATCGCCAGCGTCGGCGCAACTGACGGCAGGACGGGAACGCCCTGATGGCCGCCCCACGTGCGCTCTCGCCGTCCGCGCGCGAGTCCGTCGAGGATGTCGCGCGCGCACACATCGAGCAGGGCCTGCACGCCGCCTCGCAGCTCGCGGTCTATCGCGACGGCGAGCTGCAGATCGACCTCCGGCTCGGGGACGCCGCGCGTCCCTCGGCGCGCATGGTCTGGTTCTCGGCCACCAAGCCGCTCGGCGCCGTCGCAGCGCTGATGATGGTCGAGCGCCTCGCCTTCGACCTCGATCAGCCGATCGCGGCGGCCTGGCCGCAGTTCGGCGAGGGCGGGAAGTGGGCCTGCACGCTGCGCCACGTGCTGACCCACCGCGGCGGCTTTCCCGTCTTCCCGGTCGACTTCGACTGGGACCGGCTCGACGACTGGAAGGCCGTCACCGCCGCGACCGCGGCGATCGAGGCAGAGTGGCCGCCGGGCACGGACACCGGCTACCACCCCGTGACCTACGGGTTCGCGATCGGCGAGCTGGTGCGCCGCCTCGACGGGCGTGAGCCCCGGCAGTTCCTCGCCGACGAGATCATCGGCCCGCTCGGCATGGACGCCTCGCTCGGCGTGCCGGATGAGGCGCTCGGCGACGTCGTGCCGCTGGAGGCGATGTCGGAGGTCACCCTGCTCGACCCCGAGGGCAGCGAGCGCCGCACCTCGGACATCGTCGATCGCTTCAACGCCGCGCCGACGCTGCGCGGCCAGCTCCTCGCCGCGAACGGGATCGGCACGGCGGAGGCGCTGGCCCGCTTCTACGACTGCCTGCTGCAGGGCGGCGCGCGCGAGGGCGTGCGCCTGCTCCAGCCAGAGACCGTGGAGTTGGCGACGAGCGTGCAGTGGACCACCGATTACGACCGCACCTTCACGCTGCCCGCCTCGTACGGCCTCGGGTTCATCGTCGGGGGTGTCTTCGAACCCTTCGATGAGCCGGGCGTGTACGGGCATCCGGGTGCGCAGTCGACCATCGGCTACGCCGACCCAGTGCGCGGACTGGCGGTCGCCTACCTGACCAATGGGCTGCACGGTCCCGTGGAGGTGCAGCAGCGCTACCGCGAGATCGCGGAAGCCCTGATTGCGGCCTGCGAGGACTCGGATCGCCCCTAGCCGCGCCCCCGGCCGCCTCGCGGGCGGCGTCGCCGGCGGCGTCGCTGCGCGTGCTCCGGCCGTTTCGAGCTGGGTGCGGTCGGCTCGTGCACCACGGGCTCCGGTGCCTTCACGAAGCGGCGCGTGAGCCAGCGCGAGAAGAGGATCGACCAGAAGGCGAACGTCGCGAAGAGGGGGAACGCGATCAGCGTCGATGCCCAGTTGCCGCCGCTCGTCACCAGCGAGACGAGAGACGCGAGGCCGGCGACGACCACCGTCATCACGAGCAACTGGCGGTCCGGCAGTCTCATGGCGGCAGTATGCCACTGCCGTGGCGGGAATCGCGCGGATCCCCGGACGTACAATGATCGTCAGGCAAGCCACGGCACGACGACGGGGTCGGCTACCGGGGGCGGTGCGTACGGTGCTCAAGCATGGAGTGCGGCACGTCGCCCCGTGGATGGCGGCGCCGGTGGTCCTGGCGCTCGTCGCGCTGCTGCTCGCCGCCGCCCGGCTGGCGCCGGTGCACGCCGACGGCGGCGAGGAATCTCACGGCTTCGGACACCTCGCGTACTCCCGCGACGTATCCGTCCATGAAGTGCCGGTCGAGCTCGCGATCGCCTTCTTCACGGACTGCTCGGAGGTGCCCGAGCTGTCGCCGCCGCGCTGCGGCTCACCGCCCGCGAAGTGGTCGGCGGACTCCAATCCGATCGCGATCTGCACCTCGCACACCAATCGCCCGAGCTGGCTCACGGCCAACGCCTTCCGCGACGCGGTCAGGCAGAGCGCGAGCGCCTGGAATCAGGTCGCTGCGGCAGCCGGCATTCGCTACACGGGAGACTGCCCCGACGCCACGTGGGCGGAGGGCAACGGGCGCAACGAGATCGCCTTCGACGATGCGCGCAACATTGTGCGGGGGCCGGACGTCGCGCTGACCAGCGCGATCTGGGAATCCAGCTACGAGGACCAGTCGCGGCGGGTCGTCATCGACCGAGTATTCCTCGAGGCCGACATCGTGATGGACGCGGACCGCGTGGACAGGGGCGCTTGCTTCACGTCGACGGTCGTCCACGAGCTGGGGCACATGCTCGGTCTCGGGCACAGCGACGACCCGCGCGATCTGATGTACCCGAGCTACAAGCCCGGGGCGCCCGCCGCCTGCCTGCTCCAGCCGGGCCGTGCCGAGGTCGAGTTGCTGCGCTCGCTGTACGGCCGCAACGAGGCGCCCTCGGTCGACGCCGGTCCAGACCGGGCAGTCGGCCTCTTCGAGGACGTCGTCCTGAGCGCGGCTGCCAGCGATCCGGAGGACGATTCGCTCACCTTCAGGTGGGTGCAGACGGGCGGTCCGCGGCTGTGGCTGCCGCGCGGCGGCTCGTCGGCCGAGGTCTCGTTCCGCGCGCCGGGCGAGCCGGCGGTGCTGTTCTTCGAGGTCACGGCCACCGACCGCTACCTGCACAGCGCCACCGACCGCGTCGCGATCGACGTGTCGGCGGTCGGCGCCCGTCCGCGGCGGTTCCCGATCTTCGAGTCGCACCTGCCGGCACGCTATGTGCCGGGCGCTCCCGAGGGGACGACGGTGCTGGGCTGGGGAGCCGTCGAGGACGCCCTGCTCTACGAGTTCTGCTCCTCGCCGATCGAGGCCACGTTCGCGCGGCTCTGCACGCGCAACCTCACTGAGCCGTCGGTCCCGATCACTTGGGAGACGATCCTCGGGGGGGCTGACGAGGCCAGCGACACGGTGCTCCTGACCGGCGGCTGGCGCACCACGAGCATCCGGGCCTGCAACTCGGGCGGCTGCTCACGGGTGAGCGAGGGTCCGCTCGCCGGGGGCGTGCGCTGGGACGAGCGGAATATCGACTACGACTTCATCGTGCTGATCTTCGACGTCTCCGGCGTGCAGTTCACGTTCGCGGCCGCGATCAACCTTTCCGATACGACTCGCCGGTTCGTGTTCGGGAACGGTCCGCCCGAGGATCCGTTCCAGACGACGATGGGCACGTGCAGCAGACTCGGGCGTAACGGGTTCTGCTACGGCTACCTGGACTTCCAGGTGCGCGATCAGGGACCGGTGGTGGGGATCCGCAGCACGCGCCCGGGCACCCCGGCGATCGAGCACCACGTTCCCGTGCGCTAGGCTGTCTCGCCGCATCGCGCGTGCGGCCGAGGCGACACCGCGCGCGTGTTGTGAACATATTCGGCAGGGGTTGTGGACATATACTTGGTCTGACGGAGCACCGAACGCGGAGCGGCAAATGCCGGAAGACGGCAAGACGTCCCCAGAGCACGAGCAGGCGAGCGGCCCGACCGCGGGCGCGGCGCGCTCGACGTCAGCCGATCCGCCCTGGGGCAGCGCCCGCTTCTCCTCGATCACCCTGTCCAGCGACTTCGATCCGCGCGCCCTGCTCACAGGCCCCGACGCGGCCGAGGTGAGCGTGTGCTACGAGCGACCGGACCGCGACCTGGTGCTCGTCGGCATGGGCGAGGCGGCGCTCATCACCGCGCCGCCCGGCGAGGGTCCCGAGGCGATTCGCGACGCAGCACTGCGCCTGCTTCGCGACGCCGCTGCGGACGGCGATCACCCGGGCCCGCTGCGGCCTCGGCTGCTCGGCGGCTTCGCCTTCGACCCGTCCGCGCCGGCGGGCGGGCAGTGGGGCGGGTTCGACTACGGATGGTTGAGCCTGCCCCGGCTGCTCTTCGTCCGCGACGGCGAGGACTGCGGCGTGGTGCTCGCGCCGGGCAGCCACCCCGCCGAGGTCGACTACCTGATCGAGCGCAGCGAACGCGCCGAACCGCCCGCGCGCGAGCGGTCGGCGACGGCGCTGCGCGTGATCTGGGACATCAACCGCCCGGCGCTGATGTACGCCGTCGCCGAGATTGCCGCGGAGGTCCGGGCCGGGCTCTACGAGAAGGCCGTGCTCGCCTCGGTGCGCGAGCTCGAGACGGCCGCGCCGATCGACCCCGGAGCGACGCTCGCGCAGCTGCGCGAGGACTACCCGCACTGCTACCTGTTCAGCTTCCGCCGCGGTGACGCGATCTTCCTCGGAGCCAGCCCGGAGCAACTGGCCGGACTGCGCGGCGGAGCCGTCAGCGCGCTCGGCCTCGCCGGCTCCGCTCGCCGCGGCAGGACGGACGAGGAGGACGCGGAGCTGGGCGAGGCGCTGCTGCGCGACGCCAAGGAGCGGATCGAGCACGAGATCGTCGTGCGCGCGCTGCGCGAGGGCGTCGCCGGCCTCGCCAGCGACCTCGAGGCGCCGAACCGCCCGGAACTGCTGCGACTGCACAACATCCAGCACCTCGCCACCGAGGTGCGTGCACGCGCCCTTCCCGGCGTCGACATCCTCGACCTGGTCGCACGGCTCCACCCGACGCCGGCCGTCTGCGGCTGGCCGTCCGCGACCGCGCTCGAGGTGATCGCGCGGCACGAGCGCTTCGATCGCGGCTGGTACGCCGGGCCGGTCGGCTGGATGGACGGCGCGGGCGAGGGCGAGTTCGCGGTCGGACTGCGCTCGGCGCTGATCCGCGGCCGGCGCGCCTGGCTGTTCTCCGGAGCGGGCGTCACGGGCGACTCCACGCCGGAGTCGGAGCTGGCCGAGATCGAGCTCAAGTTCCGCCCGCTCACCAGCGCCCTCGGCGGCGGTGCGATGTGAGCGCCAACGCCGCCTACCGCTGCCTCGGCGCGCTCGCTCGGCAGCTTGGCGCCAGCGGCGTGCGCCACGCCGTGATCGCCCCCGGCTCGCGCTCCACGCCGCTCGCGCTTGCGCTCGAACGGACCGAAGAACTTCGCAGTTGGGTGCACCTCGACGAGCGGGCCGCCGGCTACTTCGCGCTCGGCCTCGCCCGGCAACTGCGTGAGCCCGTCGCGATCGTGACCACCTCCGGCACCGCCGCCGCGAACCTGCACCCGGCGATCGCCGAGGCGTCGCTCTCGCGCGTGCCGCTGATCGCGCTCACCGCCGACCGGCCGCCCGAGCTGCGCGACAGCGGCGCGAACCAGACGATCGAGCAGCACGGCCTCTACGGCCGCCACGTGCGCTGGTTCGCCGAGCTGCCGGTCCCCGACGGCTCGCCCGGCCTCGAGGCCCACGCGCAGCGCAGCGCGGCCCGTGCCGTCGCCGTTGCCGCAGGCCCGCCGGCCGGTCCGGTGCACCTCAACATCCCGCTGCGCGAGCCGCTGATCGAGCCCGGCTGGGAGGACGCCCTCGAGGCCTCGGGCGCTCCGCCGGTCGCGGTTTCCCGCCCGCCGGCGCGTGACGCCAGCGAGGCGGCGGCGATGCTGCTGGAGGCTGCCGACGGGCGCGACGGGCTGATCTTCTGCGGGCCCGCCAACGGCGACCTGCCCGCGCGCGCGATCGCGAGGCTGGCCGAGGCGCTGGGCTGGCCCATCCTCGCGGACCCGCTCTCCGGGCTGCGCGCCGGCGCGCACCCGCTGACCCACGTGGTCGAGGCCTACGACGCGCTGCTGCGGTCGCCGCGCTTCGCCTCCGATCCGGGCACGCGGCCCGAGGTCGTGCTGCGCTTCGGTGCGGCCCCGACGACCCGGCCGCTTCTCGAGTACCTGGCGAACCTCGAGGGCGTCCCGCAACTGGCCGTCGACGCACCCGGAGGCTGGCGCGATCCGGACGCGACCGTCACTTCGATGCTCTGGGCGGACCCCGCCGCGCTCTACGAGGCGGCCGTCGCGGCGCTGTCCGCGCGCCGCCCGAGCGCCTTCCGCGGTACCCCCGACGACCCCGCGCGCACCGCCGCCCGTGCGGCGCCGGACCGCGCCTTCCTCGAGCGCTGGACGAGCGCCAATGCCGCCGCCCGCCGCGCCCTCGCCGAGGCGATCGCCGCGCTCGACGAGCCGTTCGAGGGCATGCCGCCCGCCCTGCTCGCCTCGGCCCTCCCGGACGGCGCAACGCTCGTCGCCGGGAACTCGATGCCGGTCCGCGACCTCGACTCGTTCTTCCCCGCCACCTCGCGCCGCATCCGCATCGTCGGCACGCGCGGGGCCTCGGGCATCGACGGCGTGGTCTCGACGGCGGTCGGGGCCGTCGCGGCGGGCGAGGGACCGGTCGCGGTGCTGGTCGGCGATCTCTCGTTCCTGCACGACCTCAACGGGCTCTGGCCGCTGCGGCGCCATGGCCTCTCGCTGCTCGTCGTCCTCGTCAACAACGACGGCGGTGGCATCTTCCACTTCCTGCCGCAGCGCGAGCAGGCGGCCGCGCAGTTCGAGGACTGGTTCGGGACGCCGCACGGCCTCGACTTCGAGGGCGTGATCCGCACCTTTGGCGGCCGCCTGCTGCGACCCGACCTCGCCGAGTGGCGCGAGGCGATCGAGGGCGCCCTCGGCGCACCCGGTCTGACCGTGCTCGAGCTGCGGACCGAGCGCGATCGCAACGTCGAGCTGCATCGCGAGGTCTGGGCGCGCGCCGCCGCCGCGCTGCGCGAGCTGGACCTCGACGCCGCGCCAGCCGCATCCGCGCCCGCGCGCTGATGGGCGGCGCGACGGCCGTCGAGATTGACGGCCTCTCGCTGCACGTCACCATCGAGGGCGACGGCCCGCCGCTCGTGCTGCTGCACGGCTTCACCGGCTCCGCCGACACCTGGCGCGACCTCACGGATCGCCTCGCCGGGGAGTACCGCACGATTGCCCCGGACCTCGTGGGTCACGCCCGCTCCGAGGCGCCCGCGGCGGTCGAACGCTATGCGATCCGGCGCGCCGCTGCGGACCTCGTCGCGCTACTGCGCGCGCTCGGCCACGAGCGCGCCGCCTGGCTTGGCTACTCGCTCGGCGGGCGGGTCGCGTTGCAGGTCGCCGCGGACCACCCGCAGGCCGTGGCCGCGCTGCTGCTCGAGGGCGCCTCGCCCGGCATCGCCGACGATGGCGAGCGCGAGGCGCGACGCGCCTCGGACGATGCGCTCGTCGATCGCATCGAGCGCGACGGCGTCGAGGCATTCGTCGACGAGTGGGAGCAGCTTCCGCTCTTCGCCTCGCAGCGCGACATGTCCGAGGAGGCTCGTGCCGCCGTGCGCGCCACGCGGCTCGCTCAGCGCGCGCACGGCCTCGCGAACTCGCTGCGCGGCATGGGCGCCGGGGCGCAGGCGCCGCTGCACGAGCGGCTGCCCTCGATCGCTGCGCCGGCGCTGCTGATGGCCGGTTCACTCGACGAGAAGTACGTGGCGATCGCCGGGGATATGGCGCGCACGCTGCCGGACGCTACGATTGGCGTGATCGAGGGCGCCGGCCACGCCGCGCACCTCGAACGGCCCGAGGCGTTCGCGCAGGCGGTCGAGGACCTCCTGCGTCGCGCCTACCCTCCCACGGGTTGATGGGAATGAATCGCAGGGGGAAGCGATGAGCGAAGCAGACGGCGCGACCGCTGTGGTCGAATGGCAGCAGGCCGGCGACTACACCGACATCCTGTACGAGACCTCGGGCGGCATCGCCAGGATCACGATCAACCGCCCGGAGGTGCACAACGCCTTCCGGCCGCAGACCGTCGACGAGATGCTCGATGCGTTCATGGAGGCGCACCACGACGCGGCGATCGGCGTGGTCCTCTTCACCGGCGCGGGCACGCGCGCCTTCTGCTCCGGCGGCGACCAGCGCGTGCGCGGCGAGGGCGGCTACGTCGGCGACGACGGCGTGCCGCGCCTCAACGTGCTGCCCTTGCAGCGCTACATCCGCTCGATGCCGAAGCCGGTGATCGCTCTCGTCAACGGCTACGCGATCGGCGGCGGCCACGTGCTGCACGTGATCTGCGACCTCTCGATCGCCTCGGAGACCGCGATCTTCGGCCAGACCGGCCCGCGCGTCGGCTCCTTCGACGCCGGTCTCGGCGCGACGCAGCTGGCGCGCATCGTCGGGCACAAGAAGGCGCGCGAGATCTGGTTCCTCTGCCGCCAGTACAGCGCGCAGCAGGCGCTGGAGATGGGCCTCGTCAACGAGGTCGTCCCGCCCGAGGAGCTCGAGGCCGAGGGCGTGCGCTGGGCGAACGAGATCCTCGAGCTGAGTCCCACGGCGCTGCGCTTCCTCAAGATGTCCTTCCTCGCCGACACGGACGGGCTGGCCGGCATCCAGCAGCTCGCCGGGGATGCGACCTCGCTGTTCTACATGTCGGACGAGGGCAAGGAGGGCAAGAACGCCTTCCTCGAGAAGCGCCAGCCGGACTTCTCGAAGTACCCGCGCCTTCCCTGAGCGGCGAAGCCCCGGCGTGAGCAGCGAGGCGGCGCGCGTGACGCCACCGGACGGCAGCCCCTCCGGCCTCAAGGTCTGGGTGCTGGCCGCGCGTCTGCCGACGCTGACAGCCGCCGTCGCGCCCGTCGCCGTCGGCACGGGCGTGGCCGTGCACGACGACGTCTTCGCCTTCGTGCCCGCGCTCGCCGCGCTGATCGGCGCGCTTGCGATCCAGGTCGGTGCGAACCTCGCGAACGACGTCTCCGACTTCCGCCGGGGCGCGGACACGGCCGAGCGGATCGGCCCGCCGCGCGTCACGCAGCTCGGGCTGCTCAGCGAGCGCCAGGTGCTGCTGGGAATGTGGGGCGCGTTTGCGATCGCGACGCTGGCCGGCGTCTACCTCACCGCCGTCGCGGGCTGGCCCGTGGTCGCCGCCGGGGTCGCCTCGATCCTCGCGGCGATCGCCTACACGGGCGGGCCCTGGCCGTTCGGCTATCGCGGGCTCGGCGAGGTGTTCACCTTCGTCTTCTTCGGCCTCGTCGCCGTCGCCGGCACGTACTACGTGCAGGCGGAAACGCTCAGCCTCGAGGTGCTGGCGGCCGCCGTGCCCGTGGGCCTCACGGTCTCCGCGATCCTGATCGTGAACAACATCCGCGACATCGAGACGGACGCCGCCGCGGGCAAGCGCACGCTGGCCGTGATGCTCGGAAGGCGGCTCTCGCGCTGGCAGTTCGGCGCGACACTGGCGCTGGCCTGGCTGACGGCGGTCGCGCTCTGGCCGGTCGGTTTCGGCCCGCAGGCGCTGCTCGCGCTGCTCGCGCTGCCGCTCGCGATCGGCCCGCTGCGCGCGGTCCTGACCAGCGAGGACGGCCCGACGCTCAACGCCGCGCTGCGCGCCACGGCGCGGCTGCACCTCGCCCTCGGCCTGCTCATCGCCGTCGGCGCGGCGGTGTAGGGACGCAACGTGACATCTGAGAGCAGCGGTCCCCGCGCCCAGGTACCGATCGCCGGCATCCGCTGGCGGCCCTTCCGCCTTCCCGTGCGCGCGCCGATCGCCACCGCCGCCGGCGTGATCGAGGCGCGCGAGGGCATCGTCGTCGAGCTGCGGGACCCCGAGGACCGGCGCGGCTTCGGCGAGGCCTCGCCGCTCCCCTGGGACGGCGACGGCGGGCTGGACGAGGTGCTGCGGGTGCTCGACGAGTGGGCGCCGCGCCTGCTTGCGGGCGAACTGGCCCCGGCGCAGCCGCGCTCGCCGGCCGCCGCCGCGCTGCGCTGCGCCCTCGATTGCGCGCGGCTCGACCTCAACGGCCGCCGCCGTGGCCGGGGCATCTCCGCGCTCCTCGGCGGCGCGACCCGCGAGGTGAGCGTGAACGCCGTCATCGGCGACGGCCCGCCCGACCAAGTGCGAGAGCAGGCCGCGGCCGCCGTCGCGGCGGGCTACGACACCCTCAAACTCAAGGTCGCCGCCGGTCCCATCGAGGAGGACCGCGTGCGCGTCGAGGCCGTGCGCGAGGCCGCGCCGTACGCGCGCCTGCGACTCGACGCGAACGGGGCCTGGGACGTCGAGACCGCGGCTGCGGCGATCCGGCGGCTCGAGCGCTTCGACCTCGAATACGTCGAGCAGCCGGTGGCCGCCGACGATCTGGACGGCCTCGCCCGGCTGCGCGCCGAGGGAGTCTGCCCGATCGCCGCCGACGAGTCGGCTGCCGATCGGGCGAGCGCGAAGCGCGTGCTCGACACGGGCGCCGCCGACGTGCTGGTGCTGAAGCCGATGCGCGTCGGTGGAATCCGGCGCGCCCTCAACCTCGCGCGCGACGCCTCGTGGGGGGGTGTCGGCTGCGTCGTCACGACCACATTCGACTCGAGCCTCGGCGTGGCCGCCGCGCTGCACCTCGCCGCGGCCGTCGACGCGCTCGATGCGTGGGGCGGGTTCGCGCACGGGCTCGGCACCGCCGAGCACCTCGCCGCCGACATCGTCGCCAGGCCGCTCGTCCCGCGCGGCGGCGTGCTGCGCATGCCCCGGGCGCCCGGCCTCGGCCTCGAGCCGGACGGGGACGCCCTCGAGGCCGCCGCCACGGGCGACTGGGCCGCGCTCGAGGGCTGAGGACGACCGCACGTTGACGCCTTCGCGGCCACACTCAAGAATGGCCGCGCCGCCCGGCCGGTCCGGGCACGGCTCGTGGCAGGACGGCAGGCGATGAGCGACGAACCCCTCTTCGAGTACGACGAGAGCGTGATCGGCGTCGAGCGCAACGTGGGCACCCTCGAGGTCACCGCCGAGCGGCTGGCGCGCTACTGCGAGATCGTCGGCGAAACCAACCCGCGCTACGTGGAGGACGGGCAGGCGCCGCCGAGCTTCCTGCAGCGCATGCGCTTCGCACCCGGCCCGGACCCGCGCGTGCGCTTCGGCAACGTCACCTTCCACGCCGGCTCGCGCCTCGAGCAGCTCGTGCCGGTGCGCGTCGGCGATGTGCTCACGGGCTACGCGCAGGCGAAGGAGGTCTACGCCAAGACCGGCCGCAGCGGCACGATGGTGTTCGCCGTGCGCCGCCTCACCTACCGCAACCAGCGCGGCGAGGACGTTGCCTACTCCGACCAGACCACGGTGCATCGGCAGGTCGGCGAATGAGCCAGCCATACTTCGACGACATCGACGTCGGCGACGAGATCGAGGGCGCCTGGACCGCCCAGCGCGATCAGGTCCTAGAGTACATCGCGCTTGAGCCGGGCGGCCCGGCCGACGACACGCAGGGCCGCTTCACCGACCCCGTGCGCGCGAAGAAGCTCGGCTTCGAGCGCCCGATCGTTCCGGGGGCGCTGAGCATGTCCGTGCTCACCCGCCTGGTGACCGACTGGATGGGCCCCGACGGCGACCTCGAGTCGATCGACATCAACTTCCGCCGCCCCGTGCTGCAGGAGGACGAGCTGCGCACGCTGGGCCTGGTGATCGACACCGAGCCGGACGAGGACGGCGGGCGCGTGCGCATCGACGTCTATTTCGAGAACAACCGCGGCGAGCGTCCGCTGCAGGGCGTCGCCGTCGTCAGGCTGCCCTCGCGAGAGGGCTCGTAGCCGGGCGGCCGGCGGGAGCGAGGGCCGCATGGACCTGCTGACGGACCCCTTCGGCGACTGTGGAGCGGCCATGGTGCCGCTGCGGCTGGCGGCGGGCGTGGTCTTCGTGCACGCCGGGTATGGCAAGTTCCAGCGCGGCATCAGCGGGTTCGGCTCGTGGCTGAGCGAGCTCGGCTATCCGCTGGGACAGCCGACGGCGCGGCTGGTCGCGAGCCTCGAGGTCGTCGGCGGCCTCGCGCTGATCCTCGGGCTGTTCTCGCACTGGGTCGCGATCCCGCTGGCGCTGATGATGGTGGTGGCGACGTACACGAACGCGGTGAAGCTGGGCCTGCCGTTCGCCGGTAACGAGAACGCGCAGGGCTACGAGCTCGACCTCTTGCTGATCGCCATCCTCGTCGCGCTCATCCTCGGCGGCTCCGGCCCGCTCTCCCTGGACTCGCTGATCTCCGGGTAGGCGGCGCGAGGCTCGGCTGACCAAACCGCCTCGGGCCCGCGTACTATCGGGCCATGCACCGCCTGCATCCCGGACGCATCGATGGCTGGAGCGTGCGGCGGCGGGTGAGGACCGTCGCGTGGCTGCTCGTGCTGCTGACGGTCGTTGCCGCGCTGCCCACCGCGCACTCCTACCTGCGCGCCACCGCCTTCACCGCCGACGTCGTGCTGCAGCTGCCCGTGCGGCCCCTCGCCTGGGCCACGCACGCGCCATCCGTCGAGTACGTCGAGTGGGGCGGCGAGCGTGCCGGACGCGGACAGCTGACGCTCCCGGAGGGCGACAACGAGCGGCCCGCGATCATCCTCGTGCTCGGCGCCGACCCCGCCCCGGCCGACGACGAGCGCGTGCTGAGCCTCACCGGCGGCCTCGCCCGCATCGGCTTCGTCGTGCTGCTCACCGAGTCCGACGACCTCAATGCAGCCGTGGTGCTGCCGAGCGAGATCCCGAGGCTGGTCGGCGCGTTCGAGACGCTCGCCGCGCATCCGCGCGTGAACGAGGAGGAGATCGGCTACGTCGCGCTCTCGGCGGGCGGTTCGCTCGCGATCGTCGCCGCCTCGCAGCCGCGGATCGCCGATCGCGTCGCCTACGTCGTCGCACTCGGGCCCTACTACGACGCCGAGACGCTGGCCGCCTCCGTTACCTCGTACAGCTTCCGCGGCCCCGAGGGCGTCGAGGAGTGGGAGCCCGCGGGCATCGCGCGCCGCGTCGTGCGCAACACGCTGCTCGCCGGGCTGCCCGAGGCCGAGCGCGCCGCGATCGAGGCGGGCGAGGCGGCGCAGAGCGCGGGCGGGGCGGCGGTTGCGGAGCTGCTGCAGCTCCCGACCCTCGATCGGGCCGGGGAGCTGATCGCCTCACTACCCGCGGCTCAGCGCGCGCACCTCGAGGCGGTGAGCCCGCGCTACAGCATCGACGGGCTGCGCGCCCCGCTCTACCTGCTGCACGACCGCAGCGACGAGTTCATCCCCTGGACCGAGTCCGAGGAGATGGCCGAGGCGCATGAGCCGGCCATTTACCACCGGCTCGACCTCTTCCAGCACGTCGAGCCGGACCCCGGCAACGTCGAGCACATGCTGCGCGACGGCTGGCGCATCCTGCGGCTGGTGGTGGGCATCCTCGAGGACGCGCGCTAAGCCGCGCCGCGCGGCCGACGGGCTGGTAGGGTCCGGGCATGGACGAGGCGCCCGTGCTGCTGTTGACCTCCTGGCATCTGCCGCGGATGCGCTCGATGCCGCGCGCCTTCTGGAGGGTGCGCGCCCTCGACAGGCGCACGCGCTCGCAGCAGGGCTGCCTGCGCGTCCACCGCTGGGCCTCGCGCCGCTCGCTGCTGCTCACCACCTGGTGGCGCAGCCGCGCCGCAGCCGAGGCGTGGCTCGCCTCGCCGTCGTACCGCGAGACCGACGACCGGCTGCGGGCGATCCCCGGCGTCGAGGTGCGCGTCGATCTGCGCGAGTGCCCCGAGGGCTCGCCGAGCAGGTAGCTCCGGCGAGCGCTACCCGCCTCGCAGGTGCTCGCGCAACGCCTGCGCCTCGGCCTGCAACGCTGCGCTCACCGCCACCGGGTACGGCGCATCCGGCTCCTCCAGCCTGCGCAGGGAGGCGGGGAGCCGCTCGCGCTCGCGTACCGCCCGCTCCCGCGCCTCGGCGAGCGGGCGCATGCCCGCCTCGAGGCGCTCGCCGTCGCGCATCACCGGCTCGAGCAGCGGCTCGCCCTCGAGGCGCTCGTCCGCGCGCGCGATCACGTCGCCGCTCGCGAGGCCGGCGGCGTCGCGCAGGCGGAAGACCTGCTTGCGGCCGGGCAGCGTCTCCTTCTCCGTCGAGAGCTTGATCCGCCCCCGCCCGTCGTAGGCCGCGAGCTTGTAGACGGCGTCGAAGGTGGGCGCGTCCGCCGAGGTCACCGCGCGCGTGCCCACGCCGAAGGCGTCGATCGGCGCGCCCGTCGCGACGAGCTCCGCGATCCGCGCCTCGTCGAGGCCGCCGCTGGCGACGATCTCCACCTGCTGGAGCCCGGCCGCATCGAGGATCGCGCGCGCCTCGAACGCCAGCTCGGCGAGCGGCTCGGAGTCGAGCCGCACGGCGCGCACGCGGAAGGCGTCGCCCAGCTCCGAGGCGAGCCGCGCGACGCGACGCACGCCCTCGGCGGTGTCGTAGGTGTCGACGAGCAGGATGGTGTCGGGGTGGGTCGCGGTGAAGCTGCGGAAGGCCTCGGCCTCGTCGTCGTGGGCCTGCACGTAGCTGTGCGCCATGGTCCCGGTGGGCGGGATGCCGTAGCGGTCGGCGGCCAGCACGTTGGAGGTTGCGGCCATGCCCGCGATGTAGAGCGCGCGGGCCGCCTTCAGCGCCGCGTCCGTGCCGTGCGCGCGTCGCGTCCCGAAGTCCACTACCGGCCGTCCCGCCGCCGCATCGACGATGCGCGCGCCCTTCGAGGCGATCAGCGTCTGCAGGTGCAGCTGGTTGAGCAGGTACGTCTCGGCGAGTTGCGCCTCTGGCAGCGGCGCATCGACGGTCAGCAGCGGCTCGCCAGCGAAGGCGGGGGCGCCCTCGGGCATCGCGTACACGTCGCCCGTGAAGCGCAGCGCGGCGAGCCAGTCGAGGAAGCTCGCCGGGAAGCGTCCGCCGCGCTCCAGCGCGGCGAGCGCCTCCTCGCCGAAGCACAGGCCCTCGAGGTAGGCGAGCGCGTCGTCGAGGCCGCAGGCGAGCAGGTAGTTGCGGTTCGCGGGCAGCGTGCGCGCGTAGAGCTCGAACGTCGCGCGGGCGGTCAGCCCGTGCTCGGCGTAGGCCTGCAGCATCGTCAGCTGGTAGAGGTCGGTGAACAGCGCGCGACCCGGTTCATCGAGGCCGCCGCCGAGGGGCTGGGGAGTCACGCGCGGCTCACTCGATCGTCGCGCCCGCCTCGCGGATTGCCGCGAGCGCGCGCTCGCCGTCGCCGGGTTCGAGGTTCACGGCGCTGATCGCCTCCGCGATCACGGTCGTGGCGAAGCCGAGCCGGCAGGCGTCCAGCGCTGTCTCCTTGACGCAGTAGTCCGTCGCCAGCCCCGTGATCACGACGCGCTCGACGCCGCGGTCGCGGAGCAGCGCCTCAAGCTCGGTCGCTTCCTGCTCCCCGCTCTGCGGGTCGCGCTGGCTGAAGGCGGAGTAGCCATCGCTGCCGTCGGCGCCCTTGCGCACGCGCGGCGCGCCCTCGGCGACCGCGAGGTCGGCGTGCAGCGCGGCGCCCCAGCTGCCGGCGACGCCGTGCACGGGCCAGGCGCCACCATCCTGCGCGAAGTGCGGGGTGTGCTCCGGGTGCCAGTCCTGCGAGTAGGCGACGAGCGCGCCGCCCTCGAGGGCGCGGGCGATCTCCTCGTTGGTGCGCGCGATCGCGCCGGCCGCGCCGGCCACGTAGAGGCTGCCGTCGGGGTGGGCGAAGTCGTTCTGCACGTCGACCACCACCAGTGCCGTCCGCGCGTCGTAGTCCGCCATCGCGCTGCCTCCCCGCCGGGCGTCCGCCGCCTCCCCCGCGACGCAGCATAGCGGGCCGCCGGGGCCGTGCGCCGGGGGCGCGGGAGAGGGCCCGCGATGTGCTATCGTCGCCCCGCTGCGGGGGGTCCGCGCGTGTCGCCATCTGTCGACGATCGGCTCGAAATCCTCGATCTCGCCGCGCGCTACAACCACGCGGTCGACTCGGGCGATCATGAGGGCGTGGCCGCGTCTTCACCCAGGACGGCGCGATCGAGGCCACCGCCACCGGCACGATCGCCGGCCGGGCCGCCATCGCCGACTACATCGGCTCGCGGCCCGACGGCTGGCAGCGACGCCGCCACCTCAACAGCAACGCGATCATCGAGGGCGTCCCCGGCGACGAGGATGCTGCTCGGCTGGTGCTCTCGCTGCTCGTTGTCAGCCGCCGCGATCACGTCGTGCCCCGTCTGCACGGGCGCTACGAGGACGAGCTGCGGCGTGTCGACGGCGAGTGGCGCTTCGCGAAGCGGCGCATCATCGTCGACGCGGACGGCGCCAGCGGACGCAGGGCGGAGGAGTAACGATGCCGCTGTCAGTCGAGGACCGGATGGCGATTCTCGCCCTCGTGACCCGCTACAACCACGCCGTGGACGAGGGCGACGTCGACACGCGCTCGGAGACCTTCACCGAGGACGGCGTGTGGGACTCCGACACCGCGGGCGTGGTCACGAGCCGCGAGGCGATCCGCGCGCACGCCGCCACCCGCGCGCCGCAGGCGCACACCAAGAAGCACTGGACCAACAGCCCGGTCATCGAGGGCGACGGGGACCACGCGACGATCAAGCAGTACCTCTGGCTGGTCGAGATCGTGGAGCCGCGGCGCACGCTGATGATCGGCACGTACTACGACACGGTGCGGCGCGAGCCGGAGGGCTGGCTCTTCGCCGAGCGCAAGCTGCGCGTGCACAGCCGCATCGACTACTGAGCGCCGCGAGGAAGCCCGGAAGGAACGCCAGTGCCGCTCTCCGTTGACGACCGCCTCGAGATCCTCGAGCTAATGTCGCGCTACAACCACTGCGCCGACGGCGGCGACGGCGAGGGCTTCGCCGACACCTTCACCGCGGATGCGCTGTTCGAGGGCAGCATGAGCAGCGCGCGCGGCCGCGACGAGCTCGTGCAGGTGATCGCCAGCGGCGGCGGCCTCTGGAAGCACTGGCTCAACAGCCCGATCATCGAGGGCGACGGCGACCACGCGACCGCAAGGGTCTACCTGGTCCGTACCGGCCTCGGCGAGGACGGGGCGGTGGAGCTGATCGCCAGCGGCGCCTACCACGACACGCTCGCGCGCATCGACGGCGAGTGGAAGTTCACGCATCGCAAGGTCCACCCGGACCAGTAGGGAACGCAGGAACGCACGAGGCATCGCCTCGCGAAAGGACGGAGGACGCCATGCCGCTCTCGCTTGAGGACCAGCTCGACATCATGGAGTTGATGGCCCGCTACAACCACGCGATCGACAGCAGCCAACCCGAGGCCTGGGCCGATACCTTCACCGAGGACGGCGTTTTCGAGGGCTCGGCGATGACCGTGAGCGGCCGCGAGGAGATGCTGGCGTTCGTCCGCAACCGCGATCAGAGCAATCCGATCCGCCACTGGAACAACAACATCCTGATCGACGGCGACGGCGACGACGCGACCGCAAAGGTCTACCTCGTGACCTTCGATGTCACCGGCCCGCCGGAGGTTCGCGTGACCGGGATGTACCACGACACGCTCAAGCGCGTGGACGGGCAATGGAAGTTCACGCACCGCAAGGTGCAGGCCGACGGCTAGCGGTCGCCCGGGGACCGAAGCGATAGCGGGAAGGAACGTCGTGCCGCTCTCCTGCGACGACCGGCTCGACATCCTCGAGGTCGCCGCCCGCTACTGCCGGGCGCTCGATCGAGGGGACGCCGAGGGTCTTGAGGCCGTCTTCACCGAGGACGCCGTCTGGGAGTCCTCGGCGCGCGGGCAGCGGCGAGGGCGCGAGGCGATCGTCGACGAGTTCCGAGCGCGGGCGGTGCAGGCGCACACGCGCAAGCACTGGACCAGCAACCCCGTCATCGAGGGTGACGGGGACGAGGCTTCGCTGACGCTCGACTTGCTCGTGCTGCACCTCGATGATGGGGATGTACGGCCGGGTACGAGCGGCGTGTACGAGGACAGGCTGAGGCGCGACGATGCCGGTTGGCGCATCGCGTATCGCAAGATCACGGTGGACGGCCAGCGGGCCGGCTTCCGCGGCGTGCCGGCGCAGCCGGCGGGAAAGGATGCAACCCGATGAGAGTCACATGCGGACTGCACCCCCACAGGAAGATGGGCGAAGCCCCTGACTTCGCGCGCAAGCGCGAGGCGATGGGCTACGACGCGCTGTGGGTGCCCGAGGCCCAGCACAACCCGTTCACGGCGCTCACGCTGGTCGCCGAGCACAGCGAGAACGTGCGCATCGGCACGAACGTCACGGTCGCTTTCGCGCGCTCGCCCTACGTGATGGCGAACCACGGCTGGGATCTGCAGGAGTACTCCGGCGGCCGCCTCGTGATCGGCATGGGCACCCAGATCAAGGGCCACAACGAGCGGCGCTTCTCCGTGCCCTGGGGCCCGCCCCACCCGCGGCTCCGTGAGTACGTGGAGATGATGAAGGCCTGCTGGCACACCTGGCGGACCGGCGAGAAGCCGAACTACGAGGGCCAGTACTACCGCTACACCCTCGACGCCTGGAACTGGAACCCGGGCCCGATCGACTACCCCGACCCGATGATCGCCCTCGCCGCGGTGCGGCCGCTCAACACGCGGCTCGCCACGGAGGTCGCCGACGGCGTGCTCTGGCACGGCATGATGAGCTGGGCCTACCGCGACAACGTGCTCGTCCCAGCCCTCGAGGAGGGCGCGCGCCGCTCGGGCCGCGATCTGAAGGACCTGATCGTCTCCGGCGGCGGCTTCGTCGTGACCGCGAAGACCGAGGACAAGCTCGTCGAGGCGATGGCCGAGCAGAAGCGCTGGATGTCCTTCTACGCCTCCACCCGCAGCTACCACCCCGCCATGATCATGGCCGGCCTCGAGGACGAGGCGATGCTGTTGCACCGCCTCTCGATCGAGCAGAAGTGGGCGGAGATGGTGAAGATCATCGACGACGACTTCCTCGAGAAGTTCGCGATCATCGGCACCTGGGACGAGATCCCGGCGAAGATGCGCGAGGTCTACGGCGGCCTGAACACCGAGATCAGCTTCAGCGCCGACATCGAGGACCCCGACGACGAGGACCACATCATCGAGGTGATGAACGAGATCAAGGCGATCCCGTCCTACGGCGAGATGGAGCGCACGCCCGTCGCCGCGTAGCGCGGCGACGGGCCTCGCCGGCTCAACCGGCGCGAGGGGACGCAGCGCGATGAGGGTGACGTGCGGGCTGCACCCGCACAGGAAGATGGCCGAGGCCCCTGCCTTCGCGCGCAAGCGCGAGGCGATGGGCTTCGACGGGTTGTGGGTGCCCGAGGCGCAGCACAACCCCTTCACCGCGCTCACCCTCGTAGCCGAGCACAGCGAGCACGTGCGCGTCGGGACCAACGTCACGGTCGCCTTCGCCCGCTCGCCCTACGTGATGGCGAACCACGGCTGGGACCTCCAGGAGTACTCCGGCGGCCGCCTGATCATCGGCATGGGCACGCAGGTGAAGGGACACAACGAGCGGCGCTTCTCGGTGCCGTGGGGTCCGCCCAACCCGCGCCTGCGCGAGTACATGGAGATGATGAAGGCTTGCTGGCACACCTGGCGAACTGGCGAGAAGCCGAACTACGAGGGCAAGTACTACCGCTACACCCTCGATGCCTGGAACTGGAACCCGGGCCCGATCGACTACCCCGACCCGCCGATCGTGCTCGCGGCCGTGCGGCCGCTCAACACGCGGCTGGCCGCCGAGGTCGGCGACGGGGTGCTGTGGCATCGCATGATGAGCTGGGCCTACCGCGACCAGGTGCTCGTCCCCGCCCTCGAGGAGGGCGCGCGGCGCGCCGGCAAGGACCCGAAGGACCTCGTGATCGCGGGCGGCGGCTTCGTCGTCACGGCCAAGACCGAGGAGAAGCTCGTCGCCGAGCTGGCCGAGCTGAAGCGCTGGATGTCCTTCTACGCCTCCACCCGCAGCTACCACGACGCGATGATCATGGCCGGCCTCGAGGACGAGGCGATGCTCCTCCACCGCCTCTCGATCGAGCAGAAGTGGGACGAGATGGTGAAGATCATCGACGACGACTTCCTCGAGAAGTTCGCGATCGTCGGCACCTGGGACGAGATCGCCGGCAAGATGCGCGAGGTCTACGGCGGCCTCAACACCGAGATCCAGCTCCGCATGGAGATCGAGGACCCCGACGACGAGGAGCACATCAAGGAAATCATGGCCGAGGTCCGCACGATCCCGACCTACGGCGAGATCGAGCGCACCCCCGCCGCCGCCTGATCGCCCTCGCTAGACCGGGCGGCGCCAGCGCGCCCAGTCGAATGCCACGATGCCGTGCTCCGTGAGCTGCCAGATGCTCGCGCGAGGCGTGCCGTTGGCGATCTCGAGGAAACCGATCGTGCCGAGGCGTGTTGCGAGGTTCCTCGGCAGCGTGGGGGAGCCGGGGTTCACGCAGAGCACGCCGTCCACGTACTCCAGCCACTCGGAGTGCGTGTCGCCGAAGATCATCACGTCCAGGTCCGTGCGGCCGCAGTAGCGTTGCATCGCCCGCTCCAGCGTCCAGCCCCCCTGGGCGGGCACGGGGACGGTGTGCGCGATGCCGACGAGGAGCCCGGCCAGCTCAAGCAGCCAGCCCTCGCGTAGCCGCGGGTCCTCGGGCTGTACGGGCCGCCCGCCGGAGCCGTCGTCGCCGTTGCCGCGCGCGACGTAGGTGGGCGCGACCTCCGAGAGCTGGTCGATCACCGAGAGGTCGTGGATGTCCCCGGCGTGGAGGATGCAGTCGACGCCGCGGAACGCCTCGAAGACCTGCGGCCAGAGCCGCGGCATCGCCTCCGGGATGTGCGTGTCCGAGATCAGCCCGATGCGCAGCGAGTCCGCGCTCGCGAGCCGTTCGAGGGCTTCGAGTTCCTGCACGGACGGCGTCAGGCCCCGCGCAGGTGGCTCAGCACGGCGCGGGCGGCCACGGCCGGATGCTCCTCGACGAGCATGTGGCCCGCGCCGGGGACGACCTCAGCCGTCGCGTCGGGCAGCAGCGCGCGGTAGGCGTCGACGTAGGGGCCGGGCGGGACGACGGCGTCCTCGGAGCCCCAGAGCAGCAGCGTGGGCGCGCTCACGCGGTAGGCGCGCCGCCGGAAGCCCTTGTCGGGCAGCGGCCAGAGGTACTTGGCCGCGCCGATCAGCCCGCGCCGCCGCGCGCGGTTCCAGAGTCGCGCCTCCTCGCGATCGGCGGGAGGCGTGAACATGCGCCGCGCCGCCGGGCTCTCGATGTCGGCGAAGATCGTGCGCGCGAGAGTGCCGGGGGTCAGTCCGAAGAGGTCCGGCTGCGGCGCCTCATCGAGCCAGAGGCCGAGGGCGCTGATCAGGGCCAGCCGCCGCACGCGCGAGGGATAGAAGGCCGCGATCTCCTCCGCCAGGAACGCCCCGAACGAGTGCCCCACCACGTCGACGGGCTCGTCGAGGCCGAGCTGCCTGAGCAGATCGTCGTGGTGCAGGGTGATCTCCGTGACGTCCTCGTAGACGAACTCGGAGCCCTCGGAGCCCTCGAAGCCGGGCGGTGACGGTGCGTAGACGGTCGCGCTCGCGGCGAGGGCGTCGATGAACTCGTCCTCGACGAGGCCGAAGGTGCCGTGCAGGTAGAGCAGCGGCGGCCCCTCGCCGACGATGCGGACCGGCACCTCGACGGCGCCGTCGAAGGTGCGGACGAGGCGCTGCCCGGGGGATGCGTGGCTATCAGGCACCGGGCGCCCTCCGCGCGTGCTGGGGGTACCACTCGTCTTCCCACTCGGAGTGGATGTGCCGCAGATTGGGGAGCACTTCCTTCGCGATGCGCGTCATGTTGTACTCGGCGAGCTCATGCGGCATCGAGCCGAAGTGCGCCATCACCATGATCACGCCGAGGTTGATCTCCTTGACCAGCCATTCGAGCTTCTCGGTGACCTGCTTCGGCGAGCCGTGGATGATCACGCCCTCGTCGATCAGCTGCGCCCACTTGCGCTCGATGATGCGCACGTCCGTGTACTCGGTGGTGAAGCCGCCGGCGATCGTCTTCTCCGTGCGATAGCCGGGGGCGTCGATGAAGCCGCCGTAGACGTGCTGGGTCTTGTTGTAGAACCACTCGATGTGCTCGGCGTAGAGCTCCTCGGCGTGCTCCTCGCTGTCGCCGACGCCGATGAACTGGATGATGCCGGCGCGGTAGGGGTTGCGCGGCAGGTCGTAGGAGTCGACGACGGGCCAGAACTCCTCGAAGGTCTTCTGCGAGCGCTTGAAGCCGGAGAAGGAGAGTGCGGCGTACATGTGGCCGCGCTCGCAGACCCAGTCCCAGGTCTCGACGGAGCCGCCGCCGGGGATCCAGATCGGCGGGCGCGGCTGCTGGATCGGCCGGGGCCAGATGTTGACGTAACGGAGCTGCGTGTAGCGCCCGTTGAAGGCGAACGGCTCCGGCTCCGCCCAGGAGCGCGTGATTAGCTGCTCCGCCTCGCGGTACTTCTCGCGCAGCGTCACCGGGTTCTGCCCGTAGCAGTAGTTCGTGTCCATGCTCGTGCCGACGGGGAAGCCGGCCACGATGCGGCCCCCGCTCATGCAGTCGAGCATCGCGATCTCCTCGGCGACGCGGGTGGGCGGGTTGTAGAGCGCGATGCTGTCGCCGAGCAGGACGATCGCGACGTCCTTCGTCTGCCGCGCGAGCGCGGCCGCGATGATGTTCGGCGAGGGCATTAGCCCGTAGCCGTTCTGGTGGTGCTCGTTCACGCACACCCCGTCGTAGCCCAGCGTCGAGGCGAGCACGAGCTCGTCGATGTACTCGTCGTAGAGCTCACCGGTCTTGCGCGGGTCGAGCAGATTCGAGGGTATATCGACCCAGACGCTGTGGTGCTCCTCGCTGAAGTTGTCGGGCAGATGGCGGTAGGGCATGAGGTGGAAGAAGTAGAACTTCACGCGCGCACGCTCCCTGGCTGCACGCCCGCGCCTGCGAGCGCCCGCCGCATGATACGCGACGCCTCGCGCCACCCGCGCGCGCGACAGCGCCGGGCAGCAACGGGGCCGCCCCTGCGGGCGGCCCCGGAAGCTCCAACCAAAGGTCCGAGGGCGCTAGCGGCCCTGGTAGTTGGCCTCGCGCTTCTCGGCGAACGCGCGCGGGCCCTCCTTGGCGTCGTCGGTGTAGCGGATCGCCTGCGACTCGAAGTTCTCGATGCGCAGACCCTCGGCCAGCGTGGTGTTGAGGCCGCGGTAGGCCGCCTCCTTGGCCGCCATCACGGCCAGCGGGGCGTTGGCGCCGATCTCGGCGGCGACCTCGAGCGCCTTGTCCATCAGCTGGTCGGGCGGGACCACGTGGTTGACGAGGCCGATGCGGTGCGCCTCGGCCGCCGGGATGCGGCGGCCGGTCATCAGCAGCTCGAGCGCGATGCCGAAGGGCACGAGGCGCCCGATGCGCTGCGTGCCGCCGGCGCCGGGGATGATGCCGCGGGCGACCTCGGGGAGGCCGAAGCTGGCGGTTTCCGAGGCGATGCGGATGTCGCAGGCCATCGCGGTCTCGCAGCCGCCGCCGAGGGCGAAGCCGTTGACGGCGGCGATGATCGGCTTCCACATCTCCAGGCCGCGGTAGAGCTGGGGATCGGGCTGGTCCCAGAAGGTGTTGCGCTGGGGTGCGCCGCCGGCGGCTGCGTTGCGCGCCGCCATCTCCTTCAGGTCGGCCCCAGCGCTGAAGGCGCGGTCGCCGGCGCCGGTCATGATCACGCTGCGGATGTCGGAATCCTCGCGGACCCGCACCCAGGCTTCGCCGACCGCGGCGATCAGCTCTGAGTTGAAGGCGTTCATCGACTCGGGCCGGTTGAGGGTCATCACGAACGTGTAGCCCTCCATGCGGGTTTCGAGTACGGCCATGCGTGCAGTCTCCTTGCGTGTCCTCGTTCGTTCCGTCGTATGCCCCCGCCGTCCGAGGGCGCGGCGCAACGCTACGCCGCCCCGCCCGTCGAGTCAAAGCAGGGCGGCGTGGCTGCTCCTGGTGCGACTATCCCCCGCCTCCCGTGACCGGGAAGCGCGGGGGCCCGTCCGACATCTCCGAGTCCGTTCCGGACGCCGGCTGTCCCGCGCCGTCCTGCGGTGGCGCCACGAACTCGCTGCTGCGCATCCACTCGCCCGGCCGCAGGTCGGCCGGCACGAAACGCACGTCCGGGGTGATCACGGCGCCGTTGGCGTCGCGGAAGCCGATCTCGACGCGGCCGTCGGCGAGGCGCCGTGCGCGGATCCACCCGACGGGCTCGTCGTCCTGCTCGACCAGCGTGCTGATCTTCCAGCGGTCGACCTCGGCATCGACCTCGAGGAACCGCTTCCTCGGGACGAATGTCTGGCCGTCCGCGAATTCGACGGCGTGCTCGAGCCGCCCATCCTCGGCGAGCTGGACGATGACGCGCAGCCGCTGCGGCCCCGGCGCGGCAGGCGGCGGCTCCGGCGGCGGCGGGACGAGCCGGAAGTGCACGGCGGTGTCCTCGATGCCCAGCTGGTCCATGAACCGCGCGACGCTGCTGCTGGAGCCGAACGCGGCGCAGATCGCGGCGTTCGTCGCGTAGCGGTAGAGCGGGAGCGCGAACCGCAGCTCGGCGTCGAGCGCGAGCAGCGCATCCATATCCTCCACCTCCGCTGCCGCGAGGGCGGCGCGCAGGTGGGCGGGGCCGGCGCCGCACGCGGCCCGTGCCGAGAGATCCGCGGTCATCCACTGAGCGACGGCGGGCGGCTCACCGTCCGCGGCGGCGCGGGTCGCCTCGATGACCGCCCGGGCCGTCACGGCCGGCGACACGACCGCCTCGGCGTACGTGAGCTGCGCGTGCACGGTGAGCGCTTCCTCGAGCGTGAGCCCGTCGCCCTCGGCGACCCGTGCCTGCAGCGCCGTCCAGGCGGCGGCCAGGGGCGCGTAGGAGTCGGCCGCTGCGTGCGCCAAGCCGAGCAGCAGGTCCTCGGCGGGCACGGCGGTGAACAGCTCGTCCCCGGCGAGCGCCTCGATGAGCCCGGAGGCGGCGACCGCGTCCGCGTGGAGGCGGCCAATCTCCGCAAGCAGTGTCCCCCTCGACAGGTCGTCGAGGCTGACCGGCTCTCCGGCCGCCTCGCCCGGCTCGCCGAGCGCGGCGATCAGGGGGCGCTCGAAGATGCCGGCGAGCAGGTACTCCTGCACGGCGGCGATGTAGATCGCCCGGGCCTCGATCTCCGGGTCGATCTCCGCTTCCGGGTCGTCGACGAGGCTGACCTCGGGGATCACGGCGCCCTCGTCGATGCCCTCTTCGTCCTCGTCGCTCGGTTCGACACCTTCGCTCGGGATCGCGGAGACGAGGTAGTCCGTGTCGTCGATGCTGATGGTGACCGGGTCGAAGGTCGGGCCTGTCACCACCATGAGGTTGCGCCAGACGCCGTTGAACCCGATCTCCTCCTCGTCCTCGTTGAACACCAGGAGCCCGACGAACACCCATGCCGGACCGGGGTTGGCAATCGTGAGCTCGAACGACTGGAGCTCGCCGATCCCGACGCTCGTCGCGCTCGCCGTCACGGCGTCCGAGTGGTACGAGACGCCGGCCTGCCACCGTTCCGGCGAGGCCGGGACTTCCTGTCCGATATCGATTATCCAGCGCGGTCCGCGGGCGTATGCGAGCGTGTACGACCCGTCGTCCGGCAGGTCGCCCAGACCGAGGTTGCCGACGCGGTAGTCGATGGCGAAGGGCTCGCCCGCGATGACCTGGTCGGGGGTGTGGACCGCCTCGACCTTGAGGTTGAAGCCGCGCTGCCGCTCCTCCTCGTCCAGCAAGCGCACCACGAGTTCGAAGTCGCTGGAGAGGGGCTGGAGATCGCGCTCCCGGTAGGTTGTTGCCTCGATCAGGTACAGACCCGGCGGGAGGTAGCGCTCGATCCGCGAGTTGATGCCCGCGCCGCCGTCGTCGTTGGCGCCGATCACGCCCCGCTCCGGCGACGCCAGGGAGAGCACGGGGTCTCCGTTCTCGGACGTGAGGTCGATCACCACGCGACCGCCCTGCGCAAGGGTGAAGGTGTAGTTGTGGGCCGGGTGAGCGGCGACGATGCGGGAGCCGCAGGTATCGAGTGTCCAGGAGCCCGCTGCGGTCAGCTCGCCGCCGGGCTCGAGCGCGCCCAGATCAACCGGCTCGCAGCCGCTGAGCTGCTGAATCGAGACCGTGAAGTCCGCCGGCCCACGGGCACGCCCGCCGACCGTAGTAGCCTCGACCAGGTAGACCCCGACGGCCATGTCCTGCTCGATGCGCGCATCCAGAATCGAGCCCCCGTCGTCCTCGTCTGCGATGCGGGTCTCGTCCTCGGTCAGCAGATAGAGGTACGGATCGCTGTCGGGCGATCGCAACTCGATCCTGACCCTGCCCGGAGCGGTGACCTCGAAGCGGTAGGTGTGCGCATCGCTGTCGATGCGGAAGCGCGAGTCGCAGTCCTCGGTGGTCCAGCTCCCGCTTGCCTCCAGTCCGTCCTCGCTGCTCAGCGGGCCGAGGTCGATGACCTCGCAGTCCGGTGTGGTCTGGGCAGCGGCGGGCCGTGCGTTCTCAAGCGCGAGCGAGCCCGCGAGGAGCGCGATCGCGGCGCAGAGCGCCGCCACGAGCAGGTGGGTGCCTGTGCGCGCCCTGAGGCCCGCGTGGATTGAGTTGTACATCTGCTTCTCCGTGCTTCACTCGTGCGCCACCGTACCGCACCGTGCGGAAACGAGGTATCAATAGCCTCGGCCTAGTGTTGCACCACCGCGCCGCCGTCGACGTTGATGCTCTGGCCGGTGATCCAGTTCCCCTGATCGCTGCACAGGTAGACCGTCATCCAGGCGATGTCCGAGCCGTCCGAGGCCCGGCCCAGCGGCGTACCCGCCGCGACGCGCTCGTCCCAGATCCGCCCGCGCGGGATGTCGTCCATGCGGAAGGTATCGACGGTGCCCGGGCAGATCGTGTTCACGCGGACGTTATAGCGTCCCATCTCGCCCGCCATGCAACCCGTCAGCGCGTGGATCCCTGCCTTGCTCGAGGCGTAGGCCGAGGCGTTCACGCTCAGCCGCTTCCCGGCCACCGAGGAGATGTTGACGATCGCGCCGCCCTCGTCCTGCTCGATCAGCCGCTGCCCGAAGTAGTGCGACATGTAGAACGTGCCGTTGAGGTTCACATCGATCACGCGCTGCCAGACGTCGATCGGGATCTCGACCGCGGGCATGCGGTCCGGTCCGCGCGCGAACGCTGCGTTGTTGATCACGAAGTCGATCCGCCCGAATTCCTCGAGGATCCGCGCGAGCAGCGCCTGCACGGCATCGGGGTCGCTCACGTCGCTGACCAGGGGCAGCGCGCGCCGCCCGGCAGCCTCGATCTCCTCGGCGACGGAGTCGATGTCGCGCCAGCCTGCTTCCTTCTCGTCGTCCGGGTAGCGTTCGGGCGGGCGGCCGGTGCCGGTGATGACGACGTCCGCGCCGGCCTTCGCCAGCTCCACGGCGATGCAGCGGCCGATCGAGCGCATGCGGCCCGCTCCGGTGACCACCGCCACCTTGCCCTCGAAGCCCGTCAGTTCGAGACCGGCCATCCCGTACCTCCCTCAGTACCCGCGATCGGGGTCGATGATGTTGTGCAGCTCCTCGCCGGCGAGGTAGCGGCGCAGGTTGTCGCAGAAGATCGAGGTCGCCACCTCGTTGTAGTTCTCGTTCCCGCCGCTGATGTGGGGCGTGAGGATCACGTTGTCCAGCTCCCAGAGCGGGCTGTCCGCGGGCAACGGCTCCCGATAGAACACGTCGAGCGCCGCGCCGGCGATGACGCCGTCGCGCAAGGCCTCGATCAGCGCCGGCTCATCGATGACCTCGCCGCGCGCGATGTTGATCAGGTACGAGCGATCGCCGCGCGCGCCCATCGTGCGCAACTGCGCGGCGCCGATCAGGCCGCGTGTCTCCTCGGTCAGCGGTGTGGCGAGCACCACGTAGTCGCTCTCCGCCAGCAGCTCGTCGAGGTCGCCCGGCGGCAGCACCTCGTCGGCGATCGCGTCCGGGCCGCGCTCGCTGACCGAGCGGCGGATCGCGAGCACGCGGCAGCCGATCGCCTTCGCAAGCCGCGCGCACTCGGCGCCGATCGCGCCCATGCCGACGACGCCGACGGTCCGGTCGGAGAGGTTGCGGGGCATGACCATGCGGTCGTAGACAGCGGCGGCCTGGTTGCGCGCGAGCGCCGGCCAGCCCTTCTCGAACATCAGCATGTACGTCAGCACATACTCCGCGATCGGCGTGGAGTGCAGCCCGCTGACGTTCGTGAAGGTCAGCCCCGCACGGATCAGATCCGGGTCGACGCGGTCCGCGCCCGCCGAGGTGAGCTGCACCCAGCGCAGCGCGTCCGGCAGGTCGTCGGGGCTCACGAGGCTCGGCATCGCGCCGCTCCAGAATCCGAACATGACCTCGGCCTCGTCGAGCGCCGACCGGATCTCGTCGAGGGGCGTGGCCGCCTGAAGTTCGCTGGGGAAGCGCCGCTTGCCGCGCAGTGCGGCAAGCAACTCCTGGCCGAGCACGGACACCTCGACGCGCGGATCGACGGCGCGGATGCGGTCTGCCAACTCGGGATCGAGGGCGAAGGTGACGACGACGCGCGTCATCGCGACTCGCTTCCGCGCATCGTGAGCAGCGCGATGCTGGCGGTGAAGCCGTGTACGAAGGTCTTGCCGGCCACGGGGCCGATCTCGCCGCTGCAGAACATGCCCGCGGTCGGCGTCGGGCCGAGCGCCTGCTCGAGCGCCTGCGCGTCGTGGTGCGGCTCGCCGAACAGGCCCTGCCCGCGGCCGTTGCAGGAGCAGAGCAGCGCTCCGAGCACCTGCTCGCCGGGGTTGAGCCGCATGCGCAGCGCGCGCAGGTGGTCACGCAGATCGAGGTCGGCCGCCGCGGCGTCGCGGAACTGGAACTGCAGCGTCTGGCCGAGGCGGGGCGCGGCGTTGATCGCGATCGCGCCGCTCTCGCGGTCGCCGCCGAGGATGTTGCGGATCAGGAAGTCGCCGCGCGCGTGCTGGTGGCGGTACTCGTCCATCGCCAGACCCACCAGCAGGTTGCGCTGCGCCCGCTCCCGGGTCTCCGCGTCGAGCGCGGCGAGAGTCTCCTGCAGCACGACCAGCGCGGGACGCGAGCCGAGCCCGCGCACGAGGTTGCCCTCGCACTCGGTGATCGTCCACGGCTGGCCGATCGGCTCGGCGCCCTGCGCGACGATCGTGTGGATCCCGAAGGCGCCGCCGATGCCCACCAGCACCGCGCCGGCGTCGCGCACGTCGTCATCGAGGAAGACGGCGGTGTTGCGCTGCATCGGCTGCGCCGAGGCGAGTCCGCCGAGGACCGTCGCGTCCGCCTGGCGCTGCCCGATCGCGCCCACCAGCGCCTCGACGTCCGTGGTGAAGGGATCGGCGAAGAGCAGCCAGGCCTGCGCGGCGGCCCCCTGGACGCGATCGAGCGCGTCTCGGGCTTCCTCGTTGGAGCCGATCGCAAGCGTGGTGATCGTGGCGCCGGGCAGGCTGAGCGCGAGCAGCGAGATCGCGGGTTGGTCCTCGGCCTCGTGGCCGGGGCCGATCACGCCCATCCCGCTCGCGCCGGCCAGCCGCCGCGCGCCGGTTCCCGCGCGCAGCCGTTCCAGCGCCTCGCCGTAGTGGTCGGAGAAGCGCGAGTCGATGAAGGCGAGCGCGAGGTCAGGCTGCGCGTCGAGATCGAGCGCGGCGAGGACGGCGTCGCACGCCTCCTCCCAGGTCGCGCCGGACTGCACGGCCGCGGCGGCTCGCGCTTCGTTCGCCTGCGTGGCGGCCTGCGCGCCGCCCGCTGCCGCCTGCTCGTTCTCGCTCGTCATCGGCCCCCCGTCCGCACGCCGTCCGGCGTCAGGCGATCGCGTCGGCGATCCCGTAGGCGACGCCGAGGATGATGCCTGCGACGATCACGCTGATCAGGGCGACGACAATCGCTCGACCCGTGCCGATGTCGAGGGCGGCGCGCACCGCGACGACCGTCGTGATCAGCACCCAGATGGCGACGATCAGGCTTACGAGGGCGTTCAATACCGACACGACGCCGATCACCAGCAGGATACGCGGGCCGTTTGCGAAGCCGAGCGTGCGCGCCAGTTCGCCCCAGTCCGCGCTGGTCTCCCCACCGGCGAGGATCTTCGTGCCGATGAAGTAGGTGACCCAGGCGTAGACGGCCCAGCCCACCAACCCGCCCACGACCCCGAGGATCAGGCCGGCAACTCCGAGCTCGCCGATAGCGCCGACGCCGGCTGCTATCGAGCCAAGGACGACGATCGCAGCCGCCTGGCCTGTCGCGTCGCGGTCGTGCTCGACCTCCTCGTAGACGCTGCTGTCCAGTCGCGCCGCGCCGATCAGCCGATCGACAAACGAGCGCTGTTCCGTCATCTCCATGTCGCCTCCCCGGACTCATCGTTGCGAGGGCGCATCGTGAGGCCCCGCGAGAGTGTATGTTGGCGGGCGCACGCGCGTACATCGCAGATCGCGACACACGCGGCGGACTCGCGCAAAACGGTCCAACGCGGCACCATGTGCAACCGTCGCCCGGCGCGAGCACGCACGGGCGCGGAAGCGGCGGCGCGAGCTGGGGGAAGCAGAATGACGACTGCCTCGACGACGCACCAGGAACTCACCATCGAGGTCGCAGGCAGCGAGGTGTTCGTCCGCACCGGCGGCAGCGGCGACCCGCTCTTCGTGATCCATCACGACATCGGCGCACACGCCTGGACCCCCTTCTACGAGCGCCTGGCGGAGAGCTTCACCGTCTACCTCCCGGACCTGCCAGGCTTCGGCAAGTCGAAGCGCCCGGAGTGGGCGCGCAACGTGCGCGACATCGTCGCGCTCGCCGGGCTGACGCTGGACGAGCTCGGGCTGCCGAAGGCGAGCGTCGTCGGCCTCGGCTTCGGGGGCTACATCGCCGCCGAGCTGGCGACGACGGCGCAGGCGCGCATCAACAAGCTCACGCTCGCCGGCGCGATGGGCGTGAAGCCCGAGCAGGGCGAGATCTTCGACCAGTTCCTCGTGAGCCACGAGGACTACGTGCGCAGCGGCTTCGCCAACGAGGGCTCGTTCGAGGAGCACTTCGGCGATGAGTCGGACATCGAGCAGTTGATGGTCTGGGACATCAACCGCGAGATGACCACGCGCGTCGGCTGGAAGCCGTACATGCACAACATGGCGCTGCCTTACCTGCTGCCCAGCGTGCACACGCCGACGTTGCTGGTCTGGGGCGGCGCGGACACGATCGTCCCGGTGAACTGCGGCGCGCTCTACGCCGAGAAGCTGCCCGACGCTCGCCTCGAGATCCTCGAGGGCGCGGGACACTGGCTCGAGCTCGATCGCCCGGACGACCTCGCCCGGCTGATCGTGGAGCACGAGGGCCGCTAGCCGTAGCTCCGGCATTGCCCCGGACGAGCGCGCTGCGCGCGGCTCGGCCCACCCACCCGCCCTCAATGGATGCGGGGCTATGCCCCGCGCCCCCCTTCGTGGGGGCTGCGCCCCCACACCCCCGCTGCTGCTCGCCTCGGAAGGCTGGCGCGCCGATCCGGCCCCCTCTCCTGGGGGAGAGGGTGGGGGTGAGGGGGCTCGCCGGCCGGCCTGCGATCTCGATGGGGTGTTTGCCACCCAGCCCCTTGCCCGGCGGAACGCCCCGGCTCCCCGTTCCCGTCGTTCCGGCGAAAGCCGGAACCCAGGCTCGGCAGACACGCGAGTGCCCTCGGAAGGTTCGTTGCGCCCTCGGAGATTCGTGCCCGGCGAGGCTCCTCCCCCTCACCCCCCGCCCTCCCCCGCCAGGGGGGAGGGCGCCGGACCGCCCTCGGGGGTCGGCGCGCCGATCCGGTCCCCTCTCCGATCCAGCCCCCTCTCCTGGGGGAGAGGGTGGGGGTGAGGGGGCTCGCCGGCCGGACTGCCACCTCGATGGGGTGTTTGCCCCCGGAGCCCGTTGCCCGGCGGAGATGCGCCTACGCGGCCGGCAAGGGCGCGGCGAAGCTCAGTTCGTGCCCGTCCGGGTCCGTGAGGTGGAAGAAGCGCTCGCCCCAGGGCGCGTCCCGCGGCGGCGCGTGCGGCCCGTAGCCGAGCTCCAACGCCCGCTCATAGAGCGCATCGACGTCGTAGGCGTAGAAGATCACGCGCCCCCACCAGCCGGGAGGCTCGCCCTGCGCGATCAGGTTCAGGTAGCCCTCGCCGACGGCGAAGCTGGTGAACCCCGCGCCCGGGCCGCCGTAGAGCAGCTCGAACCCGAGCGAGGCATAAAACCCCACGGCGCGGGCCATGTCCGAGGTCGCCAGCGTGATCGCGCTGATCCGCTCGATCGGCCCTCCCGCGGGCTGTTCGGGCATCAGATTCGCTCCTCTCGCGCAGCGAGCATGGCGCGGCGCGCAGTCTAGCCTCGCGCGAGCTTGCAAGCCGCTTGCATTCGAGTCTGGCGAGCGCGAACGTGATCATGAGTGATTTCAGCCGCCCGCGTCGGTGGGAAGCCCCGTGGAACTCGAGCTGTTCGTCCTGCCCGCCCTGATCTTCGGGGCCCGCATCGTGGACACCACGATCGGGACCGTGCGCATCGTGGTGCTCGTCTCCGGCTCGCGCTGGCTCGCGGCGCTGCTCGGCTTCGCCGAGGTGGCAATCTGGCTTGCGGCCACCGGCGGCGTGGTCGCCAATCTCGACCAGCCCCTGCTGATCGTCGCCTACGCCGCCGGGTTCGCGGTCGGCGTGCTGCTCGGCGGCTGGATCGAGGAGCGGATTGCCATCGGCTACCGGGTGATCCAGGTGATCAACAACGACCTGAAGATCGACATCGCCGCACGGCTGCGCGAGCGCGGCTACCGCGTGACTCGCATCGAGGGCCACGGTATGCAGGGCCCGGTCGAGGTCTCGATGCTGCTGGTGCGCCGCCGCGGGCTGCGGCGCGTGCTGCGCATGATCCGCTGGCTCGCCCCGCGCGCCTTCGTCACGATCGAGCGCGCCGAGCGCCCGATCGGTTCGCTCGCCTCGCCGGAGCCCGGCTTCCTGCGCTTCCCGTGGGGGCCGCTCTTTCCCCTCGGCGGCGTCCGCAAGTAGCGCCGCGCTACGAGGACTGCGAGCGCGGGCTGCTCTCGAAGCCGGCCGGGCGGTGCGTGCCGTCGCAGAACGGCTTGTTGTCGGACTGGCCGCAGCGGCAGAGCGCGACGGCGCTGCCCTCGTAGGGGAGTGCGTTGCCGTCCGCGTCCAGCACCTCGATGTCCGAGCCGCGGATCAGGTAGGGCCCGTCGTCCCGCACCTGCACCTGGATCGCCATGCCGTCCTCCCTTTCGTGCTCTCGCGAAGTCGCCCCGGCCCTATTCGCCTGCCGGGGCGCCCTCGACTGCCACGCCGCTCTCGATCAGCTCGATCACGCGCTCCCGCAACGGCGACTCGTCGATCGCGACCGACTTCACGTCGCGCTCGTCCCAGCTGATCTTCGCCGCGCCGTGGAACTCCTTGGCCGCCTCGGAGACGAGCACCTCGCGCTCCTCGGCGTCCGCGATGCCCTCGGCCAGCTCGTCGCCGCACAGCTCGCGGATGCGGTCGCAGAGCATCTGGTGCTTCTCGATGTCGTACATCAGCCCGCCGATGACGCACTGGCCGTACTGCATGACGTCGAACTGCTCGCCCTCGCGCTCCCACTCGAGCGTGCGTTTGGGCGGGACCGGGTAGCGCTCAAGCTCGGAGCGGATCCAGATGTCCTCGGGGTCGCGGCCCTCGCGGCGGAAGAGCAGCGAGACGCGCGCCATGCCGTCGCCCTTGTATTGAATCTCCGTGCGCATCACCGCACCTCCGGTCCGGCTCCGGGGCCGGCGCGCCCGGGGCCCGTCGCTCACTCTAGCACCCCGCGACGCCCCGACGGCGCCTCGCTGGCGACGAGGGCGCGCCATGTATAGTGACGCCGCGCAAGGGGGTTGCCATGGCGCTCACGTTCTCGTTCACCACGCCGATCTACCTGAAGTTCTTCAACCCGGACTGGGTCAGCCCGGACTCCCTGACCGAAATGGCGCACATCGGCGAGGAGGTCGGCTACGACGAGATCGCCGTCTTCGACCACTTCCTCGAGCCGCCCGAGTGGCAGCCGTCCTACGCGACGAACAGCTACGACCCGATGCCGCTGCTCGGTTTCCTCGCGGCCCACACCTCGGAGATCCGCATCGCCTCGGCGACGATCAACATCCCCTACCGCCACCCCGCCGTGATGGCGAATGAGCTGGCGACGATCGACAAGCTCTCCGGCGGCCGCCTCGTCATCGGTCTTGCCGCCGGCTACCTCGCCGAGGAGTACGACACGCTGGCGCTGGACTTCGCGAACCGCGGCGCGATCGCCGACGAGTACCTCGCGGCGATGATCGAGCTGTGGACCAACGAGTACGCCTCGTTCTCCGGCGAGTACGTGAACTTCAACGAGGTCAAGCTCGCCTCGTTCCCCGTCCAGCAGCCGCACCCGGAGGTCTGGATCCACGGCGGCAACTTGCGAGCGCTGCGGCGCGCGATCAGCTACGGGACCGGCTGGGGCCCGATCGTCGGCCCCGGTCTCTCGACCGACTCCGGCAGCACGGACTTCAAGATCGGCGCCACCGACGACGGCGGCACGGACGACCCCTACGCCGAGCTCGTGCAGGCGCTGGGGCAGGAGCACCCCGGCGTCCACGTCCCGCACTCCAAGACCTACACCTGGATGGAGGAGGTGCTGGAGCGCGAGCGCGAGGCGATCGAGGCGCGCGACGAACCGCTCGGCCTGTGGCTCAATTTCCGCGTCGACAAGAGCACCGTCGGCGAGGCCAACGCCATGATCGAGGAGCAGGTCGAGCGCGGCGCGACCAAGCTCAGCGTCGGCATCAACGCCGAATCGCTCGAGGATCACAACGCGACGCTGCGCGCCATCGGCGAGCAGGTGCTGCCCAACTGGCGCTGACCACGCCGCGCGCCGCTGACGTCCCGGAGACCCGCTGCGAGGGCGGGTCTCCGCGCGTGACGGTCCGGCGACCCATGAGGCCTCGAGGAGGCGTGCCGTGCTGAGCGTCTTCTTCGAGGTGGTGCTGCCGGTCATGCTCGTCGCCGCGGCGGGCGCGGTGGTCGGGCGCTGGCGGGCTGTGCCGGCCGAGCCGCTCTCGGCGGTGATCTTCCTGCTCTTCACGCCGGCGCTGGTCTACGACTCGCTGGCGAACTCGGACCTGGCGGCGGGCCTCTCGCTGCGCATCGCGGCGGTGGCGGTGATCGGCTACGTCGTCGGCTACGTCGCCGCCACGGCGTGGTCGACGCTGGTGAGGCACGAACCGCCGCAGCGCGCGGCCTTCGCGCTGGTCGTCACCTCGCTCAACACCGGCAACATGGGCATCGCCGTCGCGCTGCTCGCCTTCGGCGAAGTCGGCGTGCAGATCGCGGTGCTGACCTGGGTGGTGCACGCCACGCTCATCACCTCGGCCGGCATCGTGATCGCGACGCTGCCGAGCGGCTCCTCGAGGCGGGCGCTGGTCAAGCCGTTCGCCTACCCGGCGCTCTACGCGGCCGTGCTCGGCTTCCTCGCGAACGGGCTGGACGTCGAGCTGCCCGTCACGATCGAGGCCCCGATCGCGACGTTGGCGGACGCCACCGTGCCCGCGATGCTGGTGGTGCTGGGGCTGCAGCTCGGGCGCGGCCTCGGCGATCTCGGCGAGCTGGCGGACACCGCCGCAGGCTCGGTGCTGCGGCTGCTGCTCGGTCCACTGGTCGCCTTCGGCGCCGCGCTGGCGCTAGGCCTCGAGGGCACCACGCGGGACGTGGTGGTCGTGCTGGGCGGGATGCCGACGGCGGTGATCGCGACGATCGTGGCGACGGAGTTCGACGTGCGCCCGCAGTTCGTGACGCGATCGGTGGTGACCTCGACGCTGGCGAGCGTGGCGACGCTGACGGTGCTGCTGACGCTGGTCGGGTAGGGCGTGGCTCTGCGTGAGACCTCCGCGTGACTCCCACAAGTCCGATCCTGCCCCCTCTCCCTGGGGAGAGGGCGGGGGGCGAGGGGACCGGACGGAGTGCGCTCGTTGGCCCGCGGAGAGGGTTACGCAAAGGTCGCTCAGTGTGAGAGAAACTGATAGCAGATTGAGAGTTGCGCGGCTGGGAGCGCACACATGACGGCTCCGCTGGCGGGTATTCGCGTGATCGAGGCGGCGACGTGGCTGGCCGCGCCCTCGGCGGCGGCGCTGATGGCCGACCTCGGCGCGGACGTGATCAAGATCGAGCCGCCGGGCGGCGACCCCTGGCGGCACTTCGACACGAGCTCGATGGGCTTCGAGGAGCCCTCGGCGATCCAGTACGGGTTCGAGTTCGACAACCGCGGCAAGCGCTCGATCGCCGTCGACCTGCGGCAGCCGGGCGCGCCGGAGCTGGTGCGGCGGCTCTGCGAGGACGCCGATGTCTTCGTCACCAACCTGATGCAGCGCGAGCGCTGGGGCATCGACGCGGAGACGCTGCGCGCCGCCAACCCGGCGCTGATCCACGCCGCCGTCAGCGGCTACGGCGAGCAGGGCCCCGCCGCCGATCGCGAGGGCTTCGACTACGCCGCCTTCTGGGCCAGCTCCGGCATCATGGGCCTCAGTGGCGAGCCGTCCTCGCCGCCGCCGTTCTGCCGCACCGGCCAGGGCGACCACGCCACCGCACTCAACCTGCTCAGCGCGATCCTCGTCGCGCTGCGCCTGCGCGACCAGAGCGGCGAGGGCCAGAGCGTCGAGGTCAACCTGATGCAGACCGGGCTGTGGACGATCGGCGCCGATGCGGCCGTCGCCGCGGTCAGCGGCGAGCAGCCCCGGCGCTACGACCGCTCCCGGCCCTGGAACCCGATCCGCAACTCCTATCAGACCCGCGACGGCCGCTGGCTGCTGCTCGGCATGACCCAGGCCGATCGCTTCTGGCCGCGCTTCGTCGCGATGATCGGGGAGCCCTCGTGGGCGCTCGATCCTCGTTTCGAGACCCTCGAGAGCCGCAAGCGGCACGCCGCCGAGCTGCGCGAGCGGATCGAGGAGCTGATCGCCTCGGCCGATCTCGCCGAGTGGGGGCGGCGGCTGGACGAGGCGGAGCTGGTCTGGGCCCCGGTCGTCACCCTGCCCGAGGCGCTGGCCGACCCGCAGGTGGAGGCGAACGGCATGCTCGAGGAGGTCGAGCACCCGGAGGCCGGCGCCTACCGCACGCTGTCCGCGCCGTTCCGCGTCAGCGGCGCGCAGACCGAGGTGCGGGGACCCGCCCCAGCGCCGGGCGAACACACCGGCGAGGTACTGGCCGAGCTCGGCCTCGACGGCGACGAGATCGCACGCCTCGCGGCGTCCGGCGTCTTCGGGTAGCGTGCGCCTGCCGACGCCGCAAGCGGCGGCGCGAGGAGGCTCCTGATGGCGATGCAGCCGATGCGCCGCATCGAGGCGTTCTACCCGCCTGAGCAGCTGCAGACGGCCTCGCAGGGCCGCCGCCTCGGCGGCTGGGTGCTGGACCTGCTTCTGGTCTTCGCGACATTCGGCGTCGGCTGGCTGATCTGGTTCCTGATCGTGGCGCAGCGGGGGCAGACGCCGGGCAAGCAGCTGCTCGGCATGTACATCATGCGCGAGGACGGCAGCCGCGCCGGCGGCTGGTACACGATCCTGCGCGAGATTGTCGTCAAGACGCTGTTCTCGATCGTGATCTCCGTGATCAGCGGGGTAACGAGTGGCCTCGGCAGCCTGCTCTGGCTGCCCGCCGCGCTGTGGTGCACGTGGGACCGCGAGCGCCAGTGCCTCTGGGACAAGGTCGCCAACACCTACATCGCGCACTCGCCCGGCGGCTACCGCCCGCCGACCGCGGCCGAGCTGCGCATGCAGGGCGAGGAGCCGCCCGCGATGTCCGGCCGCACCACGGCCTCGCCCGACTCGCCCTCCGGCCTGATGGACTACCCGCGCGCGCGGCCCGGCCTCGAGGAAGACCCGCTGGAGCGCGATATGAGTACGGAGGCCCTCGCCGATACGCCCTCGACGCGCGAGAGCAGCGCCGCCGACCGCCTGCGCGAGCTGCAGCGCCTCCGCGACGAAGGCCTGATCACCCCCGAGCAGTACGAGGAGCGCCGCGCCGCCATCCTCGACGAGCTGTAGCCGCACCCCCGTCGCCGCCTCCTCGACGCGTGGCGTAGCCTGCGCCCGGCGCGGTGGCCCCGCGCGAGGGGAGGGCGGCCATGGGCAGGCTCGATGGCAAGACGGCGCTGATCAGCGGCGGTGCGCGCGGGCAGGGCGCCGCCGAGGCGGCGCTCTTCGCCGAGGAAGGCGCGAACGTCGTCCTCACCGACGTGCTTGACGAGGAGGGCGAGCGAACGGCCGACATCATCGGCGGCGCCTTCCTCCACCACGACGTGACCAGCGAGGAGGAGTGGGCGGCAGTCGTCGCTCGCGCCGTCGAGCTGCACGGCGGCGTCGACGTGCTGATCAACAACGCCGGGATCTACGCCGACAGCTCGCTCGTCGGCGGCGACGTCGACGAGTACCGGCGCGTGATCGAGGTCAACCAGGTGGGCGTCTACCTCGGGATGCGCGAGGTGGCGCCGGTGATGATCGAGCGCGGAGGCGGCTCGATCATCAACATCTCGTCGATCGGCGGGATGCGCGGCGGGGGTGGCTCGTTCGCCTACACCGCGAGCAAGTGGGCCGTTCGAGGCATGACCAGGTCGGCGGCGGTGCGGCTCGGCCCGCACGGCATCCGCGTCAACTCGATTCACCCGGGCCTGATCAACACGCCGATGCTCGCGGACACGCGGATGGCCGACCCGGCCAACATCGAGCAGCTGCTCGGGCAGATCCCGCTGCGGCGGATGGCCGAGCCCTCGGAGGTCGCGAGGCTCGCGCTGTTCCTCGCCTCTGACGACAGCTCGTACAGCACCGGCTCGGAGTTCCTGATCGACGGCGGCCTGCTGGCCTGACGCGCCTTCGCGGGCAACTGGACGCCTCGCGTAGCCTGCGCCCGGCGCAGCCGCGCCGGGCGAGAGGGAGGCAGCGATGGGCAGGCTCGAGGGCAAGACGGCGCTGATCACCGGCGGTGCGCGCGGGCAGGGCGCCGCCGAGGCGGCACTCTTCGCCGAGGAAGGCGCGAACGTCGTCCTGACCGATGTGCTCGACCAGGACGGCGAGCGGGTCGCCGACGCGATCGGCGCCGACTACCTCCACCACGACGTGACCAGCGAGGAGGAGTGGGCGGCGGCCGTCGCCCGCGCCGTCGAGCTGCATGGCGGTCTCGACGTGCTGGTCAACAACGCCGGCATCCTCAGCTCGTCCTCGATCATCGAGTGCGAGCTCGATGAGTTCCGGCGCGTGATCGAGGTCAACCAGGTGGGCGTCTACCTCGGGATGCGCGAGGTCGCGCCGGCGATGATCGAGCGCGGGGGCGGTTCGATCGTCAACATCTCCTCGGTTGCGGGCATGCGTGCCAGCCGGCTGAGCGGGATCGCATACGGGGCAAGCAAGTGGGCGGTCCGAGGGATGACCAAGTCGGCGGCGCTGAGCCTCGCCCGCCACGGCATCCGCGTGAACTCGATCCACCCGGGCCTGATCGACACGCCGATGATCGCTGACGTCGACCAGGCCAGGCTCGAGCAGCTGGTTGAGCAGATTCCGCTGGGCCGCCTCGCTCAGCCCGAGGAGGTCGCGAGCCTCGCGCTGTTCCTCGCCTCGGACGAGAGTTCCTACAGCACGGGCTCCGAGTTCCTGATCGACGGCGGCCTGCTGGCCTGACGCGCTCTCGCCGCCCGCTGGACTCCTCGCGTAGCCTGCGCCCGGCGCGTAGACGCCGCGCGAGGGAGGCAGCGATGGGCAGGCTCGAGGGCAAGACGGCGCTGATCACCGGCGGCGCGCGCGGACAGGGCCCCGCGGAGGCCGCCCTGTTCGCCGAGGAGGGTGCGAATGTCGTCCTCACGGACGTACTCGACGAGGAGGGCGAGCGGACTGCCGACATCATCGGCGGCACGTTCCTGCACCACGACGTGACCAGCGAGGAGCAGTGGGCGGCCGTCGTCGCCCGTACCGTCGAGCTGTACGGCGGGCTGGACGTGCTGGTCAACAACGCCGCGATCTACAGCCCGTCATCGCTCCTCGAAACCGAGCCGGACGCGTACCGCCGGGTAATCGAGGTCAACCAGGTGAGCGTCTACCTCGGGATGCGCGAGGTGGCGCCGGTGATGATCGAGCGCGGGGGCGGCTCGATCATCAACATCTCCTCTGGTGCGGGCATGCGCGCCGGCTCCAGTGGGTTCGCCTACGGCGCGAGCAAGTGGGCGGTGCGAGGCATGACGAAGTCGGCCGCGGTTCGCCTTGGCCGCCACGGCGTCCGCGTCAACTCGATCCATCCCGGCTTCGTCGACACGGTGATGCTTGGCCAGACCCGGATCGTCCAGCGGGGCAACCTCGACGCTGCGGTGGAGCGCATCCCGTTGGGCCGGGTCGGCCGGCCCGAGGAGGTCGCGAAGCTGGCGCTCTTCCTTGCCTCTGACGACAGCGCCTACAGCACCGGCTCCGAGTTCATCGTCGACGGAGGCTCGCTGGCCTAACGCGAGCGCGCCGCGCGGGAGGAGGCCGCCATGGGCAGGCTCGAGGGCAAGACGGCGCTGATCACCGGCGGCGCGCGCGGGCAGGGCGCGGCCGAGGCGGCACTCTTCGCCGAGGAAGGTGCGAACGTCGTCCTCACCGACGTGCTCGCCGAAGAGGGCGAGCAGACGGCCGCCGAGGTTGGCGGCACGTTCCTGCAGCACGACGTCACGAGCGAGGAGGAGTGGGCGGCGGTCGTCTCACGAGCCGTCGAGCTGCACGGCGGCATCGACGTGCTGATCAACAACGCCGGCATCTACATCCCGACGCCCCTCGTCGGCGGCGATCTTGGCGACTACCGGCGCGTGATCGAGGTCAACCAGGTCGGCGTCTTCCTCGGGATGCGCGAGGTGGCGCCGGTGATGATCGAGCGCGGGGGCGGCTCGATCATCAACATCTCCTCGGTCGGCGGTCTGCGCGGAACCGGCGTCGCGTTCGGCTACACCGCGAGCAAGTGGGCGGTGCGCGGCATGACGAAGTCGGCGGCGGTCGCACTGGGCCGTTACGGCATCCGCGTGAACTCGGTCCACCCGGGTCCGATCGAGACCGCGATGCTGCACCAGATCCCGGCGATCGAGGCGGGAGGGCTCGACGAGGTGTTGCGGCGCGTCCCGCTGGGCCGGGTCGCGGAGGCCGAAGAGGTCGCGAAGCTCACGCTCTTCCTCGCCTCGGACGAGAGCTCCTACAGCACCGGCTCCGAGTTCGTGATCGACGGGGGCATGATGGCCTGACGCTCGCGGAGGTTAGCGCTCATCGGGGAGCTGCAGCAGCTGCAGCGTGTTGCCGTCCGGGTCCGCGAAGGTGGCGACGAGGCCGCCCCACGGCTCGCGCCCGGGCGCCCGGCTGAAGGCGACGCCCGCCTCGACCAGGCGGGCGTATTCGGCCTCGATGTCCTCGACGGCGAAGTTGATCATCACGCGCAGCGGGTCGGGAGCCGCCCCGGCGACATCCTGGTGGACCGCGACGGTGAGGCGCAGGCCGCCCCACTCGAAGTCGACGTGGTTCGCGCGGTCGGCGCGCGGGGCGAGGCCGAGCGTCTCCACGTAGAAGTCGCGCAGCGCCCGGAAGCGCGCCGCCTCGGTCCAGACGAGGACGCCGTTGACGGGGCCGAGGCCGCTAGCCATTCGCTCGCTCCTTCGCCCGCGATCGTCCGGGCGCGGCCGCGAGGACGCAAGCGCGGCGCCGGAGTCCCCCTCACCCTCACCCTCTCCCGCCGGGGGAGAGGGGACCGGACCGGCCTCGACGGGCTGCGCCGCGTGCGGCGGACTGACCCGCTCCCTCGGGGAGCGGGGGCCGGACCGGCCAGTCCCGCCGGGGCAGGAGGCGTTGCCGACGGCGCGCCGGTGCGGCATCGTGACGCCTCGGAGTGCGCGAGCGGGCAAGGAGGAGCGCGATGGGCAAGCTGGACGGGAAAACCGCGATCGTGACCGGCGCAAGCCGCGGCATCGGCAAGGCCATCGCCGAGCTGTTCGCCGCCGAGGGCGCCAACGTCGCCTGCGTCGCGCGCACCGTGAACGAGGGCGACAGCCGCGCGCCCGGCGCGCTGACGACCACCCTCGACGGCATCCGCGCCCGCGGCGGCGAGGCGACGATGGTGGTCGCCAACATCGGCGAGGAGGAGGAGTGCCTGCGCCTCGTCGAGGAGACGCGCGCCGCGTACGGGCCGGTCGACATCCTCGTGAACAACGCGGTTATGAACTTCGCGCATCCGGTCTGGGAGTTCCCGACGAAGCGCTGGATGATCGGTTTCGCGGTGAACATCCACGCACCGTTCGTGCTTGCCCGCGAGACGATCCCGGACATGCGCGCCCGGGGCGGCGGGGCGATCGTCAACATCTCCTCGGGCGTCGCGATCGGGCCCGGCCGCGGGCCCTACGAGCGGTCCGGTTGGGACGGGATGGGCGTGCTCTACGGCTCCACGAAGGCGGCGCTCGAGCGATTCACGCAGGGCCTCGCGGCGGAGCTCTCGGTGGACAACATCGCCGTGAGCGCGCTCTCGCCCTCGCAGGCGGTGTTCACGGAGGGGGCGCTGCTCTTCAACAAGCCCTCGCCGGACCTGCCGAGCGAGCCCGCCTCGACGATGGCGGAGGCGACGCTGCTGCTGGCGACCGAGCCGCCCGAGCGCGTCAACGGCCGCGTCTGCTACAGCCAGCAGATCCTGCAGGAGTTCGGCTGGATCGAGGAAGGCCACGGCATGGGCGTCGACGCACCCGGCTCGGGCTACTCGCAGCAATAGTCGGGTGCGGTCGCCGGCCCGCGGCTAGATCGGGAGCTCCTCGGAGTCCTCGCCGCGCGCGAGGTAGACCTCGCGGATCGCGGCGTCGAGGTCGTCCTTGTCGGCGTAGCGGCGCGGCGCGATCGCGTCGAGGATCGCGAACACCTCGCGGTCGATGCCGCCCACCATGCGCGAGCGGCGCACGATCTCGTCCTTCGAAGCAGGGAATACCAGCCCGGCAAAGGCGTTGCGGTAGTCCACTCTGCTGGCGTGGATGACCATCGGCGACCTCCAGACGGAATCTTTGCCGCTCGCGGCGTCTTGGGCAACCCCGCCGCCGGGATCGGTGACGGACGGGGCTGCTATCGTGCGCCCATGCCGTACCGCAGCGGGCCGATCAGCGCGGGTTGCCGCCACTGCGGGACGACGACCTCGCGCGCCTGCATGCGCTGCGCGCACCCCGTCTGCGAGGCCTGCGAGCAGACCCACGACGAGACCTTCCCGCACAAGGACTACACCGGCTGAGCGCCGGGCAGGGACGAGCACAAGGAGCGGCGATGCGCTACGGAGCGATCTTCCCCCAGACCGAGATCGGGACCGACCCGATCGCGATCCGCGACTACGCGCAGGCGGTCGAAGGCCTCGGCTATGACTACCTGCTCGCCTACGACCACGTGCTCGGCGCGGACCCCGAGGGGCGCGAGGGCCGCTGGCCCTACACCTACCTGAGCACCTTCCACGAGCCGTTCGCGCTCTTCTCCTACCTCGCCGGCCTGACCGAGCGCATCGAGTTCATCAGCGGCGTGATCATCCTGCCGCAGCGCCAGACCGCGCTCGTTGCGAAACAGGCGGCGGTGGTGGACATCCTCAGCGGCGGCCGGCTGATCCTCGGCGTCGGCAGCGGCTGGAACTACCTCGAGTACGAGTCGCTGGGCGAGGATTTCCACACGCGCGGACGACGCCTCGAGGAGCAGGTGGGGCTGCTGCGGCGGCTCTGGTCGGAGCCGCTCGTGGAGTTCGAGGGCGAGTTCGACCGCGTGCCGGCCGCGGGCATCAACCCGCGCCCCGGCCGCCTGATCCCGATCTGGATGGGCGGCACCGCACCCGTCGTGCTCGACCGCATCGGGCGCATCGGCGACGGCTGGGTCGCCGGGCGCGGCGACATCGACCAGGTCGCGAGCAGCGTCGAGGCGATCCGCGAGGCGGCGGAGCGGGCGGGTCGCGACCCCTCGGAGATCGGTATCGGCGCGTCCATCTCGTACCACCGCACACCCGGGGAGCAGGTCGCCTTCGCCGCCCGGCTGGAGGCGGCCGGAGCGGACCGCCTGCACGTGCTGACGATGGACATCGGCCTCGAGACCCCGGGCGATCACATCGACGCGCTGCGCGCCTTCATCGAGGCCGCCCGCGGCTCGTGAGCGGAAACGCCGAGCCGTCCGGGCTAGCCCTCGCCCATCATCTGAGCCATGCGCTCCGCCATCTGCTCGGGCGTGACGTCCTCGACGTGCGTGGCGATCGACCAGGCGTTGCCGCCCGGATCGAGGACGCGACCGATGCGCTCGCCGTAGAACTGGTCCTCGGGCTCGGCCACGGCAGTGGCGCCCGCGCTCACGGCCTGGGCGTAGACGCCGTCGACGTCCTCGACGTAGAGGTGGATCTGCGCCTGGGTGGGCGGGAACTCGGGGGGCATCGCGGAGCCGAGCATCACCGCGGCGCCGCCGATCTCGACCTCGGCGTGGGCGACGGAGCCGTCAGGCATGGGCATGCGCATACGCTCGACTGCGCCGAAGGCGTTGGTCAGGAATTCGATCAGGCCCGAGGCGTCCTCGGCCACGAGGTAGGGCGTGATCGCGGTGTAACCGTCCGGGATGGGCTGAACGTCTGGCATGATTCCTCCTTGCTAGATCGGGCAGGATAGTAGCACATGTGGTCTAACGAGCAACGTAGTCCGGTGCGCCAACCATGCGGCCGGCTTGCGGTAGTCTCGAGTCGCGAATCCGGGACGGGAGGGAGCGGCCGATGACGTCCGGCGACGACCCCGGCGCGCGCGCCCTCGCGGTGCTCGCCGCCCTCGGCGAGCCGTACGAGTTGATCGAAGTGGATCCGGAGCTGGCGGACACGGCGGCGTTCTGCGAGCACTACGGCTACCCGCCGGAGACCTCGGGCAACACGATCATCGTCGTCTCCCGGCGCGGCGAGCTGCGCTACTGCGCCTGCCTCGTGCTCGCGACGACGCGGCTTGACGTGAATCACGCGGTGCGCCCGCTGCTGGGCGTGCGCAAGGCCTCGTTCGCCTCGCCCGAGCAGACGCGCGAGCTGACCGGGATGCTGATCGGCGGCGTCACCCCGTTCGGCCTGCCCGACGACCTGCCGCTCTACATCGACGAGCGTGTGATGGACCTGGACGAGGTGATCGTGGGCGGCGGCGGCCGCTCGACGAAGCTCTCCGTCGCGCCCTCGGCGCTGCTGCGCCTTCCGAACGTGGAGGTCGTGTCCGGCCTCGCGCTGTAGCGAGCCTCCGAATCCCCTCTCCCCTGGCGGGAGAGGGTTAGGGTGAGGGGGATTCCGGGCACCCTCGATACTGTCGTCGCCCCTCGCAAGTCCCGATTGGCCGCCGGCGCGGCCCCCCCTCACTCCCGCCCTCCGGTCCCCTCGCCCGCGGAGGGGAAAGGGGACCGGATCCACCCCCGGCGCCACTGAGGTCGAGTCGGTGGGTTAGCCGCGCGGGACGTATACAGCGAGCGGGGTCGGGAGAGCGCCTAGTTGCGGCGGTCGCGGAAGGGGTCCGTTTCCGCCGAGCGCGAGACGAGGAAGCGCGCGATCGCGCTGGCGTGGTGGTGCGCGATGCGCCACTCGCCGCCCTCGAGGACGAAGACGTTGGTCGCCTCGATCGGTGCGCCCTGCACGATCTCGCGGCAGAGCACGATCGCCGTGTCGCCCAGACGGTGCGCGACGGCGTCCCGCACCTCGATGCTCGGCGCGTCCGGGTTGGTGAGGATGCCTTCCCAGCTCTTCAGCACGTCCTCGCGCCCGGTCAGGACCGTCCAGGCGGGGTGTGTGCAGGCGACGGGCGCCTCACGCGCCCAGATCCGGCCCATCGCCTCCAGATCGCGCTCGGCGAAGGCGCGGTAGAAGGCCGCGTTCGCCTCGAGGACGGCGTCATCGCCGCTGTCCTGCTCGCCCTCCGCGCCGCGCCGGGCGGGCTCGTCGGTCATGGCGTCGCAATCTTGGCGACCGAGTCTCCGGCGCGAATCGCGCCCGACTGCACGACGCGGGTGTTGACGCCGCGGAGGCGCATCGCCATCGCCTCGGCTGTGCTGACGAAGCGCAGCGCGTCATGGCCGAAGCGCGAGGCGAACTTGAGGCAGCCGGTGTGGGGCTTCTCGGTGACCTCGATCACCGCCGATCCGATGGAGAGCCGGGTCCCGGGAGGCAGGTTCTCCGCGCTCACGTCGAGGTCGATCACGAGCTGGTCGCCCGCGAGCGGCCAGCGCTCCCGCGACCGCGCCACGAGGTCGAGCATGCGCGAGTTGATGATCGTTACCTGCGCGAGGGGATGCGGTCCGCCGTCGGCGCTGCTGCTGCTCGGGCGGTCCTGCCAGCTGTCCCCGACGACGCCGACCGCAACGTCGAGGCGGGCTTCCTCCACGACCTCGCGCTCGTCGATGCCGGGCCGCCGCACGATCATCATCAGCGCGCCGCCGTCCGCCGGTGAGCGGCGGATCTCCTCGAGTCCGGCCTCGAGGCGCTCGAGGTCGAGGTGCTCGGCTACGTCCGTCGAATCAACCATCTGCTCGCCCGCCCCGCGTGCGGCCTGCGCCGACGCTTGCCCGCTGGCCGCCCCGACAGGGTACCCTGCGCGCGCGAGCGAGGAGCTGCGGCAATGCCGGACCTGCTGTACGAGAAGCGCGACGACTACGCGATCTTCACCTACAACCGCCCCGAGCGGCTTAACGCCCTCGGCGGTCAGCTGATCAACCAGCTGACCGAGGCGATCGAGGACTTCACCGAAGACCCGAAGATGCGCGTCGGGATCGTCACCGGTTCCGGGCGCGCGTTCTGCGCCGGCGGCGACCTCAAGGAGATGGCCGAGGGGACCTTCAAGGGGCAGTTCGAGGCGACCTACCCGTACTCGGGGAACTCGAAGCCGTTCATCGCGGCGATCAACGGGCTCGCCGTCGGCGGTGGGCTGGAGACCGCGCTCGATTGCGACATCCGGATCTGCTCGACGGCCGCCTACTTCGGCCTGTTCGAGCCGAAGCGCGGGATCATGGCCGGCTACGCCACGAAGCACCTCGCGAGGGTGATCGGGCTCTCCGCCGCCAACTACATTCTGCTCACTGCCGACCGCATCGAGCCGCAGCAGGCGCTCGAGTGGGGCATCGTGACCGAGGTGCTGGAGCCGGAGGCGCTGATGCCTCGCGCGATCGAGATCGCGGAGATGATCGTCGAGAACGCCCCGCTCTCGGTGGAAGGCACGAAGGCGCAGATCCAGGAATGGCGCCTCGCCAAGATCGACGAGTCGCTGCGGCTCGGTCAGTGGGTAAGCAAGGTCGTGCACGCCTCGGAGGACTCGAAGGAGGGCCCGAAGGCCTTCGCCGAGAAGCGCGACCCCGTCTGGAGAGGCGGGTAGCGCCTACCCCTCCGGCCTCTCTCCCGAATCCGTCGAGGGCGCGGGCGCCACGCGTCCCCTCCGGCCCCCTCCAAGTCTGTCGAGGGTGCCCCGCCTCCCTTCCGGCCCCCTCTCCCTGAGGGAGAGGGGGGTGAGGGAGGCGCACGCCGGCGCGACGTCCGCCTCAATCGATGGTTGCGCCCTCGAGGGCTCGTGCCCGTCGGGCGTCGGAGAGCGCGCGCTGCGCGCGGCTCTGCCCGCCCACCCGCCCTCAATGGCTGCGGGGCTGCGCCCCGCGCCCCCCTTCCGTGGGGGCTCTGCCCCCACACCCCACTGCTGCACGCCGCGAAGCCTTGAGGGTTGGTTCCTGCCCCCTCTCCCCTGGCGGGAGAGGGTGGGGGTGAGGGGGACTGCCACACATCCTGAAGGCAGCGAGTCTGCCGAGGGCGCACGGCGTCACGAGGGCGTTCCGGCCCCCGTTCCCGTCATTCCGGCGAAAGCCGGAATCCAGCGCGAGCCGCGCAGCCTGCTCGCCCCACGCCCGCCGGGAAAAAGCCCACGGAAGCGCAACGACCGATCGAGCTGGCGCGCGGCGGCGGGCGCGCCCGCTCACCCCAACCCTCTCCCCCAGGAGAGGGGGCAGGAACGCGCACGAACCTCTCGAGGCGGCAGCTCCGTCGGCGGGGTTTCCCCCCACAAGGCACGGCTCTCCTCCAAGGAGAGGGGGCCGGATCGGTGCGCGAACCTCGCGAGGCGAGCAGCGGCGGGCGCTCCTCGGGGCTATGCCTCGATCTGGGGCGGTCCGAAGGTGACGCCCGGCAGCGCCGTGTGCAGCGTGGCGCGGCGCTCGGCGAACGCCGCGTCGTCGAGCACGGGGGTTGAGGCGGCCTCGCGCGGGTCGGGGGGCAGGTCGGACATCGGGGTCCAGGAGGTGCAGCCGGCGTAGTGCTCGCGCACCGGCACGGTGAGCGGCTCGGCGAGGCGGTGGACGCGCAGCACGAGCACGATCAGCGGCGCCTTCGGGCGCCAGCGGAAGCGCTGCTCTGCGTAGTCCGAGGTCCAGATGTGCTGCCCGTCGAGCGCGGCTACCTGGTCCGGCTCGGTCAGCGCCGCCGTCTCCTCGATCTCCGCCCAGGCGTCGATGCGCAGCTCACCGGTCGGCGGCGCCGAGGCCGCGACGGCCTCGATCAGCGGGCGCTCGGAGGGGCGGATCAGCTCCGGCCGCTGGTGCTCGTAGCTCTCGTAGAGCCAGAAGCGCGAGGCGCGCACGCGGAAGCGGTGGCCCTCCTCGCGGATACCGCCCTTGCGCAGATCGATGATCTGGCGGCCGTCGCGCAGCGCCCGCACAACGACCGCCCACTCCTTGAGCCCCGGATTCGCGAGGTCGGTCGTCGCCACCATGTCCCGAGGATACCCCGGCGCCTGCCGCTACGGCGTCGGCGACCAGGAGGGGAGCGTGCCGATCTCGCCCGCCGCCTCGAGGGCGTCGAGTTCGTCCTCGCCGACGCCGAGCAGATCGGACAGCACCTCGCGGTTGTGTTCGCCGAGCAGCGGCGCGACGCGGCGGTGGGCGACGGGGAAGGCGCTGAAGCGGAAGGGGAAGGTCTTGTAGAGGTGCGTGCCGGTGATCTCGCGCGTCAGCTCCTGGAAGAAGCCGAAGTGCCGCAGGCCCGGGTCCTCGGTCAGCTTGTGCGGCGGCGTGACGCGGCAGCCGGCCACGCCCATCGCCTGCAACGCGGCCTCCAGCTCGACGGCGTCGCGCTCGCGCACGGCGCCCGCGACGAGCGCGTCGAGCTCGGCCTCGTTGGCCTTGCGCGCCGCAGGGCTCGCGAAGCGCTCGTCCTCCGCCCACCCGGTCTGCCCGAGGGCGCTCGCGAGGGCGGCGAACTCCGCGTCGCCGTCGACGGCAATGCTGATCCACTCGTCCTCGCCGGCGGTTCGGTAGACCTCGTGCGGGGCCATGCGGTCGTGCTTGTTGCCGCACAGGCCGGGGTCGGGCGCGCCGTGCTGCACGGCGACGTGCTCCGGTCCCAACATCGCGTCCAGCGCCTCGCATTGGGGCACCTCGACCGTGGTCCCGAGGCCGGACTGCTCGCGGTGGCGCAGCGCCAGTAGCACGGCGACGACGGCGTTCATGCCGACGATCGGGTCGCAGGCGCCGCCGATCAGGCGCGGCTGATCGTCGTCGGGGTAGCCGTTCATCGCGCCGACCACCGCCTGCTCGAAGGTGCTGCCGAAGCCGACGAAGTCACCCCAGGGGCCGTCCGGGCCGTAGCCCGGCATCGTGATGCTGATCAGCCGCGGGTTGATCTCGTGCAAGCGCTCCGAGGTGTAGCCGAGGTTGGGCAGCACGCGATTGGAGAAGTTGCTGATCACCACGTCGCCCTCGCGCAGCAGCCGCTCGAAGAGCCCCCGGCCCGTCTCGGTGTTGAGGTCGAGCGTGAGCCCGCGCTTGTTCTGGTTGGAGTCGTTCCAGAGGTAGTTGCGCTCCCAGCTGAGCTCCTGCCCGGCCGAGGCGCCGGTGAAGCGATAGGAGTCCGGCCGGCTCACGGACTCGACCTTGATCACGTCCGCCCCGAAGGCCCCGAGGTTCATCGTTGCGTGGGGGCCGGACCAGAACCAGGTCAGGTCGATCACGCGCACGCCCTCGAGCGGCAGCGCCGGCGGATCGGCTTCCGGCTCGGCGGCGTCGCCGGGGGTGAAGCGCGCGCGTTGCTCCTCGACGGCCGCGCCGCGCGGCAGCGTGGGGGCGCCGGCGATGCGGTAGGGCACGCGCGGCGCCTGCAGCGTCACCCCGTCGACGACGGCGCGCTCGAAGAAGCCGCGCGCCGCCAGGTGTGCGTCGGTCAGGCGCTGCGACACCGTGTCGCAGGGCCCCGAGGGCACGCGCACGGCCTGGCCGGCCATGTAGACCTGCTCGCGCGTGCGCGCCTCGTACCAGCCGCGGACGCGCTCCCACAGCGCCGCGCCGTGCTGCTGCCGGTCGGCCAGCTCGCGCCCGCCCGGCTCGTCGAGCACGTCGGCGATGCCGGTCAGCTCGCAGAGCGAGGCCCAGTGCTGGTGGGTGAGCGGGAGGATGCCGACGTGGCCGTCCTTGCAGCGCACGGAGCTGTTCGGCCAGGTCGCCGCGCGGCGGAAGCCCGCGTTCCCGAACATGCTCCAGGCCAGCCACGGGCTCGTCAGCAGCGAGGCGGCGACCGCCTGCGCCGAGACCTCGACGAACGAGGGCGCAGCGCCGCTCTCGCGGTGGCGCAGCGCGAACAGCGAGGCGGCGAGCGTGTGCAGCCCCGTCGCGCGGGTGCCGAGGTCGCCCGCCGGGCGCAGCGGGTAGCGGTCGGGCGCGCCGAGCATCCCCGTCCAGCCGCCCAGCGAGCAGATTCCCATGTCCGTCGCGCGGTAGTGCGCGTACGGCCCGTCCGGCGCGAAGGCGGCGATGCGCACGACGACGGTCTCGCCCTCGAGGGCGGGCCGGACCTCGGAAGGGTCGAGGCCGAGAAGGGCGGCCAGCGGCTCGTGCTCGGCGACGACGAGGTCGGCCTCGCGGCAGAGCGCGAGCGCGTCCTCGGGCGTCGTCGCCTGGCCGGGCCCAACGGCGACGACGGTCTTGCCGCGCGAGAGCCACTGCCAGGTCGCGCTGCGGCGCTCGCCGTCGCGCTCGTACCAGGGCGGCTCGTGGCGCAGCGGCGTGCCCTCGGGCGGCTCGAGGACGACGACGTTCGCGCCCCAGTCGGCGAGCCCGGTCGCCGCCCACGCGGCGGCCCCGCTCGCTGACACCTCGACGACGTTGAGCCCTCGCAGCAGCATCTCGCCCCCGCCGGCGCCGCGTGCCGGGCGCCGCGGCGATGATAGCGACTCGCGCGGGCGCGGGGCGCGGTTGCTACGTGGGCCGCGTGGACTTGCCGCCGTGGACCGCCGAGTAGCCGGTCGTGGCCCGGGCCATCAACGAACTCGCGTTAGCGGGCCTCGATGACGACGCGCCCACCGTCCTCGACCTCGACGTACAGGTTGTAGCCGTCGAGCAGCCGCATTCCGACGAGCGGCGTCGTGTCGGCGGCATCCGCCTCCACGTACCTGGTCCTGCCATCCCAGAGGACGGCTACGCGATAGTAAGGGAACGTCGTCTCACTGCCATCTGCGAGCGTCGCGCGGGCAGTACCCTCGAACGGCAGTGCCAGCTCCACTGCCAACGCCGGAGTCACCGTCAGGAATCCCGTGAAGCCGGTGTCGACTACGGCTGCGATCTCCTGCGCCTCGCCAGCCAGCCCCTCGAGGGAAATGGTGAGCACCGCCTCATGGGCGGCGTTCACCGCGCCTTCCATCACTTCGGCTTCCGCAGTGGGCGACCACCGAAGTGATGCAGTGCCCGATGCCCCACCCGGAGCAGCCACACGTCAATCGCGTCCGGACGCTTCGTACGGAGGCGATCCCGCGCAACGATCACGGTGTCGCCGATGGCCCAGATCGCGGTCTCCACGTCGATGGCGACGACTTCGCCGTGATGCTCGGCCTCGACCTCGTGCCGGATGTCGCGCTCGTAGATCTCGTCACCGAGGCGAGCGATCTCCTCAGACGGACGGCGAGTCACCACGGCGGTCTCCTCCAGGTGCGGACCGGTTTAGGATAGCAGGGGCGTGTCCCCGTGCGGCTCAGGTCAGCAGTGCACCGACGGCGATCGCGACGTTGAAGATAGTCGCGACAGTGACGACCAAGGTTAGCCAGAAGATGTACTTGGTGAGGGTCTTCGTGCTCTCAACAATGCGAGATTGTTGTCGGTACCGCAGTTCGTCAAGGTAGTGCTGCAGACCGACGACCGTGTTCTTGGCGCTTCGATCGTGACGCTCGATCAGTTCGTCGTCATCAAGCTGCCGAAGCTCGGCCATCGTTTCGCTCATCGCGAGCCTCCGTTTCGTTCGAGGGGATGGTTACGTGGGCCGTGTGGACTTGCCGCCGTGGACGGTCGGCTCCGCGCACCACTGCTCGCGCAGCACATCGAGCGGTTCGAGGATCGACTTCGGCAGTCCGAGCAGGTCGCAGAGCACGGCCTGGTCCAGCGCCTTCCGTGTGTCGTCGCGATAGGCCTCGTTCGCGGGCAGGAGTTCACGCTCCGCGAAGGCGTCGAATACAGCCTTTGCGTCACCGAGTTGCGCCTCGCTCAGCTTCCGAACGTCCAAGACTGGCAGCGAGGGCAGCGCCGAGACGGTGAGGATTGAGCGGCCCTGCTGCTGGCGGCCCCCGACCCACCAGAAACAGATGATGCCCGGTGTGGTGTTCGCCCAGAGAACCAGCGCTTCCTCCCGGCGGGCGTCACCATCGAGAATGAAGTTCGGCCAAGCCCTCCCGCCGATTGAGCGCTCCGGAGTTAAGCACGCCGCAAGACTCTGCGAGTTGAGCCGAAAGTCGCGGTTGAAGTGAAGCCGCGTCGCCGTCTCCCATGCGCCGGGCGCGTTGTGCTCCTGTCCGGGCCGTACTCGGCCCTCGCTATCCGGTTCAACGACGAGTTGCCGCTCCCGCTCCGCGTCATGTGCCCAGAGCATCGGGTAGGTGGAAGTTCCCTCACGTCGGTGGACGACTTTGAATGGCCCCTGCGGCGTTCCGTCCAGCTTCGTGCCGTAGATGTCAAGGTCATGGAGCCCGTGCACTCCAAGTTCGCCGAGCCTCACTATCGACACGCGAAGTGATTCCTGCATGCGCGGTAGGCGCACGATGCCTTGAGGCAGGGCCATTGCTGCCTTGGCGACGTCGGGTTCTCGAAGCTGAGCGCATCCGCCGTCGGCGAGGGTAGCGGTGATGCAGCAGCCTGCTACGTCGCCCCCTATTTCCAGGAGGCTGCTTCCACTGGATGAGTTGTCGCCGACGATCCGCGCGATCTCCCGCCCTTCGGTGATGTCTCGCGGGCGCGAGTCCAAGTTCGCATAGCGAGTGTCCGCGTCCGCATGCCCCGAGTCAGAAGGACTTCGGCTCGTGGCGAGGATGAGTGCCTCACCCATACCCGTGTCGGCTGAGAACGCTCGCTTGGTCTGCCCGGTGGTTGCGATGGTTACGACTGTCACATCTCGATATTCGCGCGCCAGTAAGGCGCGGGCCGCAGACCACGCTTGACCCGACAGCACGGCAAGCGGAAGCACCAGAGCAATCGTTCCCCCGGGTCTGACCTTCGCGTGTGCGAGGTCCAAGAAGTTGGACGCGAGCCCAGCATGGCCGTGACTGGCGGGTTGTTGGAGGCCACTGCGGATGCGCCGTAGCACCTTGGACATTTCTCGCTGTTCGTCGTGGCTCGTCCCGAAGCCTGCGAATGAAGGCACTGGCATCTCGCGCCCGGCCGCATGGTTCGTCGGACGTATGAACGGTGGATTCATGATCACGAGGTCCGCGGAGCCGTGCGGTAGCCGAATCTCGTCCCCCCGCTGTGTGTGGTCCTCGACTTCAATCGCGTCGCCGACACCGGTCAGGACGTGCTCGCCGGTCCCGAATAGCGACGGCTGTGCGTCGCTGGCGAGTAGGTCAAGCGACCCGATGGCTGCCGGGCGATTCGTGACTTCCTCTTGCTTCCCGTACGGCATGGTGTGGATGCGAGTACGGCCGAACGTCACGGTCGGGTGCGCGCTCGACAGCATCGAGGTAGTCAGGTGCGTCGCCGCCGGCATGATGTCGGCCCCGATGAGCGATTCTTCAATCATCGTCTGGTGCAGCTCGGCGTCGTCGCCACCCGCGCGGCGATGGCGCGCCGCCACGGCGCGGTACGCGGCGGAGAGCAGGACGCCCGTGCCGCACGCGAGATCGGCGATGCGCAGCTTCTTCACCGCCTCCGGGTCCGCCCAGTCCACGTCCAGCCTCGATACCGCCAGCTCGGCGAGCAGCGCCGCCGATGACGGCAACGTGTAGAACGTCGCGAGGAACTTCCGGTCCGCGATCAACCGCCCGAACATCTGCCCCGCGAGGTCCTGCGTGCTGGTCACACCGATGCCGTCAAGCTCGGCGGCGACCGCGTGCAGGCGCTCAAGCAGCGCCGCCGCTACTCCGTTTGGGATAGGCAGGAGCACGTCCGAGGCGATCTTGAAGATCGGCCAGTAGTTGATCTCGGTGAGGATATGGCGCCAGGTGGCGAGCACCCTTGTCTTCAGTAGCTGTCCGCGAGCGCCGCGCAGCTCGTCGAGCGTGGGGATGTCGTGTGCGCCCGCGATGCTGGTATGCACGGTGAGCGCGTTGGCGACGATGGCCATCGCCATCCGCGAGGTCTGCTCGCCGTCCTCCTGGTGGAGCGCTTTGGCGATCTGCTCGAGCACGGCGGGTCGGTCGTCTTCGAGGTCGGAACGGAGGCGGGCAGCGGCCTGTCCCACGCCTTCCTCGAGGATGCGCATGCCCTCGGCGATGCGGCGTTCGGAGAGCGCGGTTTGCTCGATCAAGCCTGCGAGGTCGTCGATGCTGCCGCTGAGCCAGCCCTCGTTCGGCCAGCGGATGGGGTCGTCGGGCTCGCCTTCGCGGTGACTGAGCGCGCAGTAGCGGAACTCCGCCGCTGCGATGTGCTCCGCAAGACTGCTCTGGTCGACAGACTTCAGGCGCTCCGGAATGCGCACGGCGATCGCCTGCTCGACCATGTCGCCGCTGTCGGCCATCACCATGCCGAGGCGGGCGCGGGCGTCGGCCTCGACGGTGGGCGCGGGGTCGAACTCGGTCTCGACGACCACCGGCGCGCCGCCCGGGTGGCGGATCACGATGTCAGGTTGCAGCCCCGGGTGGTCCTGGAAGATGCCGGTCTGTTCCGCGCCGATGCGGTCACCCTCGCGCCAGCGCGGGTGCTTTCCGCGCAGTGCGTTGGCGAGCTCGACGTTGAAGGCTGTCTCGGTCGTGCGCGGCATTGTTTCATTGTAAGCGTGTGATCGCTTTCGCCGGAGTGCTACCGCATTCGACGCGCTTGCCCGCCGATGCGATGCTGGCGGACGAGGAGGGTGGAGGATGGCACGCGGGCCGCTGGGGGTAGTGCTGACGGCGGGGCTGGGGACGCGGCTGCGGCCGATCACGCCGCATACGCCGAAGCCGCTCGTGCCGCTGCTTAACCGGCCGCTCATCGTCTACGCCCTCGACCTGCTCGCCTCGCTCGGGCTGCGCGAGATCGCCGTCGTCGTCGGGCCCGAGGACGCGACGACCGCCGAGGTCGCGCGCAGCCATGCACCGCCCGGCGTCATCGTCTCCGAGGCCGTGCAGCACGAGCCGAATGGGCCGGGCGACGCCGTCGCATCGGTCGGCGCGGCGCTCGAGGACCGGACCGTCGCCGTGCTGGCCGTCGACACGGTGCTGAGGGGCGCCGACCCAGCGCTGCTGCGCCGCTTCGAGGAGGCGGGCGCGACCGCCGGGCTGCTGCTGCAGGCCGTCGAGGACCCGCGCGCCTTCGGCGTCGCGCTGCTCGAGGGCGATCGGATCGTGGGCCTCGAGGAGAAGCCGGAGCAGCCGCGCTCCAACCTCGCACTGGTGGGGCTCTGGCTGCTCGCGCCGGCGGCCGTCGAGCGCGTCCGCACCAACCCCTTCATCAACGTCAAGGGCGAGTCCGACCTCACGGCGACCGTCGCGGTGCTGCTCGAGGAGGGCCGTGACCTGCGCGGCTGGACGCTCGACGGCGAGTGGCTCGACGGCGGCACGCTGGAAGGGCTGCTGCACGCCCAGTCGCGCCTGCTCCCGGGCATCGAGGCGGGCGACGTCTCCGCCCTCGCCGCTGCGGGCAACGAGATCAGCGGCGCGGTGCTCGTTGCCGAGGGCGCCCGCGTCCGCGAGTCGCGCATCGCCGGCCCGGCGCTGATCGGCGCGCGCGCGACGGTCGAGGGCTGCAGCCTCGCCGAGACGGTTGTCGGCGCGAACGCCGCGATCGAAGATGCCGAGCTCGCCCGCGCCCTCGTCGAGCCGGGCGCGCGGCTGAGCGGCGGCAGCTACGCCGACGTGGTCGTGACCGCCGCCGGCGAGGTCGCCGGGCCGGGCCTCGCGGGCGGCTAGGCGCGGCTCCCGTCACGCGCACGTGAGGGCGGACAGGCTCCCTCGGCCCGTCATCCGGCTCCTGCCCCGTCATTCCGGCGAAAGCCGGAATCCAGGCACGCCCGCCCACCGCCGTGCCCCCGAGAGCGCCGATGGGCGCAGCAGGCTCCGATGGCGCGACGTGGCCCGGAGGCGCCCTCACCCTCCGCCCTCTCCCTCGGGGAGAGGGGACGGACCGGGCTCGAAGCGACGTTGCGCCCTCGAAGTCCCGGCGGGGGCGTGGGGGCGAAGCCCCCAAAAAAGAAATCCGAGGGCGGGTGGGTGGGCACGAGCCGCGCGGAGCGCGTGCTCGTTCCGACTTCCGCCGGGCAGGTGCCCCGAGGGCGCAACAACCCCTTGAGCCGGGAGCAGCGCCGGCGAGCCCCCTCACCCCCACCCTCTCCCCCAGGAGAGGGGGCCGGAGGGGACCGGACCGGCCTCCGGGCTTACCGCTCTCCCCCACCCCACCCTGTCACCACGTGAGAGGCGCAACAGCGTCCGGTGCTAGACTCGCTGCATGGCGAATGAGGCGCTGATCCGCGAGCTGCAGGACGCCCTCGGCGAGGCGCATGTGCTGCACCTGCCCGAGGATCTGATCGGCTACGAATACGACGCGACGATCGAGCGCGCGCGCCCGGACGCCGTCGTGCTCCCCGACAGCGCCGAGGAGGTCGCGGCGGCGGTCGAGATCGCGAGCCGGCACCGCGTGCCGGTGGTGCCTCGGGGCTCCGGGACGGGGCTGGCGGGCGGCGCGGTGCCGGTCCTCGGCGGCGTGGCGCTCGTGATGACGCGCATGAACCGCATCCTCGAGCTGGACCCGGTGAACCGCGTCGCCGTCCTCGAGCCGGGGGTGATCAACCTTGATCTGCAGGACCGCTGCGCCAAGTACGGGCTGCGCTACGCGCCCGACCCCTCCTCGCAGCGGATCTGCACGATCGGCGGCAACGTCGGGACGAACGCCGGCGGGCCGCACACGCTCGCGCACGGGAGCACCGTCAACCACGTGCTCGGCATCGAGGTGGTCCTGCCGGACGGGCGGCTGACCTGGCTCGGCGGGCGGCAACCTGACGTGCCGGGGCCGGACCTGCGCGGCGTCCTCTGTGGCTCCGAGGGCACGCTCGGCATTGTCACCAAGGTCTGCGTCGCGCTCGTCAGCCTGCCGCCCGACGTACGCACCATGCTCGCGATCTTCGACAGCGTCGACGACGCCTCGGAGGCCGTCTCGGCGGTGATCCGCGGCGGCGTGCTGCCGGTGGCGATGGAGATGCTGGACCAGGCGATCATCCGCATCGTCGAGCCGCAGATGCACGTCGGCTACCCGCTCGACGCCGGCGCGGTGCTGCTGATCGAGGTCGAGGGCGTCCCGGAGTCGGTCGCCGCCGACGTGGAGCGCGTCGAGGAAGCCTGCCGCGGCGCGGGCGCGCGCGAGATCCGCGTCGCCGAGTCCGAGCAGGAGCGAGCGCGGCTCTGGGAGGGTCGGAAGGGCGGGATCGGCGCGATCGGCGCCAGCTCGCCGAACTTCTACATCCTCGACGGCGTCGTGCCGCGCACGAAGCTGCCGGAGGTGATGGCGGCGGTGAACGGGCTGGCCGACGAGTACGGCTTCCGCTGCGCCAACATCTTCCACGCCGGCGACGGCAACCTGCACCCCAACATCATGTTCGACGAGCTCGACGAGGGCGCGACCGAGCGCGTGCTCGACCTCGGCGGGGAGATCATGCGCGTTTGCGTCGAGGCCGGCGGCTCGATCACCGGCGAGCACGGCATCGGCTTCGAGAAGCGCTCCTACATGGAGTGGATCTTCGCCCCCCAGGACATCGAGGCGATGGAGCACCTGCGCATCGCGTTCGGCACGGGCGACACATTCAACCCCTGCAAGGTGATGCCCTCCGGACACGGCTGCGCCTCCGGGCATGCCGCCGAGCTGCGCCAGCACATCGCGACGCCCGGCGTCTACATCTAGGCCGCGCGCCATGAGCAACGAGGCAGCGCCGGACCCGGCGGCGTACTCGATCGACGGCGTCACGCCCGACCGGGCCTGGCGGCCCGGCTCCGCCGAGGAGGTCGCGGAGCTGCTCGCCTCGGCCGCCGCCGAAGGGCAGGTAGTCTCGCCCCAGGGCGGCCGCACGGCGCTCTCGCTCGGCCGCCCGCTCGAGCGCTACGACGTGGCATTGGACCTCACCGGCCTCGATCGCACCGTCGCCTACGAGCCGGACGACCTGACCGTGACCGTCGGCGCGGGGATGAGCCTGCGCGCGTTGCAGTCGATGCTCGCCGAGTACGGCCAGTACCTCCCGATCGACCCGCCGCCCGACGGCAGCGTCTCGATCGGCGGGCTGCTGGCGACGGCGCGGCCGGGCGCCTGGCGCGGGCAACTGCCGGCGGCCCGCGACCTGCTGCTCGGCGCGACGGTCGCGACGCCCTCGGGCGAGCTCGTGACCACGGGCGGGCGCGTCGTCAAGAACGTCAGCGGCTACGACCTGCACCGCCTGCACACCGGTGCGCTCGGCGTCTTCGGCGTGATCGTCGAGGCCTCGTTCAAGCTCGCCACGCTGCCCCCCGGCACGCGCTCGCTGGCCGTGCCCCGCGAGACCGTCGAGGACGCCGCCGCGCTCGCCTTCGAGCTGCGCGAGCTTGCGCTGCCGCTGCGCGCGCTCTCCGTGCTCTCGCCGCAGGCGTCCGCCGTCGCCGGCCTCGACGAGCGCCCGCACGTGCTGATCGAGGCGATGGGCGACGAGGCGACGCTCGACCGCTGCGCGGCGGCGATCGACGAGGTGGCCGCAGGCGAGGCGATCGAGCCGCTTGCCGGCGCATGGGACCGCCTGCGCGCCCTCGCGGGCAGCGATCAGGGCGTCGTGCTGCGCCTCGGCGTGCCGGCGGCTGAGCTTGCCGCGACGATCGACGCGATCGAGGACAGCGCGGGCAGTTCCAGGGACGCGCGAGGCCTCATGGCCTGGGGGCACCTCACGGCGGGCAGCGTGATCGCGGCGGGCGCGGCCGTCGAGACGTCGGACGTGCTCGCGCTGCGCGCCCGCGCCGAGCAGCGCGGCGGCTTCCTGCAGATCGAGGCTGGCCCACCCGAACTGCGGGCGCAGGTCGACCCCTTCGGCGAGGCCGAGCGCACGCTCGTGCGTGCGCTGCGGCGTCAGTTCGATCCGGGGCGTACCATCAACCGTGGACGCTGGGAGGCGGAATCGTGAATGAGCGGCTGGTCCGGGAGGTTCCGCGCCGCGGCTTCTCCGGCGAGGACACGCCCGCCCTCGAAGACCTGCAGAACTGCATCCACTGCGGCTTCTGCCTGCCCGCCTGCCCGACCTACATCGCGACCGGCCACGAGCTGGAGTCGCCGCGTGGGCGGCTGCACCTGATCCGCGGCGTGCTCGACGGCAAGGTCGAGGCGAGCGAGCGGCTGATCTCGCACCTCGATCTCTGCCTGCAGTGCCGCGCCTGCGAGACGGCCTGCCCGTCCTCGGTGCCGTACGGGCGGATCATGGAGGACGCTCGCGCCGCAATCGTCGCCAATCCCGAGGTGCGACCGCGCAGCTGGACGTGGCGCACGCTGGCGCTGCGCCGGGTGCTGACCGCGCCCTGGCTGCTGCGCGTGCTGCTCGCCGGGGCGCGGACTTCGCAGCTGCTCGGTCTGCGCGCGCTTGTCCGAGGGCGGCTCGGTCGCCGCCTGCCGCGAAAGCTGCGCGACCTGGAGGCGCAGGCGCCCGTGCTGCGGAGCAGGCCGTTCCGCCGGCGCGGGACGCTCGCGAGCCCGACCGGTGCCAGCACCCGCGTCGCGCTGCTGCTCGGCTGCGTCCACGGCGAGGTCTATCCGCAGACGCACGAGGCGACCGTGCGCGTGCTCGCGCGCCTCGGCTGCGAGGTGGTCGCGCCCGAGCGCCAGGTCTGCTGCGGCGCGCTGCACTCGCACGCCGGCGACGCGGAGACTGCGCGCGACCTCGCGCGGCGCAACATCGAGGCCTTCGAGCACGCCCAGGTGGAGGCGGTGATCGTCAACGCCGCCGGCTGCGGCGCGGCGATGAAGGAGTACGGCCGGCTGCTGCGCAACGACAAGCGCTGGACGGAGCGCGCGCAGCGCTTCGACGAGCGCGTCTTCGACGTGCTGGAGTTCGTCGCTGAGCGCGACTTCGAGGCTGGCCTCGGGCGCGTCGAGGAGTCGGTGACGTTGCAGGACGCCTGCCACCTGGCGCACGCGCAGGGCGTGCGCGACGCCCCGCGCCGCATCCTGCGCGCGATCCCCGGCCTCGAGCTGCGCGAGCTGGCGACGCCGGACCGCTGCTGCGGATCGGCGGGCATCTACTCCGTCGTGCAGCCCGAGATGTCGCGCACCGTCCTCGAGTCGAAGCTCTCCGACATCGCGCACACGGACGCCTCGATCGTCGCGACGGCGAACATCGGCTGCACCCTGCAGATCGAGGCGGGCCTGCGCGGCAGCGGCTCGCCGACCACGGCCCAGCACGTCATCGAGCTGCTGGACCGCTCGTACGCGGCAGGCGGCGGGTAGCCGCCCTCACGCGCAGCCGCAGCGCCTGTCCGGTCCCCTCTCCGCTCGCGGGCTCTCCCCTCCCGTCATTCCGGCGAAAGCCGGAATCCAGTCGGGGCATCGGCCGATCGGGGCGCAACAACCGATCGATGCGGCAGCTCCGCCGGCGAGCCCCCTCACCCCAACCCTCTCCCCCAGGAGAGGGGGCCGGGTCGGCGCACCAACCTCCGAGGGCGGATTCGGTTCCCTCTCCCCTCGCGGGAGAGGGCGGAGGGTGAGGGGGAGCGGGCGCAGCCCGCCAGCCCCGCCGGGCACGGGGCCCCGGGGGCAACGACCCCATCGAGGCGGCAGCTCCGCCGGCGAGCCCCCTCACCCCCACCCTCTCCCCCAGGAGAGGGGGCCGGAGCGGCGCACGAACCTTCCGAGGACCGGATCGCCCTCAGAGCAGCCGCGGCGCCTGCGGCGCGGCCTCGATGAGGGAGCCGTCCTTGAGCAGGTGGCGGATGCGCGCGCCGCGCGCGAGCAGGGCGGGGGCGACGAGCAGTGTGCGGTGGCAGCGCTCCGGCGCGCCCTCGGAGCACATGATCGCCGTCGGCGTCGCCTCGGCGGCGGCGACCAGGCGCTCAACGGCCTCGAGGAAGGGTGGGTGCTGCGCCATCAGCCTGTAGTCGGGCTCGCCGTCCGCCGTGCGCAGCGCGGGGTCATCGGGGCGTCCGCCGAGCGCGGGCTCCCACTCGTAGGCGATGCCCGCCGCCTCCGAGGCGGCCTCGATGGACTTGCGGTTGAACTGAGGGTGCCAGCGGCTGTACGGCGTCGAGCGCACGTCGACGAGCCGCCCGACGCCGGCACGCCGCAGGTTGCCGATCAGCACCTCGAGCGCGAGATTGCCGTGCCCGACCGTCAGGATCACCGGCGCAGCGTGCGGCATCGGCCCGCGGGTCACCCCGCCCGGATCTGGCGCACCAGCGCGGCGGCCACCTCGTAGCGGCCGAACGAGGGCATGACGTAGACGCCGGAAACCCAGTCGAGGGCGCGCGCCTCCTCGATCTGCTCGGTCGCGATCTCCAGGCCAGCGTCGGCGCCGGCCTCGCCTGCCGCGCGCATCCGCTCACGGATCGCGTCGGGGATGATCACGCCCTCCAGCTCGTTGTGGATGAACTCCGTGTGGCGCGAGGACATGAGCGGCAGGATGCCGAGCAGCACCGGCGCCTCGACGGCGCCGAGGCGCTCGAAGAAGTCCTCGAGCGTCGCGAGGTCGTAGACGGGCTGCGTCATCAGCAGGTCCGCGCCCGCGTTCAGCTTCGCGCGCACGCGGCCCAGCTCGACCGGGATGTCGCCGGCCGTCGGGTTCGCCGCGCTGGCGATCAGGAAATCGGTGGGGCGGCCGAGCGAGTTGCCGGCGACGTCCACGCCCTCGTTGAGCCGCTTGAGGATGCGGATGAACCCGATCGCGTCCACGTCCCAGACCGCCGAGGACTGCGAGGCCTCTGGCGGCGGGTCGCCGGTGAGCGCGATCACGTTGCGCACGCCCAGCGCGTGCGCGCCCAGCAGGTCGGCCTGCAGCGCCATCAGGTTCCGGTCGCGCGTCGTCTGGTGGATGATCGTCTCGATCCCCGCCTCGCGCTGGATCTCGACCGCGAGGGCGAGCGCGCTCATCCGCACGCGCGCCATCGGCGAGTCGCCGATGTTGATCGCGTCGGCGCCCGCCTCGCGCAGCAGCCGCGCGCCCTCGACGGCCTTGCGCGGGTTGATGCCGCGCGGAGGATCGATCTCGACCGAGACGACGTAGGCGCCGGCGGCGAGCTTGTCGCGCAGCCGCGCCGTCTCGCCGTCCGGCTCGATCTCCGCGGCCTCGCCGTCCGCGCCCTCGGCGGGCTCGTCGGCCGGGGGTAGTCCCGTGTCGAGGCCGCCGCCGCGCGTGTCGGTCACTGCGAGCGGTACGCCCCCGCCCTCGGAAGCGCCGTCCGCGTCGTCGCCGCTCGCGCCGTCGAGCGCCTCGCGCATCGCGCGGATGTGCGCGGGCGTGGCGCCGCAGCAGCCGCCGACGACGGCGGCGCTGAGGTCCTTGGCGCGCAGCGCGAAGTTGGCGAAGTAGTCGGGCGACGAGGGGTAGAGCGGCTGCCCGCCGGTGATGCGCGGCAGGCCGGCGTTGGGCTTGACGAACAGCGGCGCCTCGATGCCCGCGGCCGCCAGTTCCTGCAGGATGTCGAGCGTCGCGCGCGGGCCGACGCCGCAGTTGACGCCGACCACGTCCGCACCGCCCTCGGCCGCGAGCAGCTCCGCCACCTCGCGCGGCGACTCGCCCGCCGGCGTCGTCAGCGCCGCGACGAAATCGAGCGCGGCGATCACCGGCAGGTCCGTGACCGCGCGCACCGCGTCGAGGGCGATGCGCACTTCGGCGAGCGAGGGGAAGGTCTCCAGCACGATCGCGTCGACGCCGCCCTCGACGAGCGCGCCGACCTGCTCGCGGACGGCCTCGCCGGCCTCCTCCGGTGTGACGCTGCCGACGGCGAGGTCGCGCCCGAAGGGGCCGATCGAGCCGCCGATAAAGGCGGGCGCGCCGATGATCTCGCGGGCGTCGCGGGCGATCCGGGCGGCCTGGAAGTTCACGTCGCGCACGCGCTCGCCGTAGCCGCGGCGCGCCAGCTGGATGCGCGTCGCCTCGAAGGTGTCGGTCAGGATCAGGTCGGCGCCGGCGCGCAGGTACTCCTCGTGCAGCGCGCGCACGCGGTCCGGTTCCTCGAGGACAGCAAGCGCGCCGTGGCCGCGCCAGCCTCGGGCGCGCAGCTCCGTGCCGGTCGCCCCGTCGGCGAGCAGCACGCGCTCACGAATCGCCTCGATGAAGGGATGGGCCACGGGGAAGTCCTGTCCGCGGTCCGCTCGGCCGCCGCGCCCGCCCGAGGTCGCCGGGCGTCGGCTCAGCTGACGGCCGCCCGCTCCTCGAGCAGGCTCTCGATCTGGCGGTAGTCGGCGTCCGAGATCTTGTGCAGGTTGCCGCGGAAGGCCATGCCCAGCTTCTTCGGGCCGAAGTTGCGGGTCTTGTCCAGCAGTTCAGTGATCTCGCGCACATCCACGTAGTCGCCGGGCTCCGGGATCACCAGCGGCTTCGTCTGCACGCGGTAGGGGAAGCTCTCGACCTCGCCCTTCGACTCCGAATGCAGCCCGATGTCCGTCTCGTCCTCGAAGGCTTCCGAGGTGATCTCGGCGATCCCGCCGAACTGCACGACCTTGGTGAGGTAGAAGACGATGCGGTCGCCCGGCTGCATGTCCGCGCTCTGCTTGCGGCGCGAGGACTTGAAGGCGGCGAGGTCGAAGCCGCGCTCGCGCAGCAACTCGAAGTTCTCGGCGGAGCCGACGGCGATCCAGGCCTGCATCTGGTTCCTCCTTGGCTGGTCACGCCCTCTGGGGGGCGGCTTGAGGCTGTGGTGTCAGGATAGCGCGCGGCGGCGTGCATCCGCCCGCGGTGCGTTGCCGCTTGCTCGCTGTGTGTCTCCGAGGGCGGGCAGTCCCGCCGGCGCTCCTAGGTGCAGGCGCGGGGCGTGCCTTGCGGCTGGCCGGACTGGGCCTGGAAGGACGAGCCGCAGGCGCAGGCCGCCGTGGCGTTCGGGTTGTAGATCGTGAAGCCGGACTTCATGAGGTCCTCGACGTAGTCGACCTCGGCGCCGTGCAGCATCGGGACCGACTCCTCGTCGACGAGGATGCGCACGCCCTCGGCGGCGTGGATCTCGGTGTCGTCCGGCTCGACCTCCTTCGCGAGGGCCATGCCGTACTGCCAGCCTGAGCAGCCGCCGCCGACGACGAAGACGCGCAGCGCGGCGTCCGGCATCTCCTTCTCCACGAGCAGGGCGCGCGCCTTTTCGGCGGCGCGGTCGGTGATCGACACGAGGCTGCTGATCGGTTCGAACGTGGTGGTCATCACATCCCCCGGATCTTCCTGGGCACCATGATAGCACCCTCCGGCTTCCCTTCCCTCCGGCCCCCTCTCCTGGGAGCCGGCGCCCCTCCCGTCACTCCGGCGAAAGCCGGAATCCAGCCGTAGGGCAGCGAGCGCTCGTTGCCCCACGGAGCTCCGGCGTGCCGGCCGCGCTGGCGCGCGGCGCCCCCTCACCCCCGCCCTCTCCCGCGAGGGGAGAGGGGGTCGGATTGGGACCCTCCCGGCCTCTCCCGCGAGGGGAGAGGGAGTCCGCCTCCGGTCCCCTCTCCCCCGGCGGGAGAGGGTTAGGGTGAGGGGGACTCCGAGGGCGCCGGAGGGTGCGCCTTCGAGCGTCGCTGTCAGCCGGCCCGCACGAGAAACGCGCAAACCTCGCCGCCGGAAGCCTCGAGGCCCGGTTCAGCCTCGACCGGCGCACCGATCAGCGCGGCCAGCAGCTCGCAATCGCGCTTGCAGTCGGCGTGCGCGTCGGCGTCGCCGAACTCGCCGCGCAGCCGCCTGCTCGGGCAGCCGCGCGCCAGCATCCGCAGGTCGCCTCCGCGCTCCGCCGCCTCGACCTCGACCTCGAAGCCCTCGTCCTCGAGCAGGGCGGCGACGGCGCGCGCGCGCTCCTCGATGTCGCGTCCGCCGACGCGAGGCGCGTACTCGGCGGCGAGCCGGTTGCTGAGCTTCGCGAAGACGAGGTCGGCGATCTCCTCGCCGCCGCGCCCGGCGGTCTCCTCCGCGGTGAGTTCGGAGATCTCGTGCAGCAGGCGGCGGGTGATGCGCACGTAGTGGCGGCCGAACAGCTCGGCGCCGGCCTCGGTCAGCGAGAAGACGTAGCGGGGGCGCCCGGTGCGCCCTCGGAGCTGGCTGACGGCGACGTAGCCGTCGCGCAGCAGCACGTCGAGGTGGCGGCGCACGGTCGCCCCGGCGAGCCCGAGTTCCCCCGCGAGATCGTCGACCGAGCGTTCGTCGTGCCGCCGCAGGATGTCGAGGATCGCCTCGCGCGTGCCGCCGGTGCGGCTGCGCGTGCCGTCAGGGCGCGCAGTCATCCATTCGAGGTTAGCAGATCGGGGGTTGGGGGAGCGGCCGGAGAAGACCACCTGGTACTTCGACAATAGAGTGCTGCCCAAGCGGCCCGAGATTGATCCGGCGTGGTGCCTCGACGTGATCAGTGATCCGCTCCACACGGAAGTTCAGGCGGACGGTCGTATCCGCTTCTGGGGCGAGGTCTTGCTCCGTGACGAGGACGAACCGCGTATCATGCGAGTGGTGACGCTCGAGGATGGCGAAACGATCCACAACGCGTTCCTCGACAGGGACTTCCGGAGGGCAGGCACCCCGTGAAGGTAAGCCACGACCCCGAGACGGACATGCTGTACATCGAGTTCGAGGACCGTCCCAGCCTCGAATCGTTCGAGTTGTGCGACGGGATCGTCGTCGACCTCGACGCGGATGAGCACGTCGTCGGCATCGAGGTCGAGTGGGCCTCGCAGAAGCTCGACATCGAGCGGCTGCGGGCTGTCCTTGAGCCGGAGCCCGCCGCTCGCCCTGCCTGACCCGCGCCGTCGGCGCGTCCCCCTCACCCCAACCCTCTCCCTCCAGGGAGGGGGAGCCGGATCCGCCTTCGGATGGCCGGAGGAGCGCGCGGCGGGCCGGGCGCGGCGCGGGCGGGTATTCTGGTAGCGATGACCTCAGCCGCCGCGCGACGCGTTTACCTGGACCACGCCGCCACCACGCCGCCCGACCCGGCCGTGGTCGAGGCGATGCGGCCGTGGTTCGAGGAGCGCTGGCACAATCCGTCCTCGATTTACGTCGAGGCGCAGCGCGCGCAGCAGGCGCTCGACGAGGCGCGGGCGACCGTCGCGGCCTGGCTCGGCGCGACTCCGGGGGAGATCGTCTTCACCTCGGGCGGGTCGGAGTCGAACAGCCTCGCTTTGCGCGGGGCGCTGGGCGCGGCGCGCGGGCGCCGTCACCTCGTCACCACCGCCGTCGAGCACCACGCCGTGCTCGACACCGCCGAGCAGCTCGAGCGCGAGGGCGCCGAACTGACGATCGTCGGCGTCGACGCCGAGGGCCGCGCCGACCCAGCCGAGGTCGAGGCGGCCGTGCGCGACGACACGGCGCTCGTCTCGGTGATGCACGCCAACAACGAGGTCGGCGTGCTGAACGACATCGCCGAGATCAGCCGCCGCGTCCACGCGCGCAACCCGCGCACGCTGGTGCACACCGACGCCGTGCAGTCGGCGGCGCACCTCGGCGTGCACGCCGGACGGCTCGGCGTCGACCTGCTGACGGCGACGGCGCACAAGCTCTACGGACCTCGAGGCGCGGGCGTGCTCTACCAGCGCGCCGGTACGCCGGTCACGCCGCAGATCCTCGGCGGCGGCCAGGAGGAGGGGCGGCGCGCCGGCACCGAGAACACGCCGGCCGTCGTCGGCCTCGCCCGCGCGGCCGCGATCGCGCAGGCCCGCCGCGAGGATGACCTCGCGCACGAGCGCGCGCTGCAGCAGCGGCTGATCGAGGAGCTGCCGAGGCGCGTGCCGATGCTCGGCGTGACCGGCCCGCGCGACCTCGACGAGCGGCTGCCGGGCAACGTCTCGGTCGTCGTCGCCTTCGTCGAGGGCGAGTCGATCCTGCTGGCGCTCGACCTCGCGGGCATCGCGGCCTCCTCGGGCTCGGCCTGCACGACGGGGTCGGTGGAGCCGAGCCACGTGCTGGTGGCGATGGGCCTGCCGCCGGAGCTGGCGCGCGGCTCGCTGCGCTTCACGCTCGGGCGCGACAACACCGACGAGGACGTCGACCGCCTGCTCGAGGTACTGCCGGGCGCCGTCGAACGGCTGCGCGCGCTCTCGCCGGTGCCGGCGACGGAGCCGCCGCCGGACTGGAGGCCGTGGCTGGACGGCGCGACCCGTTGAGGGATCTCGGGCGCGTCCGGGCCTGCGCGGCGCTGTCGTTTGCCGCCTCACCGCCCCTCCGCTACGATCGCCGCGCGAAGGCGGGAGTTCCCCGTGGTGACTACGGACGGCGATACCCGGCAGCGCCTCGCGCTCTTCGACCAGGCGCGCGACATGGCCCCGCTCGACCTCGAGGAAGAGGTGCGCAAGAACGTGCTCCTGTCCTCGGTGGACGGGATGCTGAACTGGGCGCGCTCGTCCTCGCTGTGGCCGGCGATGTTCGGGCTGGCCTGCTGCGCGATCGAGATGATCGCGACGGCGACCTCGCGCTACGACATCGCACGCTTCGGGTCCGAGGTGTTCCGCGCATCGCCGCGGCAGGCGGACCTGATGATCGTGGCCGGCACGGTGACCTGGAAGATGGCGCCGGCGGTGCGGCGGGTCTACCTGCAGATGGCCGAGCCGAAGTGGGTCATCTCGATGGGCGGTTGCGCGATCATGGGCGGGCCGTTCGCCTACGGCTACTCGGTGCTGCCGGGCGTGAACCTCGTCTGCCCGGTCGACGTCTACGTGCCGGGCTGCCCGCCGCGGCCGGAGTCGCTGCTGCAGGGCCTGATGATGCTGCAGGACAAGATCAACGCCTTCGGCATCGAGGGCCGCCGCGACCGCCTCCAGCCGGACGGCGACTTCTCCCCCTACCTGCCCGAGGGCGACCCGATCCGGCGCGAGCTGGAGTCGCTGTTCCCGCCCTACGAGGGCCTCGAGGACCCGGAGCGCCGCTCGGGCGGGGTGCCGCTGCTGCAGCGCTAACGCGCGCCCGTTCCACGCTCGGACAGACGGCGCCTCGCGACACCGCGCGCCCGTGGCACTTGCGCAGTGGGGCGGGATTGGGTACAAACGATTAGCACTCGACAGGTGAGAGTGCTAACAACTGCGCACAGTGATGGAGCACGGAACGTCGCACGGCACGGAGGGCGGCCCGGCGAGGATGCTGGATCGCCCCTCAACCAAGCGAGCGAGAGGGAGTGGACACGCATGGCGAAGCAACTACTGTTTGACGAGCAGGCCCGTGGGGCGCTGCGCGGCGGCATCGACCAGCTGGCCGACGCCGTACGCATCACGCTGGGGCCGCGCGGCCGCAACGTGGTGCTCGACAAGAAGTTCGGCCCGCCGACGATCACCAACGACGGCGTGACGATCGCCAAGGAGATCGAGCTCGCCGACGAGTTCCAGAACATCGGCGCCCAGCTCGCCAAGGAGATCGCCTCCAAGACCAACGACATCGCCGGTGACGGCACCACCACGGCCACCGTCCTCGGCCAGGCGATCGTGCACGAGGGTCTCAAGAACGTGGCCGCCGGCGCCGACCCGATGGCGCTGAAGCGCGGCATCGAGGCCGGCTCGCGGGCGATCGTCGACCAGATCGGCAAGAACTCCACGCCGGTCACCACGCGCGACCAGATGGCGCAGGTGGCCGCGATCTCGGCCGCATCGACGGAGATCGGCGACCTGATCGGCGACGTGATGGAGGCCGCCGGCAAGGACGGCGTCATCACCGTCGAGGAATCCAAGGGCATCCAGACCGAGATCGAGTACGTCGAGGGCATGGCCTTCGACCGCGGCTACATCTCGCCCTACTTCGTGACCGACCCGGACCGCATGGAGGCCGTCGTCGACGAGCCCGCGATCCTGATCACGGACCAGAAGCTCAGCTCCGTCAACGACATCCTGCCGATGCTCGAGAAGCAGCTCCAGGTCTCCAAGGACCTCGTCGTCATCGCCGAGGACATCGAGGGCGAGGCGCTGGCCACGCTCGCGGTGAACCGCCTGCGCGGCACGCTCAATGTGATCGCCGTCAAGGCGCCCGGCTTCGGCGACCGCCGCAAGGACAACCTCGGCGACATCGCCTCGATCACCGGCGCCACGCTGATCAGCCCCGAGGTCGGCCGCTCGCTCGAGTCGGCCACCCCGGAGGACCTCGGCAAGGCCCGCCGCGTCGTCTCCACCAAGGAGGAGACGACCATCATCGAGGGCCACGGCACCACCGAGGGCATCACGGACCGCATCTCGATGGTCAAGGCGGCGCTCGACCGCGCGACCAGCGACTGGGACCGCGAGAAGCTGCAGGAGCGCCTCGGCAAGCTCGCCGGCTCCGTGGCGGTCATCAAGGTCGGCGCGGCCACCGAGGTCGAGCTGACCGAGAAGAAGCACCGCGTCGAGGACGCGCTCTCGGCGACCCGCGCGGCCGTCGAGGAGGGCATGGTCCCCGGCGGCGGCGTCGCCTTCATCAACGCGCTCCCCGCGCTCGACGGCGTCGAGCTGGAGAGCGACGAGGCGACCGGCGTGCGCATCCTGCGCCGCGCCCTCGAGGAGCCGATGCGCCGCATCGCCGCGAACGCCGGGGCCGACGGCTCGGTGATCGTGCGCGAGGTGCAGGGCCTCACCAAGGGCGAGGGCTACGACGCCGCGACCGGCGACTACGGCGACATGGTCGAGGCCGGCATCATCGACCCGGCCAAGGTCACCAAGGCCGCGCTTGAGAACGCGGTCTCGATCGCCGGCATGGTGCTGACCACCAACTGCCTGGTCACCGACAAGCCCGAGGGCGACGACGCCGCGGCTGCCGCTGCCGCAGCAGCCGCCGCCAGCATGTACTAGCCCCGACTCAGGGCTCCAACCCACGAGGGGCCGGCATCGCCGGCCCCTCGTGGCGTCCGGGGGCAGGTGCTGTGGATCAGTGCGCCTCCCACCAAGAACCCGGCGCCTCGCCGGATTCGCGGGGGCGGCGGCCGATCAGCCAGGTGAGGACGCCGGCGGCGACCATCACGAGGGCGGCGACGGCCCAGACCTCGCGGAAGGTCGCGACCTGCGCCTCGGCGACCAGCGCCGTGAACTCCGGCGACCCGAACTCGATCGCGCCCGCCCGCGCGTAGAAGCGGCCGAGGCCGTTCGAGGTCAGCAGCGCCGCGCCGACCAGCATCCCCGCGACGCGGCTGAGCGTGAGCCAGGAGGCCGCCGTCGCGCGCTCGCCCTCGCGGACCTGGGCGAGGACGGCGGCGCTGAGCGGCGCGATCACGAGGCCGAAGCCGAAGCCGCCGGCGAGCTGCGGGAGGCTGCGCCAGGCCTCGCTCAGCTCGCGATCCCAGGCGAGTAGCCCGGCGAAGCCGAGCGCGCCGAGCCACATCCCGATCGTCGCCGTCGCGCGCAGGCCGATCCGGCCCGCCAGCCAGCCGCCGGCGAGCGCGCCGGCCGGCACGGCGATCGTGAAGCGCAGCAGCGTCAGGCCTCCGTCGATCGGGCTCTCCACCAGTACGAGGTTCACGAACAGCGGGACGCTGATCAGCATCGTGATCAGCCCGCCGCCGAGCAGCAGCGTCGCCGCGTTCGAGGCCCAGGCCGCGCGCGGCCGGAACATCGCCAGCCTCAGCATCGGCTCGGGCGCGGCGCGCTGGCGCAGCAGGAAGGCGGCGCCCAGCGCCGCGACCACCGCGAACAGCAGCAGGGTCAGCGGCCAGGCGCGGCGCTCGAGCGGATCGTCGGCGAGGGTGATCGCGAGCAGCGCGAGGCCGAGCGCGAGCAGCGCCGCGCCGGGCCAGTCGATCGCGCCGCCAGCGCGCTCGCGTCCGGCCCAGCGCCAGGCGCCGAGCATGAAGGGCAGCGAGAGCGGGAGGTTGATCCAGAACACCCAGCGCCAGCCCAGCAGCTCCGTGATCGCGCCGCCCCAGAGCGGTCCGACGAGCGCCCCCGCCTCCGAGGCGGCGGCGATCGCGCCGAGGCCGAGCAGGCGCCGCCCGGGCGGCAGCTCCGTGACGACGATCGCCATCGCCACCGGCACGACCGCGCCGCCGCCGACGGCCTGGAGCGCCCTCGATGCGACGAGCCACTCGAAGCCGGGCGCGGCGGCGACGAGCGCGCTGCCCACCATGAACACCACCAGCGAGGCCGCGTAGATGCGCGCGTGCCCGTACACGTCGGCGATGCGCCCGACGATCGGCAGCGCCGCGATGTAACCGATCAGGTAGCCGTTGACGACCCAGGAGGCGAGGTAGAGATCGTCGACGGTGAGGCCGATGTCGCCGATCAGCGTGGGCAGCACGGTGACGACGGCGGTCTGGTCGTCGGCGGCGATGAAGACGCCGCCCGCGACCGCGATCAGCAGCCAGGTTCCTCGCCGGTCCCGCTCCTTGGGCGAAGCGCCGTGCGCCTCAGCGCGGCGGGACAATGTCCACGTCCTGATCGAAGTTGCTCAGGTCGAGCCGCCGCACGATCGTGTCGAGCTCGCTGGCGCTGATCGGCCCGTACAGCTCGATGCGGTGCACGAGTGGGTCGTCGACGCCGATCCAGACCTTCGCCCTGACCTCGAACCCCGCCTCGACGCCCCGGAAGAAGACCAGCTCGCCGGAGTCGGTGCTCGCCTCGACGACCCAGCAGTCGGCGCCGCGGAGGCTCTCGCGATCACCGAGGGCGGTCGCGGTCGCCGTGCGCATCAGGGCGACGGCGCCCTGCTGCGGGTCGAAGAGCGCGCTGACGGTGATCTCCTCGCGCTGCCAGCGTTGGGTGAGCGGGTTGCGGAGCCAGCCCTGGTCGGGGAGCACCACGATGCCGGTCTCGAACGCGAGCGTGCCGAGGCGGCCGTCGATCTCCGCCTGCAGCCGATCCTCGCCGGCGATGTCGCCCTCGGCGCGCACCATCTCGATGCCCTGCACGATCTCGCTCGTGCCGTTCTCGTGTTCGAGCACGAAGTGGAACTTCTCGACGGCGCCCATGCGGTCGGCGGCGGCGAGCATCAGCTGGGCGGGGTCCGGCAGTGCCTCGGTCGGCGTCGGCGTCGGCGTCGGGGCTGGCTCCTCCTCGCCCGGGCAGGCGACGAGCAGCAGCGCGGTCGCCACGAGGACGGCGAGCGCCGCGAGGCGCGCGCGGGCGCTCACCGCGCCACCACCAGCGGCGGCCCGGCCTCGGCGCGCCCGATTCGCCAGCAGCCGCCCGTCTGCGCCTCGATCTCGAGCCGCAATGCCTCAGCGCCGTCCGCGGGCAGCGCGATCAGCAGGCCGCCCGAGGTCTGCGGGTCGTACAGCAGATCGATGATCGCGTCGGACGGATCGCCCTCGATTCGGACGCGATCGCCGAGGCCGTCGCGGTTGCGCGCGCCGCCGCCCGTCGCGCCGCCGAGTTCGGCGAAGCGCTCCGCGCCGGGCAGCAGCGGCAGCGCGGCGAGGTCGAGGGCGAGCGTGACGCCGCTCTGCGAGGCGATCTCGGCGGCGTGGCCGGCGAGCCCGAAGCCCGTCACGTCCGTCATCGCGTGCACGCCCGCCGCCCGCGCGAGGTGCGCGGCGTGGCGGTTGAGCTGCGTCATCGAGGCGACCGCGGCCTCGAGGCCTTCCTCGAAGCCGTCGCGCTGCTGCCCGGCGGCGCTCATCACGATGCCGGTGCCGAGCGGCTTGGTCAGCAGCAGCGCGTCGCCGGGCTGCGCGCCACTGGTCCGGATCACGGCGTCCGGGTGGATCACGCCCATCACGGACAGCCCGTACTTCGGCTCCGCGTCGATCACCGTGTGGCCGCCGGCGATCACGCCGCCGGCCTCGGCGACGGCGTCCGCGCCGCCTCGGAAGATCTCGGCGAGCAGCGAGGGGTCGAGGTCGTCCGGGAAGGCGGCGATGTTCAGCGCGAGGCGCACCTCGCCGCCCATCGCGTAGACGTCGGACATCGCGTTCGCAGCGGCGATGCGGCCGTAGTCGTAGGGGTCGTCGACGACCGGCGGGAAGAAGTCGAGCGTCTGGATCACCGCGAGATCGTCGCTCAGCCGGTAGATCGCGGCGTCATCCGGGCGCGCGAGGCCGACGAGCAGCTCCGGGTGCTCGTTCGCGGCGAACGTCTCCTGCAGCGGGCGCAGCACCTGCGCCAGGGTCGAGAGACCCAGCTTGCCCGCTCAGCCGCCGCAGGATGCGAGGTCGGTGAGCCGAATCTGCTCCCGAGTCACGCCCGGACCTCCGTCCCGCCTCGGCGCGATCGCGCCGTGCGGGACCATCCTACGACGGGCGCGGGCGCTACGATGGCCGCCGCAGCGGATCTTCGGGAGGAGACGTGGTGGCTGGAGCGCAGTGGCGGCCATCCGAGCTGATCGCGATCCTCGGTGAGGCGTACGGGCGCGTCGAGGCGCGCCCGCACCACGACGCGATCTCCGAGCTGGTGCTGACCCTGCTCTCGCAGAACACCTCGGACCACAACTCCGGCCACGCCTTCCACCGCCTGCTCGAGCGCTTTGCGAGCTGGGACGAGGTGATCGACGCGCCGACGTCCGAGGTGGAGGACGCGATCCGCCCGGGCGGGCTCGCGCCGACGAAGGCGCCGCGCATCCAGGCCCTGCTCGCCGAGGTGCGCGAGCAGGCCCCCGGCTACGACCTCGGATTCCTCGAGACGATGTCGCTGGAGGAGGCCAAGGCGTGGCTGCGCGCGCTGCCGGGCGTGGGTCCGAAGACGGCGGCGATCGTGCTGCTGTTCGCCCTCGGACGGCCCGCGCTGCCGGTCGACACGCACGTCGAACGAGTGGCGAAGCGCCTCGGCCTCGCCCCCGCTCGCATGCCGGTCGTGAAGGTGCACGACGAGCTGGAGGCGCAGCTCGAGCCGGGCGAGATGTATCCCTTCCACGTCGACCTGATCCAGCACGGCCGCCGCACCTGCCACGCCCGCTCACCCGGCTGCGGGCGCTGCCTGCTGCTGGAGCGCTGCCCGCGCGTCGGGCTGCCGCCCCTTCCCGGCGAGGGCGCGTAGCGTCCCCGGCGCTCGCTCTGTCGCCCGCTGTCGAAGCCTCGGATACACTCGCCGATCGGACCGAAGTGAGGGATCCGGGCGTGGTAGACGTCGACTCGCAACCGCAGCTGGAGGAGCTTCCGGGCGGCCTGACCGCGCCCGCGGGCTGGACCGCCGGAGGCACGTACACCGGCATCCGCAGCTACGGCCCGGAGCCGCGCTTCGACCTCGGACTGCTGCTCTCCGAGCGGCCGGCGACCGCCGCCGCGCTCTTCACCCGCAACGCCGTCGTCGGCGCCCCGGTCACGCTCACGCGCGCGCGCGTCGCGCGAGGCGTCGCGCGGGCCCTCGTCGTCAACTCGGGCAACTCGAACGTCGCCACCGGCGCGGCCGGCGAGGCCGACGCGGAGCGCATGGCGGAGCTCGCGGCGGCGGCGCTCGGCGTCGATCCGGCCGACGTGCTCGTCGCCTCGACCGGCGTGATCGGCCGCCGCCTGCCGATGGACCGCATCGAGGCCGGCATCGCCGCCGTCGAGCTGAGCCGCGAGGGCGGCGCGCAGTTCGCGCGCGCGATGATGACGACCGACACGCGCCCCAAGGAGCACGCGCTGCGCGTCGAGGCGGGCGGACGCGCCTACATCGTGGGTGGCGCGGCCAAGGGCGCGGGCATGATCCACCCGGACATGGCGACGATGTTCGGCTTCCTCACCACCGACGCCCCGGTCGAGCGCGACTGGCTGCAGGACACCCTCCGCGAGGTCACCGACCGCTCCTTCAACATGATCGACGTGGACATGGACACCTCCACCTCGGACATGGTGATCGCCCTCGCGAACGGCGCCGCAGGCGGCGAGCCGATCGCCGCCGGGCACCCCGCCGCCGCGCCGCTGGCGAGCGCCATCGAGGCGGTCGCGGTGCGGCTCGCGCGCGAGCTGGCGCGCGACGGCGAGGGCGCGCGCACGCTGATCGAGGTGGTCGCGGAGGGGGCGGCCTCGGACGCGGACGCGCGGATCGCGGCCCGCACGATCAGCGCCTCGCCGCTCGTCAAGACGATGATCACCGGCCGCGACCCGAACTGGGGCCGCGTGCTGATGGCGGCCGGCCGCTCCGGCGCGGCGCTCGACCTCGACCGTACCGAGGTCTGGATCGGCGAGTTCTGCGCCTTCGAGCAGGGCGCGCCGACCGCGACGCCGGAGGCCGACATCTCCGCGGCGATGGACCGCGACGAGGTCCAGATCCGCATCGACCTCGGCTGCGGCGAGGCGAGCGCGACCGCCTGGGGCTGCGATCTGACCGAGGAGTACGTGCGCATCAACGCGGACTACACGACATGAGCTCCGCCGCGTCCGGGCAGGGCCCCATCGTGGTCAAGATCGGCGGCTCCACGCTCGGCGACGAGGACACCACGCTCGAGGACGTCGTCGCCCTGCGCGCGCGGGGTGAGCGCGTCGTCGTCGTGCATGGCGGCGGCGCGATGATCACGGACTGGCTCGACCGCCTCGAGGTGCCCTCGGTGTTCATCGAGGGGCTGCGATCGACGAGCGAGGAGGCGCTGGACGTGGTGATCGGCGTGCTGCGTGGCGTGGTCAACACGCGCTTCGTCGCCGCGATCGAGCGCCTCGGCGGCAGCGCGACGGGCGTCTCCGGCGTGGACGGCGGGCTGGTCCAGGCGCGCCGGAACGACGAGCGGCTCGGCTTCGTCGGCGAGGTGACGGGCATCGACGGCGAGGCGCTGGGCGCGCTCCTCGAGGGCGACGCGACGCCCGTGATCGCGCCGATCGGGCTGGAGCCGCCGGGGCAGCCGCTGAACATCAACGCCGACACCGTCGCCGGGGAGATCGCGCGCGCCGCCGGCGCGGGCAGCCTGGTCTTCCTCACCGACGTCGACGGGGTGCTCGATGGCGACGGAACGCTGGTCGAGGAGCTCGACGCGTCGGGCGCGGCCGCGCTGCGCGAAGCGGGCATCCTGGACGGTGGTATGATTCCGAAGATCGACGCCGCCCTCCGCGCCGCGGAGCGCGGTGTTGTGGCGCATGTGGCCAATGGCCGCCTTCCGCATACACTGGAACGGATCGCCTCCGGGGAGGCCCCGGGCACGCGAGTGAGGAGCTGAAACTGGGCTTCTTCGACGACCGCGACGACCGCGATGATCTGGGCCCGCCGCCCGAACCGTTCCGCATCGGCGGATCGGGCTTCCGCTCCCCCGTGCCCCTGCGCTGGGTCGGTGTCGCCGCCGCGTTCGTCGTGCTGTTCGTCGTCGCCAGCTGGGCGAAGTCGATCTACGTCGACTTCCTCTGGTTCGAGTCGGTCGAGTACGAGGGCAACTTCCGGCGCGTCCTGACGGCGCGCATCGCGCTGCTCGCGATCGGCACCGTCGTCTCCGCGCTCGTGCTCGGGCTCAACCTCTGGCTGGCCCGCCGCCTCGCCCCGCAGGGCGTCGAGGAATCGTTCATCGAGGACATCGACGCGACGGCGATCCGCCGCGTCGTCACGGTCGGTCTGACGGCGCTGACGATCTTCATCGCGATCATCTTCGGCGGCGTGGCGGCGGGGTCGTGGGAGACGATCCTGATCTGGCTCAACGGCGTGGAGTTCGGCATCGAGGAACCGGCGTTCGGGCGCGACGTCTCCTTCTACCTCTTCACCCTGCCGGCCTACCACCTGATCCAGGGCTGGGTGCTCTCGCTGCTGGTGCTCTCCGTGCTGGGGGCGGGCGCGGTCTACGGGCTGACGTTCTCCTTGCAGCGCTTCGAGGTGCGCATGACGCGCGGGATGCGCATCCACCTCTCGCTGCTTGGCGGGCTGATCCTGCTCGTGATCGCCTTTGGATCGTACCTCGGCGTGTTCGACCTCGTGACTTCGCCGGGCGGGATCGTGACGGGGGCGACGTTCACGGACATCAACGCGCGGCTGCCGGCGCGCTACGTGCTGGTCGCGCTCGGGGCCGTCGCCGGGCTGGTCACGATCGCCAACTCGGTGCTCAGCAACAGCTGGCGCGCGCCCGCCTTCTTCGTCAGCCTCTGGGTGGTTGCCGGCATCGTCGGCGGGCTCATCTACCCCTCCTTCGTCCAGTCCTTCCAGGTCGACCCCAACGAGCTGGAGAAGGAGCAGCGCTTCATCGGCCGCAACATCGAGGGCACCCGCCTCGCCTGGGGTCTCAACGAGGTCGTCGAGACCACCTTCCCCGCCGAGCCGTCCGTGACCGAGGCGGAGCTCAGCGCCAACCAGGCGACGCTCGACAATGTGCGGCTGCTCGACCCGCGGCCGATGCGAGACACGTTCAACCAGATCCAGTCGATCCGGCCGCTCTACCAGTTCGACGACATCGACGTCGATCGCTACACGATCAACGACAACTTGCAGCAGGTGATGCTGGCGCCGCGTGAACTCGACCTGCGGCGCGCCACCCAGACCGGCGGGTCCGGCTGGACGCAGCAGAGGCTGCAGTTCACCCACGGCTACGGCGCGGTCGTCGCGCGTGTCAACGAGGTCACGGACGAGGGCCTGCCGGTCCTCATCACCCGCGACATCCCGCCCGTCGGCGAGGACATTCCGATCTCGGAGAGCGGCGCCCGCATCTACTTCGGCGAGCTGACCAATCACTACGTGATCGTCAACACGAACGAGCCGGAGTTCGATTACCCGACGGGCGACACAACCGTCGAGACGTTCTACGAGCCGGATCGCGGCATCGCGCTCTCCAGCATCCTGCGGCGCTTCGCGCTGGCCTGGGAGCTGGGCGATCGGAACGTGCTGATCTCCGGTCAGCTGAACTCCGACTCGCGGTTGCTGATCCACCGCGCACTCGGCGACCGCATCCGCAAGGTGGCGCCGTTCCTCGAGCTGGATTCGGACCCCTACCTGGTGGTGATCGACGGCGAGCTGACGTGGATCCAGGACGCCTACACGACGTCCGGGAGCTTCCCCTACTCGCAGCACGTCGGATCCATCAACTACGTGCGCAACAGCGTGAAGGTCGTCGTCGACGCGCAGACCGGCGACCTGACCTTCTACCTGATCGACGAGGACGACCCGATCGTCCAGACGTGGGCGAAGATCTTCCCGGACATGTTCACGCCCTCCAGCGAGATGCCGCAGTCGCTCCGCCAGCACCTGCGCTACCCGGAGGACCTGTTCCGGCTGCAGGCCGAGCAGTACCTGCGCTACCACATCCAGGATCCCCGCACCTTCTTCATCGGCGAGGACCTCTGGGCCGTGCCCACGGAGAAGTTCCGCCAGCAAGAGCAGCCGCTCGAGCCGTACTACGTGATCATGAAGCTGCCCGGCGAGGAGACCGAGGAGTTCTCGCTGATCCTGCCGTTCACGCCGCGCAACAAGCAGAACACCATCGCCTGGCTTGCCGGGCGCTCGGACGGCGACAACCTCGGCAAGCTGCGCGCCTACCGCTTCCCCACCGACGACCTCGTCTTCGGGCCGGCGCAGATCGAGGCGCGCATCGACCAGGATCCGGGCATCTCCGCGCAGCTCACGCTGTGGGAGGGCGCGGGCTCCGAGGTGATCCGCGGCAACCTGCTGATGATCCCGATCGGCGAGTCGTTCCTCTTCATCGAGCCGATCTATCTGCAGGCGGACAGCTCGCGCATTCCCGAACTGCGCCGCGTGGTGGTGGCGAACGGCAACAACATCGCCATGGAGCGGACCTTCGAGCGCTCGCTGGACGTGGTCTTCGGCCGCCGCGCGTCGAGCCTGCCGGGCAGCGACGGCACTATCGTGCCGCAGCCGGCGGGCGGCGGCGATGACTCCGGCGACGCCAGGCCGGTGGCGCCCTCGGGCGACTTCGACGAGTTGCTGCGCCAGGCGCAGGAGGCGGCGGACGCCGCCCAGGCGGAGCTGGACCGGCTGCGCGCGATCCTCGAGCGGCTCGAGCAGAGCGAGTCCCAGTAGCGCGCCGACAGACCGCGCCCGGCCGCACACGGACGGCGTGACGACAGCGGAAGCGATCAGCACGGGAGCGTACGCGTGAGCGATGAGATTCAGGCCCTGGAAGCACAGCTCTACATGCAGGCCGCGCGGCGGCTGCCGGTCACCCTCGTGCGTGGCGAGGGCACGCGCGTCTGGGACAGCGACGGCAAGGAGTACCTCGACTTCGTCGCCGGCATCTCGACCAACACCTTCGGCCACGCGGACCCGGGTCTGGCTCAGGCGATCAGCGAGCAGGCAGGCACCCTGATCCACTGCTCCAACATCTTCTTCAGCGAGCCGCAGATCGAGCTCGCGCAGCTGCTGATCGACAACTCGCCGATGGACCGCGTCTTCTTCGCGAACTCCGGGGCCGAGGCCAACGAGGGCGCGCTCAAGCTGGCGCGCAAGTGGGGTCGCGTCCGCAAGGACGGGGCCGGCGAGATCATCGTGACCCACAACGGCTTCCTCGGCCGCACGATGGCGACTGTCGCCGCGACCGGCACCCCCGCCTACCGCGAGCCGTTCGAGCCGCTGGTGCCCGGCTTCGTCCACGTCGACTTCGACGACATCGAGGCGGTGCAGGCGGCGACCTCGCCGCAGACCGCGGCGGTGATGGTGGAGCCGATCCAGGCCGAGGGCGGCATCATCGTTCCCAGCGACGACTACCTGCGGAAGCTGCGCGAGTGGTGCGACGAGCAGCAGATGCTCCTGATGCTCGACGAGATCCAGGTCGGCATGGGCCGCACGGGCACCCTCTGGGCGCATGAGCAGGCCGGCATCGAGCCCGATGTCATGACGAGCGCGAAGGCGTTGGGAGGCGGCGTGCCGATCGGCGCGCTGCTCTGCAAGGAGAGCGCCAACGTCTTCGAGCCGGGCGACCACGGCAGCACCTTCGGCGGGCAGCCGCTGGCCACTGCCGCCGCCGCCCACGTGGTGCGGCGCGTCATCGAGGGCGACATCCTGCAGAACGTGCGCGAGCGAGGCGCCCAGGCGGCGGCCGCCCTTAGCGCGCTCGGCGAGAAGCACGCTGCGGTGAAGGGCGTGCGCGGCCGCGGCCTGCTGATCGGCCTCGAGCTCAACGACGCGATCGCGCCCGACGTGGTCGTCAACTCGGTGGGTCGCGGCCTGCTGCTCAACCCCGTGCGCCCGGACGTCGTGCGGCTGATGCCGCCGTTGAACGTCAGCGCCGAGGAGATCGACCGCTGCGTCGAGATCATCGACGCCGCGATCAGCGAGGTCACCGCCTGACCGGGAGCGCCGTCGGGAGCCTCGAGCCATGGAGCTGGGCTGGACGATCGTCTACGTCAAGAGCGTCGAGGCGGCCGTGCGCTTCTACCGGCGCGCCTTCGGCCTGGAGCTGCGCTTCATCGTCGAGACGAAGGACTACGCGGAGATGGAGACGGGCTCGACGGCGCTCGCCTTCGCCTCGAACCGCTTCGCCGCGGTGCACATGCCCGCGCCGATCCGCGAGAGCGACCCGGACGAGCCGGCCCCCGGCTTCACCATCTCCTTCCGCAGCAACGATGTGGCGGCGGACTACGAGCGGGCGATCGAGGCCGGCGCCACGCCGCTGGCGCCGCCGAGCGAGCAACCCTGGGGCCAGACCACCGCCTGCGTGCGCGATCCCGATGGCGTCATGATCGAGATCGCCTCGCCGCTGGTGGTCGGCGCATGAGCGGAGCCACAGTTTGAGCGGAGACACAGTGTGAGCGACACCATCGTCCTCGCCTACTCGGGCGGGCTGGACACCTCGGCGGCCGTGAAGTGGCTGCAGGAGGAGCGCGACTACGAGGTCGTTTGCCTGCTGGCCGACCTCGGCAACGTCGGCGACCTCGAGGGCGCCGAGCGGCGCGCCGGCGAGGCGGGCGCGAAGGAGTTCGCGGTCGTCGACGCGCGCGAGGACTTCCTGCGCTACTTCGCCTTCCCGGCGCTGGCGGCGAACGCAGTCTATGAGGGCGCCTACCCGCTCGCGACCGCCCTCGGGCGTCCGCTGATCGCGAAGCTGCTCGTCGACAAGGCGCGCGAGGTCGGCGCGGCGGCCGTCGCGCACGGCTGCACCGGCAAGGGCAACGACCAGGTGCGCTTCGATGTCGCGCTGCGCGCGCTGGCGCCGGACCTCGCGATCGTCGGCACGGCGCGCGAGAACGAGTGGACCCGCGACGAGGCGCTCGCCTACTGCCGCCAGCACGGGATCTCCGTCGAGAGCGGCGAGGCCTCGCCCTTCTCCGTCGACGAGAACATGTGGGGCCGCGCGATCGAGGCGGGCGTGCTCGAGGATCCGTGGCTCGCCCCGCCCGAGGACGCCTACGCCTGGACGCAGCCGCTCGACGCCACCCCCGACGAGCCGGCCACGGTCGAGCTGCGCTTCGAGCAGGGCGTCCCGGTCGCCCTCGACGGCGAGACGCTGGAGCCGGTGCCGCTCGTCGAGCGGCTCAACGAGATCGCCGGCGCGCACGGCGTCGGGCGGATCGACATGGTCGAGAACCGCCTGGTGGGCATCAAGTCGCGCGAGGTCTACGAGGCGCCGGCGGCCGTCGCGCTGCTCGCGGCGCACCGCAAGCTGGAGACGCTGACGCTGAGCAAGCAACAGCTGCGGATGAAGGAGCGGATCGCGCAGGACTACGCGGACCTCGTCTACGAGGGCCTCTGGTTCAGCGCGCACCACCAGGATCTCGCCGCCTACGTGCACTCCACGCAGCGCCACGTCACGGGCGAGGTGCGGCTGCGCTTCTGGCGAGGCCACGCCGAGGCGGTCGGTGTCGCCTCGGATGCCAGTCTCTACCACTTCGAGCTGGCGACGTACGGCTCCGACGACGCCTTCGACCAGCAGGCGGCGCTCGGCTTCATCAAGCTCTGGGGCCTCCCACTGGAGGTGCAGGCGCGCCAGCAGCTGCTGCGCGAGTCCCCGGACCCGCTCCGCCTCGCCGCGCCCGGCGAGGAGTAGCCGGCTCGCATGCCGCGGGCACGCGGTGCTAAACTCGTGTCATGGCAGCCGTCGATCCCGTCGAGGTAGCGGACCACGCCGCGCAGGCGCGTGAGTTCCTGGCGAAGGCCCGGGAGTACCTAGCCTCGGACGACCTGCATCAGGCGTCCGAGAAGGGCTGGGGAGCGGCCTCGCACATGGCGAAGGCCGTGGCCGCGGCCCAGGGCTGGGAATATGAGACCCACGCAGACTTCAGCGTCGTGCTCAACCGCGCCCGGCGGCTGACCGGTGACGCCCGCCTCGGCAGCCTCCGCGCCATCGCCAACGATCTGCACGGCAACTACTACCGTCGCAAGCGGCATCTCGACGCCGCGGTCATAGGCGAGGACGTCGAGAGCATGGCTGAGCTGCTCGAGTTGCTGGCGCCGCTCGCTGCCTGACCCCCCGCTCGCGCGTCGCACGCGCGCGGTGCTAGCCTCGAACGATGGCGGACGAGGCTGGGCAGCAGGGGGGCGACAAGCTCTGGGGCGGGCGCTTCAGCGCGCCTACCGACGCGCTCGTCGAGGCCTACACCGCGTCCATCGCCTTCGATAGGCGGCTCTACCGCGAGGACATCGCGGGCTCGATCGCGCACGCCCGGATGCTCGCGAAGCAGGGGATCATCGCCGACGCCGACCGCGACGCGATCGTCGAGGGACTGCGTGCCATCGAGGCGGAGATCGAGGCGGGTAGCTTCGAGTTCCGCGAGGATCGCGAGGACATCCATCTCAACATCGAGGCAGCCCTCGCCGAGCGCATCGGCGAACCGGCGCGGCGGCTGCACACCGCCCGCTCGCGCAACGACCAGGTGGCGACCGACCTGCGCATGTTCGTGCGCGCCGCCTGCGACGAGGCCGCCGCGCGCCTGCGCGCGCTGCGAGGCGCGCTGATCGACCTCGCCGAGCGGGAGGTGGGGACGGTCGTGCCCGGCTACACGCACCTCCAGCGCGCGCAGCCCGTGCTGCTCGCCCATCACCTGCTCGCCTACGAGGAGATGTTCGCGCGCGACGCCGAGCGGCTGCGGCAGGCGCGAGGGCGCGCCAACGTGCTGCCGCTCGGCTCGGGCGCCCTCGCCGGCGTCGGCTACCCGATCGATCGCGAGTTCGTCGCGCGCGAGTTGGGCTTCGAGGCGGTCTCCGCGAACTCGCTCGACGCCGTCTCCGACCGCGACTTCGTGGTCGATGTCCACGCGGCGGCGGCGCTGGCGATGACGCACCTCTCGCGGCTGTCCGAGGAGATCGTGCTCTGGGCCTCGGCCGAGTTCGGCCTCGTGAGCCTCGACGACGCCTTCTCGACGGGGTCGAGCATCATGCCGCAGAAGCGCAACCCGGACGTGGCGGAGCTGGCGAGGGGCAAGAGCGCGCGCGTGATCGGCAACCTCGTGCAGGCGCTGACCCTGCTCAAGGGCCAGCCGCTGGCCTACAACCGCGACCTGCAGGAGGACAAGGAGCCGCTCTTCGACACGGTCGACACGCTGCTCGACTCGCTGGCGGTGATGGCCGCGATGCTGCCCTCGCTGCAATTCGACGCCGAGCGCGGGCGCGCGGCGGCGGTCGCGAACTTCGCGCTCGCGACCGACCTCGCCGACCAGCTCGTGCGCAACGGCGTGCCCTTCCGTGAGGCGCACGAGGTGATCGGCGCGCTCGTCGCACGCTGCGAGCAGGAGGGCCGCACCTTCGAGGACCTCACGCCCGAGGAGTTCGCCGAAGCGCACCCGGTCTTCGCCGCGGAGCCGCCCGCCCTCGGCCTCGAGGCGGCGCTGGCCGCGCGCGCCGCCACTGGCGGCACCGCGCCGGAGGCGGTGGCGCGCCAGCGCGAGGCCGCCCGCGCGCGGCTCGCGGCCGAGGAGGCGGAGTGAGCGGCGAGGCGCCAGCGCGGCGCGCCGGCATCGCGCCCTCGATCCTCACGGCCGACCTCGGACGCCTCGCCGACGCGGTCGCGGCCGCCGAGGCGGGCGGCGCCGACGTGATGCACATCGACGTGATGGACGGGCAGTTCGTCCCGCAGATCAGCTTCGGCCCGCTGATCGTCGAGGCCGTGCGCGAGGCGGTCTCGCTGCCGATCGAGGCGCACATGATGGTCGCCGACCCGCTTGAGCAGCTCGAGCCGCTGGCAGAGGCGGGCGCCGGGAGGCTGATCTTCCACCTCGAGGCGACGGACGAGCCGCAGCGCGAGATCGCGCGGGCGCGCGAGCTGTCCTGCGAGGTGGGCATCGCGATCAGCCCGCTCACGCCCGTCGCGGCGCTGGAGCCGTGGCTGCCGCAGCTCGACGAGGTGACGGTGATGCTTGTCTACCCCGGGCGCGGTGGGCAGGAGCTGATCCCGGAGCTGCTGGACAAGGTCCGCGAGCTGCGGGCCGCCCTCGACGCGCTCGGCAGCGACGCGGAGATCGAGGTCGACGGCGGCGTGAAGGCGCACAATGCGCTGGAGTGCGTCCACGCGGGCGCGAGCCTGCTGGTCGCCGGCTCGGCCGTCTACAACCCCAACGAGACGCCGCAAGAGGCGCTCGCCACGCTGCGCGCCGCCCTCGAGGCGTGATAGAAGCGCGGACTTCTCGGCGACGTCCGCCGCGCGCTCACCCCCCGAACTGGCGGCACCACGGTAGGTCGAGTCGCTCGTAGTCGGCGATGGCGTCCTTCAATCGCAAGGAAACGCAGCCGCTCAACCTGTTGGCCGAGAGGTACAGCGCTCTCAAGTTGGTGAGGCCATCCAACTCGGGCGGGACGGCCCCGCTCAACTCGTTGTACTCGAGGTCGAGCAACCGCAGATTCGCGAGCTGGCCAAGTTCCGGCGGGATTGACCCGCTCAGATTGTTGTGCGAAAGGAACAAGGACCGCAGGTTGGTGAGGCTGCCCAGCTCAGCTGGGATCGGGCCACTCAACTGGTTCGGTGTGAGGCCCAGTGTTTCCAGGCGCGCGAGGTCACCCAACGTGGGCGGGATGGGTCCGGTCAGCTTGTTCGCCCCGAGCTCCAGCTCCTTCAGGCGAGCGAGCATGCCCAACTCGGGCGGGATCGGTCCACTCAACTGGTTGCTGACGAGGTACAGCCTCTCGAGGTGGACCAGGTCGCCCAACTCCGCCGGGATTGGTCCGCTCAGCTTGTGCTCCAGCAGGAACAGCTCCTTGAGGCGAGTGAGCATGCCCAGCTCGGGCGGGATCGGCCCGCTCAGGTCGCTGTGCGAGGGAGCCGTGTGAGGGCGGTGATGCCCAATAATCAGCCGCTCAAGGCGCGTCAGGCGACCCAACTCGGGCGGGATCGTGCCGCTAACTCCAGTTCGTACCCAGACGCGCAACTCGGTCACGCGGCCTTCGCCATCGGTCGTGACCCCGGACCACGAGCCGAGCGGTCTGCTGCTCAACCAGTTCGTGCTCTCAGCCCAGCCCCAACCGCCTGCGGCGCGGTAGAGCGCAACGAGGGCGGCGCGGTCGGCGGCGACCTCCGCCGACTCCGGAGTCCTGCTTGGGGCCGGCGTCGTGGGCACGGGCGCGGGGGGGGGTTCGCGGGCCGAGCCCGAACGGTGATCTGTGTCGGCGTAGCGGTGGCCGTCGCCTCGCCCGCGCCGGCCTCCTCCCCGCCGCCCGTGCAGGCCACGAGGGCCGACGCGGCGAGCAGCAGCGCTGCCAGCAAAGCCGCCAGTCGTGCGTCCATACGCGCCCCTCACCCGACAATACGCCGAGGGCTCGCATTCGGTTCCCCCAGAAGCCGATCGGACGTGAGGTCGCCCGGCTGACGGGCGCGCGGAACCCGGGTCGAGGTCGGGTCCGGGAGTAGGCGTCGGCTCAGACGGTGGCGGTGCTGGCCGAGGGGATGGCGGGCTTGCCCTCGGAGAGGCGCTTGAGCTGGGTGCGCAGGCAGCGCGTGCAGACGTTGACGCGCTTCCAGCGGCCGTCGATCAGCAGCCGCTTCTTGTGCACGTTGGGGCGGAACTCGCGGTTGGTGCGCTGGGCCTTGCGCTCCCAGCGCCCGGAGTGCTTGTGCCGGATGTTGCGGCCGAAGGCGGTGCGCTTCGGGCAGAGGTCGCACTTTCCGGAGGCCATGAGACGCCATCTCTCGTTGTCGCGGCTCGCGCTATGCTTGAGCGGGATCAGAGCGTAGCACCGGACCCGGTGCTGCGCTACGCCGCCGCAGACGCGGCGGGGCGCGAGGAACGAGGACGCAGCAGCCAATGACCTCGACCGGCACCGACACCGCGACAGCCCTCGACGGGGCGGACCTGCGCCACGCGCTCCAGGTCGCCGAACTCTGGCTCGAGGCCAACCGCGAGGCGCTCAACGCGATCAACGTCTACCCCGTGCCGGACGGCGACACCGGGACCAACATGCTGCTCACCCTGCGCGCCGCGAACGCCACCCTGCCCGAGACGGGCGGCGTCGGCGTGATCAGCAAGGCGCTCGCCGACGCGGCGCTGCTCGGCGCGCGCGGCAACAGCGGCGTGATCCTCTCGCAGATGCTGCGCGGCTTCGCCGACGGCCTCGAGGGCGTCGAGACGCTCGGGCCCGCGGAGCTGCGCACCGCCCTCAGCACTGCCTCGGACGTCGCCTACGGCGCCGTGCCCGAGCCCGTCGAGGGCACGATGCTGACGGTCATGCGCGAGGCCGCCGCGGTCGCGGCGGAGGCCGACGCCGCGCTCGCCCTCGACGAGCTGCTGGCCGTCGCGCTCGAGGAGGCGGAGGCGAGCGTGGAGCGCACGCCGGATCTGCTGCCGCGGCTGCAGGAGGCCGGCGTCGTCGACGCCGGTGGGCAGGGCGTCGCCGTCGTGCTGGCGGGCCTGCTCTACGGCGTGCGCGGCGAGGCGCTGCCGGAGCCGCCGCCCGCCCCGACCGGCGCGGTCGACCTCGGCGGCGTCGAGCACGAGGGGCACGGCTACTGCGTCGAGTACATCGTGCAGGGGCAGGGCCTCGAGCGCGCCGTGCTGGCCGCCGAGCTGAGCGAGGCCGAGGGCGAGTCCGTGCTCGTCGTCGGCGACCCCTCGGCGTTGCGCGTGCACGTGCACATGGAGGACCCCGGCGTCGCCCTCTCGAAGGGCGCCGCCCACGGCGGGCTGCAGAGCGTCAAGGTCGACAACATGCAGGCCCAGCACGAGACCTGGGCCGCGGGCCACGAGGATGCCGAGGACGACGACGCTCCGGCGCCTCCGGTCGGCCTCGTCGCCGTCGTACAGGGGCCGGGGTTGACGGCGCACTTCCGCGACCTCGGCGTTACCCGGATCGTGAGCGGCGGCGCGACGAACAACCCCAGCGCCGGCGAGCTGCTCGAGGCGGCGCGCCGGGCCGGCCGGGAGCGGGTCTTCATCCTCCCCAACGACTCCAACGTGCTGCTCGCCGCCGAGCAGGCGGCGCAGCAGGAGCCGGACCTGATCAGCGTCGTCCCCGCCCGCACCGTCGCCGCCGGGCTCGCGGCGGCTCTTAGCTTCGTGCCCAGCGAGCCACCCGAGGTACTCGAAGAGGCGCTCGGCAACGCCGCCGCTTCCGCCCGCTGCGTCGAGGTCACGCGCGCCGTGCGCGACGCGACCGCCGACGGCGTGAGCGTGACGGCGGGCGATGCGATCGCGATCGTCGACGGCCGTCTCGTCGCGCGCGCGGAGGACATCGACGACGCGCTGCTCGCCGGCGTTACGCAGGCGCTTGAGTCCGACGAGATGCTCGAGCTGGCGACCGTGTACCTCGGTGTGGACGCGCCCGCCGGGTCGGCGGATCGGGTGCCCGAACTGCTCGAGGACGCACACGAAGATCTTGAGGTCGAGGTGTACACGGGCGGGCAGCCGCACTACCCGTACCTCGTGAGCCTCGAGTAGATAGCAGACGGAAGGACCACGCCCGATGAGCATCCGCATCGTCACCGACTCGACCTGTGACATCCCGCGCGACCTCGCCGAGAAGCACGGAATCACCATCGTCCCCGCGAGCGTCTTCTTCGGCGACGAGCACCTGCTCGACGGCGTGGACATCGACTCCGACACGTTCTTCGAGCGGCTCGCCCGCGAGTCCCAGCTGCCGACCACCTCGCAGCCCTCGCCCGGCGCGTTCCGCGACGTCTACCAGCAACTCAAAGATGAGGGCGCGACGGAGATCCTGTCGCTCCACGTCTCCGAGAAGCTGAGCGGGACCCTCGCCTCGGCGCGCCAGGGCGCGCAACAGGTCGAGGGCGTGCGCATCGAGACTGTCGATTCGGAGAGCGCGACGCTGGCGCTCGGGCTGGGTGCGATCACGGCGGCCGAGGCGGTTGCGGACGGTGCGAGCCTCGACGAGGCGCGTGACCGGGTGCTGGAGCAGTTCGGGCGCACGCAGAACTTCATCCTCGTCGATACGCTCGAATACCTGCGCCGCGGTGGCCGCATCGGGCGCGCGCAGGAGATGCTCGGCGGCCTGATGCGTGTCAAGCCGCTGCTCGCGATCCAGGACGGCGTGATCGTCCCGGTCGGCCGCGTGCGCACGAAGAAGAAGGCGGTCGCCGAAGTGATCCGCCGCACAGCCGCGCTCGGCTCGATCGAGCAGCTCGCCGTGCTCCACTCGACCACCCCGGACGAAGCGGCCGACCTCGCCAGCCGACTCGGCGAGAACGCGCCCGGTGCGCCCGTGATGCAGGGCCAGGTCGGCCCCGCCATCGGCGTGCACGTCGGTCCCGGGCTGCTCGCCGTCGTCGCAGTACTCTCCCCGGTCGCCCCTGCGGCATGACCGCCGACCTCGAGCGCCTCGCGGGGGTGCTCGAAGGAGAACTCCGCTCGGGCTGCCGCGACACGCTCGTCGAGGGAGGGCTCGACGAGCTGTTGCGCCGCCAGGCGCGCGACGAGCCGCCGCGCTCACCGCTGCTGCGGATGGTCGCGGCACTCCCCGCAGCCGGGTACCGCTCGCTCGACGCCGAGGGGCGGAGGCAGTGGCTGCGCCGAGCACGCGCGACGATCGCGCAGGAACAGGCCCGCGCCTCGAATGGCTCGCCGCCGGCCCGCCCTCGCAAGCGCGCCCCGGCCGCGACTGCCGAGGGCGCCGCGCCGCGCAGCAAGCCCGCGCGCCGGAAGCCGCCGCCCGACCCGATCCCCGAGGGCGAGGCCGCCCTCGAGTGGCCGATCGCGCGCGCCGGGACGCGGCTCGGGGCGAAGAACCTGGAGCGCCTCGAACGGCTCGGCCTCGCGACCGTCGGTGACGCGCTGCGCCACTACCCGCACCGCTTCCACGACTTCTCCGTGACCGTGCCGATCGCCGCGCTGCGCGTCGGCGAGGAGCAGACGGTGCGCGGCACCGTCGACCGTGCGCGCCCGGTGCGGATGGGCCGCGGCGGCCGCATGCAGGTCTGCGAGGCGATGATCAGCGACGAGACCGGCGCGCGGCTGCGCGTCGTCTGGTTCAACCAGCCGTGGCTCGCCTCGCAGCTCCCGGCGGGCACCGAGATCGCGCTCTCCGGGACGGTCAAGGCCTACCGGGGCCGCCCGACGATCGACAACCCCGCCTTCGAGAAGCTTGGCGGCGAGCAGCGCGAGACGGGCCGCCTGGTGCCGGTCTACCCCTCGACGCAGGGGCTGGCGCAGCGAACGCTCCGCACGACGATCGCCGGGCTGCTCGATCGCTTTGCCGATCGGCTGCCGGAGACGCTGCCCGAGGAGCTGCGCGCGAAGCACGATCTGCCCGGCATCGTCGAGGCCACGCGGCAGATGCACTACCCCGACAGCAAGGCGGCGCTCGACGTCGCGCGGCGGCGCATCGCCTTCGACGAGCTGCTCGCGATCCAGATCGGCGTCGTGCGGCGCAAGCGCGAGTGGCGCTCGCTCGGCGACGCGCCTGCCTTCGCCGGCCGTGAGGCTATCGAGGCCTTCCTCGGAACGCTGCCGTTCGAGCTGACCAAGGCGCAGCGGGCCGCCCTTGACGCGATGCTCGAGGATCTCGCGCGGGAGCAGCCGATGGCGCGGCTGCTGCAAGGGGATGTCGGATCGGGCAAGACGGTCGTCGCCCTCGCGGCGATGATCGGCGCGGTCGCCGCGGGCCACCAGGCCGTCCTGATGGCGCCCACCGAGGTGCTCGCCGAGCAGCACTTCCGCACGATCTGCGGCGTGCTCTCGGGCGAGCCCGAGCCGCCGCTCAACGGTGTCGTCAGCCTGCCCTTCCTGCCGCTCCCGCTCCGCGTCGTCCTGCTCACCGGCTCGACGCGCGCGAAGGAGCGCCGCGACGCCCTCGAGGCGATCCGCCACGGTGGCGCGAACCTGATCGTCGGCACGCACGCGCTGATCCAGCAGGGCGTCGAGTTCCAGCGGCTCGGCCTCGCCGTCGTCGACGAGCAGCACCGCTTCGGCGTGATGCAGCGCTCCGCGCTGCGCCAGCCCGAGCGCTCGGGCGACGAGGGCGTCGAGGCCGCCTCGACCGCGCACCTGCTGGTGATGACCGCCACGCCGATCCCGCGCTCGCTCGCGCTCACGATCTACGGCGACCTCGATCTCACGGTGATCGACGAGCTGCCGCCCGGCCGCACGCCGATCGAGACCACGTGGCTGCCGCCGCACGACCGCGGCGAGGCCTTCGCCGCGCTGCGCGCCGAGGTCGAGGCGGGCCGCCAGGGCTTCGTGATCTGCCCGCTCGTGGAGGGCTCGGACGCCGTCGTCTCGCGCGCGGCCACCGAGGAGTACGAGCGGCTCTGCCGCGAGCAGTTCCCGGACCTCGCGGACCGCATCGCGCTGCTGCACGGGCGCATGTCCGGCCGCGACAAGGACGCCGTGATGCAGCGCTTCGCGCGGGGCGAGGCCTCAATCCTCGTCTCGACCGCCGTCGTGGAGGTCGGCATCGACGTGCCGAACGCGACGGTGATGCTGATCGAGGGGGCGGACCGCTTCGGACTCTCGCAGCTGCACCAGTTCCGCGGGCGTGTCGGGCGCGGCGAGCACCCCTCGACCTGCTACCTGCTGGCGGACGATCCCTCGCCCGAGGCGCAGGAGCGGCTCTCGCTGGTGGCGCGCAACCGCGACGGGTTCGCGCTCGCGCAGGCGGACCTGGAGCTGCGCGGGCCGGGCGAGCTGTTCGGCACGCGCCAGGCGGGGACGCCCTCGCTGCGCGTCGCCTCGCTGCTCGATGCGCGCCTGATCGCCACCACCCGCGTCGAGGCGGAGGCGCTGCTCGAGGCGGATCCGCAGCTCGCCGCCCCACCGCACGCCGCGCTGCGCACCCTCGTCGAGCGCGCCGAGGCGGGCCTCGTCGCGGAGGCGCACTGACGGTGGCCGCAGCTCGCGGACGGTAGCGGAGCGCATCCCTCCGGTCCCCTCTCCCCGAGGGAGAGGGTCAGGGTGAGGGAGGATCCGCCCGCTGGAGTTCGTTGCGCCGTCGGGGCTTTCGATGGGGCGCGGGAGTCCTCCCCCTCACCCCCGCCCTCTCCCCAGGGAGAGGGGGCCGGATCGCTCATGGGCGGTTCCCCAACCCCGTCATTCCGGCGAAAGCCGGAATCCAGCCGAGCCGCGCAGCGCGCTCGTCCGACGCCCGTAGGGCAGGAGCTCACGGGGGCGCAACAACCGATCGAGGTGGGGAGCATCCGCGGGCGAGCCCCCTCACCCCCCACCCTCTCCCCAGGGAGAGGCGGCCGGATCGCTCATGCGCGGTTGCCCCCTACCCCCCGTTGGCGCGCGAGGCGTACCAGCTGCGGGCGGCGGCGAGGGCGCGCGCGCCGCGATCGTAGCTCTCGAAGCTGGCGATGCCCTGCTCGGCGAGCATCCCGGAGATCTCGCGGATCGCCTCGGCGTGGGCCAGCGGCTTGGGCGAGTGAAGCAGCGCGATGTGCGGCTTCGCGGAGCGCTCCTTCGAGCGCACCAGCGCCTCCACCAGCTCCTCCAGCAGCTCGCGGTCCGGGTCGTCCTGGGGCCGCGGGCGGATCTGCATCACGACCGCGTCGATGTTCGTGTCGCGGTCGAGGATGCCGAAGATCTGCTCCAGCTCGGTGCGGTTCGAGCCCATGTCGATCGGGTTGCGGAAGCTCGCGCCGACGAGGCTGAACCACTCCTCGAGCTGCGCGTAGGACTCGTCCGTCAGCGTCGGCACGCGCAGCCCGGCCGTGGAGAAGGCGTCCGCCATCGCCACCGACTGCCCGCCGGATCCGCCCGCGATGCCGACGCCGTCGCCCGTGAAGGGCGAGATCAGCGTCAGCGCCTTGAGGATGTCGACCAGTTCGGTGAGGTTGCGCGCCTGCAGCGCGCCCGCTTGGCGGCAGGCGGCGTCCCAGACCTCCGTCGACCCGGCCAGCGAGGCGGTGTGCGAGCGCGTGGCGCGCCCGCCATCCTCGGTGCGGCCGCCCTTCCAGAGCACCACGGGCTTGTGGCGCGTCGTCTCGCGCAGCGTGCGGAAGAAGCGCGGCCCGTCCTGCAGGCCCTCGACGTACATCGCGAGGATGTCGGTGTTGGGGTCGCCGGCGAAGTACTCGAGGTAGTCGGCGTTCTCCAGCACGATGCCGTTGCCGAAGCTGACGGCCTTGCCGAGCAGGACGCCGGCGTCGTGGGAGGCCTCGATCAGGTCGCCGGTGTGCGCGCCGCTCTGCGCGGCGAAGCTGATCCGGCCCTCGAAGCCCGAGGGCTGGTTGGGGCCGAAGCGCACGCCGACCCCGGGGTTGTAGAGGCCCATGCAGTTCGGCCCGATCAGCGCGAGGCCGGAGTCGCGCGCCAGCTCGGTGAGCGTCGCCTGCAACTCGACGCCGTCCGCGGTGTCGGTCTCGGAGAAGCCCGAGGTGAAGAACGCCGCCCCCGCCACGTCCTTCTCGACGCAGTGCCGCAGGATGAACGGGGCGACGTTGCGCGGCACGGCGACGAGCACGAAGTCGATCTCGTCGGGGATCTCGAGGAGGCTCGAGTAGTTGGGGATGCCCATCTCCTCGATGTTCGGGATCTCGTTGGGGTCGACCTGCACGGAGTAGACGGGGCCCTGGAAGGTCTCCATGCTCTTCAGCCAGCGGTAGTTGCGGATCTTGGCGTCGCCGACCACCGCGACGGTGCGCGGATTGATCGTGCGGTCCAGCCGTTCGCGTTCGACCCTCATGCCTCTACCTCCCTGCGTCGGCCGCCGCCGCCGCGCGCTTCGCCCGGTCGGCCTCGCCGATCGCCCTCATCTTCGCCAGCACCTCGGACCCGTCGGCCGGCACGATGCCGGACAGGTAACGGTCGAGGAACAGCGCCCCGGTGTTCATGCCATGGCGGCCCATCGTTCGCGAGAGATCGAACGAGTGCGGCTGCCCGGCGAGGATCAGCAGCTCCGTCGCTACGCCCGCCTCGCGCAGCGCCTCGTACATCAGCGTGCTCTGCTCCACGGGGACGGTCGCGTCGTCCGAGCCGTGGATCAGCGCCGTCGGCGGGTACGCCCCCGTGACGTAGCTGAGCGGGCTGGCGGCGTCGATCTGCTCGCCTGTGGGGTGCTCGCCGAGCAGGACGTCGATCGGGCTGAAGCCGTCCTCCGAGCGCCACAGCCGCGCCGGCCCGTAGTAGGCGACGACGGTCGCGACGTCGGTGCCCGCGCCGGGGTTACCGCCCTCGCCCTCCCAGGCCGGGTCGTTCTGCGTGCCGCCGGCGAAGAGCGCGAGGTGCGCGCCGGCCGAGTGCCCCCAGACGGCGATGCGCTCGCGGTTGATGTCGAGCTCGTCGGCGCTGGCGCGCATCCAGCGTAGCGCCGTCTTGATGTCGTGGATCTGCGCGGGCCAGGCAGCCTCCGACACGAGGCGGTACTCGCAGGTGACGCAGAGGTAGCCGCGCCGCCCGAGCATCAGCCCGTACCACTTGAGCTGCTCGCGATCGCCCATCTGGAAGCCGCCACCGTGGATCAGCAGCACCGCCGGCCGCGTCTCGATGTGCGCGGGCGGTCGGTAGATGTCGACGAGCAGCTCGCGATCGCCGCCGTGGCCGACCGGCACGGCCTCCTCGATCGTGACCAGGCCCTCGCTGGATTCGCTCACGTAGCGGCCTTCCCATCGACCCGGCGGCACGGCGTCCGCGCCGGCGGTCAGGCTACAGCATGGCGGGCTGGCGGGGCATGGCTGGCATGATGTGCGGGCGGGTGAGGAGGACGGCGATGACGCAGCAGGGGAGTGAAGCGCCTCGACGCGACGTGCTGTCCTCGTTCTGGTCGCCGCTCTGCGCGATCGGCGCGCGCGGCCTCGGGGCGGGCGCGCCGCCCGGGGCAGTACTGAACGCACAGATCTGCGTCTCCGTCTTCGGCGCCTCGATCGTGCCGGAGCGGCCGCGCGTGCTCGTCTCGCTCTCGAAGACGAACTACACGCACGAGCTGGTGATCGCCTCGGGCACGCTCTCCGTCACCGCGCTCGCGGCCGGGCAGCTTCCGTTGCTCGAGCCGCTCGGCCTGCGATCCGGTCGCGACGGCGACAAGCTCGCCGGCCTCGAGGTCGCGCTGACCGAGGCCGGCGACCCGTGGTTCCCCGGCTGCGTCGGCTACCTCGGTTGCGAGGTGATCGAGCGCCACGACCTCGGCGACGCGACGGCCTTCCTCTGTGCCGTGCGCGAGCGCGAGACGCTGAGCGCGGAGCCGGCGCTGCGCTGGCCGGACGCGCAGCAGGTCGTGGGGGCGGAGTTCCTGGAGCGCTGGGCGGAGAAGAGCCGCCGCGAGCAGGCCGCCGCGCGCGCCTCGATGCGCTGGGTGTAGGCGTCGGCGCGGGCGCGAGCCGCTCAGCCTCCGAACAGGCGGCCTATGAGGTCGGAGCGGTCGATGTTGGCGACGTGCGTGACGAACTCATCCTGAAGCTTGTACGCGATCACCAGCACCCAGATCACGACCGCGTGCCGAGCGAAGAACGCGGGCGCAGCGTCCCGCTTGAAGAACAGGATCGTGGCGTAGACGAGGAACAGCGGCTCGAGGAAGTTCGGGAACAGGAAGAACACGATCTCGTTGCTCGTGATGAAGAACAGCGCTTGCCCGACCGTACGCAGCGCGAACAGGGCGATGACGGCTCGACGCAGCGGCCACTTCCACGCCGCGACCACCATGCAGACATAGGTCACGTAGTCCGCCGACTTGTCGACGTTCTGGTACACGGGGTCGGAGAGCCCGAGCGGGATCAGGAGATCGCCGTCCAGGGAGTCGAGGACGAAGTTGGCCCACCCGGCGAGGAACGGGAACGGGATGAGCAGCAAGGGCAGCAAGTACTTGGCCACGACGATCAGTACGGAGTCGACGCTGGACTCAGCCATGGTCGCCTCGACTGCAACACGGGCAGCTACGCGGTCTGTGCACTTGAGGGGACGCTACCATGCCCGCTCCCGGCCACCAATCCGCCGGTCCTCCGCAGTTCACTCAGGCAACGCGCCGCCCGCGCGCTGCGAGGCGTCGCTCAGGCGCGCGGCGCGGTATCATGCGCGGGAACAGGCAGACGACGCGCCTTCCGGGGCGCGCTATGTGAAGGAGTACAGCGTGGTCGCGACCGAGCGAAACAAGGTCATCGGCACCCGGCCGGTACGCCCGGACGGCGCGGACAAGGTCACCGGACGGGCCGAGTACGGCGCGGACGTGCGCCTGCCCCGCATGCTCTACGGCCGCGTGCTGCGCAGCCCGCACGCGCACGCCCGCATCCTCAGCATCGACGCCTCGAAGGCGCTCGCCCTCGAGGGCGTGCACGCCGTCGTCACCAACGAGGACTTCCCGCGGCTCGGCGACGACCTCGTCGACCTCGGCGAGACGTTCGCGCCGTTCAAGTACATCCGCGACAACGTGCTCGCCTCGGACAAGGCGCTCTACGCCGGACACGCGGTCGCCGCCGTCTGCGCCAGCGACCCGCACATCGCCGAGGACGCGCTCGCGCTGATCGAGGTGGAGTACGAGCCGCTCGGCACGGTGCTGAGCGTCCACGAGGCGATGGCGGACGGCGCGCCGCTCGTGCACGAGCACATGCACACCACGGAGATGGCCGCCCGCTTCGTGCCCAGCGACAACCGCTCCGAGGACTCTTCGAACGTCGCCAGCCACCTGCGCTTCGAGCTGGGCGACGTCGAGCAGGGCTTCGCCGAGGCCGACATCGTCCTCGAGCGTGAGTTCGAGACCTCGATGGCGCACCAGGGCTACATCGAGCCGCACAACGGCACGGCGTTCTGGAACAACGACGGCGAGATCACGGTCTGGGTCAGCACGCAGGGCCCGTTCGCCGTGCGCATGCAGGTCGCCAAGCTGTGCGACGTGCCGGTCTCGAAGGTGAAGGTCGTCCCGATGGAGATCGGCGGCGGCTTCGGCGGCAAGATCAATACCTACATGGAGCCGATGGCCGCGATCCTCTCGAAGAAGACCGGACGCCCGGTGAAGATGATCATGACGCGCGAGGAGGTGCTGATCGGCACCGGGCCGACCTCGGCCACCTACGTGCGCTGCAAGATCGGCGCGAAGCGCGACGGCACGATCGTCGCCGGCGAGGCCTATCTCGCCTACGAGGCCGGCGCCTTCCCCGGCTCGCCCGTCGGCGCGGGCGCGGGCTGCATGTTCTCCTCGTACGACATCCCGAACCTGGTCACCGACGCCTACGACGTGATCACGAACAAGCCGAAGGTTTCCGCCTACCGCGCGCCCGGCTCGCCGCAGGGCACCTACGCCGTGGAGTCGCTCATCGACGAGCTGGCGGAGCGCCTCGAGCTGGAGCCGATGGAGCTGCGGCTCAAGAACGCCGCCAGCCAGGGCTCGCGCCGCGTCGATGGCGTCGCGCAGGGCCGGATCGGCTCCGAGGAGGTGATGCGGGCAGCGATGGAGAGCCCGCACTACCGCTCCGAGCTGCAGGGCAAGAACCAGGGCCGCGGCGTCTCGATGGGCTTCTGGCACAACGCCGGGATGGAGTCGAGCGCCTACGGCTCGCTCAACGCCGACGGCACGGCCAGCCTCGTGCTCGGCTCGGTCGACATCGGCGGGCAGCGCGCGGCGCTGGCGATGCAGTTCGCCGAGACGCTCGGCATCAGCTACGAGCAGGTCAAGCCGCTGGTCGTCGACACCGACTCGGTCGGCTTCAACGGCGTCACCGGCGGCAGCCGCACCACCTTCGCGACCGGCTGGGCCGTGTACGAGGCGGCGATGGACGTCCGCCGCCAGCTCGAGGAGCGCGCCGCGCAGATCTGGGAGGTCGACCGCGACGACGTCAGCTACGGCGACGACGGCGTGCTGCGCGGCCCCGCCGGCGATGACGGCGAGGCGCGCTCGATGACCTTCGCCGAGATCTGCGGGAAGCTCGGCGGCAGCGGCGGCATGATCCAGGGCCGCGCCGACGTGGCGCCCACCACCGTCGGGGCCGCCTTCGGCTGCCACATCGTGGACGTCGAGGTGGACCCGGAGACGGGCAAGGTGGACGTGCTGCGCTACACGGCCGTGCAGGACGTGGGCACCGCGATCCACCCCTCGTACGTCGAGGGGCAGATCCAGGGCGGGGCCGCGCAGGGCGCGGGCATGGCGCTGACGGAGGAGTACTTCTACCGCGAGGATGGGAGCATGGCGAACTCGAGCCTGCTCGACTACCGCATGCCGACGGCGCTCGACCTGCCGGAGATCGAGACGATCCTCGTCGAGGTTCCGAACCCCGGGCACCCCTACGGCGTGCGCGGGGTCGGCGAGGTGCCGATCGTGCCGCCGCTGGCGGCGGTCGCGAACGCGATCCACGACGCCACCGACCTGCGCATCACCTCGCTCCCGGCGTCGCCGCGAGCGCTGCTTGAGCAGCTGCAACCGGAGGAGTAGCCGCGGAAGCGGAAGCAACAACGCAGCGGGCCGCCATGGGGCGGCCCGCTCGCTGTCCGACCCCCTCTCCCCGCGGGAGAGGGCGGGGGTGAGGGAGGCGCAGGCCGGACGAGCAGGCGCTGCGCGCCGCTCGGGCCCACCCACCCGCCCTCAATGGATGCGGGGCTGCGCCCCGCGCCCGCTTCGTGGGGGCCCCACACCCCCACCCGGAACCATCGAGGGCGCACAACCCATCGAGGCATGGAGCAGCCGCGGGCGAGCCCCCTCACCCCAACCCTCTCCCCCAGGAGAGGGGGCCGGATCGAGGGCGCCCCCACCTCGGGAAGGCTGTCCGGCCCCCTCGAGGGCGTCCGCTCCGGCTCCCTCCCCCCTGGCGGGGGAGGGCGGGGGGTGAGGGGGAGCGCGCCCCCGGCGCGCCCTCCGGCTCCGCCGGAGTCCCCCTCACCCTAACCCTCTCCCGCCGGGGGAGAGGGGATCGGAGGCGCACCCAACCTCCGAGGGCGGATCCGGCCTCTCTCCCCCAGGAGAGGGGGCCGGACCGAGCGCGCCCCGGCGTGCCCTCCGGCGTCGCCCACGCGCGCGGTTTGACGCGCCCGGCGAGGCGTGACCATCATCGCGGCCCCGCCCGCGCGGCGGGGCGCGACCGCCGGGAGCGCCGATGACGGCTACGCAACCCGCGCCCACCGTCCTGCCCGATGTCCGCGTCGTCGAGATCGCCTCCGGCGTGGCCGTCGCCTATGCGGCGCAGCTGCTCGGCCAGCTTGGCGCCGAGGTGACCCGCATCGAGCCGCCCGAGGGCGACGCGGTGCGCCTCGCCGGACCGTTCCCCGAGGGCCAGCCGGACGGCTCGCCCGACCTCGACAGCGGGGGCCTGCACCGCTACCTCAACGGCGGCAAGCGCAGCGTCGCGCTCGACCTCGCCTCGGAAGACGACGCCGGCCTCGCCGCCGGGCTGATCGCCCGCAGCAACCTGCTCGTCGGCGACTGGCGCGAGGGCGGCCTGCTGCCCTTCGACGACCAGGACGCGATGCGCGAGCGCTTCCCGGAGACGACCTGTGTATCGATCAGCGACTTCGGGATGGACGGGCCGCGCGTCGACTGGCGGGCGGACTCGCTGATCCACGAGGCGCTCTCCGGCATCACCTACGTGAGCGGCGCTCCGGACCGCGAGCCGCTCGCGCTCGGCGTCGACGTCGCCGACTATTTCGCGGGGCTGGTGGGCTGGATCTCCTCGCTGACTGCGCTCGCGCAGGCGAGCGTCGGCGAGCGGCCCGGCTTCATCGACATCTCGGCGCACGAGGTGATCGGCTCCTCGGACGACCACAGCCTCTCGCTCTACGCCGGGACGGGGGCGGTGCGGCGGCGCTTCTACTCACGGGTGCTGGGCGGCTACCCCTCCGACATCATGCCCTGCAAGGGCGGCCACATCTCCTTCGTGACGCCGCAGAGCGCGTTCCCGGCGAGGGTCGCCGAGCTGATCGGGCGGCCCGATCTCGTGGACGACCCGCTGCTCAACACGCGCCGCGAGCGCGCCGTGCGCTGGCGCGAATTCGATGCGCTCGTCGGGCCCTACCTGCAGGCGCACACCCGGGAGGAGCTGCTGCGCCGCTCGGACGAGTTGCACCTCGCGTTCGCGATGTTGCCCAGCGTCGCCGACCTGCTCGCGGACGAGCACCTGCGCGAGCGCGGCTTCTGGATGGAGGGCCCCGACGGCGAGGACGTGATCGGCCCGCCGCTGCGCCTCCCGGCCGCGCCGCTGCGGGCGGGGCGGCCCGCGCCCACGCTCGGCTCGTCGAGCGTCGAGGACCTCGACGCCGGCGCTGCGGAGCGGGAGGCCTGAGATGCGCTTCTTCGAGGGCCTGCGCGCGCTGGACCTGACCCACGTCTGGATCGGGCCGCTCGTGACGCGCGTCCTCTCCGACCTCGGGGCGGACATCATCAAGGTCGAGCACGGCAGTCATCCGGACAACACGCGCATCGCCTTCTTCGCCAACAACGACTCGAGCGGCGAGTACTGGCACCACAGCGTCTACTTCACCAAGCGCAACGCCGGCAAGCGCGCGATCCAGGTGAACCTGCAGCAACCCGAGGGCAAGGAGTTGTTCCTGCGCCTGGTCCGCGAGGCGGACATGGTGGTCGAGAACTTCACGCCGGGAGTGATGGAGCGGCTGGGCCTCGGCTACGAGGCGCTGCGCGAGCACAACCCCTCGATCATCATGTGCTCGCTCTCCGGCTACGGGCAGACCGGACCGCACTCGCACCGCCCCGCCTACGGCATGAGCATGGAGCCGGCCTCGGGCATCGCGACGCTGACCGGCTACCGCGGGATGGGGCCGATGAAGACCGGGCAGACCTGGATCGACCACTACGGCGGCTACCAGGGCACGGGCGGCGCGATCGCGGCGCTGATCCACCGCGCCCGCACCGGCGAAGGTCAGCACGTCGAGGTCTCGATGCAGGAGGCGGCGATCCCGATGCTCGCCGCGCACATCGCCGAGTACCAGCAACACGGCCGCCTCCACGGGCCCAACAACCCGCGCCGCGAGGGCAAGGTGCGCGGCTACTACGAGTGCGAGGGCGTCGACGCATGGGTCGCCGTCTCCGTCCGCGATGAGGCCGAGTGGCAGGCCTGCTGCCACGCCGTCGGCCACCCGGAGTGGCTCGAGGACCCGCGCTTCGCCACAGCCGCCGGCCGCTACAAGCATCACGACGCCCTCGACGAGGGCCTTGCCGAGTGGGCCGCGAACCGTACGAAGTTCGAGGCGGCGGAGCTGCTGCAGGAGGCGGGCGTGCCGGCCGCGCCGGTGCTTGCCGGCGACGAGGTGCTCGCCGACGAGCAGCTCGAGGCGCGCGAGTTCTTCGACCCGCTCGAGCTCGTAGACATCGGAGAGGTTCCGATCGAGCGCTACTTCAGCCCTCGCATCGACGGTCGCGGCGTCCCGGCGCGCGGCCGCGCGCCCAAACTCGGCGAGCACACCGACGAGGTGCTGCGCGAGCTGCTCGGCCTGGGCGACGAAGAGCTGGCCGGCCTCGCCGCGCGCGGCGTCACCCGCGGGGAGCCCGAGGCGCTGATGAGCCCGGCCGCGCGCGAGGGCTCGCCGCTCCCCCTCGACCAGTTGATCGAGCAGGGCTCGATCCTGCGAATCGACGAGGACTTCCGCGAGGTGATCGACGCGCAGGTCGCGCGCCTCAAGGCACGCGACGCGAGCGTCGCCGGCGAGCGCTGACGGCGGCCGGGGAGCCGCTTACCCGCGCGGCAGGCCGAGGCCGCGCGTGGCGATGATGTTGCGCTGGATCTCGCTGGTGCCCGCGCCGATCGTGCGCGCCACGCTCGACATGTACATCTGGCAGAACGCGCCCTCCAGCTTCGCGTGGGGCGAGGCCGGCTTGAGCGTGCCGGCGAGGCCGAGCACGTTGATCCCCATGCGCGCGGTGCGCTGCTGGAACTCACTGCCGTACACCTTCGACATCGAGGCCTCGTAGTTCGGCACCAGGCTCTGCGACTGCATCCAGGCGACGCGGTAGGACAGGTAGCGTGCGATCTCCGTCTCGATGTACTGCTCCGCCAGCGCCGCGCGCGCCATCGGCCGGTCGGCGATGCGTACGCCCGGGCTGCGGCTGTCGGGCTCCTTCGCATGGTCGATCAGCTTGTCCAGCACGCGCTTCGCGTTGGCGAAGCGCGACACGCCGGAGCGCTCGAAGTCGAGGGTGGTGGTGGCCGCGTACCAGCCGCGGTTCTCCTCGCCGATCATGTTGCCGGCGGGGACGCGCACGTCCTCGAAGAAGGTCTCGTTGAAGTTCGCCGCGCCGTGCATCTGCACCAGCGGGCGGACCGAGATGCCGGGCGTCCTCATGTCGAGCATGAAGTAGGTGATGCCGCGGTGCTTGGGCGCATCCGGGTCGGTGCGCGTGAGGACGTGGATGAAGTCGGCGTGGCGCGCGTTCGAGGTCCAGATCTTCTGCCCGTTGATCACGTACTCGTCGCCGTCGCGCACGGCGCGCGTGCGCAGCGAGGCGAGGTCCGAGCCCGAGCCCGGCTCGGAGAAGCCCTGGCACCACATCACCTCGCCCGAGGAGATCTTCGGCAGGTGCTCCAGCTTCTGCTCGTCGGTGCCGTGGATCATGAGCAGCGGGCCGACCATCTGCACGGACTGGCCGCCGAGCGGCGCGCCGACGGCCGCGCTCTCCTCGGCGAAGATCAACTGGTCGAAGTGCGGGGCGCCGAGGCCGCCGTACTCCTTCGGCCAGGCCATGGTTAGCCAGCCGCGCTCCTTGAGGGCCTGCTCGTAGCGCCGGGTCCGCTGGGCGGCCTCGGTATCGTCGCCCTCGGTATCGTCCGTCTGGGCACCGCTCCAGCGGCTGGAGACGAACTCGCGCACCTCGGCGCGAAACTGCTGCTCCCGGTCCGACCAGCCGAAGTCCATCGCGATCCTCCTCGAGCGTCCATCCGGCGGCTTCGCGCCTCATGCTAACGCACTCGCGCGGGATGCGAGGGCGCCATGCTTGTCAAGGACGCTTGACAGCTGCGAGAGATGTCAAGCACACTTGACTCTCGAAAGTGCTCCCGAGTCCGGGGAGGTCGCATGAGGTCCGAACGGCACGCCGGCAAGCGGCGCTATACCCGCGACGTGCTGATCGCACTCCTTGCCTACGGGATCCTGCTCGCCGCCTCCGGGTACATCGTCGATGCGAATCGCGACGCGGCGTGGCGCTACGCCGTCGCCGTGCTGCCGATGATTCCCGCCGCCTTCGTGGCCGTCGCCTGGGTGCGCTACTACCGGACGGTGGACGAGCTCCAGCAGCGCATCGCGCTGGAGGCGCTCGCCTTCGCCTTCGGCGGCACGGCGCTGATCACCTTCGGCTACGGCTTCCTCGACGCGGCCGGGCTGCCGCGCATCAGCTGGTGGTGGGTCTGGCCGGTGATGGCGATCCTCTGGATCGTCGGCGGCTGGCTCGCGAGGAGGCGTTGGCTGTGAGGAACGCCCTCCGCGAGCTGCGCGCGGAGCGAGGCTGGACCCAGGCCGATCTCGCGCGCGAGCTGGAGGTGAGCCGGCAGACCGTCAACTCGATCGAGACCGGCAAGTACGACCCCAGCCTCCCGCTCGCCTTCCGCATTGCGGCGATCTTCGAGCGGCCGATCGAGGCGGTATTCGAGCCCGAGGACCGCTGAGGCCGGCGAATGTCTCAGCCGCTCGTGCGGAGCTCGCCCGGCTCCTGCGTGAACAGCCCTTCGTAGAGCGAGACCTCCGGGTGTTCGGCGAGGATGCCGCGCAGCGAGCCCTGGCGGTGGCCGAGCGTGAACGCCTCGCTCTGCGTCCAGGCATCGAACGCCTCGCGCGACTCCCAGGTGCTGTGGCTCAGGTACTCACCGGGGCGGTCCCCGCGCAGCAGCGCGAAGCGCACGAAGCCGGGCACGTCGCCGAGGTACGTCTCGCGATCGCGCCAGCGCGCCTCGAAGGCCTCTTCCTGGCCCGGCACGACGATGAAGCGGTTCATCGCGACAAACACGGCGTGCTCCTTTCCCCCCTCAGCGTAGCCCGCTCCCACCGGCGGGGGAGAGGGGCGCGTCCCGCCGATGCCCGGCTGGATTCCGGCAGTGGCGTCCCGTCATTCCGGCGAAAGCCGGAATCCAGGCGGGGGGCAGCGATCGGGAGTTGCGCCCTCGGAAGGCTCGTGCGCCCTTGTGGCGTCCGGTGAGCGCCTCCCTCACCCTCCGCCCTCTCCCTCGGGGAGAGGGGACCGGATCTGGCCCCGACAGTCGGGTGCGCCCTCGATGGTTCCGAGCGAGGCGTGGGGGCGCAGCCCCCACAAGGGACGCACGGACTACCCCTCGCCCGCCAGCGCGGCGTTCTCCGCCAGCACGCGCTCGACGTCCTCGCGGTAGAGCGCGCCGAGCAGCTTGCCGCCCTCGTGGTACCCGCGCGAGGTCACGAGGACGCTCGGGTGAGGGTTGCGGCTCAGCCGTTCGACGAGGCTGTGCAGGAACGTGTCCGGCTTCTCCGTTGGCGGCTGCGGCTCCATCACGTCGCCGGCCCGGGCGGCCGGGTCGCCATCGAGGGCGCCGCCGTCGATGCGGCCGAGCAGCACGCCGGAGTCGTCGACCACCGCACAGAGCGGGTCGCCGCTCTCGTCGGTCAACGCGCGCGCCTCGCCCAGCGTCGCGTCGGGGCCGCAGGTGGCGGGCACGCGCATCACGTCCAGCGCGCGTCGCCGCCCGGCGCTGCGCCCGGCCAGCGGCAGGCCCTCCAGCACCCAGTCCGACTTGCCCGGCACGTAGTCGTGGACGGCCTCGAAGCCCAGTTGTTCGAGCCGCGCCGCGGCTCGGGGTGAGGCGTCTCATTCGCGATCGTAGCAGTAGACGATGAGCGGCCGATCGCGGCGCAGCGCGCCGACGGTGTCCGGGCCGATCGCCGTGGCGGGGACGTTCACGGCGCCCTCGAGGTGCTCGTCGGCGTACTCGCGCTCCGGCAGCACGTCCACCAGCTGCGCGCCGTCCGCGAGCAGCGCCCGCAGCTCGTCGCGCTCGATCTGCTTGACCATGGGGTTCTCCTCGTGTGTGTCCGTTCGTGGACAGTGTACGGAGCCGGAGCTCCCTCACCCTAACCCTCTCCCTCGGGGAGAGGGGACAGCCGCCGCACCTCAGTCCGCCCCCCAGCGCCAGTAGACGGCGATCGCGGAGGCGACGATGGCGGCGGTGAGCAGTAGGCCGGCCTGCAGGCCGTCGATAATCGCGAGCGAGCGCAGCGGGCTGCCCTCGGCGGCGGCCGTGAGGTTGGCGCCCGCGAAGACGGTGAAGACTGCGCCGGAAACCGCGATGCCGCCCGCCTGCCCGATGCGCCGCGCCGTCACGATCGCCGCCGAGGCCATGCCGAGCCGCTGCATCGGTACGGAGCCCATGATCGTCGAGTTGTTCGGCGACTGGAACAGCGCCATGCCGAGCCCGATCAGCGACAGCCTCGCGGCCACGTCCGGCACCGCGGTGCCGCCGTCCGCGAGCGCGAGCAGCGTGATGCCGAGGCTGGACGAGGCGAGGCCGAGCGGCACGAGCAGCCTCGGCCCGACGCGGTCGGCGAGGCGGCCGGTCAGCGGGGCGAAGACGAACAGCGTGAGCGGCTGCGCGGCGATGATCGCGCCCGCCTCCAGCGTGCTGAAGCCGCGCGCGCCGACGAGGTAGAAGGGCGTCAGCACCATCACGGCGGCGAAGCCCCAGTAGAAAAGAATCGCCGTGCCGACCGATCCGCTGAAGGCGCGGATGCGCAGCAGCTCCAGCGACACCACCGGGCTCGCCGCGCGCCGCTCGATCCACACGAACAGCGGCGCGAGCGCCAGGCCGAGGACGAACAGCGCGATGATCCACGGGCTGTCCCAGCCCCAGGCGTTGCCGCGGTTGACGGCCAGCGTGAGGCTCGCGAGGGAGCCGAAGATCGTGAGCGAACCGGGGATGTCCAGCCCGCGCTCGCGGCCCTCGGCGGACGTGCTGCGCAGCACCAGCAGCAGCACGGCGGTCAGCGTGACGCTCAGCGGCAGCCGCGTGAGGAAGATCGCGCGCCAGTCCAGCAGCTCGATGAGCACGCCGCCCAGCACCGGACCGGCGGCGAGGCCGAAGCCGACCGTGCCGCCCATGATGCCGAGCGCCTGCCCTCGGCGCTCCGGGGGCACGAAGGAGGTGACGATCGCGTTGCCGTTGGAGACGACCATCGAGTTGCCGATGGCCTGTAGCCCTCGCGCCGCCACGAGCGCGGGCAACGAGGGCGCCGCTGCCGCCGCCAGCAGCGACAGCGCGACGATCGCGTTGCCGCCGACGAAGAAGCGCTTGCGCCCGTAGAGGTCGCCGAGCCGCCCGAACGGCAGCGCGAGGCCGGTGCCGAGCAGCACAAAGACCAGCATGACCCAGACCACGGCGTCGATCGTCGTCTCGAACTCGGAGGCGAGGGTGGGCAGCGCGATGTTGACGATCGAGGTGTCCATCGTGCTGAGCAGCACGGAGCCGGCGACGGGCGCGAGCACGAGCCACGGCAGGCGCGGGGCGCGTCGCCGCGCGACGCCCGAGGCGTCGGCGCTGCGCTGTCCGTCGCTGTCGTCGGGCATCGCGCGATGATAGGGGGAGCGTGCCGCCGGGGTCCGGGGAGGCGGCTTAGCGGTCCTGGTCCATGCGGCGGTGCGCGAACTTCCAGGCGCCGTCCACCTTGCGCACGGTGTGGCGGTACATGCCCGTGTGGTGGATGCGCGAGTCCTCGTGGGGCCGCAGCAGCATCAGGTAGCACGTCACCTGCGCCACCCCGGCGTCGCCCTCGATGAGCACGTTGTTGATCCAGTGCCGCGAGACCGCCCGGTCCGGGTCGTTCGCGCGCGAAGCAGCGACCTCGCGCAGCTGCTCGATGCCCTCCCAGCGGCGGTCGGGCGGGAACTCGTAGACGGCGTCCTCGGTGAAGCAGTCGAGCCAGGCCTCGCTGTCGCCGCCGTCGATCGCGTGGTTGTAGCGGGACAGCAGATCGAGGATCGCCATCCGGTCCTCGTTGGAGATCGCCATGTCGCCTCGCCCCCTCGCGCGCTATTCGCCCTCGCGGGCGTCCCAGTCGACCGTCTCGCCGCGCGCCAGCGCCTCGATCTCCTCGAGGATGTAGAGCAGCTCGCGGTCGTCGCGGCGGGCGATGTCGGGGATGTGATAGCCGTGATCGAAGGCGGCGACGACCTGCGAGTGGTCGTCGATCACGTAGTCCGGCATCACGGTCACGTCCATCTCCTCGAGCCGCTCGCGGTAGCGGTAGAGCGGCTTGACGAAGTAGTCGTCGACGTAGCCGTCGAGGCCGTGCAGGCGCATGTCGAAGCGCCGGATGCCGACGCCGGACCAAATGTAGATCGAGTGGCCGGCCTGCTTGAGGCGGCTGAACACCTCCTCGGTGTGATTGCGCAGCCGCCCGTCGGCCATGATCAGCGTGTAGTCGACGTCGAAGAAGACGTTCAGGCGTCGATCCTCGGCCATGGCGCCTCGCTCACCGCTGCGGCGGCGCCGCGCGGCGCCCTGCCTGGCCCCTCCGGCCCGGGGCACGCGCGCTAGCATACCGTGAGCCCGCCTCACGCTCGATAGCCTCCCTCCGGCTCCCGCATCCGGCCCCCTCTCCTGGGGGAGAGGGTTGGGGTGAGGGGGCTCGCCGGCGGAGCTGCCGCCTCGATGGGGTGTTTGCCCCCGGAGCCCCGTGCCCGGCGGGGCTGGCGGGCTGCGCCCGCTCTCTCTCACCCTCCGCCCTCTCCCGCGGGGAGAGGGGACCGGCTCCGTCCTCGGGGATCGGGCGTGGCGTGAGCGCTTGGCCCTCGCATGTTGTCGGAGCGAGGCGCCGGGCCGTAGGCTGGCGGCCGTGGGCACGTCCGGGACTTCTTCGTGGGACGAGGCTGCGATCGAGGCACGGGTCGCGCCGTTCCTGCGCGACCTCGCCCCGCCGACCTCGCTCTCCGTCCTGCAGTACGACCTCAACGCAGGCGTGCCGGACCGCGCCTCGCTGCCCTCGGCGGAGATCGCCGAGGCCGCAGCCCGCGCGCTGCGCGACGATCCCGCCGGTGCGCTCACCTACGGCGGGAACCAGGGCTACGAACCGCTGCGCGCCTGGATTGCCGAGCGGCATTGCGCCGAGGGCCTGACCATCGGACCGGAGCACGTCACGCTCTGCTCCGGCAGCGCGCACGCCCTCGACAACATCGCCGCCGCCTTCCTTGGCCCCGGCGACGGCGCCGTCGTCGGCGCCCCCACATACCCGGGCGCGATCCGCGCCTTCCGCGCGCGCGGCGCGAGGCTGATCGACGTCCCGCAGGACGCCGACGGCCTGCGCCCCGACGCGCTCATCGAGGCACTCACCGCCTGGGGCGGGCCCGCGCCCAAGCTGCTCTACCTGATCCCCACCTACGACAACCCGAGCGGCAGCACGATGCCGCTCGCGCGCCGCGAGGAGCTGCTGCGCATCGCCGGGGAGCACGGCCTGCTGATCGTCGAGGACGACGCCTACGCGGGGCTCGACCTCGACGGCCCGCCGCCGCCCTCGCTGTTCTCGCTCGCGCGGGGGCAGGGCGTGCTGTACGTCGGCACCGCCTCGAAGACGATCGCGACCGGCTTGCGGCTCGGCTGGACCGTGGCGGCGCCCGAGGTGGTCCGCCAACTGGTCTTCGCGCGGCTGGACAACGGCGCCTCGCCCTTCGTGCACCGCACGGTGCTGGAGTACCTGAACGCGGGCGGCTACGACGCGCACGTCGAGCGGCTGCGCGCGATCTACCGCGAGCGCCGCGACGCCGCGGTCGAGACCGCGGCCGAGGTGTTCGGCGACCTCGTGCGCTTCGATCCGCCGGCGGGTGGCTTCTACCTCTGGCTGCACCTCGGCGAGGGCATCGGGGCCAACTCGTTCGCGCGGGAGGCGGCGGCACGCGGCGTGGCGGTCACGCCCGGCCCGCTCTACTTCGCGAACGAGGGCGGCGAGCGCAACGTCCGCCTCGCCTGGCCCGCGCTGCCGCCCGAGCAGCTGCGCGACGCGATCACGCGCCTCGGCGAGGCGGCGTCGGCGGCCGCGCCTGAGGGCGTGTGACCGCGGCTCTACGAGGACTCGCGAGCGCTCAGCTTGAACAGGGCTGCTAGCTGGATCCCTCGAAGGTCTCTTCGACTTCCTTGGCGCCCATGCGGTCGAAGTCGGTCGGCACGGAGATGCCTTGCAGGAACCCGGTGCGCCGTACACCGGCGGTCGGCGCATCGAGCGATACGACCTTCACCAGGGGCTTCCCGGAGCGCGCGATGATGAACGGCTCGCCATCGGCGGCGGCCTGTACCAGCTTCGAGAACTGCGACCTGGCTTCACTCATGCTGGCGACGCGCATGGCAGCCCCCCGGCAACGTTCCGACTCGATGGATCAACTGTAACCCCCATCACACTCGCGCACGGCGACGACGCGCAGCCGCCGGTAGTCGACGACCCAGCGCCCGTTCTCGTCGCCGTCCTCGCGCCAGAGCCGGGGGCGCACCGCCGCCTCCACGCGCGCGATCACAGCAGCGGAGAGGTCAGGCGGCAGCTCCGCGAGCCAGGGATGGCCGAACATGCGCAGCCAGCCCGCCATCCCGGCCGCGCCGTCCTCGAGCGTGGTCGGGCGGTCGAACAGCGTCATCACCCGGGGCTCGAAGCCGTGTTGCTCCAGCAGTGCGGCGTACTCGGCGAGGCCGGGGAAGTACCACGGACTCGGCTGCTGCTCGCGCGGCACGCCCTCGGCCTCGAGGGCGTCGCGCAGCGCGCCTTCGACGATCGCGACGTTGCCGCGCCCGCCCAGCTCGGCGACGAGCCGCCCGCCGGGGCGGAGCAGCGCGCGCAGGCCGCGCAGCACCGCCTCGGGGCGCGTCATCCAGTGCAGCGCGGCGTTGGAGAAGACGGCGTCGAAGGGCCCCGCCAGCGAGCACTCCTCGAGCGCCTCGCCGTGTCCCTGCACGAACTCGAGCCCCGGGTGATCCGAGGCGGGGAACTGCGCCCGCGCTGCCTCGATCATCGCGGCGTCGCTGTCGAGGCCGGTGACCGAGGCGCCGCGTTCGGCGATCGAGGCCGCGAGCAGCCCGGTCCCGCAGCCGAGGTCGAGGATGCGCTCCCCCGGTTGCGGATCGAGCAGCGCGACGAGATCCCCGGCGTGATCGGAGACGAAGCGGAAGCTCTCGTCGTAGGCGCGCGCGTCCCAGCCCGCGCTGCTCATCGCCGGGCCGCGAGGGCGTCCGCTAGACGGCCGCCCCGACGCGCTTCGCCGAGCCGGTCAGCTCCGCCATCAGGTGGATCGCCTCGAGCGAGGTGTTCAGACCCATGTTGATCATCGTGATGCGGGAGTCCTCCCAGTCGCGGTAGCGCTCGCGGATGCGGTCGGGCGGACCGACGAGGGCGAGCTCGTCGCAGAGCTCATCGGGCACGGCCTCCTCGGCCTCGCGCTTGCGGCCGGAGAGGAAGAGCTCCTGGATGCGCTCGGCGGCCTCGGCGTAGCCGAGGCGGCGGACCTGGTCGTTGTGGAAGTTCATGTTCCGCGCGCCCATCCCGCCGACATAGAGCGCGAGGTTCTCCTTCATCATGTCCAACCCGGCCTGCACATCGTCGGTGACGATCACCTGCGTGGAGGCGGCGATCTCGAAGTCGTCCTTGCTCTTGCCGGCGCGACGCAGGCCCTCGTCGATGTACTTCTCGTAGACGCCCATGCGCCTCGGAGGACAGCGCGAGGTGACCCAGCCGTCGCCGAACTCGGCAGCGTTGCGCACGTTAATCGGGCCCATCGCGCCGACGTAGATGGGCAGGCGGCGGGGGTGCAGCACGGACTTGAGCGGCTTGCCGAGGCCGGTCGCGTCCGGACCGTCGTAGGGCAGCCGGTACTCCTCGCCGTCGAAGGAGAGCGGCTGCTCGCGGTCCCAGACGATGCGCATGATCTGCATGTACTCGGCCACCCGCTTCGCGGGCTTGCCGAAGGGCTGCCCGTGCCAGCCCTCGATCACCTGCGGGCCGGAGAGCCCGATGCCCACGCCCTTCACGCGCCCGCCGGAGAGCATGTCGATGGTGGTCATTGTGTTCGCCGCCAGCGCCGGCGAGCGTCCGTGCAGCTGCAGGATGTTCGTCCCGAGGCCGATGCGCTCCGTGTTCGCGGCGATCCAGGTCAGCGGCACGACCGCGTCGTGCCCCCAGATCTCCGCGCACCAGACCATGTCGAAGCCCAGTTCCTCGGCAAGTCTGATCCGCTCCCAGGGGATGTCGATCGACGTCGACCCGAGGTGTCCCAGTCCCAGTCCCAGCTTCATGCCTGCTCCCTTTCGTGCTCAGTCGCGGTCCGCGCCGTCAGGCGACCACGCCGGACGCGCACAACTCCTCGATCTGCTCGTTCGCGAGGCCAAGGTCGGCCTCCAGCACCTCGCTCGTGTGCTGGCCGTACGCCGGGGCCAGCTCGATCGGCACCTTCGAGGCCGACATGCGCACCGGCTGGCGCATCAGCTCGATCGTCCCGTACTCGGGGTGCTCGTGGTGCTCGAAGAGGCCGCGCTCGCAGAGGTGCGGGTCGGTCCGCAGGTCGCGGGTGGAGAGCACGGCGGTGCAGGGCACCCCGGCGCTCGCGAGGACGTGCATCGCCTCGTACTTCGTGCGCTGCCGCGTCCACTGCTCGACCTCGGCGTAGAGCTCGTCCCGGTGCTCGCCGCGGCTGGCCGCCGTCGCGAAGCGCGGGTCCGTCGCCAGGTCGGGCCGCTCGAGGGCCACGCAGAACGTGTCCCACATCCGCGAGGTAACGACGCAGATGTGGACGTAGTCGTTCTTGCCTCCCGGCTCGCAGGGGTAGACGTTCGTCGGCGCGCCCAGGCCGTTCCCGAGGCGCCGCGCCTCCTTGTCCGTGCCCCAGGCATCGCGGCCCATCGTCTTCATGAAGAAGGTGACTGCCTCCTGCATCGAAAGCTCGATCAGCTGGCCTTCGCCGGTGCGCTGCTGCTGCACGTAGGCGGAGACGATGGCGAGCGCCATCTGCAGGCCCGTGCCGGTGTCGCCGTACGAGGCGCCCGGGCGCATCGGCGGCCCGTCCGGCTCGCCGTTGATCGAGTAAGCCCCGCCCGCCGCCAGCGCGACGCTGTCGAAGCACTTGAAGTCGGCGTACGGCCCGCTCAGCCCGAAGCCCTTGATGCGCGCGTAGATGATCGAGGGGTTCCGCTCGCGCAGCACCTCGTAGCCGATGTTCAGCTTCTCGATCACGCCCGGCCCGTAGTTCTCGACGAAGACGTCGAAGCGCGGCGCGAGGTCGAGCAGCAGCTCGCGCCCGCGGTCGCTGGCGAGGTCGATCACGATGCTGCGCTTGTTGCTGTTGTAGTTGAGGAAGTACTGGGGCGGGCGGCCCTCGGTGGTCAGTCCGCGGCCGGGGTCGCCGACGCCGGGCGGCTCCACCTTGACCACGTCGGCGCCCTGCCAGGCGAGGGCCTGGGTGCAGGACGTACCGGCCTCGTACTGCGTCATATCGAGGACGCGCATGCCATCGAGCGCGGGCATCGTGGCGCCTCCTTCCGTGCGGCGGCGAGCCGGGGAGCGGCGTCGCCGCGTCGTCGTCGGCATCCTACCGTGCGCGGGCGGGGGGTGCAGCGGGGGGCTGCGACCCGCGGGCGCGGAGATCGAGTAGTGCTGCGCCGAACCTACCGAGGAGGCTCGTCAGGATCGTCGTAGACCCATGTCCCCTTCGGCAGGCCGCGCTCGTCGTAGAGCAGTTCGGCGTGGTCGATGGGTGGCCCGCCCTTGCGGACCAGTGCAGCGCAGCGCTTGGAGATGGCTCGTATCGCCTGGAGCCGGGCTTCAATGTCAGCGTGGCGCTCGTTGTCGTCATCGAGGCCCATCGGAGCTCCTCCGAGCGAATCGCAGCAAGACATCCAGCGTACGGGCTTCCGTCGTACGAGCAGCACATCCCCTCGCGCACCGCCGCGGTGTGGCAGACTGCGCGGCGGGCGCGGGACGAGGGGGCGCAGCGTGCAGTTCGGCATCCACATCATCATCAACCACCTCACGCTCTCGCCCGCCGAGGTCGCCCGCGCGGTCGAGGAGCGCGGCTTTGACTCGCTCTTCCTCGGGAGCACACGCACATCCCCGTGCAGCGCGAGACCGCCTACATCGGCCTCGGAGACCGCACCCCGCCGCAGCCGGGCGAGGGCGCCGACGAGCTGCGCAAGCGCCGCCCGGACCTGCGCGCCAACTTCTGGTACCTCTACGACCCCTTCATCGCTCTCGCCGCCGCCGCGACGGTGACCGAGCAGATCAAGCTCGGCACCGCAATCTGCCTCATTCCCGAGCGCGACCCGATCACGCTCGCGCAGGAGATCGCGACGCTCGACCAGATCTCGGGCGGCCGCGTGGTCATCGGCATCGGCAGCGGCTGGAACCGCGAGGAGATGGCCAACCACGGCGTCGCCTGGAACGACCGCCACAAGGTCACTCGCGAGCGCGTCGAGGCGATGAAGGTGCTGTGGAGCGAGGAGGAGGCCGAGTACCACGGCGAGACGGTCGACTTCGACCCCGTCTGGTGCTACCCGAAGCCCGTCCAGGACGGCGGCCCGCCGATCCTGATGGGCCAGAACAGCCCGAGGACGTTCGAGCGCATCGTGCGCTACTGCGACGGCTGGATCCCCTACCGCATCCCGGTCGGCGACCCGGACATCCTCCCCGCCATCGCCCGGCTGCGAAGCCAGTGGGCCGAGGCCGGGCGCGACCCGGACGCGCTGCACGTCAGCATGAACGGCCCCGCCATCCCGCCCGCGGGCGACGACCCTGCCGAGGCCGATCCCGCCGTCCTCGACGCGGCGGCCGCGGAGGTCGAGCGCCTGCGCGAGGGCGGCGTCGACCGGCTGCTCTTCAACCTCGGCAGCCCCAAGCGCGACCTCGGCTACCCGACACTCGACCGCTACGCCAGCTTCCTCAAGCGCATCAGCTAGACCGGGAGAGGACCACCGAGATGCCGACCGCCCGTATCGACGACACGCTGGAGATGCATTACGAGCTCGACGACTTCACGCCGCCCTGGGAGGACGACGCGGAGGCGATCCTGCTCCACCACGGCGCGGGCAAGAGCGGCAAGCTCTGGTACTTCTGGGTGCCAGGCCTCGCGACCGACTACCGCGTGATCCGGCCGGACGCGCGCGGCTTCGGTCACTCCTCGCCGATTCCCGAGGGCTATCGCTACAGCCTCAGCGGTCTCGCCAACGACCTGCGGCTGCTGCTCGACTCGCTCGGCATCGAGAAGACACATCTCGTCGGCGAGACGGTCGGCGGGCCGATCTGCCTGCAGTTCGCCTACGAGTACCCGGACCGCACGCACAGCCTCACGCTCTGCGGCGCGCCCTATCGCCTCGACAGGTTGCCGGAGCACTTCCTGCACTCCGCCGAGATCATCCATGAGCAGGGAGTCGAGGCGTGGGCGACCGGCAACGGGGACCGCCGCTTCGGCGACAAGGCCGATCCCGAGATGGTGCGCTGGTACCACCACGAGATGGGGAAGACCTCGGCGCGCACGCTGATCGCGCTGTTCGACTACGTGCCGACGGTCGACCTGACGGACATCCTGCCGCACATCCGCGTGCCGACGCTGGTCTTCGCGGGCCTCGAGAGCGGCATCACGCCGCCGGACGATTCGCGCTTCATCGCGGCGACGATTCCGAACGCGCAGCTCGTGGAGATCGAGGGCGCGCCGACGCAGTTGCACATCACGCATCAGGATGTCGCGCTGCCGAAGTTCCGGGAGTTCCTCGCGAGCCTCTGAGCGCGGCTCCGCGGACGGCGCCTGCCGCGTATCGCTACGAGAGACCCTTGCGAGACCCTCTCCTCAGGCAGCGAGCGTATCCCTTCCGGTCCCCTCTCCCCGAGGGAGAGCCAGTGCCTTGTGGGGGGATTCCCCCCACACCCCCCGCGGGTGAGGGAGGGTCCGCCCTCCGGAATTGCGTTGCATCGTCGGGGTTCTCGGAGGCGCGCGGGAGTCCTCCCCCTCACCCCCGCCCTCTCCCCAGGGAGAGGGAGCCGGATCGGGCGTGTGGGAGTTTCGCAAGGGTCTCTACGCGGGCGCGGCGTCCCGTGCGCGGGCCTCGACGGGAAGTGAGGGCTTGACGGCGAGCCAGAAGAAGAGCGCACCCACCACGGCGGCGCCGGCCAGCACCATGAAGGCTCCGCGGTAGCTGCCGGTCACGTCGTAGACCACGCCGGCGAAGACCGGCCCGAAGATCATCCCGAACATGATCACGAGCGACGAGAAGCCCATGATCCTTCCGAACGCCTTGCCTCCGAAGTAGTCGGCGCGCAGCGCCTGCATCGCCGGCACGCGCGCGCCCCAGCCGACGCCGGCGAGGATCCCGAAGACGATCAACATCCAGTAGGCGTTGGCCAGCGCCAGCACCACAAGGCTGATCGCCTGCGCGAGCAAGGCGCAGACGATCATCAGCCGCTTGTTGGTCCGGTCGGCGAGGTAGCCGCCACCGAGCTGCCCGACCACCGTCGACACGGTCATCAGCAGGATCACGAACGCGCCCTCGCTCAGCGTGAAGCCCAGCGAGGCGTTCGAGTAGAACTGGAAGTGCACGAAGATCACGCCGATCACGAGCGCCGCCATCCCGTGCCCGAGGGCGAGGAACCAGAACGCGCGGGTGCGCAGCGCCTGCTGCGTGGTGAAGTTGACCTCCTCGGGCGGCGCCGCGTACTCCGTCTCGCCGTCGCCCGGGCCGCCGTCCATCTGGTAGCCGTGGTCCTCGGGGCGGTGGCGCACGGCGGCGGCGAGCGGGACGCCGATCGCGATGACCAGCAGGCCGGAGACGAAGGCGCCGCTGCGCCAGCCGAACTCCTCCAGCGCCGGCACGACGACGGGCTGCAGCAGGCCGCCCGCGGCGGTGCCCGTCATCAGCAGCGCCAGCGCCCAGGAGCGGCGCCGATAGAACCAGTGCACCACCGCCACCGTGACACCGAGGTGCGTGCCCAGGCTCGCTCCCACCGCGATCACGAGGTACGCGATGTAGAAGCCTTCGATCGTGTCGATGCGGCTGAGCAGCATGAAGCCGGCGCCGAAGATCACCATCCCGGCGATCATCACGCGCCGCGGCCCCCAGTTGTCGATCATCCAGCCCTGCGCCGGGCCCAGCAGCCCGCTCTCGACGCGCTGCATCGCGAAGGCGCCGGCGAGGGCCGCCCGGCTCCAGCCGAACTCGTCCCCGAGCAGCACGACATAGGTGCCGAAGGCGTGGAAGAGCAGCGCGCCGTTGATCGTGTGCGTCCCGAAGCCGGCCGCGACGATCCACCAGCCGTAGAAGATCCTCGTGCGCCCCGTTGCGAGGTCCCGTGCCGCCTCGATGCGCGAGGCCAGCGTCGTCACCGCGCCCGCCCGGGCCGCGCGACGCCTCGATCCGTCCGAACCACCATGCCCGCAACTCTACAGGGCTGGCCGGTGGGGTCATCCCTTGGGGCCGGGAGGGGTCCGGTCCCCTCTCCGGGCGAGCACACTGCGCGGCTCAGGCCCGCCCACCCGCCCTCAGTGGATGCGGGGCGGCGCCCCGCGCCCCCCTCGTGGGGCTGCGCCCCCACACCCCCACTCGGAACTTCCGAGGGCGCATAGAACCTCCCGAGGGCGGATCCGGTCCTCTCCCGTCATCCAGCCCCTTCCCGTCATTCCGGCGAAAGCCGGAATCCAGGCACGCCCACCCACCGCCGAGTCCCGAGAGCGCCGCTGGCGCAAGAGGCCAGGCTGCCGCAGCGTGGCCCGAAGGCGCACCGAACCTCGCAAGGCCCTGTCCGGTCCCCTCTCCCCGAGGGAGAGGGTTAGGGTGAGGGCGGTCCGGCGCGGAGCGGAGCAGGGAATCGCCCGATCGGCCCGGTTGGCTGCCTTGTACAGTCAGGCCGCGACGGGCAGCCCGCCAGGGGACCGGACCGTCGGGGCGGCCAAGGAGGAACTGGCGATGAGCGATGTCAGGGCGATGGTGCTGACCGGGCCGGACCAGATCGAGCTGCGGCGCTTTCCGCGACCCGAGACCGACGAGGACAGCGCGCTGCTGCGCATCGAGGCGTCCGGGATCTGCGGCACGGACTACGAGTCGCTGAGCGGCGAGTACTCGCGCGAGTACCCGGTGATCCTCGGCCACGAGCCGCTCGGCGTGATCGAGGAGATCGGCGATCGCGCCGCCGCGCGCTGGGGCGTCGCGGCCGGCGACCGCGTCGTCGTGCAGCCGAACCACGGCTGCGGCGCCTGCCGCCGCTGCAACGACGGCGCGCGCTGCAACCTTGTCGAGGGCGGCTACGGCTCCACGCCCGCGGCCGTCGCGCCCGCGCTCTGGGGCGGGTTCGCCGAGTACATGCACCTCGCGCGCGGCTCGAAGCTGCACAAGGTGCCGGACGGGTTGCCGCTCCACCTGGCCGCGCTCGCGAACCCGATCGCCGCCGGGTTCGGCTGGGCCGTCCGCGCCGGCGGGCTGCAGGCCGGCGACCGCATCGCGATCCTTGGCGCAGGCCAGCGAGGGCTCGCCTCCACGGTCGCCGCCAGCCACGCCGGAGCCGACTTCATCGCCGTCTCCGGCCTCGCGCGCGACGAGCACAAGCTCGCGCTCGCGCGCCAGCTCGGCGCGCACGCGACGATCGACGTCGACGCCGAGGACCCCGTCGACGCCGTCCTCGATCGCACCGACGGCGAGGGCGTCGACGTGGTCGTGGACCTCACGCCGTACTCGACGCAGCCCGTCGTGCAGGGCATCGAGATGCTGCGCCCGGGCGGGACGATGGTGCTGGCCGGGCTCAAGGGCACGCACCGCGTCGCCGAGTTCGACTCGGACGCGATCATCCGCCACGAGGCGAACGTGCGCGGCGTGCGCGGCGTCCCCCGCGAGTCGTTCGTGCGCGCGCTGCGGCTGATCGCCTCGGGGCGCTACCCGATCGAGCGGATGCACACGCACGAATTCCCTCTCGAGGAGGTCGAGCGCGGGATCCGAACGCTCTCCGGCGAGACCGGCGAGCCGGCGATCTCGATCACGGTGGAGCCGTAGGTGGGCGGCGCGACGGACGAGGCCGAACGCGCGGCGCTCGAGGCGTATCGCGCCTGGCAGGACGCCTTCAACGCGCGCGACGTCGAGGGCATGCTCGCGCGGATGCACTTCCCCCACGTCCGCCTCGCCGGCGCGAGCCTGCATGTCTGGGAGAGCGGCGAGGAGTTCGCGGCTGGCCAGGAGCGGATGACGGCGCAGCTTGAGGCGGAGGGTTGGGCGCGGACCGACAATCTCTCAGCCGCAGTCGTCCACGCCTCGGAGGACAAGGTGCACCTCTCGCTGCGCAACGCCCGCGTCGACCCGGACGGCAACGCCTACCACGCCTTCGACGCGCTCTGGATCTTCACGCTGATCGACGGGCGCTGGGGCGTGCAGTTCCGCTCCTCGTACATCGAGGGCGTCGTGCACGCCCTCGGGGCGGCCGCGATCGGCTGAGCTCGGGCCGCCGTCAGGCGGCGGCGGCGCGCATCCTTCGGCCGCGGTCCCAGGCGACGATCAACACGACGGCGGTCACCGTCATGTAGAACTTGCCGACCACCTGCCCGGTCAGGAACTCGAGCGAGCCGAACGCGAGCGAGAGGAAGAGCGCCGAGTCGACGACCAGGCCGACCGTGTTGCTGCCGATGATCGCGAGCAGCCGCGAGTGCTGCCGGATGCGCTCGTAGACGAGCGCGTCGGAGAACTCGGAGACGGCGAACGCGGCGGCGGAGGCGATCGCGATCCTCGCGATCAGATCGCCGTCCTGCCGGACCTCGAGGATGTAGCTGAGGATCGCGCCGATGGCGATGGCGAGAAGCGCGCCTTTGAAGCCGAGGCGCTCCCGCAAGCCGTCACGGAAGGTGAACGTGAGCCCGACGAAGTAGACGCTGGCCGGCGCGTCCAGCCCGAAGCCGATCGGGACGATGCCGTAGGTCAGCAACGCCCAGTTCGCGCCGACCACCGTGATCACGAAGGCGATTAGGAAGCCGATGCCGATCGTCTTGTCGCGATCCTCGAGGGTGGACGTGACGACGCGTCTCAGTTCGGCTGCCATCGGACTACGCTCGCCTCGTCTGTTCCCTCGTGCGTTTGGAGTACGACCGAGGTCAGCCGCGGCTCCGCACCTGCCCCTGCTCGAGCCGCCCGAGGAAGTTGCGCAGCAGCACGTTGACCTGCTCGGGCACCTCGAGCTGCGGGAAGTGACCGGTGCCGATTACCCACGCCTGCTCGGCGTGGGGTAGCAGGTCGCGCAGGAAGCTGAGGCTCGGGCGTGTCGAGTTGATCCAGAGCGTCGGCTGCTGGATGCGGCGCAGCAGCGCGGCGTGGCTGAACTGCGTCGAGCCCACGCGGTTCGCCATCGCCACGTGGCGAGGCGTGCGCGCGGCCTCGGCGGCCCAGCCGCGGACCTTGTGCTGGTTGACGTGCGGTCCGAAGAAGCCCTCGTAGCGCGTCGCCAGCACCTGCTCGTAGCCCTCATCCTCGGTGGGGAGTTCGCCGACGCGGCCGCGGCGCTCGCGCAGCGGGCGCAGGTCGGGGCCCCAGTCGATGACGACGTTGGCCTTGATCAGCTGCGGGTGGCGCGCCGCGAGCTGCAGCGTCGCAGGCGTCCCGCCGGCGTGGCCGATCGCGACGAGGTCGCGCAGCCCGAGGGACTCGATCAGGCCCGCCATCTCGTCGGCCTGGTCGCGCGGGTCGTAGCCGCCCGGTGGAGCGTCGGAGCGCCCGTCGCCGCGCCGGTCGACACGCAGCACGCGGTGCGTGCGCGCGAAGGCGCGGGCCTGCGGCTCCCAGTGCTCGGTGTTGCCACACCAGCCGTGGATGAAGACCAGCCCCTGCTCGCCCGAGCCCGCGAGGCGGTAGTGGATCCGGGTTCCGTCCGGCGACTCATGGAACGGCATCGCGCTCTCCTCCCTGCTACCCGGCGTGGAAGCGCACCCCCAGCAGCCTCTCCGCCTCCGCCGCCGCATCCGAGGGCAGCCCGGCGGCCGCAACCCCGAGCGTGCAGTCGCGGATCACGGGCGCGCCCGCACCCGCCTCGCCGCGCAGCTCCAGCAGCACTCCGCCGGCCGTCGTCAGGGTCGCCGCGCCGTCGCGAACCTCGGGCGGGTCGAGGCCGAGCACGCGCGCCCAGCCGTCGGCAGCGGAGGCCACGTCCGCCGCGGCGAAGCCGATCGCGGCGAGCCGTGGGGCGTCCGCTGCCGGATCCGGCGTCGCGATGCCGCCCGGCGCGGCGCGCCCGGGCAGGATCTCGAGGTAGACGCCGAGCGCCTCGCGGGCGTCGCCGTAGCCATAGAGCGCGCCGCCGCCCGTGCGCCCCGTCTGCACGGTCGGGTAGCCGAGCGCGGCGAGCGCCTCGAGGGTGGCGGCCGAGTCGGAGACGGCGAAGGCGAGGTAGCAGGCGCCCGGCCCGAGCGTATCGAGGTGGTCGCTCCAGGGGCTGGGGCCGCCGTTAGGGGCCATCAGGTTGACGCCGGCGGCGGCGAGGCTGAACCAGGCAGCGTATGTGCCGCCGCCGATCGGTTCGCCTCGGTACCGCACGCCGCGCGCGCGCATCCCCTCGCCGTGGTTGTCTCGGATCTGCGGAACCGGCAGACCGGTCAGCGCGGAGAACACCCCGGCGCTCTCGGGCGCGTCGGCGACGACGATCCCGAGGTGGTCGAGCGCCCCGATGCCGGTCGTGGTCACGGCGAACTCCATCGCTGCGCGCGGATCGCTACCGCGCGCGCGATGCTACAACGTTCGCCGCCGTCTGGTCGGGCGGCATGCCGATCGGTTCGCCGGGCGCGTGCGGACCGCGCCCGGCTGGCGTGGAGGAGTGCGCCGGCGACCGCGCGCTCACGGCCGCCGGCCGGGCCTTGCGGTTAGCCGTCGACGCGGTCGCGGAGGGCGCGTGCGGCCTTGAAGGCGGGGACGGTCTTCGCGGCGATCATCACGGACTCGCCGGTCGCCGGGTTGCGGCCCTCGCGCGCGGCGCGCTCACGCGCCTCGAACTTGCCGAAGCCTGCGATGGTGACGGCGTCGCCGCCCGCGAGCGCACCCGCGATCAGGCCGTCGCCGCCGAAGATCGCGTCCACGGCCGCGGCCGCGCTCGCCTGGGTCAGGCCGGTCTCGGCCGCGACCTGCATCGCCAGATCTGATTTGTTCATGCCTCGCTCCTGTCCTGCGCCACCTGGTTGCCGATGTGCGGCGGTTCACCCCGCTGCCGCTAGCCTAACGTCAGTCGCGAGTTTGTGCGAGTGGGTATGCGAGTGATCAGTCGCGCGATCTGCCAACGATAGATGCACAAATCCGGGCTCGGGGCCGCGAACCTGAGCGGCGGGAGTGGTAACGTGTGCCCTCGGAGCGGC
>OZ219872.1:0-933357 GCA_964291495.2 Dehalococcoidia bacterium
GCCACCACGTTGTCGAGGGTGAGCAGCTTGGGCGTGACCAGCGGCTCGTGCTCGTAGACGTCGAGCCCGGCGCCCGCGATCTTGCCGGCTTCGAGCAGACGCACCAGGGCCGCCTCGTCGATGGCATGGCCGCGCGATGTGTTAATGACATAGGCTTGCGGTCGCAGCAGGCCGAGCCGCCGGGCCGAGAGCAGGTGATAGGTCGCCGGCGTGCTTGGGCAATGGATCGAGACGAAGTCCATATGCGCCAGCATCTGGTCCAGGCTCTGCCACCACGTCGCCTCGAGCTCGGCTTCGGTCTCGTCGTCGAGGCGGTTGCGGTTGTGGTAGTGGATGGAGAGGCCGAAGCCCCGCGCCCTGCGGGCGACCGCCTGGCCGATTCGCCCCATGCCGATGATGCCGAGGCGCTTGCCCCAGATCCGGTGGCCCAGCATGGTGGTCGGCGCCCAGCCCTGCCAGTCGCCGCCCCTGAGCAGCCGCTCGCCCTCGGAGAGCCGGCGCGGCACCGCGAGGATCAGCGCCATGGTCATGTCCGCCGTGTCCTCGGTCAGCACGCCCGGCGTGTTGGTCACCAGGATGCCGCGCTCCTTGGCCGCGGCGAGGTCGATGTGATCGACGCCGGTGCCGAAGCTCGCGATCAGCTTGAGGTCCGCGCCGGCATGGCTCATGAGGTCGCCGTCGATGGTGTCCGTCACCGTCGGCACCAGCACGTCCGCCTCGGCCATGGCCAGCGCCAGGGCTTCGCGATCGAGCGGCCGATCATCCTCGTTGAGTCGGGTGTCGAAAAGCTCCATCATGCGCGCCTCGATCTCCCTGGGGAGACGCCGCGTCACGATCACCTTGAGCTTTCTGCCAGGCCTCATCGACCCTCCGCGCGCGGCTCGGCGGGCTCGATCCGACCGCAATCGCAGCTTGTTTAGCAAACGCCCCATGGCGACTCAAACCGCCGCGCGGGTTTCGACGCCCGCCATGAGAGCTCATCGAAGCCGCCGGCGCGGTGCTTCGCCGCTCGCGCATGGCCTGCGCGCGGCGCTCTGCGGCCTTGCGGCCGTGCGTGCGGCTGCCCTTTCTGCGCTGCTGGCGGCTCTCGTCGCCACGTTGTGGGCGGCTTTGCCGCCTGCGGCGGAGGCCCAGGAGGGCGCGCGTTTTGTCTCGCTCAAGGCGGAGCGCGCCAACCTCCGGGTCGGCCCCGGTCGGCGCTATCCCATCGACTGGGTCTACACCCGCCCCGGCCTGCCGCTGCTGGTGATCGCGCAGTTCGATCAATGGCGCTGGGTGCTCGACCATGAGGGCACCAAGGGCTGGATGCACAAGTCGCTGCTGTCCACCCACCGCACGGTCGTCATCATGGAAGGCGTGCAGACCATCCGCGAGCGCCCGCTGACCGGCTCGCCGGCAGTGCTCCGGGCCGAAGCCGGGGTCGTCGCCGATCTGCTCGACTGCGAGGACGGCTGGTGCCGGATCGCGCTCGCCGGCAAGAAGGGATGGGTGCTCGAGAACGCCCTCTGGGGCGTCAGGCCGCCCGTGCCCTGACCCGACTCTCTCGCCAGGGACGCAGTCTTCGTCCCGCCTGAGTGCCGCGCGTCGAGCGCAATCCAGTCGCGCCCCCCATGGCTGCAACATCCGGCGAGACGAGCACTGCATGTTTTGGCGGGATTGACCGGGATAAGTGGAATTAAGCGGGATGAGTGGGATTCCCCGACGCCCGTGCCTGGAGGGTCGCGGGTGCATGCACGAGGCTGCGTTCACGGACCCGCCTCGCCTCCTTACCAATTCCCGAGCCCCACGCGATGCTGAGCCGGTGCCCACGGTCTCCGCCGCGGTTATTGTCTCACGCTGCCATGGGGCGATCCTGACGCATGCGCTCCGCCCGGTGCACCGCAGGTCCGGGCAAACGGGTGACGCGGAGCGTCAGAGCGGCCCCAAATAGGGATTACGCCGCGCTGGCGAGCGCGTCGCTGTCGTGGCCGTCGATGACCAGGCCGTCCGCGCCGGCTGAGACACGCACCGTCTCGCCGTCGCCGAGCCGGCCGGCGACGATCAGCTGCGCGAGGGGGTTCTGCAGGCTGCGCTGGATGACGCGCTTCAGCGGCCGCGCTCCGTAGGCCGAATCGTAGCCGGCTTCGCCGAGCCAGGCACGCGCCGCATCGTCGAGCTCCAGCACGATCTTGCGCTCGCTCAGCCTGCGGGCGAGGTGGCCGATCTGGATATCCACGATGGCCCCCATGTGCGCGCGGCCCAGGCGGTGGAACAGGATGATCTCGTCCAGCCGGTTGAGGAACTCGGGCCGGAAGTGCGCCCGCATCAGCTCCATCACCGGCTCGCGCACCGCGCTCGATTCCTCCCCCTCCGGCTGCGCCGCCATGATCTCGCCGCCCAGGTTGGAGGTCATGATGATCACGGTGTTGCGGAAGTCGACCGTGCGCCCGTGCCCGTCGGTGAGGCGCCCGTCGTCGAGCACCTGAAGCAGCAGGTTGAAGACGTCGCCGTGGGCCTTCTCGATCTCGTCGAAGAGGATCACCTGGTAGGGCCGGCGACGCACGGCCTCGGTGAGCGCGCCGCCCTCGTCGTAGCCGACATAGCCGGGCGGAGCGCCGATCAGGCGGGCGACGGCGTGCTTCTCCATGTACTCCGACATGTCGATGCGGATCATCGCCGCCTCGTCGTCGAAGAGGAACGCGGCCAGTGTCTTCACCAGCTCGGTCTTGCCCACCCCGGTGGGGCCGAGGAAGAGGAACGAGCCGGTTGGGCGGTCCGCGTCTTGCAGGCCGGCGCGGGCGCGGCGCACAGCATTGCTGACGGCGACCACCGCCTCCTCCTGCCCCACCACACGCTCACGCAGTGAGCGCTCCATGTGGAGCAGCTTCTCGCGCTCGCCCTCCAGCATCTTGTCCACCGGGATGCCGGTCCAGCGCGAGACCACGCCCGCGATGTGGGAGGGCTTCACTGCCTCGTCGAGGAGCGGCTCGTGCGTGGCGGCCTCCAGGGCGCCAAGCTCTCTCTCGAGCTCGGGAATGACCCCGTAGGCAAGCTCGCCCGCGCGCGCCAAGTCGCCATTCCGCTGCGCGACCTCGAGCGCGCTCCGGGCGCCATCGAGCTTCTCCTTGATCCGTTGTCCGCCCGAGAGCCGCTCCTTCTCGGCAAGCCAGACCGCGGTCTGGTCGGCCGAGCGCTTCTCCAGCGAGGCAAGCTCCTCGCCGAGCGCTTCGAGCCGGTCGCGCGAGCGCTCGTCCGTCTCCTTCTTGAGCGCCTCCCGCTCGATCTTGAGCTGGATGATGCGCCGGTCGAGCTCGTCGAGCTCCTCGGGCTTGGAATCGATCTCCATCCTCAGCCGGCTCGCCGCCTCGTCGACCAGGTCGATCGCCTTGTCGGGCAGGAAGCGATCGGTGATGTAGCGGTTGGAGAGCGTGGCCGCCGCGACGATGGCGTTGTCGGTGATGGCGACGCCGTGATGGACCTCGTACTTCTCCTTGAGCCCGCGCAGGATGGAGACCGTGTCCTCGACGGATGGCTCGGACACATAGACGGGCTGGAAGCGCCGCGCCAGCGCCGCGTCCTTCTCCACGTGCTTGCGGTACTCGTCCAGGGTGGTCGCGCCGACGCAGTGCAGCTCCCCCCGGGCCAGCGCGGGCTTGAGCAGGTTGGAGGCATCCATCGCCCCTTCGGCCGCGCCGGCACCCACCAGCGTGTGCAGCTCGTCGATGAACATCACGACCTCGCCGGCCGCCGCATTCACCTCGGTCAGCACCGCCTTCAGGCGCTCCTCGAACTCGCCGCGGAACTTGGCCCCGGCCACCATGGCGCCGAGATCGAGCGCGAGCAGCCGCTTGTCCCTGAGCGATTCGGGCACGTCGCCGTTGACGATCCGCTGGGCGAGGCCTTCGACGATCGCCGTCTTGCCGACTCCGGGCTCGCCGATGATGACCGGGTTGTTCTTCGTGCGCCGCGAGAGCACCTGCATGATGCGGCGGATTTCCTCGTCCCGGCCGATGACCGGGTCGACCGTGCCGCCGCGCGCCGCCTCGGTCAGGTCGCGCGCATACTTCTTGAGCGCGTCGTAGCCCGATTCGGCGGAGGCGCTGTCCGCCGTTCTCCCCTTGCGCAGGTCGTTGATGGCGGCATTCAGCGTCTGCGGGCTGACGCCGGCATCGCCCAGGATGCGCGCGGCGCGCGTGCCCTTGGCGAGCGCCAGCGCGAGCAGCAGGCGCTCGGCGGTGACGTAGCTGTCTCCGGCCTTCTTCGCGATGTCGAGGGCGGAATCGAAGAGCCGCGCGGTCTCGGGCGCGAGGTAGATCTGGCCGGCGCCATCGCCTTCGACCCTGGGCAGCGCGTCGAGCGCAGCCTCGGTCTTCTCCAGCGCCTCTTCCGGCCGCCCGCCGGCACGGAGCAGGTTGGCGGCGAGGCCCTCCGCGTCATCGAGCAGGACCTTGAGCAGATGCTCCGGCGCGAAGCGCTGGTGGCCCCGGCTTGCCGCAAGCCCCTGGGCCGCCTGCACGAACCCGCGCGAACGCTCGGTAAACTTGTCGAATTCCATGTGTCATCCCTCGTTGGCCATCCGCTGACGAGAGCCGAAAGCGGTCGCACTCTCATGACCTCAGGCGAGGCCCGCAGCCGGATGCCGGGTCGCTTGGCAACCGTTCAGTATATTGGGGTCGGGCAGCGCCGCGGCAAGGGCGTGCGGCCTTCGCGTCCCTCACCCGCCGTGCGGGCAGCAACTGCCGTCAATGGCGGGGGCGACGACGGGGCGGACTGCAGGCGTCAACAGCTCTCTCGAAGAGCGGCAGCAGGGAGAAACGGAGAGAACGCGAGCGGGATCGGGCCGGGCTAAGACAGCCCGGTCATGAAGCCTGGGGCGCGTGCTCCTCGGCCGCGTCTGCCGCCGGCGCTTCGTCAGCCTGCGTCGCCTGAGCCTTGGGATTGGCTGCGGGCTCTTGCTCACCATTCGGCCTTTGCTCGGGCTCGACCCGCTGTTGGGGCTGAGGCTGTTGGGGCTGAGGAGGCTGCTGCTGAGACTGCTGACTGTGCGGGCGCTGCCCCCGCTGGTCCCAGCCATTGGCGGCGACCACGCGATAGTAATGTTCGGCGTGCTGGAAGTAGTTTTCTGCGCCGATTCGGTCCCCGGCCGAGAGCGCGTCCTGCGCCAGCGCCTGGTATTTCTCTATGACCTGGAACGCGGTTCCGCGGATCTTTCCTTCGGGGCCGTTGCTCTCGAAGGTCGAGCCGCGCCCGTGAAAACCGGGGCGCCTGCCGTTGCCTCTATACCCGCGCGGGCGCTTGTTATTCGGACCTTTCATACCAATCGCCTTCCCACCTGATCGGCGTCCACAAGCCGCGCTCCGACTGCGTTGCATCCGGGCACGCTTGCCAGCTTCTTTCGCTGAGGAACTCTGCGAGACCGTCCATCCGGTCAAGGATCGCGAGTCCCGCGAACCCTAACCATCATCGCGCAGTTTGCAACCTCTTTTTTTGCAAGCCGGCATCTTGCGCCGAAAGGAAAACTCTGTCTTGGAATCAGAACCCGGCGTCGGTGTCGCGGGCGAACATTGCGCAGCGCTCGATCCCGGATAGGTCGGAGCGACGGCCGATCTCTACCAGTCCGGCCGCGGTAAACAGCGACTCGACTTTATCCGCCATCCCCGCGCCAAGCTCGATTGCGGCCAGTCCTCTTGGCGCCAAGAGTCGCGTAATTTGCGGCGCGAGTCGCCGGTAGCATTCATACCCGTCCGTCCCGCCGGCAAGCGCCGTCTGCGGCTCGTGACGGGCGATCTCCGGCGCGAGCGATGCCAGCGCAGGCGCCGCCACGTAGGGCGGATTGCTCACCACGACATCGAAGCGAGCGGCAAGCGGTGCACCCCAGTCGGCGGCGGCGAAGGAGGCCCGCTCGCCGAGCCCGTGGCGCCGCGCGTTGGCCCGTGCCAGCGAGACGGCGGCAGCACTGATATCGATTCCGAGGCCGCCCGCGCCGGGAAGTTCCTTGAGGAGCGCGACCAGCAGGCAGCCCGTGCCCGTGCCGAGATCCAGCAGCCGCGGACGCGCGGGGAGGCGCGGGGCCTGCGCCAGCACCGCCTCGACCAGGGTCTCGCTCTCCGGCCGCGGCACCAGCGCGGACCGGTCGACGGCGAACGCCAAGCTCCAGAACTCGCGCCCGCCGGTGACATAGGCGATGGGCTCGCGCGCCGCGCGCCGTTGGACGAGTGCCGTCAGCCGCTGGGTCTCGTCCTCGCCGAGCGGCAGGCGGTCGCCTGCGAGCAATGCCTCGGGCGAAAGCCCCAGCGCATGCTGCATAAGCAGGCGGGCATCGCGACGCGGCGCATCGATGCCAGCCGCGCGCAGGTCTGCCGTTGCGGCGCCGAGCGCAGCCGCCCGACTCGTTGCAGTGCCGCTCATTCCGCCTCTGCCAGGCGGGCGGCGCGGTCCGCCGTCATCAGCGGATCGATGACCTCGTCGAGGGCCTCGCCGCTCAGCACCTTGTCGAGCTTGTAGAGGGTGAGATTGACACGGTGATCGCTCACCCTGCCCTGCGGAAAGTTGTAGGTGCGAATCCGCTCGGAGCGATCGCCCGAGCCGACCTGCCCGCGCCGCGCAGCGGCCCTCTCGGCATCGCGGAGCGCGCGCTCGCGGTCGTAGAGCCGGGCCCGCAACACCTTCATGGCCTTGGCCTTGTTCTTGTGCTGCGACTTCTCGTCCTGCTGCGTGACCACGATCCCGCTCGGCAGGTGGGTGATGCGCACGGCGCTGTCGGTGGTGTTGACGCTCTGCCCACCGGGCCCGCTGGAGCGGTAGACGTCGATACGCAGGTCCTTCTCGTCCAGCTCGATATCGACATCCTCCGCCTCCGGCAGCACGGCGACCGTCGCCGCCGAGGTGTGGATGCGCCCGCCGGCCTCGGTCTCCGGCACCCGCTGCACGCGGTGCACGCCGGATTCGAACTTGAGCCTTGCATAGGCGCCGCGCCCGCCGATGGAGACCACGGCCTCCTTGACCCCGCCAAGCCCGGTCTCCGACATCGACATCAGCTCGAAGCGCCAGCCCTTGGCCTCGACATAACGCTGGTACATGCGGAGCAGATCGCCGCCGAAGAGCGCGGCTTCCTCCCCGCCGGTGCCGGCGCGAATCTCCAGGATGGCGTTGCGCTCGTCGGCTTCGTCCGCTGGCAGGAGGAGGATCTTGAGCGCCTCCTCCTTCGCGGGCAATTCCGCCAACAGCGTGGCGCGCTCGTCCTCCGCCAGCGCCCGCATCTCGGGCTCGCTCTCGGCATCTTCGGCCATCGCCTGGAGCTCGTCGGCCTCGTCGCGGGCGGCACGCAACGCCGTGATCGCGTCCACGATCGGAGAGAGCTGGGTGTATTCGCGCGAAAGCTGTGCGAGCTCGCCGGGCGGCGGCGGCGGCATGGCGGAGAGTGCCTCGCCCAGCTCCCGGTGGCGGTCGAGCACCCGGTCCAGGCGCTCCTCGAACCCGGCGGCGGCGCTCATCGGCCGGGCGCGTAGCGGGCGAGATGCGTGCCGAGCTCGGCCTCCGGTGCCTCGACCTGGGCGCCGCTGTCGAGATCGCGGACCGTCGCCACCCCGCGCTCCATCTCGTCGTCGCCCAGGATGACCGCCGCTGCGGCCCGCGCCTGATCGGCCCGCTTGAGCCGCTTCGAGAGCGAGCCGCGATAGGTCAGCTCCACCGCGAAGCCCTCGTGCCGAAGACGCTGGGCGAGCCCGAGCGCGGCGGCCTCGGCGCGCGGGCCGAGGGGCACGATGGCGATGGGCCGGGGCGCCGCCGCCACCTCGCCCACAACCTCTTCCACCAAGGCGGCTAACCGCTCGATCCCGCCGGCCCAGCCGACGCCGGGCGTCGGCGGCCCGCCCATGGTCTCCACCAGGCCGTCGTATCGCCCGCCGGCGAGCACGGCGCCCTGGGCGCCGAGCGCCTCGGTCGTGAACTCGAAAGCCGTGTGGCAGTAATAGTCGAGCCCGCGCACGAGACGAGGGTTGCGGGTGAATGCGATGCCGAGGCCGCTGAGCCCCTCGCAAACAGTGTCGAAGACTGCCGCAGCCTCGGGACTCAAGTGCGCGTCGATCGCAGGCGCGTCTGCCAGCACCGCCCGGTCGCCCTCGTCCTTGGAATCGAGGACGCGCAGCGGATTGCGCCGGAGCCGCTGCTTGCTTTCCTCCGACAGCGCGTGTTCGTTGGACTCGAGATGGGCGACGAGCGCCCCGCGGTAGGCGCTTCGGCTGGCATCGTCGGCAAGCGTGTTGATCTCCAGCGTGACCCGGTCGAGCACGCCCAGCGTCTCGAGCAGATGCGCGCCGAGCGCGATCACCTCGATGTCAGCGAGCGGCTCGGGAGCGCCGATCAGCTCGACGCCGATCTGGTGGAACTGGCGCAGCCGGCCCTTCTGCGGCCTCTCGTAGCGAAACATCGGCCCGGCGTAGAAGCACTTGAACGGCCGGCGCTCGCCCAGGGTGCCGCCGATCACCGCGCGCGCGACGCCCGCCGTGTTCTCGGGCCGGAGCGTGAGCTCCGACCCGCCGCGGTCGGTGAAGGTGTACATCTCCTTGTCACGATGTCCGAGGTGTCGCCCAGCGTGCGACGGAACACGTCGGCTGAACTCGAAGATCGGCGTCGCCACCTCGGCGAACCCGTAACGAGCGGCGAGCGTGCGAGCGTGCTCGATGACGTGGCGGTGGCGGCGCATCGCGTCGGCCGCGAGGTCGTGCGTTCCACGACCGGCTGAATTCTGCGCACTGTCCGGGTTCCCGTACGGTGCCGGCGCCTCGGCCGGCGTGACGGCGGGTTTAGTGACTCGTTTCGATGTCTCGGCAGCGGCGGCTGCAGCCGCGCGCGCCTAGCCACCGGTGGCGGTGCCGGCCAGGAGACGGTCCGGGTCAAGCGCGATGTTTCTCATGACCACGCCGAGCGGGCCGAGCGAAGGAGCAGGAGCGTCAGCGACCCTGATCTCGAGGCCGCCGGCGTTGCCGGTCACCATGACGATGCCGGGCCGGTCGGGCACGCGGTAGGTATCGCCCGGATGGAGGATCCGCGTCAGCAGGAGCTCGTTGTCCGGGCCCTGGACCTGAACCCAGCTGTCGTCCACCGCCGTGATGACTACGCGGGCATCGAGGTTGGTGCGCCCGTAGACCTTGGGAACGTAGGCGGCCTCCACAGGCAGCTCGGGCTCCGCCGCTGCCGGTGCCGAGACCGAGGCGGTCTGCTCCGGCTCCGGTCGGTCGTCGGCTCCGGCGCCGCGGCCGGCGTATCGCCAGCGGCGACCGCAAAACCGTGTCGGCGCTATCGGTGGACACCCCGGCCAGAGTCCCATCGACGTGGCCGCTTCCTCCCGGGGGCGCCGCTCGTCCCGCCCGTGGCGACGACCGCGAAGTCGAGCGGTGCCGCGATCGGCGGGCCTGATCGGGCGCTTCCCGCAGTCGCGACAGCCGGCTCGCTCGGCGCGTCCGCTACCGGGACGGGCTCGGGCACGGCAGGCGCCGCATCGGCCGTTGCAGGCGGCGGCTGGACCGCCGGCTCCTCGGCCTGCGATCCCTCAAGCGCTGCAACCTCCGTCGCCTCGTCCGGACCGGCCTCGTCCCAGACCTCCGCCGCCGGGACGAGGTCTGCCTCGGCGACATCCGTCGCCGCGGGCTCCGCCGGTGCCGGGTCTGCCGGCGCGGGTTCTTCCTGCCGTACCGCCGCCGGTGCGGGCTCGGGGGCGCGGGAGCCGCGTCGTCCTCGACGCCGCCGCGACAGGCGCGGCAACAGTCTCCACTGCAGACTCGGTAGTCGTTTCCGTGGCGGGCGCAGCATCGGCCGGAGCGGCAGCCGTAACGGCGGCCGTCTCACTGGTAACGGTCGCCTCCTCCCGGCGCGACGGTCTCGCCCATGCCCACGGCTTCGGTCAGCCGGGCCGAGACGTCGTCCACCAGATCCGTGGCTATCTGTCCTCCGGTCGATTGGTACTGCCAGCCGCCGTAGGCGAGGCCCGCCAGCACCAGGACGAGCAGAATGAGCCAGAACTTCGGCTTGGGGCTGGTATCGCTGGGCGAGGGGAAGGCAAGCCGCTGCTCACCCTTTTGGAGGCCCCGGTCGCGCTTGAAAGATTCGACGATTTCGTCCGGATCGAGCCCGAGAAAGCCCGAGTAGCTGCGCAAGAATCCGATCGCGTAGGTGGTGCCGGGGATTTGGTCGAAGCGACCTTCCTCGAGCGCTTCGAGGTAATGCTCTTGAATGCGCAGGACGTGGCGGCGTCCGAAATGCTGTATCCGCCCCTGGTTCGAGCTTCCCGTAGCTCTTCGCAGAAGCCCGGGAGGGCGTTGGGGTCTTCGGCGGCCCGTCTCGTGGACGAGTCGCGGCCCGGCCAGATCAGGCTCAGTTGCCTCGAACGGCACACCAGAGGTTCCTTCATGACTCGCGTCCTGCAACCGCGAGCACGCACGCCTCCCTCTCAGCCGGCGTTGCGCGCTCAGGCACCCGCTTGTGACCTTACGATCCGCTCCGTCTTGTGTTCGCGTCACCGCCTCCACTTGCCAGTTATTTCCCCGGCTGGAAGAGACTGCGACTCGATCAGCCGTCCCCCGATGCTTACAGCTAGAACTATGATGTTATCATTGGCTGTCATACAGCGCAATCATAGACTTACGCACTGTAATGCGGTTGTCATGCGCTGGCGCTCAGCGGATCTTGCCTCAGTCGATTACCGTCGGCATCGCCCGCGGCACCGCGTTCAAACTGAGTGCGATCGCATTCACTGACTGATCCACCAGTTCCGCCATAATCTCACTTGTCGATTGCTCCGATGTCACCATGCCGACGCTTTGCCCGGCCATGAGAGAGCCGTCCTCAACGTCGCCCTCGATCGCGGCCCGGCGCAGCGCGCCGGCCCAGAAATGCTCGATGGCAAGCCTCGCGGCACCGAGTTCCATCTCACCCTGGCGGTAGCGCGCGATGGTCTCCCGCTGGAAGGCCTCGAATCGTTCGGTTGCCCTGGTGGCGACGGCGCGCACCGGAATGACGGGAAAGTCCGGGTCCACCTGCACCGAGAGCCGCGCATCGCGGGCATTGGCGCGGATCATCGCCTGCTTGAAACGCGGATGGGCGATCGATTCCGTCGCACAGACGAAGCGGGTGCCCAGCTGGCAGCCAGCGGCGCCCATCGCCAGATAGAGTGCAACCGCATCGCCCCGCCCGATGCCGCCGCCGACGAAGACCGGCACCGCGTCGAAATGGGGCAGCACCTCCTGGGCGAGCACGTTGGTGGATACAGGCCCGATGTGCCCGCCCGCCTCCATGCCTTCGATAATCAGCGCGTCGATGCCCTGCTTGGCGAGCCTGCGGGCGAGCGGCAGGGTCGGGGCGAAGGCGACCACGCGGGTGCCGGCTTCCTTCAGGGTCTCGATGGTCCGCCTGGGCGGTATCCCGCCGGCCAGCACGACATGGCCGACCCGGCGCTCGATGCAGGTCGCAACCAGCGCATCGAGCTCCGGGTGCATGACGATGATGTTGACGCCGAAGGGCTTGTCGCAGCGCTCGTAGACGCCGTCGATCTCCGCCGCGAGCTGATCCGGGCGAGCGAGCCGCAGGCCACCACGCCGAAGCCGCCGGCGTTGGAGATGGCGGCCACCAGGTTCCGCTCGGAGACCCACGACATTGCCCCGCCCATGATCGCGTAGCGGGTGCCGAGGAATGCCCGCCCCCGCGCCCAATAGGCGTCGAGCCGCCGGTGCGCGCACGTGCGCGAGTCAGTCATTGACTGCGCGCGGGATGGCGCCCGCATCAGGGCTCACTGGTCGTCCAGTCCGTAGGCCGCGTGAGGGCGCGCACGGCGAGCTCGGTATAGTCCTCCGAGACCAGCACGCTGATCTTGATCTCCGAGGTCGAGATCACCTGGATGTTGATGCCCTTCTCGGCGAGCCGCCGCGAACATCGTCTGCGCCACCCCTGCGTGACTGCGCATGCCGACCCCGATCACCGAGACCTTGACCACGCCCTGGTCTGCCACCAGGCGATCGTAGGCGACGGCGCTCCTCACCTCCTCGAGGATGGCGATCGAGCGGTCGAGATCAGCCTCCGCAACCGTGAAGGTCATGTCCGTGGTGCCATCGGCGGAGATGTTCTGCACGATCATATCGACATTGACGCTGCCGTCCGCCAACGGCCCGAAGATGCCCGCCGCGACGCCGGGCCGGTCGGCGACGCCCATCACCGTGATCTTGGCCTCGTCCCTGCTGTAGGCGATTCCGCTGACCCGCTCCTGTTCCACGATGTCGTCCTCATCGACCACGAATGTTCCGGGAATATTGGCGAAGCTGGAGGCGACCTGAAGCGGCACCTGGTGCTTCATCGCCATCTCGACGGCGCGAATCTGCAAGACCTTGGCGCCGAGCGAGGCGAGCTCCAGCATCTCCTCGTAAGTGATCTTAGTCAGCTTGCGCGCCGTCGCAACGACGCGCGGGTCGGCGGTGAAGACGCCCTCCACGTCGGTGGAAAATGTCGCAGCGGTCGGCGCCTAGCGCCGCGGCGAGGGCAACCGCCGAGGTGTCGGTGCCGCCCGGCCGAGCGTGGTGATCCGCCCGAGCGGACCCAGGCCCTGAAGCCCGCCACCACCGGCACCTCGCGGCGCTCGATGCGCCGGTGCAGCTCCTCCGTCTCGATCCCCTCGATCCGCGCGCGGCCGTGGGTGCCTGCTCGAGCTCGCTGCCCAGCGCCTCGGCGGCAAGCAGCAGCGAGGCGGGGCGCAGCAGCTTGCCCGGCGACGTCTCGGCGGGATTGCCCTCCGGGTCCTCCCAGCCGAGGTGGTAGCGCATCCAGGAGTACAGACTGGCGCGGTCCTCGCCGACGATCTCGCGCATCTCGCGGACGATGTGCGGGCGGTAGATCGCCAGCCGGTCGTCGAGCGCCGTCATCGCTCCGCCTCTTCTTCCGTCGCCGCCGGCCGGAGCAACAGCCGGTGCTCCGCGTGGGCCTCGACGGCCTCACGAGAGTACAGCAGCGGCCGCTGACGCCCGGCGCGGAACTCCTCGATCGAGTCGTCGTAGCGGGGGTGGCCGGGGATGCCCGAGACGCCGGTCGGCAGCTGGAACGTGGAGCGGTCCCAGCGCCCGAGGTCCAGCACCTGGCGGTAGCCGGGCGCTGAACCCGGCGAGCGACGGACCGTCCCGCGTCGCTGCGTAGGCGCCCCTGCCAGATCGTGTTCACGTCGCCCCCCTGCGGGGTACGGACCGCGCGAGAAGGCGCCGCTGACGACCGGGATTGCCGCCAGCGTGTGCTCCAGCAACTGGCGGTGCACCGCGCCCCAGCTCCAGCCGTCGGGATCCTGTCCGAGCCGCTCGCGCAGCTCCTCGAGGGCGCTCCACCAGGCGGCGCGCAGCACGCGGTCGCGATCCGCCTCGCCGTCGAACCAGGGCGAGGCGGCCTGCTCGCAGGCCTCGATCAGCGGACCCTGCAGGCGGTAGTGGAAGCGGCTCTCCGGGGTGAAGACCCCCGCCGGGCCCTCGACACGCTCGCCGAGCACGAGCGAGGCGCTGGGACCGGCCACGCGCCGTACCAGCCGCCGCAGGATCTGCTGGTAGGCCGTCTCCAGCAGCGCCGCGCCGGCGCTCCCGGCGCCCACCTGCCCGTCCCAGGGCCGCCGCGACGCGCGCCGCCTGCGCGTCCGCGATCACCTCGAGGGCGAGCGAGAGGTCGCGGAGGCGGCACAGCGGCTCGCTGTGCAGGTCGTTCTGGATCGCCTGCATCGAGGCGACCGTGTGCGCGCCGTCCGTCGCCAGTAGTTCCGCGATGCGCATCGCGCGCCAGGGCTCCGTGAACTCCTCGCCCAGCTCCAGCTCGCCGCCCGGGTGCTGGTTCGCCGAGACGACGACGCCGTCCGGCGGGTCGAGCAGGCCCGGCAGCTCGTCGCCGGGGATCGGCGGGGGCGGATCGTCCGAGGCGTCCCCGTCCGCGGGCAGCAGGCCTTCGCCGCGTGCGCGCGCCGGAACCGCGCCGGCCAGGCGGTAACCGACCCGCCCCTCGCCCCCGCCCTCGCGCGAGGCGGAGACGAAGTTGAAGGTCGCGCCGGGCCAGAGCGTCAGCGCCGCGTCGAACTCCTCCATGCTCCGGGCGAGCGCCAGGCTGAGCAGCGGTCCCACCGTCTCGCCGCTGTCGAGGGCGGTCGAGCGCAGCGCGATCGCTCGCTCGCCGCCGGGCGCCGGTCCGATCACCGGGCCGTGGCGAGTCTCCAGGACGCGCTCCTCGACGGTCTTGCCCTCGCGCACGGCGATGCGCTCGATGCGCACGCGGCCGCGCGCCCAGCCCTCGGGCGTGCGGTAGCGGCCGGGATCGTCGGGGTCGAGCGGTCGTGAGATAGCAGTCGCTCGCGTCGGCCATGCCGGCGGTGAGTCCCCAGGCAATGTCACGGTTGTGGCCGGCGATCACGCCCGGCAGGCCGGGCACGCCCGCACCGATCACGTCGAGCTCGCCGCCCGAGACGTGCGCGACGTGGAAGAGCGTGGGGATGGCCGGGCGCAGGTGCGGGTCGCAGGCGAGCAGCGGGGCGCCCGAGGCCGTGTGCTCGCCGGTCAGCGCCCAGGCATTCGAGGCGCCGCCGGCCGGGGCGCCCGCCTCGATCGCCCGCCCGTACGCCTCGAGCAGCCGCCGAGCTGCCTCGATCGTGGGTTCGCCCGTCGCGGTCTGTGCGTCCTCGGGGTAGACGACGTCGACGAGGGCGGCGCGAGCCGGGCCGATCGCCTCGAGCAGTTGCAGGCGCTGCAACTCGGTATCCCAGTTCGGGGCGAAGCTGAACATCAGGAAGCGCCCCAGCAGCAGCGAGTGCTCCGGGTGCCACGGTTCCGGCCGGCTCTGCAGCAGCGCGTACTCCGGCGGCAGCGCCCGCAGGCTGCGCATTCCCGCGTTGACTCCCGCCGCGTAGGCCCGCAGCAGCTCCCGGTCCGCGGCGCTGATCGTCTTGAGGTCGCGCGCCGCGCGATCGGCGAAGCCGAGCCGCCGCATCAGGCGGTCGGTCTCGACGCCGCGCTCTCCGGCGGCCTCGGCGAGCCGTCCCGAGGCGAGCCGTCGCTGGATGTCGATCTGGAAGAGGCGGTCCTGGGCGTGCACGAAGCCCTGCCCGTAGATCGCGCCCGCCATCGTGCTTGCGTAGACGTGCGGGACGCCGAAGCGATCACGCACGATGCTCAGTGGCTCGCGCAGGCCGCTTGCCTCGGCGCGGCCGTCGAGCGCGCGGATGCGCCCGCCCGCCGCTCGCGACGGCGAGGGCGCGCGCCGCCCCGGCAGCGAGCCGCGGCAGCAAGCGCAGATCCTCAAGCCCAATCACAGTGCCGCGATCGTACCGCAGCCGCGTAACGGCTGGGCGGTCGCCGCGTCACGCGTCGAGCGTGCGGGCGTCCTCCTCGGCGGCGACGCGGGCGCCCTCGGCGACGTCGACCCAGCGCAAAGCGATCGTGCCGGCGATGATGATCAGCAGGATCGAGGTGACGGCGACGCGGGTGTCGAAGACGGCCGTCGCGACGATGTAGATCGTCGGGCCGAACACGGAGGATGCGCGGCTCATGAAGCCGAAGAAGGCGAAGAACTCGCCGCTCCTCCGTTCGGGCGTGATCTGCGCGTAGAGGCTCCTCGCCAGCGCCTGGCTGCCGCCGATCACCAGCCCCACCGAGACGCCGAGCAGCAGCCACTGGTAGCCGACGGCAAGGCCGAGCGGCTCCCAGAGCAGCCCTCGCACGAACGCGGGCCACCAGTCGAGCGGGCCGTCCCCGAGGAGCGACGGATGCGCCGGGCCGAGTGCGGACTCGCCGTCCATCCCGCCCCCGCGAATTGAGAGGCTGTGCTCGACGTCCTCGGAATCCCGGATCGCCTCGGGCAGGTTGGCGAGCGCGCCCGCGCCGAGGATGGCGCCCTCCTCGAGCGTCCAGTACTCGCCTTGCCAGCGCAGCTCGAACGGGTCGTCGAGGTCCGGGGCTGCCTCGACGACGTAGTCGCCCGAGGCCTGCCGGTAGCCGAGCTGGAAGTCGTGGTTCTCGTGCGCGGTCGGCGTGAGCGGGGCGAGCGCGACGCCGAAGAGGACGATCACGATCCAGCCGAGCAACGCGACGACGAGCGCCCGCTTCGTGGCGATGCGGTCGGCGAGCCGGCCGAAGGCGAGCGCGCCGGGTACGGCGACGAACTGGATGATCGCGATCGTCGCCATGTTGAAGGCGAGCGCGATGCCGAGCGTGTCGGCGGCGAACGCCCCGGCAATCGCCAGCACCGTCTGCACGCCGTCGTTGAACAGCAAGAACGCCCCGAGGTAGATCAGCACCACCCGGAAGCGCCGCAGCTCGCGGAACGTCTGGTTGAGCTCCCGGAACGCGATCCCGACCGCCGAGGCGGCGGTCAGACCGGCAGCGGCGCTGCGGATCGGCGGCTCCGGCACCACGCGCAGCGTCCAGATCGCCCAGCCGAACCACCACACGCCAACGGAGGCGATCGCGACGCGGACGGCGAGGTCCTCGAAGGCCGTGCCATCCGCGGCGAGGATCAAGACGAGGTGTGCGACGAGGAGCAGCCCGCCACCCGCGTAGCCGTAGGCGTAGCCGCGGCTGCTGATGTCGTCCAGCAGGTGCCTCGGTCCGACGTGCGGCAGGAACGAGTTGTAGAACACGAGCCCGCCGGCGAAGCCGATGTTGGCGAACGTGTACACCACGAACAGCCAGAGCCCACGGCTCGGGCGCGAAGGCCGAGAAGAACCCCAGCAGCGTGAAGAGCGAGCCGATGCTGGTGTAGGCCCAGAGCAGCCCCTTGCGGATCGGTGCGCGGTCCGCGATCACGCCGATGATCGGGCTGGAGAAGGCGACGATCGCCGTCGAGATCGCCACGCCGAGGCTCCACATCGAGCTGCCCGTGAAGGTGATCCCGAGGATCACCTCGCTCTCGCCCAGCGAGTCCTTGAAGAGATGCACGAAGTAGACCGGCAGGATCGCGGCCACGCTGGTCGCGAACGCCGAGTTCGCCCAGTCGTACATGCACCAGGCGCGGATGATCCTCCGCTGCGCCGCGGGCAGATCGCCGATCGAGGGCAGGCTCACGCGCCTACTCCCCGAGCGCCGCGAGCAGCGCGGCCGGGTCGATCGGGCCCTCGCGCAGCACGGCGGGCGGCCGGGCCGTGAGGTCGATGACCGTCGAGGGCGGGCGGCGGCGCGGGCCGCCGTCGAGGATCGGGAGCGCGTCGCCGAACATCGCGGCCGCCTCGGCGGCGCTCTCGGCGGGCGGCTCGCCGCTCAGATTCGCGCTCGTCACGGCGAGCGCACCGCCGCAGGCACGGATCACGGCGAGGGCGATCGCGTCGTCCGGCATGCGCAGGCCGATCGTGCCCTCGGGCGTGACGGCGGGCTCCACGAAGGCGTGGGGCGACGAGCGCGCCGCCCGCACGACCGCCGTGAGCGGCCCCGGCCAGAACGGGTCGAGCGCGTCGAGGGCGTCCGGATCCTCGACCGAGGCGCGGATCGCCTCGAAGTTGTCGAACAGCACGGCGAAGGGCTGGCCCTCCGGGCGGCCCTTCAGCTCCGCGAGCGCGCGCAGCGCCGCCTCGTCGTCGGGCAGCGCGGCGAGGCCGTAGACGGTGTCCGTCGGGATCGCGACGACCTCGCCCGCGAGGATCGCGGCGGCGATCTCCTCGACGCGGGCGGAGTCGTCCGGAGCGCTCACGGACAGGGCTAGTGCGCGTGCGCGTAGTGCTGCGCGAGGATGTCCGCGCCGAAGTCACCCTCCGGGTCGCGCCAGACCGAGTGGATGTGGTTCACGTCGCTCTGCACGTTGTCGAACTCGATCAGGAAGCGCGGACCCTGCAGCCGGTAGTAGTGCGGCCGGCCGCGATCGGCGGGACCGGCCCAGGCGAAGTGGATCGCGTCGAAGGTCGCGCCCTGGAGCTTCGCCCACTCCAGCTCCGCGATCTCCTCGGGCATGCGGTCGACGTACTGGCGCACGAGCGCGGTTAGCAGCTCGCGCTGCGAGCCGCTCATCGCGGTGGCGACGAGGCCGCGCGGGTCAGTCGAGGAGTAGCGCAGCACCTCGATCAGCTCGTCCGTCAGGCCGAGCACGGCGCGTTGCCGCGCCTCGCGCTCGTAGGCCTCGGTGCGCGCCGGCTCCTGGCGGTCCATCAGCTCGGCGAGCGGGATGTTGTAGGCGCCGTCGAGCACGCGAGGGCGGTTCGACTGCACGATGTCGGTGGGCGCGGCCGGCGAGATCACGGCGCTCGCGCGCTGCTCCTCGTCGAGCGCGTGCAGCAGCTCGCGGGCGAGGTCCTCCTCGGCGGCGAGGGGGCGCAGCGAGTGCGCACCGACCTGCCGCGCCTCGGCCGGGTGCGCACCGAAGAAGGTCGGCGTGGGGCTGACGATCCGGCCGCCGGCGATCGTGTACTGCAGCGCGACGTGGTGGCCGCCGATGCGCCAGCCCCACGGCGCCTCGCCGCCGGGCTCGCCGAAGACGGCGGCGTAGTACATGCCGGGGTCGCGGAACGGGACGTTCGGCCGCGTCTCCGCGTATGCGCGCGAGGGCCAGCCATCGAGGCCCTCGAGCGTGGCCTCGAGGCCGATGATCGTGCTGGCGGTGACGAAGCCACCCATGCTCAGCCCGGAGCCCATCAGGCGCATCGCGAGGCGGCGCTGCTGCGGGCGCATCTCGTTGAGGGTCAGGCCGCAGCGCTCGATCGGCGTGTAGTGCCAGGTCTGGCGCTCCGCCTCGTCGTCGAAGGACAGCATCGCGAGCGCGCGCTGGTCCTCGTCGAGGGCCTCGAGGAAATCGGTCGCGGCCTCGGTCATGCGCTCGGCCGTCTGCGGCGCCGTGCTCGCCATCCTCGTCCCCCGTCCGCGCGCCTTCGTCTCACGGGCGAGTATAGCCCGCGAGCCTGCGCGGGGAACCGCGCGTGGTCCACGCGCGTACCATTAGCGAAGCGCCGCACCGCCTCTCATCTGAGGCGATGTCCGCGCGATGCGGATGCGGTGCGGGGAGCAGGCCGATGCGGATGCACCGCGCAGCCCTCACCGCGCTCGCGCCGCTGTTGCTGGCGGGGGCGTTCGCCTGCACGGCGACGCCACGCCACGACCCCCGCCCGCGACGCCCGTGGTGACGACCGAGGCCAGCGGGACACCCGCGCCGACGGCGACGGCCACGCCCGAGGCCGCCGCGACGCCGACTCCGGAGACAGCCGCGCGCGCGACCCCCGAGGCTGCCGCGACACCCGAGGCCGCGCCCGGGCGGCAGTGCATCGATGGCGGCGCCGTTGGCGCGGACGGCGACGCGCTCGCCTCGGACTGCGCCACGCTGCTCGGTCTGCGCGACGAGCTGCGCGGTACGGCCGCGCTCAACTGGAGCGCGACGCTGCCGATCGCAAACTGGGACGGCGTGTCGGTGAGCGGGACGCCCGCGCGCGTGACGGCGCTGGCGCTGGCGACGCGCGGACTCGACGGCCGGCTGCCGCCTTCCCTCGGCGACCTCAGCACGCTCACGAGCCTGGACTTGAGCGGGAACAGGCTCGGCGGCGCGATCGCCGCCGAGCTAGCGAACCTCGAGGAACTGACGGCGCTGTACCTGGGCGAGAACGAGCTCACAGGTTGCCTCCCCGTCGCCCTGCTGGCTGTGGCCAGGCACGACCTCGCCTCCCTCGGGCTCGAAGAGACGTGCGCCCCGCCCCCTACGACCAACCTGCCCTACAACCTGCACACGACGGGCGCGGTGACGGCGCAGGGCAGCTACGCCTTCCTCTCCGACGTGAACGACCTCGGGAGCACACTCGACTGGTACGTCCATCAGGGGACCTTCGGTTTCCTGGTCCACCAGTCCGACGCGGACGGCGTCTCGCGGGCGGCGCTCTACGACACGGTCGTGGCGGGCGACACCTTCGACTGGTGGCGAGGGGACCAGTGCTATGCCCGCTTCAGGGTGCGGGAGGTGAAGCCGGATCCTCCGGGAACGCCGGCGCGCAAGCTCCTGGTAGTCGAATACGTGCACTCGACCGGGTTCTCCTGTAGTGGGCCTCCTCTGGCGGACGCGCCCCAACAGGTGGAGTTCCGCTGGCGTCCGCCGCCCTGGGAAATGGGGCCCGACGGCATCCGCCAGATACAGAACGAACCGGTCACGGGACCTGGGCGCTACCGCCTGGATGGCGCTTCAGAAGTCGTCATCCGGATCCCGGCGGGCGTGACCATCGAAGTGAGGGGCGGGGGCTACGCCCGTGGGGTCTACTCCCTTGCCGTGGTGGATGTGGAGACCGGGGCCCGTCTGTCCTTCGACAGTGACACCGGCGCCGTGACAGGCCGGTGGATACCGGATGACGCGGCCGACAAGGCAGGGATCAACGCCCTCTTCGACCAGATTATCGCGTCCGTGGAGATACCGGGCCGGGGTGGGAGCGAGACCGCACCCGAGGCCGCGCCCGGGCGGCAGTGCATCGACGGCGGCGCCGTTGGCGCGGACGGCGACGCGCTCGCCTCGGACTGCGCCACGCTGCTCGGTCTGCGCGACGAGCTGCGCGGTACGGCCGCGCTCAACTGGAGCGCGACGCTGCCGATCGCAAACTGGGACGGCGTGTCGGTGAGCGGGACGCCCGCGCGCGTGACGGCGCTGGCGCTGGCGAAGCGCGGACTCGACGGCCGGCTGCCGCCTTCCCTCGGCGACCTCAGCACGCTCACGAGCCTGGACTTGAGCGGGAACAGGCTCGGCGGCGCGATCCCCGCCGAGCTAGCGAACCTCGAGGAACTGACGGCGCTGTTCCTGGGCGAGAACGAGCTCACAGGCTGCCTCCCCGTCGCCCTGCTGGCTGCGGCCAGGCACGACCTCGCCTCCCTCGGGCTCGAGGAGACCTGCGCCCCTCCTCCTACGACCAACCTGCCTTACAACCTGCACACGACCGGCGCGGTGACGGCGCAGGGCAGCTACGCGTTCCTCTCCGACGTGAACAACCTCGGGAGCACGGTCAGCCGGTACATCGAGGGCGCACCCTTCGGCCTCTTGATCCACCAGTCCGATGCGGGCGGCGCCTCGCGGGCGGCGCTCTACGACACGGTCGTGGCGGGCGACACCTTCGACTGGTGGCGAGGGGACCAGTGCTATGCCCGCTTCAGGGTGCGGGAGGTGAAGCCGGATCCTCCGGGAACGCCGGCGCGCAAGCTCCTGGTAATCGAATACGTGCACTCGACCGGGTTCTCCTGTAGTGGGCCTCCTCTGGCGGACGCGCCCCAGGCGGTGGAGTTCCGCTGGAGGCCGCCGCCGTGGGATGTCGGGCTCGACGGCGTCCGCCAGCTACTGGACGAGCCAGTCACGGGGCCTGGGCGCTACCGTCTGGGCAGCGATTCAGCGGTCGTCATCCGGGTACCGGCGGGCGTGACCATTGACATCGTAGACGGCTTCTATGCGAGCGGCGTCTATCACCTCCTCATAAGAGATGTCGCGAGCGGCGCCGAGCTGTTTGTTGACAACGACACCGGCGAAGAGACGGGTCGGCAGATACCGGATGACGCGGCCGACAAGGCAGGGATCAACGCCCGCTTCGACCAGATCATCGCGTCCGTGGAGATACCGGGCTGGGGTGTGGCCGAGTGACGATGCCTTCCCTGGCCCGCCTCTGCGCCGCACTCATCGGAGTCGCCCTGATGGCCGTGGCGCTCGGCCACGAAGTCGCGGAGCGGACGTTGACCCGGCTCGGGTGCGCCGATAGGATCGCGTCCTGACGGACCTCCCCACCCAACCAAGGGCGCGATGGTCGACACGAGCGAAGCGTCCGCCACGGTCGCAGGGTCGGGTGATCGCATCCGCACCTCGGGCGACAGCGAGGTCAGCACCTACCTCGAGATCGCCGAGGCGCGCGAGCCCGGCCAGTTGCTGACGCCCGCCCCCGAAGCGCCCGAAGCGATCGTCGTCCTCGACTACGGCTCGCAGTTCTCGATGCTGATCACGCGCCGCATCCGTGAGGCCGGCGTCTACGCGGAGCTCGCGCCCTGGGACACGCCCTCGGAGAAGCTCTCGCACCTCAAGGTCAAGGGCTTCGTGCTCTCCGGCGGCCCCGCCTCCGTCTACGACGAGGGCGCGCCGACGCTTCCGCCTTATGTCGTGGCCTCGGGACTCCCGGTGCTCGGCATCTGCTACGGGATGCAGCTGCTGGCGCAGTCGCTCGGCGGGCGAGTCGCCCCGGCCTCGCGGCGCGAGTACGGGCACGCGGTGATCACGCTCTCCGAGCCCACGCACGGCCTGCTGCACGACCTGCCGGCGACGATGCCCGTCTGGATGTCGCACGCCGACCGCATCGTCGAGCTCCCGCCCGGCTTCCGCTCCGTCGCCTACTCGGACGACTCGCCGATCGCGGCGATGTCGAACAACGCGGGCTGCCTCGGCATCCAGTTCCACCCCGAGGTGGTGCACACGCCGCAGGGCAGCCAGCTGCTGCGCAACTTCCTGTTCGAGGTCGCCGGCTGCTCGGGCGATTGGACCGCCGCCAACTTCATCGAGGAATCGATCCGCACGACGCGCGAGCAGGTCGGCGATGGCCAGGTGATCTGCGCGCTCTCCGGAGGCGTCGACTCCGCCGTGGCGGCGACGCTGGTGCACGCCGCCGTGGGCGACCAGCTGACCTGCATCTTCGTGGACAACGGCCTCCTCCGCGCCGAGGAGCCGGAGCGCGTGGTCAACACCTTCCGCGGCCACATGGAGATCGACCTGCGCCACATCAACGCCGCCGACCGCTTCCTCGCCGATCTCGCCGAGGTGACGAACCCGGAGACGAAGCGGATCCGCATCGGCGAGACCTTCATTCGCGTCTTCGAGGAGGAGGCGCGCGGCATCGGCGACGTCAACTACATCGTCCAGGGCACCACCTACCCCGACGTGATCGAGTCCGCCTCGAGCGGCACGGACGCGACGGCGAAGATCAAGACGCACCACAACGTGGGCGGGCTGCCGAAGGACATGGAGCTGTCGCTGATCGAGCCGCTGCGCAACCTCTTCAAGGACGAGGTGCGCCGCGTCGGCAAGGAGCTGGGCCTGCCCGACGAGATGGTCTACCGCCAGCCCTTCCCCGGTCCCGGCCTCGCGATCCGCGTAATCGGCGAGGTGACGCGCGACAAGCTCGACATCCTGCGCCGCGCCGACTGGATCGTGATGGACGAGATCAAGAACGCGGCGGTGTACTACGACCTCTGGCAGTCGTTCGCCGTGCTCACGGACACGCGCACGGTCGGCGTGCAGGGCGATGGGCGCACCTACGGCTTCTGCATCGCGCTGCGCTGCGTCACCGCCGAGGACGCGATGACCGCGGACTGGGCGCGCCTCCCCTACGACCTGCTCTCCGTCATCTCGCGCCGCATCGTCAACGAGGTCCCCGAGGTCAACCGCGTCGTCTACGACATCACCTCGAAGCCCCCCGGCACGATCGAGTGGGAGTAGGCCGGTGAGGCAGCCGTGAGGCAGGAGGGGCGATGAGCACGAACGTCCTCCTGCTCGGCGGCGGCGGGCGCGAGCACGCGATCGCCTGGAAGCTTGCGCAGTCGACGCGCCTCGGCAGCCTCAGCAGCGCGCCGGGCAACGCCGGCACGGCCACATACGGCGAGAACCTCGCGGGCCTTGATGAGAACGACGGCGCGGCCGTCGTCGAGGCGGCGGCGCGGCTGCGAGCCGACCTCGTGATCGTCGGGCCGGAGGCGCCGCTCGCGGCGGGCGTCGCCGACGCGCTGCGCGCCGAGGGCGTCCCGGTCTTCGGGCCCTCGCAAGCCGCAGCGGAGCTTGAGTGGTCGAAGTCGTTCGCCAAGGAGTTGATGCACGACGCCGGCATCGAGACCGGCCACGCCGCCACATTCGACGACCCCGAGGCCGCCATGCACTACGTGCGCCGCTTCGGCGGCGCGCACGTCGTCAAGGCGGACGGCCTCGCCGCCGGCAAGGGCGTCACCGTCTGCGACACCCCGCAGGAGGCTCTCGCGGCGATCGAGGCGGCGATGGTGGAGGGCGCGTTCGGCGAGGCGGGCGCTCGGGTGCTCATCGAGCAGCGGCTGCGCGGCCCGGAAACCTCGGCGCACGCCTTCACGGACGGCACAAGCGTGGCGCACATGCCGTTCAGCTGCGATCACAAGCCGGTCTTCGACGGCGACCGCGGCCCCAACACGGGCGGCATGGGCGTCTACTCGCCCCCCGGCTGGCTCGCCGAGGCCGATGCGCGCGCCATCGAGCGCGAGGTGACGGAGCGCGCCGTCGCCGCCCTCAGCGCCTCCGGCCGCGAGTACCGCGGCGTGCTCTACCCCGGCATGATGATCACCGCCGACGGCCCGAAGGTAATCGAGTTCAACTGCCGCTTCGGCGACCCGGAGGCGGAGGCGCTGCTGCCGCGCCTGCGCTCGGACCTGCTCGAGATCTGCGAGGCTGTCGCGCACGGCCGCCTCGCCGACGTCGACGTCGAGTGGTCGGACGAGGCCACAGCCGGCGTGATGATGGCCTCCGGCGGCTACCCCGGCAGCTACGAGACCGGCCTCCCGATCAGCGGCGTCGGGGGTTCGGACTACGGCGTGCAGGTGTTTCTCGCCGGTGCGCAACGCGACGAGGCCGGCGTGCTGCGGACCGCAGGAGGCCGCGTGCTCTGCGTCGTCGCCAGCGGCGCGAGCCTCGCCGAGGCGCGGGACGCCGCCTACGAGCGCGTGCGGGCGATCAGCTTCGAGGGCGCGCACTACCGCACCGACGTCGGCGCACCCGCTGGCGGGACGGACGGCGGCGCATGACGACGCGCGACCCGAGCCCGCTGCGCTGTCCGATGCCCGAGTGCCGCCGCGCCCTCGAGTCCGAGTTCTGGTCGACCACGGGCACGCGCACGAGCGAGCCGTGCATCCACTTCGTCGCGATCTGGCCGCAGGGCGGCGAGAGCGAGGCGGCGATGGTCGAGGCGGTCATCTACGGCCTCGACGGCGATCGCGAGTTCGTGATCCGCAACGTGCGCGCAACCGACGAGGAGGTGCGCCGTCGCCTGCGCGCCGCAGACCTGGGCACGCTTGCAGGGATCGTGCGGACACGCCTGCACGTGGTGATCGAGGACGGCGGGCGGCGCGGGGCGGCCTTCGGCGACCGCCACGAGCGCTCGGCGACAAGCCGCGAGCTGGCGCAGGTGATTGCCGGACCGGACCCGATCCTCGGCGGCGGCTCGATGCGGCCGGCCTGAGGCGAGCGTGTGAGACTGCGAATGACGAGGCAGACAGGGACCAACGACGGAGGATGGATTGATGGCTGACGGTGCGCTGGTGGCGATCGTGATGGGATCGGCCTCGGACGAGGACGAGATGTCGGGCTGCGGCCAGCTGCTGGAACGCCTCGGCATCCCCTACGAGCAGCATGTGATGTCGGCGCACCGCACGCCCGACGCCGTCCGCGAGTTCTGCCTCGGCGCCGCCGACGCCGGCTTCGAGGTGCTCATCGCGGCGGCGGGCGGAGCGGCGGCGCTGCCCGGCGTCGCGGCGGCCTACAGTCCGCTGCCGGTGATCGGCGTGCCGATTGCATCGTCCCCGCTGAACGGCGTGGACGCGCTCTACGCGATCGCGCAGATGCCCCCCGGCGTTCCGGTGGCGGCGATGAGCATCGGCAGCTGGGGGGCGCGCAATGCCGCCGTCTACGCCGCGCGCATCCTCGCACTCTCGCACCCGGAGATCGCAACCGCGCTGGAGGGGTATCGTGAGGAGCAGGCGCGGCGCTAGCCGCGCGCGAGGCGGGAGCAGCGCGATGAGCGAGATCCGGATCCGCGGCTACGAGAACCTCAACCCCGTCGCCCAGTTCCCCGGCGTGACGCGCCGCACGCTCGTCTCCGGCGACCGCCTCACCTTCGTCGAGATCCAGCTCGAACCGGACGCCGAGGTGCCGGAACACACGCACCCGCACGAGCAGGCCGGGCACGTCGCCGCGGGGCGCGTTCGCTTCCGCATCGGCGCCATCGAGTCCGAGCTCGGCCCAGGCTCCTCGTACCTCATTCCCGGGGACGTGCCGCACCACGTCGTGGCCCTCGAGGACACGACGCTGATCGAGGTCTTCTCGCCCGTCCGTGAGGACTTCGCCGATGACTGATCCCGTTCGCCGCCGCGGAGCCGTCCGATGATCCCGCGCTACAGCCTGCCCGAGATCGCCGAGATCTGGTCCGACGCCTTCAAGTTCGAGCGCTGGCTGGAGGTCGAGATCGCCACGGTCGAGGCGTGGGCGGACGCCGGCGTCGTCCCCCGCGAGGACGCCGAGCGGATCGCGAGCGACGCCGCGATCGATGTCGACGCCATCGCGCGCTACATCGAGGAGACGCACCACGACGTGACGGCGTTCCTGCGTTCGGTCGCCGACTCGCTCGGCGACGAGTCGCGCTGGGTGCACTACGGGCTGACCTCGAACGACGTCTGGGACACGGCCACCTCGCTGCAGCTTGCCGCCGCCGCCGACGTACTCGCCGGCCTGCTGGCCGAGCTGCGCGAGGCCGTCGCCCGCCAGGCGATCGAGCACAAGGACACCGCCTGCGCCGGGCGGACGCACGGGATGCACGCCGAGCCGACGACCTTCGGCCTCAAGCTCGCCGTCTGGGTCGCCGAGCTCGATCGCCACGCGGAGCGCCTGCAGGCGGCGCGCGAGACGGTCGCCGTCGGCCAGATGTCGGGCCCGGTCGGCACGCACGCGACCGTACCTCCCGAGGTCGAGGAGAACGCCTGCCGGCGGCTCGGCCTGCGCGTCGCCGAGGTGACGACGCAGATCATCCAGCGCGACCGCCACGCCCACTACCTCTCCGCGCTGGCCGGCATCGGCGCCTCGCTCGAGAAGTTCGCGACGGAGATCCGGGGCTTGCAGCGCACCGAGATCGGCGAGGTCGCCGAGCCGTTCGCCGAGGGCCAGACCGGCTCGTCCTCGATGCCGCACAAGCGCAACCCGGAGCTGTGCGAGCGCGTCGCCGGCCTGGCGCGCACGCTGCGCGGGTACGCCTCGGCGGGCCTCGAGAACGTCGCACTCTGGCACGAGCGCGACATCTCGCACTCCTCGGTCGAGCGCATCGTGTTTCCGGACGCGACTGGCCTGCTCGCCTACATGCTGCGGATCTTCACCGGCGTGATCGCCGGGCTCGAGGTCTACCCGGAGCGGATGCGACGCAACCTCGAGGCGACGCAGGGCCTCGTCTTCTCGCAGAAGGTGCTGCTCGCGTTGATCGAGGCGGGCATGAGCCGCGAGGGCGCCTACGCGATCGTGCAGCGGCACTCGATGACCGCGCTCGACGAGGGCGTTCCGCTGCTCGACCTGCTGCTCGGCGACGACGAGGTGCGCGCGCGCCTCGACGAGTCGGCGCTGACGGAGATCTTCGATGTCGAGGCCTACCTGGTGCACGTGGACGAGTCGTTCCGCCGCATCGGGTTGCGATAAACGGGTACGGGAAACGGGGTAACGAATGACAGCGGCTCCACTGCTCCAGACCGCGTTCGGGGGCAAGGTCCACACAGGCAAGGTGCGCGAGTTGTACGAGATGTCCGACGACCGCCTGCTGATGGTCGCGACGGACCGCATCTCCGCCTACGACGTGGTGATGCCGAACGGCATCCCGCACAAGGGCGAGGTACTGACGAGGCTCTCCTCGCACTGGTTCGAGCGCACGGCCTCGGTCGTCCCGAACCACATGATCGCGGTGCTCGAGTCCGACGAGCTCGTGGATCTCGGTGGGGTGTCCGTCCACGCTGGCGAGTCAGGGCTCGCGGGGCGCTCGATGGTGGTGCGCAAGGCCGAGCCGATCCTGGTCGAGTGCGTCGTGCGCGGCTACCTCGTGGGCTCCGGCTGGGCCGAGTACCAGCGCTCCGGATCGGTCTGCGGCATCGAGCTGCCGGAGGGGCTGCAGGAGGCGCAGCAGCTGGTCGACCCGCTCTTCACGCCGACCACCAAGGCGGAAGAGGGCCACGACATGCCGATGACCTACGAGGAGGTCGAGGAGTTCGTCGGCCCGGACACGGCGAACGTGCTGAAGCTACGCTCGCTCGCCCTCTACGGCTACGCCGCCGGCGTCGCGCGCGAGCGGGGCGTGATCATCGCGGACACGAAGTTCGAGTTCGGCTTGCTCGACGGCGAGATCACGCTGATCGACGAGGTCCTGACGCCAGACTCCTCGCGCTTCTGGCCGGCCGACCAGTACCAGGCAGGCCGCGACCAGCCTTCGTTCGACAAGCAGTACGTGCGCGACTGGCTGACCGGCGCCGGCTGGGATCGCGAGCCGCCGGCCCCCGAGCTGCCGCCCGAGGTCGTCACCGCCAGCGCCGAGCGCTACACCGAGGCGTACCGGCTGATCACAGGCGAGCCGCTGCCGGGAACGAGCGCGTGACGCAGTCCTACATCGCGCGCATCGACGTGATGCTGAAGCCGCTGGTCAACGACCCGCAAGGCCTCGCCGTCGCCGACGGGCTTCGCAACCTCGGCTTCGACGGCGTGCGCGAGGTGCGCGTCGGCAAACGCATCGAGGTCACCCTCGAGGCCGCCGACGCCGGGGCCGCCGAGGCCGCGGTCCGCGAGATGTGCGAGCGCCTCCTCGCCAACCCGGTCATCGAGGACTTCGCCCTCGAGGTGACGGAGGCAGCGCCCACGGGGTAGCGACCTCGGTGCTGTCGCCGGTCGTGCGACATCATTGTGATATCATTCCGATATCGTTGCTGAGGAGGATAGCGTGCCTGACGTAGCACTACGCGGCCTTCCGGAGGACGTGCACCGGGAGCTCAAGTCCGCGGCGAGCCGCAACCACCGTAGCTTGAACGGGGAGATCCTGGAGAGGCTGACGGCATCGGTTCGCGGCAACACGGTGGACACCGCCGAACTCCTGGAACGGATCCGCGCGCGCCGCGAAACCTTCGGAGACATCGACGTCAGCGATGAGACCATCAACAAGCTGAAGAACGAAGGACGGCCTTGATCGTCGCGGATACGAACGTCGTCGTTCAGTTCGTCGTGGGTGACGATGGCGGCGCCGATGCAGCCCTGCTCTATGCGGAGGAGCCGGAGTGGGCCGCGCCAACGATCCTCGTGAGCGAGTTACGCAACGTGCTGCTCGGGTTCGTACGCCGCGGAGTTCTCGGTCCGGATCACGTTAAGTCAATGTGTGACGATGCCGACCGGGTTCTCGGTGATCGCGTCGAGGATGTGCCGCACGACCGGGTGATCGACACGGCGCTGGAGTGCGGCCTGACAGCGTACGACGCGGAGTTCGTGGTTCTGGCACGGACGCTGGGCGTGTTCCTGGCGACATCGGATCGCGAGATCCTCGAGGGCGCCCCGGACGTCGCCGTCGGGGTCCGGGAGGCCATCGGGCGGGCGCGACGCCAGTAGCGTCGAGGTCCGCGACCCGATCGCCCGTCGCCGCTATTCCGTCTCGGCGCGCACCGCTGCCCCGATGGCCGAGACGATCTGGTCGATCTCCTCGGGCTGCACGACGAGCGGCGGGGCGACGACGATCTCGTCGACGACGAAGCGGGTGATCACCGCGCCCTCCTCGCGCATGTGGCGCGCGACGCGGCCGCCCGTGCCCTCGGAGGGGTCGAAGCGCTCCCCGCTCGCGCGGTCGCGCACCAGCGAGAGCCCGGCCATCAAGCCGAGGCGGCGGATGTTGTCGACGTGCGGGTGGTCGCCCAGCTCCGAGGCGAGACCCTCGCCGAGGCGCTCGCCCATTGCGGCGGCGTGCTCAACCAGGTTCTCGTCTTCGATGATCTGCAGGTTGCGCAGGCCGACCGCGCAGGCCGTCGGGTGCGCGCTGTTGGTGTAGGCGTGCATGAAGCGCGCATCCGGCGGCAGATCCTGCAGCGCGTCCATGATCGCGCCGCTCACGAGGAAGCCGCCGAGCGGCACGTAGCCGGAAGTGATCGCCTTCGACATCGTCATGATGTCCGGCTGCACATCCCAGCGCTCGAGGGCGAACCAGTGGCCCGTGCGGCCGTAGCCGGTGATCACCTCGTCGGCGATGAACAGGATCTCGTTGCGGTCGCAGATCTCGCGCACCTGCGCGAAGTAGTCATCGGAGGGAACCCAGACGCCGCCGGCGCCCTTGACCGGCTCGGCGATGAGCGCCGCGATCGTCTCCGCGCCCTCGCGCTCGATCACCGCCTCCAGCCAGCAGGCGCACTCGCCGTCGGCGTTGGGCATGCACTCGCACGGCTCCTCGGGCGGGGCGGTGTGGACGACCTCGGCGGGGAGCGGGCCGAAGTACTTCCAGAACGGCGGCAGGCCGGTCATCGCCGTCGTCAGGAGGGTGCCGCCGTGGTAGGCGCGAGGCCGCGCGATGATCTTCACCTTGTCCGGCCGCCCGCGCAGGTTCCAATAGAAGCGCGCCGTCTTCGCGGCGCCCTCGTTCGCCTCGGAGCCCGAGTTGGTGAAGAACACGCCCTGGAGGTTGTCGTAGGCGAGCCCGCTGGTCAGCTTCTCCGCCAGCTCGATGGCCGGGACGTTCGAGTAGCCCGTGTAGTTGTTGGTGAAGGCGGCCTTGCGCATCTGCTCCGCCGCCACCTCGGCCAGCTCGGCGCGGCCGTGGCCGACCGCGACGTTCCAGAGCGAGGCGAGGCCGTCGATGTAGCGCCGTCCGCGCACGTCGGTCAGCCACACGCCCTCGCCGTGGTCGTAGATCACCGGGTGTGTGTGGTCCGGCGCGTAGTACTGCGGGTGGAGCAGGTGCGCGAGGTCGCTCGCCTCGAGGCCGGCGATCGCCTGGTCGTCGAGGCTCTGCATGCCTGTGGTCATCGCGTGCGCTCCCTTCGCGCAGCAGTGCGGGGGTGCTCCCGCGAGCCCGAGTCAGCCTATGGTCATTCGGCGGGCTCGGCAAAGCGCTCACGCAGGGCGTCGCGTGCGGCCTCGGCGTCGTCCCAGGGGTGCGAGCCGTCGGCGCGCTCGATCGTCGGCTCGTGGCCCTTGCCTGCGATCAGCACCACATCGCCCTGCTCGGCGAGGGCGATCGCGCGCGCGATCGCCCTGGCGCGGTCCGGCTCGCGTTCAAAGCGCCTGCCCTCCACCGCGCCCTCGGCTGCCATCGCGCGCGCGATCTCGTCGATGATCTCGTCGGTTGGCTCGGAGCGAGAGTCCTCCTCAGTGAGCACGGCGTAGTCGGCGTGGCGCGCGGCGGCCCCGGCCATGCCCGTGCGCCGCTCGTGCGGGCGCTCGCCGGCCGCGCCGAAGACGGCGATCAGCCGCCCGTCGGTGAGCCCGCGCAGCAGCTCGAGGACGTTCGCCAGCGCGTCGCCGGTGTGCGCGTAGTCCACCACGACGCCGATCGGCGTGGTCATCACGCGCTGCAGCCGCCCCGGCACGCCCGGCGTCTGCGAGATGCCGACGCTGGCCATGTAGGGATCGAGGTCGAGCGCGATCACGGCGCCGAACGCCGCCAGTGCGTTCGCCACGTTGAACAGGCCGGGCAGCCTCACCTGCGCATGCAGCGCGGCCTCCGGCGTCACCAGCTCGAAGGTCGAGCCGTCGCCGACGTTGTCGATCCGGCGTGCGGTCAGGTCCGCGCCCGGTTCCTCGAGGGCGTAGCTGATCACGGGTGCGCTGCTCGCCTCGGCGAAGCGTCCGTACTCCGGGTCATCGGCGTTGAGGACCGCGCCGCGCGACAGCCCCTCGAACAGCCGCAGCTTCGCGGCGCGGTAGGCCTCGACGCTGCCGTGGAAGTCGAGGTGGTCCTCGCCCAACTGGGTCAGGACGCCGACATCGAAGGCGACATCCGCAAGGCGGTCGAGGGCAAGGCCATGCGAGGTCGCTTCGACGACGGCGTACTCGCACCCGGCATCCACCATCTCCGCGAGCAGGCGTTGGATTTCGGTTGCCTCCGGCGTGCTCATGCGGCTGTCGTTCATCGACTGGCGCAGCCCGATCCGCGTCTCGACGGTGTTGATCAGCCCGACCTCCTCGCCAGCGGCCTCGAGCGCGGCGTGGATCAGCAACGAAGTCGTGGTCTTGCCGTTCGTGCCGGTGACGCCGACGACGGTGAGACGCTGCGAGGGGTTGCCCTCGTGCGCCGCAGCCACCGCGGACAGCGCGCGGCGCGCGTCCGGCACGGCGGCCAGCGGCACGCCGAGGCCGGCGACGGCTGCCTCGCGACCCTGCTCGACGACGAGCGCGGCCGCGCCTGCAGCGACTGCCGCGGCGGCGAAGTCGTGGCCGTCGAAGCGCTGGCCGGGGATGCAGACGAAGAGATCGCCGGGCTCCACCTCGCGGGAATCGAGGCGCACGGCTTGGACGGGAGGCAGATCTGCCTGCCCGCTGGCCTCGGGAGGGAGTCCCGTCCGCCAGTCGCCGCGTGCGCTCATCGATGCTCCCCTCGGCGAGACGGGCGGCCCCGTCCGCGCTGGATTGTCCTAGACTACCGCGCCACCGGCTTTCGACACCGGCCCCGCCGAGACGAGGTGATCGATGATCGTGCTCAGCGAGGAGATGCGGCTCGCCATCGAGCGCGCGCTCGACGACGGATGCCCGGTCATCTCGAGCAGCGTTGGCGGCGATGGGCAGCCGAGCCTCTCCTTCTACGGCAGCACGCAGGTCCACGGCGACGACCAACTCGCGATCTGGGTGCGGAACCCGGCGGGCGGCCTCTTGCGCCGCATCGCCGTCAACCCGCGCGTCGCCTTCCTCTACCGCAATCCGGAGCGACGCCAGATGTGGCAGTTCCACGGGCGCGCCCGTGTCGTCGACGACCCGGATGCGCGTGACGCGATCTACGAGGGCTCGCACAAGCTCGAGCGCGACCGCGACCCGGATCGCCTGGGCGTCGCCGTGATCATCGATCTCGACCGGGTGCTTGAGCGGGGCGAGGTGGTGATGGAGCGCTGAGCGCCGACGCCGCTACTGCGCCGCGCTCTCCCGCTGGCGGGGCAGCGAAACCTCGACGGCGAGGCCGCCCTCGGGCAGCGCGCGCGCCGTCACCTCGCCGCGATGGGCGCGCACGATGGCGCGCACGATCGAGAGTCCGAGGCCGTAACCGCCCCGGCCGCGCGTGCGGGAGCCTTCCATCCGCGCGAAGCGCTCGAACAGCCGCGGCGCCTCGTCCGCGGGGATGAGCGCCCCGCCGTTGGCGACGCGTAGCGTCGCCGTCTGCTCGTCCTGACCGCTCGCGATCTCGATCCAGCCGTCACGCTCGTTGTGCTGCACGGCGTTGTCGACGAGATTGCCGGCGAGGCGGTCGAGCAGCATCGGGTCACCCTCGACGGTCGCCTCGCCGAGGTCGAGCGTGGCGCGCAGCCCGAGCTCGCCGATCTCGGCCTCGCGCGCATCGAGGGCGCGGCGGACGGCTTCGGCGAGGTCGCTCTCCTCGCCCCGCTGCAGCGGCTCCTCGGCGCGGGCGAGGACCAGCAGCCGGTCGATCAGGCCCTCGGTGCGGTCGATCGCGCGGCGCACGACCTCGGCGGTGCTCGCGAGTTGCTCGCGTCCGGCGTTCGGGTCCTCGAGGGTGACGTCGATCTCAGTGCGGATGATGGTGAGCGGGGTGCGCAACTCGTGCGAGGCGTTGGCGACGAACTCGCGTTGCGCCTCGAAGGCCGTCTGCAGTCGATCGAGCATCGCGTCGAACTGGTCGGCGAGATCCTTCAGCTCGTCGGAGGGCCCGGCGAGTGCGATCCGCTCCTCCAGGCTTGCCTCGCTGATGCGGCGGGCGGTGGCGGCAATCTCCTCGACGGGCCGCAGCATTCGCCCGGCGACGAACCAGCCGAGGCCAATCGAGAGCACGGCCATCAGCCCGAGCGCGACACCCGATTGCCACACGATCTGCTGGAGCGTGTCCGTCTTGATGTGCGAGATGACGCTGTTGAACAGCGGCGTGGCCGCGACGCCCCGCCTCGGACCGACCGGACGCCCCGGCGTTGGCGGGCGCTCGACGACGAAGAAGAACTCGCCACGCAACTCGCCTGGCTCCAGGTCGAAGCGGCGCTCGACGTTCTCGCGCAGGTCGGCCCCGTCCGAGGGGAAGTTGCGGGCGACGAGCGCGAAGTTGAGCGCCAGCAGCACCGAGCCCGCCAACAGGAACAGCCCGCCGTACCAGAGCGTCAGGCGCAGCCGGATCGACGGCTTGAAGATCGCGGCGCCCGGCAGCCGCATCAGGGGATGCGGTAGCCGACGCCGCGCAGCGTCTCGATCAGCGGCGGCTCTCCGAGGCTCTTGCGCAGCTTCATGATCGTGACACGCACGACGTTCGTGAATGGATCGGTGTGCTCGTCCCAGGCGCGGTCAAGCAACTCCTCGGGGCTGACGACGGCGCCCCCGGCCTCGAGCAGCACCTGCAGCACCGCGAACTCCTTGCGCGTGAGGCTGAGCGCGCGCCCGTCCCGCGAGGCGCTGCGCCGCGCGGCATCGAGGACCACGCCGCCTCGCTCGAGCAGCGGCTGCGCCGCCGGGTGCGATCGCCGCCCCAGCGCGCGGATCCGCGCCCGCAACTCCCCGAAGTCGAACGGCTTGGAGAGATAGTCGTCCGCTCCGAGGTCGAGCCCCTCGATGCGGTCGTGTACGGCGGCGGCCGCGGTCAGCATCAGGATGCGGCAGTCGCCCTCGGCGGCGACCAGCTCGCGGCAGACATCGTCGCCGTGGACGCGGGGGAGGTCGCGATCGAGCACGACGACGTCGTAGGGGTGGACCGTCGCCTTATCGAGGGCGGAGGCGCCGTCGAAGGCGACATCGACGGCGAGCCCGTCGCGGCGCAGGCCCCTCGCGATCGCGTTCGCGAGGTCGCGCTCGTCCTCCACCAGCAGCACGCGCATCGCGGTCACCTTTCGCCCGCAGTCAGCGCGCAGGCTACCCCTTCGACCCTAACGCGAACGTAACCTACGAGGCGCGCGAGGTAACGAGGGCGTTATGCGACGCCGTGCATTGTTGCGCCGACCCGGAGCAGATTCTCGGATCGGGATGTGAGAGACGAGCATGAGCGACGTTGACATCGATCTACTGATCCGTGGCCGCCGTTCGCGCAGGCGCTGGCTGGTGCTGGCGGCCGCGGTAGCGATCGCGGCGGCGGCTGCCGCCGCGTTCCTGCTGCTCCAGCCGGACGAGCCCGCGGTCGTCGCCGAGCCGCAGCAAGCCGAGGCCGTCGAGGGCCAACTCAGCACCGCGGTAGACCTCTCCGGCTCGGCCGAGGCGGAGCGCAGCGCCGAGCTCAGCTTCGGCGCCGCCGGTATCGTAGCCACCGTCACCGTGCAGAGCGGCGACACGGTGCGCGCGGGTGACGCGCTCGCGGGCCTCGATGACGGCGACGCACGTCGCCGGGTCGAGACCGCCGAGGTGCAGCTGCGGCTCGCGCAGTTGCGCCTCGACGCCATCGAGGCCGACCCCGATGCGTCCGCCATCGCGTCCGCGAGGCAGTCAATCGAATCGTCTGAGGCGCAGGTCGTGAACGCGGAGCAGGCATTGGCGCGGCTCTCCGAGCCGCCGGACGCGAGCGCGCTGGCGAGCGCGGAGCAATCCGTCGCGAACGCCCTCGGGCAACTGTCGAGCGCGGAAGAGGCGCTGGCGCGGCTCTCCGAGCCGCCCGACGCGAGCGCGCTGGCGAGCGCGGAGCAGGCGGTGGCGAATGCCCTCGTGCAGCTCTCGAACGCCGAGCAGGCCCTTGCGCGGCTCTCCGAGCCGCCGGATGCGAGCGCGCTGGCGAGCGCGGAGCAAGCCGTCGCGAACGCGCTCGGGCAACTGTCGAGCGCCGAGGAGGCGCTGGCCTCGCTGATCGCCGACCCGAGCGAGACCGAGATCGCCTCCGCACGATCGGCGGTGACGCAGGCGCAGGCGCAGCTCTCCGGCGCGATCACGCGGGCGGACGACGCGTGGCACGCCCTCGACGACGCGTTCGAGGGGTACTGCGAGAGCTACGACCACCTGCCCGACGTCACGGAAACGACCTGCGCGGCGACGCTGCCGCTCTCCGACGCTCAGATCGCCGTGCTCCGCGACTCCTTCGAGGACCGATCGAACAACTATCAGCGCGCTGCGAACGCGCTGATCAACGCCAACGTCGCGTTCATCAGCAACGACGCGGCGAGGCAATCGGCCGTCACAACGCTCTCCTCGGCGGAGGAGCGGCTCGCCGACCTGCTCGCGCCAGTCTCCGGGGAGGACCGCTACCAGGCAGAGCAGTCGGTCGAGGCCGCGCGCGCGAACCACGCCGCGGCCGTCGCCCGCCTCGAGGATCTGACGGCGGAACCCAGCGAGGAAGACCGCTTCCAGGCACAGCAGGCGGTCGAGGCCGCGCGCGCGAACGACGCCGCGGCTGTCGCCCGCCTCGAGGACCTGCGGGCGGAGCCCAGCGAGCAGGACCGCTACCAGGCTCAGCAGTCGGTCGAGGCTGCGCGGGCGAATCACGCTGCGGCCGTCGCTCGCCTCGAGGAGCTGCGCGCCCCGGCCGACGAGGGCGAGATCGAGCAGGCGCGCTCCTCGCTCGAGAGCGCGCGCGCCAGCCTCGCCAGCGCGCAGGCGCGCTACGACGAGCTGACCGCGGGCGCGACCGCGAACGCGATCGCGCAGCAGGAGCAGAGCGTGCGGCTGGCCGAGATCTCCCTCGAGGAGGCGCGCACCGCTCTTGCCGAACTGACGATCCTTGCGCCCTTCGACGGGATCATCGAGGCCGTGAACGTCCACCCCGGCGACCGCGTGGCGGCGAACTTCGCCGCGTTCTCCCTGAGCACGACCGATCGCATGGTGATCGCGCTCACCGTCACCGAGGCGGACCTGCTCGCGCTCGAGGTCGACCAGGTCGGCCTCGCCTCGTTCGACGCGATCGAGGATCTCGACTACCCGGTGCGCATCACCTCGATCAGCCGCCTGCCCAACGCCGCGCAGGGTGTGGTGACCTACGACGTGCAGGCGCGGCTCCTTACCGGAGTGGAGATCGCCCAGGCCGCGAGCGAGATCGCCGTGCTCAGCGATCAGACCGGGGACCTCGCGGCGCTCCTCGCCGGCGCGGGCACCGGTGGACTCGCCGGAGGCGCTGGTGCTGGAGGCGACGCCGGCGCGGACGCCGGGGCCGCGGGCGGTGGCGGCGGAGCCGGCGCGGGAGCAGGCGCCGGCGGCCGCGCGGGCGGCGGGTTGCTCGCCCAGATCGAGCTGCCCGAGGGCATGACCATCCGCGACGTGCTGCAGGCGCTGGCCGCCGGCGAGCCGCTGCCCGAGGGCGTGAGGCTGCCCGAGGGCCTCGAAATCCCGCCGCAGCTCCTCGAACGTCTCGCCGCGGGCGGTCTGGGCGGGGCAGGCCAGCAGCGCGCGGGCGGCCAGCAAGGTGCAGCCGGGCAAGGCGCCCTCGCAGCCCGGCCGCTACCCGCGCCCGGCATGAGCGCCAGCGTCACGATCCTCACCGAGCTGCGCGAGCCCGCGGTGCTCGTCCCGGTCGCCGCGGTGCGCCAGCTCGACGGCGAGTGGTTCGTGACGATCCCGGCGCCCGCCACAGGCGACGACCCGGCAGCCCTCACCTTCGAGCGCGTGACCGTCGAGATCGGCGAGACCGACGGCACGAACGTCGAGATCACGAGCGGCCTCGAGGCCGGCGCTGTGCTGCTGATCGGCGCCGACGGCGCCGGCATCGCCTTCAGCGCGACGCAGCGCCAACCGCAGCAGCAGCTCCCGGCCTTCGGCCCCGGCCGCTTCTTCGGCGGCGGAGGCGGCCAGTGATCCGCCTGGACGACGTCACCCGCGTCTATGCCAGTGGCGAGACGGCGGTCCACGCCCTCGCCGGCGTCAGCCTCGAGATCGGGCGTGGCGAGTTCGTCGCGATCATGGGGCAGTCCGGCTCCGGCAAGAGCACACTGATGAACATCATCGGCCTGCTCGACCGTCCGAGCAGCGGTGAGTACGTCTTCGGGGGCCGCGATGTCGCGCAGCTCTCCGAGGACGCCCGCGCGCGCCTGCGCGGCAGCGCCTTCGGCTTCGTCTTCCAGTCCTACAACCTGCTGCCGCGCATGGCCGCCCTCGAGCAGGTCGAGCTGCCGCTGATCTACCAGGGCGCTCCGGACCGCAGGCGGCGCGCTGCCGAGGCGCTCGTGCGCGTGGGACTGCGGGACCGCATCACGCACCTGCCGACCGAGCTGTCCGGCGGCGAGCAGCAGCGCGTCGCGATCGCGCGCTCACTGGTCGTGAACCCGCTCGTGCTGCTCGCCGACGAGCCGACGGGCGCCCTCGACACGGCGACCGGGCACGAGCTGATGACGCTGCTCAGCGAGCTGGTCGAACAGCAGGGGCTGACGGTCGTGCTCGTCACGCACGAGGCGGAGGTCGCCGCCTACGCGAAGCGCATCGTGCGCATGCGGGACGGGCGGATCATCGAGGACAGCGGCGCCCCGGTGGCGGCTGCCGCGGCGGACGGACCCGCGCCGTGAGCCCGCTCGACGCCTTCCGCATCGCCCTGCGTGCGATCTTCGCGAACCGGCTGCGCAGCGCGCTGACGTCGCTGGGCCTCGTGATCGGCGTCAGCTCCGTGATCGTGCTGATCGCGGTCGGACAGGGTACGCAGCGGGGGGTCACCGACCAGATTCGAGGGCTCGGCACCGACCTGATCTTCATCGAATCGAGCGCGGCCGCGACCACCTCGCAGACCGGGGGCCTCGGTGGGCTCACGCAGTCCACGCTGGTGCAGGGCGACGCGACCGCGATCGCCGCCAACGCGATCCCCGGCGTCGTGTCCGTCGCCGCGCAGATCGCGATCGACGCGCAGGCGGTCGCCGGTTCAAACAACGTCGGTGCGGAGATCGTGAGCACCTCGAGTGAGTACGCCGCAGTGCGCGACCTGGGGATCCGTTCGGGGACGTTCATCACCGCCCTGCACGATGAGGACCGCTCGCTCGTCGCCGCGCTGGGGGCGCGCGTCGCCGACACCCTCTACCCGGGCCTCGATCCTGTCGGGCAGGAGGTGCGCCTCTCCTTCGCGGGCGGGCGCATCACGTTCCCCTTCGTCGTCGTCGGGGTACTCGAGGAGCAGGGAGGCGCGAGCGAGGCGAACGACCAGGTCTTCATCCCGCTCAGCGGCGTGGCGGGCCGCCTGCGCTTCCTCTCCACGCCCACCGGGGACCTGCGCGTCACGCAGATCGACATCCAGACCGCCAGCGGCGCCGACGAGCAACGCGTCAAGGACGAGGTCAGCGAGCTGCTGCAGTTCCTGCACGAGACGCCCGAGCCGGACTTCGTGATCCAGAGCCAGGACGACCTGATCAGCGCCGCCACCGAGGTCAGCAACACGCTCTCGATCCTGCTCGGGAGCATCGCCGGGATCTCGCTGCTGGTCGGCGGGATCGGGGTGATGAACATCATGCTCGTCTCCGTCACCGAGCGGACCCGCGAGATCGGCATCCGCCGCGCCGTGGGGGCGACGGGTGGCGACATCGTCAAGCAGTTCGTGACCGAGGCGCTGACGCTCAGCCTCTTCGGCGGCCTCGTCGGGATCGCGATCGGCATCGGCGCCTCGCTGGCCGTCGACGGGCGCGAGCTGGGCGGGCAGGAGATGACGACGCTGATCCAGCCGTGGAGCATCGCGATGGCGTTCCTGGTGGCGGCCGGCGTGGGTTTCGCGAGCGGCAGCTACCCGGCCTACCGCGCCACCACCGTCGACCCGATCGCGGCGCTCCGCAACGAGTAGCAGCCGATCGCCAGCGAGGAGCCCGGCGAACTGATCAGAAAGTCAACAGAGGGCTTACGGAGACCTTACGCACCGCTCGCTAGCCTCCCGGCATCCCGCTGGACCAACAGGCTCCACGGGACGGGAGGAACGGCCGAATGAGACGAACCAAGATCATCCTCGCCGCGCTCGCCGGCGGAGCCGCCGCGCTGCTGCTGATCGGCAGCGCGATGGCGCACCCCCGCGGGATCGTCGACCGCATCGACGTGCTCGCGGAGGCGCTCGGCATCACCACCGAGGAGGTCGAGACCGCCAGGGACGACGGCACGCTCAAGGACCTGCTCGACGACGTCTCGCGCGACGACCTCAAGGACGCCTACGAGACCGTCGCCGGCGAGGCGATCGACGCCGCCTCCGAGGACGGCGAGATCACCTCGGAGCAGGCCGAGCGCCTCGAGGAGCTCGTCTCCGCGGACCGCGGCGAGCTGGACGAGAGCGACCGCGAGACGCTGAGGGGCCTGCGCGGCGCGATCGAGGTGGACGTGATCGCCGTCTACGCCTCGCTGCTCGGCAAGACCTCCGAGGAAGTCGCGGCGGCAAAGGAGGACGGCACGCTGCGCGACCTGCTGGCGGACGTGAACCGCGTTGCCCTCGCGGCCGCGCTGGTCGACGCGCGGGACGCGGCGATCGACGCCGCCGAGGAGGCAGGCGAGATCACGGCCGAGCAGGCAACGCTGCTGCGCGACGCGGGCAAGGGCTTCGGCCGGGGCCACAAGCGCGGTTGGCATGGCAGGCATGGCGGCTGCGACGGCGGCGGCTCCCGCGACCACGACGGTTACGACGGACGCGGCAAGAAGGACACGCCGGGTGCAGGCGTCGGCGAGTCCACTTAGGTAGCTCTCCCCTCGGGCTGCCAGCAGAGAGGGGCGTCCTCGGGGCGCCCCTCTCTTTGCGTTCGATGCGCCCTCGGGCGCGGCCCGAAGACCGCTAGGATTCGTTCCAGAGCCGCAGGCCGAGTGGCACGAAGACCAGCGGCAGCACGACGTCGATGAACACGAAGACCTGCGCGTCCGGGCGCTGGTCGCCCGCCGCCCAGCTGACCTGCACCCAGTTCCAGTAGAAGAGCAGCGTCAGCGCCAGCGCGAGGTAGACGGGCAGGTTCGCCTCGATGAACGTCCGCAAGTCGCCGCCCGGGTCGGTGCGGCGTTTCGCCTCGTACGTGACGATCACGGCGAGCGGGAGGCTTACGGCTCTCGCCCAGTCGAAGACGTGCCAGAGGACGGGCTGACCGCCCTCCCAGTCGTACAACACCGGGTCCAGCACGAAGTGGACCGCGAGGCCCGCGCCGACGACGACGAAGAGCACGGCGAGCGGTCGGTTCAGCACCGCCATGGGGATCGCAACTCCTCGTTGCTACGAGGCCGCCGCTACAGCTCCGACTCGTTCCAGAGCCGCAGACCGAGCGTGACGAAGAGCAGCGGCAGGACCACGTCGATGAACACCCAGACTTGCGAGTCCGGCGTCTGATCGCCGGCGGCCCAGTCGATCTGCACGGCGTTCCAGACGAAGAGCAGCGCCAGCGCCGCCGCGACGTAGAACTGCAGGTTCGCAACGAGGTACTCGCGCAGATCGGAGCCGGCGTCGGCGGCTCGCTTCGCCTCGAACGTCACGAACAGCGCGATCGCGAGGCCGAGCGCCATCAGCCAGTCGAGCACGATCCAGGCGACCGGGACGCCGTCCTCCCACTCGGTGCCATAGATCAGGGGGTCAATCACGAAGTGGACGGCCACTGCGGCCCCCACGAGCGCGAGGTAGGCCCCCGCCAGGCGCTTCGTCATCTGAAATCCTCCCTGTGTTCCGTTGGACCTCGTGGCTCCGATTGGCCGTGCGGTCCGGCGTTCGCTACGACTCGTTCCAGAGCCGCAGGCCGAGCGTGACGAAGAGCAGCGGCACCATGACGTCGATCACGACCCACACCTGGCCGTCCGGCGTCTGGTCGCCCGCGGCCCAGTCGATCTGCACCGCGTTCCAGACGAGGAGCAGCGCCAGCGCCGCCGCGAGGTAGAAACCCGAATTCGCGATCAGGTACTCGCGCAGGTCCGTCCCGGCGCCGGCAGCGCGCTTCGCCTCGAACGTCACCCACAGGGCGATCGCCAGGCCGAGGGCCATCAGCCAGTCGAGGATGATCCAGACGACGGGCGTGCTGTCGCCCTCGGCCCACTCGTAGATCAGCGGGTCGAGCACGAAGTGGATCGCCACCGCGGCCCCGACGATTGCGAGGTACAGCCCCGCCAGGCGCTTCACCATCTCGATCCCCTCAGCTCGCGGCGACCGCCACTGATACGCGGTCGCCAGTCTACAGGCGTTTCCTGCCGATGCATTGACAAGCCATGGGCGGATCGCCAACACAGCGGCGCTGTGCTAGCGTGCGTGCAGGCGCAGAGATCGGGGAAGCCGGTGCAATTCCGGCGCTGTCCCGCAACTGTGAGCCGCGCAGCAGCCCTCGAGGCCGGGCGCGGTGAGCCAGAGCACCGACCCGCGCCATGTCGAGACCCTGCGAGGACAGGCGACGGCATGCTGCACGAAGCGCCCGCCGACGGGCGACCCCGGTTGTAGCATCGTCACATTGCCTGCCCCCTCGCACCGGAGGGGGCTCATCGCCGTTGCGGCGTGCGCTCTCTCAAGTGCCGGGAGGCGTGCGCTCATGCTGGATCGATTGGTTCGCAATACCCCCTGCCACCCGTCGCGGCGCCGGCTGCTGCCTGCGCTGCTCGCGACGCTTGCGTTGCTCGCGCTGGCCCTCGCGGCCTGCGACGGCGACGACGAGCCGGAGGCGGTCGAGACGCCGGCGGCCACCCCCGCCCCCGCGACGCCCGTCGCGACCGCCACGCCGACTCCGGCGCGGGCAACACCCACGGCAACACCCACACCGACTCCTACCTCGACACCCACACCGATTCCAACGGCGACGGCGACGCCCTCCCCAACGCCCACCGCGACGCCGACCGCCGCGGCTTACCCTCGGACCGTCGAGGACTCCGCCGGGACGGCGGTCACGCTGGAGGCCGCGCCCGAGCGGATCATCTCCTACTCGCCCGGCGCGACGGAGATTCTCTACGCGATCGGGGCCGGCGACCGTGTGGTCGCAACCGACGACTTCTCCGACTTCCCGGCGGCTGCGGCGGAGCTTCCCAAGGTCGCCTACTCCAGCCCCGATCCCGAGCGCGCACTCTCGCTGGAGCCGGACCTGCTGCTCATGGCCACCCGCCAGCGCGAGCAGATCGAGCAGTTCCGCAGCCTCGGCATGACCGTGCTGTTCCTCGACTCGGCGCAAGACATCGAGGGCGTGTTCGGGACGATCGAGCTGCTCGGCGAGGTCACCGGCAACGCAGCGGAAGCCGCCGACCTCGCCACCTCGATGCGCGCGCGGATCGAGGCCGTAAGCGCGGCCCTCGATGACGTCGAGGAGGGGCCGCTCGTCTTCTTCGAGCTGACGGCGGACCTCTACACGGCTGGCGACGGCACCTTCGTCGGCGAGCTGCTGACGCTCGCGAAGGCGCGCAACATCGCCGCGGGCGCGGCCTCGCCGTACCCGCAGCTCACCGCCGAGGCGATCATCGACGCCGCACCGGACGTCGTGCTTCTCGCCGACGCCGAGTGGGGCGAGAGCATCGAGACGGTCTGCGCGCGGCCCGGCTGGGACGCGATCCCGGCCTGCGTTGACGAGCGCGTGCATGGCGTGGACGGCGACCTCACCAGCCGCCCCGGTCCACGCATCGTCGACGGCCTCGAGCAGGTCGCGCGGCTGCTCTACCCGGATCGCTTCGAGTGAGGCGCGAACCCGCCGGCGCGCGCGCCGTCGAGGGCGCCCTAGACCCGATCGCGGGGGCGACTCCCGTGGCGCGGGTGACCGAGGTCCTTCGCGGCCTCGGTCCGGCCTCGGCGGCGCTGGCGCTGCTCGTGGCGGTCGCGTTGCTGGCGCTGACGCAGGGCGCCGCGGCGATCCCGCCGCAGACCGTGCTGCGCGTGCTGCTCGACGCCCTGCCGCTCGTCGAGGTGGACGCGAACGCGCCGGCGACCTGGGAGCGGATCGTGGTGGATATCCGGCTGCCGAGGGTGATCGCCGCGGGCGTCGTCGGTTCGGCGCTGGCCTACTCGGGCGCCTCGTACCAGGGGGTGTTCCGCAACCCGCTCGCCGGGCCGTTCCTGCTGGGCGTCGCCTCGGGCGCGGCGCTGGGCGCGGCGATCGCGATCATCTCGCCGCTGCGTGTCGACGCCTACGGCTTCGGCTGGGTGCCGGTCTTCGCCTTCGCCGGCGCGCTGCTCACGGTCGTGCTCGTCTACCTGCTCGCGACGGGCAGCGGGAGACTGGACAACGTCACGCTGATCCTCGCGGGCGTGGCGCTCTCCGCCGTCTTCGGCGCGGCGACGGCGTTCATCCTGCTGACCGGCGGCGAGGAGGCGCGGCCGATCTTCTCGTTCCTCTTCGGAGGCTTCAACACGGCGAGCTGGCAGCGCATCGCCTGGGCGGCGCCCTACCTGGCCGTCGGGGCGGTCTTCGTGGCCGTCTACGCGCGCACCCTGAACGTGCTCCAGCTCGACGAGGAGCAGGCCGCGCAGCTGGGCGTGGACGTGACGCGCACGAAGCTGATCGTGCTCGCGGCCGCCTCGCTGATGGCCGCGACGGCCGTCGCGATCGCCGGCGTGATCGGCTTCGTCGGGCTGCTCGTGCCGCACGCCGTGCGGCTCGTCTTCGGGGGCGACCATCGGCGGCTGCTGCCGCTGTGCGCGCTGTTCGGCGCCTCGTTCCTGATCGCCGTCGACACCTTCGCCCGCACCGTGCTCGCGCCGCAGGAGCTGCCGGTCGGCGTGATGACCGCGCTGATCGGCGGCCCCTTCTTCCTCTGGCTGCTGCGCACCCGCCGCGTCGAGGTGAGCTGATGGCCGCCACCGCTCCCGCCGCAGCGTCCGCCCGCGCCGCCCCGGCAGCCTCCCCGCTCCTCGAGGCCCGCGGCGTCGAGGTCGAGCTCGGAGGCACGACCATCCTCGATGGCGTCGCCCTCGAGGTGCGGGCGGGGGAGATCGTCGGGCTCGTCGGGCCGAACGGTGCCGGCAAGAGCACGCTGCTGCGCGCCGTCACCGGCCTCGTCCCGCTGCGCGCCGGCCACATCCGCGTCGGTGGTGACGCCCTCGACGGGCTCTCGCGCGGCGAGCTGGCGAGGCGCGTCGCCGTCGTGCAGCAGCTGCCCGAGGCCCCCGCGACGCTACGTGTCCGGCAACTCGCGCTGCTCGGGCGCCACCCGCACCTGCGGCTGCTCGCGCGCGAGTCCGCGCGCGACCTCGCGATCGCCGAGGGCGCGCTGCGGCAGGCGGGCTGCCTCGAGCTCGCCGGGCGCGAGCTGGGCACGCTCTCCGGCGGTGAGCGCCGCCGCGCCTTCATCGCCCGAGCGCTCGCGCAGCAGGCCCCGCTGCTGCTGCTCGACGAGCCGACCGCGAACCTCGATGCCGGGGCGCAGCACGAGGTGCTGGAGCTGGTCGCGGACCTCGCGAGGAACGGGACGGGCGTGCTGCTGGTGGTCCACGACCTGACGCTGGCGATCGCCTACTGCGACCGCCTCGTGCTGCTCGACCGGGGGCGTGTCGCCGCCGCCGGCGCGCCCGCGGACGTGATCACGCCGGAGCTCGTCGGCCGCCTCTACGGGGCTGCGGTGACCGTGGTGCCGCACCCGCTGACGGGCGCGCCGCTCGTGCTGCCCTCGCGACTGGGAGGCTGAGATGGCGGACGTCGAGCAGCCGCGAGGCCGCCACGAGGGGCTGGCGCCGAAGCGCAAGCCGCTCGTGCTGCTCTACACGGGCCACGGCAAGGGCAAGACCAGCTCCGCCCTCGGCGTGACGCTGCGCGCCTGGGGCCGCGGCTGGAAGATCTGCTGGCTACAGTTCATCAAGTCGAAGACCGCCAACTACGGCGAGACGCGCGCGGCGAGGCGCATGGGCATCGAGATGATCCCGCTCGGAGACGGCTTCACCTGGCTCTCGAAGGACATCGAGAAGGACATCGCGCTCGCCCGCGAGTGCTGGGCGCTCGCGCGCGAGAAGCTCGAGTCCGCCGAGTACGACCTCGTGGTCCTCGACGAGATCACGTACCCGATCAGCTACGGCTGGCTGGACGTGCAGGACGTGATCGCGACGCTGCGCGAGCGACCCGCCGACGTGCACGTGATCCTCACCGGCCGCGACGCCGCGCCGGAGCTGGTCGAGTTCGCCGACCTCGTCACGGAGATGACCGAGGTCAAGCACCCCTTCCAGCAAGGCATCAAGGCCCAGCCCGGCCTCGACTTCTGACGCGGAGCGCGGCAATGAACCGTGCGCTCACCCTCGCAGCGGCCATCGCGATCGACCGCGTGACAGGCGACCCGCCGACGCGCCTGCATCCCGTCGGGGCGCTGGGCGTGGTCGCGCGCGGGCTCGAGGCGATCGCACCGCGCGGAGCGGACGCGCGACGCGCCTACGGGCTCGGCGCGGCGCTGGCGCTGCCGTCGACGGCAGCGCTCGGCGCGTCCCTCCTGCCGCGCCTGCTCGGCACAAGTCGTGGTCCCGCGCGCGCTGCCGCGGGCGCGGGCCTGCTCTCGCTCGGCTTCGCGCTGCGCACGCTCCTCGATCGCGCGCGCGAGGTGGAGGACGCGCTCCGCCTCGGCGAGGTCGAGAATGCGCGCGCGCTGCTCGCGAGGCACCTCGTGAGCCGCGACGTGAGCAGCCTCGGCCCGGGCGAGATCGCCGCCGCGACGATCGAGTCGCTGGCCGAGAACCTCAGCGACAGCGTCGTCGCCTCATGGCTCTGGTACGCCCTCGGCGGGCTACCCGCCGCCTGGGCTTACCGGGCTGCGAACACGCTCGACGCGCTGTGGGGTTACCGCGACGAGCGCTATCGCGACCTCGGCGAGGCGGCAGCGCGCACGGATGACCTGCTCAATCTCATTCCCGCACGCCTGACCGCGCTCGCCGTGTGCGCCGCAGCCGCGCGTCACGGAGCGGGCGCGCGCGCCCTTGGCCAGTGGCGCCTCGACGCGGGCCGTACGGAGAGCCCGAACGCCGGCCACCCGATGGCCGCGATGGCCGGCGCGCTCGGCGTGCGGATCGGCAAGCGCGGCAGCTACGTCCTCGGCGAGGGACTGCGCGAGCCGTCGTGCGAGGATGTGCTCCGCGCGCGGCGGCTCGCCTCGGACGCCGCGCTGCTGGCGGCGGGCGCGCTGATCGCCGCGCTCGCCTCGGTGGGAGCAGGCCGGTGAGCCAAGTCGTCCACGGCGGACTGAGCGACGCCGACCTCGCGGCGGCCGGGGCGGACGCCGGGGGAGTGATCGACCTCTCGGCGAACCTCCACCCGCACGGGCTGCACCCGCTCGTCGTCGAGGCGGTGCGCGGCGCGGCGCTCGACCGCTACCCCGAGCCCGACGCGGCCTCGCTCCGCGACGCCACCGCGGACTCGATCGGCCTCGATCCGGAGCAGGTGCTGGTCACGGCGGGCGCGACGGGCGCGATCCATCTCGCAGCGCGAGCCCTGCTGCGCCCGGGCGACGCCTGCACGATCTTCACGCCCGCCTTCAGCGAGTACGAGGCGGCAGCGCGGGCCGCCGGGGCGCGCGTCGTGGGCCACGCCGCCACCCCGCCCGAGTTCGTCCCGCCCTCGGATCCGCCGCCCGCCCCGCTCACGATGCTCGGCAATCCCGGCAACCCGCACGGCGCCTACCTCGAGGCCGGCGCGGTGCGGCGCCTGGCGGCGGAGACCGGAGGCGTCCTCCTGCTCGACGCGGTCTACGAGCCGTTCGTCGAGGACGGCTGGGACGCCAACGAGTTCGTGCGCCAGGGCTTCCCCGTGCTCGTCGTGCACTCCTTCACCAAGCTGCACTCGATCCCCGGCCTCCGCGTCGGTTATGTCACCGGAGCGGCCGAACTGATCGCCCGCCTCGCCGCGCTCCAGCAGCCGTGGATTGTCGGCGCTCCCGCCCTCGCCGCGGCCCGCGCCGCCCTGCCGCTCGACGCCTCGAGGCGCGCGAGCGCCCGTGAGGTCGGCGAGACTCGCGAGGCGCTGCGCGGCTTCTTCGCAGAGCACGGCATCGAGACCACGCCCTCTCGGGCGAACTTCGTGCTGGCGTGCGTGGGCGATGGCGCCGCGCTGCGCGCCCGGCTGCTGCGGCGCGGCTTCGCCGTCCGCGAGTGCGCCTCGTTCGGCCTGCCCGAGTGGGTGCGCATCGCGACGCCTTCCTCGCGCGACCTGCCACGCCTCCTCGCAGCCCTCGAGGGCACGCTGGAGGAGCGGACGTGACACCCGAGGCGCGGCTCGCGCCGGTGTTGCTGGTGGCGGGGACGGCGTCCTCTGTCGGCAAGTCGGTGCTTGTGACGGCGCTCTGCCGGATCTTCCGGCAGGACGGTGTGCGGGTCGCGCCGTTCAAGGCACAGAACATGTCGAACAACGCCGCCGTGACTGCCGACGGCCTCGAGATCGGGCGCGCGCAGGCGGAGCAGGCGCGCGCTGCCGGCCTCGAACCCACTGTCGAGATGAACCCCGTGCTGCTCAAGCCGCAGGGCGACCGCACCTCGCAGCTCGTGCTGCGAGGGCGTCCCGCTGGCCGGTTGCACAGCGCCGACTTCCCCTCGCGCAAGCGCGATCTCTGGCCGGATGCCGCGCGCGCCCTCGACGAGCTGCGCGCGCGCTTCGAGCTGGTGATCGCCGAAGGCGCCGGCAGCCCCGCCGAGCCGAACCTGCGCGCGGGCGACCTCGCGAACATGCGCGTCGCGCGCCACGCACGGGGCCCGGTGCTGATCGTCGGCGACATCGACCGAGGCGGCGTCTTCGCGCACCTGCTCGGCACGCTCGAGCTGCTGCCGCCGGAGGACCGCGCGCTCGTGCGCGGGTTCGTCATCAACCGCTTCCGTGGCGACCCCTCGCTGCTCGACCCGGCAATCGAGGAGCTCGATGAGCGCACCGGCGTGCCCGTGCTCGGCGTAATCCCCTGGATCGACGACATCGGCGTGGCCGAGGAAGACGCGGTCGCCCTCGAGCGCGCCGGCGGACCGCCCCCCGGCGTCGGGAGCGCCGAGGTCGATATCGCCGTCGTGCAGCTGCCGCGGATCGCAAACTTCGACGACTTCGATCCGCTCGCGCGCGAGCCCGGCGTGCACCTGCGCTACGTGCGAAGCGCCGAGGAGTTCGGGCGTCCCGACCTCGCGGTGCTGCCCGGCACGAAGGCGACCGCGGCGGACCTCGGCTGGCTGCGCGAGCGCGGCCTCGACCGCGCGATCGAGGCGCACGCCGCGAGCGGCGGCGTGGTCCTCGGGATCTGCGGGGGTCTACAGATGCTCGGTGAGCGGCTGATCGACGAGGACGGCGTCGAGGCCGCCCCCGGCACGGCGCTGCCGGGACTGGGCCTGCTGCAGATCGAGACGCGCTTCTCCGCAGGCAAGACGACGCGGCGCGCCTCGGGCGAGGTGGCCGCCTCGGCGGGACCGTGGGCGCGGGCCTCGGGCGTCGCGGTCGAGGGCTACGAGATCCACATGGGAGAGAGCGCCGCGACCCGCGAGGGCGCCGTGCGGCCCCTGCTGCGCCTCGGCGGTCGCCCGGACGGCGCGATCGCCGCCGACGGACGCGTCGCCGGCACCTACCTCCACGGCCTGCTGCACAACAACGAGCTGCGCGCCGCCCTGCTTCGCGCCCTCGGGCGGCGCGGCGCCGCAGCGGACGCGCCCGAGGAGGAGCGGCGCGAGCAGGCCTTCGATCGCCTCGCCGCGGCCGTACGCGAGCACCTCGACATGCGGCGGGTGCGAGCGCTGGTTGGCCTCTGACGCCCGGCTGTCCGAGGATGGGCGGACCCGGGGCGCGAGCCCTCGCGCAGCGGGCAGCGGGAGGACCGGACGATCAGCAGCGGCACGATCACGCCCGGAGGGGGCGCCGGACGGCGCTTCTACCTCGATCTGCACTCGCACTCGACCGACGCCTCGGACGACGCCGGCGGCACCGTCGAGGGCTATCTCAAGTGGATCGTCGCGCGCCGCAAGCGCGGCTACCGCGTCGACGGCTTCGTGCTCACCGAGCACCGCCAGTTCGACCCCGCCGTCTCCTACGAGGCGCTCGCCGAGCAGTACGAGACGGTCGTGCTGCGCGGCGCCGAGCTGGAGACCGAGGTCGGTCACGTCCTCGTCTACGGCATCAGCGAGGAGTTCTCGCGGCGCTTCGACCTGTCCTCGGTACACCTCCCCTCCTCGGAGGTCTTCCGCGTCGCACGCGAGACCGGCGGCTTCGCCGTCGGGGCGCACGCGGGTCGGGCGAGCATCGGTCTCGCCGAGCACGTCGCGGCCGGCTACGGCCTCGAGGGCGTGGTCGAGGCGGTGGAGACGCTGAACGGCGGCAGCTCGGACGCGGAGAACGCGCTCGCGCTGCAGCTGGCGCGGGAGCACGGCCTCGGCTGCGTCGGCGGCAGCGACGCGCACTACGTGAGCGCGATCGGCCGCTGCCTGACCGCCTTCGCCCGCCCCGTCACCACCATCGAGGCGCTCGTGACGGAGCTGGCCGCGGGCGACTACTACCCGGTCACGATTGAGGAGACGCGCGAGGGTGGTGGATGACGGACAAACAGCGGCGGAGTGAGCCGGACGAGGAGACCGATCCGCCCGGTGCCGCAACCGCTGGTGATGTCGGGGAGCCGCGCATCCCGCTCGGGCAATGGCTCGTAGAGAACATGCCGCGCGGAACCGATCTCGAAGTGCCGGATCGCCGCGAGTCGAATCGCAAGATCCCCTTCATTGACGACGAGGAGTGGGCCTGAGCAGGACTCTGCACGGCGGCGTGATCAACCCCTGGGAAGCAACTTGACCGCGACCGCCAGTGCCCTCAGTCGAACACCAGCAGGCTGCGCGCGCCCTCGCCTTCGTCCATCGCGCGGAAGGCGTCGTTGATGGCGTCGAGCGGGATGCGGCGGCTGATCATCTCGTCGAGGTGGAGCCGGCCCTGCTCGTACAGCTCGAGGTGGTTGGGGATGTCGACGCGGAAGGCGTTGGACCCCATCCGCGAGGTCTGCAGGCGGCACTCCGGGCGCAGCGCCTCCCACGGGAACTCCATCTTCGCGCCCGCCGGCAGCACGCCGACGATCGTCGCCGTCCCGCGGATCGCGAGGCTCTGCACGGCTTGCGTGACGAGCATCGGCAGCCCGACGGCCTCGAAGGCGTGGTCCACGCCTCGGCCGCCCGTCAGCTCGCGGATCGCCGCGACGGGGTCCGTCTCGGTGGCGTTGACCGTGTCCGTCGCGCCCAGCTCGCGCGCGAGCTCGAGCTTCGCGTCGAACTTGTCGACGGCGATGATCCGTCGCGCCCCGGCGACGCGCGCGCCCTGGAGGATCGAGAGTCCCACGCCGCCGCAGCCATAGATCGCCGCCGTCTCGCCCGGCTTGAGGCCTGACGTGCGGATCGCCGCGCCGAAGCCCGTGGTGACGGCGCAGCCGACGATCGCGGCCGTCTGGAGCGGGTAGCGCTTGTCGATCTTCACCACCGAGTTCTCGTGCAGCAGCATCGCCTCTGAGTGGCTGGCGATCTCGGACCCCTGGCGCACGGGCACGCCGTCAATCGAGAGCCGCGGCGCGTCCCCGGCGCCGCGCATCACCGTGTCCTCCTTGCCGGCGCAGAGGTTGGGATGGCCGCGCAGGCACTGCTCGCAGCTTCCGCAGAAGCCGGAGAGGCAGGCGACGATGTGGTCGCCCGGCTCCACGTAGGTGACGTCCGGACCGACCGCCTCGACGACCCCGGAACCCTCGTGCCCGAGAACCACCTTGTCGAAGCCCTGCCAGCGCGCACCAACGAGGCCGTCGAGGGAGTGCTTGTCGCTGTGGCACACGCCGGAGGCGGCAGTGCGGACGAGCACCTCCTTGCCGATCGGGTCGGCGATCTCGACCTCCTCGACGGTCATCGGCTCATGCGGTCTGCGGAAGATCGCCGCGCGCATCTGCATCGTTGCCACCCTTCTTCCGCCCGCTCAGGTCAGTCGAACAGCACCAGGCTACGCGCGCCCTCGCCCTCGTCCATCCTGCGGAAGGCGTCGTTGAGGTCGTCGAGCGCGATGCGGTGGGTGATCATCTCGTCGAGGCGGAGGCGGCCCTGCTCGTACAGCTCCATGTAGTGCGGGATGTCGTAGCGGAACGCGTTCGATCCCATCCTCGAGGTCTGGAGGCGGCACTCCGGCCGCAGCGCCTCCCAGGGGAACTCGATGCTCGCGCCGGCCGGGAGCACCCCGACGACCGTCGCGGTCCCGCGGATCGCGAGGCTCTGCACCGCCTGCGTGACCAGCATTGGCAGCCCGACGGCCTCGAAGGCGTGGTCGACGCCTCGGCCGCCCGTCAGTTCGCGGATCGCGGCGACAGGGTCGGTCTCTGTGGCGTTGACCGCGTCGGTGGCGCCCAGCGCACACGCGAGATCGAGCTTCGCGTCGAACCTGTCGACCGCGATGATGCGCCGCGCACCGGCCACGCGGGCGCCCTGGATGACCGAGAGCCCGACGCCCCCGCAGCCGAAGATCGCCGCCGTCTCGCCCGGCTGGAGGCCGGACGTGCGAATCGCCGCGCCGAAGCCGGTGGTGACGGCGCAGCCGACGATCGAGGCCGTCTCCAGCGGGTAGCGCTTGTCGATCTGCACGACCGAGTTCTCGTGCAGCAGCATCGCCTCGGCGTAGCTCGCGATGTCGTAGCCCTGCCGCACGGGCTCACCGTCCATCGAGTAGCGCGGCGGCTCCGCTGCATCGCGCATCACCACACCTCTGCCGATGCAGAGGTGCGGGCGGCCGCGCAGGCACTGCTCGCAGTTGCCGCAGAACCCGGAGAGACAGGCGACCACGTGATCGCCGGGCTGCACGTAGGTCACGTCCGGCCCGACCGCCTCGACAACGCCGGAGCCCTCGTGGCCGAGGATGGCGCTGTCCACGCCGCGCCAGCGGTCGCCGACGAGGTCATCGATGTTGTGCTTGTCGCTGTGGCAGACGCCGGAGGCGGCGGTGCGGACGAGCACCTCCTTGCCGATCGGGTCGGCGATCTCGACGTCCTCGATGGTCAGCGGCTCGTGCGGTCTCCGGAAGATCGCCGCGCGGATCTGCATCGCCGTCATCCCTCCGCTGCGTGTTGCGGCAGCATATCCTGCTGCCCCGCACCTCGGGCGTACGCGCTCGCGGTATCATGACGGACAGAGGCACTTCACCAGCACGGACAGGCACGAGGGGCACGCCATGGACTGGAGCGACAGCACGGAGCAGGCCGCATTCAGGGCCGAGGTGCGCAACCTCGCAACCGAGGGACTCCCGCCGCTCTACCGGCGCATGGCCGAGCAGGGCCGCAACGAGGCGAACTGGCAGTCGGACCGCGGCTCGGACGACCCTGCCCGCCGCGAGGCCGCCGAGGGCTGGGCGAACGCCCTGGCCGATCACGGCTGGATCGCGCCGCACTGGCCGAAGGAGTACGGCGGCGCGGGCCTCGGCCCGATGGAGCAGTTCATCTTCAAGCACGAGCTCGCGATGGCCGGGGCGCCCGAAGTCGGCGGCCACGGCGTGATGACGCTCGGCCCGACACTGATCGTGCACGGAAGCGAGGACCAGAAGGCGCGCTATCTGCCCCCGATCCTCTCCGGCGACGTCGCCTGGGCGCAGGGCTACTCCGAGCCCGGCTCCGGCTCCGATCTCGCCTCGCTGCAGACCTCGGCGGACCGTGACGGCGACGAGTACGTGATCAACGGGCAGAAGATCTGGACGTCCGGCGCGCACGTCTCGGACTCGCTCTTCCTGCTCGCGCGCACGGACCGCAACGCCCCGAAGCACCGCGGCATCTCCTTCATGCTCGTCGACGACATCCACACGAACGGGTTGCAGGTGCAGCCGCTCGTCGACATGGGCTGGCGGCACGAGTTCAACGAGACGTTCTTCGAGGGCGTGCGCACGCCGACGACTCACGTCGTGGGCGAGGTCAACCGCGGCTGGTACGTCGGCATGACGCTGATGGACTTCGAGCGCTCCGGCGTGGCGGGCGCGGTGCGGCTGCGCGCCGACCTCGATCGCTTCGTCACCGAGCTGCGCGGCGAGGAGCGCTGGCGCTCGCGCATCGAGCGCTACCCGGCGCTGCGCTCCGTGATCGCCGAGCGCCTCGAGGAGACAGAGGTGGGCTTCAACTTCTCGGCGCGGATCGCTTCGATGCAGGACCAGGGCATCGTGCCGAACTACGAGGCCTCGATCGCGAAGGTGTTCGTGAGCGAGACCGGGCAGCGCCTCGCGCAGACCGCGTCGCGCGCCTTCGGCCTCTACGCGAACCTCTGGGACGCCGACGACCCGCGCGCGCCGCTTCACGCCGGACCGACGCAGGACTACGTGCGCCGCGTCGCCACGACGATCTACAGCGGCACGTCCGAGATCCAGCGCAACATCATCGCGACGCGCGGCCTCGGGCTGCCGCGCTCGTAGCGGCCCCGCGCCCGTCGCACGTGAGTCCCGAGCAGCGCACGATCCGCCTGCTCGGCGTCGATGTCGGCGGCACGTTCACCGACTTCCTCTACTGGGACGGCGAGGCGCTGCGCATCGCCAAGCGGCCCTCGACGCCGGACGACCCCTCGCGCGCGGTGCTCGCCGGGATTGCCGAGGCCGAATGGACGCCTCAGGAGGTGGTGCACGGCTCGACCGTGGCGACCAACACGCTGCTCACGCGCACGGGGGCACGCACCGCGCTGATCACCACCGAGGGCTTCCGCGACACGCTCGTGATCGGCCGCCAGGCGCGCCCCGACCTCTACGCCCTCCACCCCACCCGCCCACCACCCGTCGTGCCCGGGGAGCTGCGTTTCGAGGTGGCCGAGCGCATCGCCGCCGACGGTGAGGTCGTCGAGTCCCTCGACGAGGCCGCGGCCGAGCGGGTGCTGCAAGCGATCGCCGACGCCGGCGTCGACGCGATCGCGATCTGCCTGATCTTCTCGTTCGTGAACCCGGACCACGAGCGCCGCATCGCCGAGCTTGCGGCTGGCCTCGAGGGAACTGCCGGGCTGCACCGCTCCGTATCGCACGAGGTGCTGCCCGAGCATCGCGAGTTCGAGCGGATGAGCACGACGGTCGCGAACGCCTACGTTGCCCCGGCGATGACGCGCTACCTGACCGCCCTCGAGGACGGCCTCGCGGGCGCGGCAGGGGGCGCGGCCCCGCGGCTGCGCATCATGCAGTCGAACGGCGGCAGCATCAGCGCCGCGCAGGCCGGTCACGACGCCGTGCGCACCGTGCTCTCGGGCCCGGCCGGCGGCGTCGCCGGAGCGTTCGAGGCCGCCCGCGCCTCGGGCATGGAGCACGCGATCACCTTCGACATGGGCGGGACGTCCACCGACGTCAGCCTCTGCCCCGGCCGCATCCTCGAGCGCGGCGACCACGACGTGGACGGGATGCCAATCCGCACGCCCGCCGTCGACGTGCACACGGTCGGCGCGGGCGGCGGCTCGATCGCCTGGATCGACGACGGCGGCGCGCTGCGCGTCGGACCGCAGAGCGCGGGGGCGGACCCCGGCCCGGCCGCCTACGGCCGCGGCGAGCTGCCGGCGGTCACCGACGCGCACGTCGTGCTCGGACGGCTGCGGCCCGATCGCTTCCTCGGCGGCGGCATGGCGCTCCACCCGGACCGCGCAGAGCGTGCGCTGGCGACGATCGCGCCGGCCTTCGGCGGCGACGTGCGGCGCGCGGCGCGCGCGGTGATCGAGGTCGTCAACGCCAACATGGTCCGCGCGCTGCGCCTGATCTCGGTCGAGCGCGGCTTCGACCCGGCCGAGTTCGCCCTCGTCGCCTTCGGCGGGGCCGGGCCGCTCCACGCCTGCGAGGTCGCTGCGGAGCTCGGCGTCGAGACGGTGATCGTGCCGCCGGCGCCGGGCGTGCTCTCCGCCTCCGGCATGCTGCACGCCGACGTCACGAAGGATGTCGCGCGCGGGCTGATGCTGCGCGTCCCGGCCGACGCCTCCGGCACGCTCGAGGGCCTGCGCGCGGCCTTCGCGGACCTCGATACGCAGGCGCGGGCCGCGCTCGCGGCGGACGGCTACCGGCGCGGCGTGCGTATCGAGCGCAGCGCCGACCTGCGCTACGCCGGGCAGTCGCACGAGCTGACCGTGCCGCTCGGCCGCTCGCTCGGCGCTGCGGCGCTGCGGCGCGCCCTCGCCGAGGCGCACGAGGAGCGCTTCGGCCACGCCGACCCCGACCGCGACGTGGAGATCGTCGTCGCGCGCGTGAAGGCGCGCGCCGCGGGCTTCCGCGCCGAGGCGCAGGCGAGTCCCGAGCACAGCGACGCCCTCGAGGAGACGACGAGCACGGTCGTCTGGGACCGGCCCCGCCGCACGCGCATCGTCGACCGTCGCGCCCTCGACGGCACGGGCATCGAGGGACCGGCGATCCTCACCCAGCTCGACACGACGACGCTGGTCCCGCCGGGCTGGCGCGCGCGGCCGGACCGGGCAGCGTCCGGCAACCTGATCCTGCGGGAGACCGGGGGAGGGCGGCGATGAGCGAGATCGATGCGGCCCGCCTTGCGATCTTCGACTCGCTGGTGTCCTCGGCCGCCGAGGAGATGGGCGCAACGCTGCGCCACACCGCGCTCTCGCCCAACATCAAGGAGCGCGCGGACTTCTCGTGCGCGGTCTTCGACGCGGACGGGCAGGCGCTCGCGCAGGCCGCCCACATCCCCGTGCACCTCGGCGCGATGCCCGAATCCGTGCGCGCTGCCGCCTCGCTCGCCCCCTGGGCTGAGGGCGACGTCGCGGTCCTCAACGACCCCTACCTCGGCGGGACGCACCTGCCGGACGTGACGATGGTCTCGCCCGTCTTCGCGGAGGGCGGTCAGCGCGGACGGCGTGCCCGACCGATCGGCTTCGTCGCCAGCCGCGCGCACCAGGCCGACATCGGGGGCAGCGCACCGGGCTCGATGCCGGTCGCGCGCGAGCTGATCCAGGAGGGGCTCGTGATCCCGCCGGTGCGCATCATGCGCGCCGGCGAGCCCGTCGAGGAGACGCTGGCGCTGGTGCTGCGCAACGTGCGCACGCCCGACGAGCGGCGTGGCGACTTCGCGGCGCAGATCGCCGCGCAGCGCGTCGGCGGCGAGCGGCTGCGGGCGCTCGCAGCGCGCCTCGGGCTCGCGAGATTCCGGCGGTCGGGCGCGGCGCTGCTCGACTACGGCGAGCGGCTCGCGCGCGCGACGATCGCGACGCTCCCCAACGGCGTCTACCGCTTCGAGGACGCGATGGACGACGACGGCTACGGCGACGGGCCGCTGCCGATCGTCGTCGCGCTCACGATCTCGGACGGCGGGCTGCACCTCGACTTCAGCGGCACCGCGCCGCAGCGGCCCGCCTCGATCAACGCCGTCGCCGCCGTCACGCGCTCGGCCTCCTACTACGTGCTGCGCTGTCTGCTGCCGCCGGGCGCGCCGACGAACGCCGGGCTGTTCCGCCCGTTCAGCTTTACCCTGCCCGAGGGCAGCCTCGTCAACGCGCGACCGCCGGTGGCCGTCAACGCGGGCAACGTCGAGACCTCGCAGCGCATCGTCGACACGGTGTGGGGGGCGCTCAGCCGGGCGCTGCCGGAGCGCATGCCGGCCGCCTCGAGCGGGACGATGAACAACCTCACCGCAGGCGGCATCGACCCACGCAGCGGCCTGCCCTGGGCCTACTACGAGACGACCGGCGGCGGGCTCGGCGGCGGGCCCGAGGGCCCCGGCATGGCGGCCACCCACAGCCACATGACGAACACGCTCAACACCCCGGCCGAGGCGCTCGAGCTGGCCTACCCGCTGCGCGTCGTCGAGCAGAGCGTGCGCCGCGGCAGCGGCGGCGCCGGGCGCCACGAGGGCGGCGACGGCATGATCCGGCGCACCCAGTTCCTCGGCGAGGCGACCGTGACGATCGTCAGCGAGCGCCGCACGACGGAGCCCTGGGGCCTGCAGGGCGGCTCACCGGGCGTCCCCGGCCGGAACGCCCTCGAGCGCGACGACGAGGAGATCCCGCTGGCGGGCAAGGCGACGTTCGACGCGCAGCCGGGCGACGTCGTGCGCGTCGAGACGCCCGGCGGCGGCGGCTGGGGCGAGCCCGCCCCCTCGTAGTCTCGCAATCCTCGCGCGCATCGCGTCCAGCCCGCCGGTGCCCTCGGACGTCTGTTGCGCCGATCCGGTCCCCTCTCCCCTCGAGGGAGAGGGCGGAGGGGGAGGGGGAGGCGGGCGCAGCCCGCCCCCGAGGGCGCAAGCACCTCCCGAGGTGACAGTCAGGCCGGCGAGCCCCCTCACCCTAACCCTCTCCCGCCGGGGGAGAGGGGACCGGAGAGGGTCGCTCGCTGCCCGTCCGCCCGCCGCGCTAGAAGCGCGAGTAGGTGTAGCTCTGCTGCGTGATGAACTCGAGCAGCGCCGGGCTCCCCGCCTCGGTCGCCGCGATGCCGCGCTTGATCGCCGGGATGATGTCGGCCGGCTGCTCGACGCGCTCACCGTAGCCGCCGAGGGCGGTCGCGAAGTCCGCGTAGTGCCCGGAGATGTCGGTCGAGTTGTACTTCTCCTGCGAGACCGGCATGACCGGGATCTCGATCGCCATCGAGAAGTTGTTGAACAGCACCGAGAGGATCGGGATGCGCTCGCGCACGGCGGTCTCGAAGTCCATGCCCGTCATGCCGATCGCGGCGTCGCCCCAGACGTTGATGCAGAGCTTCTCCGGCCTCGCGATCTTCGCGCCCATCGCCAGCCCGAGGCCGTAGCCGAGCTGCGTCGTCTTGCCCCAGCCGATGTAGCTGAGCGGCTCGGTCGAACGCCAGAACGGCGAGATCTGGTCACGAGGGCTGCCCGCGTCGTGCGTGATGATCGTGTTCGCCACGTCGACCGTTGCGAGCAGGTCGCGGATCACCCGATACGGCGAGAGCGGGACGCTCTCGTCGTCGAGGAACGGCTGCCACTGCTGCATCCACGCGGCGTGGTGCTGCTGGATCTCCGCCGCCACGGCGTCGGCGCGCCCGCGTCCGCCGCTGCCGACCCGCTCGCGGACGGCCTCGATGACGGCCTGCAGCGTCAGCTTCGCGTCGCCGACGAGGGCGTGCTGCACCTCCACGGTGTTGTTGAGGTCGGCCGGGTCGAGTGTGGCGTGGATGACGGTGCGGCCCGTGGGGAACTGGATGCCGTAGTTGGTCGCCGCGAAGGAGCAGCCGATGCCGAAGATCACGTCGGCCTGCTGCAGGAAGTGGTGCAGTTCGCCCGTGAGGGAGCGCCCGCCGGAGCCGAGCGAGAGCCGGTGATCCTCGGGGAAGGCGCTCTTGCCCTGGAGGCTCGTGGTGACGGGCGCCTCGAGCAGCTCCGCCAGCTCGCGCAGCTCGTCCCACGCCTCGGCGTAGTGGACGCCCTGCCCGGCGTAGATCAGCGGGCGGTCCGCGTCGACGAGGACCTGCGCCGCCTCGTCGACGGCCTGTGGGTCGGGCGCGGAGCGCGCGGTGACGACGGGCCGGTAGTCGAGCTCGCCGATCTCCTCGCCGAAGACGTCGCTCGGAATCTCGACGATCGCCGGCCTCGGGCGGCCGTTGCGTGCGGCGTTGAACGCGCGCCGCAGCGCGGGGACGACCGCGCCCGGCACCGTCACCTGCTCGACGGACTTGCCGACGTGCTGGAAGTTCACGAGGGCGCTGAAGTGCGGAGGCACGTTCGTCACGCCTCGCGGGTAGCCGGCGGGCAGCACGACGATCGGCGCGGAGTCGCCGAAGGCCTGCGCGACGCCGCCGAAGGAGTTCTCGGTGCCCGGCCCGGCCTGCGAGGCGAAGACGCCGATCCTGTTGCCAGAGTTGATGCGGCTGTAGCCGTCCGCCATGTGAATGCCGGTCCGCTCCTGGCGCACGATGATCGTGCGGATGTCCGCCCGCGCCGCCGCCTCGATGAGCGGGTTCACCGGGTAGGCGGTGATGAACTCCACCCCCTCGCGCTTGAGGATTTCCGCGATCGCGTCGTCGACCTTCATCGAAGCTCCGTTTCCCTCGGCTGCAACGTCCGGCCACGTCGCCGTGCGCGCAACGCCTGCTAGCATACGGCCACGAGCCCGATAGTCCGTGCGGATCGTGAGAGGGAGCAGGCGCATTGAGTGAGCAGCTGGGCATCTTCGACGTGATCTATCACTGCCGCTCGATGCGTCGCCTCAAGCCTGACCCCGTCCCCGAGGAGCTGCTGCTGCGCATCTGCGAGGCCGGCAACCAGGCCCCCACCGGCTCCAACATGCAGGGCGTGCGCTGGATCATCGTGCGCGACCCCGAGCAGCGCGCCCGCCTCGCCGCGCTGAACAAGACGAGCGTCCTCAACTACGTCGACACCCGGCGTGTCGACGTGCCTCACCACGACCCGGCGAAGCGGCAGCGGATGCTCGACGCGGTGCTCTGGCAGGCGGAGCACATGGGCGAAGTGCCCGCGCTGATCCTCGCCTGCCACCAGTGGCTGGAAGCGCCCGCCGACGACGCCGCACGCGCCGGAGCGGGCGGCTCGGTCTGGCCGGCGGTGCAGAACGCGCTGCTCGCCGCGCGCGCGCTCGGCCTCGGCGCGACGGCGACGACGCTCGGACTGGTCGACAAGCCCGCGGTGCGCGAGGTGCTCGGCGTGCCGGACACCGTCGAGCCGTACGTGCTGATCCCGGTCGGCTACCCGATGGGCAACTTCGGCCCCGTCACGCGCCTCCCGGTCGCCGACACCGTGCGCTACGACAGGTGGGAGCGATGAGCCAAGGCACACTCGAGGGCAAGGCGGCGCTGATCACCGGCGCGGCCTCGGGCATCGGCCGCGCGACGGCGCTGCGCTTCGCCGCCGAGGGCGCGGCCGTGGCCTGCGCCGACCTCGACGGCGACGGCGTGGAGGACACCGCCGCGCGCATCGCCGAGTCCGGCGGCGCGAGCCTCGCAATCCAGCTCGACGTGACGGCCGAGCAGGAGGTGCAGGACGCGCTCGCGCGCTCGGTCGCCGAGTTCGGGACGCTCGACGTGCTGTTCAACAACGCCGGCGTCGGCGGGGGCGGCGACTGGGAGGCGACGCTCGGCGTCAACCTCAGCGGCGTCTACTACGGGCTGCTGCACGGCGCGCGGCTGCTGGCCGAGCGCGGCGGCGGCTCGATCATCAACACCGCCTCGATCCTCGGACTTGTCGCCTCCGTGCCGCGCGAGGACCAGGATGTCGAGGGCCCGCCCGCCGCCGGCGCCTACGTCGCCAGCAAGCACGGCGTGGTCGGCCTCACCCGCAGTTTCGCGGTCCGCTACGGCCGGCTCGGCGTGCGCGTCAACGCGATCTGTCCCGGCTACATCGAGACGCCAATGACCGCCTCGATCCGCGAGACGCCCGAGGATGTCGCGCGCCTCGTCGGGCTGCATCCGATCGGCCGCCTCGGGAAGCCCGAGGAGATCGCCGCCGCCGCCACCTTCCTCGCGAGCGACGAGTCCTCGTTCCTCACGGGCGTGGCGCTGCCGGTGGACGGCGGCTACACCGCCCGCTGAGCGGGCCGGTCCCACAGCTGGTATCGAGCACGAGGCGCGGCTGCCACACAGTGCAGAGGTGCGCCAGGCGTGGCTGTCGCACGGTGCAGAGGTGCGCCAGGCGTAGCTGTCGCATAATGCGCGCGAGCGAGAGGGGGCCGCGATGAGCGGCGGCGCGCTCGACGGCATCCGCGTGCTCGAGTTCTCGCAGATCATCGCGGGGCCGGTGGTCGGCATCAGCCTCTCCGACCTTGGCGCGGACGTGGTCAAGGTCGAGCAGCCGGGCGGCGAGCCGCTGCGCGCCTCGGGCTCCGTCGTGCCGGGCGAGAGCAAGGCGTTCCAGAGCTACAACCGCGGCAAGCGCGGCATCGTGCTCAACCTGCACGACCCTCGAGGGCTCCAGACGGCCTACCGCCTGATCCCGCACATGGACGTGGTCGTCACGAACTACCGCCCCGGCGTCGTGCAGCGACTCGGCATCGACTACGGAACGCTGCGCGAGCTGCGCGAGGACCTGATCTACCTCGAGGCGACGGGCTTCGGCACGACGGGCCCCGAGGCCCACCAGGGCGGCAACGACGGCGTGATCCGTGCCTACTCCGGCATCTCGGGCGGAGACGGCCAGGCGGACGAGCACGGCGCGCCGATCATCATCGGGGCCTCGCCGATCGCCGACTACTCGACGGCGATCGCGGGCGCGATGGGCGTCTGCGCCGCGCTGTTCCACCGCGAGCGCACGGGCCAGGGCCAGTACATCGGCGCCTCGCTGCTGCGCTCCTCGATCTTCATCCAGGGCTACACGGTGATGCGCGAGCCGGTGACCGACGCCAGCGTGGCCGACGTGATCCGCGCCAACATCGTGGAGGCGCGCTCGCGGGGCGCGCCCTGGACCGAGGTGGTCGAGCTGCGCAAGGACCACTTCCGGCTGCGCGCCTCCGGGCGCATCTACTATGGCGCCTACAACGCCAAGGACGGCCCGCTCGTCCTCGGCGCGCTCACCCGGCAGACGCGCAACATCGTGCGCGAGCTGTTCGGCATGCACGACGAGCGCTCCGACTCGCCCGACTTCGACGCCGCCGACCCCAACAACTGGGAGCTGGTCGAGGAGTGGCAGCAGTTCATGCGCGAGAAGCTCGCGGAGAAGACCGTGGCCGAGTGGATCGAGATCTTCGACGAGGCGGGCGTGCCGACCTCGCCGTTCTACCTGCCCGAGGAGGTCGCCGACATCCCGCACGCGCGCGAGACGGGGATGATCGTGGAGCTGGAGCACCCGATCACCGGCCCCCAGCTCCACGCCGGGCCGCTGATCGAGATGTCGGAGACGCCCCCAACCCCCGCCCGCTCCTCGCCCGCGACGGGCGAGCACACGGCCGAGGTGCTGCTCGAGTGCGGCTTCAGCACCGACGAGGTCGCCGAGCTCTTCGCGGACGGCGTCGTCGAGTAGTCCTGCGTCCACGGTCCGGCATTCCGCTCAACTCAGCGCGAGGAAGGCGCCTTGTCATCACGGTCGAAGGGCGATGTCTGCGCCGATCTCGCAGGATCGACTCGACCTCCGCTGTCGAGCAATTCCCGCGCCGGATCCAGATGACCTTCGGCGGGTGTCCGAGAATGAAGCTCAATTGCCGGAAGTCGGAGTCCTTCGAGACCACTGCATATCCGTTGTCCCTGGCGTACGTCCAGACCTCGAGGTCGTCAGCGGACTCAAGCCCGACATCCTTGACGTGCCAGATTCCGGATCGACCACGGAGTGTCTCAGAGCGGATTTGGCCGCCAGCCCATGCCGGCTCCCCTCGCAACCCCGGTGCCGAACGAGGGCACCGGATGTCCTCGCGCTCCGAAGCTCGCCGATCCTCGTCCCCGCACACTCCGGCGAGGTCACCCCCCGCGTACACTAATCCCCAGGGCGGATGCGGACGGCTTGCCGCCACGCTTCCCCGGCTCGACGGTGATGATCTCCGAGTAGTCGTGCGACATGGTCTGAGCCTCCTACGGCCGCAACCATGGTACCGCGCCACTAGTGGCACGGTCAGAAGGGCTGCGTTCCGCTTAAGGCGAATCGTCGCCGGGCAGGCGCTGCTCCTCGATGCCCGGCATCACCCACTGGCCGCGGCGCGGGGCGTACTCGTCGAAGGTCTGGCCGGGGCGGCCGGGCCCCGCGTTGAGGATCGTGATGCGCTCCTCGCTCGGCGTACTGCACCTCGCCGCCGCGAAGCCGGAAGGGACGGTCGTGGCCGGGGTAGACGAGCGCGCCGTCGCGCTCGCTCGCCTCGGCGACGCGACGCACCGAGGCGTCCGCCTGCGCGGCGTTCCAGAAGACGAGCGGGTTCTGCCCGGCCACGGCGACGCCCGCGTGGTGCACCGCGTCGCCGGTGATCAGGCAGAGGCCGTCGTCTGTCTCCACCTCGAGCCCGATGCTGCCCGGCGAGTGCCCCGGCAACTCGATGACGCGACACCCCGGCATCAGCTCGGAGCCCTCGGCCACCTCCTCGATGTGCATCAGGTCGAGGATCGCGCCCGTCCAGGGCGGCGTCGCCCAGTCGTTGCGGTGCGGCTGGTGCGCGTAGGCCACCTCCGAGGGGTGGGCGAGCAGGGGCGCATGATCGAAGAGGTCGGCGTTCTGGACGTGGTCCCAGTGCGCGTGGCTCATCACCTGCGCGTCGATGTCGCGCGTCGTCAGGCCGCGCTCGGCGAGTTGCTCCTCGAGGTAGACACGCCGCCCGACGTGCGCCGAGTCGAAGAGGATGCGCCGCTCGCCCTCGATCAGGACGACGGCGCAGAAGCCGACGACGCCGATGTCGGTGCTGAGGCCGGAGCCGTGCATCACGACGTCGATCGAGGGCATCACGCCTCCTGGCGCTCGGGCGGCTAGCGCTCGAACAGCTCGGGCAGGCCCTCGCGCCGCCTGCGCCACTCGAGCAGCGTGGCGACGGCGCGCGCGGCCCGCTCGAGGGTCGGGAAGACGGCGACGCCGCGCTCGTAGGCGGGCTGGCCGGCGTCCTCGATGTTCGCCTCTCGCAGGATCAGCGCGATCGGCACGTGGTGCTGCTGCGCGACGCGGTCGAGCTCGTCGGCGGTCAGTTCCAGCTGGTGTCGTCGAGCGTCGCGCGAGTGGTCCTGGCCGGGGTGCCAGCGCGTCCCGACGGTGGTGAAGATCAGGTCCGTCGTGGGCGAGCCCGCGATCAGGTCGAAGGCGCGGCGCGTGAGGCCGGTGTCGCTGCGGAAGTCCATCGGGTGGTCGCGCCCGAAGTTAGCGTCGACGGGGTTGCGCACGCTGGTGCCGGCGATCGGGATGAACTCGTGCAGCCTGTCCTGCACCTCGTCCGGCAGCGGCGGGACGGTCAGGCCCTCCATCGCCATCTGGTCCGAGGAGAGCACGGCGTAGCCGCCGCCCGCGCCGACCAGCGTGACGTTGCGCCCTCGGGTGTGGCGCAGCTCCGTGGTGGCCGCCACCGCGAGGTCGAGCAGGTCGTCGAGCGTGCGTACGCGCATCGCGCCCGCCTGGCGGCAGAGCGCATCGAAGACGTCGATCGAGCCGGCCAGCGAGCCGGTGTGGGAGCGCGCCGCGCGGGCGCCGTCCTCGGTGATCCCGCCCTTGAGCACGATCGTCGGCTTGACCCGCGCGAGCGCCTTCAGCGCCTCGAAGAAGGCGCGGCCGTCGCGCGGCCCCTCGATGTAGGCGACGACCAGCTCGGTCTGCGGGTCGTGCAGGGCGTAGTCGAAGAAGTCGTGCGCCTTGAGGTCGGCGGCGTTGCCGTAGGAGACGCCCTTGGAGAAGCGCAGCCCGCGCGCGCCCAGCCCGTTGATGATCCCGGTGGCGTTCGCACCCGACTGCGAGAGCAGGAAGACGTTGCCCTCCTCGGTGGGCGACTCGGCGTTGAAGGCAAGGCCGGGCCCGGGAGCGTAGAGGCCCATGCAGTTGGGGCCGATCAGCCGCATCCCGGCGGCGCGGGCCCGCTCGACGAGCTCGCGCTCCTGCTGGATCAGGTCCTCCTCGCCGGTCTCAGAGAGCCCGGCCGTGAAGAAGTGGAGCGAGCGCACGCCGCGCTGGATGCAGTGCTCGACCAGCTCCTGCACGCCCTCGGACGGAATCTGCGAGATCACGTGGTCGAGCGGGTCCGGGATCTCGAGGACGGACGGGTAGCAGGGGACGCCACGGACCTCGCTCATCTTCGGGTTGACGGCATAGAGCGCGTGGTCGCGGTCGTAGCCCTGCTCCAGCAGCGCGTTGAGGAAGTTGCCGCCCATCCGCCCGTCCGGGCCGGGCTGGGTCGAGACCCCGACGACGGCGACGCCGCGAGGGCGGAAGATCACGTCGAGGGGATGTGGGTCCGGGCCGGCGCCGTCCTGCGCGTCGGAGTCGCTCACGGGAATCTCCTGCCCCTTCCGGAGGTTGCGGCGGGCGTCCGGCGACCGCACCGCGCCGATTCTAGGGCGGCGCGCGCTCAGGCACGAGGCGGATGCGCGCGCGGCGTGGCACGATGCGCCGATGCCGCGTCTCTTCTACGGCTGGTACATCGCGATCGCCGGGTCAGCGAACAACTTCCTGGTGCTCGGCTTCGTCATGATCGGAGCGAGCATCTTCATCGAGCCGATTCGCGACGAGCTGGGCTGGAGCGTCTCGGCGATCGCCTTCGGGTTCTCGCTGCGCAGCTTCGAGCAGGGCCTGCTGGCGCCCCTCACGGGGATGGTGATCGACATCGTCGGGGCGCGGCGCATGGCCTTCGCGGGCGCGGTCTTCATCTCGGCCGGCCTGCTGATCTTCGCGCAGTCGCAGGAGCTCTGGCACTACTACCTGGCGAGCATCGTGATGTCGTTCGGGCTCAGCATCGGCTCGGGCGCGGCCTTCCCCGCCGCGATCATGAAGTGGTTCGAGGCCAAGCGGGGCCGGGCGACCGGCGTGATGAACGCCGGGAACGCGGCGGCCTGGTTCGCGGCGCCCGTGCTTGCGCTGCTCGTCGAATCGATCGGCTGGCGCGGAACCGTCACGGTCGGCGCGATCGCGATCTTCATCGCCGGCATGATCAGCGCCTACGTCGTGCGCGATCGCCCCGAGGACCTCGGCATGACGGCGGACGGCGCGACCGCGCGCCGCTCGCAGTCCAGCCTCGCGATCTCCGAGGGCGGCCTGAGCGCGAAGGAGGCGTTGCGCACGCCCGCGCTCTACCTGCTCGCGGTCGCCTCGGCGCTCGGTGTGGCGGTGCTCATCATCTGGACGATCTTCCTGGTGCCGCACCTCCAGTCGGTTGGATTCTCGCTTCGCGCGGCGGCGATCATCACGGGTCTGTACGGGGCGTGCCAGCTGGTGCTGCGGGTCTCCGCGGGGTGGGTCGGTGACCGCTTCGGACGTCGCCGCGTCTTCACGCTCTCGTTCGCCGCGATGGGCATCGGGTTCCTGGCCTTCACGAACGTGAGCCCGGACCGCCTCTGGCTCCTGCCGATCTACTACCTCTCGTTTGGCTTCGGCCACGCCGCCTGGCTGGTGTTGCAGATGGCCGTCATCGCCGACTACTTCGGGACGCGCCGCTTCGCGACCGTGCGCGGCCTGGTCTCGATGCTGCAGATGCCGATGAACGTGGCAGCCCCGCTGATCGCGGGCTGGTCGTTCGACATGACCGGGAGCTACCAGACGGTGTTCACGGTCTTCGCGTTCGGCACGTTCGCGGGCATGGTCGCGGTCATGCTGATCCGCCGCCCTGCCTGGGCCGACCTCCCCGCCTCGAGGGCGCCTCGGGGCTCTCCGGCGAGCGACGGCGAGTCCAGCGACACTCCGTCCAACGACAGCTAGTCCAGGGGGTCTGGCCCCAGGTCGTGGTCGACCAGCAGGTCGGCGAGCCGCCGCCGGTGGTAGCGAGGGCTGCCGAGCTGGTGGTAGAGCGATCGCGAGAGCGTCGTGTAGAGCGTCAGCCCGTACTCGTGCATCACGCCGACGCCGGCATGGACCTCGTGCGAGTAGTTGACCGCGTGCACGAAGCCCTCGCTCGTCACCGCCTTCGCGAGGTGTGAGGCCACCTCGAATCCGGGTTTGCCGGAGTCGTGCCGCCACAGCGACTCGTAGGTGGTCCAGCGCGAGGCGTCGACGTGGTTAACGAGCTGGATGATGTGGTTCTGGACGTGCTGGAAGCGCCCGATCGGCTGCCCGAACTGGCGGCGCTCGCGGCTGTAGTCCACCGCCATCTCGAACGCCGCCTGGCCGCCGCCGACCTGGTAGGCGGAGAGCACCGGCGCCGCCTTCGTGAGCGCCCGGTCGAGCGCCTCCCCGACCGCGCCGCCATCGCCGAGCGCCGCCGAGGCGGGGACGCGCACGTTCTCGAAGCGCACGACGCACTCGGAGCCCGTGAAGCCCGCGAGCCGGCGCACCGAGACGCCGGGCGCCGACGCGTCGACGACGAGCAGCGTGAGTGCGCCGTCGTCGCCCGTGCGCACGGCGGTGATCAGGTGCGTCGCGCCGATCGCGTCGTGCACGAACAGCTTGACGCCGTCCAGCACGTAGTCGCCGTTGCGCGAGGCCGCTCGCATGTGCACGCCCTCGGGGCCCCAGCCGTAGCCGGGCTCCGTGAACGCGAGCACGGCGATCGCCTGGCCGCTTCCGATGCGTGGCAGCAGCTCGGCGCGCTGCTCCTCGCTGCCCGCCTCTTCGACGATTAGCGCCGAGACGACGCCGGAGGAGATGAACGGGCCCGGCAGCGCCGCGTAACCGAAGGCCTCGAAGAGCACGGCGGCGTCCGTCAAACCGAGGCCCGCGCCGCCGTACTGTTCCGGGATCGCGGCGCCCAGCCAGCCGAGCTCGGCGACGCGCGCGTAGTGCTCCGGCGAGTAGCCGAGCTCGCTCTCGGCGAGCTCGATCACGGCCTCGAGCGGCGCCTCGCGGGCGACGAAGTCCTCGACGCCCTGCTTGAGGAGTTGCTGCTCTTCGCTGAGGGAGAGGTCCACGGCGGGCCTACTCGACCGTGCGGCCGGCGCGCTCGCGCTCGCCGCGCCCGATGCCGATTCGGCGGGCCATGATCACCTTCTGGATATCCGCCGTCCCGCCCGGATGCAGCGAGACGATCGCGTTGCGCAGGTAGGAGTCGAAGCGCCCGCCGGTGGGGTCGAACTCGGCGTCGTTGAGCTGGGCGTAGGGGCCGAGCAGTTCGAGCATGATCTGCGAGGCGCGGAGGCCGCTCATCTTGCGGTAGTACGAGGCCTGCGGGCCCTCGTAGCTCATGTCCTGGTGGGTGCGGTTCATCCAGAAGTTGCGCAGCTCGAACAGGCGCTGCACCTCGGTCTCCATGAACAGATCGGCGAGCAACCCGCGCGTCTCCGCGTCCTCAAGCGGGTGGGCGCCGTTCGCGGGCAGCGAGCGCAGGCGGTCGCGCGTGCGCTCGAACCAGACGTTGCGCGCGATCCGCCCGCCCGAGCCGTGCTCCAGCTCGAGGTGCGTACTGGCGACCTTCCAGCCGTTGTTCTCGCCGCCCACGAGGTTCTCCGCGGGCACGCGCACGTTGTCGAAGTAGATCGTGTTCTTGTAGCCGCGGCCGATGCCCTCGCGGCCGTCGCTGAGCAGGTACATGCGCTCGACGGTGATGCCCGGCAAGTCCGAGGGGATCATGAACCAGCTCACGTTCTGGTGGCGCGCTCCCTCACGGTCCGTGCGGCAGATCGTCCAGAACGAATCGGCCCCGTGCGAGCCGCCGATGAAGACCTTGGTGCCGTTGATGACGTACTCGTCGCCGTCGCGCTCGGCGTCGGTCTCGGTGGAGGCGAGGTCGGAGCCGGCCTCGGGGCCGGTCAGGAGCTGCCAGGTGACCGTCTCGCCGCGGAAGATCGGGGGCAGGAGGCGGCGCTTCTGCTCCTCGCTGCCCCAGACGAGGATGCTCGCGCCACCGAGGCTGCCGCCGCTGTCGTAGTAGGGCGGGCTCGTCAGGTCGTGGCGATCCATCTCCTCGGCGAGCACGATCGCGTGGTCGACGGAGAGGCCGCCGCCGCCGTACTCGAGCGGCGCGGTCGGTCGCAGCCAGCCGCGCGCGCCGAGGTCGCGTCCGAGCTGGCGGTACTTCGCGTAGTTCTCGTCGGAGTCCTGGTCGCCCTCGACCTGCGGGACGTGATCGTCGAGCCAGGCGCGCACCTCGGCGCGGAAGGCGCGCTGCTCGGGAGTGTAGGCGGGCTCGAAGTCCACGGGCGCCTCCTCGCTGCGCCGCGAGCGTAGGCACGGGAGCGGTGGTGGTCAACGCGAAGCGGCCTAGTCGGCGGCGGCGACATCCACGATACCCGAGCCACGACCGCGTTCGCCCGCCTTCCCGCGTTCGTACACGCTCGGTGGTACCGTAACCGCGATGCCCGACCCCACACCCGACGAGGCACGCCGCACGCTGCGCCCGAGCGAGGCGGAGGCGCTCGCCGCCTGGCGCACGCTGCACCATGCAGCCAACGGGCAGGGCGAGCGCATGCGCGAGGAGAGCCCGCCCGACGACGAGTGGGGCGCGATGGCCGACATCTTCGCGCCTGGCCCGGACGCCTACCCCGCTCCCGAGCTGCCGCTGCTGGAGGCGCTCGCGAGACCCGAGGACCACTGGCTCGAGGTCGGCGCCGGCGCGGGGCGCCTCGCGATCCCGCTCGCCCGCCGCGTGCGGCGGATGACCGCCGTCGACCGCTCGCCGGGCATGACGGCGCGGCTGCGCGACGAGGCCGCCGCCTCCGGCCTCGACAACATCGAGGTGCTGCCGGCGATGGGCTGGCCGCCCGCGGGCGTACCCGGCGAGGCCGCGCCGATCGTCGACGTCGCGCTCTCGGCGAGCGTGCTCTTCTTCGTCGAGGAGGTCGGCGCCTTCCTCGACGCGCTCGAGGCGCACGCGCGGCGGCTCTGCGTGATCGTGCTGATGGACCACATGCCGGGCACGCCGCTGGAGCCGCTCTGGTCCGCGCTGCACGACGAGCCGGTCGCCGAGCTGCCCGCGCTGCGCGAGTTCCTCGCGGTCCTCGGCGCGCGGGGGCGAGCCTTCGACCTGACCACCACCCCGCCGCCACCTCCGCCTCCGCTGCCGCGTGACGAGGTGATCGACTCGTTCCGGCGCCGCTACTTCGTCGCCCGGGGCTCGGCGCGCGAGCAACGCATGCGCGAGCTGCTGGCGGAGCGCCATGCCGGCGACGACGGTCTGGTGACGCTGCCGCTCCCGTTCGCGCAGACCGCCGTGGTCAGCTGGGAGCCTCCCGCCTCCTGACGTCCGAGCGCCCCGGGGCGCGGCGGCGCTATGCCGCTCGCGCCCGATGCGTCACGATGCGCGCATGACCCAGACCCGCGAGCGCACCGAGGCCGCGCCAACGCCTGTCTCCGTCGACGACATCGTCGCGGGCGGGTCGCGGCGTTTCCGCACGCTCGACTCGTTCCGCATCGTCAGCTTCCGCTGGTTCTTCACATCGATGTTCGCGGGCTTCGCGGCGATGGGTGTGCAGATGTTCGTGGCCGGGTGGCTGACCTTCGAGCTCACCGGGTCGTTCGCGGCGCTCGGGGTGCTGCACCTCGCCGGTGGGATCACCGGCCTGCTGACGGCGCTGCCGGGGGGAGTCCTCGCGGACAAGGTCAAGCACCGCAAGCGCTTCATCCAGACCGGGCAGGCCGGCGGAGCGATTGCCTCGCTGGCGATGGCGCTGCTCGTCGCGAGCGGCGACGTGCAGTTCTGGCAGATCGCTGTCGGCTCCGCGCTGATCGCCGGGTCGCACACCCTCACGATGCCGGCGCGACAGGCGCTCACGCCCTCGGTCGTGGGGATGAAGCACCTGACGAACGCGATGGCGCTCTACACCACGGGGCAGAACGCCTCGTTCTTGCTCATGCCCGCGCTCGCCGGCTGGATGATCGGCGCGCTCGGACCCGAGGGCAGCATCGCGGGCACGCAGTACGTCTACTACCTGATGACCGCGTTCTACCTGGGCGCCCTGCTGCTCCTGATCCCGGTCGAGATCGGCCCGAGGGCCGCCGCCGCGCCATCGCGCGCCCTGGGCCAGCTCGCCGACGGGCTGCGCTACGTGGCGCGCGACGACGTCATGCGGCCACTGCTGATCTACAACGGCGCCGTCGCGCTCTTCTGGATGACCTACATGACCCTGCTGCCGGGCTACGCCAAGGAGGTGCTCGGCGTCGGCGCGAGCGCCCTGGGAGTGCTGCTCAGCATGGGCGGACTGGGCGCAGTCGGGGGCTCGCTGGTCGTCGCCTCGATCCCCGGCGGTCAGCGCGGGCGCGTCTGGATGTTCAGCGTCGTCGTGATCGGCGTCGCGATGCTCGTCTTCGCCGTGAACACGCACTACTGGGTCGCCCTCGTCTGCGCCGTCGCGATCGGCATCGGGCAGGCCGGCTACCTTTCGCTCGGGAGCGTGCTGTTGCAGGCCTACACGGACGAAGACTTCCGAGGGCGCGCGCTGAGCGTCTACATGATGCAGTACGGGCTGATGTCGCTTGGCACGCTGCTCGTCAGCCTCATCGCGAACGCGATCGGCCCGCAGATCGCCGTCGGCCTCGCCTCCCTCGCGCTGCTCGCCATCACCGCCGCCCAGTTCATCGCACGCACGCCGCTCAGCCGCCTGCGCTGACGGCGGGGAGGAGGGCCCCGTGCCCGCACCCGATGCCATCGAGGCACCCGACCCGCAGCCCTTCGAGCTGACGATCGCCGAGGCGGCAGCCGCGCTGCGCGACGGCTCGCTGACGGCGGCCGCGCTGACCGAGTCCGTCCTCGCGCGCATCGAGGAGACCGAGCCCGCGCTCAACGCCTACGTGCTCGTCACGGCGGACCTCGCGCGCGAGCAGGCGGCGCGCGCCGACGCGGAGCTGGCGAGCGGCGTCGATCGCGGGCCGTTGCACGGCATCCCGTTCGCGCTCAAGGATCTGTTCGACACCGCCGGCATCGTGACCACGGCCGGTTCCGGCTTCCTCCGCGATCGCGTCCCCGGGGAGGATGCGTTCGTCGTCGCGAAGCTGTACGAGGCGGGCATGGTCCTCACGGGCAAGCTCGGCATGCACGAGTTCGCCTTCGGCACCACCAGCGACAACGCGCACTTCGGGACGATTCGCAACCCATGGAACACCGACTACACGCCGGGCGGCAGCAGCGGCGGCAGCGGTGCGGCGGCGGCGGCCGGGTCCGCCCTCGGCACGCTCGGCAGCGACACCGGCGGCTCGATCCGCATCCCTGCCGCCGCCTGCGGCGTCGCCGGCCTGAAGCCGACGCGCGGGCTGGTGAGCCGCAGCGGCGTCGTCCCGCTCTCGCACACGCTCGACCACGCGGGCCCGCTGACGAAGAGCGTCGAGGACTCGGCGCTGATCCTGAACGCCATCGCCGGGTACGACCCCGCCGACTCGCAATCCCTGGAACGCCCACCCGAGGACTTCACGCGCGAGCTCGGCCGCGACCTCGCCGGGCTGCGCCTTGGCGTGCCACGCGACCCGATGTGGGCGAACTGCGCCGACGAGGTGGTAGCCGTCTGCGAGGCGGCCCTCGATGAGTTGCGCGCGCTCGGCGCCGAGACGGTCGAGGTCGAACTGCCGAGCTTCGCCGCCTCGAGGCGGCTGGTGATCAGCCCGGTCGAGGGCGCCGCGTTCCACGAACCGTGGCTCCGCGACCATCCCGAGCGGTACAGCGACGAGGTCCGCGGGAAGATCGCGGCCGGCCTCGACCGCTCGGCGATCGAGTACGTCCGCGATCTTCAGACGCGCGCGGCGATCGAGCGCGAGTTGCTCGCTGTGTTGGGGACGGTCGACCTGCTGGTCTCGCCCACGCTCCGGCGCACCGTGCCGACGGTGGCCGAGGGCGACCCCGAATCGATCCTCGCGAGCAACACGCGGGCCTACAACCTCTCCGGCCTGCCCGCGGTCAGCGTGCCCTGCGGCCTCGATGGCAACGGGCTGCCGGTCGGGTTGATGATCGCCGGGCGCCCCTTCGCGGAGGCGACCGTCTGCCGCGCCGCTCACGCCTGCGAGCAGGCGACGGGCTGGCCGCGCCGCCCGCCGCTCTAGCGCGCGGCTGCCTCCGCGAGTCGGGGGCTCAGGCCGGCAGCGGCTCGCCCGCGAGGATCGCGCGCGCCTCGGAGACCATGTCCTCAACCACCCGGGCGGCCGGGCGGATCTCGTCGATCAGGCCCACGCCCTGGCCGGCGGCGACGTTCATGAACTCGTCGACGTGGTGGTCGTCGACCGCCTGCATCAGCTTCGCCATCAGCATCGGCTGGAGCGGCATACCGAGCGGCTCGGGCGCACCCGGCTGCTCCCAGGCGTCGATCATCTTCGAGCGCAGCCTCGCGGCGGGCTTGCCGGTGAGCGCGCGGCTCTTCGTCGAGTCCTCGGTCGCGGCGTTGACGAGCTTTTCCTTGAGGTAGGGGTCGATGTGCGACTCCGTGGTCGCCTGCCAGATCGTGCCGCTCCAGACGCCGACCGCCCCGAGGGCGAGCGCGGCCACGAGGTGCTCGCCGCGCGTCACGCCCCCCGCCGCGAGGACCGGCGTGTCGTACTCGCGCGCCATCCTCGCCACCGCCGGGACGAGCGAGAAGGTGCCGATCCGCCCGGAGTGGGCGCCCGAGTCGCCGCCCTGCGCGATGATCAGGTCGACGCCCGCCTCGAACTCGCGGCGCGCCTGCCGCGTCATGCCGATCAGCCCCCAGACCTTCGTCCCGGCCGCGTGCGCGCGATCGAGGATGACGGCGGGGTTGCCGAGGCCCGAGGCGAAGATCGGCACGCGCTCCTCGAGCGTCACGTCGATGTGGTCGCGGGCGCGCTGCAGCAGGTCCGCGCCGACCGAGGGCTGCCACGGCGGGGGCGTGCTCGGGTCCGGGATCTCGTTGTCGAGCTGCAGGCGCTCCACGAAGTCGCGGTGCCCCTGCGGGATCATCGCCTCGAGGTCCTCGACGTTGCCCTCCTGGAAGGTGGCGGGCAGCAGCGTGTCGATGCCGAACGGCTTGTCGCCGACCCGGTCGCGGATCCAGCGCACGTCGCGGCGGAACTCGTCCTTCTTGAGCTGCGTGGTGCCGAGCACGCCGATGCCGCCGGCGTTCGTCACGGCGGCGACGACCTCCTTGGTGTGGCAGAAGGCGACGATCGGGTACTCGCAGCCGTACTCCTCGCAGAGCCGCGTGCGCAGCGGGTCGTCGCTCATCGCTCACATCCGATCACTTCGCGCCGGGCGCCTCGTGCGCCGCAGGATACGGCGCGGCGCCGAGGCCGTACCAGCGCCGAGGCGACGCGCCCGGCCGGCCGGGCTCAGTCCTCGAACTCGAACAGCACGGGCGCGTGGTCGGACGGCTTCGGGCCCTTGCGGAAGTCGCGGTCGATGCCCGCCGCTCGCAGCCGGCCCGCGAGGTCCGGACTGATCAGCGCGAGGTCGATGCGCATCCCCATGCCGCGGTGGAAGTGCCCCTGCCGGTAGTCCCACCAGGTGTGCTGCACCGTCTCTGGCTCGACGACGCGGAAGCCGTCCGCCAGCCCCGCGCCGAACAGCGCGCCGAGGCGCTCCCGTTCCGGCGCGCTGGTGTGCGTCGCGCCCTCGAACTCCGCCGGATCCCAGACATCGACATCGGTCGGCGCGATGTTGTAATCACCCGCGATCACGAGCGGCCGGCCAGCGAGCTGCGCCGCGCGCTCCGCCATCGCATCGAGGAAGGCGAGCTTCGCCTCGTACATCGGGTCGTCCAGCGCGCGGCCGTTGACGACGTAGACGCTGACCGCGCGCAGGCCGGCCACGGTCGCCTCGATCCAGCGTGCGTCCTCCGGGAGCGGGCTGCCCGGCAACCCGCGCGCGACGTCCTCGATCGCGTGGTCCTCGCGGGCGAGGATCGCGACGCCGGCCCAGCGCCCGCCGGACTCGTCGGCGGCCGTGTAGCCCGCCTCGCGCAGCGCGCCGGCGGGGAAGTCGCCGGGGGCGGTCTTGGTCTCCTGCAGGCAGACGACGTCCGGCTCATGCACGTGGAGGAACTCGAGCAGGCGCGGCATGCGTGCGCGCACCGAGTTGACGTTCCAGGTGGCGAGTTTCACGCGCGCTCCGCGGCCCTCCCCCGAGGCCCCCGCTCGGGCTCGCCGAGCGGCGGGGGCCAGTAGCGCCAGCGTACGCGACCGAGCAAGGCCTCCGCGGAGAAGGCGCCGAGCGTGCGGCTGTCCGTGCTCCTCCGGGCGTTGTCGCCGAGCAGCCAGAGGTCGCCGGCGGGCTCGCGCACACGGATGCGCTTGACCAGCGCGCGGTCCGGTTGCCGGGGGTCGCGCGCGAGCACGATCTCGCCCTCGCGCGGCTCGTGGTCCGCCCAGGCGCGGCGGTCGACGATCACCCAGTCGCCGGGGCGCAGGGTGGGCAGCATGCTCTCGCCCGCGATCTCGTAGCGGGTGAAGCGCGCCGCGAGGCGCAGCACGAACCAGGCGAGCGCGCCCGCCGCCGCGCAGCAGGCGAGGGCGAACGCGAGATCGCCGCGGTGCGGCCCGCGTGCCGCCGGTTCGCCCGTCTGGCTAGACGGCCAGGTAGAACGGGACGTCGTCGCGGCCCTTGGTGGCCCAGAAGACGTTGTGGATCTCCTCGATCGTCGCGAGCAGCTGCTCGCCGGCCTCGACGCTCAGCTCGGTCTTGTTGCGGGAGCAGAGCTTGGCGGCGTTCCAGAACGTCTGCCAGAGGTCCGGGTAGTCCGCGGTGCGCTCCGGGTTGAAGTAGTCCGTCCAGAGGATGTTGAGCTCGCGCTTGGCCAGCTCCGCCTGCTCCTCCTTGATCGCGGTGAAGCGGGAGCGCGTGTTGTTCGTGGCTGCATCGTCGGCGTCGCCGAGGGCGACGATCTTCTGCGCCATCGAGAGCACGGCCTCGGCGGCGATGCGCGCCGACGCCGGGTCATAGATGCCGCAGGGGCCGTCGCAGTGGGCCTCGGCGAGGCGGCGAGGGCGCAACAGGGTGGAGAGGAGGTGCACGTGGGGCTCCCTTCGCGGACGCACCGCGCGTGCGCCCAACAGCTTCCGTACGGGCGGCCGGCGCGGCGTTCGCCGTCGTGGACCGGCGCCGCCTATTGTCGGCACCCTCGCGAATAACGCAAGCGCGCGCCCTCGCAGCGCCCGAACGGCGGCGATGTGCTAGAGTCCGCACGCAGCGAGGATCTAGCACTCGAGGAGTCAACGTGGATCTGCAATTCCTCAAGGTCGAGAAGCTCGGCCACATCTATCACATCCGCCTCAACCGGCCGGAGCGCCTGAACGCGATCGGCGCCCAGATCCGCCACGACCTCAACCAGGCCTGGTACGAGTTCGAGAACGACTCCGATCTGCGCATCGCTGTGGTCAGCGGCGAGGGCCGCATCTTCTCGGCGGGCCGCGACATCCGGGAGCAGGCCGGTGGCCGCCCGGAGATCAGCAACCCGGACGCTCCCGTCGCCAAGATGGGCTTCTACGGCGTCCCCGAGACCGACAAGCCGATCATCACCGCCGTGCAGGGCGGCGCCTGGGGCGCGGGCTTCTACATCGTCTGCGGCTCCGACATCTGCGTCGCCGCCGAGGGCGCGCGCTTCGCGATGTCGGAGATCCCGACGGGCATCATCGGCCCGGCGCTGTTCGTGATCCTGCAGAACCTCTACTGGCTGCCGGGCTGCGAGATCGTGATCCGCGGCCACCAGTTCGACGCGCAGCGCGCGTACGAGCTGGGCATCATCAACCACGTCGTGCCGGAGGCCGAGCTGATGTCGACCGCGATGGACATCGCCGAGGAGATCGCCGCGCTGCCGCCGGTGCACGTCCAGGTCACGAAGCAGCAGCTGATGATGGCGCGCCCGCGCCCGAACACCTACCAGTCGAACATCGCCTTCCCGCAGGCGCTCGATGGGCTGATGTCGCTCGAGGACACGCGCGAGGCGGCCGTCGCCTTCGCCGAGAAGCGCAAGCCGGTCTTCAAGGGCCGCTAGCAACCAACCACGCGAGAGCACAAAGGGGCCGGCCCGTGGGCCGGCCCCTTTGCTTGTGCTCCGACCGCTCACGGTCCCGCTTCCGCGATGTCGGCGACCGGCGATTGACACTCACGGAGTTCGTCGGGATGCTGGCCTGCGGCACACGGCTCGCTGGCCCGTTTGCGCTCACCGAGGGCGCGCGGGCGGCGACTGAGAGAGCGAAGAGGAGCAGCGTGTGAAGGTCGACATCTTCTCGGAGATGCAGCAACCGAAGGAGCTCTGGGGCCCCGACGTCGAGAACCACGAGCACCGGCTGTTCGAGGAGACCCTCGCGCAGGCGAAGCTCGCCGACGAGATGGGCTACGGGATTTGGTGGGAGGTGGAGCACCACACCGCCGTCGAGTTCAGCTACAGCTCGGCGCCCGAGATCATGCTCACCAACATCGCCGCCAACACGCAGAACCTGCGCGTCGGCCACTCCGCCGTCCTCTCCCCCTTCCGCTTCAACCACCCGATCCGGGTCGCCGAGCGCGCCGCCTTCCTGGACCATGTCAGCAACGGCCGCTTCGAACTCGGCCTCGCCCGGTCCACTATCCCTGAGTGGCGCACCTTCAACATCGACCCCGACGAGACGCGCGACCAGATGCAGCAAGCCTTCGAGATGATCCCGAAAATGTGGACCACCGACGACTTCTCCTGGAAGAGCGACTTCTACGAGATCAACAACGTCTCGATCATCCCGAAGCCCTACCAGAAGCCGCACCCGAAGCTCTGGCAGGCCTGCTCCAGCCCGACCTCGTTCGAGCAGGCGGGCCGCAACGGCGTCGGCGCGCTGGGCGTCACGCTCTGGGCCTCGCTCGACCAGGTCGCCGAGTGGATCGGCCTCTACCGCGATGCGATCAAGGAGTGCGAGCCGGTGGGCGAGGAGATCAACGACCAGGTTGCCTTCTTCACCTTCGTGCATGCCGCCGAGAGCGAGCAGCAGGCGATGGAGAACGGCGCCGCCGACGCGGCCGCCTGGTACACCAACGGCGCCTTCACCTTCTTCGAGGCGAAGGAGTCCTTCGTGCTCACCGCCAGGGAGCTGGAGGCGGCGGCGGCCGACCCGGCAGGCGGCGGCCTCACCGGCCAGTTCCTGCGCGAGCACGCCGACGACGCGGTGACCGAGGCGCAGCTGATCGTCGCGAAGGTCATGGAGGGTGAGGAAGTCACCCCCGAGGAGGTCTGGGAGGTCCTCTCCAAGCAGCACTCCCTGATCGTCGGCAGCCAGGACCAGGTTCGCGAGGGGATGAAGGTCTACCAGGAGGCCGGCATCGACCGCCTCATGTCCTTCCACCAGGTCGGCGCGATTCCGCACGAGGCGATCATGAAGAGCATCCGCCTCACCGGCGAGCTCATCCCGGAGTTCGACGCGGACGCCCGCTAGACACCTCGCCGACTCGCAACGAAGGCCGCCCGCTGGGCGGCCTTCTTGCTATCCCCAGTCCGCAGCCGGGCGCGCCCGGCCGCCTCGCGGCGCGCTACGTCAGCGCGTCGAGGAACGGCGTGACCGCGCCGAGGAAGCCGGGCGTGTTCTGGGAGTGGACGTTATGTCCACAGTCCGGCACCGTCCGCAGCTGCCCCTGCGGCATCGCCGCGGCGAACTCGTCCGCTCCCTGCTCGGTGAGCACGTTCGAGTCGCCGCCGCGGATCACGAGCGCCGGGAGGTCGAAGCCGCGCACCACGTCGATCCCGATGCTCAACGGCACGCCGTCGCCCTCGCGCACGCGGCGGAAGCTCGGGTCGTGCAGGATGCGGTCCGACTTGGCGATGTACCTGCCGTCGGCGCGCTGGATCAGGTTGTAGCGCACCGTGCGCGTGATGTGCTCGCGCGTGCGGTACGGGTCGTACTCCACGACCCGCTCGATGAACGCCTCGAGGTCGTCGAACTCGATGTTGCGCTGGATGAAGTTGCGGATCGCCTGCGTGCCCGGGCCGCTGATCACCGGACCGACGTCGACGAAGACGGCGGCGCGGGCGATGCCCGGGCGGCGCTTGAGCACCTCCATCGTGACGCGCCCGCCCATCGAGTGGCCCATCATGATCGGCCGCTCGAGGCCCTGCTGCGCGATGAAGGCGATCGCGTCCTCGGCCATCTCGCCGATGCCGTAGGCGGCGTCGCGCGCCCACTCGCTGTCGCCGTGTCCGCGCTGGTCGAGCGCGAGCACGCGGTAGCGATCCGCCAGATGGAGGCTGACGAGGTCCCAGGAGTGCGCCGACTGGTTGCCGCCGTGCAGCAGCAGCAGCGGCGGCGCGGCTGGATCGCCCCACTCCAGGAAGTGGAAGCGCTGCCGCTGCACCACGGTGTTGCGCGAGACGTAGCGCACGTCCGGCTCGTGCGGGATGCCGAGGTCGCTCGCACTCTGCAGCAGGCTCCGGAACTCCTCGGCGTCCGTCATGTCGAGGGCGTCGAGGTCCGGCGCGAACTCGTTCAGGTACATCGCAACTCCCGCCGGTCAGCTTCCGCTGGCGTTCGCTCGTCGGCGGCCGCGACCGGCGGCCGGGCGGCCACTCCTCCGGACGGCCACTCCTCGCGGCGGCTAGTCCTCCGGATTGAGCTCCGCGAGGATCGCGTCCGGCGTGGCCGGCAGCTTGCGCACGCGCACGCCGATCGCGTCCTCGATCGCGTTCGCGACCGCCGCCAGCGGCGGCACGATCGGCACCTCGCCGACGCCGCGCACGCCGTAGGGGTGACCCGGGTTGGGCACCTCGACGAGGATCGTCTCGATCATCGGCAGGTCGAGCGCGGTCGGCATGCGGTAGTCGAGCAGGCTCGCGTTGCGCATCCGCCCGGTCTCGTCGAAGTCGTAGCCCTCGCTGAGCGCCATGCCGACGCCCTGCTGCACGCCGCCCTGGATCTGCCCCTCGACGTACGAGGGGTGGACGGCCGTGCCGACGTCCTGCACGGCGGTGTAGCGCAACACGTCGACCTTGCCGGTCTCGGGGTCGACCTCAACGTCGACGATGTGGCCGGCGAAGGCCGGACCGATCGTGGTGGGCTTGACGTTGGCGCGGCCCTGGATCATCCCGCCGCTCCCGCCGAGCTTCCCGGCGATCTCCTTGAACGCCAGCGAGCGCTCGTTGCCGTCGTCGTCAGCGGGTCCGCGGATCACGCCGTCGTCGCCGTAGCTCACCGCTTCACGGTCGCACTCCCAGATCTGCGCGGCGCGCTCCTCGAGCTGGCGGCGAATGTCCATCGCCGCCTCGTAGGCGGCCCAGCCGGTGGCGAAGGTGGTGCGGCTGCCGCCGGTGTTGCCGGTGAAGCCGATCGAGTCCGTGTCCGACGCCACCGAGGGGTGCACGTCCTCCGCCGTGAGGCCGAGCGTCTCGGCGAGCGTCATCGCCAGCGCGGCGCGCTGCCCGCCGATGTCGACCGAGCCGGTGACGAGGCTGACCGTGCCGTCGGCGTTGACGTTGGCGTAGGCGCTGGACTCGTTCCCGCCGTTGAACCAGAAGCCCATCGAGATGCCGCGGCCGCGGTTCTCGCCCTGCAGCTCGGAGCGGTAGTGCTCGCTGTTCTTGATCTCCTCCATCACCTCCCTCGCGCCGATCGAGCCGAAGGTCGCGCCGTCCGTGCGGCGGGTGCCCTCGACGGCTGCGTTCTTGAGCCGCAGGTCCATCGGGTCCATCTCCAGCCGCTCGGCCAGATCGTCCAGCAGCGACTCGACCGCGAACTCCGAGGAGGGCGCGCCGGGCGCGCGGTAGGCGGCGACCTGCGGCTTGTTGAGGACCACGTCCCAGGCCTCGACGAACTGGTTCGGGATGTCGTACGGCCCGAAGGCGCAGCGCGCCCCGGCGACGTAGGGGGAGCCCGGGTAGGCGCCGGCCTCGTAGGCGAAGTGGCCCTCGACGGCGGTGATCGTGCCGTCGTTCTTCGCGCCGATCTTCACGCGGTGGTGCGTCCCCGAGGTCGGGCCGCTCGCCTCGAGGACCTCGGTGCGCGTCATCTGCATCTTCACCGGGTGGCCGGTCTTGCGCGAGAGCAGCGCCGCCAGCGGCTCGTAGTAGAGCTTCAGCTTGCCGCCGAACCCGCCGCCGATCTCCGTCGGGATCACCTTCACCTGCGAGACCGGCAGGTCGAGGATCATCGAAAGGTTGTCGCGGATGCCGAACGCGCCCTGCGTCGAGGTCCAGACGATCAGCTCGCCGTCCTGCTGCCACATCGCCGTCGAGGCGTGCGGCTCGATGTAGCCCTGGTGGGCCATCGTCGTGCCGTACTCGCCCTCGAGGACGATGTCGGCCTCGGCGAAGCCCGCCTCGGTGTCGCCGAGCTCCATCACGAGGTGCTTGGCGATGTTGGTCTGCTGCTCGGCGGGCTTGTCGCCCGTGGCGCCGTAGGCGGCCTGCGCCAGCACCTCGGTGCGCAGGTCCTCCAGCAGCACCGGAGCCGCCTCGGACATTGCCTCCTGGACGTCGAGCACCGGCGGCAACTCCTCGTACTCGACCTCGATCAGGTCGATGGCGTCCTCGGCGATGTGCGGGTCGGTCGCGCAGACGGCGGCGATCGGGTGGCCGCGGAAGAGCAGCTTCTCGTTGGCGAGCAGGAAGCCGCGCAGCCAGCGCAGCGGCGTCAGCCCGCGGATCGTCGGGACGATGCGGTCGCCGGGGTCCGGCATGTCGGCGGCCGTGATCACGGCGAGCACGCCCTCGAGGGCCTCCGCCTTCGAGGTGTCGATGCTGATCAGGCGCGCGTGGGCGACGGGGCTGCGCTTGACGCGGCCGTAGAGCATGCGCGGCAGCCGCACGTCGGCGCCGTACTGCGCGCGTCCCGTCACCTTGTCGGCTCCGTCGTGGCGGACGGGGCGGGTTCCGATCACCTCGTACGGCTTGTCTGTGGCGACCATGCTCGGCACTCCTTCGTCGGGCGCTCGGCGTTCGCGCCTCTGCGGCGCGATCCGCCGTGCATTGTAGCGAATCGTCCGGTCCTGCCGAGGCCCGGGACGATGCCCGCCCCACCGAGCGCGACAGGCTATCTCCGTCTGTGCTAAGTCTTGCCCCGGAGACGACGACAGGACGCGCCGCGAATCGCGGCGCGAAAGGAGCGCCTCATGCCGTCACCACTCGAGGGGATTCGCATCCTCGACTTCACCCGCTACCAGAACGGCCCGCACGGCACGCAGCTGCTCGCCGACATGGGCGCCGAGGTGATCAAGATCGAGCTGCCCGGCGACGGCGACCCGGGACGCGCGATCATGCGCCAACCCGACGGCTTCTGCGCCTACTTCGAGGCGCTCAACCGCGGCAAGCGCAGCATCACGCTCGAACTGCGCACCGCTGAGGGCAAAGAGGTGATCCGCAAGCTCGTGCAGACGGTGGACGTGGTGGCGGAGAACTTCCGCCCCGGCGTCATGGACAACCTCGGCATCGGCTACGAGGCGCTCCGCGAGTTCAATCCGAAGCTGATCTACGCCGTGAACAGCGGCTTCGGTCCGGAGGGCCCGTGGAGCAACCGCGGATCCTTCGACCACGTCGCGCAGGGCATGAGCGGCGCGCTCGTCGCACAGGGCGGAGGCCCGGGCTCGACGCCCACCTCGGTCGCCTGGGGGCTCGCCGACCAGGTGGGCGGGATGACGCTCGCCTACGGGGTGATGACGGCGCTGGTCGCCCGCGAGCGCTTCGGCGTGGGCCAGAAGGTCGACGTCTCCCAGCTCGGCGCGATGATCTCGTTGCAGGGCTTCTCGCTGCTCGGCTACCTGCACACCGGCACGCAGGAGCGGCGCAACCCGGGCGCCTCGCGCAACGCCGCCTTCAGCTGGTACCAGGGATCCGACGGCGAGTGGTTCACGATCGCCGGCCTCGACCCGAAGTTCTGGCCGCGGATCTGCCGCGTGCTGGAGCGCGAGGATCTGCTCGACGACCCGCGCTCGGTCGACCCCTTCGCGCGCTTCGAGAACGGCCCGTGGCTGATCGAGGAGTTCCGCGCGGTCTTCGCCACCAGGCCACGCGAGGAGTGGCTGAACGCCCTCGTCGCGGAGGAGATCCCGTGCGGGCCGGTCTACGACTACGCGGGGGTGGCCGCCGAGCCGCAGCACTGGCAGAACGGCTACCTCGTCGACCTCGAGCATCCGACCTTCCCCGATCACCGCACGATCGGCATGTCGGTGCAGCTCAGCGAGACGCCGGGCGCCGTGCGCGCCCCCGCGCCGGAGCTGGGACAGCACACCGAGGAGGTGCTGCTCGAGCTCGGCTACGACTGGCCGGACATCGAGCAACTGCACGACAAGGGCGTCACCGCCGCGCGCTGAGCACTCGCGGAGCGGACCGCGGCGAGAAGGAGGAGCGAACGATGGAGAAGCTGATTATCGAGGCCTCGATCAACGAGTCCGCGCGCAAGGAGGACAACCCGCACGTTCCCTACGGACCGGAGGAAGGCGCGCGCGACGGGATCGCCGCAGCGAAGGCAGGCGCCGCGATCATCCACTACCACCCGCGCGACGAGGAGGGCCAGAACCTCTGGCACCTCGGCACGGAGATGTACCTCGAGTGCTACCGGCTGATCCGCGAGGAGTGCCCGGACGTGCTCGTCTACCCGACGCAGCGCGGCGCGCACGAGGAGAACACGCCGCACCTCTTCGAGCTGGCGCGCAACGAGGAGGAGGGCCTGGAGCTGGCGACGGTCGACATCTTCCCCGAGGAGGGCATCACCGGGCACGACGGCAGCTTCGTCGCGAAGCTGCTCGAGGATCTGCGCGCGCTCAACGTCAGCTACAGCATCGGCGTGCGCCACACCGGCCACATGCGGCACATCGCGCGCTTCCACGCGCAGGGGCTGATCGGCGACGTGCTGATCATGAAGATCTTCTGGAACGAGTTCTCGCTCGGCCCGCCGCCCGGCATGGACGGCCTCAAGATGTACCTCGATCTGCTGCCGCAGGGTCTCGACTGCCAGTGGTTCAACACCGTCTACGACGGCCTGCCCGGCGAGCCGACGCTGCGCCGCACCAGCATGCTCGCCGCCGCCACCGGCGGCCACATCCGCACCGGCATCGGCGAGAACCCGATGCTCGACGGCAAGCGCGGCCAGGACGCCTACACGAACATCGAGCACGTCGAGATGGCGGTGGAGCTGGCGCACCACGCCGGCCGCGAGGTGGCGACGCCCGACGAGGCGCGCGCGATCCTCGGCATGCCGCCGCGCGAGATCGGGATGCGCCCGAAGGCGTAGGCGGGGCGGCGCTACTCGTCCAGCAGCCAGAGCCGCAGCGCCGAGGGGTGCGCGGCGTCGTGCAGCGCCTGCTGCACGGCGGGCCGCGTCTCGACCGCGCGCCACGAGGGCTCGCCGGTGTTCGGGTTGGCGTCGAAGCGCGGGAAGTTCGAACTCGAGATTTGCAGCCGCAGGCGCTGGCCTGGCGCGAAGCGGTAGGCCGTGCTGCCCAGCTCGATCTCGTAGCGGTAGGCCTCGCCCGGCGTCACCGGCGAGGGGTCCGTGAGGGACTCGCGGAAGCTCGCGCGCCGGATGCCGTCGCAGAGCGAGATCGCCGTCCCGTCCGGATCGACGGCGACGAGCTTGGCGGTCCAGTCCGTGTCCGGCGCGTCCGTGACCGCCCACAGCTGGACCGTGACCGGCCCGGCGACCGTGAGCGGCTGCTCGAACGGCGCGGTCGTGTAGCAGAGCACGTCGTCACGCGCCTCGATCTGCGACTGCTCGCGTGGGCCGGGCTGCCCAACGGACTGCTGGAGCAGCGAGCCGCCCTCGGTCGGCACGGGGCGCTCCGGGTCGTAGAGGTAGCGGTCGGCGGGCTCCTCACCCTCGGCTGCGGCGTCCTCGAGGCGGCCGTCGCCGCGCGCGCTGTGCGCCCCGCCGCCGGAGCGCAGGTAGAACGCCTGCTCGCGCGCCTCCGCGGGCGGCCAGGCCGAGGCGTCGCGCCACTCGTTCGAGCCCATCAGGAAGTAGCGCACGGTCGGCTGCGGCTCCTCGGGCTGCTGCCCGCGCAGGTACTCGTCGAAGAAGGCCAGGTAGGCCACGTCGATGCCGCACAGCCCGACCGGCGCCGTCCCGCCGAAGTCGACGTCGCCGTGATAGCGCTCGTACGAGGTGTGCGACCACGGCCCCATCCAGAGCCGCTGCCCGGCGACGCCCGCGGCGTGCATGCCCTGGAAGTTGCGCACCGTGCCCAGCGTGAAGAGGTCGAACCAGCCCCCGACGTGCATCACGGGCACCCGGAAGTCCGCGTAGTCCCTCGAGAGGCGCAGCGCCTCCCAGTGCTCGTCGCGGCGGTCGTGCTCCAGCCACTCCGCCCAGTAGGGCGCGACGCCGGGGATCGACATCCCCGGCAGCTCGCTCAGCGGGCGGTGCCGCAGCGTCTCCAGCGGCGAGGCCATCGCGAGGGCGAGCGCCTCCGCGTCGGCCTCGGAGGCGGCGCTGTCCTCGCGCAGCAGCTGGGCGGCGGCGAGGCCCATGCCCCAGGTGCCGCTGAAGCCGAGTTGCAGCGCCCCTCCGTAGTGCGTCCAGTCGTCGAAGTAGTCGCTGGCGGTGATGATCGCGGCGGCGCAGCGCAGCGAGGGCGGCCCTTCGCGCGCCGCAAGCAGCGTCGTCGCGCCATAGTAGGAGAGCCCGAAGATGCCGACGTTGCCGTCGCAGAACGGCTGCGCGGCCAGCCACTCGACCGTGTCGTAACCGTCGCGGCCCTCGTTGTGGAACGGCTCGAAGACGCCGTCCGAGGAGTAGCGGCCGCGCACGTCGACGACGAGCACGGCGTAGCCGGCCTCGGCGAACTTGAGCGGCGCCGGCAACACCCGCGTGGCGCCGATCGCCTCCTTGTCGTACGGGGTGCGGCAGACGATGCCGGGAACGGGGGCGCCCTCGGCGGGGCGGTAGAGGTCGCCGCGCGTCTCGACGCCGTCGCGCAGCGTCACCGTGACGTGCTTCTCGACGAGCACTCGATCGACCGCCATCGCCGTTCCTCCCGCAAGATTGGCGCCGAGAGCATATCCTGAGGCCGGCGCCGCTCAGGTGCACGCGGCGGGGAAGCGGGGGACACGATGGCGCAGGTTGAGACCGTTCTTGGACCGATCGACGACAGCGAGCTGGGATTCACCCTCAGCCATGAGCACGTCTTCACCTGCCAGAGCGCGGACAACCACTGGTACCCGTGGCTCTACGACCTCGACGCCAGCCGCCGCGTGATCCTCGAGCGGCTCGCGGCGGCGCGCGCCGCGGGCGTGCAGACGCTGATCGACCTGACCACGCCCGACCTCGGGCGCGACGTGGCGCTGATGCGGGAGATGTCGGAGCAGTCCGGCATGCAGGTGGTCTGCGCGACGGGCATGTGGCGCGTCGCCCCGATGTCCTTCACCAACCGCGAGCCGGACGAGATCGCCGACATCTTCGTGCGCGAGATCGAGGTCGGCATCGGCGACAGCGGCATCAAGGCCGGCGCGATCAAGGTCGCCAACGATATGGAGGGCGTCACCGAGGCGTACGACTCGACGATCCGCGGCGCGGCGCGCGCCTGCAAGCGCACCGGCACCCCGATCTCGACGCACCACTGGGCGCTGCTCGAGGTGGGCCGCCGCCAGGTCGAGATCTTCCAGGAGGAGGGCGTGCCGATGGACCGCGTGGCGATCGGCCACTCCGCCGACACGACGGACGTCGACTACCTCGAGGATCTGCTGAAAGCCGGCGTCTACCTCTCGATGGACCGCTACCCGGGCCGCCCGGGGCGGGCGAACTGGGAGGAGCGCAACGCGAGCGTGAAGGAGCTGATCCGGCGCGGCTGGGCGGACAAGATCATGCTCGGCCACGACGGCACCACGCCGCTGCTGCGCGTCGGCCAGACCGAGATCGAGCACGACCCGACGGGCCCGAACGGCTGGACCTTCCTCTCCACGACCGCGCTGCCCGCGCTGCTGCAGGACGGCCTCCCGCAGGAGACGATCGACCTGATGATGATCGAGGTGCCTCGGCGCTTCCTCAGCGGCGAGGCGTAGGACGCCGGGGAGGGAGCGGTCTCCGATGGCTTACGAGGCGGAGTTCGTCAGGTACGAGCTGGACGGCCACGTCGCCACGATCACGATGAACCGCCCGGAGCGGCTCAACGCCTTCGGCGAGCAGACCGCCGACGAGCTCGGCGGCGCCTGGTTGGAGGCGATGGGCGACGACGCCGTGCGCTGCGTCATCCTCACCGGCGAGGGCCGCGTCTTCTGCGCCGGCCGCGACATCCGCGAGCAGCGGGAGCTCGAGGGGCGGCAGCGGCGCTCCGACGGCCGCGTCGCCGCGTCGCGCGCCGATGTCCTCGGCTTCTTCCACGTGCCCGAGACGGACAAGCCGATCATCGCCGCCGTGCGTGGCGGCGCCTGGGGCGCGGGCTGGTTCATGTGCTGCGGCAGCGACATCGTGGTCGCCGCCTCCGACGCCCGCTTCGCGATGTCCCACCTGCCGACGGGCATCATCGGGCCCGCGTTCGTGCCGGTCCTCAACAACCTCCCCTGGCTGCCCGGATCGGAGATCGTGCTGCGCGGCCACCAGATCCCGGCCCAGCGAGCGTACGCGCTCGGCCTCGTCAACCACGTCGTCCCCGCGGACGACGTCCTGAGCACCGCGCGCGACCTCGCCGAGGAGATCGCGGGGCTGCCGCCGGTCCACGTGCAGGTCACCAAGCAGCAACTGATGATGGCGCGCCGGAGGCCGTCCACGTACCAGCAGGGGATTGCGTTCCCGCAGGCCTTCCAGGGCCTGATGACGCTCGAGGACACGCGAGAGGCCGCGGCCGCCTTCGCCGAGCGGCGCACGCCGGTCTTCCGGGGCCGCTAGCGCTTCGCCGCCCCCTCGACGCGCCGATCCCGCCTCCGCTAGAACTCGATGATCGAGCGGCCGGCGATCTCGCCGCGGCGCAGGCGCTCCGTGGCGTCGTTGATGTCGTCGAGGGCGACGCGCTCGCTGACCAGCAGATCGAGGTCGAGCATTCCCTCCTTGTGCCAGCGGATGAACTCCGGGAAGTCGCGATCGGGGCGGCAGGAGCCGCCGTACGAGCCGATGAAGCGCTTCTCGCCTCGCAGGATGTCGAGCATGTTCAGCGAGGCCTCGCCGTCCGGGACGCCGACCAGCACCGCCGTGCCGCCGCGCGTGTTCGTGATGTCGCCGGGCCGCACCGCCTCGGCGATCTGGTGCATCGTGATCTCCTTGCCGATGCAGTCGAAGGCGAACTCCAGCCCGCTCGTCGGCTGGTTGAACCAGTTCGTCGTGCCCGGCCCCGTCAGCTCGCCGATCGCCGTCACCGCGTCGCGCTCGGCGGCGTTCACGCCGATCGTCGCGCCGAAGCGCTTCGCCAGCTCCAGCTTCGCGTCGTCGAGGTCGACGGCGATGATCGGGTCGGCCTCGCGCACGGCGAGCGCGCTGATCGCCGACAGCCCGACGCCGCCGACGCCGAAGACGGCGGCGGACTGGCCACGCCGCACGTTCGCCGTGTTGAGCACGGCGCCCGCGCCCGTCATCACGGCGCAGCCGATGATGCTGGTGACGTCGCGCGCCACGTCGTCGGGCACGCGCACGACGTACTCCTGGCGGGCGAGGGTGTGCTCCGACCAGGTGTAGATGGCCCGCGCGATGTTCTCGCCTCGCCAGCGGATCTCGCCCGTGAGCTGCGCCGGCTGGCCGTCGCCGGGCGAGGCGTCGCGCGGGATCCAGGTGAGGAAGACGATGTCGCCGGGCGCGACGTGGTCGACGTCCGCGCCGACCGCGACGACCTCGCTCGTCGCCTCGTGGCCGAGCATGAAGGGGCCGGGCACGGCGCGCGGGCCGTGCATCTGGTGCAGCTGCGAGTGGCAGATGCCGGAGGCGAAGTTTCGCACCAGCACCTCGCCCGGGCCCGGCTCGCCGTACTCGACATCCTCGACGAGGAGTGGCTGGCCCGGCTCGGTGAAGATCGCGGCTTTCGACTGCATCTCGCGGCTCCTTCGCGCTGCGCCGCCGCGCCCGGCGGCGGCGGGCGGCGAAGTCCGGTATAGCACGACTCGCCGCGGCGCGGGCGGGCGGGGGGCGATGCCCTCCACCCCCTGTTCGCATGGCGAAATCCCGTGTCGAGCGGGCCGGTCCCCTCCCCTCCCCGGTGGGCGCGGCGCGGCGCTCGGGGCGAGGAGGCGCCGTGCGTTGCCCCTCCCCGGCTCGTCGTGTAGGGTGCGGGCCGGTCGCGGAGTGTTCGGGCACGCCGCCGTTTCGATTGGCGCCCGGACCCGCGGCGAGAGACAGCGCACGAGCATCACCAGAGACGCGGGAACGAGAACAGGGAGCGCAGATGGCCTACGAGGCAGAGTACGTCAAGTACGAGGTGGACGGGCACGTCGCCAACATCATCATGAACCGGCCCGAGCGGCTCAACGCCTTCGGGGAGCAGATGGGCGACGAGCTCGGCGGCGCCTGGATGGAGGCGATGGCCGACGACAACGTGCGCTGCATCGTGCTCAGCGCCGAGGGCCGCATCTTCTGCGCCGGCCGCGACATCCGCGAGCAGGCCGAACGGGGCGGCAACACCATGGGCGCCCGCGGGCCCTCCCGCGCCGAGATCTTCGGCCTCTACCTGGTGCCGGAGACGGACAAGCCGATCATCTCCGCCGTGCAGGGCGGCGCCTGGGGCGCCGGCTGGTACATGTGCTGCGGCTCCGACATCGTGGTCTCCGCGGACAACGCCCGCTTCGCCATGTCCGAGCTGCCGACGGGCATCATCGGCCCGGCGTTCGTGCCGATCCTCAACAACCTGCCCTGGCTGCCCGGCTCCGAGATCGTGCTGCGCGGCCACCAGATCTCGGCGCAGCGCGCCTACGAGCTCGGCCTCGTCAACCACGTCGTCGCGCCCGAGGACATCATGAGCACCGCGATGGAACTGGCCCAGGAGATCGCCGGCCTGCCGCCGGTCCACGTCCAGGTCACGAAGCAGCAGCTGATGATGGCGCGCCCACGGCCGGACAGCTACCAGTTCGGCATCTCGTTCCCGCAGGCGATGGGCGGCCTGATGAAGCTCGACGACACGCGGGAGGCCGCGGCCGCCTTCGCGGAGAAGCGCCAGCCGATCTTCCACGGCCGCTAGGCCCGCGAGGATCCGGACAGCACGCCGGGCGGCCCGGGCCGCCCGGCGTTTTGTTGTCCGCCGCCTGCCGCTGCCCCGTAGGCGGCCTCGCGCTACAATCTGCCGCGTTGCGCGCGCCTCCCGCACGTGCGAACCACTCACTGGACGGCGGAAGGTGAGCCAATGAGCGACGCGCCCGCGATCAGCGCCGAGCACCCGCTGGAGCCGATCCTCCACCCGCGATCGATCGCGATCGTCGGCGTCCCGCGCGAGGTCAACAACCCGCGCGGCGGCGGCTTCCTGCTCGCCCTGCTCGACCAGGGCTTCGAGCAGGAGAAGCCGCTCTACCTCGTCAACCCCAACGCCGACGAGATCCAGGGCCTGCCCTGCTACCCCTCGCTGCTCGACACCCCCGGCCCCGTCGATCACGTCATCTCGAGCGTGCCCGCGCGCGCCGTCGAGGGGCTGATCGAGCAGGCCATCGAGAAGGGCGTGCGCTCGATCCACTTCTACACCGCCGGCTTCGCCGAGATCGGCGACCCCGAGTTGGCGGAGTTGCAGGATCGGCTGATGGCGAGGGCGGTCGACGCCGGCATCCGCGTGATCGGCCCCAACTGCATGGGCCTCTACGTCCCCGCCGAGAAGATCGCCTTCCAGAACGGCTTCCCCTCCGAGCCGGGGAACGTGATGGCGATCTCTCAGTCCGGCGGCAACGCGATGGACATCATCTTCGGGCTCGCCCTGCGCGGCGTGCGCTTCTCCAAGCTCGTCTCCTTCGGCAACGCCGCCGACGTCGCCGCGCCCGAGCTGTTCGACTACGCGGCGAGCGATCCCGACACCGAGTACGTGATCTCCTACCTCGAGGGCGCCGACGGCGGCCGCGAGCTGTTCGAGGCGGTGCGGCGCTGCGCGCGCGTCAAGCCGACGATCATCCTCAAGGGCGGCCTCACCGCCGCCGGCGCGCGCGCCGCCAACTCGCACACCGGGTCGCTCGCCGGCTCGCGCGACGTCTTCGAGGCGATGTGCCGCCAGACCGGCGCGATCCGCGCCTCGACGATGACCGAGCTGCACGATCTGCTGATCGGCGTCAGCACCAACCTGCGCCACGTCCGGGGCCCGCGCGCGATGATGGTCGGCGGCGGCGGCGGCTTCTCCGTCCTCGCCGCCGACGCGATGGCCAACGTCGGCGTCGACCTCCCGGAGCTGGCCGAGCAGACGACCGCCGAGCTGCGGCGCCTCATGCCCATCGCCGGCAACAGCATCCGCAACCCGATCGACGCCAGCCACTTCCACTCCGGCGACGCCCGCGAGGACTCGCTGCGCGAGGTGCTGCGCGTCGCCGCCCACGCGCCGGATGTCGACGCGCTGTTCGTCACCACCGGCAGCGCGCCGAGCTGGATCGACCCGCCCGCGCCGGGCGCGAAGCCCGACCCGGAGCGCGAGCGGCGCCGCGCCGAGCGCCGCCTGCTCGCCGAGAAGCAGTCGATGCAGGACCTGATCGACCTCCAGGCCGAGGCCGAGCGCCCCGTGATCGGCGTGCGCCGCGCCCGCGGCGTCGAGCGCTGGCTCGCCGACGAGGTGCTGGAGCTCGCCTACGAGCACGGCCTCGCCGTCTTCCCCTCGCTGCCGCGCGCCGCCCGCACCGTCGGCCGCCTGCTCGAATGGCGAGAGCGCCGCGAGGGCCTCCCGGAGCTGTTCTGATCGTTCTCCCGCCCCGATCCCTCCGATGACCGCCGCCGCCCCGCTGCTCGTCGGCCAGTCGCTCGAGCTGTGGCGCGAGCCGCTCGCCGGGGCGCTGCGCCGCCGCGACCCGCGGCCGCTGGCCGCCCGCGCCCGCCGCCAGCTCGAGGCCGCGAGCGACGCCGGCCTCGAGCGCGTCGCCCTCGACCTCAATCGCGGCCTCGGCGACGGCGAGCCGCCCGCGCGCCTCGCGAACGACCTCGCCTGGGCGGCTGCGGCTGTGCGCGGCGCCGCGCCGGGCGTCGCGCTCTGGCTCGACTGCGGCAGCCACGAGGCGCTGACGGCGGTGCTGGCGGAGATCCCGCCGCCCGTCACCGTCAACGCCGTCTTCCCCGGCCGCCCCGGCGCACACGAGCTGCTCGCCGCCGCCGCACGGACCGGCGCGGGCGTCGTCGTCTCGCCGGCCGGGAGCGCCGCCGCCGACCTCGCCGGCCTGCTGCGCGAGGCGGAGCGGGCGCGCGCCCTGCTCGCCGGGGCGGGACTCGCCGAGGCCTGGTTCGACTGTCTCGCCGCGCCCCCGCCCGCGCCGCCAAGCCGTGCGCTCGACCTCGTGCGCGCGCTCGCCTCCGCGGGCGCCGCGACGCCGCGGCTGCGGCCGCTGCTGGCGGCGGGCAACGTCGCGCACCTCCCCGGCGCGACGCCCGCGCTGCGCGACGCCCTGCGCGCCCTCTACGCCGCCGCCGCCCGCGGCGCGGGCGTCGCGGCGCTGATCGCGCCGCTCGAGCAGCCCTCGCTGCTCGCCGCCGCCTCCGGCGGGCCGCCGCCCGGCGACCCCATCGGACGCTGGCTGCACGACGCCGCCGAGGCGTCCGCACGCGGCGAGCCGCCCTCGAGGCCGGACGCGTCGCTCGCGGCGTCGCAGCCCGAGTTGGAACAGGCCCGGGAGTTGCTGTTCGGCTAGTTCGGCCTCAGGACCGCCCGAAGGAGCGGCGCAGCTGCTCGCGGCTGAGGTGCAGCAGGGTCGGGCGGCCGTGCGGGCACGTCTGCGGCAGCGCGCAGCGCTCGAGCGCGGCCAGCAGCGCGCGCTGCTCCGCCTCGCTCACGCGATCGCCCGCGCGGATCGCCGCGCGGCAGGCGAGGCTCGCCGCCGTGCGGTCCGGCCCCGAGAGCCGCTCGTCCGCCTCCATGCGATCGAGCAGCTCCGCCAGCGCCTTGCCCGGATCCCCCTCGCCCAGCAGCGCCGGCAGCGCGCGCACGATCAGCGCCGCGTCGTCGGTCGCCTCCAGCACCCAGCCGAGCGCGGCCAGCGTCTCCGCCTCGGCCGCGGCGAGCGCCGCCTGCGAGGCGCTGAGCGGCGCGACCACGGCCTGCAGCAGCGGCTGCGCGGCGACCTCCCCGGCCGCGAGCTGCGCGCGCACACGCTCGTAGAGCACGCGCTCGTGCGCCGCGTGCTGGTCGACGAGGCAGAGCCCGTCCGGCGCCTCGGCCACGAGGAAGGTCTCGTCGATCTGCCCGAGCGGGCGCAGCGCCGGCAGCCGCTCGCCGAGCGGCAGCTCCGGGCGCGCCGCCACCTCCTCGCGAGGCTCGGCCGGGCGCGCCGAGCGCAGCAACGCCCCGGCCGACGGCGGGGGCGCCGCCGCCGGGAGACCCGGCGCGGTCCAGGGCGCGCTCGTGCTCGCCGCGAGCGGCGGCGGGCCCTCGGGCGCGGGCGCGCCGGCGAGGGCGGCCCGCAGCGCCGCGCCCACGGCGCGCGCCACCGCCCGCTCGTCGCGGAAGCGCACCTCGGCCTTCGTCGGGTGCACGTTGACGTCGATCAGCTCCGGCGGCAGCTCGATTCGCAGCAGCCCGAGCGGGTGCCGCCCAACCGGCAGCAGCCCCTCGTAGGCGCGCTCGACGGCGAAGGTCAGCGCGCGGTCGAGGATCGCGCGCCCGTTCGCCACGAGGTGCAGCGCGCCGCGGTTGCCGCGGTGCAGCGCGGGCGGCCCCGCCAGCCCGCTCACCCGCAGCACGCCGCCCTCGACCGGCTCGCGATGATCGAGCGCCAGCAGCGCCGCAGCCGAGTCGGCGTCGTAGACGGCCGCCCACGCCGACCGCGCCTCGCCGTCGCCGGGGCTGGCCAGCGCCGCGCGTCCGTCCAGCTCGAGCCGGAAGGCGACCGCCGGGTAGGCGAGCGCGTAGTCCTCGAGCACGCGCGTCACCGCCCGCGCCTCGGCGCGCGGCGAGCGCAGGAAGGCGCGCCGCGCCGGCAGCGCCGCGAACAGCTCGCGCACCTCGATGCTCGTCCCCGGTGCGCCCGCGGCGCTGCCCTGCGCCGCCGGCCGCCCGCCCCGGTAGCGCGCGGTCGCCGCCGCCGACTCGCCTGTGACGCGCGTCGTGCAATCCACCTCGGCCGCCGCGACGATCGCCGCCAGCGCCTCGCCGCGGAAGCCGAGCGAGCGCACCGCGAACAGTTCCTCCGCGCGGCGCAGCTTCGAGGTCGCGTGCCGCTCGAAGGCGTCGGCGAGCTGATCGGCGGGAATCCCGCAGCCGTCGTCGCGCACGCGGATGCGATCGATCCCGCCGCTCTCGACGGCGACCTCGATCCGCCCCGCCCCGGCGTCGAGCGCGTTCTCGATCAGCTCCTTGACGATCGAGGCGGGCCGCTCGATCACCTCGCCCGCCGCGATCCGCGCCGCCGCCTCGGGCGGCAGCAGCCGGATCGGCGCGCGCCGCGCGGCAGCAGACGGCGCGGCGGCCTCGGTCGTCACCCGCCTAGCCCTCCACGCCGAGCCGCGCCCGCGCGGCCGCGCGCAGCTCGTAGAGCCGCTGCAGCGCCTCGAGCGGGCTCAGCTCGTCCGGCTCGAGCGCCGCCACTTCCTCGGTCAGCGCGTCGGGCGGCGTCGCCAGCAGCGGCAGCTGCCCGGCGGCCGGCGACTCTGCCGGTGCATCCGCCAGGCTGGCGCCCCCCCAGTCCGCGCCCTGCGGCGCGGCCTCGAGCTGCGCGAGCAGCTCGCGCGCCCGCGAGACGACCGCGCGCGGCAGCCCGGCCAGCGCCGCGACGTGCACGCCGTAGGCGCGATCGGCCGCGCCGTCCTCGATGCGATGCAGGAAGACCAGCTCGCCGCCCTGCTCGGCGACCGCGACGGCGCGGTTGGCGACTCGGGGCAGCAGCCCGGCCAGCGCCGTCAGCTCGCGGTAGTGGGTCGCGAACAGCGTGCGCGGCGCGCCGCCCGGGCGGTGGTGCAGCGCCTCCACCACCGCGCGCGCGATCGCCAGCCCGTCGCGCGTCGAGGTGCCGCGCCCGATCTCGTCGAGCAGCACCAGCGATCGCTCGCTCGCGCGGTGCAGGATCTGCGCCGTCTCCACCATCTCCAGCATGAACGTCGAGCGCCCGCCCGCGAGGTCGTCGTGCGCCCCCACGCGCGTGAAGATCGCGTCGACCATCCCGATCTCGGCGCGCGCCGCCGGCACGTAGCTGCCGCACTGCGCGAGCAGCACGATCAGCGCCGTCTGCCGCAGGTAGGTCGACTTGCCCCCCATGTTCGGCCCCGTCAGCACGACGATCCCGGCGTCCTCGCCGAGACTCAGGTCGTTGGGCACGAACGCGCCCGGCTCGAGCCGCCGCTCGACCACCGGGTGCCGCCCCTCCTCGATCACGATCGGCCCCGCCGGACGCAGCACGGGACGCGCGTAGCCGCCGTCGGCGGCCAGCTCCGCCAGCGTGGCGGCGACGTCCAGCCGCGCCAGCGCCGCCGCCGCGCGCTCGATCGCCGGGCCCGCCGCCGCGACCTGCTCGCAGAGCCGCGCCAGCGCCGCCCGCTCCGCCTCGACGAGCCGCTCCTTCGCGCCGAGGATGCGATCCTCGAGCTCGCTCAGCGGGCGGTAGCGGAAGCGCTGCGCGTTCGCCAGCGTCTGGCGCGGCTCGTACTCCGGCGGCGCCTGTCCGGCCTGCGTCCGCGGCAGCTCCAGGTAGTAGCCGAAGACCCGGTGGTAGCCGACCTTGAGGCTGCGCAGCCCGCTGCGCTCGCGCTCCGCCGCCTCGAGCGCCGCGAGCGCCCCGCGCGCGTCGGCGGCGACCGCCCGCAGCGCGTCCAGCTCGGCGTCCGCCCCCGCCCGCAGCGACTCGCCCTCGCCGGCCTCGGGCGGATCGTCGGCGAGCGCCGCGGCCAGCGCCCCGGCCGTCTCGCCGGTGCCGCCCAGCTCCGAGGCGAGCGGCGCCGCCGCGCCCCCCGCCGCTCGCGCCTGCTCGGCCAGCTCCGGCAGCCGCTCGAGGCCGCGCCGCAGCTGCAGCAGCTGGCGCGGCCCCGCGCTGCCCGCCCGCACGCGCCCGAGCAGCCGCTCGATGTCCGGCAGCCCGCGCAGCGCGCGCCGCAGCGCCGCCCGCGCCAGCGGCGCCTCCAGCCAGGCCGCGACCTCGTCGAGCCGCGCCTCGGCGGCTTGGGCGTCGCGCAGCGGCCGCCCCAGCCGCTCGCGCAGCAGTCGCGCGCCCGGCCCCGTCAGCGTGCGATCGATCGCCCCCAGCAGCGTCGCCTCCGGCCCGCCCGCGCTCTCGAAGAGCTCCAGCGTGCGCCGCGTCTGCGCGTCGAGCGCGACGAACTCGCCGGGGCGCGGCGCGCGCGGCGTGCGCAGCTGGCGCAGCGCCTGCGGCCACGACTCCTCGAGGTAGCCGAGCAGCGCCCCGGCCGCCCCCACCGCCGCTTCCAGGCCCGCCAGCCCGAAGCCCTCGAGGCTGGCGACGCCGTAGCGCTCGCGGAGCGCGCGATCCGCCTCGCCGGGCGCGAAGGCGCGCGCCGGCCTGCTCGTGCGCCGCGCCTCCGGCGCCAGCTCCTCGGGCAGCGCCCCCGCCGCGCCCTCGGGCAGCAGCAGCTCGCGCGCGGCGAGCCGCGCCAGCTCCCCGCCGAGCGCGCCCTCCTCGACCAGCAGACACTCCAGCTCGCCGGTCGTCGCGTCGCAGGCGGCGAGCCCCCAGCGCCGCTCGCTCGCCCCGCCGCGACGCGCCGCGGCGGGCTCCGGGGCGAGCGCGACGAGCCAGTTGTGGCTGCTCTCGGCCAGCAGCGCGCCGCCCTCGACGGTGCCGGGCGTGACGACGCGCAGCACGCGCCGTTCGACGAGCCCGCGGCCGGGCGGCTCGACCTGCTCGGCGAGCGCGACGCGCAGGCCCGCCGTGACGAGCTGATCGAGGTAGCGTTCGAGCGCGTGGTGCGGGATCCCTGCCATCGGCACGCGGCCCTCGCCCTTGCCGAGCGGCCGCGAGGTGAGCGCGATCCCGAGCGTCTCCGCGAGCCGCGCCGCGTCGTCGTCGAACGCCTCGTAGAAGTCGCCCATGCGGAACAGCAGCAGCGCGTCGCGATGCTGCGCCTTGAGCGCCAGGTACTGCCTGCGAACCGGTGTGGTCAGGGCGTCAGCGCGCCTCTCCGGGGATGCCCGCTAGTGTAGCCCAGCCCCGCCGGGTTCAACAGTGCGTCCACAGGGGCGGGGGCTATTGCTCCGTTACGTACGGGCTGGAGGCGGAGCAACCGGTGGTGTTGCAGGCTCTGACCCTGTAGGAGTCGTAGTAGAAGAAGCTCGGGTCCACGTCGCGATAGGAGGTCTCCCTCACGCGGGCTTCAAGTACGAATTGCGTGCCGGTCGCGTGGTGGTCGACCTCGTAGTGCGTGGCGCCTGGGACCACATTCCAACTCACGAGTATGTCGTCCGGCGCGAACGCGATGTCGATCTTGGTCAACCTGAGACCGGTCGGCGTGGTCGGTACGAACGAGGCTGATGTGGCGAAGCAGAACTCGTACGACCGCGACCAATGAGTGGAGATGTCGTCCTCGGCGATCTCGAGCTCATGGCAGCCTGGACCGAGCGCAAGCAGAGCGTCCCACATGCCGGCCTGAGCGACGGCCGAGCCTCCGTTGAACCGGTAGACCACGTCGTCGAAGTTGACAAAGTCAGCCCACAGCAGCCACCGGCCACGAGCCGGGTCCAACGCCGTCGAGCGAGCACGGCACTGATCCGCAGTGAGATCCTCGGACTGTGAAACCGTACAGAAGGCGCTGATGGTGAGGAGACTCTGGGCAGCCGTCGCTTCGACGACGTGCGGCGACGAGCGCAGGTTTGCGAGTTGGGCGACGACGGTCTCAGCCGCAATGCCGTAGCCAATGCCGTCGATGTCGCGCCCGCCAGGTGTTTGGTCCGCCTTGGATGTCGCGACGCCGACCACGTTCCCGCAATCGTCGACGATCGGCCCGCCGCTGTTGCCGGGATTGATCTCCGCGTCGGTCTGGAGCGCCAAGGCGCCGGAGGCGAGCCGGACGTACTTCGAGACAATGCCGCGCGTGGCCGACGGGGTACCGCTCACGCCAGACGGGAAACCGACTACCCGAACGAAAGCGTCGAGGGCGGGACGCGATGCGGCGAAGCTCAAGGCGCGCACGGATGCCGGCGGCTCCGCGAGAAGCAGTGCCAGATCGTGGTCTGGAAGGCTCCCGGCAACCCTGGCAGAGATGCGCGAGTGGCCGTACACGAGCGTGGCTTCTGCTACATCAGCGACCACGTGGTGGTTCGTGATCCACTCACTACCGCCGATGTAGAAGGCGGTACCTGTGCCGGTCGTAGTTTGCACCTGGAAGGTCGCGGCGCGCACCTGCTCCGTTGAGACGCACGCGGCAGTGGCCGGAGCAGTCCCAGCCGGAACGTTGACGGGCGAGGCGTAGCGCCACGCCTGCAATGCGATCAGTCGCGGCGTCATGAACCGGGAACTCCCGAACAGCAACTCGCCCCACGAACTGTCCTCACCCCGCGCCTGGATCGCGAACTCGACGCTGCCGCTCGCCGTCCCGCGTGCGGCCACACGGACCGCGTGCCCATCCCCCACCGTGACCGGCGTGGCGTAGCGCCACGCCTGTAGGGCGATCAGCCGGGGTGACATGAAGCGCGAACGCCCGAACAGCAGCTCGCTCCACGAGCCGCCCGCAACCCGCTGCTGGATCGCGAACTCCACGCTGCCGCTCGCCGTCCCGCGAGCGGCTACACGGACCTCCGGCGCCGCGGCCTCGGCCATCGATTGTGCGTCTGCCCTCGGCACCTCGATCGAGGCCGCAAGCGCGGCGATCACCACGAGCAGGCATGCCGACAGCTTGAGGGTCATGCAGTCGTCGCGGAGCGCGCGCCCCCTACGTCACCGCCCGCGCCACCGCGAGCGCGACGAGGTCGTCGCGGGCGATGCCGCGCGGGGCGAGGTCGTAGCAGGCCCCGCAGCGGATGCAGAGCTCGTCGTCCAGCGAGTAGCCGCCGCGCGGCGACCCGCGGATGGCGTCCACGGGGCAGATCAGGCGCGCCGACTCCAGCCGCGGGTCGCTCTGGTCGGCGATGCGGAAGCGCAGGAAGCCGCGACCCCGCAGCTCCGGGTCGGCCGCCGCGACGTGCGCGTCGAACTCCTCGCTGAAGTAGCGCAGCGTGTTGCGCATGATCGTCGGGCTGGCCGATCCGTGCACGCAGTTCGAGTACTGCAGCGCCTGCCCAAGCTGCTCGAGGTTGTAGCGGTCCTCGCCCCGGCCGCCGCCGTCGAGCACGCGCTTGAACACCTCGGTCATGCGCTGGTTGCCGTGGTGGCAGCTCGTGCAGCGCCCGCACGACTCCTCCTCGAGGAACTCGGAGAACATCACATTCAACTCGATCGAGTTCGCGTCCTCGCCGACGAAGACGATGCCGCCGGCGCCGATCAGCGTGCCGTGCTGGGCGAAGTCCTCCTTCTCGAGGTTCAGCCCGTCGGCGATCGCGGCCGGCAGGTAGCCGGCCAGCGGACCGCCCGGCTGGATCGCCTTCAGCTCGCCCGGCGCGCCGCTGCTGCGCGTCGCCCCGCCGAGCGCCGTCAGCACCTCGCGCAGCGGCGTGCCCCAGGGCAGCTCCATGAAGCCGGTGCGCGCGATGTCGCCCGAGAACGAGAAGATCTTCGTGCCGCTGTTGCGCTCCGTGCCCTGCTCGCGGTACCAGTCCGCACCGTGCGCGAGCACGAGAGCGGCGTTCGCGTAGGTCTCGACGTTGTTGACGTTGGTCGGCTTGTAGAAGACGCCGGCCTGCGCCGGGAACGGCGGCTTGATGCGCGGCATCCCGCGATCGTCCTGGATCGAGGCGATCAGCCCCGTCTCCTCGCCGCAGACGTAGGCGCCCGCCCCGACGATCACCTCCAGCGTGCAGGAGAAGTCGCTGCCGAGGATATTGTCGCCGAGCAGCCCCGCCTGCTCGGCCTGCGCGATCGCCTCGCGCACGCGCTCGACCGCCAGCGGGTACTCGCCGCGGATGTAGATGAAGCCGTGGATCGCCGCCGTCGCGTAGGCCGCGATCAGCATGCCCTCGATGATCAGGTGGGGGTCGCCCTCCATCAGCACGCGGTTCACCCAGGCGCCGGGGTCGCCCTCGTCGGCGTTGCAGACCAGGTAGCGCTCGTCGTCGGGCGCGCCGGCGAGGAAGTTCCACTTCACGCCGGCGGGGAAGAAGGCGCCGCCGCGCCCGATCAGCCCGGCGTCCCCCTGCAGCTGGCGCACGGCCTCCGCGCCGTGGTGGCGATCGACCATCCGCGCCAGCGCGTGGTAGCCGCCCGTCGCGACGTAGTGCTCCAGCGACTCCGGGTCGCTGCGCCCGATCCGCGCGAGCAGCCGCCGCTCGTCCTCGCAGGCGAGGAAGGGATGCGCCTCGATCGGCGGCAGCCCCGGCCGCTCCCCGGCGATCACGCCGAGCGCCAGCTCCGCCGCCGCGCCCGCGCGTCCCGTCGCCTCGTCGATCAGCAGCCCGACCTTGTCCGGGGTGACCGGGCCGTAGAGCACCGAGGCGCCGTCCGGCCAGGTGATCTGCGCGAGCGGCTGCAGCCACTGCAGCCCGTAACCGTGCACGCGCCCGAGGTCGACCGCCGCGCCGCGCGCCTCGGCCTCCGCCTCGAGCGCGGCCTGCGTGCGCCCCGCGCCCGCGGCCAGCGCCGAGGTCTCCCAGGCGAGGTCGATGCGCGGCCGCACGGGCCGCTGCCACTCGGCGTAGGCGGCGTCGGCCGGTTCGCGCAGCGCGGCGTAGGCGTCGAGCATCGCGCTAGCCCTGCCCCGCCGCCGTGCCGTTCTCGGGCAGGCCGAGCGTCTCCGGGTCCTCGCCGGCGGCGAGCGAGCGCGCCAGCTCAACCGCGCGCGCGGCGTTGAGCTTGCCGACGACGCGGCCCTGCAGCCAGACCTGCGGCGCCTGCTCGCAGGTGCCGACGCACTGGCCGAGCGTGAAGGCGACGCGCCCGTCGGGGCTGTCCCCGCCCAGCTCGCAGCCGAGCACGGCCTCGATCGCGCCGCGGATGCCGTTCGCGTTGCGCAGCCGGCAGGCCGGGCCCGAGCACCAGGCGAGCGAGACCGGCGGCGGCGGCGTGGTGCGGAAGTCCGAGTAGTAGGTGGTCGCGCCGTAGACGTGCGCCGGGGTCAGCCGCAGCTGCTGCGCGACGACCTCCATCGCCTCGCGCGAGATGTAGCCGTAGGCGTGGTGGATCCGGTGCAGCGCCTCGAGCAGGTCGCCGTCGCCCGGCACGAGTCCGTCGAGCAGCGCGCGGATTGCGGCCTTCGCCTCGGTCTCGAGCGGCACGCTCGCTCCCTCACGTCCGCGCGGCGGCGCCGTCCGCGCCGTCCTGCTGTCAGTCCCGGCTGTCCGCCCCGACTATATGAGCGCGCCATGGTCCGAACAAGGAACGCGCCGGCCCCTCACTCCCCGTCCGGCGCTTCCGGCGCCTCCAGCGCGGCGAGCACCCGCGCCTTGAGCGCGACGAAGACCCCGGCCGTGACGTCGGCGCTGCGGCGCGGCCGAGCGAGCGGCACCTCGATGCGCTCGACGATGCGGCCGGGGCGCGGCGACATCACGTAGACGACGTCGGAGAGCAGCAGCGCCTCGTCGACGTCGTGCGTCACCAGCAGCACCGTGCGGCCGTCGCGGCCCCAGACGTCCTGCAACCAGCCCTGCATCCCGCGCCGCGTGTGCGCGTCGAGCGCCCCGAACGGCTCGTCGAGCAGCAGCGTCTCGCGCGGCATCAGGAAGGTGCGCAGCAGCGCGAGGCGCTGCCGCATCCCGCCCGAGAGCTGCGCCGGCCACGCGCGCTCGAAACCTCCGAGCCCGAAGCGCGGATAGAGCTCGCGCGCCCGCGCCCGCACCTCCTCGCGCGCGACACCCGCGACTTCCGCTCCGAGCGTCGCGTTGCCCTCGACGCGCCGCCAGGGCAGCAGCAGGTCGCGCTGCGGCATGTAGGCGGTCAATCCCGGCTCGCCGATGGTGCTTGCGCCGTCGACCGACGCCTCGCCGCGCGAGGGCACGAGCAGCCCCGCGAGCACCTGCAGCACCGTGCTCTTCCCGCAGCCGCTCGGGCCGAGCAGGCTGACGAAGGCGCCGCGCGCCGCCTCGAGGTCGACCGCCTCGAGGGCGGCCACGGGCGGGTCGCCGGGGTAGCTGTGACCCAGCGACCGCACCCGCAGCGCGGGCTCGCCCGCGGCGCTCATCCGCGACGCTCCGCCTCGCCCTCGCTACGGCTCCGGCAGGAACTCGTTCGTGAACGCCGCGCCCACGTCGACCGGCGCGTCGATCAGCCCGGCCTCGCGCAGGAACGCCTCGAAGCGCTGCCAGGTGGCGTGCTCCTGCTCGCCCCAGACGCGGCCCTGCGCCCTGTAGCGCGTCGAGTGGTACACCGCGCTCGCCCGCACCAGCGCCTCGTCCAGCTCCGGCGCGGCCTCGAGCAGCAGCGTCGCCGCCTCGTCCGGGTTCGCGATCGCGTGCTCGTAGCCGCGCGTCGTCGCCTTCAGGAAGTCGCGCACGAGGTCCGGGTCGTCCTCGATCAGCTGGCGGCTGGTGATCAGGATCGGCGTGTACCAGTCCGGGATGCAGTCGGTGTGCTCGATGAACAGGATGTTGCCCAGCGCGCGGCCCTCGAGCTGGCTGGCGCGCAGCGCGTCCCAGCCCTCGAACACCCAGACGAAGTCGAAGCGGTCCTGGTCCATCCCGCCGAGGTAGTCGATGTTCCCGACCTCGACGAACTCGACGAGCGAGGGATCGCCGCCGTCGCACTCGATGAGGGTGTCGATCAGCTGCTTCTCCAGCAGGCCGCCCCAGCCGCCGTAGGTCTTGCCCTCGAGGTCCTTCGGGCGCGTGATGCCCTCCTCGGCGAGGGCCATCAGGCTGGAGTCGTTGTAGGGCAGCAGCGCCGCGATCGAGACCACGTCCGCGCCGCCGAGGCGTGCGGGCAGCAGGCTCTCCGCCTGGGAGATCCCGAAGTGCGCCGTGCCGGCGCCGACGACGGCGTCGGCTCCGGCGGGGGCCGGCTCGATGATCGTGAGCTCAATGCCCTCTTCTTCGTACCAGCCGTTCTGCAGCGCGGTGTAGATCCCGGCGTGGTGGTTGTTCGGCGTCCAGTTCAGCATCAGCGTCACCGGGCGCGCCTCCTCGTCGCCTCCGCAGGCGGCGAGCAGTAGCGCGGCGAGCGCGCCGACGAGCAGCAGCAGTCGTCTCATCTCAATCTCCTTCCGCCGGGGCGCCTGCGTGACGCCACGGCATCGAATACCTCGCGAGCAGGTGGACGCAGACGAAGAGCGCGATGCTGATCAGGGCGATCAGCACCACCGCCATGAAGATCTGGTCCGTGCGGAACGCTCGCTGGGAGCGCACGATGAACAGCCCGAGGCCGGAGCTCGCCCCCATCCACTCGGCGATCACCGCGGCGATCACCGCATAGGCGGCCCCGATCTGCAGCCCCGCGAAGAACGAGGGCACCGCCGAGGGGATCAGCACCAGCCGCAGCACCTTGAGCCGATCGGCGCCCATGCTGCGCACCAGCGCCACCATCTCGCGGTCGGCGTTCATCAGCCCGTCGGCGGTGTTCACGGCGATCGGGAAGAAGCCGATCAGCACGACGATCACGACCTTCGGGGTGAGGCCGAAGCCGAACCAGACCGCGAGCAGCGGCGCGAGCACCAGCACCGGGATGTTCTGGCTGACCACGAGCAGCGGGTAAAGCACGCGCCGCGCCAGCGGCAGGCTGGCGATCAGCGCCGCCGTCGTCACGCCCAGCAGCGCCGCCAGCGCGAGCCCGAGCAGCGCCTCCGTCAGCGTCGTGCGGATGTGCCCCGGCAGCACCCCTCGCTGGTCGAGGAAGGCGTCCAGCAGCGAGCCCGGCGGCGGCATCAGGTAGGACGGCGTCCCGGCGACGCGCACCCAGACGTCCCAGACGACGATCAGCGCGGCGAGGAACAGCGCCGCCGGCAGATAGTGCCGCGCCGCGCGCAGCGCCCGCGTCATGAGGCGGGATCGCCGTTGCGGAACGGGGCCGTCAGCCCCTCCATCCACGGCGTGCCGTCGTCCACGGCCCGTTGGCCGACCTTGATCACCGAGACCACGCTGTCCGCCCCGGATTCGAGGCAGGCCTCGTGGACCCGGCGCAGCAGCGGCCACAGTTCGTCGGGGTCGCCCTCGACGGTCGAGCCGAGCGCGCCGACCTCGTACCTGAGGCCGGACTGCTGGATGACGGCGATCGCCCGCTCGACGTGCTCGAACTCGATCTCCGCCGTGCCCGGCGGCGTCGGCAGGCACTCGATTTCCACGATCACGCGGCGCCTCCTCCCTCGCAGCGTGCGAGGAATGCGCCGCGCGACTCGGAGCGCGAGTGGGCAGGTGGCCGGGAAACGCTAGCGGGCGGCCCCCGTCGGGCCGGTCGGCTTCGTCATCACCGCGTTCCCTACGCTCGCATTACCGAGATCAGGTTCTGGGGTTGTCCTCGGACGGATCTCAGCCTTGCGGCTCCCCCAGCGGCGCTCCACGCACGCCCGGCGCTCCGGCCGGGCCTTGCGATCGCTTCGAGGCTACGGAGGCACGAGCGTCGCTGTCAACGCGCTATCGCTACCCGGACGATCACCAGCGCCGGGCGGTCACCAATCGGAAGTCCGGCCACCGACGCGACACCCACGACGGGAGGCTCACCACGAATCGCGTGCCACCTCGAGGATTTGGTCGAACAACTCCGCAAGCCCCTCCGCATCCGAAGCCACCCCACGCCCGCACTCTTCCCCGGCCTCGAGCACGCTCAGGCATAGCCACGAGCGTCCGTCCGAGGTGACGAGCACGAGGCCCGCCTGCTCGCTCTGCGGTCCCCCCTCCGAGTGCATCGTCAACTCCAATCCCTCGGGAACGAAGAAGTACAGGAGCCGCCCCTCCAGCACCTGGGACGTATAGCGGTAGTGGCCGGGCGCCAGCACGGAGCCGAGCGCGACGGGGGTCGCCTCCGGGTAGGTGTTGATCACGATGCCCGTGGGGCGCGGCTTCGGCTTCACGAGCGGCATCGGCGGAGGGCGATCGCCACCTGTCGTGACGGCCGCCCACACCCCGATCCCGACGCCAACGATGGCAACGAGTGCGATCGTCAGGCCTGCCAACCACCGTGCCCGCCAGCGAACGCGCATCGCGGCCTCTCCTTCGCGCTCCAGAGCGGCTGATCGGAGTCACGAGGTCAGGCGTGCGCCGCGGGAATCGCACCTGCCCGACGCCTGGACGCGCCTCGTGCAGCGGCCCGCGTAGACAATACGCTCGCACTATCACATTGGATTCTGTCGAAGCGCTCAGCGCGTGCGTCAACGCGCGGCAGCGTCGTCCATCGCCAGCCGCGCGACCTCGATGCCCATGCGCATCGTGTAGTTCTGGCCGCGGTCCTCCGGGTAGATCTGCGTGTTGTTCGCCAGGTAGAGGCCCTCGATGCCGGTGCGGTGCGGCGGGATCACCTCGTGGTAGCGCCAGTGCACGATCGGCTGGCCGGCGCGGTCCTTGAACAGCCACTTGTCGTTGATCCAGCTCCGATCGAACGCCGGGTTGATGCGCCGGATATACGGCTCGTAGCGATCGAGCACCTGCTCCACGTCCTCCTCGACCACCGGGTCGCCGGGATCGGCGTAGTTCGAGAAGTAGACGATGTGCTGCCCGCCGTACTCCGAGGGGTCGCGGAAGTTGGTCTGCTCGACCGCGACCACGAAGGGGCAGTCGTCGTCGGTGATCGTCAGCCAGTAGATCTCGGAAAGCGGGCGGTCCAGCGCCAGCAGCAGCACCGTCGCCCACTGGTACTCGACCTGCCCGAGCAAGTCCACGTAGTCCTGCGGCAGATCGGGCGCGATGCGCGGCAGCACGCCCGAGTGCACGGTCGCGATCACCGTGTCGGCCTCGAGGAGCTTCGGCTCCCCGCCCTCCTCGGCGGGGGCGAGCTCGACACCGGAGACGCGGCCGTCCGTGCTGACGATGCGCTGCACGGGCCGGCCGGCGTGGACGGCGCCGCCGCGCGCGCGGATCGCCCCGGCGAGGGCGTCGACCATGCGGCCGAAGGAGCCGCGCAGGTAGCCGAGCTGCTCCTTCGCGAGCGGCCCGCCCTGCCGCGAGGCGAAGCGCAGGTAGATCTTGCCCCAGAACCAGACCATCGCGACCTCGGGCGCGTGCCGCCCGAACTTGGCGCGCAGCAGCGGGCCCCAGACCCGCTCGTAGCCCTCCTCGCCAACCTTCGAGGTGATCCAGTCCCTGGCCTTCAGGCCCTCGTAGCGCTTCCAGTCGGAGACGCGGCGCAGCCACAGCGCGGTCAGGCCGAGGCGCAGCCGCGTCAGCAGCGAGACGCGGTCGAAGCGCAGCAGGTCGCCCGCGCTGGTGAAGGGGTAGACGCGCTCGTCGCCGAACATCCCCACGCGCGAGTCGACCCACTCGAGGTCCGCGCCCAGCCCCAGCTCCTCGATGATCTCGGCGATCACGGTGTCGGAGCGGAAGAGGTGGTGGTAGAAGGACTCGATCCGGCCGCCGCCGATCTCGAAGGTGCGGACCTGGCCGCCGAGCACCGGGCCGGCCTCGACGAGCGTGACCTCGTGCCCCGCCTTCGCCAGCTCCCAGGCCGCGGCGAGTCCCCCCACGCCGCCGCCCACGACGACGGCGCGCACTAGCCGCTCCCCCGCAGCGTCGAGGCGGCCGGGGCGTCCTCGGATGGCGTGCGCAGCAGGCTGCGTACGGCGATGTGGCGCTGCCAGAGCAGCAGCAGTCCGAGGGCGGCGACCGGGATCAGCAGCACGGCGTGCAGCGCGATCGCGTAGGCGGTGCCGGCCGCGGCGGTCGCGCCGAAGACGACGGCCACCTCGCGGGCGAAGAACTCGAACGGACCGATGCCGCCCGAGGTGCTCGGCGCGGCGATCGCGAGATTGGCGGCGCCGCAGACGCCGAGGTAGAGCAGCGGGTCGAGCTCGAGGCCGAGCCCGATCCCGACAAGCCAGTACATCGCCGCCTCGATCGCCCAGGAGGCGGCCGTCACGACGAAGATCGCGATCCAGGCGCCCATCCCGCGGATCGTCGTCAGCCCCTCGACGAAGCGGTCGAGCCGCGGGGCAATGAAGTGCTGGAGCCGGACCGGGAGCGGCCTCACCAGCCGCTGCGCCAGCCCGGGGTTGTCGGCCAGGCGCGGCCCGATGATCAGCAGCGCAAGGGCGATTGCGACGAACGCGGCGCCGGTGACCGCGGCGAGCAGCTGCAGCACGCCGCTGCCGCCCGCGAGGGCGATCGTACCGGCGAGGAAGAGGGCAAGCACCAGGCCGTCGAAGACGCGCTCGACGAGGATCGTGCCGAGCGCGGCGACGCGGTCCGCGCCATGGCGCTCGTGCAGCAGCTGCGCGCGCACCAGCTCGCCGGCGCGCACGGGCAGTACGTTGTTCGCCGCGTAGCCGATTACCACCAGCGCCGTCGCGTCGCCGGTGCCGATCGGCGTCGCGCCACGCAGCACCAGCTTCCAGCGCAGCCCGCGCAGCCAGAGCGCGCCGAGGTAGATCGCGAAGGCAGCGACGAGCCAGCCCGGCGCGGCCGCGGTGAAGGCGTCACGCAGCTCCGGCCCGTTGACCTGGCGCAGCAGCAGCACGATGAAGACCGCGCTGACGGCGAGACCGATCAGCGAGCGTCGCCACTTCACGTCCCGCTCCCTCGCGAGGCCGCAGCGGGCCCCGTTGCCGCGAATCGTCCTGCTCTCGGTGCGCCTCTATGTTCGGCCATCAAGCAGTCGCGCGCGACGCCGGGAGCGCTGCGCGGTCAGCGCTTCGGGAACCAGATGTGGCCGCGCAGCGCGCCGAGCGAGTCCTCCTCGGTGCGCGAGGCGACGAAGCTCACCCAGTCGACGAGCAGCTCGCCGCTGGCGAGCTTGCCGAGGACGCCGCGTGGCGTGGCCGCGCGGTAGCCCTCCTCGCGGAACCACCAGCGGTGGACGTAGGGGCGGGGCGCCTCGAACTGGTGGCGCAGCAGCCAGCCCGGCCCCAGGGTGCTGCTCGCGCTGATCAGCACCGCGCCCTCGCCGGGCCCGTACTGGCGGATCGCGTCGGGCCCGAGGTAGCCGACGTTGGGGACGTCGCGCAGGTACCAGGCCCAGGGCCAGGTCAGCGAGGCCGTGGTGTCGACGACCACGGGCGTGGGCGTCGGCTGCGCCCGCACGTACTCCGCTATCTCCCGCGCCAGTACCGGCACCTGCGGCGAGGTCTGGGTGTAGATCAGCGGCTCGACGGGCGTGTCCGGGTGGCGGTAGGAGACCCCGAACGCCGTCCACAGCGAGGCGGCGGCGAGGAGCGCGCCGAGCGCGCCCGCTCCCGCCCAGAGCAGGGCCGGCCGCGCCGACCCGGCCGGCGCGGTGAAGTCCTCGCGCAGGCCGCGCAGCGAGCGCCACGCCCGCGGCAGCACGAGGCCGAGCGCGTGCCCGGCGATCAGCGCGAGCGGCAGCGCGAAGTGCACGTTCAGCCACGGCATCTTCTCGCCGGCGAAGGAGAGCAGGACGAAGATCGCGACGAACCACCAGGCGAGCAACCGCATCAGCGAGTCGCCGCGCCAGAGCAGCCAGGCGCCACCGATCAGCGCCGGGAGCAGCGAGAGGAACTCGTAGGTGGGGAGCATCATCAGGTAGTAGTGGAGCGGCTGCTTGCCGCGCTGCACGTCCTGCTGGTCGAGCCAGTAGTCGAGCTGCCCCCAGAACGCGGAGACAAAACCGTCCTGGTTCGTGAAGCCGGTGGTGAACAGCGGGATCGTGATCAGCCAGGCGAGCGCCGCGATCGGCAGCCAGGTGCCGGGACGCCAGAGCACGCCGATGATCGTGCTGATCGCGAGCAGCTCGAGGATCAGGACCGTCTCGATGTGCTCGAACGTCGCAGTTTCGATGCCGGGGAAGGGGATGCGCAGCGCGGCGCCGAGGAACGGCGCGGTCATCGTACCGACCACGACCATCAGGTCGCCCTCGCGGGGCAGGGTTTCGAGGCCGAGGCGGCGGCGCAGCGGGGCGAGCGGCGCCCACAGCGCGGCGATCACCCAGGCGAAGGGGAAGAGCACGATCCACGAGGCGATCGCGGAGCCGTGCCGGTACTTCCCGTCCTCCCCGCCCAGTTGCTGCAGCAGGCTGCTGGTGAGCGTGGCGTTGATGTAGAGCAGCGCCAGCCCGCAGAACAGGTAGGCCGTCTCCTTCGTCGCGAACGAGAGCGCGATCGCCGCCGCCGCGAGCACCAGCCAGCGCTCCCGCCCGTCGTGGCGGTAGCGCCAGATCGCGGCGATCAGGAACAGCATCCAGAGCGCCGCCGGGATGTCGTTGCGCGAGAAGCGCGAGTAGTAGAGCAGCACCGGCGAGAACGCGATCAGCAGCCCCGCCACGATCACGCCCGTGTTGCCCAGCCAGCGGCGCAGCAGCAGCGGCGCCAGCACCAGGGCCGCGCCCGCGAGGGCCATCGGCAGCCGCGAGGCCACCTCGTTGTCCCCGAAGACCACGAACGAGCCGGCCACCGTGTGGAAGAGCAGCGGCCCGTGCATCAGCGGGTTGTGGACGTAGCCGCGCCCCTCGGCGAGGTCCCAGGCGTACTTGGCGTGCAGCGACTCGTCGTGGTGCATCGCCCGCGCGTCGAGGTCGACCACGCGCAGCAGGAGGGCGACGGCGGCGATGCCGAGCAGCACCAGCAGCGTGCGGTCCGCCCGGAGCTGTCCGAGGCGCGCGAGCAACCCGGCGCTCATCGCAACCCCGTGGAGACAACGACGATCCGCGCGCCGGGCGCCTCGAACACGGTCGGCCAGGCCTCGAAGCGCGTAGCGACGTCCGCCCCGAACTGGCGGCGTTCCTCGCGACCGAGGTAGACGTGGGTCACGCCATGCGTGCGCGCCAGCAGCAACGACTCGATGCCGGCTCCCTTGCGGTAGATGGTGTCGACCACGTTGAGGCGCTCCGTCAGGGGTGCGTCGCTGTGCCACTGCAGCTGGTGGCCGGGCCAGCCGATCAGCGTCGGCGTGGCGCTGGCCGCCGAGATCATGTTACCCGGCCCGTAGCTGCGGCTCGCGGCCTCGAGCAGCACGTGGCGACGGGGATCCAGCTCGCCGCGCACCCACTCGAGCGCCGCGGCCAGCCCCGGATCGCGCCGCTCGATGTGCGCAAGCGCGTCGATGCCCCTCGCCTGGCCCTCGCGCGCACGGCTGACCGTCGCGGCCGGCGCGTAGAGCAGCGTGCCAACCCAGAGCAGCGCGGCGAGAAGGGCGAGCGCCGCGAGCGCGCCTCGCGGCGAGGCGAGCCGCCCCCGCAGCGCGGCGAGCGGCGGCCGAGGCGCGGCGTCGTAGGCGAGCGCGAGGCCGATCGCCCCGGAGGCCGCGAGCAGGGGCCAGGCGACGTACCAGAACTTGAAGACGGTGTTCATGCGCGCGTGCCGCAGCGCGTCGGTGACGTGGAACAGCTCGGTCGCGAGCACGATCGCGCCCGCCGTGGCGGCCAGCGCCAGCCAGGCCGCGTGGTCGCGCCGCCCCTCGGCGTAGCGGCTTGCCGAGGCGGCCGCGGCCACGCCGGTCGCGAGCACGAGGCCGCCGAGCGTCAGCCAGCCGGCGCCGCGCGCAGCGAACGCGTCGCCCTCCCCGGCCGCCCACACGACCCAAAGCGCGAGCGGCGTCGCCGCCAGCGCGAGGCCCCTGGCGAGCGCGCGCCTCGAGGCGTGCTGGCGCGTCAGCAGCGCGGCGAGCGCGATCGGCAGCAGCGGGGCGCCCCAGAACAGCAGCAGCCGCAGCGGGTCACTCGCCGCGTCGGTCACGACGGTGGCTCCGATCGATGACGTGTCGAGCGTCTGCAGCAGCGGCCAGGCGATCGCGAGGCCGACGAGCGTCGGCGCGAGGAGATAGCGCGCGGCGCCGAAGAGCGCGCCGTGCAGCGGCCAGCCGACGGCGCGGAAGGCGGCGGCCGCCGCCGCCAGCCAGATCAGCCCGTAGGCGAGCACGTCCCAGGCGTTGGTCATCGCCAGCCCGGCGAAGAGCGCGCCGGCCAGCAGCAGCGCCCCCGGGCGCGCCGTCCAGCGCCGCCACGAGAGCGCGAAGCCGCCCTCGAAGGTGTCGAGCGCGACGGCGAGGGCGACGATGCCGAGCGGCAGCGCGAGCACGTGCGCGTGCGGGTCGCCGAGGATGTAGGAGAAGGCGGGGAACTCGCTGATCGTGCCGGGGACCACGCGCGTCGCCCGCCACCACCACCAGAACTGGTCGGGCACGCCGTGCGTCGCCTCCACGGGGCCGGGCAGCCCTTTCACGCCGAGGCGGCCCCAGACGCCCTCACCGCCCAGTCCGTTCGCCGCCGCGAGGTCCGCCAGCCCTTCCAGCGGCGCGATCCAGATCAGCGCCACGACGGCGATGGCGGCGGCGATCCACGGCGTGGCGCGCCGCCTCGGCGCGCCGAGCGCGACCGCGTCGCTCGCGAGGCCGGCGATCGCCACCGCCGCGAGCGCCGCAGCCGCCGCGAGGCCGAGGTTGAAGCCGAAACGCGGCGCGACCCCAGCCAGCCGCCCGCTGACATCGATCATCACGTGCCCGAGGTGGTAGTAGGAGACGTCGTAGCCGGCGAGCCAGGAGTCGGGGGGCGGCAGCTGCGCGGCGTGGTGCACCGCGTTGAGCAGCATCAGGTCCATCGGCTTCTCGGTGTTGATCGCAGCCGGCGCCTGGGCGCGCACGAACAGCACGACGACGAAGACCACGAGAAACAGCGCCTCGCCGGCGAGCACCGTGCGGCGCGCCCGCCAGAGCGTCCGCAGCCGCTCCGGGTCGCGCCAGCCGAGCCAGCCCGACCAGGCGTAGAGCAGGGCGACCGCGGCGATGACGAGGCCGGTCCCGTAGGGAATCGAGACGAGCGACGAGGCCAGCCAGACGACCTGCGCGACCAGCAGCAGCGCGAGCGGGCGGGCGTACAACACCCCGCGCGAGCGCAGCCGCCCGAACAGCAGCGTCGCCGGCAGCAGGCCGCTCGCGCCGATCAGCACCAGCGCGAGGTACCACGCGAGTCCCTCGTACACGTCGGCGGCCCGCTACGCCTGCGCGGTCTCGGAGTCCGCCAGCAAGCCGTCCACGAACGCCTCCGCGTCGAACGGCGCCAGATCCCCCGGGCCGTCCCCGACCCCGATGAAGCGCACGGGCAGCCCCAGCTCCGAGGCGACCGCGAAGACGATGCCACCGCGCGCGCTGCCATCGAGCTTCGTGAGGATCACCGAGGTCACCTCGATCGCCTCGGTGAAGGCGCGCGCCTGCGCGAGGCCGTTCTGCCCGGTGGTCGCGTCGAGCACGAGCGCGACCTCGTCGGGGCCGCGACCGAGTTGCCGCTCGATGACGCGCCGGATCTTGGCCAGCTCGTTCATCAGGTTCTGCTTGTTATGTAGTCTCCCGGCCGTATCCACCAGCACGAGGTCGTGGCCGCGCGCCTGCGCCGCCCCGATCGCGTCGAAGGCGACCGCGGCGGGGTCGGAGCCCGCCTGGTGCGCGATCACGTCGAAGCCGATTCGCTCGCCCCAGCTGCGCAGCTGCTCGATCGCCGCGGCACGGAACGTGTCGCTGGCCGCGGCGATCACGCGGTTGCCCTCGGCCTGGTAGGCGTGGGCGAGCCGCGCGGCCGCGGTCGTCTTGCCGGTGCCGTTGACCCCGGCAATCAGCACGACGGCGGGCCGGGGCGGCGCGTCGGAATCCACATCCCAGAGCCGGCCGGCGCCCGCGGGCGCCTCGAGGATCGCGATCAGCTCGCTGCGCAGCGCGGTGCGCAGCTCTTCCGGCTGCCGCGGATTCGCGGCGCGCACGCGGTCGAGCACCTCGAAGGTGGTCTCCACTCCGGCGTCCGAGCCGATCATCACCTCTTCGAGCGAGTCCCAGAGTTCGGGCGTGATCCCGTTTCCGCGCAGCAGATCGCCGACGCGGCCGAACCAGCTGCGGCGCGTCCGCGACAACGCCTGCCCCGTCGCCGCCTCGGACTCCGGGTTGCCTCGCAGCAGCCTCACGGCACCATCCTGACCGGCCCTCGATGCGGGCGCCTGCCGATCGTAGCGAGAGGCGCGGCGAGTGGCGAACGAGCCGCGCCGGCGACCCCGTTACGAGGCCTGCGGCAGGTCGGCCAGGCGCAGCGAGAGCACGCGCGAGACGGAGTCGTCGCCCATCGAGATGCCGTAGATCGTATCGGCGGACTCGACGGTGCCGCGGTTGTGCGTGATCACGATGAACTGCGAGTGCTCGCAGAGCCCGCGCAGCGTATCGACGAAGCGACCCACGTTCGCCTCGTCGAGCGCGGCGTCGACCTCGTCGAGGACGCAGACCGGCGCCGGGTTGACGTCGAGCAGCGCGAACAGCAGCGCCACCGAGGTCAGCGCGCGCTCGCCTCCAGAGAGCATCGAGAGCGAGGAGATGCGCTTGCCGGGCGGCTGCGCGCGCACGTCCACGCCCGCCTCGCCGCCCTCCTGCTCCGGCTCGACGATGGTCAGCTCCGCCCGTCCGCCGCCGAAGAAGCGCTCGAAGTAGTCGGCGAAGCTCGCGTTGACGTGCTCGAACGTGTCGCCGAAGCGCTCGCGAATCTCGCGCTTGAGTTCGGCAATCGCGGTGCGCAGCTGCGCCTCGGCCTCCTCGAGGTCGTCGACCTGCCCGGCGAGGAAGTCGTGCCGCTCGCGCTCCTCGCTGAGGTCTTCGAGCGCCTCGAGGTTGACCGGGCCGAGCGCGCGGATCTCGGCCCGCAGCTCGGAGATGTGCTCGCGCAGCTCGGCGGTGTTGACCTCGGCCCCGCCGCTCGCGGGGACCGGCGCCGACAGCACCGGCGGCGCGCCATTGTCGGCAGCACCTCCGTCGGCCAGAGCCGGCTCGACGGCCGCGCTGCCCTCGAGATCGGGCTGCGCCTGCTCGGCGACGGCTCGGCGCACGCTGCCGTCCTCGCGCAGGACGAGGCCGTCGTCCGCGATCTGCCGCTCGAGGTTCTGGACGCGGTTTGCCAGCTCCCGCAACGCGGACTGCGCCTCCAGCAGCTCGCGCTCGGCGGCGAAGAGCCGCGCCTGGCTGTCGCCGCGCGTCGCCGTCAGCTCGCGCTCGGCGCGCTCCGCGTCGGCCAGCGCGGCGTGCGCCGGTGCGACGGCTTCCTCGGCGGCGCGGCGCGCGCTCTCGACGTTGGCGACCTGCTCGCCGAGATCGCGCAGCGTGAGATCGAGGTCTTCGAGTTCCTGGCGGACGGCGAGCGCCTGGTCGCGGCGCTCGGCGAGCCGCTCGCCGCGGTTGCGGTGCGCCTCCTCCAGCGCGACCTGACGGTCGCGGATCGCGGCTTGCTCGCCCTCGGCGGCGGCGAGCCCGGCAGCAGCCCGGGCAACCTGCTCGCCGGCTGCGTCGCGCTCGGCGCCGACGGCTTCCGAGCGATCGCGCAAGCCCACGAGGCGTGCGTCGAGCATCTCGAGCGCGGCGCGCTCGCGCTCGATCGCCGCTGCGGCGTCGTCCGACGTGGCCTCGGGGTCGTCTTCGGCGAGCACGGCGTGGGCGAGGCGCAGCTCGCTGCCGATCGCCACCAGGCGGCGCCGCAGCCGTGCGCTGTCCTGCTCGTGCGTGCGCAGCGCGGTCTCCGCCGCCGTCGCGGCGCTGCGCGCGGCCTCGAGGGCGTCGCGGGAGTCGGCGACGATGTCGTCGAAGTGCTGAACCTGCGCGGCGGCGGCGGCTTCGGCCTCGCGCGCGGCCTCGATTGCCTCGGGCAGCGCGTGTTCCTCGTCCTGCAGCACGAACTGCTCGGCCGCCGAGCCGCGTGAGCCGCCGTAGATCGAGCCGTCCGCGCGCACCAGCACGCCGTCACGCGTGACGACGGAGCCGAGGCCGCGCTGGACCGTCTTGAGCGCGGTCTGCACGTCCTCGACGACGATCGTGCGCCCCAGCAGGAGGTCGATCAGCGGGCGGTACTTGCGCTGGGTCTTGACCAGCGCCGACGCGACGCCGACGACGCCGCGCTCGCTCAGCATGTTGAGTGAGTACTGCCGGTCGACGGCGTCGAGTGGCAGCACGGTGACGGAGCCGGCGCCCTGCGCGCGCAGATGCTCGATAGCGGCCAGCGCCTCGTCCTGTCGTTCGACCACGACGGCGCCGATCCATTCGGCGAGCGCCGCCTCGATGGCGTGTTCGAGGCCCTGCGGCACGCGGATCAGCCGCCCGAGGAGCCCCACCACGCCGCTCAGCTGCTGCTCGTCCGGGCCCGGCTCCCTGGCGGCGCGCAGCAGCTCCTGGGAGGCGGAGCCCTGCCGCGCCAGTTGCGCCGCCAGCTCGGCGGCAAGCTCGCGGCGGGCCTCCAACTGCTCGCGCCGCGTGGTCGCCCCGCGCAGCGCCTCGCGGCCTTCCTCGGCGCGCGTCCGAGTCTCCTCGATCCGCCGCTCGGCGATCGCGCGGCGGCGCAGCGCCTCCGCCGCCTGCTGCGTGAGGCGCTCGTGTTCGCGCCGCGCCGCCAGCGCGCGCTGCCCGTAGTCGCGCAGCTCGTCGTGCAACTCGTCGCGGCGGCGGGCCGCCTCGCGCTGCTCCCGGTCGCGGCGCTGCTGCTCGGCCTCGACCCTCGCGCGCCGCGACTCAGCGTCGCGGATGGTGGTCTCGATGCGGGAGCGGCGGGCCTCGGCTTCCGCGAGATCGCGCAGGACATCGCGCACCGCCTCATCCGCCGCGCGCATCGCCTCCTGAGCGCCCTCGAGGCTGGCGCGCGACTCGGCGACCCGCGCGTCCAGCTCGATCAGCGTGGCGTCGTCCGCTGCGCCGGGGCCGGGCGCGGTTTCCAGCTCCTGGATGGCGGCGTCGAGCTCCGTGCGGCGCACCAGCAGCAGCTCCTGGCGCTGCTCGGCGAGCGCGCGCTGCTGTCCAAGCGCCAGCGAGCGTTCGGCCAGCTCGCGCTCGCGGCGCTGCGCGCCGCTCAGCTCCGCGCGCGCCGCGGCGACGGCGCGCTCCGCGGCGGCGATCTCGGGGGCGAACGCCTCGGCCTGCCGGCGCGCCGCGGCAAACGCCTCGGAACGCTGGTCGTGCCGCGCCTGCGCCGCCGCCAGCGCCTCGCTCGCCTCTCGCAGCTCGGTCTCGTACCAGGCCTCGAGGGCCGCGCCGAGCCGGGCATCGAGCTCGCGGAAGCGGCTGGCGCGCTGCGACTGCCGCTCCAGCTGCCGCAGCCGCGGCGCCAGTTCGCGGATCAGCACCCGGACGTGGCCGAGGTTGTCGCGCGTCTGCGTGAGCCGCCGCTCCGCCCGCGTCAGCTCGATGCGGTGGCCGTGCACCTCGGCGGCCTCTTCGATCAGGTTGCGGCGCTCCTGCGGCCGCAGGCCGAGCACCTCGTCGACGAGGCCCTGCGACATCATCGCGTAGGAGTTCTGGCCGACCTGCGCGCGCCGGAACAGGTCTTGCACGTCCAGCAGCCGCACCTTCTGACCGTTGATCCGGTACTCGTTCTCGCCGCTGCGGTAGGCGCGCCGGCTGACGCTCACCTCGTCGAAGTCGACCGGCATCCATTGCTCGGAGTTGTCGAGGATCAGCGTCACCTCGGCGACGCCCATCTCGCGCCGCGTGTCGGAGCCGGAGAAGATCACGTCGCCCGTCTTGCGGGCGCGGATCGAGCGCGAGGACTGCTCGCCGAGAGCCCAGCGGATCGCGTCGGCGACATTGGACTTGCCGGACCCGTTGGGTCCGACGACGGCGGTCAGGCCGGGGCCGAACTCGAAGACCTGGCGGTCCGCGAAGGACTTGAACCCGTACGCCTCGACGCGTCGCAGGTACATCGGGGCTAGTCCGTCCCGGCTGCGCGCATGCGCAGCTCCCGCAGCGCCTCGCGGGCGGCGTCCTTCTCGGCCTGCTGCTTGGTGCGCCCGCTCCCGCGGCCCAGCACCTCGCCGTCGATGCGGACCTCGACCGAGAACTCGCGGGCATGTTCCGGCCCGCGTTCCTCGACAGTCACGTACTGGGGACGCCCGAAGCGACCCTCGCAGTACTGCTGGAGGGCGCCCTTGGTGTTCAGCTCCGCCGGGTCGATCTGCAGCGCCTCCAGCTCGGGCGCGAGCGTGCGCTCGATGAAGCGCCGCGCGCCCTCGATGCCGCCGTCCGGCCCGCGATCAAGCTTGAGCGCGCCGATCAGCGCCTCATAGGCGTCGGCCAGGTTGCCGGGGCGCTCGCGCCCGCCCGTCGCCTCCTCGCCGCGTCCGAGCAGCAACCAGCGGCCGAGGTCGAGGCGCTTCGCCGCCTCGGCCAGCGTCGAGCCCTGCACGATGTGCGCGCGCCAGAGCGTCAGGCGGCCCTCCTCGACATCGGGGAAGCGCTCGTAGAGGCGTTCGGCGATGACCATGCCGAGCACGGAATCGCCGAGGAACTCGAGCCGATCGAAGGAGCCGTCGGAGCCCTCGTGCTCGTTGGTGTAGGACGGGTGAGTAAGCGCAAGGCGCAGCAGCGTCTCGTCCGCGAACTCGATCCGGAGAGCGGCCAGTGCGTCGTGGAGGCAAGGCGGCGCGGAGACCAAGCGAGTACCCTTTCGGGCGTACGTGCTCCGCCATCACGTACGCGACCGCCCGGAACCCCGCCACAGCCGGGACGGGCCGGGAACGCCCCGCTCGCACCCGGTATCGTATGAGCGGGTGCCTGCGAGTGTCAAGAATCGCTTATCCGCTTATACGTCCTACGGTCTCGCGCCTGCGCCTCGCGCTCCCGGCCGACGCTCGTTCGCTGCTCGACGCAGCCATCGAGGCCGCCATCGAATCCGGCAGCGAGCTGTGGGCGGTCGGCGGCGCGATCCGCGATCTCGCCGCGGGCGCCGCGCCGTCCGAGGTCGACCTTGTATGCGGCGGCGATCCCGCCGTCCTCGCCGCCTCGATCGCGGCGCGGCTCGGCGAGACTGCGGGTGTGCACGAGGAGCCGCGGTTCGCCACCGCGCGCGTCGGGTGGCGCGGACGGCGGCTCGATATCGCCGCGCTGCGCAGCGAGCGCTACGCACGGCCCGGGGCGCTGCCCGAGGTGCGCCCCGGCGCAACGATCGAGGCGGACCTGGGGCGGCGCGACTTCAGCGTCAACGCCGCCGCGCTCGGCGTCGCCGGGCCACGCCGCGGCGAGCTGCTGGACCCTCACGGCGGCCTCGAGGATCTCGCCGCGCGACGCCTGCGCGCACTGCACGCCGACAGCTTCCGCGACGACGCCACGCGGCTCTGGCGCGGCGCGCGCTACGCCACGGCGCTCGGGCTGCGGCCCGATCCAGAGACGGCGCGCCTCATCGAGGACGCCCCGCGCTGGATCGCGCGCAGCTCCGGCCGGCGGCTCTGGGCCGAGTTCGAGCGCGTTGCGGAGAGCCGCCACGTCGGCGCGGCGCTGCGCCTGCTGGAGGGCTGGGGCGTGCTGCGCGGCGTGCATCCCGCCTGGTCGCTCCCACCCGAGGCCTCGCGAGCACTCGCGAGGCGGCCCGGCCCGCACTCGCCCGCGCTGCTGCTCGCCGTGGTGCTCGCCCCGCTCGCCGGGCGCGAGGCGATCGCCGCCCGCCTCGCGGCGCCGCGAGCGGCACACCGCGCCGTCGAGGAGGCGGCGCGGCTTCTTGGAGCACATGACCGCACTCCGCCGAGCCTCGCGGCCCTCGAGGGCGTGGCGGACGAGGCCCGCCTCGCCGCCCGCTGGCTCGATCCGCCGGGCCAACGGGCGCTGCAACGCGATCTGCGGCGCTGGGAGCGCACACGCGCGCCGCTGGACGCCGGTGCGCTGCTCAGGCTCGGCGTCGAGCGCGGTCCCGCCCTCGGCGCGTGGCTCGGGCGCTTGCGCCGCGAGCGTTATCTCGGCAATCTGAGGGACGCGGCGAGCGCGCGCCGCGCGGTGCGGGCCGCATTGCGCGACGCCGAGTCGGAGGAACGATGAGCACGCTGCCCGCCCAACGCCAGCCCGCCGAGGCGCCCGCGGCGGCGGTCACGCTGCTCGACTGCGCCGTCTGTGGCCTCCAGGGACCGCTCAAGGAGATGGCCGACTGCGCCGAGTGCGGGGCCGTCTTCCACATCGACCTCAGCCAGGACGGGCTGGGCCGCAGCTGCGGCGCGGCGACCTTCGGGCAGGCCTGCGGCTTCAGCTTCAGCTGCGACCCCTGCATCGAGCGCTACGAGGCCGACGCCGCCACGGGCGGGCACTGGCGCTCCGTCGTCCGCTAGCGGCGGTCGGCCAGGCCGCGCACGAGGAGAGACGCGATGACTTCGGCCCCGACCCACACCTGCGAGATCTGCGAGGTCTCCGAGACAAACGCCCAGCTGCTCTCCGATTGCAGCAACTGCGGCATGCTCTTCCACCTCAACCCCCGCAACGACATCCCGGGCATCGACTGCGGCGACGTCTGGGTGGGCGACTGCGACGAGCCGGTGCTGCAGTTCTTCTGCAACCGCTGCCTCGAGCTGATCCGCGGCAGCATCCAGGCCGAGGGCTTCCAGGCGCCTCCTCCCGGCTTCGACCCGCTGGGTGCGCCGCCCGGCGCCCACGCCGGCACGATCGCCATGCCCCCCGTTCCCCCGCCTGCTCCGGCGTCTCCGCCTCCGCCGGCGGCAGCGAGCGAGCCACCGCCCGCCGCAGCGCCCGAGCGCCCGAGGCGTCGCCGCTTCCGCCGCATCGACGGCCCCTAGCCTCGGTGGCCTCGCGCGGCCGCCGCTTCCGCCCCCGGCGCAGCGAGGCGCCCGCGCCGCCTCCCGCCGCCCAGCCGCGTCCGGAGGGCGGGACGAGCCGCCTCGGCATCGTGCTGCTGTTGCTCCTTGGCTACTGGCTCGCGCGTGTCGCGACGTTCCTGCCCGCCGAGCCGCTGCAGGCGCTGGACGTCGTCGTGGCGCTGCTCATCGCCGTGCTGCTCGCGGTCTGGTACCGCCGCCGCGCGCGGCGCTACCTCGAGGCCCGGCAGGCAGCCGAACAGCGGCGCGCCGCGAACGAGGACGCCGCAGCGGCGGCCGAGCAGACCGTCGCCGAGGAGCCTAGGGAGTAGGCAGCCGGAACCAGGTCGCGTCGTCCTCGGGGCGAGGCGAGCGCAGCGGGGCGTAGCCGGCGCGCAGCCAGAAGTAGAGCCCGCGCCCGTTGCCGCGCGGCGCGCGCCCGTAGAAGCTGCGGACGCCCTCGCGACGCAGGCGCCGCTCCGCGATCCGCACCGCACGCTGGGCGATCGAGCGCCCGCGCCGCTCGGGCGCGATCGCGACACCGGAGAACGTCACGGTCCGCGCTCCCGGCCCCGGCGCGATGCCCAGCACCCCGACGGTCTCGCCCCCGGCACGCACGTGGTAGAGGCTCGTCTCCGCCAGCGGCGCCGTCACCGCGCCCCGATGGCTGCGCGCGACGCCCTCGCGGATCGCCTGCGCGACGCCCTCGTCCTCCGGCGGCGCGTCCGCCGCCACCAGCGTGACGCCCTCGCCGCGCGCCCAGGGACGCGCTCGCGCCGGCCGGGGGGCCGGCTCAGCCACGAGGCGCCTCGGAGAGCCAGGCGGCGACGGCCGCGGGCACCTCGCGCGCGGGGAGGGTGCGCCGCTCGCAGTCGGGCAGCGCCTCGAGGAACGCCTCGCCGTAGGCGCGCGCGCTGACGCGCCGGTCGAGGATCAGGAAGACACCCCGGTCGCGCGGACCGCGGATCAGGCGGCCGAAGCCCTGGCGGAAGCGCAGCACCGCGTGCGGCAGCATGTACTCCTCGAATGGCTGGTCGTGCAGCGCGGCGCGCGCCGCGTGGATCGGATCGGTCGGCACCGGGAACGGCAGCCGCGCGAGCGCGAGCTGCGAGAGCGCCGGACCCGGCACGTCGACGCCCTCCCAGAACGCGGCGGTGCCCAGCACCAGCGAGCGAGGGCGCTCCGCGAGCGCGCGCAGCAGGCGCGCCGGGCCGCCGTCGAGGTCGTGCGCGAGGACGCCGATGCCCTCGGCGGCGAGCGGACCGCGCAGCGCGCCCGCAGCCGAGCGCACCGCGCCGTGCGAGGTGAAGAGCGCCAGCGTGCGCCCATCCGCCGCGCGCACCGCCTCGCCCAGCACCTGCTCCGAGGCAGCCTCGTAGTCCGGCGCATTCGGCGGCGGCAGGTCGTCGACGACGAGCACGAGCACCGCTCGGCGGTAGTCGAACGGCGAACCGACGTCGAGGGCGTCGGCGTCGGGCAGCCCGATGCGCCGCAAGCTGAAGTCGAAGCGCTGCTGCGCCGTCAGCGTCGCGCTCGTGACGAGCACGGAGTCGCGCCGCGCCCACAGCTCGTTCTCGAGGCGCTCGGCGACGTCGAGCGGCGCGCTGCGCACGCGTGGCGCGCGGCCGCCGCTGTCGAGCCAGACGATCCGCTCGGGATCGGCGCGCTGGAGCGCCTCGCGCAGCGTCGCCGCCTGCTGCGCGGCGCGCTCGGCGGCCCGCGCGAGCGCGCCGCGCAGCGCGTCGAGCGAGGGCGCGCCGGCCGCCAGCAGCGACCCGACCGTCGACTCGGCGTCGAGCAGGCGGCGCGCCAGCTGGTCGAGCGCGAGTTCGAGGTGCAGCGCCGCGTCCTCGACATCCCCCCAGAGCGGCTGCGCCCGCCGGCCCGGGGTGATCAGCAGCTGCGCGCCCCTCGCGCGCTCCTCGAACTCCTCGCTGTAGGCGGCGATCGTCGCCTCCAGGTCCGGCAGCCGCGCGCGCGCCGCCGAGGCGGCCGAGGTGATCTCGCCGGCGAGCGGGGCAAGGCCAGCGGCGGGCGAGAGCGGCATCGGGTCGAGCCGGGCGGCGCCCACCAGCGAGGCGGCGAGCGATCCTCCGCCGGCCGAGGCCTCGTCGAGCAGCTGCGCGATCTCCTGCAGCGAGACGGACTCGCCGAACTGGCTCGTCGCGACGCCCTCGAGGCGGTGCGCCTCGTCGACGACCAGGTGGCGGAAGGGCGGCAGCACCTGGTCGCCGCCCGCCGCGTTGACCAGCAGCAGCGCGTGGTTGACGACGACGACGTGCGCGGCCGCCGCCTCCGCGCGCGCCCGCTGGAGGAAGCAGGAGCCGTCGCGGACGAACGCGCAGCGCCGGGCAAGGCAGTCGTTCGTGTCGGCGGCGAGGGCGCGCCAGTGCGGCCACTCGTCACCGCGCAGGTACAGCTCCGCGCGGTCGCCGCGCTCCGTCTCGCCGAGCCAGACGGCGATCCGGGCAAGCACGCGCGCCTGGTCCGCGCCGCGCGGCTCCTCCAGCTCGATCGCCTGCGTCCAGCGCTCGAGGCAGAGGTAGTTCCCCCGCCCCTTGAGCACGGCCGTCCGCAGCGAGCCCGGCTCTGCGCCGGCCGCCGACTCGGCGAGCGCGGCCGCCGCCGGCATGTCGCGCCCGGCGAGCTGCTCCTGCAGGTTCAGCGTGTGTGTCGAGATCACGACGCGCTCGCCGCTGCGCAGCGCGTGCGAGAGCGCCGGCACGAGGTAGGCGAGCGACTTGCCGGTCCCCGTGCCCGCCTCCACGGCGAGCTGGCCGTCGTGCGCGATGTTGTCCGCGACAGCGCGCGCCATCGCGATCTGCCCCTCGCGCGCCTCGAGGCCGGGGAAGAGGTCGGCGCGGCGGCGCGCCTCGGCGAAGCGCGCCTCCACCTCGTCCGCGTCGAGCGGCGGGAAGTCCTCGAGCGCGCGCAGCGGCGGCGGCAACTCGCGAGACTGGCGCGTGAGGTCGGCGGGCACGAGAGCGTCGCCCTTCTCGGCAACCTCGGCGCGTCGCTCGAGCGCCTCAGTGAAGAGCGGCGCGAGGCTCCAGGCGGATTGGTCGGCGAGCCGCACGAGGTCGCGGAGCGTCGCGGCCGGGAGCCGGGCGAGCCGCTCCAGCAGTCGCAGGAAGACGGCGCCCGTCACCTCGGCGTCGGCGAGCGCGCGATGCGACTCCTCGACCGTGACGCCGAGCGACTCGGCGAGCGATCGCAGGTCGAGCCGCGTCGCCGTCGGGAGCAACACCGAGGCCAGCTCGTAGCTGTCGAAGGCCGGCGCCTGCACCTGCAGGCCCGCCTCGGCGAGGAATCCGAGGTCGAAGGGCGCGTTGTGCGCAACCAGCGGGAGGCCGCGCGCGAAGGCGGCGAACTCGTGCACCGCCAGCGAGGGCGGCGGCGCGCCGACCAAATCGGCGTCCTCGATGCCCGTGAGCACGCGGATCGCCGGGGGGAGCGGGCGGCCGGGGCTGACGAACGTGCGGAAGCGCTCGCGCGGCCCGTCCGCGCCGAAGCGCACCGCGCCGATCTCGATGATGCGGTCGCTCGCCGGGTCGACGCCGGTCGTCTCGAGGTCAACCGCGACGTACTCACCGCGATCGGCTGGCGCTGTGTCGGGACCGAGAGGCATCGCGCCTCGCCGCCCTCTCCGGGGAGTCCGTCCTAGCCGCGCGCGGCCGCGACCGCCTCGACGACACCCGGCTCGAAGCGCGCGAAGTCGCCGTCGGCGGAGCGCACGATCGCCTCGAAGCGGCCGGCGTGCAGCTCTTCGAGCAGCTCGGCCTCGCTCTGCAACTCGCGCTCGAAGCCGGTCGCGTAGTAGCCGATGCCGCTCTCGGAGTGCGCGTCGCTGCCGCCGGTGGTGGGGAGCCCGAGTTCGCGCGCCACCTCGTAGGCGAAGTAGTTCTCGCGCGGCGTGTTGCAGCCGTTGGCGATCTCGATCGCGTCGGCGAGCTGGAAGACGGGCAGCCGGGCCGCCTCGGCGGGGGTCAGCTCGAAGGGCACGCTGTCCTTGCGCATCGCCGTGACGTTGTCGAAGACGTGGCGGAAGGGGTGCGCGACGACCAGGAAGCCGCCGACGGCGTCGAGCTCCTCGCGCAGCTGCTCCGCGCGGCGGATGCCGCTGATGTACGCGGGCAGGCCGAACACGAGCATGTGGCCCAGGTCGGTGGAGATCTCCATCCCGAAGTTGACGAAGAAGTCCGTGTGCTGCGCGCGGTAGTCGGCGCGCAGATGGCGGTCCCACATCTTGTCGTGCTCGGAGATGTTGGCGCCGGTCAGCCCGGCCGCGCGCCCGAGTTCGGGCAGCTTGTGCGGGTTGAGCGTGCTGTCCGAGGAGGCGACCGCGGAGTGGACGTGCATATCGAGCACGCTGCGCTGCAGTCCGGGCGTGAGCACCAGCGTCCCGCTCCTTACCTCTGCGGTTCGCGCCCCGCCGCCGGCGGGCGCCGCCCAAGGGTACGAGATGCCCGAACGGGCCGCATCACCGGACTCCGGCGGCCCTCGGCGCGACGCTCAACCGGCGAGCGCGGGCAGCAGCACGCCGAAGGCGAATGCCGCCACGATCGCCGTCGCCCAGATCGCGCCGCTCAACCCCCGCAGCACGAACGCCGCGGCGACGACCGCGATCAGCACGAGACCGTGCACGATCAGCCCGAAGCGGAGTGGGTCGGCCACCTCGATGTAGGCCGCGCCGAGCAGCAGCCCGAGCAGCGTCCAGCCGAGCAGGGCGACGTTCACGAGCACCACGCCGACAAGCGGCAACGGCAGGCGGCCCAGGCTCGCCACGCGCGTGCGCCAGCGCGGGCTGCGGCTCATCGCCCAGAGCGCAAGCGCGACCGTCGCGAAGGCGGCGACCGCACCGGAGACAAAGCCGGAGAACAGCGCGCGCGCGGCGTCGACCTCGGCGCTCATGGCTCCTCCGTGATCGCGAGCGCCTCGGCGCGCGTCAGCGTGCGCGCCGGGAACACCTCGCCACCCGCCTGCTCGAGGTCACGCCGCAGCTCAGCGCCCTTCGCGCGCTCGTGGATCAGCAGGAAGACCGCGGGGCCGGTGCCGGTCAGGTGCAGCGGCACGCCGCCGAGCGCCGCGGCGTAGGCGCCGTAGTGCGCCAGCAGCTCCGACTCCGTGCGCTCGATCACCGCCTCGAAGGCGTTCCAGAGGTTCCCCGTCGGCGGCGGGACGTTGCGCTGCACGCGGTGAGCGACACGCGCCGAGCGCTCGCCGTCGCTGAGATCGTGCGGGTGCAGCGCGCCGAAGCGTCGCGCCGTCTTCGCCGGGGCCTGCGGGACCGGCGGGACCAGCAGCAGCAGTCGCAGCGGGCGCAGATCGCGCAGCGGCGTCACGATCTCGCCGCGCCCGCGGCAGCGCGCCGTGCCCCCGTGTAGAAAGAACGGCACGTCCGAGCCGACCGAGGCCGCGACCGCCTCGAGGCGCTCGATCGGCCAGTCAAGCTCCCACAGTCGCGCGAGCCCGCGCAGCACGGCCGCCGCGTCCGATGAGCCGCCCCCGAGCCCGGCCGCCGCCGGGACGCGCTTCTCGACCTCGATGGCGACGTTGGGCTCGCGGTCAGCCGCCGCGGCGAGCGCCCGCGCGGCCGCGGCCGACAGCTCGCCCTCGCCGGCGATCTCCTCGGCGCCGCGCCCGCTGAGCCGCACGTCGAGCGCGGGGGCCGGGCGCAGCCGCACGCGGTCGGCGAGATCGATCGTCGTCATCACCGTGTCGAGGTCGTGGTAGCCGTCGTCGCGCCGCCCGGTCACCTCGAGCACGAGGTTCAGCTTCGCCGGCGCGAGCAGCGAGAGGGCAGAGGCGCTACCCGACATCGAGGCTCCCCGGCCAGCGCTCCTCGGTGAGCGCGTACAGCCGCCGCCAGGCGTCGAGGTCGAGGTGCTGGGCGCGCAGCGCGGGGTCGATCGCGACGTCGCGCAGCAGCGCCTGCACGTCGTCGCGCGAGAGGCCGAGGGCGGAGCGCAGGCCGTTGTGCAGCTGCTTGCGCGGTTCCGCGAAGCCGGCGCGCAGCAGCAGGAAGAAGCGCGCGAGCGCGGGCGGCGGCAGGTCCACCGCCGGCCTCGGCAGCCGCTCGATGCGCACGAGGGCGGACTGCACCTGCGGCGCGGGCCAGAACGCGCTCGAGGGCACGTCGAACAGCGCCTCGGGCCGCCCGTAGGTCTTGACCGAGAGCGAGAGCAGCGACTCCTTGCCCGGTCCCCCAACGATGCGGCGCGCGACCTCGCGCTGGACGAGCACGACGATCCGCTCGGGCGGCTCGTCCGCCTCGAGGAAGCGGCGGATCAGCGGTTGCGTGATGTAGTACGGGAGGTTGCCGGCCATCACGTAGGGCGCGCTCGCCCCGCACTCCTCGAGCAGCTCGCCGGGCGTGACGCCAAGGGCGTCCGCGGCCACGACGCAGGCGCGCCCGCGGCCTTCGAGCTGTCGCCGCGCCAGCGACGCCAGCTCCTCGTCGATCTCGACGGCGATGAGCGTGCCGGCGCGTTCGGCCAGCTCGATGCTCAGGCCGCCCGGCCCGGCGCCGATCTCGATCACCGTGTCGTCAGGGCCGAGCTGGCAGGCGTCGGCGATGCGCGAGAGCAGCAGCTCGTCGACGAGGAAGTGTTGGCCGAGCGCCTTGCGCGGGCTGAGGCCGAGCCGCCGCAAGAACTCGGGCGGCGCCTCGGCGTCCTCGGCGGCCCTCGGGCGTCGCGAGCGGCGGGCGCCGCGTGCGGCGCTCACGGTGCGGCCCGCGGGGGCGCCGAGGTGTCGGGGTGCGTGAGTGGTCGTGCCCCGCCGTTGATCCGCACTCCGAGCTTGCCTCCACCAGCCAACTCAAGCCCGGCGCCCCTACGGCGCCCGATGTGACCGGCGTACCGCTGCTGCCTTCCGGCCCTGACGGGGTTGACCGGGCATCGTCGCGCAGGACCAGGCTCTCAACGCCGCTTGATCTCGGCAGTCCCCGGGGGACGAACCGCGGGCGGGCATTCAGCCCCGCTGAGCGGATTGCGGGTTACAGGGCACCGCTAGCTCCCCGCCTAGCACGACCGCCCCGATCGTAGGCGCGCCCGCCTCGGGCCGTCAAAGACGTGCCTCGATGACGCTTTCCGCCTGCGGCGGACTCGCAGTTACAATCAATCGCGAGCGTCGAGGACGACATGACGCTTCCGACGAAGGAGCCGACTCGTGCGCCTGCTCTCCATCGGACGCCCCCTGCCCGACATGGCGATCGATAACCACACGATCTTCAACGCGCCCGCCTTCTTCGACTACGACGCGATCGCGATCGACGCCGAGGGCGTGTTCAATACCATCCGCGAGCTGCTCGACGCCTCGCAGGAGCACGTCACGCACGGCGACGCGAAGGTGGTCAACGCCCTCACCGGGCCGGGCGTGCCGGCGGGCGAGATCCTGCAGCGGCGCCGCGACGAGCTGGTGCGCGCCCTCGAGCGCGGCGCGCTCGTCGCCGTCTTCACGCACCCGCTGGCGATGATCACCGAGGTCGCCGGCTTCCCCGGCCTCGATCGCTACTTCTTCCTGCCCGCCCCGGCGGGGCTCGCCTGGGATGCCGGGCTGATCCGCTGGGGCGAGGGCGTGCAGGCCGCCGTCGCCGATCACCGGCACCCCTTCGCACGTTATGTCGACGCGATCGGCAACGACATGCTCTATCGCGCGCACTTCAACGACGCCGCGCCCGGCTTCGCGAAGGCCGCGCGCGTCTTCGCACGCTCAGGCGGCGGCGCGCCGGTCGGCGTCGAGTTCCGCGTGCTCGGCGGGACCGTCGTCTTCCTGCCCGCCCCGCGAAGCCGAGGCGGCGACGCCGGGCGCAAGCAGGCGGCCTCGATCCTCGCCGCGACGCGGGAGCTGCTCGACCTGCCGGTCGGCGACCCGCCGTCGTGGGTCCGCCAGCAGCCCTTGCCCGGCCTCGAGGCGCTCGAGGAGGCGAGCGCCGAGGCTGAGAGCGCCGTGCAGCGCGCCGAGGCGCAGCGCGAGGCCGCCGAGGGCGAGCTGACGCAGCTGACGCGCGTGCGCGACGTGCTCTGGACCGAGGGCAACCACGCCCTGCTCCCGGCCGTCGTGCGCTGCTTCGAGCTGCTCGGCTTCCGCACCTACGATCGCGACGACCAGATCACGCTGAGCGACGACGCTGGCCGGCACGAGCTCGAAGTCGAGGGTTCGGTCGAGCCGATCGGGATGGCCCCGCACTACCGGCTGCGCGCCCGCCTCGATCAGCGCATCGAGCAGGAGGGCCGCCCGGCGCGCGGCCTCGTCGTTGCGAACGGCGAGCGCATGCAGGCGCCGGAGCGGCGCAAGGCGCCGATCGCCGACGCCCTGCGCGTCGCCGCGGAGGCGACGTCCTACGCCGTGCTCCCCACATCCGAGCTGTTCGCCGCCGCCGCCGCTGCCCTCGAGGGCCTCGACGACGAAGTGCTCGCGGCGATCCGCGCCCGCCTCGTCGAGCAGGACGGCGTCGTCAGCCTCGGTGACCTGCTTGGTACGGCCGATCCGGAGGACGCCGCGGCGCTGCCGATGAGCCGGCCGTAGGCCCTTCCCCCCACGCCCCCGCTGCTGCTCTCCCCGGAAGGTCATCGCCGATCCGGCCCCCTCTCCTGGGGGAGAGGGTGGGGGTGAGGGGGCTCGCCAGCGCTACTCCCGGCTCGATGGGTTGTTGCGCCCTCGAGGGTACGTGCCCAGCGGCCGTCGGAATGAGCGGGCGCTGCGCGCCGCTCTGGCCGACCCACCCGCCCTCGGAGCTCTTTCCGTGCGCGCTGCGGTGACGCGACAACCGGCCTCACACCAGCAGGCGGTGCACCTCGGTCGGCGCGTCGTAGTCGATGCCCTCGAGGCCGAAGCCGAAGAGCTGCTGGAAGTAGCGCTGCCAACCGGCGTAGTCGCTCAACTCGCCGAGCGTGTCCGTGTCGATGGCGGCCATGCGCCTCGCGACCTCGGACTGCACGTCGGGCGTCATCTCCAGGTCGTCGAGCCGGATGCGGCCCTCCTCGTCGGTGCCGGGCGTGACGCCGGGACCGAGGTGGTCGCGCATCATGCGCGCGATCTGCTCGATCGGGCCCTCGTGCGTGCCCTGCTCCTTCATCACGGCGAAGAGCACGCTCATATAGAGCGCGACGCCGGGGATCGCCGCCGAGGCCTGCGTGACGATGCCCTTGTTGATGCTGACCCAGACCCCGCCGCCGCCTGGCTCAAGCTGCGCGTGCAGCCCGCGCGCGGTCGCCTCGAGGTCTTCCTTGGCGCGCCCGATCGTGCCCGCGCGGTAGATCGCGTGGGTCGCCTCGGGGCCGACGTAGCTGTAGGCGACGCTGCGGCAGTTGTCGGCGAGCAGGCCCTCGGCGCCGAGCCAGCGCAGCCACTCGGCCCAGTCCTCGCCGCCCATCACCTTGACCGTCGCCGCGATCTCCTCCTCGTCCGCCGCCTCGATCGTCGCCTCGGTCACGCGGTTGCGGCGCAGGTCGATGCTCTTGCCGGTCCAGTCCCGGCCGATTGGCTTGAGCGTGCTGCGCCAGACCTCGTCCGTGTCGGCGTCGCGGCGCAGCGGCGCGGCGAGGCTGTAGACCAGCAGCTCGACCTGCCCGCGCATCGCGCGCAGCTCCGCGGCGACCTGCTCCTTGGCCTCGCTGGAGAAGGCGTCGGCGTTGACGGTGCGCAGCGTGCGCCCCTCGGCGGCGGCGATGCGGTGCGCCTCGGCGAGGTTGTACCAGCCGGCGCTGCCGGGCTTGTCCTCCTCCGAGGGCCGTTCGAGGCAGACGCCGACGGAGGGTGCGCCGTAGCCGAAGCAGGCGGAGAGCAGGCTGGCGAGTCCGTAGCCGGTGCTGGAGCCGATGACGAGGGCAGGCCCGAGGCTCGGAGCGCCCTCGGCGGAGGCCTTCGCCACCTCGATCTGTCCGCGCACGTTGGCGGCGCAGCCCTCGGGATGGGCGGTCAGCGAGATGAAGCCGCGGATGCGCGGCGCGACGACCTGCTCTGACATGGCGGCGACCTCCCGGCGCGCCCGTATCGTACGTGCGCGCTCCGGGGCGGGCGAGGCGGGGGGAGGTGCCGGCACTACTCGAACGCCAGCTCCGGCCCGATCCGCGAGCAGTCGCGGCGCGTGTAGTCCTTGGCGTGCGAGTGAGGAACCGTACCGTCGAGCGTAACGATCTCGTGGAGCGTGCCGATGTGCCGGTTGTTGGCGGTCATGAGCTTGATGATCCGTGAGGTGCCGCCGGTGTAGTCCGGGTTTGTCGCCGGGGTCTCGTGTACGATGACAGAGCGCAGAAGACCGCCAGCGCGTTTGGCAGCCATGCCGTTGTCTGCCCACTCGCGCTCGAACTCGTCGTGCGGGAGCCGGAGCATGGGCGACGCGACTCCGATTCAAGTCATGTCCGAGGACAGCGTGCGCACGGCGCTGCGCGATGCGCTCGGCAGTGCCGCGCCTGTTCGCGCGGTCTGTGACTTCGTGTCCGAGGTGGACTGGTCAGGGATGGAAGATGCGTCCGCTGCCGTAGTAGGCCTCCTCGGTGAGCTCGAGCAACTGACGACGGACGTGAACGAAGGCTCTGTTCCTCCGCGCACCTTCCTCGACCGCGTCGACCGCCTCACGCTCGCGCCCGGCGCGAGGGTCGCACCCTAGCACCTCGTTCCGGGTGACCACTGCCCGCGACGGGCATCAACCGCTCGCAGAGTCGGCTGTGCCGCCGGAGGCCAGCGGGCCACGAGTGCGCACGCTCTGCATCAGGGATTCGTTCGACGACTCCGAGGCGATGCGCTCCAGGTGGCCGAGCAGGTACTCCTCAAGAGACTGACCGCGGGCCCGGGCGCGGGACTCCAGTTTCTCATGTAGTTCGTCGGAGACATCGTCTATGGTGATTGTGACCAGCATGGCAGCATCATGCTAGCGCCGCATCTTGTCCTCAAGGCAGGGTTCGTCAGAGCTGCGCTCACTCCCGCAGCTTGAGCACCGCCATGAACGCCTCCTGCGGGACCTCGACGGCGCCGAGCATCTTCATGCGCTTCTTGCCCGCCTTCTGACGCTCCAGCAGCTTGCGCTTGCGCGTCACGTCGCCGCCGTAGCACTTCGCGATCACGTTCTTGCGCATCGCCCGCACCGTCTCGCGAGCGACGATCCGCCCGCCGACGGCGGCCTGGATCGGCACCGCGAAGAGCTGGCGAGGAATCAGCTCCTTCAGCGCCGCCGTCAGCTGCCGCCCCTTCGCGGCCGCGCCCTCCGACTGCACGATCGTCGAAAGCGCGTCGACCGGCTCGCCGTTGACGAGGACGTCGAGCCGCAGCACCTTCGCCGGCTCGAAACCCTCGATCTGGTAGTCGAGCGAGGCGTAGCCCTGGGTCCGCGACTTCAGCTGGTCGTAGAAGTCGACGAGGATCTCGGAGAGCGGGCAGAGGAACTCGGCCAGCACGCGCGCGTCGCCCTCGGTGCCGCCGTGGTCCAGGTACTCGAGCCGCTCGTGCCGCCCGCGCCGCCCCGTCACCAGCTCCATCACGGCGCCGAGGTAGCGCGAAGGCACGGTGATCGCGAGGCGCACCCAGGGCTCGCGCACCTCGCGGATCTCGTTCGGCGGGGGCAGGTCGGCGGGGCTGTCGACGACGACCTCGCGGCCGTCCGATCGCGTCACCTCGTACTCGACCGAGGGCGCGGTCGCGACGAGCTCGAGGCCGAACTCGCGCTCCAGCCGCTCCTGCACGATCTCCATGTGCAGCAGGCCGAGGAAGCCCGCGCGGAAGCCGAAGCCCAGCGCCGCCGAGCTCTCCGGCTGCCACACCAGCGAGGCGTCGTTGAGGCTCAGCCGCTCGAAGGCGGCGCGCAGCTCCTCGTACTCGTTCGGGTCGGTCGGATAGATGCCGGCGAAGACCATCGGCTTGGCCGGGCGGTAGCCGGGCAGCGGCTGCTCCGCGCCGCGGCGGTCGAGCGTGACGGTGTCGCCGACACGGCTCTGGTGGACGCTCTTCAGGCCCGTCGCGAGGTAGCCGACCTGCCCGGCCTCGAGGCGCGGCTGGACGTCGAGGTCCGGCCGGAAGGCGCCGACCTCGAGCGGCTCGAAGCGCGTGCCTTGCTGCATCAGCCTCAGCCGCTGGCCCGCCGCCAGCGACCCGTCCACAAGCCGGACGTAGGCGAGCACCCCCTTGTAGGCGTCGTACTTGGAGTCGAAGACGAGCGCGCGCGGCGCGGCCTCCGGGTCGCCCTCGGGGGCGGGGATGCGCTCCACGATCGCCTCGAGAATCGCCTCGATCCCCTCGCCGCTCTTGGCCGAGGCGTGGAGCACCTGGTCCGGCTCGAAGCCGACGACGTCGACAAGCTCGCGGGCGACCCGATCAGGGTCCGCGGCGGGGAGGTCGATCTTGTTGACGACGGGGATCAGCGCGAGGTCGAGGTCCAGCGCGGCGTAGACGTTGGCCAGCGTCTGCGCCTGGATGCCCTGCGCGGCGTCGACGACCAGCACGGCGCCCTCGCAGGCCGCGAGGGCGCGCGAGACCTCGTAGGCGAAGTCGACATGGCCGGGCGTGTCGATCAGGTTCAGCTCGTAGTCGAGGCCGTCCGCGGCGCGGTAGTGCATGCGCACGGCCTGCGCCTTGATCGTGATGCCCTTCTCACGCTCGAGGTCCATCTGGTCGAGCAGTTGCTCGCGCATCTCGCGGTCGGAGACGGCGCCGGTGTGCTCCAGCATGCGATCGGCGAGCGTGGACTTGCCGTGGTCGATGTGAGCGATGATCGAGAAGTTGCGAATGCGCTGCACGCGATCATCGTAGCCGCGTGACGCCCGCAGGCGCACGCGACCCCGGATCCACGGCGGGCGCCGGACGTGAACGAGGGCGGGTCTCCCCGCCCTCGTTGACTGCGATTTCGCGCCTGCTTGGGCTAGACGCGGTGGCAGGCCACCCAGTGGTCCCGCTCGATCTCGCGCCACTCGGGAATCCGCTCGCGGCACTCGTCGACCACGATCGGGCAGCGCGTGTTGAACACGCAACCGGGCGGCGGCCGCACCGGCGATGGCACATCGCCGACGAGGATGATCCGCTCGCGCGAGCGCTCGATCTCCGGGTCGGTGATCGGCACGGCGGAGAGCAGCGCCTTCGTGTACGGGTGCAGCGGGTTCTCGTAGAGCTCGTTCGAGTCCGCGAGTTCCATGATGCGCCCGAGGTACATCACCGCGACGCGGTCGGAAATGTGCCGCACCACCGCGAGGTCGTGCGCGATGAACAGGTAGGTGAGGTTGAACTCGTTCTGCAGGTCTTCAAGCAGATTGATGATCTGCGCCTGAATCGAGACGTCGAGGGCGGAGACCGGCTCGTCGAGGACGATGAACTCCGGCTCGACTGCGAGCGCGCGGGCGACGCCGATGCGCTGGCGCTGGCCTCCGGAGAACTCGTGCGGGTAGCGCTTCGCGAAGTAGGGGTTGAGGCCCACCTCTTCCAGCAGGTACTCGACGCGGTCCTGGCGCTCCTTCCCCTTGTAGAGGCCGTGGATGACCATCGGCTCGGAGATGATGCTGGCCACGCTCATGCGCGGGTTCAGCGACGAGTAGGGATCCTGGAAGATCATCTGCATGCGACGGCGGAAGGCGCGCAGCGAGCGGCCCTTCACGTCGTTGAGGACGGTGCCGTCGAAGGTGATCGTCCCCTCGGTCGGGCGGTAGAGCTGGAGGATCGCCCGCCCGGTCGTCGACTTCCCGCAGCCGGACTCGCCGACGAGTCCGAGCGTCTCGCCCTCGCGGACGAAGAACGAGATGCCGTCGACGGCCTTGACGTCGGCGATCTTGCGCTGGAAGAGGATCCCGGAGGTCACCGGGAAGTACATCTTCAGTGCGTCTACCTCGACGAGGGCCTTGGCGTGGCCGTTCCCCGTTTCCGCCATCGTGGCGGCGTCTGTGGTCATGAGCGTCTTCCCGTCCGGCCTGCGGGCCTAGCTGATGTCCGCGGTCGCGGTGCTGCGCGTGCGTTCGTCGGTCTGCGGGTCACGCCAACAAGCCGACCAGTGTCGCTCCTGCTTGAGTTCGAGCGGCGGGTGATCCGTCACGCACTTGTCGATCGCCCAGTCGCAGCGCGGCTCGAAGGGGCAACCCGGAATCGGGTCGATCAGCAGCGGCGGCTGGCCCTCGATCGCGTCGAGGCGGATGTGCTCGGTCTCGTCGAGGCGAGGCACCGAGTTCATCAGGCCCACGGTGTAGGGGTGGCGCGGGTCCTTGAAGATATCCATCGTCGAGCCGGACTCGACGATCTTCCCCGCGTACATCACGTTCACCCGGTCGGCGTAGCGCGAGACGACGCCGAGGTTGTGCGTGATGATCACCACGGCCGTGCCGAGGTCCTTCGAGAGCTGCGCCATCAGCTCCAGGATCTGCGCCTGGATGGTGACGTCGAGCGCCGTGGTCGGCTCGTCCGCCAGCAGCAGCTTTGGGTTGCAGGACAGCGCCATCGCGATCATCACGCGTTGGCGCATGCCACCCGAGAACTGGTGCGGGTAGTCGTCGAGGCGGTTCGATGCCTCCGGGATGCCGACCAGCTCGAGCAACTCGACGGCGCGGGCCCGCGAGTCGGACTTCTCCAGTCCGAGGTGCAGCGTGATCGCCTCGGTCAGCTGGTTGCCGATCGTGAGGACCGGATTCAGCGAGGTCATCGGCTCCTGGAAGATCATGGCGATGCGGTTGCCGCGGATATGGCGCATCTCCGCGTCCGTGACCTCGAGGAGGTCCTCGCCCTCGAACAGGATCTCGCCGTCGACGATGCGCCCCGGCGGGCGCGGGATCAGCCTCAGGATGGAGAGCGCGGAGACGGACTTGCCGCAGCCGGACTCACCGACGAGCCCGAGCGTCTCGCCCTCCTCGAGGTCCCATGAGACCCCGTCGACCGCGCGAACGACGCCTTCTTCGGTATAGAAGTACGTCCGCAGATTGTTGATCTCGAGCAGCTTCGCCAAAGTTCCCCTCCGTTCGGAGAAGTGGAACCCGCCCGGCGGGCTCCGTTGGTGGGGAAGAGGAGACTCGAACTCCTACGCCTCGCGGCACATGATCCTAAATCATGCTCGTCTACCAGTTCCGACACTTCCCCGTAGACGCTGTCCCCTGAGCTCGTCTCCCCACCGCCTGACGGCGCGCGATTATAGACCATCCGCGCCGCCGCTGTCGGCTTACGCGCCGCGGCCCCGAGGACGCGACGCCTCACTATAGCCCTTAAACGCTCCTCTTGGCGTTGCGCATTGTGGCAAAGCCGTGGGAAGTCTGGTGAGCCCCCAGGGATTCGAACCCTGAACCGGCTGATTAAGAGTCAGCTGCTCTGCCATTGAGCTAGAGGCCCACTCCAGAATACAGGAACTCGCGCCAGCCGCATCCGGGTGTGGCGGCGCGGCGTTGACGCCTCGCGAGCGCCGGGGCTAGGCTCGATTTCCGGCTTCCGGCCGGCGTGGGCGGTTAGCTCAGATGGCTAGAGCGCAGCGTTGACATCGCTGAGGTCACTGGTTCGAATCCAGTATCGCCCACCAGACTTGACGGTAAGATCGTCGCGGGCGAGGAGGACGCAGGCTCGGTCGAGTCGGTCTTCGAGCAGGCGCGGCAGGTCGCGGCGGAGGCCGAGGCGCTGCTGGTCGACGAGGGCTGGCGCACGCCCGAGCCCGAGCCGGTCGCCGCCGGGGCGGCAGCGGAGCCGGTGGCGGACCCCGTGGACTCGGAGCCGCAGCGGACGCTGTTCTCGTGGGCGGAGTTCATGGCCGGGGAGCCGGACGATCCGCCGCGCAAGCGCCGGGACGAGGCTCCGACGCTCTCCCTCTTCGAGTGGGCGCTCGAACGGGAGCAGGAAGGGGTGCTGGCCGAAGCCGCCGGATAGGGATCGGGAGGGAGGGGCCGTCGCCTGTGCGGCGGCCCCCTCTCGTCCCCCAGTGTGCGGCCTTTCGTGCGTTAGAGGCCGGTCAGCCCCTCGCCCGCTTCCCCGCCTGCTGCGCGCTCCCCCGCCTCCTGCGCGCTCCCCCGGCGCGCAGGCAGCTCCCGCACTTGACCAGCCCGCTCAGCAGGTAGCAGCGGGGGTGGGTGAGCGCTCGGCTCCTCGAGTGTCGCCACACGGTTCCGTTACCGAGATCCGTACTACCGTTCCCGATGCGTTATCATCCGGGTGTTCTTCATTACCAGAACGTCACTGATGACTTCCTTCGGGTGTGGAATCAACGCCCGCGTGGGAATACCGCCGGGCATGGTCGCGACCGAAGTCGCAGGAGGTGGACGTGAGCAAGACCGAGAGGCTCGGTTTCCCGACACTGCTGGCGCTATCGGTCATCGCCCTGGCCCTTGTTGCCTGTGGGGGCAGCGAGGAGGCCCCCGTCGACACGGGTACCGAGGACACACCCACGCCGACGGTCCCAAGCGCTACATCAAGCGCCGCTTCGCCCACACCGACGGCCTCCGGCACAGCGAGCGCCGCCTCGCCCACGCCGACGGCCTCCGGCGCATCGAGCGCCGCCTCGCCCACGCCGACGGTCTCCAGCACAGCGAGCGCCGCCTCGCCCACACCGACGCCGCCGGATGCAGGCGCGGTTGCGGACCTGGAGCTGACGATCGATGGCGATACCTCCTGGCAGGAGGTGTTCGACACACTCACGGCGACCGAGCAGTCGTGCATCCGCGCCGAGCTCGGTGACGAGACGGAGAGGCTATTGGCGCGATCCATCTTCAGTGGCGGCCCCATTACCGATGAGGAAGCGGCGCTGTTCACGTGCCTCGCGCCCCAAACGGCGCGGGCTCTCTTTCTCGGCATCACGATCGGGGGCATGGAAGAGGGAGGCGTCGAGGTTGGTGAAGAGGAATGGGCTTGCCTGCAGGGGTGGGTGGGCGGCCTCGACGTTGTCGCCCTCTTCGTTTCCGAGTCCATGGACCGTGAGTTCGAGGCCGTCCTCCCCGACTACGTGCACTGCCTGCCGGCATTGTTCCTCGAGTTCGCCATCCAGGGGGTCGGCGGTGTGGACTCCGGGGACGTCCGCGAGGACGAACTCGCCTGCCTGCGGGAGTGGGCCCTGGGAGTGGACAGGCGCGCGCTCGTCGCCGGTCTGCTCGCCGAGGACCCTGACGTGGTGAGCCTGTTCCTTGTCCAGACCTCCAGGGGCCTCCTCGACTGCGCGCCCCGACTCCTGGTCTCGCGCATCGCCGAGGACCTGGGGGAGGAGGTGGAGTCCGATGCGGTGGTGGTCGACTGCCTCCGTGAGCTGTTGGCCGACCCCGACGTGTTCGAGTGGATCGAGGACGACTCCCTGGATGAACGGCTGTCCGCCTGCGTGCTCGGGCCTCCTCCGTCGCCTACCGAGTAGTTGCGCGCAACGTGAACCGGTGCTCGGAGGTCCGGATGGGGGCCGCGACGGCTGGAAGAGGTTTGATGCAGCCGCGCAGCGTTGCCAGTTGAGATTCAGTTGCGTCGCTCCGTCGCTCACGTCAACCCGAACCTCGGGGACCGCTGCCTCAGTTGCCGTCGCCGCCCGCGGCGACGAGGGGCGTTCCGGGCGGGAGGCCGTGCGGGAAGAGCTTGCTGAAGGGCTCGTTGACGAAGTCCGGCGCCCCAGGGAAGTACGAGACGTACGCGCCGTCCACGAGCGCGTACAGCGCGGCGATGCCGAGGCTGCGCGCGCAGGCATCCAGTGCCTCGACGCTCCCGCCCTCGTGGACGACCAGGCTGAAGCGGGGGCCGACCTCCCCGCGCAGGCACTCCGGCGCGGGCTCGGCGTCCTCCGCCCCGGCGCCGGCGAACCACACGCGGTAGACCGCCGTGCGCGTGCCGTCGTCCGAGGTCACCGTGACGGTCACCGGTGCGTTCGGCCGGAGCATCGCCTGGTGGCCGTTCGCGGGGTCGCCGTCGGCATCGGCGGGCGCGATCACGACGGTGGCGCTGGCCTGCGAGGGCACGGCCTCGACCGTCGCCTGCGTGAGGCCCGCGGCCGCCACACCCGCGTACTCGGTGCGGCCGGGCGAGAAGGCCCCGAAGGAGACGCCGTCCAGCGCCAGGGAGGAGAGGCCCGTGGCGAGGGCCTCCGGCTCGCCGCCCTTCACTACCAGTGGCGTGCTTGCGGGCAGACCCTCGGCAAACAGCTCGCGGAAGGGGCGGTTCACGAACTCGGGCGCGCCGACGTGGTAGGACACCCACTCGCCCTCATGCAGCGCGTAGAGCGCCGTCACGCCGCGTTCCGCACTGCAGGTTGCCAGGTCGTCGACGCTGCCCCCTCGCGCGAGCACGAGGCTGAAGCCACCGGCCACGACGGGGCCGCGCAAGCACTCCGCCGGCCGCCCGTCGAGGCCCGCGTGCGGTGGGACGGGCTCTTCGGGGCCCGCGAGCGCCACGCGATAGACGCGCGTGCGGCTGCCGTCGGGCGAGGTGACGGTGACGGTGATCTCCCGGACCCCCGCCAGTGTGACCTGGTAGCCCTCGCTGCTGTCGCCGTCGGCGTCGGGGGGCTCGATGACGACGGTGGCTTCGGCCTGCGCGGGCACGGCTTCGACCGTCGTCTCCTCCACGCCCGTCCCGGCGCCGCCCTCGTACCCCAGGCGCCGCGGCGAGAACTCGCCGAACTCGATGCCGGCGAGCGTGAGCGAGGACAGGCGCGCGTCGATGGCGTCGGGCATGTTGTAGCTGTAGACGCGGCCGTCGTTGGCGTCGGCGACGTACATCACCTCGCCGTCCGACCAGAGGCCGCGCGGACTGAGGTTGCTCGCGCCGGTGAGCTCCGTGAATTCCTCGTCGCGCACGCGCTGGAGCGGCTGTGCCTCCTCGGCGGCGCTCGCCGCGTCCGGGGCGGGCAGCCGGTAGGCGAAGAGCCGCTTGGCGCTGTGGTCCGAGACCCAGGCGGTGAAGCCGTCCGACCAGATCCCGCGAGGGTCGCTGTTGGCCGGGTCGAGGGCATGGACGCCGAGCAGCTGGCCGCTCACCGGGTGGTAGGCGTAGAGGGAGGGGTTGCGGTTGAGCACGAACATCGTCGCGCCGTCTGTCCAGATGCCGCGCGGGTCGCGGTTGCCCCGGTCAAGCTGGATGTCGCGGTCCTCGAGGCGCTCGCCGCTCTCCCGGTCGTAGGCGAAGAGCCGGTCGCGGCCACTGTCGGCGACCCAGAGGACGCCGCCGGCGCCGGCAACGCCTCTGGGCGCGCCGTTGCGCGCGTCGAGCTCGAACTCGCGCTCCGCGAGGCGCTCGCCGCTCGCCAGGTCGTAGGCGTAGACGGCGTCGCCCGACCCGTCCGGGTTGTTCGCGAGCCAGAGCGTCGTCCCGTCGGACCAGGCGCCGGTGGGCAGGTTGTGCTCCGCGTCCAGCTCCTCGATGTCACGCTTCACGTTCCACTCGAAGTCAGCCTTGCTGGGCGTGGGGCCGGACGGCCCGCCGCCGCCACCACCCCCGAATCCGCCCGGCACGAACACAACCGGCGGGGGCGCGGCGCCATCGACGAGAGTGACGGACACGGATCCGATGAAGCCTTCGTCGTGATAAGCGTCGATGTCGATGCGCTCGTCGCCGTCGTCCACGCCGTCGTAGCGGGTCCGGAAGGTCGCCCGCGCCGCCTGCGCGCCCCGCCGCAGCGTGAGGAAGCAGGATGAGCCCGCGCACCCGCCCGGGCGCAGGTAGTCGTCCCCTGTCGTGGCCGTGCCGCCGAGCCTCAGCTCGATCTCCTGGGCGTCGGGGAATGTCACGCCGCCGGTGTCGACGGTCACCACGAGGGTCTGCCCCTCCGTCAGCTGCTCGGCGGACGCGGTCACGGTGAAGTTGGCGGCGTCGTCATCGGCGACGGCGACCGTGGCGTGGTTCGTCGGGGTCGTCAGGTAGGTGGGCGGGTTGGCCGAGCTGCCGATCAGGTACACCGCCACCTGGCCGCCCGCCGCCCGCACGACCGTGTCGTCGCGCGTCGGCAGGCTCAGTGACGCCGTCGCGCTGCCGGCGGCGAACGACGCGGTGGAGGGCGCGCTGGCGCTGAGACTCGCCCCCGTGGCGACCACCCGCACGGAGACCGTCAGCGCGGCGGTGGTGGCGTCGGTGCGTTGCAGCGTGAACGACGCCGCCTCGCCTTCGGTGACGCCGCTGCCCGCGCTGATGGTCACGTCCGGCAGGTTCGCGACGTCGCTCGGCGGAATCGTGACCGTGCGGCTGCCGAAGGGCGCGTTCGCGACCGTGCGGCCACCGACGAACGTGTTCGCGAGGGCGAGCGTGGCCCTGATCGTGACGGTCTCGTCGGTAGGCTCGGCGGCGCTGTCGTCCGTCGCCCGGATCGTGAAGCTCGTCGATGATCCTCCGGCGGCGAGGGTCACGGAGTAGGGCGAGGACAGCGTCGAACCGCCCGCTTCCAGCGTGAAGTCGGTCCCGGCCGTGGCGCTGCCGCTGACCGCGAGGTTGATGGTCGCGGCCTCGGCGAAGGTGACGCCGTTGGTGATCTCGAGGGTGAAGGTGGCGCTCCCTCCCTCCGCCAGCTCGCCCTCGACGCGGCTGAAGGCAATGGCGAGGCGGGTAGCGTCCGTGAGCGTGACGGTGGTCGAGGAGGTCGATCCCGTACCGATGGCGGCGGGCAGCGTCCCGAAGCCGAGGACGACGGTTTCATCTCCTTCGACCAGCGCGTCGGTGGCGGCCTGGATGCTGAGTGTCTTGCTGGTCTCGCCGCGCTCGAACGTCACGCTCTGCGCGGTTGCGAAGTCCGGCGTGAAGTCGGCCTGCGAAGCGCTCGACGCGTCCGAATCGAGGACGATGGGGATGGTCACGCCGCCGGCGGCCTGGTGCGCCCGGCTCAGCCGCACGACGACCGAGCCCGACGCACCCTCCCTGGCGCTGTACGTAGCCCGCTGGAACGAGACGAGCGGCGCCGGAGTGACCACGGCTGTGAGCGCCTGCTTCAGCGTGGTCCCGTCGGCCGCGCAGATGCCGCCATCGGCGCAGGCCTTGTTGGCGAGCAGCCGGAGCGTGACCGCGCCTTCGCCGGCGGGGTCGAGCGTGAACAGGTAGGCGTTGGCAGGCTCGCCGTCCGCGACCAGGGCGCTGACGGCGGTGATCGTGCCGCCCGAGACGCTCAACGAGGGCGACGTGGTCGCGAAATCGACGACGGGCCGGTTGAACGTCACCAGCACCTGGGGCGTGTCGTCGTCGCCCCGGTGGAACGCGGAGGTCCGATCGCTGGCGGGCGCGGCGGCGCTGAGCGCGACCGGCTGGGGCGCGAGCGCGTAGGCGGGCACGGCGGTCGCCCGGACGTTGGCCTGGAACTCGGATTCGGCGGCCGCGGGAATCGTGAACGACAGCTTCTCCGTCCCGGTGCGCGGATCAACCTGGGTGATGGCTTCGTCGGGGCTGAGCTTCGCCGATTGCAACTCCACCTGGCGCTCGCGGCCCCAGCCGATGAGCCAGTCGCCATTGTCGAGCACGTCCACATGGCCGCCGCGGGTGCCGGCCCGGTCATCGGTGCCGTGCAGCGAGTGGTCATACAGGAACACCGCCTCGCCGTTGGTGAGGTCCAGTGCGTACGCCACTGCCCGGGCGTACTCGTAGGATGTCCGCGTACTCTCGCCGGTCGCCGGATCGACGAAGCAGTGCTCGCCGTTGTCGAATAGCGTCAGGCGACCGTCCTGGCCGTCGGGCCGCATCTCGGCGCCGTGCTGGCCGCAGAACTCGCCCTCGGGATCGCCGACGATCCGAAGCGGCGCAGGCCCGATGTTACGCGCTGTCCACTCCTCCGCCGTGAGGCCGCTGCGGCCGAGACGCCACTCGACCTTGCCCGTGGACGCATTGATGCTCAGCACCTTCGAGCAGCCGCGGAACGAGCCGATGACGCTGCCCTCGAAGTACTGGACCAGATTCACGTGCGCGTATTCATCCCACCAGTGCGCCAGGCAGTCCTCGTACGCCATGGTTCGCTCTGACGTCCAGGTTCGAGAGACGCCCTGCGAAGGGGTGAGTATCTGAATGGCCGAATCGCTGAGGGCTTCCGACGTTGTGAACTGCGTCGTACGCCAGTCCTCGGTAAAGCGGCCCCAGAGCCTGCCGCTGTCATTGCTGCCCTCGGGGTCGTCTGCCAGGAGGCTCTCGTGGAGGGCAACGTGACTGATGTCCCGGTTGACCGCCAGCTCGTAGGACATCAGCAGGTAGCCGCCGTTGTCGAGGACGCGGAAGTCGTGGACTCCCGTGCACCCCAGCGGTGACTTGGAGGAGACCGTTGTCAGCTGCGCGAAGTCCTCGTCCAGCACATGATGCGTGGCGACGCATCCCCTTGCCGGGCGAGTGGTGTAGTGCCAGCGGAATTCGCGGCTCGACCCGACCCGGTAGTGGCGGAAGAACATCCGCGGCCTCGTCTCGGGCCGATCGTGGTAGCGAGGCACGCCCTGGTTGTCGACGACGGCCAGGTAGTTGCCGTACGCAAACGAGATCAGTGACTGGGTGATCTCGCCCATGCCCCGGTCGATCGCCTCCATCGTGGCGAGGAAGTCCTGCACGCAGTGCACGACGTAGTCCGTGTACCCGCCGTTGGCGGCGCTCGCCCGCACCACGACATCGCTGTCCCCGGTCACGGCGACCTCGATGGCCGTGCCGCTCGGGGTCTGCGTGCCGTTGACCGCCAGGCGGACGCCGGCGGCGGCCGTCGGGGTGACGGTCATCGTGTCCGTGTTCCCGCAGCTGACCTTGTAGTGCAGGACGTCGTCGGCGAAGCCCGGCGTGAGGGCAATCGTGGTGTCCGTCGTGGTCGCCGTCAGGCCGGTGAGGACGCTCGCGATCACGACGTGGTGCGTGGTCGCCTCGGCGGTCGCTTTGGTGGCCACTGCGGGACTCTCGCCCGCGCGGTGCCGATCGGTGTAGGTCGCCCTGACGCGCAGGTACTGGCCCGAGTCGCCAGCGACCGGCGTGTAGCTGGCGCTGGTCGCCCCGGAGATGGTGGTCCAGCTGTTGCGCCCGCTGGAGCGCTGCCAGACCCAGGTGGTCGTGCCGCTCACGGTGTCGGGGTCGCTCAGCGTGGCGGTGAGCGCCGTCCCGACCTTGGGCCGCACGGGTGACAGGGAGCTCGCGCCCGGTTCGTCGACGTCCGTGACCGTCACGGTCACGGCCAGCGTGGCGGCAACGCCGCCGACGGTCGCGCTCAGGGTGATCGAGTAGGACCTGTCGGTGTCGTCGTCGTCGGGCGACTCGAAGTCGGGCAGCTTGGGACGGGGCGGGGTGTTCGTCGTGTCCGAGGTGTCGATCAGCCGCAGCGCGCCCTTCGGCGTGGAAATGTCGAAGTGGCTCGCGTCCGTGCCGGAGATCGCCCAGGTGACCTCGTCCACCTCCGCGTCCGCCCCCGACACGCTGAACGTGCCCACGCGAGTGGCGGAGTTCTCGGCGTACGAGAGCGCGGCCGTGCCGCTGATCGCCGGGGTCCCCGTCGTGGCCGCCTGTGTCGCCGACCAGGCGCCGTCGCCGTCCGCGTTGACGGCGCGCACCTGGAAGTCGTAGCCGGTCGAGGGCGTCAGCCCCGTCTGCACGTACGACAGCGCGCCTCCGCCCGTCTCCCAGATGTCGTCCTGCCCGGTCCACTGGCCGTCGGACTTGTCCGTCGCGTCGCTCTTGATGTAGCGCAGGTCGTAGGCGGTGATGGCCGCGCCGCCGTCGCTCGAGGGCGCGGTCCACACGACCGTCACCGAGGTCAGCGCCGCCGTCGCCGAGGAGATGGTGGGGGCAACCGCCACTGCCGCCGGGCCGGGGCCCGATCGCCGCTGGACGGTGGAAGCCCCCTGCCAGTTCACCCGGTGGTTCGGGTCGTGATCCCGCCCCGCGTGCCCCAGCGTCGCATCGGCCGCCGTCGACGCCGAGCGGATCGAGCCGCCGTTGAGCTCGAGGGTGTTCGCGAGCACGGCGATGCCGCGGGTGGAGTAGTTCGGCTCCACCACGGTGTGGGCGAAGGTCAGGCTGGCCGTGCCGGTCCCGCCCTCGTAGCTCGCCCACTTCTCGCCCCAGTCTGCCGGGTCCATGTCGATCTTGAGGCGTGGCGCGCCGCCGACGTGCACCGCCTCGCTGAAGGTCAGCGTCACCCGGATGGTCTCGCCGGGCCCGTAGGTCAGCGCCCGCTGGGGCGCCGACGTCACGGTCACGCCGGTCACCGTCGGGCCGCTCTGGCCCGCCGCCGTCCCGGGTCCGAGCATCGGGCCGAGGAGCACCACGAGCAGCGCCGCGACGCGCACGGCGGCGCGGAACGAGCGGAGGCGCTCGATCACTGGCGATTTCCAGCAGGACGTTACTGCGGAAGCGCCCGCTGGCAGCAGGACGACCGGTGCGACCCGATCAGGCATGGCTCGCGCATGGGGGCGACGGCCAGCCGGACGGGAACGTTCCGCCGACCGGGTTGATCAGCGGCTGCCCCTGCGACCGGTCGTTGGCGTTCCATCGCGCCTTGCGGCACGCCTCCGGCTCGGCGCCGTACGAGCCCGAGCAGCGCCACTGACCGTTAGTACGCTGCTCCGGTAGCAGTGGTTGTGGGTGCCCCGTACGCGCGGTTGTCGTCGTTGTCGGCCGGCGCCAAACCTGCCCCGCGGGGGTAACCAACGGAATCCCTCCCGGTCCCTGTGCAACGGCCCGACCGGGACTTTACCTGACGAGATGTAACTACTACGTAACCCTTGCCCTCTATGAGCATGATTTTTTGTGATGTTTCAACCGGAACACCCTGCAAGCCGGCACGTTCAAGCTGGTAGCGCAGAAGCTCCACAGCTCGCTGGCCCGGCGTGCAGCCGGTCGAGCGATCAGGTGAGGAACCGCAGCTCGGGCAGGCAGGTTCCACAGCCCTTCACATCCCTCTTGCCGGTGCTCAGCGCCTTATCGATCGCTTCGTCTCGAGTGGGGAAGGGGCCGTGCCAGCGGTTGTCGGGCAGGCGCGACCCGTACCGGCCCCGGCCATCGTTGCAGTGCGGGCAGCTCGCCCGGTGAACCCGCGCCCAGCTCGTGGCATCGTCCTCGTACACCCACCAGTTCATCGCTGTAGCGGCATCCGCGATCGCCGAGCCGGCTGCCAACTCGTCGACTCCTCCGGATAGGTCAGGGAGTCGTGTCGCCGGGGAGCGGCAGGTTGATGGACACGGTGCTGACAGGAGGGAGGCCATCGCCGTCAATGCGATGGCCTCCCCCGGCCGCCCCTGTGTACGGCGTTCCTTGCATTGGCAGGCCTCGCCGCCTACCGGAGCCCCGGCGGCAACTACCTCTTGTACCCGGAGTCCGGGCAGGGCCCGGTGCCGCCCCAGATCCACTCCACTGGTGTGCCCCAGCGGTCGTAGATGACGCAGTGGCGCATCAGCCACGAACCGTCGCTGCCAACGGTGCGCGTCTCGCCGTTGAACTGGTACTGCTCTCCAGGCGTGCGGCGGCCAAACTTCACCTCCGGGGCGGAGATGGTGTCTTCGGGGGGAGTGAGCGTCGGGTCGGTCTCCGAATCCGGCGCGCTGCTTTCCGGCGGGGTCTTCTCGACGCCCCTGATGTCCACCTTGAACACGTGGCCATCCGACTGGCTCGCCCATCCGCCAGGCCCCGCAATGTACCTACTGGCGTCTGGTCCTCTAAGGGGGGCGCCGCTCAGGAGCACCTGGTTCCCGATGGACCAGCCGTCCGCGCCGCCGCTGTCTTCGTTGTCGGAGAGCGTGGTGACGAACCTGGTTCCCCGGTTGCCTCTCCAGGTGACCTGGAGGACCAGGAAATAGAGCGTACCGGGCTCCAGGTCGATGCCCCCGGAAGTGCTCAACAAGCTGTTGATGCCGTTCCCGAGCGTCGGGTTGGTCAACGATCCGACCTTCGCGCCGACCGTCGAGCCGCTGGCCGCGGAGATGTAGGCCGTATAGGCCACCGCGGGGGATAGCTGCGACGAAGCGATCATCGCTGCAATCTGGACCGAAGTCAGCGTGTAGCCGAGGGTGTTGGCGCCGGTCATGAAGGGAACAGCGAAATGATCGAAATGGAAGTAGACCGTCTGGGCGTCGCTCTGCCCGGTGTTCGCGATCAGCGTGGTGCCGGTCGGCAGAGGCGTGTTGTTGCTCACCGCCTGGTTGCTGAAGGGCGCCACGTTGACGTTGCCCGTCGCGAGTCGCAGCGGGTTCTGCGTCGGTTCGCTGTAGCTCACGGTGACCGTCTCGTGCCAGGCGACCGCGCTTGCCAGGGTCACCGTCACGGTCGCGTCGGAGACGGCGACCGTGCCCTTGCCGGCGATGGTGCGGGCAGTACCGCCCGAAGGCGTCGCACTCACGGTGAACTGTTGGCCCGACGGCTCCGAGTCGGGGTCCAGGGCCCGGTCGAAGGTCACGGTGAGCGTCTCCCTGTTCACCGCTGCCGAGGAAATGCGGGGCTGGATCGTGTAGCCCTCGATGGTCATCTTCGGGACGCGGTTCGGTATTGACGACGACCACGTGGTGCCGCTCCGAAAATAGAACGCGTTGCCGATCGTCCAGCCCGGCGCCCCGCCGCTGTCTTCGTCCTGCGAGGAGGTCAACCACAACCTGGGGTTCTTGTTGCCGGGGGAGGTGATATCGAGGACCACGGAGTAGGTCGTGTCGGCTAGCAGGTCGATGCCGTCGGCAGAGCTGAATGTGTTGGTCCCGGTGCTGAGGGACGAACTGGAGAGCGTACCCACGCTTGCGCCGACCGACGTGCCGCTGCCCGTGTGGATGCTGACTGTGAAGGTGTGGGATACGGTAAGACTGGGATTAGCGAATCCTGACACCTGGACCGCGACTGAGGTCAGCTTGTAGCCGTTACTGCTGGAGCCGGTCTCAAAGGGAATGGCCAGATCATTACCGAAGACGACGTTATTCGAGGTTGCCTGGCCGTTATTGCTGACCAGCGTGGTGCTGGTCGGCGTCTGGGCGTCAACGGTGGCGGCGCCGAACAGGAAGACGGCGAGGACCAGCAGCGAGCCGAGGGCGGTGAGTGGCCGGAACATGGCTACCCCCCCCCCCCCCCGTTATGTCGCAAGGCGCGCGGAGAGCGGTTCGCGAATCCGACCCCAACCGGGCTGCGCATTGGATCCATGCCAGTCACCTCCACTGATAGACTCACGGAGTAGTATGCCAGCATGCGCATTACTGATTCGTGATCTAGAGCGTCAATATACGTAATGTTTTGTAACTTCCTGCCATGTGCGGCAGGTCCGGTGGTCACCACCACCTGCGCGTGAGGCTCGACCTGGGGAGGACCGCTACGGCTCTCCCGCCTACCGGCCCCGCGCTCGCCCCCGCCCACCACCAGCGGCGTGATGATCCCGATGGCCACCCGGCCGCGAGAGGCATCGAGCACTGCCCGTACGCCGCGGGCGCGGTGAGCAGCCCCGCGCCGAGCGACCTCACGAAGCTGGCGAGGAGCACCGTTTAACGCGCATAGCCGGTCACGGCGATCTTGTAGGCGCGGGTCGTGCTGTGCACCCAGTTGCCGCTGCTATTCGTGTACGAGTACGCGTCATGGATGCTCCAGCCCGGGCTGGCGCCGCTGTCCTCATCATCAGAGGGCGTGGCCCACTGGCCGATCCCGCTGGCCTCCGTCGTGACCTCGACCAATATGAAGTAGTTCGTGTTGGCGCTCAGCCTGATGCCATCGCCGGCCGTGAGCGTGCGCACGCCGCCCCCGAACTCGTCCGGCGGGTCCAGCGTTCCCAGAACGGTACTGCCCGGGACGCCGCTGGATACATCGCGGATGGACACGGTGAAGGTCGGGGTGCTTGTGTCGCTGGCACTCTGATCCCTGACCCAGAACTCGACGGCAGTCAGGATCCACTCCCGGTTCCCCTGGGGGAGACTGCCCGTCCTGAACTGCTGCGCATAGCGCCGCCCGCTTCTCCACGTTGCCCACCCCGAGGTGCTCTGGTTGAGGTTGCTGACGAGCCTCGTGGGCGTCACGACGCGCCCACGCGAGTCGCGCGGAGGCGGCTGACCACCCTGGAACGTTCCGCTGGCCGGGTTGAGCAGGGGTTCGCCCTCGGCGCGGTAGTGCGCGTTCCAGCTCGCCCTGCGGCAGGCAGCGGCGTCGGCGCCGTACGAGCCCGAGCGGCGCCACTGACCCCCGATGCGCTGCTCCCGGTAGCAATTGCCGTCGGAACCGCGCACGGCGCGGTTGTTCGGGCCGGCCTGGAAGGTGAAGGCCGCGTGGTTCGTGCCGTCTGCGAGTGGCTGGTTCACGGGCGGTCGCGTGTTGCCCTGCTCCGCGACCGGGCGGACGGTCGAGCGGATCACCCCACCTCGTTCGTACGGCGTAACCACGCGATCGCCGTCGTAGAGGAACTGAATCTCACCGTTGGAGCCCCACTTGAATGCCCAGCCGGGCTTCGCTTCGTCGCACGGGATGTCGGATACCGAGCCGGGGTTGTAGGAGCCCGCGACATACCAGGTCCCGGTCCTCGAGTTGCACTGCACGGAGAAGGACTCGGCGCCGGCGCGGTCTCCGGTCGCGAACGCGAACGTCGCCACTATGGCGAACGCCGCAAGCAGCCCGATGAACCTCCCTCGGATGATTCCCTCCTCCGCTTCCGTTCACCCGCAGTCCCGGGCGGTCCCGTCAGGCCTGCCGGGGCGTCCGGCAGGCCTGGTCCGGGAAGGCGTCAGGGTGTCGTGCTTCCGGAGAGCGGCAGGTTGATGGACACCGTGCTGAGGGTCGGAACGTTGGGGATCCCCAGATGGTCACGGCCGACACGGTCAACAACACCTGCCAGCTCTCGTCAGTCGCATATCGAGACGCTGGTGTTGAACTCCGCTGCAAGCCTGGCCTGCAGCTTTCGGCACGCTTCGTCGACCTGCTCCCTGGAGCCAATGTCGACGTCAAGCGTAGAACTCGCGACAGGCTCCACCATCAAGATGGTCGTGCTCGCTGGCCTGACCTTGTCGCGAATGATCCCGGTCACGGTCACGGGCTCAGCGGGCTCCACGAAGGACTCTGCGGCTTCTTCCCGGGTGGTGTACGTGGCGGTCACGTCGAAGGACCCGACGTCGCTACCGGTTTCATATCGCAGCGGCTCGACGCCGCCGTCCGTCGGCTGGGTGTAGGAGACGCGGACGGCGCTGTCCCGTAGCGTCTGCAGCTCCGCCTCGGTGACGGCGCCATCCCGTCGCTCCACAAGGGTGACTGTCAGACGCCGGTGATGGAACGTGAGGGAGCGGGAGCTGTACTCGGGCGCGACGCCACCCACCGTGACGGTGACGGCGGACGGATCGGGCCCGGTCGTGCGCAGCGCGTCGCTGAAGTCGAGGTTCACGACAGTCGTGATGGTGGTGGTGACAGTGGGAGGAGTGGTGCGCTCATCGGTGGTGACGTCGGCGATGACCTGGAACGTCGCGCTCGGCGCGACGTCGGCGTGTGCGACGCCCATCGAGGCCCAGACCAGGGCCAGGGCGGCGGCGAGCGCGAAGGTCGCCCCGCCAACGCGCGACTTCACAGTGCGGTCCATTGCAACCATCCTTCCCACAGGGCGGCCTTCCTCGGGCCGCCCCAATGGCTCGTCGATCGAGGCATCCTTAACGCGCGGCCGTTGTTCGACTGCCGCTGTGCCCGCCCGATGGACGTCCCTCCGGTGATTCCCATCCTCCGCTTCCATTCGCTCGCCGGTGCCGGTCCCCGTCAGGCCTGCCGGAGCGTCCGGCAGCCCCGGTCCCGGAAGGCGTGAGCGTCATTCGCTCCCGACGCCCGGGAACTTGATGGTGACGCTGGAGAGGGTCGGCGAATTGGGGAAGATGATGGTCAGCGGCCGATCGGGCTCCGGGCGGCGATCAACGCGGACGTACGCGTGGTACGGGCCGTGGCCGTGAACGACAGTCAGGTCGAAGTTCACGAGATCGGCGCCGGATGCGTATTGCAGGCGCGAGAGGCCGGCGTCCTCGGGCGGCGTGTAGGAGATCCCGATGGAGCCCGTCAACTGCCCGTCCAGGGTGATGAGCAGATTGCTGCCATCGAACGTGAGGGAGCTGTACTCGTGCGCGACGCCATCCACGGTGACGGCGATGGCGGATGATTCGGGCAGGGTCGTGCCCAGCGTCTCGTCGAACTCGACGGTCACGATAGTCCTGGTGCCCGAGCCATCGGTGTGGTGGCGGACATCCGCGCCTCGCGCGACGTCGGCATGTGCGACGCCCGTCGAGGCCCAGACCAGGGCCAGGGCGGCGGCGAGCGCGAAGGTCGCCCCACTCAGACGCGATTTCACGATGCGGCGCATTGCAACCATCCCTCCCGCGGGCCGGCCTTCCTCGGGCCACCCCACTGGCTCTTCGATCGAGGCATCCTCGATGCCCTCCACCGAGAGAGTCACGGGGATTATGCCATCACGTGCATTACCGGTGCGTGACTTATCGAGCCATTGCCCGTAATGATTTGTAACTAGCGGCGATCTGCGGCATGATTGCCCCGTCGACGCTGAATCCCGCGAGCCGTGCGCGCGGCGGCGCCGCACTTCCCCCTCGAAGGCGAGGTGACGAGTTGAACCGAACCGACGAACAAGACCGACGGATCCGGGAGCTGGAAGAGCGCCTCTCCCGCCTGAGCGAGGCCAGTCTTCGCATCACCGAAGACCTCGACTTCAACACCGTGCTGCAGGGCGTGCTCGACGCGGCCCGCTCCCTCACCGGCGCGCGCTACGGCGTCATCGCCCTGCACGGCGACGACGCGACGGCGGAGGACTTCCTCTCCTCGGGGATGACCGTGGAGGAGACCGCCAGGCTGTGGACGTCGCCGGGCTGGCCCAGCCACTTCGAGTACCTGAGCAGGCTTCCGGGTCCGCTGCGAGTACCCGATCTGCCCGGCCACATCAGGTCGCTGGGCCTCCCGGAGCTGATTCCCCCGGTGGCGGTGAGCGAGCAGGTGCCCTTCATGGCGACTCCCGTGCTGCACCGCGGAGAGCGCGTCGGCAGCATCTACCTCGCCGAGAAGGAACGCGCGGAGGAGTTCACCCGGGAGGACGAGGAGACGCTCGTGCTGTTCGCCTCCCAGGCGGCGATGGCCATCGCCAACGCACGCCGGCACCGCGAGGAGCGGAGGGCCAGGGCCGACCTCGAGACGCTGATCGATACCTCACCCGTGGGCGTGGTGGTGCTCGACGCCGCGACGGGGGCGCCCAGCTCGTTGAACCGGGAGGCCCGGAGAATCGTCGACAGCCTGCGTGATCCCGACCAGACCCGCGAAAGCCTCCTCGAGACGGTGACCTTCCGCCGCGCCGACGGGCGCGAGGCCTCGCTGCAGGAGGTCCCGATGGTTGAGCTCCTGGGCGCCGGTGAGACGGTGCGGGCCGAGGAGATTGTCCTGTGTGTCCCCGACGGACGCAGCGTCACCGTGCTGCTCAACGCCACGCCCGTACGCTCCGACGATCGGGTGGTCGAGTCGGTGGTCGTCACCCTGCAGGACATGGCCGAGGTCGAGGAGCTGGAGCGGCTGCGGGCGGAGTTCCTGGCGATGGTCAGCCACGAGCTCAGGGGTCCCCTGACCTCGATCAAGGGCTCGGCCGCCACGGTGCTGGACTCTCCCTCCGAGTTCGACCCCGTCGTGGTGCGCCAGTACTTCCGCATCATCGGGGACCAGGCCGACCACATGAACGCCCTGGTCTCCGATCTGCTGGACGTGGCCCGCATCGAGACGGGCGAGCTGGCGGTCAGTCCCGAGCCGGCGGAGGTGGCCGTGCTCGTGGACCGGGCGCGGACCGCCTTCCCGAGTCTGGGAGGCGGGAACAGCCTCTCCATCGACATCGCGCCGGACCTGCCCCTGGTGGCGGCGGACCGGCGGCGCATCGTGCAGGTGCTGGGCAACCTGCTGTCAAACGCGGTCCGGCACTCCCCGGAGTCGTCCGTCATCACGGTGACGGCGGAGCGGCAGGGCGTGCACGTGGCCGTCTCGGTGGTGGACGAGGGGCGGGGCATCCCGGCGGAGAGCCTGCCGCACCTGTTCCGCAAGTTCTCCAGGACGCAGCCCGAGGAGCAGGAGGGCGACACGGGCCTCGGCCTCGCCATCTGCAAGGGGATCGTGGAGGCTCACGGCGGCCGCATCTGGGCGGAGAGCGACGGGCCGGGACTGGGGGCGCGCTTCACCTTCACCCTGCCCTCGGTGGAAGAGACCGGCAGCAGCGCTTCAAGCGGGCTCGCGACCGTTCCTCGGCGGTCCTCCCCGACACGCAGGCGGCGGGACGCCGGGGAACGGGTGCGCGTCCTCGCCGTGGACGACGACCCAAACGACCTCCGCTACGTCCGCGACGCCCTCGTCCAGGCGGGCTACGCGCCGCTGATGGCCGGCGACGCGCGGGAGGCGCTCAGCCTGATGGAGGCCGAGGCGCCGGACCTGGCGCTGCTCGACCTGATGCTGCCCGGCACGAACGGCATCGAGCTGATGAAGGAAATCCTGAACGTGGCGGACGTGCCGGTTATCTTCCTGTCCGCCTACGGCGGAGACGAGCTCGTCGCCCAGGCCTTCGAGATGGGGGCTGTCGACTACGTCGTCAAGCCCTTCTCGCCAACGGAGCTCGCGGCGAGGATCAAGGCCGCCCTCCGACGCCGGGAGGTATCCGAACCAACGGAGCCATACGTGCTCGGCGAGCTGACCATCGACTACCCCGAACGCAGGGTGACGGTCGACGGGCGCCCGGTCCATCTGACCGCGACGGAGTACGGGCTGCTCGCCGAGCTCTCGACCCACGCCGGGCGGGTGTTGACCCATCAGCATCTGCTGGAGCGCGTCTGGGGGGAGAAGGGCGAGGGCGATGTGCGCCCCATGCGCACCATCGTGAGCAAGCTCCGCCGCAAGCTGGGCGAGGACGCCGACCACCCCCGCTACATCTTCACCGAGCCCCGCGTCGGCTTCCGCATGCCCAGGGGGACGGCGCTGGACGGGGAGGCGGGCGAGGATTCCTGAGCGCGGGGGAGCATGCCAGCTCACGCGGAGGGGGAGCCGATCGTGTCTGCTGACTGGGTAGACAGGCTGTCGCAGTGCCTGCAGGACCTGGTCGACTACGAGCGATGGCTGGAAAGCGAGCTCGTCGATCTGAGGCGACGAGCCGAGCGCACGTTGGGCGTGCCTGATTCTCGCGACGACCGGGACGATCGGGTTCGCGAGCGGGTTTCGGGATACTGGCGCGTCCGCGGTAGCCGGCCGCTCGCGGACTACGAGTATGGACGGAGTGTCGCGGGGAAGCTCGACAGGTTGGTGGACGTGCTGCTCGAACACCCGGTGCTGGCCAAGGCGGTCTACCGCGACGGCGAAGGCTCGCTGGCCGTGGGCCTGAACCTGGGAGTATCCCTGGCAGCCCGCCACCAGTTCACTTCCGTGCTGACGGGGCTCGTCGACCACGCGGTCGAGCAGGCGCCGAAGGCCACGGCGGACGCCTTCGCCCGGATGATCCAGAAGGGCGAGGACTACGACCTGCGCTGCTACTCGATCGCCCTTGTCCGCGGTCTGCATGCCGGGCGCCGGTACGACTTCCCCGACGACCTGTCGGTCGTCCCCCTCGAGGAGGCGCGGCGGTATCTGCGCGACACGGACATCCGCTCCATGCTCGGAGCGGCCGACACTCACATCAACCGGCGTCCGGTCGCGGCGGTGGTGTTCGAGCGGAAGTGGGGACCGGTGTTCGTCCCCGCGGGGTTCGACATGGACGAACTGGTCTGGCACGGGAGGCCCCCGACGTTCCGTGACGATGGACGTCTGCTCGTGGATGTCCTCTCGGTAGTCCACCGGGAGCCCATGGCGTCTTCCGAAACACACACAGCCGTGGTCGAGCGTCAGCTCCACCACATCGTCGGCTCGAACGGGAGCTACTCACCCAGGTTCGTCCGCGACATGCTGGGAGCCAACACGATGAAGATCGAGCCGGTGACAACCCCGGCCTTCTCGGCGGAGAGCCTTCCGGAGTGCGAGCGATTGTTCGTCGCGTGCAGGAGCGACGAACAGCTGCGTCTGGCCCTGTCCCGGCTCGCGTCGTCGCTGCGGCGAACGGGTGCGCATGGAACCTTCGACCGGGTTGTCGACATAGCCATCGCGCTGGAGGTCATGTACCAGCTCGACGTTTCGCGCGGGAAGGGCGACCAGCTCTCGCGCCGAGCCCGCGAGCTGATTGGCGGAGACCGGGCGGACCTGAACTGGATTCGCGGGACCGCCGAGTCCACATATCGGGCGCGGAGGGACATTGTGCATGACGGGACGTTGCCGGAAAACGCCGAGCAGGTCTGCGAGAACGGCTTCGATCTCGCCCGCCGGACGTTGCTGCACATCGTCAGCACGGGGTGGCCCGAGTGGTAGGGGCAGCGGAGGCGCCGTACGCAGCGATCTTGTTATGACGGGTGTAGAGCCCGCGTCGGAGTCTGCCGAGGCGAGCAGACGTTTCAAGCGGCTTGCGACCACTCCGGCTGGCCACTGCGCCCTGCTGCCGTGACGTAGGCTAGATTTGGAGGCGGAGTTCCCACATGGAGTTCAGCGTCCCCGACTTCATCGAAGGTCTTGGCGCGGAGCTCATCGCCGCATACGAGCGCGGCGGCATGGCAACGTCGCCAGGCGCCATTGGGGCAGCTCGCGAAGGCCCTGTGCGGCGGAAGCTGGCCCAGGTCTTTGCGGGTGGGGTCGGGATCGGCACAGGATTCGTCATCGACGCTGAGGGGAACGTGTCCAAGCAGCAGGACGTCATTCTTTACGAAAAGGACTTCTGTCCTGTCTACCGCATCAACGAGATAGACGAGGTTGCTTACTACCCTTGCGAGGGAGTCTTCGCTGTCGGCGAGGTCAAGAGCACCATCGGTTCGGTAGAGTTCGACGACATTCTTGAGAAGATAGCAAGCGTGCGCCGGCTCCGCCGTCACATTGACAAGGAACAAGCTGTAATCGGGCCGCCGCGGGAGTACGTGGCGTTTCGCCACTATGGCGTCGGCACTTCGTTCGAAGGCACTGCGGAAGAGGACTACGTGCAGGACAAGTCTGAGCGCCACCAAATATACGGATTCGCCATTGGGAGGACGATCCAAGCACTGGAGCAGCGCCTCGCGACTCTCCGAGAAAGACTCGACGATGGAGATGCTGTGTACCTTCCTAATCTGATTGTGAGCCTTGAACAGAATATTGGGCTGGTTCCCTACAGCAGCGCCGACAGCCCTCAAGGCACCGCTCTTAATGCGAGCTACTATCGCGCGCATCGCCCTAGCACACAGCAAGCCTTCCTACCGCTCGTTCAACAACTTAGATCGTCGTTCAATTCGGGCGTGACTACAGCCCTAGATGCCTATCGAGCCTACTACGTGAGACAGCCAGAGAAGTCGTGATACGCTCGGCTCCGGCCAGTGTTCCCTCGCCCCAAATGCGCTAGCGCGCCGGCCGCTTTGAACAGGACAAGGGCGCCGACCGCCACCGGTACATCCTTACCGTGCCCCGCGTGGGGCCCGATGCCCAGGAGCTGAGGCGCTGGACTCGAAGCTGGCCGCAGCTCCTTGGGCGGGAGGGGACTCGGCCGTCGAAGTCGGAATCATGCCCTACCGGAAGACCCCCAGGCGGACCGCTCTCAGCGCTGCCATCGGTCCTGAGTACACGACCTGCGCGGGTGCTATCTTCTAAGGGTGGCACACCACACGGAGGAGACCGAGATGGTGCCGCGCCGGCCTTCTGAGGAGATCGCTCGCCTCGGTGACGAGATCTACGAGCGCGACATCCGGCACCAAGTCGAGGCCGAGCATCACGGAGAGGTCGTCGCCGTCGACGTGGAAAGCGAGACCTGGGCCGTCGGCGACACCGTGATCGTTGCGCGGGATCGCCTGCGTACGAAGCGCCCGGACGCGATCGACGTGTGGCTGCTCCGGGTGGGGCATCGGGCACTGGATCACTTCGGTGGTCGCCCACTGAGTAACCCAAGTGATGGAAGGCGCGGTGAATGCCGCCCACGAGGCGGTGCTCAGCCCCGCTTTCGGAGGAGCCAGCCGGGAGACACGCAACATCGCCAGCCGTGGTCGACACCGGCTTCACGGGACTCCTGACGGTGACCCCAGCGTTGGCAGTGGAGCCGGGACTACCGCTTGCGGGTACTGCCGCGCGACGCGTGCCGATGGCAGTGAGACGACACTCCCTTACTATGGCGTGACTCCCCTTCGGGATGGCCGGACTAGGTACGTGGAGGCGGATGCCGCTGACACGACGCCGCTCGTCGGCATGCGGCTGCTCGACGGACACAGCCTGTCCGTCGACGTCGAGGCCGCTTGGGCGCGTCGTCATCGAGCCTAGGCCTCCAGGCTGAACAGCACCTCAAAGGTGGTACTGACTACCGTCAAGTTGGGCCCACCACATCCCATGTTCGTCGCGGCGACCGGGGTGCGGGCGAGGGCCCGCACCCTGCGCGCTTAGCCGCCCTCGTCGGCCCAGGCCTCGCCGTCGCCGCGGAAGAGCGAGACGCCGAGCAGCACGAACCAGAGGTCGATCAGCACGACCACCGCGATCTGGATGGCGCTGACATCCACGTCGTGCACGTGTCCGCGGATGATGGCGATCGCCGCCGCCACCAGCCCGACGGCCGCCGCGACGTACGCCGTCGTCCTCGCGCCGCCCGCGGGAAGCCTCGGCGCAAGTCCGAGGGCGAGCAAGAGTGCGCCCAGCCCGAAGGTCGTGCTCGAGATCAGGCGAATGCCGACTTTCGCGCCCTCGATCGGCGCGGCGACGAAGTTGGCCTGCTGCTGCGGAACGCCCGCGTCGCTGGCGTGCACCACGGTGTGCGTCGCGATGTGCGCGAGGCCGTACGCGACTGTAGCGGCCACGCCCGTGACCAGCAGAAAGACCAGGCCCCAGCGCGCGACGGCGTCCGTGCCACGGTTCCCGAGCAGCGGCCAGATCTGGAGCAGCCCGCAGACCATGAGAATGAATACGATGAAGCCGATCGTCGACGTGTAGTGCGTCAGCTCGGCGTTCTGCGACATTGCCCGCAGTCCGTCGGCAAACCTGTTGGAGCCACCCCCGCTGTCGATCAGCACGCCCGGCCGGAGCAGGTAGGTGACGAGCATCCCCAGCGCGCCGACTATGAGCGCCGCGCCGCTCGCCTTCGTTGCGGTCCAACCCGATTGCATCCTGGCCCCCTCCCGTCTCGACTCCGTTGCCGCCCGAACCTACCAGCGCACCGTGCGGAGTAGCATCCGCGTGAGCTGAACATTCGTGGGGCCGCAATCAAGTCGAGGAACCGAAGGACCGCCGCCCCTTCCCTCAGCACCGCCGGTTGCTACCATGGATCGTGGTCCGGCGTCCTGGGACGCCGCCAGACCGAGCGTCGATGGGGACGCACGCCCGCGCGAGGCGCGGCGCACAGGGAGCGGGGCCACGGCTGGAAGCCCCGCCGCCGCACGCGAGGGCGCACCACCCCGGAGTCCGCGGGCGAACCCGCGGCGGCTGGCCCCGTTAGCGGCCTCAATGAGCCCCGACCGCCGTGGCGGTCGGGGGAAACAGGGTGGAACCACGTGAGGCGCGCTTCCCGTCCCTGAGCGGACGGCGGCGCGCCGTCTTGCGTCCATCGCACCTCGCACGCGCCGCCACTTCGCAACGACCCGCTGCCAGCGTCAGGAGCGAGCGATGAGTAACAGATCAGGCGAACCGGCGCTCGATGCCCCGGAGGCGGCCCCCGACGATGCGCACCGTGAGGAGGCGCCGCTCGACACGCTGTCGCCGGAGGAGCGCCTCTTCCGCATGCGCCACTCCGCCGCGCACGTCCTCGCCGAGGCCGTGATCGAGCTGTTCCCAGAGGGCAAGTACGCGATCGGCCCGCCGATCGAGCACGGCTTCTACTACGACTTCGACCTGCCGCGCCCCTTGACGCCCGAGGATCTCGAGCGCATCGAGCGACGGATGCGCCGCACGGTGAAGCGCAACGTGCCGATCGAGGGGCAGTGGATCCCCAGGGACGAGGCGCGCGCGATCTTCGCGGACCAGCCCTACAAGCTCGAGCTGATCGACGAGATCGACGAGGAGACGGTCGGACACTTCCGCCACGCCGAGTTCGACGACCTCTGCCGCGGCGGGCATACCGAGCGGACCGGGCAGGTCGGCGCGTTCACGCTCACGCACGTCTCGGGCGCATATTGGCGCGGCGACGAGCGCCGGCCGATGCTGCAGCGCGTCTACGGCGCGCTCTTCCCCACGCAGGAGGAGCTCGACGCCTGGCTCGCGGCCCGCGAGGAGGCCGAGCGGCGCGACCACCGCCGGCTCGGGCGCGAGCTGGACCTGTTCTCCACCCACGAGGAATACGGACCGGGGCTGATCTACTGGCACCCGAAGGGGGCGCGCGTGCGCCTCGAGATGGAGGATCTCTGGCGCCACGAGCACCTCGACGGCGGGTACGAGCTCGTCTTCACGCCGCACACCGGGCGAGCGACGCTGTGGGAGCAGAGCGGGCACCTCGACTTCTATGCGGAGTCGATGTACTCGCCGATGGACGTGGACGGCAGCGACTTCTATATGAAGCCGATGAACTGCCCGTTCCACATCCAGATCTACAAGAACGCGCTGCGCTCCTACCGCGAGCTGCCGATGCGCCTCGCCGAGCTCGGCACGGTCTACCGCTACGAGCGCTCCGGCACGCTGCACGGCATGCTGCGCGTGCGCGGCTTCACGCAGGACGACGCCCACATCATCTGCACTCCCGACCAGGTCGAGGACGAGATCGTCGGCGTCGTCGAGCTGTTCCTGCGCGTGCTCGGCGCGTTCGGCTTCCAGGAGGTGCGCGCGCGGCTCTCGACGCGGCCCGAGGAGAAGTACGTCGGCGCCGTCGAGGACTGGGAACTCGCCGAGGCCTCGCTGCGCGCGGCCCTCGAACGCACCGCGCTCGCGTACGAGGTCGACGAGGGCGAGGGAGCGTTCTACGGCCCGAAGATCGACTTCGACCTCGTCGATGCGCTGGGGCGCGCCTGGCAATGCTCGACGGTGCAGTTCGACTTCAACCTGCCGGAGCGGTTCGAGATGGGCTACATCGCCGAGGACGGCCAGGAGCACCGCCCGTTCATGGTGCATCGCGCGCTCTACGGCTCGATCGAGCGCTTCATGGGCATTCTGATCGAGCACTACGCCGGCGCGCTGCCGCTCTGGCTCGCGCCCGTGCAGGCGACCGTCATCCCGATCGCCGACCGGCACGTCGAGTACGCGCGCGAGGTGCGGGACGCCCTCGCGGCGCGCAGGCTGCGCGTCGAGGTCGACGACGGCGGCGACCGCATGGGCGCGAAGATCCGCAAGGCGCAGTTGCAGAAGGTGCCGTACATGCTGGTCGTCGGCGACCGCGAGGCGGAGGGCGGCGCCGTCTCGCTGCGCCACCGCGCGCTCGGCGACCTCGGCCCCACGCCGCTCGCCGAGGCGGTCGATCGCATCGCGCGCGAGCGCGACGAGCGCTCGCCGGACCCGGAGCCGGAGCAGGAGGCGTAGCGTGCCGCGCGGTTGCTGGCGGCAGCCTGCCGTGACAATCTGACGCGCGGCCTCGATGAGCCGAGCGACGGGATAAGCGATGCCGAAGCGCGTGCTGCTGGCGAACCGCGGGGAGATCGCGCTGCGCGTCCAGCGCAGCTGCCGCGAGCTGGGCATCGAGACCGTCGCCGTCTACTCCGAGGCGGACCGCGACGCGCTGCACGTCCGCAACGCCGACGCCGCCGTGCTGATCGGGCCCGGCCCGGCCACCCAGTCCTACCTTGTCATCGACAACATCATCGAGGCGGCCCGGCAGACGGGCGCGGACGCGGTGCACCCCGGCTACGGCTTCCTCTCCGAGAACCCCGCCTTCGCCGAGGCCTGCGACGCGGCCGGCATCACCTTCATCGGGCCGCCCGCCTCGGCGATGCAGGCGATGGGCGACAAGGTGCAGGCGCGGCGGCTGATGGAGGCCGCAGACGTCCCGGTCGTCCCAGGCGCCGAGGACATCGACCCGCAGAACGTCGAGCACGCGCGCGCCGAGGCCGAGCGGATTGGCTTCCCGCTGCTCGTCAAGGCCGCCTCCGGCGGCGGCGGGCGCGGCATCCGCATCGTCGAGAGCAGCGACGAGCTTGAGGACGCGATGCGCGTCTCCGGCACCGAGGCGGCCGCCGCCTTCGGCGACGCGACGATCTTCCTCGAGAAGTACGTCTCGCCGGCCCGCCACGTCGAGGTGCAGGTGATGGCCGACGCGCACGGCAACGTGCGCGCCTTCGGCGAGCGCGAGTGCTCGATCCAGCGCCGCCGCCAGAAGCTGATCGAGGAGGCGCCCTCGGTCGCGGTCGACCCCGACCTGCGCGCGCGGCTCTGCGACGTCGCGGTGACGGCCGCGCGCAGCTGCGGCTACCGCAACGCCGGCACCGTCGAGTTCCTGCTCGGCGAGGACGGCGAGTTCTACTTCCTCGAGATGAACGCGCGGCTCCAGGTCGAGCACCCCGTGACCGAGTTCGTCTACGGCGTCGACCTCGTGGCGCTGCAGCTCGCGGTCGCCGACGGCGAGCCGCTGCCGGACGACGCCGGACTGGCGCAGCCGCACGGCTGGGCGATCGAGGCGCGGATCAACGCCGAGAACGCCTACGCCAACTTCGCGCCCTCGTTCGGACTCGTGCGGCGTGTCGAGCCGCCGCTCGGTCCAGGCGTGCGCTTCGACTCGATGCTCTACGACGGGCTGGACGTACCGGTCTTCTACGACTCGCTGCTGGGCAAGCTGATCGTCTGGGCGGAGGACCGCCCGGCCGCGATCGAGCGGCTGCGGCGCGCGCTGCAGGATCTCCTGGTCGCCGGCATCGACACCAACGCGCCGTTCCACCTCGCGCTGCTCGACCACCCGGACTACGTCTCGGGCGCGGTCGACACCGGCTGGCTGGAGCGCGAGTTCGAGATGCCCCCACCGCCCGAGGACGACCCGAGCGAGGTCACGGCGCTGATCGCCGCCGCGCTCGCGTCGGGCATGAGCAGCGCTCGCGGATCGGGCGCGAACGGAGCAGCGGGCGCGCCGGGGCGCGGCTGGGCGCTGGCCGGGCGCAGCGACGCGCTGGGCGCGCGCGTGCGCCACGCGGAGGGACGAGGATGGCGAAGCGGCATCGGCTCCTCGTAGGCGGCGAGGAGCGCACGGTCGTGCTCGACAGCGCCCCCGGCGAGGGCGGCGAGACGCTCGTCACGATCGACGAGGCGGAGCCGATCGCGATCGCCGTGGACGCGGCGGAGCTGCCCGGCTTCGTCTCGTTCCGCATCGGAGGCGTCACGCGGCGCGCCTACGTCGCGCGCGACGGCGCCTCGTTCGACGTGACCGTGGGCTCGCGGCGTTTCGTGGTCCAGCAGGTCACGGGCAGCGGACGCGGGCGCGGCGTGGTCGGCGGCGCCGAGGATGCGCCCGGCGAGATCACCTCCCCCCTCGCGGGCGTCGTCGTCGAGGTGCGCGTCGCGCCGGGCGACGTGCTGGAGGCCGGCACGACGGTGCTCGTCCTCGAGGCGATGAAGATGCAGAACGAGGTGCTGATCCCGCTCGACGGCACGGTGACGGCCGTGCGCGTGAACGCCCGCGACAGCGTGGAGCAGGGCCAGTTGCTCGTCGAGTACGACCCCGACGGAGCGGACGAATAAGCACGAATCCGCCGCCGCCGCGACCACAGGCATTGCCGGTAGTGCTAGAATCTGCGCCCGCGCGCCCCGGTCGGGCGCCCGGATGTAGCTGAGAGGCGCCTCCGATCGCGAAAGAGCTGCGGGTCAACGATCAGATTCAGGTTCCGCAGGTCCGCGTGATCCGTGACACCGAGCAACTCGGCATCCTCGATATCGACGAGGCGCAGCGCATTGCCGACGAGGCGAACCTCGACCTCGTCGAGGTTGCGCCGACGGCGACCCCGCCCGTCGTCCGGATCATGGACTACGGCAAGTTCAAGTATCAGCAGGCCAAGCGCGAGCGCGAGTCGCGCAAGTCCTCGCGCCACTCCTCGCTGCGGGAGGTGCGGATGCGCGTCAAGATCGACGAGCACGACATCGCCTTCAAGGCGCGCACCGCGCGCAAGCTGCTGGGCGAGGGCGACAAGGTGAAGATCTCGGTGATGTTCCGCGCGCGCGAGATCACCCACCCGGAGGTCGGCCGCGACCTGCTCGATCGCTTCTACTCGCGCATCGAGGACGTCGCGACGATCGAGCGGCCGCCGCAGATGGAGGGCCGCATGCTCTCGATGGTCGTCATGCGCGACCCCAAGGCGGCCGCCGGTGAGGCGCCGGACGCCGCGGCGGCGTCCTCCGGGTAGCTGCGGGCGCTGCTGGCCCGTAGCGCGTCCGCCTCGGTAGACTCGAACCATGCCGAAGATGAAGACCCACCGGGGCACGGCGAAGCGCGTGAAGGTCACGGGCAGCGGGAAGCTGCTGGTGCGCGCCCACCACCTCAACAACAAGCGCATGAAGAAGCGCCGCGAGAAGCTGGAAGCGCTGGGCCGCATGCACGAGGTGGACAAGACGCAGCGCAAGCGCATTCGCCGGCTGCTCGGCCGCTAGCGCTCACAAGGGGTAGAGGACCATGCCGCGTACGCGAAACCGCGTCGCCACGCGCGCCCGCCACAAGAAGATCATTCGCCGCGCGCGCGGCCACCGCGGCAAGCGCCATCGCAACTTCAAGGTCGCCAACGAGTCGGTACTGCACGCCTTGCGCTACGCGACCGACCACCGGCGCGAGCGCAAGGGCGACTTCCGCCGCCTCTGGATCGTGCGCATCAACGCGGCGGCCCGCCTGCACGGCCTCAGCTACAGCCGCCTGATCCAGGGCCTCAAGCGCGCCGGCATCGAGATCGACCGCAAGATGCTCGCCGACCTCGCGGTGCGCGAGCCCGAGACCTTTGGCCGGCTCGCCGCCCGCGCCGAGGCCGCCCTGGCCTGACGCCGGAACTTCCGGGGGCAAGCAAACGGGGCGGCTGAGCCGCCCCGTTCGGTATTCGCTGCTACCGCGTCCCTGGCGTCAGTTCACCGGCGGGAAGCGCTTCATATCCTCGGCGGCGTAGCCCGCCACGGCAAGGTCGGCGCCCCCGGCCGCCTCGATCTTCGAGACGACGTCGGCCAGCTGGCTTGCCGGAATCGCGCAGGTCATTTCGGAGTTGGACATCCCGGTCCGTACACGACTGAGCTGTCAGCCAACGCTCGCGGCTGCGACTCCATGTTCCTTCGCCATCGCGACGATGTGGCACTGCGGCTTGCCCTGCAGGCTCAGGTCCGGCAGCGCGTCGGACAGCACCATCAGCTGCCGGCCGGTGACGCGCAGCATCACCACGTCCGGGTCGATCGGCGTATCGGATAGCGGGCCGTAGGTGATCGCACCGGGCTTCTCGCTGATCGTCGGGATCAGCGGCACCACGTCCATCGTCACCCAGCCGCACTCGAGGACCGCGGCCACGTCGGAGTTGCCCGCGACCTCATCGAGGGTCTTGAGGCCGTGCGTCAGGCTGCCGACGCTGCAGTTGCCGTGGTCCTCGGCCACGGTCGAGAACGTGCGGTCCGTGGACTTCATCCAGAACACGCAGCCGGCCGAGACGCGGCCGGTGCGGCCGTCCTCGAGCGGCGGCGGCATCGGGTCGTCGAAAGCGTCCACGCCGTCGGGAGGCGCGTCCGAGAAGGTGATCGCGATCGGCGGTACGTCGGTCCCGACGCTCGACATCAGCCGCTGGCTGAGGCCCGCCCAGTCCTCTGTCGTGGCCATCGCCACCTCCCCATTCGCGCCGCCTCCGAAGACGCGGCGCACAAGATTCCCGAACCAGTTTCCGGTACTCATGGCTGGAGTATGCTCCAACCTTCCCAAAATGACAAAGGCCGGAGTCCGAGGGCCGCGAGGCGCGCGCGGGAGCCGGTTCCTACGCGCGCTGCTCCGCGCCGTGCTCGCGCGCGAGGCGCTGGAGAATGCGCGCCTGCTCGCGGTTGGCGTCCTCGCCCGTGAGCGTGCGGTCGGGCGCCTGGTAGCGGATCGCGAAGGCGATCGACTTCTTGCCCGCGGGCAGCTGCTCGCCTCGGTAGACATCGAAGACGCGCGCCTCGGCGACCAGCCGCGACTGCTCGATCAGCGCCTGCAGCGCGCCCGCCGGGACGCCCTCGTCGACGACGAGCGCGACGTCCTGCTCCACCGCCGGGAAGCGCGGCACCGGCTCGGCGCTGCGCCGCCTGGGCGACGCCACGAGCAGCGCCGCGAGGTCCAGCTCGAAGAGCGCGACCGGCTGCTCGACGCCGAACGCCTCGAGGGTGTCCGGGTGCACCTCGCCGAGCGTGCCGACGGGCGTACCGCCGATGCCGACGCGCGCACAGCGGCCAGCGAGCAGGCCGTGCTCCTCGGACGGCTCGTACTCGAAGGCGACGCCGAGGCGCTCGCCCAGCTCGTCGAGCACGCCCTTCGCGTCGAAGAAGCCGAGGGCGCGCTCGAGCGGGCTGCCCCAGCGGTCGCGATCTGCGCCGCAGAGCGCGCCAACGACGACCTCGCGCTCGTCGGGCAGCGGGCCGTCCGCGCCGCGGCGCGGCGCGTAGATGCGCCCGGCCTCGAAGATCGCGATCTCGTCCGCGCCCGCGCGCAGGTTGCGGTCGACCGTTTCAATCAGCGAGTGGCGCAGCGAGGTGCGCAGCACCTCGTGTTCCGAGGAGAGCGTGTTGCGCAACTGCAGCGGCGCGTTCGCCTCCAGCTCGACGGGCGGCCGGACGCGGGCCAGCGCCTCGCCGGTGGTCAACGAGTAGTTGATCACCTCCTGCAACCCCGCGGCGGCGAGTGCGCGGTTCACGCGGTCGCGCAGCGCCGGCAGCGGGGCCGGCTCGTACGAGGGCACGCGCCCGCGCACCGTCGTTGCCGGCAGCCGGTCGTAGCCGGCGATGCGCACGACCTCCTCGGCGAGGTCGTCGGGGATCGTCACGTCGGTGCGCCACCACGGCGCGTCGACGAGGAAGCGCTCGGCCATGCCCTCCTCGCCGCCCTCGCGGGCGACCGCGAAACCGAGCGCGCCGAGGGCGGATGCGACCTCGGCGTCGGGGACGTGGAAGCCGAGCACGGTGTCGAGGCGCGAGCGCTCAAGGGCGACGCTCGCGGTGGGCTGCGGCCGCGGGTAGACATCGACCGCGCCGCGCCGCGCCGTGCCGCCGCAGACCTCGACGAGCAGCTGCGTCGCGCGCCGCGAGGCGTGGGCGGAAAGCTCCGGCGCGAGGCCGCGCTCGAAGCGCGAGGAGGCCTCGCTGCGCAGCCGCAGCCGCGTCGAGGTGCGGCGGATGCTCGCCGGGTCGAACTGCGCGGCTTCCAGCAGCACCCGCGTGGTGCCCTCGTGGACCTCGCTCTCGAGGCCGCCCATCACGCCGGCGAGCGCGATCGGCCCGCTGTCGTCGGTGATCAGCAGCGTGTCGTCGCTCAGCTCGCGGTCCTCGCCGTCGAGCGTGGTCAGGCGCTCGCCCTCGCGCGCGAGGCGCACGACGACCGTGCCCCGCAGCCGGTCGGCGTCGAAGGCGTGCAGCGGGTTGCCGAGCTCGAGCATCACGTAGTTCGTGACATCGACGACGTTGTTGATCGGGCGCTGCCCGGCGGCCTGCAGCCGCTCCTGCAGCCAGCGCGGCGAGGGCCCGACGGTGATGCCCTCGATCACCGTGGCGATGTAGCGCGCGCAGAGGTCAGGGTCGTCGATCGCGACGGCGGCGGCGTCCTCGACGGGCTCGTTGCCCTCGGAGTACTCGTCGTCCTGAAGGAGCAGCGCGGCGCCGAGGATGGCAGCGGCCTCGCGGGCGATGCCGGCCATGCTCATCATGTCGGCGCGGTTCGGCCAGGTATGCACGTCCAGCACCACGTCGCCGAGGTAGTCGGCGAGCGGCGCGCCCACGGGCGCGTCCCCGGGCAGCTCGAGGATGCCCTCGTGCTCCTCCGAGAGCCCCAGCTCGCGCTCGGACAGCACCATCCCCGAGGAATCGACGCCGCGGATGCGCGCCGCCTTGAGCGTCGCGGTCTCGCCGCTGCGCGGGTCGACCAGCGTCGCGCCCTCGCGCGCGAAGGCGACGCGCTGGCCGGCGGCGACGTTCGGCGCGCCGCAGACCACGGTGTGCGGCTCGCCCGCGCCGTACTCGACCGTCGCGAGCACGAGGCGGTCCGCGTTGGGGTGCGGGTCGACCGAAAGCACCTCGGCGACCGTCACCAGATCGCGGTCCCAGCCGCCTACGCGCTCGATCCCCTCGACCTCCGCAGAGGCCATCGTCAGCCGCTCCGCGAACGCCTCGACGTCGAGGTCGTCCGGGAGGTCGACGTAGTCGCGCAGCCACTTGAGGGAGACGAGCATGCGGCGGGCCTCGCTAGAACTGGTCGAGCAGGATGGCGTTGCCATCCGGGTCTTCGATCACGATGTGCGCAGGGCCCTCGTCCTCGGTGGCCGGGAGCGCTACCGAGGGGTCCTGGCCGTCCGGCATCTCGTGCAGCAGCTCGGTCTCGAGGCCGCGCTCGGCGAGGCGGCTCTGGACGGCGCGCACGTCGGGCGGATTGAAGGTCAGGATGTTGCCCTCGAACATCCCCTCGAAGAGGCCGATCATCGCGCCGCCCTGGCGCATCATCAGCCAGCCCTCGCCGCCGCCGAGCGGCTCGAAGCCGAGCTGCTCATAGAACGCCTGCGAGACCGCGAGGTCGCTCACCGACAGGCTCACCGAGAAGTAGCCGAGGTTCGGGTCGCCCGCCGGTGGCGGCTCGGGCGCCTCGATGTCGCCGGCTGTCGGGTCGGCTTCGGACATCGTCAGACCCCCTGGAACTGGCGCAGGAAGCGCAGGTCGTTGGCGTAGAAGTTGCGGATGTCCTCGATGCCGTGGCGCAGCATCGCGATCCGCTCGACGCCCATGCCGGCGGCGAAGCCGGTGTAGCGCTCCGGGTCGTAGCCGGAGGCAGCGAGCACCTCGGGGTGCACCATCCCCGCACCGAGGATCTCGAGCCAGCCGCTGCCGCGGCAGACCGCGCAGCCCGGCTCGTCGCCGGGGCAGGAGAAGCAGTCGACGGCGACCTCGACGCCGGGCTCGACGAAGGGGAAGTAGGAGTGGCGCAGCAGCACGCGGCGCTCGACGCCGAAGAGCTGGCGCGCGAACTCCAGCAGCGTGCCCTTGAGATCGGCGAGCGAGACGCCCTCGTCGACGGCGAGCAGCTCGACCTGCGTCATCATCCACTCGTGCGTCGCGTCGGTCGCCTCGTAGCGGTAGCAGCGGCCGGGCACGGCGATGCGCACGGGCGGTTCGTGGGCGTCGAGGTAGCGAATCTGCATCGGCGAGGTATGCGTGCGCAGCAGCAGCGGCTGCTCGCCGTCGACGTCCTCGTCGAGCCAGAAGGTGTCCCACATATCGCGCGCGGGGTGGTCCTCGGGGATGCGCAGGCGGGTGAAGTTGTAGTCGTCGAGCTCGACCTCGGGGCCCTCGACGGTGGCGAAGCCCATGCGCGTGAAGGCGTCGAGGATCTCCTGCAGGGTCTGGGTCACGGGGTGCAGGCCGCCGCGGCGGCGGCGCCGGCCGGGCAGCGTCACATCGACGGCGCCCCCGGCGAGCTGCGAGGCGAGGGCGGCGGCGCGCAGTTCCTCGTGGCGCGCCTCGAGCGCCGCCTCGAGGTCGCGCTTGAGCGCGTTGGCGGCCTGCCCGGTGGCGCGCCGCTCCTCGGCCGGCAGCGCGGAGAGCCCGCGCAGCACGCCGGTGAGCGCCCCCGAGCGCCCGAGCACGGAGCGCCGCCACTCCTCGACGGCCTCCTCGTCGCCCGCTGCGGCGAGCGCCTCGCGCCACTCGCGCGCGAGGCTATCGAGGTCGGTGGGGCTATCGGAGGCGTCGGCGGTCATGTTTGGAGTGTCGCGCGCGCGGCGGGTGAGGGCAACGCGGCGCGGCGGCGGCGGCCTCGCTACAGCGTCCGCCGCCGTGGCGGAGGCTTGATCGCGTAGACCACGGCGGAGATCAGCGCCACGACCCCGCCCAGCCCCCACGCCGGAAGCCAGCCGAGGAAGGACAGGCCCCAGGCGCCCTCGGTACCGCCGGAGCCGAGCACCACCTCCACGACCAGCGCGGCCACCAGCATCGCGACCACGACCGGCACCGGCCCGAGGAAGGCGTAGATGAACGCCGTCGCCACCACCGCGGCGGCCACGGCCCCGACGCGCGACGTGATCGCCTGCGAGGCAACCTTCCCCACGTTGACCCCGATCGCCGCGCCCCCGAGGACGCCGGCGACCACGGCGGCAACGAGCACGATCGCGGAACCCAAGGCTCCTGTCCTCCCCTGTCGCGCACCGGCGTCGGCGGTCGCCGGCGACGATACGCCCTGTGTCGTGGGTGGTGTCGGAAGCGGAGGCCGACAGGACGCCGTCATCCGCCTATGTACGCTGTTCTACTACCTCGATCACGTCAACGACTGCCTCGGTCGCAATGAGACAGGCTGCCGCTTCGGTCTCCGTGGCATTCCGATCGTGTTGCAAAGAAGCCGCAAAACCCACAATCGCTCGGACCGACTTCCGAGCTTCCTTACGGCTTGATCCAGCGAGTTCTACCGCGATGTACGCCTCGAGGCGCCGCTTGGCATCGGTAGCGGATGGCTCGACTCCGTCGACTGGCGGATGCCGCTCCCTCACGTACACGGCTTCCGCGAGCGAAATCAGAATCTCGCGACAAAGATGGCCGACGGACTGGAAGTCCTCCTCCGCGCTCGCATCGGCAAGCCGCTCCCGCGCCCTCTCCACTTGTCGCTGCACCTTGGACCACGCTTCGCTCGTGGAGTCCTTGGACTCACGTGCGACGGTCCGCTCTGCACTGTCTGTAGATGGTTGAACGACTCCTGGCTGCATGACGTCGCGCAGAGGCCAAGAGTAAGTGGGAATACTAGGGATCTCGTAGGTCGGTACTTTGAATGACCCTTCGACGATACCTAAGTGCGTGTCTGGAAAGCGGTGGCCCACAATGGAGCCACTCAGCGCTCCTAGCGTGCCTCGAAACCGCTCCGCCAATGGCCTGAGAGCGTCCGCGAACTCTTGCGCTTGATTCCGAATGTACGAAGTGATTGCAGACCGGAAAGACTCATACACTCTCGACGGCTTGGCGGAGGCATACCTTGGATAGACGGATCGCAAATAGACTCTGGCTATTCGGCGGAGAACCCAGTCAGTGAGGCTCCCAAGGTCTTCTTCGCGAAGATCTGGGGCAATCAAGAGCCTATGGAGAGCTAGCACCGTATAGTGGCGATCATCGACGGGTCGGCCCTCTTGCTCCAGTTCTTGGAGGAATATCGCGTCCCCGATCGTCATGCTGCGCTTGAGTTCGAGCTTCCCGAATCGCTTCGTACGTACGACGACGGGCGTAGTCTCTATCAAAAGCGCCAATCGTCGAGGGTGCCGCTCCCCGCTGTTGTCTGTCTCAGCACGTACCGAATCCTGCAATCGTGCCCCCATTGCCCGAACCGTCACCCCACTTCCGGGCACGATACCTCAGCCTGCATCAGAACGCCCGTTTTCTTCGGCGCGCACCCCTTACGCCCGTCCCCTACAATCCCCACCACACCGCACTCCCGAAAGGAGCACCCCGTGAGCGTTCGCGGCTACATCCTCGTCGAGACCGAGGTGGGGAGGACACAGGCAGTCGGGCGCGCCATGCGCGACCTCGTCTCCGAGCTCGCCACCGTTACCGCCGTCGATACCGTCACCGGCCCCTACGACGTCATCGTCCAGCTCGACGCCGAGGACCTCGACCAGCTCGGCAAGTGCATCACCGAGGAGCTCCAGGCCGTCGCCGGCGTGCAACGGACTACTACCTGCCTCGCAGTCTCGCTGGGCTGACCGCCGGGTAACTGCGCGCGGATCCCCCTCACCCTCGCCCTCTCCCGCCGGGGGAGAGGGGATCGGACCGGATCCTCCCTCACCCTCGCCCTCTCCCGCCCGGGGAGAGGGGACCGGACCGGATCCTCCCTCACCCTCGCCCTCTCCCTCGGGGAGAGGGGACCGGATGGGTGCCGCTGCCCGGGTCCCCTCACCCTCGCCCTCTCCCCGGGGAGAGGGGGCTGGAGGGGAGCCACTGCCCGATCCCCCTCGCGCGGCGCTGGCGCGTGAGCGCCGGCTGGCCGACGCTTGAGGCATGACGCAGACCATCGCGCTGCTCGGGCATCCCGTCGCCCACTCGATCTCGCCGGCCTTCCAGCAGGCCGCCCTCAACGCGCTCGGCGTCGAGGCGCGCTACGAGGCCTGGGACACGCCCCCTGAGGACGTGCCGGACGCCCTCGAGCGGCTGCGCGACCCCGCCGTGCTCGGCGCGAACGTCACCGTCCCCCACAAGCTCGAGGCGCTGCGGCTCGCCGACTCCGCCGACGCCGTCGCGCGGCGCATCGGCGCGGCTAACACGCTCATCCGCCGCGAGGACGGCGCGCTGCACGCGACCAACACCGACGTCGCCGGGGTGCAGCGCGCCCTCGCCGACGCGGCGGTCGCCCTCGAGGGCGTCGAGGCGGTGCTGCTCGGCGCGGGCGGCGCGGCCCGCGCGGTCGTCGCGGCGCTGCGCGCGGGCGCCGCGCGCTCGCTCACCGTCGCCAACCGCACGCCGGCGCGCGCCGAGGCGCTGCACGAGGTCGCCGAGGAGGGCGAGGCGCCGCCTCTCGAGCTGCGCGTCTGCCCGCTGGACGTGGACGCGGGGCCGCTGCGCGCGGCGCTGGAACGGGCAGGGCTGGTGATACACTCGACCTCGCTGGGGATGCGCCACGGGCCGGACGAGGCGGCGACACCCCTGCCGGCGGAGTGCTTCCAGCCGGGGCAGGCCGCCTTCGACCTGGTCTACACACCCGAGCGCACGCCGTTCCTGCACGCCGCCGGAGCCGCGGGCGCCCGGCCGATCGGCGGGTTGGGCATGCTGGTCCACCAGGGCGCAGAGTCGTTCCGCCTCTGGACCGGCCTCGAGCCCCCGCTCGAGGTGATGTTCGAGGCCGCCCGCGCCGCACTGGCGGCCCAGCAGGGCGCGCCGCAGGGCCGCCTACTTCAGGAGCAGGCGCCGTGATCGAGATCGGGATCATCCTGACGGTGCTGATCGGCGGCGCGGTCGGCTGGGTGATCGTCCAGTCCTTCTTCGGCCACCGCTACTGGCGGCGCGCGATCGCCGCGGGCGACGAGACGGCGATGCGCGCCGCGCTGATCGAGGCGCTCGACACCTGGCGACGGATGCGCCCCGACCGCGACGTGATTCCCTCGGACTGGCGCGCGCTGCAATCGGCCGGGATCGTCGCCGCCGACAGCACGCGCTGCCGCGTCTCGCTGCTCGCCGACCCCGACATCCGCGTCGTCGACGGCGTGCGCGACGAGGTCGGCGGCGCGATCCACGTCGCGCGCCGCTCCGCCGTGCTGATGGCCGAGCGCCTGCTCTACGAGATCCCGCTGATCCGCTTCGACGCCGTGCAGGTCGACGTCTACACCGAGTACCGCGGCCCCGAGGGCGTCACGGAGTCCGTCTGCCTGCTCACCACGCAGCTGACGCGCGAGCAAGGCGCGGACACCTACTGGGACGAGCTCGGCTTCGAGGAGATCCTCGCGACCTGGCAGACGCGCGAGCGCCAGACCGACGCGCCGCTCGACCCCGAGGAGGGCGCGCTGATCGCGCCGGAGGAGGACGCCCAACCGGCAGCAGCGCCGGCGAGCGTGGAGGGCGCATCGTGAGCCGCTTCCGCTTCCTCACCGCGGGCGAGTCGCACGGCAAGGCGCTGACCGTGATCATCGAGGGCGTCCCCGCCGGGCTGCGCATCGACGAGGAGATGATCGCGGTCGACCTCGGGCGCAGGCAGCGCGGCTACGGCCGCGGCAAGCGCCAGCAGATCGAGACCGACCGCGCAGAGATCACCTCTGGCGTGCGCCACGGCCGCACGATCGGATCGCCGATCGCGCTCTGGCTGCGCAACAAGGACCACGACAACGCCAACTGGCGCGTGCGCATGGCCACCGAGGAGGTCGACCAGGAGGTCGAGCGCGTCACGCTGCTGCGGCCCGGCCACGCCGACCTCGCCGGCACGCAGAAGTACCAGCTCGACGACGTGCGTCAGATCCTCGAGCGATCGAGCGCGCGCGAGACCGCGATGCGCGTCGCCGCCGGGGCGATCGCGCGCGCGCTGCTCGCCGAGCTCGGCGTCGCGGTGCACTCGCACACGATCGCGATCGGCGACGTCGAGGCCGCCCCGCCGGAGGGCGCGATCAACTGGGAGGCCGTCGAGGCCTCGCCGGTGCGGGTCGCCGACCGCGAGGCGGAGCCGCGCATGATCGCCGCGATCGACGCCGCGAAGGAGGCGCTCGACAGCCTCGGCGGCATCTTCGAGGTGCGCGCGGGCGGACTGCCGTTCGGCCTCGGGGCGCACGTGCAGTGGGACCGGCGGCTGGACGGGCGGATCGCGCAGGCGATCCTCGCGATCAACGCCGTCAAGGGCGTCGAGATCGGGCCCGCCTTCGACAACACGCGGAAGCCCGGCTCCGAGGTCCATGACCAGCTGCTGCCCGCCTCGCAGTGGAGCGAGCGGCCCTGGGAGCGGCGCACCAACCGCGCGGGCGGCCTCGAGGCGGGCATGACCAACGGCGAGGAGTTGATCGTGCGCGGCGCGCTCAAGCCGATCGCCACCCTCGCCCGCCGCCTGCCCACCGCCGACCTGCTGACCGGCGAGGAGGCCCAGGCCTTCTTCGAGCGCGCCGACACCTGCGTGGTGCCCGCGGCGGGCGTGATCGGCGAGGCGATGGTCCTGGTGACGCTGGCCGACGCCGCCCTCGAGAAGTTCGGCGGCGACCACATCGACGAGTTCCTGCGCAACCATGAGGCCTTCCAGGCGACGGTCGGCCCGCGCGAGCCCGAAGCATGAGCGCGGACATGCCGATGCAGCAGATCGTGCTGATCGGCCTTAGCGGCGTCGGCAAATCCTCGGTGGGCGCGATCCTCGCCGAGCGCCTCGGCTGGCCGCTGATCGACACCGACGACCTCGTGACGGAGCTGGAGGGCGAGTCGCCGGCGGAGCTGATCACCACCCGTGGCGAGCCGGCCTTCCGCAAGATCGAGGAGCGCGTCGTGGCCGAGGCCGCGCGGCGCACGCCGGCGGTGATCTCGCTCGGCGGCGGCGCCTTCCTCAGCCCCCGCTCGCGGCGCGCCCTCGGGGAGCGCGGGCTGATCTGCTGGCTCGACGCCGCGCCCGCGGAGATTGCGCGCCGCCTGCGCGAGGCACCCGACTCCACGGAGCGCCCGCTGCTGGGCGAGGACCTCGAGGGCCGCTTGCAGCAGCTGAGCGACGAGCGGCGCATCCACTACAGCCAGGCCGACCTCTGGACGCCCGCGCAGGGCCTCACGCCGGAGGACGTGGCGGACCGCATCCTGCAGGCCTGGTCGGGCGGGGCGGACGTGCCCGCCGGCGGACCGCGCCGCCTCGAGCGCCTCGGCAGCGCCCAGCCCGCCGCCGGCCCAGCCGCAATCGTCGACACGGGCGGCGAGCGTTACCCGATCTGGGTCGGCGCCGGCGAGCTGATGCGTCTGCCGGAGCGGCTGCGCCTGCTCGGCCTCGAGGGCTCCGTCTACGTGATCGCCGACGAGTCGGTGATGGAGGCGCACGGCGAGCTGCTCGTCGACGCGCTCGACAGCGGCGGCTTCCGCGGCGCCTCCTACGTCGTCCCGCCGGGCGAGACCTCGAAGAGCCTGCGCGCCGCCGAGGAGATCTACGGCTGGCTCGCGCAGTCGCGCGCCGAGCGTCGCGACACGGTGCTCGCCTTCGGCGGCGGAGTGGTCGGCGACCTCGCCGGCTACGTCGCGGCCACCTACCTGCGCGGGATGCCGTTCGTGCAGGTGCCGACCTCGGTGCTGGCGATGAACGACGCGGCGATCGGCGGCAAGGTCGCCGTCGACCTGACCGGCGGCAAGAACCTCGTCGGCGCCTTCCACCAGCCGCGCGCCGTGCTCTCCGACATCGACCTGCTGCGCACGCTGCCGCGCCGCGCCTTCACCGAGGGCCTGGCCGAGGTGGTGAAGCACGCGCTGATCCTCGACCCGCTGCTGCTCGGCGAGATCGAGCGGCACGCCGGCGACCTCGGCGGTCCGGCGCCGGACCAGGAGCTGCTGACGCACGTGATCGCGCGATCCTCGCGGCTCAAGGCGCTGATCGTCTCCGCCGACCCGAAGGAGCGCGGGCTGCGCGCGATCCTCAACTACGGACACACCATCGGCCACGCCATCGAGGCGGTGACCGGCTACGAGGATTACCTGCACGGCGAGGCGGTCTCCGTCGGGATGATGGGTGCGGCCCGCATCGCCGAGCGCATGGGCATCCTCGACAACGAGGTCGTCGCCCGCCAGGCGGACGTGCTGCGCACGCTCGGCCTGCCGCTCGCCGCGCCGGGAGTGAACGCCGAGGCGGTGATGGAGACGATGCTCCTCGACAAGAAGGTCGAGGCCGGACGGCTGCGCTTCGTGCTGCTCGAGGAGATCGGGCGTCCGATCGTGCACGGCGACGTGCCGGGCGAGATCGTGCGCGACGTCGTGCGCACGCTCACCGCCGGATAGGCCGGACCACGTGGTCCTGGGCAACGGTGCGGAGGAGAGCGGCGTCCTCGCCGACCCGCGCCGTCCTCGCCGCCTCGTCGCGAAGGCCGTCGGGCGCGTCCAGGGCGTCGGCTACCGCGCCTTCTGCGCCGACGAGGCGCTGCGCCTGCACGTCGACGGCTACGCCCGCAACCTGCCCGACGGCCGCAGCGTCGAGGTCCAGGCCGAGGCGGACGAGCCGACGCTGCGCCGCTTCATCGAGCGCCTGCGCGAGGGCCCGCGCATGGCCGTCGTGCATGACGTCGAGTACCGCTGGGAAGAGGCCACCGGCGAGTTCAGCGGCTTCGAAGCGGTGATCTAGCGCGGACGGTACGGCGAGGGCAGTCGCCGAGGTCCGACAGGCTCGCCGGTTACCCCGGGCGGGCTTCGCGAACCCGGTCGCGCAGCTGGTCGAAGTACGCCGCATCGGCGGTCACCGCCGGCGGCGACGCCGCACCCTCGAGGAGCAGGCCGCGCAGGGCCTGGCGATCCTGATCCTTGCGGATCAGCTCGCGCACGTACTCGCTCGACGAGCTGTAGCCCCGCGATCGGACCTGCTGGTCGACAAAGCCCTTGAGGCCCTCAGGCAGCGAGATGTTCATCGTGCTCATGCTGCAAAGGCTAGCCTGCTTGGCAAGGTTTGCCAAGCAGGCCCGCCGCCACGGCGCCGCTACCGCCGCAGCCGCCCTCGCAGCCTCGCGAGCAGCCCGCCGCGGTCCGGCGCACGCTCACCGCGCAGCAGCCGCGCCTCGACCAGCGCCGCGAGCTCCGCGACCGCCTCGGCGCCGCGCGCCGTGAAGTCGCGCTCGAGGCGTTCCGCCTCGACCGAGGCGAGCAGATCGTCCGGCGCGACTGCCTCCGCCGTGTTCGCTGGGGCGGCGGTCAACTCGACCGCCGCGACGCCCGGCTCCTCGTAGTCCTCGGCGATCACGAGGTCGGCGCGCGGGTCGAGCGAGGCGACGAAGGCGGCGAGCGGGGCGGCTCGATCGAGGGGCGCGCTGCCGGGTGCGGGCGTGACGCGGCCCCCGCTTGGGAGCGTCACCGTGGCGCGGCCGTCGGCGAGCAGCTCGGCCGTCGCGCTGCGCAGGCCGCGCGCGCGCAGCGCCTCGACGAGGGCGATCACGAGCAGGTTGCGCGCCGGGATCTGCGGGCCAACGACGCGCAGCACGGGGGGCCCGCCGTCGCGCGATGGCGGAGGATCGGCCGTCATCGCTCCGGGACGCGGTCGATCAGCAGCACCTCGACCTCGTCGCCCGGCTCCACCGGCGGCGCGTCCTCCGGCACGACGGCGATGCCGTTGGCGAGGGCGAACGAGGTGAGCACCCCGGAGCCTTGCGGGCCGGTCAGGCGCGCGTGGTAGCGGCCGTCGCGCCGCTCGACGATGGCGCGGGCGTAGAAGCGGCGCTCGTCCGGCCGGGCGATGCGCTCCCCAGCGATCGCGCGCACGCGAGGGCGCTCCCAGGCTTGCGGCTTGCCGAGCATGGTGAACACGGCGGGACGGCCGAACAGCTCGAAGGTCATCATCGCGGAGACGGGGTTGCCCGGCAGGCCGAGGTGCGGCACGACGCGCTCGCCCTCGCCCGCGCTGAAGGTTCCGAAGGCGAGCGGCTTGCCGGGCCGCATCCGCACCGTCCAGAAGCCGACCTCGCCCTCGCGGGCCAGCACCTCCTTGACCACGTCGAAGTCGCCGCGCGAGACGCCCGCCGAGGTCACCAGCAGGTCCGCGTCCGCGACGCCCTCGCGGACGCGGGCGGTCAGCGCCTCGACGCTGTCACCGGCAATGTCCAGCACCAGCGGCTCGGCCCCCATCTCGCGCACCATCGAGGCGAGCGAGAAGCCGTTGGAGTCGTAGATCGCGCCGGGCCGCAGCGGCTCCCCCGGCCGCAGCAGCTCGTCGCCGGTCGAGAGGACGGCGACGCGCGGACGGCGGATCACCGTGACGTGCTCGAGGCCGAGCGAGGCGAGCACGCCGATCTGCGCCGGGCCGAGGATCGTCCCGGCCAGCAGCACCAGCTCTCCCGCCCGCACGTCCTCGCCGGCCGGGCGCACGTTGGCGCCGGGCGCGGCGGCGACGTCGATCCGGACGTCGGCGCGGGGGTCGTCCTCCCAGCGGGTGGACTGCTCCTCCTCGTCGGTTTCCTCGAACGGGACGATCGCGTCGGCGCCGTCGGGGAGCGGCGCACCGGTCATGATCCGCACGGCCTCGCCGGGGCCGACCAGGCCCTTGTAGACCGACCCCGCCGCGAGGTAGCCGGTGACGCGCAGCCGGCGCGGGCTGGCCGGCGCGGCGCCCGTGGTGTCCGCGGAGCGGACCGCGTACCCGTCCATCGAGGTATTCGCGAGCGGCGGGATGTCGAAGCCGCCCCGCACGTCCTCAGCCAGCACCTGGCCGAGCGTCTCGAGCAGCGGCGCGGCGACCGCCTCGAGGGGCGCGAAGTGCGCGAGGATCCGCGCGCGGGCCTCCTCCACGGAGATCATGTCGGCGGGCAGGACGTGGCGGTGCTCGGGCTCGCTCATGCCTCGATCATACGGCCTCGCCGCACATCGGCGGCGGCGCTATTGCCCGACGTACTCGGCCACGTTCTCGTTGTGCTCGGCGAGCGTCTCGGCGAAGGCGTGCGAGCCGTCGCCGCGCGCCACGAAGTAGAAGTAGTCCGTATCCGCGGGGCTCAGCACCGCCTCGATGGCGGCCAGGCCCGGACTGGCGATCGGCCCGGGCGGCAGACCCGCCACGAGGTACGTGTTGTACGGCGACTGGAAGGCGAGATCGTCGAGCGTCAGGCCGACCTTCCACCAGCCATCCCGCGGCTCCCCGCTGCTCTGCGTCGTGATCGCGTACTGCACGGTCGGGTCGGCGTAGAGACTGACGCCCGCCTCGAGGCGGTTGAGGTAGACGGAGGCGACGATCGGCATCTCCTCGCGCAGCAGCGTCTCGCGTTCGACGATCGAGGCGAGCGTGAGCACCTCGTGCAGCGTGAACTGGGAGAGCGCGATGCGACCGCGCAGCACCTGGTCGAGCGCCTCGTCGAGGGCCTCCAGCATCGCCGCGACGAGGCTCTCGGCCGTGGTCTCCTCGTCGATCGGGTACGTCGCCGGGAACAGGTAGCCGTTGAGCGTGGCTCCGGACGGGCGGCCTCGAAGGATCGCCTCCGTGCGCGGCCCGCCGACCGCGAGGTCCCACTCCTCCTGCGTCGCCAGCTCGAGGGCGACGACCGCCTGGCCGATCTCCTCGACGCGCATTCCCTCGTGCACCACGAAGAAGCGCTCGCGCGGGACGCCCTCGCGCAACTGGCGGATGATCTCGGCCGCCGGGGTGTTCGGGGCGAAGCTGTAGACGTCGGCTCGCAGCTCGGCGCCGACGCCGATCAACTGCACGAGCGTGCGGAAGCGTTCCTCGCTCTGGAGGACACCGCTCAGCACGAGGCGTGTCGCGATCACGTCGACGCCGTCGCCGGGCTCGACGGTCACGGTGATCGGTTCGGCCTCGTCGCTGCGGGGGCCCGGCGAGTCCGGGGGAGGCGGGACGCCCGCCGTCATCGCGTCGACCGTGCGCGACTGCGTATCGGCCAGCGTGGCGGCGAGCACGGAGATCACGAGGGCGACCCAGACCAGCGACAACACGCCCGCGATCAGGATCGGGTCGAATCTACGGATCACCGGCGTCGTCCATCCGTGCGCCCTCGCGCAGTCGCCGCCGTCGATCGATGAACTGCTGCAGCAGCAACGCGGCGGCGAGGTCGTCGCTCGCGCGTCGCGATGGCGCCGACCGCTCGGCGGCCACCGAGGTCAGGCGTTCGTCTTCGTACTCGACGGGCAGGTCGAGGCGGCGGCGCAGGCGCTCGCCGAGGGCGCGGGCCGCGGCGGCGGCGGCGCCCTCCTCGCCGCCGAGCAGGCGGGGCAGGCCCACGACGATGCCGCCGACCTCCTCGCGCCGGGCGATGCTGCGAATCGCCGGGAAGGCGGCGGCGGCGGGCACGACCTCGATCGGCACGGCGACGCGCTCGTCGGGGTCGCACGCGGCGATGCCGATGCGCGCCTCGCCCGGGTCGATGCCCAGCCACCTCATCGCGGGCGTCCCATCAGGAGCCCGCGCCGTTCTCGTCGTCGCCCTCGCCGTCCTCCGCGTCCTCCTCATCCGCCTCGTCCAACGACTGCCCGGCGATCGCAGCGGCGAGCGCCTCCGGGCTGACGAGCGTGATCGAGATGCGGTCGGAACGGCGCGGCATGCGCAGGCCCGGGATCCAGCCCGGGTGAACGGTGATGTGCGGATCCCTCGAGAGCGCCAGCTCCTCGCGCAGCCGCTCGGCGGCGACTGCGGGCGAGACGTTCGTGAGCTGGCCGTGCAGCGCCGCCGGGTCGAAGAGTGGGCTCGCCCGGCCGGTCGCCGTGAGGTCGATCGTGAGGCGGCTGCCATCGAAGGAGTGCACGTCCGCGATCGTCGCCTCGGCCGTATCGGGCAGGAGCGCCATGCCGTCGGGCAGCCTGCCCTGGAGCAGTTCCTGTGCGATGCGCTGCGCGTCCTCGTCGGTCAGCACGAATGCGTTGGCGACGGCGGTGTACTCCATCGGGAACACGTCGCTCGGCTCCCCGACCTCGGCCAGCGGGGTCTGGCCCAGGATCACGGCGGAGATCGTCTCGGTGAAGACCGTCCCGTCCGTGACCGAGCGCAGCAACTCGCGCTCGCCCGCGAGGCGCAGCGCGCCGTCGGCCAGGCTCGCGACGGTGATCACGTCGTCGGGGCTGACGACGGCGACCTCGATGTCCGTACCGCCTCCGGCGGCGATGTTCGTCACGGTGAGCGTCTCCGGGAATCCGGTCAGCCGCGTCAGGCTGGCGGCGGGGACGTTGCCGGCGGTTCCAGGCTCGATCGCGGTCGCACCGACGACCGAGCTGGAGCCCGGAGGGATCGAGACCGCTCGATCAGTGGTGAACCGCACCCCGTCAATGGACTCGACCGGCGTGCCGATCGGCAGCACGAGATCCGCGTCGCCGCCGTTCGTGAAGGTGAGCCCGGCGCGCGCGTGCTTGTCGCCCACGGTCGCGAGCCCGGTCGAGGCGGCCGACACCACAAAGACCAGCTCGACCTGCACGGAATCGACGGCGATCACGCCGACGCCGAGGTCGGTCTCGCCGAGCGGGCTCAGCCGCATGCGGGTCGTCACCGTCAGCGTCTCCGCCGGCGGCGAGACCAGGATCGTAGCGGAGGGGATGTAGGTGCAGGCGGCGAGGCCGATCAGGAAGATCGCGCCCGCCAGCAGCGCCGCGCGCACGAACGGGCCAATCGAGGGGGCGCGGAGCACGAACTCGCGGCTGCCGAAGGGGATGCGCAGCGCGCGCCGGGGGCGCAGCCCCCGGACCGTGCGCGCGGCGGGCAGGCCGGCGTCCGCGGCGTGCTGGCGGACGTCTCCTCGGCTCGCGAGCACGCGCACCTGGATCCCGCGCTGGCGCACGTAGGCGGCGATCCGCAGCCATTCCACCGCGTTGCGCAGCGCGTGGCTGCGACGCGGCACCACGAGCAACAGCTCGACCTCGCTCGCCGCATCGATGCGGCCGATGATCGCGCGGGCATCGTCCTCACGCTCGGCGACGACCGTGGCCGCGCCGGGCAGGCGCGGGCCGCGACGGCGGCGGGGTGCGTCTCGTTCCCCGGCCTCGCGAGCCGCGGCGGCTTCCTCCCTGGCGGCTCGCCGCCGGGCCGCGGCGCGGCGGCGCTGCGTCCCGATGCGGCCCGCGAGCTCCTCGAGGGCCGCCGTCAGCGCATCCCAGGCGCGCAGCAGGCCGTCACGGGCGCGCAGCAGGACGTCCCGGGCCTGATCCGCGATCGAGCGCGGCTGCTCGCCGGACACCGCTACGCCTCGCCCAGGCGCTCGCGCGCCAGCAGCCGCGCGGCCTCGAGGGCCTCGCCGAGTCGGCTTGCGTCGCGCCCGCCGGCCTGCGCGAGTCCGGGCCTGCCGCCGCCGCCGCCGCCCACGACCGCGGCCGCGGCCTTCACGACCTCGTCGGCCAGCAGCCCGCGCTCGACGACGTCGTCGGTGGCGAGCGCGAGCAGCTGCGGGCGCTCGTTGATCACCGCACCCAGCGTGACGAAGGCGCTGTCCATGCGCTCGCGCAGGCGGTCGGCCATGCCGCGCAACGCGTCGGCGGAGTCGGCCTCGACGACGGCGACGAGGATGCTCACCCCGGCGAGTTGCTCCGCCTGGTCGGCCAGCTCCTCGGCAAGCCCGGCGGCGCGGCTCGCCGACTGCGCGCGGGCGCGGCGGCGCTCCTCGGCGAGCTGCTCCTCGAGGGCGTCGATGCGGCCCGCGATCTCGGCGGGCGGCGCCTTGAAGCGCTGCGAGAGGTCGTCCACCAGGGCAAGGCGCTCCTCGATGTAGCGCTCGGCCTCGGGGCCGGTCAGCGCCTCGATGCGGCGCAGGCCCGCGCCGATCGAGGAGTCGCCGCTGATCACGAAGTTGCCGACGCCGCCCGTGGAGTGCAGGTGCGTGCCGCCGCACAGCTCGCGGCTGAAGCAGGCCGCCGTGTGCCGGTGCGCGGCGCCGCCTGCCGAGGCGCGCGCCTCGCAGTACTCGACCATGCGCACCTCGGCGGTGTAGCGGTCCTCGAAGAACGCGATCGCGCCGCGGTCGATCGCCTCCTCGTAGGGGAGGATAAACGTCTCCTGCGCGATGTCGTCGCGGATCCTCGCGTTGACCAGCCGCTGCGCCTCGCGCAGTTCCGCGGCGGACGGCGCCTGCGGGTGCGTGTAGTCGAAACGCAGGTGGTCCGGCGCGACGAGCGAGCCGGCCTGCCGCACGTGCTGCCCGAGGACCTCGCGCAGCGCCGCATGCAGCAGGTGCGTGGCGGTGTGGTTGCGGCGGCTCCCGGCGCGCCAGGCCGGATCGACCCGCGCCTCGGCCGGCTCGCCTTCGGCCAGCGCGCCCTCGACGACCTCCCCGCGGTGCACGTGCACGCCGCCGAGCGGCTGCGTGTCGTCGACGCGGAAGCGGCCCGCGGCGGTGACAATCTCGCCGCGATCGCCGACCTGCCCGCCGGCCTCCGCGTAGAACGCCGTCGCCCCCAGGACCACGTCGCCCGCAGCGCCCGCCTCGAGGCGTTCGACGCGCTCGCCGTCCGCGAACAGCGCCGCGACGGTCGACTGCGCCTCGAGCGCCTCGTAGCCGAGGAAGGCGCTGTCCAGGCCAAGGGCGGCGAAGCGCTCCGCCTCGTCGCCGCCGAAGTCGCTGAACGAGGTCTCGCCGCGGGAGCGCTCGCGCTGCGCGGCCATCTCCGCCTCGAAGCCCTCCTCGTCGACGGCGTAGCCGCGCGCGGAGGCCAGCTCGCGGGTCAGCTCGGGGGGTAGGCCGTGCGTGTCGTAGAGCGTGAACATGTCGCGGCCGGGGATCCGCCGCGCCGCGGCCTCGCGCTCGATCACGCCCTCGAGCAGCTCGATCCCGCGCGAGAGCGCCGCCTGGAAGCGGCGCTCCTCGTCCGCAGCGACGCGAACGATGAACGCGCGCTGCTCCTCAAGGCCGGGGTGTGCGTCCTTCGAGGCGCCGATCGCGGCCTCGATCACGCCCTCGATGAAGGGTTCGCGCAGGCCGATCGTGTAGCCGAAGTAGATCGCACGGCGCAGCACGCGGCGCAGCACGTAGCCGCGGCCCTCGTTGCCCGGCAGCACGCCGTCGTGGATCAGGAAGGCGGCCGCGCGGGCGTGCTCGGTGATGGCCCGGAGTGCGCGCGCCTGCTCGGGTGCGCCGTCCGGGTCGTAGGCGATGCCGGCGGCCGCCTCGGCGCTCGCGAGGATCGCGCGCAGCTGGTCCGTCTCGTAGACCGAGCCGACCTGCTGCAGCACCCAGGCGAGCCGCTCCAGCCCCGCCCCGGTGTCGATGTTCTGCGAGGGCAGCGGGGTCAGCGAGCCGTCGGCCGCGCGGTCAAAAGCCATGAAGACCAGGTTCCAGACCTCAAGGAAGTTGGGCGATTCGAGGTCGATCTGCCCGTCCGGCAGGCGCGGCTCGGAGGCCGGATCGTCGCCGAAGTAGTAGTGCAGCTCGGAGCAGGGGCCGCACGGCCCGGTGTCCCCGGAGTACCAGTAGTTCCCCAGCTCGGCGCTGTAGCGGAGGATCCGCTCGGGCGGCACACCCTGGCCGCGCCACAGCTCGAACGCCTCGTCGTCGTCGGTGTAGACGGTCACCCAGAGCCGCTCGAAGTCGAGCTCCAAAACGCCGACGAGGAAGCCGAGGGCGGCCTCGATCGCCTCGGCCTTGAAGTAGTCGCCGAGCGAGAAGTTGCCGAGCATCTCGAAGAAGGTGAGGTGCGAGTCGTCGCCGACGGACTCGATGTCGGTGGCGCGGAAGCACTTCTGGACGGACGTCAGACGCCTCGCGGGAGGCGTCTCGAGGCCGAGGAAGTAGGGCTTGAACTGCACCATGCCGGCGGAGGTGAAGAGCAGCGAGGGGTCGCCGTAGGGGACGAGCGAGGCGGAAGGAATGCGGCGGTGGGCGCGCGCCTCGAAGTACTCAAGGAACGCGGTGCGCAGCTCTTCGACGATCACGCTGTGGTCACTGCCGAATCGCTCACTGCCACGCCCCTGCGGCGCAGTCTCCGGGCCAGCGATCGGGCCGCTCCGGTAGAGACAGGGCCGTGTGCGAGTGTAGAATGGGCTCGAGCGACGGGTCAATTTTCGCAGCCGCTCCCGCACCCGACGGGGCAGGCGCGTGACCGTGGAGCACCACGATCGAAACCAGCGCTGACAGCGACAAACCTCCCTCGTCCCACTCCGCATGAGTTCCGGCGGATCGGCGCCGCTGCGCGGCTGGACCGCCGTCGTGCTCGCCGCCGGGCGCGGCGTTCGCATGCGCTCGCGCCGCCCCAAGGCGCTCCACGAGGTCGCCGGTCGCCCGATGCTGCTCCTGCTGCTCGACGCCCTCGCGGGCGCAGGCTGCGAGCGGAGCGTGGTGGTCACCGCCGACGCGGACGACGAGGTCGCCCGCGCGGCGCGCGAGGCGGGCGCGCTCGTCGCCGTCCAGCGCGAGCCGCGCGGCACGGCCGACGCCGCCCTCTCCGCCGCCGAAGTCGTGGGCGAGGCAAGCCGCGTGCTGATCGCGCACGGCGACCTGCCACTACTCACCTCTGGCAGCCTCGCCGCCCTCGCGAGCGAGCACCTTGAAACGCGGGCCACGCTCAGCCTCCTCACCGTCGAGGTCGAGGACCCCACGGGGTATGGACGTATCGTGCGCTCCAACGGTTCCGTCGCGGCGATCGTCGAGGAGTCCGAGGCCGACGAGGAGACCCGCGCGATCCGCGAGATCAACGTCGGCGTCTACGCCGCCGAGGCCGCCTGGCTGTGGCCGGCGCTGGCCTCGATCGCGCCCTCGCGCGGCGGTGAGGTGTACCTGCCCGACGCGGTGCGAGCGGCCATCGAGGCCGGGCGCGCCGTGCTCGCCCGCCCGCTCGCCGACGCGAGCGAGGCGCAGCAGGTCAACACGCGCTCGCAGCTCGCCGCCGCCGAGGCGGCGCTGCGCGCCCGCGTGCGCGAGGCGCTGCTGGCCGGGGGCGTGACGATCGTCGACCCCTCCGCGACCTGGATAGACGCGGGCGTCGAGGTCGGCGAGGACACGACGTTGCTGCCCGGCGTGCACCTGCTGGGTGCGACGGCGGTGGGGCGCGACTGCCGGATCGGACCCAACGCCGTGCTGCGCGATGCGCGCACCGGCGAGCGCTGCATCATCGGCGGCTCCACCCTCGAGGGCGCCACGCTCGCCGACGACGTGCACGTCGGCCCGTACTGTCACATCCGCCCCGGCTCGACGATCGAGGCGGGCGCGCGGCTCGGCAACTACGCCGAGGTCAAGGCCTCGCGGATCGGCGCGGGCAGCCGCGTCGGGCATTTCTCCTACGTCGGCGACGCCGATGTGGGCGAGGACGTGAACATCGGCGCGGGGACGATCACGGCGAACTACGATGGCGCCGGGAAGCACCGCACCGTGATCGGAGACGGCGCGTTCATCGGCAGCGATTCGATGCTGGTGGCGCCGCTCAGCATCGGCGCGGGCGCGCGCACGGGAGTCGGCTCGGTGGTCACGCGCGACGTGCCGCCGGGCGCCTCGGCGATCGGCGCGCCGGCGCGCATCCGGAAGCCCTCGGGCGAAGCGGGAGAGGAGCAGTAGCGGGCCGCCGTACGGCCCGTGCAGGTTTGGATACCCTCACAGTCCTGGCCCTGGTGGTGATGATCGCGGCGGGCGTGCTGCTCGTGCTGATCTCGGCCGCCGAGGCGGGGGTGGCCGCGATCACGCGCCGCCGTACCCGCATCCGCGCCGAAAACGGCGTGGCGGGCCTCTTCGACAGCTACATCAAGCAACGCCAGCAGATCCTGAGCGCGCTCGGCGCCGGCGTGACGCTGGCGACCGTCACGCTCAGCCTCGGGATCGCCCTGGTGCTGATCGGCGAGGAACTGAGCGTGCTGGAGGCGGCGGCCGCCGGCCTGATCGCGCTCGTCGTGATCGCCGCGCTGCGCCAGAACGCGCGCGCGATCGCCCTCGCCAGCCCCGAGGGCGTGGGCTACCGCCTTGCGCGCGTGATCGCCTTCCTCGCGTCCCTGCTCGCGCCGTTCGCCTGGCTGATGAGCACGCCCGCCCGCGGGCTGCTCCGCCTCGCCGGCCGCCGCACCGAACTCCCCGACGACCCCGCGGGCGAGCTGCTCGCCGTCCTCGAGGCGCCGGCCGACGGCGACGGGGCCGAGGCGCTCACCGAGGAGCGGCGCATGATGCGCGGCATCCTCGCGATGTCACGCCAGACCGCGCGTGAGATTATGTCGCCACGCATCGACATCGTGGCCGTCTCCACGGAGGCCTCGATCGGCGACGTGATGAAGGTGGTGAACTCGTCCGGGTTCACCCGAATCCCGCTCTACGAGGAGAACATCGACCGCATCATCGGGGTGCTCTACGCCAAGGATCTGCTCGCCCGCCTGCAGAGCGGGGTCTCCTCGCCCAACCTGCGCCTGATCGCGCGGCCGCCCTACTTCGTGCCGGAGACGAAGCGCGCCGACGAGCTCCTCGCGGACCTGCGCCGCGACCAGACGCACGTCGCGATCGTCGTTGACGAGTACGGCGGCACGGCCGGCCTCGTGACCGTCGAGGATGTGCTCGAGGAGATCGTCGGCGAGATCGCCGACGAGTACGACACGGACGAGATCGAGATCGAGGTGATCTCCGAGGACGAGGCGATCGTCGACGCACGCTTCGCCATCGACGACCTCAATGAGCTGTTCGGCGCCGAGATCCACAACGAGGACTTCGACACGGTCGGAGGCTTCGTGTTCTCGCTGCTCGGACGCCTCGCGGCGCCGGGAGACCACGTGAGCAGCGTGGAGCACGGCCTGGACCTCGAGGTGCTGACCGTGCACGGCCGCCGCATCCGCCGCGTGCGCGTCACCCACCACCCGCCAATGGACGAGGCGGCGGCCGGGTAGACAGGGCGCGCCTTCACACGCGCAGGCAGTCCGGTAGACTGGTTGCGCGGAGCAACTTGCAGCGGGAGGCTTGGCCGGTGAGCAGCAGTCGCAACGTGCAGGTGCTGGAGACTGAGACGGCGATCCCGGACGACTCCTTCTGGCGTCCGCTGGCGCCGGACGACTTCATCCTGGCGTCGGGCGTGGCACCCTACACGTTCCCGGATCCATCCGACATCGAAGATCCAGAGGATGTCGAGGCGCTTCTCGATGCGATCTTCGGTGACAGGAGCCTCCCGTAGTACAGCCAGCGCCCACGCCGGTCCTCGTCGACACCGACGTCTTCTCATACATCTTCAATGCGCACCCGCTCGCCGACCGCTACCGCGCGCATGTCGAAGGGCACGTGGCGGTGCTCTCGTTTCAGACTGTCGCCGAATTGCTCCAGGGCGCCTATCAGCGTGGCTGGGGCGAGCCGCGTCTGGAGCAACTCCGTCGCGAGATGCGGCGTTATGCCGTGACTCCGTTCCACCTTCAGATGGCAGAGCAATTCGGTCAGCTGCGCTCACACCGACGAAGCGTAGGCCGTGAGATCGATACCGCCGATGCGTGGATCGCGGCGACGGCGCTGTGGCTCCAGTGCCCCGTCGTGACGCACAACCGCCGGGACTTCAGTGACATCCCCGACCTCGCGGTGATCAGCGAGGCATAGCGCGGTCGCGGCCTCCACCCGCCAACACCCCGCACTTGCCTTCTTGCCAACGGCTGGTAGGCTGTGCTCATGGACGATGTAAGAACAAATGGTCTGGAGTGGTGGGTCGCCTTCCACCGCATCTCCCGCCTCGGCTCCGTGCGCTTCGGGCTGCTCGAGCGGGCCTTCCCGGCGCTCGAGGATGCGTGGAAGGCCGATGCATCCGCGCTCCGCGCCGCCGGGCTGGACTCCGCCACGGTGGACCTCGTGGTGTCTCAGCGGCAGGAGATTGACCCGCAGCGGGAGCTGGAACGCCTGCACGAGGCCGGAGTGCGCGCGATCCCGCGCTTCCACTCCGCCTACCCCGCCCGGCTGCGCGAGATCGCCGACCCGCCGCCGGTCATCTACGTGCGCGGAACGCTGTCCCCGCAGGACGAGTGGGCGCTCGCCCTCGTCGGCACGAGGCGCGCGACGGCCTACGGGCGGCAGGCCGCCGGCGAGCTGGCGCGCGACCTCGCGACGAACGGCGTGACGGTCGTCTCCGGACTCGCGCGCGGCATCGACACGATCGCGCACCGCGCGGCGCTCGACGCCGGCGGGCGCACGATCGCCGTGCTCGCGAACGGCCTCGATACCGTCTACCCGCCCGAGAACCGCGGCCTGGCGAGCGAGATCGCCGAGGCGGGCGCGCTGATCAGCGACTACCCGCTCGGCACCAAGCCGCGCGCCGAGTTCTTTCCGAGGCGCAACCGCATCATGTCCGGCGTCTCCCTCGGCACGCTCGTCGTCGAGGGCGACGTGAAGAGCGGCGCGATGATCACCGCGCGCTTCGCCGCCGAGCAGAACCGCGAGGTCTTCGCCGTACCAGGCTCGATCTTCGCCCCGCAGTCGCGTGGGCCGCTCTCGCTGATCCGCGACGGGGCGACGCCGGTCGCGAGCGTCGAGCACGTCCTCGAGGCGCTCAATCTGACGATGATCGGCGCGCAGATGGACTTCGGCCGCGCGGCGCCCCCGGCGAGCGAGGACGAGCAGGCGCTGATGGAGGTGCTCACGCGCGAACCGAGGCACGTCGACGAGGTCGTGCGCGACAGCGGTTTGGCCGCAGCCCGGGTCTCGGCTACGCTCGCATTGCTCGAACTCAAGGGGCAGGTGCGCGATCTGGGCGGCATGCAGTACGTCCGGGTGCGTGAACCGGCCCCCGCATACGAAGCTGCATCGACTCCCCCGAAGCAGGAGACATCCCCTTGAGCAGCAGCACGACGCGCGGACGCAGGCGCAAGGCAGCCGACGCCCCCGGCAACGGCGGCACGCGCCTCGTGATCGTCGAGTCGCCGGCCAAGGCGCGCACGATCGCGGGCTTCCTCGGTCCCGAGTACGTCGTCGAGTCCTCGATCGGGCACATCCGCGACCTGCCGCAGGGCAACGACGCCGTCGACATCGAGGCCGGTTTCAAGCCGCGCTACGAGATCCCGACCGACAAGAAGCAGCAGGTCAGCAAGCTGCGCAAGCTCACCCGCGAGGCGAGCGAGCTCTACCTCGCCACAGACGAGGACCGCGAGGGCGAGGCGATCGCCTGGCACCTCGCCGAGGTGCTCAAGCCGAAGGCGCCGGTGCGCCGCATGGTCTTCCACGAGATCACCGAGCGGGCGATCGCCGAGGCGCTGGCCAACCCTCGCGCGATCGACGAGCACCTCGTCTCCGCCCAGGAGGCGCGCCGCGTCCTCGACCGGCTCTACGGCTACGAGGTTTCGCCGGTGCTCTGGCGCAAGATCCAGCCGCGGCTCTCCGCCGGGCGCGTCCAGTCGGCGGCGATCCGCCTGATCGTCGCGCGCGAGCGGGAGCGCATGCGCTTCGTCAACGCCTCGTTCTGGGACGTCCGCTCGGTGGTCCGGGACGAGCAGACCATCGACCGGTCGGAGCCCTTCGGCGCGCGCCTCGCCGAGCTCGGCGGGCAGCGGCTCGCGAGGGGCAACGACTTCGAGCCGGAGACCGGGCAACTCCGCGAGGGCGCCCGGGTGCTGCAACTCGACGAGGAGCGCGCGAGCGCCGTCGCCGCGGCTGTCGCGGAGGCCGAATACACCGTCGTCGAGGTCAACGAGCGGCCCTACACGCAGCGGCCGCCGGCCCCGTTCATCACCTCGAGCCTGCAGCAGGAGGCCGGACGGAAGCTGGGCTTCACGGCGCAGCGCACGATGCGCACCGCGCAGAACCTCTACGAGAACGGCTACATCACCTACATGCGCACGGACTCGGTGAACCTCTCGGAGCAGGCGATCAACGCCGCCCGTAGGCAGGCGCGCGACCTCTACGGCGACGCCTACGTGCCGGCGCAGCCGCGCCGCTACCGCACGCGCTCGCGCGGCGCGCAGGAGGCGCACGAGGCGATTCGCCCCGCCGGCGACATCTTCCGCACGCCGGACAGCCTGCGCGCGGCGCTGCGCCCCGACGAGCTGCGCCTCTACGACCTGATCTGGAAGCGCACGGTCGCCTCTCAGATGGAGAACGCCCGAGGCCGGCGCACGAACGCCCGCCTCAGCGCCGACGCCGGTGAGCCCGGCGAGGCGCTGTTCGCCGTCTCCGGCAAGGTGATCGACTTCCCCGGCTTCCTGCGCGCCTACGTCGAGGGCTCCGACGACCCCGACGCCGCCCTCGACGACCAGGAGCGCATCCTGCCGCCGCTCACCGAGGGACAGACGCTGCGCGGCGTCTCAGCCGAGGCGCGCGGTCACGAGACCCGTCCACGCGCCCGCTACACCGAGGCCAGCCTCGTGCGCGAGCTGGAGGAGCTGGGCATCGGGCGGCCCTCCACGTACGCCTCGATCATCCAGACCGTGCAGGACCGCGGCTACGTCTGGAAGCAGGGCGCCGCGCTGACGCCGACGCTGACCGCGTTCGCCGTCGTCGCGTTGCTGGAGCAGCACTTCGGCGACCTCGTGGACTACAGCTTCACCGCTCGCATGGAGGAGGATCTCGACCGCATCGCCGGGGGCGAGGTCGAGCGGGAGCCGTGGCTGCAGCGCTTCTACTTCGGTGACGAGAGCGAGGCCGGTTCGGGGCTCGCCGCCGAGGGCCTCAAGCAGCGCATCGACTCCAGCTGGGAGGCGATCGACGCGCGGGCGATCTCCACGATCCCGCTCGGCGAGGACGCCGACGGCCGCTCGATCGCCGCGCGCGTCGGGCGCTACGGCCCTTACCTCGAGGCTGGCGAGGGCGAGCAGCGCGCCACGATTCCGGACGACCAGCCGCCCGACGAGCTGACGGTCGAGCGCGCCAGCGAGCTGCTCGCCGAGGCCGCGCGCGGCGGGCGCGTCGTGGCGACCGAGCAGGAGAGCGGCAAGCCGATCTACGTCAAGACGGGGCCCAACGGCCCCTACGTGCAGATCGGCGAAAACGACGACAACAAGGGCAAGCCGAAGCGCGCCAGCCTCTGGCCCGAGATGAGCATCGAGACGCTGACCGCCGACCAGGCGTTCGAGCTGCTGTCCTATCCGCGCATCCTCGGCGCACACCCCGAAAGCGGCGAGGAGATCGCGGTGCTGGACGGGCGCTACGGGCCGTTCGTCCGCGCCGGCAAGGAGACGCGCAGCCTGCGCGACCACGAGCACTTGCGCACGATCGAGTTCGACGAGGCCGTGCGGCTGCTGAGCGAGCCGAAGCGCCGCGGGCGCGGCGCCGCGGCGGGGCCGCTCGCGGTGCTCGGCCAGCACCCGGACAGCGGCGCGAGCATCGAGCTGCGCAACGGGCGCTACGGTCCGTACGTCACCGACGGCCAGGTCAACGCCTCGCTGCGGCGCGGGCAGGAGCCCTCGAGCGTCACGCTCGACGAGGCCCTTGCCCTGATCGCGGCGCGCGAGGAGCGGATGCGCGAGCAGGGCCAGGATCCGCGCGCCCCGAAGCCGCAGCGCCGGGGCCGGCGCGGCGGCGCTGCGCGCCGCACGAGCCGCTCGCCGAAGCGGCGCTCCGCCTGACACGTCCCCCAACCTGCGTGCTACGCTCGATCCGCGGGGTTACGGAGCACACCGGAGACTAACGGTGTCCGACCCGCGTACCATCGAACCACCGCCTCCCGCCGCGCGCGCCCTCGAGGCGCTCGAACGTTATCTCGGCGAGCTCGCCCTCGTGCGGCAGCGATCCGACCGCACGATCCGCAACTACCGCGACGACCTGGGCGGCTTCTTCTCGCACCTCGCCGGGGCGGGGGTCGAGTTCGACGAGGCCGGACGCGAGCAGGCGCGCGCCTACCTCGGGTTGCTGCTGCAGGGCGAGCAGCGTGCGCCCGCCTCGGTGAAGCGCATCGCCTCGACGATCCGCGCCTTCTATGGCTGGCTGGATCGCGAGGGCAAGCTGCGGCCGGGCCGGCCCGGCGACTCGATCCTGCGGTTGCGCTCGCCGAAGGCCCCGAACCGCCTTCCGCAGATCCTCTCCGGCGAGGAGGCCGGCGACCTGATGAGCGCGCCCGAGGACGACACGCCCGCCGGGCTGCGCGACCGCGCCCTGCTGGAGCTGCTCTACGGCGCCGGCCTGCGCGTCAGCGAGGCGGCCGCCATGGACAGCGCCGACCTCGATCTTGCGAACCGGCAGGTGCGCGTCACCGGCAAGGGCAAGAAGCAGCGCGTCGCCCTCTTCGGCCGACCGGCGCGGGACGCGCTGCGCGACTACCTGGATCGAGGCCGCCCGCAGCTCGCGCGCGGGGCGGAGGCGGCGCTCTTCCTCAACCGCTCCGGCGGGCGGCTCTCGGCGCGCTCGATCCAGTCGATCGTTCGCGCGGCGGGGACATCGGCGGCGGTGCGCCAGCGGGTGCATCCGCACCTGCTGCGCCACAGTTTCGCGACGCATATGCTGGACGAGGGCGCCGATCTCCGGATCGTGCAGCAGCTGCTGGGCCACGCTTCGGCGGACACGACCCAGATCTACACCGCGGTGACCGGCTCGCGGAAACAGGCGATCGTCTCCCGGGCGCTCGCCCGCGCCCGCGACATCGAGGGCGACGGCGAGCGCGAAACGAACGAGGCGAGGACCGGCTGAAGGACCGACTGAAGGAAACTAACGCGATGCGCGTGCTGATACTCAACGGCCCCAACCTCAACCTCCTCGGCGAGCGCGAGCCGGAGATTTACGGCAGCGACACCCTCGACACCCTCGAGCAGCAGTGCCGCGAGCGCGCCGCCGAGTTGGGCATCGAGATCGAGTTCGCCCAGTCCAACTCCGAGGGCGAGATGGTCGACCTGCTCCAGCAGCGCCGCGACCGCGACGGCGTCATCCTCAACGCTGCTGCGTACACGCACACCTCGCTCGCCCTCGCCGACACACTGGCGGCCTTCGAGCCGCCCGTCGTCGAGGTGCACTTGAGCAACATCCACGCGCGCGAGGAGATCCGCCGCCAGTCGCTGACCGCGCCCCACGCCTGGGGCCTGATCAGCGGCTTCGGCTTCCGCGGCTACCTCGCCGCGCTCGACCTGCTGCACGCGCGGCTGAGCGAGGGCGCGGGCGAGTGAGCGCTGCCCCCTCGCGCCTCGCGCGCCTGCGCGAGCGGCTCGACGCCCTCGAGGTCGACGCGCTGCTGGTGACCGCCCCGGCGAACCGCCGCTGGCTCTCCGGCTTCACCGGCTCCGCCGGCATGCTGCTCGTCGGCGCCGAGGCCGCACGCATCGCGACCGACGGCCGCTACCACGAGCAGGCGCGCCTGCAGGCGCCCGCCTTCGAGCTCGTCGCGGCCCCGCTGCGGCGCATCGACTCGTTCGCCGCCGACCTGCTCGCCGGCCTCGGCGGCAACGCCGTCGGCATCGAGGCGGCGCATGTCACAGTCGCGGAGCACGCGGAGTGGACCGAGGCGATCGGGCTGCTGCCGCCGGAGGACCGCCCGCGGCTCACGCCGCTGCGCAACGCGATCGAGCCGCTGCGCGCGATCAAGGACGCCGGGGAGCTCGAGGCGATCTCGCGCGCGGTGCGACTCGGCGACGAGGCGTTCGCGCACGCCGCCGCGCAGCTGCGGCCCGGCGTCAGCGAGCGCGAGCTGGCCTGGGAGGTGCAGCGCCATGCCCTGGAGCACGGCGCGCAACGGCTCTCGTTCGAGACGATCGTCGCCGCCGGACCGCACGGCTCGATGGCGCACGCGCGCCCTCGCGACGTCGCCGTCGAGGCCGGACAGGGCGTGGTCATGGACCTCGGCGTGGTCGTCGACGGCTACTGCTCGGACCTGACGCGCACCGTCTTCGCCGGCGAGCCGGATGAGCGCTTCGCGCGGGTGTACGATGCAGTCCTGACCGCGCAGACGATGGCCGTCGAACGAATCGAGGCCGGCATGAGCGGGGCCGAGGCGCACGCCATCGCGGCGACCGTGCTCGCCGAAGCCGGGTACGGCGAAGCCTTCACGCACGGCCTCGGCCACGGCGTCGGCCTCGAGGTCCACGAGGCGCCGCGGCTCGCGGCCGACTCGGGCGACGTGCTCGCCGACGGGCACGTCGTGACGGTCGAGCCGGGGGCCTACTTCCCCGGCTGGGGCGGAGTGCGCATCGAGGATCAGTGCGTGATGGAGGACGGACGGCTGCGCGTACTCTCGCGCGCGCCGAAACTGGATCTGGAAGTGGGACCGTCGGTTGGGTCCGGAGTGGGGGTGGCCTCGTGATCGGAAGCGGCGATCTGCGGCGCGGCACGACCGTCGAGGTGGACGGCACGCTCTACCAGGTGGTCGACGCGCACCACATCAAGACCAAGAAGTCGGCCGTCTATCGCGTCAAGATGCGCGACATGCGCGCCGGCCACCAGATCGAGCGCACCTTCAACGCCGGGGAGAAGCTGACCGCCGCGCGCGTTGAGCGCCGCGCGATGCAGTACCTCTACTCCGACGGCGACGCGCTGACCTTCATGAACACCGAGACCTACGACCAGATCGACGTGCCGCGCGCCGTCGTCGACGACCAGCTCCCCTACCTCAAGGAGAACGACGTCGTGCAGGTGCTGACCTACGGCGAGGAGGCGCTCGGCGTCGAGCTGCCGGCCGCCGTCACGCTCGTGATCACCGAGGCCGAGCCCGGCGTGAAGGGCGACACCGCGACGGGCGCGACGAAGCAAGCGACGCTGGAGACCGGCCTGGTGGTCGACGTGCCGCTGTTCATCAACCGCGGCGACACGATCAAGGTCTCCACCTCCGGCGGCGGCTACCTCGAACGGACCGCCACCGCCTAGCAGCGCTCCCCGACTGGTTCCTCCCCGGACTAGTTCTCCCCGGAAGGCGCGCCAGCACGATGCCACCCGAGGTCTACCCGGTCCGCCAGGTCACCCGTTACCTGCGCGAGCTGATCGAGGTCAACCGCCACCTCTCGCAGATCTGGGTCGCCGGCGAGGTGCGCAACCTCACGGCGGCGTCCTCGGGGCACATCTACTTCACGCTCAGCGACGAGCAGGCGCGCGCCGGGCTGCGCTGCGCCTTCTTCCGCCAGCGCAACATCGGCCAGCGCGAGCGGATCGCCGAGGGCGTCTCGGTCGTCGTCTACGGCTCACTCTCCGTCTACGAGCCGCGCGGCGAGCTGTCCTTCATCGTCGACTTCGTCCAGCCCGAGGGCACCGGGGCGCAGGCCGCGGAGTTCGAGCGGCTGCGCGCGCTGTTCGAGGCGGACGGCCTGCTCGCGCCGGAGCGCAAGCGCGCGCTGCCCCCCTTCCCGCAGCGCATCGGCGTCGTCACCTCGGCCGCCGGCGCGGTGCTGCACGACGTGCTCGACGTGCTGCGCCGCCGCTGGCCGATCGCCGAGGTGATCGTGCAGCCGACGCAGGTGCAGGGCGAAGGCGCGGGCGCGCTGATCGCCGAGGCGCTGCGCGCCCTCGGCGAGCGGGCGACGCCGCAGCGGCGGCCGGACGTGATCATCCTCGCGCGCGGCGGCGGGGCGGCCGACGACCTGCAGGCCTTCAACGAGGAACCCGTCGGCCGCGCGATCTTCGCCTCGCCCGTGCCTGTCGTCTCCGCCGTCGGGCACGAGACCGACACCACCCTCGCCGATCTCGTCGCCGATCTGCGCGCGCCCACCCCCTCGGCCGCCGCCGAGTTGGTCGCCCCCGACCGCAGCGAGGTCGCCCAGCGCATCGATGCGATCTCGCGTCGCGGCGAGGCGCGGCTGGCCCGCCTGCTGCGCGACGCCCTCGAACGAATCGGCGGGCAGCGAGCGGCGCTCGAGGCAGCGCTGCCGGACCTCGCCGCGACGCGGCGCGAGCTCGACTGGCACGAGGCGGCGTGCGCGCGCGCCCTCGACGAGCGGATCGGCCTCGCGCGGGAGCGCACGGCGGCGCTCGCCGGGCGGCTCGGCGCACTCTCGCCGCAGGCCACGCTGGAGCGCGGCTACGCCGTCGTCGAGCGCGCCGACGGCACGCTCGCGACCTCGGCGGCGGCCCTGCGGCGCGGCGAGGCGGTAGCATTGCGCCTGCGCGACGGCCTCCGCGGCGCGCGCATCGAGGACTGACGGGGCTCGGGCGACGGCCGCCCGCTCCCTCCCCTCCGGCCCCCTCTCCCCGAGGGAGAGGGCGGGGGGTGAGGGCGGTCCCCTCCCCTCCGGCCCCCTCTCCCCTGGCGGGAGAGGGCGGGGGTGAGGGGGTTCCCACCGAGCGAAGAGAGCAACGAAAGGGCAACATGGCGCAAGCCGAATTCCCGGACGAACCCGCCCCCGGCGACGACGCCACGAGCGACTCCTTCGAGGCCCTGTTCGCGCGCCTCGAGGAGGTCACCGAGCAGCTCGAAGCCGGCGATGTCGCCCTCGATCGCGCCGTCGCGCTCTACGAGGAAGGCATGACCCTCGCCCAGCGCTGCCAGCGCCTGCTCAGCGAGGCCGAGCAGCGCATCGAGCAGCTGCGCGAGGCCTACGACGGCGCGGGGGCCCAGTGATAGCGAGGCACCCGTGACGCTGCGCATCGGCTGGTTCACGACGGCGCGCGGCCCCGGCTCGCGCGCGATGTTCGAGGCCGTGCGCGCCGCCATCGACGCCGGCGCGATGGACGCCGAGCTGGCCTTCGTCTTCTGCAACCGCGAGCGCGGCGAGGCCGAGGCGACCGACTCCTTCTTCGACCTCGTCGCCGAGGGCGGCACGCCGCTGGTCGCGCGCTCCTCGGTCCACTACCGGCGCGAGGTCGGCGGGAAGCTCTCGCGGCCGGGCGAGCCGCTGCCGGCCTGGCGGCTGGAGTACGACCGGCTGGTGGACGAGGACCTGGAGGCGCACCCCTTCGAGATCGGGATGCTGGCCGGCTACATGCTGATCCTCGAGCGCGAGTTCGTCGCGCGGCACGCGGTGCTGAACCTACACCCGGCGCTGCCGACCGGCCCGGCGGGCATGTGGCAGGCCGTGATCCGCCAGCTGATCCGCGAGGGCGCGGAGGAGAGCGGCGTGATGCTGCACCGCGCCATCGCCGAGGTAGATGAAGGCCCGGTGGTCGCCTACTGCCGCTACCCGCTGCGCGACCCGGAGCTCGAAGCGCTGCGCGAGCGCCTGCCCGGCCCGCCCGCCGAGCTCGACGACGCCACCCTCGACGGCTCCGAGTTGTTCGCCGCGATCCGCGCCCGCGGGGTCGCCCGCGAGGCCCCGCTCGTCGTCGCCACCCTCGCCGAGTTCGCCGCCGCCCGCCGCCGCGTCGAGGGCCCGCTCATCCTCGACCCCACCGGCGCCCGCGCCGAACCCGCGGACCTGACGTCGGAGGTGGACGCGCAGTTGGGGTAGGGGCGGGGAATGCAAGAGCCAAGCCGTCTGAACGCGGTGCACGAAGTACGCGTGGTGGCGGAGCGCTGACTATGCTCGCGCGCGATGAGCACACATCGCTGGACGCCGCCCGACTTTAGCGACCTCGACGCACTCGCCGCGGCGCTCGACCGCGCCTGCCCTGCTGCTGCTCCGGTCCGCGAGTTGCGCATCCTCGGCGAGGGTTACTTCAGCGTCGCGGTCGCCTCCGCGTCCGGTTACGTCTTTCGGCTCGGCACGAGCCCCGATGTCACCGCGCGCTACCGGAAGGAGTGGACCGTCCTCCCGTGGCTGGCGACCAAACAGCTACCGATCGCGACCCCCGAGCCATGCTGTCTGCTCGGCGACGGAGACCCGTTTCCTTACGGTGGCATCGCCTACCCGCTGCTCGCCGGCCGGGTGCTGCGCCCGGCCACCCTCGCCCGCTCGGACCGCCCGGCGCTGGCGCAGCAGATCGCTGCATTCAACCTCGCGATGCATCGACTCTCGATCGACGAGGGTCGCGCCGCCGGTCTGCCGGACGGGCGCGAAACAGACCGGCGCTGGCTAGAGGCATACCGCGAGGCATCGGTCGACGCCCTCCGCGAGGTGCTCGACCGGGTCGAGCACACGACGCTGGTTCGGTGGTGGGAGGCTGCGCTCGCCGATCGGCGAATCGCCGACTACCAACCGGTGGTCGTCCACGGTGATGTCGGGGAGGAGAATCTCCTCGTGGACGACCAGGGCCGGCTCGTGGCTGCGGTGGACTTCGAGCACGCCGCTGTGGGCGACCCGATTCACGACTTCCGCCAACTCCGCTACCTCGACGAGGCCTTCATGGAGGAGGTCATCGCCGCGTACGTGGCGCTGGGCGGGCAGATCGACGCTGGGTTCCGCTACCGCGTGGAGCGGGAGCGCCAGTTTGCCGCGTTCGGCTCCATCCACCGCGCGTGGGGTCGGGGCGAGCGCGACGCGATCGACCGTGCCCCGGCTCGGCTCCGAGCGCTCGGCGTCATCTAGTCACCGACCGCCCGTCAGCACCTAGTCCCCCGGAACTAGCCGCACCCGCGGGTGCGCGCTAGGCTGGCGGCATCCCCACTGGAGGCAGCGCATGGCCGAACGTTATCTGCCGGTGCCGACGCGCCGAGGGCGGGTCGTGCGGCGGGGCGCGGGGCTGCCGGCGCGCGTCGTGAACCTCGTGCCGGCGCGGGTCGTGCCAGTGCTACAACGCTCGCTGCTCGTCGCGGGGGCGGCGCTCGCCGCCGAGTACGCGTTGCGCGCCGTAGTCGGCGGCACGCTGCTGCGGGTGCTCTCGCCCTTCCGCTCCGGCGCGATCTCGCGCACCGAAATCACGGACTGGCTCATCGTGGAGCGCTTCCGCCGCCGGGGCGAGGACGGGTAAGCCGCCCGCCCGTGCCCGAGGAACGGCTCCAGAAGATCCTCGCGCGCCACGGCCTCGGCAGCCGCCGCTCCGTCGAGCAGCTGATCCGCGAGGGCCGCGTGCACGTCGACGGCGCCGTCGCCGAGCTCGGCCGGCGCGCCGACCCCGCCGCCAGCCTCGTCACCGTCGACGGCGCGCCGCTGCCCCCGCTCCCGCCCGAGCTGACGCTGCTGCTGCACAAGCCGCGAGGCGTCCTCGTGACCGCCTCGGACGAGCGCGGCCGCACGACGGTCTTCGACCTGCTCGACGACCCGCCGGCGAGCCTGCGCCACGTCGGGCGGCTCGACCGCGACAGCGAGGGCCTGCTGCTGCTCACCACCCGCGGCGAGCTGGCGCACCGCCTGATGCACCCGCGCCACCGCGTCGACAAGACGTACGAGGCGCTCGTCGAGGGCGTCCCGGACGCCTCGGCGCTGGTCCTCCTGCGCGAGGGCGTCGAGCTGGACGACGGCCCGACCGCGCCCGCCGGGGCGGAGCTGCTGCGCCGCGACGGCCGCGGCGCCTGGCTGCGCCTGGTGCTGCACGAGGGCCGCAAGCGCCAGCTGCGGCGCATGCTCGACGCCGTCGGGCACCCGGTGCGGCGGCTGATCCGCACCGGCGTCGGCGGCATCGCGCTCGGCGACCTCCCGGCGGGCGCCTCGCGGCCGCTCGACGCGGCCGAGGAGCGCGCGCTGCTCGCGCTCGTCGGCCTCGGCGAGTAGCCCGCCGACGCTGGACGCCCGCCGGACCGCGTCCATATCATCGCGGCGCGAGCCGCGGACGCCTCGATGGCGACGGGCAGCGCGGGGACGGAGGCACGCCCGATCGCTGCCCAATCCCCTACCCCGTCCCCTCCCGAGACCTCGAGCGAGTCGGTCGCGCGCAGCCTCGCGCTCGACGGGCCGACCGCCTCGGGCAAGAGCGCCGTGGGCCGCGCGCTCGCCGCGCGACTCGGCTTCGGCTTCCTCGACACCGGCATGATGTACCGCGCCTGCACGCGCGCCGTTCTCGACGCAGGGATCGACGCCGACGACCCCGCCGCCGTGATCGACCGCGTCCGAACGGCAGACCTCGACGTCACGTGGCCGGCGGACCCGGCGACGCCTCGCGTCTCGGTCGACGGCGCAGACGTGACCGAGGGCCTGCGCGAGCCGGCGATCGAGGCCAGCGTCTCGCTGATCTCGCGCGTGCCCGAGGTGCGCGACGAGATGGTGCGCCTGCAGCGCGCGGTCGCCGAGCGCAGCCCGGTCGTGATGGCCGGGCGCGACATCGGCACGCGCGTGCTCACCGACGCGCGCGCGAAGATCTTCCTCGCCGCCTCGATCGAGGTGCGAGCCCGCCGCCGCCTCTCCGAGGAACTCGCCGCCGGGCGCGAGACGGACCTCGAGCGCGTGATCGAGGAGACCGCGCGCCGCGACGGCCTCGACCAGACCGGCAAGCGCGCGATCCACCCCGAGCAGGCCGCGCCGGACGCGGTCATCCTCGATACGGACGCACTCGACATCGACGAGGTCGTGGCGCGCGCCCTCGCGGCCTACGAGCGGGCGAACGCCTCGTGATGGGCTGGCTGTGGGGTCGCTTCTCGATCTTCGCGTACTGGATCGCGACGAGCGCCATCTACTGGTTCATCCGCACCTTCGCCCGCCTGGAGGTGGTCGACGCCTCGAACGTGCCGGCCGAGGGCCGCGTGCTGATCGTCGCGAACCACCTCAGCAACTTCGACCCGGTGCTGGTCGCCGCCTGCTCGCCGCGGCGGGTGCGGACGATGGCGAAGCGCGAGATGTTCGAGACGCCGTTGGTCGGCTGGACGGTCTGGGCCTACGGCGCCTTCCCGGTGCGGCGTCACTCCGCCGACATGGGCGCGCTGCGGGTGGGGCGCAACCACCTGGTGGCAGGCCGCGCCGTGCTCGTCTTCCCCGAGGGCACGCGAGCGCCCGAGCGATCGCTGATCCCCGCCCTGCCCGGCTCGGCGATGCTCGCGCTGCTCGGCGACGCGCCCGTCGTGCCCGTCGCCGTGACCGGCACCGAGAGGCTGAGCGGGCCCGGCGCCATCCTCGGCGGGCTGTTGCGCGGGCGGCCAACGGTGCGCGTGCGCTTCGGCGAGCCGTTCTCGCTCGGCGACGGCGCGACGACCGCCAGCCGCGCCGAGGAGGCGACGGACCTGCTGATGCGCCACATCGCCGCGCTGCTGCCGGAGGGCTACCGCGGGGCCTACGGCGCGGGCAGCGAGGGCCAGCTCGTCGTCTCCCGCCAGTAGCGAGCTTCGCGTAACCCTCTCCTCGGGGCAGCGAGCGCATCCCTTCCGGTCCCCTCTCTCCGAGGGGAGAGGGGACCGGAGGGGTGGTTCTCCAACCCCGTCATTCCGGCGAAAGCCGGAATCCAGCCGAGCCGCGCAGCGCGCTCGTCCGACGCCCGTGGGGCCGGAGCTCTCGGGGGCGCAACAACCGATCGAGGTGGGGAGCATCCGCGGGCGAGCCCCCTCACCCCCGCCCTCTCCCCGGGGAGAGGGGGCCGGATCGGGCTTGTGGGAGTTTCGCAACGGTCTACAGTAGCGGGAGGCAGAGGGGCGTACCCGGCCGCTCCGCCTCGTGGCGAGTGTTGGGCGGGGACGGCCTATACTGCGTACAGAGTGCGGGGGCTGCGCGAGCCCGTTGCGGCGCGCGTCTCTCGTATTCCCGTGAGCTCTTCCCCTGCGCGCGCGACGCCGACGCGCCCGCGAGAGGCAACCATGACTACCAGCGCGCCCGAAGGCACGACCGCGCCCACCACACTCCCGCCGGTCTTCCGCTTCGGAGGCGGCAGCGCCGACGGTGACGCCTCGATGCGCAACCTGCTCGGCGGCAAGGGCGCCGGCCTTGCCGAGATGAGCAGCCTCGGCATCCCCGTCCCGCCCGGCTTCACCATCACCACCGAGGTCTGCAACGCCTTCTACGCGCTCGCCCGCCGCTACCCCGACGGCCTCGAGGACGCGGTGCGCAACGCCGTCGCCGAGGTCGGCAGCCTCGTCGGCGCGGGCTTCGGCGACTCCGACAATCCGTTGCTCGTCTCCGTGCGCTCGGGCGCGCGCGTCTCGATGCCGGGGATGATGGACACGGTCCTCAACCTCGGCCTCAACGACGAGACCGCCGAGGGCCTCGCGCGCCGCTCGGGCAGCCCGCGCTTCGCCTACGACTCCTACCGCCGCTTCGTGCAGATGTACGGCGACGTCGTGCTGGGCGTGCGCGCCGAATCCGACACCGACGAAGACCCCTTCGAGGCGCTGCTCGAGCGCAAGAAGGCCGCGCGCGGCGTCGAGCTGGACACCGAGCTGGACGCCGAGGCGCTGCGCGAGCTGGTCGCCGAGTTCAAGGCGGTGATCGCCTCGCACACGGGGCTCGCCTTCCCCGACGACCCCTGGGAGCAGCTCTGGGGCGCGATCGGCGCGGTCTTCAACTCCTGGGAGAACCCGCGCGCCGTCGTCTACCGCGAGCTCTACGGCTACCCCTCGGACTGGGGGACGGCGGTCACCGTGCAGGCGATGGTCTTCGGCAACCTCGGCGAGGACTGCGCGACCGGCGTCGTCTTCACGCGCGACCCCGCCACCGGCGAGCGGCGGCTGAGCGGTGAGTACCTGATCAACGCGCAGGGCGAGGACGTCGTCGCAGGCATCCGCACCCCGCAGCCGCTGCTCGCCACGGGCGCGGGCGACTCCCTCGAGGAGCTGATGCCGGAGGCGCAGCGCGAGCTGGCCGAGGCGTGCGAGCGCCTCGAGCGCCACTTCGCGGACATGCAGGACATCGAGTTCACCGTGCAGCAGGGCCGGCTCTGGGTGCTGCAAACACGCTCCGGCAAGCGCACCGGCCAGGCGATGGTCAAGATCGCCGTCGACCTCGTCGACGAGGGCCTGATCGACCTCGACGAGGCGCTCGCCCGCCAGGAAGCCGAGAAGCTCGACGAGCTGCTGCACCCCACCTTCGACCCCGCAGCCGAGCGGCTGGTGATCGCGACCGGCCTCGGCGCCTCGCCGGGCGCGGCCGTCGGGCGCGTCGTCTTCTCCGCGGAGCAAGCCGCGGAGTGGGCCGAGCGCGACGAGGCCGTCGTGCTCGTACGCGTCGAGACCAGCCCCGAGGACCTCGCGGGCATGCAAGTGGCGCAGGGCATCCTCACCGCCCGGGGCGGCGCGACCTCGCACGCGGCAGTCGTGGCGCGCGGCATGGGCAAGTGCTGCGTCGCCGGCTGCGGCGCGCTCGTGGTCGACTACGCGCGCGAGCGCTTCAGCGTCGAGACGCCCGGCGGCGTCACCCACACCGTGAACCTCGGCGACACGATCTCGATCGACGGGACCAGCGGCGAGGTGCTGCTCGGCGCGGTGCCGCTCGTCGAGCCCTCGCTGCCCGACGAGTACCGGCGGCTGATGGGCTGGGCGGACAGCCGGCGGCGGCTGGGCGTGCGCGCCAACGCCGACACGCCGGAGGACGCCGCGGGGGCGCGCGCCTTCGGCGCGGAGGGCATCGGCCTCTGCCGCACGGAGCACATGTTCTTCGGTGACGATCGCATCCTCGCCGTGCGCCGCATGATCCTCGCCGCCGACGAAGCGGGACGGCGGGCCGCCCTCGACCAGATTCTCCCGATGCAGCGCGAGGACTTCGTCGGGATCCTGCGCGCGATGGCCGGCTTCCCCGTCACGATCCGCCTGCTCGACCCGCCGCTGCACGAGTTCCTGCCGCAGGGCGAGGCCGAGATCGCCGAGGTCGCGAACGCGCTCCGCATCGACGGCGCGGAGATCCGCCGCCGCCTCGACGCGCTGCACGAGTTCAACCCGATGCTCGGCCACCGCGGCGTGCGGCTGGCGATCAGCTTCCCCGAGATCTACGAGGTGCAGACGCGCGCCATCCTCGAGGCAGCCTGCGCGCTGACCGCCGAGGGCGTCGCGGTGCTGCCGGAGATCATGATCCCGCTCGTCGGCATCGAGGAGGAGCTGCGGCGGCTGCGCGAGCAGGTCACCGCCGTCGCCGAGGCGGTGATCGACGAGCGCGGCGTGCGCCCCGACTACCTGATCGGCACGATGATCGAGCTGCCGCGCGCCTGCATCGTGGCGGACCGCATCGCTGAGCACGCCGACTTCTTCTCGTTCGGCACGAACGACCTCACGCAGACGACGTTCGGGCTCTCGCGCGACGACGCGGGGCGTTTCCTCACGGACTACCTCGACACGCAGGTGCTGTCGGTCGACCCCTTCGTCGAGATCGACACAGAGGGGGTCGGCGGCCTCGTGCGGATGGCGGCGGAGCGGGGGCGCGGGGCGAAGGCCGGGCTGAAGCTCGGCATCTGCGGCGAGCACGGCGGCGACCCGGCCTCGGTCGGCTTCTTCCACCGCGCGGGCCTCGACTACGTCTCCTGCTCCCCCTACCGCGTCCCGATCGCCCGCCTCGCGGCCGCGCAGGCCGCGGTCACCGAGGCGTAGCGCGCGCCTCGAGGCCTCAGAACGCCAGCCAGGCGAGGACGGCCGTCGCGGCGGCGACGGCGAGGCCGGTGACCGTCACGGCCGCGCTCTCCAGCGTGACCGGCCCCAGATAGAGCAGCGGGAAGCTGACGATCGTCCCGAGGAGGACGACGTGGCGCAGCTTCTGCTTCGTCGCGTCCGGCAGCACGGCTACCTCGACAGTCCCGGCAACAGCTCGATGATGATGATCGCCTCGATGCCCACGAGCAGCACGAGCAGCAGGATGTAGGGAATCACGAGCCGGAAGATCTGCCGCTCGCTGCCCGCGAGGCCGACGACGGCGGCCCCGACGAGCACCTTCGCCGGCGCCATCGGGCTGCCGACCGAGGCGCCGATCGACTGGATGCTCGCGATTGTCACGCCGCCGATGTCGAGCGCCCGCGCGGTCTCCAGCTGGAGCAGGCCGAACATCACGTTGGAGTTCGTGTTGCTCCCGCTCATGAACGAGCCGAGCAGGCCGATGAACGGCGAGACGAGCGGGAAGACCGGCCCCGAGGCGTCGGCGATGCCCCGCGCCAGCAGCACCGTCATCCCGGAGTCGGCCATGACGACGGCCATCATCACCATCGTCGCGACGCCGATCGTGGTGCCGAGGCACTGCGAGTAGGTGAGCGTCGCCGCCTCCCAGGCGACGCCGCGCCGCCAGCGTCCGGCGAGGACGTAGAGGACGGCGCTGATCGCCACGGAGAAGGCGATCAGCGGGGCCGGGTGATTGAGCAACCGGATCGGCGCGTAGTCGTCGACGGTCGGGACGGCGAAGCCCTCGGCGGTCACGAAGCCGGGGTAGTCGAGCGCCCACCTGAGGTCGGCGACGGCCTCCTTGATCGGGCCGATCTGCGAGATCACGCTCAGCGTGATCAGCAGCAGGTACGGCATGAACGCCAGCCAGAACGGCAGCGACTCGCCCTCGTCGCCGTCCGGCTCCGCGGGCGCCTTCGGAGAGTCGGGCTCACCTCGGAACAGCGGTGTGCGAGCCACGAGGGCGATCGCCACCATGCCCAGCACGGCCGGGACGCTCGAGGCGATCTGCGGCGCGCCGGCGAGGGCGAGCAGGTACATCCCCGCCGCCATCACCGCACCCGCGACGATCACGACCGGCAGGCTGCGCCTCACGGCGTCCAGCCCGCCCTGGATGTGGGCGACGAGCGCGCCGCTGACGACGATCACCGGCGCGAACAGCAGCGCCATGTGCGGGGCGATCACGTCGCCCTCGATGCCGGTTACGAGCTGGATCGTGTAGTAGGACGAGCCCATCGAGCCGAAGGTGACGGCCCAGCCGTGGCCGACGAGCGCCATGCCCGCCGCCCTCGCGGGCGAGAAGCCGAGCATGATCAGCAGCGGCGCGGCCACGGCGATCGGTACGCCGAAGCCGGTGATGCCCTGGATGAAGCTCGAGAAGCCCCAGCCGATCAGCAGCGCCTGGGTGAGGCGGTCCTCGGCCAGCCGGGCCATCGCGCGGCCGATCGCGTCGATGCCCCTCAGCCTGTCGACGAGGTTGAACATGTAGACCGACGCCCAGACGATCGTGAGCACGAACAGCGCCAGGCTGAGGCCCTTCGCGCTGGCGATCGCCACGTGGTCGCGCGCCGCCCCGAAGACCGCGAGGCCGAGCGCCATTGCCAGCACCCAGGCCGCCGCCCCCGCTCGGGGCGCGCTCCAGTCGAGGGCGAGAATCGTCACCACCAGCAGGGCCACGGGCGCCAGGGCCAGCAGCCAGTTGGCAATCGTGAGTTCGGGACCAGTCACGAGCAGCGTCCCCGCCGTTCCGTCAGCAGTGTCGCTCGCGGGCTATGCGCCCGGCCAATCCGCCCCGAGCATCGCCCAGCGAGCGGTGTCGGGCTACTCGACGGTGACGGTCTTGGCGAGGTTGCGCGGCTGGTCGATGTCCGCGCCGCGCTCCAGTGCGATGTGGTAGGCGAGCAGCTGCAGCGGCACGAGCGCGACGACCGGGGCGAGCGCGCCCTCGAAGGCGGGGAGGGCGATCACCTCGTCGGCGAGGTCGTCGAGGCTGTCGTCGCCCTCGCTGACGAGGGCGATCACGGGACCGCGCCGCGCCTTCACCTGCTCGATGTTCGAGCGCATCTTCTCGCGCACCTCGTCGCGCGTGGCGATCGCGAGGGTCGCGAGCCGCTCGTCGATCAGCGCGATCGGCCCGTGCTTCATCTCCCCGGCGGCGTAGCCCTCGGCGTGGATGTAGGAGACCTCCTTGAGCTTCAGTGCGCCCTCGAGCGCCACGGGGTAGGAGAGCCCGCGCCCGAGGAACAGGAAGTCCTCGAACTGCGCGTAGCGCCGCGCGACCGCCGCCATGCGCTCCTCGAGCAGCAGCGCCTCACCCAGCACCGCCGGCAGCCGCATCGCGGCCTCCACCTCGGCGCGCTCGACCTCGGGGTCGAGGCTGCCGCGCAGCCGTCCGAGGTGCAGCGCCATGGCGTGCAGGGCGATCACGGAGGCGGTCATCGTCTTCGTGCTGGCGACCGCGATCTCAGGGCCAGCGCGCGTGTAGATCACGCCGTCGGCGATACGGGTGGCTTAGCCCGGCGAGCCCGGCGTGTTGCAGACCGTGAGCTGCGGGCAGCCGTCGCGGCGCGCCTCCTCCATCGCCAGCAGCGTGTCCACCGTCTCGCCCGACTGCGCGACCGAGACGACGAGCGTGCGCGGGTCGAGCACGGGCCGGCGATAGCCGAACTCCGAGGCGTTATCGACCTCGGCGGGCAGTCGCGCGAAGCGCTCGATGTAGTGCCGTCCGATCATCGCCGCGTACTGCGAGGTGCCCATGCCCACCAGCACCGCGCGCTGCAACTCCGCGGCCTGGGCGGCCGCGATCGGCGAGCCGTCGTCCAGCTCGACGCGGGGCGGATCTTGCAGGTAGCGCCCTCGCATCGTGTCGAGGGCGACATCCGGCTGCTCGTGGATCTCCTTGAGCATGAAGTGGCGGTAACGCCCCTTGACCGCGGCAACCGGGTCGTACGGCTGCAGCTGCGGCGCGCGCTCGACGACCGCGCCGTCCGCATCTGTCAGCGTGACGCCCTCGCGGCGGATGTCGGCGATCTCGCCGGGGTTGAGGAAGGTGACCCGCCGCGAGTACGGGAGCAGCGCCGCGAGGTCCGAGGCGACGAACTGCTCGCTCTCGCCGTGGCCGATCACCAGGCCGCCCGCGTTGCCGGCCCGCGCCGCCACCAGCCGCCCGGGATCGTCCGTGGCGATCACGACGACGGAGTAGGCGCCCTCCGTCTCCGCAAGCGCCGCTCGCAGCGCCTCGGCCAGGTCGGCCCCGCCCTCCATAGCCTCGGCGACCAGGTGCGCGAGCACCTCGGTGTCGGTCTCGGAGGCGAAGTGGGCGCCGCGCGCGGTGAAACGTTCACGCAGCGCGGCGAAGTTCTCGATGATGCCGTTGTGCACGACCGCGACGCGGCCCGAGGGGTCGAGGTGCGGGTGGGCGTTGGCCTCGGAGGGCCTGCCGTGCGTCGCCCAGCGGGTGTGGCCGATGCCCGCGACGGCCGGGGGCAGGACGCCCTCGATGCGGCTCGTCAGCCGCTCGAGCTTGCCGGTGGCGCGGGCGCAGTAGAGGCGGTGCTGCTCGTCGAAGAGCGCGATCCCGGCGGAATCGTAGCCGCGGTACTCGAGCCGGCCGAGGCCTTCGAGAAGGATAGGGCCCGCGGGCCGCTCGCCGCTGTAACCGATGATTCCGCACATGGTCGGCGCTCCTCGCCGGCCCCCCGCGCAGCAACCAGCGTACCGCGAGCGGTAGCGCAGCGGAAACGCCCGGCCGCGCGGGCTGCCAGCCGGGCCTTGATACAATGCCGCGGTTGCGGCCCGGATCGGCGAGGAACGTACGCAGGGCCCGCCGAATCGGACGTTCACCGAGAGCGAACCGGACGACGCGGCGCCCGCCGATTGGCCGCCCGGGCTGGAGCGGAATCGTGCACAGCATCTGCGCAGTGATCGAGGTGCGGCGCGCCCCGGACGCGCGGGCCTGAGTCGTGCAAGACGCGCCTGACGGAGGCTCCGGCCGCCGGCGCTGGCTCGTGCCGCCCCTTGTGCTCGTCGTCACGGCCGCGGTCACTGCCGGCGTCGCGCTCCTGTTCTTCGACAGCCCGTCCGGCGAGGAGCCCGCCCCACCTGCGGCGCCCGCCAGCCCCGCCACCCTGGCGACGCCGAGCGCGAGCCCGAGCCCCGACGCGAGCCCGAGTCCCGCTCCCGCATCGCCCACCCCTGCGCCGCTTGCAACGGAGACACCGACGGCGACCACCTCCCCTGCAACTTCGCCTTCGCCCACGCCGTCGCAAGAGGCGCGCCCCACGCCCGATCCGTCGCGAACGGACTACCCGGACCTCGTCGTGAGGGAGGTGTTCTCGCGCCTCAACCAGCTGTTCGTCGTCGTCGCCAACGCTGGCACCGCCGACGCCGACGGCGTGATCGAGGTCAGCATCGACGGCGGCACGCCGCACCCAATCGACACCGGCAAGGCGTTGCGGCCGGGCGACCTCATCGAGTACCCGCTCGAGGGCGAATACGTGCAGCGGCGTGGGCAGGTGGTGGTGACCGTGCGCCCAAGCGCCTCGATCGTCGAGCGCAACGCCGGGAACAACGTCTTCGTCGGTGTCGTCACGCCGGACGCGCCCAACGACCTCGCGGTGATCGACATCACCTACGGAGGCAGCGGCCCCCACCTGATCGCGACCATCCGCAACCGCAGCCCGATCCCGCTGCGGGGCGAGGTTACGATTGCGATCCGGGAGATCGAGGCCCAGGACGACCTCTTGCTGCGCGAGACGCGCGAGCTCGACGTCGAGCGGGGCGCCACGCAGGCCTTCGAGTTCCCGGCAATCACGACGGCGCCGCTGGAGTCCGTGCAGGTGATCATCTCGACCGACGCGATCAACGATGCCGACGCGTCCAACAACTTGCTCCCCCGCCGGGGACCGCGCTGAGGTGACGCCGTGAGCGAACGTGCGGAGCAACCGATGCAATCCCGCGACGACCGCGTCGAAGCATTGCGCGAACGCCTCGAGCGGTCGCGGGCGACGCTGCTCGAGGCGCTCGCGAGCCTCACGGAGCGGGACTTCGCGAGCGAGATCGAGGATGGACGCAGCGTGCTCGACCTGCTCGCGGAGCTTGCGCCCGCAGAGTTGGCCGACGCCGCCGCCGCGGCGGCAGGCACTGCCGGCGTCCGTGACGTGGCCGTCGCGGGGCGGCGCCGCGACGCAATGATGGCGCCGCAGATGGTCCACGACCTCGCCGGCGCGCGCCGGCGCACGCTGCTCGCCCTCGCTGCAATCGAGGCGGCAGGAGGCGGCGAGGACGACCCGCTGGCGGCGCTGCGCGCGGTCGCCGAGCGCGAGGAGCAGGCCGCCGCCGCGATCCGCGCCCGCTTCGGGGACGGTTCGGCCGATTCGTAGCAGATCTGCCGCCGCCGACCGTAACGATCGGGCCGTTGCGGTGTCTTAACAGATGGACCATGAGTACCATCGAAGAAGTGAAATCGCGTCTCGATATCGTCGAGACCGTCGGCAACTACGTGCCGAACCTCAAGCGGAGCGGCCGTACGTGGAAGGCGAACTGCCCCTTCCACAACGAGCGCACGCCCTCGTTCATCGTCGACCCCAATCGCAACAGCTGGCACTGCTTCGGGGCCTGCTCGACCGGCGGCGATGTGATCGAGTTCGTGCGGCGCTTCGAGGGGCTCGATTTCCGCGAGGCGCTGCGCCGCTGCGCCGAGCGCGCGGGCGTCGAGTTGCGCCCGCCGACGCGCGCCGAGCGCGAGGAGCGCGAGCAGCACGAGCAGCTGCTGAGCGCCAACGAGGCCGCCGCCGTCTTCTTCCAGGCCGCCCTCGACAGCCCCGAGGGCGCCTCGGCGCTTGCTTACGCCGAGGGGCGCGGGCTGGACGCGGGGGCGCGGCGCGACTGGCAGATCGGCTACGCGCCGGACAGTTGGCAGGCGCTCACGGACCACCTCGGCGCGCGCGGGTTCGGCCCGGACGTGCTGATCGCCGCCGGCCTCGCCATCGAGGGCAACCGGGGACCGTACGACCGCTTCCGCGGGCGGCTGATCTTCCCCACGCGCGACGAGCGCGGCAGGCTTACCGGCTTCGGAGGGCGCGCGCTGCTCGAGGACCAGGAACCGAAGTACCTCAACACGCCGCAGACTCCGCTCTTCGACAAGAGCGGCACGCTCTATGGCCTCGACCGCGCGGGCCCCGAGGCGCGCCGCGCCGAGCAGCTGATCGTCGTCGAGGGCTACATGGACGTGATCGGCTGCTGGCAGGCCGGCCTGCACAACGTCGCCGCCTCGATGGGCACGGCGATCAGCGAGCGCCAGATGCGCCTCGTCAAGCGCTTCACGCCCAACGTCGTGCTCGCCCTCGACGCCGACAACGCCGGCTCCGAGGCGACCCTGCGCGCGATCGGCGTCGCCGCAGGGGCCGCCGACCACGACACGGTCGCGACCATCGACTGGCGCGGGCTCGTCTCCTACCAGGACGTGCTGCGCGCCGACATCCGCATCGCCGCGCTGCCCGAGGGCGAGGACCCGGACTCGCTGGCGCGCAAGAACCCGGACGACCTGCGCGCGCTGATCGACGCCGCGCGGCCCGTCGCCGACCACCTCTTCGACGCGATCGAGGAGCGCACGAACCTCGAGGATCCGCGCGCCCGCTCGCAGGCGGTCGAGGCGCTCGCGCCGACGGTCGCGGCGATGGCGGACGCAGTGGTGCGGGCGCACTGGCTGCAACGGCTGGCGCGGCTGGGCCGCATCAGCGAGGCGGCCGCGCAGGCACTGGTCGCGCGCGGGCGCGGCGCGGTCCGTCCGGCGCCTGTGCCCTCCTCGCGCGAGGTCGCGGCCGCCGCGCGCCAGCAGCCGCCGCCGGGTGCGCCGCCCGCCAGCGACGTGAACCCGGGCGAGACGCAACTTTTGAGACTGCTGCTGCGTTATTCCTCCTGTCGCGAGGCCGGCGAGGCGCTCGACTCGGACACGTTCGAGGACAGCGAGTACCGCCGCCTGTTCGAGACGTGGCGCGAACACGACGACTTCGACGAGCGTCTTGACGAGTTCGACGAGGAGTTGCAAGGGCTGCATGCCTCGCTGAGCGCGGGAGGACTGCCCGAGGCGTACGAGCGGATGTCGGCAATGGAGCTGTGCGAGGTGGTCGAGGGCACGGCCTGGCAGCTGCGCACCCGCCGCCAGCAGGCGCGCATCCGCGCCGAGGCAGGCGCGGTCGCGGAGCAGATGGCCGAGGCGCGCCGCGAGGGCGCCGGGGTGCTCGAGTTCGCCCTCAGCGCCGCCGAGCGCGGCGCGCTTCCGGCGGACGCGGCCAGCGAGGAGGCCGAACTGGCCACGAGCTTCGTCGAGCTGAGCCGGCAGCAGCGCGAGCTGGCTCGCGTCTTCGCCTCGGCCGGCGCCGGCAACGGCGAGCACGCCGAGCCGACGGAGACACACGACGACGGAAGCACTGGATTGGATGCGCCGGACGGCGCAGAGTGAACGAGCGGAACGGGGGAACGAGATGACACAGACCTTTGAGCCCGCGGGCATGGAGGAGCTGCTGACCAAGGGTCGGCGCTCCGGACAGGTCTCCGCCGAGGACGTGCTGGCCGCGATCCCCGAGGCCGAGACGAGCCGCGAGCGGCTGTCCGCGATCGTCGCGCAGCTCTCCGAAAACGGCATCACCGTGCGCATCGATTCCGACGGCGAGAGCCGGGCGGCCAGCGCCGCCGTCGAGGAGGCGCGGCGCATCGTCGACGAGGCGGTCGGCATCGACGACCCGGTGCGCATGTACCTGCGCGAGATCGGCAAGGTGCCGTTGCTCACCGCGCAGGACGAGAAGCGGCTGGCGCGCGCGATGGAGGAGCGCGATCACGTCATCAAGGTGATCGTGCGCCACTTCGCCGAGGAGGACGAGTTCGAGGAGGAAAACCTCGACCACGTCGTCAAGGCGATCGTGCAGATCATCCGCGACGAGATCGACGCCTCCGTCACCAGCCCGGCGACGGCGCTGCTCGGGTTCCGCCGCCAGCGGCAGGACCGCGGCGCGTACGGCCCGCTGGCCGCGGAGATCCTGCGCCGCTTCCGCAGCGACCGCACGGCCTACGGCGAGATCTTCGTGGGCCTCGTGCGGGAGTTCCAGAAGGCGCGGCCCGTCTACCAGGCCGTCAGCCGCCACCTGGAGCTGCCGCGCCAGTCCGTCTCCGAGCGCATCGACTGCTACCTCAAGTGCTGCCGGCCGCTCGACCCCGCCGACGCCGCGCAGCCCTTCCGCGCCATCGTCGACTACGAGCTCGACGAGGGCGCGCACCTCTACCTGCAGGACTACTTCGGCTGGGACGAGGCGCGCGCCAAGCTGGCCCTCGAGGAGATCTCGATCATCACGCACATCCTGCGGCCCGAGCACATTCACTGGGCCGCCGCGATCGCCGGCTCCGAGCCGAAGATCTTCCCGCCCAAGCCCGGCCTCGGCGAGGCGCTCACGGCCCGCCGCGGCGGCGCGCTCAAGTACTACGTCGACCGTATCATCCACGAGGGCGCGCGCTCCGAGCGGCAGCTCACCGAGGCCAACCTGCGCCTCGTCGTCTCGGTCGCCAAGAAGTACATCGGCCGCGGCATGTCCCTGCTCGACCTGATCCAGGAGGGCAACATCGGCCTGATCCGCGCCGTCGAGAAGTTCGACTACCGCAAGGGCTACAAGTTCTCGACCTACGCGACGTGGTGGATTCGCCAGGCGATCACACGCGCGATCGCGGACCAGGCGCGCACGATCCGCATCCCCGTGCACATGGTGGAGACGATCAACAAGCTCGTCCGCGTCTCGCGCCGCCTCGTCCAGGAGTACGGCCGCGAGCCGACCTCCGAGGAGATCGGCCGCGAGCTCGACCTGCCGCCCGAGCGCGTGCGCGAGATCATGAAGGTCTCCCAGGAGCCGGTCTCGCTCGAGACGCCGATCGGCGAGGAGGAAGACTCGCATCTCGGCGACTTCCTGCCCGACGAGGCGGCGCTCGCCCCGGCCGACGCGGCCTCGCACCAGCTGCTCAAGGAGCAGGTGATGGACGTGCTGTCCTCGCTCACTCCGCGCGAGCGCAAGGTGCTGGAGCTGCGCTTCGGGCTGGAGGACGGCCGCTCGCGCACCCTCGAGGAGGTCGGGCGCGAGTTCAACGTGACGCGTGAGCGGATTCGCCAGATCGAGGCGAAGGCGCTGCGCAAGTTGCGCCATCCGACGCGCTCGCGGAAGCTCAAGGACTACCTGGACTAGACGGCCGCAGCGGGCGGCCGACTGCCAGGCGCCGCGCCCACAGCGAAGCGCGCCGCGCCGTTCGGAGAGGGATCGAGATGCCGATTTACGAGTACCGCTGCAAGAAGTGCGACCACGAGTACGAGCAGCGGCGAAGCATGGCGGACATGGACAAGCGCCGTGCCTGCCCGGAGTGCCGCTCCCGCGCCGTGGAGCGCAAGCTCAACACGTCGTTCGCCGTCGTCGGCGTCTCCCGGACCGGCGGCGACTTCGATCTCGGCGACCTCGAGGGCATGGAAGGCCTCGAGGACATGGCCGGCATGGAAGGCATGGGCATGCCCGAGATGGGCGGCATGCCCCCGGGCATGGGCGGCATGCCGCCCGGGATGGACGCCTTCTAGCCGTCGCGAGGGCGCCTCGATCGCACGCGCTTCGCGGAGCAGCAGCCCGTCGCTACGCCTCAGCCGCGAGCAGCCCCAGCGCCCGACGGCGCTCGCGCTGCTCGAAGACCAGGTAGACGTGCCCGGCGGCAGCGAGCAGGGCGCCCTCAATGGCGCTGATCAGGCCGACCGCGAGGGTGACGTCGAACCAGAAGCCGCGCGGGTACATCTGGATCAGGTGATCGCGGGCCGGGCTGAGCTTCCACAGGTCGTTCGCGAACGAGATCACGTGGAACTGCCGGAACAGCTCGTCGAAGCCGACCAGCACCGCCCCCGCCGCGACCCCGAGCAGCACCACCGTCAGCCCGCCGGCGAATCGCAGCAGGCCCGCGAGGTGCGCGACTGCCTCGCCACGGCCGTACGCCAACGCCGCCGTGACGTAGAGCACGAGGATGGCGAACGCGATCTCGTGCACCCGGAAGCTGGCCTGCATCAGCCACTTCACGTCACGCATGTGCAGCACCTCGCGCTCGCTGAACAGCGGCGCCGGCGCGCCGTCGACCGTGACCTCGATGTCGAGCAGATCCTCGCCGTCGCGGAAGTAGTCGATGATCTCGCGCGCCGCGCGGTCGAGCTCGGCGCGCGCGACGCCCGTGGTCGGCTCGGCGTCGTAGCGCGCGAACGCGTACTCGTGCACGGGCGGCCAGAGGGCGGCGATCCGCACGTTCGTGAGCACCAGGAAGAGCGGCAGCGCGACGACGAACAGCGCCGTTGCAACCCAGCGAAGTGTCAGCACCCCACGAGTATACTCGCGCCATGATTCACGTTCCGTGGCGATGAGCGGCGAACCCGGCGCCGATCGCGGTGCGGCCTCGCCGGACGCCGCGCGCGAGGACACACACAACGTCGACGGTCTGCGCGCCATCATGGCGCGCCTCTACGCGCCCGGCGGCTGCCCCTGGGACGGCGAGCAGACGCACGAGTCGCTGCGCGGCTCGCTGATCGAGGAAGGCTACGAAGCCGTCGAGGCGATCGATCGCGGCGACCTTGCGGGGCTGAGCGAGGAGCTCGGCGATCTGCTGATGCAGATCGTCTTCCACACGACGATCGCCGAGGCGGCGGGCGACTTCAGCTTCGACGAGGTGGTCGAGGCGATCTGCCTCAAGATGCTGCGCCGCCACCCCCACGTCTTCGGCGGCGAGGAGGCCTCCGACAGCAGCGAGGTGTGGGCGCGCTGGGAGCAGATCAAGGCGCAGGAGCGCGCCGACTCAGGCGTGGACGAATCGCCCGCGAGCGCGCTCGCCTCGTTGCCTCGCGCCTTGCCGGCGCTGCAACGGGCCCAGTCGCTGATCGGCCGTGCCGAGCGCTCGGGGATCGCTCCCGCGGACGCGCCACCGCTCGAGGCGCTCGGCGCTGCCATCGAGGAGCTGCGGGCGCAGGATGGCGCGGACGGCGCGGGAGACCGCGGGGAGACGCTGGGCGCGCTGCTCTGGGCCGTTGCGCGCTACGCCCGCACGCACGACATCGACGCGGAGAGCGCGCTGCGCGAGCGCGCGGGCCGCTACATCGAGGCTGTCGCCGATGCGGCCGGGGAGGACGGGTCCGGCTAGCTGTCCAGCGCGCCCTCAAGCAGGGAGCGCAGCTCGCTGAGTTGCGCGTGCCGCCAGCCGACCGAGCGCTCCCACGTCGCGTCCATGTAGCGCGCGCGAGCGTCGTCGAACTCCGGGCTGCCGCGCTCGACGCCCTCCATGATCTCGCGCAGCGGGGCCATCTCCGCGTTGGCGAGCTCGGGCCGCTCGATCCAGTGGCCGAGCTCGTTGTGGTCGGCGTCGTAGAAGACGATCGTGGGGATCGACTCGAACTCGCCGTCCTTGAGGAACTCGGACATGATGTCGTTGTTCTGGTCGCGGAAGAACATGCGCAGTTCCATGCCTGCGCGCTCGGCGATCTTCGCGATCACCGGCAGCCCTCGCCAGACGTCGGGGCACCAGTGCTCGCCGAGCACGAGCGCCTTGACGCCGTGCGAGCCGACGAGCGAGGCGACGGCGGCGAGGTCGTCGGCGTCCGGCTCGTACTCGTCATAGTGGCGCTGGAACTCGGCCTCGCGCCCCTCGATCGCGTCCATCCACTCGCCGAACGAGCGAATGCCGCTCGCGAAGCGCTCCGGGGTGACGACGGAAGTCTCGCTGGTCATCGGATCCTCCTGCTGTTGCCTTCAGACCGACGCCCCGTTGCGGGCGCCGGGCATCGAGGATACACCCGCGCGCGAGTGGATGAGCGCCGCCTCAGCCCTGGCTGGACCTCGATCCGCCGACCGTCTCCGCGGCCGGCTCGCGTTCCGCGTCCTCCTGGAAGTCGGGCCGAGGCGGGCGCGTGACCGGCTGGATCATCTCGGCCGCCGCGGCGGCCCGGGCGGCGCGGCGGCGACGGCGGGTCGGCTGTTCCTCGACGGGGGCGCGCTCCTCCTCGACAGCGGCGGGTTCCTCGGCGGGCTCGGGCGCCGCGGGTTGCTCGCGAGGCACGGCGCAGTAGGGGCAGTGACGCCAGGAGTTCATCAGCAGGCGCTCGCAGCTCTGGCACGGCTGCTTCAGCTCGTTGCTGCAGAAGGCGCAGATCATCCACTCGCCATCGATCGGCCGCCGACACTCCGGGCAGGTGGGCGCCGCCTGCAGTTCCGAGAGGATCGCCTCCTGCTCGAGCTCGCGGTCGTAGGCCTCGCGCAGCGTCAGCGAGGGTCGCACCGCGAGGTAGACGGGGTAGCCGATCAGCGGCAGAAAGAGCATGACCGAGAGGCCAGCCAGCCGGGTCACGAAGTCGCGCGTGCGGCTGCGCATGTCGCGCCAGGCCCAGAACAGCGAAGCGATCCAGATGAGGAAGAGGTAGGCGCCGACGACCACGCCGAGGATCCTGGCGATCGTCAGGATGTTGCCCGGCACGCTGTCGATCAGGGTGTCCACGCGCGCTCCTTCGCTCGTCCCGCACGCTCGCCCCGCCAGCACACAGAGCGTACCATGAGGCCGCCGGGCCCGCCGTCGGCGCATTCCCGGCTGCGCTACCGCTCCCATCCCACACGAAGGCCTCATGAGCGCCGCCACTGACGTCCTGCACGGCCTCAACGAGGCGCAGCGCCGCGCCGTCGAGGCGCCCGACGGGGCGCTGCTGATCCTCGCCGGGCCCGGCTCCGGCAAGACGCGCGTGATCGCGCATCGCATCGCCTGGCTCGTGCGGGCCGGCGATGTGGCGCCGTGGCGCATCCTGGCCGTGACCTTCACCAACAAGGCCGCGCGCGAGATGCGCGAGCGCACCGCGCTGCTGCTCGGCGGCGACGCGCACGGCGTCACGCTCGGCACCTTCCACTCCGTCTGCGCCCGCATCCTGCGTCGCGACGGCGAGGCGATCGGCCTGCCGTCCGACTTCGTGATCTACGACCGCGACGACCAGCTCGGGCTGATCCGCCGCGCCCAGCAGGCGCTCAGCATCGACCCGAAGCGCTGGCCGCCCGGCGCGCTGCTCTCCGCCATCTCCGCCGCCAAGAACGAGCGGCGCGACGCCTCGACGACGCTGCGCGACGCCGGCTCCTACTTCGAGGAACTCGTTGGCCGCACCTTCGAGCACTACCAGCAGGCACTGCGCAACAGCGGCGCGGTCGATTTCGACGACCTGCTCGGGGAGACGCTGCGGCTGTTCGAGCAGCATCCGGATGTCCGTGACCGCTACGCGGAGCGCTACCGCCACGTGCTGATCGACGAGTTCCAGGACACGAACCTCGTGCAGTACCGCCTCGCCCACGAGCTGGCGAGCGCGCACGGGGCGATCACCGCGGTCGGCGACCCGGACCAGTCGATCTACTCCTGGCGCGCCGCCGACGTGCGCAACCTCCAGCACTTCGAGCGCGACTTCCCGGACGCGCAGGTGATCCTGCTGGAGCAGAACTACCGCTCCACCGGCCGCATCCTGCAGGCCGCCCACGCGTTGATCGATCGCGCCAGCGAACGGCGCGAGCGCGCGCTCTGGACCGAGAACCCCGAGGGCGACCCGATCATCGTCGAGGAGCTCTACGACGGCGACGAGGAGGGCCACTTCGTCGCCCTCGAGATCTCGCGCCAGCTGCGCGAGGAGGGCCGCGAGTTCGCGGACTTCGCGGTGATGTACCGCACCAACGCCCAGTCGCGCGCCATCGAGGAGGCGTGCATCCAGCAGGGCATCCGCTACCGCATCGTCGGCGGCACGCGCTTTTACGACCGGCGCGAGATCCGCGACCTGCTCGCGTACCTGCGGCTGATCCACAACCACGCCGACGCGATGGCGTTCCGGCGCATCGTCAACGTCCCCGCCCGCGGCATCGGCGCGCGCTCGCTCGAGCGCATCCAGCAGGCCGCCGAGCAGCTCGAACGTCCGTTGCTGGCGATCGCGGCGATGATCGCGCGCGGCGACGAGGATCCCGCGCTGCCGCAGCTGCGCGGCGACATCCGCCTCGCCCTCCGCGACTTCGTGGCCCTGATCGACCGCCTCAGCGCCGCCGCCGATGCGCAGAGCGTGTCCGGCCTGCTCGGCGAGGTGCTCGCGGAGACCCGCTACCGCGAGCACCTCGAGCGCTCCGAGGAGGAGCGCGCCGAGCTGCGCTGGGAGAACGTGGAGGAGCTGCTCAACGTCGCCGCCCAGTACGAGGACCTCGAGGGCGAGGCCTCGCTCGCCACCTTCCTCGAGGAAGTCGCGCTCGTCGCCGACGTTGACGACCCCGGTGCGGACACGCCCGACGCGGTCACACTGACCACGCTGCACGCGGCGAAGGGCCTCGAGTTTCCCGTCGTCTTCATGCCCGGCGTCGAGGAGGGCCTGCTCCCGCACTTCCGATCGCTCGACGACCCCTCGCAGATGGAGGAGGAGCGGCGCGTCTGTTATGTCGGCATCACGCGCGCCCAGGAGCGCCTCTACCTCACGAGGGCGCGACGGCGGCAGCGCCAGGGGCGCTACCAGCCTGCCCTGCCCTCGCGCTTCCTCGAAGACCTGCCGGAGAGCGTGACGATGAGCGCGAGCGGCGGCCGGGCGCGCACGCGGCCCACGCGCAGCGCCCGCGAGCGCCGCGCCGAGATCGCGCAGTGGCGGAGGGCGGACCAGGACGAGGCAGACGACGGCGCCGTCGACGAGCCGCGCTACGCCCCCGGCGACAAGGTCGAGCACGCGACGTTCGGCCCCGGCGTCGTCGTCTCCTGCGAGCTGCTGCGCGGCGACCAACAGGTCACGGTCGCCTTCGAGGACAAGGGCGTGAAGAAGCTCCTGCTCTCACTCGCGCCGCTCGAGCCGCGCGCGTAGGCCCGAGGCGAGTGACGGCATGGTCTGGATCGTCGCGCCGCTGTCAGCAGTAGTCGCGGCCCTGCTGGCGCTCATCGGCGTGGGTCTCGCGCTGCCTCGGAAGCACGTCGCGGCGCGGCGCATGCGGCTGCGGCGGCCGCCGGAGGAGGTGTGGGCGCGCATCCGCGACCACGCCGCCGAGCCGGGCTGGCGATCGAAGCTCGACCGCGTCGAGCGTCTGCCCGACGAGGGCGGGCGCGAGCGCTGGAAGGAGCTGCAGGGCCGGTCCGCCCTCACCTTCGAAACCCTGGATGCCGACCCTCCCAGCAAACTCGTACGCCGCATCGTGGACGAGAAGCTGCCCTTCGGCGGCTCGTGGACCATCGAGGTCACGGGCGACGGCGCGAGTGGGTCGGTCGTCGCCGTCACCGAGCACGGCGAGGTCAAGCACCCGCTGTTCCGCGTGATCAGCCGCTTCGTAATCGGCCACACGAGGACGATCGACGGCTACCTGCGGGACATCGCGGCGAGCCTCGGTGAGGACGCCGAGCCGGAGCCCGCCGAGCCGGCGGGCCCGCCCGGTTCGTAGCGAAGAGCGTCAGCCGGCGAGGAGGCCAGCGAGCGTCTCGTCGTCGATGGCGGCGGCCATCAGCTCGCCGGCGCGCTCGGCCTTGGCCTCGCCGGCGAACGCCGAGCGCCCGAAGCTGCCCTCGATGTCGCGCACGGTCTCGACCGTGCCCTCGGGCGCGAGCAGCAGCGTGGTGCGCCGCGAGGAGGCGACGCGGTCCAGCAGGTAGGGGCTGGGTTCGCCGCCGCCGCTGAGGATCAGGCACTCCGGATCCACGCGCAGCGCGGCGAGGGCGACGTCGACCTTCTCCGCGCGCGTCACGACGGCGCTGCGCGCGAAGCGAGCGAAGTAGTCGTCACCGGCGTCCGAGGCGATCGGCCCGACGACGATGTGCTCGCAGATTGCCGCGTCGCCCTCGGTCGAGCGGGCGAGCACCTGCGCCCGGCTTGCCGCGATCAGCGTGCCGACGGTCGGGGCGGCGAGCAGCCGGTCCTCAGGCAGGGCGAGCGGGCCGCCCGCGCGCGCGTGTGTGGCGAGGGCGATCGCACCGTTCGAAGCGCCTGCGTCGCCTGCGCCCTCGCGAGCGACGCTGATCAGCCGCGCGCCGAGCTCGGCGGCGAGCGCCGCGCCGTCCGCGCCCGCGGGAGCCTCGGCGATCACGACCTCGTCGCCCTCGGCGGACAGTGCGGACGCCTCGACGGGCATTCCCCCGGCGCGGGCGAACTCGAGAGCGGCGAAGGCGGTTGCGTCGGCCTCGGCGCGGGCGTCGCCGGCGAGACGTTCGAGGCGCGCTGACCGCCCGGAGGCGGCGAGCCGGTGCGCCAGCCCGGCGGCGACGGTGCTCGCGCCGGCCTCGGCGGATCCGGCGACGAGGATCAGCGGCATGGCGGCATCCTCGTCACGTCCCTCCCCTGTGGCTCCGCGCCCGGCGTGGTGGTGCCGAGGGGCAGATTTGAACTGCCGACACCGCGATTTTCAGTCGCGTGCTCTACCAACTGAGCTACCTCGGCGCGCGCGTGGATCGTACGCGAGGGCGCGAGGGCGAACAACAGCACTCGCGCCGTCAGTTGGCCTGGTGGATCGCCCTCCCCGGGCAGTGCGCTACTCCTCGTAGCCTTCCGGCGGCTCCTCGAACGTCAGGTGGCGGTGCTTGATCTTCCACTCGCCGTCGACCTTGACCAGCTTGTCGCGGTAGACGCCGGTGACGCCCGTGCTGGAGGCCGCGCCGGTGTTCACCATCATCAGCATGGTGGTCATCGACGCCTCGTCGCCGTCGCCATCGATAACGGGGTTGCCCATCCAGTGGCGGCTGCCGGTGTCGCCGCCGATCTTGCCCGCCCCCGCCGAGAATGCCCTTAGTGCGTCGTGGCCCTCGAACAGGCCGACGGGCCGCGCGTCGAAAACACCGTCCGGCGTGAAGCAGTTCGCGTAGTCGTCCGGCTGAATGAAGTCGAAGGCCTGCGCGTAGCGGTAGGCGAGGTTGAGGATCGCGAGGTGGTCCTCGACGGGCAGCGGCATGACCGCACTCCTTCCCGGGCCGCTCCGGCGGCCCGACGCGGGGGCAGCATAGCAAGCTGTTCCCGCGTCGGGAGTCCCGCAGTCGGCCGACCCGCGAGAGTCGCGACTACGAGGCGCCGGCCGGCGTCGCCTCCGGGTCGAACTCGGGAATCAGCTGCTCGCCGACCAGGCGCATGCTCTTCTTGATCGCCTCGTGGGAGAGGTTGCCGACCTGCTGGAAGCACATCAGCCGGTCCAGGCCGATGTCGCGGTAGCGCTGCATCTTCTTCCGGCAGGTGTCGACGTCGCCGATGATCACCGTGTCCTGCTTGTTGAGGATCTCGTAGGCCTCCTCGTTGGTGATGTGCTCGCCGGAGACCATGCGGTTGAGCAGCCGCGTGAACTCGGTCTCCTCGACCTGCGCGGCGGCCTCCTCCTGCATCTCGGCCCACTCGGCCAGCGCGCTGCCGGGGTTGGCGGCCACGGCGGCGGCGAGCTCGTCGCCCGCCCGCAGCATGAACTCCCGCACCTCGAAGAAGTCGGACACGGTGTTGACGTACCAGGCGGCCGCGGCGGCCGCGCCGTTGTCGATCGCCTCCTGCTCGGTCTCCGCGCAGTGCACGAAGGTGAACAGCGCGACCTGGTCGTTCACGAACTTGCCGACCGGGTCGCAGTTCTTGATCTCCTCGCGGTAGATCGAGAGCATCGAGGCGACCGCCTCGATCGGGAAGTTGACGGTCGTGAGCAGCACGCCGACGCCGTTGCGCCCGGCCTGCTGGAAGCCTCCGGCGGTGCCCACCGCCTGCCAGAGCCGCGGGTGCGGCTTCTGGTAGGGCTTGGGGACGATGTTGCGGCGGTCGATCTGGAAGTTCTCGCTGTTCCAGGAGAACTCCTGCTCCGTCCAGATCGCGGGCAGCATCTCGAAGGCTTCCTGCATCTGGTTCCTGGCGTCGTCGGGGTCGATGTCGAACAGCCGCCACTCGGGCGCGGTCGAGCGCGCGAGGCCCACCTCGAGGCGGCCCTGGCTGACGTGGTCGAGGAAGGCGGCGCGCTCGGCCACGCGCACCGGATGGTTGAAGTTGAACGGCGCGAGGACGGCGGCGTGGCCGACGCGCAGGTTCTTCGTCTGGTTGGCGATCGTCGTGAGCATGATCTCGGGCGCCGAGCTGTGGCTGAAGATGCCGGCGGCGTGGTGCTCCACCTCCCACCAGCAGCCGTAGCCGAGCTCGTCGGCAAGCCGCGCCTGCTCCAGCGTCTCCTGGATCAGGACGTGCTCGTGGTCCTCGCCCCAGGACTCCTCGGCCTTCTGAACCTCGCAAAAGATGTCGATCTTCATGTCCGCGCCTTCCCGACGTGCCCTCGTGTTCCAGCGGCGCAGCCTAGACCACGTCCGCGCAACACGCAGCACCGCCGACGGCGTACCATGGATGAAGCGGCGGCGGGGATCCCAACCATCCGAGGGCATGCCTCGACCTGCCGCGATCCGCAACACACGTACGTACCGAGAGGCGCAGCGATGTCCTGGTTCTTCGGCAAAAAGATGGAGCTCCCGACGGCGGAGGAGGCACTGCCGGGCCGCGACGAGCGCATGCCCGTCCCCGACGAGCACTACGTCCACGGCCGGCCCCTCGAGGGACCGTTCCCGGACGGCAGCGAGCTGGCGATGTTCGGGATGGGCTGCTTCTGGGGCGCGGAGCGCATCTTCTGGCAGCTCCCCGGCGTCTACACCACCGCCGTCGGCTACGCCGCCGGCCTCACGCCGAACCCCACCTACCGCGAGGTCTGCAGCAGCCTGACCGGCCACAACGAGGTTGTCCTCGTCGTCTTCGACCCCGAGCAGATCAGCTACGACGAGCTGCTGCGCGCCTTCTGGGAGGGGCACGACCCGACGCAGGGCATGCGCCAGGGCAACGACGTCGGCACGCAGTACCGCTCCGGCATCTACACCTACAACGAGGCGCAGCGCGAGGCCGCCGAGCGCAGCCGCGACCAGTACCAGGAGGCGCTGCGCGCCTCCCGCTACGGCACGATCACGACCGAGATCCTCGACGCCCCCGAGTTCTACTACGCCGAGCACCCCCACCAGCAGTACCTGGCGAAGAACCCCAACGGCTACTGCGGTATCGGCGGCACCGGGGTGAGCTGCCCAGTCGGCCTGGTGCAGGCGAACTAGCTTGCCCTTCGGCTCGGGCGGGAGGCCGCACCTCGGCATCTCGTTCCGCACCGACGACCTCGGGGACGCGGAGCGCGCGCGGCTGAGCGCCATGCTCGGCATCGCCGAGGAGGTCGGCATCTCGCGGATCGCGATCGGCGACTCGCAGTGGTCGCACTTCGACGCCGTGATCGTCGCCACGCTGATGGCCGAGCAGACCGAGCAGGCGATGGTCGGCATCTCGCCGACGAACCCGGTGACACGCGAGCCGAGCGTGATGGCCTCGGTGCTCGCCGGCCTCGACTCGCTCTCGAAGGGTCGTGCCTGCCTCGTCATGGCCTCGGGCGACACGGCCGCCTACAACGCCGGGCTCAAGCCCGGCCGGCGCGCCATGATCGAGGACTACGTGCAGTGCATGCGCGACCTAATCCGCACGGGCCGCGCGACCTACCAGGGCCGCGAGCAGGTGGTGCGCTGGGCGCAGTGGTCGTACCGCCCGGAGGCGATGATCTACATCCTCGCCGAGGGCCCGCGCATGCTGCACCTCGCGGGTCGCATCGGCGACGGCGTCGTGATCGGCTCCGGGCTGCTCCCGGAGACCATCGAGGACGCCCTCGAACGCATCGAGGTGGGCGCGAAGGAGTCCGGCCGCACGCTCGACGACCTCGATATCTGGTGGACGGCGCGGCCCTCGCTCGAGCGGACGATGGAGGAGGCGATCGAGGTCGCGAAGGGCAGCATCTCCTCGGCGGGCAACCACTCGATGCGCTTCGGCTTCGAGGGCAAGAACGTCCCGCCGGAGCTGGCCCCGCAGCTCGAGCGCTTCGTCGCCGGCTACGACACGACGCAGCACCAGTTCGCGCACGGCGACAACGTGCGGCGCATGGAGGAGTCCGGCCTCACCGAGTACTTCTACGAGCGGTACGGCGTCGTGGGCGATCCGCCGGCCTTCGCCGCCCGCCTCCGCGAGCTCCAGTCACGAGGCGTCGACAAGGTCTGGTTCGCCTGGGGCGCCGGCAAGCTCCACCACCTCGAGCTGCTCCGCGACGAGGTGCTTCCCGCGCTATAAGCGTGGCATGGCCGCCCGGGGCGGCGGCTATGCCGTGCCGGAGCGCCGCTGAGAGATGCCCGTCGCACGTTGCGGGTGCTATCTGGAGATGCCGTTGCCCGTATTCATCAGCTACTCACACAACGACGCAGACTTTGCGGAAGAGCTAGCCAGCAACCTCGTCCGCGGGAACGTGCAAGTCTGGATCGATCGGTGGGAACTCCACGTCGGCGACTCGATCCTCACGCGAATTCAGGAAGCTATTGGTGGGGCGAGTGCGCTCATTGTCATCCTATCCCAGTCGTCAGTCGAGTCGGAATGGTGCAAGAAGGAACTGAACGCCGGGCTCGTCCGTGAACTGGATGAGAAGCGCGTAGTAGTCTTGCCCGTGCTGGTCGACGATTGCGAAATCCCGCTCTTCCTTCGCGACAAGTTCTATGCGGACATGAGGACAGACTACGATCGCGGATTGCGGCAGATACTCGAAGCCGTTGCCAGTGTGACGACACCCTACATGGCGCGCATAGACGAACCAGAGTGGACCATCGACTACTCGATGGACTGGGGCGAGATCGATGGTTTTCTCTTGCTGTCGCTGTACATTCTCGAGTGGGCCCGAGACCAGCCATATTCTGCCATGTCAAGAGTCGACATTCTCGGGAATCGTGAAGCTACAAGTCACTACCGGGCCCGAGCAGCGCTCGGCGAAGAAGCTCAAGTATTGGATTCACTTACCGGCTTCGCCGCAGCCTCGGTTACCGAGAGTCCCGAGCTCGTAGTCGTCTTGGAGGACACCTTCCCGAAGACGAGTGAACGCATCGTTCGACCCGCTGAACTCCCTGGGGCTGAACTCGTCGTCCATACAGAGTCTAGACGACTCGGAACGGACACTGGTCGAGACGTTCGCCTTAGGCTAGGAAATCAGATCGCCATGGTGCATCAGCGGATGCTGGATGTCTCCGCTCGTCCAAAGAGCTAGTCCACCATCCCCGAATACGATCCGCCGCTCCGGCCGGCACTCCGCGACGCTCTGATCTGCTACGCAGGGCAGTTCGAGGGCGATCCGTGTGGCATGACGGGGCTTCGAGCAACGGGGGGGCCGCGTGGTTCGTCGAGCCCGCGGATGCTGCGGAGCACATCGCGGCGCTCGCGCGGCGCGTTAAGGCGGTGGTGCGTGAACTGGCGGACTCTAGCGGCCGTCGGCCGCACAATCGCCTGCGCTGAAGTCGGCAGACCTCGAAGCCAGGTCCTCGCGCGCGGCCTCGGCGCGGCGCTCGGCTATCAGCTCGTCGGCGAGCGATCGCCCCTCAGGCACGTACTTGGCGAGGATCTCTTGCGCGCGCCTGATCGCCTTCGCGCGCTCTTCGCGGCTGGTCTTACGTTGTTCCATGTGACGATCGTACCTGCCCGGCGCGCCGCGCGCTCTCCCTACGTCGGATCTGTGCGCGACTCCCTCAGCGGACCAACGTCGGGACCTGAATCGACGCAATCCAAGCCACCCCACCGCCCCCTGGATTCCGGCTTTCGCCGGAATGACGGCTGTATGGAGGTCTCTACACGCCACCCATCCCCGGCAACGGCTCGATGCCCGTCTGCACCGCGGCGTCCGCGAGGCGCTGCCAGGTGCCGTCGTCGAGGTTGATGCCGTCGCGGCGGCGGCGGTCGCGGTTGCGGCGCTCCAGCTCGCCCGGCACCACGATCTCCTCGACGCCCTCCTGGCGCGGCGTCTCCCGGACGTAGTCGAGGAAGGCGCCGAACACGCCGACGTACTCCGTCGGCTCGCGGAACCGCGCGATGTCCACGGCGATCATTGTGGTGGCGCTGCCCGTGTGCTTGCCCAGCCCCGTCTGCGGCGCAAGCGCGCCCGCCAGCGCCGTCACCGCCAGCGAGAGGCCGAAGCCCTTGTGCCCGGCCGGCCCGCCGAGGGGCAGGATCGCCCCGCCCGCCTCGATCGCCGAGGGGTCGCGCGTGGGGCGGCCCTGCGCGTCGAGCACCAAGTCCGGGGGCAGCTGGTAGCCGGCGGCGTCGGCAACCTTCACCTTGCCGCCCGCGGTCACCGAGGTGGCCATGTCCAGCACGAACGGCTGCTCCGGATCGGGGGTCGGCGCGGCGACGACGATCGGGTTGGTGCCGAGCCGCCCCTCGGCGCCGCCGAAGGGCGCGACGCTGCGGCCCTGGCCCTGCACCACTGCGATCGCGAGCATGCCCGCGCGCGCCGCCTGCTCGCCGTAGATGCCCATCCGCCCGGTGTGTGAGATCTCCCAGGCGACCGTAATGCCGATGCCACCGGCGCGCGCCTTCTCGATCGCCAGGTCCATCGCCTCGCGCCCGACGACCTGGCCGTAGTTCCAGTTTCCACGCAGCAGCGTCGTCGTCTCCGTCTCGCGCACCACCTTGGAGGTGGCGCCGGGCACGATCAGCCCGGTCTCGATCTGCCCGAGGTACTGCGGCGCGCGGATCACGCCATGCGAGTCGTGGCCCGCGAGGTTGGAGTCGACCAGGTGGTCGGCCAGCTCGCGCGCGTCGTGCTCGGGGGAGTCGACGGCGAGGAAGATCCGCACGATGAAGTCGTTCAGGGCACTGCTCTGGACAACGGGCATCGCGGGCCTCCCTCCGGGGGCGCTGCCCGCGGCCCTTGCCTTCTCGCGGCGGGGCGGCGAGGCTTGCGCCATGAGCGCCGACGACCGGCTCGCGATCATCGAGGCGATCCAGCGCTACTCGTACGCCGTCGACAGCCGCGACGCCGAGGCGTACACGGCGCTGTTCAGCATACGCGGCGTCTTCGAGGTCACCTCGGTCGCGCACCCGGAGCCGTTCATCCACGCCGAGGGCCACGAGGCGATCCTCGAGTGGGTGCGCCCGACGATGGAGCGCTGGGGCGACGCGCAGACACGCCACAACCAGTGCTGCACGGTCTTCGACGAGCTGTCGGCGGACACGGCGCGCACGCGCACGATGCTGCTCGAGTCCCGGATGCTGCCGGATCGACAGATTCCGAGGCCCTGGACGCAGGGCGTCTACACGGACGACTGGGTGCGCGAGCCGGACGGCTGGCGCATCACCCGCCGCGCGCTCCACCTCGACATCCCGCCTCGCCCGCAGCGCTGAGGAGCTGCCGGCGGGCGTGAGAACGGCTTAGCCGGCGACGCGCTCAGCCAAGCCCGTTTCGCGGGCCACGGCCGCCGCCAGCCAGCGGTTGAGGCTCATCCCTTTCTCGGCCGCGAGCATCGCGGCCCGCTGGTGGATGTCCGGACCGATCCGCAGGTACATCTGACCCGAATACTCCCGCGTCTCGAAGGGCTCGGGGATCAGTTGCCCGTCCTCAAGCATTGTCAGGATGACCCCGCGCAGCGCCTCGCCCGCCATCCCGATGGCCTCGCCGGGGTCATCGCCTTCGGAGATCACTCCGCTCATCTCAAGTACGCCGGATGTCCAGATCCCGTCCTCGCCGCGCACCGCGGTGAAGGTATAGGGGCGCTCCGCGAGCTGCCTCGCCCGTTCGCGCATCGCCTTCGTGACTCTAGCCATCGCTCTGCTCCTCCACCTGCAGGGCCGTCCTGATCAGCCTCCGAACAGTTCCCGTGCCGCGAAGTCGCTGCGGGACGGACAGCCTGTGCGGGCCGTTCTTGTAGTAGTGGTGACCACCCTCCGTGCGGACATGGATCCAGCCCCGCTCCTCGAGCGCTCGGCGGGAGGTCGCGAGACCTGACGTTTCCGGCTCCGGCGAGCATCCGCCGGAGGTCGTAGTTCCGCCGATTCATAGTCGCACTATAGCGACTGTCACGGCGCCAGTCACGCACGCCCGTCGCGGTCAGGCGCGCGGCGTGCTTCCCTTGGCGGCGATGAGCGTGACGAATGCGCTGCTCCCGGGCGTCGACGCCGATGCGCGGCGGATGGTCGCGACGAGGGCGATCCGCTCCCTCGGCGACGGGTTCGCCAGCGTCGCGCTCGCCGCCTACCTGAGCGAGCGCGGCTTCAACGCCTTCGAGATCGGCGCGCTCGTGACCGTCGCGCTGTTCGGGAAGTCCGTCGCGACGCTGATCGCGGGCTTCGTCGTCGATCACTTCGGGCGGCGGCGCACGCTGATGGCCGGGTCGCTGTTCGTGAGTGCGAGCGGCGTCGCGTTCGCCCTCGCCGAGCCGTACTGGCTGCTGCTGGTCGTCGCCTTCTTCGGCACGATGAGCCCGAGCGCGGGCGACTTCTCGCTGTTCCAGCCGGTCGAGCAGGCGGCGCTGGCGACGACGACCGAGACACGCCGGCGCACCTGGGTCTACGCCCGCTACACGCTGTTCGGCTCGCTCGCCTTCGCCCTCGGCTCGCTCGCCAGCGGCGCGGCGGGGCCGGTCGCCGACATCACCGGGGTGGAGCTCGCCACGACGCTGCGCTGGGCCTTCGCCCTCTACGGGCTGACCGGCATCGCGATGCTCGTCACCTACCGCCCGCTCAGCCCGGCGGTCGAGCTGGAGACCAGCGACAAGGCGCCGCGCGGCCAGCTGCGGGAGTCGCGAGGCACGGTGTTCCGCCTCTCGAGTCTCTTTGCCGTCGACGCCTTCGGGGGCGGCCTCGCCGTGCAGGCGGTGATGGCGGTCTGGCTGTTCGATCGCTTCGGCATCTCTATCGAGGAGGCGGCGGTGATCTTCTTCGCGGCGCGGCTGCTCAGCACCTTCTCGCTGCTGCTCGCGCCGCCGATCACCGCGCGCATCGGCATCATCGAGACGATGGCTTACGCGCACCTGCCGGCGAACATCGCGCTGATGGTCGCCCCGCTGATGCCGACGCTGCCGCTGGTCCTCGTGGCGTTGTTCGTGCGGCAGGCGCTCTCGCCGATCGACATCGCGCCGCGCACGACGCTGATCGTCTCGGTCGTCTCGCCCGAGGAGCGCGCGCCCGCGGCGAGCGTCACGAACGTGGTGCGCACGCTCTCCGCCGCGGCAAGCCCCGCGCTCGGCGGCGCCCTGCTCTCGGTGGGTCCGTGGGGGCTGCCGCTGCTCGTGGGCGGCGCGCTCAAGGCTGGCTACGACGCCGCCCTGCTCGTCGTGTTCCGCCGCATCCAGCTCCGCGACTAACCGGCCGAGGGCGCAAGCGCCCGGGCGACCCGCTCGAAGTCCGGCAGGCGGGGCAGCAGCAACGCCTCCGCCACGCCGGCGGCGCGGTACTCCTCGATCCGCTCCCGGCAGCGCTCCGCGTCGCCGAGCAGCACGAAGGCTTCGACGAGCGCGTCGTCGACGAGGCGCGCAGCCTCGGACGGGCCTGCCGAGGCGATCGTCTCGCGCAGGCGGGGGGCGAGCGCCGGGTCGAAGCCGCCCCACTCGAGCAGCACTTCGCCGGTGAACGCCTCGGCGAGCAGGCTGGCGAGCCGTTCGCGGAGTTGCGGGAGCAGCTCGTCGGGCCGGTCCGTGAGGCGCACGACGAGCATGCAGGCGATCCGCACGGCGTCGGGGTCGCGGCCCGCCTCGCGGGCGGCGTCGCGCACCTCGGCGACGGCGCGGCGCACGTAGTCGGCCGGGGCGTAGGCGTTGAGCACCACGCCGTCGGCGACGGCTCCCGCGAGGCGCAGCGCCCGAGGGCCGATCGCGGCGACGTAGATCGGCACACGTTCGCTGCTCGGCGTCAGCGCAAGCCGCACGCCCTCGACGGGCTCGCCGGAGAGCAGCGCGCGCACCGACTCGACGGCCTCGCGCAGGCGCTCGCGCGGGCGGCCGTAGGGGATGCCGAGAGCGCCCTCGATGACCTCGCGCTCACTGCGGCCGAGGCCGAGGATGAGTCGGCCGCCGGAGAGGTGATCGAGCGTGGCCGCGGCCATCGCCAGCAGCGCCGGCGGGCGCGTGTAGGGATTGACCACGCCGACGCCGAGGTCGATCCGCTCCGTCCCCGCCGCGAGGAAGCCGAGCAGCGCGGCGGTCTCCTCGTGGAAGTAGCGCTCGGTGACCCACAGCGAGTCGTAGCCGAGGCGCTCCGTGAGCTGCCCGTAGCCGCGCAACTGCGCGCCGTCCTCGATGCCGTGGTGCAGCACCATGCCAAGCTGTGACATCGCCGCTCCCCTCGCTCCGAGGGTCGCGCAGCCATCGAGGGCGGGTCAACGCGTCGCGCTGCCTCATGCGCGCGGGAGCGCTACCATCCGCGGTGGGGACGGGGTGCGGCATGGCGCTATCGGCAGCGGACCGACTCGAGATCCTCGATCTCGCGGCGCGCTACAACCACCTCATGGACGGCCGCGACGCTGAGGGCTGGGCGGACTGCTTCACGCCGGACGGGGTCTTCGATGGCGGCCCGCGCCTCGAGGCAAGGGGCCGCGACGAGCTGGTCGCGTTCATGGAGCGGCTGATCGCGCGTGACCTGCCCGCCGTCCACTGGACGAACAACATCGTCATCGAGGGCTCGGGGGACAGCGCGAGCATGACGCTCTACCTGCTCGTGATAGAGCTTCGGGACGGGCCGCGCGCGACACACTTCGGCGTCTACCACGACGAGCTGGTACGGACGGCGGAGGGCTGGCGTTTCCAGAGGCGCCGCCTCGGTCACCGCTGAGAGGCATGCACGCGGGAGAGGACTTGTGATGCAGGCTGAGACGCAGACCGCCGACCGGCTCGCGATCCTGGAGCAGATCGCGCGCTACTCCTACGCCTGGGACGACCGCGACCTCGAGGCCTACGTCGCGCTCTTCGCCGCGGACGCCGCCTTCGTGGTCGACCCGGAGCTGCCCGGCGGGCCGAGCGTGGACGCGCATGGCCACGAGGCGATCCGCGCCTGGGCGAGCGAGCGCATGGACGCGCGCGCGCCCGGCGTGCAGGTGCGGCACCACCAGAGCGGGACGCTCTTCGAGGAGCTGGACGGGGACCGGGCGCGCACGCGCACGATGCTGCTCACCTCGCGGGTGGGGCCGGACGGCGAGCCGCCCAGCAGCGGCGTCTACTACGACGAGTGGCGCCGCACCAGCGAGGGCTGGCGATTCGCCAGCCGCACCCTGCGTCACGACTTCCCGGGGATGTTCTGAGGGCTCACGCCGCCTCGGCGCCGCCCGCGCGCCGCCTCGCCATCGCATAGGATCGATCGGTGCTGCCGATTGGACCGCTGGTCGCCCTGGCGCTGGGCAGTCTCCGCGAGCAGTGGCATATCACGCTCGCGCTGCTGCTCGGCGCGCTGCTGCTGAGCGGCGCGCTCGCGGCGGTCCCGATCACCCACGAGCGGCTGCGCGACGTCGCGCTGCGCGATTCGCTGGCGACGGCCCCGCCCGGTGCGCTCGAGCTGCGCGTCAGCCGCGACGGGATCGCCCTCGACCGCGTCGCCTACCTCGACGCGCAGGCCGCCCTCGACCAGGCCGTCGCCGCTGCGCTCGGCGACGCGATCGCCGGGCAGACGCGCACCGGCGCCACGGGTGTGCTCTCGCTCGCCACCGTGCGCGGGGGCGACGGCCCGTTCCCCGATGCCGTCGACGAGACGCTCGGGCCGGCCGCGCTGCGCTTCCGCTCGGACCTCGAAGCGCACGTCACGCTGCTGGAGGGGCGCTTCCCCGCGGCGCTTCCCCGCGGCGTCGGCGATCCGGTACCGGTGCTGGTCGCCCGCGGCAGCGCGCGCGAGGCGGGCCTGACGCCGGGCCAGGAGCTGGTGCTGATTCCGCGCTCCTCGATCACGGCAAGGTTCCCGATCGTGATCGCCGGCATCGCCGAGCCTCGCGACCCGGCGAGCCCGTACTGGAGCGGGCGACCCGGCGTGCTCGAGCAGACGACGAGCGGTGCGTTCTCCCTGTTCGTTCCGGAGACGACCTTCTTCGGCGCGCTGCCCGACGTGCTGAGCGGGGCGAGCGCCGCGCTCGACTCGACCTACGCCGTGGACCCGGCCGCGATCCAGACCGGCGATGTCTCGGAGATCGCGGCGCGCGTCCGCGGACTGCCGCGGCAGCTCGCCGCCCTCGGGGGCGCCGAGGTCGAGAGCAGCCTCCCGCACGCGATCGAGAATGCGGCCGACCTGCCGGGCTTCGACCTGCCTGCGCTCGCGCTGCGCTTCGGGCAGATCGCTGCCGCTCTCGGGGTGCTCGTCTTCGGCGCGGCCTCGTTGCTCGCGCGGCGGCGCGAGCGACTGCGCGCCGGGCTGCGGCTGACCGGCTCGTCGCGCAACCAGATCGCCGCCGTCGAGCTGATCGCCGCCCTGCCTGCGGCGCTGCTCGCGCTCGTGGCCGGAGCGCCCGTGGCGGCGCTCGCCCTCGCCGCCCTCGGCCGCCTCGAGGGCTTCGAAGCGCTCGGCAGCTCCTTCGCGGTGACCCTCCAGCGCGACCTGCCGTGGGCGGGCGCGGGTGCGCTGGCGGTGCTCGTCCTGACCGTCACGGCGTCGGCCGCCGCGAACCGTGGGGTCGGCAGCCGCGGCGCCTGGCTGACGGCGGCGGCCGTGGGCGGCGGCGCGCTGTTCTGGGCGCTCACGCGCCACGAGACGCTGTTCGAGGGCGCGACGGTGCGCTACGCGCTGCTGCTCGCGCCCGCGGCGCTACTTGCGCCGGCGACGCTCCTCGCCTGGCGGCTCGTACCGCTGATCGTGCGGCTGCTCGCGCGGCCGGCGGCGTTCGCGCGAGGGATCGCGCTGATCGGCGGCCTGCGAGGCGTCGCGCGCCAACCGCTCGGGGTCGTCTTCCCGCTCGTGGTGCTTGCGGCTGCCGTCGCGGTGTTGCTCGCGGCGCTGCCCGGCACGCTCGAACGCTCGCCCGCCGATCGCGCGGCGCACGCCGCCGGAGGCGATCTGCGCGCGAGCGGCTTCGCCGGCCTCGAGGGTGCGGGCGAGGCGGAGCGCCGGTCGGCGATCTTCGGCGCGGGCATGGACGCGGCCACACCGCTGGTGCGCGCCAGCGGCGTGCTCAGCCGCGAGGGCGCGAGCATGCCGATCGAGGTGCTCGGCATCGACCCGGCCACCTTCCAGACCGTCGCGCACATGCGATCGGACCTCACCGCGGACCCGCTGCCATCCATCCTCTCCGCCCTCAGCGCGAACACGGCCGCCCTCGAAGGGCGCCCCATCCCGGCGGACACCCGCCAACTCGGCGCATGGGTGAGGCTTACGGACACGAGCGGCGAGGTGCGCATCGCGCTCTCGCTGCGCAACGCCAAGGGACGCTACGTGCAGCTGATGCTGGGCGTCACCGACGCCGACCCCGGCCTCGGGCGCTGGAGGTTCCACGCGGCCGATCTTGAGACGCCGCTCGATCCCGAGGGCGCCGCCATCGCAAGCGCCTCACTCGCCGGGCCGCTCACGCTGCACGGCTACTACCTGCTGCTCGGCGATGCGGCCGCCGCGACGCCCGGCAGCGCGCTGCTCGGACCGGTGCTCGCCACGCCGGATCCGCCGGCCGCGCCGCGCGACAGCGTCGGCCTCCTCAAGAGCGCCGGCGAGGCGTTCGGGCAGCGCTCGATCGTTTACGGCATGGTCAGCCTCGAGGACCTCGAACCGATGACGGGCTTCGCCGCCGGCGGAGCGCAGGTGATCGCGCGGAGCACCCGCGCCGCTCCGCCCGGCATTCGCGGATCGCAGCACCTGGACTGGGGCGTCGCGGATGAGGCGGGCGCGTCCGCGATGCGCGGACTGCGTCAGAAGACGGACGGCGCGCCCGTGCTCGTCTACGCCTCGCGCGCCGCGGTCGAGGAGCTTGCGATCGAGCCGGGCGAGGAGCTGACGCTCACCGTTGGCGGGGAGGACCTGCGCGCGCAGCTGGCGGGCGCGCTGGAGGGCTTCCCGACGTTCGCGGCCGGCTCGTCCTTCGTCGTCGCGGGCCTGGACCGGCTGCTGGCCGGGGTCAACGCCTCTCCACGCGCCGATCCGCTGGCGACGAACGAGGCATGGTTCGCCAGCGGCGCGCCGGCGCGCGCCGCCCCCGAGCTTCGCGGCGCGCCGCTCGAGGCGGGCACGGTGATCGAGCGCGAATCGATGCGCGCCGCCCTCGGCAGGGAGCAGGCCGCGGCGCTCGGTTGGCGCACCGTGCTCACGCTCGCCTTCGGCACGTTGGTCATCGCGGCGCTTGCGGGCGTGCTGCTCGACATCGCGATGCGCCGGGAGCAGCGCGAAGCCGAGCATGCGGCGATCGACGCGCTTGGCGGCAGGGCAACGGGCTGGCTCGGCGGGGTCGCTGGCGAGACGCTGATCCGCCTCGGCGCCGCGGCTGCGGTGGGCGTGGCCGGCGGCATCGTGTTGGCGCGCTGGCTGCTCGCGATCCTCGCGCGCGACGCGAGCGCGAGGCTGATCGAGCCGCCGCTGCGCTTGCAACTGGAGCCCGCGCCGCTCTGGATCGCCGCCGCCGCGCTCGCGGCGGGCGTCGTTGTGACCGTGACCACGGCGGCGCTACGGTATCGAGGGCGCGTCGTGCGGCCGGCGGCGGCCCGCGCCGTGCCCGCCGGGGAGGCCTGAGATGGCCGCAGCAGCAGAGCCGATCGCCGACGTGGGCCTCGCGAGCCACGTCGAGTGCAGCGGACTCACGCTGGAGGCCGCGAACGGGCGCGGATTCGCCCTCCGGGAGCTGTCCTTCACGCTCGAACGCGGCGCGCTGCGACCGCTGCTCGGCCCCGCCGGCGCGGGCAAGAGCGCGCTGCTGCGCGTGATCGCCGGGCTCGTCCGCCCGCACTCGGGACGCGTCCGTGTCGACGGCCTCGAGCTCTCGCTCGCGAGCGATGCGGAACTGCGCGAGTTGCGCCGCGGCTCGGTCGCTCTCGCGAGCAGCGCCGGCCCGGCGCTCCGGGGCAGCGTCACCTCGAACGTCGAGCTGCCGCTCCGGCTGACTGGCGTCCCGGTGGGTCGCGCCCGGCGGCGCGCCGCCGATCTGCTGGCGCTCGCCGGCCTCGATGAGATGGCGGCCGTGCGCGCGGAGCGGCTGCCGCCGCTTGCCTCGATCCGGACGGCGATCGCCGTCGCGCTGGCGCACGAGCCGGGCCTGCTCCTGCTGGACGAGCCGGCGGCCGCGCTGAACCTGGACGAGCGCGAGGAGCTGATCGACGTGCTGCGGCGGCTGCACCGCAACCTGGGACTGACGATCCTCATCGCCACCCGCGACGCCTCCCTCGCCCGGCGGGTCGGCGGCGAGGCGCGGATGCGCGAGGGCCGGATCATCTCGGAGCTGGTGCGCCGCTCCGCCTTCTCCCGCGGCGAGGGCGAGCGCACCGACGAGCTCGCCATCCTCGACCGCGAGGGACGCGTCGAGATCGCGCCGGCCGAGCGCGAGGCGCTCGGCATCGGGCGGCGCGCGCGCGTCACGAACGAGGGCGACCACGTCGGCGTCTGGCCCGACCGCCCGCCGCCGGACCCGCGGCCACCCTGGAGACGCCGGTGATGTCCGACGAGCCGCTGATCGCCATCGAGGGCGTCTCGCTCGCGTATCGCACGCGCGACTACACGCGGCAGGCGTTGCGCGGGGCCGGCCTCACGGCGCGGGCAGGCGATATCGTGACCATCGAGGGCCCGCCGGGCGCCGGGAAGACCTCGCTGCTGCGCGTCGCCGCCGGGCTGCTCGAGCCGGACGAGGGCACGGTCCGCTTCGAGAGTGAGGACCTGGCCGCGCTGGGGTCCTCGGGGCGGCGCGCGCTGCGCGCGGGTCCGATTGCCGTGCTACTGGAGGGCGGCGGGTTGCTTCCGACGCTCGCCGTCGCAGAGCAGGTCGACCTCGCGTTGCGCATCGCGGGCCTCGGGAGGCGCGAGCGCGCGGCTCGGCGAGGCGAGCAGCTCGCGGCGACCGGCATCGCGCACCTCGCCGCGCGCCGTCCTCACGAGCTGACGCCGAGCGAGCGCGCGCTGGCCGCGCTGGCGCGCGCCATGGCGGTCGAGCCGCGCCTGCTCCTCGCCGACGAGCCCGCCGCCGCGATGGACGCCGAGGCGGTGGCGACGCTGGAGCGGCAACTCGCGCTGCTCACGGCCCGCGGCGGAGCGGCGCTGCTCACGACGAACATCGAGGCAGCGGGCGCCGTCGCCGCGCATCGGCTCGCCATCGAGGATGGCCGGCTGCGTCCGGCAACCCCGTTCGCCGAGGCGCCCGGCGCGCTACCCATGACCGGGCCCGCGCCCGGCGGGCAGGCCGCGGGCTAGCGCGCGATGACCGCGACCGTGCTGCACCTGGTGGTCGCGGGCCTGCGTGACGAAGTGGGCGCGGCGGAACGCGACGAGCTCGCCGCGCTCGCCGGCGCGCTCGCCTCCGCCGAGGGCGTGCGGGCCACCCTCGCCGCCTGCTCCCGACGCGAGCTGATCACGGCGACCTGGCTGGGCTCCGCGGACGACCTCGAGGCGTTCGCCTCATCGGCGCCGCACCTGCGCTTCGTGCTCGAGGGCGTCGCACGGCACTCCACGGGGATGTGGAGCGCGGCGGCGAGCGTGGACGCCGGGCCGCCGCCCGATCCCGCCGATCTCGCTGCGCTCTGGGCCTTCGGGCTCCCCGCGGAGCCGCCCGCCTTCGAGTGGCAGGTGCGCGATCTGCTGGCGGAGATCGACGCGCTCCCGGGCCGGGCAGCCGCCGGACCGACCACCGAGGAGCGCGAGCGCTTCCGCGCCGCGGGCGTCGTCCTCGTAGCCACTGAGCAGTCGCAGCAGTTCGCTCAGGCGCTCGGCGAGGCGCGTTCCTCGTGGGGTGAGCTCGGCGAGAGCCTGCGCGAGGCGCAGGCCCCGCTGCTCGGCTCGTAGCAGCGCGACGCGCTCAGCGCCCGCCCGTCTCGACGAGGCGCAGGAACAGTGTCCCGTTGTCCCACTGCACGACCTCGTGCGGAGGCTCGACGTGGATCCAGGCGATGCGCGTATCGCGGCCATTGCGCACCTGCAGCCGCCACGTCTCGAACGAACCGGCAGGCACCTCGATGGTCTGGCGGTCGACCAGCACGAGGCGCGCCGTGACCTGCGACGCATCGCGCGGGTTGACCGAGACGTAGTTCGCCTCGAAGCCGTCGGCGAGTGCAATCGTGCGCCAGATCCAGAGCGAGGACTGGCTGTCGTAGTGGTGCTCGCGCAGCTTGAGCTCGCGCGTGCGTTCGCTCTCGCCGCTGCGCTGCGTGACGACGAGCTGCGGCTCGCCGCCCCCGGCCTCGTAGCGCCCCATGTACCACTCGTCGTCCGTGGGCTCGCGCCGCTGGATCGAGCGCTCGGAGATGCGCGGTTTGAGCGTGGCCGCATCCACGACGACCGTCGCGACGTCGATGATCGGTCGCTCGCCCGAGGGCGTCTCTATCTCCTCGTAGATCTGCACGAGCCCGAAGGCATCGTCCTGCGCCGTGGTGGTGAACACGCCGTGGCCGACGACCGCGCCGTCGGCGTCGACCAGCTCGTACACCAGGCGCTCGCCGTCGGCGAAGGGCACGGAGCGGACGATGTCCTCGGTGTCCCCGCCGCCCGCGCCGCCGCTCGCGCAGGCTGTCCCGAGCACGACCAGCAGCGCCGCGACCAAGCGCATCCACACGCAGCTACTCCCAACGCCGAGGCCGGAACGGGCCGCCGTGGAGGCTAGCAGAGGGGACGGTTGAGATCGCCGTGCCGGAGTTGCGGACTACGTGGTGGGAGCGCTCTCCCAGAGGGACTCGTAGCCCTCGCCGCCGATGATCGCCGAGACGACCTCGGCGCGCTCGGCGGAGCGGACCTCGTCGAAGACCTCGCCGCAGCGCCGGGCGAGCGCGGCCCCGCCCAGCTCGAACATGCGCTGCTCGAGCCGCTGCCAGAGTCCGGCATCGCGCATCACCTCGATGTAGCGAGGCCAGCTGAGGACGGTGATCTGGTCCGGCAGCGGAACGCCGGGGCGCAGCTTCTGCAGGTAGCGGTAGCGCTCCTCGGCCGAGGAGACGGGCGGCACGAGGCGCAGCTGCGGGCTGTCCTCGGCCGACTCGCGTGTGTCCACGAGCAGGCGCTGCGGGATGACGTGGAAGCGGATGATCAGGACGCCGGCCTCGTCGATGACGCGGCCCATCTCTTCGATGTCGAGTCCGCTGAACTCGCCTGGCATCGCAGGAAGCGTAGCAAACGTCGCGGGGCATTCACAACGGGGGGCGGCGCGAGGGCGGCGCTCTGGCGTCGTCTGGCCTCGCTTCCGCGGGGCGTTATGCCGGGATCTGGTAGGTGCGGTCCAGGTACGGGATGTTGATCAGCCCGCTCATCTGCAGCCCGAGCGCGATCAGCAGCACTCCCCCGATCCGCGTCGCCGTGTCGAGGTGCTGCTGCACCTGGCCGCCGAGGAACCCGGCGGAAGCGCCGACGAAGGCGAACACCAGCGTGAAGCCGACGACGAAGACGACCGAGTGGATGAACATCTGCCGCCGCGCCGAGATCGAGCTCCCGGCCAGCTGGAACACCTCGCCCGCGAGGTTCGCGAGGTAGACGGGCACGAGCGGCAGCACGCACGGCGAGAGGAACGAGACCATGCCCCGACGAAGGCGATCGCCGGGCCGGCGACGCCGTCCGTGCCCTGCGAGAGGTTTTCCTCGGCGCTGGCCGTCTGATCGAAGAGGAAGCCAAACGACTGGAAGTAGGTGTTGAGCCGGCCGAACTCACCGAGCAGCATCAGCGCGCCGACGACGATGAACAGCGCACCGCTCACTGCCATCAGGCCCGGCATGTACGGCTGCAGCTTCCGCACCCTGGGCGCGAACCAGCCGAACGCCGCCCCGAAGGCGAGGAACCAGACCCCGAGGCCAAGCGAGTAGAAGACGAGCAGCAGCGCGCCCTGCGCCGCCGTCCCGGATGTCGCCGCGAGCGTCAGCACCACCCCGAGGATCGGCCCGATGCAGGGCGACCACGCGATCGAGAACGCGGCGCCGATGGCGAACGAGCGCGGGTAGCCGCTGCGGTACCAGGGAGACGGAGCCGAACCGGCCGCTGCCGTCATTGGCGTTACTCCTCTTCTCCGGGGTCGGGAATGCCGAGCAGGCGGCGGCGCGCCATGTCGTAGCGATCCTTGGCGGTGGCCTCGCGGTTGAGCAGTCCCTTGAGCTTCGACGGGTGCAACGGCTCGCCCTCGAGCAGTACGGCGTGCACCTGATCGAGCTGCTTGCGCCAGCCCTCCCAGGCGTTGCGGTAGGCGACCTGCGGCGTCTCCTCGCTCATGGATCCAGTGTATCCGAGACGACGCTTCTGGACGCCCTCGCGATGGGGCGGATCGCCCGGTCTGGAGCCCAGTCAGTCCGGGTTCCCGACAGCGAGAATCGCGAGGATCGGGGCCAGCGCGGTGAACAGGACGGCGACCGGAACGTCGAGCGGCGAGCGCGCATCGAGGACGGCGTCCCGGCGCCACCAGGTCTGGAGGCGGAGCCGGGTGCGGTCCCACCAGTCGCGCTGCAGGAGGACCGTGAGGCCGATCGCCAGCAGCAGGAAGCCGGCTGCCGCGAGCATGACCCAGTAGGGAACGACGTCGGTATCGCGGTTGACCCAGAGGAAGCGCAGCGCAACTCCCGAGAGCGTGACCACCCCCGAGACACCGAGCCAGCGCGCACCCAGCGCCATTGCGATCCCCAGCAGCACGATGCCCTCGATCAGCAGGACCAGGCCCCAGCGGGCGCCGCCCGGCTCGAAGCCCTGCTCGGCCTGCGGCAACACCAGCAGCGCCGCACCGGCAAGCTGCAGCACCTCGTGCCAGCCGAGGTGCTCCGAGAGCCTCCCCGAGGTGCGCACGAGCAGTCCAACGAGCGCGAGATAAAGTGCGGCCGGCACGGTGTGGGCCTGCACGTTCGCGGGCTCGAGCGTCGCGATCGCCAGTTCAAGGGCGACCATGACGAGCGCCGACGCCGGCAGGGAGGCCCAGCGGACGCCGAGCCGCCGCCCCTCGAACTCGACCGCGGCGGCAAGCGGCAGGAGCAGCGCAATGAGCGTGCGGAACTCCACCAGCGTCGCCGGATTCACATCGATCGTCTCGAGGAGGGAACCGAGCTCCAGCAGCGCCGTGAGCGGACCGAGCACGAGGCCCGCCCAGGAGAGCGCCTGCACGGACAGCGCGGCCGGGTCGTCGCCTCGGCGACGCCAGCGGGAAAGCGCGAGGAACGCGCCCGCCCCCGCCAGCGAGTACGCCACCGCGAGGGTCCAGGTCGGCCAGTCGAACACCGGCCAGAGCGCAGCCGCGCAGCCGAGCACCACGGCGAGCGCGGGCACCGCGAACTCCCAGCGCCGCAAGCGCCACGCCTCGTACGCGAACAGCGGCGCGAACAGCAGCACGACCAGCACCAGCGCGCGGTACTCGGCGGTGCCGGGCGCCTCGATGCCCGCGCCCTCGATCCGGGCCTCGAGGGCGATCGCGGCGGCGAGGACGGCTGCGGCAGGGATCAGCCAGGAGAGCGCCTGCACGGCCAGCGAGGTCTCGGCTCCGGGCGGCTCGGGCGCCTCGTAGCGGCGGAGCGGCGTGAGCGCGCCGAAGAGCGGGAGGGCGACCGCCGCGTAGAGCACGGGGAGCCGCCACCACGGCCACGCCTGCGCCTCCCAGAGCGCCGCGAGCGCGAGCATGGCCAGCGCAGCGCCGACAGCCGCGAGACTCCAGCGCCGCAGCAGCACGAAGGCGGCGAGCAGGTGCGCGGCGGGCAGCGCGAGCAGCACGGCGTCGTGACCCGCGAAGGGATCCACCGGCTGGATCGAGATGCCGGTCGCGAGCAGCAGGAGCGGGAGGATCGCCCAGAGCAGGTCCGGTGAGCGCCGGGCGGTGGCGACGAGCGCTGCCGTCAACAGGGCGGCGACGGCAGCGAAGGCCCAGCCGGTGTCCGGACGGGCGACCTCGAGCGCGCGCTGCGCGAAGCCGAGAGCGGCCAGCGCCGCGATGAAGCCGATCCACACGAACGCGATGCGCTCCGCCGGGTGCGTGGTGGACCGGCGGTCCCAGTCCGGCGCGAACACGCCGTCGCCGGTGTTGCGCCAGGCGGCGGCTGCCGCCAGCACGGCGGCCGCGAGGAAGGCGGCCGCGGCGCCCCAACTGTTGCCGTCGAGATGGGTCTCCGTGAGCAGGAACGGCGACAGCAGGCCAGCGGCAGCGAGGAGCCACGAACCGCGCGAGAGCTGCGCGCTCCAGCCGCTCCAGAGATCGCGGCTGAGCAGCAGCAACGCCACGGCGGCCAGCGGCGGCGCGCTGAACCACTGCGCGGGCAACTCGGCTGCCCACACCCCGGCAAGACCGACCACGGAGGCAAGCACCACCACCGCGAGGAGCACGAGCGGCTGGCGCAGTGACCAGCCGGCAACGGCCACCAGCGCCAGCAGCAGCGCGCACGTGGCCGGGAGCTGCCAGCGGTGCTCGGTGGAGGCGTCGAAGGTGACGATGAGGATCGCGAACAGGAGCGCGAGCGCGGCGATCACGGCGACCGGCGCTGCCGTGGCGACGCTCCAGCGGCGCGTATACGAGAGCGCGATGGCGGCGGCGAGTGCGAACGCCATCCACCAAGCCCCACCCCACTCGAGCGGCAGCCCAACGGCGACCGCGAGCGATCCCCAGCCGTTCAGCAGCGCGATCGCGGCGGGGATGAGGTAGAGCCGCCCGTGGCCGCGGGCAAACAGGAACGAGTAGAAGGCCGTGCTGTAGACGGATGCCGCGAACCAGACCACCGCGCCGGAAACATCGCGGTCGCCGAGAACCTCGTTGTGAAGCAGCAGGAAGTTGAGCGGCGTCAGCAGCGCACCGATCGCGAGGAACGCCGGGCCTGCCTCGCGCACCCTCGGCCAGCGCTGGAGCAGCGCTCCGGCGGCGATGAAGGCGGCCGTGTAGAGGGCGAGCAGCACCACGCGCCAGCCGCCGGACAGGGCATCGTCCTGGCTCGATGCGAAGATCAGCGCGGACATGACCAGCAGGAACGCGCCGAGGTAGAGCAGGATGTCCGCTTGCCGGCGCGCGGCCCACTCGCCGATGGACGGCGCGGGCGGGCGCCGGGACGGCGCCGGCGGATCGGGAGACTCGAGGACGCGCGCCTCCGCGCTGTCAGGCGCTGCGGCAGTGGGCTCGCCCGGCGCATCGGACGGCGCCGCTGCCGGAAGCAGCTCGGCGCGGCGCCGTTCGTAATAGCCCCTCAGCCGCTCGAACGAGGCGGCGTCGAGCAGGCCTCCCGCACGCCAGACGTCGATCTCGTCGAGCAGCGCCGCTATCGACTCGGGCGTCTGGCCGATGGCGTTGGTGTCCTGGGGTTCGGAGATCGGGCCACCTCCAGAAGGGTGCGCCTACTGGATCGCGCCGGCCCCCGCCGATCACTCTACCCGATGCGCGACCTCGTATGATCCCCGAAGCCGGGAGGGAGCCACCATGGCCTACGACGAGACGCTCGCCGAGCGCGTGCGCGAGTTGCTTGCCGACCTCGTCGACCCCGCCGAGGTGCGCGAGCAGCGCATGTTCGGCGGCGTCGCCTTCATGGTGCGCGGCAACATGTGCTGCGGCGTGCACGGCTCCGAGCTGATCGCGCGGCTCTCTCCCGAGGACGGCGAGAGCGCCCTCGGCGAGCCGTTCGTGCGGCCGATGGACATGACCGGTCGCCCGATGCGCGGCTGGCTGTTCGTTGGCCCGGCGACGGACTTCGAAGAGGAGCGGCTCGAGGGCTGGCTGCGCCGTTGCCTCGACCACTGCCTCACGCTCAAGCCGAAGTAGCGCCGCGCACGGACCCGCCCTCGATACGTCTGCGTGTTGTGAGCAGCGCCCGCTCCGGTGTAGAACGGGAGGGAGCGGCAGGGGTGCGCCGGCAGGGCGCACGGCGCGCAGCCGCGCCCCCGCACGCCGCGCCAGCAGCGAAGGAGCAGCCCGATGACCACAGTCGCCGCCGCCACCACGCGGGTCTACGACCCGACCGGCCACCCGCGCATCATCCCCGTCCAGGCGGCCCCGCGGCCGCAGAGCCTCGAGGGCCTGCGACCGGGCATCCTGACGAACCGCAAGATGAATGCCCGCGCCCTGCTGGAGGCGATGATGGGCGAGGTCGCCGGCGCGGTCTCGCTCGCCTTGGCGCCGGTCGTGGAGAGCAAGCCGTCCAACGGCCCGCCCATCCAGCGCATCGTCGACAGCATGAAGGAGAACGCCGACTTCGCCTTAGTCGGGACAAGCGACTGAGGGTCCTGCACCGCGTGGAGTGTCCACGCCGCCATCGTCCTCGAAGAGCTCGGTATCCCGACCGTCAACGTCACCACGCCCGCCTTCGTCGATCTGCTGCACCTGGAGGCTGAGCAGCGCGGCCTGAAGGATCTGCGCTACGTCGTCGTCTCGCACCCGATCGGCGGGCTGCACGCCGACGCGATGGGCCCGAAGGCGCAGGCCGTGACCGGCGAGCTGATCGAGGCCTTCACCAAGCCCTACGCCAGCGATAACGGCGCCAGCACTAACGGCGCGGGGGGCGCCGTGGTAGCGACCGACCTCGGGCGCGAGAGCGTGATGGTCGAGCTGCCCGCCGACGAGCAGGCGCTGCGTCGCGAGTTCGCGCGCCGCACCTGGTCCGACGGCCTGCCCGTGATCGCGCCCACCGAGGAGCGCGTCGAGGCGATGCTCGAGTACTGCGACCGCGACCCGCTCGAGGTGCTCGGCGTGATCGCGCCGCGGCGCGGCGAGGCGACGGTCCAGGCGACCGCCGTCTGCGCCGTGATGGCCGGCTGCGAGCCTCGGATGTTCCCGGCGCTCGTCGCCGCCGTGCAGGGCATCGGCCGCGAGGAGTTCAACGTCAGCGGCGTCAACGCCACGACGCACCCGAACACGGTGATGATGCTGCTCAACGGCCCGATCGCCCGCGAGATCGGCGCGCACGGCGGGATGGGCTGCTTCGGCCCGACCTTCGAGACCAACGCCACCCTCGGGCGCGCGCTGCGCTTGGTGCAGCTCAACATCGGCGGGGCCACGCCCGGCCTCGGCGACCGCGCCACGCAGGGGACGCCCGCCAAGTTCACCTTCTGCTTCGCGGAGAACGAGGCAGAGAGCCCCTGGGCGCCGTTCCAGACCACGCGCGGATTCAGCGCCGAGGAGAGCACCGTCACGGTGTATGCCTGCGAGGCGCCGCACAATATCGAGGACCACGGCAGCAACACCGGCCTCGGCATCATGCAGACGGTCGTCGGCTCGATGGGCCAGGCGGGCAGCAACAACATCCTCGCGAGGGGTGACACGCTGCTGGCGCTGACGCCGGAGCACGCCGCGGTGCTCGCCGGCGACGGCTGGGACCGCGAGAAGATGCGGGAGCACATCTTCGAGCTGGCCCGCTTCCCCGCCGACCACCTGTCCGTCGAGTTCATCGACCACATCAACGAGCGCATCGATCCGGACACACCGACGTTCCTGAAGGACTCGCGGCTGCCGATCGCGGCGAACCGCGAGTCGATTCACATCATCGTCGCGGGCGGTCCGGGCAAGCACTCGTCGTGGATGCCCGGCTTCGGCGACATGTCGCTCCCGCAGACGGTGGCGATCACCAACCGCGACGGCGAGCCCGTGCGCAGCATCGAGGAGCTGCGGCGGGGCTAGCCGCAACGGGCGCGGGCGCGCCCCCCGGGACGGAGGCCGCATGACCGACGGCGGCGCACGGGCCGAGGCCGAACGTGCCGCCGTCGCCGCCGTCGAGGCCTTCTACGAGGCCTGGAGCGCGGGCGATCTCGGGGCGCTGCGCGGGACGATGAACTACCCGCACGTCTCGCTCTTCCCCGGCCACGTCGAGGTGCGCGCCACGCCCGAGGAGTTCGAGTCGCCGTTCGAGCGCCTGCGCGAGCTGCAGGCCTGGCACAGCAGCAGCCTCGACCGCATCCACCCGATCTGGACGCGCGACGACAAGGTCTGCCTGAGCGTCGACTGGAGCCGCTACGGCGAGGACGGCGCGCGCTACCTGTCCGGCAACATCGTCTACATCGTCACCAACGTGGACGGCCACTGGGGCATCCAGTTCCGCGCCCGCAGCGAGCCGCGCGACCGCGACGGGCCGCCAGCGGACGCGGCCCAACGCCCTCGAAACACGCTGCTGACGCTGGTGCCGGAGGAGATCGAGGAGTTCGCGCGCAGGCACACCACCCCGCTGCCGCCGCACCTCGAGGAGCTCTCCCGCTTCACGCTCGAGGAGATTGAGTACGGGCTGATGCTCTCCGGCCCGATCGAGGGCGGGCTGCTGCAACTGCTCGCCTGGGCCACGAAGGCGAGACGCATCCTCGAGGTCGGCTGCTTCACCGGATTCAGCGCCCAGATGATGGCCGCCGCCCTGCCGGACGACGGCCGGCTCATCACCTGCGAGATCGACCCGGAGACCGCGGAGATCGCCCGCAAGTACGCCGACGACGGACCGGACGGCCACAAGATCGAGATCCGCGTCGGCCCCGCCGCCGAGACTCTCGAGACCCTCGAGGGCCCCTTCGACCTCGTCTTCATCGACGCCGACAAGGATCCGTACATCGACTACTACGAGGCGGCGCTGGAGCTGCTCGCCGACGACGGGATCATCGCGGTCGACAACGTGCTGTTGAACGGCCGCGTGGTGAATTCGGAGTCGAAGTCGGGCCAGCGCATGGCCGCCTTCAACGCGCACGTCGCCGCGGACCCGCGCGTGAAGCAGGTGCTGCTCACGATCCGCGACGGCGTGATGCTGATCCGAAAGGCCTGAGCGCGGAGCGGTCCTCAGCGCAGCGCGTGCAGCTCCCCGCCCACCGTCGTGAAGTAGACGCCGCCGCTCGTGACGACCACCTGCGAGAGCGAGACGCCTTCGAGGGCCCGGCGGTCGAGCTCCTGGCCGGTGTCGGGATCGACCACGACGAATGCGGACCGCTCGATCAGCAGCAAGCCCTCCGCGATCAGCGTCGGATCATCGACGAGGGGCTGCATGTCGCGCTCCCAGCGGATGCTGCCATCCTCGATCGAGGCCGCTCTCACATGGCCGTCCGCACAGCCCAGCACCACCTGCGCGGGCTGCACGACGGGCGCGAGCGGGTCGCAGCGCAGGTTGCTCACCCAGCGGTACGGCTGCTGCGGGGTCGCCGGGGCGAGACCCCAGATGTGTGCCCAGAACCATGCCCGGCGCAGGCCCTCCCACCACGGCTGGTCGACGGCTTCGTCGAAGACGAGCGCCCAGACGTCGGATACGCCGACGACGACCCCATGACCGGCTGCAAGGTGCCTCGCGAGGGAGATGCGGGCAAAAAACTCGTGCTGGCCGGACTCGATGTTGAAGAAGTGCAGACGTCGCCAGGAGAGGAAGACGACCCGCTCGTCGCCGACGGCGATCTCGCCGAGGGCCAGCACGTCATCGCCCGAGGGCGCCACCCCAAGCTGTTCCCCGCTCTCCGCGTCGTAGGCCAGCATCGTGCCGCGCCCACCGACCCAGACGACGCCGTCGACGACCATCGGCCCGCTGAGGATGTCCTGCCCGGTGTCACTCCTCCAGCGCTCGCGGCCGCTGCGCGCCTCGATGGCGACGAGCCCGCCGCTGCGCAACGAAGCGTAGAGCGTGTCGCCGGCGATCACCGGCGAGTCGTCGAGCTGCCCCGGCACGGGGAAGGTCCAGAGCTCGCTACCGTCCGCCGTCGCGTAGGCAGCGAGCCGGGCGTCCCGGTGGGCGACGTAGATCGCGGTCTCGTCGGCGACGAGCGGCGCCGTGATCTCCGAGTCGAGCTTGCGGATCCAGGCGGTTCCGCCGTGCAGCGGCGGGCTCGCCGTGGTGACGCGGGTGGCGCCGCGGTCGGCGCCCGGCGCGCCCCAGACCGCGTGGCCGGTCACCATCGACCGCGAGCCGCTCGCCTCGTCCCTGGTCGGCGCGGGCCAGAAGCACTGCACGTAGATGAAGCCGGCGATGACTGCGAGCAGCAGCACCTGAAGTACCCGGCCCCGGCGGACACGACGCAGGTAGCGCCGCAGGCGTGTCGGCTCAGCCTCCTGCGGCGGGCGCTCGAACGGCGTCGGGGCGACGTCGCTGAGGCTCGTCAGGCACTGATGGCAGATCAGGCTCTCGGCCGGCATCTGCGCCGCGCAGCGGGGGCAGCGCTTCGCGAGCAACGGAGCGTCGCCCGGCTCCGCGTCGGCCGCGGGCCAGTCCGGCTGTGGGGCACGCCATCTCATGCCCCGATGATAGGGCGCAACGCCGTTAGTGCCTTCGCAACTTCGCGGCGCAGCCGCGAGGCGGCGGGTTCGCGACCGGCGCCTGTCGGTCGTGAGAGGTGGACCCCGATCCCGTGAGAGCCATGGACGAGTGCTAGGATGCGGCGTCAGGCGAGCCGACTCGGAGCGTGATCGATGGAGATGCCCTCGGCGTACACGAAGGGCTACGAATCGGCCCGGGCGCTCGATCCTGAGCGGGCGCGGAACTACGTCGCGCATACGGTCATCGGCGACCCCGCAGCCGACGAGCTGATCGAGGAGCTCGCCCCCCTCGGGCAGGAGGAGTTGGGCAGGCTACTCCAGATCGGGATGGACGGCGACGAGCGCGCGCTGCGGGAGGCGCCTGCCGTCCTGCGAGAGTTCTTCGAATCCTGCGCGGCTCCCCCCGACTGGCTCGACCTGCCCGGGCACGTTCCGGGCATCCGCATGTTTCACCGCAACTCGGCGCTGGTGCTGGGGGCGATGGTGGCCGGCACGCTGGTGGAGGGATTCGCGACGAATATCGCCAAGTCCTTCTTCATCACGGGAAAGATCCGTGACCAGGGCATTCGACGGCTGAAACAGAACAACCGCCACATGATCGAGATCTTCCTCCCCGGCGGCCTCGAACGAGACGGCGATGGATGGAAGCTGTCCGTTCGCATCCGGCTGGTCCATGCGATGGTCAGGCGCCTGCTGGACGCCTCCGACGACTGGGACCACGAAGCCTGGGGCACCCCCGTCAGCGCCGCCCACACGGGCTTCGCGATCACCGCGTTCTCGGCGAGATCCCTGAAACACCTGAAGAGCCTGGGAGCCCGGTTCACCGACGAAGAGCGCGCGAGCTTCATGCAGGTCTGGCGCTACTCCGGTCATCTGATGGGCATCCCCGAAACGATCCTGTTCCGCGACGAACCGGATGCCCTGGAGACATTCAGGATTGGCCTTGCGTGCGAGCCGGATGCCGAGCTGGAGTCCATCTCTCTGTCAAACGCGCTGGTCAACTCCTCGCCGCTGATTGCGGGGGTGACCGAACCGGCCGAGCGCCGGAAGCTGGCTCACTACGTGTTCCGGGTCTCCCGCGCGCTCATCGGACGGCAGGTCGCCGACCAGCTCATGTTTCCTCGCTACCCGACGTTCGGGGTGCTCTGGTGGTTCCGCATGCAGAACCGGTACGACGGCCTCATGAACAGGCTCTACAAGAGTCGCGCCCGGAAGAACAACAAGCTGAGCGCCATGCTCGATGTCTCGATGGTCGACGAAGCGGGGATCAGCTACAGGCTGCCGGACCACGTCTATGCAGAAGAGTCCTCCTGGTGGTGATGCGGCGCTGCCAGAGCCTTCGGGTCGCTGCGGACGCGCCGTCCTTCGCAGGCTCCGGTAGTCATGCTCGATGCTCGCGCTCGCGGGCCTCAGCCACGATCCCGACGCCGCCCGACAGCCCCATCGACGGCGCGGACGCCGCGGACGTGGCGCTCTGAGACCGAGTTATGAGTACGGGACGTGTTGGTGGCGCATGCGGGATTCGAACCCGCGATCTCCGCCTTGAGAGGGCGGTGTCCTGGGCCACTAGACGAATGCGCCGCCGAGTGCAGTCAGCCTAACAAAGCCCCTCCGGCACGCTCAAGCAGCCTCCGGGGAGCGGTCAGCCCTCGACCTCGTCCGGGTAGCGCAGCCGGATCTGGCTCTCCGGGCCAAAGTGCGGCCCGAAGCGCGAGTCGAAGGCGAGGCCGGCGCGGGCGAAGACGCCCGGCGGAATGCCGAGGTCGGCGAGCCAGAGGTCCCCGGCCTGCTCGCGGCGCAGCCCGGGCTTCGGAAGCGCCAGCGTGAGCGTGCGCGCGGCCCGCACGGCGAAGCCGGGCGTCTCGCCGCTGTCCGCGTCGACGCCCGAGGGCACATCGAGGGAGAGCACGGGCGCGGTGGCGGCCTGCGCCGCCCGGATCAGCGCCATCACCGGCCCGGTCGGCGCCTCGCGCAGCCCGTAGCCGACGACCGCGTCGATCACGAGGTCCGCCTCGCCGATGTCGAAGGCGTCGGACCAGGCGATGACGCGGACCGGCGCCTCGTGCAGCATCCGCAGCTGGGCGGCGACGGCGTCGCTTGCCCTTGAGGGGCGGGCGATCGTCACGGCCAGCACGTCGACGCCGCGGCCGGCCAGCAGACGTGCGGCGCAGAGCCCGCCGCCGCCGTTGCCACCGTGCCCCGCGAGGACCACGACGCGGGCGTTCGGCCAGTGATCGCCGAGCATCGCGAGCGCCGCGCGCGCCAGCTCGAGACCGGCGTGCTCCATCATCTGCAGCAGGCCGGGACCGGTCTCCTCGACCGCGATGCGGTCGATCTCGCGCATCTCCTCGACGGAGACGGCAGGCACGGGGCGTCCATCGGTCGTGGCGAAGTACGTGCGCAAAATCGCCACTTCCTCGTCCCCCATCTCCCGCCGGCGCGTCACGCGCTCGCCGGTCCGGCTCCGCCGCCGCGCGCACGATAGCAGGCGGGCGGCGCTGCCTCGCAGGCGCCCCGGGGCGCGACCGAGGGGCGCATCTCACGCGAGGGGCCTATCCTGATCCGTGTGCTGAGCTTCATCGGGCGCCACCGGCGCCTCGTCGCCATCCAGCTGCCGCTGATCGCGATCTCGCTCGCGCTGCTGATCTGGCGAGTCGACATCGTCGAGGGCTTCCGGCACCTGCCGGACGTGCGGCCCGGCTGGATCCTGGCGGGCATGGCCACCTTCACCCTCTCGAAGGCGATTCACGCCTACCGCTGGCGCGTATTCCTGCAGCACCGCGAGGCGCCGCTCGCGCCGCTGTTCGGGATCTTCCTCGCCTCGAACCTGGCGAACGCACTCGTGCCGTTCCGCGCCGGCGACTTGCTGCGCATCGAGCTGCCGAGCCGGATGCTGAAGCTGCCGCGCGCCGAGCTCGTCAGCAGCGTGCTGATCGTGGAGACGGTCTTCGACGGGTTGGCGTTCGTGCTGTTGCTGCTCGCGGCCGTCGCGCTCTTCGGCGACCTCGTCGTAGCCCTGCCCGCGGTGGTCTTCTTCGCCGTCGTGGTCCTCGTCGTCTTCCTCGGCTCGAGCTGGCTCGCCCGGCTCGGCGTGCCCGAGGATCCGGAGCATTCCGCCCTGCTGCGCTGGTTGCCGGAGCGCTGGCGCGGGCGCGGGGCGCGCTACACCCGCCAGTTCATCGAGGGCATGAGCTCGTTGCGCGACCTGCGCCGCATCGCCGGGGCGCTCATCGTCTCGATCGTCGCCTGGGTGGCTGAGGTGGCCGTCTACTGGATGATGGGCCAGGCGTTCGGCTTCAACCTCGACGCCGGCGAGGCGATCGTGCTGATGATCGCCGCCAACCTCGTCGTCTCCCTGCCGCTCACACCCTGGGACGTCGGACCCTACGAGATCGCGGTGACCGAGGCGTTCGTGTTGCTCGGCGGCGATCGCATCGATGCGAGCACCTACGCCGTCGGCTCCCACCTCGTGCTGCTCGGGTGGATCACGCTGAGCGGCGCGGTGGCCATGCTGGCGCTGAGCCTCCGCCCTCGCGAGGTCTTCCGCAGCGGCAGCGCGAGGCCCGAAGAGCCCCCTCGCGACGATCCGGGGTAGGCTGGCCCTCGCTACTTTTGCTTATGTCTCGTGCCGATGAGGGCGCGCGCACCTCAGGCGACGACCAGCGGCACGAGCATCTCGGCCGGCGTCAGCCCCGCGTGGTGCGAGCGCTGCTGCAAGGCCTCGCGCGAGGCCTTCGAGGGCTGGAAGCCGAGCACGGCCACCCCTCGCGAGATCGCCATGAAGTCGCCGAGCCGCTGCCGCGTCCGGGGGGCCAGCGGACCGGGGCCGAGCAGGCCGAGCTCCTCGACCTCGCCGGTTGTGAGCAGGTAGAAGTGCCGGCCGAACGCGAAGCGGAAATCCTCCTCGAAGCGCTCGCGCGCGTCGGGGCGGACGTGGAACTCGAGCACGCGCGCGTCTCCCGACGCCGGGCTCGCGAGGAGCGCGGGGAGGCCGTAGGCGGTGCGGATCATGAACCGGTCCGGAGCGCTGACGCCGAGGTGCCCGTGATCCGCGGTCACGACCACGGCCGCGGAGTCGCCAAGCGCGGCCTTGAGGTCCGCGACAAGCCGGTCGACGGCGAGCACGGCGGCGCGGACCGCGCTGCTCTCCGAGCCGCCGTGGTGCGCCTCGTTGTCGACGTGGGGGACGTAGACGTAGGCGAACGTCGGTTTGCCGGCGGCCCGCACGGTCTCCGTGATCGCCTCGGCCGTTCCCGCCAGCGAGCGGTAGCCGGCGGCGGGGCCCGCCGCCCAGTAACGCGAGTAGACGCTGTCGGCGATCTGGTGCGGCAGCAGGAAGTGGCGCGACCGCTCGATCCGCGAGGCGAGGCTCGCCGCCGGGAAGGCGTCCTCGGGCGTCACGCCGAGGTCGACGAGCGAGCGGTCATCGGAGCGGCGGCGGTACTGCAGGATCGTCGCCGGGCCGCCGATCTCCTCGATGTGCGTCCACCAGCCGATGATCGCGTGCCGCGCCGGCCACTCCCCGGTGGCGAGCGAGGTGAGCGCGACGGCCGAGGAGGAGGGGAAGACCGTGCGCAGCTCGCCGCGCAGGTTGCCGCGCAGCGTGCGCGCGCCTTCCTCGCGCTCCAGCATCCCCATGCCGAGCCCGTCGGCGAGGATGAGCACGATGTGCTCGCGCTCGGCGAGCGAGGCGGCGATCTCGCCGGCGAACGGGGAGAGCTCGAGGCCGCCCGCGCCCGCGCCGGCGGCCACAGCGCGGGCCAGGTCGACAAGGTTCGGCACGCTCGGGTCCGGGCGCAGCAACTCGCCCGAGTCGAACGCTGCGAGCAGGCCCTCGACATCCGGCGAGCGCGCGTGATCAGGCATTGCACGACGCTATCATGAAGACGTGGCGGGTGTGGCTGCCGCAACGACCTGCGGCGGGCGGACGACCCGCGGATCTGGCCGGCGGATGCCCCTTCCCGACGCCCTCGACGCGGACCGTATCGCGGCCCAGCTCGGGCCGGCCTACGGGGCGATCGATGCCGCCGAGCGGGCGCGGCATCCCGCTCTCACCGAGCGCATCGCCGTGGCGACCGACATCGCCGGCGAGTGGCGGTCGCTCGGCGGAGCTGCGTACGCCGTCACGGTCGTCGCGCCGGACATCCCCGGCGCGCTCTCGCTCATCGCCGGCTCGCTGACGGCGCAGGGCTTCGACATCGAGACGGCCGACCTCTTCACGGTGCGGCGGGCAGCGCCCGCCCGGCGCCCGCCGCCGCGCCCCGGCCGCTTCAGAGCAGCGGGGGGGCGTCCCGGCATGCCGGGACGCCCGCTGACGCCGCGCGCGACGACCCGGCCCTCGCGACTGCTCCTCGATCGCTTCGTGGTGCGAGGGGCCGGCGACCGCGACCCCTGGGAGGCGATCCGCCCCGGCCTCGCCGAGGCGTTCGCGCTGCTCGCGGGCGGCGACGCCGAGGCCGCGCACGCCTCGATCATCGAGGGCATCGGTCGCACCCTGCCGCGCGGACAGGCGCCCGCGCGCCCGCTCTATCCCGTTGCGGTCGATGTCGACGCGAGCTCGGACCCCGCCGCGACGGTGCTGACCATCGCGGGCGTCGACGAGCGCGGCTTCCTGTTCGAGTTCACCAACGCCCTCGCGCTGCTGGAGGTGTCCATCCAGCGCGCCGAGGTGCGCACCGAAGGCAGGGAGAGCCGCGACACGTTCTGGGTGACCACGCGCGACGGGTCCAAGCTCGAGGACCCGATGCGCCTCGAGGAGTTGCGTGTCGTGGCGGTGCTGATCCGGCAGTTCACGCAGCTGCTGCCGCTCGCGCCCGACCCCACGCAGGCGCTGCGGCAGTTCAGCGCCCTCGCGCGCAGCCTGCTCGCCTTCCGCGAGCGGCGCGAGTCGCTGGCGGCGCTGGCCGACGAAGGCGTGCTCGAAACGCTGGCGGCGGCGCTCGGCGTGAGCCGCTACCTCTGGGAGGACTTCCTGCGCTTCCAGCACGAGAACCTGTTCCCGGTGCTCACCGACCTCCCCGCCCTCGACGCCGCGCGCCCCCCGGCGGAGCTCCGCGAGGCGTTGCGCGCCGCCTCTCCCGACGGCGGCCCGCCCGATGCCGCCATGCTGAACGCCTTCAAGGACCGCGAGCTGTTCCGCATCGACCTGCGGCACATCAGCGGCCGCACGGGCTTCGCCGACTTCTCGCGCGAGCTATCCGACCTCGCGGAGGTCGTGGTCGGCGAGGCGGCGGCGATCGCCGGGCGCAGACTCGAGCAGCGCCACGGCGCGCCGCGCCTGACCTCGGGCGCCCCGTGCCGCTGGACGATCGCCGCGCTCGGCAAGTTCGGAGGACGCGAGATCGGCTTCGCCTCGGACCTCGAGCTGCTCACGGTGTACGAGGGCGACGGGACGACCGACGGCGAGGAGCCAATCCCGAATGCCGCATGGTTCGAGCAGTTCGTGCGCGGCGTGCGCGACGCGATCCAGGCGCCACGTGAGGGCATCTTCGAACTCGACCTGCGGCTGCGGCCGCACGGCGACGGCGGCAGCCTGGCCAACTCGATCGAGCAGTGCCGCGGCTACTACTCGGAGGGCGGGGGCGCGCGGCAATTCGAGCGCATGGCGCTCGTCCGCCTGCGCCCGGTCGCCGGCGACGCCGACCTCGGGCACGCCCTTGAGGAAGTGAGGGACGCGTTCGTGTACTCGGGCGCCCCGTTCGACATCGCCGAGCAACTGCACCTCCGCGAGCGCCAGGCGACGGAGCTGGTCGCGGCGGGCGAGCGCAACGCCAAGCACAGCCGCGGCGGGCTCGTCGACGTCGAGTACTACGTGCAGGTGCTGCAGATCATCGCCGGCGCCACGGAGCCCTCGGTGCGCACGCCGAGCACCGTCGACGCCATCGCCGCGCTCGCCGCGACGGGGCACATCAGCTACGACGACGCGGCGAAGCTCCCGGAGGCGTACGCGTTCCTGCGGCGGCTGATCGGGGCGCTGCGCGTGGTGCGCGGCAACGCGCGCGACCTCACGATCCCCTCGCTCGGATCGCGGGAGTTCGAGTACCTCTCGCGCCGCCTCTACTACGAGGCGCCCGAGGCGCTCGCGGCGGCGATCGATGTGCGCATGGAGTACGCCGCGTCGCTCTGGAGCCAGCTCCCGGTGGAGTAGCGCGCCGTACTGCGCCCTCCTCGGCGAAGGTTCCCTCGGCGCGAGCCCTTACGTCTGGCCGATGGTGCCCCCAAGCGGGTTCGAACCGCTGTTTCCACCTTGAAAGGGTGGCGTCCTGGTCCCCTAGACGATGGGGGCGAGCGCACGTCGAGCATACCAAGGCCGGCGCGCAGCCGCCGCGTCCCGCTGCTCGACGAGGCGAGGGCTTGCCGGCGCCCGATTCTCCCCGCGGCGCCCGCGAAACATGCCCGCCGGTACTAGCGCGCACGCCCAGCTTGTCGCACCATTCAACATCTCAGGCCAGGAGCAGGCTCATGACATACGAATCGTTCCAACCGCAAGCCCGGGTCGTTGATGAGTACGAGAGTCCCATCTCGGGCTATCAGCTGCTGATGATGCTGCGGATCGAGAATGCGCCGGGCAAGCTCGGCCTGGTCACCACCGCGATCGGCGAGTGCGGCGGCGACATCGGCGCGGTCGACATCCAGGAGGCCGCCAGCGACTACATGGTCCGCGAGCTGCGCGTCTTCTGCCGCGACGTGAACCACGCGCGCGAGATCGTCGGCGCCGTCGAGGCCGTCGACGGTGTCGAGGTGCAGCGCGCCTCGGACCGCACCTTCCAGCTCCACCGCGGCGGGAAGATCGAGATCGCCAACAAGGTGCACATCCGCACGAACGCGGAGCTCTCCCACGTCTACACGCCTGGCGTCGCGCGCGTCTCGATGATGGTGCACGACGAGCCGGACTCGGTCTGGGCGCTGACCGCGCGCCGCAACACCGTCGCCGTCGTCACCGACGGCACCGCCGTGCTCGGCCTCGGCGACATCGGCCCGGAGGCGGCGATGCCGGTCATGGAGGGCAAGTGCATGCTCTTCAAGAGCTTCGGCGAGATCGACGCCTGGCCGATCTGCCTCGACACGAAGGACCCGGACCGCATCGTCGACATCGTCGAGGCGATCGCACCCACGTTCGGCGGGATCCTGCTCGAGGACATCTCCGCGCCGCGCTGCTTCGACATCGAGGACCGACTCGTCGAGAAGCTGGACATCCCGGTCTTCCACGACGACCAGCACGGCACCGCCGTCGTGGTCCTCGCGGCGCTGATCAACAGCCTCAAGATCGTGAACAAGCCGCCCGAGGACCTGAAGGTCGTCGTGCTCGGCGTCGGCGCGTCCGGGATTGCCTGCGCGCGCATCATGCTCAACTACGGCGTGCGCGACATCATCGGCTTCGACCGCACCGGGGCCGTCTACCCCGGCCGCGAGAACCTGAACCCGGCGAAGGAGTGGTTCGCCGAGCACACCAACCCGGACGGCTTCCAGGGCGACCTGACGCAGGCAATGCGCGGAGCGGACATGTTCCTCGGGCTCTCGGGTCCACGCATGCTCTCGCCGGAGCAGGTCGGCAGCATGGCCGAGGACTCGATCGTGCTCGCGCTGTCCAACCCGGAGCCGGAGATCATGCCGGAGCTGATCACCGGCCAGGCGCGCGTGATCGCGACCGGGCGCTCCGACTACCCGAACCAGGTCAACAACGTGCTCTGCTTCCCCGGGCTCTTCCGCGGCGCCTTCGACGCCGGCGCGAAGCGCATCACCGAGGAGATGAAGCTCGTCGCGGCGCATGCGATCGCCGAGGTCATTCCCGACGACCAGCTCAACGAGGAGTACATCCTGCCCTCGGTCTTCAACGAGGAGGTCGTGCGCCGCGTCGCCGCAGCGGTCGCCGAGGAGGCGCGCCGCACCGGCAACGTCCGCCAGGCCGGCTCCCGGGTCTTCGTCTAGCGACGAACAGTACCTCGAGGGCGGGCGGGCCAAGCCGCCCTGCGCGCGTCCGACGTCCACGAGACGAGTACCCCCGAGGGCGCAACGACCCACCGAGCCGGAAGCACCTGCGGCGAGCCCCCTCACCCCCTCCCTCTCCCCCAGGAGAGGGGGTCGGAGCGGAGCCGGAGGCCGGTTTCCCTACCATCGTCATTCCGGCGGAAGCCGGAATCCAGCCCGAGCCGCGCAGCGCGCTCGCTCCGACGTCCGCGGGGCAAGTACCCGCGAGGGCGCAACGACCCACCGAGCCGGAAGCACCTGCGGGCGAGCCCCCTCACCCCCTCCCTCTCCCCCAGGAGAGGGGGCCGGAGCGGAGCGGGAGCGTCCTCGATGGTCGCGTCGTGCGCGGCGGACCGCTGGGGGGCGTGGGGGGCTAAGCCCCCCACAGAAGGAAAGTCCGAGGGCGGGTGGGTGGGCCGAGCGGCGCGCAGCGCCCGCTCATCCGACGTCCGCGGGGCACGAGCTTTCGAGCGCAACAGCTCATTGAGGTGGGACGCAACCGCGGGCGAGCCCCCTCACCCCCTCCCTCTCCCCCAGGAGAGGGGGCCGGAGGGGAGCCGGAGGGGCGGTTCACCACCCTCGTCATTCCGGCGGAAGCCGGAATCCAGCCGAGCCGCGCAGCGCGCTCGCTCCGACGTCCGCGCGGCAAGTACCCGCGAGGGCGCAACGACCCACCGAGCCGGAAGCACCCGCGGCGAGCCCCCTCACCCCCTCCCGCTCCCCCAGGAGAGGGGGCCGGAGCGGAGCGGGAGCGTCCTCGATGGTCGCGTCGTGTGCGGCGGACCGCTGGGGGGCGTGGGGGGCTAAGCCCCCCACAGAAGGAAAGTCCGAGGGCGGGTGGGTGGGCCGAGCGGCGCGCAGCGCCCGCTCATCCGACGTCCGCGGGGCACGAGCTTTCGGGCGCAACAGCTCATTGAGGTGGGAAGCACCCGCGGGCGAGCCCCCTCACCCCAACCCTCTCCCCCGGGAGAGGGGGCCGGAGGGGAGCCGGAGCGTCGGGGACGGGGCCTACTGGTAGGAGTAGCGCTGTTCCTTCCACGGGTCGCCGTGGATGTGGTAGCCGTACATCTCCCAGAAGCCGGGGCGCACCTCGGGCAGGAACTCCATGCCGCGCACCCACTTCGCGCTCTTCCAGAAGTAGAGCTGCGGGATCACCCCGCGCAGCGGGCCGCCGTGATCGCGCTCGATCGGCTGGCCGTCGTGGGTGTGCGCGAACAGCACGCCGTCGAGCAGCAGCTCGTCGAGCGACACATTCGTCGTGTAGCCGCCGTAGGAGTGGAACATCACTTCCTTCGCCTCGGGCAGCACCTTCGCGAGGGCCATCACGTCGCTGAAGCGCACGCCGCGCCAGTGATTGTCGTAGCGGCTCCAGGTGGTGACGCAGTGGATGTCCGAGGTGTCCTCGTACTCCGGGAGCGCGTTGAAGTCCTCCCAGTTGAGGCGCACCTCCTCCTCGACGAGGCCGAAGATCCGGAACTCCCACGTCGCGAGGTCGATGCGAGGCGTGGAGCCGTAGGTCAGCACCGGCCAGCCGTCGGTCAGGCGCTGTCCGGGCGGGAGGCGGTCCTCGGGGGGGCGCACCGGCTTGGGGCCGGGCATGTTTCTCGTCGTCACGAATGCTCGCTCCTCACCACCGCGCTCGGGCCGTGCGCGCGCGCGTCTGTCGCTCGCGTCCATCGTATCGGATGCGCGCTCACACGCGAGGGCGAACGGACCGCAACCGCGCCCTTCGATAGGATGGAGGCATGGAGCGAGCCGTCGCCGCGACCGGATCGGACGACCACCCCGCGCGCCTCGAGGCGCCGCGCCGGCACCTCCGGCGCTTCGCGGCGATCGCCGCGGCGGTCGTGATCCTCGACCAGCTCACGAAGGCGCTCGTGCGCGGCTGGCTGGACGAGCGCGAGACCTGGCCCGAGGGCTTCGATCTGATCCGCATCTCCCACGTCGAGAACTCCGGGGCCGCGTTCGGCATCCTGCAGGGCGGCGGACCGTTCCTGATCGCCAGCTCGATCCTCGGCGCGATCATCGTGCTGGTCTTCCTGCGCGCCGCACCGCCCGGCGACCGGCTCTACGAGACCGCGCTGGCGCTCGTCCTCGGCGGCGCGATCGGCAACCTGATCGACCGGCTCTTCCGAGGCACCGTGACGGACTTCATCGACCCCACGCACTACCCCGCCTTCAACATCGCCGACTCCTCGATCGTCGTCGGCGTGATCGCGCTCGTCGTGCTCTCGCTGTGGCGGCCGGGCGGCGAGACTGACGGCGAGGCGACGGGCGGCGGCGAGGAGGCGAGTGGCTGATGCAGCTCGAACGCTTCGCCGCCCCACGCACGGACCGCCTCGACCGGCTCGTCGCCGATCAGCTCGCGCAGCTCTCGCGCAGCCAGGCGCAGCGGCTGATCGAGGACGGCCGCGTCGAGGTCGCCGGCGAGCCGCGCACCCGCGCCGGCCGAGAGGTGCCCGAGGGCGCCGAGATCGCGATCCGCCTGCCCGCCCAGCCGGACCTCGACGCGATGGCGCTCGACGTGCCACTGGACGTGCTCTTCTCCGACGAGCACACGCTGATCATCGACAAGCAGCCGGGGCTGCTGGTGCATCCGGTGCAGGGCCGCCCGGCGGTCACGCTCATCCACACCGTGCGGGCGCGCTACCCCGAGGTGCAGGAAATCGGCGGGACACGCTCCGGCCTCGTGCACCGCCTCGACCGCGACACCTCGGGCGTCATCGCCTTCGCCCGCTCCGCCGCCGCGCGCGACGCGCTGCGCGCGCAGTGGAAGGCGCGTGAGACGCTCAAGATCTACCTCGCGATCGCCGAGGGCGTCGTCGAGCCTCGGCGCGGCCGCATCGACGCCCCGCTCGGTCCCGACCCCGCCGACCCGACGCGCCGGACCGTCGTCGAGCGCGGCGACCCGGCGTTCAGCGAGTACCGCGTGCTGGAGCAGTACGGCGAGGAGGCCGCCCTGCTCGAAGTCCGCATCCTGACCGGCCGCACGCACCAGATCCGCGTCCACCTGCAGGCGATGGGCCACCCGATCCTCAGCGACGGCGTCTACGGCAACCCCTCGCCGCGGATCGCGCGGCAGGCATTGCACGCGCGGCGCCTCGGCCTCTGCCTGCCCTCGAGCGGCGAGTGGCGCGAGTTCGAGGCGCCGCTGCCGGACGACATCGGCGAGGCGATCGAGGCGCTGCGCGCCGACCACGGCGTGGAGGCGCAGCCGCTCGCCGCCTCGGGCGCCCCGGGTACGGGAGGCGTGCGATGAGCGTCCGAGTCCGCTACGCGCCCAGCCCCACCGGCGACCCGCACGTCGGCAACATCCGCACCGCGATCTGGACCTGGCTGCACGCCCGCCGCCACGGCGGCGCCTTCATCCTCCGCATCGAGGACACCGACCAGTCGCGCGCCGTCGAGGGCTCCGTCGAGCGCATCGAGGACTCGCTGCGCTGGCTCGGCCTCGACCTCGACGAGGGGCCGGAGCAGGGCGGCGACTACGGCCCCTACGTGCAGTCGCAGCGCCTCGAGCGCTACCACGCCGCCAGCGAGCAGCTGCTGCGCGACGGCAACGCCTACCGCTGCTTCTGCACCCCCGACGACCTGCGCGCGATGCGCGAGCGCCAGCGCGCCGCCGGCCGCCCGCAGGGCTACGAGGGCGTCTGCCGCGACCTCGATGCCGCGAGGGGCGCCGAGCGCGCCGCCAGCGGCGAGTCGCACGTGATCCGCTTCCGCATGCCGCGCGACGGCGTCACGGTCTTCAACGACCTGATCCGCGGCGCGATCCGCTACGAGAACCGCCTGCTCGACGACCTCGTGCTGCTCAAGTCGGACGGCTTCCCCACTTACCACCTCGCCCACGCCGTCGACGACCACGCGATGGCGATCACCCACGTCACCCGGGGCGACGAGTGGATCCCCTCGACGCCGCGCCACGTGCGGCTCTTCGAGGCGCTCGGCTACGAGCCGCCGATCTACGTGCACACGCCCGTCATCCTCGGGCCGGACGGGGGCAAGCTCTCCAAGCGCCACGGCGCGCAGTCCGTGCTGGAGTACGCCGCCGAGGGCTACCTGCCGGAGGCGCTGCTCAACTTCCTCGCGATCATGGGCTGGGCGCTGGACGACCGGACCGAGATCCTGTCCGCCGCCGAGATGTCCGCCGCCTTCGACCTCGCCGACCTCAACCCGGCGCCGGCCGGCTTCAACAGCGAGAAGCTGGAGTGGATGAACGGCGTCTACATGCGCCAGCTCCCCGAGGCCGACCTCGCCGCGCGCTTCGCCGAGCGGCTGGACCGCGACCTGCCGGACTCGGTCGCCCGGCCCGTGGACACTGGGCTGGTCGAGCAGTTCACCCCGCTGATCCGCGAGCGCGTGAAGCTGCTCTCCGAGGTGGCCGAGCTGACCGACTTCTTCTTCGCCGAGGACGTCCCGGTCGCCGAGCCGGGCGAGTTCCTCGGCCGCTCCTTCCGTCGCGAGCCGGAGCGGGCCGCGCCCGCGCTGGCGGCCGCCATCGCAACGCTCGATGGCCTGCGCGACGACTGGCGCACCGAGCCCCTGGAAGCGGCGCTGCGCGCGCTCGCCGAGGAGCTGGGCGTGCGCGCGGGCGACCTGTTCATGCTCTGTCGCGTCGGCGTGACCGGGAAGCGCGTCACCCCACCTCTGTTCGAGACGATGGAGATCGTCGGCCCCGCCGCATCCCTCGGTCGCCTCGCCGCCGCCGAGTCGGCCCTGCGCGCCGCCTACCCCTCGTAGAGCGCGGCCCTCGAGGGCGCTCGCACGCCTCGCTGGATCGTGACCGCTGGCAGTGGTTTTGCTAGGGTGGAGAGGTCCGCTGGGGACTCGTCTAATGGTAGGACAGCTGACTCTGGATCAGTAGGTCGGGGTTCGAATCCTCGGTCCCCAGCCAATCCTCCCCATACGGTTTTGGCACGCCGGGCGCGTAATAGACGGCCTGTCCATTACGCGGGCCAGTACGGGCGAGGTCGTGCACGAGGTGCGAGGTCACGAGCCGTTCGCTGGACACTATAGAACGCATGACCTAGCCTAGCCGGAGCCGCGACGACCGACGAACTCCCCACCGTCGCGGCGCACGGCAGCCACGGCGATCGTTCGTTTTCCGGCGGCGGCCTCCGATGAGCAGGCGGGGGACCATCATGCCTCTACTTCCACCCCACTTTTTGGACACCGTTGTCGCTCTGGGAGTGCCGCTGGCGGACGACAGCGTCCGCTATACCGCTACTGGGTTCTTCTACGGACTGCCCTCTGGCGAGGATGGTCAGTACGAAGTGTTCCTTGTAACCAACCGCCACGTCGTGGAAGGAGCAGCCTCGCTCAAGGCGCGCCTAAACCGTTCTGGGCGAGCGGATTCTCAGACATACGATGTGGACCTCGAACAGGGAGATTCGAAGCTCTGGACGGCGCATGACACCTGCGACATCGCGGTGATCCCTGTGAACGCCAGAATGTTGCAGGATTCTGGGATCCAATTCCGATGGTTTCAGAGCGATCAGCAACCCACACGCGAGGAAGCGGCGGATCTCGAGATAAGCGAAGGGGACGGCGTTTACGTCTTGGGTTTCCCGCTCGGACTGGCTGGCGAGCATCGCAACTACACAATCGTCCGCCAAGGGGTCATCGCTCGCGTGCGAGACTGGCTAGGGGAGAGCGGCCGGACGATTCTCGTCGATGCGTCGGTCTTCCCGGGAAACAGCGGGGGACCAGTCATTACCAAGCCTGAGAACTTCTCAATCGAGGGCACGAAGCACAACAATCGCGCCCTTCTGATCGGAATGGTGGCGTCGTACGTCCCTTACGACGATGTCGCAGTGAGCCAACAGACAGGCCGGCCTCGGGTGATCTTCCAGGAGAACTCCGGCCTCGCAGAAGTGGTACCGATCGATGTGGTCCACGAGACGGTAGAGGCTGCGCGCCAGGAGAGAATCGCGACGCAAGAGAAGAGTGTGTCCGACCCCCCAGCGCAGCCAGCCTGATCGGAGTGCCCTGCCTCCCGGCACGACGCGCCCCGGCCCTCACCGGGGCTCCGCTCGTAACTTCGAGGGCCGCCGTCAGTCCTCGTACCAGTCCGTCACGCCTGCACGTCTCGCGGGCAGGCGCAGGGGTGGGCGCGGGCGGCGGCGCTGATGACCTCGCGCGGCGCGCTGCGGCCGCCGAGCCTCCAGCAGCGACGGCAGTGGCTCAGGCGCTTCGGCAAGCACCGGCCCTGCCGGAGGTGCTTTGGGTCGATGCGCTCGCCGATCCCGCAGTCCGCCCGATCGTGCCAGCGCGTCGCGCTGGCGCTGGCCGAGTGGTAGGGCTGGACTCCCGCCATCGATCACGCGGCCCTCTCCGGGCGCCGGGCCGCCTCGACCGGCGGCGCGGCCTCCACGGCAGGCACCGGGAGCGAGTAGCGGTAGACGGCGGCGCCGGGTCGGATCGGCTCGCGATCGAGAACTCGGCGCGCGACCGCGCTGGCGGCGTCGAGGTGGTTCAGCGGCGGGAGTTCGGGCCAGGCCGCCGCCCAGCGTTCCGCGAGCTCTCGCAGCAGCAGCGCCTCCCCGGCCGCGAGCAGTTGCGGCACGCGACGCCAGCGAGGATCGCGCGCACCTCGCCGTGCGCGAGTCGATCGCAGCACGGTCTCATCGCTCACGCCGGCCTCCGGGCGAGTGTCGGCACCCCGCCTGGCATCCGCTCGCCGGGATGCGGGCGGGCACGGCAGGCCACTTCGCGTCGAGGGCGTCGCTCAACTGTCGGCAGCCTCCCGAGTGAGTCGTGGCGAGGAGTGCCTGACGCAGGCCATTGTCGCGCCTCGGCGGTATGACGGGTGTATCTTTCAACCTCACGAACGTATGAAGCGATGTATGATGCCGGACGGCGTGGCGCACGAAGGGGCGAGCCGTCGGGCGTTGGAGCGGCCGGCCGGCGCCGGCATCGAGGGAGCAGGATGGCCCAATCAGGCGAGCGGGACAGCGACGTAGCCGAGCTGCGGGAACGCCTCTCGCGGCTGAGCGACGCCAGCCGGCGCATCAACGAGAGCCTCGACTTCGACACGGTGTTGCAGGAGGTCCTGGATTCGGCGCGGTCCCTGACCGGAGGCCGCTACGGGGTGATGACCCTGACCGGGGACTCGGGACAGATCGAGGACTTCCTCTCGTCCGGGATGACCGGAGAGGAAACGGAGCGGCTCTGGCAACTTCCACAGGGGCCGCAGTTCATCGGCTACCTGGGGAGCATCCCCGAACCGCTGAGAGTCCGCGACCTGGTCGGCCACTTCAGGTCGGTGGGACTCCCCGCGTTCGACCCGCCACTGCCGGTCAGGCCCGAGGTGCCCTTCCTGGCAGCGCGGATCGTTCAGCAGGGCGCGCACGTCGGAAACATCTTCGTCTTCGACACGGACGACGGCGCTGAGTTCAGCCGCGAGGACGAGGAAACGCTGGTCATGTTCGCCTCGCACGCGGCGATGGTCATCGGCAACGCCCGGACGTACCGGGACGAGCGGCGAGCCAGGACGGACCTGGAGACCCTGGTCAACACCTCTCCGGTGGGCGTGGTGGTCTTCGACGTGAAGACAGGCGCTCCAGTGTTGCGCAACCGCGAGATGGAGCGATTGGTCGATCACCTGAGGGAACCTGACCAGCCGCCGGAGCAGCTCCTTGACGTCCTGACCTTCGTGCGTGGGGACGGGAGGGAGATCTCCCTCAAGGAGCTCCCTATTGCCGAGCTCCTGCGCATTCACGAGGTGATCCGCGTCGAGGAGATCACCCTGCGGGCCCCCAACGGCCGCAGCGTCAGCGCACTGCTCAACGCGACACCCATCCTCTCGGACGACGGCGAGATCGAGACGTTCGTCGTGACTCTGCAGGACATGACGCCGCTGGAGGAGCTGGAGCGGCTCCGCGCGGAGTTCCTGGGCATGGTGAGCCACGAGCTGCGGGCCCCGCTGACCTCCATCAAGGGCTCCGTCACGACGCTGCTGGAAGCCGCGTCGGAGCTGGACCCCGCGGAGATGACGCAGTTCTTCCGGATCATCCGCGACCAGTCGGACCAGATGCGCTACCTGATCGGTGACCTGCTCGACGTGGCCCGCATCGAGACGGGCACGCTCTCGGTGGAGCCGGAGCGCTCCGATGTGTCCTCGATCGTCGACGAGGCGACGAGCAGGTTCCCGAGCACAGGCAGCAGGGCCGAACTCCGGATAGACCTCGATCCGGACCTCCCCGCCGTCATGGCCGACAGGCGGAGGACCGTGCAGTTGCTGATCAACCTGCTCTCCAACGCAGCCAGGTACTCGCCGGAAGAGTCATCGATCCTGGTGAACGTGGCGCGGGCGGGTGTCGATGTCGCGATCTCCGTCGCCGACGAGGGTCGAGGCATCCCCGAGGACCTCCTGCCACACCTCTTCCGAAAGTTCTCGCGCCCCACGGGTGTGAGCCAGGGGAGTGGGTTCGGGGGGTCGGGCCTGGGACTCGCGATCTGCAAGGGGATCGTCGAGGCGCAAGGGGGGCGGATCTGGGCAGAGAGCGACGGACCGGGCCTGGGAGCGCGGTTCACGTTCACGCTTCCGGCTGCGGCGGACGAGGGCCTCGGCAGCGGGACGAGTCCCGCCGCGGTCTCGGGAGGGCTGCAGGGGGCGCCGACGCCACCGATGCGGGTACTCGTCGTGGACGACGACCCGCAAACGCTCAGGTACGTTCGCGACGCCCTCACCAAGGCCGGGTATGCCCCCATCGTCACCGGCGACCCCGAGGACGTACTGCGCCTGATCAAGGAGGAGCGCCCCCACCTGGTGCTCCTCGATCTGGTGCTGCCGGGTCGCGACGGCATCGAGCTGATGCGGGACATCCTGAAGGTGCGGGACGTGCCCGTCATCTTCATCTCCGTTTACGGCCAGGACGAGGTCGTCGCCAAGGCGCTGGACACGGGCGCGGCGGACTACCTCGTGAAGCCCTTCTCGCCGACGGAACTTGCCGCGCGGATCCGGGCGGCGCTCCGCAAGCGAATCGAACCCCAGGGCCCCGAGCCGTCCGGCCCCTACGCCGCCGGCGAGTTAAGCATCGACTACGCGACACGCCGGGTGACGTTGAGAGGGCAGCCGCTTGAGCTGACGGCCACGGAGTACGCGCTGCTCTATGAACTCTCGGTCAACGCACACCGCGTGCTCACCCACAATCTGCTCCTGCAGAGGGTCTGGGGCCCGGAACGGGTCGGCGAACCGTGGCTGGTCCGCGACGTGGTGAAGCGGCTGCGCCGCAAGCTCGGCGACGACGCGCGCAACCCGAGCTACATCTTCACCGAGCCCCGCGTGGGCTACTGCATGGCCGGGGGCGCGGCGCCGGTTTCGGCGTGACGGCCAGGACCGCTCGGCGTCAGCTCATGCTCGTCAGGCAGTGAGGTCCTGAGCCACGTAGATCGCGACACCCGGCTCGTCGTTCAGAGATCCGGCACGCTCCGAGATCACGTGGACGAACAGCGTCTTGAACGAGGAGTCGTCGGCGAAGCCAAGACCTTCGGCTACGGCGTCAATGATCGGTTTGGCGAGGCTGTCGATGTCTCGCCCCCGGGCTTCCGGTTGGAGGTTGAGGGCGAGGGACAGACTCCAGTGGCCCCACGGTGATCGCGGACCGGGCGGCACGGCGGCGTCGAGCGCATCGCGCTCCGCCCTCACCGCATCCGCGACCTCGCGCTTCCACCGCGCTTCGTCCCGGTGCCCCTGCGGGTGGATGCCGTCCGCGTTGCTGACGTAGACCGACAGCGGCCACCTGTAGGTGGGCCTGAAGACGGTCGGCACGTCCCAGCGGCCAATCCGTTGTTGTCGAATCTCAATTCGGCTCGGCATCGGCTACCCTCGGCTTCACTGAATCAAGCCGCCCCGAGCGTCGCCGGCGTCGGGCTGCGCCGCGAACGATCGCGTCAACACCGGCACGTACTGCGGCACATTCGGCTCCGGGGGTGAGGTGCGGAGGAACGCCGACCACCTCGCCGTTCTCATCGGCCACGACCGAGGCCATAGCCGGCCAGCAAGGCAACGACGGCGACGATCGCAAGGAGCGCTACCCACACCTCGATCGTCGCCCACTCAGCCATGCGGGCCCCCCGAGGCCGGCGCTGCCGCCAGAGTAGAAGCGCAGTCAGAACACGAACCCCGGACCGCCTTTGCGGGAGTAGTCTCTGCCACCGTCTGCAAATCCAATCCCGCAAGGCGCGTGTGCGCGCGGAGATGGTACTGGACGTAGGTGGCACAGACGAGACTGATTCGTATGACAGGCGCGTAGATCAGGCCGCGTTCTGTATGAATCTCTGTATGGCCCATCAGGCGGCGGGGCTCAGTTCGTGGCCACTGAGGACGAGGCTCACGTCCTCAGCGGCCGGCGAATCGTCACGGTGACGCCCTGCCCGGGCCCCTCGCTCGCTGCTTCGATCGTGCCGCCGTTACCCGGCCGGGAGCGATGTCCACGGGAGCGGTCGGGCCAAGGATCATCCGGGCGCCCCCGTGGACCATGCTCGCTTCTCATCGCGCGTGGGACCTTCGATTGTGACGGAGGCGCGAAGCACCGAGCCTGATCGAGCCTCGAGATACCGAGTCCACCCGCGAGGGGAACGGGTCCACGGTCCTCGTGCCCAGGTTCTCCTCATCGGCTCGCTCCTTGCGACGCCTCCGAGCGGGGACGAGCAAGGGGATGAGGTACGCGGTGCCCAGGCCAAGTGGCTTCGTGAGGCCGCCGAGGAGCGCGTGCAGGCCGGCGAGCAGTGCGGCCAGGAGCAGAGCGCCGGCGCCGGCCGCAGCTGCCCTCGTCCGGCCTACCTGCTCAAGGCGGGCAAGCAGTCCCCCGCGCGGGGTGGACAGCGCGCCCTCCGCCACGGTCCTCGGAGCTGCCGGCGCATTCGCGCCCACGGCTGATCCCACTGCCGCAGCAGGTTGCCCGGCTTCATCCCCGCCGCTCGGCGCCGGCTCGCCGTCGGGGTCCGGTGTGGTGGGCGCACCGGGCCCGTCCGGCCCCGGCGCCGTACGGGGCCCGCCGGGGCCCGGCGCGACCGGCCCACCCGGCCCAAGCGGCGTGTCCGGTCCACCTGGTGTCCCCGGCGGCGTGGGGGTGGTCGGCCCCGGCAGGGTTGGATCCTCGGGCGAGGTGGGCTCGGGAGGCTCCTCACCACCCGGCGGCGTGGGCGTGGTCGGCCCCGGCGGGGTCGAATCCTCCGGCGGCGTGGGATCCCCAGGCGGGGTGGGCCCGGGGGGCTCCTGACCACCCGGCAGAGTGCGGCCGGCCGTGGAGCCCTCACCGTCGTCCGACCACGGGCTCACGCCCTCGTCGTTCCGGGCGCGGACCCGCACGTGGTACGCCGTGTCCGCGTGCAGTCCCGTGATCGTGGTACTCGTGCGCGAGGCGTCGAGGCTCCACTCCGTCCAGTCGGCTCCGTCCGCCTCCCTGTACGCGATGTCGTACGACGTGAGCGGCGGCTTACCCGTCATGTCCGGCTCGACCCACGTCACGTCCAGCTCGGACGCCGGGGAGGCCGAAGACAGGACGACCGCTGGCGCGTCCGGCCGGGGTGGCGCCTCGTCGATGTCGGTGACCCGAATCGTGACCGTCACCGTGACGTCGCTGGAGGCGCCGCCCGCGACGGTCACGGTCACCGAGAACGACTGCGTGGACTCGTGGTCCAGCACCGCGCCGCTGGCCACGCGGATCTGGCCGGTGGCCGAATCGATCGTGAGGTCGCCGGAGCCCGCGAGCGAGTAGGTCAGCGCTGTGCCATCCGGAGCAGGCACGTCGATCGGCGCGCCGACGGCTGTGCCGGCCGGTGCGTTCTCGGCCACGGCGCGGACGGCGCTGAGAGGGCCGGGGGCGTCGCCCTCGTTCTCCGCGTCGGTCGAGCCCGTCCCGGAGTCGGACCAGGCGCTTGTGCCCTCGTCATTGGACGCGGCCACCTGCACCTCGTACGTAGCGCCGGGCTCGAGGTCCGGAATGGTGGCGGAGGTCGCGGTGCCCGTGACGGCGTGCGCCGACCACGCCTGTTCGCCGTGCTCGCGGTAACGCAGGTCGTAGCCGGTGAGGGCGGGCCCGGTACTGGCGGGAGCCGTCCAGCTCACGTCGAGCGCGGTCTGAGGCGCGTCGGGCGACGGGCTCACCGCCGGCGCATCGGGCCTGGCCGGCGGCTCGTCCACGTCGGTCACGGTGATGGTCACGTCGGCGGTTGCGTTGGCCGCGCCGTCCGTGACGTTGACGGTGACCGTGTGCGACTGCGTGGACTCGTAGTCCAGCACCGCGCCCGTAGCCACGCGGATCTGGCCGCTGGCCGAGTCGATGGTGAACGCGCCGGAGCCTGACAGCGAGTAGGTCAGAGGGTCGCCGTTCCCGCCCCGTGCGGCGACCGGCGCGCCGACGGGCGTGGCTCCCGGAGCGTTCTCGGCCACCTCGCGGCTGGCGGGATCGAGCTCCAGCGCCGGGGTCGGCGGGGTCGGAGGCGTCGGCGACAGGACAAGCTCTTGCACGTCGGTCACGGTGATGGTCACGGTGATCAGGGCGTTGACGATGTGACCGTCGGGGAGGTCGTCCACCGTGTGGGTCGCCCGCACCGTCAGCTCGTGGCTGTGCGCCGTCTCGTAGTCCAGGTGGGCGCCCGGCGCGACCCGGATCTGGCCGGTGACCGGATCGATGACGAAGTGGCTCGTCTGTTGCAGGGAGCGCCCACTGTTCCCCGACGCTCCGGAGATGTCCGCCACTACGGTGTAGGTGAGGGTGTGGCCGTCCGGGTCGGTTGCCGTCACCGGATCGCCGACCGGGGCGCCCGGCTGCGCGTCCTCGGGCACCTCGCGCTCTGCGTCGAGCTGGACGGGGCCGGTCACGCCCGTACCGCTCACCGACCAGTCACTCTCGCCCTCGGCGTTGATGGCCAGCACCTGGACCTTGTAGATGGTGGCCGCCTCGAGGCTCTCGATGGTGGTCTTGGTGGCCGTGCCGCTGACGGTGTGCTCCGTCCACTCCGTCGGACCCGCGGTGCGGTAGCGCACGCGGTAGCCGGTGATCGCCGAGCCGAGGTCGTCCGGCGCCGTCCAGCTCACGTCGAGCGAGGTCGCGGGTGCGTCCGCGCCAGCCTCGGCGCTCGGCGCGGCGGGCGTCTCCGGCCCGGTTACGTTCGTCACGTTCACGGTGAGGCTCGCGGTGGCCTGCTGACCCTGCACGGTCCATGTGACCGTGCCGGAGTAGGAAGTCTTCGTCTCGTAGTCGAGGCTGGCGCCCTGCTTCACGCTGATCTGGCCCGTGGCCGAGTCGATCTCGAAGGCGCCCGAGGTCGCTGCCTCGCCGCTCAGCGTGTAGCTCAGTGTCCCGGTCCCGTGAGGCGTGCCTGCCACCGCGTCGCCCGCCGCCGTGCCGGCGGCGGAGTTCTCCGCGATCGACCGGATCACGCTCGCCGTGCCCGTGATCGTCACGGTGCGGGCCAGGTACCCGCCGTACGCGTCGCTGGCGGCGTAGGTGACCGCCGCCGCCGCGGGATTGAGAACGGTGACACGCAGGGTGTCCGAATCGCTACCGGTGATGGCGGTGGTGAGCACGCCGGGATAGGCCGCCGAGGCCGAGTAGGTCAGCGTGTCACCGTCGGCGTCCTCGAACTTGTCGCTCACGTCGTAGTCGGCGGAGCTCTTCCAGGCGAGCGTGGCGGCGCTCAGCGACAGCGCGCTGGCGGCTGGTGGCCGGTTGGCCTGCCTGGAGCCGGTGTCGGACCACGGCCCCACGCCTTCCTCGCTGCTCACGGCGCGCACCTGTACCTCGTAGGTCGCGCCGGCTTCGAGGTTCGGGAGGTTCACGGTGAGCGTCGACGCCGATAGCACCGTGGTCTCGACGTCGTTGGAGTCGGTGTAGGTGTAGGCCGTCCACTCCGCGGGGTCTTCACCCGCCGCGACCTGCTTGCGGTACTGGGCCTCGTAGCCGGTGACGGTCGTGCCGTTCGCCTCGGCGGCCGTCCAGGTCACGTCGAGCGCCGGGTTGGACGGCTCGCTGAACGTCGTGCGGGTCAGCGTCGGCGCGCTGGCAATGACGGCGTTGGTGTCCGACACGTTGATCGTGAGGTTCGCGACGGCTGCCTGGCCCTGCACGGTCCAGTGCACCTTGCCCGTGTACGAGCTCTTCGTCTCGCGATCCAGGGTGGCGCCCTGCTTCACGCTGATCTGGCCCGTGGCCGAGTCGATGACGAAGGCGCCCGAGGTCGCAGCCTCGCCGCTCAGCGTGTAGCTCAGCGTCTCGGTCCCGTGAGGCGTCCCTGTGACCGGGTCGCCCACCGCCGTGCCCGCGGCGGCGTTCTCGAGGACGGACCGGGTCACGCTCCTCGCGCCGGTGATCTCGACGGTCAGGGAGGCGTACCCGCCGTACCCGTCGGAGACGCCGTAGGTGACCGTCGACGCGGCGGGGTTGATGACGGTCACCGTCAGCGTGTCCGCATCGCCGCCCGTGATCGCGGCGGTGAGCACGCCGGGGTACTCCGAGGAGGCCGAGTAGGTGAGCGTGTCGCCGTCGGCGTCGGAGAACTTGTCGCCGATGTCGTAGTCCGTGGACTGGTTCCAGGCGGCGGTGGCGGCGGCCAGGGGCGACGTGCCCGCCGTCGGCGGTCGGTTGGCCGTGCCCTCCCCGATGTCCGACCACGGCCCTTCCCCTTCCTCGCTGGTCAGCGCCCTCACCTGCACCTCGTAGGTCGCGCCGGCCTCGAGGTCGGGGAGGGTGATGCTGGTCGTGGTGGCGGGCAGCTCGGTGGTCTGCTGGTCGTTGGCGTCGGTGATCGTGTAGTCGGTCCAGTCGTTGGCGGTGTCGCCCTCGGCGACCTTCTTGCGGTACTGGGCGTTGTAGCCGCTGATGGTCAGGCCGTTGGCCTCGGGGGCGGCCCACGCCACATCAAGCGCCGGGGTCGACTGTTGGCTGAACTCCGTGCGGGTCAGCGTCGGCGCGTCCGGCTTACCGGCCTCGACGTCCGTCACGTTGATGGTGAGGTCCGCGGTAGCGGTCTGCCCCTGCACCGTCCATGTCACCGATCCGGTGTAGGAGTTCTTCGTCTCGTAGTCCAGGTTGGCGTCTTCCTGGATGCTGATCTGGCCGGTGGCGGAGTCGATGACGAAAGCCCCGGAGGTCGCCGCCTCGCCGGTGAGCGTGTAGGTCAGCGCATCGTCGGTCTCATCGTCGCCGTCGTCGTAGGGCGTCCCGGTTACCGGATCCCCCACCGCCGTGCCGGCGGCGGAGTTCTCGGCGATGTCTCGCGTTTCAGCTTGCTTGCCCGTCCACGAGAACTTCCGGTGTGTATAGCCGCCGTACCCGTCATGCACCCCATAGGTGAGTTCCAGGGTGCCCGGGTTGTAGAAGAGGAATGTCCACCGCAGAGTCGGCTCATCCGCCAGGAATGGGTACTCCGCAGGTCTCTCCTTCCATTGGAATTCCCCCACGTCCCCGATGCCGGGGTACTGGGACGAGACCGCCCAACTGAGCGAATCCCCATCCGGGTCCGCGAAATAGATTTCGATCGGCCAGCCGACCCAGAGTTCTCCGACCGGCTGGTTGTTATTCACCAAGTAGTAATAGGTCGTGCCGCCGTGATGAACTGCATGATGCGGCGGCCGGTTGGCCCGTCCTTCTCCGATGTCCGACCAGGGGCCGGGGCCCTCCTTGCTCGTGAGGGCGCGTACCTGTGCCTCGTAGACCTTCCCCGCCGCCAGGTCCGGCAGGTTGAAGCTGGTCGTCGTAGCGGGGAGGGTCTTCGTCGGGTTCCCGTCGGAGCCTTCGACGGTGTAGTCCGCCCAGGTGTGGGCCGTCTCGCCCTCGGCGACCTTCACGCGGTACCGGGCCTCATAGCCGGTGATGGTCGTGCTGTTGGCGTCGGGCGCCGTCCAGGTGACGTCCAGTGCCGGGTCGCTCTCCTCTTCGAACCGCGTGCGCGAGACCGTCGGCGTGACAGGCTTCCCCGCCTCGAGGTCCACAACGTTGATGGTGACCTCGGCCTCGGCCTCCCGGCCCTGCACGCTCCACGTCACGCTTCCGTGGTAGGACGCCGTGGTCTCGTAGTCCAGGGTCGCGCCCTGCTTCACGCTGATCTGCCCGCTGCTCGAGTCGATGACGAATGCGCTCGTCGCGGCGCCCGTCAGCGTGTAGCTGAACGTCTCGTTCGCGTAGGGGGTCCCGGTGACCGGATCGCCCACCGCGGCGCCTGCGGGAGAGTTCTCGTTGATGTCGCGAGTCAACTCGCTCCCGGTCAACCGGGTCGCGACACCTGCGACGTCGAGGTTCGTGGAGACGTAGCCGCCGTACCCGTCGCTGACCCCGTAGGTGACGGTGGTCGTGGCCGGGTTGAGGACTTCCATCTTCAGGTTGGTGGGATCACTGCCCTCGATCGAGACCCCGAGCACGCCGGCGTGCGCCGCGGAGGCCGAGTAGGTGAGTGTGTCGCTGTCGTCATCGAGGAAGTCGCCGCTGATCGCTCGAAGCGTGGGAGCGTCGCCCCAGCGAAGCGTGAGGAAGAGACCGGTGTTGCTCGGCGCTGCGAGCCGCGGCGGCCGGTTGGCCCGGCCTTCCCCGATGTCCGACCAGGGGCCGGGGCCCTCCTTGCTCGTGAGGGCGCGCACCTGCGCCTCGTAGGTCGTCCCCGCCGTCAGGTCCGGCAGGTTGATGCTGGTCGGCGTCGCGGGCAGGGTCGTGGTTGGATTGTCGTCGGAGCCGGTAACGGTGTAGTCCGTCCAGGCGTTGGCGGTCTCGCCCTCGGCGACCTTCACGCGGTACCGGGCGTTGTAGCCGGTGATGGTCGTGCCGTTGGCGGGGGCGGCGGTCCACGTCACATCGAGCGCGGGATCCGAGGGCTCACTGAAGCGCGTGCGCGTCACGGTCGGCGTGCCGGGCTTCCCCGCCTCGAGGTCGGTGACGTTGATGGTGATGTAGATGGCGGCCTTGTACTCCGTGCCGGGTACGGTGTACTCCGTCCTGCCGCTGTAGGAGCTCTTCGTCTCGTAGTCCGGGGAGACACGTGTCCGGATCAAGCCACCCGACCTGACCTGGAAGTCCCTGAGGTACTCGGCGTCGCCGTGCTGCGTGTGCTGGGGAATCTGTCCGTTGACCCGCCTTCCACGCACGACTCGAAGCGCGGCCCCGCTAGCGAGGTTCTCGGGAACGTCGATGGTGACGATCCGCTCCCAGCGGACCAGCCAGGTGTACGACGCCGAGCCTCCGTAGCCGTCGTGGGACGTGAAGGTGATCCCGGCGTCCTCCTTGAGGGGGTGGTAGAAGCGTACCGTCAGCCCGGGCTCGGGCCCGTTTCCGTCGTCGAATGTGGCTTCCTCGACCGTGACCCACGGGGCCCGGTTCGAGGTGGCCGTGAACGTCAGAGCGTCGCCATCCGGCTCATGGCTGCTCGCTGCCAGCCACGTGTCATGGATGTCGTGATAGGCGCCAGCCCTGGTGTCTGTGATCAAGTGCACAGGCTGGTTCACGAGCACGCGGTGGAAGGAGGGCGGCCGGTTGGCCCGGCCTTCCCCGATGTCCGACCAGGGGCCGGGGCCCTCCTTGCTCGTGAGCGCGCGCACCTGCGCCTCGTAGGTCGTCCCCGCCGTCAGGTCCGGCAGGTTGATGCTTCTCGTGCTCGCGGACAGCGTCCTGGTCTGGGCGCCATTGCCGTCGTCTACGGTGTAGTCCGTCCATGCGTTGGCGGTGTCGCCCTCGGCGACCTTCACGCGGTACTGGACCTCGTAGCCCGTGATGGTCGTGCCGTTGGCGGGGGCGGCCGTCCACGCGACGTCCAGCGCCGGGTCCGTCGGCTCGCTGAACCGCGTGCGGGTCACGGTCGGCGTGCCGGGCTTGCCCGCCTCGAGGTCGATCAGGTTGACCGTGACGTCGATGGCGCTGGCGATGCCTCCGACGGTGTACTCCACCTTGCCGGTGTAGGAGCTCTTGGTCTCGTAATCGAGCACGGCCCCGCTCTTCACCCGGATCCGGCCGCGCGGCTTGATGTAGAAGTGGCCGGAGGTCGCCAGTTCCCCCGTCAGGGTGTAGCGCAGCGTCTCCCGGTTGTAGGGGCGCCCCTGCACCCGGTCTCCGAGCATGGTCTCGCCCGCCGCGTTCTCGGCGATGGTACGGGTCTCGTTTGCGGTGACCGTGAAAGCATGACCTTGATCGCCGCTGACTCCGCCGTAGGGGTCTTGCGCCCTGTACGTCAGGCTGCTCTCTCCGGCATTGTGCGCCGCCACCACCAGGTGGACCCCCTCTGTCCATGCGTCGGCCAGGGCCGGATGCGCCGGGGTCGCCGAATACGTGAGTGTGTCTCCGTCGGCGTCTGAGAAGTGCGCCTCGATCGTCTCGTTGACGAGTAGCCAGGAGACCTTGTACGGGTAAGCGACATCGACGTAGAAGACCCCCGTGGTGGTCGGCGGCCGGTTGGCCCGGCCTTCCCCGATGTCCGACCAGGGACCCGTGCCCTCGTCGCTGCTCACCGCCCGCACCTGCGCCTCGTAGACGGCGCCGGCCTCGAGGCTTGCGAGATTGAAGGTCGTCGCCGTCGCGCCGAGCGTGCCGCTGTAGTCGGTCCACTGGTTGGCCTCTTCGCCCTCGGCGACCTTCTTGCGGTGCCGCGCCTCGTAGCCGGTGATGGTCGTGCCGTTGGCGGCGCCGGCCCAGGTCACATCCAGCGCCGGGTCCGTCGGCCCGCTGAACTCCGTGCGGGTCAGCGTGGGCGCGCTCGCGACGACGGGCGCCACGTCGGTCACGAGGATGCTGACATTGATGACCGCGGCGTGGCCGTCGACCGTGTAGTGCACCTCGCCGCGGTAGAACTTGGCGATCAGCTGGCCCTCGAAGGTCTCTGTCTCGCGGTGCGCGTCGTCGGTCTCGTAGTCGAGCGTCGCGCCCTGCGCGAGGCTGATCTGGCCGCTGGCGGAGTCGATGACGAACTTCCCGGAGTCGGCCGCATTGCCTGCGAGCGTGTAGCCCAGCGCGTCGTCGGTCTGATCGTCCCCGTCGTCGTACGGCGTCCCGGTGACCGGCGCGCCCACGGCCGTGCCCGCGGCGGAGTTCTCCGCGATGCTGCGGCTCGTCTTCGCGGTGACCGTGATGGTCGCGGTGCGCGTGACCTGCCCGCCGAAGGCGTCCGTGGCCGTGAAGGTGATCGTCGAGGCGCCCTGGTTGAGCAGGGTCGCCGTCAGCGTGGCGCTCCCGGCCGCGCCGGACAGGCTGACCCCGAGCAGGGCGGGGTGCTGCGAGGAGGCCGTGTAGGTCAGCGTGTCGCCGTCGGCGTCCGCGAAGAACGGCCCCAGCGCGCCCTGCCCGGTCTCGGCGTAGGTACGGATGGTCCCGACCGGGAACGTCCCGCCGTTGAAGGCTGCGCTCGTCGCGGTCGGCGGCCGGTTGGCCCGCCCCGACCCGGTGTCCGACCATTCGCCCAGACCCTGCTCATTCGTGCCGGTGACCACCTGCACCTCGTAGGTCGCGCCGGCCTCGAGGTCGGTCAGCCTGTGGCTGGCGGTCTCGATGACCGTGCTGTCCTCGGTCCACTCGGTGACACCCTGCTTGCGGTACCGCAGCTTGTACCAGCTGATGGTGAGACCGAGGTCATCCGGGTTCGTCCAGCTCACGTCCAGCGCGGGGTTCATCGGGGCATCGGACCGGGTGCGGGTGACGGTGAGGCTGCCGACACGCGGCTTGACGACCGTCTGCTTTGCCGTCACCGGGGCCGCCTCCACGGTGACGGCGATGGCGAACGAGGCCTGGTCGCCGTCCTCGTCCGTGGCGCTGTAGGTCAGCGAGAACTCGCCGGCCTCGGACGGCGTGCCGCCGAGGGCGCGGGTCGCCGCGTCGAAGGTCATGCCCGCGGGCAGGCCCGTCAGGCTGTAGGTCAGCGTGCCGTCGCCGCCCTCGGCTGCGGGCAGCGTGACCGCGGTGGCTTCCTCGCCTTCGTCGAATGACAGGCCGCTGATGGCGGCGGAGAAGGACGGCACCAGGTTGGTCTCGGGCGTGGGCTCGGGAGTCGGCTCCGGCGTCGCGGTGGCCTCGGGGGTCGGCTCCGGCGTCGGGGTGGCCTCGGGGGTCGGCTCGGGAGTCGGCTCCGGCGTCGGGGTGGCCTCGGGGGTCGGCTCTGGTGTGGGCTCCGGCGTCGGCTCCGGCGTGGGTGCCGGTGTCGGCTCCGGCGTGGGCGTCGACTTCTCGACGGGCTCGAGGTTCGTCTCCTGCGCCACGACCGGCGCCGGGGAGAGCGCGGTCGCGAGCGCAGCCAGCACCAGGGCGATCATCGCCCCAGTGAGGACGAGTGTTCTCAGTCGGCCTGCGCCACTGATCATCTATCAGCTATCCCCACGGAACCAGGGAGTCCGGGTTGTCCCGCGGCCAGAAGGCGTCGCTGCACCGCGTGCGGCGGCGTGGCGAACGCCTCGAGGACGCGCGGCTATGCCGGCATCACGGACGCGCGGCTACAGCGCGAGCGCCGGGCGTGCGGGTTGGCCCCAGGGGACGGCGTGGAAGACCCAGTGCGGGAGGCGTATAGTGCGTTCCGCGAGGGTTCCTGATGCGGATTCGAAGTAACGGTCGGCCGCATCGGAGCCATGCAACTCGGGGCCCGGCCCCTCGGGGGTCGGGCCTCTACATATGCCCGCCGCTTCCACCAATCGCCGGACGCTGCGCGGGGGTACGCGGTGCCTCCGCGAAACCCGTCCCGGTCGATGCGCCATCACCATGCTGGACTCCCTTTCGTGGTTGTCCGCCTCAGTCGTTGCGAGGACATTAGTTGATCTCTCTATCATTGTCAAGCACATCTATTGTGCCAGACGATCGTTGACGTACGACTCTGTTGCTGCCAGAATCTGAAGGCGGACGGGAGCTACGCGGTGCCGCCACCGCGTCCGGACGGGACCAAGGAGCGGGCCGTTGCGTCGCACAGCCGACCCGCGGTGCAGCGAGCGGGGATCCGGAGTTGAGCCGATCCCCAAAAGGTCAAGTCACCATTGCGTTTATCCGGCCCGGGACGCAGCCGCTGAAGAGGCGGCTTGCAGGAACAGGCGGACGAAGGCGCGCCCGGTTGCCGTCGGCCCCTCGCAGGGGTGGTGACCCTAGCAGTGAGTTTGGCTAGCCTGCGTCACACGAGCCGGCGAGGCCCTGAGGAGCCAGCGACACGGCCCTCTACGCCGCGGACGCGCTCCATCGCATCACCCGGGGCAGCACAGCGGAGGGGGCAGTGACATGCATAGCGACATGCATAGCGAGGCCCGCGGTGAAGGGGGCGGAGGCGGGCGCGCGCGGCTCGGACCAGCCGAGTTGGACCTCGGGGCGTTCGTCACCGGCGTAGTGGGCGCCGTCACCTGGACCGTACGCGATGAGCTCGAGCCCGACGGCATCAACTCGATCGAGTACGCGATCCTGAGGGCCCTGCAGTACAGCGAGACGAGCACGGCCACGCAGCTGGGGCACCTGCTGCCCGTCGACCCATCGCGTATCAGCCGGGCGGTGAACGGCCTGGTGAGCAGCAGACTGGTGCGCCGGCGGCGCCAGCGCAGCGACCGGCGCGTCGTGACGCTCGAGATGACGGATGAGGGGGCGGAGCGGATCCGCGATCTCAGTCAGCGCCTGCAGCGTCGCTACGACGAGTTGCTGGAGGGTGTGAGCCCGGAGGACGTTCGAATCTTCATGGCAACCGGCAGGACGATCATGGAGAACCGTGCCGCGGCGCAAGGCCGGGAGTGACTCTCGGGACATCGCCCCTCACCCGGCGCTGCGGCTGCGACCCGCCCCGGCGTGACGTTCACGTCGTCGCCGCATGGGGCAGCCCTCCCGGGCTACGCCCCCCATCGCCGGCCACATCCCCGCCGGCCCGCCGAGGCACGAGGCGCCCCGCCAGGGCGTTCTATCGATTAGAGTCAGTGGAGGAATGACGAACCCGCAGTCGCAAGCCGATCCCGACCGCCGGACCGAAGAGCCTCCAGCCGACCTGGAGGAGTGCGTGGCCGGCCTTGTCAACGCGGTCGACAAGGGAATGGCCAATGAGGTCGCCCCCTACGGCCTCACCTCCATGGAATTCAGCCTGCTCAGGCACTGCCTCGAGGAGGAATGCACGGCTACACACCTCGCGCAGGTGCTGCCCGTCGACGGATCGCGCGTGAGCCGCCTCGTCACCGGGCTGGTCGAGAAGGGCCTGCTGCGCAGGCGGCGCCTGCGCAGTGACCGGCGCATCGTGATGCTCCGACTGTCCGACGAGGGTCGGGAACTGACGTCCGACATCGTGGAGAAGATGAAGCTCTACGACGCGATGCTCACCGAGGGCATTGACGAGGAGGAGATGCGCGTCTTCGTGTCCGTCTCTGCCCGGATCGTCGCCAACCATGCCGCCATGCAGGAGTCCGGGTAGCCTGCCCCGCTTGCGCGACGACGCGCAGCTCCCGAGGGCCAAGAAACCAGTCAGGGCAACGGATCGCCGGGCTCGAGGCCCGGCTCGGCGTGCCGGTTAGGGCTTGCCGGCCACGGCTTCGCCGAACGCGAGCCCGCACCACGCGCCGGGATGGACCCGCCACCTGTCGTAGGCGTCGCGTATCGCGTCGCAGAGCGCCTGGGTCGCGGCACCGTACTTGATGGCCGCATCGGTGATCTCCGGGGAGAGGAACCACTGGTTGGCGAATTCGTAGATGAACTCGACGTCCGCCGGGGCGCTGTAGACATCGAACGACGCAGTCGTCCGGATGTTCGTGAACCCGGCCGCATCGAGGTGGATCGGGACGTCCCTGCCAATCTGCGGATGGCCGTCGTCGGCTGCCAGCAGGTCCTCGAACATATCCCAGGCCTGCCGGATCACGCCGAAGTCGGGGTGCGTGAAGCAGGATCCGCAGATCATCTCCCGGCAGCCAATGACGCCCCCGGGCTTGAGGACGCGCTTCACCTCGGCCAGCACCGCGGCCGTTTCCGGTATGTGCATGAGCACGTTGTGGCAGTGGGCGACGTCAAAGAAGTCATCCTCGAACGGCAGATCGGTCACGTCGCCGACCTGGAAAGTGACGTTGTCCTGTCCGCTCGCCAGCGCGACGGCCCTTGCCAGCTCGATCTGGGACTCTTCCATGTCCACGCCATGCAGCTCGCCGGGCTCCACGGCCCTGGCCAGCCCCACCGATATCGTGCCCGGTCCGCAGCCGAAATCGAGCACGCGGAGGCCCGGCCTGAGGTACGGGAGCAGGTATGCCGCGCTGTCCTCGGCCCTGTATCGCCGCAGAGACTCCAGCATCTCGTCGCTGAAGCCCATCGTGTAGTCGGGGGTCGAGGTTCGCTGCTTCTCATCGACGGACATTCGCTTGACGGCCTCTCCTGCCACGGGGGCGATCGCATCGAATAGCAACTCGCGCGTAGCAACGCTCCGCCGGCTCGCCGGCGGACATCGCAACACCCGAGAGGAGCGAGAGTGCCACCGCCGCGCGGACGTTGTCCATATGAAAGGTGTGTGACGCACGCCCTTGCGCATATCAATCCTTGTATGTTCCAGCTCCCAAGGGCGTTTGCGTTGATGCTTCCCGCACATCCCGATAGGGTTGCGAGGCGGATACGCAGACCCGGTATCAGTGGCGTACCCCCGAGGATTGAGGGCAACGGTGGCGGCGCAGATCAACGACCACGTTCGCTACGAGCCAGACGAGCGCCCGCCGTGGCCCGTGGCCGCGGGCGTCGGCGCCCAGGCCGCCCTCGTAACCGTGCCGGGCGTCGTGATCACCGTGGTGATCGTTGCCCGGATCGCCGAGCAGCCCGCCTCGTACATCGCCTGGGCCGTGTTCGCGGCGATGCTCGTCAGCGGCGCGACCACCGTCATGCAGGCCGCCCGGTTCGGCCGAGTGGGTGCGGGCCACGTGCTGATCATGGGGACCTCGGGCGCGTTCATCGCGGTCTGCGTCGCCGCGCTCGTCGAGGGCGGCCCGTCGACGATGGCGAGCCTCGTCGTGATCTCCTCACTCTTCCAGTTCGCGATGGCGGCGCGGCTGTCATTGCTGCGGCGGATCTTCACGCCGGTCATGGCGGGCACGGTGATCATGCTGATCGCGGCCACCGTGATGCCGATCGTCTTCGACACGCTCGACGATGTGCCCGACGATGCCTCGAATGTCGCCGCGCCCGTGACCGCCGCGGTCACCATCGGCGTGGTGCTGGGGCTCGTGCTGCGCGGCCCGGCCGCCTGGCGGCTGTGGTCGCCGATCATCGGGATCATCGCGGGCTGCGTCGTCGCCGCCGCCTACGGGATCTACGACTTGCAGCCCGTGCTGGACGCCGCCTGGCTGGGCGTGCCGACCGAAGGGTGGCCCGGGTTCGACGCCACGCCGGGCCAGGAGTTCTGGGCGTTGCTGCCCGCGTTCATCGTGGTGACGCTGGTGGGAGCGGTGGAGACCGTCGGCGACGGCATCGCCATCCAGCGCGTCTCGCGTCGCGCGCCGCGCGCCACCGACTTCCGGGTCGTGCAGGGCGCCCTCAACGCGGACGGCATGGGCAACCTGCTCTCGGGCCTGGCCGGGACACTGCCGAACACCACCTACTCCTCGAGCATCTCGCTGGCCGAGGTGACGGGGGTGGCGGCAAGGCGCGCGGGCATCGCGATCGGCGTGATCGTGCTGTTGCTGGCGTTCCTCCCCAAGTTCGCCGCGCTGCTGGTCGCGATCCCGGGACCGGTGGTCGCGGCCTACGTGACCGTGCTGCTCGCGCTGCTCTTCGTGCAGGGCATGCGGATGGTCGTGCAGGACGGGCTGGATCACCGCAAGGCGGCGATCGCGGGCATTGCGTTCTGGATTGGCGTTGGCTTCCAGAACGAGTCGATCTTCGCCGATCTACTGGGGCCGTTCGCGGGTGTGCTGCTCGGCAACGGCATGACCTCGGGCGCGCTCGCCGCGGTGATCATGATCCTGTTCATGGAGCTCACCGGCCCCCGCCGGCGCCGCCTCCAGGTTCCGCTGGAGATGGACGCGCTCCCGGCCATCGACGAGTTCCTCCGAGGATTCGCGTCGCGCAGCCACTGGAACGGAGCGTCGACCGAACGCCTCGCCTCGGCCGGCGAGGAGACGCTGGCGGTCCTGCTGCAGACCGGTGGCGAGGGTGGCGACGGCCGGGCGAGACATCTCTCGGTCGTCGCTCGCATGGACGGTCCGCTGGCGCAGGTGGAGTTCGTGACGTCCTTCGAGGGTGACAACATCGAGGACCAGCTGGCGTACCTGGCCGAGCTGCCGCCCGTTCCCGACGAGGACGAGATCTCGCTCCGGCTGCTCCGCCATCACGCCCTGTCCGTGCAGCATCAGAAGTACCACGGGATCGACATCGTCACCGTGGAGGTCGAGGGCGCGCGCTAGGCTTCGCCGCTCGAACACGCCTTGGCCTGTCCCTGTCGACCCGGCCGATGACGGTGATTTGCTCCCGTCCGAGGCATTCGAGCCAGCGAGACACCCACTGGCCGCACGATGCCCCCGGTGAAGACCGGCTTCATCGCGTCCTCCACGGTAGAGTGCGCGACCCTGCGCCCGCGCGCTCCCGGAAGGCGCGCCGAGCGGCGAGCCGCCCGGCGGCATCCGGGATGCTATCTTCCTGTTCCGACCACCCGCGCCAGGCTGCGGTCGGGTCCGGAGCCAAGGGATCCGGGGCTGCGAGAGCTAATCCCGATGAGACCTCCACCGGAGCCGCGTCTCTCGCTCCTCTTCCCGTTCGTGACGGCGATGCTCGTGCTTGTTGCGCTGGTAGCGCCGAACGAGACGGCCCACGCCCGCGGAACCGAGGAGTTCGTGGTCCGCATCGCCGCCCACCTCAGCCCCGATGGCAGGCTCGAGTTCGGCATCCAGCGCATCGACGATGAGGGCAGGCCGCGCCTTCTGCATCTCGAACGCAAGCGGTTCTTCCCGACGGACGTCAGCCATCACCGCTGGCTCGTGGGCAGCCCCACGTTCCTCGTCCAGGCACCGCACTACGACATGGAGGGTCGGGCACCGGCCGGCGTCCGCGCCTCGAAGGCGCGCGTCATCGCTCGCGTGCATCCCACCGACGGCCGGGTAGAGTTCGCGCTCCAGCACGAGCTCGATCTGGACCAACGCAACAGCTGGAGCGAGGACTACAGTGAACCGGTCTTCGCGAGGAAACGCTTCTTCCCGAGTGACGTGACCCACCACCGCTGGCTCTACAGCACGCCCATCAGCTTCACCCGGACCTGGGCCGACGACTCCATGATGGAGGCCGAGCCGACGCTCGATCCGGAGGTGGAAGAGAGCACAAGCTACCCGCCTCCGCCGCCGGTCACGCTGGAGCAATGCCTGATGCACATCGCGGCCGGAGCCATGCCGAGCGAAGGCTGCGAGGATCTGATGAAGACATACTGTGCCGAGCATCCTGACTTCGTGTGGTGCCCCCGTCGCCAGACCGGCGGCTGACCTCTGTAGCCGTTCCGTCCGCCCCGCCCCCTACACCCGCAACTCGATCGACTCGAGGGCGGGGACCATCAGGGCGGGGACGCGCTCGCGGATCAGGTCCACCGTCCAGCCGCCCTCGTGGAAGATGCGGATCTTCGGGTCCGGGTGCGAGTAGAGCGAGAGCCGGTCCGCGCCGATGCCGAAGATCTGGCCGGTGATCTCCTGCGCCTCGTCGCTGCAGAGGTAGGTGACGATCGGGGCGCACTCCTCGGTCGTGCCGGTGCGCATCGCGCCGCGGCCGCCGTGCGTGAGCCCTCGGGAGCCCTTGATCGCGTCGATGTTGTCGGGAATCGTCGCCGTCATCTCGGTCGGCGCCGAGGGCGAGATGGCGTTGACGGTGATGCCGTACTTCATCAGCTCCAGCGCCCAGCCGCGCGTGATCGTGGCGATCGCGCCCTTCGTCGCCGAGTAGTTGGAGTTGCCCGTGTAGCCGCTCAGGCCGCTGTCGGCGGTCATGTTGATGATCCGGCCGCTCCGCTGCGCGCGCATGTGGCGCGAGGCGAAGCGCGTGCAGGCGAAGTGCCCCTTGAGGTTCGTCGCCAGCACCTCGTCGTACTCCTCCTCGGTCATGTTGAAGATCATGCGATCGCGCACGATCCCGGCATTGTTGACGAGGATATCGATGCTTCCGAAGGCCTCGATGCACGAATCGACGATGCGCTCGCCCGCGTCCCAGCTCGCGATGCTCTCCGGGAACGTGACGGCGTTCCCGCCGGGGCCGGCGTTGATCTCCGCCGCGAGTTCGTCGCACTGGTCCGGGTTGCGACCGTTGACCACCACGTTCGCGCCCGCCTCGGCGAGTCCCACGAGGTAGGCGCGCCCGAGGCCGCGCGTCGATCCCGTCACCACTGCGTTCTTGCCTGCCAGCAGCACGCCTGCCTCCTTCCATTCCGTTCGTTCGTCGCCACCTTAGCGGACCGCGACGCCCTCGGAGCGCCGCGCGCGCTACTCTCCCCGCACCCTCGCCTTGATCCGCGCGACGGATTCGGCGAAGCGCGCGATCTCCCGCACCAGCGCGCCCTCGCCGAGCGTCGCGACGACCGCGCAGTCGACCAATTCGGCGCCGTCGTACACGAACCTCGTGCGCCCGCCGAACTCCCGCCAGAAGAGTTCCTTGCCAACGCCTGCCCTGCCGCCGCCGATGTTGCCGCGATGCAGCAGGAGGAGCGGGCCGTCGCCGTCGCGGCCGAAGATGCCGCCGACGCGTGCATTCGTCCCCTCGAGCGGCGGGTTCACCTCGACGGTGACAGAGAGGCTGCTCGTGGTCTCGGGATTCTCGAGTCCGAACGCGTTCCAGTAGCGAGTGCCGGTCCCGTCCGGGCCCAGCACCGAATCGACGGTGTCGATGTAGCCCCAGACGCCGACCGAGGGATGCCAAGCGACATCGGCGGTCGTGCCCCCGCCCCGGAAGCCGATGCCCCGAGTGAGGACCGTGGCCCCTGCATGGAACTCCGCCCGGAGCGCGTTCTGCGCAGCCTCGATGTTCGCAGCGGACGTGAGTGCCCTGATCATCGCGTATCTCCGTTCCGAGACTGCGGCGAGCGTCCGCGATCGCCGGATTGCTCGGGGTCATCCCCCGCCCTCGACCATACTCGCGAGGGGCCTCAGGTTACCGCTCCGCGCCGCCCTCGGAGCGCCGCGCGCGCTACTCTCCCCGTGATACGGGAGGAGTGAGGCGATGACGACGACGGAACAGACCCGCGAGCAGACGCTGGCAGGCAGGGTGGCGCTCGTCACGGGCGGCGCGTCCGGCATTGGCGCGGCCACGGTGGAGGAGCTCGCGCGCCGCGGCGCGCGCGTCGCGGTGCTGGACCGCGAGGGCGAGGGCGCCGCTCGCAGCGCCGCCGCCGCCGAGGCGCTCTCCGGCGAGGCGCTGACGCTGACCTACGACCTCGCCGATACGTCGGGCATCCCCGGCGTCGTGCGGCAGGTGCTGGACGCCTTCGGGCGGATCGACATCCTCGTGAACTGCGCCGGGATCAGCGCGCGCGGGGGGCTGCTCGATCTGACTGAGGAGGACTGGGACCGCGTCCACGTCGTGAACCTCAAGGCGCCGATGCGGCTGATGCAGGAGGTCGCGCGCCACATGATCGAGCGCGGCGAGGGCGGGCGGATCGTCAACGTCAGCTCCAGCTCCGCGTTCCGCGCGCGCTCGCACGTCGCCTACGCCAGCTCGAAGGCGGCGATCGTCCAGCTCTCGCGCAGCGCGGCCGCCGAGCTCGGTCCGCACGGGATCAACGTCAACGCGGTCGCGCCGGGCCTGACCCGCACCGGCATGACCGGCACGCGCGACATCGATGCGGACGCGCGCGAGGGGCACCTCTCGAACCTCTTCGGGCGCGCCGCCGAGCCGCCCGACGTGGCTGCGGCGATCGTCTTCCTGTGCCTGCCGGAAAGCCGCCAGATCACCGCGCAGACAATCCACACCTCGGCGGGCCTCGTCGTCTGAGGACGTGCGCGCAACCGGCGCACGGCGCGGTACCATCCGCGCGAGCAACACCGCAGCGAGGGGGTGACGCATGGCGGATCGTGGCATCGACGTAGCGAGCCGGCTGGACGAGCTGCACCTGGAGGTCTACCGGGACATGCCCGAACGCCCGCTCGACGTCACCGACATCCCCGGCTCCGTCGCGGCGATGCGAGAGCACTCGGCCCAGCGCGAGATCGAGCCCGTGCCCGACGGCGTCACAACCGAGGACCACTACGCGCCCGGTCCGGACGGCGCGCCGGACGTGCTGGTGCGGCTCTATCGCCCGGACGGCCTCGAGCCCGGCGGACCGGCGTTCTACTGGATCCACGGCGGCGGGATGGTCGTCGGCAGCGTCGACGGCAGCGACGGCTTCTGCGGCCAGCAGGCCCTGGATCTCGGCATCCTCGTCGCCTCGGTCGAGTACCGGCTCGCGCCGGAGCACCCCTACCCCGCGCCGCTCGAGGACTGCTACGCCGGCCTCAAGTGGTTCGCCGGAGCCGCCGGGGAGCTGGGCATCGACTCCACGCGGATCGCGATCGGCGGCGGGAGCGCGGGCGGCGGACTCTGCGCCGGGCTCGCGCTGCTGGCGCGCGACCGCGGCGAGATCGACGTCTGCTTCCAGCTGCTCGTCTACCCGATGATCGACGACCGCAACATCTCCAACAGCAGCCACGCCATCACCGACCCGCGGCTCTGGAACCGCGAGAAGAACACGATCGGCTGGAGCTCCTACCTCGCGGGCAACAACGGCGGCGCGGACGTCCCGGTCTACGCCGCGCCGGCGCGCGCGACCAACCTCGAGGGGTTGCCGCCTGCCTACATCAACGTGGGCGCGCTCGACCTGTTCGTCGACGAGAGCATCGACTACGCGCAGGCGCTGAACGCGGCGGGGGTGCGCACGGAGCTGCACGTCTACCCGGTGGCCTTCCACGGATCGCCGAACAGCGTCTCCGAGTCGCCGATCTCGCAGGGTTGGGCCGCGGATCAGCAGAACGCCCTGCGCAGCGCGCTGTTCGGCGGCTGACCGGAGGTCGGGCGCGGCCTACGGCAGCTCCGCGGGCGTCAGGCCGAACTCCTCGAGTACCTCGGGGGTCGTCACGATCCGGCCGCTGATCATCGAGGGCTCGCGGACCGCGAGCCGCAGGCAGGCCTCGGCGACGTCCTCGACCGGGGTGACGCGATCGCGGTTCGCATCCGTGATCAGCCCGAAGTAGGCGACGCCGGGTGTGGCGATCAGACCGGGCTGGATCGCGTTCACGGCGATCGCCCGCTGCTCCGCGGCGAAGCCGGTGCTGAAGCGCTCCAGCGCCGACTTGCACATGCCGTAGATCGTGCTGCCATGGATGTCGGCGTCCAGCGAGGGGTGCAGCGCCGCGCCGGACGACATGTTCACGATCGCGCCCCAGCCCCGCTCGCTCATGCCGGGCGCAACGAGCTGCGAGAGGTGCACCGCGGCATGCACCTGGATCTCGAACATCACCCGTTCCTTCTCCGCGTCGAAGGTGTCGGTGTCGTTGTACCAGGTGACCGCGCCGTTGTTGACGAGGATGTCGACCGGGCCGAGCTCGGCTTCCGCCGTCTCGATCAGGCGCTCGCGATCCTCCGCGGAGACGAGGTTGCAGGGTACGGGCAGCGCCGTCCCGCCCGCGGCCTCGATGCGCGCGGTGACGCCGGTCAGGCTGCCGGGGAGCAGCCGGTGGTCGCCCTCGTTGACCGTCCGCGCGGCCAGCGCGACCCGCGCGCCCTCCATCGCGTAGCGCACCGCGATCGCCTCGCCGATGCCGCGCGAGCCGCCCGTGACCACCGCGACACGCCCCTCCAACTGTCCGCTTCCATCCGCCATCGTGCCGCCCTCCTCGCTGCTTCCCGCCACCCGCCGCGGCCCCGGAGCCGGACAGGGCGGCCTCACCCCGATATGCTGTCGCGGGTCGCGCCCGTGCTGCGGGCACGACAGTACGACACCCGTGACCAAGCCACGAGGGGAATCCGCATATGTCGCTCGAGAACAAGGTTGCAATCGTCGCCGGCGCCAGCCGTGGCATCGGCGCGGACATCGCGAAGTACCTCGCTCGCGCGGGCGCGAAGGTCGCCGTCGCCGCGCGCACGGTGCAGGTCACGGACCCGCGCCTGCCCGGCACGATCCATTCGGTCAGCGAGGAGATTGCCGCCGAGGGCGGAGCGGCGCTGCCGGTGGTGATGAACCTGCGCGACGCCGAGAGCATCACCGGCGCGGTCGATCAGGTGATCGCCGAGTGGGGCCGGATCGACGTCCTCGTGAACAACGCGGCGATCTTCATCCCCGGCGACATCGTCGGCGCGCGCGAGCGCCACATCGAGCTGAGCATCGCGATCAACCTCGTGGGGCCGATCATCGCGATGCGCGCGGTCGTGCCGCACATGCGGGAGGCCGGAGGCGGCCACATCATCAACGTCTCATCGCGCGGCTCGATCATGCCGGGCGTCGGGCCCTACACCGAGGATCAGATCGCCCGCGTCGGCGACCTGCTGTACGGGCCGGAGAAGTCCGGCCTCGAGCACTTCTCGCAGCGTCAGGCGATGGCGCTGCAGGGCGACAACATCGCCGTCAACGTGCTCTCGCCCAACGGCCGCATCAAGACTCCGGGCAACCTCTTCTTCGAGAACGACCCGGAGAATCCGACGCTCGACTTCGAGACGGCCGATGACATGGGCAAGGCGACCGTCTGGATGTGCCAGCAGGACGCGAGCAGCTACACAGGCAACATCGTGTACGACGAGGACGTCGTGCGGGAGCACAACCTGTAGCAGCGGCTCGCGTGGCGCGGTTCGACCTGCGGCGCGCCGCCAGCCCGGCGCTCGCCGCGCTGCTGTTGCTGCTCACCGCCTGCGGCGAGCAGCAGCCGGACGGGGAGCGCGACGCCTCGCCGCCTCCGGCCGCGACTGCCACGGCCTCCCCCACCGCCGAGGCGACCCCGGACGCTCCATCGACAGCCACGCCCGTGGGCGCCTCGCCGACTCCGGGCGCGACCGCGACGGTGACGGCCGCAGCGACGACGCCTACTCCCAGGCCGATCACGTTGACGATCGCCGCCGTCGGCGACCTGATGTTCGCGCGCGACATCGTGACGCTGATGCAGCAGCGCGGGCCCGACTACGCCTTCGCGCGCGTCGCGCCGCTCCTCGCGGGCAACGATCTGCTGATCGGCAACCTCGAGGGGACGTTTACGGAGCGAGGGGAGCCGCTGGAGAAGCTCTACACCTTCCGGGCCCCACCCGCGCTCGCCGAGGCGTTGCGAACCGCGGGGTTCGACGCCGTCTCGCTATCCAACAACCACGCGCTCGACTTCGGCCCGGTCGGGCTGCGCGACACGTTCGACGCCCTCGACGCGATCGGGGTCGCCCACTTCGGCGCCGGCCTCGACCGCCGCGAGGCAGAAGCGCCACTGATCGTCGAGGTCAGCGGGGCGTTCGTCGCGCTCCTGGGTTTCAGCGCCGTGGAATCGTCGGAATTCGCCGAGGCGGCCCGGCCCGGCGTCGCCCGCGCCGAGGTGGCGGGCGTGACCTCGGCGGTCGCCGCGATCACGCCCGCAGTGGACTTCGTGGTCGTCGTGTTCCACTTCGGGAGCGAGTACGACGCCACGCCCACCGCTCGGCAGCGCGAACTGGCAGCGGCCGCGGCCGATGCGGGCGCCGCCCTGGTCATCGGCCACCATGCGCACGTGCTGCAGCCGTGGGAGCGCCGGGGGAACGCCCTGATCCTCTACGGCCTCGGCAACTTCGTCTTCGACCTCGACCGCGAGGACCTCGAGACGCTCGGCGAGGGGCCGTTCGCCACGGCGATCGCAATCGTCGAGCTCAGCAACGTGGCGCCGCCCAGCCTCCGGTTCCGCCCGGTGTACATCGATCCGGACGAGAACCGCCCGCGCCCCGCCAGCGCCGAGGAGCGCGAGCGCATCCACGCAGCGCTGTCCGAACTCGGCGAGGACTGAGCACCGGGCGGAGCCGCCGTGAGGGCGTGATACGCTGCGGACACGGTCCCGTTCGCGCGAGCACACGAACGCGCAGCGTCGCTCGCGACGCGCCGCCCGCGGGACCGGGGAGGCCGTTTGAGCGAGGAGCCCGCCGCAGGCGCCCGCGAGGCACGGGACTCCGGGGCGCTGCGGCGCCCGGAGCGGCCCGGCACCTGGGCCTCCCTCAAAATCAGCAACTACCGCTACCTCTGGCTCGGCCAGGCCGGCCACGCCGGCGGGATCTGGATGGAGCAGATCGCCCGCCCCTTCCTCGTGCTCGACCTCACGGACGGGTCGGCTACTCACGTCGGCGGCGTCCTGGCCGTCCGCACGGTCCCGCAGTTCATCCTCGGCATGTGGGCGGGCGTGATCGCCGACTCGTTCGACCGGCGATCGGTGCTGCTGGTCATGAAGACCGGGGCGTTCCTGCTCAACGTCGGCTTCGTGGCGATCCTCGCGCTCGGCCTCCTCGAGCTCTGGCACATGTACGCGTACGCCGTTGTCCGCGGGACGTTCATGGCGTTCGACCAGCCGGCCCGCATGGGCCTCGTGCCCTCCGTCGTGCCCGAGACACACGTCACGAACGCCGTCGCGTTGATGAGCGCGACGCAGAACACGATGCGCATCTTCGGAGCGGCAAGCGGCGGCATCCTCTACGGCGTGTTCGGCGCGACCGGAGCATTCGCCCTGATTGCCCTCGTCTACGCCATCCCGGTCTTCTCCACCTACATGCTGCGGGTGGCGCCCATCAGGAGCGGCGTGGCGCGCAGCGCGAGCGGCCTCACCGGCGGGCTGATCGAGGGCTTGCGCTTCACCTTCACGCATCCGGCGATTCGCGGCGTGCTGCTGCTCTCGATGATCTACTTCATGTTCGGGATGTCGTTCCTCCAGGTCTTCGCCCCGCTCTTTGCCGAGAAGGTGTTCGACATCGGCAGCACCGGCTTCGGCGGCATGACGGCGCTGATGGGCGTCGCCGCCCTGCTCGCGTCTTTGCTGATCGCCACGCAGCAGCCCACCCGCCTGGGCGTGATCCTGCCGCTGATGACGATGGTGTTCGGCGCCGCGCTGGTCTTGCTCTCGCTGACCAGCTACATCCCGGGGCCGGCCGGCCTCGTCATCCCGTTCGCGATGCTCACCGTTCTCGGGGCGCTGCAGAGCGCCTACATGGCGCTCACGCGCTCGGCCCTGCTGCTGACGGCGCCGCCGCGCATGCACGGGCGCGTCTTCGGCGTGCTCACGCTCGATCGCGCCTTCATGACCGCGGGCGGTGCGGCGGCGGGATTCCTCTCCGACGGGATCGGCGTCCAGCCGGCGCAGATCGCCTTCGGCCTCATCCTGATCGTCGGCGGCCTCGCGATCTTCGCGCTGGCGGCCGACTTTCGGCGCAGCCGGGCCGGCGCGCGCTACGAGCCTCCCGAGAGCGAACCATCCGAGCGCGCGGCCGTCGCCGCGGAGCGCTGATCCGCGCGCCTCGCGCTGCACGCTACTCGCGCGCGCTGGTACCCTCGCCCGACGAGGTGAGTCCGTGCCTCGCTTGCGGCGCGTCATGACACCCGGGAGGACGCCATGCCTCGCTACCTGATCGTCGCGGACCAGACCGCCACCAGCCCCGAGCTCGTCGCGAAGGCGAAGGAGCTGTCGGACGAGCACGCGGGCTCGACGTTCGCACTGCTGCTGCCGGCGCTGCTGCCCTCGCACGTGCGGGGCGGCCCCTTCGACGCCGTCACGCGCGGCCGCGCCGAGCAGGCGCGCAGCATGCTCGAGCGCGCGGGCGTCGCCGTGGAGCGCACCACCATCGGCGATGCGGCCCCGCTGCTCGCGATCGAGGACGAGCTCGACGAGCACCCCGGCGCCTACGACGAGCTGCTGCTCTGCACGCTGCCCGCCAGCATCTCCCGCTGGCTGCGCCTCGACATCATCGAGCAGGTGGAGCAGCGCTTCGAGCTACCGGTCCGCCACATCGAGGCGCAGCTCCCGAGCCGCCTCGAGTTCCGGCGCGCCACGCTGCGCGACCACGAGCGCATCCAGGCCCTGTGGGACGAGTCACGCCTCGAGACGGTCGACGAGGACGAGTGGGAGACGCTGATCACCAGCCCGGGCGCGATCGCGCTCGTGGCCGAGGAGGAAGGCGCGCTCGTCGGCGCGATCGTCGCCACGGTCGACGGCTGGCGGGCCTACGTCTACCACGTCGCCGTTGTGCCGGCGCGCCGGCGGCGCGGCGTCGCGCAGGCGCTGTTCGCGGAGGCGCACGCCCACCTCGCACGGGCCGGCAACCGGATCATCTATGTGATGGTCAACGAGGAGAACGACGCCGGCATGGCGCTGCTGCACTCGCTCGGCTACCGCGCCCAGGGCGATGTCGTGATGGTGCACCAGCTGGAGGCCTGAGCCCGCGCCGCTCCAGTCCGCCCCGTACGCCTCGATTCCCGCACGCGCCCGCACGCGCCCGCGCCCGCGTATCATGCCGGCTGCAACGCACCACGGAGGGGGAACGTATGACCACCGGACGCATCGTCGTCGTGAAGGAATACAACGAGCCGTTCGTCATCGAGGAGTACGACGTCCCCGAACCAGAGCCGAACGGCATGATCCTGCGCATGACGCAGGCGGGTGTCTGCGGCTCCGACCTCCACACCTGGCGTGGCGACCAGATCAACGTCCCGCTCCCGCCCTCCGGCAAGAACATGGGCCACGAGGGCACCGGCGTCGTCTGGAGCCTCGGCGCGGGTCGCACCACCGATTCGCTGGGACGGCCGCTCGAGGAGGGCGACCGCGTGATGTACGCGGCGATCTTCCCCTGCAACAACTGCTACCAGTGCGGCCGCGGCGAGCACAACTGGTGCTCCGACCGCCAGGCCGGCATCGGCGCGCGCATCGCCGGAGACTGGCCCTACTTCACCGGCACCTACGCCGACTACTTCTGGATCCCCGCCAACCACCCCGTCTACAAGGTCCCTGACGAGCTCCCCGACTCCGTCCTCGGCTGGATCAACTGCGCGATGGGCACCGTCACCGAGGGCCTGCTGCGCTCCGGCCTCGGCGAGGGCGACTACCTGGTGATCCAGGGCGCGGGCGGCCTCGGCCTCAACGCCACCGCGATGGCGAAGGACATGGGCGCGCACCGCGTGATCGTGCTCGACCGCATCCCCGAGCGCCTCGCGCTCGCCGAGGAGTTCGGCGCGGACCACACGATCAACATCGACGAGTACGACAGCCTCGAGGCGCGGCGCGACCGCATCTTCGAGCTCACCGACGGGCGCGGCTCGAACTACGTGATGGAGCTGGTCGGGCGCGCCGAGTTGCTGGTCGAGGGCCTCGAGTACCTCACCAACGGCGGCACCTTCATCGAGATCGGCGACATCGTGCGAGGGCGCACGGTGGCGATCGACCCGTCCACGATCCTGCGAGGCAAGAAGATCATGGGCTCCTCGATGTACCGGCCGCACCTGCTGCCGGTGATGATGGAGATGCTGGTCAAGAACCTCGACAAGCGGCCGTACACCAAGCTGGTGTCCGACAACTACCCGCTGGACGAGGTGAACGACGCATTCGCGCAGGCCGAGTGGAACGAGCGCCAGACGCAGATCTCGCGCGCGATGCTCGTGCCGTAGCGCCGAGGGGTCGCACGGTCCGCCAACCGCCCGGCCTCGATCGCGTACGCTGGCGGCGATGGACGTCTACCTCCTCGACGGCACCTACGAGCTGTTCCGCCACTTCTACGCGGTGCCTTCGCACCGCGACCGCGCCGGCAACGAAGCCGGCGCGGTCGTCGGCGTGCTCGAGTCGGTGCTGCGCCTGTTCGCCGAGGGCGTCACGCACCTCGGCGTGGCGACCGATCACGTGATCGAGTCGTTCCGCAACGACCTCTGGCCCGGCTACAAGACCGGCGAGGGCATCGACCCGGCCCTGTTCGGCCAGTTCGGGCCGCTCGAGGACGCGCTGCAGGCCCTGGGCGTGCGCGTCTGGCCGATGGTCGACCTCGAGGCCGACGACGCGCTCGCCGCCGCCGCCGTGCTGGCCGCAGAGGACGCCTCGGTGAGCCGCGTGGTGATCGCGACGCCCGACAAGGACCTCTCGCAGTGCGTCGGCGGCAAGATCGTGCAGCTCGACCGCCGCAACCGCGAGCTGCGCGACGCGGCCGCCGTCGAGGAGCGCTTCGGCGTCCCGCCTCCGGCGATCCCGGACTACCTCGCGCTCGTCGGCGACAGCGCCGACGGCTTCCCCGGCCTCCCCGGCTGGGGTGCGAAGTCGAGCGCGACCGTCCTCGCGCGCTACGGCCACATCGAGGCGATCCCGGCCGACGCCGAGGCGTGGGACGTCAAGGTGCGCGGCGCGGCAAAGCTCGCGGCCACGCTGGCCGAGCAGCGTGACCTCGCCTTCCTCTTCCGCGACCTCGCCACGCTGCGCACGGACGCCGAGGTCTTCACCGCCGTCGAGGAGCTGCGCTGGCCCGGTCCTCCGCCGGACTTCGCGGCCGTCGCCGAGCAGCTCCGCGCCCCCGCACTCCTCACCCGCGCCGAGGCCGCCGCCGAGCGCCTGAGCGCGTAGAATCCCCGCGGGCCGGAGGCGTCATGCAGGACTTCGAGGGCAAGGTCGCCGTGATCACCGGCGGGGCGAGCGGCATCGGCTTCGGCATGGCCGAGCGCTTCGCCGCCGCGGGCATGACGGTCGTCCTCGCCGACATCGACGAGGACGCCCTGCCGGAGGCGGAGTCGCGCCTCGCCGAACGCGGCGCGAGCGCCCTCGGCGTGCCGGTCGACGTCGCCGATCCCGATCAGGTCGACGACCTCGTGCGGCGCGTGCTCGACGAGTTCGGCGCGGTGCACGTGCTCTGCAACAACGCCGGGGTCAACTCGCCGGACGGGCCGATCTGGGAGGTCTCGCCGGAGGACTGGGAGCGCGTGATCGCGATCAACCTGCGCGGCGTGATCCACGGCATCCGCAGCTTCCTGCCGCACATGCTGGCCCAGGACTCCGAGGGCTGCATCGTCAACACCGCCTCGGCGGCCGGCCTCGGGTCGCGGCCGGGCATCTCGCCCTACGTCGCGACGAAGCACGCTGTGATCGCGCTCACCGAGTCGCTGCATCACGACCTCGTGGCTGCCGGGTCGAAGCTGCGCACGGCCGTGCTCTGTCCGGGCCGGATCCGCACGCCGATGATGGCAGCGCACCTGGAGCGCGAGGGCAGGGACGTCGAGGAGGCCGCCGCTGGCTACCTGCTCCCGAGCGAGGTCGGCGATCTGGTGCTCGAGGCGATCCGCGACGAGCGCTTCTACATCCTCACCCACCCCGAGGGCGAAAAGGATCGCGTCAAGGGAGCCGCAGACGATATCCTGCTCGGGCGCGACCCGACGCACTCGCCGCCGATCCACTAGCCAGCAGTCGCGTCAGCCAGGTCAGGAGCCCGCATGAGCAGCGAAGCAGTCCTCCAGCCGCAGCCCGAGGGCATCCCGCTTCCGATCCCCTCCTCGGTATCGGAGCCGCACTGGGAGGGCTGCAAGCGCGGCGAGCTAATGGTGCAGCGCTGCCGCGAGTGCGAGGGCTACGTCTTCATCCCGCAGCCGGCCTGTACGCACTGCCAGAGCGAGGACCTCGAGTGGGTCCAGAGCAGCGGCAAGGGCACGGTCTACAGCTGGACCACCGTCTACCGCCCGCAGCAGCCGAGCTTCGAGACGCCCTACATCTCGGCAATCATCGAGGTGGAAGAGGGCTGGTACATGATGACGAACCTGGTCGACATGCCCATCGACGACGTCCGCATCGGCCTCCCCGTCGAGGTCGTCTTCCACGCCATCAACGACGAGACCACGCTCCCCTACTTCCGCCCGGCGGGGTAGCGATCGCCGGAGCGGCCCGTTCGGCCTACGTATCCGAGAACGCCGAGCCGCGGCGCTCGACGCCGCCGCCGGTGGCGCGGTCGATCACGCCGCACTCGACGAGGAAGGGCTGGCTGTGGACGACGCGGCCGGAGACGCGCTCGGCGGGCTCGGAGACCAGCCACAGCGCCGCCTGCGCCATGTGCTCGGCCGGCTCCGTCACCACCGCATCGAGGTGCGCGCCCGGGCCGAGCTCGCTCGCCGTCGCCCCCGGCGTCGGCACCAGGTTCGAGGGCGAGAGCGCCGTGACGGCGATGCGGTGCGGCCACAGCTCCGCCGCCAGCCCCTGCGTGAAGCGCTCCAGCGCCGCCTTCGAGGCCCCGTACATCGTCCCCGCGTCGACCCGCTCCTGCTCGGCGTAGGGCCCGCGACCGGGTCCGCCGGAGCTGCTCGACGAGATGTTGCAGATCGCGCCGCGCCCGCGCTCGATCATCCCCGGCAGCACGAGCTGCGAGAGGTAGAACGGCGCGTGGATGTTGACGTCGAAGCCCAGCTTCCAGCGCCGTAGCGGGAACTCGGTAAGCGGGTGGTAGGTGGTCATCGCGGCGTTGTTGACGAGCACGTCGACGCGCCCGAAGGCGTCCACCGTCTGCTCGACGATCGACTCGCAGCCCTCCTCGCTGCCGACGTTCGCCTGCACCGGGATCGCCTCGCCGCCCGCCTGCTCGATCGCCTCGATCGTGCCGCGCAGCGAGCCCTCGAGACGGTGGTCGCCCTCCTCGAGCGTGCGCGCGACGCAGGCGACCTGCGCGCCCTCGGCGGCGAACAGCTCGGCGATCGCCTTGCCGATGCCGCGGCTGGTCCCCGTCACGATCGCCACCCGGTCGTCGAGCCGGCCCATGGTCGCCTCCGTCCATCGCGCTGACGCCACATGGGCGTCGGGGCTGCTGTCGCGAGCACTGTAGAGGGCTGTCACCGGGACCGCATCGGCGACTCGTCGCGCGGCGCTGCGTGTCTTGCCGCTCGTTACCCCATCGCGCACACTGGATTCGCCGCTCCCCGATAGCTCAATTGGTAGAGCGAGCGGCTGTTAACCGCTAGGTTCGTGGTTCGAGTCCACGTCGGGGAGCCAGCTCTTATGTCCACAGTGGGCCTCTGAAGCACAGCCAGGGCAGGACCAAGAGCCGCTGCCGAGGCGCGCCGACGACCCCGGCTGCCCCCTACTGCGACGAGTCGCCCTCGACGATGAAGCGCGGGAGGAGGCGGTCGAGCCAGCCGGGCAGCCACCAGTTGCGCTCGCCCAGCAGCGCCATCGTCGCCGGCACCAGCAGCATCCGCACCACCGTCGCATCGAGCGCCACCGCGACCGCGAGGCCGAGGCCGAACATCTTGAGCGTGCGGTACTCCTCGAACACGAAGCTGCCGAAGATGAAGACCATGATCAGGGCGGCCGCGGTGATCAGGTGCGCCGTCGAAGCAAGGCCGTGGGCGACCGAGTCCTTCGCCTTGCCGCTGCGGAAGTACGCCTCGCGCATGCGGGTGAGCAGGAACACCTCGTAGTCCATCGAGAGCCCGAACACGATCGCGAACATCATCATCGGGATGAACGGATCGATCGGTCCGCCCGCGATGCCGATCAGCGAGCCCAGCCAGCCCCACTGGAAGACCGCCACGACGACGCCGAAGGCGGCGGCGATCGATAGCAGGTTCATGATCACGGCCTTGATCGGCACCAGGATCGAGCGGAAGACGAGCATCAGCAGCACGAACGAGAGCGCGAGGACGACACCCACGAAGAGCGGAATGCGGCCGGCCAGGTAGGTGGTGAAGTCGATGCTCGACGCCATCATGCCGGTGACCTTGACGTCGAGCGTGCTCCCAGCGACGGCCGCGGGGACGACGTCCTCGCGCAGACTCCGCACCAGGTCGGACGTCGCCTGGTCCTGTGGCGCGGTCTCCGGGACCACCTGGATCAGGTAGGCGGGAGCGTTCGCGGGGTCCGAGGGGTCACTCGGCAGCGGCCCGTTCGCCACGGCCACGCCCTCCGCGCTGCCGAGCGCCTCGACGAGCGTCGCGAGCGCCGCGCGGTCCTCGGCCACGGTCGGCTGCGCGGTCACGATCAGCGGCCCGTTGAAGCCAGGCCCGAAGCCCTCGGCCAGCAGGTCGTAGGCGCGCCGCGTCGTCGACTCCTCGGGGAAATTGCTCTCGTCGGGGAAGTTGAGACGCAGCGAGGGGATGGGGGCGGCCACCGCCAGCAGCACGACGGCGCCCACGATCAGCGCCACCCAGGGGTGTGCCTGCACCCAACGGCTCCAGCGCCAGGCAAGGGTGCGCTGCAGCGGCCGCGGCGCCCGCCTCGGCACGATCCAGCGAAGCGGCGGCAGGACGTACCCCGCGAGCAGCACGAGCAGCGCCAGCGGCAGGCCGAGCAGCAGCGGCCGGAAGCCCAGGCCCAGGCCCAGCAGCGCCACCGCGGCGAGCGCCGCGGCGATGAGCCCGCGCCAGCGCGTGACCTCGATGCGCTCGCGCACGAACCCGATCAGGGCCGGCAACAGCGTGACCGAGGCGGCCATCGTGGCGGCGACGGTCAGCGCCGCGCTCACGGCCAGTCCGGTGACGAACGGCAATCCGATCAGGATCATGCCCAGCAGTGAGATCACGACCGTCACTCCGGCGAAGATGACTGCCCGACCGGCCGTGTCGATCGCGCGGTACATCGGTCGTGCGGTTCCGTTGCTGCCGTTGGCGTGGATGCCGTCGCGGTAGCGGTTGACGATGAAGAGCGCGTAGTCGATGCCGACGCCGAGTCCGATCATCGCCCCGATCGACACCGCGAACTCCGGGATCGCGAGCAGGTTCGAGAGCAGTGCGGTGAGCGCCGAGCCGAGCCCGACGCCCGCGCCGGCGACCGCAATCGGCAGACCCATCGCCAGCACCGAACCGAAGGCAACGATCAGCACCACGATGGCGAAGGCGAGCCCGATGAACTCCGACTCAGGCGTCTGGAACGGCGCCAGCGCGTCCCCGGCGATCTCCACCTGCAGGCCCGGCCGGTCCGGCGCCATCGCGGCGATCTCGGCTCCGATCTCCGGCGCCTGACCGTAGTCGATGCTCGGCGAGAGGTTGAGGCTGGCGTAGGCGATGCGCCCGTCCGGGCTGACCTGGTGACCTTGCTGGGTGTGCAGGGTGAACGGAGCGTCGCCCGGCGGCGGGGCGCCGCCCTCGGGGGTGTGGTGGAGTTGCTCGGGAGCGTAGGGGCTCGTGACGATCACGCCCTCGAGCGCCGCGACCTCCGCCAGCATCCCCTCGATCGCGGCGCGCACCTCCGGGTCGTGGATGCCTGCTTCGGCGCGGAAGACGATCGCGCCTCCGGCACGGCCGGCGCGATCGCCGAAGTACTGCGTGAGCACCTCGCGCCCGCTCCGGCTCTCCGAGTCCGGCGTCTCGAACCGGGAGTCGTACGCCGAGCCGACGACGAGGAAGGCGATGACCACCGCGAGGATGATCGCGACCCAGCCGGCGACCGTCTTGCGCGGGTTGCTGAAGCACCACACGCCGACACGGGCAAGCATCGGATCCCCCAGTGAGCGGGCGCGTGCGCGGTGGGGTGCGGACACGCTTCCCATGGCCATTCGGCGGGCGGACCGCCCGCCTCGAGGGCTCGTGTATCCCGCGAATCCAGACTACCAGCGCGGCCCCGGAATTCACACCGGCGGCGCGGGCCGCCGGGCTACGCGGCCGCGGCGATCCGCCGCACCTGCTCGCGCCAGTCGTCGGCGGCGAGGTCCACGATCTCCGCCCGCGGCGGCTTGCCCTCCTCGATGGTCAGGTACGCCACGTGGCCCAGGCGCGGGCTCATGTTGCGCGGAAGGGTCGCGCTGCCGGGGTTCACCACGAGGATCTCTTCGAGCCAGTCGATCCGCTCGAAGTGCGTGTCACCGCAGACGATGATGTCCGGCCGCGCGCCGCCCAGGTACTGGTTGAGCAGCCGCTGCAGCTCCCAGTTGAGCGGCTCGAAGATGTGCAGAAGCGCGATCGAGAATCCCTCGAGCTCCAGGAAGTGCACCTTCTCGATCCGCGGGTCGTCCTTCAGGTGCGGGTCGTGGTTGCCCTCAGCGGCGTAGATCGGCGCGATCTGCTCCAGCTCGTCGAGCACGCGCGCCACCACCAGGTCGCCGGCGTGGAAGATCAGGTCGACGCCCTCGAGCGCCTCGATGATCTCCGGGAAGATCCGGGGCGCCTCGGGGACGTGCGTGTCGCTGAGGATGCCGATCCGCACGCGGGCCTCAGGACGAGGTGCGCGAGGGCAGCGCGACGACCACCGGGCCGGGCCCGACGGAGATGCCCTGCGACATCTCCGAGCGGATCTCCAGCTCCACCAGGTGCTCGCCGTTCTCCACCCACTTGCGCTTGACCTCGCCGGAGGTGGTCACGGTCTCGCCGACGACGTTGAAGATGTTCATGCGGAACGGGCCGGTCTTCTTGAAGCGGCCCGCGAGGCCGGCGTACTCGCGCACGCAGCGCTCCCACCAGCCCTGGATGAAGCCGTTGTTGGCGTACATCTCGGGCGCGCCCGTCGCGATCGAGACCGGGCTGTTGTGGTGGATCTGGTTGAAGTCGCGGTTCGCCCCTGCCTCGACGATCAGCCGCGCGATCGTGACGTTGATCGTGACCGGCGGTACCGGGTCGCCCTCCTGGACGTCCTCGAAGTAGCGCTGCTGCGACCAGTCGATCTCGTCCGCCGCGCCGACGGCGACGTTACGGATCGCCAGCAGGTCTTCCTCCTCCGGCTCCTCGTCCTCCTCCGGGGGCGGTGGCGCGGAGGCGGAGGGCCGAGGGGTATCGAAGGCGACGTAGCGGTAGCCGCCGTTGCGCAGCAGCGCCACCAACTCGCCGCGCTGGTTGACGACCTGGCGCTCCCAGATCATGAACGCGCCCCGGCCCACGCGCGTCTCGCGAGGCAGGCAGGAGATCAGCTTGCGGCCCTTCACGGTGAGCCGATCCCCGACGACGGGCGGCTCGTGGTACTCGATCTCGATGTCCGTGGCGAAGCCGGCTGTCGTCGGCGGCTCCGGTGGCTCCGGCATTACCGGCCCGCGCGCCCTCGGAATATCGACGTGCGGGTGCGCCAGCGGGTAGCGCGTACCCTGGCCGGGCCGCCAGAGGCCGACATCGATCCACGTCGAGGAAACGCCGCTGTGCGGCGCGAGGATGCCGGCGTAGCCGTGCGCCTTCGCGACCTCCTCGTCGTAATGCAGCGGGCACGAGAACTCGAGCGGCTCGCAGTAGCGGCGGATCGTCGCGCGCTCGATCTCGTCGACGGCGGTCGATTCGATGCCGCCCGAGAAGTCCTGCCCGACGACGTCGACCGTCGGTTGCCAGGCTTGCGTCCAGTCATCGCTCATCGAGTCACTCCTCTGCACCCCCGCCCCCGACGGCGGCCCGTCAGTGGCGGCCCGACAGTTCGTAGCGAAGGGTCCGGCGCGGTGTCAATAGCGGGACGGGCAGACGGCGGGGCGGGCGCGGGACTGTGCGCCCGTCCGGCGAGGCACTATCCTGCCCTCGTGACACATCTCATCTTCGACGAGCGCCAGGAGCTGGACCGGCCGATCCTGATCGCGGCCTGGTCCGGCTGGAACGACGCCGGCGAGTCCGCGACCGGCGCGATCCGCTTCATGCTGCGCCGCTGGCGATCGAAGGCCTTCGCCCGCATCGACCCGGAGCACTTCTACGATTTCACCCAGGCCCGCCCCAAGGTGAAGCTGGAGAACGGCGAGCGTGTCCTCGAGTGGCCATCGAACCACTTCTCCTCCCGCCGCCGCGAGGGCGACGCGCAGGACATCGTGCTGCTGGAAGGCGTGGAGCCGCACCTCTCCTGGCACGCGTACTCCGACACGATCATGGAGTGCTGCGAGGCACTCGGCATCGACACCGTGATCACGCTCGGGGCGCTCCTCGCGGAGGCGAGCCACTCGCGCCCGATCCGCGTCTCCGGCAGCTCCGAGGACGCCGGGCTGCGCGCGCAACTCGGCCTCGATCCGCCGCGGACGACCGGATACCAGGGACCGACCGGCATCGTCGGCGTGCTCAACAACCGCCTCCGCGACGCCGGCTACCGCACGGCCTCGATGTGGGCGAACGTGCCGCACTACGTGAACGCCTCGCCAAACCCCAAGGGCGCGCTCGCCATCCTCGAGCAGCTCAACGCCAGCCTGAACCTTGAGCTCAGCCTGCACGATCTGGAGGTCTTCGCCGCCCGCTTCGACGCGCAAGTCGGGGCCGAGATCGCCAAGAACCCGGAGATGGCCGAGTACGCACGCCGCATCGAGGAGCAGCTCGAGGAGCAGGAGCAGGAAGAGGCCGCCGCCGAGGAGGAAGCCGCCTCGGGCGGTGGCGCCGCCCTGCCCGACGCCCAGGATATGGTCGACGAGCTGGAACGCTTCCTGCGCGAGCAGCGCGACGGCGAGTAGTAGCCCCCGTCGCAACCGTCCCCACCGAGTACCGCGCCCGGACGCAGCGCTTGAGGACTGCAGGCGCCGGTCCCGGCTCGAACGGGAACTTCCGGCGCTCCCGCAACGTCAGGTACCCATCGCACCCCGCAGCGTTGCGGGAGATGGGCCAACCCGATGCGGAGCATCCCCAGATCGTTCGCACTCCCCTTCCTGCTCACGGCCGCACTGACGGCGGGCGCCCTCGTTGCATGCAGCGGCGCCTCGGACGAGCGGCCCGCGCCGGCACCCGCACCGACCGCCGCCACGACAGCGATCCCGACACCCACACCAGCGCCGATCGCTGCCGCTACCCCGCGAGCCACGGCCACGCCAGCGCCGAAGGCCGCCGCTACGACGACAACCACGGCCACCCCGACTCCCTCGGCCGCCGCCACGCCCACCGTCTCCACGACGCCCCCGGCCAGGCCCCGGCCCGCGCCGACTGTCACCCCCTCACCAGCCCCGACGCCCGCCGTCACACCTGCGCCCGCGCCGACTGTCACCCCGACACCCGCCGCCGCACGCGCGCCGGCCGCCACCCCGGCCTCCACAGCGGAGCCGACACCAACGCCGCCGCTCTGTGCGGCTGAGGCTTCCCCCGCAGCGCCTACCTCCGTCCCCGCGGTAGCAACCGGTACAGGCCTCGTCAGCCGCGAAGACCTCGGGATTCGCGAGGTCGATACCGCCGACGCGCTCGCGACGGCCGGTCTGCGCTACGTGCGCTGCGCGGCCGGGGAGGTTGTGCCGCAACAGGTCGGGCTCTACCTGCTGGACGTCGAGACGGGCGAGGTCGAAGGGTGGGCGCTGGCGTCCCTCGAGACGGCCGACCCCGATAGCTTCATCAGCGCCGATGTCAGTCTCTCGCCGGGGAACCGCTTCCTCTCCTTCGACCGATTCCAGCACGACCGCGAGACCGGGCTGACCTTCGAGTGGGATGCGCCCCCGCTCCAACGGTGGGGCTCGCGGGACGACGAGTGGCGGCTGCTCTTCCGGATGCCGGACGAGGGAGGCGACCGCTTCGTTGTCACGGACGGCACGCTGCAGCCGGTCGCCCAGTTCGCCCTCCCTCACGGCCAGGAAGGTGTGCTCCAGTGGCTCAACTTCCAGCACCGTTCCCTCGTCGTGCGCGGTCAGCAGCGCGACGGAGGTTCACACCGCTACCTGCACTTCTTCGACCTCGGCGATGAGATCGCGGGGGCCTTCGAGCCGAGCGCAACACAAGTGCTCCCGGGCGGCGCGGAGGCCTGGAGCGAGGGGCAGTACCGGCTGAGCCACCTCGGTTCGAGCATCGAGCTCGCGGTTGCGGATCCCGATTCCTGCCACGTCATGCACTACGGCTGGGACGGCGCCTCGCTGCTCGCTGTCTCCGTCCCCGTCTCGCCGCGGTACGGACCGCGCGACTGCCGCATCTCCCCGGATGGCCGCTGGCTGACCGCGGTCACGGCCACGGCCGCTACCGGCACCTCGTGGGGCGCCCCCATCGGCATGGCCGTCTCCCTCCTCGACACGACCACCGGCGCCGAGGTCTACCGCGTCAAGGGCGTGGACGGGCCCGGCCGGTGGCTCGACGACAGCTCCGGTATCTCCATGCACACCAGCCGAGGCGCCCGGATCGTGACCCTCGACGGACAGTGGGCAGAAGAGGCGCCGGAACCTGCTCGCACGCGCGTGAGACCGGCTCTCGCAAGCACCGCGCCGGCGCCCGCGCGGAAGCCACCGGAGTACCGCATAGACGAAAGGAAGAGGACAGCCACCGTGCGGGACCATGAAGGCGAAACGCTCGCCTCGGTGCGCTTCGCAGAGCCCGGGAGCTCCGAGGGCAGCTACTTCGGGTACTACGACATCTCCGGCTCGTGGGGCGAGACACGCGACGAGCTGCGGGTCCGCGTGTCGATCTACCCGTATGGCCGTTGCGGGTGTGGTGGGGAGTACAAGGGCGAGCCACCCCTCGCTCCCGTGATCGAGTCGCCGCCGTTCGAGGACCACCTGCAGGTCGAGGTCATCGTCGACACCTGCCTGCGCCTGCGCCAGGAGCCGTCGCTCTCCGCAACGGTGCTGGACTGCCTCCCGAGTGGAACCATCCTGGACACGGACGACTACGCGCTCGACTACTACAACGCGCATCCGTTCATGCGCGTGCGCACCGCCGACGGCCTCGAGGGCTGGGCGAGCGCCGACTACCTGCGCTGGGTCTCGGACGGCGTGGAGCTCGAGGGCGAGCGGATGCACTACTACTTCGGCGTCTAGGCTCGGCGGGCGCCTTCCCCGCTCGCAGTCCCCGTCAGAGCACAGATCCCGCGGCGATTGGGCGCTGGCGGCGTCAGGTGGTACGATGCGCGGCAGCAATCGCAGGCGCTCTTTAATCCGGTCCCGCGAGGCCGGGAAGGACGCAGCAGATGAATGCTCTCACGTTTGCGGTACCGGGACGCGCCACGTCCCACCCTCGTTTCCCCTCCCCGGAACGCGGAGGGGCTTTTTTTGCCCACCAGCAGCTCCCCACCCCATCGCGGAGCCGCCTCATTGGCTGACCCGACGGAACAGGCTGAGACCGCACGCAGCGGGGACCTCGCGGCCGCTCGCGGCGGCGGGCCGCTGCTCGACGCCGACGGCATCGGGCGCACCACGCGCCGCCTCGCCCACGAGATCGTCGAGCGCAACGGCGGACCCGAGGGGCTCGTGCTCGTCGGCATCCCCAGCCGCGGCGCCGTCCTCGCCGAGCGCCTCGCCGAGCTGATCGGCGGCTTCGAGGGCGAGCGGCCGCCCCTCGGCAGGCTCGACATCACGCTGCACCGCGACGATCTCGCCTCGCGCGGGCTACGCAGCGTGCCGCGCAGCAGCGAGCTGCCGGACATCGAGGGCCGCAACGTCGTCCTCGTCGACGACGTGCTGTTCACCGGCCGCACCGTGCGCGCCGCCCTCGACGCGCTCAACGACTTCGGACGCCCGCACCGCGTCAGCCTCGCGGTGCTGATCGACCGCGGCCACCGCGAGCTGCCGATCCGCGCCGACGTGGTCGGCAAGAACATCCCCACCGCTCGCGGCGACCAGGTGCAGGTACTGCTCGACGAGGTCGACGGCCGTGACGCCGTCGTCGTCATCCCCGGAAGGGATAGACCGTGACCACCGAGACCCACGAGACTCCCGGCGCGAGCGCCGCGCCGCTGCTCCCCGGGAGCGGCGAGCCGCTGGCGGCCGCGCCCGAGCCGGGCCCGTGGCGGCATCGCCACGTCCTGGACCTCGACGACTTCGGGGCGGACGAGATCGAGACGGTACTCGAGCTCGCGGGGCAGATGGCCGAGGTGCTGGAGCGGCGCATCGCGCGCGTGCCCGCGCTGCGCGGCCACACGATCGTCAACCTCTTCTACGAGCCCTCGACGCGCACGCGCGCCTCCTTCGAGCTTGCCGGCAAGGTGCTGGGCGCGGACGTGCTCTCGGTCAGCGCCAGCACGTCCTCCGTGCAGAAGGGCGAGTCGTTGATCGACACGGTGCGCACGCTGCGCGCGATGGGCGCCGGCATCCTCGTGATGCGCCACGCCTCGTCGGGCGCGCCCTACCTCGCCGCGCGGCACACGGACGCCGCGATCGTCAACGCCGGCGACGGCGCGCACGCGCACCCCACGCAGGCGCTGCTCGACCTCTACACGATGCGCAGCCACTTCGGAGACCTCGAGGGGAAGCGCGTCGTCATGGTCGGCGACATCGCCCACTCGCGCGTCGCCCGCTCGGACCTGTGGGGGCTCTCGGCGATGGGCGCCGAGGTGGTGGTCTGCGGGCCGCCCACGCTGCTGCCCCACGGCCTGCGGCCCGGCGACCGTCCCGAGCACGCCGAGGCCGCCCTCCCCCACGTCGAGGTGGAGACCGACATCGAACGCGCGATCGAGGGCGCACACGTCGTGATGGCGCTGCGCCTGCAGAGCGAGCGCCAGCAGGGCGGCCTGCTGCCCTCGCTGCACGAGTACTCGCTGCACTACCAGGTCACGGCGAAGCGTCTCGCGCGCGCGCACCCGGACCACCTGCTCATGCACCCCGGCCCGAAGAACGAGGGCGTCGAGATCGCCCGCGAGGTCGCCGGCGGCGGCCGCTCGATGATCGAGGAGCAGGTCACCAACGGCGTCGCCGTGCGCATGGCGCTGCTCTACCTGCTGGCGCTGGGCCGCGACGCCGCAGCCGCGAGCAGTGGGAAGGACGCATCGTGAGCACGCTCGCCATCCACAACGGCCGCGTGATCGACCCCGCCCTCGGGCGCGACGGCATCGCCGATGTCGTGATCGTCGACGGGCGCGTCGCGCGCGTCGGCCCGAACGAGGGCGACGCCGTGATCGAGGCGGACCGCATCGACGCGACCGGGCTGGTCGTGACGCCCGGCTTCGTCGACCTCCACGTCCACCTCCGCGAGCCGGGCTTCGAGTACAAGGAGACGATCGCCAGCGGTACGGTCGCCGCCGCGCGCGGCGGCTTCACCACCGTCTGCGCGATGCCGAACACCGACCCGCCTCTGGACCGCCGCGCCGCCGTCGAGTCCGTGCTGCGCCAGGCCGAGGAGCACGCCGCCGTGCGCGTGCTGCCCCTCGGCTGCATCACGCGCGAGCGCGCGGGCAAGGAGCTCGCGCCCGCGGGCGAGCTGGCGCAGGCGGGCGTCGTCGCGCTCTCCGACGACGGCGACGCCGTCGCCGACGCGCGGCTGATGCGCCATGCCCTGGAGTACGCGGGCGCGTTCGGCCTGCCGATCTCGCAGCACTGCGAGGACCCGGCGCTCGTCCACGAGGGGCAGATGCACGAGGGCTGGGTCGCGACGCGGCTCGGGCTGCGCGGGCGCCCCGCCAGCGCGGAGGAGACCTTCGTCGCGCGCGACATCGCCCTCGCCGAGCTGGCCGGGGCGCACCTGCACATCGCCCACGTCTCGACCGCCGGCTCGGTCGCGCTGATCCGGGCGGCCCGCGAGCGCGGCGTGCGCATCACCGCCGAGGTGACCCCGCACCACCTCACGCTCACCCACGAGGAGGTCGGCTTCGGTTCGTCCGGCTCGCACGCCGCCGCCAACGGCGAGGGCGCCAACGGATACCGCAGCATCGCCTACCACTCCAACGCCAAGGTCAACCCGCCGCTGCGCTCGCACGGCGACGTGGCCGCCTGCGCCGAGGCGCTGCGCGACGGCGTGATCGACGCGATCGCGACGGACCACGCCCCGCACGCCGTCTCCGACAAGGAGATCGAGTTCGACCTCGCCGAGGCCGGCATCAGCGGCCTCGAGACCGCCCTCGGTCTCTCGATGAGCCTCGTCCACGACGGCCGCATCGAGTTGCCGACGCTGGTCGAGCGGCTCACCGCCGGTCCCGCTCGCGCCTGGAGCCTGGACAGCCGCCCCGGCCTCGAGGGCCTCGGCACGCTCTCGCCGGGCGCCGTCGGGGATGTCGCCATCCTCGACCCGGACGCCACCTGGACCGTGACGCCCGAGGAGTTCGCCTCGATGGGCAAGAACACGCCGATCGCCGGGCGCGAGCTGCGCGGCCGCGTGCTGGCGACCGTCTACGGCGGGAGCGTCGTGCACGCGCTGGAGGGGGTCGCCCTGTGAGCGAGCCGCGACCGGCCGCACGCCTCGTGCTCGCGGACGGCCGCGTGTTCGAGGGCGAGGGCTTCGGCGCGCCCGTCGCCGCCACCGGCGAAGTGGTCTTCAACACCTCGATGACCGGCTACCAGGAGGCGCTCACCGACCCCTCCTACGGCGGCCAGATCCTGACGATGACCTACCCGCTGCAGGGCAACTACGGCATCAACACCGGCGATGACGAGAGCGCGCGCATCCAGGTGCGCGGCTTCGTCGTCCGCGAGCTGACCGACCTGCCGTCGCACTGGCAGAGCGTCCGCCGCCTCGACGAGTACCTCGCCGAGGCGGGCGTGCCCGCGATCGCCGGAATCGACACGCGCGCCCTGACGCGCCACCTGCGCTCGCACGGCGTGGTGATGGGCACGATCACCCGCGACGAGTCGCCGCAGGAGGCGCTGGCACGGCTGCACAGCGAGCCCATGTACGGCACCGAGGACTACGTCGCCGAGGTCTCCACCTCGGTCCCCTACGAGTTCGGCGAGGGCGCGGACAACGGCGATGGGCCGGGCCCGCACATCGTCGTCGTCGACCTCGGCGTGAAGCGCAACATCATGCGGCACCTGCGGCGGCGCGGCTGCCGCGTGACCGCCGTGCCGAGCACGGCGAGCGCCGAGGACGTGCTCGCGCACGGCCCGGACGGCGTGCTGCTCTCGCCCGGCCCCGGCGACCCGATGCTGCTCGACCACGTCGTCGAGGCCTCGCGCGGGCTCGTCGGGCGCACGCCGCTGATGGGGATCTGCCTCGGGCACCAGGTGATCGGCCGCCTCTTCGGGGCCTCGACGTACAAGCTGAAGTTCGGGCACCGCGGCGCGAACCACCCGGTGATCGACAAGCCCACCGGGCGCGTCTACATCACCTCGCAGAACCACGGCTACGCCGTCGACGGCGACGGGCTCGAGGCCGCCGTCGAGGTGGAGCAGGTGCACCTCAACGACGGTACGGTCGAGGGCCTGCGCCACCGCGAGCTGCCGCTGTTCACGATCCAGTACCACTCCGAGGCCTCGCCGGGCCCGCACGACACCGAGTTCCTGTTCGACCGCTTCCTCGAGAGCGTGCGCGCCGAGGGGAGCCGCTGATGGCCGCGTCGCAGCCACCTCCGGGGCCGCTGTGCCGCCGCGCCGTCGCGGACGACGCAGCGCAGATCGCCGAGATCATCGCCGAGCTGATCGAGGAGCCGCAGCCCGTCGCCTTCGACCGCGCGCTCAGCGCCGCCGAGGTGCAAGACGCCTGGCTGGGCGGAGACGACGGCGGCGCGGCAGTCTTCGTCATCGAGGAGGCGGGCAGGCTGCTCGCCTTCGCCGTCGTTGAGCCGCTCGAGGGCGCCTCGGAGGACTGCTCGCTCGGCGCCTGGGTGCGCGAGGCGGAGCGCCGCAAGGGCTACGCGACGACGCTCGCCGAGGAGGCGCTGGCGTTCACGCGCGAGCGCGGCTACCAGGCGATCCGCGCGCGCCTGCCCGAGGACAATGAGCCGGCGCTCTCCTACCTGTCGTCGATCGGCGCGCTGGTGCCCCTCGCCAACCCCGGCGCGCACTTCGTGCTGCCAGCAGAGGAGTGACCGTGAGCGAGCAAGCCACCCCGACCCCGGACACCTCCCACTACGCCGAGAAGCGCGCTCGAGACTGGGAGGCGTTCACCTCTGGCGAGGGCCCACCCGCGAGCCACTGGGAGCTGTGGGCCGAGGAGTCGTTTGACTGGCGACCGGCGATCAGCTTCTTCCAGCCCGTCGGCAAGGACTACGAGGGCCTCGCCGAGCGCGTCCAGCCGCTGTTCGACGCCCTCGAGGGCCTCGAGGAGGTCGAGCTGCCGCCGGCCAGCTTCCTGCACCTGACCATGCTGCAGATCGGGTTCCTGCGCGCCGCCGACATCTATTGGTCGCAGGTGGAGACGTTCTACGTGAACGCCGCGCCGCGGCTGCACCGCATCGAGCCGTTCAGCATCCGCATTGGCGGCGTCTCGGCGAGCGCGGACGCGCTCTACCTCGGCGTCGACGACGGCCTCGTCCTGCGCGAGGCGCGGCGGCTGATCGCCCTCGGCGTGCCGAAGGTCTACCAGGTGTTCCGGGAGGCCGGCATCGAGACCGGCGAGGCCGACCCCTTCGTTCCGGAGATCCCCTTCGCCTACTTCACCGGCAAGGGCGATCGCGCGCGGGTGATCGAGGCGATCACGCCACACCTCGATGCCGATCTGGGCGAGTACCCGGTGAGCCACATCAAATGGGGCGCATCGCGCCGGACCCGGACATCCACTTCCCCGACCCCGACGTCGTCGCCGAGATCATCCTCTTCGGCAAGGACTACCGGAAGGGCTACCACAACTGAGCCCAGCGACCGCATCCGAAGCCTCCACGCACCCCGGCGAGCCGTCAGGCAACGCGGAGAAGCCGCGCAAGGTGCTGATCATCGGCAGCGGGCCGATCGTGATCGGCCAGGCCGCAGAGTTCGACTACGCCGGCACCCAGGCCTGCAAGGCGATGCGCGAGGAGGGCATCACCTCCGTCCTCGTCAACTCCAACCCGGCGACGATCATGACCGACGAGGACGTCGCCGACGTCGTCTACATCGAGCCGCTCACCGTCGAGGTGCTCGAGCGCATCATCGAGGCGGAGCGCCCGGACGGACTGCTCCCAACGCTCGGCGGCCAGACCGGCCTCAACCTCGCCGTCGATCTCGCCGAGGCGGGGGTGCTCGAGCGCTACGACGTGCGTCTGCTCGGCACGCCGCTGGAGTCGATCCGGCTCGCCGAGGACCGCGAGAAGTTCCGCACGATGCTGCGCGAGATCGGCGAGCCGACGCCAGAATCGGAGATCGTCGAGGACTGGGAAAGCGCCGTCGCGGCGCGCGACCGCATCGGCCTCCCCCTCGTCGTGCGGCCCGCCTACACGCTCGGCGGCACCGGCGGCGGCATCGCGCACACCGAGGAGGAGTACGAGCGGATCGTGCGCGGCGGGCTCGCCGCCTCGCCGATCACGCAGGTGCTGGTCGAGCGCTGCCTGCTCGGCTGGAAGGAGCTCGAGTACGAGGTGATGCGCGACGGCGCGAACACCTGCGTCACGATCTGCAACATGGAGAACCTCGATCCGATGGGCGTGCACACGGGCGACTCGATCGTCGTGGCGCCCTCGCAGACGCTCTCGGACCGCGACTACCAGCTGCTGCGCAGCAGCGCGCTGAAGATCATCCGCGCACTCGGCATCGAGGGCGGCTGCAACGTGCAGTTCGCGCTCGCGCCGCGCCCGGACGTGACCCCCTGGCCGGGCGCGGAGTCGGCCGCGGCGCCCGAGTACCACGTGATCGAGGTCAACCCGCGGGTCTCGCGCTCCTCGGCGCTGGCCTCGAAGGCCACGGGCTACCCGATCGCGCGCGTCGCCGCGAAGATCGCGGCGGGCAAGCGGCTGGACGAGATCACGAACTCGGTCACGGGCCGCACGACAGCCGCCTTCGAGCCCGCGCTCGACTACTGCGTCGTCAAGATCCCGCGCTGGCCGTTCGACAAGTTCGCCTTCGGCGACCGCCGCCTCGGTACGCAGATGAAGGCGACGGGCGAGGTGATGGCGATCGATCGCACCTTCGAGGGCGCGCTGCAGAAGGCCGTCCGCTCGCTGGAGATGGGCGGCCGTTCGATCCTCTGGGAGCATGCGGACTGGGATCCGGACCCTCCCGGCCCGGACACCGCCACGGACGACCGCCTCTGGGTGCTGCTCGCCGCCCTGCGCCGCGGCAAGCGCCCGCTCGAAATCGCCCGCGAGTCCGGAGTCGACCCGTGGTTCCTCGAGCGCCTCGAGCGCATCGTCACGATGGAGCGGTGGCTGCTCTCCGAGGAGTTGACGCCGCACCTGCTGCTCGAGGCGAAGCGCCTCGGCTTCAGCGACGCCGTCATCGGGACGCTCGCCGACCGCCTGCCGGACCAGGTGCGCGCGCTGCGCGAGGAATGGGACCTGCGGCCGGTCTACAAGATGGTGGACACCTGCGCCGCCGAGTTCGACGCCGCCACGCCCTACTTCTACTCGACCTACGAGCACGAGAACGAAGCCGGGCCCGAGCCGGACAGCGAGCGCATGCTGGTGATCGGCTCCGGCCCGATCCGCATCGGGCAGGGGATCGAGTTCGACTACTGCTCGGTCCAGGCCGCCCACGCGCTGCACGCCGCGGGCGTCCAGTCGATCCTCGCCAACTCCAACCCGGAGACCGTCTCCACCGACTTCGACACGTCCGATAGGCTCTACTTCGAGCCACTCGACGAGGAGGCGGTGCGGGATCTGCTGGAGAACGAGGCAGGCGGGGCCGAGGCGCCGCACTCGATCGTCCAGTTCGGCGGCCAGACCGCCGTCAACCTCGCGCGCCCCCTGCAGCTCGCCGCACTGCCGATCGCCGGCTCCTCCGCCGACGCGATCGACCTCGCCGAGGATCGAGGGCGCTTCGAGGCGCTGATCTCCGACCTCGGCATCCCGCAGCCGCCCGGCGTCGCCGTGCGGACGCTCGACGAGGCGCTGCCGACGGCGGCGACGATCGGGTACCCGGTGCTCGTGCGCCCCTCGTACGTCCTCGGCGGTCGCGCGATGGAGGTCGTGCAGGACGAGGGCGAGCTGGAGCGCTACTTCGCCGCCGCACTGCAGGAGCGCTCCGGCCCGATCCTGATCGACAAGTACCTCGAGGGTCTCGAGGTGGAGGTGGACGCCATCTGCGACGGCGAGTCGGTGCTGATCCCGGGGATCATGGAGCACGTCGAGCGCGCGGGGGTGCACTCCGGCGACTCGATGGCCGTCTACCCGCCGCAGAACCTCACGACCGAGCAGCGCGAGGCGATCATCGACTACACGACGCGCATGGCCATCGCCCTCGGCGTGCGCGGGCTGATGAACGTGCAGTACGTCGTCGCGCCGGAGGCCGCTCCCCAGGGGCCGGGCGTGTTCGTGATCGAGGTGAACCCGCGCTCCTCGCGCACCGTGCCCTTCATCTCCAAGGTCACGGGCATCCCCATGGTGCCGCTCGCCGTGAACGTGATGCTCGGCCGTTCGCTGGCTGAGCAGGGCTACGAGCCGGGCCTCGTGCCGGACCGCCCGCTCGTGGCCGTGAAGGCGCCCGTCTTCTCGATGTCCAAGCTCGTCGGCGTGGATACCTTCCTCGGCCCCGAGATGAAGTCCACCGGCGAGGTGATGGGCGTCGACCACGACTTCGACGCGGCGATGCGCAAGGCGGCGATGGCTGCCGACCTCGCGATCGCACCCGGCACGCCCTTCCTGCTCTCGCTGGCGGACCGCACGAAGCCCGAGGCCGTCCCGCTGATTCACGCGTTACACGAGGCGGGGTGCGATCTCGTGGCCACGGAGGGCACAGCCGCGATGATCCGGGACGACCTCGGCCTGCCGGTCCGCTTCGTGACGAAGCTGCTCTCGCGGGGCCGCCCCAACGTCGTGGACGTGATCAACGACGGCTCGGTCGGCGCGGTCATCAACACGCTCGAGGGCGGCCGGCCCTCGCACTTGCGCGACGGCTTCCACATCCGCCGCAGCGCCACCGAGATGCGCATCCCCTGCTTCACCTCGCTGGACACCGCGCGCGCCTCGATCCAGGCGCTCTCCTCACCCGCCTCCTACAGCGTGCGCCCGATCGGGGACTACCGGAACGGCCGCGCCGGATGACGGAGGAGCGCGCGGGACCGCTCGATGCCGTGCTCTTCGACCTCGACGGCACGCTCGCGGACTCGATGCACTCGATCGCCGAGGCGCTCTCCGAGACGCTCGGCGATCAGGGCTACCGCACAAGCCCCGGGGAGTTGATGCCACACTTCGGGCCGGGCATGCAGTCCGTGATCCGGCGCGCCATCGGCGTCGACGAGGCCGAGGCGGAGCGCCTCTACGCCCTCTACCTGCCGAACTACTACGAGCGCTACATGCCGGACACGCCGCCGCTCCCCGGCGCGGACGAGCTGATCGAGGATCTCGCGGCCCGGCTGCCGCTCGGCATCGTCACATCGAAGCTCGAGGCGGGCGCACGCTCGCTGATCGAGACGCTCGGCTGGAGTGAGCACTTCGGCCCGATCGTCGGGCGCGACACGACCGGCATCATGAAGCCCCGGCCCGAGCCGCTGCTGCACGCCCTCGCCGAACTGGGCATCGAAGGCGAGCGCGCGGCCTACGTCGGCGACACCGAGGAGGACATGGAGGCCGCCCTCGCCGCCGGGGTCGCCGTCCGCGTCGGCGTCACGGAAATCCGCGGCGAGCAGCAGCTGATCGCGGCGGGCGCCACCGCCGTCTGCCGCGACCTCCCGGCGCTTCGCGCGCTGCTCGTCGCCGTGATCGATGGGACGGCGGGCGCACAGCACGCCCCCGCACCGGCAACCGGGAGCACGTCCGCATGAGCAGCGAGCAGGAAAGCGAAGCGGGCCGCAGCTCGCTCGCGGGGCTGCTCGGGCAGTTCGGACGCCTCGGCGCGACCGCCTTCGGCGGGCCCGCGGCGCACGTCGCGATGATGGAGGATGAGTTCGTCCAGCGGCGGCGCTGGCTCGACCGCGACACGTTCGCGCGCGCCCTCGCCGCGACGAACCTCGTGCCCGGCCCCAACTCCACGGAGATGGCGATCCACCTCGGCTACCGCCGCCGCGGCGTCGCGGGAGCGATCGCCTCGGGCAGCGCCTTCATCCTGCCCGCCGCGCTTGCCGTCGCGGCGCTCGCCTGGGCCTACTTCCAGTGGGGCACGACGCCGCGCGCGGACGACCTGTTCGCCGGCATCCGCCCGGCCGTGGTCGTGCTCGTCGCGCTCGCCGCCTGGCGGCTGCGCGGCCCGGCGCAGCGCAACCCGCTCGCGATCGCTCTCGCGGCGGCCGCGTTCGCGGTTACGCTGCTCGCGCCGCGCTGGGAGGTGGTCGCGCTGCTCGGCGCGGGCGTGATTGCGCTGCTCGCGAGCGAGCACGGGCTGCGCCAGCGGCTGCAGCGCGCGATCGTCGCCCTGCCCGCTCCGCTGCTCCCGCTGGCGCTGCCCGCCCTCGCCGTGACGCTGCCCGAGGTCGTGCCGATCGCGCTGATCCACCTCAAGGCCGGTGCGCTGCTCTTCGGCGGCGGCTACGTGATCATCCCGCTGCTGGAGCCGGACGCCGTCGCGCAGGGCTGGCTGACGGAGTCGCAGTTCCTCGATGCGATCGCGATCGGGCAGGCGACGCCGGGGCCGATCGTCACCACGGCCACCTTCGTCGGCTACGCCGCCGGCGGCTGGTGGGGCGCGCTGATCGCGACGGTTGCGATCTTCGCGCCCGCGTTCGTCTTCGCGATCTCGCTGGGACACGTACTCGACCGGCTCTCGGCTTCCGAGGCGCTACGCGCATTCCTCGATGGCGTCGCCGCTGCCGTCTTCGGCGCGATCGCCGGGGCCGCGGTGGTGCTGCTGATGAGCCTCGAGGCCAACCCGCTCAGCGGCGTGGTGCTCGTCGCGAGCGGCGTGGTGCTGCTGCGCTCGCTCCTGCCCTCGTACGCCTGGCTGCTGCTCTGCGGCGCGGCCGGCCTGCTCTACCACGCCGCGGAGCTGCCGGCATGAGAAGCGCCGTCGTCGAGGTCACCGAGTCCGCCCGTCTCTACGGCGAGACGCGCGTGCTCTGGCTGACGATGCCCGAGGCGTTCCGCCACGCCACGCCCGGCCAGTTCGTGATGGCCTACATCGGCGAGTACGACGAACCGCTGCTCGGCCGCGCCTGCTCCTTCCATCGCCTGCGCGAGGGCCGCCACGGGCCCGAGTTCTCCCTGCTCTTCGACGTCGTCGGGCGCGGCACCGACTGGCTCGCGCGGCGCGCGCCGGGCGATGCAGTACGGGTGGTCGGGCCACTTGGGCGCGGCTTCGAGCCGCGCGAGCGCGTCGACCACATGCTGCTCGTCGGCGGCGGGATCGGCTGCGCGCCGCTCGTCTGGCTTGCCGACGAGCTGGTCGAGCAGGGCCGCGAGGTGACGCTCGTCCTCGGCGCGGCGAGCGAGGCGGGCATCTTCCCGCCGCGGCTGCTGCCGGAGGCCGTCGAGGTCGTCGTGGCGACGGAGGACGGGTCGCTGGGCGAGCGCGGGCTGGTGACCGCGCCGTTCGAGCGGCTGCTGCCCTGGGCCGACCAGGCCTTCGCCTGCGGGCCGAACCCGATGTTCGAGGCGCTGTTCGGGGTGCTCACACGCTCCGGGCTGCGCAAGCCGGTGCAGGCCCTGCTGGAGGAGACGATGGCCTGCGGCATGGGCATCTGCTACGGCTGCGCGATCTTCCCCAAGCGCGGCGGCGTCCGGCTCTGCTGCACGGACGGCCCGATGTTCGACCTGCGCGACCTGTACTGATGGGCCCCGCCTGATGCTCCGGCGGATCGCCGTCGCCATCCCGATCCTCGGCGGCCTCGTGGGCGGCGCGTTGATCGGCGGTGTGCTGCTGAGCCCGGACCCGGCAATCGTCGGCTGGCTGTTCGGCGCGGGCGCGGGGCTGATGGGCGGCGCCTTCATCGTCGCCATCGCCACGAACGAGGCGCTGGTCGGGCGCGGCAGCGCCGGCCCGCGCTCCGTGAGCTACCCCGGCGAGACCCCGCCTCGAGGCCGGGACGAGGGCGAGGACGAGGAGTAGCGCCCGCTACGCCCCCACCCGATCGAGGATCGTCGCGACGTCGATGTACTCGTCGGCGAGGGCGCGCATCTCGACCGAGGTGCTGCCGCTGAAGGCGACGACCTCGACACGCACGCCCTGGCTCTGCAGCAGCTCGACGGCGCGCGCGAAGTCCGCGTCGCCGGAGACGATCGAAACCACGTCGAGGCGCTCCGCCATCGTCACCATGTCGAGCGCCATCTCGACGTCGAAGTTGCCCTTTACCGAGCCGTCCTGGAAGCGCTTCATCGGCTTCGTCACGATCCGGTAGTCGTGGCGCACGAACGGCTCGACGAAGCGCTGGCGCTCCACCGGCTCCGCGGGGTCGTCCGAGACCGGCGAGTAGGCAGTCGCGCGGATCAGCTCGCGGCCCTCGCTGAGGTAGGCGAGCAGCTTGCCCATATGCACGCTCGCGCCGTCCGGTGCGCCCTCGCCGCGCTCCGCTCCGTAGATCAGGTTCGGCACGTCGACGAAGACGCCGAGGCGCAGCCGCCGCACGGCGCGCTCCTGCATCTCGCGCAGCGCGTCGATCGTCTGCGCCTGCGCCGTCAGCACCTCGCGCAGCGCTCGGACCTCCTCGGTGAGCGCGGCCGTTCCCGTGTCGTCGCTGCTGCTCGTCGTGCTGGACTTGCGGGTGCTCGCGCGACGGCGGGCCGGCGCCTTTTTTTCCGCCTCCGCTTCCGCCTTCGCGGGCTCGGGTGCAGCTTCCTCGGCCGCGGCGGCACGACGGCGCCGCGGGGCTCGCTTCTTGGGCTCGGCCTCGGCCTCGGGGGTCGCCTCGGCTTCCGCCTTCGCGGGCTCGGGCGCCGCTTCCTCGGCCGCCGCTGCCCCTCGACGGCGACGCGGCGCGCGCTTCGCTGCAGCCTTCGCCTTCGTCTCGGCGGGCGGCGAGGACTCCGCCTCCGCTTCAGCCTTCGGAGCGCGGGCCGGGCGGCGGCCGGCGATGCGTGGATCGTTCAGAGTCTCGTTGCTCTCGGGCGTCTCGGCCGCGCGCGATCGGCCGCGGCCTCCGCGCGTGCCGCGGCGGCGCGTGCCCTCGCCCGTGGCCGGCGCGTCCGCGCGGTCCGCGCTCATGCCGCCACCCCCGCATCCCCGGCGTACTGCAGCACGGAACAGCGGGCCGCGACCTGCTCCGCGAGCTCGATGAAGGCCGCTGCCTCCTCGGAGTCCGGGGCGGCGGCGACCAGCGGGACGCCTTCGTCGCCGGACTTGCGGACCGCCGCCGCGAGCGGCAGCTCGCCGAGGAACTCGACGCCCAGCTCGTCCGCGGCCTCGCGCGCTCCGCCGCGGCCAAAGATGTCCGATGTCATGTTCTCCACGATTCCGAAGATCGGGACGCCGAGCCGGTCGAACATCCCGATCGCCTTCGTTGCGTCCTCGATCGCCACCTGCTGCGGCGTCGAGACGATCACGACGCCTGCCACCGGCGCCTGCTGCGCCAGCGACATCGAGGCGTCCGAAGTGCCCGGCGGCAGGTCGACGATCAGGTAGTCCAGGTCGCCCCAGTCGATATCATGGACCAGTTGGCGCACGCCCGAGCCGATCATCGGTCCGCGCCAGACGACCGGCGTGCCCTTCGGCAGCACGAACCCGATCGAGGCGGCGCGCACGCCGTGGGCCTCGATGGTGTTCAGCCCCTGCTGGCCATCAGCGAGGCCCCCCTGCTCGATGCCGAGCATCGTCGGGATGTTCGGGCCGGTGATGTCGGCGTCGACGATGCCGACGGCCGCTCCGAGCCGCGCGAGGGCGACGGCGAGGTTCGTCGCCACCGTGGACTTGCCGACGCCGCCCTTGTTGGAGGCGACCGCGATCAGGTTCTTGACGCCCTCGACCGGCTCCGGACCGCCCTCGCGGAGCGCTTGCCCCCGCACCTCGGCGTCCCACTCGATCTCCACCTCGTCGATGCCGGGCAGGGCGTCGAGGGCGGCGCGCACGTCGACGTCGATCTGCTCGCGCAGCGGGCAGGCCGGGGTCGTGAGCACCAGGCGGAAGGAGGCGGTCGAGCCCTCGACGGCGACGTCGCGGACCATGTTGAGCGACACAAGGTCGCGATGCAGTTCGGGATCGCGAACCTGGGAGAGAGCGGCCAGTACGGCCTCAGCATTCGTCACGTTATGTCCTCACGCTGCGGAAATGCTCGCGGATCGGCCAGATTCGTGAGAAAATCCTGGGAGTAACTCCAACCTGGAGGGAACCAAATGGCCGTCGCGAGCGTTTCATCTCTAGGTACGGAGAGTGCGTCATCCAGGATGGACGCGCCAGAAGGGGAGGCAACGGGATACTTGGGGACACCTTCGAGGACTGTTCCCGGGATCGCGTTACGCCTCCCCACGGGGTTGAAAGCCCCGAGTTGGGGGCTCTGGCCCCAGTATAGCCGCCCGCTCCGGTTGGGGCAGCGGCGCGAGGCGTGATCCTGGCCGCGTGGCCGGCGAGGCCGGCAGGGGCGCGGAGCAAGGGAGGACTTTATCGGAGTTTTCCAGCATTTTAGTGCACTTAAGGTTGACACCAGAGGGGTCACGCCGTAAGGTTATGTCTCTGGTGCGCCGCCTGCACACAGCGAACGCACACGATTGGTAGTCAGGCGTCGGGGCAAAATCTGGGGGGATCCAACACCGGCGCCACGGGAAGGCAGAAGAACGATGGCTACGGCAGCACAGACCGGACACGACGTGCAGACCAACGCGACCTCGCGCATGGCCTGCGTCCACCACTGGGTGATCGAGTCCCCGAGCGGGCGTGAGAGCGCCGGCTTCTGCAAGCGCTGCGGGCTCACGCGGAACTTCGCGAACGCTACCGAGAACGTGATGTGGGAGCACACGAACACCGTGAGCAACTCCCCCATCAGCGCACTCCGGCACCTCCCCCGGCCGGACCACTCCCTGCTCTCCGACGAGATCGTGCGCGACTGACCTCGCGACGCAGGGGATGAGACAAGGCGGCGCCCCCGGAATTCCGGGGGCGCCGTACTTCGTCCGGGCATCCACCGCGACCGTCGCACTGCCCCACCCGCGCCTGCGGCGGGTATCATGAACGCACCCGGAGCGAGGCGGCGCATGGACCTCAGCCTCACCATCGGCCGCGGCGGCAAGCAGGAGCTGCTGCTCAAGAACCCCGTCCTCACGGCCTCCGGCACCCTCTCCAACGGCATCGAGTTCGCGCGCCGCTTCGACATCGACGCGCTCGGCGGCGTGATCTCGAAGGGCACGACGCTGCGGCCGCGCCGCGGCAACCCGCAGCCCCGCACCGTCGAGACGCCGGCAGGGATGATCAATTCGATCGGCTTCCAGAACGTCGGCGTGGGCGCACTGATCCGCGACCTGGCCCCCGCCTGGGCGCGCTGGGACACGCCCGTCCTCGTCAACATCATGGGCGACACCGTGCACGAGTTCGGCCGGCTCGCCGAACGCCTCGAGGGCGTCCCGGGCGTCGCCGGCCTCGAGGTCAACGTCTCCTGCCCCAACGTCGAGGTCGGCGGGATGGAGTTCGGGCAGGACTGCGATCTGACGGCCGAGGTGGTGGCCGAGGTACGGCGCAGCACCACGCTCCCCTTCGCCGTCAAGCTCACGCCGAGCGTCACCGACATCCGCCCCTTCGCCGAGGTCTGTGAGCAGGCCGGCGCCGACGCGCTCTCGCTGATCAACACCGTGCCGGCGACCGCGATCGACATCGAACGGCGGCGGCCCGCGATCGCCACCATCTTCGGCGGGCTCTCCGGGCCCGCGATCAAGCCGATCGCGCTGCGCAGCGTCTACCTCGCCGCCTCCGTCACCAGCCTCCCGATCATCGCCTCGGGCGGGGTGATGGGCGGCCGCGACGCTGTCGAGTTCCTGATGGCCGGCGCCAGCGCCGTGCAGGTCGGCACCGCCACCTTCACCGAACCGGGCGCGCCCTGGCGCGTGCTCGACGAGCTGCGCGAGTGGTGCGAGGCTGAGGGCGTCGGGGGCCTCGACGAGGTCGTCGGGGCCGCGCGGCGGCGCGACTGAGCGAGGAGGCTGCGATGCGCGGTGGTGCGGGCCTGCTTGGCGGCGCGCTGTGGCTGATCTCGGGAGCGTTCGCCGGCGCGGCCTGGGGCTGGGCCGGGATGCGGGTGCTCTACCGGTTCTTCGACGTCGACAGCGCCGAGGCCGCCGTCGCGGGCGGCGTAGTCTTCGGCCTCGCCGTCGCGCTGGCGCTCTGGGGCCTCGGCTGGCGCGAAGTCCGCGGGTAAACCCTCGCCGACTCTGTTCCGAGGCGTTGACGTGTCCGAGGCGCGGGCCGTAGCGTCGGATCGCACCGTCGGGTGCTGCTTCGGGGTGTAGCTCAGCCAGGGTAGAGCGCTGCGTTTGGGGCGCAGAGGTCCGCAGTTCAAATCTGCGCACCCCGACCAACACCGACGCGATCGAGCAGGCCCGAGCAGACGGAGGAGCGGCGAACGCGATGCAGGAAACGCTCCCGCCCTACGTGCTCGTCGTGCGCATCGGCTCGATCCTCAGCATGTCGCTCGCGCTGGCGGTCGGGTTGCTGCTGTTGTTGGGCGGCTTCGTCCTCGCCTCGCTCGTGGCGTTCGCCGCGTTCCTGCCCTCGCTCGGCATCATGGTCTACGCCGAGCGCCGGGCCGCCCGCGACGAGCAGGCCGAGGGCTGATCGCCGCCTTCGCCGGCCTCGCGCTGCCGTAAGCCGGGAAGCGCCTATCCTGTCGGCATGTACGAACAGAACTCGGGACCAGAGCCCGGCGGCTGTCGCGAGACGCTGCTGCTCACGCGCATCGCCTTCGGCGTGCTGATCCCGCCGCTGCTCGCCGTCGGCGCCGTGCTCGTGCTGCTGATCGCCGGCTTCGTGCTCTTCACCACGCACCCGCTGCTCGGCCTGCTGCCGCTAATCCCGATCGCCGCCGGCCTCTTCTGGATCGCGAGGCGCGAACGGAACGACGACCGCGACCTGGACGACCTCGACCTGCCGCGCTGAGGCGGCGGCGGTTCGCCCGGCCCCGTCCTGCGCTAGACTCTTGGCATGCCGGATCCACGTGTCGTCGCCCGCCAGCGCCTGAGCCGCGAACGCGGCTACGTGCGCAAGGACTGGGGCGGGCGCATCCCGATCGTCCTCGTCTACCCCAACTCCTACTACATCGGCATGTCCAACCTCGGGCTGCAGACGGTCTATTCGCTGTTCAACGCCTACCCGGACTTCGTCTGCGAGCGCGCCTTCGTCGACCCGCCCGAGCGCGGCAAGCGCAACGGCGACGAACCGCCGCACATCGTCTCGCTGGAGTCGCAGCGCCCGCTCGAGGACTTCGCGGTGCTCGCCTTCACGCTCTCCTACGAGTACGACTACTTCCACATGGTGCAGGCGCTGAAGAGCGCGCGGATCCCGCTCTGGGCCTCGCAGCGCGATGAGCGGCACCCGCTCGTGATCGCCGGCGGGGCCTGTATGCTCACCAACCCCGCCGGCGTCGCGCCCTTCCTCGACGCGGCCGTGATCGGCGAGGGCGAGGAGATCGTCCCCTCGCTCGCCGGCGCCTTCGAGGACGGACTCTACGGCGGCCGCGACGACCTGCTCGACGAGCTGTCCGCGCTCCCCGGCGTCTATGTGCCCGAGCGTCCGCCCCATGGCCCCGTCGAGCGCCAATGGGTCGAGGACATCGGCTCGACCGAGGCCTACTCGACGATCCTCACGGACGACACCGAGCTCTCCGACATGACGCTGATCGAGTGCGCGCGCGGCTGCGGCCGCGGCTGCCGCTTCTGCATCGCCGGCTACGTCTTCCGCCCGCCGCGCTACCGCCCGCTCGAGGATCTGCTCGGCGTCGTCGAGCACTCGCTGGAGCACAGCGAGCGGGTCGGGCTGCTCGGCGCAGCGGTCGCCGACCACCCCGAGCTGCCCGAGTTGGTGGTCGGCGCGGGCGAGCTGGGCGCGCGCGTCTCGATCTCCTCGCTGCGCGTCGACAACCTGCGGCCGGAGGTGCTGCGCGTGCTCGCCGCCGGCGGAACGAAGACGGTGACCGTCGCGCCCGAGGCCGGCTCCGAGCGGATGCGCGAGGCGATCAACAAGGGCGTGAGCGAGGAGCAGATCCTGCGCGGGGCCGCCCTCGTCGGCGAGGCCGGGCTGACCCGCTTCAAGCTCTACTTCATGATCGGCCTGCCCGGCGAGGAGGACGACGACGTCTACGCCCTCGCGGCGCTCGGCAACCGCATCAAGGAGCGGCTCGACGCGGCGGGCAACGGCACGCGCCTGGTGTTCTCCGTCAGCCCGCTGGTCCCGAAGCCGTGGACGGCGTACCAGTACGAGACGCAGCAGCCTCCCGAGGTGATCAAAGCCCGCCAGGGCATCCTCAAGCAGCACCTCGCCTCGGGCATCGAGCTGCGCAGCGACTCGCCCCAGACCGCGCGCATCGACGACGTACTCTCGAGGGCGGACGGTCGCCTCGCCGCGATGCTGGCGGAGTTGCCGGACTCCTCGCTGGGCAGCTACAAGCGCGCAATCCGCGAGCACGGCCTCGACGGCGCGCGCCCCTGGGCGGGCGAGGCGCCCCCGTGGCACGTCGTCGATGTCGGTATGACGGAGCGCTTCCTGCTGCGCGAGATGGACAAGCACGAGCGCGTGCGTCGCACCATCCCCTGCCCCCCGCCCGAGGTGGGCTGCAAGCTCTGCGGGGTGTGCTGAGCGGCGCAGCACCGCACCTCTGTGGCTTAGCTGCTGTTCATCGACGAGAGCGGCCACGGGCCCTCGATCCGGGTGGCGCCGGTGCGGTGGACTCCCTCAGGCCATCCGGCCCCGCCAGGAGTGACGCCCCTCGCCTCGTGCGTAGTCTCGCGGGCGCGGATGACGAGGTGGTGACGGCCGTGTGGCGACGCGATGAAGCTTGCGTTTCGGCCAGATGTCGGGCGCCTGTCTCTGGCGGCAGGCCGTGCCGGGGGCGTAGCCTTGCTGCATGACCACGACCGCCACCTCCATCGCCGCCAACCTCGCCGCCGTGCGCGAGCGCATCGCCGCGGCGTGCGAGCGCGCAGGGCGCGACCCCGCCGAGGTCACCGTCGTCGGAGTTTCCAAGACGCACCCGCCCGAAGTCGTCGAGGAGGCGCTGGCGGCGGGGCTCAGCGACATCGGCGAGAACCGCGCGCAGGAGCTGCTGCCCAAGGCCGAGGCGCTCGAGGCGAGCGGGCTCGCGCCGCGCTGGCACTTCATCGGACGGCTGCAGCGCAACAAGGTGCGCGGCGTGCTGCCGCGCATCGCCGCGCTGCACTCGCTCGGCTCCGTGCGGCTCGCCGACGAGATCGAGCGGCGCGCCGAGCGCCTCGAGGCCGGGGGCGGCGCGGGGGCGCGTGAACCGCTTCCCTGCTACCTTGAAGTCAACGTGGGCGGCGAGGCCTCGAAGGACGGAATCGCCCCGGAGGAGCTGCCGGCACTGCTGCGCGAGACGGCGAAGCGCCGCCACATCGCGGTCGCCGGGCTGATGACGGTCGCGCCGCTCGTGGACGATCCGGAGCAGGTCCGGCCGGTCTTCCGGCAACTGCGCGAGCTGGCCCGCGCGCACGGCCTCGAGGGGCTCTCGATGGGCATGACCGACGACTACGTCGTCGCCGTCGAGGAGGGCGCGACGGTGGTGCGGCTCGGGCGCGTGATCTTCGGAGCGCGGCGCTCGTAGCCAAGGCGGAGGACACAGCGTGCGGATCGGGATCATCGGCGGCGGCTTCATGGGCGAGGCGTTTCTGCGCGGGATTCTCAGCGCGGGAGTCGCCGAGGCGTCCAACGTCGCCATCGCCGAGCTGATCGCGAGCCGCCGGCGCGCCCTCGCGGACCACGGCGTGCGCGTCACCGACGACCCGGAGAGCGCCTGCATCGGCGCGGACGTCGTGCTGCTCGCGGTGAAACCGGACGACCTGCCCGCGACAGCGCGGAGTCTCGCCGGGGCGATCCCCGCCGGCGCCGTGCTCGTCTCGATCGCCGCCGGGACGCCGCTCGCCGAGGTGCAGCGCCACAGCGGGCACGGCGCCTCCGTGCGCGTGATGCCGAACCTGCCCGCCGCGATCGGCGAGGGCGCCGCCGTCTACCTCGCCGCCCCCGAGCTTAGCGACGAGCAGCTCGCCCGGGTGCGCGAGGTGCTCAGCGGCGTCGCGACCGCGATCGTCGAGGTCGGCGACGACGAGGCGGTGGACCTCGCGACGGCGTTACACGGATCGGGCCCCGCCTACGTCTATCTGCTGATCGAGGCGATGGTGGACTCGGCGGTGCGGCTCGGCATGAAGCGGCCGCAGGCGACGGACCTGGTGCTGGCGACCGTCGCCGGCTCGGCGCGCTACGCAATCGAGAGCGGGGAGCACGCCGCGACCCTGCGCAACGCAGTGACCTCGCCGGGCGGCACGACGGCCGCGGCGCTCTCCGAGCTGGAAGCCGCCGGGGTGCGGGCGGCGTTCGACGACGCAATCGAGGCCGCGTTCACGCGGGCGCTGGATCTGGGGGAAGCGGAGTGACCACGCTCATCACGCTCCTGAGCATGCTGCTGAACGTGCTGTGGTTCGCGATCTTCGCGCGCGCGATCGTGAGCTGGTTTCCGATCGATCAGAACGGCCCGGTGATCCGGGCGCTGGACGCGATCACGGAGCCGGTGCTCGAGCCGCTGCGGCGGGTGGTGCCACGCGTGGGGCTGTTCGACATCACGCCGATGGTCGCGATCATCCTGATCCTCATCATCCAGCAGATGCTCGTCTCGAGCCTGCCGTAGCGTCGCTCCGGCGCCACACGCTCAACCACCCCCGAGGCGCCGCCGCAGCTCCACCGCCTCGAGGCCGTCGACGGCCACAACCTTGTTGCGCGATGTCTGCCCCGCCACCACGCGCACGGCGCCTCGCGGGACGCCGAGGCGCCGCGCCAGCAGACGCACGAGCGCGGCGTTGGCGCGACCCTCGACCGGCGGCGCGGTGACGCGCACGCGCAGCGTCTCGCCCTCGAAGCCCACGACCGCGTCGCGCGAGGCACTAGGCGTGAGGCGCACCGCGAGCCGGACCGCCTCCAACAGAGTCTCCTCGCACACCCGCGCCGCCGCCCGGCGAGGACTTGACGGTATAGAACCTGCGTTCTATTCTTCCCTGCGTACCAACGACGTGCCACGATAGAACAGCAGCGTACGCGGAAGGACCACCGCAATGGCCAGCAGGCAGCGCAGCAAGAGCAACCCCGAGCAGCGGCGCCACGAGGACCTCAACCGCGCCATCGAGCAGATCACCAAGGACCACGGCAAGGGCGCGATCATGCGCCTCGGCGACGAGCAGGCTGCGATCAACGTCTCAGCCATCCCCACCGGAGCCCTCTCGCTCGACATCGCCCTCGGCATCGGTGGGGTGCCGCGAGGGCGCGTGACCGAGATCTTCGGGCCGGAGTCGGCCGGCAAGTCCACCCTCGCCCAGCACATCATCGCGCAGAGCCAGCGCGCGGGCGGCACCACCGCCTACATCGACGTCGAGCACGCCCTCGAGCCCGACTACGCCGCCGCCTGCGGTATCGCCGTCGACGACCTGCTGATCTCGCAGCCCGACACCGGCGAGCAGGCGCTCGAGATCTGCGAGGCGCTGATCCGCTCGAACGCCCTCGACGCCGTCGTCGTCGACTCCGTGGCCGCGCTCGTGCCGCGCGCGGAGATCGAGGGCGACATGGGGGACTCACTGCCGGGCCTGCAGGCGCGGCTGATGTCGCAGGCGCTGCGCAAGTTGACCGCCGCGGTGGCGCGTTCGAACACCGCGCTGGTCTTCATCAATCAGCTGCGCGAGAAGATCGGCGTCGTTTTTGGCAACCCGGAAACCACGCCCGGCGGGCGCGCGCTCAAGTTCTATTCCTCCGTGCGGATCGACATCCGCCGCATCGAGTCGCTGCGCCAGGGCTCGACGATCATCGGCAACCGCGTCCGCTGCAAGGTCGTAAAAAACAAGACCGCGCCGCCGTTCCGCCAGGCCGAGTTCGACATCATGTTCACCCCCGAGGAGCACGGCATCAGCCGCTCCGGCGACCTCCTCGACCTCTCGGTCGAGCACGGCATCGTGAAGAAGCTCGGGTCCTACTACTCGCTCGGCGAGCAGCGGCTCGGCCAGGGGCGCGAGAACGCGAAGGCGTTCCTCCGCGAGCACCCCGCGATCGCCGACGAGATCGAGGTCAATGTCCGCGCCGCCGCCGGGCTGCCCGGCACCGAGCACCTGCCGGCCGAGGCGCCCACGGAGGCCCCCGAGAGCGCCACGGCGATCTCCGGCCTGCCGCTTGATGCGTAAGGCCGCTCGCGCCCGCCGGCGCGGCAACGCCGCTCCCCCAAGCGACGATCCGCGCAAGGCGGTCCAGCACGGACTGCGTCTGCTCAGCCGCAGCGCTCGCAGCGAGCACGATCTGCGCGAGCGCCTCGAGGCGCGCTTCACCATCGAGGCAGCGACGGCCGCGTTGAGGCGGCTGCGCGCGCTCGGCTACGTCGACGACCGCGCCTGGGCCGCCGCCTACGTCGAGCGCCCCCGCTCGCTGCTCTGCAGCGCGCGGCTGCTGCAACGCGAGCTGCGTTCGCGCGGCATTTCCCACGAGATCGCGGAGGCGGCGACCGGCGGACACGATGACGACCGCGCCGCCCTCGCCGCCGCGCGGATCGCGCTGCGGCGGCTGGCCCGCGGAGGCGGCGGCAGCGACGCGGGCAGCGATGCGCGGGGCGATCCCAGGCGCTCGAGACGGCTCGTCGCGGCGCTGGCGCGTCGCGGCTTCGACCCCGGAACGATCGAGCGCGTCCGCTCGCGCCTGCGCAGCGACCACGCTCACGAGGCCGCCTCGGTCACACCGTAGCGCGGGCGCGCGAGGCGCACCGTCAAGCGCGGTGGTAGACTGTCCCCATCAACAACGGCGACGGCGCTGACTGGCCCCTCAGTCATACGGCCGCGCCGGGATGCCGACTCACGGCTCGCGACCCGCTGCGGCGGAGGCGCGGCCCTCGAATCGAGGCCACCTCATGGAGGATGCACCCGTACTCAGCGCCCTTGTGGGCGTGATCGCTCTCGTGATCGGCTTCCTGATCGGCTACGCCATCCTCGGGCTCGGCGCGCGGGACGTGCGCCGCCGCGCGGAGCAGGCCGCCGACCGCATCCGCGAGCAGGCCGAGAGCCGCAGCCGTGAGCTCGAGCTCGAGGGGCAGCAGGCGGGCCTCCGCTACCGCGAGGAGGTTGAGGAGGAGCTGCGCGAGGAGCGCCGCGAGGCCGCCCGCGTCGAGCGCCGCCTCGAACAGCGCGAGGAGTCGCTGGAACGCCGCGCCGAGGGACTCGACCGCGGCGAGCAGTCGGTCCGCGACCGCGCCGCCGGCCTCGACCGCCGCGAGAAGGATCTCGAGGCTGGTCAGGATCGCCTGCAAGGCGAGCACGAACGGCTGCGCGAGCAGGAGTCCGAGCTTCGCGGCGAGCTCGAGCGCATCGCCGGGCTGAGCGCCGACGAGGCGCGTGACCTGCTGCTCGACAGCCTCGACAGCGAACTGCGCGATGAGTCCGCGCGCCGGGTGCGCGCGATGGAGGCCGCCACCAGGGCCGAAGCCGACATGCGTGGACGCAAAATCCTCGCCACCGTGATGCAGCGCATGACCTCCGAGATCACGGCGGAGACCACCGTCTCCGTGGTGCCGATCCCCTCGGACGAACTGAAGGGCCGCATCATCGGCCGCGAGGGCCGCAACATCCGCGCCTTCGAGGCGGCGACCGGCTGCGACCTGCTGATCGACGACACGCCCGAGGTCGTCACCGTCGTCGGCTTCGATCCCGTGCGCCGCGAGGTCGCCCGCGTGGCGCTCGCGCGCCTCGTCCAGGACGGCCGCATCCAGCCGAGCCGGATCGAGGACGCCGTCGAGAAGGCGCGCAACGAAGTTGACCGCATGGTCACCGAGGCCGGCGAGCAGGCGCTCGTCGACGCAGAGGTGGCGGCGCTTCACCCCGAGGTCGCGAAGACCCTCGGCAAGCTCCGCTTCCGCTACTCCTACGGCCAGAACCAGTTGCGCCACTCGGTGGAGACCTCGTGGCTCGCGGTCGCGCTTGCGCACGAGCTCGGCGCGGACGTGGAGACGGCCCGCATCGGGGGCCTGCTCCACGACCTTGGCAAGGCCGTGGACCGCGAGATGGAGGGCACGCACGCCGCGCTCGGCGGCGAGATCGCGCGCCGCTTCGGCGTCGGCGACGAGATCGTGCACTGCATCGAGGCCCACCACGAGGAGATCGCGCCCGAGACGGCAGAGTCGCTGATCGTGATCATCGCCGACGCGATCTCGGGCAGCCGCCCGGGCGCGCGCCGCGACTCCATCGAGCAGTACGTCAAGCGCCTCGAGGCCCTCGAGGCGGTCGCCAACTCCTTCGACGGCGTCGAGCAGTCCTTCGCCATCCAGGCGGGGCGGGAGATCCGCGTGCTGGTGCGGCCGGACGAGGTCGACGACCTCGCGGCCACGCGGCTCGCGCGCGACGTCTCGCGCAAGGTCGAGGAGACGCTGCAGTACCCCGGCCAGATCCGGGTCACCGTCGTCCGGGAGACGCGCGCCAGCGCGGTCGCACGCTAACCCGTGCGCGTCCTCATGGTCGGCGATATCGTCGGCCGGCCGGGCCGTGAGATCGTCGGCTCCGCGCTGCCGGAGTTGCGCGACGCCCTCGGCATCGACCGTGTGATCGCCAACGGCGAGAACGCCGCGCGCGGACGAGGGCTCACCGAGCGCACCGCCAACGAGCTGTTCGCCGCCGGCGTCGACGTCATCACCTCCGGCAACCACATCTTCGACGTGCGCGAGTTCGTCCCCGCCCTCAACCGCGACTGGCCCGTGCTGCGCCCCGCGAACTACCCGCCGACGGTCCCCGGCCGCGGCGTCTGGAGCATCGATGGACTGATCGTGATCAACCTCATGGGCCGCGTCTTCATGCCCGCCGTCGTCGACGACCCGTTCCGCGTCGTCGACCAGCTGCTCGAGGACGTCGAGCCCGGCGCCAGCATCGTCATCGACTTCCACGCCGAGGCGTCCAGCGAGCAACAGGCGCTCGCCTGGTACCTCGACGGGCGGGTCGCCGCGGTCGTCGGGACGCACACGCACGTCCCCACCGCGGACGCGCGGCTGCTCGCCGACGGCACCGCGGCCGTGGGCGACCTCGGCATGGTCGGCGTGCGCGACTCGGTGATCGGCGACGACATCGAGTCGGTGATCAGCCGCTTCCTGACCGGGATGCCGACGCGCCTGCCCGTCGCCTCGGGCGAGGACGGCGTCTTCAACTCCGTGCTGATCGAGATCGACGACGCGAGCGGCCTGGCGACCGGCATCGAGCGCGTCGACCGAGTGCTCCCGCTGTGGTGAGGACGGTGGGCCGCAACGCGAGGCGCCCGCGGCGCGGACGGGCGGCCTTGTGAGCCGCGGCGACTTCCACACGCACTCGACCTGCTCCGACGGCCTGCGCACGCCCACCGAACTCGTGGACCTGGCGGCGGGCCGCGGCGTCCGCATCATGGCGCTCACCGACCACGACACCCTCGACGGACTCGCCGAGGCGGAGGCCGCGGCCGCGCGCCACCCGGGCTTCACACTCGTGCCGGGCGTCGAGCTGTCATGCGACGTGCCCGGCACCGAGGTGCACATCCTCGGCTACTTCATCGACCGCGATCGGGCGGAGTTCCGCAAGCAGCTCGATGAGTTTCGCCGGGGCCGGATCGACCGCGCGCGGCGCATCATCGACGCCCTCGAACGGCTGGGCGCGCCGATCGAGTGGTCGCGCGTGCAGGAACTGGCGGGCGAGGCCTCGGTCGGACGCCCGCACATCGCGCAGGCCCTGCTCGAAGCCGGGCACATCGAGCGCTTCAATGAGGCCTTCGAGCGCTTCATCGGCCGCAACGGTCCCGCGTACGCCGAACGCCCGAAGCTCGCTCCCGCCGAGGCGATCTCGATGATCCGCGAGGCGGGCGGTCTGGCCGTCTTCGCCCACCCCTCGTTCACCGATGATTACCCGCGCGTCGCCGCCAAACTCGCCGCCGCCGGCGCGTTCGGCCTCGAGGCCTACTACAAGGGCTACAAGCCGGAGCTCGTCGAGGAACTGGCCGCGCTGGCCGAACGCCTGGGCCTGTTCGCGCTCGGCGGGTCGGACTACCACGGTATCGATCGCGAGGACGAGCGCCTGCCGGGCGAGATTCCGCTGCCGGACGCCGTGGCCGACGCCTTCCTCGACGCGGCGCGCGAGCGCGGCTGCCGCGTGCCGGAACCGGCTCGCGGATAGCCCTCGGGAGCGGCCCGCCGCTACACTCGCGGGGAAGCACCCGGAGGCGAGATGTCCCGACGCTCACGCAGGCAGCGCAACCGGCCCCGGCGCGCTCCGCTGCCCGGCCCCCCTCCGCCCGGACCGCCCGCCCCGGGCGCCACCCCTGCCGCCCGAGCGGCCGCCAGCGAGCGCCCTCGGAGGTTGCTCGAGCGCGACGCGCCGTTCATCACCGGTGAGCTGCTGCGGATCGGGATGATCAGCGCGGTATGCGGCGGCCTGCTGGTGCTGCTCGTGCTGATCGATCGGTTCAGGTAGCGGGCGCGGCCAGACGCCTCGAGGGCTACGCGAGGCGGTTCCAGGCGACGAGCGCGCCGATCACCGCGAAGACGATGCCGCCGGCGTCCTGCGTGATCAGGTCCAGCTCGCCGGAGACCAGCAGGCGCAACAGCGCCGCCGCCACGATCGCGCCCGAGGCGAGCAACTGCAGTGCGCGCCCCCGCTTGCGGTTCGTGACCGCATCGAACGCCCGGGCCAGCAGCGTCGCCGCGCCGACGCCGCCGAGCAGCGCGATCGCGAACAGTAGCAGGCTGCCTACCGGCCTCGGCGGCAACAACAGCGCCGAGGCGACGCCGAGCGCGACGGCGCCGAGCAGCGCGACGGCGCCCGCCCGCAGGTAGTGCCCTGTCTCCAGCTCGTACATCGGCGGGCGGCGGAGCTGCGCGCAGTCCGGGCAGCGAATGCCACCCGGCGCGTGGATCATGCAGCGCGGACAGATCGCGACCTCGCAGCGTCCGCAGCGCAGCTCGGTCTCGACATCGTGGTGGCGCTCACAGTGCGGAATGGCTGCCTCCGAAGTCGCGCCGGCCCTCGCGGCGCCGTCCGGCGATTGACCCCCCTCGGCGCACGCATCTACCATCAAGGGGTAAGCGGCCCCGTAGTGTAGCGGTCTAACACGCCACCCTGTCACGGTGGAGATCGGCGGTTCGAATCCGCTCGGGGTCGCCAGACAACCCGACCTCCGCACGCCCTGCAACCGCCGCCGCTCGCGGCGCTCTCCGCTACGCGTCCGCGCCCGGCGGCCCCGCCGCCGACTCCACGATCTCGACGGTGTGCAGCAGGTCGCCGGCCGGCAGCTCGCCCGCTGCCGCGGGGTCGCGCGGCGTGAGCGCGCGCGCCGCCTCGAGGCCGTCCTCGACGCTGCCGAGGTAGGTGAAGCGCCCGCTGAGGTGCGGCGCGTCCTGCAGTGCGATGAAGAACTGCGAGCCGTTGCTGTCGGGCCCGGAGTTGGCCAGCCCGACGGCGCCCGCCGCGAACGGCTCCTCGGAGAGCTCGTCGCGCAGGCGGTAGCCGGGCCCGCCGTGACCGCGCCCCGTCGGGTCGCCGCCCTGCGCGATGAAGCCCGGGATCACGCGGTGGAACGTCGTACCGTCGTAGAACCCCTCACGCGCGAGGAAGACGAACGAGTTGACCGACTCCGGAGCGAGATCGGGACGCAGCCGGATGCGGATCGCTCCCCGCGCAGTCTCGAGGAGCGCGTGGCAGGCGCCGTCTTCGGCCAGCCCCATCGGGGCCGGCTCCTCGTAGCGGCGCGCCACCCTACTCGCCTCCGCCCGCCGTCTCAATGATCTCGATGCTGATGATGCGGTCGGCGGGCGGCGCGCCAGGGCCGGGCTCGCGCGCGGTCAGCGAGCGCGCGACATCGAGGCCCTCGATCACGCGGCCGAAGACGGTGAAGTCGGGCTCCAGGAACGGGGTCGGATCGAGCGTGATGAAGAACTGCGAGCCGCTCACCGCAGTGGACTTCGCCATCGAGATGACGCCGGCGTCGAACGGCAGCTCGTTCGTCTCCTCCTCGAGGCTGTAGCCGGGTCCGCCCGCGCCCCCGCCGGTAGGGTCGCCGCCCTGGGCGACGAAGCCGGTGAGGACGCGGTGGAAGGTGAGGCCGTCGTAGAAGCGGTTGCGCGCGAGGAAGACGAAGTTGTTGACGTAGCCGGGAGCCTCTTCGGGCAGTAGCTCGACCCGGATGTCGCCGCGTTCCGTGCGAATCAGTGCCTCGTAGCGGTTGGCCGGATCGATCTCCATCGCCGGGGGCTCGCTGTACGTACGGAGGATCCCGTCGGCGTCCGGCGTCGGGGTCGGCTCCGGCGTTGGTTCGGAGGTCCCCTCGGCCGCCGCGGCCGCCTCGGTCGGCGTTGGAGTCGGCGTCGGCTCGGGCGACTGGTTGCCGAACTGCGTGGTGATGAAGACGCCGCCGAGGCTGACGACCAGCACCATGATGCCGACCGCGAAGAGCACCCGCTGGCGGCGCTGCAGCCAGCCGAAGATGCCGGGGAACTCCACTGGGCCGGCGGGATCGTAGCTGCGCAACTGGCTGCGGCGCGCGCGCTGCCGCTGGCGGCGGCGTTGCCTTCGGCGATCGTTACTCACGCGCGTCTCCTTGCCTCCTGGCTCCGGTTGCCGAGGCCGCCGGTCGCCTCGGCGAATGTACTACGAACTCGGCGGAGGGTAATCGGAGTCCGCTCGGCGGGCTCGCCTGGTGAAGTCTTGAACGAGATCTCGATGTCGCGGATCGCCTGCGACAGCGCCCCGTCGATCAGGCTATCGTGCAGTGGGATCACACGGAGCACAGGGGGAGCCATGAGTACCGTCGCATTCATCCAGCGCAGCCTCGAGTTCACGCACGCCGCGCTCATCGACGCGCGCAACGGCAGCGACGAGCAACTGCACTTCGTCCCCGAGGACGGCAGCCACTCGATCGCCTGGTGCCTCTGGCACACCTCGCGCGTCGAGGACCTGATCATCAGCCGCGTGATGGGTCAGCCTCAGCTGTGGACCGAGGAGTGGGCCAACCGCACCGGCCTCGCCCTTGAGGGCTTCGGCACCGGCATGTCCGACGAGGACGCCCGGCAGGTCCGCGTCACGGACCTCGACGCGCTCGGCAGCTACCAGGACGCCGTCTTCGAGCGCACGTCGCAGTTCCTCGCGAACGCCACGGACGAGGACCTCGAGCGTGAGATTCCGGCCCGCAACGGCAGCGAGAGCGTCGGCGAGGCGATCTCGCTGCACATGATGGGCCACTTCAACGGCCACCGCGGGGAGATCAACCTCCTCCGCGGCATGCAGGGCATGCCCACCGTCATGGCCGCCCAGGGCACCCACTAGAGTGCATTCGCCGCCCTGCGCCATCAGTCTCAGCCGGGCGTGGCGCGACCACCCGCAGTTTGGGGCCACACGGACGCCCACGCCGCCCGAAGTAATGGCGGGTTCCAACGGCTCCGGAGCCGTCTCGCCGGCCCACTGCAAGCCCTGCACCGCGTCGGCCCTCGTACGCCGGATGGCGCCGCTCAAGGGCGGATGGTGCTACCCGGCTGGCGGTTCGAACCGAGTCTCCCAGAATCTACGTGCTCGGTACGCTCCCCATTAGGGCGGGGGTGCGTGGCGCGGGAACGCGGTCCGGCTGTAGCACCTCACGCTGGTGCCGCGCGGCGACTCGCCGGCCGCGCTCTCGGCCTGGCGCAAGCCACAGGTCTCCAGCCGTCGTTCCTGTGTCAGCTCGACTCCACTCGTGCATGCACCAGCGCGCCAGCGAACCGGCGCCGCACCGTCGGGACGCAGGACAGCAGCCGATACAGGCGCGTTCTCGATGGGAACGGATCGGCGTAGCTCTGCACCGAGACGGGTCGGAGGCCGGGAATCCCACAGAGGAACGCCGCGACATCGTCGATCGGGATGCCCCAGGGCATCGGCGGCGTCCTGTACAGCTTGGTCCGGCGCCAGCCACGCTCGCTGCGCCGCGCGAGGAACGGCGGAATCGTGTCGAAGAAGACCTCCGCGCCCGGGAATCGCTCGGCGATCCGCGCCAGCAGCCTTCGGACCTCGTCCTCCGTGAAGTACATCAGCAGGCCTGAGGCCGAGATGAACGGCCGCACCCCGGCAGGCACGCCGTCCATCCACTCCGCGTCGAGCGCCGAGCACTCCACCGCCTCGGGGCCGTCGGCCGGCAGCAGCGACCGCCGCACGCCGATCGCCTCGGGCACGTCGACGCTCACCCACCGCACCCGCTCGTCGCCGATCCGCCAGTACTGCGTCTCGAGGCCCTCCCCGAGGGCGACGACCAGCGGCTGACCGAGTGTGCTCGCGATGAAGTCCCGGACCAGGTCGTCGCAGACCCGGGCGCGAATGGCGTGCATCACGTTCGGCTTTCCGAAGTGCCCACGAAAGTCGTAGTCGATCCGATCGACGAGCTCGATCGCCAGTGGATCCTCGATGAGCGGGCGCCTCCGCCGCGCCTCGGCGGCTCGGTTCCAGAGCGACCAGAGCATGGTCTCCGGGACCCCGCTGAGCTCGACCTGCTCGGTGGCGCCCGTGCTACCGGACTCCTGAGAAGCACTCATCCGACATCCTTCCGGCAGCGGCACGGCCAACGCCGCGAGCCTAGATGCGAGCTACCTCGCGAGCACGTCTTCGAGCGTTCGGCCGTCGTTGAAGCGGAGCGACGCGACACGGTGCTCGCGACCGGCGCCGATCCGGTAGCTGAACCCGGCGGCCTCGACCGTTACGGCATCCTCCGAGGCGCGCGGCGTGCCTCCACCGAGCATCGCCGCGAGGCGTTCCGCTAACTCCACCGGCTGCGCGCTCTCGAGCTCAAGCGACGCGAGACGGAGCAGCCCGTTCGCATGCCGGCGGTCGCCCTCCGGGATCGCCGGTGCTGGTTCGTACGGACTCATCACGAACGGCAGATCGAGGCGGGGAGGCAGCGTCAGGGACCAGCGCAGCGTCACCCCGTCTGCTCCGGTCCGCTCCGCCCCGAACGCAGGGCCCGTCTCAATCCCGCGCGCGGCCAGCCCCTCGAGGATCGCCTCCATCGGCCTGTCGCCCTCGAGCGCGTGCTCGCACAGCCCGCGCGCGTCTACCCACGCCCCGACACGTGGTGGCATCCGCGCGCGGAACTCGTCCGGATCGGCGTCCGCCGGTACAGGGTCGAACAGCTCGATGAACGGCCCCTCGCGGAAGTGGATCAGCGCGTTGTGCGCCGTCCCGGGATCGCTGCCCCACTGCACAGTGAATCCGGCGGCCTCGTACTCCGCGACGGATCGCGCCAGATCCTCCGCACGCACGAGCACGTGGCTCGGGATCAGATCGCTCATTCGGTGTCGTCCAGTCCGTAGTCACGGTCCGGCTGATCGGACCGGCTGAGCCTCCAGTGCCCCGCCTCACCCACCTGCTCCGCAGGTCTCTCTGAGCCAGTTCCGTGGTTTGACGCTACCGCGCAACTGGGATTAAGGTTGCCCGCTGCAATGATACAGAGTCTCAATAGGCAGGGCCAGTCGGCTCTGCGGGAGGAGGATCCCGAATGAACGACGAGCGATTGAGCCGCCGACGGCTCCTGAAGCTGGCCGCCGGATCGATGTTCGTCTTGGCGGCCGCGCCGGTGCTCATCGGCTGCGACGCCGATGACGACGATCCCTCGCCGCCGCCGACCGGCACCCCGCAGCCATCGAGTGGCGCCGCCACGCCGACGGCCACCGCCACCGCCGAGGCAGCCGCGACGGCCGCCGCGACCGCCGCTCCGACGGTCGCCGCCACCGCCACGCCGACGGCCACCGCCCAGGCGCCCGCCCCCGCGAGCGGCGGCCGCGTCCGCGTCGCCGCGGGCGGCAGCGCCACCGCCACGTTCAATCCGTTCAACGCCGCGGGCAGCGCCGACTACGCCGGCTTCTACCACGTCTTCGACAGCCTGGCCCAGCTCAGCGGTTCGGAGGTGCGGCTTGGCGTCGCCGAGTCGATCGAGCCGAACGTGGACGGGACCGAGTGGACGATCGTCCTCAGGGACGCCACCTTCCACGACGGCCGACCGCTGACCTCGGCCGACGTCGCCTACACGCTGCGCTCGTTGGCCGACCCGGAGGTGGCTCCGCGCCTCGCCGGCGGCTTCAGCATGATCGACGCCGCCAACATCTCGACCCCGGACGCCCGCACGGTCGCCGTGCCGCTGACGGTCCCGCGCGGCGACTTCCTCGACGCCGAGCTGTCGATCACGTCGATCGTGCTTCCCGAGGGCTCGATCGGCGGGCCTGGCGCGATCGGCACCGGCCCGTTCAGGCTGGAGGCCTTCGAGGCCGGCAGCAGCATCCGGATGGTCCGCAACGCGGACTATTGGGACGCTCCTGCGCTGCTCGATGAGCTTGAAGTCGTGGTCGTCAATGACCCGACCGCGCGGTTGAATGCGCTGAAGGGCGGCGAAATCGAGTTCGCCTGGGGGCTCACGCCCGCCGCCGCCAGGGCGGAGGAAGGCAACGAAGCGATCGCCCTGCACCGGGGCGGCGCCGCGAACTCCCGGGCGATGGGGTTCGCAGCGAACATCACGCTGCCGCCCTTCGATAACCCGGATGCGGTACGGGCACTGAAGCTCGCGGTCGACCGGCAGGCGTTCGTCGACACCGTATTGCTGGGATTTGGCGAACTCGGGAACGACCTCGTCGGCAAGGGGCTCCCGGGGTACGCGGACGTGATTCCCCAGACGGAGCGCGACGTGCAGCAGGCGCGGGCGCTCTTCGAGTCCGCGGGGGTGACCGAGCTGACGATGCTGACCGGCGAGACCACCGCCGGGACGGTCGCGGCTGCTGAGCTGCTGGTGCAGCAGCTGGCGGAGGCCGGCGTCACGCTCACGCTGGACGAGCTGCCGGCGGACCAGTACTACTCCGACTTTGCTCGACTGTTCTCCACGCCGTTGCAGTCGTGCTGGTGGGTCAACCGGCCGGCTGACGTGCACCTCACGTCATTCACCGGCTCCAAAGCGGGCTTCAACCTCACCGGCATCGGCAACGAGGAGTACGATGGGCTGCTGGCGAGCGCGCAGGCCACCGTCGATCGCGATGAGCGCCTTGCGATCGTTGAGCAGCTGCAGCAGTACTCGTTCGACCATGACGGCATGGTGATCTGGGGCTACCGGGAAGACCTCAACGCCTCCGTACCCGGGCTGACCGGCGTCTCGTTCACGCAGTCGGCGCCACTGTTCCATCGAGCATCGCTCGAGGCATAGCCGGGACGGCGGGGCGCCCCGCCGGAAAGGGCCGGACCGAATGACAGTGCCTCCCTGCTGGAACCGGCGCCGGCGCCGGCCCGGTCCGGCGCGACGGCAGGCATGAGCGCGCGCCCGCATCCGATCGTGCGAGCCCTGGCTCGACGGATCGCGGCGAGCGTCGCCGTGCTCCTTGGCGTGTCGGTGCTGCTCTTTGCCGCGACGGCCGTGCTGCCCGGCGATCCGGCCTCGAGGATGCTCGGTCAGGACGCCACCCCCGAGAACCTCGAGGCGATGCGGCGGCAGCTGGGTCTCGACCGCCCCGTTCCGGTGCAATACGCCGACTGGCTGGGCGGAGTGCTGACCGGCGACTTGGGCACCGCCACAACCGGTCGCCCGGTCGGTCCGCTGCTCCGCGAGCGGGCGAGCAACTCGCTCATCCTCGCCGGCGCCGCCGCGAGCCTGACCGTGGCGATCGCCCTCGTGGTCGGCGTGGCCAGCGGCCTTCGCGCCGGCCGGCCGGCGGACTCGGCGCTTTCGGTCGGAGCACTGGTCGGGGTCAGCGTCCCCGACTTCGTGGTCGCGGGCGTGCTGATCTCGCTCTTCGCCTTCACGCTCCAGTGGTTTCCGCCCGTGTCGCTCATCCTCGCGGGGGGCAGCCCGCTCGACCGGCCATCGATCCTGGTGTTGCCGGCGGTCGCCCTGGCGGCACCGGCCGGTTCGTGGGCCAGCCGCTACGTGCGTGCGGCCGTCGTGGACGCGCGGACCGCGCCGAACGTCGAGGCGGCGCGGCTCGCCGGCCTCTCACCCCAGCGCGTGCTGCTTCGTCACCTGCTGCCCGGGGTGATCGGCCCAACCGCGCAGGTGTTCGCGGCGGCGACGGGCTTCCTCGTCGGGGGTTCGGTCGTCGTCGAGGGGATCTTCGCCTACCCGGGGATGGGCTCCTTGCTGGCGAACGCCGTCGCCGTCGAGGACGTCGACGTGATCCTCGCCACGGGCCTCGTGATGGCGACCGCGGTGGTCGCCTCCTTCCTGGTCGCCGACCTCGCCGGTGTGTTGTCGAACCCGCGGCTGAGGACCGCGCCATGACCGCGCGAGCCGACGTCACCGAGGCCTCTGCGACCGGGACGCGCCACATTGATCGGGCGGGCGCGATCACCGCCGGCGCGGGCCGCTTCGCGCTGCTGCTCGTCGCGGTTCCCGGGGTCGTCGTGATCGTGCTGGCGATCATCGGTCCCTGGATTGCGCCGCATCCGCTGGGCGCGACGGTAGCGCCGCCGTTCGAGCCGCCGGGCGACGGTCATCCCTTCGGGACGGATCGTCTGGGGCGAGATCTGTGGTCGCAGGCCCTCTACGGCGGGCGCGGCCTGCTGATCGTGCCGCTGATCGCCACCGTCGCGACCGTCTTCGTCGGCGCGGCGGTCGGCATGACCGCCGGCTACCTGCGGGGCCGTGTCGACGCCCTGACCCTCGCCATGCTCGATCTGCTGCTCGTGCTGCCTGGCGTGCTGGTGATGCTCGTCCTCGCCTCGGGCTGGGGCGCGGGACCGGTGGTGATCGTGATCGCGATGGTGCTCACGGGCTCCCCGTTCCTCGCCCGCCTCGCGCGCGCCGCCACGCTCGATGTCAGCCAGGCCCCCTTCGTTCAGGTCAGCGTCACGCAGGGAGACGGCACCTTCACCATCCTGCGCCGCGACGTGCTGCCCAACGTCGTCGGGCCGCTCCTCGCCGACTCCGGCATGCGCTTCCTGGGTGCGCTCTACCTCGTCGCGGCGCTCAGCCTCCTCGGTTTCGGACCGCCGACCCCCGAGACGAACTGGGCGGTGATGATCCGCGAGAACGCCGAGGGCGCCGGCCTGAACGTCTGGGCGCTGGCGCTGCCGGCGCTGCTGATCGCGCTGCTATCGATCGCGGTGAACGTGGTGCTGCAGACCGTCGCCGATCGGTTCGCACGATGAACGACCATGCGCCCGATCACGTCGTGCAGGTGGACGGACTGCGGGTCGAGGACCGTACCGGACACCCGATCCTGGGCGGTGTCTCCGTCTCGCTCCCCGCGGGCTCGCGCCTGGGGATCGTCGGGGAATCGGGCGCCGGGAAGACGACGCTTGCCCTCGGGCTCCTCGGCCACTTCCGTCCCGGCCTCACCCGCACGGCCGGTACGATCCACGTCGCCGGCCACGACGTGCTCGCGGCGTCTGCACGCCAGCTCCGCGCCTATCGACGCAGCGTCGTCTCCTACCTCGGTCAGGATCCCGCGGCCGCCCTCACCCCGAACATGCGGATCGGCGCCCAGGTCGCCGAGCTCCTGCACGGCGATCGCGGCGACGATGTCCTCCGTGCCAGGTTCGAGGCGGTGGGTCTTCCGGGCGACCGCGACTTCCGCCGCCGCTACCCGCACCAGGTGTCCGGCGGGCAGCTGCAACGCGTCGCCATCGCCCGGGCGCTGGCGCCCGACCCGGCCGTGCTCGTGCTCGACGAGCCGACCGCCGGCCTCGACCTCGTCACGCGCGGCCTGATCGCGGAGGAGATCGAGCGCCAGGCCGACCTGCGCTCGCTGGCCCTCGTGATGGTCTCGCACGATCTCGCGATGGTGGCGCGCTCTGCAGACGAGTTGGTGGTGCTTCGCGACGGCGTCGTCGTCGAATCAGGCTCGGTTGGCGGCATGCTGACGCGACCGACCCATGCCTATACACGCGAGCTTGTTGAGGCCTGCGACGGTGAGGCTTCCCGACCCGAGAGCGATCCGGGCCCGGCGGGCGATGCGGCCTTGAGGGTTCGCGGCCTGGCGGCCGGCTACCGGCAGGGCAGGGAATCGATACCCGTCGTCGAGGACTTCGACCTCGATGTCGCCCCGGGTGAGTGCGTGGCGCTGATCGGCGCTTCCGGGGCGGGCAAGAGCACCATCGCCCGCTGCCTGCTCGGGTTGCATCTGCCCGCGCGCGGCGAGGTCACCGTGGCGGGCGGCCGCCTCGCCCCCGCGGTTCGGCAGCGCAGCGTGGCGGAGCGGCGGACGATCCAGCTGGTGCCTCAAGACCCTCTCGGCTCGCTCAACCCGCGCCGGCGGGTCGGCGATACGCTGCGGCACGCGCTCCGCACGATGCGCGGCCTCAGCCGTCGCGAGGCGGACGCGGAGGCCGCGCGATTGCTCGAGCGGGTGCGGCTCTCGCCGGAGCTGCTCAAGCGGCTACCGCGCGACCTCTCAGGCGGGGAGCGCCAGCGGGTCGCGATCGCCCGGGCGCTGGCCGCTGAGCCGCATGTCCTGATCTGCGACGAGGTGACGTCCGCCCTCGATGTCTCGGTCGAGGCGTCGATCCTTGACTTGATCGACAGTCTGCGCGCCGACAGCGGGATGGCGGTGCTGCTGATCGCGCACGATCTGCGCGTGGTGCGCCGCATCGCCGACCGCGCGGTGGTGCTGCACGACCGGCGCGTCTGCGAGCATGGTCCGGTCGAAGACGTCCTCGGATCCCCCGGCCACGAGCTGACGCGCGCGCTCGTCGCTGCGGACCGTCCCGTCGCGGCAATCGTCCACGATCGAGCGCATCAGGCGCGGTCCCCGCGGCCCGTGCCGGAAACGGCGCCACTATGAGCACCGCGCACGAGGCCCCGGGCACGCCCATGCAGTTCGGTCTGTTCCTGAACAACGGCATCTTCGAGGGCGTCGATGACGCCGGGGCGCTCGCGCTCACCGTCGAGACCGCGGACCTTGCCGAGGAGCTCGGCTACCACGAGTTGTGGGTGACGGAGCATCACTTCATCGAGTACGGCGTATGCCCCTCGGCGATCACGCTGGCCGGGTTCCTGCTCGGGCGAACGAGCCGCATCCGTGTCGGCACGGCGGTCACGCTGGCGCCGCTGGTCCATCCGGTGGCGCTCGCCGAGCAGACGGCGCTCAACGACCAGCTCAGCGGCGGTCGCTTCGACCTCGGGCTGGGACGCGGTGGCTACGAGCTCGACTACAAGGTCTTCGGCGTCTCGCCGATGCGCTGGACAACGGAGATCGAGGCGACGCTCGATGCCGTGATCGACGCGCTGTCGAATGACGAAACGCGCAGCACCAACGGCTTCTTCCCCTACGACACGGTCGCCGTCCGCCCGCGAACGCGCACCCGCCCACACCCGCCGATCTACGTCGCCACGACCACGCCCGGCTCGCTGAAGGCGGCGGCGCGAAAGCGGCTTCCGCTTCAGTTCTACCACCATCTCCCCGCGGCCGAGGCGCGCGCCGAGATCGCCAGCCAGTACCGCGGCTTCGCCGAGGAGGCCGGCTGGGATGGCGCCGCCGACCACCTCCACACCGTGATCTGCTTCGTAGACGACGACGAGGCGTCCGCGCGCGAGCGACTGACCGAGGGGTTGGTTCATTCCTGGAGCAAGGGCATGCACCCGGGTCTCTACCGGCGCGAAGCGCCGGTCGGAGAGCCCGAGGAACGCGCCGCCCGGATCGTCAACCAGAGCCCCGTTGGCCCGCCGGACCTCGTTGCCGGCTGGCTCGAGGAGTTCTCCCGGGCCACGGGCGCCACAAAGTTCGGGCTCTACATGGAGGCCGACGGGAACCCGGCGCGGGTGCTCACCTCGGTGCGGCGGTTCGCCGAGGAAGTGATGCCGCGCCTGCGCGGCCAGGCGCCGCGCTAGCGTGTCCTATTCCCGAGTAGCTGCGACAGGTGCCGGGCTTCTGAGATTGGGGCCAGGCGGTACATCCTGCTGTGTGTCCAAGCACAGGAAAGAGATCCGCCGTGACCCCTGACGACCGACTGTACCGCTTCCGCCAGCGCACGCTCGCACTCGCCGAGGAACCGGGCAACGTCCGCGCCGCCTGCCGGGTGATGGACATCCATCCCTCGACCTTCTACCGCTGGCGCAGGGACGCCGAGCGCTACGGGCTGGAGCTGCTGCGTCCCCGCGAGCGCCGCCGCCCGCCACCGACGAGGACCTCGAGCGTGAGATTCCGGCCCGCAACGGCAGCGAGAGCGTCGGCGAGGCGATCTCGCTGCACATGATGGGCCACTTCAACGGCCACCGCGGGGAGATCAACCTCCTCCGCGGCATGCAGGGGATGCCCACCGTCATGGCCGCCCAGGGCACCCACTAGCGCCGACCGGATCTCCGTCGGGGTGGTGGCGGCACGCCCGCCGCATGCGGCGCGTGCCATAGTCCGTCGCCTTATGTCTGGTGATGGCACCCTCGGCAGGATTCGAACCTGCGCACCCGGCTCCGGAGGCCGGTGCTCTATCCCCTGAGCTACGAGGGCGCGCCGATCAGTGTAGGGAGCGCGCTTCGCCGACGGCAAGCGCGCGCTATGTCTCGGCCGCCGCCACGTCGGCGAAGAACGCCGCGACATCCTCCGCGAACAGCCGCGGCTGCTCCAGCGCCGCGAAGTGGCCGCCGCGCTCCGGCTCGCTCCAGCGCACGAGGTTGAACGATCGCTCGACGAGCGGGCGGGGCGCCGTCCACGGCTCGCCGCGGAAGCGCGCGAACGCCATCGGCGCGGGCGGGGCGGACGCCGCACGGAACGGCGGCGACTCGCGACGGCTCTCGAAGTAGGTGCGCGCCGCGGACAGTGCGCTGCCGGTCAGCCAGTAGAGCGTGACGTTCGCCAGGACCGCATCGCGATCGAAGATCTCCCAGAGCTCGCCCCCCTCGCTCCACGCCTCGAACTTCTCGAGGATCCAGGCGAGCAAGCCGACCGGCGAGTCGTTGAGCGAGTAGGCGAGAGTCTGCGGCTTCGTGCCCTGGATGTGGCCGTAGGCGCCCTCGAGGTCACGCCACTCCGCCATCTGCTCGCGCCACGCAGCCTCCTCCTCGGAGAACTCCTCGCCCGGCCCTCGCTGCACAAGCCCTGCAGGGAAGTTGAGGTGTAGCCCGATCACGGCCTGCGGCTGCTGGTGCGCCAGCCGCGCCCCGACGATCGAGCCCCAGTCGCCGCCCTGCACGCCGTAACGCTCGTGGCCGAGCTCCGTCATCAGCGCGTGCATGCGCTCCGCGATCCGGCCCGGGTGCATCCCCGGCTCGCGGGCCGCCTCCGAGAACCCGTAGCCGGGCAGCGAGGGCACGACGACCTCGAAGGCCGGCGCATCGCCGACGCCGTCCGCGAGCAGCTCCGCCGCTGGCAGCAGCTCGATGAACGAGCCCGGCCAGCCGTGCAACAGCAGCAGCGGTACACGCCCTTCGCCTGCTCCGAGGACGACGCAGTGCAGCGCCTCGGCGTCGCCGACGGGGCCGCGCAGGTGCGTGAAGCGGTTGAGCGAGTCCTGCACCTCGAACCAGTCGAACTCCTCGCGCCAGTAGCGCACGAGGTCGCGCAGCACGCCGTCGTCGGTGCCGGCGGACCAGCCGGTGGCGAAGGGAATCGAGGGCCAGCGTGTCTCGTCGATGCGGCGGTGGAGGTCCGCGACCGCGTCCTCGCCGAAGTCGATGCGGAAGGGTTGCAGCGCCATGGGCGCAGTATCGCCTACTCGCGCCCCCTGCGCCGGTACTGGATCGCCTCGGCGAGGTGCGCCGACGAGATCTCGTCGGCGCCCTCGAGGTCGGCGATGGTGCGGGCGACGCGCAGCACGCGGTGGAAGGCGCGCGCGGAGAGACCGATCTGCTCCATCGCGGCCGCGAGCAGCGGCTCGGCCCCCGCCTCGAGGCGCTGCTGGCAGAGGCGGCGCACCTCCTGCGGACCCATCTCCGCATTCGTCAGCGCGTCGCCGGGCGCGTGGTTCCCGGCGGCGAGCCGTTCGCGCTGCCTCGCTCGCGCCGCCTCGACGCGCTCGCGCACCTCGGCGCTCGACTCGCCCGAGGGCGCGCGCGTCAGGTCGTCGTACTCGACGCGCGGCACGTCGACGAAGAGATCGAAGCGGTCGAGCAGCGGCCCGGAGACGCGGCGCTGGTAGCGCGAGACGGTGGCCTCCGGGCAGGCACAGGAGCGGCGGCTGTCGCCGTAGTAGCCGCAGGGGCAGGGGTTCATCGCCGCGACGAGCAGGATGCGCGCGGGGAAGCTGACCGAGCCGCGCACGCGCGAGATCGTGACCGAGCCCGCCTCGAGCGGCTCGCGCAACGCCTCGAGGGCGCTCCCGGGGTACTCCGGGAACTCGTCGAGGAAGAGCACGCCGCGGTGCGCCAGCGAGATCTCGCCCGGCCGGATCACGCTGCCGCCGCCCACGAGACCGGCGTGAGAGATGGTGTGGTGCGGGGCGCGGAAGGGCCGCTGGCGGATGAAGGGGCGGTCCCGGCCCATCATGCCGGCGACGGAGTAGATCTTCGTGACCTCGAGGGCCTCGGCGGCGGTCAGCTCCGGGAGCAGGCCTGGCACGCAGCGGGCCAGCAGCGTCTTTCCGGAGCCGGGCGGGCCTTGCAGCATGACGTTGTGCCCGCCCGCGGCGGCGACCTCGAGCGCGCGCTTGACGTGCTCCTGCCCGTGGACTGCCGCGAGGTCGAAGGCAGGCTTGGGAAGCTCGTCCGGCTCGCCGTCGCCGTCCTCGCAGGCCCAGCCGTCCGGCTCGGCGCGCACGTCGGCGAGGCTGGCGAGGCCGCGCACGTCCACCAGCTCGGCGAGCCGCGCCTCGGCGACGTCGTCGGGCGGCACCACGGCCGTGCCGATGCCCTCGTCGGCGCACATCGAGACGAGCGGAAGCACGCCGCTGACGTGACGCAGGCGGCCGTCGAGCGAGAGCTCGCCGAGCAGCGCCATCTCCTCGAAGCGGTCGGGCACCTGGTGCGAGGCGACGAGGATCGCGACCGCGATCGGCAGGTCGTAGAGCGGGCCCTGCTTGCGCACGTCAGCGGGGGCGAGGTTGACGGTGATGCGGCGCAGCGGGAACTCGAAGCCCGCGTTGCGGATCGCCGCCCGCACGCGCTCCTTCGCCTCCTGCACCGCGGTGTCGGGCAACCCCACGATCTGGAACGCGGGCAAGCCGCTCCCGATGTCCACCTCGACGTCGACGGGGATGCCGTCGATGCCCACTACTGCTCCGCTGCGAACCTTTGCGAGTGCCATGTGCAGGTTGTAGCACACACGTTCGCTTTGTGGCAACCCCGTGTCAGGACGGAGCCGCGCTCAGCCCTCGGAACGGGTGACGGAGACGACACCGCGCACGCTGTCGAGGCGGCTCATCAGGCGCGAGACCTGGGCGCGACCCTCTGTCTCGAGGGTGAGGTGGACCGTGGTCATGCGGTCATCGTGCTCCGTGCGGACCGCGACCATGTTCACCCGCTCGGCCGCCACCAGCGTGCTGATGTCCCGCAGCAGCCCGACGCGATCCCAGGCGTGGACCTCGACGGCGGCGGCGTAGAGCTCGCCCTCGCGGCCCCAGTCGCACTCGACGAAGCGCTGCGGCTCGGCGCCGCTGCGCGTGTTGTGACAGTCGCGGCGGTGCACCGTGACGCCTCGGGAGCGCGTGATGTAGCCGATGATGTCGTCGCCCGGCAGGGGCCCGCAGCAGCGCGCGAGCGTGACGTGCAGTCCCGCGGAGCCGAGCACGCGCACGTTCGGCGGCCCCCGCCGCACCGAGGGGGCGCGCGTGCTGATCTCGGGCTGCTCGGGCAACTGATCGGCGATCTTCTGGCCGAGCGCCTGCAGCGAGACGTCTCCGTAGCCGATCGCGGCGAGCATGTCCTCGAAGGACTCGTAGTGGAACTCGCGGTGGAGGTCGTCCGGAACCTCAGCGATGCCCATGCGCCTGCGCTCGCGCTCCAGCAGCTCGCGGCCCTTGGCGACGTTCTCGCCGCGCCTCTGCCGCCGGAACCACTGCCGCACCTTCTGGCGCGCCAGGCTCGACCCGAGGTAGCCGAGCTCCGGATTGAGCCAGTCGCGCGACGGCCCCCCGTCTCGCCGGCCGCGCACGATCTCGATCACGTCACCGTTCTGCAGCTTCGTGCTCAGCGCCACCAACCGCCCGTTGACCCTCGCGCCGGTGCAGTGGTGGCCGAGGTCCGTGTGAATGCGGTAGGCGAAGTCGATCGGGGTCGAGCCGGCCGGCAGCACCCGCACATCCCCCCGAGGCGTGAAGACGAAGACCTGGTCGCGGAAGACGTCCGTCTTCACCGAGTCGAGGAAGTCCTCGGTGCCCGAGGCTTCCTGCTGCCACTCGATGAGGTGGCGCAGCCAGGCCATGCGCTCCTCGTACTGTCGGTCGCGCGCGCTGGCGTGCTCCTTGTAGGCCCAGTGGGCGGCGACGCCGTACTCGGCGACCTCGTGCATCTCCCGGGTGCGGATCTGCACCTCGAATGGGCGCGCCCCGGGACCGAGCACGCTGGTATGCAGCGACTGGTACATCGACTCCTTGGGGTTGCCGATGTAGTCGTCGAAGCTGTTCGGGATCGGGTGCCAGGTCTGGTGGACGACACCGAGCGCGTGGTAGCACTCGGCGACCGAATCGACGAGGACGCGCACGGCGAGCAGGTCGTGGATCTGGTCGAAGGATTTCCCCTCGGCCGCGTAGCGCAGCATCTTCTCGTGGATCGAGTAGAGGTGCTTCACTCGCCCCATCACCTCGGCCTCGATGCCCGCCTCCTCGAGCGACTCGCGCAGGCCGCGCTCGACCCGGCGCAGGAAGCGCTCGCGCTCCGTCCGCCGCGAGGCGAGCGTGGAGGCGACGCGGCGGTAGTGCTCCGGCTCGAGCACGCGGAACGCGAGGTCCTCGAGCTGCCACTTCATCTGCCAGATCCCGAGCCGGCTCGCGAGCGGGGCGTAGATGTCCATGGTCTCGCGCGCGATCGCCTGTTGCCGATCCGGATCGAGGAACTGGATCGTCTGCATGTTGTGCAGCCGGTCGGCGATCTTGACGATGACGACGCGCACGTCCTCCGCCATCGCCACCAGCATCTTGCGGAGCGTCTCGGCGTCCTCGGCGCTCTTGCGCGCGCCCAGCGCGACGCCCGCCGAGGGCAGGTGCTCGATCTTCGTCGCGCCTTCGACGAGGCTGACAACCTCGGCGCCGAAGCGCTGTCCCAGCTCGCGGGCGCTCACGCCGCAGTCCTCGATCACGTCGTGCAGCAGCGCCGCTTGGACGGTGTGCACGTCCATGTTCAACCCCGCCACGAGACGGGCGACGGACACCGGGTGGACGATGTAGGGATCGCCGGACTTGCGCAGCTGGCCCTCGTGGCACTCGGCGGCGTAGGCGTAAGCCTCGCGCGCGGCCTCGACGCGGTCGTCCGGGAGGTAGTCGCGGAGCGCGTCGAGCAACTCGGCCGAGCCGTCCGGCTGTGCGCGAACCGCGATGCCCTGCTCGCTGCGCCCGTTCCCGGTCATGGGCTCTGAGCGTATGCCCTGCGCGGCATCGCCGCAACGCTTGTCATCGCGGCGAGCGCCCGGCGCACTGCGCCAGCGGCGGCGAGGCCGTAGGCTGGAAAGCGGTGGACCGCGCCTCGGAGGGAACGATGGCGGACCTGCAGGCGCCGCGCGGCATGAGCGACCTGTTGCCGGAGGACGAGGCGCAGTGGCGCTTCGTCCGCGACACCACGGAGCGCGTCGCGGGACTGTTCGGCTACTCGCTGATCGCCACGCCGATCGTCGAGGACGTGCGCGTCTTCTCGCGCACCTCCGGCGACGAGAGCGACATCGTCTCGAAGGAGATGTACGTCTTCCAGGACCGCGGCGGGGGCGAGCTGGCGCTGCGGCCCGAGGGCACCGCGTCCGTCTGCCGCGCCTACCTCGAGCACGGCATGGCGAGCCGTCCGCAGCCGGTGCGCCTCTACTACTTCGGCCCGATGTTCCGCTACGACCGCCCGCAGGCGGGCCGTTACCGCCAGCTCTGGCAGCTCGGCGCGGAGTGCATCGGCGACGCCTCTCCCGCCGCCGACGCCGAGGTGATCGAGCTGCAGCACGCGATCTTCCGAGAGCTCGGGCTCGATGGCCTCGTGCTGCGCATCAACTCGATCGGCACGGCGGAGACGCGGCGCGGCTACATCGCGCACCTGCGCGAACACCTGCGCCCGCACCTCGACACGCTCTCCCACGACGCGCAGCGGCGCTTCGAGACGAACCCGCTGCGCATCCTCGACTCGAAGGAGGACGCCGCCCACGAGGCCGTGCGCGAGGCGCCGAGCATCCTCGACCACCTCTCCGCCGAGGACGCCGAGCACTTCGCGACCGTCCGCTCCCTGCTCGACGCCGCCGGGGTCGCCTACGAGGTCGCACCCCGCATCGTGCGCGGCCTCGACTACTACGCGCGCACGGTCTGGGAGTTCGAGCCGCCCCCGGAGGACGGCACGGAGTCCGGCGGACAGTCGACGGTGGGCGCGGGCGGGCGCTACGACGGCCTGATCGAGCTGCTCGGCGGCCCGTCCACGCCCGGCACGGGCTTCGCGACGGGCATCGAGCGCACGCTGCTCAACATGCACGAGCGCGGCATCGAGGCGCCCTCGGCAGCCGCAGTCGATGTCGCGACGGTCCCGCTCGGCGAGCTCGGCCCGGCGGCGGCGCTGCGCCTCGCGCAGGCGCTGCGGGCGGCGGGCTTCGCCGTCCGCGCCGGCGTCCCCGGCCGCTCCCTCCGCGCGCAGCTGCGAGGCGCGAACGCCTCGGGCGCGCGCTTCGCCGCCATCGTCGGCGACGACGAGGCCGCCCGCGGCGTCGTCCAGCTCAAGCCCCTCACGGGCGACGGCGACCAGTTCGAGGTCGCGGTCGGGGACGCGGCGGCGGCGGTGCGGGGGGAGTAGGGCGTCAGCGGCAGCACCCAGGGGTAGTGTTATCCGCCTTCGAGAGTTGTTCGAGGAACAGCAGTTGGCCCGCATAGCCCGCGTGCTTGCCGAACTGACCTCGGACCCACTGCATCAGTTGCGCGTTCTTCGCTCCTGCTGTGTATCTCTGCTCGTAGTGCTCCTTCAGGCCGTTCTCGATATGCCTATCCACGGGGAACGCCTCGTCCATCCCGAGTGAGAAGAGGCAAACGCAGTCAGCGATCTTCGGGCCGATGCCCTCGTAGCTCATCAGCCCACCCCTGACGAGCCTGTACGGCAGACGGGTGAGGGCCTCGAGGTCCAGGCTGCCTCCATCCACGTCCCTGGCGAATGCGAGGATTCGCTTCTCGCGGCTCAGCCCCAATCGCATCGGCTCCAACTCTTGCTCGTCGACCTTCGCCAGACGCTCAGCCGACGGGAACGAGTCGCAGTTCACGCCATCGAGGGTGTGGGGCTCGCCGTAGCACTCCGCGAGCGTGTTCACAATCTCGGTGATGCGCTTGACGCTGTTGTTCTGGGAGCAGATGTAGGCGACGAGGCACTCCCACGGATCCTGCCGCAGGATGCGCATGCCGCCATACTCGTCGACTAACCCTCGCAACTTGTCGTCCTCGCGCAGCGCGTTGTGGACCGCCGCGATGTCCTGGTCGAGGCGGAAGTAGTGCCGGACGGCAGCAGCCAGCGACTCCTCGGCTGGTTTGCTGCGGAACTCGATCCCGCCTTCGCAGTTGCGCACCTTGATCAGGCGGCCCCCGACGAAGCCGTAGTACCAGCCGTCCCGTTCACACCAGCGGAAGGCCTGTGCCTGGAGCCACCTGAGGTCGAGTTCGAATGGCTGCGGGGCGGGCAAGTGCAAGGCGCTCCTCCTTCCATTCGAGCGAGCGCCCCGACCGGGCTCCCGCTCGCGACCCCTCGCTCAGTCGATCGGGGTCAGCCAGTGCTCGCCCTCGATCTCAACGCCGGATATCAGGAGAGCGTCGAGCGCGTTCACGAGGCGGCCGCCTGCTCGGATACCGGAACGGGTGCGGAGCCAGGTCTGGTCATCCGTGAAGATGCACGCCGGGTACAGGCGACCGGCTCGCAACTCTGCCTGGGCCATGGGGCGAAAGTCCTTGGCGTTCTCGGTGACGACCACTCGGCCCTCGGCCACGGCCGCCGCCAGGACCACGGCGTCAGGCCGGGTTCGGAGGTCGTGGCGTTCCGCGACCGAAATCACGTCATGCCCGCGCTCGCGCAGGGCCTGAGCGACAAACCGAGGCCACATCTCGTCGATGAGCAGCCTCAACCGGTGGGCAGCTTCTGCCTACTGACCCACTCTGCTCTGGCTCGTTCCGAGTACTCCTCGAGGTCGCGGATCCACTCGTCAATCTCATCGCGATAGTCCAAGTAGTAGCGAATCGCGGTCCGCACCTGCTCGTGCTCCAGTTCCATGAATTCAGCTGTCTCGGCGGCAGCGCACTCAATGGCCTCGTCGGTATCGAGTGGCTGTTCCCGGAAGATCTCCGCGAGCACCCACACCTGAGGGCCGTCGGCGAGCGCAGGGCGTCGGCCGGTCGCGCCGTCGCGGAACACCACTCCCGGGTGCTGCGCCATGCGCAGCCCCTCTTCGACCAGCCGCTCCGCTGCTGCCGAGCGAGACTCACCCGTCCCACGGCTGTGCTCGGCCAGCCGCTCGTAGGTGTCGTCGCCGATGCTGACTGAGTGTCGGCGAGTCGCCATCATGGTCCTCCGCAGTCAATTGTCGCCACACATCGTAGCACCGGCCCCCGCGCGGGCCCGCGCACGCGCCCCCTGCTACCCTAGTTCCATGCACGAACGTATCGCGGAGATCGAGGCGCGCTTCGAGGAGCTGACGGGGCTCCTCGGTGACCCGGAGGTGGCTTCCGACCACCGCCGCATGGCCGAACTCGCCCGCGAACGCTCCCGCCTCGAGCCGATCGTCGAGCGCGGCCGCCGCTTCCGCGAGACCGAGGAGGCGCTCGCCGACGCCCGCGACCTGCTGCGCTCCGGCGACGAGGACGAACGCGAGCTGGCGCGCGAGGAGGAAGAGCGGCTGACGCCGCTGCTCGCCGACCTCGAGGACGATCTGAAGCTCGCGCTGCTGCCCCGCGACCCCGCCGACGAGAAGGACGCGATCATCGAGATCCGCGCCGGCGCGGGCGGCGAGGAGGCCGCGCTGTTCGCCGCCGACCTGTTCCGCATGTACCAGCGCTACGCCGAGCGCCAGGGCTGGCGGCTGGAGGTGCTCAACACCTCGGAGGCCGGCCCCGGCGGCTACCGCGAGATGACCTTCGAGCTGTCAGGCGAGGACGCCTACCGGCGCATGAAGCACGAGTCCGGCGTGCACCGCGTGCAGCGCGTCCCGGAAACCGAGTCGCAGGGCCGCATCCACACCTCGACGGCCACGGTCGCCGTCCTGCCCGAGGTCGACGAGGTGGAGGTGGAGATCGACTGGGCCGAGGTGCGGACGGACATCTTCCACGCTTCGAGCGCGGGCGGGCAGAACGTGAACAAGGTCGCCACCGCCGTGCGCTTCACCCACGAGCCGACCGGCATCGTCGTCGTCTGCCAGGACGAGCGCTCGCAGGCCAAGAACCGCGCGAAGGCGGAGAGCGTGCTGCGCGCCCGCCTCTACGACCTCGAGCGCGCGAAGGCCGACGCCGAGGTCGCCGACGCGCGCCGCTCGCAGGTCGGCAGCGGCGATCGCTCGGAGAAGATCCGCACCTACAACTTCCCCGACGACCGCGTCACCGACCACCGCGTGCGGCTCACGAAGCACGGCCTCCCGCGCATCCTCGACGGCGAGATCGACGCGCTGATCGACGCCGTCGCGATGGAGGAGCAGTCCCGCCTCCTGCAGCAGGCCGCGACGACCTGACCACCGCCCGATGGCGCGCGAGTCACAGGGCCCCGAGGACACCGTCGGCGCGCTGCTGCTGGAGGCGGCGCGCGAGCTGGTCGCCGCCTGGGGCGCGGAGAGCCTCGATGAGGCGCGGCTGGAGGTCGACCTGCTCTACGGGGAGGCGGCGGGCCTGAGCCGCGCGCAGGTGATCGCGGCCGGCCGCGACACGCCGACGCCGGAGGCGCGCGCACGCTTCGAGGCGCTGCTGCGGCGCCGCATGGCGCGCGAGCCGCTGGCCTACATCCTCGGGCGCCGCGAGTTCCACGGCCTGACCTTCGAGGTCGGCCCCGGCGTGCTGATCCCGCGCCCGGAGACGGAGACGCTGGTCGAGGCGGCGCTGGCCGCGATCCGCGAGCACCCGAACGCCCGCCGCATCGTGCGCGTCGCCGACGCCGGCACCGGCAGCGGCGCGGTCGCGATCGCGGTCGCGCGGCATGCGCCCTCGGCGAAGGTCTTCGCGACGGACGCCTCGACGGAGGCGCTGGCCTGGGCGGGCCGCAACCGCGCGCGGCTGGGGCCGATGGAGCGCGTCGTGCTGCTCGCCGGCGACCTGCTGGAGCCGATCGGCGAGCCGCTCGACGTGGTCGCCGCGAACCTGCCCTACATCCCGACCGACGAGTACGAGCGCCTGCCGGAGGAGATCCGCGCCGGCGAGCCGCGCCTCGCCGTCGACGGCGGCGACGATGGCCTCGAGCTGGTCCGCCGCCTCGTCGCTCAGCTCCCGGACCACCTCGCGGACGGCCCCGTCGCCGTCCTGCTCGAACTCGGCGGCGGCCAATCCCCCTTCGTCGCCGACTGGCTCACTTCAGCCCTCGACGGCGACGACGCCGGCGTGACTGTCGAGGTGCACCGCGACCTGGCTGGCAACCGACGGGTGTTGGAGGTGCGGCGGGGGTACTGAGGGGTGAGAGAGTTACTCGTGCTCTTGTACGGGCAAGGGCTTTGCGAGAGGCGGCTCGCGCCGGAGGATTCGATCGGCCATGTCGAGTACCTCGTCGAGAGGAAGATCGCCATCGAGGCAACGCCGGTATGCCTTGTGCAGGGCGGAGTCCTGCCTCGCGGCCCCGACTGCGGGCGGCGCCCCCTCTGCCTCAACGCTCTCTCCCTCGCCATCCCAGCCGCCACGCAGGAAACCCCGCAGGTGATCAGCGAGATCGAGGACTGAGTCGAGGGAGCGCTCGCCGGCAAGATACTGCCGATAGGCCTCGCGCAGTATCGCGGTTCGCTTCATGGCCGGGATCCCTCTCTCAACGTCAACAGCACGTCTCGTTCGTGCCAGATGGCCCAGTACCAGTGCCGCGGCTCCATCCGGTGGACGGGCCCGGGCTCGACCCCCGCCGTATGGACAGCAAGCGCACGGAGCGGGAGCGGTCCGCCTCCAGCATCGCGCAGATCGCCGACGAGGAGGTCGCCTGCAAGGTTCACCAACCCGTGCTCACGCCGCAGATCCGCTCCCGGCTGCTCCACGACGTACGAGCAGATGTCACACGCATCGGGCGCGGGATCGGCATGGTTCTCAACCGGGACGCGGCACCTCCGCCCTGGTCAATACTGCGCAGGGAGTATAGCGGATGGTTCATGTGTGCCACAACCGGCGCCCGGAGGCCGCGCCCGCGCCCCTACCCCGGCATCTGCTGCGCGAGCTGGTAGATCTTCCCCTCCGTCTTGATCGAGGGGGCGATGACCATGCGCGCGGCGTGGAACTCGGCGATGGACTGGGCGCCGCAGGTGGCCATCGAGGTGCGGAGGGCGCCGACGAGGTTCTCGGTGCCGTCCGTGCGCGAGGTCGGGCCGGAGAGCAGCGTGTCCAGCGTGCGCGGCTGGCCGACGTGCACGCGCACGCCTCGAGGCAGCTCCGCGTGCGGCGTCGCCATGCCCCAGTGGTAGCCGCGGCCCGGCGCCTCCTTCGTCGCGGCGAAGGGGGAGCCGATCATCACCGCGTCGGCCCCGGCGCAGATCGACTTCGAGAGGTCGCCGCCGGTGCGGATGCCGCCGTCCGTGATGATCGGCACGTAGCGGCCCGTGCGCTCGTGGTAGAGGTCGCGCGCGTAGGCCGTGTCCAGCGTCGCGCTCACCTGCGGGATGCCGATGCCCAGCACCTCGCGCGAGGTGCAGGCCGCCCCCGGCCCCACGCCGACGAGGATGGCGTGGATGCCCGTCTCCATCAGCTCCAGCGCCGCGCCCGTGTCGACCGTGTTACCGACGAGCACGGGAACGGGATCGATCTGCTCGACCAGCTCGTCGAGGCGCAGGCCGCGCAGCGATCGGGAGACGTGGCGCGCCGTGGTGACGGTGGATTGGACGGCGAAGAAGCTGGCTCCGGCCTCCTTCGCGACGGGGGCGAGGCGCTTCGTGTTCTGCGGCGTGGCGCTCACGGCCGCAACGCCGCCGAGCTTGATGATCTCCTCGATGCGCCTCCCCACGAGCTCGTCGCGGATCGGCTGCGAGTAGACGTGCTGGATGATCTCGGTCGAGTGATCGAGGTTGGCGGCGGCGATCTCCTCGTAGATGCCGTCGGTGTCCTCGTAGCGGGTGTGCAGGCCCTCGAGGTTGAGGACGGCAAGCCCGCCGGCCTTCGTGAGCGCTGCCGCGAAGGAGGGGTCGACGACGGCGTCCATGGCCGAGGCGAGGATCGGGACGGGGAAGGAGTGTGCGCCGAGGGTGAAGGTGGGCTCGACGAGGTCTGGGTTGGTGGTGACGGCGCCGGGGACGATCGCCACGTCGTCGAAGCCCCAGGCGCGCTCGAGGCTCTTGCGCTCTACTGCCGTCATCGCCGTGGTCCCTCCCCCGTCACGCTCAGGTGACGCCGTGCGGCGGGGACGGCAACCGGGGAGAGTGCCTGGAGGAGCAGATACACAAAGACCCCGCCACGGGGGAGGGGTCCTGCTCGGGATGCACCCGAGGTCGTCTGTTGCCAGGCTGTCGCATGGGTCCCGCCACGGTCACCCTGCTTTTGAGAATGGTAGGGCCACCCGGATCGGGGGTCAACGCCGCGCCCCTCGAAACGCGCGATCCGGGCCTCCGGCGGCGACCACACAGCCCGAGGGCTAGCGCACCTCGCGCGCGTACCAGCCCGTCCAGACCGCCTTACGGCGGCGCAGCAGCGCGATGAACAGCGGGTTTGTCCAGACCAGCACCCGCCACAGAGGCCACTTGTCGAAGCGGCGCGTCGAGGGCCGGACGCGCGGCTGGCGGATGAACGCGACCTTGCGTCCCGTGTCCCGCGCGAGGCGCTTGAGGCTCCAGAAGAAGTCGACGTCCTCGCCGATCCACGCCGTCTCATCGTACCCGCCGGCCTCCTCGAAGGCGGACGCTCGGGAGAACTGCGCGGCGCCCTGCGCCATGCCCGTGAGCCGCGCGAGCAGGCGCCAGGCGCGCAGGTAGAACCTCGCGAAGCGGCGCTGCGGCCGGTAGTCCACGTCGACGGCGCCGCCGAGGCAGCTCGGGTCGCTCAGCGCCGCATGGATCGCCCGGAGGAACGTGGGCGGCACGATCACGTCCGCGTCGACGAAGACCAGCACCTCGCCCCTGGCATGCCGCGCGCCGGTGTTCCGCGAGCGCGCGATGCCCTGCTCCGGCTCGTGGACCACCGTCGCGCCTCCCACCAGCGCCACCGCCGCGGTCCGGTCGCTGCTGTTGTTGTCGACGACGATGGTTTCGACCGCCCCGTCGATGCGGTCGAGCAGGCGCGTTGCGGACTCCTCGATCGCATCGAGGGTCGCGGAGAGGTACTCCTCCTCATTGAAGGCCGGTACGACGATCGTGAACCTCATCGCAACGAGCGTACCCGAGCCGGCAGGCAGGCGGCAGGTGGCCCTGCGGAGTGCAGGTGCTACGATTCCTTGCGATGGCTGAGACGGTCCTCGCCGCGGTCGCGTGGCCCTATGCGAACAGCGCGCTGCACGCGGGCCAGATCGCCGGTGCGTACCTGCCCGCCGACATTTTCTCCCGCTACCACCGCATGCGCGGCAACCGCACGCTGATGGTCTCCGGCTCCGACGTGCACGGCACGCCCGTCACGATCCGCGCCGAGGAGGAGGGCTCGACCCCCGAGGCGGTGATCGAGCGCGCCCACGCGTCCTTCCTCGACACCTTCGAGCGCTTCGGGATCTCGTTCGACCTGTTCACCTCGACGGGCACACCGAACCACGCCGAGGTCACGCAGGACCTCTTCCTGCGCCTCCACGAGCAGGGCCACATCTACGAGGCCGAGATGACGATGCTGTTCGACCCCGAGGCCGAACGCTTCCTGCCGGACCGTTATGTCGAGGGGGAGTGCCCCTACTGCGGCTACGACGGCGCGCGCGGCGACCAGTGCGACGAGTGCGGCCGGACGATGGACGCGCTCGAGCTGATCGGGCCGCGCTCGCGCCTTTCCGAGGCCACGCCGGAGGCGCGCCGGACGAACCACTGCTTCCTCAAGCTCAGCGACTTCAACGACCAGCTGCTCGAGTGGGTCGATCCGCAGACGCACTGGCGACCGGCCGTGCGCAACTTCACGCTCGGCCTGCTGCGCGAGGGGCTGCACGACCGCGCGATCACGCGCGACATCGAGTGGGGCGTGCCCGTACCCCTCGAGGGCTGGGACGAGAAGCGCATCTACGTCTGGTTCGAGGCGGTGATCGGTTACCTCTCCGCGACGAAGGAGTGGGCGCAGCACTCCGGGCAGCCGGACGCCTGGGAGGCTTGGTGGAAGGACCCGGGGGCGCGGACCGTCTACTTCCAGGGCAAGGACAACGTCCCCTTCCACACCACCATCTGGCCGGCCATGCTGCTCGGCTACGGCGGCCTCAACCTGCCCTACGACGTGCCGGCCAACCAGTACGTCACGATCTCCGGCTCGAAGGCCTCGTCCTCGCGCAACTGGGCGATCTGGATGCCCGACTACCTCGACCGCCACGACCCCGACCCGCTGCGCTACGGACTGACGGCGATGATGCCCGAGACGTCCGACACGGACTTCACGTGGGCCGAGTACGTGCGCCGCAACAACGACGAGCTGGTCGCGCGCTGGGGCAACCTCGTCCACCGCGTGCTGACCCTGACGCGCCGACACTTCGACGCGCGCGTGCCGGGCACGGAGGCGTCGCCCTCGCCGGAGTCGGCGGCGCTGCTGGCGCGAGTCGACGCAGCCTTCGAGGAGGTCGGCGCGCACATCGACGGGCTGCGCCTGCGCGCCGCGCTGCAGGGCGCGATGGGGCTCGCGCAGGAGGCGAATCGCTACCTCGACGAGCGCGCGCCCTGGGCGGCCGTGCGCGAGGACCGCGAGTCGGCGGCAGAGACGCTCTCGACGGCGATCCAGGCGATCGCCGGGCTCGCCTCGCTGCTGCAGCCGTTCCTGCCGTTCACCTCGCCGCGCGCGTGGGCCCTCGCCGGCTGCGAGGGCGAGATCGAGGCGGCGGGCTGGCAGCGCACGCCGGTAGCGCCGGGCACGCCGCTGCCCGAACCCGCGCCGCTGTTCCGCAAGCTCGACGACTCGCTGGTCGATGAAGAAGAGGCGCGGCTCGGCCAGTAGGCCGGGCGACGGAGGACGAGCACACGATGAGTCCCCTCGACGCCCCGATCGTCGACGCGCACGCCCATACCTGGTCCGGCGCCTTTTCCGAGGACCACGCCGAGGTGATGGAGCGCGCCTGGGGCTCCGGCCTGACGGCCGTGGTCGAGGTAGGCGGCACCGCGCCGAGCAGCGAGGAGGCGTACGCTCTCGCTGCCGCCGACGAGCGCGTCCATGCGGTCGCCGGGTTGCACCCGCACCGCGCGAAGGATCTTCCGGAGCAGCGCGAGCAGCTACGCGAGCAGGCGCACAGCGGGCGCTTCGTCGGCCTCGGCGAGATGGGGCTGGACTTCTACCGCAATCTCTCGCCGCACGATATCCAGTACGAGGCGTTCCGCTACCAGCTCGACCTGGCGCGCGAGGCCTCGCTGCCTGTCGTGATCCACAGCCGCGACTCCGACGAGGAGTCGTACGCCGTGATCGAGGAGTGGGCGCGCCACTCGGGGCGCTACCTCGGGCCGGACCGCGAGATCGGGATGATGCATTGCTACGCCGGCGACGCGGAGCTCGGCGAGCGCTACCGCGTGCTCGGCTTCCTGCTCTCCATCCCCGGCCCGGTCACCTACCCCGGCGGCACGCAGCGTCAGAACGTCGCGAGGACGGCGCCACTCGAGCAGTTGCTGGTCGAGACGGACGCGCCCGCCTTGACGCCGCAGTCGAACCGCGGGCGGCGCAACGAGCCGGCCTACATCCTCGAGACGATCGCCTTCATCGCGCAGTTGCGCGGCGACACGCCCGAGCACGTGGCGCGCGTGACGGCGGAGAACGCCGCGCGGCTGTTCGGCTTCGAGCTGCCGCGATGACCGCGCCGGCCAGCCAGTTCGAGGTGTACGGGCCCGTCGCGGACGACCTGCCGCGTGTCGACGAGCTGCTCGACTCGCTGCGCGATGTCGAGTTTCCGTGGCTGCGCGAGATGCTGGGCGCGGTGCTCGGCGGCGGCGGCAAGCGGCTGCGGCCGGCGCTGACCCTGCTCGCCGGGCGCCTCGGGCGCTACGACCTCGACCTGCTCGTGCCGATGGCGGCGAGCGTCGAACTGCTGCACACGGCGACGCTGGTCCACGACGACGTGATCGACCAGGCGGAGGAGCGGCGCGGGCGGCCGACGGCGGCGGCGCAGTTCAACAACGGACCGAGCGTGATGCTGGGCGACTACATGTTTGCCCACGCCGCGCACTTCGTGGCGCAGACGGGCAACCTGCGCGTGGTGCGCAACTTCGCCGAAACGCTGCGCGTGATGGCGCGCGGCGAGCTCAGCCAGGACCTCGCGGCCTACGAGTACTCGCCGGACGTGCGGCGCTACCTCGACCGCATCCACGGCAAGACCGCCTCGCTCTTCGCCACCGCCGCCGAGGGCGGGGCGATCGTCTGCGGCGCGCCGGAGCCCCTCGTCGAGCCGGTCCGCCGCTTCGGCGAGCAGCTCGGCATGGCCTTCCAGGTGGTTGACGACGTGCTCGACTTCAGCGCGACGGCCGAGGAGCTGGGCAAGCCGGTCGGCTCCGATCTGCTGGCGGGGACGCTGACGCTGCCCGCGCTGCTCTACCTGGACCGCTACCCCGACGACAACCCGATCCGGCGGGCCTTCGCGGGCGTCCGCCGACGGGCGAACCTGCAACGCGCGATCAACGAGATCCGCGAGTCGGGCCTCCTCGAGGAGTCGATGGAGACGGCGCAGCGCTTCGCCGCGGAGGCTGCGGCCGCGCTGGAGCCGCTCCCGGCCGGGGAGCCGCGCGAGACCTTCGAGTCGCTGGCGGAGTACGTGCTGACGCGCCGCAACTGAACGCGGCTGCGAGCGGTAACCCGGACCTCGCGAGTCAGGCTACGAGGCGCCCTTGCCCTCGCCGCGGGCGCGGCGGCGGCCACGCGAGCCGCTGCCCCTCACACGCTCGCGGACCTGCACCGCGGCCTTCTTGGCCGCTACCTCATCGGGTGTCACCTTCGTGGCGGCGGGCACGATGCGCGGATCCTTGACGAGGAAGGGCTCCATCTTCGTCATGTCGTTCGTCTGCATCGGCTTCGTGGACTGACCCTTGGGCGTCCAGTAGAGGTTCTGGTCCGGGATGCGGCGAGGCATCCCGCCGCGCATCGTGAAGGCGTGCACCTCGGTCGGCATCAGGCGCCTGCCGTCGCCGTCGCAGACGACGCACGGCTGCGGGTCCGAGGACTCGCGCACCGGGCGAATCAGCTCGAAGATGCCGTCGCAACCCTCGCAGTAGTACTCGTAGAGCGGCATGCCGCGTCTCCTCGATCCGTCAATCAGGCGTTCAGGCTGTCCGGCTCAGTATACGCGGACAACGGCTCAGCCGATGCACTCGCCGCCGCCGCCGCCTCGGACGCCTCGTCGCCGCCCTCCGCCCGGGGCGTCTGGCGCACCTCCGACAGGAAGCGCGCACTGCCCAGGTCGCGCTCGGCCATCGCGCGCATCAGCTCGTGCATGACCCGCTCGAGGGCCGAGGCGAGCTCGGGGGTGAGGCGCACGCGCGCGGCCTCCTCGTACGGCTCCTGCTGGATGTAGCGCAGCACCTTCAGCACGGGCGCTTCGATCGGCCCCGCCTCCGGGTGCGAGCTGCGGCAGGCCGTACAGATCACGCCTCCCGCGAGCGGCGACCAGGCCAACGTGTCCGCCGACACCGGCTCCCCGCAGGCCGCGCAGTCGCGCCACTCCGGCCGGAAGCCGGTCGCATCAAGCAGCCCCAGCTCGAACGATCTCGCAACGAGCTGCTCGCCGTCGCCGCGCGCGAGCCGCAGCAGCGCGATCAGCAGCAGGCGGTAGACGGCGTCCGCCTCGGCGTGCTCGACCGTGAAGCGGTCGGCCAGCTCCAGCAGGTAGAGCGCGAGGCTGAGCCGGTCGAGGTCGTCGCGGATCGCGGCGAAGCCCTCGAGCGTCTGGGCCTGGGTAATGATGTCGAGGTTGCGGCCGTGGGCAAGCAGCACCTCGGCATGGGTGAGCGGCTCCAGGTGGCCGGCGAGCCGGCTGCGCGGGCGCAGCGCGCCCTTGGCGATCGCGTCGATCTTTCCCCGCGCGGGGGTAAGGAGGGTGACGATGCGATCGCTGTCGCCAAAGCGGCGGTGGCGGATCACCACCGCCTCGCTGCGGGTAACGCGGGGGGCGCGCGCGGGCATGGGTACAGGTTAAACGACGGGAGCCGGCCCAGAGGCCGGCTCCCGGTTCTCTCGCCTCGTGCGAGTCTAGCCGCGCAGGTCCACCGTGAGGCTCTGCTCCGGCGGGTCGGGGTCGAGCCACGTCTTGTGCATGGAGTAGCCCCAGTCCCAGAAGCTGTGGATGCCGATGTACGGCCCGTGGAAGCGCACGAAGCGCACCTCGGGGCGCAGGATGAAGATGCCCGCCGAGGCCGGCAGCTTGTCCATCCAGTACGCCTCGTCGTTCATCTGCTTCATGATCTGCACGAACAGCTCACGCCGCGCGTCCGGGTCGATCTCGCTGAACTGCCGGTCGGCGAGGTCGTCGATGACCGGGTCCACGATGTTGAAGTGCTGCACCGAGGACTGGGAGTGGATGTTCTCCCAGAAGTAGCCGTTTGCCGTCGGGGCGGCGGTCGACCAGCCCTGGATCATGTCCGATCCGCGGCGCTCCGGGTCCGAGAACCCCTGCGCGTAGTACTGGTCGGCGAAGGCGGCGCCGTCGGCCGGCAGCTGCTCAGGGGCGAAGCCGAGAGCGGTGAGATCCTCGAAGATCAACTGCGTGTCCGCGCCGGGCCCCGAGAATCCGCCCGGGGCGCGGTGGCGAATCTTCGTCCCCGGCTCGACGCCGGCCGCAGCGATCAGCTTCGCCGCCTCGTCCGGGTTGTAATCCTTCGTGCTGCCGAAGGCGTCACGGCCCGGGTACGTGTCGGAGTAGAACGGCCAGCCGAACGCCGGCAGCGAGTCCGGCCACTTTTGGCCTGGGTAGCGGATCGCGAGGTAGCGGTCCACGTCCATGCCGAGCTTGATGGCGCGGCGCACGCGGGTGTCGTTGAACGGCGCGACGTTGGAGTTGACCGCGTAGATGGAGATGCCCATCAGCGACGGGTTGCTCATCACGTTCATGCCCGGGACGCTGTCCCACATCGCGTCCAGTTCCTCGATCCGCAGGGTCGGCAGGCCGTGGTAGGTCTGCCCTGTGCGGAACGCGGCCTTGAGCGTCTCGCCGTCCGTGATCGTGTCGAACCGGAAGGCGTCGAGCAGCGGCGCGCCGCCCCAGTAGTCGGGGTTGGCCGCGAACGTCATCCGCTGGTCCTGGCTGGTGTTTGCCGGGTCCAGGATCCCCGGCCCGGTCCCGATCGGCGTCGTGTCGGCAATGCCGGCGTCGTAGACCTCGGTCGCGTAAATCGGCAACTCGCGATTGCCCGCCACGACGAGGATGTCGGCGTTCGGCTTGTCCATGTTGAAGCGCACGGTGCGATCGTCCACCGCCTCGGCGGCTCCGAGGCCGAGCAGCAGGCCGGACTGGCGGCCGCTCTGCATGCGCGCGTAGTGCTGCGCCACGTCGGCGGCGACCAGCGCGCGGCCGTTCACCGGCGCGACGTTGTGGAAGTTCGCCTCTCGCAGCGAGAAGGTCAGCGTCAGACCGTCCGGCGCCACCTCCCAGCCGGTCGCCAACCCGAAGTCCGGGTTGAGCTCCATCTGGTAGACGTTGAAGTCCGGCCCGTGGTGGTAGCCCACCAGCATGTCGCCGGCCATCGTGTTGACCGACTGCGTGATGTAGCCGCCGGTGGTGACGTTGTCGAAGCTCCCGTGGCCGTACCGCGCCCCGTAGGTGAGGATGCCGCCGGAGACCGGGGTCTTGTCCGGCTCCTTCCAGCCGTAGGCGAACGGCGCGCCGTCGTTGCGCGCGTTGCCGACGTAGTCGTAGGCCGGCTCCAGGGCATAGCCCGGGCCCGACGGCTCGGGAGCCGCGGTGGCCGTCGCCGCTGCCCCGGCCGCCGGCGTCGCCGTCGGGGTCGGGGTTGGAGTCGCGGTCCGCTCGATTGCGGCGGTCGGGATCGCGGTCGCGGCTGCCGTCGGCGTTGCCGCAGCCGGCGCCTGCGTAGCCGCGGGGGCCGGAGCCTCGTCGTCGTCGTCGCCGCAGCCAATGAGCGCAGCAGCGGTCAGCCCGGCCGCGCCGATCACGCCGCCGCGGAGAACGCTGCGCCGGCTGACGCGTGACCCGACGAGTCTGGACAGCCCGTTCTGCTCGGTGCTCGGTGCTTGCTTCGTCATTCGCCCCTCCTGGATCGCGGACGGACCCGCGCGCCGCAGGCCGCCCTGATCGCTGTACGCTTCGCGCTACGGTACGGTTCTGTTCAACCCTGCGCAAGTACCGAACCACGTCGCGGATAATGATTGTTCACGAGGTTGTCCCAGCGCCCTCGTGCAGCTAGCGCGAACCTCGCAGCCTCGGGTCCAGAACGTCTCGCACTACATCTCCGAGCAGGTTGAACGCGAGCACGGTGACGCTGATCGCAACGGCGGGGAAGAACGCCAGCCAGGGCGCAAGCTCCATGTACTGGCGGCCCTTGTCGCTCAGCATCAGGCCCCACGACGGCTCCGGCTCCTGCGCGCCCATCCCGAGGAAGGCGAGCCCGGCCTCGATCAGGATCGCCGCGCCGAGGACCGTGGACATCATGATCAGGATCGGCGCGACCACGTTCGGCAGGATGTGGCGCAGCATGATGCGCAGCGGGCCGGCGCCGATCACCCGCGCCGCGTCCACGTAGACATTCTCCTTGACGGCGAGTACGGCGCTGCGGATCACGCGCGCGTTGAAGGGGATGATCACGAGGATGATCGCAACGATCCCAGTCGTCACGCCCGGCGTGAAGATCGAGACGAAGAACAGCGCCAGGACGATCCCCGGAATCGCCAGCATCGCGTCCACGACGCGCTGCGAGATGAGGTCCAGCCAGCTTCCGGCGAACCCCGAGATCAACCCCCACGCCGCGCCGACAAGGCAGCCGCCGGCCGTCGCGAGGAAGCCCACCCAGAGCGAGATCCGCGCGCCCTGCATCACGCGCGACAGCTGATCGCGGCCGAGGTCGTCCGTGCCGAACGGGTGATCGAGGCTCGGCCCCACCAGCACCGCCCGCGACGTCTGGTACGGATCCTTCCCCACGTCGGCGAAGACCGCGCCCAGGACCACCAGGGCCAGCACCCCGAACGACGCCGCGCCGACGGGCGAGGTGAGGATCCGGATCGCCGCGTCGAGGGCGGGATGGCGCCCCGCGCCGAGGAACTCGCGCACTGCCGGGGCCGCCACCGTCTGCTCAGCCACGCCCTACTCCCCCGTTACGAGTACCGGATGCGCGGATCGATCAGCCCGTAGGTGAGATCGACCACGAGGTTCACAAGGACGAAGACGACCGCCATGAGCAGCACCGTCGCCTGGACGACCGGATAGTCGCTGATCCGGACCGAATCGAGCGTGAGCCGGCCGAGGCCCGGAAGGCGGAAGATCTGCTCCACGATCACGGTGCCGCCGAAGACGAAGGCGATCTGGCCGGCCATGATCGTGAGCACGGGAATCACGGCGTTGCGCAGCGCGTGCTTGAGGATCACGGGGCGCTCGGCGAGGCCCTTGGCGCGCGCGGTGCGCACGTAATCCTCGCGCAGCACCTCCAGCATCGTCGAGCGCATCATGCGGGCGCTGATCGCCGAGAGCCGGTAGCCGATGATCAGCGCGGGGAGGATCAGCGCCTGTAGGTTCGTCCACGGATCATCGAAGATCGGCACGTAGAGCGGCGGCAGCCAGGGCTGCAGCGCCCCGAACGTCACTTCGTCGATGTAGACGGTGAGAAACAGCACCAGCAGCGTGCCCCAGACGAAGTCCGGGACCGAGAGCCCGAAGATCGTGAACAGCCTCGCGCCGTAGTCGATCGGGCGGTCCTGGTTCACCGCCGAGATGATCCCCAGCGGCACGGCCAGCGCGGGCGCCAGCAAGACCGCCAGCAGCACGAGCTCCATGCTCAGCGGCAACCGCTCCTTGACCAGATCGTTGATCGAGTTGTGCGTACGCAGCGAATCGCCGAGGTCGCCCCTCAGCAGCCCGCCGCCCTCGCAGCCGCCGAGCCCGGGCAGCCCGTTGAAGGCGTCGCCCAGCGCCCAACACTTGTACTGGTGGGGCCACGAGCGATCGAGGCCCAACTGGGCCCGCCGCTCGTCCAGCCGTTCCTGGTCGAGCACGCCGCCGCCGTCGGCGATCGCCATCTTCGTGACCGCGTCGCCCGGGATCAGCCGCATCAGGCTGAACACGATCACGGTGACGAAGAAGACTGTCGGGATCGCCGCGAGCAGGCGCTTGATGATGTATTGCGTCATGCCATTCCGCGCCCAGCTCTCACCGGCGTACGTGCACGCCGGCGGGCGTGTCTTGCAGCGTCGGGGAGTCTCGCAATGGGCGGGGTGGATGTCAATCGCCGCGCCAGAGAACGCACGGCTACTCGACGCGCTGACGGTGCGCCAGGGCGCGCTCGAGCGTGACGTTGTCGGCATACTCGAGGTCCGCCCCGGCCGGCAGGCCGCGCGCGAGGCGCGTGACGCGCACCCCCAGCGGCTCGATCAACCTCGCGAGGTACATCGCCGTCGCCTCACCCTCGAGGTTCGGGTTCGTGGCGACGATCACCTCGAACACGGGCACGGTCGTCGAGGCGTCCGGCTCCTCCCCGCCCTCGTCCGCCGCCGGGTCCGCGCCGTCGAGCCGGCGCAGCAACTCGCGGATCCGCAAGTCCTCGGGGCCAACGCCGTCGGCCGGCGAGATCACGCCGTGCAGCACGTGGTAGAGCCCGTGGTATCCCTGCGTGCGCTCGATCGCCACGAGGTCCAGCGGCTCCTCGACCACGCAGATCACGCTGCGGTCGCGCTGCCCGTCGAGGCAGATCGGGCACGGGTCGTCGTCGCTGATCTGCTGGCAGCGCGAGCAGAAGACCGTACGCTCCTTCACCTCGATCAGCGCCTCGGCGAGGTCCCGTGCCTCGCCCGTGGGTGAGCGCAGCACGTGGTAGGCGAGGCGCTGCGCCGACTTCGGGCCGATGCCCGGCAGCCGCCGGAACGCCTCGACCAGGCGCGAGATCGAGGAGCCCGTGTCGCCATCGCGCAGCGTCACGATCGGCGCTCCCGGAGGGAGTGCGCCTTCGTGCGCAACGGGTGGTCCAGGGGGCGCCGCACGTTCGCCGTCAGTCCTCGATCGGGACCGCGCCGAGCTTGCGCGCCTCCTCGAAGAGGTGGCCGCCGCGCTCGGCGGGCGGGGCTGCGGGCGGTGGCCCGGCAGGAGGCGGCGCGCCGCCCGGCGGTCCCGCGGGCGGCGCCGAAGCAGCAGGGGCGGCGGCGCGCGGCGGGGCGGCGCTCTGCAGCGCGTCCCAGACCACCGGCACGACTTTGACCTCGCGGCCCGCGACGCCCCCGACGGCAGAGCGCATCGCCTCGAGCACAGCCGGATCGCCGAGCGCCTTCTCGACCAGGAACTGCGACTGGAAGCCGATCTCCACCGTGTCGCCCTCGAAGCTCTTGATGTAGCAGCGCGAGTTGAGCAGCGCGCCTGCCGTCTGGTGCGCGGCGCGCGCGCCATCCCGGATCTCGGCGTGGCGCTCGCGCAGCGCGACGAGCTCCGGCGAGGCGTCCTCGCCCTCGGGCAGCACCGGCGGCGGCGGCCCGCGGCGGGCAGGCGTCGTGGTGCGCTGGGCGGCCGCAGGCGCCGGCTCGGTGCGCGGCTGCGGCGGGCGTGGCCCGCGAGGCGCGGCCTGCTGCTGTCCGCCTCGCGGCTGGCGCTGTGCCCGCTCGCGGCGCGGGGCCGCCTCGCGGCGTCCTTGCGCGGAAGGCTGCTGCGCCGGCTGCGGTGCGGGAGGGGCCTCGGACGCCGCGAGGGCGTCCCCCTCCGCCGGCAGCCCGACGGCGAGCGAGGCGAAGGCGATCTCCGCCGGCAGCGCGTCGTAGGCGTCGCCCGCGAAATCGATCTCACCAAGGGCGCGGAGCGCGGCGACGATGTCCGCCGCCTGCGTCTCCTCGACGATCGGCCGCAGCTCGGCGAGCTGGGCGTCGGACAGGCCCAGCTCCTCGTTCCCGCCCGCGCGCAGCAGCAGCACCGTGCGCAGCGTCTGCACCACCTCGCGGACGAACGCCCGCACCTCGATGCCGTCGTCGCGCACCGAGGCGAGCAGTGCGAGGCCGGCGGGCAGGTTGCGGCCGACCGCCGCGCGGGCGAGCGCCGTCGCGCGATCGTCGACGACGAGCCCGAGGCCGCGCTGCACCGCCTCGAGGTCCAGCTCGCTACCGTGGTAGGCGGCGAGCTGGTCGAGCAGGTTGACGGCGTCGCGGAAGGAGCCTCCGGCCTGCCGGGCGATCAGCTCCGGGCCGCCCTCGGCGACGCTGATGCCCTCGCCTCCGGCGATCACGGCGATGCGCTCGACGAGTGCGGGCATCGAGGCGCGGCGGAAGTCGAAGCGCTGGCAGCGCGAGCTGATCGTCGGCGGGATGCGGTGCGGCGCGGTGGTGGCGAGCACGAAGATGACGTGGGCCGGCGGCTCCTCGAGGGTCTTGAGCAGCGCGTTGAAGGCCGCGTCGGTCAGCATGTGGACCTCGTCCACGAGGTAGACCTTGTACGCGCCCGCGTTGGGCGCGTAGCCGACGCTCTCGCGCAGCGCGCGCACCTCGTCGATGCCGCGGTTGGAGGCCGCGTCCAGCTCGATCAGGTCCAGGGCACGGCCCTCGTTGAAGGCGAGGCAGGAGGTGCAGGCGTTGTCCGGCTCGCCGTCGCGAGGGGCCTCGCAGTTCACGGCCTTGGCGAGGATGCGCCCGGTGCTGGTCTTGCCGGTGCCGCGAGGGCCGGTGAAGAGGTAGGCGTGGGCGGGCGAGCCGGCGGCGACCGCGTTGCGCAGCGTGGTGGTGATCGGGTCTTGTCCGGCGACCTCGGCGAAGCCGCCGGGGCGCCACTTGCGGTAGAGGACTTCCTGGCTCACCGACACCCCATGGCCCGGCCGGGGGGACTCGGCCGTCGCCGCCCGGCCAGTGTACCAGCGCGGCGGACCGGCAGCCGCTTGCCCTCGAGGGCGTCCCACTCCACGGCGCGCAAGTGCGGCCGCCTGTACCCTCGACCCGTGGGCTACGAGATCTCGATCGAGCTGGACGGCGCGGCGCGCGACCTGGACGCGCGGCCCGTGCGCGTGATGATCCGGCGCGCCCTCGCCGGCGAGGGTGTCGCAGACGCCGCCGTCGCGCTGCTCTTCGCCGGGGACGAGTTGCTGCTGCGGCTCAACCGCGAGCACCGCGGCATCGAGGACTTCACGGACGTGCTCGCCTTCCCCGCCGAGGAGGGCGAGACGGCCCCTCGCGACGACTTCCGGGGCGACGGTCCCGAGGGCGACGACGAGCCGCCGCCGTTCCTCGGCGACATCGCCGTCTCCACACCCGCGGTGCGCCGCCAGGCCGAGGACGCCGGCCTCGCCTTCGAGACGGAGCTGCACCACGTCGTGCTGCACGGCCTGCTGCACCTGCTCGGCTACGACCACGACGCCGCGGAAGGCGCGGTGGCGATGCGCGAGCGCGAGGAGGCCGTGCTCGGCGGCGAGATCCACGCCGCAGGCGGCGGCCACGGGACGCACGGAGACTGACGGGGTCTGCGCTCGCCGGTCTCGAGGGCGCCTCGTAGCTCCGTGCCGCGAGTGGCTCGGACGGGCTCGCGCTGGCGCGCGGCCCGGACCCACCCACCCGCCCCGGATTCCTTCTGATGTGGGGGGGCTGCGCCCCCCACGCCCCCGCCGGATCTGCAGGCAACCGCAGGAGCGGCGCCAAGCGCGCCTCTTCGTGCGAAACGCGCCCCACGGACCTGGGTTGATCGGCACCTCCGGCCCCCTCTCCCCTCGCGGGAGAGGGCGGGGGTGAGGGGGCGCCGCGCGCCAGCGCGGCTACTCGAGGCGCCTGATCTCCGGGCAGTATGAGGGTGCGCCGCGCATCGTGGTGCTGGAGACCATGGAAAGCTGCGCCCTCCAGACCCCAGGAAGACCGAGGGCGGGTGGGTGGGCCAGGGCCGCCCTGCGGGGTATCCCCGCGTCAAGGGCAGCACGGCGCGCGTGCTCGTCCGGGATGGGGCGTGGGAGGCCTCGCTACGGCGTGGCGATGACCAGCGTCTCGGCGGCGCGCTGGGCCGCGTCGAGGAGCGGGTTGGGGACCAGGCCGAAGAACAGCACCGCGAGGGCGGCGAGGCCGAGCACCGCCTGCACGGGCGTGCTCGCGTGGAAGGGCGCCTCGTCCTCGGGCTCGTCGAGCACCATCGTGCGCACCCAGCGCAGGTAGTAGAACGCCGAGACGGCCGAGTTGAGCACGGCGATCACGACAAGCCAGACCAGCCAATCGTGCCCGGACTGGACCGCGCTGTTGAAGACGTACAGCTTTGCGAGGAAGCCCGCGGCCGGCGGGATGCCCGTCAGCGAGAGCAGGCACAGCACCAGCACCGCGGCGACCAGCGGCGATCGCTTCATCAGGCCGGCGTAGCCGCTCACGTCCTCGACGCCGACCCGCTCGGCGACGACGATCACGCAGAGGAACGCCCCCACGTTCGTCGCCGCGTAGGCCCCGAGGAAGAAGAGCACCGCCGAGGGACCGGCGACGCTCCCGGCGGCCACCGCGGCGAGCCCGACCGCGATGTTGCCCGCCTGTGCGATCGAGGAGTAGGCGAGCAGCCGCTTCACGTTCGTCTGCAGGATCGCGGCGGCGTTGCCGAAGCACATCGAGGCCGCCGCCAGCACGGCGATCAACGCCGCCCAGTGCTCGGCGATGAAGGTGTCGCCCCCTCCGAGGCCGCCGTAGAAGATGCGCAGCGCCACCGCGAACCCCGCCGCTTTCGAGGCGACCGAGAGGAAGGTGGTGACGGTCGTCGGGGAGCCCTCGTAGACATCGGGCACCCACGCCTGGAAGGGCGCGATCGACATCTTGAAGCCGAGACCCGCCGCGACCAGCACGAAGCCGAGCACGAGCGCGAGCTGCGTCCCGTCCGACCCCGTCTGCACGAAGGCGGCGATGCCCTCGAGGGAGGTCGTCCCGGAGAGCCCGAACAGGAAGGCGAAGCCGTAGAGCAGCACGGCGGCGGCGACGGCGCCGCTCAGCAGGTACTTGATGCCCGCCTCGGAGGAGCGGTCGTCGCGGGCGATGCCGGCCAGCACGAACTGCGCGATCGAGGTGGTCTCGAGGGCGATGAAGATCGCGATCAGGTCGTTGGACTGCGCGAGCAGGACCATCGCGCCCGTCGCCGTCAGCAGCAGGGCGAAGAACTCGGGGCGGTGCTGGACGCGCGCGAGGCCCTCGGAGGTGGCGATCACGACCGCGAGCGCGACGCCGATCAGCAGGAAGGCAAAGAACAGCGCGAAGCGGTCGACGACGACCGCGCCCGCGAGCGCGGGGCCGTCGATGCCGGAGACGGCCTGCACGATCGCCCAGACGCCCGCCGCGACCAGCACGAGGATGGTGATCGCGACGACGGGCGCGCGGCGCGGCGCGATCAGGTCGGCGGTCATCACGATGCCCGCGCCGAGCAGCAGCGCGAAGGCCGGGCCAATGTGGTGGATCTGCTCGTACCAGTTCATGCGGCCGCCTGCACGATCAGCGCGATCGGCTCGATGCCGATCTCGACCACGTCGGTAAGCAGTCGCGGGTAGACGCCGACGCCGATGATGAAGACCAGCATCGCGGCCATCGCGGCGAGCTCGTACCACTCGGTCGCGTCGCCGAGGCCGGACCAGCGCTCGTCGGCGGGGCCGGTGAAGACGCGCTGCACGGCCCAGAGGATGTAGCCCGCGGCCAGCACCACGCCGAAGACGGAGATGATCGTCGCCGCCGGGTGCACCTGGAGCGATCCGGCGAAGACGGCGAACTCGGCGACGAACCCGCTCAGTGCGGGCAGGCCGAGCGCGGCGAAGCCCGCGATGATCGCGACGAGGCCGAGGAGCGGCATCTGGTGCAGCAGCCCGCTCATGTCGGAGATCTGGCGCGTGTGCGTGCGGTCGTACATCACGCCGACGACGATGAAGAGCAGGCCGGTGATGACGCCGTGCGAGAACATCTGCAACGCCGCGCCAGAAAGCCCGGCCGCCCCCATCGCGGAGACGCCAAGCAGCACGTAGCCCATATGCGAGACCGAGGAGTAGGCGACGAGTCGCTTCAGATCGCGCTGCTGGAGCGTCAGGATCGCGCCGTAGATCACGGAGAAGGCGGCGATCGCCGCGAGGATCACCCGGAAGTCCTGCGCCTCGCCCGGAAGGATCGGCAGCACGATCCGCAGGATGCCGTAGCCGCCCATCTTCAGCAGCACGCCGGCCAGCATCACCGAGACCGCCGTCGGCGCGTCGGTGTGGGCGTCGGGCAGCCAGGTGTGCACCGGGAAGACCGGCAGCTTGACGAGGAAGGCGGCGATGATCAGCCAGAACACGATGCTCAGCGGGACCAGCGCCTCCGTCGGCGGATTGGCGGTGAGCGTGGCGATGTCGAACGTCCCCGCCTGGAGGCCAAGCACGAGGAACCCGGCGAGCATCAGCGCGGAGCCGGCCATCGTGAACAGCAGGAACTTCATCGCGCTGTAGCGCGGCCGCCCGCTGCCCCAGATGCTGATCAGCATGTACATCGGGAGCAGCTCCAGCTCCCAGAAGAAGAAGAACTGGATCAGGTCGAGCGAGGTGAAGACCCCGGCGACGGCGGTCTCCAGCAGCAGCAGCCAGGCGAAGTACTCCTTGACCCGCAGGTCGATGCGCCAGGAGACCAGCACCGAGGCCAGCCCGAGCAGCCCCGTGAGCAGCACCAGCGGCGCCGAGAGGCCGTCCACGCCGAGCACGTACTGCACCGCGAACCCGGTGTCGCCCGCACGGATCCACTCGAAGTGGTCGACCATCTGGTAGCCCTCGGCGGCGTGGTCGAGGCGGGCGAAGATCACGATGCCGACGATGAAGGTGATCGTGCTGAAGAAGAGCGCGATCCAGCGCGCGTCGGCCGTGCGGTGGCGCGGCAGCGTCGCGATCAGCAGGGCCCCGACGGCCGGCAGGAAGACGAAGACCGACAGCATCAGCGGCCCACCACGTCAGTGCCGAGCACCGCGACCGCGACGACCGCGATCACGATGCCGATGAAGAACAGCGAGGTGTAGGCCTGCACGTAGCCCGCCTCGGCGCGGCGCAGCCCGTCGCCGGCAAGGCGCGTGGCCGTGCCGATCCCGTTCACGATCGCGTCGACGACGTAGCGGTCGAACAGGTCGGCGACGCGTTGCAGGCCGGCGTTGAGGATCCAGCGCACGACCACCGTCTCAGCGAGGAAGTCGAGGTAGTACTTCTGCTCCACGATGCGCGGGAGCGGGCCAAGACGGGCGGCGACGGCCTCGGGGGCGGGGTTCCGGTAGAGATAGATCGCCGCTGCCGCGCCGATACCCGCGAGCGCGGCGACGAGCGAGGCCGCGACCACGATGCCCTCGATGCTGGGCTTGCCGTGGCGCAGCTCGGCGGGGAGCGAGCCCTCGATCAGGTGCGTGAAGCCGCTGCCCAGGGCGAACAGCCCGGCGAAGACGGCGGGCACCGCGAGGATCATCAGCGGGAACGCCATCGAGGGCGGCGACTCGTGCGGGACGGTCGAGAAGTCGTCGTGGCCGGCCTCGGGTTCCTCGCCGCCGCGGTACTCGCCCCAGAACGTCATGAAGATCGCGCGGAACATGTAGAGCGCGGTCATGAAGGCGACGACGACGCCGATCACGAACAGCGGCTTCTCGTACTTCCAGGCGTCGAGCAGGATCTCGTCCTTGCTCCAGAAGCCCGCGAGGGGGAAGACGCCGGACAGCGAGAGCGCGCCGATCACGAACGTCACGTAGGTAACCGGCATGTACGAGCGGAGCCCGCCCATGCGCCGCATGTCGAAGGTGTGCGTCGCGTGGTTGACCGACCCTGACCCGAGGAAGAGCAGCGCCTTGAAGAAGGCGTGCGTGAAGAGGTGGAAGATGGCCGCCACGTAGCCGAGCACGCCCAGCGCCAGCACCATGTAGCCGATCTGCGAGACCGTCGAGTAGGCGAGCACCCGCTTGATGTCGGTCTGCACCAGCCCGAGCACCGCCGCAAGCAGCGCCGTGAAGCCGCCCACGTAGGCGACGAGGTCGAGCATTTCGGCGGGGGCGGCCTCGAAGCTCGGGAACATGCGGGCGATCAGGTAGACGCCGGCGACGACCATCGTCGCGGCGTGGATCAGCGCGGAGACGGGCGTCGGGCCCTCCATCGCGTCCGGCAGCCAGATGTGCAGCGGGAACTGCGCCGACTTGCCGATCGCGCCGGAGAGCAGGCCGAGCGTGAAGCCGACGAGCACCGAGGAGGACAGCGCGCCGGCGAGCGCCAGCTCGTTGATCTCGTGGATGTCGAAGGTGCCGGCCTTGCCGAAGATCAGCAGCACCGCCAGCAGGAAGGCGAAGTCGCCGAAGCGCGTGACGATGAACGCCTTCTTCGCCGCCGCCGCCGCCGCCGGCCGGTGGAACCAGAAGCCGATCAGCAGGTACGAGGCAAGCCCGACCAGCTCCCAGTGCACGAACAGCTGGAGCAGGCTCGAGGCGAGCACCAGTCCCAGCATCGCCGCCGTGAACAGCGACATGAAGGCGAAGTAGCGCGCGTACCCGCTGTCGCCGTGCATGTAGCCGACCGAGTAGATCTGGACGAGCAGCGAGACGCTGGTGACGACCACGGCCATGATCGCCGAGAGCCCGTCGATCCTCACGCCCATCTCGATGTGCAGGTCGAACAGGTTCAGCCAGAGGTGTGGCTCGAAGCCGAGCGCCTCGCCGTCCGCGCCGATCGAACTGTCGAGCGTCCACAGCGCGGCGAGGAAGGCGATCCCGATCGCGAGGATGGTCAGCCGCCCGGCCCAGGCGTCGCGGAACGGGAGGTCGAACAGCCTCCGCGCGATCAGCCCGGCGGTGATCAGCAGCGTCGAGGCGACCGGAGCGAAGTAGATCGCCCAGACGACGGCTTCGGGGACTTGACCGAGCAGCATCAGACCTCGCCAGCGTCCCTTCGGCTGCGCTGTGTACGCATCGCCGCTAGATCTTGTTCAGCACTTCGCGGGCGACGTGGGTCTTTCCGTCGGGCGCCCAGATTTCGCGCGGCGCGGACATCGGGCCGACCTCGAGGGGCGGCACGATGCGCACGGAGACGGCTTCCGTATTGAACAGCTCCCACCACATGGCGGCGGCGTAGCCGTCGGGCGCATCCATGAACTTGACCCACATACGCGCCCCTTACCAGCGCATCAGGTTGATGCGATCGAGGTCGACCGTCTCGCGCCGCCGGTAGATCAGCACCGCCATTGCCAGCGCGACTGCGGCCTCGGCCGCCGCGACGGTGAGCACGAAGACGACGAAGACGTGACCGGCCAGCGGCGCCTCGGCGCCGTCGAACGCGCCGCCGAAGCGCGAGAAGGCGAGGAAAGTGAGGTTGACGCCGTTGAGCATCAGCTCGACACCCATGAGGACGGCGATCGCGTTGCGCTTGGAGAGCGCGATCGCGATGCCGGCGCCGAAGATCATCGCGCCGACGGTCAGGTAGTGGGCCAGCTCGACGCTCATGCCGGCTCGTCCTCTCGCACCAGCACGATCGCGCCGATCAGCGCGGCGAGCAGCAGCACAGAGGCGACCTCGAAGGCCAGCACGTAGCGCCCCATCAGCGCGTCGCCGATCGCGTCAGCCGTGGTCGCGAACGACTGGCCGGCGAGCGCGGCGCTGCCGAGCGCGCCCCAGTCGGCATCGATCGCCACGATCGCCACGATCACGGCGAAGGCGCCGCCGAGCAGCACGCCGGGCACGACGTAGAGCGAGTTGCCGTTGTCGCGCCCCGCGAGCGGGGTGAGCATCACGGCGAAGACCATCAGCACGGGAATCGCGCCGGCGTAGATGAGCACCTGCGCGACGGCGATGAAGTCCGCGGAGAGCGTGACGAAGAGGCCCGCGGTCGCGACAAAGGAGAGCACGAGCAGCGCGACGGCGTGGATCAGGTTCCTCGCGAGGAAGACGCCGACGGCGGAGCCGACCGCGATCGCGGAGAGCAGCCAGAAGGCGACGATGATGCCGGCGGAGTCCATCAGGCCTGCGTCCCCATCTCCGATGCAAGCCGCCGCGCGGCCTGTAGCCCGCCGACGCCCTGGGTGAGGATCGGTTGCCGCACCGCCTCGCGCTCGGGGCGGTAGCCCATGCGGCGCGCCCACTCGCGCACGAGGATGATCGCGGCCGCCCAGTTGACGATGGCAAAGAGCCCGAGGCTGACGATGCCCTCGACCTCCCAGCGCGCGAAGATCGAGGCCTGCACCGCAACGACGAGCAGGTTGATGAGCGAGAGCGGGATCAGGAACTGCCAGGCGAACTTCATCAGTTGGTCCAGGCGGAAGCGCGGCAGCGTGCCGCGCAGCCAGATGAGCAGGAAGTAGGCCGCCGAGATCTTCGCGCCGAGGATCAGGTAGCCCGGTACCCACTCCTCGAGGCCGAACAGCGACCAGCCGCCGAGGAACAGCGTCGCCGTCAGCGCCGCGACGAAGAGCGCGTTGCCCAGCTCGACGGCGTAGAACAGCCCGAACTTCATCCCGGAGTACTCGGTGTGGAAGCCCGCGACGATCTCGGACTCGGCCTCGGCGATGTCGTTGGGCGTGCGGTTCAGCTCGGCCGTCGAGGAGAAGAAGTAGGTGAACATCGCCAGCGGCAGCAGCGCGGCGAGCCAGACGTTGTGGGTCGACTGCCACTCGACGATCGTCGAGAGCTGCATCGAGCCGCTGAGCAGCACGACGGAGAGCAGCGCGATCGAGAGCGGGATCTCGTAGGAGATCATCATCGCGATCGTGCGCATCGCGCCGAGCAGCGCGTAGTGGTTATTCGACGACCAGCCGGCCATGAAGATCGCCAGCGTGGTAAGCGAGCTGATGGCGATCAGGAAGAGGATGCCGACGTGCACGTCGAGGTACGACATCTGCGCGCCCCAGGGGATCGGGCCCCAGGCGACGATCATCGGGATGAAGATCAGCGCGGGCGGCAGGAAGAAGAGCACCTTGTCCGCGCCGCGCGGCATCAGCACTTCCTTCTGGATCAGCTTGACCGCGTCGGCGATCGGCTGGAGCAGGCCGTAGGGCCCGACGCGGTTCGGTCCGCGGCGGATCTGCATCCGGCCGATCAGCCGTCGCTCGACCCAGATCAGGATCAGCAGCGTGCCTCCGACGATGCTGAGGATGCCGGTCGCGCCGAGCAGCGCGGTGACGGCGTACGAGATCCAGTGCTGGCCGAGGAAGTCGAGGATGCCCGGTTGGTCGGCGTTGCGGTCGTCGAGCCACTCGCGCAGCCCCTGCACGCCGATCCCGAGGTCGCGCACGTCGTACCACTGCCCGTCGAGCCGCCCGTCGATCACGACGTAGCCGATGACGACGTTGACGGCGACGAACCCGAGCGCAACGACAGCGCCGAGCGCCATCAGCGCGCGCGGGACCGTGCGCTCCGGCAGCCGGCGGCCGATCCGCAGCGAGCTCATCGGTCGATCTCCCCAACCACGATGTCGACGGAGCCGAGCGCGACGATCGCGTCCGGCAGCGACGCGCCGATCGCCATCTCGCGCAGCAGCGAGAGGTTGATCAGCGAGGGCGCGCGGATGTGGAAGCGGAACGGGGCCGAGCCGCCGTCGGAAACCACGTAGAAGCCAAGCTCGCCGCGAGGGCCCTCGACGCGGGCGTAGGCCTCGCCGGGGTCGGGGCGCAACGCGAGCGGGATCTGCGTCTTGTGCGGGCCCGAGGGCAGCGCGTCGAGCGCCTGGCGGATGATCTTCGTCGACTGGCGGACCTCCTCGAGGCGCACGAGGAAGCGGTCATACGCGTCGCCCTGGCGGCCGACGGGGATGTCGAAGTCGAAGCGGTCGTAGACGCAGTAGGGCTCGGCCTTGCGCAGGTCCCAGGGCACGCCCGAGCCGCGCAGCATCGGCCCGACGAGCGAGCCGTTGATCGCGTCCTCGGCGGAGATGATGCCGACCCCGCGCCCGCGCGCGAGCAGGATCTCGTTGTCGACCAGCAGCTCCGCGTACTCCTCGATGCGCTCGGGCAACTCGTCGACCAGCGATTCGATCGCCGGGTAGAACTCGTCGGGCGGATCGAAGGCGACGCCGCCGATGCGCATGTAGTTGGTCGTGAGGCGTGCGCCGCAGGTCATCTCGAACAGATCGAGGATGCGCTCGCGCTCGCGGAACATGTACATGAGCGGCGTCTGCCAGGCGCCGGCGTCGTTGACGAACGTGCCGTTCGCCATCGAGTGGCTGGCGATGCGCTGCAGCTCCGCGAAGATCACGCGCAGGTAGGAGGCGCGCTCCGGCACCTCGACGCCCGCGAGGCGCTCCACCGCCAGGCAGTAGCCGAGGTTGCCGCTCATCGCCGCCAGGTAGTCGGCGCGGTCGGTGAAGGGGATGTTCTGCGTGTAGGTGCGCTCCTCGGCCAGCTTCTCCATCGAGCGGTGGAGGTAGCCGACCACCATCTCGACGTCCTGGATGCGCTCGCCGTCCATCACGACGCGCAGGCGGAAGACCCCGTGCGTCGAGGGGTGCTGGGGCCCGATGTTCAGGACGTACGGCTCGGTCGCGGTGGTCATCGCTGCACCGTCATCGCGCCTGCACTCCGGACTCCTCGAAGGGGAACTTTGGCAGGCCGGGGTGGTGTTCGGGGATCTGCAGGAAGTCCTTGCGCAGCGGGAAGCCCGGGTAGCCCTCCCAGAGGAACATGCGGCGCAGGTCCGGGTGGCCCTCGAAGCGCACGCCCATCAGGTCGTAGACCTCCCGTTCCTGCAGCAGCGCGCCCTTGTAGACGCCGGTGGCGCTGGGCAGCGAGGGCTCCTCGTGCTCGCCAACGATCGCCTTCACGACGATCTGGTGGTTCCGGTCGAGCGACTGCAGGTGGTAGACGACCTCGAAGCGGTCGTAGCGGTCGACGGCACAGAGGTTGCTGAGCTGGCGCGCGTCGAGGTCGGCGTCATCGTGGAGGAAGCGCAGCACCTCGGCGATGCGCTCGGGGCGGACCTCCACCCACTCCTCGGTGGCGCGCAGGATGGCGTCGGGTACGGCGGCGGCGAGGGGCGCCGCGACGGCCTCGCCGCTCAGCTGCCGGGGGCCCGCCGGCACGCTAGCGCCACTCCAGCGCGCCGCGCCGCCAGGCGTAGGCGAGGCCGAAGGCGAGCACGCCGACGAAGATCGCGGCCTTGAACAGCGCGTCCGTGTTGAGCACTCCGTGCTGCAACGCCCACGGGTAGAGGAAGACGACCTCCACGTCGAAGATCACGAAGCCGAGCGCGAACAGGTAGTAGCGGGCGTTGAACTGGCCCCAGGCGTTGCCCTCGGACTCGACCCCGCACTCGTAGGTCGCGTGCTTGATCGGGTCGGGGTTCTGGGGGCGACGCCGCAGCAGGTAGAAGGCGAACGAGGCGACGAGCGGGAGCGCGGGGAAGACGACGCCCAGGACAATCAGTACCCCGACGCGTCCGAACAGCTCTGGAATCACCCGCGCGCGCTCCTCAGCGGCCCCCAACGACGTGGTTGCGCGTCCCCGGAACAGGGGATCCCGTAACCCGCGATCGGGCCCCGAACCGCTCGGCCCGGCATCGAGCGAGAAGGTAGCATCGGCCCCTACAGCGCGCCAGCGCCCGGAGCTTCGCCCTGGCCCTGCTCGCTCCCCTCCGAGGCGGCGCGCTCCTGCAGCGCGTACTCCTCGCGGCTGATCTCCATCCGCTCGAAGTCGTAGCCGTCGCGCCGGACGGAGCGGAGGCGGCGGAAGCCGGCCCGCCGGAAGGCATGCTGGGCGCGGGTGTTCGTGGTCAGCGTGTGAAGGTAGACCCGCCGCAGCTCCAGCTCCGCGAAGAGGTGCCCGAGCAGGCAGCGCACGGCCTCGCTGCCGTAGCCCCTCGACCAGTACGCCCGCTCCCCGATCGTGATGCCCAGCTCCGCCTCTCCGAGGTACGAGTCATACCCGTAGTACATCACGTTGCCGATGTGCCGCCCGCTCTCGCGGTCCTCGATCGCGAACGTGCGCCGGAACTTGGAGGGGCGGCGCAGATCCTCGGTGATGGTCGCCGTGTAGGCGCGGAAGGTCATCGTGATCGGGCGGGTCGCGTCGTAATCGGCGAGCTCGCGGTCCTTGCGCCAGCTGTAGTCCCGCCAGGCGTCCTCGATCTGCTTCTCGCGCAGGCGCACGAGGCGGCCCTCGGCGATCACGCGCGGCGCGGTGGCGGTCATCGCGCCGCCTCCGCGCCTGCCAGCGCCTCGATCGCGCGCTCGACGATCGCCCGCTCGTTGGGATATGTCATCCGCTTGCACGCCTCGTGCGCGTCGTACCACTCGACGAGATCGTACTCGCCGTCGTGGCCTGCGAGGTCGCCGCCGGTCGGCTGCATCAGGTAGTGGTGCACGGCCTTGTAGACGCGCCCGGGCCTGCCCGGCACCTCGTAGGTGTAGCGGATTGAGCCGATCGGTTTGCGCCCGTCGATGGCGACCTGCAGCCCGGTCTCCTCGGAGACCTCGCGCAGGGCGGTCTGCTCGACGCTCTCGCCGGGCTCCGGCTTGCCCTTGGGCAACGCCCAGAGCCGCTCGCGCGGCCGCGCCACGAGCACGACCTCGAGGCCGGAGTCCCCGCCGCGCCGGTAGACGACGCCGCCCGCCGACCAGATCTCGCGCACGCCGTCCTCGGAACTCACGGCGCGCCGGTCCAGGGCAACGGCGCTTCGCCCTCGAAGTCGACCGACATCATCCGCGCCTCCTCGGCGGCGAGCTGGGCCGCTTCGACGATGTGCGGTTCGGGACTGCGGAGCAGATCCTGCAGGATCTGCTCCGCGCGGTCGCCGGCAATCTCGCCCAGCGCGCGGATCGCCGCCACCTGCACCTCTTCCTCCTCGTCCTCGAGTAGCAGCGTCAGCGGCTCGACGGCGGCCTCGAGCAGCAGATTGCCGGCGGAGAGCGCGGCGGCTGCGCGCACGTCCTCGTCCTCGTCCTCGAAGGTCTGGATCAGCACGGGCAGCCAGTCGTCGGAACCGTGGCGGCCTATCGCCTCGACGGCGGCGCGGCGCAGCCGCGTGCTGCCCATCTCGTAGTGCTCGGCGATCAGCTCGGCCACCCACTCCTCGGAGGACGCTCCGAGCGCGGCCAGCGCGCTGCCGCACACCTCGTCCTCCTCCGTCACGTCCTCAACGCGGTCGCGCAGCCCCTCGAGCAGGCGCTCGCCGAGATCGACCGGCAGCACCCCGAACTCGTTGCCGACCACGAAGCTCGCGAGGCTCTCGGCGGCGGCGGCCCGCACGCTCGCCTCAGCGTCGTCGCGCACGATGTCGAGCAACACGGCCGCGTACTCGGGACGCTCGCTCTCCCAGAGCCCGCGGATCGCGAGGATGCGCGTCGCGGTGTCCGGGTCGTACAGCGCGGAGAGCTGGATGCGCTCGAACTCCAGCGTCGCGTCCTCCTCGGAGAGCTGGTGGAGCGCCGCGAGGAAGTCGCGTCGCCGGTTCGGCGTGAGACGGCTCCAGAGCGCCAGGGCGCGGCCCGCAGTGGCGTCGTCCGGATTGCTCAGCGCCGGCAGGTCGGCGAAGGGGATCGGGCGCGTCTCGTCCGCGATCGCGGCGAGGACCTCGGCGGGAGGCGGGTACGCGCGCGGCGACTCGTCCGCGAACGGATCGAGGCCGTCAGCGGCGCCATCCGTCGGTTCGGGAGGACTCATGGGCGACCTCCGACGGCAGTCTATCAGCGCCCACCGCCACGGTCCGCCGTCAGGCGAGCTCCGCCATCGGATCGCGCCCGAGCAAGGCAGCCATCGCCTCCTGCGGCGACATCTTCCCGTCGAGAATCGCCTGCAGCGCGGCGGCGATCGGCAGTTCGACCCCGAGCCTGGCGGCGAGGCGCAGCGCGGCGGGTGTCGTTGACACGCCCTCGACCGTCTCGCCGATGGTCTTGAGGGCCTCATCGCGGCTCGCGCCGCCGCCGATCAGCTCGCCGAGGCGGCGGTTGCGCGAGAGCGGGCTGTAGGAGGTCGCCATCAGGTCGCCGATGCCGGCGAGGCCCTGGAACGTGAGCGGGTCGGCTCCGGCGGCCACGCCGAGCCTCGATATCTCGGCGAGTCCGCGCGCGATCAGCGCCGCCTTGGCGTTATCCCCGAAGGCGAAGGCGTCGGCCATCCCGGCGGCGATCGCGATGATGTTCTTGAGCGCCCCGCCGAACTCGGCGCCCACGACGTCGCCACTGGTGTAGACGCGGAACGAGGCGCTGTGGAAGGCGGTGCGGATCGCCTCGAGCGACGGGGCCGCCGAGGCGATGACAGTGGCGCCGGGCAGCCCGGGGGCGATCTCGCGCGAGAGGTTCGGCCCGGACAGGGCGGCGAGCGGCCGGCCCGGCAGCAGCGAGGCGAGCACCTCCGTCATGCGGCGTCCGCTCTCGGTCTCGATGCCCTTCGAGCCAGACAACAACGGCGTTGCAGGCGGCACATGCGGGGCGACCGCGGCGGCGTTCTCCGCCATCGTCTGCGCCGGCACCACGAAGCAGATCAGGTCCGCGTCCTCGAGCACGGCGAGGTCGGCGGAAACCGCCAGGCCGGGCGGGAACGCGACATCGGGGAGCCGGGCGTGCGCACCGGCGCTGCGCAGGCGCGCGGCCTCCTCGTCGGTGCGGGCGAGCAGGGTGACGGACACGCCGTTGCGCGCGAGCAGGACCGCGATCGTCACGCCCCAGCCGGTGGCCCCGATGACCGCGGCCCGGCGGATTGGCGCCGGGGCCGCTGCGCGCTCAGGCACCGCCCGCGCGCGGCGCGCCGCCCTGCCCCAGCTTGGGCTCCACCCCGGCGATCAGGCGCCGGATGTTGCCGATGTGCCCGAGCTCGATCGAGGCCGTCACCGCGAAGGCGAAGAGCAGGTAGTGGACGGGCAGCCAGCCGGCAACGACGAGGGCGACCACCGAGAGGCACCCCGCGGCCGTTGCGGTGATCGTCGTGAGCGAGGCGTAGCGCGTCGCCGCCAGCGCGATCGCGGCGCACACGATGAGGACCGCGCCGGCGATCGGGGCGATCACGGCGAAGGCGCCGAACGCCGTCGCCGCCCCTCGGCCGCCCCGGAAGCCGGCGAAGATCGGGAACATGTGGCCGGCCACCGCGGCGACGCCGCCGAGCGCGACCGCCCACGGGTCGTCGAAGACGAAGCGCGCGATCAGCACCGGCACGGCGCCCTTCGCGATGTCCGCGGCGATCACGATCAGCGCGGCGCCCCAGCCCAGCGAGCGGAGCGTGTTGGTGAAGCCCGACTTGCCCGAACCGTAGTCGCGCACGTCCACGCCTCGGTAGACGCGCCCGACGAGCACGCCGAACGGGATCGACCCGATCAGGTAGCCAATCACGGCGATCAGTGTGGCAATCACGCCAATGCCTCCACCTGCTCCGGCGTGCGGCTGCGGAAGCGCATCCGGATCGCGGTGCCTTCGAACCCGAAGGCGTCGCGGATGCGATTCTCCAGGAACCGACGATAAGCGAAATGGAGCAGGTCTGGATCATTCACGAAGAACACGAACGTGGGCGGCTCCACCTCCGCCTGCGTCACATAGAGGACCTTGAGCCGCCGCTGGCCCTGGTAGCGCGGCGGATGCTGCGCCACCGCCCGCAGCAGCACGCGGTTCAGCTCCGAGGTCTGCACGCGCCGCCGCCGCACCTCCTGCACATGGATCGCGAGCTGCAGCAGTTCCGCGATGCCCTCGCCGGTCAGCGCCGAGATGAAGTGCACCGGCGCCCACGGCGCGAAGCGGTAGCGGCGGTCGATGCGCTTGGCGAACTGGTGGCGGTCCGTGCCGGGCTCGGCGAGATCCCACTTGTTGACGGCAAGCAGCAGGCCGGTCCCTCGCTCGATCGCGCGCCCGGCGATGTGCGCGTCCTGCGCGGCGATCGGCTCCGAGGGATCGATCAGCAGCACGACGACGTCAGCGCGCGCGATCGCTCCCTCGGCCTGCTGCACGGAGTGGCGCTCCGCCCCGCGGCCGATCTTGCCGCGGCGGCGGATGCCCGCCGTGTCGATCAGCACCATCGCTCGCTCCTCCCACTGGAAGGGCGAGTCGATGGCGTCGCGCGTCGCGCCGGGAACCTCGGAGACGATCACGCGCTCCTCGCCGAGGATCGCGTTGACGAGCGAGGACTTGCCGACGTTGGGCCGTCCGACGATCGCGATCCGCAGCGGGCGGTCGCCGTCCTCGGCGGCCTCGGGCTCGTCCGGCGCCTCCGGCAGCGCGTCGAAGACGAGGTCGAGCAGGTCGCCGATGCCCTCCGCGTGGTAGGCGGAGATCAGCAGCGGATCGCCGAGGCCGAGCGCGTGCGCCTCGTGCACGTTCGCCCGCGCCTCGCGACGGTCTCCCTTGTTGGCGACGACGATCGCGGGGCGCCCGGCGCGGCGCAGCTGCTCGGCGATCGCGTGGTCCGCCGCCGTCAGCGCGTTCGATGCGTCGACAACGAAGAGCAGCAGCGCGGCCTCGGAGAGCGCCAGCCCGACCTGCTCGCGGATCGGCGTGTCGAAGGGGTCGTCCTCGGGGCCCTCGAGGCCGCCGGTGTCGACGACGCGGAACTCGCGGCCGCGCCAGCGGCAGACGCCGTACTGGCGGTCGCGCGTGGTGCCGGGAAGGCGCTCGACCAGCGCGCGCCGAGAGCGCGTCAGCCGGTTGAACAGCGCCGACTTGCCGACGTTGGGACGGCCGACAATCGCGACCAGGGGGGCTTCCGGGGTCATTCGGAGCTCTCCGCGGTGGCTTCGGGAGAAGGCGTCGCCGTTGGTGTGGGCGTGGGTGTTGGCGTCGGCGTCGCGATCGTCCGAAGCGTAAGCTCGAGCTGGGCGGGCCGCACCTCGCTGACGCTCACGCCCGGCGGCGCCTCGACGTCCACGTCGACCTGCGACACACCCGGCCTCAACCCACTCGCGTCGACCACGGCGATGACATCGCCGCGGTCGAGGGCGTTGAGCACGGGCAGGTCGCCTTCCACCACGACCGTGATCACGAGTTGGCTGAGGGCGCCCTGCAGCCCGGCAGGCACTCCGACCAGCCGAGGCACGACAGGGAACGCGATCGAGCCCTCGATCGGTGCGATCGAGACGATGACGTTGACTTCCTCGCCGGACACGGCGCTGACGCCGGGCGGCAGGCTGGGCGATCGCACGACGCTCAGGTTTGCGCGCGCGCCGTCGAGCAGCACCTGACCCAGCGCGAGGCTGTCGATGGTCTGCAGCACGTCGAAGCTGCCCTCGATGGCGAAGACGCCGGGCAGGATCTGGACCCCGTCGACGCGGTAGCCGGGAGCCGGCTGCCCAAGCAGATCGACGCCGAGCGGCACGGTGCGGGTCAGCACCGTCTGCTCGATCGCCACCTCGATGAGGACGTTGGGCGGATCGATGGTGACGCCGCGAATCTCCCCGCCGCCTGCCCCGCGGGCGACGAGCCGGAGGGACTGCGAGATGCCGAGGGTCAGACCTGTCACATTGATGTCGGCGCCCGCGTTGACCACGAGGTCGACGAGCGACTCGGGGCCGGAGACCTCGACGTTGGCGGGCTCGGGCACCGCCTCGCCGGCCGCGAAGCCCCGAGGCAGCGCCCCGACGATGCGCGCGTCGACGGGCACCTCGCGCGTCACGATCTGCTCGAGGTTCACGAGGATCGCGGGGGGTTCCACGCTGATCACGCGCACGCCGCGCGCGTCGTTCACCTCGATGCGCACGGGGACGGTCTGCTCGCGCGCATTGAGGCCGTTCAGGTCGACAATGGCGCGAAAGTTGGCGCTGGTCAGGCTGTCCCAGCGTTCGTCGGGCGCGGCGATACGGATGCTGGCCGACGGCAGCGCATTGGCCACAGCGACCTCGCGGCCGACATTGACGGCGACGACCTCGATCGGGGCCGGGAAGAGCCCGCTGCGGGTCGGGTTTTCCTCCTCGGTGACGAGGATCCAGATCGCCACCCCGAGCACGAAGGAGAGCGCCAGCAGGCCGGGCGTGGCGCGCACCGCGCCCAGGCTGGGCCGCCAGAAGGCCGCGAGCATTTCGCGAAGATCGGTGAGGACCGAGCGGCGAAGGTTCGAGAACGCCATCTCAGGACGCCTCGCTGCGCGGCGCGGCGCCTTCCTCGACCGGAAGCTCCCCCGACGAGCCTTCCCCAGTCAGATCGAACAACCGGCGCAGCTGAGGGCGCAGGCCCTCTTCGTCCAGATCGGCGAGCATCCGCCCCTGTGAAGCCAGCGAGATCCCGCCGCTCTCCTCGGAGACGGTGACCACCACCGCGTCACTGCCCTCGGTGATGCCGAGGGCGGCGCGGTGGCGCATGCCGAGGTCGGCGGGGAGCGGCGCGTCGGAGAGCGGCAGCGTGCAGCCGGCGGCGACGATCCGGTTCGAGCGCACGATCACGGCACCGTCGTGCAGCGGGGTGCCGGGCGCAAAGATACTGCCGAGGATCTCAGGCGTCAGCTCCGAACCGAGCGGCACGCCGGTGTCGATCACCTCCTGCAGACCGGTCTCGCGCTCCATCACGACCAGGGCGCCGTGCCGCTGCCGGGAGAGCCGCAGGGCGGCGCGCACGACGTGCTCGATGCTCTGCTCCTGCTGCGCGCGCACGAGCGAGGGCCTCCACCCGGTCCGCCCCAGCCGCTCGAGGGCGCGACGGATCTCCGGATGGAAGACGATGATCACGCCGATCACGAGACCGGTGATCGTGCGCTCGAGGATCCAGTTGACGACGCTCAGGTCGAAGATCCGGGCCAGCAGGAAGGCGCCGAAGAGCAGCACGGAGACGCCGCGCAGCACGGTCATCGCCGTGGTGCCGCGCAGCAGCAGCAGCAGCCAGTAGATCGCCACCGTGATGAGCAGGATGTCGAGCACGGCGCCCGCATCGAGGCGTCCGGCGACATCGCGCACGCCGTCCGGGATTTCCGGCACCTGGACGCCTTCCCTTCAGTGGATCGCGCGTGCCGGGGAAGGCGTGGCGCTCCCCGCAGCCCGGGATCAGCCGGCGCTGCCGCCCAATAGCCAGGCGAGCATCGCCTGCTGCATGTGCAGGCGGTTTTCTGCCTGATCGAAGATCACCGAACGCGGCGATTCCATCACGCCCTCGCTGATTTCCTCGCCACGGTGCGCCGGCATGTCGTGCATCACCAGCACGTCCGGCGGCGCGGACTCGAGCAGCGCCTCGTCGAGGCGGAACGCAGCGAACGCCTCGATCCGGCTCTGCAGCTTGTCCTCGTCGCCCATCGAGGCCCACACATCCGTGTAGACAGCGGCGACATCGCGTACCGCCTCGACCGGATCCGTGAAACGCTCGACGCGGCCTCCGCCGGGGGCGGCGTGCGCGTGCTCGATGTCGGCGTTGCTCAGCGCGTAGCCCTCGGGCGAGGCGCAGCGCAGCTCCATGCCGGCCAGCACGCTCGCATAGGCGAGCGCGCGCGCGACGTTATTGCCCTCCCCGAGGTAGGCGACTCGCAGGCCGCGCAGCGTCGAGAAGCGCTCGCGCAGCGTCAGCAGGTCGGCGAGCGCCTGGCAGGGATGCTCGCGGTCGCTGAGCGCGTTGATCACCGGCACCCCGGCCCACTCCGCGAACTCGATGACCGTGTCGTGCGCGTAGGTGCGCGCGGCGATGCCGTGCACCATGCGCCCCAGCACCCGCGCGATGTCGCGCACCGGCTCGCGCTCCCCGGGGCCGATCTCCTGCGGTCCCAGGTAGATCGCGCGCCCGCCGAGGCGCTGCATCGCGACCTCGAAGGAGACGCGCGTGCGCAGCGAGGGCTTCTCGAAGACGAGCGCCAGCGACTGGCCCGCGAGCACGGGCCCGCAGCCGTCGCGCTTGATCGCGAGCGCCGCGTCGAGCAGATCGCCGAGTTCCCCCGGCGAGAGATCGAGGATCGAGGAAAGATGGCGGGGAGTCACCGCTAGCTCCTGCGTTCCGTGGTTCGGTGTGTCGGCTGCCATCCAGTATATGCCGTCAGGCAGGCCAAACTGTATGCCGCGATATACCGCGAACGGGCAAGCCGCGCCGGGCAGGCCTCGCGGGGTCTCAGGCCCCGCCGTCGCCGGGGAACGCCGGGGGCGGGAGCAGGTCGGCGACGGCGCTCGCCAGCTCCAGCAGCGACTGGTCGCCGCCGTGCCGGCCGACGAACTGGACGCCGACCGGCAGGCCGCCCTCGCCCGCCCCGGCCGGGAGGGCGACGCAGGGCAGCCGCAGCAGCGTCCAGACGCGGTTGCAGAGCGGGTCGCCCGTCGTGGCGATGCCGGCCGGGGCTTCGCCGGGCGCGCTCGGCGTAAGGAAGGCGTCGAACCCGGCGAACGTCTCGCTGACCGCGGCGCGGCAGTGCAGGGCCAGCGACTCGGCCTCGCTGCGCTCGGCGGCCCCGAGGGCGCGCCCGTCCTCGACGAGCTCGCGCAGCGCGGGGCTGAGTCCGTCGGGCGAGTCGCGGTACTCGTTCGCGAACGCGCTCACCGCGCCGGCGGCGACGATCACGTCCCAGGCATCGCCCAGGCCGTCGCACTCCGCGGGAAGATCGAGGTCGGAGACCTGCCCGCCGGCCGTGGCGATTGCCGCCGCCGTCTCCTCCACGGCGCGCTGTCCGGCCGCCGAGACGCGCCCCCACTCCGGCGTGCGGACGACGCCGATGCGCAACGGTTGCGAGGGCGGATCGAGCGCCGCCGACTGCGTGGTGCTGAGCACCGCGCCGACGAGCGCGAGGTCCTCGATGCTGCGTGCGAACCAGCCGACGGTGTCGAGCGCCGTGGCGAGGGGGTGGACGCCGTCGCTGTTCACGAATCCGTAGGTGGGCTTGAAGGCGAAGATGCCGCAGAACGCCCCCGGCCGAATCGTCGAGCCGCCGGTCTGGGAGCCGAGGGCGATCGGGGCCATGCCGTCGGCGACCGCCGCAGCGGACCCGCTCGACGATCCGCCCGGCGTGTGCTCGGGCTGGTGCGGGTTCCTCGTCGGGCCGGGCGTGCGGAAGGCGAACTCGGTGGTGACGGTCTTGCCGAGGACCAGCGCCCCGGCTTCCCGCAGCGCGGCGACGGCGCCGCTGTCGCGCGCGGGCTGGTGGCCCTCGTAGAGCGGCGAGCCGTACCCGGTCGGCAACTCGGCGGTGTCGAAGATGTCCTTCACGCCAAACGGCACACCATGCAGCGGTCCGGCAGGCGTGGCTGCGTCGGCCGCCCGGGCGCGCTCGAGCGCGTCGTCCGGAGCGATGGCGGCCCAGGCGCGGATCAGCGGTTCACGCTCCTCGATGCGCGCGAGGCAGGCGCGGACGAGCGCCTCCGAGGTCAGGGAGCCCTCGGCGATGCGGCGCGCGGCCTCGCAGGCGGTGAGGCGGGCGGGGTCGCTGGCGTGTGCGTCCGGGGCGGTCACGGGGCTGGTCTCCTCCACTGCAACGCTCGCGCTATGCTACGCGCCGCCGCGTCCTGCAGGCAGGCGCGCGTGGCATCAGGGACGCAGCGGAGGGGATGAACCATGGCCCAACGGCGGATCCCGCGCCCGTTCAATCTGCTCTGGGGCGGCGGCAGGATCGTCGAGGAGGCGTCGATCGAAGGCGGCCTCCATGCGCCCTCGCTGCAACTGATGCGCTACGAGACCGGCGAGAAGGCGGGCCAGATGGCGATCCGCTTCGCCGCCTACGACCCCGAGGGCGAGCTCGAACGGCGCTCCCTGATCATCAATGAGCGTGAGCTGCGGCCGCTTCGCAAGGAGCTCGATCGGACGCCGCGGCTGAAGGCGCTGCTGCGACAGTTGCTCGAGGACGACGAGTAGCCGGCGCACTCCCGCGCGTGTCGCACCTCCACCGGCTTCGCGGGCTGCCCGGCGCGCGTACCGCCCTCCAGATCGCGCTCGGTCTTGCGATCGTCGGGGCGCTCGCCGTCCTCGCGCTGCGGGCGGACGAGCCGCGCGGCATCGAGATCGAGCGGCGCGACCCGGCGCCGGGCATCGACGAGATCCGCGTCGCCGTCTCGGGGGCGGTGTTGCAGCCGCAGGTGGTCGTGGCCTCGCCGGGTGACCGCGTGAGCGACGCGATCGCCCTCGCGGGCGGGCTCGCCCCGGACGCCGACACGGCCCCGCTGAACCTCTCGCGCCGCATCGTCGACGAGGACGTGGTGCGCGTCCCGCGACTCGGCGAGGCCGCCGCGCTGCTCGACGTGAACAGCGCCACGCGCGCGGACCTCGAGGCGCTCCCCGGCATCGGCGCCGCCTACGCGGCGGCGATCGTCGCGGAGCGCGAGCGCGCCGGGCCGTACGAGACGACGGACGACCTCCCCGCGCGCGGCGCGATCCCGGAGCACATCTACGAGGGCATCCGCGACATGGTCACGGCGCGATGACGGAGCGCCTTCCCGCCCTGCCGCTGGCGGCGGCGGCGTTCATCGCCGGCTCCGCCGCGGGCGTGCTGGTCGGCGGACCGTGGACGCTGATGCTGCTGGCGGCCCTTGCCGCCGCCGCGGCCGCCGCGCTGCTGTACCGTGGACGAGGCGGCTACACCCGCGCGCTGCTGGTGCTGCTCGCCGTCGCCGCGCTCGCCGCAGCCGGCCACGCGCGCGGCAGCGAGGCCGACGCGAGGCCTCCGCCGCCCCTCGCCAGCCTCGAGGGCGTGCACGAGATCGGCGGCGTGGTGCGATCGGACCCGCGGGTGTCGGGCGCGATCACCCGCCTCGATCTGCGTGTCGACTCGATCGACGGCGCGGCGGCCGAGGGCGGCCTGCGGCTCACGCTGCCGGCGCCGCGGCAGCCGCTGCGGGCAGGCGACCGCATTGCGGCGACGGTGGAGGTGGAGCGCCCCGGCGCCTTCGAGGAGTTCGACTACGCGGCGTTCCTGCGCAGCCGCGGCATCCACGCCGTCGCCGCGTACCCGGAGCGCTGGGCGCTGGTCGAGCGCGACGCCGAGCACGCCGTCGTCGACGCGCTGCGCGCCTTGCGGCGCTGGGCGCTCGGCAACATCGAGCGCGCCTTGCCGGAACCGGAGGCGTCGTTGGCGGCGGGCATGCTGCTCGGTCGGCAGCGCACGATGCCGGCGGCGCTGGAGGAGGATCTGCGCCGAACCGGCACGACACACCTGCTGGTGGTCTCAGGGCAGAACATCGCGCTGCTCCTCGGGACGGCCGTGGGGCTGCTGAGCGCGATCGTCGCAAGGCGGCAGGCGGCGCTGATCGCGCTCGCGCTGCTGCCCGGCTACGTGGTGCTCACCGGAGCGGAGCCGCCGGTGGTGCGCGCGGCGATCATGGCCGTCGGCATCGCGATCGCCGCGCTCTCGGGGAGGCGCACGCCCGCCTGGATCTACCTCCTCTACGCGCTCGCGCTGATGCTCGCGCTGCGGCCGCTGCTGATCCGCGACGTCGCCTTCCAGCTGAGCGCGACGGCGACCGCCGGGGTGCTGCTGCTCGCGCCGCCGCTGCGCGACCGCGCCCTCGCGCGCATCGGCGCCGCGCCGTCCGGCCTCGCGGCCGGATTCGTCGAGGGCGCCGCGGTCGCCGTCGGGGCCTCACTCACGGTGCTGCCGGTGCAGGCCGCGGCCTTCGGAACGCTGCCGTTGCTGCAGGCGCCCGCCAACGTCGTGGTCGCGCCGCTGTACGAGGCGACCGTGCTGGTCGCCGTGCTCGCGGCGCTGCTCGGCTGGCTCGATCCCGTCGCGCGGCTTGTCGAGGTCGCCGGGGTGTTCGCGCCCGCGGCGTTCGTCGCCGCCGTCGAGGCGATGGCTGCGCTGCCCCTCGCGACGGTGGAGCTGCGTCCGCCGCCGCTCGCGGCCGCGGGCTGGTTCGCGCTGCTGGCAGGCCTCATCTGGCTGCTCAACCGCCGGGCGACGCAGATCTCGCTGCCCGGGCAGCGAGCGCGCCTCGCGGCGCCGGTCGCGCTCGCGACGGCCGCCGCGGGGCTCTGGCTGGCGGTGCTCGCGCCCTCGGACGGCCTCGCGAGCGTGACCGTGCTCGACGTCGGACAGGGGTCGGCGATCCTCGTGAGCGACGGCGGCGCTGCCGTGCTGGTGGACACGGGGCCGTCGGACGGCGCGGTGCTGACCGCGCTGCCGCGCGCCCTCGAGGGCCGCAGCCTCGACGCCGTGCTGCTCACGCACGGCGACAGCGACCACGCGGGCGGGCTCGCCGAGCTGCGGAGGCGCCTCCGCATCGGCGTGCTGGTCGGCAGCGAGGAGGCGCTCGCCACCGTCGCCCCGGAGGGCGGCTCGCTGGAGACACAGCCGCTCGACATCGGCGACCGCATCCGGCTCAGCGAGCGGACCTCGATCGAGGTGCTCTCGCCGCCGCTCGTCACGGCCGGACGTGCGCACCGCAGCGCCAACAACCGCTCGCTGGTGCTGCTCGTGACGATTGGCGAGCGCCGCATCCTGCTGCCCGCGGACATCGAGGCGCCCGCCGAGCAGTGGCTGGCCTCGAGCGGTCTCGACCTGCGCGCGGACGCGCTCGTGTTGCCGCACCACGGCTCGCGCACCTCGTCGAGCGCGGCCTTCCTCGATGCGGTCGATCCGAGCCTCGCGATCGTTTCGGTCGGTGCGCGCAACGCGCACGGCCATCCGCACCCGGAGGTGGTCGCGCGCTACGCGGGGATCGCGCTCTACCGCACCGACGAGCACGGCGACGTGACGCTGCGCTCCGACGGCGATCGGCTCTGGGTACGGAGCTCGCGCTAATCGCGTGCTAGGGTGATCGCGCGGGCAACGAGCGGGGGCCAGGAATGGTCAGTCGGCGGCACGGGCGCGGCCTCGAGGAGCTGCGGGCGCTCACGATCGAGACCGGCGTGCTGCGGCACGCCGAGGGCTCCGCGCTGATCTCGATGGGCGATACGCGCGTGCTCTGCGCCGCCAGCGTCGAGCCGGGCGTGCCGCGCTGGCTGCGCGGCGCCGGCTCCGGCTGGGTGACCGCGGAGTACGGGATGCTGCCGCGCGCGACGCACACCCGCGGCCGCCGCGAGGCGCGCGAGGGCCGGCAGAGCGGGCGCTCGCAGGAGATCCAGCGCCTGATCGGCCGCTCGCTGCGCGCGGCGCTCGACCTCGACCGGCTCGGCGAGCAGACGATCACCGTCGACTGCGACGTGATCCAGGCCGACGGCGGCACCCGCTGCGCGGCGGTCACCGGCGGCTGGGTCGCGCTCGCGCTGGCGGTCGACTGGCTCGACCGCGGCGGCGCGATCGCCGCCTCGCCGCTGACGACGCAGGTCGCGGCGATCTCGGTCGGCCTGAGCGGCGGCATGGCGCTGCTCGACCTCGACTACGACGAGGATTCGAGCGCGGAGACCGACTTCAACGTCGTGCAGCTCGGCACCGGCAAGCTCGTCGAGGTGCAGGGTACGGCCGAGCGCGCGCCGTTCTCTCGAGGCGACCTCGATCGCGTCGTGGCCGTCGCCACGGCGGGCATCGCGGAGCTGTTCGAGGCGCAGCGCGAGGCGGTCGCCGCGGAGCGCGCGGCCCGGCGCTGAGTCGCTACCAGAAGCCGCCCGGGTTCACGTAGTCGCCGAGGAACGTGCCGCCCAGCACGTGGATGTGCGCGTGCTCCTGCGACTGCTTGGCCTCCCAGCCGGCGTTCGAGACCAGCCGGTAGCCGTTCGGGCAGTGCTCGCGCCCCACTTCCGAGGCGATGCGCCCCACCTCGGCGAGCAGGTCGCTCTCCCAGAGCTGCGCCTGGGTCATGTGCTCCTTGGGAACGGCGAGCAGCATGACCGGCACCCAGCGCAGCTGGTTGCGGAAGACGATCACGCGCTCGGAGTCGTGGAGCACGTCGGCCGGGGCCTGGCCGGCGATGATCCGGCAGAAGATGCAGTAGCGCTCGAATGTGATCGGCAATACCTTCCACGCGACCGGCGAACGCTCCGCCGCAGCCTAACCGCGGCCCGCCGGGAGCGGCTACCCCGGCGCCAGCGAGGAGACCAGCCATCGTCGAGATCGCCCCGTTCCGCGGGCTCCGCTACGACCCCTCGCGCGTGAACCCGAACGCCGTGATCGCCCCGCCCTACGACGTGGTCGACGAGGACGAGGTGGCCGCGCTGCACGCCAGCTCGCCATACAACATCGGCCGCGTCGAGGCGCCTCGGGGCGGCAACGAGCGCTTCGAGGCGGCGGCGGCGGCGCTGCGCGCCTGGGAGGCCGAGGGCGTGCTGCTGCGCGACCCCGCGCCCGTCCTCTACGCCTACGAGCAGCGCACGCGCATCGAGGGCGACGACGGCCCGCGCCGCGTACGGCGCGGCTACTTCGCGCGGCTGCGCCTGACCCCCTACGAGGACGGCGAGGTGCTGCCGCACGAGCGCACGATGGCCGCACCGAAGGCCGAGCGGCTGGCGCTGATGGAGGCGACGCAGGCCAACGTGAGCCCGATCCTCGTGATCTCCGGCGCGGACGCGGACGCCGTGACGCTGCTCGACGAGGTCGCCGCGCGCGAGCCTGCCTTCGCCGCCACGGACGGACGCGGCGACGAGCATCGCCTCTGGGTGATCGACGATCCCTCGCAGATCGCCAGGCTCGTCGAGGCTGCCGCGGCTGCGCCCGTCACGATCGCCGACGGCCACCACCGCTACGAGACGGCGCTCGAACACCTCGAAGGCCTCGACGAGGAGGGGCGGCGCTGGATGCTCGCCTGCCTCGTGCCCGCGAACGCCCCGGGCCTCGACATCTTCCCCACGCACCGGCTCGTACCCCAGGTGGAGGTGACGGACGCCCTCGTCGCGCGGCTCGCGGCCCTCTACGAGGTCGAGCCGCTCGCGACGCGCGCCCCGCATCCCGCCGACCCGCTGGACCGCGGTGCGGTGCGGCGGCTCTGGGAGACCGTGCAGGCGGAGGCGTCGCGGCCCGGCACATTCGGCGTGATCGGGCTACCGGGCGGCGGGCTGCACCTGCTGCGCCCACGTTCGCCCGAGGAGATCGACGCGCTGATGCCCGCCGACTGGTCCGAGGCGTCACGCGCCCTCGACGCGCAGATCCTCAACCAGACGATCCTCGAGCCGCTGCTCCGCATCGACGCCGCGGAGCTCCGCGCCGGGCGAGTGCAGTTCAGCGAGGACGCCGGACACGCCTGGGAGTGGGTGCGGGGCGAGCCGGGCCGCCTCGCCTTCCTCGTCAATCCGCCGAGCGTCGAGCGGGTCGTCGCGATGGCGAGCGCCGGCGGGGTGATGCCGCAGAAGGCGACCTACTTCTACCCGAAGCTGGCGACCGGGATCGTCCTCAACCGCCTCGATTGAGCCTCGAGGCTAGGTGAGGTTGATCAGTCGCACGCCATAGATCGCGTCGAGCGTCTCGAGGGCGGCGCGCTCGGAGGGTGTCAGCGGGCGGTCGATGCCGAGCACCATCAGCGCCCGGCCCTCCTCGCCGCTGGCGACTGACATGAAGTTGATGTTGATCGACCAGTCGCCGAGCAGGCTGCCGACGCGTCCGACCATGCCCGGCCGGTCCACGTTCTCCACCGCGAGCACGTAGGGCGCCGCGCCGGACAGGAACTCGACCTCGAAGCCGTCGATGCCGACGATGCGCACGCCGGCCTGCGTGTGCGTGGCGGCGACGGCGGTGGAACCACTGTCCGCGATCACGCGCACGACCACGAGGTTGGCGTAGGGCTCACGCGCCGCGCCGCGATCCTCGACGATGGCGAGCCCGTGCTGCCGCGCCTCTTGGTCGGCGTTCACGATCGTGACCTTGCCGTCTGAGACGGGCTCCAGTACGCCGACGATCGCGGCGGCTCGCAGCGGACCCAGCTCGTGGTTCGCGATCTCGCCGAGGTAATCGATGCGCAGCTGCGCGAGCTGCCCGCCCTGCAATTGGGAGGCGACGCTGGCGGCCACCTCGGCGGCGTCGAGGTAGGGCCCGATGATCGCCATCGTCTCCGGGTCGACCAGCGGCGCGTTGACCGCGAAGCGGGCGGGCCGCCCCGCCAGCACCGCCAGCACCTCGTCGACGACCTCGACGGCGGCGCGGTCTTGCGCCTCGGCCGTCGAGGCGGCGAGGTGCGGCGTCACGACCACGCCGTCCGTGGCCGTGAGCACGTTGCCGATCGCGGGCTCCTCGCTGAAGACGTCGATGGCGGCGCCCGCGATCACGCCGCCCTCGACGGCCTCGTGCAGCGCCTGCTCGTCCACGAGGGCGCCGCGCGCGGTGTTCACGAGGTAGGCGCCGGGCTTCATGCGCGCCAGCTGCTCGCTGCCGATCAGGCCGCGCGTGCCCTCGTGCAGCGCGGTGTGCAGCGTCACGAAGTCGGCCTGCTCCAGCAGCTCGTCGAGCGAGACGAGCTCGACGCCGATCGAGGCGGCGCGCTCGCTGGAGACGAACGGGTCGTGGGCGATGACGCGCATCTCGAAGGCGCGCGCGCGCGCGGCGACGCCCGAGCCGATGCGCCCGAGGCCCACCACGCCGAGCGCGTGCCCGGCCAGCTCGACGCCCTGCAGCCTGCTGCGCTCCCAGCGGCCCTCGCGCAGCGAGGCGTGGCCCTGCGGCACGTTGCGCGCGACGGCGAGCAGCATCGCGAAGGCGTGCTCGATGGCGGACATGGTGTTGGACAGGGGCGCGTTGACGACGACGACGCCGCGCGCCGTCGCCGCATCGAGGTCGATGTTGTCGACGCCGACCCCGGCGCGGCCGATCACCGTGAGCTGCGGGGCGGCCTCGATGATGCGTTCCGTGACCTGAGTCTGGCTGCGCACGATGATGCCGGCGACGTCGGCGACGGCCTCGACGAGTTCGTCCTCGCTCAGGCCGGTGCGGACGATCGCGTCGTGGCGTTCCTGCAGGCGCTCGATGCCCTGTTCGGCGATCTGATCGGCGACGAGGACGGTCGCCATCGAGCGGCCTCCCGTTGCGTCCGCGCCCTACCCGCCGGCCGCGGCCGGCACGGCGTGGCCGAGTTTCGCGAGGCTGCCGCGCAGCGCCTCCAGGCCGCCGCGCACGTCCTCGTCGGTCGTGTAGCCGAGATGGCCGAAGCGGATGATCTGGCCTCCGAGGCTGGCCTGCCCGCCTGCGAAGACGGTGTCGTAGTCCGTACGGGCGATCGCGCGGATTTCGTCGGCGGCGAGGCCTTCGGGCGGCAGCATGGCGGTCACGGTGTCGGAGCGGACGCCCTCGGCGGCGAAGAGCTCGAGGCCAAGCGCCTCGAGGCCGTCGCGGACGCGCTCGGCGGTCGCCAGGTGGCGCGCCCAGACGGCCTCCATGCCCTCGGCGCGCAGCATGCGCAGCGCCTGGCGCAGCTGGAACATCAGCGAGATCGCCGGCGTCCACGGCGTCTGTCCGGCCTCCTGCGAGCGCTGCGCCCGCCGCAGGTCGAGGTACATGCGAGGCGTGGTGCAGCGACCCTGCGCCTCCCAGGCGCGCTCGCTGACGCTCACAAAGGAGAGTCCCGGCGCCGTCATCCAGCCCTTCTGCGAGCCGGACACCACCACGTCGAGCCCCCACGCGTCCGTCTCCAGCGGGATCGAGGAGAGCGAGGAGATGGCGTCGACGATCAGCAGCCGGTCGCGGGCGCGGACGACCTGCGCGATCTCCTCGAGCGGGTTGGTGACGCCAGTGGAGGTCTCGTTGTGCGTGACGAGGACGGCGCGGATCTCGGGGTCCGCGGCGAGGGCGTCGTCGATGCGCGCCGGGTCGGCGGCGCTGCCGTAGACAAAGCCGAGGTGCACCGGGTCGCCGCCGTAGATGCGGACCAGCTCGAGGAAGCGCTCGCCGAAGACGCCGATGGTCACCACCAGCACGCGGTCGCCGGGGCCGACGTGGTTGACGACCGCGGCCTCCATGCCGGAGGTGCCGGAGCCGGTCAGGGTCAGCACGTCGTGCTCGGTGCGGAAGGCGTAGCGCAGGCCCTCGTGGAGCTCGCCGATCAGCTCGGCGAACTCGGGACCGCGATGGTTTATCATCGGGGCCGCGCCCGCCTGGGCGACCTCCGCGGGAACGGGAATCGGACCCGGCGTACGCAGGTTCACGGCGCCTCCGGAGACGGGGATTCAGGTCGGCCGGCTGGGCGCGATCATCGTCCACCCGCGCCCCGATAGCGTCAACGCGAGTGGCTACCCTTTCCCGTCATCCCTGCCTCCCCCTTCCCGTCATCCCTGCCTCCCCCTTCCCGTCATTCCGGCGAAAGCCGGAATCCAGGCACGCCTACTCATCGGGGCGTTCGGGGCGGGCGGGAGTCCTCCCCCTCACCCCCGCCCTCTCCCCAGGGAGAGGGGGACGGAGAGGAGCGGAGCGCGCGCCTCGTCCTCGCCGGCCTGGTCGAACGGCAGGAACTGCCGAGCCCTACCGCACGGCGGCGAGGAGGGCGACGGTGACGCCGTCGCCGCCTTCCGGGCGCGTGCCGGTTTCGTAGGCGGTGACGAGGGGGTGGCGGTCGAGGAGGTCGCGGACGGCGCGGCGCAGCGCGCCGGTGCCCTTGCCGTGGATGATGCGCACCCGCTCGCGGCCGGCGCGCGCGGCGTCGTCGAGGAACGCCTCCACCGACGGCAATGCCTCGGCGACGATCTGGCCTCGGATCTCGATCTGCTCGGGGGCGCTCGGCGCGGGCGGGGTGCGCACCGCGACGATTACCTCGCCGTCGGGCTGCTCGATGCGCTCGACCTGGGCGAGGCGCACGCGCGTGCGCAGCGCGCCGAGCTGCACCTGGAACTCGCCCGCCTCGTCCGGCTCGCTCAGCGCCTCGCCGGGCGAGCCGATGCCGCGCAGCCAGACGTGCGAACCGATCTCCGGCGCGGGCAGCGTGCGGGGGGCCCTCGCCGCCGCCGGGCGGGCGTCAGCGACAGGCTCCGGCGTCGGCTCGGGTACCAGCGCCGCGGCGGCCTCGCGGGCGCGTTCGAGGTCGGCCGCGGCCTGCTCGAGGCGCGCCGACTCCACCTCGCGGCGCGCGCGTTGCAGCATCCGCTCCGCGTCGCGGACCTCCTCGCGGACGCGCTCGCGCGACTCGGCGCGCAACCGCTCGCCCTCGTCCGCCAGCGCCGCGAGCTGTCGCTCGAGGTCCGCGCGCAGCTCCTCGGCGGCGTCGCGGTCGGCGGCGGCGCGGGCCGCGCGGTCCTCGGCGGCGCTGAGCTGCGCGCGCAGCTCGCCGAGCACCGCCTCGAGGTCGCGCTGCTCGTGCGAGAGCCCCTCGCGCGCGGCCTCGACGATCGCGCCGGGCATGCCGAGCCGCTCGGCGATGGCGAGCGCGTTGGACTGGCCCGGCACGCCGATGCGCAGCCGGTAGGTCGGCGCGAGCGTCTCCACATCGAACTCCACCGAGGCGTTGCGCACCGCCGGGTCGCGGTGCGCGAACAGCTTCAGCTCGCTGTGGTGCGTGGTCGCGATCAGCGTCGCGCCCGCCTCGATCAACCGCCCGACGATCGCGATCGCCAGCACCGCGCCCTCGGTCGGGTCGGTGCCCGCCCCCAGCTCGTCGAGCAGCACGAGCGAGCGCTCCCCGGCGCGTTCGAGGATGTCGATGATCGCGGTCACATGGCCGGAGAAGGTCGAGAGCGACTGCTCGATCGACTGCTCGTCGCCGATGTCGGCGAAGACGGCGTCGTAGACAGGGATGCGGGTGCCCTCGTCGGCGGGGACGGGCAGTCCGGCGAGCGCCATCAGCGAGAGCAGCCCGGCGGTCTTGAGCGCCACCGTCTTGCCGCCGGTGTTCGGCCCGGTGATCAGCAGCGCCCGCGTCTCGCCGCCCGCCTCGATGGTGACCGGCACGACTTCGCCCTCGAGCAGCGGGTGGCGCGCCTCGACGAGGCGCAGCGCGGCGGGCGCCTCGACGAGCCACGGGACATCGCTCCCCGCCTCGGTCAGCTCCGAGGCGGCCAGCTCCTCGGCGAGCTGCGCCTTGGCCAGCGCGAGGTCGATCCTCGCGAGGCGCTCGACCGCGTCGACCAGCTCGTGCTCCGCCTCGCCGGCGGCCTCGGAGAGCGTGCGCATGATGCGCTCGATCTCGTGGCGCTCCTGCGCCTGCAGCTCGCGCCAGCGGTTGCCGAGGTCCACGACCGCGAGCGGCTCGATGTAAATGGTGGCTCCCGAGGCGGAGGTGTCGTGCACGATGCCGGGCACGGCGCTGCGCGACTCGGCGCGCACCGGCAGCACGTAGCGCCCGTCGCGCAGCGTGACAATCGGGTCCTGGAGGGCGGGGCGCAGCGCCGAGGAGCGCAGCAGCGCCTCCATGCGCTGCTGCAGGCGGCCGTGCACGGCGTCGCGCTCGCGGCGGATCGTCTCCAGCTCGCGGCTCGCCGAGTCGCGCACCTCGCCGCGCTCGTCGACGGCGGCGGCGATCAGCCCGCGCAGCGCCTCGAGGTCGGCGAGCCCGGCGGCGCGCGTCGAGAGCAGCGGGGTCTCCTGGCGCACGCGCGCGAAGGTGCGACGGATCCGCGTCGCCGCCCTCGCGAGGTCGGCGATCTCCAGCAGCTCCGAGGGCGCGAGCACCTGCCCGCGCCCCGACGTGCGCGCCGAGGCCCGCACGTCGCGCACGCCGCCCAGGCCCACCTCGACGCGCAGCGTGCGCAGGCGCACGGCCTCGGCGGTCTCGCGCTGGCGGCGGACGGCGCGCTCGCGGTCGGCGACGGGCCGCAGCGCGAGCGCCAGCTCGCGCCCGGCCGAGAACGAGGTCGCGCGTGCGAGCCGTTCCCGGATCGCCGGGAACTCGAGGATGGCGAGCGCCTTATCGTCCAGCAGAAGCCTCCGAACCGCCCTCGCAGAGTGCGGCCAGCGAGTTGGCGACGTGGCGGTCGTCGCCGGGCTCGACCGTGCGCGGGTCGAGCAGCACCGCGCCGCGCTCGATGCGCGCGACGATCGGCGGGTCGGCCTCGCGCAGGGCGGCGGCGAAGGCGTCCGCCCCGCCGGGCGGCGCGGCGATCGCGCAGACGGGCGACTCGAGGCCCTCGCCCGGCAGCGAGCCGCCGCCGATCATCGAGCGCGCCGTGTCGACCGAGGCGCCCGCGTCTTCGCCGCAGGCGCGCGCCCAGCGCCGCGCGCGCCGCCGCAGCCCGTCCGCCGGTGCGGCGATCATGCGCCAGATCGGGATCTCCTCGATAGCCTCGCCGCGCGCGTAGTGGCCGAGGGTGGCGGCCAGCCCGGCGATCGAGGCCTTGTCCATGCGCACGGCGCGGGCGAGCGGGTGGCGCTGCATCGCGCCGATCGCACCCTCGCGGCCGACGGCGACGCCCGCCTGGGGGCCGCCGATCAGCTTGTCGCCGGAGAACAGCGTCACGTCCGCGCCGGCGGCGACCGAGTCGCGCACGAGCGGCTCGGCGCCCAGCCCGTGCTCGCGAGGATCGAGCAGCGCGCCGCTGCCGAGGTCGTCGATCAGCAGCAGCCCGCGCTCGCGGGTGAGCGAGGCCAGCGCCGGGAGCGGCGTCTCCTCGGTGAAGCCGACGACGCGGAAGTTCGAGGCATGCACGCGCAGCAGCGCAACGGTGCGCTCGCTGATTGCCTCGGCGTAGTCGCGCAGGTAGGTGCGGTTCGTCGTGCCGACCTCGACGAGGGTCGCGCCGGACTGGCGCATCACATCGGGGATGCGGAAGCCGCCGCCGATCTCGACGAGCTGGCCGCGCGCGATCACCACCTCGCCGCCGGCGCAGAGCGCGGAGAGCGCGAGCAGCAACGCCGAGGCGTTGTTGTTGACCGCGATGCCGGCCTCCGCGCCCGTCACGCGCGCGAGCAGGTCGGCGAGGTGGCTGAAGCGCGAGCCGCGCTCTCCGGCCTCGAGGTCGAACTCGAGGTTCGAGTAGCCCTCTGAGGCGGCGGCCATCGCGGCGATCGTGGCATTCGAGAGCGGGGCGCGGCCCAGGTTGGTGTGGATGATCACGCCGCTCGCGTTGACCACGCGGCGCAGGCTCGGCTCCAGGCTCGCAGCGCGGTCGGCGACGGCCTCGGCGGCCGACTGCTCGGGCAGCGCGCCCGAGCGCTCGATCTCCGCGCGGTAGTCGTCGAGGACCTCGCGGGCGACGCGCACGATCGCCTCGTGGCCGTGGCGCTCGGCGAGCGGGGCGACGCGCGGGTGCGTCAGCAGCCGCTCGATCGCCGGCAGCTCGCGGTACGGGTTCGTCGTCATCGTCGCGTCCTCACGCACCACGCGCCCTCCGGACGCGTCAATGAGCACTGTCGATTGTACGTTCGCGCGGCGACCCTGCCGAGGGTGGCGCTGCCGAGGGCGGGCCGCCTGCGCTATGTTCGCGGGCGACCCGCGTTCGCGAGGGAGGCAGGCCGTGGACTTCACGCTCTCGCCGGAGGTGGACGCGCTGCGCCGGCGCATTCGCGACTTCACCGAGACGCGCATCATCCCCCTCGAGGCCGACCCGGACTCCTGGGACGAGCACGAGAACATCCGACTCGACCTGCTCGAGGACGTGCGCGCCGAGGTCAAGGCGCAGGGGCTGTGGGCGCCTCAGATGCCGCGCGAGCGCGGCGGGCTCGGCCTCGAAGTGGCGGGCATGGCGGCCTGCTACGAGGAGATGGGCCGCTCGCTCTTCGGCCCCGTCAGCTTCAACTGCGCCGCCCCGGACGACGGCAACATGATCCTGCTCGAACGCGTCGGCACCGAGGCGCAGAAGGAGCGCTGGCTCGACCCGATCATCGAGGGCCGCGTGCGCTCAGCCTTCGCCATGACCGAGCCTGCGCCGGGCTCCGGTTCGGACCCCTCGATGATGCTCACCACGGCCGAGCGCGACGGTGACCACTGGCGCATCAACGGCCGCAAGTGGTTCATCACCGGCGGGGCGGAGGCGCAGCACTTCATCCTCGTCGCGCGCACCAGCGACGACGAGCGCCGAGGGCTGACCGCCTTCCTCTTCGACGCCGACCAGCCCGGCTGGGAGATCGAGCGGCGCATCCCGATCATGGGGCCCGAGGAGCACGGCGGGCACTGCGAGCTGCGCTTCGACGACCTCGTGATCCCCGACGACCAGCGACTGATGGAGGTCGGCGAGGGTCTGAAGGCGACGCAGATTCGCCTCGGCACGGCGCGCCTGACGCACTGCATGCGCTGGCTCGGCATGGCGCAGCGCGCGATGTCGATCGCCGCCGACTACGTGCGCGAGCGCGAGAGCTTCGGCCAGAAGCTCCACGAGCACGAGGGCGTGCAGTGGATGCTCGGCGAGGTCGCGATGGCGATCGAGGTGGGCCGCCTGCTCACGATGCGCGCCGCCTGGCGGCTCGACCAGGGCGACTTCGCGCGTCAGGACGTCTCGATGGCGAAGATTCACGTCTCCGAGACGCTGCACAAGGCCGTCGACACGGCGATCCAGCTCTGCGGCGCGCGCGGCTACTCGAAGGACACGCCGCTGGAGTGGATGTACCGCTACGCCCGCCAGGCCCGGCTCGTCGACGGCGCCTCGGAGGTGCACAAGATGGTGCTTGCCCGGCTCTACATGCAGGAGGAGCACGACTTCTGGAGCTGGCAGTGAGCTCCACGCCGCCGCTCGACCTTGCCGACGAGGGGACGCGCGACGCCCTCGCCGCCTGGCTCGCCGCAGCGGCGGGCGCCGACGGCGCGCGCATCGAGGACTCGGCGCCCCTCACCGGCGGCGCGATCCACCAGCACTGGCGAATCGACGTGGCCTTCGAGGGCGGCCCGCTCGCCGGCGACCCGGTCGCCCTCGTGCTGCGCGCGGAGGGCGACGCGACGCTGGAGGAGAGCCTGAGCGTCGCCGAGGAGTTCGCGATCGCGCGCGCGGCCTTCGAGGGAGGCGTCGCCGTGCCGGAGCCGCTCTGGCAGTGCGACGACTCCGTCATCGGGCGAGCATTCTCGATCTGGCGCTTCGTCGAGGGCGTCGCCGCCGGGCACCTGCTGGTGCGCGACGAGACGCTGGGCGGCCCGCGCCCGGCGCTGCTCGCGCGGCTCGGCGAGGAGCTCGCGCGCATCCAGACGCTCACGCCCGGCCACCCGGGGATCGAGTGGCTGCCCGTGCCGGAGCCAAGCCCGGCGCTCGCCGCCGTCGCGACGTACCGCGCCGCCCTCGACGCGCACCCGAGGCCGCGCCCCGCGCTGGAGTGGGGGCTGCGCTGGCTGGAGCGCGAGGCGCCGGACACGGAGCGCCTCGTGCTGGTCCACAGCGACTACCGGACCGGCAACTTCATCGTCGGCGAGGACGGGCTGCGCGGCGTGCTCGACTGGGAGTTCGCGCGCTGGGGCGACCCGCTCGAGGACCCCGCCTGGCTGAGCGCCCGCGCCTGGCGCTTCAACCGCTACGACCGCCGCGCCGGCGGCCTCGGCGACCTCGCCGACTTCGAGCGCGGCTACGGGCGGGAGCTGCCGCCGAGGGCGTTGCACTACTGGGAGGTGATGGCGCACGTCCGCTGGGCCGTGATCGCGATCCACCAGGGCGAGCGCCACAGCAGCGGCCGCCAGCCCTCGCTCGAGCTCGCCCTCACCGGCCGCATCGTCGACGAGGTCGAGCTCGAGGTGCTGACGCTGATCGAGGAGGGCGAGCGCGGCGACTACGGCAGCGGCGCGGACACGACGGCAGCACCGTCCCCTGCCTCGGAGGACGCTCCCCCGGCAGCCGACCCGCTCGACGGGGCCGCCCTGCTGGAGGCGGCGCGCGGCGCGCTGATGGACGACCTCGCGCCGCACGTCCCGGGCGCGCAGCGCTACGCCCTGCTGATGGCCGACAACGCGATGGGCATCGCCGCCCGCGAGCTGGAGGCAGGAGAGGCGCCCGCCCGCCGCGCCCTCGCGGGCCTCGCCGCCATCGAGGGCGCCCCGGCGGCCGGGGCCGACGAGGACGTGCGCACCGCCCTGCGCGACGCCGAGGCGCGGCTAACCACGCAGATCCGCGCGGGCCGCTACGACGCCGGACCGGAGCGAGCCGCCCTCGCCGCCTGGCTGCGCGAGCGCAGTCTCGACGCCACGCGGGTCAGCAACCCGCGCTTCCTCGCACGCCGCGGATTCGCGTAGGACGGCTGCCTCCCGGCTCCCTCTCGTGGGCCAGGCGAGAGGGGACCGGAGGGAGTCGCTCCTGCATCGCCCTTCCCGTCATTCCGGCGAAAGCCGGAATCCAGTTGCGCAGGGCCGGGCGGGGTTCGGAACCATCGAGGGGGAGCGATTCGTCGGCGAGCCCCCTCACCCCCGCCCTCTCCCCAGGGAGAGGGAGCCGGAGGGGAGAGGGGCGGAGGGTCGTCCGCTAGTCCGCGCCCTCGATCAGTCGCCGCCCGTAGCGCTCGCGGAGCGCGACCTTGTCGAACTTGCCCGTCGAGGTCTTCGGCACCGCGTCGACGGGATGAACTGGGCGGGCAGCCACCAGCGCAGGAACTGGGGCGCGATGAACTCGCGCAGCTCCTCGGCGTCGACGCGCGCGCCCGGGGCGGGCACGACGGCGGCCAGCGGGCGCTCGCCCCAGCGCTCGTCCTCGGCGGCGAAGACGGCGGCCTCGACGACCTCGGGGTGCGCCATCAGCGCGTTCTCCAGCGCGACGCTGCTGATCCACTCGCCGCCGGACTTCACGACGTCGCGCGCACGGTCGGCGATGAGGATCGAGCCGTGCTCGTCGATCGTCACGATGTCGCCGGTACGGAACCAGCCGTCGCCGACGAAGTCGTCGGCGCGATCGACCCCGTAGTAGGCGCGCGCGATCGTCGGGCCGCGCACCTGCAGCTCGCCGAGCGCCTGCCCGTCCCAGGGCTGGACCGTGCCGTCCTCGGCGACGTGCCGGAACGCGATCAGCGGCTGGGCGTGACCCTGGCGGGCGCGGGCGGCGAGCGTGTCCGCCTCGTCGAGCGCGTCGTGGGCGCGCTTCAGGTTGGCGATGCTGCCGAGGGGGTTCATCTCCGTCATGCCCCAGGCGTGCGTGACGTGCAGCCCGTGGCGGTCGAAGCCCTCGATCAGCGAGGGCGGCGCGGCCGATCCGCCGATCACCAGCGAGCGCATCGCGGACAGGTCCCACTCGCCCGGCCGCTCGTCGAGCGTGCGCAGCACGTCGAGGAAGACGGTCGGCACGCCGCCGGTGAGCGTCACGCCCTCGTCGGCGAAGAGGCGCAGCAGGGACTCGGCGCTGAGGTCGCGCCCGGGGAAGACCTGCTTCGCGCCGGCGTAGGTCGCGGCGTAGGGGAAGCCCCAGGCGTTCGCGTGGTACATCGGCACCACCGGCAGCATGCAGTCGCGCTCGTGCATGCCGATGCTGTCGGTCATGCAGCTCATCAACGCCAGCAGCGTCGTCGAGCGGTGGCTGTAGAGCACGCCCTTGGGGCGGCCCGTCGTGCCCGAGGTGTGACACATCCCGCAGGCCTGCCGCTCGTCGAGCGGGGGCGGCTCAAACTCCTCCGGCTCGTCCGCAATCAGCTCCTCGTAGCCGCGGTAGCCCTCGGGCGTCGGGCCGTCGTCGGGGATCACGATCACGTGCTCGACGGAGATGCGGTCGCGGATCTCCTCGAAGGCGTCGAGCAGCGAGCTGTGGACGAAGAGCGCGCGGTCGGCGGCATCGTTGACGATGTAGGTCAGCTCGTCGCGGTGCAGGCGCGCGTTCAGCGTGTGCACAACAGCGCCGCTCAGCGGCACGGCGAAGTAGAGCTCCAGGTGGCGATGCTCGTTCCAGCAGAGCGTCGCGACCCGGTCGCCAGGCTCGATGCCGAGCCTCGCGAGGGCGTTCGCGAGCTTGCGCGTGCGGCGCGCGAAGTCGGCGTAGCTGTAGCGGTGGATGCTGCCGTCGGGGAAGCGGCTCACCAGCTCGTTGCCGGGGAACTGCGTGGCGGCGCGCTCGAAGAGCAGGGCGAGCGTGAGGGGATGGTCGTCGCTCATCAGGCTCTGCAGCATCGACGCGCCCTCCCGGCCCTCGCGCGCGTGAGCCTAGCACCTCGCCGGGCCCGCCTCGCGATCGCTTAGCGCTCGATCAGGCTCCCGCCGAGGTCGGGCGAGGGGCGATCGAACGGGCGGTAGTCGGCGCGGCGGCGGCCGAGCGCGATGAACGCCTGCGGCTCGCCAGTCCTCGGGCAGATCGAGGACACGGCGCACCTCGTCCGGCGTGTAGAGCGGGGCGGCCATCCAGTACGCGCCGAGCCCGCGCTCGCTGGCCTCGAGCAGCAGGTTCTGCAGCGCCGCGCCGAAGGAGTGCGCGGCCATCGTCCACTCGGCGCGGGTGCGCTCCTCGTCCGGGTAGACGTTCAGGCCCTCGCCGACGAGGCAGCCGAGCAGCAGCGTAGGCGCGCCCTCGATGCGGCGGCGCGAGCGCTCGAGGGCGCGCCGACGCACGGCCTCGTCGAGGCCGTCGCGGACCATGTCCGCCTCCCAGGCCGCGCCCATCGCGGCGGCCAGCGCGGGGCGGCGCTGCTGCGAGATCGAGGCGAAGCGCCAGGGCCGCGTGTGGTGCGGCGCGGGCGCGAGCAGCGCCAGCTCGACCAGCGCCGCGATCTCCTCGCGGCTGAGCGGTGGGCCCTCAAGCCCGCGAATCGAGCGGCGGCGGCGCAGCGCGTCGGCAAGGCTCATCGGGGCTCCGATCCCACTGCTGCTAGCATGGCGCGCGGCTCAGAGCGCAGGCAGCGAGGGGGTACGACGCGATGCGGATCACGCGCATCTACACCGGCGACGACGGGGAATCGCACTTCGAGGACATCGAGATCAACTTCACGGCGGCGATGGGGCTCGGGAAGCGCACGGAGCACCTCCCGGCCGAGAGCATCAGCATGCGCGAGGCCGATGTCGAGAACGTGATGGACTGGCACGTCGCGCCCCGCCGTCAGTTCGTGATCAACGTCGCCGGCCGGGCCGAGATGGAGTGCGGCGACGGCAGCAAGCGCCAGCTTGGCCCCGGCGACGTGCTGCTGGCCGACGACCTGACGGGCCGCGGCCACATCACCCGCACCGTCGAGCTGCCACGGCGCTCGGTCGTGGTGCCCGTGCCGGACGACTTCGACGTCGACGCCCTGCGCGCGTAGCCCGCGCATCGAGGCAGCCCCGGCCCGCCGCGCTCGCATCGCTCGCCGCTAGACGGCGGCGGCTTCGACCGGCTGGTTCGTCCTCGGGTCGACCTCGAAGGGGCTGTGCAGCTCGAGCGAGGCGCCGATCTCGCGCACCGCGGGGAGCACCTCCTCGCCCATCAGCTTCATGCTGCGCATCTGGTCCTCGTGGCTCATCGCGCCCTCGCCGTCCCAGAGGATGATCGAGCCGGGCCGCAGCAGCTCGAGGATGTAGCGCAGCTTCTCGATCACCGTCTTCGGCGATCCGGTGATGATCGTCATGCGCTCGATCTGCTGCTCGTAGGTGCCGGCGGAGCGCTCGATCGTCGAGAGTTGCTTGCCACTCTCGGGCGGCGCGGCGAGGCCGCGCGAGTAGGCGGTGGCGCGGTTGAGCGCGGCGGCCGGCATGGTGCGGTTGCGGGGCGCAAGCCCGGGCAGATTCTGCAGGTGGCGATGGACGCCGCCCTGGTTGCCCTCGAGGAAAGGGTTGGGCGGCCCCTGGATGTACTTGCGGCCGACCTCGAAGGCGAGCTCGTCGGTCGCCTCGACGTGGACCTTGAAGAGGTAGCCGCGATGCTGGGGGCCGGCCTCGTAGCCGTGCTCGCGGGCGTGTTCGGCGTAGAACTCGAAGGACTGACGCGTCGCCTCGGGGGCGGTGGCGAGCATCACGTAGGGGTAGCGGTGCGCGGCCGCCCAGTCGGTGCTCTCCTTGCTGCCCCCGCCGGGGATCCAGATCGGCGGGTGCGGCTGCTGGTAGGGACGCGTGAAGGGGTTCACGTAGCGGTAGTTGTAGTGCTCCCCCTCCCAGCGGAACGGGCCGTGCTTCGTCCAGGCCGTCACGATGAAGTCGTGCGCCTCCTCGAAGCGCTCGCGGTTGAACGGCGGCTGCGCGTTGTGCGAGACGCTCTCGCGGCCCGAGCCGTGCACCCAGCCGGTCACGAGGCGGCCGCGCGAGATCATGTCGATCTCGGCCAGCGACTCGGCGAGCCAGAGCGGGTCGTCCCAGAGCGGCAGGATGTTGCCGAGCAGCAGGATCCGCGGCCGCTTCGTGATCCTCGCGAGGATCGCCGCCTCCACGTTCATCACGCCACCCATGCAGGCGGGCGTGCTGTGGTGCTCGTTGAGCATCAGGGCGTCGAAGCCCGCCTCCTCGGCGGCGAGCTTCTCGTCGAGGTAGCGGTGATAGAGCATCGAGCCGAGGCGCGGGTCGTAGTCCTTGTTGCTGAGTCCGAGGTCGAAGTAGGCCTCGCGCGTGGTGGAGCCGAAGAAGCCGTGCTCCTCGTCCTGGTAGGGCCGCTCCGTAAAATGCCCGATCAGCACCGTCCCGCCCCTCTCGCGCGGCCCGCGATCACGTCTCGCGAGGGCCTCCGGCCCTCGTGGGCCGCCGCTACGGTACCATCCCGGCGCGCCGCATCGCTGGCGCGGAACGGGGGCGAAGATGGAACTGGGCGTCGTCTTTCCCACGAACGAGATGGGCACCGACCCGATTGCGATCCGGGACTATGCGCAGGCTGCCGAGGACCTCGGCTACACCCGCCTCGTCGCCTACGACCACGTCCTCGGCGCACACCCCGACCGCCCTGAGGGCGGCGCCTGGCTCGGTCCCTACGGGCGGCACGTCACACCGCCGTACACGCACGAAAACGCCTTCCACGAGCCGTTCGTGCTGTTCGGCTTCCTCGCCGGGCTCACCGGCAGGCTCGAGTTCATGACCGGGGTGCTGGTGCTGCCGCAGCGGCAGACAGCGCTCGTCGCCAAGCAATGCGCGCAGATCGACATCCTCGCGGGTGGCGGGCGGCTGATTCTCGGCGTCGGCGTCGGCTGGAACTCGGTCGAGTTCGAGGCGCTGGGCGAGAGCTACCGCACGCGCGGGCGGCGCATGGAGGAGCAGATCGGCCTGCTGCGGCAGCTCTGGACGGAGCCGGTCATCACCTTCGAGGGCGACTTCGACCGCGTCACCAAGGCCGGCCTGAACCCGCTGCCCGAGCGCCCGATCCCGATCTGGATCGGCGCGATGGCGGATGTCGCCGTCGACCGCGCCGGCCGCCTCGCCGACGGCTGGCACGTCCCGCGCGCCTACCGCGGCGACGCCGAGCGGATCGCCCTCGAGGCGCAGAAGTTCTTCGGCGCCGCCCGCGCCGCGGGGCGCGACCCCTCGACGCTGGGCCTGAGCAGCAACCTGCACGTCGTGGGGCTGAACCCGGACGAGCAGCTCGAGTTGGCCGAGGGCGTGGAGGCGGCGGGCGTCACGCACCTGCACATCAGCACGATGGAGGTCGGCTACACACCCGAGCAGCACATCAGCGCAATCCGCAACTTCGCCGAGCAGTACGGCGTGGGCGCCTAGCCCCGCGCGGCGAGCAGCGTGCCCGTCCCCGACCTCGACGAGTGGCGCCGCCGCTGGGAGCGCCCGATTCTCCAGCGCCTCGGCATCCGCGGCGACACCGTCGAGCACGGCTACGCGCGGATGCGCGTCGATCGCCCCGAGGGCGCCGACGAGCTGCTGTACCGCAGCTCCCTCACCATCGCCGCCGACCTCGCAGCCATCTCCGCCGTCACGTCGCAGCTCGAGGAGGGCGTGCAGCTCGCGAACGGCACCGCCGAGCTGCACCTCTCGTTCATCGACACGCCGGGCGGGCTGCCCGGCGCCATCGAGGTCAGCGCGCGTGTCGCGAACTGGGCGGACTACGCCACGCACCTCGAGGTCGAGGCGCGCGCGCCCGGCGGCGAGCTGCTGGCGCAGGGGCTGACCACCTACTCGCTGCGACCCGTGGCGGGGGCCTCGTGAGCTCCGTCGGCGCGGCTGCCGGGCCGCTCTTCGAGGTCTTCGCGATCGAGGTCGAGGAGCTGCGCGAGGGCTACGCACGCATCGCCGTGGAACGCTCGCGGATGCCGCTGCGCGGCGTGCGCAACTCGCTCAACGGGGGCGTCGTCGCCTCGCTCGCCGACGCGGCGATGCAACTCTGCACCGAGACGGTGCTGCGGCCCGGCGAGCAGCCGGGGCCGACGCTGGAGCTGAGCATCTCCTACCTTTCCTCGGCACGCGGGGAGCGGACCACCGCCGAGGCGCGGTTGTTGCGCCGCGGCGGCCGCCTCGCCGTCGGCGACGTGGAGCTGCGCGACGCCTCGGACGGCGCGATCAACGCGAAGGCGCGCGTCACCTGCGGCATCCGCCGCGCCGCCGACACGAACGCAAGCGAGGAGACGGGAGGCGACCAATGACGGAGCAGACGGAGCAGAAGCCGCGCTGGGCGGTCGAGGGCGTGCTCAGCGACGAGATGCTGGACCGGCACCGCACGCGGCTCGGACGGACCTGGGAGGCGGAGGGCCTGCTCGACCGCTCGGCGATCGACATCTTCGCGCGCGCGATCGGGGACTCGAACCCCCTCTGGCAGGATCCCGAGTACGCCGCAGCCGGGCCGTTCGGCGCCTTGGTGGCGCCACCCGGCGCGCTCTACCGCATCCACCTCGGCAACGCGATGCACGGCCTGCGCGGCGTCATGGGCTACAACATCGGCACCGCCTGGGAGCTGCTCGCTCCCATCTACGAGGGCGACACGATCCGCACCTCGATCGTCTTCGACGAGATCGAGGAGCGCGACGAGTCGCGCTTCGCCCAGCGCTCGATCATCGAGCACTACCGGGGCGACTGGACGAACCAGCGCGGCGAGGTGGTCGCGCGCTCGCACGTGCGCAACCTGCGCGTCGAGCGCAGCAGCACGCGCCGCAAGGGTCGCGACACGCGCCTCGAGGTGCCGCACCCCTGGAGCGACGAGGAACGGCTGGCGATCGAGGAGGCCTCGGCGCGCGAGCCGGAGCAGATCCGCGGCAGCGAGCCGCTGTGGTGGGAGGACGTGGAGGAGGACACGGCGCTGGAGCCGCTGGTCAAGGGCCCGCTGCGCATGTGGGACATGATCTGCTGGTTCTCCGCGCGCGCCATCCTCAACGGTTACTCGCGCTCCATCCGCGGCATCCTCGACACGCCCGCGCTCGGCATGCTCCACCCGGCGAGCAACGCCCGCGAGCCGATCGAGATCGTGCACGTCGACAACGAGGCGGCGCGCACCGCCGGGCTGCCCGGCGCCTACGACCTCGGCGCGGCGCGGCAGTCCTACCAGCTGCAATCTCTGATCCACGCCGTAGGCGACGACGCCTGGATCAAGCACAACTCCTGCGAGTACCGGCGCTTCGTCTACCTCGGCGACGCGATGACGTTCCAGAACACCGTCACGCGCAAGTTCGTCGACGAGGACGGCGAGCACTGCATCGAGGTGCACGGCTCGGTCTTCAACCAGCGCAAGGAGGACGTGATGCCCTCGCGCTCCGTGATCGCGCTGCCCAGCCGCGAGGAGGAGACGACGCCGGCGCGGCGGCGCGCCCGCGCGAGCTGACTCGTGGTCCGATAGCATGCGCCCGGCCCGCCATCACGGGCGGAATCGCGTGCGCGAACGAACGGAGGACGAGATGGTTTCAATCACCGTGGGCAACGTCGAGATCGTGCAGTTGCTCGACCTCAATCTTGGATTCCCGTTCGCCAACGTCTTCCCCGACGTCAGCGAGGAGCAGTGGACCCCCTACCTCTCGCAGTATCCGGGTTCCGGCGAGAGCACCGATCTGTGGCGCTCGAACGCACAGTGCTACGCCCTGCGCTCCGGCGGGGAGACGATCCTGATCGACACCGGCTTCGGCCCCGGCCCGTTCGACTTCCTCGGCGGCGCGACGGGCAACCTGGTGCCGGACATGCAGGCGCAGGGCGTCGAGCCGGACTCCGTCGGGCGCGTGGCCTTCACGCACCTGCACGGCGACCACGTCGGCTGGAGCGTGGGCGAGGGCGGCGCGGCCACCTTCGCCAACGCGCGCTACGTCGTGCCGCAGGCGGACTGGGACGCGTTCCATGGCGACCCGAACAGCCCGCACGTCGAGGCGCAGATCGAGCCGCTCGAGGCGCTCGGCGTGATGGATCTCGTCGCCGGCGAGGTGGCGCTGACCGATGAGATCACCGCGATCCCCACGCCCGGCCACACGCCGGGACACCAGAGCTTCGTGATCGACTCGGCCGGTGAACGGGCGCTGATCCTCGGCGACGTGGCGCACCACCCCGCGCAGAGCGAGGAGACCGGGTGGAGCCCGAGCTTCGACAGCGACGGCTCGCTCAGCGCGGAGACCCGCCGCGACGTCATGGAGCGCCTGGAGGCCGACGGCGACCTCGTGGCCGCCTGCCACTTCCCGGCGCCCGGCTTCGGCCACATCGTGCGCGTCGAGGGCAAGCGCACCTTCCGCGCGCTGTAGGAGACCGGGTCAGGCGAGCAGCGACTCCAGCACGCGGCCGACCTCGCGCGGGTCGCCCTCGGGCATGTAGAGCATCTGCACGTCCGCGCCGAGGCGGGCGCGCTCGGCGAGGCGCTCACGCACCTCCCCGATCGGCCCGATCACCTGGATCCCCGCGATCATCTCGTCGCTGAGCGCGGCCAGCGAGGCCTCGCGGTCGCGCTCGCCCCAGGCCGCCTTCGAGGCGGCGACCTCGTCGGCGTGCCCGGCGCGGGTGAGCATCTGCCAGTAGAAGTCGCCCATGCGGTTCACGTAGTGATGGACGTGCGCGCGGGCCGCCATCCACTTGCGCTCGTCCTCGTCGGCGTTGCCGTCGAGGATGAAGACGTTGGTGAACGGCGCGATCGTGATCTCCGCGGCGTCGCGCCCGGCGCTGCTCGCGCCCTCCTCGAGCTGCTCGCGCAGCTGCGGCAGCAGCCGCGTCGGCCAGTGGATCGGCAGGATGCCGTCGGCGATCTCGCCGGTCTGGCGGATCGAGCGAGGGGTGATCGCGGCGATCCAGACGGGAACCTCGTCGCGCACGCGCGGATAGTCGAGCCGGAAGCCGCGCTGCAGCTGGAACAGCTCGCCCTCGTACTCCAGGCGCTGGCCGGCCATCAGCATCTGGAAGATCTCGACGTACTCGCGGATGCGGCGCAGCGGCCGCTCGAACGGCACCCCGAAGAAGTCCTCGATCACGAGGTGGCCGGAGGAGCCGAGGCCGAGCACCATCCGGCCCTCGGAGATCTGCTCGAGCCGCGCGAACTCCTGCGCCAGCGTGGCGGGACTGCGCGAGAAGACGTTGAGGATCGAGGGCAGGATCGTGGCGCGCTCGGTGTGCTCGGCGAGCAGCGTGAGCCAGGGGATCGCGGATGGGCCCCAGGATTCGCCGCCGCTGGTGATGTACTCGATGCCGAGGTCCTCGGCGATCCGCACCTTCTCCAGCGTTTCCCGCCAGTCGTCCCCCATAGCGGCCTGCAGTCCGAGCTTCATCGCGGCCCCCTCTCGCGCGCCGGATTCTAGCCTGCCCGCAGCACACAGGAGCCGCAGCCGGGCTCCCGCGCTACCATGCGCCGGACAAGCGAAGGAGCACCGGCGGGAGCCATGCCCAACCAGTACGCCGCCACCGACACGCGCACCGGCCTCGAGGTCACCGTCACGGGCGAGTTCCCCGAGGAGCCCGAGGACCGCGTGCGCATCGCCCGCACCTCGACGCTGTTCACGCGGCTGATGGCGACGATCCTCGATATGGAGGACGCGACGCCGCGCCGCGAGGGCTTCCGCGCCGTCGAGACGCAGCTCGAGATCGCGGATGCGCTGCTGCGCCGCGACATGGAAGAGGTGCAGCGCCTGATCCGCGAGACGCTGTCCTCGATGGGCATCACCGAGGACCACCTCGGCGAGATCGAGGCGGAGCTGCGCCGCCAGCTCGGCCAGCTCGGCGACGAGCAGCCCCCGGAGCCGGTGTAGTCCTGCGCCGTCGACGTTGCAGCGGACGAGCGGCAGCCGTATGGTTTTCCATATGAAGACCACGCTCAACATCGACGACACGGTGATGAAGCGGCTGCGCGAAGAGGCGGCGCGGCGCGACACGACCATGTCCGCGCTCGTCGAGGCAGGCCTGCGGCGCATCCTTGATGACGAGCCTTCCACGGGGTCCGTCGAGGCGGAACTGCCGCCACTCCCGACATGGAACGGGGGCGAGGCGCGGGTTGACGTGGCCGATCGCGACGCGCTGGAAGCGGTGATGGGTGGCGACGGCCCGTACACGACACCGGGAGCGTAGGCACCCTGCTGGTCTTAGACACCAACGTCCTGCTCGACGCCGCCAACGAGGCGTCGGGATTCCACGGCGCGTGCGCGGGGCTGCTCGATGAGGCGCGCCGCGATCCGTCTCCGGCGTACCTGACCTGGAACATCTGCTACGAGTTCATGCGGGTAAGTACTCACCCGCACGTATTTACGTCACCATGGCGCATCGACGAGGCTCGCGAGTTCATCGAGGAGCTGCTTGCGTCGCCGGGCTTCGGGCTGCTTCGCGCTACCGAACGGCACGCTGCTGTCCTGAGCCAAACGCTGTCCGAGCTGCCGGCGCTCCGGGGGAACGTGGTGCATGACCTCCACACAGCGGTACTCATGCGCGAGCACGGCATCAGCCGTATCTGCACTCGTGACGCGGACTTCCACCGCTTCCCGTTCCTCACGGTCGTCGATCCGCTCGGCTGACTTGTAGCCCCCCGCGCTGGCGCCGCCGGGGGCGCATCGCTACGATGGACGGGACCGCCCATTCGAACCGCCGAGGGGCGCCGTCCCCCGTTTGCGACGCCCTCCCCCACCACGATCGAGGTGGACTCTGCCGACCGACCGCATCGCCGTCACCGGGGCTCGCGAGCACAATCTCAAGAACATCTCCGTCGAGATTCCTCGTGACCGCCTCGTCGTCATCACCGGGCTCAGCGGCTCCGGTAAGTCCTCCCTCGCCTTCGACACGATCTACGCTGAGGGCCAGCGGCGTTATGTAGAGTCGCTCTCCGCCTACGCCCGCCAGTTCCTCGGCCTCATGGAGAAGCCGGACGTCGACTACATCGACGGCCTCTCGCCCGCGATCTCGATCGACCAGAAGGGCGTCTCGAAGAACCCGCGCTCCACGGTCGCGACCGTGACCGAGATCTACGACTACCTGCGGCTGCTCTTCGCCCGCGTCGGCGTTCCCTACTGCCCGCATTGCGGCCAGGTGATCCGCCGCCAGACGATCCAGCAGATCGTCGACGCGATCCTCGCCGAGCCGCCCGGCACGCGCGCGATGCTGCTCGCTCCCGTCGTGCGCCACCGCCGCGGGCACCACGAGCAGGTCTTCGAGGCCGTACGGCGCGCCGGCTTCGTGCGCGTGCGCGTCGACGGCGTCGTGCGCGACGTCGAGGAGCAGTTCGACCTCGAGCGCTACGAGTGGCACGACATCGACGTCGTCGTCGACCGCCTGGTCACCCCCGAGGCCGGCGACGAGGACGCCGAGGCGACGCGGCAGCGCATCTCGGACTCGGTCGAGCAGGCGCTGAAGCTCGGCGAGGGCGTGCTGCAGTTCGCGCCGGAGGACCGCCCGGAGGAGACGTTCAGCGAGCACTTCGCCTGCCCGAACACGACGCATCCGCCGTACTCGGTGGGCGAGATCGAGCCTCGCAACTTCTCCTTCAACAGCCCGCACGGCGCCTGCGCGACCTGCACCGGACTCGGCCTGCGCATGGAGCTGGACGCCGAGCTCGTCGTGCCCAACCCGAAGCTGACGATCAACGAGGGTGCGATCCTGCCCTACCAGCGCCTGACCACCACGCTGAGCTGGTACCGGCGACGTCTCGAGGCCCTCGCACGCGCCTACGACTTCGACCTCGACACGCCGATCGGCGAGCTCGACGACCGCCAGTGGTCGGCGTTGATGGAGGGCGCGGACGGGCGCATCCACGTCTCCTACCGCACGCGCGGAGGCCGCGACCGCGACTACGCGATCGCCTGGGAGGGCGTGCTGCCCAACCTCGAGCGCCGCTACCGCGAGACCGAGTCCGACTGGGTGCGCAACGACCTGGAGCGCTACATGGTGGCGGCGCCCTGCCCGGACTGCCGCGGCGCACGGCTGAAGCCGGAGATGCTCGCCGTCTCCGTCGACGGCCGCTCGATCGCCGAGGCCGTGCGCGACTCGGTCGGCGACGCGCTCGCCTGGGTCGAGCGGCTGCGCGCGGAGGACTCACCGCTCTCGGCTCGGGAGCGCCAGATCGCACGCCAGATCCTGCAGGAGATCGGGAACCGCCTGACCTTCCTGCGCGACGTGGGGCTCCAGTACCTCACGCTCGACCGCGCCTCGGCGACGCTCTCGGGCGGCGAGGGGCAGCGGATCCGGCTGGCCACGCAGATCGGGTCGGCGCTGATGGGGGTGCTCTACGTCTGCGACGAGCCCTCGATCGGCCTCCACGCCGTCGACAACCAGAGGCTGATCCGCACGCTGACGCGGCTGCGCGACCTCGGCAACACCGTGCTCGTCGTCGAGCACGACGAGGCGATGATGCTCGCCGCCGACCACCTGATCGACCTCGGGCCCGGCGCCGGCGAGCACGGCGGCGAGGTGGTGGCGGCCGGCACCCCGCAGCAGGTGCTGCGCAACCGCAAGTCGATCACCGCGCAGTACCTCTCCGGCAAGCGCCACATCCCGATGCCGGAGACGCGCCGCGAGGGCAGCGGCGATTGCCTCGTGGTGCGCGGGGCGAGCGCGCACAACCTCAAGGAGCTGGATGTCGCCTTCCCGCTCGGCACGATGATTTGCGTCACCGGCGTCTCCGGCTCCGGCAAGTCGACGCTGGTCAACGAGATCCTCGCCAAGCGCCTGGCGCACGACCTGCATCGCGCCCGCGAGCGCCCCGGCGCGCACCGCAGCATCGAGGGGCTCACGCACGTCGACAAGGCGGTCGTGATCGACCAGTCGCCGATCGGGCGCACGCCGCGCTCGAACCCGGCGACCTACACGGGCCTGTTCACGGTGGTGCGCGAGCTGTTCGCGACCGTGCCGGAGTCGCGGGCGCGCGGCTACAAGCCAGGCCGGTTCTCTTTCAACGTCAAGGGCGGCCGCTGCGAGGCCTGCAAGGGCGACGGCTACAACCAGATCGAGATGCAGTTCCTGCCCGACGTGACCGTGCCCTGCGAGGTCTGCCGCGGCGACCGCTACAACCGCGAGGCCCTCGAGATCCGCTTCCGCGGCAAGACCATCGCCGAGGTGCTGCGCATGACCGTGACCGAGGCGCTCGAGTTCTTCGACGCCTTCCCGAGGGCGAAGCGCAAGCTGGAGACGCTGCACGCCGTCGGCCTCGGCTACATCCGGCTCGGCCAGCCCGCGACCACGCTCTCGGGCGGCGAGGCGCAGCGCGTCAAGCTCGCCACGGAGCTCTCGAGGCGCGCCACCGGCCGCACGGTCTACATCCTCGACGAACCGACGACGGGCCTCTCCTTCGCCGACATCGAGGCGCTGCTGGGCGTGTTGCAGCGGCTGGTCGACCAGGGCAACACGGTGATCGTGATCGAGCACCAGCTGGACGTGATCAAGAACGCGGACTGGCTGATCGACCTCGGCCCCGAGGGCGGAGAGCGCGGCGGCGAGCTGCTCGCGGAGGGCCCGCCGGAGCGCGTCGCCGCCGTCGACGCCTCGGCGACCGGTCGCTTCCTGCGCGCCACGCTCGAGCAGCACGGCATCGCGCCCGAGAGCGCCGCGCCGTCCTCCGACAACGGCGCGAAGCCGCGCGCGGCCGCCACGCGCAAGCGCAAGCGCGCGCCGAAGGCCGCCGCGCGGGCGTAAGCGGCCTGCTCAGGCCTCGCTCGCTACCAGAACTTCCACCAGGGCTTGCCGCCACTCGCAGCCGGCGCGCCCAGCTGTGAGAGCTCGGCGGCGTGCTCGACGGCCTCCTGGCTGGCTCGCGGCACGTTCTCGACGAGGCGCGGGATCAGCTCGTAGAGCACGTCCATATCCTCCGGCGTGAGCCGGTCGCGCGCGACCATGTGCACGAGCCCCGCGCGATGCATCGCGATAGCGCCCGGCACGCGTTCGAACGCCTTGTCGTACGCGTGAGCCACATCCCGCGCTCCCTCGAGGTTGTCGGCGGCGAGGCTCAGCCACGAGCGCAGGCGGCTCTCCGTGAAGTCGGCGAGCGGCTCATCGTCAAGCGCGTACTCGGCGCGGATCATCGACTCGGCGCTCTGCTCACGCGCGTCCTGCTCGAGTGCGGCCAACGCTTCGAAGCGCTGCCGCATCTCGGAGACTCGCGCCGACGCTTCGGTTTCGCTGAGCGCCGACCACGTCGTGTCCGGCTGCCCTCCGTTCGTCATCGCTCGTTCCTTCCCCGCCAAGGCAGAGCGCGGTACGCTCCGGAGAGACGTGCTCCCTTGCGCGTTGCACACAACGTTATCGCATGACCACCATCCAACTCCAGCCCGAGGATGCCCGCCTCGCCGCGCTGGCCGTCGTCTACCACCTCGGGCGGCCGGGGTCGGAGTTGGACGCGGCGACGCTGCAGCCGCACGAGGCCGGGCTCGGGCCGCTGCAGCCGGCGATCGAGGGGCAGCTCGCCCTCGCGGTGACGACGCTCGATGTCACGGCGTACCAGCTCTCGCGCCTCGGCGAGGCGCTGCACGGCACCGTCAACGAGCTCAAGCAGTACGAGCTGAGCGAGGGCCGCTCGGTGGTCCCCGGCTTCGCCGAGGCGTTCGCGCGCCTCTTCCCCGAGCACGCCTCCGAGGGCGGCGGAGCGCTCGACCTCGCCTCGCAGGGGGTTATGCTGCGCCGGCGGCTCGACGCCGCAGTCCGCGAGGCGGCCGAGCAGGTGGAGGCCGAGCGAGCAGCCGAGGCGGAGCGTGCGGCCGCCGAGGCGGCGGCGTCCGGCGAGCGGCGCGGCTTCTGGCGGCGGCTCTTTCGCCGCCGCTCACGGTGAGCACGGGCAGGGTCTGGAGCCCTCCGGCAGCCCTCGCTTGTCCCGATGCCGCCCCGTACATAGAATCGAGGCAACCGGACCACCGTGAAGGGACGCCCTGCGGGATGACCTACTACATCACCCAGCCTTGTATCGATGTCATGGACCAGTCCTGCGTCGATGTCTGCCCGGTCGACTGCATCCACTTCGAGGAGGGTGAGGACCGGATGCTCTACATCGATCCGGACGAGTGCATCGACTGCGGCGCGTGCGAGCCGGCCTGCCCGGTGAACGCGATCTACGCCGAGGACGACCTCCCGGACGACCAGTCCGCCTTCGCCGAGATCAATGTGCTCTGGTACCAGGACGCCCCCGCCGCGCGCGAGAAGGTGCCCGCCTAGCACAGGTCGACGGACCGCACGCACAACGAAGCGCCGCTCTCGCGGCGCTTCTGCTTGTCTGCGGAAGCTCCCGAGCGCTACCGCGCCGGCATCGGCGAGCCCTCGAGGATCGGGATGTCGTCGTGGGCGAGCCGCTCGGCGCCCTCGCGCAGCGGGTGCGACTCGAGCCGTACGGTGCCATCGCTCTCGAGATGCACGATCAGCACGCGCCCGCCGGTGTGGCCCGCGAGGCCGTCCGGCGCGCCGGAGTAGGCGGCGAGCCCCTCGCCGGCCGCGACGCGCGTCTGCTGCTCCCAGTGGCCCAGCGCGAAGTAGTCGTGATCGAGCACGGAGAAGTGGTCCTCGTAGATGTGGTACGAGCTGTGGTCGGCGGACATCGGGTGCAGGAAGTGCCCGTGCCCGACGCCGATGTGCCAGTCGGCGTCGCCGCGGCGGGGCGCGTCCTCGAAGGGGCGGAAGTTCGGGTCGAGCTCGGTGTGGCTCCGGCCCCAGAGCTCGACGTTGAGATCGTCGAGCATCACGGACTCGCCCTCGGGAGTGCGCATCAGGCGGAGGTTCGGCGCCAGCGAGGTGAGGTCGAGGCGGTCGTAGACGGAGCCGGGTCCGACGTGGTCATGGTTGCCGGGCAGCAGCACCACGGGGCCCGGCACGCGCGCCAGCTGCTCGCCGGCGAACTGCATCGTGTCCTCCTGGACGCGGGCGTTGTCGAAGAAATCGCCCGCGATCACCATGAAGTCGACGCGCTCCGTGATCGACAGGTCGATCACCGCGCGGAAGGTGTCGTGCATCTCCTGCCGGCGCTCCAGCGTGCGCTCGGCCTTGCTGTGGTCGTAGGCCCCGAGGTGCACATCGGACGTGTGCAGGAACTTCAGCTCTTTCCTGCCCTGGTGGTCACTCACTCGTTCCCCGCCTCCCGCACTACCGGCCGCAGCGCCTCGATCCGCTCGCGCAGCGCCTCGACGACGCCGTCGAGGGGCACGCGAATCTGCGACATCGTATCGCGTTCCCGGATAGTAACCGCATCGTCGTCCAGCGTCTCGAAGTCGACCGTCACGCACAGCGGCGTGCCGACCTCGTCCTGCCGCCGGTAGCGGCGACCAATCGACTGAGAGTCATCGTACTGGGTCCGGAAGTGCGGGCGCAGTTGCTCCCAGACGCGCCGCGCCGTCGGGACCAGCCGCTCGTTGCGCGAGAGCGGGAGCACCGCGACCGTCGTCGGGGCCACGTCGGGCGCGAGCCGCAGTAGCACGCGCTTCTCGCCTCGCGCGTCCACTTCCTCGTCGTAGGAGTCGACCAGCAACGTGAGCATGATGCGATCGACGCCGGCCGCCGGCTCGACGACGTGCGGGACGATGTGCTCGCCACGCTCCTGGTCGAAGTAGGTGAGCGACTTGCCCGAGGCCTGCGCGTGGGCCCCGAGGTCGAAGTCGCCGCGGTGCGCGATGCCCTCCAGCTCGCCCCAGCCCCAGGGGTAGAGGTACTCGACGTCGGAGGTGCCGCGCGAGTAGTGCGAGAGCTCCTCGGCGGTGTGGTCGCGCAACCGCAGCCGCTCCGGGCGTACGCCGAGCGACTCGTACCAGCGCAGGCGCTCCTGCTTCCAGTACTCGTGCCACTCCATCGAGTCGGCCGGATCGCAGAAGTACTCCATCTCCATCTGCTCGAACTCGAGCATCCGGAACGTGAAGTGCCCGGTGGTGATCTCGTTGCGAAAGGACTTGCCGATCTGGGCGATGCCGAAGGGCAGGCGCCGCCGCGTCGACTGCTGGACGAGCTCGAAGTTGACGAACATGCCCTGCGCCGTCTCCGGCCGCAGGTAGGCGACCGATGCGTCGTCCTGCACGGGCCCGACGAAGGTGCGGAACAGCAGGTTGAACTGCCGCTCCTCGGTGAAGCGCCCCACCTCGCCGCAGGACGGGCAGGTGTTGTCCTCGATGTGGTCCGCGCGCACGCGGGCGCGGCAGGCGAGGCAGTCGACAAGCGGGTCGGCGAAGCTGTCGACGTGGCCGGAGGCCTGCCAGACCTTCGGGTTGGTGATCATCGCCGCCTCGATGCCGACGATGTCCGTGCGCTCCTGGACCATGGAGCGCCACCAGGAGTCGCGGATGTTGCGCTTCATCTCCACGCCAAGCGGGCCGTAGTCGTAGGTGGAGGCGAAGCCGCCGTAGATCTCCGCCGAGGGGAAGACGAAGCCGCGCCGCTTGGCCAGCGAGATCAGCGTCTCGAGCTCAACCGACGCGGCTGCGGGGGTGTCGAGAGCAGCGTCGGTCACGCGGGGGCTCCTCGTTACGTCGTGTGATGGCTGGCGCCGGTGGACGCGGGGGAGCGTAGCACCGCCCCGCACTGCCCTCAACGAAGGTCGCCGGAGCGGAGCGCAATCAGCGCAGTGGAGCGGCCGCCCTCATGATCGCTCTTGCTTCTCTCTCTTCCTCAGCCGGCGCGCGCGCTCACCGATCAGCCTCTGGATGTTCTTCAGGCTGAAGCCGTGCGTGCGCATCTCACGCCTCTTGCGTCGCTTCTGCTCACGCCGCTCACCCTTCGTCTGACTCACGCGCCGCCTGCGCCTTCCTCACCAGCCCGCGATCGCGCGACCCTGAGGGGTGCGTCCTCATCCGGCGAGCGTGCCGCGCCCGCGGCCAGCGGGGCGCGGTAGCGTCGCTGTTCCGCGTCATCTTCATGCAGAAACCATACGACCGAGGCCCAGGTCGGCAAAGCCGCCCGCGTCTGGAACAACCCTTGAGGGCCCGCGAGGGCCGGGCCTTGCAGCCCGGCCCCGTCCGGTTCGCGCACTCGGCGGCGCCGCGCCGGTGCGGCTAGATAAAGAGCGGACCGAAGACGACCGCGACGATCGCCATCAGCTTCAACAGGATGTTGAGCGACGGGCCCGACGTGTCCTTGAACGGGTCGCCCACCGTGTCGCCGATGACGGCGGCGGCGTGGGCCTCGGAGCCCTTGCCGCCGTGCGCGCCGGCCTCGATGTACTTCTTGGCGTTGTCCCAGGCGCCGCCCGCGTTCGCCATCATCAGCGCCAGCAGCGCGCCCGCGGCGATCGAGCCGGCGAGCAGCCCGCCGAGCGCCTGCGGCCCGATGAAGATGCCGACCGCGACGGGGACCACCACGGCGATCGTGCCGGGGATGACCATCTCGCGGATGGCGCCGTTCGTCGCGATCGTGACCGCGAGCGCCGAGTCCGGCTGCTCCGAGCCGTCCATGATCCCGGGGTGCTCACGGAACTGGCGGCGCACCTCGTTGACCATCGCCATGGCCGCCCGGCCGACGGCCGCCATCGTCAGCGCGGCGAACAGGAACGGCATCAGCGCGCCGATCAGCGCACCGACCAGCACCGTCACGTCGAGCAGGTCGAAGGAGAGCGTATCGCCGCCGCCGCTGATCACCTGCTGGTAGGTGAACATCAGCGCCATCGCCGTCAGCACGGCCGAGCCGATCGCGAAGCCCTTGCCCGTCGCCGCCGTCGTGTTGCCGAGGCTGTCGAGGGCGTCCGTGCGCTCGCGCACCTCGGGCGGCAGCGCCGCCTGCTCGGCGATGCCGCCGGCGTTGTCGGCGACGGGGCCGTAGGCGTCGCTGGCAAGCGTGACGCCGAGCGTGGAGAGCATGCCGACCGCGGCGAGCGCGATCCCGTACAGCCCGGCCAGCTCGAAGGTTATGCCGATCGCGACCACGATCGTGAGCAGCGGGATTGCCGTGGAGAGCATGCCCAGGCCGAGGCCGCCGATGATCACGGTGCCCGCGCCGGTCTCGGCCTGCTCGGCCAGCTTCTTCGTCGGAGAGAACTCGAACGCCGTGTAGTACTCGGTCGCCGTACCGATGATCTGCCCTGCCACGAGGCCGACGAGCACGACCCAGAAGAGGTCGTACTTGAGCTCCATCACGGTCACGGCAATCAGCGTGCCGATCAACACCAGGCCGCCCGCCGAGAAGATCCCGGTGCGCAGCGCCCAGAGCAGTCGGCCCATCGTCGCGTTCTCGCTCGTGCGCACGAGGAAGGTGCCGATGATCGAGGACGCGATGCCGATCGCCATGACCAGGAAGGGCAGCACGAACGCTTCGCCGGCGTAGTCGGCGATCGCGCCGGCGTCGAAGACGTCGCGCTGGCCCGCCCCGACGATCGCGATCGTCGCGAGCGACATCGTCGCGACGATCGAGCCGGTGTAGGACTCGAAGAGGTCGGCGCCCATGCCGGCCACGTCGCCGACGTTGTCGCCGACGTTGTCTGCGATGGTCGCCGGGTTGCGCGGGTCGTCCTCGGGGATGCCTGCCTCGACCTTGCCCACAAGGTCGGCGCCGACATCGGCGGCCTTGGTGTAGATGCCGCCGCCGACGCGGGCGAAGAGCGCGATCGAGGATGCGCCGAAGGCGAAGCCGGTCAGCGGGCCGACGTCCTGGAAGATCAGGTAGAGCACCGCGAGACAGACCAGGCTGATGCCCACGACGGTCATGCCCATGACGGAGCCCGAGGAGAACGCGACGCGCAGCGCCGGGTTCAGCCCCTCACGCGCCTTCGCGGTCGTGCGCACGTTGGCGCGCACGGCAATGAACATCCCGATGTAGCCCGCCGCCGCCGAGGCGATGGCGCCGACGACGTAGGCGATCGCGAAGCGAGGCGCGTCGGTGAGCTGGCCGTCGGCCCCCGGCAGCTTGTCGAGCACGTCGAGGTCACGGAAGAGCAGCAGCACCACCGCAACGACGACGACGAAGACGGCGATGAAGGAGTATTCACGCCGCAGGAACGCCGCCGCGCCGATCTGGATCTGCTCGGCGATCGAGCGCATCGTCTCGTCGCCCTCGTCCTCGCCCAGAATCCGCTGAGCCGCCACGACTGCGAATACAAGCGAGATCACCGCTGCCGCAATCGCGATCCAGAGGATCTCCATGTCGCCCCCACTCAGTGCGTACAGAACCCGTCAGCCGGGCATGCTCGCGCACCTACGCCGCGCGCGCCACCCTCGGGGATGTTAGCACCACTGCTGTTAATGCCCGATATCGCCTACGCAATATCCGCCGGTGTGTCTCCCGCTCCCCCGCCCTCGAGGGCGTCGAGCCGGCTCGCAAGCCGCTGCTGCTGCGCCGCCAGCGTGAGATCGCCGCGCGTGCGCTCGATGATGCCGCGCGTCACGTCGGTGGCGCGCCGCAGGTTCGAGGTCATCGCGTCCGGGTAGTCGATCGTCACCAGCAGCGACTGCATCTCGTCCATCCGCTCGAGCATCGCCTCGCAACGCTCGAGGTCCTCCGCGCGCAGCGAGTCGAGCACGTGGCGGCGCAGCTCGCCGATCGCCTCGGCGATGCCGTGCAGGTAGGAGACGCCGCGCACGCCGAGCGAGTGCGGGGTGGGCAGCTCGCCGCCGGCGATCAACGCGAGCGTGATCGCCGCTTCGGCGTACTCCTTCTGCGCGTCGTGGACGAAGCCAGCGTGGGCGATCTGCGGGAAGCCCTCGGTCGCCGCTGCGGCCTCGGCGAGCGCGGATCGCGCCTCCTCGAGGAGTCGCGCCGCGGCCTCGGTGTCGCCGCGATGCACGGCGCGGATGCAGTTCGCCGAGGAGCGGACGGCGCCGCGGCAGAGCGGCAGCGCCGCCTCGCGCGCGGCGTTCGTCGCCTCGAGGTCCGTGCGGATGCCCTCGACGGCGCGCGCCAGCTCGGCGCCAAAGCCGCTGTCCAGGTCCGGCATGGCGCTCAGGCGTCCTGCGCCGGGCCGGGCAACTCGCCCTCGCGTGCGGCGTCGATCATCTCTCGGGTCTCGTCGGGCAGATCCATCCCGTACTCCTCGAAGCGCTCTTCGACCCAGCGGCCGATCTGGCGCGGGTCACGGTACTCTCCGCCCTCGCCTGGCGCGCCGTACTCGTCGATCACGTCCTGGTCAGTCTTGAGCCGGGCCACCGAGGAGATCTGCCGCGCCGTGCGGGGGGAGCCGCAGTGCTCGCACTCCGGCGCCTCGGGGTCTTGGCGCATCGAGCGCACGAAGAGGCTGGTCAGGCCCTCGCACTCCTCGCAGCGGTACTCGTAGATGGGCAGGCGGCTAGTCCGGGTTCCCGCGGCTCGCCTTCGATTTCGCCTCGTTGATCTTGTGGCGGAAGGTGTAGCCCGCGTCGATCCGCTCGACGGGGTCCTCGCCGGCCTCGGCCTGCTCGGCGAGCTCGCGGTAGTTCGAGCCCAGCACCTCGTCGTACTCGGCGCTGGCCTGGCGGGCCCACTTCGCGAAGCCGCGCTCGTCGCCGCGTTCGAGGGCGGCCTCGTGTTCGCTGAAGTCCACCTCGGCGAGGCGGTCCGCGTCAGAGCGGACGCGCGCGAACTGGGACACCAGGCGAGTCAGCTGCGCGCCCCCGCACTCCGGGCACTTCGGCTCGCTCGTCGCCGAGACGGAGCGGAAGAAGACCTCGACGGTGTCGGCGCAGTCGGCGCAGTCGTACTGGTAGATCGGCATGGTGCTGAAAGTGTAGCGGCCCGCGCCGTCCTCGCAACAGCGAACGCCGCCCCGGCCGCCCCTACCCCTCGACCGCGCTGCGGATGTGCTCGAACGAGGCAACCGAGCCGTCCGCCGCCAGGTCGATAGCCACGAGGTCGATGCGCTGGTCTGCGGGCAGCTCGGGGTGCTCCATGCCGTAGGCGGCGGCCAGCTTGCGCAGGCGGCGCTGCTTGCGCGCGCTCAGTTGCTCGATGGCGCGTCCCGCCTGGCGCGGCCGCCGCAGCTTCACCTCCACGAAGACGAGCGTGCCGCCCTGCAGCGCGACGAGGTCCACCTCGCCCTCGCGGCGGCGCACGTTGCGGTCGACCAGCCGGTAGCCGCGGGCCTTCAGGTAGTCGGCGGCCAGGCGCTCGCCGGAGCGTCCGAGGCGGTCGGTCGGCCTCGTCACGGACGCTGGCGGCTCTCCAGCGCCTCGCGCACCGGCGCGAAGAGCAGGCGGTGCACGCTCGAGTGGCCGAGGCGGCGCAGCGCCTCGCGGTGCTCGGCGGTGGCGTAGCCCTTGTTGCGCGCGAACCCGTAGCCGGGGAAGCGCCGCTCCAGCTCGTCCATCATGCGGTCGCGCGCGACCTTCGCGACGATGCTCGCCGCGGCCACCGAGGGGCAGAGCGCGTCGCCGTCGATCACCGCGTGCTGCCGCGTCTTGCACTCGACGACCTCGCGTCCGTCGACGATCAGCGCGTCCGGGGGGTTGTCGAGTTGCTCGACGGCGCGGCGCATCGCGAGCCGCGTCGCGGCCGTCATGCCGAGCTGGTCGATGACGTGCGAGGAGACGACGCCGATGCCGTAGTCGCAGTGGCGGCGAATCCGGGCGGCGAGCTCCTCGCGGGCGGCAGCGTCGAGTTGCTTGGAGTCGCGCAGCCGCCGGACCCAGCCGGCGCGCGAGTAGCGCAGCACCACGGCGCCGGCGACGACCGGCCCGGCGAGCGGCCCGCGGCCGACCTCGTCCACGCCGGCGACGCGCTCGCAGCCCTCGCGCCAGAGGGCGTTCTCCACCTGCCACGTAGGCTTCGAGGTGCGGCGCGGTCGTTCGAGTACGGCAACCACGGCCGCATGCTAGGCGCGACGATACCGATCAGGCAAGTGATCCGTTGTGCGGGCCGCCGCGTGCCGCGCCGCCTCGCGGCCCACCGGGGCGCGAAGCGGGCCCGGTGATACACTGGATCCGGCGCTCACGCGGGCGAGGCCTGCGAGTCCCTCGGGGCGGCCCAGCCTGAGCGCGAGGGAGCGTCCCGGATCAGATGAAATCCCGCTGGATGCGCAACTCCTTCATCTACCTGATCATCCTCGGCGCGGTCGTCCTGGCCGTCGTGATGTTCCTGCGCCCCTCCTCCAACTCGCGCGAGATCCCGCTCTCCGACGTGATCGCGCAGGCGCAGGCCGGCAACGTCGTCTCGATCAAGGCCTCGGGCGACACGCTCGAGGTGCAGTTGCGCGGCGAGCGCGAGCCGCTCAGCTCGCGCAAGGAGGAGTCCGCCTCGATCGTCGAGATCCTGCGTGAGAGCGGCGTCCCCGTGACCGGCGAGGGCGCGGTCGAGATCGAGGTCAGCGGGCCCAGCCAGTTCGGCAATATCTTCGGGCTGTTCTTCAACTTCCTGCCGCTGATCCTGTTCGGCGGGATCCTGATCTTCATGATGCGCCAGGCGCAGGGCTCCAACTCGCAGGCAATGTCCTTCGGGCGCAGCCGCGCGAGGATGTTCACCGGCCAGAAGCCGACCGTCACCTTCCTCGATGTCGCGGGGCAGGACGAGGCGAAGCAGGAGCTCGCCGAGATCGTCGAGTTCCTCAAATTCCCGGAGAAGTTCGCCGCCCTCGGGGCGCGGATCCCGCACGGCGTGCTGCTGGTCGGCTCGCCCGGCACGGGCAAGACGCTGCTCGCGCGCGCCGTCTCCGGTGAGGCGGGCGTGCCGTTCTTCTCGATCTCCGGCTCCGAGTTCGTCGAGATGTTCGTCGGCGTCGGGGCCAGCCGCGTGCGCGACCTGTTCGAGCAGGCCAAGCGCAACTCCCCCGCGATCGTCTTCGTCGACGAGATCGACGCGGTCGGGCGGCAGCGCGGGGCGGGCCTCGGCGGCTCGCACGACGAGCGCGAGCAGACCCTGAACCAGATCCTGGTCGAGATGGACGGCTTCGACTCCAGCTCGAACGTGATCGTCGTCGCGGCCACGAACCGCCCGGACATCCTCGACCCGGCGCTGCTGCGCCCCGGCCGCTTCGACCGCCAGGTGACGCTCGACCTGCCCGACGTGAAGGGCCGCCGCGCGGTGCTCGACGTGCACGTCAAGGGCAAGCCGCTCGACACCGACGTCGACCTCGAGACGGTCGCGAAGCAGACGCCGGGGTTCTCCGGCGCGGACCTCTCCAACCTCGTCAACGAGGGCGCGATCCTCGCGGCGCGGCGCAACAAGAAGCGGATCGGGATGCCCGACCTCAACGAGGCGGTGGACCGCGTGATCGCCGGCCCGGAGCGCAAGTCGCGCGTGATCACGCCGCAGGAGAAACGGATCATCGCCTACCACGAGGGCGGGCACGCCGTGGCCGGGCACTTCCTCCCGAAGGCGGACCCGGTCTTCAAGGTCACGATCGTCGCGCGCGGCATGGCCGGCGGGTACACCCGCTCGATGCCCTCGGACGACCGCCGCCTGCAGGACCGCTCCTACTACGAGGCGATGATGGCGCAGGCGCTCGGCGGCCACGTCGCCGAGGAGATGATCTTCGGCGAGCCGACCACGGGCGCGCACGACGACATCGGCAAGGTCACGCACATCGCCCGCGAGATGGTCACGCAGTGGGGCATGAGCGAGCGGCTCGGTCCCCGCACCTTCGGCCGCCGCGACTCGATGGTCTTCCTCGGGCGCGACATCGCCGAGCAGCGCGACTACTCCGAGCGCACCGCCGAGGAGATCGACGAGGAGGTGCGCCGCATCGTCGAGGAGGCGCATGAGCGCTGCCGCGAGGTGCTGCGCGAGCACCGCGGCAAGCTCGACGAGCTGGCAGAGGCGCTGATCGAGCTCGAGACGATCGAGGGCGACGACCTGCAGCGCCTGCTCGGCCCGGCCGAGGGCCGCGAGCCGCCGCCCGAGCCGGCCCCGCCCCCGCCCGAGGACGCTCCGGGCGCCGAAGCCGGCGAAGACCTCGAAACCGAGCCGCCGGTGGGCCGGCCCGGTCTGGCCTGGGGCCAATCCAGCGCCGCGCCGCCGTCGGGCGGCGGATAGCCGCCACCCGACCACACGTCCCGACCTGTCGAGGTGTCGCGCCGCTGAGCTGGCGCGCGCCCTTACGCCTCGGCGGACGGCTCCGCGGCGGCCTCGATCGACGACTGCTCTTCCTCTTCTTGCATCGCGTTGCGATAGCTCTTGATGAACTCGCGCTGGGCGAGGACGAACCAGATCGCGGCGCCGAGGCCGAGGCCGATGCGCAGCGCGGGGTGCTCGTCGAGCTTGCCCTCGGGGGTGAGCACGGCCTGCCCGAGAATCCAGCCGGCGCCGACCCAGACCGAGTTGGTCAGGATCGCGCCGAGGTAATCGAGGGGCATCCAGACACGCAGCGGCATGCGAATCGCGCCCGCTCCGAACGGCCCCAGCGTCCGCGTCCAGCTGTTGAGGTGATAGAAGGGGATTAGCCAGAGCGTCTTGCCCCCGACGATCATCTTCCCGATCCGCAGCTGCGGGCCGAACCGCGAGCGCTCGAGCCGGCCTCCGCCCCAGCGCCCGAGCGCGTAGGACAGCGTGTCGCCGAGGATCGTGCCGAGGAAGGCGAGCGCGAAGATCATGCCGATTGGCGTGCCCTGGTCGTCCGCGAAGGCGCCTCCGAGGAACATCATGATCACGCCGGGGTAGATCAGGCCGAGACCGACCGTCGCCTCGATCAGCGCCGAGGCGAAGACAACCGGCGCGCCGAAGCGATCGAACAGGTCGTTCGCGATCAGGAACATCTGGTCCGCGACCCAGTTGAGGGCGTCGTAGGGCGCGGTGATGATGTCGAGGAACTCCACCGCGGACCTCCGCCGGCGGCATCCGGCGGTGCGCCTTCATTGACGCTCCGCGCCGGGCCTGCCTAGGATCGTAACGGTCGCGCCTGCGATCACTACACGCCAGCGGCGCACCACCAGCATCGACCAGCCGGAGTACGACGCCATCTCCTACGCAATCATCCGCACTGGCGGGAAGCAATACCGCGTGCGCGAGGGCGACCAGCTCGCCGTCGAGCGGCTCGATGTGCCCGAGGGCGCCGAGGTCGAGTTTGACGACGTGCTGCTCGTCTCGGACGGCGAGGACGTGACGGTTGGCGATCCGACCGTCGAGGGCGCCTCGGTGGCCGCGCGCATCGACGAGCACACGCGCGACAAGAAGGTGCTGGTCTTCAAGTACAAGAACAAGACACGGCGGCGCGTGTTGCGCGGGCATCGCCAGCAGCGCACGCGCATCACGATCACCGGCATCAGCGCCGGGGCGTAGCGGGAAGCGGGGTCGAGGCGATGGCGCACAAGAAGTCCGGCGGATCCAGCCGCAACGGCCGCGACTCCAACGCCCAGCGCCTGGGCGTGAAGCGCTTCGACGGCCAGTTCGTCACCGCGGGTTCGATCATCGTGCGCCAGCGCGGCACGCGCTTCCACGCCGGTCCGCACGTCGGCATCGGCCGCGATCACACGCTCTGGGCGCAGGTCGACGGGACCGTCAAGTTCAGCCCCTACGCCAAGGGGCGGCGCAAGCAGGTCTCGATCCTGCCCGTGCCGGCCGAGGGGTAGCGCGCGCATGAAGGACGGCATCCACCCCGACTACGACTACGTCTGCTTCGTCGACATCTCCACCGGCGAGGAGTACCTGACGCGCTCCACCATGACCTCCGAGGAGCGGCGCGAGGTGAACGGCGTCGAGGCGTACATCGTGCGCGTCGACATCAGCGCCAGCTCGCACCCGTTCTTCACGGGCGAGCAGCGCATCGTCGACACCGCCGGCCAGGTCGAGCGCTTCCGCCGTCGCTACGCGCGCACGCAGCAGAGCGAGTAGCGCGACCCCCGCGACCCATCTTCCTGGGATAGGGCTCCCTCCGCGGCGCGGTGGGTTGGCGTGCCTGGATTCCGGCTTTCGCCGGAATGACGGAAAGGGGGGCCGGACGGGGAACGCTGCACACGCCTGCGGACCGTTCCGCTCGCGCGTCGTAGGCTGAGCGCGTGAGCAGCGAGAGCGCGGGTCCGGCGATCAGGGCGAGAGCGAACTACGGCGGCCAGGCCGTCGTCGAGGGCGTCATGATCCGCGGGCCGCGCGCCGTCGCGACGGCGGTGCGCAAGCCGGACGGCGAGATCGCCGTGCGCAGCAGGCTGCTCAGCGGCCTCTACAGCGCCCGGCTCCGGCGCATCCCGCTGCTGCGCGGCGTGCTCGTGCTCTGGGAGACGCTCGCGCTCGGCATCTCCGCGCTCACCTGGTCCTCGGCCGTCGCGAACGACGAGGTCGACGAGCACGGCGAGGCGAAGCCGCTCGGCGTGGCGGGCTGGGCCTTCCTCGCGCTGATGCTGCTGGTCGCGCTCGCCTTCTTCTTCGCCGGGCCCGTGGCGGCGACGGCGTGGCTGGAGCGCCGCTTCCCCTCGCCGCTGGTGATCGCCTTCGAGGGCGTGCTGCGGATCGGATTGCTGATCGGCTACATCTGGCTGATCGGGCGCTCGCAGGAGGTGGCGCGGGTCTTCCAGTACCACGCGGCCGAGCACATGACGATCAGCGCCTTCGAGCACGGCCGCGAGCTGAGCGTGCAGGCGATCCGGCGCTTCCCCAAGGAGCACCCGCGCTGCGGCACCTCGTTCCTGCTGACCGTCGCCGTGATCGCGGCGCTCGCCTTCATCCTCGTGGGCGCGGAGCCGCTGTGGTGGCGCTTCGTCTCGCGCCTCGCGCTCGTCCCGCTGATCGCCGCCGTCGCCTACGAGGCGATCCGCTTCGCCGGCAACCGCCTCGACCGCCCACTGGTGCAGGCGCTCTTCTCCGCCAACATCGCGCTCCAGCACCTCACCACGCGCCCGCCCGACGACGCGCAGATCCAGGTCGCCGTCGCCTCGTTGGAAGCCGTGCTGGAGGAGGAGCGCGAAACCCCCGAGGGCGCAACCCGCTAGCCGTCCGCCAGCAGCGCGGGCAGCTCGCCCAGCGACCGCACACGCAGGATCGAGGGGTCCTCGACACGGTTTTGGCGGTCGATCAGCACCGAGTGCAAGCCGGCTGCTCGCGCCGGGTGGTAGTCGTTGTCGAGCCGATCGCCGATCGCGAGCGTCGTCTCCGGGCGGCCGCCCATGCGCTCCACGGCGCTGGCGAAGAAGGCCGGGTCCGGCTTCGAGATGCCGACCTCCTCGGCGTAGTGCGTCGCAGCGAAGTAGCCGTCGAGGCCCATCGCGGCGAGCGCGACGTTGCCGTTGGTGGCCGCCACCAGCGGCAGTCCGCGGCCGTGTAGCTCGGCGAGCACCGGCTCCGCGTCGGGGAACACCGCCATCGCCTCGTCGCGTGCGCGGTAGTAACGGTCGTGCAGCTCGTCGAGCGCCCACGGATCCTCGATCGCGAAGGCCTCGAGGATGCGCCGGAACGACTCGCGCCGGATCGCGACCAGCCGTCGGCCGCGCCAGGCCGGGTCGCGCGCCACCTCGTTACGCAGGGCCCGCAGCTGGCGCGGGTCGACCTCGACACCGCCGGCGCGCCGGGAGACCTCCCGCGCGACGACCTCGAGGCCCCCGTCGATCGCGCGGCTGAAGTCCACGAGCGTGCCGTCGATGTCGAAGATGACGAGCGAGACGGCGAAGGGCGGGCCGCTCACCGGCTGACCGGCGTCAGGCGGACGGCGAGCCGACGAGGCGCGGCGCGGCGTCCTCCGGCTCGACGAAGCAGGAGTGCGCGCCCGTGTGGCAGACCGCGCCGCCGAGCAACTCCACCTGCAACACGAGGGCGTCCGCGTCACAGTCGGTGCGGATCTCGTGGACGCGCACGTAGTCGCCGGAGGTCGCGCCCTTGTGCCAGAGCTCCTGGCGGCTGCGCGACCAGAACACGGCCTGCCCGAGCTCGAGCGTCTGGCGCAGCGACTCGGCGTTCATGTAGCCGAGCATCACCACCTCGTGGCTGAGGTGATCCTGGAGGATCGCGGGGATGAGCCCCGCGCGTCGTAGCGGAGTTCGGAAGGGTCAATCACGCGCCGTCTCCCTCGTCCGGGCCGCCCCCGGCGTCCTCGTCCTCGACGGGCCGCATCGGGATGCCGCGGTCCGAGAGGTAGCGCTTGAGGTCGGCGATGTCGTACGTGCCGAAGTGGAAGATCGAGGCGGCGAGCACGGCCTCCGCGCCGCCCTCGGTGAGCGCCTCGTAGAGGTGCTCCGGTGTGCCCGCGCCGCCCGAGGCGATCACCGGCACCTCGACGGCGTCGGTGATCGCGCGCAGCAGCTCGAGGTCGTAGCCGGTCTGGTGGCCGTCCTTGTCCATCGAGGTGACCAGCAGCTCGCCGGAGCCGCGCTCGACCGCCTCGCGCGCCCAGCCGAGCGCGTCGATGCCGGTGGGGGTGCGGCCGCCGTGGGTGTAGACCTCCCAGCCCGCGTCCGGGTTGCCGGCCGCGCGGCGCTTGGCGTCGATCGCGACGACGATGCACTGCGAGCCGAAGCCGTGCGCGCCCTCGCCGATCAGCGCGGGGCGCTCGACGGCGGCCGTGTTGAGCGAGACCTTGTCGGCGCCCATCTCGAGCATCATGCGCACGTCCTCGGTCGAGCGGATCCCGCCGCCCACGGTGAACGGCACGAATACCTGGTCCGCGGTGCGCGCCACCATGTCGTAGACGCTCGGCCGGTTGTCGGAGGAGGCGGTGATGTCGAGGAAGACCAGCTCGTCGGCGCCCGCCTGCTCGTAGGAGGCGGCGAGCTCGACCGGGTCGCCGGCGTCGCGCAGCTCGACGAAGGAGATGCCCTTCACCACGCGCCCGCGATCGACGTCGAAGCAGGGGATGATGCGCTTCGTCAGCATCGGCTCAGCGCCCCGTCCCCGGCGCGCGCAGCTCCTCCGGTCCCCTCTCCCCGAAGGCCCTCACCCCCGCTCTCTCCCCAGGGAGAGGGGGCCGGACCGCGCTCGAGGCGGGGGGTCGCAAAGGTCGCCGCCGCGGTCATGCGACGGCCAGCGCCTCGGGGAGCGAGACCTCGCCGGTGTAGAGGGCGCGCCCGACGATCGCCGCCTCGACGCCGCAGTCGGAGAGCCGCCGCAGGTCGTCGAGGGTGCTCACGCCCCCGGCGGCGATGACGGCGATCGAGGTCTCCGCGACCATCGCCTCGTACATCTCGAAGTTGGGGGAGCCGCGCACGCCGTCGCGGTCGATGTCCGTGTAGACGATGCGCTCGACGCCGATCGAGGCGAGCTGGCGGATCAGCGAGGTCGCGTCGACGTCGCTGCCTTCGGTCCAGCCCTGCAGTTGCACGATGCCGTCGCGCGCATCGACGGAGACGATCAGCCGGTCATGCGCGACGGCGACGGCCTCGCGCAACAGATCGGGGTCGCGGACCGCTGCGGTGCCGAGCACGACGCGGTTCACGCCGCCGTCGAGTGCGGCGCGCACCGTCTCGATGTCACGGAGGCCGCCGCCGGTCTGCACGGCCGCGCCGACGGTGTGGACGATGCGCCGCACCAGCGCCGCGTTCACCTGCTCCCCCGCGCGCGCGCCGTCGAGGTCCACGATGTGGATGCGGCGCGCGCCGAGGGCGGCCCAGCGCACGGCCACCGCGACCGGGTCGTCGTCGAACACCGTCTCGCGGTCGTAGTCGCCCTGGCTGAGGCGTACGCAGCGTCCGCCGCGGATGTCGATGGCCGGGATCACCTCCATCAGGCGCTCCCGCCGCTGGTGGCGGCCGCCTCGGGCGCGATCGAGCCGCCGTTGAGCGCGAGCCGCAGGAAGTTGTCGTAGAGCCGCAGGCCCGCCGCGCCGGACTTCTCCGGGTGGAACTGCGTCGCGATCAGGTTGCCCCGCCCAACGATCGAGGCGAACGGTACGCCGTGCTCGGTGCTGGCGATCGTCAGCGCCGGGTCGTCGGGGCGCGGGTAGTAGGAGTGCACGAAGTAGCCGTAGGCGCCGTCCTTGACGCCCTCGAGGACGGGGTGCGGCCGCTCGATGCGCAGCGTGTTCCAGCCCATGTGCGGGACCGTGAGCCCGCCGGGGAAGCGCACGATGCGCCCCGGCAGCACGCCGAGGCACTCGTGGTCGCCGCCCTCCTCGGAGCTGTCGAAGAGCGCCTGCATGCCCATGCAGACGCCGAGGAAGGGACGGTCGGCGGCGATGTACTCGCGGAGGGGCTCGACGAGGTTCGTGCGGCGGAGGTTGGCCATCGTGTCGGCAGCGGCGCCGACGCCGGGCAGGATCAGCGCGCGGGCGCCGTCCACGGCCTCGGGATCGGACGTGACAACGGGCTCGATGCCGGCGTGGCGAACCGCCCGCGCGACGCTGCGCAGGTTGCCCGCTCCGTAGTCGACGATGACGACCTCGGCCAAGTCCCGGGTCTCCTCAGTGCAGCTGATCCGATTCTAGCAAGCGCCCGCGCTTATACTCAGCATGATGACCACGCCCGAGCCCGCGGGGGCGCACGAGGCGGCGCGCGAGATCGAGGAGCTGCGCTCCCTCGTCCGCTATCACGAACACCGCTACCACGTCCTCGACGATCCGGAGATCGGCGACTCGGAGTACGACGCGCTCTACCGCAAGCTCGTGGACCTCGAGGCGCGCTTCCCCGAACTCGTTACGCCCGACTCCCCGACGCAGCGCGTCGGCGGCGCGGTCGCCGAGGGCTTCGCCGTGGTCGAGCACCGCGAGCCGATGCTCTCGCTCAGCAACGCCTTCGACGGCGAGGAGCTGCGCGCCTGGTACGCCCGCGTGCTGCGGCTGCTGGAGGTCGAGGAGGTCGCGCTTGTCTGCGAGCCGAAGATCGACGGCCTCGCGATCTCGCTGGTCTACCGCGACGGGGCGCTCGAGGTCGGCGCCACGCGGGGCGACGGGCTGCGCGGCGAGGACATCACCGCCAACCTGCGCACCGTCCGCGAGATCCCGCTGCGGGTGCAGGGCGAGGACGCCCCGCCCGCCTTCGAGGTGCGTGGCGAGGTCTACCTCTCGCAGCAGGAGTTCGAGCGCCTCAACGCCGAGCGCGCCGAGGCCGGCGAGCCCCTCTACATGAACCCGCGCAACACCGCCGCCGGCTCGCTGCGGCAACTCGACCCGTCCGTGACGGCGCAACGCCGCCTCCAGCTCTTCGTCTACCAGCGCGGCTGGACGGAGGACGCCACCCCGCCCTCGAGTCACTGGGGAGCGCTGCAGTGGCTGCGCGAGGCCGGCTTCCCAATCAACCCCCACGCGCGGCGCCTCGAGGGCGTCGACGACGCGGTCGCGTTCTGCGAGGGGTGGGTGCGCCGCCGCGGCGAGCTGCCGTACGCCATCGACGGCGTCGTGGTGAAGGTGGACGACGTCACCTACCAGCGGCAGCTCGGGGTCGTGGGGCGGGAGCCGCGCTGGGCGACGGCGTACAAGTTCCCGGCGGAGCAGGCGGTGACGCGGCTGCGCGACATCCAGGTCTCAGTCGGGCGCACCGGCGCGCTGACGCCGTTCGCCGTCCTCGAGCCGGTGGTGGTCGGCGGCGCGCGGGTGAGCGTGGCGACACTGCACAACGCCGAGCAGGTGGAGGCGAAGGGGCTGCTGATCGGCGACGACGTGATCGTGCAGCGCGCCGGGGAGGTGATCCCGGAGGTCGTCGGCCCCGTCCTGCCCGCCCGCGAGGGCCGCGAGGACGAGCTGCATCCGTTCGAGGCGCCGACCCACTGTCCGGTCTGCGCGACGTCGGTGGAGACGGACGGGCCGGCCTCGCGGTGCCCCAACCTCCGCTGCCCGCCTCGCGTGGCGCGCACCGTCGAGCACTTCGCCTCGCGCGGCGCGATGGACGTCGAGGGCTTCGGCGAGAAGCTGGCGGCCCGCCTCACCGAGCTCGGCTTCATCGAGGGCGTCGCCGACATCTACGCCCTGGCGGAGCGCCGCGAGGAGCTGCTCGCCCTCGACGGCATCGGCGAGAAGACGCTGGACAACCTGTTCGCGCAGATCGAGGCGAGCAAGCAGCGGCCGCTGCGGCGGCTGCTGGTGGCGCTCAGCATCCGCCACGTCGGCGGGGAGACCGCGCGCGACATCGCGGTGCACTTCGGCGAGATGGCGCAGCTGCGCGCCGCAGCCGTCGAGGAGATCGAGGCGATCGACGGCGTCGGCCCGATCGTTGCGCAGGCGTTGCACGAGTACCTGCAGGACGCCGCGAACGGCGCCGAGATCGACCGCCTCGCGGCGGCCGGCGTGCGCATGGACGACGACACCTCGGCGCGCGGCGGACCACTCGATGGCGACATCGTCGTGGTGACCGGCGCCCTCGAGCGCTGGTCCCGCAACGAGGTGGAAGCGCTGATCAAGGAGCTGGGCGGGCGCGTCAGCGGCGCGGTTGGGAAGCAGACCAGCTACCTGCTCGCAGGCGCGGGCGGGGGCGCCAAGCGCGCGCGAGCCGAGGCGCTGGAGACCGCGATCCTCGGCGAGGACGAGTTCCTCGAGCGCCTTCGCGAGCGCGGCTGGGACCCCGAGGGATAGCCCCCGGCGAGTTATCCACAGGGCGCGCCGCATCTGGCTATACTGAGCACGCGGGCGCCTGCGGCGGGCCCCGCTGGCCGCTCCCCTCGCAGCGCGCAGGGCGAGCGCTCGCTGGCAACACCCGGGATTGAACGCCGCGAAAGGGGACCCTCCGTGGCCTTCAACCCGCTCTCGAGCTTCCTCGGTATCTTCTCGCACGACATCGGGATCGACCTCGGGACCGCGAACACGCTGGTCTTCGTGCGCGGGCGCGGCATCGTGGTCGACGAGCCGTCGGTGGTCGCGATCGACACCGTATCGAAGCGGGTGCTCGCGATCGGCGACGAGGCGAAGCTGATGGTCGGGCGCACGCCCTCGACGATCGTGGCGGTGCGTCCGCTGCGCGACGGCGTAATCTCCGACTTCTCGGTGACGGAGCGGATGCTCCAGCACTTCATCCGCCAGGTGCACGAGCGCTTCGGGATCGGCATCCCCAAGCCGCGCGTGGTGGTCGGCATTCCGTCCGGCGCGACCGAGGTGGAGAAGCGCGCCGTCCACGACGCGGCGATCGCCGCCGGCGCACGCTCCTGCTTCCTGATCGAGGAGCCGATGGCCTCCGCGATCGGTTCGAAGCTGCCGGTCATGAACCCCGCCGGCCAGATGATCGTCGACATCGGCGGCGGCACCACCGAGGTGGCCGTGATCGCCCTCGGCGGCATCGTCGTCTCGACGTCGGTGCGCGCGGCCGGGGACGCGATGGACCATGCGCTGATGCAGTACGCGCGGCAGGTCCACAACATGCTGATCGGGGAGCGCAGCGCCGAGTCGATCAAGATCGAGGCCGGCTCCGCCTACCCGCTCGAGGAGGAAGGTCGCGTCGACCTGCGCGGGCGCGACCTCGCGACGGGGTTGCCGAAGTCGGTGGAGGTCTCGACGGTCGAGGTGCGCGACGCGCTCTCGCCGATCACGAGCGAGATCGTGCACGCGGTGCAGGCGACGATCGAGCGCACGCCGCCCGAGCTGGTCGCCGACCTGATGCTGCACGGCATCGCGATGGCGGGGGGCGGCTCGCTGCTGCGCGGCCTCGATCGGCGAATCTCCGCCGAGACGCGATTCCCCACCTACGTGGCCCAGGATCCGCTCCGCTCGGTCGTGCGCGGTTGCGCCGAGACCCTCGAGGAGGCGGAGACGCTGCTCAAGGTGCAGGCCCGGATCAGCCAGCGCCGGCCGGTGCGCTAGCGGGAGCAGCCGGGGAGCGTCCGAGGCGCGATCTGCTAGACTCGGAATGGCCGGGTGGGCAGGCGCCGACAACACGTTTCTGCCGTATCTGACGATCTGATCGCCACGGCCCGGACTCCTCGACACTGATCGGATCGTGCGGAGGGCGCGCCCGTGGCCGTACTACGCCACGCCTTCTGGCTGATCGCACTCCTGACGCTGGCAGGAGCCTTGCTCGCGGGCTCCCGGGCGCAGGGCGCCGCCCAATTCGAGGAGCGCGGCGGCCTGATCGTCGCGCCGTTGATCGAATCCGCCACCAACATCGCACGCAGCATCTCCGACGCCGCCCAGCACGGCGGCCGCGTGCAGGAACTGAGCAGCGAGAACGCCGCGCTGCGCCAGCAGATCGCCCGCCTCGAGGGCGAGAACGCGAGGCTCCGCGAGTCCGCGATCACGAGCGGACAGCTGGCCGACCTGCGGGCCGCCGCAGGCGCCGAGGAGGTCGGCTCCACTCTCGCCGCGGCGGTCGTGCTGCGCGATCCGGCGCCCGGCCGCGACGTGATCGTGATCGACCGCGGCGCGCGCGACGGCGTACGCAAGGGGCAAGCCGTACTGGGCAGCGGCGCGACGCTGATCGGCCTCGTCTCCTCCGTGCAGGACCAGCGCGCGCGCGTTCGCCTGCTCAGCGACCCGCAATCGGCGATCGCGGCCGTCGTGCAGTCCACGCGAACGCAGACCGCGCTCACCGGCAGCCGCGACGGCCTGCGGCTCGAGTTCGCGCCGATCGCGGATCCGATCAGCGAGGGCGACCTCGTGATGACCTCGGCGCTGATCGGCGGGCTGCCCGGCGGGCTGCTCGCCGGCCTGGTCACGGAGGTCGACCGCAGCGGGCAGGATCTGTTCGCCGACATCAAGGTCGAGCCGCTCGCGACCTATGACCAGCTCGAGCACGTGCTCGTGATCACGGAGCCATCGCGGACGGCCTCGGGGACGGGGACGGCGAAGTGAACATGCTGACCGGGATCGTGCTGTTCCGGCTGGCGTTCGCCGGCGCGGCCACGCTGCTCGGCGTGGGCGCGGCGCTGCTGCAACTCGGGTCGACGCCGATCTGGATCGAGCAGCCACTGGCGGCGCCCGTGCTGCCGCTGGTCGTGATCGCGGGCTGGGGCGCCGCGCGCGGCCTCGGGGAGGCCGTCGCCGCGACGGTTCTCGCCGCGATCGTGCTGGGCGTCGCCTCCGAGGAGCGCGCGGGCTGGTTCCTGCTGGCGATGCTGCCGACGGCGGTGCTGCTGCTCCCGGCCAGCGCGCTGCGGCGCTGGGAGCGGCTCCTGCTGGCGCCCGTCGCGGCGGCGCTCGGCGTCGTGGCGTTCCAGGCGCTGATGCGCTTCTCGAGCGGACTCGGCGCGCTCGCCGCCGAGCAGCAGAACCAGCTGTTCGAGGGGGCAACCTGGACCGCCGCCGCCGCCCTCGTCCTCGCGGTGGTCCTCGCTGCAGGCGGATGGGCGTTACGCTGGCGACCGGCGATCGATCCCGATGCGCCCTGGAGGCTGTTCGAGTGAATCACGAGCGCTTGTTGGCACTCCAGGCCGTGGGGGCGCTGTTGCTGCTGGTGGTCGCCGTGCAGCTCGTCCGCCTCCAGATCTATGGGGAGGTGCCCGCCCTCGCCGCCTCGCGCGACGCACCGCCCGGCGCGGTCAGCGGGGAGTTCGTGCGCAGCATCCCGGTGGAGCCCCTGCGCGGCCTGATCACCGATCGGCGCGGCGCCATCCTCGCCCACAATGTCGCCACCTTCTCCCTGGCGCTCGTGCCCGGCGACCTGCCGACCGACCCGACGGAGCGCCTGGTCGCGCTGCGCACCATCGAGCGGATCGGCCTGGTGCCCCGATCCGCGATCGAGGACGCGCTCGCCCAGCCGCTCGCGGAGATCGACCCACTCGCGCCGTTGACGCTGCGCGACGGCTTCGACCGCGAGGAGGCGATCGCGCTGCGCGCCGCCCTGGCGGACGTGCCCGCCGCGCTGGTGCGCACGGCGCCGCGACGCGTGTACGGGGGCGGCGACCTGCTGGCGCACATGATCGGCTACGTGGGCCCGATCACCGCCGAACAGGCCGACGCCTACCTCGATGCCGGCTACCGCCTCGACGCGCTGGTGGGGCGCGCCGGCGTGGAGCTGAGCTACGAGTCCGAGCTGCGCGGCGAGGATGGCGAACGGCTGGTGGTCGCAGACCCTGTAGGCCGCGAGCTGCGCAGCCTCGGCGCCGACCCGGCGCTGGGCGGGGTGGACCTGGTGCTGAGCATCGACTCGGAGTTGCAGCTCGCGGCCACGGCCGCACTCGCGAAGGGCATCGAGCGGGGCATCGATTACGCGATCAACGAGGAGAACCGCGACCCGGATGAGCTGGCGCGCTCCGGGGCGGTGGTGCTGCTGGACGTGCGCAGCGGCGAGTTGCTGGCGCTGGCGACGTACCCCTCGTACGACGTGAGCGCATTCGCCTGGCACAACCGCGGCGAGGACATCTCGGCGCTGCTGAACGACCCGACCCGCCCGCTGGTCCACCGGGCGTACATGGAAGCGCCGGCCCCCGGCTCGATCTTCAAGCCGTTCGTCGGGGCGGCCGCGCTGCAGGAGGGCGTCGCCACTCCCGCAACCCGGATCTTCAGCAGCGGCACCCTGGAAATCCGCTCGATCTACGACCCGGAGGTCGTCTACACGTACCGGGACTGGGCGCCGCACGGGCTGCTGGACTTCTACACGGGGCTGACGCGCTCCTCGGACGTCTACTACTACTACCTCGCCGGCGGCTACGACCAGGACGGCGAGGTCTTCGAGGGCCTGGGCGTGGAGCGGGTGGCCGCGTACGCGCGAGCGTTCGGGTTCGGCACGCCGACCGGTCTGGACCTGCCGGGCGAGTCGTCCGGCCTCGTCCCGGACGCCTCCTGGAAGGAGGAAGTGATCGGCGAGCCCTGGGTGCTGGGCGACAGCTACAACATGGGCATCGGGCAGGGTTTCCTCGAAGTCACCCCGCTGCAGATGGCCGTCGCCACGGCAGCGCTCGCCAACGGCGGCGAGCTGTTGGTACCGCGCATCGCGAGCGCGCTGCGGACCCCGGACGGCGTGGTCCCGATCGAGCGCCAGGTCGCGGGCGCCGTGCCGATCGACGCCAGGCACCTGGAAGTGGTTCGCGAGGCGCTGCGCCGCGCCGCCGACGACGGCGGGACAGCCTGGCGCGGGGAGCCCTCGGACGTCGAGATCGGCGGCAAGACCGGTACCGCCGAGTTCGGCCGGACGAACGCCGAGGGGCTGCTCGCCTCGCACGGCTGGTACATCGGCTTCGCCCCCTACGACGAGCCCGAGGTCGCGATCGTCGTCTACCTCGAGTACGGCGTCGGCGCGACGCACGCGGGGCCCGTCGCGAAGGAGATCCTTGCCGCCTACTTCGGCATGGACGCGAGCCCGGAGGATGACTGGTACTGGAGCCCGGCGGCCACGGTCGGGAGGGTGCGGCCATGATCCGCGAGGCGCTGACGGGACAGCTGCAGCGCAGCGACGTCACGCTCTGGGCGGCCGTCGCCGTGCTCGCCTCGCTCGGGCTGGTCAGCGTGTACTCGGCCACCCTCGCGGAGCCGCCGCACCCGCTGCTGACCCCCGCCGCCCTGCGCCACGCCCTGATCGCCGTCGCAGGAGTGGCCGCGATGGTCTTCGCGGCGCGGTTCGACTACCGCCTGTTGCAGCAGGGAAGCGCCGCATTCTACCTGCTGACCGCGGCCCTGGTGCTGTTCGCCGCCGTGGCCGGCGAGACGGAGTACGGGGCAAGGCGCTGGCTCAGCGTCGGAGGCGCGACCTTCCAGCCCTCGGAGCTGGCGAAGCTGGCGCTCATCCTCGCGCTCGCCTCGTACGCGAGCGCGAGGACGCCACGGCTGCCGGCTCTGCTGTTCTCGCTGCTGCTGCTCGGCGCGTTGGCGCTGCCGGTGTTGGCGCAGCCGGACACGGGCACGGCGCTGGTGCTGATCGTCGGGTGGCTTGCCGTCGTACTCGTCTGGGGCGCGCCGCTGCGCACGCTCGGAGGGCTATTCGCGGCGCTGGCGGGGGTGATGCCGCTGATCTACGCGCTGGCCGTCCCGGACTACCAGCGCGAGCGCATCGCCGTCTTCCTCAATCCCGAGCGCGATCCGCTCGGGACCGGCTACACCCTGCGCCAGGCGGAGACCGCGCTCGCCGAGGGCGGCGCCACCGGCAGCGGCCTGTTCGGTGGCAGCGAGTCACACCTCTACGGCATCCTCGCGCGCTCGAGCGACTTCGTGTTCGCGCTGATCGGCGAGGAGTTGGGGCTGATCGGGACGCTGTCCGTGGTCGTGCTGTTCGCCCTGGTCGCCTGGCGGGGGTTCGAGGCCGCGCGCCACGCACCGGACACGTTCGGGCGGCTGCTGGCGTCCGGCCTGACCGCGCTGCTGCTGGGCCAGGCGATCCTCAACATGGCGGTGAACGTGCGGCTCTTCCCGGCGACGGGCCTGCCGCTGCCGTTCATCTCCCAGGGCGGCACCTCGCTGCTGGCGACCTTCGTCGCCGTCGGTCTGCTGCAGAGCATCTACGCGCACCGCGCCCTGCCTCGGACGCCCCTCGGCGAGCCGACGGATCCGGGTGCGGCGCAAGCGAACGAGCGCTGACGCGACGGCCGGACCGTGATCGAGAAGGCGTACGGGTTCGTGCTGCGCGAGCGCGCGGCGGGCCTTGAGTTGCTCGTGTTCGAACATGCCGGACAGCCCGAGGCAGGGCTGCAGGTTCCGGGCGGCACGGTCGAGGACGGCGAGACCGCGCTGGCGGCCGTCGCACGCGAGGTCGAGGAGGAGAGCGGTTTGCGGCTCGAGGGCTGGGAGGCGGCGGCAACGCTCGAGCACGTGGACGTACCAGGCTCCGCCACGCCCGGGCCGCAGCGTTGGCACTGCTTTGCGGTCACGCCCGCGGCGCTGTTGGCGGACTGCTGGCGTTTCGAGCCTCAAGGCTCCGCAAGCGAGCGGGGCCTGCGCTTCGAGTATCGCTGGGTCGCGCTGGCCGGCGGCGCACCGCTGGCCGGGCGGCAGGAGGACGCGCGGCTGGCAGTGGCCGCCTCCGTAGCGGAGCGCAGGTAGCAGCCCGCGTCCTCTGGGAGGCTGCGCCCCCAGGGCAGACACCAACGAGGCTCCAACATCTCGCGAGGCCCTGGAGCGGCGCGCCACGCGCGCCGTCCCCCTCACCCCCCCGCCCTCTCCCGCGAGGGGAGAGGGAGCCGGACCGCCCTCGTGACTCCGGCGCGGACCGCAGCGGGGAGGGGACCAGAACCGCCTTCGGGACTATTCGGAGGGGGCTCCCTCCGATCCCCTCTCCCCCGGCGGGAGAGGGTTAGGGTGAGGGGGACTCCGGCATAGCCGGAGCGCGCGCCCTCGAGACTGTCGCTGCGCGCTCGCAACCCCCGTGCGCCCGCCGGCCGCGCTCGCGTGCGCCTCCCTCACCCCCACCCTCTCCCTCGGGGAGAGGGCGCCGGATCGCCCTCGTGGCTGTGGGGCTGGCGACGGACCGTGGGGGTGTGGGGCTGGCGACGGACCGTGGGGGTGTGGGGGCGTAGCCCCCACGGAGGGGGCGCGGGGCGCAGCCCCGCATCCATTGAGGGCGGGTGGGTGGGCCGGAGCGGCGCGCAGCGCCCGTTCCTTCGGATGGGGGTGTAGGGGCCTGCGAGGTTCCTCGCATCCGATCGAAACAGCGCCCCCTCCCCCCACAAAGAACACGCTCCGGCCCTCAAGTGCTCGTTGCCCGTCGGACCTTTCGTCGGCGTGCGCCTCCCTCACCCCCACCCTCTCCCTCGGGGAGAGGGGGCCGGAGGGGGCGAAGCGAGGGCCGCCTCTCGGCGGCCCTGGTGTTCCTGCGAAACCGGCGCTACCAGCTCAGGGGGTGAGGGCGGGCTCCTGCTCCTCCTCCTCCGCGGGCGGGGCGCTGGCGATCTGCTCCGCCGTGACCTCGCCGTCGACGTAGTCGAGGCGGATCGTTGCGCCTTCGGCGAACTGGCCCTCGAGGAGCGCGTCGGAGAGGCGGTCCTCGACCTCGTTCTGGATCACGCGGCGCAGCGGGCGCGCGCCGAAGACCGGGTCGAAGCCCTTCTCGCCGAGGTAGTCGAGCAGCACCTTGCTGACCTCGAGCGTGATCTCCTTCTCCCGCAGGTTGTCGCGCACGTCCTTCAGTTCGAGGTCCACGATCTCGCGGATGTGCTCCTCCTGCAGCGCGTGGAAGACGACCGACTGGTCGATGCGATTGAGGAACTCGGGCCGGAAGACGCGCTTCATCTCCTCGGTGACCTTGTCCTTCATCCGCTCGTACTTCTGCTCGACCGTCTTGGCGTCGTCGGTGGCGGTGTTGAAGCCAAAGCGCGAGTCCTTGCGGATCAGGTCGGAGCCGACGTTGGAGGTCATGATCAGGATGGTGTTGCGGAAGTCGACCTTGCGGCCCTTGGCGTCCGAGAGGTGCCCGTCGTCGAAGATCTGGAGCAGCATGTTGAAGACGTCCGGGTGCGCCTTCTCGATCTCGTCGAGGAGGATCAGGCAGTAGCTCCGCCGCCGCACCAGGTCCGTCAGCTGCCCGCCGTCGTCGTAGCCGACGTAGCCGGGCGGCGAGCCGACGAGGCGCGAGACGGTGTGCTTCTCCATGAACTCGGACATGTCGAGCCGGACGATGTTGTCCTTCGAGCCGAACATGAACTCGGCGAGCGTCTCGGCGAGGTAGGTCTTCCCCACGCCGGTGGGCCCGAGGAACATGAACACGCCGATCGGGCGCTTCGGGTTCTTGAGGCCCGCCCGCGCCCGGCGCACGGCCTTCGCGACGGCCCCGATCGCCTCGTCCTGCCCGATCACGCGGTCGCGGAGGTACTGCTCCATCTCGATCAGGCGCGCGGTCTCCTCGGAGGCGATGCGCGTCAGCGGGATGCCGGTCCACATCGAGACGACATCGCGGATGTCCTCGTCGCCGACCATCAGCTCGCTGCTCTCGCGCTCGCTCTGGACCTCCTGCTCGAGCTCCTCGAGCTTGGACTGGAGGCGCACCTCGCGCTCGCGGAGCTCGGCGGCGTACTCGTACTGCTGGCTGCCGATCGCCTGGTCCTTCTCGCGCCGCAGCGCCTCGAGGCCTTTCGTGGCGTCGCGAACGGAGGGCGGCGTCGAGTGGCGGCGGATGCGCACGCGCGCCGCCGCCTCGTCGATCAGGTCGATCGCCTTGTCCGGGAGGAAGCGGTCGGAGACGTAGCGCGCAGACAGCTCGGCGGCGGCCTTGATCGCCTCGTCGTTGATCCGCAGCTTGTGGTGCTCCTCGTAGGCGCCGCGGATGCCCTTGAGGATCTCGACGGTCTCCTCGGTCGAGGGCTCGTCAACGCGCACGGGCTGGAAGCGGCGCTCGAGTGCGGCGTCGCGCTCGATGTGCTTGCGGTACTCGTCGAGGGTGGTCGCGCCGATCGCCTGCAGCTCGCCCCGCGCGAGCGCGGGCTTGAGGATGTTGGCGGCGTCGACGGCGCCCTCGGCGGCGCCGGCCCCGACGAGCATGTGCAGCTCGTCGATGAAGAGGATGCAGTTCTTCGCGGAGCGAATCTCCTCGATCACCTTCTTGAGGCGCTCCTCGAACTCACCGCGGTACTTGGTGCCGGCGACGAGCGAGCCGATGTCGAGCGTGAGCATGCGCTTGCCGAGCAGCGTCTCCGGCGCGTCGCCCTGCACGATGCGGTGCGCGAGCCCCTCGGCGATCGAGGTCTTGCCGACGCCCGGTTCGCCGATCAGCACGGGGTTGTTCTTGGTGCGGCGCGAGAGGATCTGCACGACGCGCTCGATCTCCGTCTCGCGACCGATCACGGGGTCGAGCTGGCTGCTGCGCGCGGCGGCGGTGAGGTCCACGCCGAGCTGGTCGAGCGTCGGCGTGCGCGCCGACTGGCGTCCGCCGGAGCCGGCCGCCGCGGCGCCCTGCGGCTGCGTCTGCGCGAGGATGCGCGTGGTCTCGCCGCGCACGCGCTCGAGGTTCACGCCGAGGCTCTCGAGCACACCCGCCGCGATGCCCTCGCCCTCGCGGACGAGGCCGAGCAGCAGGTGCTCGGTGCCGATGTAGGAGTGGTTGAGGCGGCGCGCCTCATCGACGGCCAGCTCGATCACGCGCTTGGCGCGCGGGGTCAGTCCGATCTCGCCGCTGGTCGTGCGATCGCCGCGGCCGATGATGAACTCGACGGCGGAGCGCACCTTGTTGAGCTCCACGCCGAGGTTGGAGAGCACCTTGGCGGCCACGCCGTCGCCCTCGCGGACGAGGCCGAGCAGCAGGTGTTCGGTGCCGATGTAGTTGTGGTTGAAGCGTTGCGCTTCCTCTTGTGCGAGGGTGAGCACACGGCGGGCCCGTTCGGTGAACTTGTCGAACCGGTCCGCCATCCCGCCACTCCCGTCGTGCGCATTAAGGCTACCACGGCCCCGAGCGGCGTTCGAGGCGAGCAGCCGGGGCGAACGCTTACGTCAAGCGCCGGTCACGCAGCCCGGCCAGGTGCGCCGCCGGCCGGTCCGCGGACCGGCCGGTGCTGGCTCTCCGAGGAAGCCGCTGGCGAAGCTATTCGTCGTTGGCCTCGGCCTCCTGGGAGGCGAGCTCCTCCTGCGCTTGCTTCATGGCGGCGGCCATGGCGGTCATCGGCGGGGCCTCCGGGCGACGCGGGGCGCCCTGGTCGGCGCCGCTGCCGCGGCGGCTGCGCTCCTCGGCGCGGGCTTCCCGCTCCGCCTCGGCCTCGGCTTGCCGCGCGGCGTAGCGCTCTTCGACGGCGGCGCACTCGTTCGGGAACTCCTCACGCGCCTCGTCGGCGATGCCCATGACGCGCCCGTGATCGTCGAAGCTCCAGCCGCGGATCTCGGCCTCCTGCCGGCCCTCGCGCAGCGAGAGCCCGAGGCGGTGCCGGTCGTGCTCGATGCGCACGATCTTGAGCGGCACCACATCGCCCTCGTTGAGGATCTCGTCGGGCGCGTTGATCCGCCGGTCGACCAGTTCCGAGACGTGCGCGAGGCCCTCGACGGGCCCGGGCAGCCGCGTGAACGCGCCGAAGGCGACGACCTTCGTGACGACGCCGGGGACGACGTCGCCGACCTCGTAGCGGGCGATCAGGTCCTGCCACTGCTCGGGCGCGGCGCGGCGCACGGAGAGCGCGATCTTCTTGTTCTCGCGGTCGATCCGCATGACGAAGACGTCGATGTCCTGGCCGATGCTGAAGAGCTGCTCCGGGTCCGCGTTGCGGTCCCAGGAGAGCTCGGAGAGGTGCGCGAGGCCGTCGGCGCCGCCGAGGTCGACGAAGACCCCGAAGTTGCGGATCGAGGTGACCTTGCCGCGGCGGACTTCGCCCTCGGTGAGTTCGCCCAGCAGGCGCTCCTTCTGCTCGGCGCGCCACTCCTGCATGGCGGCGCGCTCGGAGAGGATCGCGCGGTTGCGGCGGCGGTTGATCTCGATCACCTTCATGCGCAGCACGCGGCCGACCTGGTCGGAGAGCGGGTTGGCGCCGTCGCTGCCGGGCTTGGCGCCGACCACCTGCGACATGGGGATGAAGGTGTTGACGCCCTCGACGTTGGCGAGCAGGCCACCCTTGTTGAAGCCGGTGATCTCCGCCTCGAAGATCTCGCCGCTCTCGAAGCGCTCCTGCAGGATCCGCCAGCCCTGTTCGCCGCGTGCGCGGTCGATCGAGAGCTGGACCTGGCCGTCCTCGGTCTCCGCCTGCAGCACGTAGGCCAGGACCTTCTCCCCGATGCTGAGCCGGGAGAGCGGGTCGGAGCCGAGCGAGTGCATTTCCTGCACGGGCACGACGCCCTCGGACTTGGAGCCGATGTCGACGAGGTCGATGAGGACGCCGTCGCGCTCGATGCTCATGACGGGGCCTTCGATGACCTCGCCGCGGCGCAGCTGGCGCGGTTCGGGCGCCTCGCCGGCGTCGAGCAGCGCGCCCATGTCGAGGATCTCTTCCTCGGCAGCGGGTGCGGGTGCTGGAGTCGGTTCGGGCTGGGGAGGTGGCGTGGCTTCGGCCACTGCTGCGGGAGCGCCGGCAAGCGGCTCGGTCTGCTCCGGGGTGTCGGGATTCGTCAAGGTCTGTTCGGTCCTCCTGTCCTGGGCTCGCCGCCGGCGGCCCGCCGGGCCGCTGGCAGCCGAGGGATCATATCACGCGTCCCGGTAGCGCTCCGCCCCGAGGCGGACAGCCCCGGACGCGGAGCGAGCCGGCTCCGTGTGGGCCGGCTCGCATGAGTCCTGGCAGTGGCCTATTTTCCGCACCCGGTTGCCCGGGGAGTATCGTCAGCGCTGCGGCGTTTCACTTCCGTGTTCGGGATGGGAACGGGTGGTTCCACCGCGCTCTAACCACCAGGACCGTCAAGTATGGCGGCGGGCGCGGTGGCGGGCAAGCGTGGGCGCCGCCCTCGATGGCCTCGCCGGTCCTCGAGGGAGCGGAGGACGCGACAGGGGCGCAGCGGTTGCTGCGCCCCTGTGATTGGTTGGTAGCGGGAGAGGGATTCGAACCCCCGACCTTCGGGTTATGAGCCCGACGAGCTACCACTGCTCCATCCCGCGACGGGTCCGGATCGCTCCCGGTCTGGCTACATTCATTGTAGCCGGTCCGGGGCTCCGGGTTGCGGTCGCCGCGGGGGCGGCGACCGCCGGAAGCTGGACGTGACGGGAGCGGTTGGCGACGGCGGGGAACGCCGAGGGCGCCTGATGAAGGGTCAAGCCCTCGACCATTAGTACCACTCAGCTACACGCATTGCTGCGCTTCCACCTGTGGCCTATCAAGCGGGTAGTCTTCCCGCGGTCTTACCTGGTTCACCCAGTGGGAGGCCTCATCTTGGAGTTGGCTTCGCGCTTAGATGCTTTCAGCGCTTATCCGTTCCGGACTTGGCTACCCGGCGATGCCCCTGGCGGGACAACCGGCACACCAGAGGTCCGTCCACCCCGGTCCTCTCGTACTAGGGGCAGCGCTCCTCAAGCCTCCTACGCCCACAGCGGATAGAGACCGAACTGTCTCACGACGTTCTGAACCCAGCTCGCGTACCGCTTTAATGGGCGAACAGCCCAACCCTTGGGACCTGATTCAGCCCCAGGATGCGACGAGCCGACATCGAGGTGCCAAACCCTGCCGTCGATGTGAACTCTTGGGCAGGATCAGCCTGTTATCCCCGGGGTAGCTTGTATCCGATAAGCCACGGCCCTTCCACTCGGGACCGTAGGATCACTTTGGCCGACTTTCGTCCCTGCTCGACATGTCCGTCTCGCAGTCAAGCCCCCTTCTGCCAATACACGCGTCGGGTGATTGCCATCCACCCTGAGGGGACCATTGCGCGCCTCCGTTACCTTTTGGGAGGCGACCGCCCCAGTCAAACTGCCCACCAGGCGCTGTTCCCATGCTTGCTCACAGGTTAGGAGGACAAACCTGGAAGAGTGGTATTTCACTGATGGCTCCCCGCTCCCCAAGAGGAACGGTTCACAGCCTCCCACTTATCCTACGCAGTCCAAGCCCGGCCTCCAGCGCCAAGCTGCAGTAAAGCTCCACGGGGTCTTTTTGTCCGGCTGCGGGTAGGCCGCATCTTCACGGCCAGTTCAATTTCGCCGAGTCCTTCGTTGAGACAGCGCCCAGATCGTTACGCCATTCGTGCGGGTCGGAACTTACCCGACAAGGAATTTCGCTACCTTAGGACCGTTATAGTTACGGCCGCCGTTCACCGGGGCTTCGGTTCGCGGCTTGCACCGCTCTCCTTAACCTTCCGGCACTGGGCAGGCGTCAGCCCCTATACATCCGCTTACGCGTTCGCAGAGACCTGTGTTTTTGTTAAACAGTCGCCTGGGCCTGCTCTCTGCGGCCCCGGCCGTGCTCAGGACGCGAAGTCCGTCACCGGCCAGGGCGCTCCTTCTCCCGAAGTTACGGAGCGAGATTGCCGAGTTCCTTAACGAAGGTTCTCTCGATCACCTGACGGTACTTACCGCCGCCCACCAGTGTCGGTTTGCGGTACGGGCACCGCGGTTGCTCGGCAGCGAGGCTTTTCTTGCTGGCATGGACTCGACCGGGTCGCTTTGACTGACGTCTCCGCTTCTCTCCAGCCCTCCGCTTGACCCGGAGGCGGGTTTGCCTACCTCCGGACGCCTACGGCTGAAGAACGGACCATGTCCAGTTGGCCCGCCCAGCCTATCCTTCCAGGTCACCCCTCCTGCCTCGAACGCAGCCGCGGTGGGGCAGGAATACTAACCTGCTGTCCATCGCCTACGACTCTCGTCCTCGGCTTAGGCCCGCCTAACCCTACGCGGATAAACCTTGCGTAGGAACCCTTGGGCTTACGGTGTCCCGGTTTCTCACCGGAATTACGCTACTCATGCCGACATTCTCACTTCCGCGCGCTCCACCGGAGGTCACCCTGCCGGCTTCTCTGCTGCGCGGAACGCTCCCCTACCGACCGCTCCCCCCGAGGGGGCAGCGATCCCCTGGCTTCGGCACCATGCTTGAGCCCCGTTACATTGTCGGCGCCCGATCACTCGACCAGTGAGCTGTTACGCACTCTTTCAATGATGGCTGCTTCTGGGCCAACATCCTGGCTGTCTTTGCGATCGGACATCCTTTCACACTAAGCATGGATTTAGGGGCCTTAGCCGAGGGTCTGGGCTGTTTCCCTTTCGACAACGAAGCTTAGCCCCCGCTGTCTCACTCCCGTATTCTTATGCACTGGCATTCGCGGTTTGGATGGGTTTGGTAAGCGGTAAGCCCCCTAGCCCAACCAGAGCCCTACCTCCAGTGCACATCACACGAGGCTGCGCCTAAACGCATTTCGGGGAGAACCAGCTATCTCCTGGTTCGATTAGCATTTCACCCCTACCCACAGGTCATCCAACCACTTTGCAACGTAGGAAGGTTCGCGCCTCCACGAGGTCTTACCCTCGCTTCACGCTGCCCATGGGTAGCTCACCAGGTTTCGGGTCTGCATCCCGCGACTGTGGACGCCCTGTTCAGACTCGCTTTCGCTCCGGCTCCGCGACTCCCGTCGCTTAACCTTGCCACGGAACGCAACTCGTCGGCTCATTCTTCAATAGGCACGCCGTCACCCGGCTTGCGCCAGGCTCCGACTGCTTGTAGGCACACGGTTTCAGGGACTGTTTCACTCCCCTCCCGGGGTGCTTTTCACCTTTCCCTCACGGTACTGGTTCGCTATCGGTCGTCACGGGTATTTAGCCTTGGGAAGTGGTCTCCCCGGATTCCCACGGGATTTCTCGTGTCCCGTGGTACTCAGGATCCCGGCGGGAGCCGCACGAATTTCGCCTACGGGGCTCTCACCCCCTCCGGCGGACCGTTCCAGGTCCTTCGGCTATCCGTGCCGGCGCTCCCGTGTCGCCGGTCCTGCAACCCCGCCCCCACAAGTGGGAACGGTTTGGGCTGCTCCCCGTTCGCTCGCCGCTACTAGGGGAATTGTTTCTTCTCCTCGAGGTACTGAGATGTTTCAGTTCCCCCGGTTCCCTCGATCCGGCCTATGTGTTCAGCCGGTCGTGACCCGCCATCACGCGGGCCGGGTTGCCCCATTCGGAAATCCCCGGTTCAGCTTGCTAGACAGCTCGCCGAGGCTTTTCGCAGTCTTGCCACGTCCTTCATCGGCCCGTGACGCCAAGGCATCCACCGTGCGCCCTTTGTAGCTTGACCCTTCATCAGGCACTCTCCGCGTTCCGCCCGCGCCGCCTCCCACGGCCCCGAGGGGCCATGACGGCAGCGCAGGCAAACGCCGTTCGTGTTGCCTTTGCTCTTGTCACGTTCATCTTCCGTTGGAAATGCGCCTGCAGGGCCAGAGCCCCGCGTCCAACGCCGCGAGCGCGGCGTGGTCGCCAATGTTCGGCAGTCCGGTCTGGCAATCCAGGGAGCGGGTTTGGTGGAGCCGGGGGGACTCGAACCCCCGACTTCCGCCTTGCAAAGGCGGCGCTCTCCCAGCTGAGCTACGGCCCCCCTCGCACCGCTAACGGCGCGCCGGGCAGGCGCACCGGCGAGCGCTGGTGGGCCATCCTGGATTCGAACCAGGGACCTCAGTCTTATCAGGACTGCGCTCTAACCAGCTGAGCTAATGGCCCCCGAGTGCATCGCGGGGCGGCGCCCCATCCGCTCCGGGGCCGGCGCGCGGCCGGCCCCGCGGACATCTACCGCTGGATAGCAGCCGGAAGCAGCGCGCCGGATTCGTCCGCGCGGTGCGCGTACCCGGCTTGCCGCCGGCGAGGCGCGCACGCCTCGCGGCCGCCGCCGTGGGGCGAACCCCGAAGCGGCGTGCGACAACGCCGATCGACCCTGGAGCTCCTGACCGGGCCGGGCCGCACACCGTGCGACGCGGACTGATCCGGTTCGTGCTCCCTAGAAAGGAGGTGATCCAGCCGCAGCTTCCGCTACGGCTACCTTGTTACGACTTCGTCCCAGTCGCCGGTCCCACCCTGGGCGCCTGCGTCCCGAAGGTTCGCGCAACGACTTTAGGTGTTACCGACTCCCATGACGTGACGGGCGGTGTGTACAAGGCCCGGGAACGCATTCACCGCAGTATGGCTGACCTGCGGTTACTAGCAACTCCGGCTTCATGCAGGCGAGTTGCAGCCTGCAATCCGAACTGAGGACAGCTTTATCCGATTAGCTCCACCTTGCGGCTTGGCAACGGTCTGTACTGCCCATTGTAGCGTGCGAGTAGCCCAGGGCGTAAGAGCCATGCTGACTTGACGTCATCCCCGCCTTCCTCCCGGTTGCTCCGGGCAGTCTCGCTAGAGAAATCCAACTAGCGACAAGGGTTGCGCTCGTTGCGGGACTTAACCCAACACCTCACGGCACGAGCTGACGACAGCCATGCAGCATCTGTGAAGAGGCCCGAAGGAAACCGGCTTTCACCGGCGGTCCTCAACATGTCAAGCCCTGGTAAGGTTCTTCGCGTAGCTTCGAATTAAACCGCACGCTCCGCTGCTTGTGCGGGCCCCCGTCAATTCCTTTGAGTTTTAGCCTTGCGGCCGTAGTCCCCAGGCGGAGCACTTATCGCGTTAGCTGCGCTACCGAGGGGGTCGATACCCCCGACAGCTAGTGCTCATCGTTTACGGCGTGGACTACCCGGGTATCTAATCCGGTTCGCTCCCCACGCTTTCGCGCCTCAGCGTCAGGCCACCCCCAGAGAGCCGCTTTCGCCACTGGTGTTCCTCCCGATATCTACGCATTCCACCACTACACCGGGAATTCCACTCTCCTCTAGGCGCCTCGAGATCGGCAGTATCCGGGGACCCCTCACAGTTGAGCCGTGAGATTTCACCCCGGACTGACCGGTCCGCCTGCGCGCGCTTTACGCCCAGTAAATCCGGACAACGCTCGCCACCTACGTATTACCGCGGCTGCTGGCACGTAGTTAGCCGTGGCTTATTCGCGAGGTACCGTCAGATCTTCGTCCCTCGCAAAAGGAGTTTACAACCCGAAGGCCTTCTTCCCCCACGCGGCGTTGCTGCGTCAGGCTTTCGCCCATTGCGCAAAATTCCTTGCTGCTGCCTCCCGCAGGAGTCTGGGCCGTGTCTCAGTCCCAGTGTGGCTGACCACCCTCTCAGGCCAGCTATGGATCGTCGCCTTGGTAGGCCGTTACCCCACCAACCAGCTAATCCGCCGCAGGCCCCTCCGAAAGCGCCCGAAGGCTTTGGTCCGTGGACCGTATGCGGTATTAGCCTCCGTTTCCGGAGGTTATCCCCCACTTCCGGGCAGGTTCCTACGTGTTACTCACCCGTTCGCCGCTTTCCGCCGGCCGAAGCCGGTTTCGTCGCGCGACTTGCATGCATAAGGCACGCCGCCAGCGTTTATCCTGAGCCAGGATCAAACTCTCCACTCAATACCCGGCCGTCTCCAGAGCGGCGAACCGCGCCTTCGACAACCGTGAGTGCCGTACTTTTCCCTGCGCACCAGCAAGCGCCCGACGGCCACGAGGGCGCGCCGAAACCGGCCAGCGCACAGGATTGACGGGAATCCTGTTTCTGCTTCTGACTGCTATCCAGATGTAAATGTCCGACGCGCTCCCCGCGGGAGGCGTCCGAAGAGGATAGCACGATCCGCCCGAGGGGCAACAGCGTTCGGCCCTCAGCCGGCGCCCGTCCCGCGCCGCCGGAGGCGCAGCTCCGCCTCCTCCGTCCACGCCTCGCCTCCCGCGAGGTCCAGCCGCGCTCCGCGCCGCCCGGCGATGCGCAGCAGCGCCTCCAGCTGTTCCGAGGTCAGCGCCAGACCCAGCTGCGCAGCCGCGCCGCGCAGCACCCGCGCCGCCACCGCCTCCGGCAGCCCGCACAGCTCCCCGCGCTCGATGCCCGCGCCTGCATCGTCGATCCGCACAAGCCGTGCACTCTCGGCGGCGGCCCAGACTTCGAGCGCGGCGTCGTCGCGGCGAGCGCGGCGGGCGAAGCCGGCCAGCGCCTCGGCGGCGCGCGGATTCAGCCGCCGCAGCTCCGGCAGCACGCGGCGCCGCACGCGGTTGCGGTCGAAGATCAGCGTCTCGTTGCCCGGATCGCTGCGCGGCGCGAGGCCCTGTTCCGCCAGCCCGAGCGCATCGAGGTAGCCGACCACCTCGGCGCGGCGCACGTCGATCAAGGGTCGCAGCAGCCGCGGCGCGTCCGCCTCGCCCTCGAGCGGCACGGGCCACGGCGCGTCGGGCGCCATGCCCGAGGCGCCGGCGAGGCCGGCGCCTCGCGTCAGCCGCAGCAGCACCGTCTCCGCCTGGTCGTCCAGCGTGTGGCCGGTCACGCAGGCCGCGGCGCCGATCTCCAGCGCGGCCGCGCCCAGCCAGCGGTAGCGCGCCCGCCGCGCCGCGTCCTCCGAGGCCTCTATCGGCGCCTCCGGCGCGCCGGCCAGGCAGCGCACGCCGATCGCGGCGGCCAGCGCCTCGACGGCGGCGCGGTCCGCCCGTGTTTCCGGGGGAGGCCGCAGGCCGTGGTCGAACGTCGCGGCCAGCACCTCGCCGCCGGACGCCGCCTGCCTCGCGCGCGCGACGGCGACGAGCGCGGCGCTGGAGTCAGGCCCGCCCGAGCAGGCTACGAGCAAGGGCCGGGAGTCCCCGGCGACAGCGCCGAGGGCGCGCCCCGCGCGCCGCTCGAACGAGCCGGTCGCGCGATTGCGCGCGAGCGGCTCGGCGCGCGAGTCGGGGAGCGGCCGCAGCGGATCGAAGGCGGTCATGCGGTCAGAGTAGCGCCCTCGCGCGCGTTCGGGGCGCCCGGGCGGCGGCCCCGGTCACATCGCGCTAGCGATCGAACAGCACTTCCCACCAGCGCTCGCCCGGCTGGCGTCCCGATTCCTCCGGGGGCGGTGCGTCGACCACGACCTCCGTCTCGCCGGGGTAGACGAGGCCGAACTCGCTGCGCGCGACGGCCTCGACGTACTCGTCGGAGAGGAGGTACTCGCGCAGTCCTTCGAGCTCGGCCTGGCGCGTGCGCAGCTCGTGGATCTCGGCCTCGACGGCGCGGCGCTCGTCGGCCAGGCGGAAGTTCTGCGCGGCGGTCTGGAAGGCAGCGTAGCCGAACAGCGCGAGCAGCAGCGCCACCATGGGGAACACGACGTGTAACGGGCCGAAGGCGAGCAGCCGCGGCCTGGGGAGATGGAACCGCATTGCGCCCCTCGAGCGCCGGCCCCGCCGCTACTTACCGTAACAGCCGCTTCCCCGCCCGACAATCGCCAGCGAGGGCGCTCACCGCCGCTACTCAGTCCCGTCCAGGTGGCAGCGATCGTTGAGGGTGACCACGGACCAGCCCGCGGGCTCGCCGTCCTCGCCCGGCCGCCGCTCGGCCACGGTCAGCGAGGCGAGGCCCAGCTCGAAGCGCCGCGCCGCCGCCAGCGGCACGCCGATCACGCGCGCGAGCAGCGCCTTCAGCGCGAGGTTGTGCGAGACGACGACGACCTCCGTGAAGCCGTCGCCCTCGCCGTGGCGCGCGGCGATCTCGTCGAGGGCGGCGAGCATCCGCTCCTGCGCCTCGCGCATCGTCTCGCCGCCGGGGAAGCGCAGGTCGGCGATGTCCTCGTCGCGCCAGCGCTCGATGAAGTCGGCGTGCTGCTCGCGGATCTGGTCGATCGTCTGGCCGTCGAGGTCGCCGTGGTCGAGCTCGTGGAGCCGCTCGTCCACGGCCGCCTCGAGGCCGAGCGCGCGGCCGGCGACAGCTGCGGTCTCTCTCGCGCGCAGCGCGGGGCTGCAATAGAGCGCGACGGGGCGGTAGGGAGCGAAGGCGTCAGCGGCGGCCTCCGCCTGACGGCGGCCGCGCTCCGTCAGCGGGTGGTCGATGCGGCCCTGCGTCTGGCCGGCGGCGTTGCCCTCTGCCTCGGCGTGGCGCAGCAGCAGGAAGCGGACGTTCACGGCGTCAGCCCGAGGAACGCCCGGATCACGCGGTGCTCGCGCACCTCCTCACGGCTCAGGGGCGGCGATCCGGGCTCGACGTCGTCGCCGTAGAAGCCGATGAACCAGAGCAGGAGGTTCTCGTGCCAGTAGACGAAGCCGTTGGGCGGCTCGCAGCCTTCCACCAGCGGCTCGGCGCGCTGCCCCGTCCGCCATTCGGCCTGCCTCGACTCGGTGTCCGGGTAGACCCAGAGCACCCAGACGGCGAAGCGCCCCGCCGTCGCGTCGTCCGAGACGACGAACGGCAGCCCCTCGACCGCGGCGCCCGCGCAAGCGGACGCGGGGTCGTACAGGTCCGTCAGCACCACGCCCCCCGGCGCAAGCGCATCCACGAGGTCCGAGAGGGAGTACGGGACGCCCTCGGCCGCGACCGGCGCAGGCGTCGCCGCGGCCGGCGTTGCTGTCACGGTCGGAGTCTGCATGGCTGCCGGCGTTGGAGTCGGGGTCGGTGTTGCGGTTGGCGTCGTGGCGGGCGTGGGCGTTGCGGTTGCGGTCCGTGCTGGAGTCGTCGTGACCGTGCCCGTTGCCGCCGCCGTCGGCGTCGCCCCACCGTCCCCGCCGTCCTCGCCATCCCCGCCGCCGCAGCGGAGCGTGACCACAGCGGCCACCACGACGACGAGCAGCACGAGGAAGGCGACGCGAGATGCAGCGATCACGCCCGGCGCTCCCCTGTGCTGGCGAGCGCTGGCTCCCCCAGTCGCAGCGCGGTGCGCACGACGCTGGCCGGGCGCGCCTCGACCTCCAGCGCCGCGAGCACCGAGGCCGGGCGGCCGGTGCGCTGCTCGTTCAACTCCAGGTCCATTGCCAGCAGCAGCCTCTCCCCCTCATCGCGCAGCGCGAGGTCACGGATCGCCGCCCGCAGGTCGTAGCGCCGCGTCTTCGCGCCGCGCTGCTCCTCCCAGTCGAGCGTGTCGAGGGCGAGCAACGCATCGAGGCGTCTCCCGACCTCGCCGACATCGAGGACGCCAGCCTCGAAGGCGACCTCGTAGGTCGCGCTACGGATCTGCGACTGGAGCGAGGGCAGTTCGTGAGCCGCCTCCTCGGCGGCGAGCAGCGTCAGGCCGTCCGGCAACGCCGCCTGGAGGCGGCGCACGAACTCCTCGGGGGCGACGGGGGGCGACAGCCAGACGTCGAGCAACTCGCGCTCGCCGACGGTGCCGACGGGCAGTGGCGCGCCGAGGGCGATCCGCGCGTGGGGTGTGAAGCCCTGCGTGTAGGCGAGCGGCAGCCGCGCGCGGCGCAGGCTGCGCTCCCAGGTGCGCATCAGGTCCAGGTGCGCGATGTAGCGCAGCGTGTCCGCCTTGCGGTACGTCACGCGCAATCGCTGCGGTCGTTCGTCCTGGCTCATCGCCCTTCGAGTGTAGCCGTCAGTCGCGCTCGCGCGCCCAGCCGGCCTTCACGGCCTGCAGCAGCGCGGCGGCTGCTGCGCGCGGGTCGCGGCGGCGCGCGGCCACCTCATCGACCAGCGCCTCGAGGACACCCGCGCGGCGCGCGGCCTCGAGGGCCTCGCGGTGCAGCGCGGCGCGGGCGAGAGAGATCACCTGAGCGCGCGCCAGGTCGCGGCGCGCCTCCTCGGCGTGCTCCGAACCACGCAGGTACTCCTGGTGGTCGTCGATCGCCTCGACCAGCTCCTCGACGCCCTCGCCGGACCGCGCCACTGCCTTGAGGATCGGCGGCTTCCAGGCCCGTTCGCCGGCGATGGCGAGCAGCGCCCGCAGCTGCGTCGCGGCGGTGTCGGCGCCGGCGAGGTCGGCCTTGTTGACGACCATCACCTGCGCGACCTCCATCAGCCCCGCCTTCAGCGACTGCACCTCGTCGCCGCCTGCCGGCATCGTGACCAGCACTGTCGTCTGCGTCGCCGTCGCGATCTCGACCTCGTCCTGCCCCGCGCCGACGGTTTCGACGATCACCACGTCGTAGCCGGCCGCGTCCATCACGTCGACGACGCCGGAGGCGGTCTCGGCGAGGCCGCCGAGGTTGCCGCGGGACGCCATCGATCGCATGAACACGCCAGGGTCCGAGGTCAGGTCCTGCATGCGAATGCGATCGCCGAGGATCGCGCCGTGCGAGAACGGCGACGAGGGATCGACGGCGACGATGCCGACGCTGCGCCCGCGCTCGCGCTGCGCTCGCGCAAGCCGCCCGACCAGCGTCGACTTGCCGACGCCGGCGGAGCCCGTGACGCCCACCGTGCGGGCGCTGCCGGTCCGTGGGTAGAGGCCCGCGAGGACGGCGCGGCCTGTCTCCGTATCGGCTTCGACGTGCGTGATGGCGCGGGCAAGCGCGCGCCGGTCACCGCTGCCGACGCCCGCGATCAGCTCGGCTGCGTCCACCCGGGCTCAGGCGGTGGGGCTCGCCGCGTGATCGCGGACGAACTCGATGATCGCCTCGGTGTTGGTGCCGGGACCGAAGACACCCGTGAAGCCCATCTCCTGCACCGTGGCGACGTCGGCCTCGGGGATGATCCCGCCGCAGAACAGCAGGACGTCGTCCACGCCGCGCTCGACGAGCGCGCTCACGACGCGGGGGAACAGCTCGAGGTGCGCGCCGGAGAGGATCGAGAGGCCGACGACCTGCACGTCCTCCTGCAGAGCGGCCTCGGCGATCATCTCGGGCGTCTGGCGGATGCCGGTGTAGATCACTTCCATGCCGGCGTCGCGCAGGGCGCGCGCCACCACCTTGGCGCCGCGGTCGTGCCCGTCGAGGCCGGGCTTTGCGATCAGGACGCGGATCGCCTGCTCGTCAGTCATGGGGAGTCTCCTGGCCAGCCGTTGTTGCGTTCCTGCCTGCAGAGTGTACCAAGCGGGCCGGGCCGCGCTCAGCCCGTGGCCCGGTCAGCCAACGTATTCGAGCAGCTGGATGCGGATGCCGAAGGCCTGATCGGCGCTGATCTCCGAGCGCCGGGTTCCCGGCAGCACGCCCACCACCGCGTCCGGCACGTTCAGCCCGGCCGCCCGGTAGCGGGCGATCTCCGCATCGAGATCGGGGACCTCGATCGCGGTCATCGGCGACGCGCCCTCGCGCAGATCGCCGCTCGCCAGCGGCGAGTCCGGCCCGTCCGGCGCGAGCAGCTCGATCATGCACTGCCCGATCGGGAACTGCCCGATCAGCATCCCCGACTCCTCGATGTGGAGTTGCGCGTGCTCCTCGAGGCCGGCGACCTCGCCCCAGCGCTGCTTCGCCGCCTCGTAGTCCGCGACGCGGCAGGCGAGGTGATCGAAGCCCTTCTCGGGCGAGGCGTGGCGGTCGGGGACCTCGGCGAACTCGAGCAGCACGCCGTGCATCGAGCGCGGGTGGATGAAGGCGATCTTGCCGGCAAGGCCGTAGCGCCACTCCTCGTCAATCAGCTCGACGCCGAGCGCCCGGACGCGGTCCAGTTCGGCGGCGATGTCGTCCGTGCGCAGGCAGATGTGGTGCAGGGTCGGGCCGCGGCTCTCGAGGAAGCGCGCGACGCCCGTGTCGTCGCGGACGGGCTCCAGCAGCTCGAACTCGTTCTCGCCGCAGGACAGCAGCACGCCGCGTACGCCCTGATCGTCGAGGATCTCGTCCGCCGCGACGGTCAGGCCCATGATGTCGCGGTAGAAACCGAGCGCCTCATCGGCGTCCGGCAGGACGATCCCGACGTGATGGAGCAGGTCGATCAAACGCCCTGCTCCCGCCGCCACGCGCGGATCGCCTCGATGTGCTCGTGGTCGTGTTCGGCGGAGTCCGCGAGGCGGTGCGGGGTGCGGCCCTCGGCGTAGCGCTCCGGCTCGAGCGCGCGCAGGCCGCGAATCGCCTCGTCGTGTTCCTCGCGGGCGGCGCGGAGCCGGGCCATCACGGCCTCCCAGGACTGGCCGCGCATCTCCGCGACCGACGCCGCGTTATAGGCGTCGTCGGCCGCGTCCGGGTCGTCGCGGTTCGGCTCGTAACCAGGCACCGCGGGCCGTTCGCCGGAGGTGACCGCCCGCAGTGCGTGGCTCCAGCCCTCCTGCCAGCGGGCGAGGTGCGCGAGCACGTCCTGCACGGACCACTGCTGCGGGCCGTACCAGCCCTCGGTCCGCCGCTCGGCGGGCAGCGCGTCGATCGCGTCCAGCAGATCGGCGCGCGCCTGCGCGTTGCCCTCGATGATCGCGTCGACGGCGTCAGCCATCACGGGCCGTCCTCATATCGTCACGACCTCCTGGTACTCGCCCCACTCCTCGCGGAGCACGCCGCAGATCTCGCCGATCGTGGCGTAAGCCTCCACCGCCGCGATCAGCAGCGGCATCATGTTCTGCGCGCCCCGCGAGGCGGCGCGGATGTCCGCCAGCGCGCGCTCGACGGCCGCGCCGTCGCGCTCCGTGCGCAGCGCCGCAAGGCGCTCCGACTGGCGCGTCTGCACCGAGCGGTCGTGCTGCGCCAACGGCGGCACCTCGAGCTCCTCGGTCTGGAAGCGGTTCACGCCGACGACGATCCGCTCCTCGCTCTCCTGCATGCGCTGCAGGTGGAACGCGCTCTCCTGGATCTCGCGCTGCTGGAAGCCGTCCTCGATGCCCTGCAACGCGCCGCCGATGTCCTCGATGCGCCGCAGGTAGGCGTTCGCCTCCTCCTCGACGCGGTCCGTCAGCTCCTCGATGTAGTAGGACCCGGCCAGCGGGTCGATCACATCGGCCACGCCGGACTCGAAGCCGATCAGCTGCTGCGTGCGCAGCGCCATCTCGACCGACTCCTCGGTCGGCAGCGCCAGCGCCTCGTCCCAGGAGTTGGTGTGCAGCGATTGCGTGCCGCCGAGGACGGCGGAGAGCGCCTGCAGGGCCGTGCGCACGACGTTGTTCATCGGCTGCTGCGCGGTGAGCGTCGCCCCTCCGGTCTGGGTGTGGAAGCGGAGCATCTGCGAGCGCGGGTTCGTCGAGCCGTAGCGCTCGGTCGCGATCCGCGCCCACATCCGCCGCGAGGCGCGGAACTTCGCGATCTCCTCGAGGAAGTTCGAGTGGCAGGCCCAGAAGAAGGAGAGCCGGGGCGCGAACTCGTCGAACTCCAGCCCCGCATCGAGCGCCGCGTCGACGTACTCGATCGCGTCGGCGAAGGTGAAGGCCAGCTCCTGCGCGGCCGTGCAGCCGGCCTCGCGCATGTGGTAGCCGGAGATCGAGATCGTGTTCCAGCTCGGCAGCTCGTCCTTGCACCAGGCGAAGACATCCGTGATCAGGCGCAGCGAGGGGCGCGGCGGGAAGATGTAGGTGCCGCGCGCGATGTACTCCTTGAGGATGTCGTTCTGCGTGGTCCCGCCGACCTTCGCGAGGTCGGCGCCCTGCTTCTTCGCCGCCGCCACGTACATCGCGAGCAGGATTGGCCCCGTCGCGTTGATCGTCATCGAGGTGGTGACGCGCTCCAGGGGCAGGCCGTCGGTCAGCGTCTCCATGTCCTGCAGCGAGGCGATCGCCACGCCCACCTTGCCGACTTCGCCGTCGGCCTGCGCGTCATCCGAGTCGTAGCCGATCTGCGTCGGCAGGTCGAAGGCGACGGAGAGGCCGGTCTGGCCCTGCTCGAGCAGGAAGCGGTAGCGGCGGTTGGACTCCTCGGCGTCGGCGAAGCCGGCGTACTGGCGCATCGTCCAGAGGCGCCCGCGGTACATCGTCGGCTGCACGCCGCGCGTGAACGGGTACTCGCCGGGGTAGCCGAGCTTCTCGTGGTAGTTCCACTCGGCGAGGTCTTCGGGCGAGTAGAGCGGATCGAGCTCGGCGCCGGAGGAGCTCTCGAAGCGGGGCTGGCGCTCGGCGTTGCGCTCGATCGCCTTCGCGTAGGGGCCCTGCTCCCGCCACTCGCGTGCGCTTCTGCTGGCCATGCGCTCCTCCGCCGTTACGTCACCGCGCCGAGTGTAGCAGCCGCGCGAGTCAACGCTAGCGGCGAGGCTCGACGTGGCCGGCGGCTTCAGCCTGCGCGGACCCTGTCGCGCGCCTCGACGATCGCGCGGAGCTTCGCCTCGGCGACCTCCGAGGAGGCAACGGGGTTGTCCGCGAAGGTTGCGAAGCCACAGTCCGGCGTGAGCAGGACCCGCTCCCTGCCGAACAGCTCGTTGGCGCGCGCGATGCGCCTCCCGATCTCGCCGGGCGGCTCGACGGCGTCGACCTTCGGGTTCACCACCCCAACGGCGATGCGCTTGTCCTCGGGCAGATCGCGCAGCACGGCCAACTCGCCGGCGCGCGGCGTGGACAGCTCGAGGAACAGCGTGCCCACCGGCGCGCGCCCGAGGAAGCCGAGCAGCGGCCGGTAGTCGCCGGCTAGGGCCGCCGACTCGTCGGGCGTCCAGTTGCCGCGGCAGACGTGCAGCCCCAGCGACTCACGCGGGAGGCCGCGCACGACCTCCTCGAGCAGACCGGCAGCGAAGTCCAGCTCCGAGTCCTCATCGAGCCGCTCGCTCAGCGCCCCGCACATGAAGCTGCGCGTGGCGCCCGGACTGCCGTGGACCACCTCCATCAGGACGGGCTCGTCGAACTGCACCAGCGCGGCGCCCGAGGCAAGCAGGAAGTGCGCCTCCTCGCGCAGCACCCGCACCACGTCGCGCGCGAGGTCCTCGCGGCTCTCGTAAGGGCGCTCGGTCAGGCAGTCGAGCCACATCATGCGCGTCAGCAGATACGGGCCGGGCAGCGCGACTTTCACGGGGGGCCTCGCGAACGATGCGACGAACTCCAGCTCGTGCAGGGCCAGCGGGCGGCTGCGCCCGAGCGCGCCGTAGACCACCGGGTGCCTGACCTCGGAGGCCGGCACGTCGAGGACGCGCAGCTCCTCCTCGAACTCCGCCGGGTCGTCGACGATCGCCGTGAGGTCGCTCAGCGGGATCAGCTGGCAGTTGTCGAGGCGGCCGCCCACGAAGCTCGCGTAGTTGTCGCGCCGCTGCTCGCCGTCGGTCACGACGTCGGCCCCGGCCCGCAGCTGCGCGGCGAGGCTCAGCCGCACCGCGTCGTCCGCCGTCGCCTGGAACTCGGCCTCGCCGAGCCGGCCCTCGAGGCGGTCGTGCATGGCCCGCAGCATCCAGCGCGGCCGCGGCCAGCTGCCGACGCCCATCACCGAGAGCGGCGCGATCACCCTCGGTGCGGCCGGCTCGGGCAGCGACTCCGGGATCGTGACCGCGACGCGCAGTTGCTCGCCGATCGTGCCCACCGGGGCGTCCCGGCGCTCGGAGACCCCGGGGGCCGCGACGGCCGCCCGCGAGCGCTCGTCGAGCGGGCCCTTGGATACCAGGTAGCTGCGTCGCTCGCCGTGCTTCGTCCACGAAACGAGCTCGTTGCTCGTCAGGCGGCACCAGGCCGGAAGCTCGACCTCGACCGTCGAGTCGGTCGAGAGGATCTCCAGCAGGCCGCCGGGCTCGAGCGGGTCGATGTGGCGGCGGATCAGGAGCAGCAGGCCCCCGCCGCAGTCGAGGTCGCCGCCGTCGAAGCTGACGTCGGGGTCGTGATCGTGCCGCTCGATCGGGTCCATCGGCGGGTCCATCGATCTGCCGGTCGGCGAGCCGTTCTAGTAGGAGATGGAGGGCGTACCGCCGGCGAGGAACTCGACCAGCTTTGCGCCGCCGACGATCACGGCGCCGTCGACCAGGTTGTCCGTTTCGAGGTCGCGCTTGTTGTAGCAGGGCGCGCAGACGTAGATCTCACCGCCGCCCTCGGCGAACAGGCCCATCAGCTCGGAGAGGGCCATGAAGCCGTCCTCGTGGATGTCGTCGGCGTAGCCCCGCTCGGCCAGACGCACGCCCTCGGTGCTGAGGAACACGACTGTCTCCTGCTCGGAGCCGAGGGCCGCGTTGGCCACGACGAAGGCGACCGTCGCCCGGTCGGGATCGTCCCCCGCGTGGGTGAGGCTGACGCAAAACTTCCCGGCCAAGATCGTTCCCTTCCTCGCGACCTACGCGCGCTGCGTCTGCTCGATCCAGTAGTGCGGGTGCTGCGCCTGAAGCAGGCGGCGGCCCGTGAGGCGGCACCAGGCCGGGATGTCCTCGGGTGCTCCGAGGTCGTACGCCGTCAGCTTGAAGACCTCGCCCGGGCCGAGTTTCCGCATCCGCGTCCTGAGCAGGATGATCACCTCGCCGCATCCCATGTCGCCGGCGTCCCACTCGTCGGCGACGACCATGTCTTCGATCACAACGGGTGGCGCGGCCGGTTCGGGCTCAGCCATCGTGCTCCGTCCGCGCCCCGTCTCGCCGCCGTGCGATCCGGTACCGCGATCCTACGGGACGATGGCGCTCAGGGCATTTCCGGACGCGCGGGGCGTCCTCGGCTGCCTCAGCGCGCGGCGGGAGGCTCCACGCGGACGGTGATGATGTCGGTGTCGTGGAACTGCTGGTGACGCACGGAGGAGGCGTAGTTGCGCAGCAGCCGCAGCGAGACATCCTGCTCCACCATCGTCTCCGTATCGTGCTGCTGGAGCTGCCGTAGCCGGTCCTCCATGTTCTCGTCGTCGCCCCCGCCGATGAACTCAAGGTCGGCCGCGGGACCATCGCTGGAGGCCAGCACGATCAGCTGGCGCTCCTCCTTGTCCTCCTCGTCGTCCTCGGTCTCGGCGAGCAGTCCCTCGAGGTCCAGCGGAGCCAGGGTCAGCAGCGTCTCCTCGGCGACGGCGCCGAGCCGGTCCTTCATCGCGGTGTCCCAGCCCCGGCTGTCCGCGAAGCGGGCGATGAACTCGTTGAGCTGCGGGAGGGAGTCGATGTGGAGCGGGGACTGGAAGCGCATGCGCCGCGGGTTGGTGAACTCCAGGTAGAGGATCATCACGACGGCGGCGAGTCCGCCGGTGGTGATGCCGCTCGCGAGCATCGCGTTCAGCACCGGGCCGAGGTCGGGGAGGGCGAAGAGCTTGAACTGGAAGGCGGCGCCGATCCAGAAACAGACGCCGGCGACAGCGATCTTCTCGTTGTTCTGTTCGTTCTGGATCACGGTTCGCGCGCCGTCCACGAAGAGGCTGCCGGTGACCATGATCAGGTAGCCCGTCATCACCGGCCCCGGGATGCTGCTGAGCAGCCCCGAGACCTTCGGCAGGAACGCCAGCAGGATGAAGAAGCCGCCGATGCTGTAGCCGAGCGTGCGGGCCGCCACGCCGGTGATCTGCGTGAACGAGATGATGCCCGGGTTGATCGCGTTGGGCACCGTCCCCGCGAGGGCCGCCAGGAAGTTGCTCGCGGCCCCGCCGGCCACGGCGCCCTGCACCCCGCGGAAGTCCACCGCCCGGTCCTCGCGCCAGGCGACCCGCTGCATCGAGATCGCCGCGCCGTTCGCCTGGATCGAGATGATCACGCCGAGGAACAGGAACGCCGGGACCAGGGTCCAGAACTCGAGCCCGAAGTCGAGCGCCAGCTCCGGCCGCTCGGCGGGCAGCCCGATCCAGGCGGCCTCGGTGATCCGCGACGTGTCGAAGATGCCGAGCGCCCCGGCGACCACGCAGCCGACGAGGATGCCGGCGATCGGGCCCCAGAAGCGCAGCAGCGGGGAGCGTCGCAGCGTGAGCGCCGCAGCGACGACCATCGTCACGAACGCTGTGAGCGATGCCTCCTCCGGCTCCACCTGCGTCGCGTCGTCCAGCAGGTCGAAGACCACCGAGGCGAGGGTGATCGAGAGGATCATCATCACGGTGCCGCCCACGGTCGGCGTGACGACGCGCCGCATGATGAACAGCCAGCGCGAGATCGCGAGCTGGGCGATCGCGGCGACGATCAGCAGCGTCGTCAGTGTCGCCGGGCCCCCGTCCTGCACGGCAGTGATGCAGAACGGGATCGCGAAGGCGGCCGTGAACATCGGCAGCACCGCACCGGCGCCGACGAAGCCGAGCCGCCGCACCTGGATCAGCGTGGAGACGCCGACGACGATCAGCGAGGCGAAGACCATCCAGACCACGTAGGGCTCGCCCCGCCCGGCCGCGTTGGCGACGATGACGGGCGTGACGAGCAGCGTGGCGGACGCGATCAGGCTGAACTGCGCGCCGAGACCCAGGGTTCTCACGAGTGGCGGACTCTCGTCTGCCTCGTACTGCGGGTTGCCGAGCGCTGGCGCCGTCAAGGCTGCCTCCCGAAAGGAGATTGGGGAGTCACCCGGTGGCCCCGGTCCGCGGCGGACGGGGCCGCCCGCTCCTGGCGCTCACACTATAGGCTGCCCCGCCCCCGCGTGCGCGGCAGCCGCGATCTCGCTCGTGGTTGAAGCTGTCGGTGCTGAGGACCGGCTGCGTGCTGTGGTCCCCGCAGAGCACCAGCGCCTGGAGATGGTGGGCGATGGAGGGCTCGAACCTCCGACCTCCCGGGTATAGACCGGACGCTCTCGCCTGCTGAGCTCATCGCCCCGGCGCACGGGCGCCTGCCTCGCGGATCGCGCCCTGCCCGCAGGGGCTTGGTGGGCGATGGAGGGCTCGAACCTCCGACCTCCCGGGTGTAAACCGGACGCTCTTGCCTGCTGAGCTAATCGCCCCGGCGCACGGGCGCCTGCCTCGAGGATCGCGCCCTGCCCGCACGGCCTTCGATGCTAGGAGCGCGCGGATCGGCCGGTCAACCGCGTGGCAGCGCAGCCCTCGCCGGCGCTACTGCCCCGGCGGCGGCTCGTCCGGCCGGCGCCGCAGCAGCGTCCCGATGCCGACGACGAACCACAGGTAGCCGAGGATCAGCAGCAGCTCGAACGCCCCGCGCGCGTAGCGGCCCGCCAGCGCCTCGACCAGGTCGCCGCCCAGCCAGAGGTTGACGAGCAGTGCGGCGAAGATCACAAGATGCCGCGGCCAACCCATGGCGTGCCTCCGCACTCCACATACGAGAGCAGGGTACCGCAGCCCATGTCCGACTTCGACGCGAGCGCAGTTGAGCCCGCTCCGGACGCAACCGCGCCCGAAAGCGGGGAGCTCGAACGGCTCAGCCTCATCGAGATCGAGGAGGCGATCGGCGAGATCCAGCGCCGCATCGCCGTCGCGCTGCGCGGTCTCGGCGAGCGTGCCGCCGACGAGCCCGGCCCCGCGGGCCGCTCCCCACGCCTCGAGGTCGCCGAGCTGGCGGCGCGGCTCGAGTTGGCCGCGCTCGCCCTCGCGGCCGTCGCCGGCGGCGAGGAACCGATCGCCGAGGACGCCGAGCGCCTGGCGGCGCTGGCCGCCGCGCTGATGTACGCGGCCCCGACGGTCCCCGCGCTGCTGCAGCGGCTTGAGCAGGACCGCCGGCTGCTCGTCTCGCTCGCCCGAACCGCCGAGGAGCACGCGGCCCCGGACGACGGCAGACTGCGCCGCCTGCTCGTCGAGAGTGGGTTGGGCGCGGCCGCGCGCTGCGCGATGGCGATCGAGGCCGCCCTCGAACGACTCGCCGAGGCCGCCGAGGCGGGGTCGGAGGCGAGCGGCGGGCCGTAACGGTCGCGATCGCCTAGAATCGGGCGCGCTCAACACACACGGACGCCGGAGGGAGCCACCCGGATGCAGTCACGTACGGTCATCTTTGCCGAAATGGGCAAGCCCCTGCTCGTCGAGCAGGTCGACTACGACGACGAGGTCGCGCCCGGTCACGCCCTCGTGCGCAACTTCGCGAGCGGCGTCTGCCACTCGCAGCTGCACGCCCTGCACGGGCACACCAACCCCACCTTCCCCACCGTGCTCGGCCACGAGTCCACGGGCGAGGTCGTCGCCGTCGGTGACGGCGTGGACCACGTCGCCCCCGGCGACAAGGTGCTGGTCGGCTGGCTGCCGAGGAACCCGCAGCCCGGCACGGGCCGCACCGTCTCGACAGCGCCGGTGCGCTGGAAGGGCGAAGACCTCAACGGCCACGCAGGCATCTACACCTGGTCCGAGCACACCCTCTGCAACGCCGAGTTCGTGCTCAAGGTGCCGGACTCGACCCCGAACGAGGTCACCTCGATCATCGGCTGCGCGGTGATGACCGGCTCCGGCGCGGTCACCAACTCGCTCGACGTGCAGAAGGGCGAGTCCTGCGCGGTCTACGGCGTCGGCGGCGTCGGCCTTTGCGCGATCGCCGCGGCCGCCGTGCGCGAGGCGGACCCGATCATCGCGGTTGACCTGTCCGACGAGAAGCTGGACTTCGCGAAGCAGTTCGGCGCGAACGTGCTGATCAACGCCCGCGAGGTCGACCCCGTCGAGGAGATCATCCGCGTCACCGACGGCGGCGCGGACTACGCCATCGACGCGATCGGCGCGCCGGAGACGACGGGCCAGATCATCGACTCGGTGCGGCCCTCGCAGTGGGACGGGCGGCGCGGCGGGGTCGCCGCGATCATCGGCTCAGGCATCGGCCGCCAGGAGATCCCGACACGCTCGATGCTGCAGGGCGAGCGGACGCTGATCGGCACGCTCGGCGGCTCCTGCGTCCCGGAGAAGGACTTCCCGGAGTTCCTGCGCTGGTACAACGAGGGCCAGCTGGACCTCGACGCGCTGGTCACGGAGCGCCACCCGATCGACGGCATCAACGACGCCGTCGGCCGCCTCGAGCGCGGCGAGGTCTTCGGCCGCAGCATCCTGACGTTCTAGGAAGGCCTCTGCTCCCCTCCGATCCCCTCTCCCCGAGGGAGAGGGTTAGGGTGAGGGCGAGTCCGGAGACCCGGAGCGCCAGCGGGGCGCTCGGGAGCGCACGGGAGTCCTCCCCCTCACCCCCGCCCTCTCCCCGAGGACAGGGGGCCGGAATGCCCGCGGCGCGACCCTCGAGGGCGCACCCGAAGGCCCGATGACGGATCCCCCGGCGAGACCTTTCGGAACCGTCTGCGAGGGCGCCCGCGCCTCCCCTCCGATCCCCTCTCCCCGAGGGAGAGGGTTAGGGTGAGGGCGAATCCGGAGACCCGGAGCGCCAGCGGGGCGCTCGGGAGCGCACGGGAGTCCTCCCCCTCACCCCCGCCCTCTCCCCGAGGGAGAGGGTGCCGGACTGCCGCGGCAGGCTTGCGAGGCTAGCGCCGCTCCTCGATGAGCTGACGGGTCAGCTCGGCGTGGGCGGCGTGCTCGGCGGCGTGCTGCGCGGTGAAGATCAGCAGGTCGCGGCCGGTCGTCGCGCCGCGGCGCGGGTGCTGCCGCGCCTCGGCCAGCGACTCGTCGGGCAGCGCCGCGAGGCGCTCGCCGATCTCGGTGCGCAGGCTCGCCCAGCGCGCGACGGGCGCCTCGGCCGTCGCGTCCGAGGCGACGAACTCCGCGTCCCGGTCGCGTGAGCGAGGTTCGCCGCAGAGCACCCCGAGCAGCGTCTCGTCGAGCGCCCCGAGGATGTGCGTGGCGAGCACGAAGAGGCTGTTCGTGTCCGGCCCCGCCGGCCGCCGGTTCAGTTCGTCGGCCTGGAGGCCGTCGAGCGCGCCGACGATCCGGTCGGTCGCGCCCTCGATGTAGAACCAGAACCGCGCGGCCTCACCGTTGCTCATCGCGCACCGCCTCTCCCGACGGATTGTAGCGGCGCGCCCGGCGCCTCGATGGGCCGCCCGCATCGACAGCGACGGGGTCGCGAGCCTAAGATCGCGGGCACGGCAGGGTAGCTCAGTGGTAGAGCAGCGGACTCATAAGCCGTCGGTCGCCGGTTCAAATCCGGCCCCTGCTACCAACTCCCGCGCACGGCACGCCCGACGGCCGGGACGCCCTCGGCCGCCGGCCCACGCTTCGAGGCTGGAGCGCCGCCGCTAGCGGCCCTTCCAGACCGGCTGCCGCTTCTCCGCGAAGGCGCGCTTCGCCTCGGCGGAGTCCTCCGTCTTCGAGAGGATCGCGGTCTGCGTCTGCTCGTAGCGGTAGCCGTTCTTGATGTCGGTGTTCTCGATCACGTTCAGCGTGGACTTCACCATCTGGACGCCGAGCGGCATCTTCGAGGCGATCACCCGCGCCTCGGCCATCGCCTCGTCCATCAGTTGCTCCGGAGGCACCACGCGTATCACGGCGCCCGCCATCAGCGCCTGCTGGGCGTTGATGCGCTGGCCCGTCATGTTCGCCCAGCGCAGCCAGCCGGTCGGGAAAACGCGGCCCATTTGGCTCGCCCCGCCGAGCAGTCCGACGTTGACCTCCGGCAGCCCGAACGTCGCGTTCTCCGAGGCGATCAGGAAGTCGCAGCAGGCGGCCAGCGCCATCCCGGCGCCCAGCGCGTGCCCGTTGATCGCGCCGATCACCGGCACCGCGCACTCCACGAGCGCGTTGTAGCGCTCGCGGGCGGCGCGGCTCGTCGCCAGCCGCGTGCCCGGCGGAGGCGTCGTGCCCGCCTCGCGCGCCCCGCGCTTCACGTCGGCGCCCGCGCAGAAGGCGCGCGTCCCCGCGCCAGTGAGGATGCAGACGCGCACGTCGTCGCGGTCCGCGAACGAGTCGAGCAGCTCGATCATGTTCCAGTCGCGGTCCATCGCGTTGACCGGCGGGTTGTCCATCGTGATCACGGCGATGTAGTCCGCTACCTCGAGGTGCAGTTGCGACATATTGGTCCCCCTCTCGCGCCCGGGTTGACCGCGGGCCGCAGCCATCGAGGCGCCTCGGCAGCCACTATACTGATCGGGAGAGGCGGCATTCCCGCCCCGCCTGGCTGACGCTGGAGATCACGGGAAGCGGCGGCGACCCATGACCCGCATCCATCAGCCGGAGAGCGGCCTTCGCGCCACCGACCTGCAGCGGCGCATGTACCGCGACATGCTGCTCACGCGCGAACTCAACGACCGCATGCTGATCCTCAACCGCCAGGGCCGGGCCGCGTTCGCCGTGCCCGGCACCGGACACGAGGCGGCCCAGGTCGGCTCCGCCCACGCCCTCAAGCAAGGCGTCGACTGGGTGCTGCCCTACTACCGCGACACCGGCGTGATGGTCGTGCTCGGGATGAGCGCGGAGCAGATCATGCTCAACCTCCTCGCGAAGGCCGACGACCCGAACTCGGGCGGCCGCCAGATGCCCAATCACTGGTCCTTCCCCGAGCAGCGCGTCGTCACCCGCTCCAGTGTGATCGCCGCCAACCTCCCGCACGCCGCCGGCATCGCCTACGCCTCGAAACTGCGAGGGCTGGACGAGGTTTCGGTCGTCTACTTCGGCGAGGGCGCGACCGCGCAGGGCGACTTCCACGAGGCCGTGAACTTCGCCGCCATCCACCAGCTGCCCGTGATCTTCTTCTGCGAGAACAACGGCTACGCCATCTCCGAGACCAGCGAGAAGCAGATGTCCGTCCGCCACGTCGCCGAGCGCGCCCGCGGCTACGACATCCCCGCCTCGACCGTCGACGGCAACGACGTCCTCGCCGTCCACCAGGAGATGCGCTGGAGCGTCGAGGAGGCGCGCCGCGGCCACGGCCCGAAGCTGGTCGAGGCGAAGACCTACCGCCTCGTCCCCCACACCTCGAGCGATGACGACCGTCGCTACCGCCCTCGCTCCGAGGTCGAGGAGTGGGCGCGCAACGACCCGCTCGACCGCTTCCGCACGCGCCTCCTCGAGGCCGGCACGCTCGCCGAGGAGGAGGCCGAGCAGTGGACCGCCGGGGCGCGCGCCGAGGTCGACGAGGCCGTCGAGCGGGCGCTCGCCGCACCCGACCCCACGCCGGAGTCGGCGCTGCTGCACGTCTTCCAGGAAGCAGGCGGCGCGCCATGACGGAGGCGACCTACATCGAGGCGATCCACGCGGCGCTCGCCGAGGAGATGGAGCGGCTGCCGACGATGGTGATCCTCGGCGAGGACATCCAGGAGGGCGGCGTCTTCCGAGTCACGGACGGCTTCCTCGATCGCTTCGGGCCCGAGCGCGTGCTCGACACGCCGCTGGCGGAGTCGAGCATTGCCGGGGTGGCGATCGGGATGGCGCAGAACGGCGCCGTGCCGGTCGCCGAGATCCAGTTCGCCGACTTCTCGTTCCCGGCCTTCAACCAGCTCGTCAGCGAGGCCGCCCGCTGGCGCTACCGCTCGAACGGCGCGTCGGGCTGCCCGATCGTCGTGCGCATGCCCTACGGGGCGGGCATCCAGGGCGCGCTCTACCACTCGCAGTCGCCCGAGGCGTTCTACGCGCACGTGCCCGGCCTGAAGGTCGTCGCGCCCTCGACGCCGCACGACGCCAAGGGGCTGCTCAAGGCGGCGATCCGCGACCCCGACCCGGTGATCTACTTCGAGCACAAGCGCGCCTACCGGCTGGTCCGCGGGGACGTGCCCGACGAGGACTACGTCGTCCCGATCGGCAAGGCCGCGCTGCGCCGCGAGGGCGGCGACCTGACCGTGATCGCGTGGAGCATGATGCTGCACGAGTCCCTCGAGGCGGCCGCCGAGCTCGCTGATGAGGGCATCGAGGCGACCGTGCTCGACCTGCGCACGCTCGCCCCGCTCGACCGCGACGCGATCCTCGAGGCGGCGCGCGCGACCGGGAAGGTGCTGATCGTCCACGAGGACAACATCAGCGGCGGCCTCGGCGGTGAGATCGCCGCGCTCATCGCGGAGCACGCCTTCGACTACCTCGACGCGCCGGTGCGCCGCCTCGCCACGCCGGACATTCCGGCGATGCCGTTCAGCAAGCCGCTCGAGGACTACTGGCTGCCCTCGAAGGAGCGCATCGCCGCCGCGATGCGCGAGCTGGCGGCCTACTGATGCGAGGCCGCTGATGCCCAGCCTGACCATGCCGAACATCGGCGAGGGCGTCACCGAGGGCGAGATCGTCCGCTGGCTGAAGCAGCTCGGCGACCCCGTCGCACGCGACGAGCCCGTCGTCGAGATCGAGACGGACAAGGCGATCGTCGAGATCCCTTCGCCGTACGAGGGCACGCTGACGAGCATCCTCGCCGCCGAGGGCGACACAGTCCCGATCGGCGCGGCCATCGCCGAGATCACGGCCGCCGAGGCGGGCGCACCCGAGCCGGCTCCGGCAGCCCCGCCGCCCGAGCCCGAGCCGGCACCCCTGTCACCCGAGCCCGTGCCGGCGGCAGCAGCTCCGACGGCGAGGCCGCAACCCGCCGCGCCGGGGCGCTACTCGCCCGCCGTGCGCAGGCTCGCCGCGGAGCACGGCATCGACCTCGCGCTGGTGCAGGGCAGCGGCGCGGGCGGGCGCGTCACGCGCCAGGACGTGCTCCGCTACCTCGAGGGCGCGCCCCCGGGCGAGGCCGCCGCGACGCCCTCGCCGGCGCCCCCTGCCGCGCCTACGCCGACAGCGACCCCGCCGCCCGGCGAGGGCGAGCGCGTCCGGCTGAGCGCGACACGCCGCGCGATCGCGCGGCACATGAGCGAGGCGCACGCGACGATCCCCGTCGCCTGGATGGCCGTCGAGGCCGACGTGAGCGGCCTCGTCGAGCTGCGCCGCCGCGCCCGCGCCGCCTTCGAGGAGGCGCACGGGCTGCGGCTCACCTTCATGCCGTTCTTCGTGCGCGCCATCGCGGAGACGTTGCGAGAGCACCCCGCGCTCAACGCCAGCTACTCCGAGGACGGCGTGCTGCGCCACGACCGCCTCGACATGGGCATCGCCGTCGCCACCGACTCAGGGCTGCTCGTGCCCGTGCTACGGGCGGCGGACACGAAGTCCCTCGCCGAGCTCGCCGGCGAGTTGCAGGACCTCGGCGAGCGCGCTCGCACCCGCACGCTCACCCGCGACGAGCTGATCGACGCGACCCTCACGATCGACAACACGGGCGCTTTCGGCTCGCTGATCTCGCAGCCGATCGTCCCCCTCGGCCAGGTCGCGATCGTCACCACCGAGGCGATCCGCCGCGAGCTGCGCGTCATCCCCGGCGACGACGGCGGAGACGCCTTCGCGCCCCGCTCCGTCATGAACCTCGCGATCAGCTTCGACCACCGCGCCCTCGACGGCGCCGAGGCGGGCGCCTTCATGGCCGCTCTCAAGACCCGCCTCGAGGCGATCGGCCCCGACGACCCGCTGGATGCGGGCGCATGACCGACCCGATCGTCGAGCGCCTCGCGGCTTACGTGAGCAGCCTCGAATACGAGGACCTGCCGGGCGAGGTGGTGCACCAGGTCAAGCGGCTCGTGATCGATTCCGTGGGTTGCGGGCTGGGAGCGAGCGATGCCGCCCCGGTGCGCGCGGCCCGCGACGTGGCCCTCGAGGTGCGCGGCTCCTCACCGGCCACGCTGCTGGGGACGACCGACACGACCACGCCAGAGCTGGCCGCCTTCGTGAACGGCACGATGGTGCGCTACCTGGACTTCAACGACACCTACAACGGCAAGGACGCCGCCCACCCCTCCGACAACATCCCGGCGGTCCTCGCCGCCGCCGAGGCGCATCGAGCGTCCGGCCGTGAGCTGGTCGCGGCGGTCGCCCTCGCCTACGAGGTGCAGGCCGCCTGGGCGGACAGCTTCCAGCTCGCCTCCGGTGGCGTCTGGGACCAGGCCGCCTATGCCGCCGTGTCGGCGCCACTCGGGGCGGGCAAGGTGCTCGGCCTCACGGCGGCACAGCTCGCGGAAGCCCTCCGCATCTCCGTGGTCAGCAGCATGACGCTCGGCGAGGCCCGGCGCGGGACCATCTCCCACTGGAAGGCGGCGGCCGTCCCGAATGCGGGCCGCAACGGTGTCTTCGCCGCCCTGCTCGCCCGGCGCGGGATGACCGGCCCGCCGGAGGTGTTCTCCGGCACTCACGGGTTCTTCGAGGGCGTGACGGGGGCCCGAGTCGAGCTTGCCCCCCTCGCGCGCGAGGATGGCAACGACCGCGTGTTCCGCCTCATGGAGTCGCGCTTCAAGCGATTCCCTGCGGGGTTCTTCTCCCAGACGGCGATTGAGGCCGCGATCGAGGCCCGTGAGGTGCTCGGCATCGCCGACGCGGACGAGGTCGAACGCGTCCACCTCCGCACGTTCGAGAGCGGCAAGCGAGTCATGGCCGGCGACCCCACCCGCTGGCGCCCCGAGACGCGAGAGACCGCCGACCACAGCCTCCCGTACGTCGTTGCCTGCGCCCTCCGCTTCGGCACGCTCGAGCCCGCGCACTTCGAGGACGACGTGTTGCGCGACCCGGTGCTGCTGGACCTGATGCAGCGCATCGAGGTCGTGCGGGACCCGGAATGCGACGCCGCCTGGCCGGAGGCGATCCTCAACATCCTGACGGTCCGGACCTCGGACGGCCGCGAGCACACGGCGGCCGTCCCCTACTACACCGGGCACTTCAAGCGACCGATGAGCGACACCGAGATCGAGGACAAGTTCCGCGGGCTCACCGCCGGCCTGCTCGACGAGCCCCGCCAGCAGGCGGCGCTGGACCGCCTGTGGCGCCTCGAGGAGGAGACCGACCTCGGCCGGGTCATGGCTGCGCTCGCGATCGCGTAGGGCAACAATCGTAATCGCGAGGTGCTACCCTGCCGCCAACGAGCGGCGGAAGGCCTCGGAGGGCGTAATGAGCGAGCAGGCAACGGCAGCACGGTACGGCGACCTCGGCCTGGCGGCCGGCACACCCGACATCAAGTCCGTGGGGCCGATCGCGTTCGGGCCGGACGGCATCCTCTTCGTCGCGGACAACGCAAGCGCGGCGATCTTCGCGCTCGGCCTCGGTCCCGCCGGCCCCGCGCCGGACTCCCTCGGGTACGCGATCGACGACCTCGACACGCGCCTCGCGTCACGCCTCGGCTGCTCGCGCGAGGACGTCTCGATCCGCGATATCGCCGTGTGTCCATTGACGAAAGAGGTGTACCTGTCCGTGATGCGCGGCGCAGGCTCCGACGCCATCCCGGTCATCGCCCGCGTCGAGGCCGACGGTCAGGTGATCGACGTGCCCCTCGATGGCGTCCCGTTCGCCAGCACGGCGATCGAGGACGCGCCGGACCCCGGCGACGAGCGGATCGACACCCTGGTGCTGCCCGACGACAGCGCCGAGGGCGAGGAGTTCAAGACCGGCTCCGGGATTCGCCTTCGCCTCCTCCGCGATGGGCTGCGCACCGTGACCGTCACCGACCTCGATTACGTGGACGGCACGCTGCTCGTGGCGGGCGCCTCGAACGAGGAGTTCTCCTCGACGCTGCGCCGCATCCCCTTCCCGTTCAACGGGGCGGCGCAGTCCAACTCGCTCGAGATCTTCCACGTCTCCCACGGCCAGTACGAGACGGCGTCGCCGATCCGCACCTTCGTCCCCTACAACGGAGGCGGCAGCATCCTCGCGAGCTACACCTGCACCCCGATCGTGCAGTTCTCGCTGAGCGAGCTGGAGCCGGCGACGCACGTCATGGGCTCGACGGTGGCCGAGCTTGGTTCGATGAACAGCCCGACCGACATGGTCGCGTATCGGCGCGACGGCGAGGAGTACCTGCTCGTCTCGACCGCTCGCCTCCCGCTCGTGCGCATCGCCTGCGCCGACATCGACGGCCAGGAGGCGCTGACCGAGCCGGAGGAGCCGGTCGGCGTGCCTCGCGAGGCGCTGAGTCACCCCGGCGTGCTGCGCATGGCGAACCTCGACGAGGGCAGCGTGGTGATGCTCCAGCAGGAGGGCGCTGACCCCGTCTCGCTTCGCTCCTACGAGTGCGCTTCGCTGTAGCCGGCGCGCCCGACGGCAGAGCACAACGGCGATGACCGCTCGGCGACGGCTCGATATCGAGCTGTGGTCCGCCGAGGGGTCGCACCGTGTGCGGCTGCTCGGACTCCCTCCGGAGACGCTGCGACACCTCGAATCTCTGGGCGAGCGTGAGCTGGCGCGCGTGCTTCCGGTCTACCCGCGCGAGCGCCTCGACGGCGCGGCGCCGGACTTCGCGCCGATGGCCGGCCGCTACGAGGTCGGCCCGGATGCGGTGACGTTCGTTCCGCGCTACCCGCTGGTGCCGGGCCTCTGCTACGCGATGGTCGTGCACGCGGCCGAGGGCGAGCCGGAGCGCCTGCCGTTCTGTCTGCCCGCTGCCCCCTCCAAGCCGACCACGCGCGTGCTCGCGACGTACCCCAGCGGCGACCGGCTCGTGCGCAACCAGCTCAAGCTCTACGTCGAGTTCTCGGCGAGCATGAGCGAGGGGCAGGTTGCTCGACACGTGCGCCTCGAGCGCGCCGACAGCGGCGAACCGATCGAGGACCCCTTCGTGCCGGAGCCGGAGCTGTGGGACCGCGACCGCCGCCGCCTCACGCTGCTGTTCGACCCCGGCCGGCTCAAGCGCGGCCTGCGCCCGCAGCTCGAGGCGGGCTACCCGCTGCGGGAGGGCGTCGCCGTCCGGCTGGTTGTCGACGAGGGCTTCGGGGACGCCGAGGGCAACCCGCTGCGGGAGCCGTTCGAGCGACGCTACGAGGTCGGTGGCGACCTGCGCACGCGCGTCGACCCCCGCGAGTGGGAGTGCCGCCTGCCCGACGCCGGGACAGCCGAGCCGCTGCGCGTGCGCTTCGACCGGCCGCTCGACCACGCGCTGCTGCAGCGCGCCCTCGAGGTCATCGACAACGCCAGTCGCCCCGTGCGCGGGCGTCCCGAGGTCGGGCCCGCCGAGCGCTCGTGGACCTTCACACCGGCCGCGCCGTGGCTCGAGGGCGACTACCGGCTCGCCGTCGATCCGCGCCTCGAGGATCTCGCCGGCAACTCCGTCGCCCGCGTCTTCGATCGCGACCTGGAGCGTGACGAGGCGCCCTCATCTGCCGCGCGCGGGGTCATCTCGTTCACGCTCCACGCTCGGCCCGGCCGCGACTGAACGCCGGCGCTTGCCCCTCGCCGTTCGCGGTCCCACACTCCGCCGCTCACCCTCGGACGTGATCGCGGGGCGTTGAGCCCGGGGCGGCCGGGACCGCTGGAGACGAACGTGCGCTACGCGTGGGCGATGGCAGGAGCCTGGTCGCAGCAGTGGTCCGAGATGGCCACCACGTTCAAGGATCCGCTCTTCTACATCCGGGACATCCCGCAGATCGCCGTCCTCGCCTGGATCGTCACGCAAAGCGACGACCCGGTCGTCGCGACCTACGTGGTGGTCGGGGTGGTGCTGCTGACGACCTCCAACCGCTCGCTCTTCCAGATGGGCTGGTCGCTCTCACACGAGCTGTTCGGGGGCACGCTCCAGCACGTCGTGCTGTCGCGCACGCCGATGGCGCTCGTGCTCTTCGGGAAGGCTGCGGCGGCAGCCAGCTCCGCCTTCTTCTCGGGGCTGATCGCGCTGCTGGTCGCCTGGTGGATGGCCCGCGACCTGATTGAGGTCGCCGACCCCGCCCTGCTCATCCTCTCGGTCTGCGTCGCGATCGTCGCGATCATCGCGACGGGGTTCGTCTGGGCGCCGCTCTTCGTGCTCGTCGGCACCCGGCCCGGCTTCTTCAACGCGATCATCCCCTTCGCCGTGGTCTTCGGCGGCTTCATCGTCCCGATCGACTTCCTCTCGCCCACCGGCGAGGCCGTCGCGCGCGTCCTGCCGACCGCCTGGACGTCCGAGGCCGTCTACTCCTCCATCCGCGACGGATCGCCCGAGGCGGGGCGTATCCTCGCCAACCTCGGCGTGGGCCTGGCGATCGCGTCGCTGTACCTCGCCGCCACCTGGACGCTGTTCCGCATCGTCGAGCGCCGGATTCGCATCTCGGCCACCCTGGATCTCGGCTAGATGAGCGCCATCAACAACTTCGTCACCCAGTCGTATCTCTCCTACAAGGCCCTGTTCTTCTGGCTGAACTGGCCCGCGTACACCTCGAACGTCTTCATCCGGCCGGTGCTGCTGATGGCGATGTTCTCGCTGGCGGGACGCTTCGCCGGAGACGAGGGGGCCGCGCAGCGCTACGCGGTCGGGATGATCGCGCTCTCCGAGATGCAGATCGCGCAGGGTGGCATCACGCAGAGCTTCCACCGCGAGCGCACGTCGGGGACACTCTGGGTGCTGTTCAGCTCCGCCGGCAGCCGCATCGTCGCCTACCTCAGTCGCGGCGTGCTGCACTACGGCAACGCGCTGCTCAGCGCCGTGACGACCCTGGTCTTCGCCTGGCTGCTGTTCGGCGTCACGCTCCCCGAGGCGGACTGGGCGGTCGCGACCGCGGCGATCCTCCTGATCGCGCTCTCGAGCGTCGCCTTCTCCCTGATGCTCGGGAGCTTCGTGATCGTGCTGCGCGACTGGTTCAGCGCGCCCGCGCTCTCGCAGGGGCTGATCATCGCGCTGACCGGCGCCTTTATCCCCAGGGACGCGCTGCCCGCGCCGCTCGGAGACCTCGGCCTCCTCCTGCCTCTGACCTGGGCGCTGCCCGCGCTGCGCGATGCGCTCGGCCAGACCGAGGCAGATGTCGCGACCGCGCTGCTCGGTGAACTCGTGGTCGGGATCGCCTACCTGGTCCTGGCCCTGGCGTTGCTTCGCCTCGTCGAGTGGCGCGCGCGGACCACCGGTACGTACGACGAGGTGTGAGGAGGGGCGGATGAACCACCAACCGCAGTACGCCGTCGAGTGCGAGGCGCTCGGCCGCATCTACCGCTTCTCGAGGGGCATCGGGCGGGGCAGCACGCAGGAGACTGTCGCACTCGACGACCTGAACCTCACCATCACGCCCGGCTCCGTCTTCGGGCTGCTCGGCCCGAACGGCGCGGGCAAGACGACGACCGTGCGCATCCTCGCGACGCTGCTCACGCCCACGAGCGGGACCGCGCGCGTGCTCGGCTACGACGTCGTCGAGGAGCCGAAGCGCGTGCGCGAGCGTATCGGCCTGATCCTCGGCGGCGACCGGGGGCTCTACACGCGCCTCAACGGGCGTCAGAACCTCAGCTACCACGCGGCGCTCAACCACATGGACCGCAGGCGTGCCCGCGAGCGCCGCGAGGAACTGCTCGCCCTCGTCGGCCTCAGCAACGCCGCCGACACCGCCGTCGAGCGCTACTCGCGAGGCATGAAGCAGCGCCTGCACATCGCGCGCGGCCTGCTGACCGAGCCCGAGGTCGTCTTCATGGACGAGCCGACGATCGGCCTCGATCCGATCGGGGCGCAGGAGGTACGGGCAATGATCCCGGAGCTCGCCGCCGCCGGGCACACGATCCTGCTGACGACGCACTACATGTTCGAGGCCGACCAGCTCTGCGACGAGGTGGCGATCATCAACGAGGGCAAGCTCGTCGCGCGCGACACCCCTGCCGCCATCCGCCGTCGCTTCGCCACCTTCCGCGTCGTCGAGCTCGCAGTCCGCGAGCCGGACCTCGGCCTCGCCGAACGCCTGCAGGCGCTCGCGGGCGTTGAGCACGTCGCGACCGGCTCCGACGGCGCGCTCCAGACCTTCTCAATCCGCGTCCCACCCGACGCCGACCTGCGCAGCGCCGTCGAGGAGACCGCGGGCCCGGGCAACGTAGAGAGCCTGTTCCAGCGCGACCCCACTCTCGAGGAGGCCTACCTCGCGCTGCTGAGCTAGCCGCGCCGGCGCTGACGTCCCCAGACGCTCCCACTATCCTTGGCGCGCGACGCGTCAGACACGCTGAGAGCTCGGACCGCGATGGCCCCAGACGCCGGCCCGATCACCGCGACCAGCAACATGCTCGTCCGCCTGCTCGGCGGCGGCCCTGCCTACGCCTCCCTCGACGGCGGGGTGGTGCGCTTCGGTGACGCCGCCAGCACGGCAGTCGGAGCGATCGACCGGATCGAGACGCGCCGCTCGTGGTTCTGGACGCGGCTCGCGATCCGCGAAGCCGCAGGCGCCGAGCGCTCCATCGGCGGCCTCGATCGGGAGGAAGCCGATCGGCTCGCCGAGGCGGTGCGCGAGGATGTCGCCCGTGCTGCCGGGGAGATCGCGCCCCAACTCACGCAACTCGACGACCGCCTCAAGCGCTTCCAGGCGACCAACCGTTACAGGCGCAACTCGCTGAGCAACGGCCTCCACGCGGACATTGCCGCTGCCGCACGGCTCAGTGGCGGAGCCCTCATCCGGATCCACCTGCCCGCCAGCGCTCGCGAGGCGCTCGCGCGCCTCGCGCCAGTCGCCGGCCTCGATGCATTCGAGGCGGCGCGGGAGGAGGCCAACGCCCGGCTCGTTGCCGGCTCCGTCGCAGCAGTGACGCAGGCCGCATCCGGCGTGCTGTCCTCGCCGCCGACCGAGGAGCAGGCACAGGCGATCGCCACGGACGAGGACACGACGCTGGTGCTCGCGGGGGCGGGCACGGGCAAGACCGCCGTGATCACCGGCAAGGTCACCCACCTGGTGCGCAACCTTGGTGTGTCACCGCGCGAGATCCTCGTGCTCGCCTTCAATCGCAAGGCTGCCGAGGAGATCCGCGAGCGCCTGCCGGAGGATCTCGCCGGCGCCCACGTCGCCACGTTCCACGCCTTCGGACGGCGTGTGATCGCCGATGTCGAGGTCGCCCCGACGATGTCGAAGCTGGCGGAGGACGAGGCGCGGTTGATCGCCGTCATCGACCGCATCCTCGTCGAGTTGCTCAGCGATCCTCGGCAGAGCCGGGCGGTCACCGACTTCATCGACCGGCACCGGACGGACTACCGCTCGCAGTTCGACTTCGAGACGCCGGGCGAGTACTTCGACCACGTCCGCCGCTCCGAGTTACGGGCGCTCAGCGGCGATCTCGTCAAGAGCTTCGAGGAGCTGGAGATCGCGAACTTTCTGACGCTGAATGGTGTCGCGTTCAGGTACGAGGGAGCCTACGAGGTCGAGACCGCAAGCACCTGGCATCGCCAGTACCGGCCCGACTTCTACCTTCCGGACCACGACATCTACATCGAGCACTTCGCGCTGGACCGGGAGGGCCGTCCGCCGAAGGCGTGGACGGGCTACGCCGACGGAGTCGCGTGGAAGCGGGGCATCCACGAGGAGAACGGGACCACTCTGATCGAGACCTACAGCTGGCAGCAGCGAGAGGGCGTGTTGCGCCGCAGGCTGCGCGAGCAGCTTGAGGAGGCGGGCGTCACGTTCGAGCGGGTCTCGCTACGCGCGCTGCTCGAAGAGTTGGGACGCTGGTTGATCTCCTGGCTGGCGCAACTGGTGGCGACATTCCTCAACCACGTCAAGACCAGCGGCGTCTCCGCCGAGGCGCTGCGCGTGCGAGCGCGCGACTCGGGCGATCGCACGCGCAACGAGGCCTTCCTCGATGTCTTCGAGCAGGTGAGGACACGCTACGAGGAGCTGCTGGGCGAGGACAAGGACTTCCAGGATCTGATCAACCACGCTGCGGCGCACATCCGGGCGGGGCGCTGGGAATCGCAGTACCGCTACGTGCTGGTGGACGAGTTCCAGGACATCTCGGCGGGCCGGATGGCGCTGCTCCAGGCGCTGAAGCGCCCGGGCCTCGCCTACTTCCTCGTCGGCGACGACTGGCAGTCGATCTACCGCTTCGCCGGTAGCGATGTGGGCCTCGTGCGCGACTGCGGGCGCTACCTCGGTCACGTCCGGGAGCGGGCGCTTGGCCGCACCTTTCGGTTCGGTCGAGGCATCCTGGAGCCCTCGACCGCATTCGTGGTGCGCAACCCCGAGCAGACTCAACGCACCTTGCGCCCGGCGGAAGGCGTGCCCAACGCTGGAGTCACCGTCATCGCCAGCGACGACTCGGCCCGCGGCCTCCAGGACGCCCTGCGCGACATCGAGGCTCGCGAGGGCGAAAGCGGCGCGCCAACTTCAGTGCTCGTGCTCGGGCGCTACCGGGGCAGTGCAGGCGCGCTCCCGCCCCGCCGCGGGAGGCTGCGTCTCGAGTTCAGCACGGTGCACGCCGCGAAGGGCCGCGAGGCCGACTACGTGGTCGTGCTTGATCTCAGGGACGCGCGGCGCGGCTTCCCCGCCCAGTTCGAGGACGACCCGCTACTTGGGCTGGTGCTGCCGCCTCCGCACCGAGGCGCGTTCGCGCACGCGGAGGAGCGGCGCCTCTTCTACGTGGCGCTCACGCGGGCGCGCCGCGGGACGTACCTCGTCGCCGACTCGCTGCGTCCCTCGGTCTTCGTGGGCGAGCTGCTCCGCGAGTCGCCCGGCGTGCGCCGCCTCGGCGAGTTCAGGCGGGACCGCACGCCCGCCTGCCCGCGCTGCCGCACCGGCCGCCTCGATGTCTCCCAAAGCGGCCGCAGCCTGAGCTGCCTGAACTTTCCCCTCTGCCGCTACCGCGCACCTCGCTGCCAGAGCTGCCGGAGAGGCTTCGCGGTGATCTCCGGCGCCTCGTCCCGCTGCACGAACGCATCGTGCGGCGCCAGCCCGCCGGCCTGCGATTCGTGCCGCGCGGGGGTCATGGTCAACCGCAAGGGGCGGACGGGCTGGTTCCTCGGATGCACGGAGTTCGCCTCGGACCAGCCCTGCACGAACACCCGCAGCCTCGACAATGCTCGAGGAAGGCGAGGCCGCCGCGGCTAACCGCGCTGGCGGCGCATGACGCGGTAGATGTTGTTGCGCTGCACCTCGCTGGCGCCCTCGTAGATGCGGGCGACGCGGATGTCGCGGTAGAGACGCTCGATCGGCGATTCGCGGAGGTAGCCGACGCCGCCGTGCATTTGCAGCGAGCGGTCGACCACGCGCTGCGCCGCCTCGCTGGCGTAGACCTTGCAGATCGAGGCCTCCGCCGCCACGTCCTCGCCCGCGTCGAGTTGCAGCGCCGTGCGGTAGATCAGCGACTCCGCCGCCATCACCTCGATCGCCATGTCGGCGAAGGCGTGCTGCGTCACCTGGAAGTCGCCGATCGTCTGGCCGAACAGCTCGCGCTCGTGCGCGTAGCGCCAGCCCAGCTCCAGCGCCTCCTTCGCCACGCCGAGGCACATCGCCCCGATGCCGACGCGCGAGCCGTTGAGCACCGAGAGCGCGAGCCGGAAGCCACCGTCCGCCTCGCCGACAAGGCCCGCGCGCGGGGTGCGCACGCCGTCGAGGATCACGTGCGCCGTCGAAGAGGCGCGCAGCCCCATCTTGTCCTCGAGCCGCGCGACCTCGAGGCCGGGCGAACCGCCCTCGACGGCGAAGAGCGAGATGCCCTCGCGGCCGCGCTCCGGCGCGGTCTTCGCGAAGACGAGGTAGACGCCGGCGCGGTCGCCGTTGGTGACGTAGGCCTTCTCGCCGTCGAGGACGTAGTCGTCGCCGTCGGCGCGCGCGGTCGTGCGCAGCGCGGGCACGTCGCTGCCGCCTCCCGGCTCGGTGAGGCAGAATGCGCCGACGACCTCGCCGCTGACGAGCCCGCGCAGCCAGCGCTCGCGCTGCTCGTCGCTGCCGAATCGCTCGATCAGCGGCGCCGCGAGGCCGGTCGAGGCGGCGAGCACGAGCGCAGTTGAGACGTGCGCGCGCGACAATTCCTCGAGGGCGATCGCGAAGCCGATCTGGCCCAGCTCCGCGCCGCCCCACCCGGCGGGGAACGGTGTGCCGAAGAAGCCGACCTCGCCCAGCAGCGCGATCACCTCGTCGGCGATGCGCTCCTTCGCCTCCATCTCGTCGACGCGCGGGCGCAGCTCACGGTCGGCGAAGTCGCGCGCGGTGCGGCGCAGCGCGGCGATCTCGGGCGGCAGTCCGGCGTCGGCGTCCATCGAGGGCCCTCGCTACGTCCAGGCGGCTCAGCGCGCGCGGCCGCCGCCGTCGATGTTGTAGATCGCGCCGTTGATGTAGGAGGCGTCTTCGCTCAGCAGGAAGGTGACGAGCGCGGCGACCTCCTCCGCCTCGCCGTAGCGGGCCATCGGGTTGCGCTGCTCGTACTGGCGGCGGGTGGTCTCCGGGCTGTCCGGTGTGCGGCTCGACTCGAGGCGGCGCATCATCTGCGTATTGATCGGCGAGGGGCAGACGGCGTTGACGCGCACGCCCGCGTCGCCGAACTCGATGGCCGCGGTCTTCGTCATCCCGACGACGGCGTGCTTGCTCGCCCCGTAGGCGACGATGCCCGGGGTGGCGCCCAGCCCGGCCACCGAGGAGGTGTTGACGATCGAGCCGCCGCCGCGGTCGATCATCCCCGGCGCCACGTACTTCATGCCCAGCCACACGCCCTTGAGGTTGATCGCGATCACACGGTCGAACAGCTCCTCCGGGTACTCCGTGAGCGGGTGCACGGTGCCCTCGATGCCCGCGTTGTTGAAGAAGACATCGATGCCGCCGAAGTGCTCCGTCGCGCGCTCGACGTAGCGCTCGACCTGCTCGGCGTCCCGCACGTCGGCCTCGAGGGTCAGCACCTCGGCGCCGGCCTCGCGCACCGGCGTCGCCGCGGCGACGAGGTCCAACGCGTCGAGGTCGACGAGCACGATGCGCGCGCCCTCGCTGGCGAGTCGCAGCGCCGTCGCTCGTCCGATCCCGCCCGCGCCGCCGGTGATCAGCGCCGTCTTGCCCTCGAATCGCCCGTCCATCTTGTCCTCCGCTCCCCGATGCTCGCGCGTCTCTGTAGTCGCCCGGCGCAGCGTAGCGAATGTCGGCGGTTCGTACCTGCCGGGGGCGCGCGCCTCGCCTCAGGCCGCCGGCACGGACGCGAGCCGCGCGTCGACGCTGCGCAGCGCCGCCTCGGCCGTCGTGATCCCCTCGCGCTCCGCGAGGTGCAGCAGCCTCAGCGTCGTCGGCCCGACGCGCTTGACCAGCTCCTCGATGCGATCGGCGCCGCCGCCGGCGTGGTCGACGCCGGCGGCAATCACGCCGCCGGCGCTCACGATGTAGTCCGGCGCGTAGAGGATGCCGCGCGCGGCCAGCAGCTCGGCATCGGCGGGGTCGTGCAGCAGCTGGTTGTTCGCCGCACCGCAGACCACGCGGCAGCGCAGCTGGGTGATCGACTGCGGGTTGAGCACCCCGCCGAGCGCGTTCGGCGAGAGCACGTCGCAGGGCTGCAGGTAGGCGCCCTCGAGGGCGACGTGCTCGCCGCCGATCTCACGTGCGAGGTCCGCGGCGACATCCTCGTAGAGGTCCGTGACGGCGACGTTGGCGCCCGCGGCAGCCGCCCGGCGCGCCACCTTGGCGCCCACCTTGCCCGTGCCGACGACGACGACGCGGCGGCCCACTAGCAAGCTGTTGCCGAAGGCGAACTCGCAGGCCGCGTGCATCCCGTTGATGACACTACGCGCCGTCGGCTCCGAGGTGTCCACGTCGTGCCGGCCGCCCCGCGCGACGCCGGCGAGGTGGTCGGTCTCCCGCGCGATCGCCCGCAGGTCGTCGAGCGTCGTGCCGACGTCGGTGGTGGTGACGTAGCGTCCCCCGAGGCGTTCGACGAAGCGGCCGTAGGCGGCGAGCTGCTCCGGTGGTTTGGCTGCGGCATCGCCGACGATCGCCGCCTTGCCGCCGCCGTAGTCGAGGCCCGCGACGGCCGATTTCGCGGTCATCGCCGCAGACAGCCGCAGCACGTCGACCAGCGCCTCGCCGATGTCCTCGTAGGGCCGCCATCGCGCGCCGCCAAAGCCAGGACCGAGCACGGTCGAGTGCAGCGCGACCAGCGCGCGCAGCCCGGAGGCGGCGTCGTGGTGGTAGTAGACCGCCTCGTGGCCGTCGGGGTCGTAGGGGAGGCCCGTGCGGGCGCCATCGCCGTCCGGCGCGCGCGTCGAGGTCCAGCGCAGCAGGTCCGCGTCAAGCTCCTCAGCCGGGCCGAGCAGCCCTTCGAGGGCGGCCCGATCTTGCTCGAATCCGCGACCCGATCCGGATGCGTTCTTCATGCATTCAGAATAGCGCCGCACGGCGTTTGCGGCTTCCGCGATGCGAAGCGACGCGGTCCCGGCTGATCCGGTATTCGACAGCGATCCGGAGGGGATCGCTACGCGTCCCCGAGGGCTTCGTGGAGCAGCGAGGCGTGCCCCGCGACGAACGCGGCGGTTGCCTCGCCGAGCGGCGTCGCGCCGCGCCGCAGGTCGCCCGCCTCGTCGATATCGTCGCGCAGCGAGGGCAGCTCGAGCCAGGCGACGGCCAGCCCGGCCGTCTCGCCCAGCGCGCGGTGGCGCGCAGCCGATCCGATGCCAAACGCGGGCGCGATCGCATCCGGCGGGCGCAGCCCGAGCAGCCCCGTCCCGCCGTCGCGCGAGGGCGCAACGACGACCGAGGCCGCCTCGAGCGCCTCGAGGGCTCGGCGCAGTTCGGAGGGCTGTGCGCGCGGCTGATCGGCGGGCAGCACCAGCGCCGCGCACGCCTCCCGAGCGGCGGCTGCGGCGAGGGCCTGCGTGACGGCGGCGTTGTAGCCGCCGCCCGCGTCCGCGATCAGCTCCGCGCCCGCTCGCTCGGCGGCGGGCGCGTACTCCTCGTCCGGCGTCACCAGCAGCAGCAGCCCATCGTGCGCGGCGCGCACGGCGATCAGCACGTCCTCCAGCATCGCCAGCACCAGCGAGGCGCGCTGCGGGGGCGTGAGCACCGCCGCCAGCCGCGACTTCGCCTCGCCGAGGCCCTTGACCGGCACGATCACGCACAGCCCGCCCGTCCCGGCGGTCATTCGGTCGCCTCGAGGACGCGCCGCGCCAGCGCCTCGCGGCGCTCCGCGCTCGTCATCATCGTGTCGCAGACCACGGCGCGCAGGCCCAGCGCCTCGACGGCGCCGGCAAGCGCGCCGTCGACCGCATCGAGGACGAAGCCGTCGACCAGCCCGGCGTAGAGCCGCGCCACGCCGAGCGCGGACACCTCGTGGCCGAGGCTCCGCATGATCGCGGCGGCGGGGCCTTTCACCGCCTCGCCGCCGACGATCGGGCTGACCGCGACCCGCACCGCCCGCGAGCCCTCGAGGGCATCGCGCACGCCGGGCACGGCAAGCAGCGGGTCGATCGAGACGAAGGGGTTGCTGGGCGCGATGATCACGGCGTCCGCCTCGGCGATCGCCTCGATCACGCCGGGGGCGGGCCGCGCCTCCGCCGCGCCGGGGAAGCGCAGCCCGGTGACGGTCGCCTCGGCACGGCCGCGCACGAAGTAGTCCTGGAAGCTCAGCTCGCCCTCGGGCGTCACCACGACGGTCGGGTGCGGGTCGTCGGTCACGGGCAGCAGCCGGAAGCGCAGGCCGCGCCGCCGCGCCAGCTCGGCCGTGACCGCGCTCAGCGGCTCGCCGGCCCGCAGCCGCTCGCTGCGCCAGAGGTGCGTGGCCACATCGCGATCGCCGATCCGGAACCACGGCTCCTCGCCCAGCGCGTCCAGCTCGTCGAGCATCGAGAAGCTGTCGCCGCTGCGGCCCCAGCCCTGCTCGCCCTCGAGGCCGGCGAGCGTGTAGACGACCGTGTCGATGTCGGGCGAGACGCGCAGCCCGCGCCATTCGAAGTCGTCGCCGACGTTGCAGACGACGCTGACGTCGGCCGGGTCCACGACCCGGCAGAGGCCGTCGAGGAAGCGCGCCGCGCCCACGCCGCCGGCCAGCACGGTGATCCGCATGTCGCCGCCTCGCCGAGCCCCGCGCCCGCCTCGCTGCTAGATGCCGGACTGGTAGCCGGCGTTCTCCTCGATCACCCGGACCGGCGATCCGGCGAGGAAGGCGGCGATGTCCTCGACGGCGTGCTCGTAGTAGACGCGATAGCCGTCCTCGATCACGTACCCGACGTGCGGCGTGAGCACCGTGTTCGGCAGGCTGCGCAGCGGGTGGTCGAGCGGCAGCGGCTCGCGGTCGAAGGTATCGAGGCCGGCGCCGGCGATCGTGCCCGCCTCGAGCGCGTCCACGAGCGCGTCCTCGTCGATGATCGGGCCGCGCGAGGTGTTGACGATGTAGGCGCTGTCCTTCATCGCGGCCAGCTCGTCCGCGCCGATCAGCCCTCGTGTGCGTTCGCTGAGCTTGAGGTGGATCGTGACCACGTCCGAGCGCTCCAGCAGCTCCTCGAACTCCACGAGTTGCGCCCCCGCCTCCTCCGCGCGCTCCGCCGTCAGGTTCTGGCTCCAGGCGATCAGCTCCATCCGGAAAGCCGCGCCAATCCTCGCGACCTGCGTGCCGAGGTTCCCGAGGCCGAGGATGCCGAGCGTGGCGCCGCGCAACCCCTGCCCGAGCGCGACCTGCCAGCCCCCCTCGCGAATCGCGCGGTCCTCGTGCGTGATCTGGCGCGCGAGCGCCAGGATCAGCGCCCACGTCAGCTCCGAGGTTCCGAAGCCGAGCGAGCCGGTCCCGGAGACGATCGCACCCAGCTCGCGCGCCGCCTCGACGTCGATCGCCGCGTTCTGGTTGCCCGTCGTGATCAGCAACTCCAGCCGCGGCAGCTTCTCCAGCAGGTCGCGCTGGAACGGGGTGCGCTCGCGCATCGCGACCACGACCTCGAACTCGCGCAGTCGCTCCGCGACCGCCTCGATGTCGTGGAGGTGGTCGGAGAACACCTCCACCCGGGTTCCCGCCGGGAGGCTGGACCAGTCCGCCATCTTCAGCGCGACGTTCTGGTAGTCGTCCAGGACCGCTACGCGAACCATCGGGAACCTCCTCGCGACCTGCGCCCTCCGGCGCGCTGCTGGCTCTGACTGTTAGCCGTGACTGGGCGCGTCCGTCTCGTGACGCTGGTGATACTCCATGCCGGCCGTCGCCGGCGCCTTGCCGTCCACGATCGCCTCGGCGCGGGCTTTGGCGATCGCGTGGCCGATGTCGGGCCGGCTGATGATGTAGAAGCGGTCCTCGCGGATCGCATCGACGACGTGCCCGGCGATCTCGTCCGCCGTCGGATAGTCCGTGCGGCTCTGCGAGACGGCGAGACGGGTGTGGTAGCGCTCGAGGTCGAGCTCCGCCTGATCCTCCTGGCCGGGGTTCGCGAACTCCTCGGGGCGTCGCGTGCGGGTCACCGCGCCGCGGATGTGCGGGATCAGCACGGAGACGCTGACCGCGGCCTCTTCCTGCTTCAGCTCGTGCCAGAGCACCTCGCTGAGCGCCAGCACGGCGCTCTTCGTGACCACGTAGCTGCCGGTGCCCGGCCGCCCCGCGAGGCCGGCGGTCGAGGCGGTGTTGACGATGTGCCCCTCCTCGCCGCCCTCGAGCATGATCGGGACGAAGACGCGCAGCGCGTGGATCATGCCCCAGAGGTTCGCGCCGATCGCCCACTGCCAGTCGCGTTCGGTGGTCGTCCAGATCGAGATGTCGCGGGTGTTGATGCCGACGTTGTTACAGAGCACGTGGACGCCGCCGAGTTCCTCGCTGACGCGCGCGGCCAGCGCCTCCACGCTCTCGCCGCTGGAGATGTCCGTCTCGACGGCGAGCACGCGCGCGCCGCGCTCCAGCAGCTCTTCCTGCGTCGCAGCGAGGGCGTCGACGTCCGCGTCGGCGAGGGCGACCGCCATGCCCTCGCGGGCGAAGCGGCGCGCCATGGCGGCGCCGAGCACGCCGCCGCCGCCCATCACCACCGCGACCTTGCCGGTGAACTCCTGCATCGCGCACCCCCTCGGCCGCCTCGCCCCACGCGGGGCCATCCGTACCACGCGCCGCCCGCGCGCGTCACGCCGCGGCTCGTCGCAGGATAGAATCCCCGAGGCCGTCGCGGCGCGCGCCGCGCACGATCTGTACGGAGGGAGCCCCCATGCGCGCAGTGATCTTCCATGACGTCGGCAAGCCAATCACCATCGAGGAGATCGAGATCGACGAACCACTCGCCGACGAGGTACTGGTCAAGACGGCCGCCAGCGGCATCTGCGGCAGCGACCTCCACTACTTCGACGGCACCTCGGCGATGCCCTACCCGGCCGTCTTCGGCCACGAGGGCGCGGGCGTGGTCGAGGCCGTTGGTTCCGGGGTCTCCGAGTTCAGCCCCGGCGACCACGTCATCGCCTGCCTCTCCGTCTACTGCGGGGAGTGCGTCGACTGCCTGACCGGACGCTCGAACCTCTGCGAGCTGAAGCCCGAGCGCGGCCCCGCTGACCCGCCACGGGTGTCACGCGACGGCGTGGGCCTGCACCAGCACGCCCGCGTGGGCAGCCACGCCGAGTACATGCTGCTGCACAAGAATGGGCTGGTGAAGATCCGCGACGACATGCCGCTCGACCGCGCCTCGCTGATCGGCTGCGGCGTCACCACGGGCTTTGGCGCCGCGCTGCGCACCGCGAAGGTCGAGCCCGGCAGCACCGTCGCCGTCTTCGGCACCGGCGGCGTGGGCCTCAGCGCGCTCAACGGCTCCGTCGTCGCCGGGGCGCGCATCGTGATCGCCGTCGACGTTCGCGACGACAAGCTCGTCAACGCCACTAACATCGGCGCCACGCACGTCGTCAACGGCGCCGAGACCGACCCCGTCGAGGCGATCCGCGAGATCACCGGCGGCGGCGCGGACTACACCTTCGAGGCGATCGGCAAGCCGCCGGTGGCTCGGCAGGCGTTCGACGCGCTGCGCGCCGGCGGCACCTGCACCGTCATCGGCGTGATGCCGATCGGCTCCGAGATCAGCATCACCGGACGCGACCTGCTGCGCGAGAAGAAGCTGCAGGGTTCCTCGATGGGATCGAACCGGCTCAAGGTGGACATCCCGCGTTATGTCGATATGTACCTCGGCGGCAAGCTCAGGCTCGACGACATGATCACCAACCGTGGCACGATCGACGACGCCCCGGCCATGTTCGACGCCGCCATCGCCGCCGACGAGGCCCGCCAGATCTTCCTCTTCGACAGCTAGCGAGGGTGTGATGAACGATCCGGCCGCGTTCGCCGGCCTCGAGGACGAGGACCACGTCAGCCTCGCGACGTTCAGGCGCAGCGGCGAGGCCGTGCCGACTGCGGTCTGGTTCGCCCTCCACGAGGGCGCGCTCTACGCGCGCTCTCAGGCCGCCGCCGGCAAGATGAAGCGGATCCGCAACCGCGGCGACGTGCAAATCGCGATCTGCGACGCGGCCGGCGTCGTGAGCGGCCCGTGGCTCGCCGGGACGGCGCGCATCCTCGAGGACTCGGACCCGCTCGTCGCCACCGCCGACGCGCTGCTCGACGAGAAGTACGGCGAGCGCAGGCGCGCGCTCGCGCGCTCCCGCGCCCCGGACGTGCGCCTCGCCTGGATCGAAGTACGGCCGGCGTAGCCGGCCGGGGACGGAGAAGGACGCCATGCCCACCGTCGAGACCGCGCTCGGCCCGCTCGACACGGCGAAGCTCGGCTTCACGCTCTCGCACGAGCACATCATCAGCGGCGACCTCGCCGTGCGGCACAACTGGCCGCACGTGATCGACGTCGAGAAGGAGATCGTGGACGCCCGGGCCCGCCTCGACGAGGTCTGGGATCTCGGCGTGCGCACGATGGTCGACCTTACGACCGTGGACCTCGGGCGGGACGCCTCGATCATCCGCCGTGTCGCCGAGGGCACGAAGATGCAGATCATCGTCGCCACCGGCGTGCACCGGCGCCCCCCGCGCTACTTCGAGCGGCGCGTGCCCGAGCCGGTCGTCGAGCTGTTCGTGATGGACATCGAGCAGGGCATCGCCGACAGCGGCGTCAAGGCCGGCTGCATCAAGCTCGCGACCGAGGAGGAAGTGGACCCGCTCAACGAGCTGATGCTGCGCGCGGGCGCGCTCACCCATCGCGCAACCGGCGTGCCGATCATGACGCACTCCAACCCGTTCCACGGCACCGGGAGAGACCAGCAGGACGTGTTCGAGGCCGAGGGCGTGGACCTCACACGCGTGGTGATCGGCCACTCCGGCGACACGGACGACCTCGATTACCTGATGAGCGTGATGGACCGAGGCAGCACGATCGGGATGGACCGCTACGGCACGAAGATCGGCGCCGACACGGAGAAGCGCACCGACGTGATAGCGGAGCTGTGCCGCCGCGGCTACGCGGACCGCATGGTGGTCTCTCACGATGCCGGGTCGTTCTCGCTCAACGTCCCGCGCCACATCCGCGACACGCGCTTCCCGGAGTGGAACTACCTCACGATCCCCACGAAGGTGATCCCCGGCCTGCGCGAGCGCGGCGTGCCCGACGAGCAGATCGAGGAGATCACGACCCACAACCTGCGCCGCCTCTTCGAGCAGCAAGGAGCCTACTGATGATGTCGCACGACGAGGCGGACGCCTTCCTGCGCGAAGGGCGCATCGCCGACCTCGCCACGGTGCGGCCGAACGGCTCGCCGCACGTCGCGCCGGTCTGGTTCCACTGGGACGGCGAGGTCGTGAAGGTCTTCGCGCGGCCGACGGCGGTGAAGCTGCGCAACATCGCGAACGACCCGCGCGTCTCCGTCTCGGTCGCCACGCCCGACCGGCCCTACCGCTACGTCATCGTCAGCGGCACGGCCGAGGTTGCCGAGGGCGTGGACGTCAGCGAGCTGGTGCACACCATGGCGCGGAACTACATGGGAGACGTCGAGGGGCCGCCGTACGCCGAGGAGATCCTCTCGCGGATGACCCCGTTCAGCCTGATCACCGTGACGCCCTCGAAGATCAGCGGCTGGTCCGAGTAGCAGCGCAGCCCTCGGCGTCGATCAGCGGCGCCACTCCGCGATGTTCCACAGCTCGCTGTCCCAGGCGTTCATGCGCACGCCCTGCAGGGTGCTGGCGTGCGCGGACAGGGAGGCCCGGTTCACGAGCGGGATCTGGTAGTAGTGCTGCACGACGATGTCGTTGAGCCGCTTGACCAGCTCCGCGCGCTCCGGACCGAGCGTGGTCGCCGCCAGCTGCTCGTACAGCGCGTCGTAGTCCGCATTGCAGGCGCGTGCGACGTTGCTGTCGCCCCAGTTGTTATCTCGCCTCTGGATGTGCTCGCAGCGCAGGCCGGAGAGGTAGTCCTGAGGATCGATGCCTGTCCCGGTCGTGTACATCTGCACGTCCGCGAAGAACCTGCGATACGACTCGCCCGGGCTCGCCACCGGGTCGCCGCCGAAGAACAGGCTCGCGTCGTGGTCCACCAGCTCGGTCTCGATGCCGATCTGACGCCACCAGTCACGGATGAGGGCCTGCGTCTCCTGGCGCACCGCGTTCGTCGAGGTCTGGTAGACGATGCGCAGCGGCACACCCTCGTGCTCGCGGATGCCGTCGCCGTCGCTGTCGACGACGCCGCTCTCGTCCAGCAGCCGCTTCGCGCCCTCGATGTCCTGGGCGAGGCACCCGTCGTTCGCCGATGAGACGTAGCGCGGCGGCCCGGTGACCAGGTTGCAGGTGGGCCCGCCCGCGAAGCCGTACAGCCGGTCGGCCAGCAGCGTACGGTCGATCGCCATCGACATCGCCCGCGCGATCGGCGTGAAGGTCAGGAAGGGGTGCGGGTTGCGCCCATCGAGGTACTCGGAGCGTTCGTCCCCCAGCGCGGGGTCGGGGTTCGTCTGGTTGACGACGATTCGCTCCACGTCGCTGGCGAAGGCGATGACCACCATGCCCTGGCCGGCGCCCTCGAACTCCGAGAACTCATCCGGCCGCAGCTGCAGGTTCCAGGCGTAGTCGGCCTCGCCCGTCCCCAGCACCGCCCGCGCCGCCGTGATGGCGTCGCCGCCGCCCTTGAGGACCACGCGATCGAAGTACGGATCCTCGCCGCGGTAGTGCGGGTTGCGCTCGTAGACGGCCTGCTCGTTCGGCGTGAACTCGACGATGCGGTACGGGCCGGTGCCCAGCGGCGCCTGGTTCTGCTCGTCACAGGATGTGGCCGCCGCGCCTACGCAGCCGGCGAACTGCGCGCTGCTCATGATCGGCGAGCCGGCGCCGACGAAGACGGTGTAGGGGTACTGGCTGGGCGCACTGAAGGTCATGCGGACGGTCAGCGCATCGACGGCCTCGACGGAGGCGATGTCGGCGAAGGCGCTATGCGGGATGCAGCCCGTCGCCTCATCGGTGCAGTAGCGCCAGGTGAAGACGACGTCCTCGGCGGTCACGTCGCTGCCGTCGGACCACTTGAGGTCCTCGCGCAGCGTCCAGGTGATGGACATCAGGTCGGCGGCCAGCCCGCCGTTCGCGAGTGTCGGGATCTCGGCGGCCAGCCGCGGCACGAGGTTGCCGTCCGGATCGTAGCTGGCCAGCGGCTCGAGGGTGATCGCGCCCGCGTCGCGATCCTTGTAGCCCGCCGCCAGGTACGGCCCGGGCAACGTCGGCGCCTGCCAGTAGAGGATGGTCAGCACCCGCTCCGCCGAGGACTGGAACGGGTTGCAGGCCGCGAGCAGCAGCAGGAGGGCGGTCAGGCCGAGGACGAGCGTCTGGCGCGTGCGCATGGGCCGACTCCTGAGACTCGGTACACGTTCGGGCGCTGCGATCGTGGCCGAGCGCGCCCCGCACCGCAAGACCCAAACGAGCGGGCTGCCCGGGGCGCCGCTACGCCGCCCGCCAGGCCACCTCGCCGCCGAGCACCGTGAGCGCGGGCTCGAGGCTCAACTCGCCCTCGACGCTGTGGCCGGACATGTCGACCCAGCTCACCGCGCCCTCGACGAGATCGAAGACCGCGGCGTCGCCGGCCATGCCGGGCGCGAGCGAGCCGATCTCGTCGCCCAGGCCGAGGACGGCGGCGGGAGCAGCCGTGCTCGCCTCGACGGCGTCCTCGAACGGCATGCCGAGCGCGTGCAGCTGCGGGATCAGCTCGTGCATGCCGTAGGTGACGCGGCCCGGCGGCGGGAGGTGGATATCCGTGCTGATCGTCGAGGGCGCGAAGCCCTGCGCGATCGCCTGCCTCGTGACCTCGATACCGAAGTGTACGCCGGCGTGCCCGACGTCCATCACGACGCCGCGCTCGCGTGCCGCCAACACCTCGGGGCGCACCGCGCCGCGCCCGTCCAGGATGCCCTCGAGGTGGGGATTGAAGGCGTGCGTCACCACGTCGCCCTCGCCGAGCACCTCGAGGATCTCGGGCAGCGGGATCGGCGTGCCGCTGACGTGCACCATCAGCAGCGAGCCGGAGTCGTCGGCCGCCTTGCGCGCCAGCGCGAGCGCCTCGCGCGCGTCCCAGTGCGCGACGGCGTCGCGCTGCATCCTCACCTTCACCCCGAACAGGAAGCCGGGGTTGGCGCGGATCTGGGCGGCCGTCGCCTCGGCGTCGATCAGTCGCAGGTCGCGCAGCTCGCCGCCGACGGTGCGCCCGTGCGCCAGCCCGACCGCGCCGATGTGCAGCAGCGCGAGCAGCCGCACGCGGTGCGCGGGGAAGACATAGTCGCGCATCGCCCCGTAGTTGGCGATCCCCGCGCTCCCCGCGTCGAGGCCCGTCGTCACGCCCGAGGGCAGGCACGCTTCGTCGGCGTGGACGGCGCTGGTGGTGCCGCCGTGATAGAAGTGCCCGTGCAGGTCGATCAGCCCCGGCGTCACCAGCCGCCCGCTCAGCTCGACGACCTCGCCCGCCGTCTCCGCCTCGATCCGCTCGGCGACGGCGCTGACCCGCCCGTCGCGGAACGCCACGTCGCGAGGGCCGTCGATGCCCTGCGCGGGATCGAGCAGAGTCCCGCCGCGCAGCAGCAGGTCGTGTTGTGGCGTCGCTTCGGGCATCGCCGTCAATCCCTTCCGCTCATCGAGCGCGGCGCACCGCCGCGCGCCCCCTCACCCCAACCCTCTCCCGCCAGGGGAGAGGGGGCCGGAGGGTCGTCCGCCCCTCACCCTCGCCCTCGCCCGCCAGGGGAGAGGGGGCCGGACGGTCGCCACGCGCTCTGGCCCGCACGCGGCCGCGAGGGCGTTAGCGGCCCTTCCAGACCGGGGCGCGCTTCTCGGCGAAGGCGCGCGGGCCCTCCTTGATGTCCTCGCTGTACTTGATCGGGGCGAGGATGTGGCCCGCGATCTGCATGCCCTCCTGGCGGGTCAGCGTGACGCCGCGGTAGAGCACCTCCTTGAGGCCGCGCACGGAGAGCGGCGCGTTCTCCTCGAGGATGGCTGCGAATGCCTCCACCTCCTCGTAGAGCTTGTCGTCCGGCACCACGCGCGTCGCGAAGCCCATCTCCAGCGCGCGCTGCGGCGTGATGTACTCGCCGGTCAGCACCACCTCGAGGGCGTTCCCGAGGCCGATGATGCGCGGCAGGTCCACCGTCCAGGCCGGCATCAGGCCGCGCTTCACCTCGCGGATGCCGAGCGTCGCCTGGTCGGAGACGAAACGGAAGTCGGAGAGCTGCGCGAGCTGCCAGCCGCCCGCGAGACAGTAGCCGCGGATGGCGGCGATCACGGGCTTCCAGACGCCGTCCGGCATCGCGTTGCCGATCGTGTGCTTCTTGCTCCAATCCTCGCCGGCCGCGTCCACCTGGGCGCGCTCCTTGAGGTCCATGCCGGAGCAGAACGAGCGCCCGGCGCCGGTGAGGACGGCGATCCAGATGTCGTCGTTGTTCTTGACCTCCTCCCAGGCGTCGGCCAGCGCCTGGTTGAGCGCGTAGCTGAGCGCGTTGTGCACCTCGGGCCGGTTCATCGTCAGCCAGGCGACGTGCCCCCTGACCTCGAACTTCAGCTCGTCCGCCATCTGTCCGGTCCTTTCCTTCGGTTCGCTTGCCTCGCCGCTACGCTCCGGCGGCGGCGTGTCCCATCCGCTCGAGGGTGTCGTAGGCCTCCTCCATGAGGTCGAACACCACCTGCCGGGCGGGCTTGATCTCCTGCACGAAGCCGACGCCCTGCCCGGCCGCGACGGGGCCCGCCCAGTCCTCGAGGTCCCAGTCCTCCGCCGCCTGCAGCAGCTTGCCGCCGACGATGTCCTGCAGCGGCATCGGCAGCGGCTCGGGCGAGCCCTCGGCCTCCCACGCCTCGTAGTACTTGTTGCGGATGCCGCGGTTGCGCTTGCCATCCATCGCGGTCGAGACCCAGGCGTCCTGGTTCTGCGCCCGCAGCAGCCGCTGCTTCGCCCACTGCTTCGTCTCCGACTCGTGCGTCGCCTGCCAGATCGTGCCCGTCCAGACGCCGACCGCCCCGAGGGCGAGCGCGGCCACGATGTGCGCGCCGGTCGTGATCCCGCCCGCCGCGACGATCGGCGTGTCGTGCGCCGCCGCCAGTGCGGTCACCTCGCGCACGAGCGAGAAGGTGCCCATCCGCCCGGTGTGGCCGGCCGAGTCCTGACCCTGCGCGATGATCAGGTCGAGCCCCGCCTCGAGCTCGCGCGCGGCCTGCCTCGCGAGGCCGATCAGGCCCCAGACCTTCACCCCTGCGTCGTGCATCTCGTTCAGCACGAAGGCGGGGCTGCCGAGGCCGGAGGCGAAGATCGGGATCCGTTCCTCCATCATGATCTCGAGCTTGGCGCGCGTCTCCGCGAGGCCGCGCAGCCGCGTGTTGCCCCACGGCGGGGGCGTCTTCGGCTCCGGGATCTCGTTCTCCTCGATCAGTCGATCGATGAAGTCCCAGTGGCTCTGCGGGATCTGCTCCTCGAGCTCCTCGCGCGTGCCCTCGACGTAGGAGGAGGGGATGGTGATGTCGACGCCGAAGGGGCGGTCGCCGACGCGCTCCTTGACCCAGCGGATGTTGGTGCGCATCTCCTCGGCGGAGACCGTGCTCTGGCCGAGCATGCCGATGCCGCCCGCGTTGGAGACGGCGACCGTCACATCGCGCGTGTGCGCGAAGGCGATGATCGGGTACTCGCAGCCGTACTCCTCGCAGAGCCGCGTCTGCAGCGGGTCTTGCGCCATCCGTCCCCACCTCCGCGCGCCGGCGCTCCCGAGGCCGGCGCCGCCGATGATAGCGCCCCGCCCGATGCCCGCGACCGCTATCACCCTCCTCAGGGCAGCGAGCACATCCCTTCCGGTTCCCTCTCCCCGAGGGAGAGGGTTAGGGTGAGGGAGGATCCACCCTCCAGGATTGCGTTGCGCCATCGGGGCGTTCGGAGGCGCGCGGGAGTCTTCCCCCTCACCCCCGCCCTCTCCCCTGGGAGCGGGAGCCGGATCGGCTTGTGGGAGTTCACAAGGGTCTCCTCGGGGAGAGGGCGCGGAGGGACAGCGGCAGGGAGGCGCAGATGACCGAGCAGCAGGCCGAGCGCGGGGTGGCGCTGGTGACGGGCGCCAGCCGCGGCATCGGCAAAGCGACCGCGGTCGCCCTCGCTGAGGCCGGCTACGACGTGATCGCCGCCGCCCGCACCCTCGAGGAGGGCGAGCCGCAGGAGATGACGGAGACCGTCCACGAGACGAACGTGCAGCCCGTCCCCGGCGGCAGCCTGCGCGACACCGTCGCGCAGATCGAGCAGGCGGGACGGCGCGGGCTCCCCGTCCGCTGCGACCTGATGAGCCGCGCCGACATGGACGCGCTGATCGAGACGGCGATCAGCGAGTTCGGCGGCATCGACGTCTTCGTCAACAACGCGCGCTACGTGGGGCCGGGCTTCAAGGACCGCTTCCTCGACACGCCCTACGAGGTCCTCGAGGACTCGATGCGCGTCAACGCGCTCGCGCCGCTCTACCTGCTCACGAAGATCGCGCCGCTAATGGCGGAGCAGGGCAGCGGGCTGATCCTGCACATCAGCTCGCTCGAGGGCGTCATGGAGTCGGCGAAGCTGCCGACGGGGCACTGGACCGGGCGCGGCGGGCTCTCCTACGGGGTCAGCAAGGCGGCCTTCAACCGTATCGGGCCGGCGCTCGCCAAGGAGTTGCGCGAGGACGGCATCGCAGTCGTCAACGTCGAGCCGGGCGATGTGGCGGTGGAGCGCAAGGCCGTGCAACGCGGCGACGCCTACGACCCGCGCAACCACGACTCGCCGCTGGCGGCGGCGCGCACCTGCGCGCACATCGCCGCCTCGAAGCATCCGATGTTCTACTCGGGGCTCACGGTCTACGCGCCGGAGTTCGCGGTCGAGCGCGGCTTGATCGAGCCGGAGCAGGCCGCGCCCGGGCGCCGCGAGGAGTGGGGCCAGCCCGGCCGCCTGTTGCCCTTCTACAGCAACATGGCCCACGAGCGCTGAGGCCGGGCGTACCCGTCGCCTGTATCCTCTGCCCATGACCGCTGCGCCGACCGACGCCGCATCCGCAGCCGCGCTGGACGAGCGCCTGGCCCGCCTCGCCGAGGCGCGCGCGGCGCTGCTCGACACGCTCGCGGGGCTGGACCAGGCGCGCTTCGTGCGCCGGCCGCCGGACCCGGCTGCCGAGGGCGACCGGCGCTGGTCGATACGCGAGGTGCTATGGCACGTCGCCGACTCCGATCGCTGCTGGCGCGGGTGGATCGAGGGGGCGCTGCGCGGTGAGGCCGTGACGCGCTTCCGCGGCGTCCGCCGCCCCGCCCACCTCAACACCCTCCCGCAGCTGATCGAAAGTCTCGAGGAGCAACGAGCAGCCACGCTCGCGTTGCTCGGCGGACTCGACGGCGACGCCGACCTCACGACGCAGCGTCCGACGCCGTCGCACGAGCGCTCGATCCTCGAGGCGCTGGACCACCTCAGCAACCACGACCGCGAGCACGCCGAGCAGATCGCGGCGCTGGCCGCGCTGCCGCCCGGGGAGGAACGCTGATGGGAACGCGACTGCGCCCCGAGGGCACGATGCCGTGGATGCCCGGCTTCCGCTACGGCGCGCTGCTGCCGCCGCTCGCCCTCAACCTGCTGGTCAGCGACACCGAGCGCGCCGCCGCCTTCTACCGCGACGTCCTCGAGGCCGAGGTGCACTACCGCGACATCGACTTCGCCGCCGTGCGCGTCGGCCCCGCCGAGGTGATGCTGCACGCCGACCACACCCACGACGACCACCCCTGGAGCGCGGACCTCGCCGGCGGCGCGGCGCGCGGCGTCGGCGCGCAACTGCGACTGCTCGGCATCGACCCCGACGCCGTCGAGGCGCGCGCCCGCCAGCACGGCGCGCAACTCGTCGCCGCGGCCACCGACAAGGGCCACAGCTGGCGCGAGACGCTGGTGCGTGACCCGGACGGCTACGAGTGGGCCGTCGGCGTGCTGATCGAGCCCGCCAAGGGTCCCTTCGGCCCCCACGAGGTCGGCGCTCCATGACGGCCGAACCCGGAGCGACCTACCCCTCGCTGGCCGGGAAGCGCGCCGTCGTCATCGGCGGCTCGCGGGGCATCGGGCGTGCGATCTCGCTGCGCCTCGCCGCCGAGGGCTGCCACGTGCTCGTCAACTACGCCCGCAGCGCCGAGGCTGCCGAGCAGACCGCCGCCGAGTGCCGCGCCCGCGGCGTCGAGGCCGAGGCGGTGCGCGCCGATGCCGGCGACCGCGCCGACCTCACGGCGCTCTTCGCGCGTGTCGTGGAGTGGGGCGGCGTCGACCTGCTGGTCAACAACGCCGCGCGCGGCCTCGAGCGTCCGAGGCCGGCGATCGCCCAGCGCCCCGGCCACCTCCACTCGACGATGGACGTGAACCTGTTCGGCCCGTGGCAGGCCGCGCAGGCGGCCGTGCCGCTGATGGAGGAGCGAGGCGGCGGGAGCATCGTCAACCTGCTCTCGCCCGGGGCCTGGCAGTACATGCCGGACTACTCGGCGGTGGCGGTGAGCAAGGCGGCGCTCGCCTCGCTGACCGGCTACCTCGCCGTCGAGCTCGCGCCGCGCGGGATTCGCGTGAACGCCGTCTCCGCGGGCTGGGTCGAGGCCTCCGAGGGCGAGCACTCCTACCGCAGCGGCGTCTCCGAGGCCGTCCGCCCGCACGTCCCGGCCGGCCGCAACGTCGCCCCCGAGGACATCGCCGCCGCCGTCGCCTGGGTCTGCTCCAACGAGGCTCCGATGCTCGTCGGCCAGACGATCCACCTCGACGGCGGCTTCGGCCTCGCCGCCTGGAACGCCATCCTCGATCCGGACGGGTAGCGCAGGCGAGGCGACCTCCAAGACTCCCCCGTCATCCCGGCGAATTCAGATCCGTCATTCCGGCGAAAGCCGGAATCCAGGGATCGGCAGGGTGGCTCGGATTGCACCCCCACCCCCTCCCGGAGAGCGGGCGCTGCGCGCCGCTCGGCCCACCCACCCACCCCGGATTGGTTCTCTGTGGGGGGCTGCGCCCCCCACGCCCCCGCTCGGGATGGGTCAGCCGCGGAGACGCCGCGCGGAGTCGTAGGCGTGATGCACCGAGCCGTATGCTGGACGCATCGCGGGGGGCGCCGACCATGGACCGGGAAGAGATGACCACCGCCGACAACGAACTCGACGGACGCGTCGCCCTCGTGACCGGGGCGAGCCGCGGGATCGGCCTGGCGATTGCGCGGCGGTTTGCCGCGGCGGGGGCGCACGTTGCCGTCTCCGCGAGGAGCCTCGACACGTCAGCGACGTTCCCGGGGACGCTCGCCGAGACGGTGCGGCTGATCGAGGACACCGGTGGCAAGGCGTTCCCGGTCCGCGCGGACGTCACGCGGGCGGTCGACCGGGCGCGCCTGATCGAGGAGGTGCAGGCCGAGCTGGGGCCGATCGACGTGCTCGTCAACAACGCGGGGACGGCCTCGTACTCTCCGGCCGCCGACGTCTCCCCCGATGACTACGACTACACGGTCGCCCAGTACTTCCGGGCGCCGTTCGAGCTCTCGCAGCGCGTGATCCCGGGCATGCGGGAGCTTGGGGGCGGCTGGATCCTCAACATCGGCTCCTCCACCGCGCGACACCCCGATGGGCCGCCCTACAACGAGTCGGCCCGCACGCTCGGCCTCGTCCTCTACGCGTCGCTGAAGGCGGCGCTGCATCGCTTCACCGCGGGGCTCGCGGCCGAGCTGCACGAGGACGGCATCGCCGTCAACTCCGTCGCGCCCGTCGCCGCCGTGCGCACGCCGAGCGTCGAGGCGGCCGGGGTGCTCTCCCCGGACCGGCCGGAGATCATCGAGCCCGCCGAGTTCATGGCCGAGGCGGCCCTGGCCCTCTGCGCCGGCGATCCGCGCACGCTGACGGGCCGCGTCGTCTACAGCAGCCCGATCCTGACCGAGCTGGGGCGCACCGTCCGCACCCTCGATGGTCGCGAGGTCTACCCGGTCCAGCCCGTAGCGCGGTAGGAGTGGCGCCGCCGACGAGACGGCGGGTCAGGCTTCGTGCGTTCCGGCGGCGTCGGCGAGCGCGCGCTCGAGCGCGGCCTCCTGCCGCGATCCGAGCAGCCGGGTGCCCTCGCCATCGACGAGCACGATCGTCCCGCGACCGATCGCCTGGTGCTCCTCGATCTGCACCGAGTCGAAGCGCGTGTCGACGATGAAGCCGGTCGGCGCGGTGTGCATCAGATCCTCGAGCGACTCGGTCAGCACGGAGACCGTCGCGATGCCGTCGAGGCGCCTCAGCGTCCCGATCAGCTCCGCCGGTTCCTGGTCGAGGTGCAGGCCGACGGAGAGCAGCAGATCCTCGACGTCGGGGTCGCCGCCGGGCATCGAGGGCGCGTCGCCGACCCTGAGCTCCTGCGGGTGCGAGGCGTTGAGTGTCGCGCCGATCCGCACGGCGTCGTCGGGCCGCAGAGTCCAGCAGAAGCGGATGTTGGTCTCTTCCCCCGCCATGCGAGGAGCCTAGCACGTCCGGCGATGGCCCCGCCGATACCGCGCCGTCGCGCTACCCCGTGATCGCGCCCTCGGCGGCGCTCGAGACCGAGCGCGCGTACTTGGCGAACACGCCGCGCTGCCAGCGCGGCGGCGGGGGCGTCCAGTCGCCCAGGCGGCGCGCCACCTCCGCCGCGTCCACCTCGAGATCAAGCGTGCGGCCGTCGATGTCGAAAGCGATGATGTCGCCCTCGCGGACGGCGGCGATCGGCCCGCCCGCGGCGGCCTCGGGCGCGACGTGGCCGGCCATCAGCCCGCGCGTCGCGCCGCTGAAGCGCCCGTCCGTGAGCAGCGCGACCGTCTCGCCGAGGCCGGCGCCGACCAGCGCCGCGGTCACGCCCAGCATCTCGCGCATGCCGGGCCCACCGACCGGGCCCTCGTTGCGGATCACCAGCACGTCGCCCTCGTTGATCGCGCCCTCCAGCACGGCCTCGAGGGCGTACTCCTCCTGCTCGAAGACGCGCGCCGGGCCGCGGTGCTGCGTGCGCTCGTAGCCGGCGACCTTCACCACGCAGCCGTCGGGCGCGAGGCTGCCGTGCAGGATCACGAGGCCGCCCGTTTCCTTCAGCGGGTCGTCGAGCTCGCGCACCACGTCCTGGCCGGGCGTCTCGACGGCGTCCGCGGCCTCTTCGGCCAACGTCCGGCCCGTCACCGTCATCACGTCGCCGTGGACCTTGCCGCCCTCGACCAGCCGCTGCGCGACGAGCTGGATGCCGCCCGCGCGGTCGAGGTCGAGCGCGACGTAGCGACCCCCCGGCCGCAGGTCGCCGATCAGTGGGGTCCGCTCGCTGATCTCGTCGAAGTCGTCGATCTCCAGCGGGATGCCGGCCTCGCGCGCGAGCGCGAGCAGGTGCAGCACGACGTTGGTCGAGCCGCCCGTGGCGGCGGCGCACGCGATGCCGTTCTCGATTGCCTCGCGCGTCAGGATGTCACTCGGCTTCAGCCCGCGCTGCAGCACGTCCATGACGAGCTGCCCCGCCTCGAAGCCGACGCGGTCCTTCCGAGGATCGGTCGCGCCGACCGACCCGCTGCCCATCGGCGCGATGCCGAGGAACTCGAGCACCATCGCCATGGTGTTGGCGGTGTACTGCGCGCCGCAGGCGCCCGCGCCGGGGCAGGCGGCGTCCTCGATCGCGGTCAGTTGCTCTTCGGTGATCGTGCCGGCGGCGTGCTGGCCGACTCCCTCGAAGACGTCCTGGATCGTGAGGTCTCGCCCGTCGAGGCGTCCGGGGTCGATCGAGCCGCTGTAGAGCACGAGGCTGGGGATGTCGAGGCGCGCGAGGGCGAGCGTGGCCGCGGGAATCGTCTTGTCGCAGCCGACGAGTACGATCGCCGCGTCGAACCCGTAGCCGATGCCGCAGAGCTCGATCGAGTCGGCGATCAGCTCGCGGCTGATCAGCGAGGCCTTCATGCCCTGCGTGCCCATCGAGATGCCGTCGCTGATCGAGACGGTGTTGATCTCCATGGGCGTGCCGCCGGCGGCGCGCACGCCGACCATGACATGCTGCGCCAGCTCGCGCTGGCTGAAGTTGCAGGGCATGGTGCCGATCCAGCTGTGCGCGACCATCACCAGCGGGCGCTGCAGGTCCTCGCTGGTGAGCCCGACCGACTTGAGGTACGAGCGCGCGGGCGCGCGGTCCGGCCCGTCGACGAACGTGCGGCTGCGGTGCCGGGGGTCAAGCGTCATCTCACACCTCCGTGGTTGAGGCCCTCGGGATCGCGCGCCAAGCATCGCGCGGAGGAGCCGCGACTGCTAGGGGAAGTCCTCGTCCTCGCCCTCGACCGGTATCTCCGCCTCGTCCGAGTGGCCGTTGGCGCCGGGGCAGAAGTGCGCCCCGTCGCCCTCGAGCGGCTGGCCGCAGAGCGGGCAGCGAGGGCGCCCCGCGGCGACGACCGAGCCGATGGTGGCGACCAGCGAGCGCGCGGCGTCGCGGCCGATCTCCATGCGGAAGGCGGGGGTCGCCCCCTGCGTGAGCGCCTCCTGGTCGTCGGCGAGCAGGCGCACCCGCCCGCCGCCGTCCTCGCTGTAGTCGAGCCCGAGCCGCGCCACCTGGAACTCGACGTCGGGGTCGGGGCCGAACTCGCCCATCTCGGGCGGAGCGGGGAGCGGATCGTCGCGCCTCGGGGCGCGGTCGGCGAGCAGGCGCGAGATCGCGCGGCCGAGGACGGTGAGCTGCTCCTTCTCCATCCAGAGCGCGGCGCGCATCGCGCCGGAGCGGGCGCGCAGGCGGAAGGTGCGCTGGCCGGGCTCGCCGATCGCCTCGGCGTCCACCACGTCCACGAGGCCGAAGTCGATCATCGCGCGCGCGGCCCCGCCGGTTCGTCAGGTCTCGAGGGTGTCGGTCGGCTGAGCGTAGGCAGCGCGCGATCGGCGGTCAACCGCCCCCGCGCTCGCCGCCCACCGCGGGGCCGCCGGGCTCAGTCCACTTTCCGGATCGACGCCATGATCTGGTCGAACAGGGCATCGGCGGCGGGCGAAGCGGTGACGCGCTCGAACTCCGTGCCGGTCGTCGGGTCGATCGAGAGCACGGAGCCCGTTCCCGCGTCGATCAGCGTGACCAGCGCCCACTGCGGGCCGGGAGGATAGCGCGGGGAGTAGTCGACGTTGGCGTACCCGCCCGGGGTCAGCTCGGCGCCCGCGGGCACGTCCACGACGAACGGCGACCCCGCGTAGATCCGGTAGGTTCCCTCACGCGCGGGCTCGCCTCGCAGCAGCACCGGCAGCGCGCCGGGAGCCGGGATGCCGGGGCGGACACGCCACACGAACTCGACGTCCCTCGCGGCGCGCGGATCGTCGACGAAGCCACCGCACCCGCCGCCGTCACGTTGTACGTACTCGATGCCGAACACCCGCGGAGTCGCCGCCGAAGCAACGCTCGTCACCCTGAAGCGGAAGCTGCAGTCGAGGCCGTTCGTTCTGTAGTCGAAGCTGTCGCCGACCTCGACGATGTCGTAGAAGGCGCCGCGCGATGTCCCACTCGCGTCCGCCGGGTGGATCCGCAACTCGACGCCGGCGGCGGGGAGGGCGTCGAAGTTCCCGATCGCGCTCGTAGCATCCCCGGCCGTCGTGAGGAGGGCGTAGCTCCCCGCCGCGGCCGCCGCGCCGGTCGTGTCGAGCTGGCTGTAGCGCAGGCTTGGGACCAGGAACCTCGTCGTCACCACGACGCCGAGCTCGTGGTCGAGACCGGGCTGCAGTGGCGGCCCCGCCGCCGTCAGGTCGAAGGTGATGAGCGTGGAACCGGCCTCGTCGGTCGTGACGATGAAGGTGTAGGTCGTTCCTCCCGGCTGAACGAGGTGCGACGCGGAGACCGGCGGCGGACTCCCCTCCGGCGTGCGCCGCAGCCGGAAGCCGGCGTACCGCGCGGGCAGCGATGCCGCCGTGACGACCGTGACCTGCTGCCCGCGCTCCACGTGGTAGCGGCCGTTCCCATCCGGATCGAGCAGGGCGCCGTCGGGGATGTCCGCGACGCGGGCGTAGTCGTCGGGTGCTCCGAGGTAGACCGCGAGGATGCAGTCGGCGTCGGCCGGCGTCGCGCAGGCGCCGGGCGCTGGAGTCGGTGCGGGCGTGGCCGTCGGCGACGGCGTGGCCGTGGGGGTCGGGGTGGCCGCAGCCGTCGGCGTCACAAGCGCCGTCGGGACGGGCGTCGGCTCATCGCTCCACGCGTTGCCGCAGCCCGCAAGCCCACCGGCCGCGGCCAGCGCGACGGCAATCGAGAGCAGCACCAATGACAGTCGGGTACGCACGGCATCTCGTCCGAGCGAATACTACGCCGCCTCCTCGCGACCGGTTCCCGCGCCCCCTTCGCGCAGCCCGCAGCGCGCGCCTCGCCTACCATGGAGACCATGACCGCGCCCCCGCCCGACGGCATCGAGGTGCACGAGGACGTGCCGCTCGCGCGGCATACCTACCTGCGCCTCGGCGGGCCGGCGCGCTACTTCGCGATTCCCGAGGACGCCGCGCAGCTCGAGCGGCTGCTCGCCTGGGCGCGCGGCGAGGCGCTCTCCGTGCGCGTGCTCGGCGGCGGCTCCAACCTGCTCGTCGCCGACGAGGGCGTCGACGCCCTCGTCGTCTCGCTGCGCCGCGCGGCGGGCTCGTACCGCTTCGAGGGCGAGCGCGTGAGCGCCGGGTCCGCGGTGATGCTGCCCGCGCTGAGCCGCGCCGCCGCCGACCGCGGCCTCGGCGGCCTCGAGTTCGCGATCGGCATCCCCGGCGCCCTCGGTGGCGCGCTCAACAGCAACGCCGGCATCGGCGACGGCCGCGCGATCGGCGACCTCGTCGAGTCCGTCGACGTGCTCGGCGGGCGCGGTCGCATGACGATCCCGCGCGACCAGCTCTACTTCGGCTACCGCCGCTCCTCGCTGCGCGGGGCGGGCGTCATGGTCCTCGGCGCGACGCTGCGGCTGCGCCCGCGCCCGAGCGAGGAGATCGAGGCGGAGCTGCGCGAGCTGCTCTCGCACCGCCAGGCCACGCAGCCGACCGCCGGCCCGAACGCCGGCTCCGTCTTCACCAACCCCGAGGGCGACTACGCCGGGCGGCTGATCGAGGCGGCGGGCTGCAAGGGCCTCGCCGTCGGCGAGGCGCGGGTGAGCGAGCTGCACGCCAACTTCTTCGTGCACGACGGCGGCGCCAGCGTCGCCGAGATGGTCGAGCTGATGGCGGAGGTGCAGCGCCGCGTCATCGAGCACTCGGGCGTGCGCCTCCAGCCGGAAATCGAGTGGTGGGGCGACGGCCCCCTGCCCGAGGTGTTCGCCGAGCCGGAGCCGGACCTGCCGGACGAGTCGGAGGCCGCGAACGGCGAGCGCGCGGTCTTCTGAGCCCGCCCGCGCCCTCGCCGCACACATCGGGCCGCCCAAGGCGCTAGGCTGCGCGCAAAGGAGCAAGGCGATGAGCGAACGACACGTACTCGACGAGCAGAACGGCGCGGTGCTGACGCTGACGCTGAACCGCGCGGAGAAGCGCAACGCCCTCGGCAACCAGCTGCGCGGCGAGCTGGACGAGTGCCTCGCGCGCGCCGGCGAGGACGATTCGATCTCCGTGATCGTGATCAAGGCCAACGGGCCGGACTTCTCCGCCGGCATGGACGTGCGGGCGAACATCGGCATCAACGCCGAGCTGGCGGCGGCGCAGCGCGGCGTAACTGGACTGCAGGACTTCATGCTGCGCGTGCGCGACGTACCGAAGGCAACGATCGCGCAGGTGCACGGGCACTGCGTCGGCCTCGCAACGCAGCTCGCGATCTGCTGCGACATCGTCGTCGCCGCCGAGGACGCGCGGATCGGCGTGCCCGGCTGGCCGAACGACTGGATCGCGGACTGGTGGGTCTTCCGCGTCGGGGCGCAGCGCGCGAAGCTGATGAACTTCACCAGCGGCAGCCTGCTCAGCGGCCTCGAGGCGGTCGAGTGGGGCTTCGCCGCGAAGGCCTTCCCGGCGGAGCGCCTCGACGCGGAGACGCAGCGGCTGGCCACCTGGATCGCGAAGACGCCGGCGGAGATGCTGCGGCTCAAGAAGCACGCCATCAACCAGGCGGAGGACCAGATGGGCTTCCGCACGGTCGCGCGCTACACGGCCACCCAGAACACGCTGATCTCACGCTCGGAGAGCGGGCACACCGGCGGCGACTACGCACGCGAGCACGGCTTCGCCGCCGCACGCGAGCGCTACGGCCCGCCGCCGCCCGTCGAGTAGCCCTCGAGGGCTGCTACCAGGCCCAGGCGTCGTTGTCCTGCGCGAGGGCGCGCAGGTGGTTGATCTCGCCCGCGCGGAGCGCATCCCCTCTGGTCCCCTCTCCCCGAGGGAGAGGGTCAGGGTGAGGGAGGATCCCCCCTCTGAGTTTCGCTGCGCCGTCGGGGCTTGGGGAGGGGCGCGGGAGTTCTCCCCCTCACCCCTGCCCTCTCCCCAGGGAGAGGGGGCCGGATCGGGCTTATGGGAGGTTCGCACACGTCTCCCCAGGGCGAGGGGAGCGGAGGGGCTAGCGGCCCTTGAAGACGGGCTTGCGCTTCTCGGAGAAGGCCTTCGGGCCCTCGGCGGCGTCGTCCGAGGTCTGAACGATGGTCATCGCCGCCTGCGCGGCCTCGAGCGCCTCGGTGAAGGAGGTGCTCTGGCCGCGGTAGACCAGCCGCTTCGCCATCTGCATCGTGATCGGCGGGCCGGAGGCGAGCTTCGCGGCGTACGCGTAGACCTCGTCCATCAGCGAGTCGTGCGGGACGACGCGCGAGACGTAGCCGATGTCGAGCGCCTCCTGGGCGCTGAACAGGTCGCCGCTCCAGATCAGCTCGAGCGCCTTCTGCAGGCCGACCAGCCGCGGCAGCAGCCAGGCCCCACCGTCGCCGGGGATCAGCCCGACGTTGACGTAGGCCATCCCGAAGCGCGCCTGATCCGAGGCAATGCGGATGTCCGCCATCGAGCACATGTCCATGCCGGCGCCGACCGCCGCGCCGTTGATCGCGACGAGGTAGGGCTTGTCCAGGTACTGGAGCGCCTGCGGCACTCGCTGCACGCTGTAGCGAAGCGAGTTGCGGCGCATCGCCGGCGTCCAGCTCTCGTCCGAGGCGAGGATCGCGTTCTCCTCGGCGCGCGCCTTCACGTCGGCGCCCGCGCAGAAGGCGCGACCCGCGCCGGTCACGACGACGACGCGCACGCTCTCGTCCTCGGCGGCTTCCGTGACGGCCTCGGCCCAGCTCGCCAGCAGTTGCTCGCTGAACGAGTTCATCCGCTCGGGCCGGTTGAGTGTGATCGTCGCGATGCCGTCCTGCACCTCGTAGATAATGTCCTGGTACTCCACGCCAACCGCCTTTCCGCTGGTCGCGCCTGCTTGCTCGTCTGCTCCCGTGCCGCCTCGCCCGGCTAGCGTCCCGTGAACCGCGGCGTGCGCTTCTCCGCGAAGGCGACGGCCGCCTCCATCGTGTCGTCGAGGTCGTTGAGGTAGGTGCGCGCCTCGACCTCGCGGTCGAGCATCGGCGCGTCCGGCATGTTGCGCATCGAGCGCATCAGCGCCTTCGTGCGGTAGACGTGCTGGGGCGGCAGCGCGAGCACGCGATCGGCCCAGTGCTGCGCCGTCTCCAGTAGCTGGTCGTCGGCGACAACCTCGTTGACGAGGCCGTGCTGGTAGGCGCGCCGCGCGTCGATGCGATCGCCGATCAGCGTCAGCTCCGCGCCGATGCACCACGGCAGCGACTCGACGGCCGAGAACCAGTACGGGCCCATCAGCCCCGTCGGGATTTCCGCCATCCCGAACTGCGCCGACTCCGCGGCGATGCGGAAGTCGCAGCCGACGGTGATGTACCAGCCGAGACCGATCGCGAAGCCGTTGACGGCGGCGATCAGCGGCTTATCCGTGTCGACGATGCCGAAGATGTTGTACTCGTAGGAGTAGCGCGGCAGGGTCGCCTCGCCGGCCTCGACCTGCGCCTTGATGTCTCGCCCGGCGCAGAACGAGCGCCCCGTGCCGGTGATGATCCCCACCCAGGCGTCATCGTCGTTGTCGAAGTCGAGCAGCGCCTCGCGGAACGCGAGGCCCATCTCGTGGGTGAAGGCGTTCAGCCGCTCGGGCCGGTTGAACGTGATCCTCGCGACGTGGTTGTCGACCTCGTACTGGACGAACTCGGACATGGGTACCCCCTCCTCAGCGCCTCGCGGCGCTACAGCTGCGCCTGCTCCGCGACGCTCGCGAGCACGCGCATCGTCTCTTCGGCCGGCGGCCGTTCGCCCGCGAGGGCGGCCGCACGAACCTCTCCCCAGCGCTCGAACGGCAGCGGCGTGCCGGGGTGGTTGTACACCCCGACGACCAGCCGGTCCGCACCCGCCGACTCGTAGGCGCGCTGCGTCTCGGGCGTGGCGTCCATCGCGAAGACGGTGATCTCCATCCTCGAGGCGTCGCGCCCCAGTTCGGCGCACCAGCGCTCGATCTCGCGCCGCCCCTGCTCGCACTCCTCGGGTGAGGCCATGACCGGCAGCCAGCCATCGCCGACACGCGCGATGCGGCGGAACGTGCGATCCGAGGCGGGCGCGCCGATCAGCACCGGCGGGTGCGGCCGCTGCTTCGGGATCGGGTCGCAGCGCACCTCGCCGAAGCGGATGCGCTTGCCCTCGAAGCTGGCGCTGCCGTGCTCCCAGAGCTTCTTCATCGCGAGGACGGACTCGTTGGCGTAGCCCCAGCGGTCGGCGAAGTCCGTGCCGTAGAGCTCGATCTCCTCACGCAGCCAGCCCGCCCCGACGCCGAGCGTGACGCGCCCGCCCGAGAAGTTGTCGAGCGTGCCGACGGTGTTCGCCAGCGTCAGCGGGTGGCGCTCCGGCAGCAGCGTCACGCCCGTCCCGAGCCGCACCTTCGAGGTGACTGCCGCGATGAACGAGAGCAGCACGAAGGGGTCCGCCATCTCCCCGTAGAGCAGCGGGATGGCCTGGCCGGGGCGGCGGTACGGCGTCTCCGGGTTCACGGGTAGCACCGGGTGGTCCGGCACCCAGATCGACTCGAAACCGTGGCCCTCGGCGGCGCGCGCGAAGGTCACGGCGTCGACCGTGTAGCCGGTCACGAACATCCCGACGCCGACCTTCATCGCAGACCTCCAAGCCCGCGCGGGCGGCGCTGAGTATACGGGAGTGCGCGAGGGCGACCGGTCAGGCCTGCTGGAACGCCCTCGTCATCTCGCGGGCGGCCTCGGCGACGCCGCGCTCGGCGGCGTCGATCATGCCGAGGGCCATCCAGAAGTCGTGCGGCTGGTCGTCCTCGCGGGCCACGCTGACGTCGACGCCCGACTCGGCGAGCCGCTCGGCGTAGGCGAGACCCTCGTCTCGGAGCACGTCGTAGCCGGAGATCACCATGTGCGCGGCGGGCAGCCCCTCGAGGCTTTCCGCGCGCAGCGGCGCGACGCGCGGATCGGTCATGTCGCCGTCGCCGACGTACTGACGCCAGAACCACTGCATCATCGCGCTGGAGAGCAGGTACTTGGGATCTCCGAACTCGTGGAAGGAAGGGCGATCGAAGTCGCTGTCGGTGACGGGGCAGACCAGCAACTGGAAGGCGATCGCCGGACCGCCCTCGTCGCGCGCCTTCTGGCTGACGACCGCCGCGAGGTTCCCGCCCGCGCTGTCGCCGCCCACGGCCACGCGGCTCGCATCGACACCCAGCTCCCCGGCGTTGGCGACCGCCCACTCCAGCGCCGCGTAGCAGTCGTCGAGCGACGCGGGGTAGGGGTGCTCCGGCGCCAGCCGGTAGTCGACCGAGATGACCGCGCAGTTGGCGACGTTGGCAAGCAGCCGCACCGCGTCGACGCCGCTGTTGAGGTCGCCGATCACCCAGCCGCCGCCGTGGTACCAGACAAGCAGCGGGTGGGAGTCGCCCGGTCCCGGCTTCATGATGCGTACCGGGATATCCCCCGCCGGGCCGGGGATCGTGCGGTCCTGCTCGGCGTGCACGGGCGGGCCCATGCCCGCCGCGGCCGCCTCCGCCTGCAACGCCGCGAGGGCGTCGCGCCACGCCGCGGGATCGCGCTCCTCGATCGGCGGGAAGGCTGCTTCGAACTCGAGGAATCCGTCGAGAAAGACCTGGGCCTGGGGATCCAGCGGGATAAGGCGCCTCCTCAATCCTGCAATCGCTACGGCCCGGCGGCCGAGGGCCGCGTGCCGCGGCTCAACCTACGGAGGGCGCCTCGGGGCGTCAACGCACGCCGGAGCGAGGCACTACGGGCGCTGGCCGCCGACGGAGATCACCTCGCCGGTGATGTACTCGGACTCCTTGCTGCAGAGGAAGCGCACCACGCTCGCCAGCTCGTCCGGCATCGCCGAGCGGTCGAGCGGATGCTCGTCGCTGCCCTCCGGCACGGTGCCCATCGTGCGGCCCATCCACTCGTTCCAGACGGAGCTTGGAGCGACGGTGTTCGCGCGGATGTTGTGCTCGCCAAGCTCGAGGGCGATCACGCGCGTGAAGGCGATGATCCCCGCCTTCGCCGCCGCGTACTGCGCGCGGCCCTGCCCGCCTCGCCACGTCACCACGGAGGCGAAGTTGACAATGTTGCCGCCGCCCTGCTCGATCATGTGCGGCACGGCCGCCTTCGTGCAGTAGTAGGTGCCGTGCAGGCAGACGTTGATCGGCGTGTGCCAGGTCACGTCGTCCATCTCGAGGAACGGCGTCTCCATGTCGCGGTAGGCGTTGTTGATCAGGTGGTCGATCCGCCCGTAGCGCTCGATCGTCTTGCCGATCAGCTCGGCGACCGACCCCTGGCTGGAGACATCGCAGGGGACCGCGAGGAACTCGCGGCCATGCTCCTCGGCGAGCGACTCGCCGACGGCAAGCGTCCGCTTCTCGTTCAGGTCGCTGACCACGACCTCGGCGCCCTCGGCTGCGAAGCGGCGCGCCGTCGCCTGTCCCACACCGGCTCCGGCCGAGCCCGTGACGATCACCACCTGGCCCTCGAACTCGCTCATCGCCTCCCCCTCGTCGCTCGCGCGCCAACGCCGGGCGCGCCCGCGTCGAGGAGCATAGCGGGCGCGCCGCCGCCCCGCCGCAGCTAGGCGCCGGGGGAAGGCGCTAGACTGGCCGCGGAGGGCACACCATGAGCGCCGACGATCGGCTCGCAATCCTCGATCAGATCGGGCGCTACTCCTACGCCTGGGACGGGAAGGACTCGGATGCCTACGCCGCGCTCTTCACCGAGGACGCGGTGTTCGAGGTCTTCACCCGCGGCGACGAGCCCGTGATCCACAACGAGGGCCGCGAGGCGATCCGCCGCTGGGCGCGCGCCACCCACAGCGGCGAGGAGCCCGGCCTGCGCCACCACCCGCCGGACGAGCAGACCCGCCACAACCAGAGCGGGACCGTCTTCGACGAGCTCGGCGAGGACACCGCGCGCACCCGCACCATGCTGCTCTCCGCCAGGCAGGCCCCCGGCGACGTGATCCCGATCCCCTCGACCACCGGCGTCTACCGCGACGAGTGGCGCCGCACGCCCGAGGGCTGGCGCATCGCCCACCGCAGCCTGCGGATCGACACCCCTCGCGGCCGGTAGTCGACGCGCTCACCGCACGACCACGGCGAACTCCTGCCGGGCGCTTCCGCCATCGTTCGAGGCCGTCACGACGACCGTCGCGCTGCCCGCCGCCAGCGGCGTGAGCCGCAGCCGTCCCGCTGACAGCCACGCGTGCACGATTCCGACCGGGTCCACGGAGACCTGATAGCGCTCGACCGGGCCGCTGAAGACATCCGCGAGATCGAACTCCCGCGCCTCCCCGCCTGCGGCGAGCGTGACGGCCTCAATGCCGCCGAGGGGCGCCGGCGCGGCGGCGCCGACCTGGACGAAGAAGCGCTGTTCGGTGCTGCCTGCGGAGTTCGTCGCGATCACGCCGACAGTCGCGACGCCCGCGGCCAGCGGGGTGAGCGTCAGCCGGCCGCCCGATTCCCACCCATGGACCACGCCGCCGGGGTCGGCGGATACGTGATACCGGGCGCCCTCGCCGCCGAAGTAGTTCCCGAGGTCGATGTCACGCTCGGGCCCGCCCTCGGCGAGTGCGATGGGCTCCGCGCGGCCGAGCACCCGCGGCGCGGCCGGACCGACGGCCACGGCAAAGGCCTGGCGGGCGCTTCCGCTCGCGTTGCTCGCCGTCACCGTAACCGTCGCGACACCGGCCGAGAGCGGCGTCAGCCTCAGCCGCCCGCGAGACTCCCAGAGATGCAGCACGCCGTCGGGCCGCGACGCCACCTCGTAGTAGGCCACATGGCCAACGAAGTAGTCCGCGAGCGCGATCTCCTCCCCGGCGCCTCCCGCCGTGAGCGGGGCGCCCACAATCCGGCCGAGTGCCCTCGGCGCGGCGGGTTGCACCACGACCGTGAAGGCCTGCCCGACGCTGCCGCCCTCGTTCAGCGCCGTCACGTCCAACCTCGCCAGCCCCGCGGCAAGCGGCGTCAGGGTGAGCATTCCGCCCGACTCCCAGGGGTACACGACGCCGCCCGGCGTCACCACCAGCTCGTAGCGTTCGACGGCGCCGGCGAAGTAGTTCCCGAGCTCGATCCTCGACGGAGGTCCCCCCATCGACAACGGCAGGAGCGTGCGGGAGGCCAGGGACCGAGGTGCGGACGGTCCCACGGCCACCTCGAAGGCCTGCGATGCCATGCCTCCACTGTTCACGGACCAGACGGTGATCGTCGTGGATCCGGCCGCCAGCGGCGTGAGCGTCAGCCGCCCTTCCGACTCCCAGAGATGCACGACGCCGCCCGGCTCGGCGTTCGCGCCGTAGCGCGCGGAGCCCCCGAGGAAGTAGTGCGAGAGGTCGATGGTCCGCGCGCCGGTCCCGGCGCTGAGGGTCAAGTCCCCGAGCTCCTCGGTGATCCTCGGCGCGCGCCTCGTGACAACCACCACGATCTCCTGCGTGGCGCTCCCCGCTCCGTTCGTCGCGGTTACAGTCACCAGTCCGACGCCCACGGCGAGCGCCCTGACCGCGACAGTCCCCCCATGCGCCTCGACCGCCACGACGTGAGGGTTCGAGGACTCCGCCGCAAGCGTGAGGTCGTCGCCGTCGAAGTACGCCGCCGTATCGACGAACGAGTAGCCGCCCTCGATGATCGCCACGAGGGGCACGCGTCCCAGCGCGCTGGGCGCTCCGTCCTGGACGGTGACGCGGAAGACTTGTCGGGCGACGCCTCCCGCGTTCGTCGCCGTCACCGTCACCGTCGCGACGCCCGACGCGAGTGGCGTAAGCGCCAGCCGGCCGTCCGACTCCCAGAGGTGCACGATGCCCGCGGGCTCTGCGGCCACCTCGTAGCGCTCGACAGCGCCGCCGAAGTACGCCGCCAGATCCACTTCCCGCACGCCCCCGTTCGCTCGCAGGGCCGCATCCTCGATCTCACCCTCAGCGACCGGCGCGGGCGGCACCACCGTCACGACGAAGCTCTGCTCCGCGCTCCCTCCGGCGTTCGTCGCTGCCACCGTCACCGTCGACTCGCCCGCCGCGACCGCCGTCACCGTGACCCTCGCGCCAGCCACCTCGACCGTCGCCACCGCCGTCTCCGAGGACTCCGCCGTGTACGTCAGCCCCGCGCCCTCGAAGTACGCCGAGGCGTCCTCGGCGTGCGTGCCGCCCTCGGTGAGCGTTGCGCCCGCGATGCTCCCGACGGCCGTCGGCGCGGGCGGCAGCACCGTGACGGCGAAGCTCTGCTGGGCGCTTCCCCCACCGCTCGTCGCCGTCACCGTCACCGTCGACTCGCCCGCCGCGACCGCCGTCACCGTGACCCTCGCGCCAGCCACCTCGACCGTCGCCACCGCCGTCTCCGAGGACTCCGCCGTGTACGTCAGCCCCGCGCCCGCGAAGTACGCCGAGGCGTCCTCCGCGTGCGTCTCGCCCCCGGTCATCGTGACCGCCGCGATGCTCCCGACTGCCGTGGGGGCGGACGCCGCCGCCGCCACTGTCACGGCGAACGACTGCTGGGCACTGCCCCCGGCGCTCGTCGCCGTCACCGTCACCGTCGCCTCGCCCAGGGCCAGCCCCGAGAGCGCGAGCTGCGATCCCGACCTCGAGACGTGGACGATTCCTGATGGAGATACCGTCACCTCGTAGCTGGTGACGTCGGCTCCGAAGTAGCCGGCGAGCTCGATCGTGCGCGCTGCGCCTTCCGTCAGGGTGATCGAGGGAAGTTCGACGGTGACGGCGAAGGACTGCCCGGCGCTTCCGCCTGCGTTCGTCGCCGTGACCGTCACCGTCGCCTCGCCAGCTGCGACCGCCGTAACCGTGACCCTCGTGCCCTCCACCGCCACGGCGGCGACCGCGGCGTTCGAAGACCCCGCCGTGTAGGTGATTCCCTCGCCGCTGAAGTAGTTCGAGGCGTCCCATGCGTGCGCGTCGCCCTCGGTGATCGTGGCCGCCGCGATGCTGCCGACGGTCGCCGGCGCGGGCGGACGCACCGTGACCCCGAAGCGAAACTCAGCGGTTCCGCCAGCGGTCGTCACTTCGAGGGTGACCGTGGCCTTGCCGTTCGCGAGGGCGGTGAGTGTCAACTGCGAACCCGAGAGATCGAGTCCGACGATGCCTGCCGGGGAGACCGACGAGTGGTAGCCCGTCGCGTCGGCTCCGAAGTGGTCCGAGAGGTCGAGCGTCCGCGTGTCGCCTCGAGTGAGCGTGACGGCGGGGAGTTGGACGGTGACGGCGAAGGACTGCGAGACACTCCCGCCCGCGTTCGTCGCCGTCACCGTCACCGTCGCTTCGCCCGCCGCGACCGCCGTCACCGTGGCGGTCGCGCCCTCGACCTCGACCGTCGCCACTTCCGTGCCCGAGGACTCCGCCGTGTACGTCAGCCCTCCGCCCTCGAAGTGCGCCGAGACGTCCTCGGCGTGCGTGTCGCCCTCTGTGAGGGTGAGCGCCTCGATGCTGCCGGCCGCGACCGGGGCCGGGGGTATGACGGTGACGGCGAAGGCCTGCTCCACGCTCCCGCCCGAGTTCGTCGCGGTCACGGCGATGGTCGCGCTCCCGGCGCCGACGGCGGTCACCGTCACTTCCGCACCATCGACCTCGACGGTCGCCGCCCCGGTGTCCGAGGACGTCGCCGCGTACGCGATCTCCGCGCCCTCGAAATGCTGCGAGGCTGTCACCGCGTGGGTAGCGCCCTCGGTGAGGGTGACTGCGGCGATGCTTCCGGTCGCGGTGGGGGCGGCGAGCATCGCCATCACCGTGACCATGAACCGCTTGCGCTCGCTGCCGCCCAGCTTCCGGCCCCGGACGGTGACGGTCGCCGAGCCGACCGCGAGCGGCTCGAGCGTGATCACCGTCCCCGATCGCGATGTGCGGACGATGCCGTTGGGGGACGCCGTCACCTCGTAGCCATGCACGCTGTCGCTGAAGTAGCCGGCCACGTCCACCGCGTGCGAGGCGCCGCCGAGCGTCAGCGAGACATCCGGGATGTCGTCCTCGGGCGTCGGCGCCTGCTGCGCCCGAAGGCCCTCGATGACGTCGAGTGGATGGCCGGCGGAGAGCCACGACGGGTGCAATCCGCTGTCGCGGGGCGGTCCGGCCGACCGTTCGGAGGCCAGAACAGCGGGAGCACCGGAGATCAGGACCCACACGACAGCGATCAGGACGGCAGACCAGGCCCCGCGCCAGCCAGTGGGTAGCGGGGCGCCGAGGTGAACGCGTGCGGACCCGGCGCCTCTCGGCACTGCTTAACCCCTGCCGCGGCCTGACATTCTGCTGCTGACAATAGTTGGTCTCAGCATGAAGGTGTGATACCGATTGCGCTGTGCGCACCAGTGGCGGGTGGCCTCGTTCCCTCGCCGGCGCACAGGCAGGGGAATCTCGGTGCGGCGTTCCGGACCGCTCGCGCTGCTCGTCGGCGCGCTCGCAGTTGTCGCCCTCTCCACCAGCGCCATCCGCGCGCAGTCCCCGGCAGAGGGGCAGAACCTGCTGCCGAACGGCGGATTCGAAGACGGCCGGGACGGTTGGGTGCCCCCCACCGCGGCGACCTTCGAAGTGGTCGATGAGCCCGTTCAAGAAGGCGACTCCGCGGGGAAGGTCACGGCAAGCGGCCCGGGCAGCTTCACCCTGATGACCCAGTACCGGCGCGTGTCAGTCGAGCCGGGGGCCGAACACACGGCGCGTGCATGGCTCAGCACCGGCAGTGGCGCCCCCGGCTCAGAGCCGCGCTGGATGGAGGTGAGCCTCGAGTTCGTCGACAAGGATGGCGCCCGGACGGGCAATATCGGCACCCGGAGGATCGATGAGCCGAGCTCGGACTGGCAACTCGTCGAGGTCGCTCCTGCAGCAGCGCCGGCCGATGCCGCGCATGCTCGCCTGCTGGTAACCGCGGGGGCCTCGGCGAGTGGCGCCGCATTCTACGTGGACTCGGCGGAGCTCACGGCCGGGCCGCCACCGCCGACGGCGACCACGACCGAGGAGCCCACCACGGCCGCGGACAGGCCGCCAACCACACCTGCGACGGCCGAGCCCTCGTTCTTCGCCTCGCTCACCAACGGCGACTTCGAACTGCCCGGCGCTACGCCGTACGGCTGGCGCGCGCACGCCGGCGAGGCTGCCGTCGTATCCGAGGGCGGCTCGCGGGCGGGCGCGCTCACCTCGCGGGGACGCTCGACGGCCTGGCTTCACCAGTCCGTCGCCGTCGAGGGCGGGCGCTGGTACGAGGCCTCCGGCCTGCTTCGGCCCGCGTCCAACGCCGCGCTCGCGCGCATCCGCATCGCCTGGTACGCCTCGGGCGACGCGAGCGGCGCGCAGCTCTCCACGGAGGACTCCGACGAACTCGGCGGCGTCGGCGACTCCTACACGGCCGTCTCGACAGGCCCGATTCGCGCGCCCGACAACGCCCGGAGCGCACAACTGCGCGTCATGCTCCGTCCCGCAAGCGAGGGTCCGGCCGTGCTGCGCGCCGACAACGTCCGCCTCGAACGCACCGCGCCGCCGCCGAGTCCACCCGCCACGAGGGCGCCGGTGTCCGTGCCGACCCCCGAGGCGATGCCGACGTTCTTCGTCGCGCTCACGAACGGCGACTTCGAGCTGCCGGGCGATACGCCCTACGGCTGGCGCGCCCATGCGGGCGCGGTCCGCGTCGTCTCCGACGCCGGCTCGCGCAGCGCCGTGCTCACCTCGCGAGGGAACTCCACCGCCTGGCTGCGCCAGTCCTTCGCCGTCGAGGGCGGCCGCTGGTACGAGGCCGGCGGGCGGCTGCATGCGGTCACCAACGCCTCGCTCGCACGCATCCGCGTCGCCTGGTACGCCTCGGGCGACGCGAGCGGCGCGCAGCTCTCCACGGACGACTCCGACGAACTCGTCGGAGTCGGCGACTCGTTCGCCGCCGTGTCCACAGGCGCGATCCGGGCGCCCGAGGAAGCGCGCAGCGCGGAACTGCGGGTGATGATCCGCCCGGCGAACGCTGCTCCGGCGATCCTCCGCGCCGACGACATCTCCTTCCAGCGCACAGCCCCACCACCGCCGGACCTGACCTCCGAGGCCCCGCCCACGCAACCGCAGCGGCCACCCGCGGCGGCGCCCTCGTTCTTCGCCTCCCTCACCAACGGCGATTTCGAGTTGCCCGGCGAAGCCCCCTACGGCTGGCGCGCCCACGCCGGGGACGCCCTCGTGACCTCCGAGGGCGGTTCGCGAGCCGCAGCGCTCACCTCGACAGGGGCTGCGGCTGCCTGGCTGCACCAGTCGTGCGCCGTCGAGGGCGGGCGCTGGTACCAGGCAGCCGGGCGGCTTCGGCCCGGCGCCAACGCAGCCCTCGCCCGCATCCGCATCGCCTGGTACGCCTCGGACGACGCGAGCGGGCCGCAGCTCGCCACCGCGGATTCCGAGGAGCTCGAGGGCGCGGGCGACTCGTTCGCCGCCGTCTCCACGGGCGCGATTCGCGCGCCCGACGAGGCCCGCAGCGCACAGCTCCGGATCATGTTGCTCCCTGCCGCTGAGGCCTCGGCGAGCCTTCTCGCCGACGACGTGTCCTTCGCCCGCACCGCGCCCCCACCGCCGGCGACGCCCGACACGCCGCAGGAGGCCGCCACACCCGCTCCCGAGGAAACACCGTCCTTCTTCGCCTCGCTCACCAACGGCGACTTCGCGCTGCCCGGCGAGACGCCTTACGGCTGGCGCGCGCACGCCGGGAACGCCGTCGTCACCTCCGAGGGCGACTCACGCTTCGCCTCGCTCACCTCACGTAGTGACACGACGGCCTGGCTGCACCAGTCCTTCACCGTCGAGGGAAGCCGCTGGTACGAGGCCACGGGTTCGCTGCGGCTCGGCGACAATGCCTCGCTCGCCCGCATCCGCGTAGCCTGGTACGCCTCGGAAGACGCGAGCGGGCCGCAGCTCGCTGTCGCGGACTCCGAGGGGTTCGAGGGTGCAGGCGACTCGTTCGTCGCGGTCTCGACCGGCGCGATCCGTGCGCCCGACGAGGCCCGCAGCGCCCAGCTGCGGATCATGCTGCGACCCGCGGGCGAGGCCCCCGCGGTCCTCCACGCCGACGACATCTCGTTCGCGATCGCTACCGACCCGGCGCCCTCGCAGTCTCCGCCCGCCCTCGATGAGAGCCACGGGTCACCCTCGCCGGGAGCGGCCACCGCCGCGGGGACGCCCTCGGCCGCAGCGCTGGAGCCCTACCACCTGCGCAGCGCCTCAGCAGTGCTGTTGCGCATCACGGAACTGCTGCCCGACCCGGTCCAGAGCGGGTCGGACGCCGAGTACGAGTGGATCGAGGTCGCCAACGTCGGCACGGCCGCGGTCCCGCTCGCGGGCCTGATCCTCGTCGACAACCATGGCCGCATCGCCCTGCCCACGCTGACGCTCCCGCCGGGCGCTGCGTTCGTCATCGCGGGCCCGCGGGCGGAGATCGGGGACGCCTACGCGCTGCGACAGGGCAGCGGGCTGTTCAACGGCCTCGGCAACTCCGGTGACCGCCTCGCACTCGCCACCGGCGGCGGAGCGATCATCGACGCGCTGTCCTACGGCAGCGACGACGGCGTGGACCAGCCGCCGCTCAAGGCTCCGGCGTCCGGGCACTCGCTGCAACGCCGCTTCGACCCGGCCGGCCGCCTGCTCGAGGCCGCCGTCGCCGAGCACCCCTCGCCCGGACGGATCGAGGCGCCCGCCGCGCCGGATGCCGCCCCGGCGTCGGGGCCGGGCGCGCCATCGGCCGCGACGGCCGGCGCGGCGGACGCCGTGGAGCGCACATCGCCGTCGAGCGTCGAGGCGCTGCGCAAGCAGCTCGACGATGCGGCGAGCGCGGACCGGACGGCCTGGATCGTGCTTGCCTCAGTCGCGGCGGTCGCCCTCGTGGCCGCCGCCGCGCACCGCGCCCGCGAGCTGCTGCGGGCGGCTCCCCCGGCGTCCGGACGTGCGCTCCAGCGCCGCGCCAGGCGCTGGCGGCGCTACGCCAGCGGCGAGCAGGTCACGCGGCGCGCGCTCAGTCCTCGTCGTCGTAGAACTCCTCGGGCATGACCACGAACTCGGGGTAGGCCTCGATGCCCAGCTCGCCGGCTGAACTCGTCCATGTCTGAGAGTGGCCCTGTTCCCCCGACTAGACTGTCTGCATGAGCTTCGCTGCTCGTGTCCTGCGTAAGCGCATGGTGTCGCCCGTCATCGCCACGCTCGCGCTGGCGGCGCTCGTCTTCGGTGTGGCGTGCGAGGACGGCCCCAAGCCTGCTCCCCAGCCCACCTCCATCGCGGACGGCCGGAGTCACGCAACGCCGAGCGGTTCGATGCCGACCTCGACGCCCGCACCGACAGTCGCGGCGACTCCACCTGTCGCTTCGACGCCTGCACCGTCGCCAACCGCGGCCGGCGCCACTGAGCCGACGGCCACCGCCACGCCGACCCCGGGACCAGGCCCGACTCCCGAATCGACGCCAGGCCCGACGCCCACGCCGCGCCCAACACCCAGTCCAAGCCCGGCGCCGACGGGGAGCCCGACGCCCGCGCCCGAGCGGCTCGACGCCCTCGATCTCATCGAACCGGCACCGCGTGCGTTCGAGCACCGCACATTCGAGTCCGGCGAGCCAACGGGCTGGAACCAGGGGATCTTCGTCCTCGATCCGGTCACAGGGCTGACTGATGGGTACCGCGTGCCCGGCGCGGAGGCCCTTCACTACTACGAGCACTTCCCGGGCGGCTGGATCAAGTCGTGGGATCCATCGCTGGAGTGGGCCTTGCTGCTGCACCGGCCCAGCGGGAAGTCGTGGCGTTGGCGCGACGCCGAATTGCGGGTCGTGACGGCGTGGGCCGGGCTCGTGCTGTTCGAGGAGCTGCGAGATGCAGGGCATCGCCCGACGGGCCGCCTCACGCTGGCGGATACCGGGATGCGGGAGGTCGGACGCTCCTCTATCGATACAAAATACGCTGAACGCTCTGCGTTGTTGTCTCCGGACGGCCAGACGCTCGCAGTCGACGCCGAGACGCGCGTGTACCTCGTGGGGGTCGAGTCGTCTCGGGTCACCGTCCTGTTTGAGACTGATCCGGACGATGAAACGGCGAGGGCATGGATCAACCCGTGGTGGGACCGTCCGGGCATCCACGTGCGGTCCTCCCGTCACGACGGGAAGGACACCCGGCACTACAACGACCACTACTTCAACTGGGAGGGCGACGCAGTGCCCGCGCCCGCCTGCCCGGATAGGGGTGGCCCGCGGGCAGGTTGGGTGGACGGTGCTACGTGGGTGTCACCGGACGGACGCTATGTGGCGTGGCTGGATGGTGCGCCCGTTTTCCTTGAGAACGTGATGGTCACGAAACTCGATAATCCCTGGCCAGCAGTGGTCGTGGCGGACCCTAATACCTGCGAGCCGCTCTTCCGAGTCCGCTCCGCACGGACAGGCGAGCGTGCCTGGAGCGCCGACTGGTTGGCCACGAGCGAGGGCATCGTCATCGGATCACGAGATGGGTACTTGATCGTCCGTGTTCGGCCCACGCCAGAAATCGTAGAGCTCCTGACCGGCGGAACGACAGGCAGCTGGGATACAGGTCCTCAGCCCGCTCCGACAGGAGATGGGCGCTACTTCGGGTACGGGTGGTGGGTCTACGACGCGTTCGACGAACGCTGGCTGCCGCCGTTCGGGGCCCACGCATCTCGTAGCGTTCTGGTGGGTATGGCGCCCGGTCCATTCTGGTGGGGCGACTCTCATCGCGAGCGCTGGTTCACGCCAACCGACTACTGGGGTCAGGGCTGGGTCGAGTGGCTGCTGCTTCCGCCGAAGATCGAGTTCCCTCCCTTCAGCGAGGAAATTACGTTCCGCGTCGCGCGGACCGGAGACTGCCTGCACCTCCGCGAGGACCCCAACACAGAAGCCGCTATCCTCGACTGTCTGCCGGACGGCACACGTCTGCTCTTCGTGCAGCAAGACCACCCGATCGAACCGGATCCGGACGCGCACGGACTCTCGCTTGTCCACCCTTCACTCGAGGGCACTGTCGAGTCCGCATGGATCTACGTCCGCACCGAGGACGGCGCCGAGGGCTGGGTGAGCCACGACTACCTGGAGCACGACTGAGAGCGCCGAGAGCGGCGCGCGCTCAGTCCTCGTCGTCGTAGAACTCCTCCGGCATGAGCACGAACTCGGGGTAGGCCTCGAGGCCGAGCTCGCCTGCGTCCTGGCCGAGCCGTTCGACCTCGGGGGGGACGCGGACGCTCAGCGTCCGTGCCAGCACCTGCCAGAGCAGCCACGAGGTCGTGAACACGAACGCGCCGACGGCCAGCACGCCGACCAGCTGCACCCCGAGGTCGGCCCCAGCCACGATCGAGGCGGCGAGCGTGCCCCAGATGCCGGCGAAGAGGTGCGCCGGCACCGCGCCGACCACGTCGTCGAGCTGCAGCCGCTCGAACAGCTTGAGGCCGGCCGTACAGATCACCCCGCCGATCGCGCCGATGATCACCGCCCAGTAGTGCTCGGTGATGTCCGGCCCCGCCGTAATCGAGACCAACCCGGCGATCGCGCCGTTGAGCCCGGCGAAGAGGTCCATGCGGTCGAGGATGTAGCGCGAGACGGCGAGGGCGGCCATCACACCGGCCGCCGCCGCGAGGTTCGTGTTGACCAGCACATGGCTCATCGCCACCGCATCGGAGGCGCTGCCGAGGGCGAGCTGCGATCCGCCGTTGAACCCGAACCAGCCGAACCAGAGGATGAAGACGCCGAGCGTCACCACCAGGATGTTCGAAGGCGGCGTCGGCCGCGGCGTCCCGTCGCGGCGGAACTTGCCGAGCCTCGGACCGACCACGAGGATCCCCGCGAGCGCCGCCCAGCCGCCGACGCCGTGCACGATGGTGGAGCCGGCGAAGTCCTCGAACCCCAGCTCGTCCAGCCAGCCGCCGCCCCACGTCCACGCGCCGACGATCGGGTAGATCAGCGCGGTGAGCACCAGCGTGAAGAGGAAGAACGTCCACATCTTGACGCGCTCGGCCAGCGCGCCCGAGACGATCGAGGCCGCCGTCGCCACGAACACCATCTGGAAGAACCAGTCGGACATCGTCGAGTAGTTGTTTTCCGTCACGAGCGCGACGGAGTCGCCCCCGCCGCCGACGAGCGCGATCTCCTCGGAGGTCGGGCCGTAGAGCAGGTTGAAGGAGCCGACCACCCCGCCGACGATGTCGACGTACATCAGGTTGTAGCCGATGAAGAAGTAGGCGAGCCCCGCGATCGAGTAGAGGCCGATGTTCTTGAGGCAGATCATCGAGGCGTTCTTCGTGCGCACCGAGCCCGACTCGAGCATCGTGAACCCGGCGCACATCCACATCACGAGCGCGCCCCAGACGAGGAACGAGAACGTGTTGAGGATGAACGCGGCCTCGGCGCCGATCTCGGCCTGCTGGGCATGGGCCTTACCGGACATCAGCAGGAACAGCACCAGCGCGAGGACGCCCGAAGCCGCCAGGATGGCGGCGGGGCGGCGCTTCGAGAGGATCGTGACGAGCATGGCGGCCTCCTCAGCTACTGCGCGCGCTGGGGAGGTGACGGCGATCGGGGCGCGGCCTCCGATCACGTCTCCGCGACGACGGCCATTATAGGGATCGCGACACGGTATCGGGATGCGCCGGGTAGGCCATCATGCCGGGCCGGCCAGCCGGCGCAGCACCTCGTCGTGCAGGCGTCCGTTCGAGGCGACGCGCGCTCCGGCGCCCTCCGACGGGCCGCCCTCGGCGTCGGTGATGCGGCCGCCCGCCTCCTCGACGATCGGGATCAGCGCCGCGACGTCCCACGGGTGCAGGTCGACGCCGTCGAGCATCACGTCGGCGGCGCCCTCGGCGACGAGGCAGAAGCCCCAGAAGTCGCCGAGCCCGCGCACGCGCCAGGCCTCGCCGAGCAGCGCCCGCGCCCCCGGCCAGCGCTCGAGGGTGGCGAGCGTCTCGCCGTAGACCAGCTGCGCCTCGGCGATCGTTTCGGCCTCGGAGACGCGGATGCGCTCGCCCGCGCCGCGCGCGCCCGTCGCGCCCCGGTAGGCGCCGAGCCCGCTGCCCGCCCACCAGCGCGTCCCGAGCGCGGGCGCGGAGACGACGCCGACCTCGATGCTGCCGCCGCGCTCGCAGGCGATCAGCGTCCCCCAGACGGGGATGCCACGCATGTAGTTGTGGGTCCCGTCGATCGGGTCGAGGATCCAGCGCGCCTCGGCGTCCTCGGCTGCCTCTCCGCCCTGCTCCTCGCCGAGGACGGCGTGTGCCGGGTAGCGCTCGGCGATCCGATCGCGCAGCAGCGCCTCGATCTCGCGGTCGGCGGGCGTCACGTACGTCCCGTCCGCCTTGCGCTCGATGGCGTGCTCGCCTCGATAGTCCCGCATCGCGATCGCGTCGGCGGCGTCCGCCAGCTCGAGGCCGAAGGCGAGGATGTCGGCTGTGGGATCAGTGGAGATAGCGGTCAGCCTTCCAACAGCGTGAAGTGCGGCTTCTTCCCTCGACCCCACGCGGATTCAACAAACGCTCGGCAGCGCTCACCGAGCCGCTCAGCATGTTCAGGAGCGGGCACCACCAAGTAAGTGCGCGATGTGCCACGGTGGTACCGCAGGGCCATCACGTTCTGGCGTCGCGACAGCCGGAAGTGCCGACGCAGGGCCTCCATACGATTCTCGACTTGGATCTCCACCGTCTGTCCCTTAACGCTTCGAGAGGAGTGGTGGTACACGATGATGCTCCGTCCCGCTTCCCAATGTGGTTGGAGATCGTGGTAGTAGGCGTACTTCCTGCCGTCATTGTTGCCGCTCCCACCCACGGCCACGGGCCCGACGCTTGGGATCTCAAGACCCGTGTTGGGATCAGCGAAGACGACCTGGGCGTCGGTCACTCTCTCGAAGCCATCGGCGAGCCACTTACTCCGCTTCTGCTCCCTCTCTCCCCATGGATCGTTCGGCGTTATGTCTAATTCTTGAGAGAAACACACGGTTCCATACGGCAGGGCGTCGCTCGCCTCTACTGCCGCAATGGTCCGCTTGCCTTGCACGATCGCCCGCATCGCTCGAAAGAGTTGTGGGTTGCAGCGCTCGAAGTCATCGCTGCGTGGCGGCTGAAGGTAGTCGACATCGTTACCGCCATCGCACGACTCAAACCGGTACCACAGCACGCCAAGGCGGAGGTCGTCGCCGCACAGAGCGCGGAGCAACCCATACTTGCCGAAGTCGCCGACATCTCCGGCGTAGCAGTCCTGCATCAGCCCGTGACCCCCTCCGCGAAGACGACGCCGTCGCAGGCGGCGAAGCGGCGGCGCATCACCTCGAACGCCTCCGGCGAGCTGTCGGCGAGGACGAAGCGGCGGCCGTGGCGCAGCGCCGCCTCGCCCGTCGTGCCGCTGCCCGCGACGAAGTCGCAGACCAGGCCGCCTGGCGGCGAGGAGGCGCGCACGATCCGCTCGAGCACGCCGATCGGCTTCTGCGTCGGGTAGCCCAGCTTCTCCTTGCCCGTCGGGCTCACGATCGTGTGCCACCAGGTGTCGGTCGGCAGCTTGCCGCGCGCCGCCTTCTCCGGGCCCACGAGGCCGGGCGCCATATAGGGGATGCGCTCGATGTCCTCGACGTTGAAGAGATTGCGGGAGGCGTCCTTCGCGTAGAAGAGGATGTTGTCGTGCTTCGCCGGCCAGCGCCGCTTCGGCCGCGCGCCGTAGTCGTAGGCCCAGATGATCTCGTTGACGAAGTTGACACGACCGAAGATCCGGTCCGCCAGCACCTTCGCGTAGTGCACCTCGCGGTAGTCGAGGTGCAGGTAGAGGCTGCCCGAAGGCGCCAGCACCCGCTGCGCCTCGACGAGGAACGGCTCGAGGAAGCCGAGGTAGTCGTCGCGGGCGTCCTCGAAGGAGCGGCTGCCCAGCCGCGCGGTCTCGTAGCGCCGCCCGCCGAAGCCGCTGCGGTCGCCCTCACCGTCCTCGACACGGCGCGTGCGCAGCTGCTCGCGCGTCTGCCGCCTGCCGGTGTTGAACGGCGGGTCGAGGTAGACGAGGTCGACGCTCTCGTCCTCGAGGGTGCGCGCGACCGCCACGCCGTCGGCACAGTGCACGACGCCGCGCGGCGCGGCAGGATTGCTGCTCACGGCGCCGTCACGCCGTCAGCGTGCCCTTGGTGCTCGGCACCTCGCCGGCGATGCGCGGATCGCGGCGGGTGGCGGCATCGAGGGCGCGCCCGAGCGCCTTGAAGGCGGCCTCGGCGATGTGGTGGTCGTTCGCCCCGGCGAGCTGGCGCACGTGCAGCGCGCAGCGCGCGCCCTGCGAGAACGACTGCAGGGCGTGGCCGATCATCTCCGTCGGCGCCTGGCCGATTCGCTCGCCGCCCCAGTCGAAATCGATCGCGGCGTAGGGGCGGCCGGAGCAGTCGATCACCGCCTGCACCAGCGCCTCGTCGAGCGGAACCGTCGCGTCGCCCATGCGCACGAGGCCCGAGCGGTCGCCCAGCGCCTCGTCGACGGCGGCGCCGAGCGCGAGCGCGCAGTCCTCCATCGTGTGGTGCTCGTCGACGTGCAGGTCGCCCTCGCAGCGCAGCTCGAGGTCGAAGCGTCCGTGCTTGGCGAACGCCTCGAGGACGTGGTCGTAGAAGCCCACGCCGGTCGCGATCCCGGCGCGGCCGGTCCCGTCGATGTCGATCTCGACGTGGATGCGCGTCTCCGCGGTGATGCGGTCGACGACGGCGCGGCGCTCGCCATCCTCGAGGTCGCGCTTGACGCGCTTGAGGTTGGTGTTGATCGCCTGGCGGGTCACGCCGAGCTCCTCGGCGAGCCGGGTCTGGCCGCCGAGCACGTCGAGCTCGCCCGCCTCGAAGGCCTCGCGTACGCGCAGATAGGTCTCGCTCTTGATCTCGACCATTGGGCTGCCCTTCCGGTTCGCCCGATCAGCGTATGGCCTGCGTCAAATTGTGTCTACTCTTAGGTGTGATTGGCAGATTGACGTACTATTACTCTACGTCAGCAGTGAACGGGTGACTCAGTCGCCGGCGGCGGAGGTTCGTCTAGGCGGTTTCGAATTGCAGGGCCGAGAGGTTGACATCAGATGAACGCTCAGAGAGGCGCAGCATCTCGACGCCGACGACTTCGTTCGCCTCGTTGTAGTCGAGCACGACGCCCGGCGAGACTTCCTCGGACTCGACGATGGCCGAGTCGTCGAGGCGGAGGTAGAGAGCATCGGCCTCTTTGTCCACGCGCAGCTTCACAGTTGGCCCCTCATGGCTCGATCGAAGAATACGCTCACGACCCGCCACGGCACAACGCGAGTATTGACCGCCACGCGCAGCACCCGGTCGTCGCGCTCTGGTATACCCGCGAAGAAGCGCTCCACTTCAGGGTCATGCGCGTCGTGCGTTCTCAACTCTGGCGCCGCCACGACGCGCTCGGCCCACTCGATAGGAATCCTCCGCTCCGCCAGGGCGTCCAGCGCGTGCCGTGTGAACGACAGTCTCATGACGCCTGCGGCTGCACGTTCACCGCGCCCCGCCCTCCACCTCCCGGCGCGCCTCGGACAGGGCCGCGAGCAGGCGCTCGCTGTCCTCGGAAGTGCCGGCGGAGATGCGGACGTGGTCGCGCAGGCGCTCGTGGCCGAAGAAGCGCACGAAGACGCCGCGCCGCGCCAGCGCCTCGCGCAGCGCCGCGCCGCTGCCAAAGGCGAGGCGACAGAGCAGGAAGTTGGCCTGCGAGGGCACAGGCTCCAGCCAGCCGCCCGCGCGCAGCTCGGCCGCCAACCGGTCGCGCTCGCCGGCGATCTCGCAGGCGCGCTCGTCGAGCAGCAGCGCATCCTCGAGCGAGGCGAGCGCGGCCGCCTCGGCGGCGGTGCTGACGCCGTAGGGCTGCTTGCACTGCATCAGCAGCGAGGCGACCGGGGCCGGCATCACGCCGTAGCCGACGCGCAGCCCGGCGAGACCGGCCCACTTGCTGAACGTGCGCAGCACGATCAGCGGCGCCTCGCCAGGTCTGCCGTCCTCGGCGGCGCGGTCCGCGAGGCTTGGCGATCCGCTGTGCCCGCCCTCGCGCCCGCTCGCGAACTCCACGTAGGCCTCGTCGATCACGACGATCGCGCCGCTTGTGCGCAGGCGCTCGGCGGCGCCGGGCGGCAGCAGCCCGCCCGTCGGGTTGTTGGGCGAGGGCAGGAAGACCGCCTTCGCGCCCTCGCAGGCCGCGGCGAGGCCATCGAGGTCCACCGACCAGTCGTCGCGCCTGGGCACGTCGACGAGCTCCGCGCCGGCGATCTCCGCGCCGAAGGGATACATCCCGAAGGTCGGCGAGGCGATCACGACGCGGTCGCCAGCCTCGACGAAGATGCGGAAGACGAGGTCGATGATCTCGTCGGCGCCGGCGCCGGCGACGATGCACTCCGGCGACACGCCGTGCCGCGCGCCGAGGGCGTCGCGCAGCCTTCGCTGCTCCGGGTCCGGGTAGCGGTGCGCCGCGTAGCCCCCGGCCAGCGCCTCGAGGGCGTGTGGCGAGGGGCCGTAGGGGTTCTCGTTGCCGTCGAGCTTGACGATCGCCTCGGGCGCGACGCCGTAGCGGGCGGCGACCTGCTCCGGCGGGTCGATCGGCTCGTAGCCGCGCAGCGAGCGCAGTGGCGGGCGCAGCGCGCCCTCGAGGTCGAAGCTCGCGGAGTCCGTCATCACAGTCCCTCCAGCCTGCGCTCGATCGAGCGCGCGTGGCCGGTCAGCCCCTCGGCGCGGGCGAGCCGCGCGGCGTGCGGCCCGAGCTCGCCGAGGGCGCCCTCCGGCAGCGCGATCACGGAACTGACCTTGAGGAAGTCGAGCACGGAGAGCGGAGAGGCGTAGCGCGCCGACCCGCCCGTCGGCATGACGTGGCTCGGCCCCGCGACGTAGTCGCCGAGCACCTCGGGCGAGTGATCGCCGACGAAGACGCCGCCCGCTGCGGTGATCAGCGGCGCGATCGCCTCCGGCTCGCGCGTCAGCAGGCAGAGGTGCTCCGGCGCGAACTCGTTGGCGAGCGCCACCGCCTCCTCGACGCCGTCCGCGACGACCGCGCCTCCGCCCTCGACGGCCGCGCGCGCGATCGCGCCCCGCTCGAGGTCCTCGAGCTGCCGCTCGACCTCGGCCTGCACCGCCTCGGCGTGCGCGCGCGAGGTGGTGATCAGCACCGGCCTTGCGAGCGTGTCGTGCTCGGCCTGCGCCAGCAGGTCGGCGGCGCAGAGGTCGGGCGCGGCCTCCTCGTCGGCGAGCACGAGCGTCTCCGTGGGCCCGTAGATCGCATCGATGCCGACCTCGCCGAAGAGCTGCTGCTTGGCGAGCGTCACGAAGACGTTGCCCGGGCCGAAGATCTTGTCGACGCGCGGGACCGTCTCCGTGCCCAGCGCCAGCGCCGCGATCGCCTGCGCGCCCGAGGCGCGGAAGACGCGCCGCACCCCGGCCAACTCGGCCGCCACCAGCTTCAGTGGGTGCACGCTGCCGTCCTCGCGCGCTGCCGTCAGGCCGATCCGCTCCGGCACGCCCGCGACGAGTCCGGGCAGCGCCGTGTGCAGCACCGAGGAGGGCAGCACCGCCACGCTGCCGGTCATGTAGATGCCGGCCCGCGCGATCGGCTGCACCGTCATGCCCACGCCGTCCTCGAGGAAGGAGCGCGGGCCGTGCGCGAGCTGGCGCTCGTGGTAGTGGCGCACGCGATCGGCGGCGAAGCGCAGCGAGTCAAGCAGCTCGCCCGGCGTCTCCGCGAACGCGGCCTCGATCTCCTCGCGCGTCACCTCGAGCGGTGCGTCCGCGGATCCGTCGAAGCGCTGCGAGAAGGCGCGCACCGCCGCGTCGCCCTCCTCGCGCACGCGGGCGATGATCCGCGCCACTACCTCGGAGGCGCTCAGGTCCGCGCCGAAGGTCTCGCGGATCGAGGCGCGCACGGGCGGCGGCAGCGCGGGGTCGCCGAGCGGGTCGCGCCGCAGCACGCTCGCACGGGCGGCCTCGGCGCCCTGGACGATGCGCAGTGCGGGTCCGGATGCGGGCGTGGTGGCAGCCATCAGAGTCTCGGCAGGTACTCGCGGAGGCGCTCGGCGGCCAGCTCGGTCGCCTCCTCGAGGTAGCGCGCGACCTCCTGCTCGGTGACGTGTGAGAGCGACTCCTGGATCAGCCCGCCCGGGTTCTGCGCGACCTCCTCGACCTCCTCCTCGCTGAAGCCGCCGCGCCGCAGGTGAATCTGCATCACCCGCGGGAAGCGCTCCCAGTCCGGGCGCTGGTAGGTGATCCCGCGCGTGAAGTCGCGCCACTCCGGCCACAGCCGCGACTCGATGAACCCGACGGCGATCGCCGCCTCGGTCGCGTCGATGGCGGTGCGGATCTCGGTGAGGGCGGCGTCGTCCTCCAGCTCGCGGCGGTTCATCTCGTACTGCAGGGCGCGATCCAGCACGTTCGCGCGCAGGTCGCCGCCGAGGGACGAGCGCTCGCCGAAGAAGCGGCGGTAGACGCTCTGGATGTAGTGCTCGTCCATCAGCAGGTGCGTCACGTAGCCCGCCACGAACGCCCTCGTGCTCTCGTTGAGGCCGGCGACGTCCCGCAGGTCCGGGTGCTCCTCGAACATGCGCGCCACCGAGTCCTGCTGCTCGAAGTCGTCGAGCTCGAAGAAGTGCGTGAGGCGGCGGTCGACGCGCAGCAGCACGCGGATGTCCGGCGCCGTCGATCCCATGTAGTAGGACCCGCGATCGGCGTCGATGTACGGGTGGCCGAGGCGGTCGGCCAGCCCGTAGGCGCTGGCGAGGTGTGATCCCAGTGAGGGCACGGTCAGACCTCCGCGGCTCCCGCCCGCAGCCGCTCGACCAGGTCGTCGCGCAGCTCGCCGCGCGCGCCGGGCGGACGCACCGTCGAGCCGATCGCGCAGTTCGTCGACTCCATGATGACGTCGATCATACGGAGCCGGTTGGCGCGCAGGGTGGAGCCCGTCTCCGTCCCCTCGATCAGGATCTCGGCGTCGTCCGGCACGAAGCCCTCGGACGCCCCGGAGATCGGCAGCACCTGGTAGCGCCCGAGGTGCCGCTCGCGTGCGTAGTGATCGGCCAGGGCGACGTACTCCGAGGCGACGCGAATCGGCCGCTCCGGGTCGTCGCGCCGCCACCAGGCGATCGCCTCGGCGATCGTCTCGGCGGGCACGGCCTCGGGCACGACCGCGCCCAGGCGGTAGCGGCTGCGCCGCAGATCGCACAGCTCGGCCACCGGCGAGAGCGGGAATGCCGCGAGGTGCGCGGCGAGCCAGTCGCGCCCCGTCAGCGCAAGGTCGAAGCAGCCGAGCGCGACGGCCTGCGGCATGTCCTGCGGGCGGATCACCTTCACCTCGAGGCCCTCGATGCCGGAGCGCGGGTGGCGGTCCGTGGCGCCGTCGCCGTAGCCCTCGAAGCGCAGGCCGGCGGAGGCGAGCGCCTCGACAGTGTGCGGCTGCGCGTGCCCGTCCGGCAGCGCGAGGCGGAAGACGCCGCGATCGCCGTCCGAGCGCCGCGAGGCGATGCCGTCGAGGCCGCCGTTGCGGCCGTTGCCGCGGGGCAGCGGGCGCGCCTCGGCGGCGTCCCGGTCGCCGGCCGGCAGCGCGAGCAGCGGCCCCAGCGCCTCCGCGAGATCGCGGCTCGCGAGGGCGTCGCGGTTGGCGACGAGGGTTGCCGAGCCGCGTTGCACCTCGGCGACGACGGCCAGTCCCTCCCGGGCGAGAACGGCGTCGGCCCCAGCCTCGTCGAGCGGCACGCCGAGGATGGCGGCGTCGGCGTCCTCCGGCGGCCAGGCCTCGGGCTGGCCCCAGACCTCGATCACGCGGTAGTCCGGCACGCGAAGGTAGTTGAGCGCGCGCGTCGCCAGGTTCGGGTGCGTCGTCGTCACCCGCACGCCCGGCGTCGCGGCGAGGCGGTCGAGCGTGACGCCCTCGGGCGCTGCGAGCACCAGCCGCCGGCCGCCGAGGTCGAGCGGCCGCAGCGGCGTCAGCGAGTCGAGCGGGTAGCGCGCCAGCAGCTCGTCGACCCAGGCGCGGCTGGTGATGCCGAGGTCGTACTGGCCGAGCGCGACCTGGATCGGGATGTCCTCCTCGGCGAAGACGCGCACGAGCACGCCGGGCCGCCCCTCGACCGGGAAGCGGTACGCGCGCGATCCGCCCTCGTAGCCCTCGACGGCGAAGCCGGCCGCACGCAGGCGCTCGGCGAGCGGCGCGCGGAGGTCGCCGCGCGGGAGTGCGACGCGGATCACGACGCTGCCTCCGGCGCGAGCGCGGCAAGGCGCAGCAGGTCGGCGGCGAAGCCCGAGGCGGGCGCCGGGCGCCCCCCGATCGCCTCCGCCATGCCGTCGTAGCGCCCTCCGACAAGACAGGCCTCGCCGCCCGTGAAGGCGCGGAAGGTGAGGCCGGTGTAGTACTCGAAGCTGCCCCCGGCCGCGGGCGCGAGATCGCAGGCGACTCCCGCCGCCTCGAGCGTACGCATGGCCGCGCGCAGTTCCGCGATCGGCTGTGCGGCCTCCGGCAGCGCGGCCTCGACGTTGTCGAGGTAGCCCCCGCCCCCGCCGCGGATCTCCAGCAGCAGGCGCAGGCCGGTCGCCCGTTCCGGGCTCGCCGCCGCCGGCTCGCCGGCGACGGCCTCCACGGCGTCCGCGCCGCCCTCGATCACGCGGTCGAGCGCCTCGATCTGCCCGGCCGCGTCGAGGCCGGTCGCCGCCAGCGCGGCGCGCAGCAGGCCGGCGTGGGCGAGCTCGAAGCGCAGATCGCCGAGTCCGAGGGCGCTCAGCAGCTCGCGGGCGAGACCAAGCAGCTCGACGTCGCCCTCGGGAGCGGCGCGGCCGAACAGCTCGACGCCGCACTGCCACAGCTCGCGATCGCCGTCGCCGGCGTCGAAGCGGTAGACGGGCTGTACGTAGCTGAGCCGCGCGGCCTCGCCCTCGGAGGCGTCGGCCCGGCTCTCGAACCAGCGCACCGCGGGCAGCGTGCTGTCCGGGCGCAGCACCATCCGCTCGCCGCTCCACCCGTCCCAGTCGAGGAACGAGTAGACGCGGTCCAGCAGCTGCGGCGAGAGCGCACCGGCGCTGGTGAAGAGGTGCAACGGCTCCACGGTGGGCGTGCGGATCTCCTGGTACCCCGCCGCCGCCGTCACCTCGAGGAATCGCGCCTCGACGCGGCGGAAGCGCCGCATCTCGTCCGGTCCGATGTCGTGCATGCCGCGGCTGCGCAGGGCCTCGGTGCGGCTCGCGGCGGGGGTGCTTGTTTCGGTCTCGGATTCGCTCACGCTCGTCTCACTCTCTCGGCCTCGTGTGGGTGGTCTGGTCTCGTGGGCCGGGACGACGGCGCCGCTCTGTGCGGACACAGAAACGCCGCGACGGAGTTCCGCCGCGGCGTGTCACTGGCATCAGCGTTCCGGCTAGCGATGCAAGCGGCTTCGCGGCGGCGACTCCTCGCCCCGATGGCTATGCGCATGCGCGCGCCCGCCGCTGATCTCGTACGTACGCATCATGCCGATCGTAGGAGCACCGCTCTGCGAGGGCAAGCGCGTCGCCCCTCACAGCGTGGTCACATCGCCCGCGGCGAAGCTGCGCTCCGATCCGTCGTCGAGGCGCAGCGTCAGCTCGCCGGTCTCCGTGACGCCGACGGCGACGCCCTCGACGACGCCCCCACCTGCCTCCGGACCGGCGGGTGCGAGCTGTATCCGCCGCCCGATTGTCTCGAGGCGCGCGCGCCAATCGGCGAGGAAGGCTGCAGGGTCGCGCTCGATCTGCTCCACGCGCCGTTCGAGCGCCCTGGACAGCTCGGCGAGCAGCGTCTCGGCGTCTGGCGGCGTCGCGCCCGCGCCCTCGATGCTCGTCGCGCGCGCGCGGTCGTCCGGGGGCAGTCCCGCGGTCGCGGCCTCTCGCAGGTTCAGGCCGATGCCGAGGAAGACCTCGATGCCGCCCCGCGCGGTTCGCGCGTCGGCCAGTACGCCGGCCAGCTTGCGGCCGCCGGCAAGCACGTCGTTCGGCCACTTGAGCGTGACGCCGAGGCCGCAGGAGGACTCGACCGCCTCCGCGGTGGCGAGGCCGCCGGCGGCGCTGAGCAGCGGGGTGTGCGAGCCGGCGGCGGGGCAGAGGTGGAAGGTGACGAGCAGCGCCGCGCCCGGCGCGGCGACCCAGCGGCGCCCGAAGCGCCCTCGGCCGGCGGTCTGCTCGCCGGCGAGATGGGCGTCGCCGCAGCCGGCGGCCCCGCGCCGGTCCGCGCCCGCGCGCGCGTCGTCCATCGTCGAGGTGGTCTGCGCGACGGCATGCACCAGCGCGCCGATGCGCCCGCCGCCGCGCAGCGAGGCGTAGCGCTCGTGATCGAAGGCTGCGTCGGACGCCATCGGCGAGCCTCCCGGACGCAGAACACCCCGGCCGCTGGCCGGGGTGTTCCGTTCAGTCTCACGGGCAGAGGATCAGCCCGCGGACACCTCCGTGGAGATGTCCCACCGGTGGTCCTCGGCCTCGTGACTACGATCATCATCCATGTGGGCATCACCTCCTTCCTCGAAACCGACGATAGGCCCGCCGCCGCGCAAGCGTCAATCGGCAGGCGGCGCGGTCGTCTCCGCCTCCTCGGACGGCTCGGGCTCCGCTTCGCCGAGGGTGTAGCCGCGGAAGGAGAGGAAGCCGATGAAGACCAGCACGGCGGCGACGGGGCCAACGAGGCGCACGCCGAGCGGGTCGCTCGCGCTGTCGCCGGCGAGCAACACGATCGCGAGCAGCAGCGGCGCGAAGGCCGAGGCGCTCTTCTCCAGCAGGTTCTGCGAGCCGTAGAACATCCCCTCGCGCCGCGTCGAGGTGCGCCGCGCGTCGTGGTCGACGATGTCGGCGATCAGGATGTTGGGCAGCATCAGGATGCCGGCGAGCGGCATCCCGGTGATGAGGATCACGACCGCCGCCTGCGCCACCCTCGAGATCCCCGGCATGAAGCCGGCGAAGAAGAGCAGGATCAGGCCGCCCATGCTCCACAGCATCGCCGTGCGGAAGGCGTACGCGTTGCCCCTGCGCCTTGCGAGCGGCGTGAAGATCGCGATCCCGATCAGCACGCCGAGGATCACGATGACCGTGAGCGCGAAGGTGAAGATGCCCTCGTCCTCGGAGCCGCTGAAGCCGAATGCCTCGCTCGTCGAGAGCGCCGCCGAGACGTAGAAGGGGAAGAGCGCCGTCAGCATCAGCTGGGCGATGCGGAAGAAGATGAAGCTCGGCAGGAAGGCGACGAACTGCTTGTTGGAGAACGTCTCGCGGACCGAGCGCTTGAACCCCGGCGTCGAGGGCGTGTCGTCGCTCTTCGCGTATCTCCAGCACCCGAACAACGCCGTGTAGCGGGTCGCCAGGGCGACCGCGGCCATGATCGCCGCCATCGTCGTGAACCCCACGAAGTCCACCAGCAGTGAGCTGATCGAGAGCCCAATGAAGGCCCCGAAGACGCCGAAGGCCAGCTGGTAGGCCGCCACCGTCACGCGGTGCTGGTGCGACCTCGCGATGTGCGGGAGCAGCGCCTCCAGCGGCGCCCCCGAGATGTTGCTGGACAGCCAGAAGATCTCGAGGATGACGACCAGCCAGAGCAGGTTCGCGAAGCTCTCGCCGGCCACCGGCGGGGCGAACAGCAGCGCGAACAGCAGCGCCCACCACGGCGTCCCGAGCAGGATCCAGGGGATGCGCCGCCCCCAGCGCGACCTCGTGCGATCGGTCAGGTAGCCGACGACCGGGTCGTCGACAGACTCCACGATGCGGGCGACGGTCAGGAGCAGGCCGAGCACGACACGCGGCGCGAGCTCGTCGGGGAACGAGAAGCCGCCGAGGTCGAGCCCCGGCAGGCCGACCGCGGGGATGCGGGTGTCGAGGTCATCCCGGTCGGACGGCGGCGCGTAGAAGAAGATCAGCCACAGCGAGAAGGCCTGCGAGATGACGTTGCCGGAGACGGACCCGCTGGCGTAGAAGACCCTGGTGCGCAGCGGCCGCTGTTCGTCTGTCACGCCGCCCCCCATCCGGCTCGCGCCGGTTGCCGGCATGCTACGCGATCGCGATCACTCCTCGCCGTAGACGCCCCGCAGCTCGGGAGGCAGCAGCGCGGCGACGGCGCCCATCACCGCCCGCGCGCCCTCCTCGTCGCTCATTCGCTCCAGCGTGAACGGCTCGCCGAACGTCGCGACCATCGCGCCGCTCTCGTCATCGCGCACGGCGACGGGGACCAGCGGCGTTGTGCCCGAGGACAGCCAGGAGAGCGCCGCGCCGGAACCCGGCCAGGCTGAAGCCAGCTCCGGCCCGGAGCCGCTCGCCGCCTCGGGCGTGATGCCGAGGACGGCGCCTGCGCGCAGGATCTCGCGCGCCTCGCGCAGCAGCGACGAGCGGGAGCGCACCTCGTCGTCCGGCTTGGCCACCAGCAGCAGCCCGTAGGCGCTGCCGATCTTGGCGAGCAGCCAGGCCATCAGCCGGTCCGGCATCGGCACGCCGAAGTAGCGGAAGCGCTCGAAGCGGTCGGTGATCAGCCAGTGCACGGGCGGCTCGCCCCCGCGATGGCTCTCGAGCGCCGCGCCGGCCAGCGCCGCGCACCACCAGACGCGCAGGCCCGGCCGCTCGTAGTGGTTCATCACCACGATGCAGGCGCCCTCGCGCGGCACGTGCTCGATGCCCTCGACGCGCGGGCGCGGCTGCGCGCCCCGCAGCATCGCGCGCGAGTCGGGCCCCAGCCTTCGCGGCCGCCGCAGCACGGCGACCTCGAACAGCCAGCGCACGATGTAAACGAGGCTGAAGTCGTACGACTGCGCGGTGGACGGATCGCGGTCCATCGGCTTGGCCCCTACGCGCCCTCCGCCGCCACGCCCGAGGCGACAAGCGCGTCTATCTCGTCCTCGGGCAGGCCGAACTCGCGCAGCAGCTCGCGGGTGTGGCGGCCGACCGGCGGGGCGGCGCTGCGCGCGCGCGTCGGCGTCTCCGAGAGCTCGATGATCGGGCCGACCACGCGCTGCGGGCCCGTCACCTCGTGCTCGAGCTCCGCCATGATGCCCTCGGCGGCGACCTGCGGATCGTCGGACATCTCCTCCGGCAGGTTGACCGGCGAGACGGGCGTGCCCGCCGCCTCGAAGGCCTCGACCCACTCGGCGACGGTGCGCTCGGCGATGCGATCGCGGATCACCTGCTTCCAGCGCTCGGCCTCGGCCAGGTTGACGGGATCGAGGGCGTCGTAGTCCGGGTCGTCGCAGTTCTCGCCCTCGAGGCCGAGGACCTGCCGCATTGCGTCGCGGTTCGCCTTGGTGAGCGCGCCGAGGACCACGCCGCCGTCCTTCGCCTGGTAGCCGTTGTAGTAGAGCGCGAACTGCGTCCCCAGCTCGCGGCCGGCCATGCGGATGTCGACCACCTCGCGGTAGTCGGCGCCTCTCGCGCGCGCCTCGTCGACCTTCGCCATCGTCACGTCGCGCACGGCGCTGTCGGAGACCGGCTCGCGCATCGTGATGTGGCCCTGCCCGAACATCGCCGAGCGCAGCAGCGAGCCGGAGACCTTCTGGCCCTCGCCGGTTTGTTCGCGGTGGTAGAGGGCCGTGCTCACGCCCATCGCGGTGGCGATGCCCGTCATGTAGTCGGCCCAGGCGCCGGCCTTGAGCGCCAGCGGCTCGCCGCCCTCGCCGACCTTGCCCTCGCCCGCCATCAGCCCGGAGTAGGCCTGCGCGACGATGTCCGAGGCCGGGAACCCGGCCAGCCGCCCGCGCGTCCCGAAGCCCGTGCTCTCCACGTAGATCAGGTCCGGCCGGATCGCGCGCAGCGTCTCGTAGTCGATGCCCAGCCGCTTCGCCACGCCGAGGCGGTAGTTCACGATCACCACGTCGGTGCGCGGCACGAGCCGGTGGATCAGCGCCCGCCCCTCCTCGCGGCCGAGGTCGACGACGAGGCTGCGCTTGCCTCGGTTGAAGTTCTGGAACAGCTTGCCCTCGTTCGGCACGACCGCGCGGTTGCGGCGGTGCGGCTCGCCGCCGGGCGGCTCCACCTTCACCACGTCCGCGCCGAGGTCGCCGAGGATCACGCCGCAGACCGGCCCGGCGACCACCACCGAGAACTCGAGCACCCGGATCCCGTCGAGCGCGCCTGCGCGCATCGCGACCTCCCGTGCGGGCGGCATCGGGCCACTCCCGCACCGCGCGCATGGTAGCGTGCGCCCGCAGCGAGGCGGGAGAGGAGCCGCGCGGTGATCAAGGCAATCCTGGCGCTCTGGGCGGAGGACGACCTGGAGCCGCTGGACGTCCAGTGGGAGCTGGTCGACCGCTGCGCGGAGACGGTGCTCGGCAGCGGCGCCGCGCCGCCACCGCTCGGTCTCGCGCTCAACCTCGCCGACCTCGCCAGCGGCGAGCGCTGGGATCGCGGCGGACCGGAAGGGCCGATGGCGGACGCGCTGGTCGCCGTCTGGGCCAAGGACGCCTGGGCCGAGGACGGAACGCTCGCGGCCTTCGCCGACGCCCTCGCGGGCACGGAGGGCGTCGCCCGCCTCGCGGGCTGGACGGTCGAGGAGCACTACCCGAAGCGCTACGAGCGCGACTGGGTAGACGGCGAGCTGACGCCGGGCGTGAAGATGATGACGCTGATGCGGCTCGCTCCGGGCCGCTCGCACGAGCAGTGCGCACGCCACTGGCGCGAGGTGCACACGGGCCTCGCGCTGCGCATCCACGTCGGGATGCAGCACTACGTGCAGAACGTCGTCCACGCGCCCCTCGCCGGCGCCGACCCCGACGTCTTCGGCATCGTCGAGCTGCACATGCGATCGCGCGAGGCCTTCCGCGAGGAGCGCTACGACTCCGACGAAGGGCGGCGCGAGATCTACGAGGACATCCCGAAGTTCATGGCGCTGGACCGCGCGACCGGCGGCTACTTCACGGAGCGCATCCTGCGCACCCCGCCCGGAGAGGCGCGGGGCGCCTCGTAGCGGCCGGGCTTCGCGGAAGGGACGCGGCGATGCAACAGTTCGAGGGCCGCGCGGCGGTCGTCACCGGCGGTGCGAGCGGCATCGGCCGCGCGCTCGCCACGCGCTTCGCCGAGGCGGGCATGCGCATCGTGCTCGCCGATGTCGAGCGCGACGCCCTCGAGGCGACCGCAGGCGAGCTGCGGGACGGCGGCGCGGAGGTGCTCGCCGTCGAGACGGATGTCTCGAGCGCGGAGAGCGTCGACGCCCTCGCAGACCGCGCGTACGAGGCGTTCGGCGCGGTCCACGTGGTCTGCAACAACGCCGGGGTGGGCGGCGCGAACGTCGCCGCCTACCGCGCCACGCTCGCCGACTGGCAGTGGACGCTCGGCGTGAACCTCTGGGGCGTGATCCACGGCGTGCGCGCCTTCGTCCCGAGGATGCTCGACGGCGGGGAGGAGGGCCACGTCGTCAACACCGCCTCGATCGCGGGGCTGACTCCGCTACCCGGCAACGCCCCCTACGGCGTGAGCAAGGCCGGGGTGGTCGCGCTGACCGAGTCGCTGTACCTGGAGCTGGAGCGGCGGGGCGCGCCGGTGCGCGCCTCGGTGCTCTGCCCGGGCATCGTGCAGACGAACATCCTGGACTCCCAGCGCAATCGGCCGGAGGCGCTGCGCAATCCCGAACCGCCGCGCCCCGATCCGGCGCAGGAGCGACTGCGCGAAGAGTTCGCGCGGAGCGCGATCGCGCCCGCCGAGGTCGCCGCGAAGGTCTTCGAGGCGATCCGCGATGAGCGCTTCTGGATCCTCACGCACGACATCGACTCGTGGATACGCCGCCGCAGCGAGGGCATCCTCTCTCGCGCCAACCCGCAGGCCCGGCCGCGCGGGTAGGCGGGACGGGGAGGACGAGCGATGCAGGAGTTCGAGGGCCGCGTGGCCGTCGTCACCGGCGCGGCAAGCGGCGTCGGGCGCGGGCTCGCCCAACGCTTCGCCGAGGAGGGCATGCGCGTCGTGCTCGCCGATGTCGAGCGCGACGCCCTCGAAGCGGCCACGGGCGAGCTGCGCGGCACGGGAGCGGAGCTGCTCGCTGTCGAGACCGACGTCTCGAGCGCGGAGAGCGTCGACGCCCTCGCAGACCGCGCGTACGAGGCGTTCGGCGCGGTCCACGTGGTGTGCAACAACGCCGGAGTCGGCGGGGGCCGGGGCGCGACGCAGGACACCACCGTCGCCGACTGGGGGTGGATCCTCGGCGTGAACCTCTGGGGCGTGATCCACGGCGTGCGCTCGTTCGTTCCGAGGATGCTCGACGGTGGCGAGGAGGGCCACGTCGTCAACACCTCCTCGGGAGCGGGGCTGGCCGCGACGCCGTTCAACACGGTCTACGGCACGAGCAAGGCGGGCGTGGTGGCGCTGACCGAGTCGCTGCACCTCGAACTGGAGCTGCGCGGCGCGCCCGTGCGCGCCTCGGTGCTCTGTCCCGGCCTGATCCGGACGAACATCCTCGACGCCGAGCGCAACCGGCCGGAGGCGCTGCGCAACCCCGGCGAGCCGCCGCCCGAGGGCCGGGCTCGCGCCCGCCTGCGCGAGGCGATGGCCAGCAGCGGGACGCCGCCCGCCGCGGTCGCCGCGCAGGTCGTCGAGGCGATCCGCGATCAGCGCTTCTGGATCCTGACGCACGATGATATTGATCCGTGGGTGCGGCAGCGGGCCGAGAACATCCTGGCCCGCACGAACCCGAGCGCCAGCCTCGGCGGCTGAGCGCAGGCTCACGAGGAAACGGACGCGACGAGGGAGGCGGCCTGTGGAGCTGGGAGCGGGGTTCCCGCAGCGCGCGATCGGCAGCGACAGCGTGGCGTTGCGCGACTACGTGCAGGGTGTCGAGCAGCTCGGCTACGCGCACATCCGCGCCGCCGACCACGTGCTCGGCGCCGACGCGTCGCAGTACGAGCTGGAGGGGCCGTACACGCACCACGCGATCTTCCGCGAGCCGCTCGTGATGTTCGGCTACGCCGCCGCCGTCACCTCCAGCATCAAGCTCGTCACCAGCGTGCTGATCCTCTCGCAGCGCCAGACCGCGCTCGTCGCCAAGCAGGCGGCCGAGGTCGACCTGCTCTCCGGCGGGCGGTTCGAGCTGGGCATCGGCAGCGGCTGGAACGAGGTCGAGTACGAGGCGCTGGGCGTCGACTTCGCGACGCGCGGCTCGCGCATCGAGGAACAGATCGGGCTGCTGCGCCGGCTCTGGGAGGAGCCCCTCGTCACCTTCGAGGGCGAGCACCACGCCGTCCGCGACGCCGGCATCAACCCGCTGCCCGGGCGGCGCATCCCGATCTGGATGGGCGGCTACGCGCGCGTGATGATGGAGCGCACGGGCCGCCTCGGCGACGGCTGGCTCGTGCCGCCGCGTTTCCACAGTCCCGAGGGCTTCCTGCCGCGCCGCGATCGCGTGCTCGCCGCCGCCGAGCAGGCCGGCCGCGACCCCTCGGAGATCGGCTTCAACCTGAGCGTCAGCACGAAGGGCAAGGACCTGGACGAGCAGCTGCGCCGCGCCGAGCTGTGGCGCGGGATGGGCGCGACGCGCTTCACCGTCAGCACCAACACCTCCGGCATGGCGACGGTGGGCGAGCACCTCGAGGCGCTGCGCGCCTTCATCGAGGCGTACCCGGGGTAGGTGGCCCGTGAAGATCTACACGCGCACCGGCGACGAGGGCGACACCGGGCTGTTCGGCGGGCCGCGCGTGCCCAAGGACGACGCCCGCGTCGAGGCCTACGGCGCCGTCGACGAGCTGAACGCCGTCCTGGGCGTCGCCGCCGCGGGCCTCGACAGCGAGGCCTCACCGGACCTCGCGGAGATGCTGCACGAGATCCAGTCGACGCTGTTCGACCTCGGCGGCGAGCTGGCCACGCCGGACGCGCGCGAGCGCGCGGCGAGCGGCAAGCTCACGCCCCTGCTCGCCGAGGGGTCGAGCGAGCGCCTCGAGGGCTGGATCGACGCGCTGGAGGAGGAGCTGGAGCCGCTGACGCAGTTCATCCTGCCGGGCGGCGCGCCGGTGGCCGCCGCACTGCACCACGCGCGCACGGTCTGCCGCCGCGCCGAGCGGCGCGCGGTCTCGCTGGCGGCCTTGGAGGAGGTGGCGGGCGAGCTGCTGGTCTACCTCAACCGGCTCTCGGACTTCCTGTTCGTCGCGGCCCGCGCCGTCAACCGCCGCGAGGGCGTCGAGGAGCCGCGCTGGGCCTCGCCGCGCGGGGCTGGGGAGAGTTGACGGCCTCGGGCGTTACGCGGTGGCGGCGACGGGAGCGAGCGCCATGGCGGCCTCGCGCAGCAACTCGACGGTCTCGTCCCAGCCGATGCAGGCATCGGTGATCGAGACGCCGTAACGGAGCGTGCTCGCGTCGTCGCCGAGCGACTGGTTGCCCTCGTTGAGATGACTCTCGAGCATCAGGCCGATGATGCCGCCGTTGCCCGCCGCGCGTTGCGCGATGACGTCGCGGAATGCGATCGACTGGCGCCGGTGGTCCTTGCTGGAGTTGGCATGGCTGCAGTCGACGAGCACGGTCGGCTGGAGGCCGGCGGCCTCGAGCCGCTCGTGCGTCGCGCGCACGGACTCCGCGTCGAAGTTCGGTCCGTCGCTGCCGCCGCGCAGCACGATGTGCCCGAAGGGGTTGCCGCTCGTCTGCACCGTGCAGGTCCGACCCTCGCGGTCGATACCCAGAAACGCGTGCGGCTCGCGCGCCGAGAGCAGCCCGTTTACGGCGACCTCGATGTTGCCGTCGGTGCTGTTCTTGAAGCCGACCGGCATGCTCAGACCGCTTGCCATCTGGCGGTGCGTCTGGCTCTCCGTCGTACGCGCGCCGATCCCGACCCAGGAGATCAGGTCGGCGAGGTACTGCGGCGCGATCGGGTCCAGGAACTCCGTACCCGCCGGCAGCCCGAGGCCGCCGATCTCGATCAGCAACTGGCGCGCCCGCCGCAGGCCGGCGTCGATGTTGAACGAGCCATCGAGGTCCGGGTCGTAGATCAGGCCCTTCCAGCCGACGGTCGTGCGCGGCTTCTCGAAGTAGACCCGCATCACCACCAGCACGCGGTCCTCGATCTCACGAGCGAGAGCCGCGAGGCGCCGCGCGTACTCGATCGCCGAGCGCTCGTCGTGAATCGAGCAGGGCCCGGCGACGAACAGCATCCGGTCGTCCTTGCCGGACAGGATCTCCTCGATCTCGCGGCGGCCCCGCACCACGGTCTCCAGCACATCCGGCGGAATCGGCAGCTCGGTCTCGAACTCGGCCGGCGTCGGCAGCGGGATCGTGTCGACGACGTGGAGGTCGGAGACGGGGCGGTCGAGGTAGTCGGCCATGGCGTCCTCCCGGGACGGGTACGTGTCAGCGCGGTGCGCCGTGTTGCCTCAAGTGGCCGGGCGGCCGGACCGTCCGCGAGGGTGCCCGCGAACCTGGGGAGCCGTCGGCGCGAATAATCGTAGCATCGCGATCGTTCTGCCGATAGCGCGTGCTATGTCAATCGGCGTGAACTTCGTCCGCCCTCGCGCCCCGTCGCCGCGGCGCGCTACCCTGCGCGCGGCGCATACGCAGCGCCGCACGAGAGGCAGGCCCGATGGCGGATGACGGCGCCTTCGCGCTCCACGTCCCGGTGCACTATCGGCGGCTCGGCAACGGGCTGCGTGTCGTCGTCTCGCCCGACGACTCGGCGCCGATCGTGGCCGTCGCCGTCTACTACGAGGTCGGCTTCCGGCTCGAGCCGCGCGGGCGCTCCGGATTCGCTCACCTCTTCGAGCACCTGATGTTCCAGGGCTCCGGCCAGCTCGCGAAGATGGAGCTCGTCCAGCTCGTGCAGCAGAACGGCGGCGTCCTCAACGGCACCACCCGCACCGACTACACCAACTACTTCGAGGTGCTGCCGAAGTCCGCGCTGGAGCTCGCGCTCTGGCTGGAGGCGGACCGCATGCGCGGTCCGCGCATCACCCAGGAGGAGCTCGACAACCAGCGCGACGTGGTCAAGAACGAGGTGCGCGTCAACGTGCTCAACCGTCCCTACGGCGGCTTCCCCTGGATCGACATGTGCGAGCGCGCCTTCCACAACTGGCACAACTCCCACAACGGCTACGGCGAGTTCGAGGACCTCGACGCCGCCAGCCTCGACGACGTGTGGGCCTTCTTCGGCGACTACTACTCGCCCCGGAACGCCGTGCTCGTGATCGTCGGCGACGTGGATACGGAGGAGGCATTCGCGCTGGCCGAGCGGCACTTCGGCTCGATCGAGGGCGCGCCGGCCCCGCCGCCGCCGGACCTCGGCGAGCCGCGGCAGGAGGCCGCGCAGGCCTTCACGAAGCCCGACCCGCTCGCCAGCCAGCCGGCGCTCGCCTTCGCCTACCACACGCCCGAGCGCGACACGACCGAGTTCCTCGCGATGGGCGTGCTGCACCAGCTGCTCGCGGGGGGCGACGACTCGCTGCTGCATCGCGAGCTGGTCAGCCGCCGTGGCTATAGCGGGCAGGTCGACGGGGGCATCAACTTCCTCGGCAACATGTTCAGCGCGCGCACGCCGCTGCTCTGGACCTGCTCACTGATCCACGACGCGGAGGCCCCGCCGGAGACAATCCTCGAGGCCGCCGAGGGGGTGATCGCGCCCCTGCGCGAGACGGCGATCGACGCCGAGGCGTTCGAGCTCGCCCTCGTGAAGGCGCGCTCCGGCCTCTACTCCACGGTCGGCGGCGGGATGTTCCCGGCGATCGGACTCGCCGACCTGCTGGCCTCGTTCACGCTCTTCGACGACGACCCGGAGCGCGTCAACCGCCTGGAGGCGGAGCTGCGCGCGCTCAGCCCGGAGTTGGTCCTCGAAACGGCGCGCGAGTACCTGCGCCCCGAGGCGCGCACCGTGATCGCCGTCGAGCCGGGAGCGGGCGCGCCATGAGCGCGCGACCGTCCGCGGGCGCACCGGCCGCGTTCCGCCTGCCGGAGCGCACCGAGCTGACGCTCGGCAACGGCCTGCGCGCCACCCTCGTGCAGTACGGCGCCGTGCCGAAGGCGTCCCTGCGGCTGTCCCTGCGCGCCGGCGGCCTCAACGAGCGCGAGGGCGCCTCGGGACTCGCGGTGCTCGCCTCGCGCTACCTCAAGGAGGGCGCGGGCGACCTCGACGCGGGCGAGCTGGCGGCGCGCATCGCCCGCTGCGGCGGGCTGCTCGACACGCACAGCGGCGACGACATCACGACACTCGACGTGCAGGTGCTGTCCGAGTCCACGCCCGAGGCGCTGCGGCTGCTCGGCGAGGTCGCCACCCGTCCGCGCCTGCCGGAGGGCGAGCTGGAGCGGCTGCGCGCCGAGCTGCTCCGCGAGCTGGCCGTCGCCTCGACACAGCCCGACGTGCTCGCGCTGGAGCGCTTCCACACCGCGCTGTACGGGAACCACCCCTACGCCCGCGTGCTGCCCGCGCGGGAGGACGTGGAGGCGCTCGGCATCGAGGACGTGCGCGGCTTCGCCGGCGAGGAGTTCGGCGCGGCGCGGGCGCACGTCTACGTCGCGGGCCGCTTCGACCTCGATGCGACCGAGCAGGCGCTGCGCGAGGCCTTCGAGGGCTGGAACGCCGGACCGGAGCCGCTGATCGCGCCGCCCTCGCCGACCAGCGAGCGCGCGATCTACCTCGTGGACCGCCCCGGCGCGGAGCAGTCGACGATCCGCCTGGGGCTGCCGGCGCCCGACCCCTCGCACGAGGACTACCTGCCGCTCACGGTGGTCGATACGCTGCTCGGCGGCGCGTTTATGTCGCGCATCACCCTGAACCTGCGAGAGGACAAGGGCTACACCTACTCGCCGCGCAGCACCATCGCCGTGCACTACCGCGACGCCTACTGGATGCACGCCTCGGACGTGACGACGGCGCACACCGGCGACTCGCTGCACGAGATCTTCGCCGAGATCGACCGCCTGCGCGCCGAGCCGCCCTCGGCCGAGGAGCTCGAGGGCGTCCAGCGCTTCATGGCCGGCGGGATGCTGGTGCGCAACGCGACGCCCGCCGGCCTGCTCGGGCAGCTCGGCTTCCTCGACTTCCACGAGCTGGGCGCGAGCTACGCCGAGCAGTACGTCGATCGCGTCCATGCCGTCACGCCGCAGCAGGTCAGCGATCTCGCGACGGCGTACCTGCGCCCGGAGAAGATGACGATCGCGATCGGCGGGGACGCCTCGGTGATCGGCGAGCAAATCGCCCCGTATGGTGCTATCACTACGTAGTGAGGGACCGATCCGTGTCGAACACCAACAGCCGCGCGCCGCAGATCGCCGACTTCGATCCGACGCTGCGGGTCAAGCGAAAGCCCTACCACGAGCGGCTGCAGGAGCTGCAGCTCGAGCTGCTGCACCTGCAGGTGCGGATGCGCGACGACGAGAACGCAGCGGCCGCGATCATCTTCGAGGGCGTCGACGCGGGCGGCAAAGGCGGCACGATCGCGCGCCTCGCGGGACACCTCGATCCGCGCGGGGTGCGCGTCCACGGGATCGGCGCGCCGACATCGCTGGAGCTGCTGGGGCACTACCTGCAGCGCTTCCACGCGCGCATGCCGCGGCGCGGGCGGATCGCCGTCTTCGATCGCTCCTGGTACGGGCGCGTGCTGGTCGAGCGCGTCGAGGGCTTCACGCCGCGATCGGACTGGGAGCGCGGCTACCGCGAGATCAGCGAGTTCGAGCGCCAGTACCACGACGGCGGAACGGTCATCATCAAGTTCTGGATGCACATCTCCAGGGAGGAGCAGCTGCGCCGCTTCGAGCAGCGCGGCTCGGACCCGTTCAAGCGCTACAAGCTGACCGCGGACGACTGGCGCAACCGCGATGCGTGGGACCTCTACATGCACGCGGCGGACGAGATGTTCGAGCGTACCCACACCGAGATCGCGCCCTGGGTGCTCGTCAGCGCCGAGCAGAAGCGCTACGCCCGCCTCGTCGTCCTCAGCACGGTGGTCGACCGGCTCCGCGAGGCGTTCGGGTAGCCAGCGGGACGCCCGCCACGGCGCCTATTCGCGGACCAGCTCCCGGACCCCGGCCAGCGTCGCCTCGGCGCGCATCCAGCCGTCGAGCTGTCCGGCGGTCTCCTCGGACGGGTCGAGGATGGCGCTGATACGGTTCGCGAACGGGGACCCCTCGGCGTAGATCCAGACCAGGTCCTCCTGGTATCCGGGCAGCTCCGCCGGGAAGTGCGCGAGACCCTGCCAGTGGAGCCGTCTCCCGATCCCCGCCCGGACCTGACGACCCAGCTTCTGCCTCCCGTAGGCGTTCCGCAGGTCGCGCATCGACGTCTTCCAGACACCCCCGCAGCTCTCGACGCGGCTCGCAAGCTGTTCCCAGAAGTCAACGTCCATCTCGCTCTTCCCCCGGCTCATGGCGCCTATTCACGAACATCATAGGCGCACCTCGAGGCTGTCCATGAGGAGACCTTTGCGAAACTCCCACAAGCCCGATCCGCCCCCTCTCCCGGGGGAGAGGGCGGGGGTGAGGGGGAAGACTCCCGAGCGCCCCGAAACCCCCGATGGCGCAACGCAATCCTGGAGGTGGACCCTCCCTCACCCTAACCCTCTCCCCCGGGGAGAGGGGACCGGAGGGATGCGCTCACTGCCCCGAGGAGAGGGTTACGCCAAGGTCTCCTGCGGCGGAGGGCGTTGGCGTGGCGAGGGCAGGCGGCGCTCAGTCTCGCGCGGCTTCGCCTCCCGGCCGGCGGGGCGCGAGCGTCGCCGCGCCCTCGCGGGACTCGACGTACTCCCAGAGGGGCCAGGCGCCGCGCAGGCCGACGTCGTCGCCGCCGCTCGCGGGCACCACCTGCGAGGGGTCGAGCAGCTGCGCGCTGTGCAGCTCGCCGAGCCGCTCGCGCAGCGGATCGAGCAGCAACGCGCCCGCCGAGGCGACCCCGCCGCCGATCACCACGCGCTCCGGCATGTAGGCCTCGATCGCGTTCGCGACGCCGACGGCGATCGCCGCCGCGATCTCGCGGAGCCAGCCGAGCGCTGCGGCGTCCCCCGCCTGCGCGCGTTTGGTGACCTCGGCGCCGCTCAGCCCGGAGAGCCGCTCGAGGGCGGGACCGGCCGCCAGCGATTCGAGGGTGCGCAGCTCGCGGTAGTCGATCGTCGACTGGCCGATCTCGGCCAGCGAGCGCTTGCCGTGCAGCAGTTGCCCGCCGATCACCACGCCGCCGCCGATACCGGTGCTGATCGTGAGGTAGACCATGTCGTCCGTCCCGCGGCCCGCGCCGTAGCGGTGCTCGCCGACGGCGGCGAGATCGGCGTCGTTGACGAGGACGGCGGGCAGGCCGCAGGCGTCGGCGAGGGGCTGCGCGGCGACGTGCCCCTCCCAGGCCAGCAGGTTGGGCATGCGCTCCGCGACGCCGTGTTCGTAGTCCACCACGGCCGGCACGCCGACGACGGCGCCGCGCAGCGCCTCGCGCGCCTCGATCGCGACCTCGCGCATCAGGCGGGGCAGCGCGTCCGGATCGCCGGGCGGCGTCGGCCGCACCGAGCGGGCAACAATCCCGCCCTCGGGCGTGACGACGGCGACGCGCAGGTTCGTGCCGCCGAGATCGACGCCGAGGACCGCCTCGCGGGGCATCTAGGCCTCGCGCACGGCGTGGCCGCCGAACTCGTTGCGCAGCGCGGCCAGCAGCCGCAGCGCGAAGGTGTGCTCGCCGCGCGAGGCGAAGCGCGCCCACAGCGAGCCCGCGATCACGTCCACCGGCACGCCGCGCTCGACGCCCGCGATGACGGTCCAGCGGCCCTCGCCGGAGTCCTCGACGTAGGGCTGGATGCGGCTCAACTCGGGGTCGCCGGCCAGCGCGCGCTCGGCCAGCTCGAGCAGCCACGAGCGCACCACGGAGCCCTGCTGCCACAGCCCGGCGATCTCCGCGAGATCCAGCTCCTCGTCGTAGGCGTCGAGCAGCTCGAAGCCCTCGGCGTAGGCCTGCATCAGCCCGTACTCGATGCCGTTGTGCACCATCTTCACGTAGTGCCCCGCCCCGCTGGGGCCGAGGTGCGCGTAGCCGCCCTCGAGGGCGAGCGCCGCGAACAGCGGCTCGGCGTCCGTGAACGCGTCCGCTGCGCCGCCGACCATCAGGCAGTAGCCGTGATCGAGGCCCCAGACGCCGCCGGAGACGCCGCAATCGAGGAAGCGCAGCCCGCGCTCGGCGGCCTGGCCGGCGCGGCGGATCGAGTCCGTGTAGCGGCTGTTGCCGCCCTCGATGATCAGGTCGCCCGCCGAGAGCAGGCCGAGCAGCTCCTGGAACGCGCTCTCCGTCGCCTCTCCCGCCGGGAGCATCAGCCAGACGGTGCGTGGCGGGTCGAGCGCGCCGACCATCGCCGCGAGCGAGTTGGCGTCCCGCAGGTCGGCGTCGAGGTCGTAGCCGACGACCTCGTGCCCGGCGCGGCGGAGGCGTTCGCGGATGCCGCCGCCCATGCGCCCGAGGCCGGCGAGGCCGATCTTCACGCGCCCAGCTCCGCCAGCTCCTCGAGCGTCACGCGCGCGACGCGGCGGCCCAGCGCGAGCAGCGATTCGAGGTCGCCGAGCGCCTGCGCGCGCTGCAGCTCGCCGAAGCCGGCCGCCCGGCCGGGGATCGCGAGGTCATGGTCCTCCTCGCGCACGATCTGGATGCACACGGCGCTGTCCGGGCCGCCCTTGTGCAGCTGGCCGGTGGAGTGCAGGAAGCGCGGGCCGAAGCCGACCGTGGTGGCGACGCCGTAGCTGTCGCGGAGGCGCACACGGGCGGCCTGCAGCGCCTCGACGCTGGCCTCGCTGCGCGGCAAGAACGCCTGCAGCGCGATGTACTCGCCCGGCCGCATGCCCACCAGCAGCTCGGCGGCGCCGGGCGTCGAGGGCGCCTCGTTGCCGGTCGAGTCGCCGAGGATGCGCGCGGTCGCGTCCTTCGCCTGCTGCACGTTGGGTTCGTCGAAGGGCTGGACGTCGAGCAAGGAGCCGGCGACGGCGGTGGCGACCTCCCAGCGGTAGAACTCCGCGCCCAGACCGTTGGCGTCCGCTGTGGGCAACCGCGCGACCGGGTGGCCGGTCCGTTCGAGCGCTCCGAGGCCCTCGTGATCGCCGTACGCGACGAACAGCCGATCATCGCCGTAGACCTCGGGCGGGCCGAGCGGCTCGCCCTCGACGGGCACGATGCCGCGGCCGTCCTTGCCGGTGGACTCCGCGACCAGCTGCTCGACCCAGGCCCCGAGGGCGGCAAGCGGCGGCGTCAGCACGAGCGTCAGCTTGTCGCGGCCGCTTGCCGCCGCCGCGCCGAGGACTGCGCCGAGCCGCACGCCGGGGTTGTCGGAGGGCGGTGCGCAGGCCCCGCAGGCGCGCTGCAGCTCCACGGCCGGCGCGAGCAGGCCGCGCAGATCGACGCCCAGCAAGGCCGCTGGCACGAGGCCGAAGTACGAGAGGGCGGAGTAGCGCCCACCGATGTCCGGCGGGTTGAGGAAGACCTGCCGGAAGCCTCGCTCCTCGGCGAGGACGGCGAGCGGCGTGCCCGGGTCCGTGATCGCGGCGAAGCGCGCGCCGTCCGGCACGCGCGACCAGAAGTAGTCGAGCTGCGAGCGCGTCTCCAGCGTCGTGCCCGACTTGCTGGCGACGACGTACAGCGTGCGCGAGAGATCGAGGCGCGCATCGAGCGCGCGGATCTCCGCCGGGTCGGTCGTGTCGAGGACGGTCAGTGCCGGGTGGCCGGGCGCGCTGCCGTGCGTGCCGGCGATCACCTCCGCCGCGAGGCTGGAGCCGCCCATGCCGAGCAGCACGACGTCGTCGACGCCCTCGGCGACGGCCTCGCGGGCGAACGCCTCGATCTCCTCGACGCGTCCGGCGAACTCCTCCGGGGCCGTCAGCCAGCCGAGGCGGTCGGCGATGCCGGCCGGGTCGTCCGCCCAGAGCGTGTGGTCGCCCGCCTGCAGGCGGCCGGCGACGTCTTCGCGAGCGAGGCGGCCGAGCGCCTCGCTCGTGGCGTCGGTGATCGGGCCGAGGTTGCCCGCGATGCGGGCGCTGCCGGAGCGGATGGCGGTCAGCGCCTCGTCGATGCAGCGCAGCAGCGCCAGGAAGTCCGCCTCGAAGGCGTCGAGGCCGTCGACGAGCAACTGGTCCGTGACCGCCTCGAGGTCCACGCCCGCCTCGCCGAGGGCGGCGAGCGTCGCCTCCGCCTCTGCCTCGTCCTCGCGCGTGATCGCGTGCGAGGCGTCGCCGTGGTCGGCGAAGGCGTTGAGCGTGGCCTCGGGCAGCGTGTTCACCGTGTCGGGCGCGACGAGGTTGTCGACGTAGAGCACGTCGGAGTAGGCCGCGTTCTTCGTGCCGGTCGAGGCCCAGAGCGGGCGCTGCACGCGCGCGCCCGCGGCCGCGAGGCCGTCCCACATGCCGCCCGAGAAGACCTCGGCGAAGCGCGCGTAGGCGGCGCGCGCGTTGGCGATGCCCGCCTTCCCGCGCAACGGCGAGTCGTCCGGCAGCCGCCCGTCCACCTGCGTATCGACGCGCGAGACGAAGAACGAGGCGACCGAGGCGATCGCCGAGAGGTCGCGGCCCGCCTCGAGGGCCCGCTCGAGGCCGGCGACGTAGGCGCGCGCGACCGCCTCGTAGACGGCGATGTCGAAGAGCAGGGTGATGTTGACGTTGACGCCCTCGCCGATCAGCCGCTCGACGGTCTCCGGCGCGTTCGGCGTGCCGGGCACCTTGATCATCACGTTGGGCCGGCCGACCGCCTCTACGAGGCGGCGCGCCTCGGCGATCGAGCGCTGGGAGTCGTGCTCGACGCCCGGCGGCAGCTCGAAGGAGACGTAGCCGTCCGCGCCGCCGCCCGCCTCGTAGATCGGGCGCAGCGCGTCGGCGGCCCGGCGCAGGTCGGCGCCGGCGAGGCGCACGAAGGCGTCGTAGGGGTCGCTCACTCCGGCGTCGGCGAGGGCGCGCAGCTCGTCGTCGTAGTCCGAGGAGCCGGCGATCGCCTTGCCGAAGATGGTCGGGTTGGAGGTCAGCCCGGAGACCCACTCGTCGTCGATCAGGCGCTGCAACTCGCCGGAATCGAGGAAGCCGCGGCTGATGAAGTCGAGCCAGGTGCTCTGGCCCTGCTCGTGCAGGAGCGCAAGCGACTCGCTCATGGGTCGGACCTCCTCGGACACGGGGAGCGGGCGCACGGCCGTCGTGCGCATCGTAGTCGAGATTCGGCTGCATGGCAGCGCCTCCGCCCGCCGGGCGAAGCCTTCGATGGCGGATGAGGCCACGAGGCCGCCCGCGCGCCCTTCGTGGGGGGCTGCGCCCCCCACACCCCCATCCCGGACGAGCACGCGCTACGCGCGGCTCGAACCCGCCCACCCACCCTCGGATTTCTCTTCTGTGGGGGCTTCGCCCCCACGCCCCCATAGGTCCGCCGCGCGCCACGAGCCCCGAGCGCGCACCCGATTCCCAAGGCCGGATCCGCCCCCTCTCCCTGGGGAGAGGGCGGGGGTGAGGGGGAGACTCCCGCGCACCCCCGAACCCAGCGAGGGCGCACCCAACTCCCGACGCCGGATCCGGCCCCCTCTCCCCGGGGAGAGGGCGGGGGTGAGGGGGAGACTCCCGCGCGACCCCGAACCCAGCGAGGGCGCACCCAACTCCCGACGCCGGATCCGGCCCCCTCTCCCTGGGGAGAGGGCAGGGGTGAGGGGGAAGACTCCCGCGCGACCCCGAACCCAGCGAGGGCGCACCCAACCCCGGAGGGCGGTCCGCCCCCGCGTCCACTCGCCGCGGGAGGGGAATCGGAAGCGTCGCTATACTCCGCAGGCGAAGACCGAGCGGAGGTGGGCGATGGGCGAGTTCGTGCAGTACGAGGTGGAGGGCCGGATTGCGACGGCGACGCTGAACCGCCCGGAGCGGCTCAACGCGATGAACACGCCGCTGATCAACGAGCTGGTCGGCTACCTCGAGCAGGCCGCGGACGACCCCGGCGTACACGTCGCCATCGTGCAGGGCGCGGGCCGCGCCTTCTCGACTGGCTACGAGATCGGCGAGCAGCGCGAGCACAACCGCGAGTGGTCGCCCGCACTGGACCGCGATCTGATCGAGACGCGCCTGCTCACCTGGCTGCGCATCCCCGAGATCCGGCTGCCGATCATCGCCAAGGTGCATGGCTACTGCATCGCCGGCGCCACGCAGCTCGCGAGCATCTGCGACGTGACCTTCGCCGCCGAGGACACGCGCGTCGGCAGCGGGCCGCAGCTGCCCCTCGGCGCGGGCTTCGTGACGGCCTTCTGGGCCTGGCACATCGGACCGAAGCGCGCGAAGCGCTACGCCTTCCCCTCGGGCGAGTTCATCACGGGCACCGAGGCGGCCGAGCTCGGCCTCTTCAACGAGGCCGTCCCGGCGGATCAGCTCGACGCCTACGTCCTCGACTACGCACAGCGCATCTCGCTCGTCCCGAAGGACGTGCTCGTGATCCACAAGCTGACCGCGAACCGCATCCAGGAGATCCAGGGCTTCCGCTCCTCGCTCCGCGCCGGTGCCGAACTGGACGCCATCGCCCACTTCTCCCCCGAGGTCGAGAAGCTGCGCGCCAGCGCGCGCGAGCTGGGCGTGCGCGGCGCCATCGACGCCTGGAGGGCGCAGCTCTAGGCGCGGCTCCGGCCGGCGCCGGCGGCGTTCCGATGGCGCGCTCGGAGACGGTAGTCGACGCCGCCGGCGTCGCGGTGCGCCTGTCCAGCCCGGACAAGGTGATGTTCCCCGAGCGCGGCTGGACGAAGCTCGATGTCGCGCAGCACTACCTGCGCTGCGCCGAGGGCGTGCTACGCGCCATCGGCGGGCGGCCCTGTCTGCTCAAGCGCTGGCCGCAAGGCGCGGGCGGCGAGCCGTTCTACCAGAAGCGCGCTCCGAAGGCGGCGCGCGAGACCGCCTGGATCACCTTCCCCTCGGCGCGGCCCGGCCGCATGGTCGTCGCGCGTGAGCTGCAGGACGTGATCTGGATGGTCCAGCTCAACTGCCTCGACCTGCACAGCTGGCCCGTCACCACCGAGGACCTCGACCGCCCCGACGAGCTGCGCCTCGACCTCGATCCCGCCGAGGGCGCGGACTTCGAGCTGGCTCGACCGGTCGCCGCGCTCTGCCGCGACGTGCTCGCCGAACACGGCCTGGAGGGGCGGCCGAAGACCTCGGGCTCGCGCGGCATCCACATCTACGTCCCGATCGAGCCGCGCTGGAGCTTCCACGAGGTGCGCCGCGCCTCGCTGGCCCTCGCGCGGGAGGTCGAGCGCCGCGAGCCGGGCCTCGCGACGACCGAGTGGTGGAAGGAGCGTCGCCGCGGCGTCTTCATCGACTACAACCAGAACGCGCGGGACAAGACGATCGCCAGCGCCTACAGCGTGCGCCACACCGGCCTCGTTTCCGCCCCCTTCGCCTGGGACGAGCTGGAGACGATCGACCCGCACGCGCTCGACCTCGAAGCATTCGCGGAGCGCTGGGACGCCCTCGGCGACGTCGCCGCGACGATCGAGGCGCCGCCCGGCCGCCTCGACAGCCTGCTCGCACTGGCGGATGCGGACGACGCGCGCGGACTCGGCGACGCGCCGTGGCCCCCGCACTATCCGAAGCAGCCGGGCGAGCCGCCCCGCGTCCAGCCCTCGAAACGCGCGACCCCGAAGGCGGACGCCACTCCGTAGCCCGGCCCGCCGGCGCCTCCTCTGACTTCCGTCTCTCCCGCGGGAGACCCTTGCGAAACTCCGACAAGCCCGATCCGGCCCCCTCCGGCCCCCTCTCCTGGGGGAGAGGGTGGGGGTGAGGGGGCTCGCCGGCGCTGCGCGCGGCTCGATGGGTTGTTGCGCCCTCGGGGTACGTGCCCGGCGGGAGTCGGAATGAGCACGCGCTACGCGCGGCTCGGGCCCACCCGCCCGCCCTCGAATTCCTTTCATGTGGGGGCTGCGCCCCCACGCCCCCGCCGGATCGGCGAACGTGGCGGGGCCTTCGCCGGCGCACCGCACTCTCGATGGCGTCCGACCCTCTCCAGGAGACCTTTGCGAGACTCCCACAGGCCCGATCCGGCCCCCTCTCCCTGGGGAGAGGGCGGGGGTGAGGGGGAGGACTCCCGCGCCCCTTCGAAAGCACCGGCGGCGCAACGAAACTCCGGAGGGCAGATCCTCCCTCACCCTGGCCCTCTCCCTCGGGGAGAGGGGACCGGAGGGGATGCGCTCGCTGCCCCGAGGTGAGAGGGGACCGGAGGAGATGGGCGCGCTGCCCCGAGGTGAGAGGGGACCGGAGGAGATGGGCGCGCTGCCCCGAGGTGAGGGTTACGCGAAGGTCTCCGCCGGGGAAAGGGGGGAGCCCCAAAAAGACGGAGGCGACGGAGCCCCGATGGCGTAGCCGCCGACTCAGCGCATCATCCGCCCACCGTTGACGTACAGCGTCTGGCCGGTGATGAAGCCCGAGCGCTCGGAGGCGAGGAAGGCGCAGGCCCAGGCGACGTCCTCGGGCGTGCCCCAGCGGCCCAGCGGGACGGCGTCCGGCCCGCTCTCCGGCGGGGGACCGCCGCGCTCGCCGCTCACGTCGATGGCGGCGGGGGCGACCGTGTTGACGGTGATGCCGTGACCCCCGAGGTCGGCCGCGAGCGCCCTCGTGAGACCGAGCAGACCGGCCTTGCCGGTCAGCGTGTGGACCCGGCCCGGTTCGACGCCGAAGCCGCCGCCGACGTGGATGATGCGGCCCCAGCCCCGCTCGATCATCGAGGGCGCGACCGCCTGCGCGAGGTGGAACGAGGCGTCGAGGTTGGTCGCGAGCGCGCGCCGCCAGTCCGCGGGGCTGACGTCGAGGACGTCCTGGTGCGGGCGGGTGGCGGCGTTGCTGACGGAGATGTCAATCGAGGAGAAGCGGCGCAGCGCCTCGCCGACCAGCGCCTGCACCGCGTCCCGGTCGCCGACGTCGCCGAGCGCCACGAGAGCGTCCGCGCCGAGCGTGCGCGCCTCCTCCGCGACCGCCTCGGCCTCGGCGCGGTTGCCGCGCGCGTTGACCACGACGTTGGCGCCGCGCGCCGCGAACTCCAGGAGGATGGCGCGGCCGAGGTTGCGGCCCGAGCCGGTGACGAGCGCGGTCTTGCCCTCGAGGTCACGGTCGGGCTGCACGCGCTCGCTCCTGTCGCTGCCGGCGCAAGCGTGCTCGCTGGCCGCCGGCGCGGAGACTAGCATCCCCGGCAGGGCAGGCGAGGAGGGCGAACGTGCAGGATCTCAGCGGCCGGGTGGCGATCGTGGCGGGCGTCGGGAACCTCGGGCTCGCGCTGGCGCGGCGCCTCGCGGCAGAGCGGATGCGGGTCGTGCTGGCGGACATCGACGCCTCGGGACTGGCGAGCGCCGAAGCCGAGCTGCGGGCGGCAGGCGCAAGCTGCCTCGCGGTGCCGACGGACGTCGGGAAGCTTGCGGCGGTGCAGGCGCTCGCGGAGCGCGCCCTCGAGGAGTTCGGGGCGGTCCACGTGCTGTGCAACAACGTCGGCGTCAACCCTCGCAGCGCGACGCTGTGGGAGGCGAGCGACGCCGACTGGCGCTGGACGCTGGACGGCAATCTCTGGGGCACGGTGCACGCCGTGCGCGTCCTCGTGCCGATCATGCTGGCGCAGGGCGAGGGGCACATCGTCAACACCACGACCGTCCCGGCCTTCGGCGGGCGCCGCGGTAACAGCCCCTACGTGGTGAGCAAGGGCGCGATCGTGACGCTGACCGAGGTGCTCCACCACGAGCTCGCCGCGACCGGCTCGGAGGTGCGGGCCTCGCTCCTCATCCCCGGTCGCATCTCCGGAGGGATCGCGAGGAGCGAGCGCCCCGAGGAGTACCGCGAGCCCGGCGACGAGGAGCGGGTGGCGCTGGAGCGCGCGCGCTACGAGGCGCGCATGCGCGACCGGCAGGCGGAGCCCGAGGACGAGTACCGCACGCCGGAGCAGATCGCGGAGCTGGTCTGCGAAGCGATCCGCGAGGAGCGCTTCTACGTGCTCACGCAGGCGGAGCGGGCGATCGAGCAGATACGACGCCGCACCGAGGCGATCGCCTCGGGCGGGGATCCAGTGCTGTTCAGCGGCTGACGAGGCCTCGCGGAGGTCGCCCGGCGTCGACGCGCCCTCCGGCCCCGTTCCGGCCCCCTCTCCCTGGGGGAGAGGGCGGGGGTGAGGGGGAGGACTCTCGCGCTCCCCCGAAAGCCCCAATGGCGCAACGAGACTCCGGAGGGCGCCTCGGGCCACGTTGCGTCAGCGGGGCCGGCGCGCCATCGGCGCTGTCGGGAACTCGGCGGTTGGTGGGCGCGCCTGGATTCCGGCTTTCGCCGGAATGACAGGAAGGCGAGCCCTCCGGGCCCCCTCTCCCCGGGGAGAGGGCGGGGGTGAGGGGGAGGACTCTCACGCTCCCCCGAAAGCCCCGAGGGCGCACGAGACTCCAGAGGGCGCCTCCGGGGCACGTTGCGTCAGCGGGCCTGTTGCGCCATCCGCGCTGTCGAGGGCTCGGCGCTGGGTGGGCGTGCCTGGATTCCGGCTTTCGCCGGAATGACGAGAAGCGTGTGTCGGCGTGACGAGAAGGGCGTGCCGGAATGACGGGAGGGCGCGCCCTTCTTCGCCCAAACCTCTCCCTGCGGGGGGCTCCTCGAACGGCGCGAGCTACGAGGTGTGCTGCGCGACGATCGCTCGCGCTTCGTCGCCGACGCCCGGCAACGCCGCCCGGAACGCGTCATCGTCCAGCGAGGCCGCGACCTTCGGATAGCCCGCGCGCTCGATCATCGGTCGCAGGCGGCCGCGCTCGAAACGCTCCAACACCCAGTCGAGGGGATCGCCGGCCGCCGTCGCGTCCAGCATCAGGCGCTCGTTGCCCAGCTCCGGCCCGTAGTGGTAGTGAGGCGCCTCGCGGAAACAGTCGAAGCGCAGCAGCTCGGTGTCCTGTCCAGCGACGTCGGCATAGATCTGAATGCACAGCCCGCCGTCGCCCGGGATCTCTCCCCGGTAGCTCATCGCGACCTCGACAGCCCCGGCGGCGATAACCTTCGTTCCCTTGTCCACGCCGACCCGTCCCTCCGCCTCGACCTGAACCCCCCGCTCGGGACGCTCGATCGAGGGCAGCAGTCTACCCGACTCACGACGCCGGACAGCCGGCGGCACTAGCCGAAGACGCCGCGCTCCGCGAGCCGCGCCCGCTCGTCGCCCTCGATGCCGAACTCGCGCAGCACCTCGTGCGTGTGCTGCCCGGCGGCCGGCGCCGGTCCGCGCGGTCCGAGCTCGGCGGAGCGGATCTGGAACGGGGTGCCGAGCGTCTGGTATGGGCCGGCTTCGGGATGCTCGACATCCCGGATCCAGCCGTACTCCCGCACCTGCGGGTCGGCGATCACCTCGGGCAGTTCCGCGGCCGGAGCCCAGATCACCCCATGCTCGTCGAGGCGACCCGACCAGTAGGCGAGGTCGTGTTCGGCGAAGGCCTCCGCGATCACCGCCGCCAGCTCGCGGCCCTCCTCGGCGAAGCGCTCGGCGGCGCTGCGCTCGTCCAGCGCCAGTCCGGGCCGGTCAATCGCGGCGCAGAACCGGTCCCAGTAGCGGTCCGGTTGCAGCATCACCAGCACGATCCAGCGCCCGTCCTTCGTCTGGTACGAGTTCCAGATCGGGTTCGTCGGCGCCTCGCGATCGTGCCGCGGGGCGGCCTTGCCGGACACGAGCGCTGCGGAGAAGTCCGTGCCGACAGTCCACATTCCGGAGCCGTGGAGGGTGACCTCCACGTACTGCCCCTCGCCGCTCTGGTCGCGAAGCCTGAGGGCGGCGAGCACCGCCGCGAGGAGGTTGACGCTCGTCATGTGGTCGCCCTGGCCCGGCCGGTTGAGCGGCGGGGGCGAGCCGGGAGGCTGTTGCAGCGCCGCCATCACCCCGGAGCGCGCCCAGAACGCCGAGTAGTCGAAGCCCGCGCGATCCGCGTCCGGGCCCCGCGTCCCGTAGCCGGTGAGCGAGGCGTAGATGATCGAGGGACGCGCGGCGCGCAGCGCCTCCTCGGTGAGTCCGTAGCGTTCGCGCCGGGGCTGCGTGAGGTTGGTGAGGAAGACGTCCGCACGCTCGCACAGCCGCCGCACCAGGCCGGGGCCGTCCTCCCTCGTGAGGTCGACGGTGATCGATCGCTTGCCGCGGTTGTCGAGCTCGAAGGCGTAGTTGAGCGCGAAGTCGTGGTCGTAGCCGCTCGCGCGGAGGTCGTAGGAGCGGAAGGGGTCTCCGCCCGGCGGCTCCACCTTCACGACGTCCGCGCCGAGGTCGGCCATCAGGGCGCCGGCGCTCGGCGCGGCCAGCCAGTTGGCGGCCTCGATCACGACGATGCCGCTCAGCGGTCCGGACACGGCCGACCCTCCTCCGCTACTCACGGGTGCAGATGAAGCTCGCCCCCATCGCGAACGGCCCGACCTCGCAGAGCGCGACCTCGGCGCCGGCGATCTGGCGAGGACCGGCGGTGCCCATCATCTGGCGGGCGGTCTCCGCGACGTGGGCCATGCCGTGCAGGCGCCCCTCGCCGAGGTTGCCGCCGGACGTGTTGAAGGGCTGCTCCCCGTCCAGAGCGAGGCGCTCGGCGGTCGCCCAGGCGGGGGCCTCGCCCTCGCCGCAGAAGCGGAAGGTCTCCATCCGCGTCCACATCATCGGGCTGAAGCCGTCGTAGAGGTGCAGCACGTCGACGTCCTCGGGGCCCAGGCCGGCGCTGCGATAGAGGTTCTCCGCGTGGAGCCCGTCCATCTCGTAGAGGTCCTCGAGCGACTCGATGATCCCGCCCCGCTCAAGGTTGTGCGGCGTCATGGCGTACCCGGCGATGTAGCCGCCGGGGTGGGGCGTGCCGCGTGCGCGGTCCTCGGTGGTCATGATCACGGCGCCGGCGCCGTCGACGGGCATGTCGTAATCGAAGAGGCTCATCGGCCAGGAGATGATGCGGGCGTTGAGGTAGTCGTCGCGCGTGATCTCGCGCCCGTACCAGGCGGCGTTGTCGTTGAGCTGGGCGTTCTTGTGGGCGTTGAGCACGGCGTCGGCGAGCGCCTCGCGAGGCGCGCCGTACTTCTCGAGGTAGCGCTGGAAGTGGAGCGCCTGGCGCGGCCCGCCGCCGCCGTGGCCGTAGGGGACGGTGAACTGGTTCTCGCCCCCCGCCGCCGTCGCCGGATTGTCGTGATAACGCACACCGGCCGGGTGGTGCAGTGCGCGGTAGACGAGGGCGTAGTCGCAGGCCCCGGTGGCGAGCGCGTTCGCGGCCTCGATCACGCTCGCGGCGATCATCGACCAGTTCGACTGGTTGAACCAGCGCACGTTTGGGAGGCCGAGCATCCGCATCATGTAGGTCGCGGGGATCACGTCGTGGCCGACGATCCCGCGGTTGACCCCCAGCGGGTTCGGGTAGGCGGCGATACCGTCGATCTGCGACAGCTCGATGCCGGCGTCCGCCACCGCGTTCGTCACCGCCTCGTACGAGATGCTGCCGAGCGAACGAGGCGCATAGCGGTGGCAGGGGCTGTAGCCGACGCCGATGAAGCACGGGCGCTTGCCGGGCGAGAAGTCGATCGCCATGGCGCTACCCCTGGCCTTCGCGCGCGGGACGGAACTGCGGGAACACGATCTCCTCGCTCGCCCGCTCGAAGACGACCTCGACGGGCATCCCGGCGGCGATCTCGGCGAAGTCGCAGTCGAGCAGGTTCGCGAGGACGAACAGGCCCGCCTGCTCCTCGAGCTCCACCATCACCACGGGGTACGGCGTCTTCTCGCCGAAGGCGCGGATGTCGGAGTCCTCGTGGATGTAGTAGCTGTAGACCGTGCCCCGTCCGCTCACGTCGGCGAACGCGAGCTCCGCATCCTCCTCGTGGCAGTTCGTGCAGAAGTAGACGGGCGGATGGTGGAAGCGCAGGCAGCCCCCGCACTGCTGGATCGCGAGCCCCTCGCGGCGGGCCGCATCCCAGTAGGGCTCGGTCAGCTCGTCGGGTGCCGGGAGCACGCCGTACGGCGCCATCGTCTCCTTCCGCCCGCTCGGCCTGCTCACCATCGCTGCCCTCCGTTGCCCGCGCGGCGCACGATACCGTCACCCGGTTGATTGCGCTCGCCGGGAGGCCACATCGAGGGCCGCAGGGCCGGGAGGCTAGCTCGCGACGACCTCGGAGAAGCCGGGGCCCTCGTCGCGCTCGATCTGCTCGAGGGTGCAGTCGGCCGGGTCCTTGTCGGGGCGGAAGCGCTCGAAGCGGGTGGCGTGGCGGAAGCGGCCGCCGCTGATCTGGTCGTAGCTGACCTGCACGACCACCTCGGGCCGTACAGGCGTCCACGAGGTGTCACGCCCGCCGCTCCAGCGGCTCTCCGCGCCGGGGCGGCGCACCCCCTCGCCGAAGCTGTCCTCGGCGGCCAGCGCCAAAAACTGCTCCAGCAGCGCGACCCGCTGCTCGTCCGGGAAGCCCGAGGTGTGGCCGACGAAGTGCAGCGCCCCGGCCTCGTCGTAGAGCCCGAGCAGCAGCGAGCCGAGGCGGTCGCCCTGCTTGTGCAGGCGGTAGCCGCCGACCACCGCGTCGACGCTGCGGCGGCGCTTGATCTTCAGCATCTCGCGCTTGCCCTCGACGTAGTGCCCGTCGAGGCGCTTCGCGACGATGCCGTCGCAGCCGGCCGCCTCGAACTCCTCGAACCAGCGGCGCGCCGCCTCCACGTCCTCGGTCGAGGGCGTGAGCCGCCACCGCTCGCCGAGGCCGCCGAGCAGCACGGCGAGCCGCTCCCGCCGCTCGGCGAAGGGCTGCTCCCGCAGGTCCTCGCCCTCGTGGGCGAGCAGGTCGAAGGCGACGAGGCAGGCCGGCGTCTCCGCGGAGAGCCGCTCGATCCGCGAGGCCGCGGGGTGGATGCGCTGCTGGAGCGCATCGAAGTCGCTCGCGTCGCCGATCACGACCAGCACCTCGGCGTCGACGACAGTACCGGAGGGCAGCGCCTCGAGGGCTGGCGCAAGCTCCGGGAAGTAGCGCAGCAACGGACGGCGGTTGCGGCTGTCGAGGCGCACCTCGTGCGACGCGCCGCCGGACCAGGCGAGTGCGCGGAAGCCGTCCCACTTGGGCTCGTAGGCCCAGCCGGGCGGCTCCGGCATGCGCTCGCGGACGCGCGCCTCCATTGGGCTGAGCGGCGGTTCGAAGGGCCATCCGGGCATGGCGGGACGGTAGCACGAGCGGGGGCGCTTGACGGGCGGGCGGCGGCGACGTTCGGTTGTCGCGCACCCGATCGGGATGACTATGATTGATGCTGACCAGCGTAGGCGGGTTGCTGCCCGCAACCGCCTTCGTGCGCCGGTCGTAGCCTGAACGGGGATAGCGATGCCTCGCGTGGTGTTCTCGCTGACCGTGGACAGTGAAGTCACGCAGGAGGGCGACGTCTACGTCTCGTACTGCCCCGCGCTGGATCTGTACAGCCAGGGGGACACGGAGGAAGAAGCGAGCACGAACCTGATTGAGGCGCTGCAACTCTTCGTCCAGTCGTGTTACGAGCGCGGCACGCTCGACGCGGTCATGAAGGAGCGCGGGTTCACCGTGGAACAGGACTCGCTCGCGACCGTTGAGGTGCGCCCTGATGGCGACTCGAGGCAATCGATCACTCTCCCCGTGGCCGTGCGCGCCTGACACGTGCCCCGGATCACGCCCGTCCACTGGCGCGACCTCGTGCGGGTCTTCGCAGCATGCGGATTCGCGGAACAGCGCACCACCGGATCGCACATCGTGATCACGCGGGAGGGCGTCGCCAGGCCCATCGTCATCCCGAAGCATCGATCGGTCGGCGTCTCGATCATCAGGAACAACATCCAACAGCGGGCTTGAGCCGTGAGCGGTACTTCGAGCTGCTCGACTCATAGCACGACCGCAGGCGCTTGACGGGCGGGCGGCGGCCCTGTTGTATTGGAGTTGCAAGGAGCCGACGGGTTCCCGCGACGCAGCCGAACCTCGTTCGCGGATGGACGGGGGCGGGGGAACCACCGCAATGGGGTGAATCCGGCGGCGGCGAGGCCCGGAGCGGTCTTGGACGCCCTCGGTAGGCGACCCGAGCGCCGAACCCGTCAGCTAACCCCGCAGGCGTACTTGGGGCGGCCTCCACCGGCCTGCCCGGCGCAATGCGCGCTGGCGGCATCTCGGTCGTTCCGGCATCGCCAGGCAGCACGCCGTGCGGCGTCCCCGCCGCACGCGGAGCGATAGAGGAGGCCGCAATGGCTATCGAGTCCCCAACCCAGCTGAGCGCTGTCCTGCCGGGCAACGGCGCCGCCGAGGCTGCGGCGATCCTCGAGGAACCGTACGAGGCGATCAACATCCGCAACTTCGAGAAGGTGCCCCAGATCCAGGGCATCTCCGAGGAGCTGCGCCAGGACATCCGCGTCGTCGCCCAGGTGCTGCCGTTCAAGTCCAACCGCTACGTGATGGACCACCTGATCGACTGGGACCGCGTGCCCGAGGATCCGATGTTCCGGCTCACCTTCCCGCAGCGCGACATGCTCGACCCGGAGCACTACGACCAGATGGCCGCGCTGCTCGCGAGCGGCGCGGACAACGCCGAGGTACGGGCGGCCGCCAACGAGATCCGGCTGACGCTGAACCCGCACCCCGCCGGCCAGATGGAGCACAACGTGCCGATGCTCAACGGGAAGCCGTTGCAGGGCATGCAGCACAAGTACCGCGAGACGGTGCTGTTCTTCCCCAGCCAGGGGCAGACCTGCCACGCCTACTGCACGTTCTGCTTCCGCTGGCCGCAGTTCGTCGGCATGGAGGGCCTCAAGTTCGCGATGCGCGAGGGCGAGCTGCTGCGCGACTACGTCGAGGAGCATCCCGAGATCAGCGACATCCTCTTCACCGGCGGCGACCCGCTGATCATGAAAACGCGCATCCTGCGTGGCTACATCGAGCCGCTGCTCGAGCCCGGCCGCGCCCCGAACATCTCAACAATTCGGATCGGCTCGAAGGCGCTCGCCTACTGGCCGCACCGCCTGATCTCCGACGACGACGCCGAGGAGTTGCTGGAGCTGTTCCGCAAGGTGGTCGACTCCGGCCGCCAGCTGGCGATGATGTCGCACTTCAACCACCCGGTGGAGGTCGAGGCGCCGCCCGCCCTCGAGGCGATCCGCGTGCTGCGCGAGACTGGCGCGCAGATCCGCACGCAGACGCCGCTGCTGCGGCACATCAACGACGACGCGGACGCGCTCGCCCGAATGTGGCGGCTGCAGGCGCAGACCGGCTGCATCCCCTACTACCTGTTCGTCGCGCGCGACACCGGGGCGAAGCGCTACTTCGAGCTGCCGCTCTGGCGCTGCTGGGAGATCTTCCGCGAGGCCTACTCGAAGGTCAGCGGCGTCGCCCGCACCGTGCGCGGGCCGAGCATGTCGGCCACGCCCGGCAAGGTGCAGGTGCTCGGCGTCACCGAGGCGGCGGGCGAGCGGGTGATGGTGCTGCGCATGCTGCAGGGCCGCAACCCGGACTGGGTGGGCCGCCCCTTCTTCGCCAAGTACAGCGAGACCGCGAGCTGGCTCGACGAGCTCGAGCCGGCCTTCGGCGAGAGCGAGTTCTTCTACGACCGCGAGCTGAACGAGCTGCTCGTCGGCGGCGGCAGCCCGTGGTCCAAGGACGAGCTCGCGCTGCCCCTCGTCGGCGGCTAGCGGCGAGGCCGGCGCCCGCGCAGGGCGAGGCCCGCTCGCTGTCAAGCAGGGGTAGTGCAACGTGAGCCGGCGGCCGCCGCTGTTTCCGCCGCTGGCCCCACGGCGCGTGTTGCTCCGCTGGGTGGCCTTAGGAGTCGTGTCCCTCGGAGGCACGTTCGCGATCCTCGTCGCCACGTTGAAGACATGGCCCTGGTTCGTGGTGCTGGCTGCTGCCCTGGCCTACCAGTCGGCGGTCGTGCGGCTCTACAAGTGGAAGTGGGACGATTGGCCGGAGCGGACCCGGGGTGAGTTGTTCCGCAACGGCGCGCTCCTGGCCCTGGTCGTCGCCGCCGGCGCCGTGGTGTTCTGGTTCACGCCGGGCGGGTTCGCGGCGAAGATCGCGGCCTACGGCGTCTACGCCGCGGTGCTCCTCGCCCTGATGCTCATTGCTCGACGGGTCACCGATTGGAAATGGCTCGACTAGCGGCGCGAGGATGACGAGTCATGGTCTCTCGTCAACGAATGTAGACAGGCCCTAGACGCGAGCGGCCCCTCCGGGGCCGCTGCCCTCGCCGAACTGCGTGACTGCCTCGGGCAGTTCAAGCTCGATTCCGGTTGAGCCCGAACCCGGACCCCGCGGCTCGTGCCGCTCGAAGCGGCCGATCGGGATTGCCGGCATCGTCGTGATGTGCGCGCCGGCGCGCACGCCCAGCTCCAGCGAGAAGTTCGCAATCGCCTCGTTGTCCGTGGCCTCGACGACGCTCACGAAGTCGTACTCGCCGAGCACGCCGTAGAGGCCCAGCGTCGCGACGCCCTCCGCCTGGATCTCGCCCTCGATACGCAGCAGGCGCTCGGGATCCTCCAGCGAGGCCGCTCGGCCCTCGGGCGTCATCGTCAGCAGCAGGAAGTACGTCGCCATCGCCGTCTCCTCTTCGCCGGGCGCATTCTGACAGGTCGCGCGCCGCGCCGCGCGATGCCACCCCGCCCGGACCGAGGGCTCGGAGTATCATCGCGGCGGCGAGACACGGCGGGGAGGCGCGGATGCGGTTCGGCGGCTTCAGCTTCGGCTCCTGGCACGAGAGCGAGAGCCACGGTGAGGTGCTCGCGCAGTTGGTCGAGCTCGCCGTGCAGTCCGACCGCCTCGGCCTCGACAGCTTCTGGCTCGGCGAGCACCACTTCTCGCGCCACGGCATCCTCGCCGACACGATGGTGATGGCCGCCCACATCGCCGCGCGGACGGAGCGCATCCGCATCGGCACGGCGGTGATCGTGCTGCCGCTGCACAACCCCGTACGCGTCGCCGAGCAGGTCGCGATCGTCGACCACCTCAGCGGCGGGCGCCTCGATGTCGGCGTGGGCATCGGCTACCAGCAGCGCGAGTTCGCCGGCCTCGGCGTCGAGATCGACGAGGCGCGCGCCCGCTTCGTCGAGAGCCTCGACGTGATGGTGCGCGCCTGGACCGAGGAGCCGCTGGTCTACGAGGGCGAACACGTTCATATCGCCGCCGAGGACGCGATCACGGTCTACCCGAAGCCGCTGCAGCAGCCACACCCGCCGATCTACCAGGCCGTCAGCACCACCCCGGCGAGCATCGACCTCGCGGCGAGCCGCGGGCTGCCCGTGATCGTCGGCGGCCCGACAGACGTGCTCGGACGCGCGCCCGAGGTGATCGCGCACTGGCGCGAGCGGATGCGCGCGCACGGCCGCGACCCCGAGGGCCACGACCTGCCCTGCCTGCAGAACGTCTTCGTCGCCGAGAGCGACGAGGCCGCCCACGCCGAGCTCGAGCGCGTCGACGCCTCGTGGAGCCTGCGCGTGCTGCGCGAGGTCGGATCGCCGATCGGGCGTGATGGCAAGGTGCCGGAGGGCTACGAGCACTGGGTGCGGCGCTGGCAGCAGAGTCAGCTCGCCAGCGGCGAGGCCGCGCGCACCGACGTCCCGCAGCTCTTCGGCTCGCCGGACACGGTCGCGAGCCAGGTCCAGGCGCTGCGCGATCAGGGCGTCGAGCACATCTTCGGGCGCTTCACGATTCCCGGCGTGCCCTTCGAGCGCGTCCAGCGCTCGCTCGAGCTGTTCGCAACGGAGGTCGCGCCGCGCTTCCGCGAGGGCCGGCCGGCGCCGCGGCCCGCCGCCGTCGAGGCCGCGGCGGCGCCCGGCTAGCAACATCCGGCCGGAGAGGGAGGCCCCGATGCGTTACGTGGTCACGGGAGGCACGGGCTTCGTCGGCGCGTACGTCGTGCGCGACCTGCTGAAGGCGGGGCACGACGTCACCGTCTACGACCTCCAGCCCAACCTCGAGTTCCTCGAGGACGTGCTCGGCGAGCCGCCGCACGACGTGCGGGTCGTCTCCGGTGACGTGCGCGACCTGCCGCTGCTGCTGCGCACCTTCCGCGAGGCTCAGCCGGAGCGTGTCGTACACCTCGCCTCGACGCTCGGCGCGGGCAGCGAGTTCAACCCGCTGCGCACGGTACAGGTCAACATCGAGGGCACGATCCACGCCTTCGAGGCCGCGCTCGAGGTGGGCGCGGAGAAGGTGGTGTGGGCGAGCTCGATCGCCGTCTTCGGACCGACCAGCCTGCGCTCCGGGGAGGGCATCGCGAACGACGACTACCACGCCCCGGTGCGCCTCTACGGGGCCTGCAAGACCTTCCTCGAACAGCTCACCCTCAACTACAGGCGCGAGCGGCAGCTCGACGCGATCGGCCTGCGCTTCGCGGTCGTCTATGGCTACGGCAAGGCGCTGACCGTCGAGCGCGGCAGCCGCGCCGTGCACCTCACGGAGCTGATCGAGAAGCCCGCACTCGACGAGCCCGCCGTCGTCCCGTACGGCGACGACGTGCAGAACCTCGTCTACGTCGAGGATGTCGCGCGCGCGGTGGTGCTGGCGAGCCAGACGCTCGGCACGGAGCCGGCCGGGCTCACCGTCGGCGGCGAGGACGTGCTACTCCGCGACGCGGCGGCGATCGTGCAGGAGCTGCTGCCGGGCGCGGAGATCCAGGTGCAGCCCGGCATTCGCGACGGCTCGGCCGGCTACGACCTCTCGACGACAAGGGAGCAGATCGGATACGAGCCGGCGTTCTCGCTGCGCGAGGGCCTGCGCCGCACGATCAACGCGATGCGCCTCAAGGCCGGCCTCCCGCAGATCGAGGGGTAGACACTTCCCAATGGACAGGCGGACCCTGCTTCGAAGAGGCTTGCTCGGCGGCGCGGCACTGGCGTCCGCGGCGCTGATCGGCTGCGACGAGGACGACGACCGAACAGCCGGGGGGACGGCTGCGGGATCGGAGACGGGCGAGATGTCACCTGACCTGGCTGAGTGGGGATACGAAGGGCCGATCGGACCGGAGCGCTGGGCGTCATTGTCCGAGGCCTACGCGGACTGCGGCGGCGAGCAGCAGTCGCCGGTGGACATCACGGGCTACGAGGCGGGCGACCTCGGTCCGCTCTTGTTCTCGTACGACGGTGAGGCGGTTGCGGTGCGCAACGACGGCAAGGCCGTGCACGTCGACTACGCGCCGGGCAACACGCTGACCTCGGGCGGCCGGACCTTCGGGCTGGCCTCGCTGCACATGCACGCGCCCTCGGAGCACCGTGTCGAGGGCGCGGAGTTCGCGGCCGAGTTGCATCTCGTGCATGCCGACGCTGCCGGGGACTTCGCGGTGGTGGGGCTGCTCTTCGGGCCGGGCGCGGCCAGCCCGATCGTGCAGGCGATCCTCGATGCCGCCCCGGCGGCGGGCGAGGAGGTTAGCGCGGGCATTGCCCTCAACGCGAGCGCCTGTGTACCGGACGGCGCCGCCTACTACGCCTACGACGGATCGAAGACGACGCCCCCGTGCGACGAGGGCGTCGCCTGGCACGTCATGCGCGACCCGCTGACGATCTCGGAGGAGCAGGTCGAGGCGCTGCTGGCGCTCGGCGGCGGCCCCACGAACCGCCCCGTTCAGCCGCTCGGCAGCCGCCGGATCGTGCTCGACGGCCTCTCCTAGCCACGCTGTCCTAGCTCGCGGCCGCCTTCTCCTCTTCGACCATGCGCTCGAGGTCCTCGAGGGTGAGCGCGCCGGGCTGCCTGTGCTCGCGCGCCATCCACGCCGAGGCGCGTTGGATCACGCGGTTGTAGGGCGTCGGCACGCCGGCCTGGATGCCGATCATCACGATCTCGCCGTTGAGGTAGTCCGTCTCGATCGTGCCGGTGGCGCGGATCAGGCTCTGCCAGCTCGAGTTGCCGAGGCGCGGGCTGTCGCCGATCGCCTCGGTGACGTAGCCGTCCACCTCGCGGTGCTCGGCCTCCTCCGCAGTGCTGGCGTAGTCGAGGCCTGCCGCGTCGTAGGCCGTGAGCGCCTCCTTCACCAGCGCTCGCCGGAAGTCGTCCACGTCCGCGTCGAGGCCGACGCAGCCGACGAGGCCGTTCGCGAGGTTGCGGATCAGCTTCGCGTACTTCCAGCGCGTGATCCGCGTCTCCACACGCGAGGCGAAGTTGCAGGAGCGCAGGTCCGCGGAGACCTGCTCGATCAGCTCGTCGCTGCCCTCCGGGTAGCGCCCGACGTCGAGCAGCCCGCCGACCGGCCGCGCATGGTTCTCGATCACGCCCGCTTCGAGGTAGGTGCCCGGCAGGCGGGCGACCATGCCGTAGACGCGCGGGAAGCGGCGCAGCGCGCGCCGCTCGTTCTCGACGCCGTTCTGCGCGCAGATGATCGGCGGCTCGATCCCGCCCGTCGACGCCTCGAGGTCGAGCAGGGCGCCCTCGGTGTCCTGCGTCTTCATGCCGAGAATCACGACGTCGTCCTCGGTCCACTCGATCTCGTTCGGGTGGCCGACGGCGGGGACGGGCAGGTTGATCGTCCCGAGGTCGTGGGTGACGAACTCCAGGCCGCGCTCCTGGATGGCCGTCAGGTGGTCGCCGCGGCAGATCAGCACGGTGTCATGCCCGCCGTGGAAGAGCCGGGCGCCAATGGTGGCGCCGACGCCGCCGGCGCCGTAGATGATGTAGCGCATGCTTCCGCTCCCTTCCGTCGCCGCTAGCTGGCGACGACGCCGTCGATGGCAATGACGCCCCCGGCCAGCAGGCGCTCGTAGTCCTCGCCGAGGCCGCGCGCCTCAAGCACATCGCGCGCGTCGGAGCCCGGCTTGGAGGCCGGGTCGCCGGGCTCCGGAGGCGTGCGCGAGAGCCGCGGCGAGGGGCCGTTGGTGGTGACGAGACCGATCTCGGCGTGCTCGCGCGTGAGGCTCAGCCCGTGGTCCTGCACCCACTCGTCGGTCATCAGCTCGCGCACGGTGCGCGTCGGCGCCACGCCGGCGCCGACCGCCGTCAGCCGCTCCGTCCACTCCGCAGCCGTCGCCTGCGCGATGCGCTCGGCGAGGAACTCGCGAAGCGCGTCACCCTCGAGGTCCGCGGCGCCCTCGAGGCCCTCGACCATGCCGATGGCGGGTAGTTGGTCGGCCGTGGCGCCGAGGAAGAGCCAGCCGTCGCTGGCGCGGTAGAGGTGCTGGAGCGGGTTCCAGCCGAGCGCGTCCTGGCCGCGCAGCTCGTCCCAGACCTTGCCGTCGTAGTCCTGGAAGAACGGCGACTGCAGCGTGCAGGCGGTGTAGGCGAGGGCGGCCTTGACGTGCTGGCCCTCACCCGTCCGCTGGCGGTGAAACAGCGCCAGCGCGACGCCGTAGGCCCCCATCAGCCCCGTGCCGTAGTCGTTGATCGGGAAGGCCTGGCGGTAGGGGCGGTCGCCGGCGAAGCGCGCCTGCATCCCCGCCGCCGCCTGCGCGAGCTGCTCCCAGCCGGGACGCTCCTCCCACGGCCCCTCATGCCCGTAGGCGTTGATCGAGGCGTAGACGACACTCGGGTTGCGGCTGCGCAGTTCCTCGTAGTCCAGGCCGAGCACCTCGATGCGGCCGCCGCGCAGGTTCTGGACGACCACGTCGGCTTCCTCGGCGAGCTTCCAGAACAGCTCGCGGCCCTCCTCGGTCTTGAGGTCGAGCAGCATGCTCTGCTTGCCGCGGTTGACGTCGTTGTGCATGCGCACGCCGCCGGCGCGGTTCGGGTCGTCGATCTTCACGACCTCGGCCCCGAACTCGGCGAGCGTCCGCCCGCAAGTGGGTCCGGCGAGGATGATGCAGAGGTCGAGCACCTTGAGGCCCTTGAGCGCCTTGCGCAGCAGCCGCGTCTGCGGCGGCGACGCCGGCTCCGGCGCGCCCTCGAGCCACGGGCCGAGCACCTCGTCGCGGTCCGCGCCCGGGGCCGGGGCGGCGCTCCGGACCGCGCCGGGGGTTCCGTAGAGGCGCGGGTTCACCCCGGGCTGCAGCATCGTGCCGTACCCGGGGTCGTCGACCTCGATAACCTGCTTCGAGGTGCGGGCGTGCTCCTCGCGCATCCACTCGCTGGACTCGTAGATCACCGAGCAGCAGACGAGGGCGTCGTTGACGAACTGCTCCCACTCCTTCGCCGTGCGCGTCTTCATGAGCGCCGTCATGCGCCTCAGCAGCTCCTCGCTCTTCTCCGGATCCTTCGCGACCTCCTCGCTGAGGTGCAGGCCTTCCTCGCGCCAGGCGCCGAGGCCGGCCTTGTCGATGAAGCGGTCGATGAAGCGCTGGTTGGCGGCGTGGAACTGGACCCAGCGGCCGTCGCTGCACTCGTACTGGCGCACCCAGCCGGCGGACCGCTCGGGCGAGCGCTTCGCGGGGTCGTGCACGCGCAGGCCGGCCGATCCGATCGCGGCGAAGGTGGCGTCGAAGAGCGGCGCCTCGATGCGCTGCCCGGCCCCATCGCGCTCGCGGGCGTTGAGCGCCATCGCGATTGAGACCACGCCGAGGAAGGCGCCGTACGAGGACGAGATCGGCACCGCCGTGACTACGGGGTTGTCGGCGCGTGCGAGGCCGTCGCCGGCGTTGGTGTAGCTGGCGGTCGCGGCGCCGAGCACGCCCTCCCAGGCCGCCATGCCGGCGCGCGGGTCGTCGGCGGCGAAGCCGGGGATCGAGCAGTAGATCAGCCGCGGGTTGGCCTCGATCATCGCGTCCGCGCCGAGGCCGAGGCGCTCCATCACGCCGGGCCGGAAGTTCTCGATCAGCACGTCCGCGCCGGCGACGAGGCGGCGCGCCGTCTCGAGGTCCTCGGAGCTCTTGAGGTCGAGCGTGATGCTGCGCTTGGCGCGGTTCCAGGTGGCGTTGGCCGGGGTGTCCCAGCGCGGGCCGCCGGGCGGGTCGATCTTGACCACGTCGGCGCCCTGGTCGGCGAGCAGCATGCCCGCGAGCGGCCCCGCGATGTAGTGCCCGAAGTCCACGACGCGAATGCCGTCCAGTGCCCCTGCCATGGTGCTCTCCTCCCGCCGGCGTCGGCCCGCCATGCCTCGCCCGCGCACTATAGCCCCCCTCGACAGGCACTCAGCGCGAGGGCGCGCGAGGTGGCTCAGCGAGGCGTCAGCGTGGCTCCTGCGCGTGGACCCAGGGCAGCACATCGGCCGCGAACAGCTCGAGGGCGGCGAGGCCGTCTTCGAGGGACATGCCCTCCGGGCGGATGCCCAGCGTCCAGCCGGTGAACGGGATCGGGCCGGACAGCGCTGCGACGTCCGCCTGCATCGCCTCGATCCACATCGCGGGCGTGCCGATCAGCTCGCCCTCGGTGGCGAACGAGGCGCCCGAGTCCGCCGCCACTTGCGTGACCTCGCGAGGGTACTCGTCGCGTCCGGCGAACTCGCCGGCGGCCATGTACTCGGTGCGGCCCTCGATGAACGGCGCGCCGATGCGGACCGCCTCGGCGGCATCCGCCGCGATGTAGCCGTTGCGCACGATCGTGAAGTCGAGCGTCGCGGGGTCCACGCCCTGCTCCGCGGCGAGCGCACAGTAGTCGGCGTAGACGCCGCGCCCGATCGCTTCGCGGTGCAGCGTGTTCACGCCGAGGCCGAAGCGCACCGCGCGCGCCAGCGCGGGGCGGCTGCGCGCGGTGACGTAGACCTTCGGGTGCGGCTGCTGGATCGGCGGCGGCAGCAGGTCGACGCCGCTCGCGCTGTGGTAGCGGCCCGCGTGGCTGAAACCGCGCTCGCGCAGCGCGCCGAGCAGGATCGTCAGCGCCTCGTCCGTGCGGTCGCCGCGCTCGCGGCGCGGCACGCCGAACGCCTCGAAGTCGCCCTCGCGGTAGCCGACGCCGATGCCGAGCATCGCCCGCCCGTTCGAGAGCAGATCGAGGACGGCGAGCTGCTCGGCGACGTGCACGGGGTGGTAGAGCGGGAGGAGCAGCGGCTGCGTGGCGAGGCGGATCCGCTCGGTCTCGCGCGCGAGCGCGGTCAGGGTGAGGAAGGGAGTCGGGTTGTAGCCGATCGCGACCGAGTGGTGCTCCGGCACGACGATGAAGTCGTAGCCGAGCCGGTCGGCGGCGCGGGCGTACTCGATCCACTCCTCGTAGACCTCGGCCCAGCTCTGCGAGGCGTCCGGGGCGCGCTTGAACTTGACGCCGATGCCGATCTCCATGCGCCGCCCCTCCCCTGCCGCTACGTCGTCTCTATCGGGCGCGTCACGGCGCGGCTGAGGCCCCAGGGCGGCGCGATCATGAACTGCGCGCCGATGCCGCCCGCGACGACGAGGTGGAACTCCTCGGGCGTGCGCGCCACCGGCACGCGGTCGGTGTGCTCGAACCAGCCGGGCGAGGACAGCGTGTAGCGCTTCTCCGGCAGCTCGGAGCGGTCGACGCGGGCGTGCTCGAAGAGAAACTGGCGCACGTCGTCCTTCGTCCAGCCCTCGTCGGCGAGGTTGGCCGCGTCCACCGGGTTCATGATCACCAGGTGGTCGCCGGGGTAGCGGAAGGTGTTGGTGCCGAGTGTCGCGGCGACCGAGGCCGTCGCCGTCAGCATCTGCTCCGGCTCCGTGCCGATCATGCTCAGCACGTTGTGCGGCGGCTCGCACTTGAGCACCGTGACCGTGCTTGTCGAGGCGTCCGCGTGCTCCTCGTGCAGTGGCTGCCAGGGGTGACCCTCGAGGCGCTCGGCGAAGCAGTACGAGTACTGCGCGGCCGAGGCGTGCGTCGCGAGGCTGGAGCGGCCGGGGATCGAGCGCGCGACGTTGATCAGCGTCAGGTTGACCGCCCGCCCGATCGTCGCGTTCGCACGGAAGCCCGGCCCGAGGCAACCCTGCCCCGAGGCGATGCCCAGCTCCTCGGCGATCGGGCCGCTGACGACGATCGCGACGCCGCCGGGATGGGTGGTGATCGCGGTGTGGAAGAAGCGGTACTCCGGCGCGGCCATCGCCCGCACCGCCGCCAGCACCACGGGGAAGTACGCCGGGCGGCACCCGGCGAGCACCGCGTTGATCGCGAGGTTGCGCACCGTGATCGACGACCCGCTGGGCATCGGCGGTCCGATCAGCACCTCCTCGGGCGGCAGCGGCGAGGCGGCGAGCATCGCCTCGACGCGCTCCCCGGTGGGCGCGACGACGGGGAAGCCGTCGCCGAGCTGGAGCGGCTCCAGGCGCTCATAGAGCGCGGCGCTTGCGTCGGCGTCATCGACCTCGATCTCCGTCAGCCCGGCGGCCGGATCGCCGACGGCCGGGTTGTCCGCCGCCGCCGCGGCGAGGCGCTCGGGTGGCATCGTCAGCGCCGCGACCACCGCCGCCGCGCGCTCGGCACGCGAGGCCGCGACGGCCTTGTCGTCCATGCCGCGCAGCCACGGCGCCTCGATGACCGGCAGCCCGGGCACGTCGTGCGCGGCCATCGTCGCGGCGAGCGGGCCGCCCAGCCCGGTGGCGAGCAGCACGCAGGGCAGCCCCTCGCGCTCGAGGGAGAGCGAGAGCACGGTCGAGGAGGCCGTCACCCCGGCATGGCAGATCGCGATCACCAGCCCGCTGTAGCCGCCCGCGAGGATCTCCGCCCGCAGGCCGGCGAGCTCGTCCTCCTGGAACTGGATCAGATCCTCGTCACGGCGATCGATCGTCAGGTCCGCGACGGCTTCGTGAAGATCCTCGGCGAGCCAGTCGACCAGCGGTCCATAGCGCGGCAGCGAGGGCTGCACCTGGCCGTTGTCGATCAGCAGCAGCCGCGCGCCCTCGAGCGAGGCGGGCCGCGCTGCGGGCAACGCGTGCTCGCGCGACGGCGCGCCGGTGGGCGCGGGCAGCACGATGCGGCTCGATTCGCTCACGGCTGCTCCCTCGCCATCCGGCGTTCGTCGCCCGCGAGGATAGCGCCTCGCGCCGCGCCGGGCGCGGACTCTCGCGCCGCGTTGACGGCGCGGCGGCGCGGGCCGTAGCGTGCTGGCGCCGCACACACAGTGCACCAGGAGTGCGCCGCGAGGAGGTTGCGATGTCGCCTGTGCATGCGCCAGCGGTGCTGCTGGACGGGCTGCTCTTCCCCGAGGGCCCGCGCTGGCACGACGGCCGGCTCTGGTTCTCCGAGATGCACCAGCACCGCGTGATGACCGTCACCCCCGAGGGCGAACCGGACGTCGTCGCCGAGTGCTTCTTCCGCCCCTCCGGCCTCGGCTTCCTCGACGACGGCAGCGCGATCGTCGTCAACATGACCGACAGGCGCGTGATGCGCATCGCGGACGGCGCGCTCAGCGTGTACGCCGACCTCGCCGGGCTCATCTCCGAGAACCCCAACGACATGGTCGTCGACGCCTCGGGACGGGCTTACGTGAGCAGCCTCGGGCGGCGCGGCCCGCCGGACACGCCGAGGCCGGACCACCTCCGGCCCTTCGCCCCGCACATCGTGGCCTACTTCCAGGAGGCGGGCGTGGCGAACACGCCGGAGACGTCCGAGATCATCCGGGTCGACCCGGACGGCTCGGCACACCTCGCGGCGGACGGGGTGATGTCGCCGAACGGGATGGTGATCACTCCCGACGGCGGCACGCTGATCTTCGCCGAGACCTACGCCAACCGGCTCTCCGCCTTCGACATCGACGCCGACGGCGGGCTGCACAACAAGCGCGTCTGGGCCGAGGTCGGCAGCGCGATGCCGGACGGCATCTGCCTCGACGCCGAGATCGCGGTCTGGGTCGCCTCGCCATACACGAACGAGTTCGTGCGCGTCCGCGAGGGCGGCGAGATCGCCGACCGCATCCCGCTGCAGGAGGGCAAGCTCGGCGTTGCCTGCATGCTCGGCGGCGAGGACCGGCAAACGCTTTTCCTGCTCACCTCGATCCGCCCGACGCGCAAGATCGTCCCGGGCCGCACGCGCGGCTTCATCGAGACGGTGCGCGTCGACGTGCCGGGCGCGGGCCGGCCATAGGCGCCGGCGTGGCGGGCAATCCGGACATCGAGCCGCGGCTGCTCGAGCTGATCGGCAAGGTCCCCTTCTGGGAGACGATCGGCATCCAGCTCGACGATGCCGAGGTCGGCCGCGTGCGGCTGCGCCTCGCGATGCGCGAGGACCTGCGCACCTTCGGCGAGCGGCGCGTGCTGCACGGCGGGGCGATCGCGACGCTGATCGACTCCGCCGCCGCCTCGGCGACCCGCACCCTGCGAGGGGAGGACGAGCCGCCCTGGCGCGGCCTCGCGACCACGGACATGCACGTCAGCTACCTCGCCGCGGTCACCGGCGGCGAGGTCACGTCCGAGGCGCGCGTGCTGCGGGCCGGACGGTCCGTCGCCTTCCTCGATGTCGAGGTGCGCAACGAGGACGGCGATCTCGTCGCCCGGGGGTCGGCCACGATGCAGATCCGCCGGGCGGACTGAGCAGGCCGAGGAAGGACACGCGCATGGCCGAGCAACGACCGGGCTCGATGGAGATGATCGCGACGACCGCCCACCCTGGGCCCGCAGTCCAGATCACGCCGTTCATCTACATGTCGGCCGGCACCAGCAACAGCTACTACGTCACCACCGAGGACGGCGACGTGCTGATCAACGCCGGGATGGACTTCGAGGCTCCCGTGCACCATCGCAAGTTCGCGGAGGTCAGCGATGGGCCGCTGCGCTACATCGTGCTCACGCAGGGGCACGTCGACCACGTCGGCGGGGTGCCCGAGTACCGGCGCGAAGGCGTGCAGGTGGTCGCGCACCGCAACCTGCGGCGCTGCCAGGAGGACGACCGCCGCATCCCCGGCTACCGCCACTGGCGCAACAAGGTCTTCTTCGGCCGCGGCGTGCGCGTGACCGCCCCCGAGCCGGTCGTCCCGGACATCGCCTTCGACCAGCGCTACGACTTCGAGTTGGGCGGGCTGCGCTTCGAGCTGCATCACGCGCCGGGCGGCGAGACCATCGACAGCGCCTGCGTACACCTGCCCGATCACGACATCCTGTTCAGCGGCAACATCCTCGGCCCGCTCTTTCCCACCCTCCCGAACCTCTACACGATCCGCGGCGACAAGTACCGCTTCGCCGACGCCTACATCGAGACGGTCGAGCTGCTGCGCGACCTGCAGCCCGAGCTGCTCATCACCGGCCACTTCGACCCGATCAGCGGCCGCGAGCACATCGCGCGCGAGCTGACGCGGCTGCGCGACGCCGTCGCCTACGTACTCGAGGAGACGCTGAAGGGGATGAATGCGGGCAAGAACCCCTACGAGTTGATGCGCGAGATCCGGCTGCCCGAGGGCCTCGAGGTCGACGAGCGTTACGGGAAGGTCGCCTGGGACGTGCGCGGGATCTTCGAGTCCTACGGCGGCTGGTTCCACTTCGACTCGACCACGGAGCTGCTGGCGGACGCACCCTCCTCGATTAACGCCGAGGTCGCCGCGCTCGCCGGCGTCGCCGCTCTCGCGCGGCGCGCGCGGGAGCTGCTGGACGGCGGCGAGGCGGGCCACGCGATCCGCCTGGCGGAGATGGCGCTGGCGGGAGACTCGCGCCATCGGGACGCCCTCGAGGTCTACCGCGACGCCCACCAGGTGCTGCTCGAAAGCGCTGGCGCGAACATGTGGGACCTGCGCTGGCTGCGTCGACAGGTGCGCGGCGCCGATCGCCTGCTCGCCGCCGAGCCGGACTCCGAGGACTGGGCGCGCACCGAGGGCGAGCCGCGCATCGCCCGCTGGATGATGGACCCACCCGAGGCGCCCTGACTCCGTTCCCTTCCGGTCCTGTGGGAGGCTGCGCCCCCCACACCCCCATCCCGGACGAGCACGCTGCGCGGCTCGGGCCCACCCACCCGCCCTCGGATTTCTTTCCTGTGGGGGCTGCGCCCCCGCACCCCCCGGGGCCCCGAGGTCGCACCCGCCTCCCGAGGGCGGTCCGGTCCCCTCTCCCCGAGGGAGAGGGCGGAGGGTGAGGGAGGCACCCGCCTCCGGCCCCCTCTCCCCTCGCGGGAGAGGGCGGGGGTGAGGGGGCGCCGCGCGTCAGCGCGGCCAGCGGGCGCATGGGGGTTGCGAGGGCGCGGCGACAGCCTCGAGGGCGCGCGCTCCGGCTACGCCGGAGTCCCCCTCACCCGCGGGGGTGTGGGGGGAATCCCCCCACAGAGCACTGGCTCTCCCGCCGGGGGGAGAGGGGATCGGAGGGAGCACCCTCCGAGAGTTCCGAAGGCATTCCGGTCCCCTCTCCCCGAGGGAGAGGGCGGAGGGTGAGGGAGGCGCCCGCCTCCGGCCCCCTCTCCCCTCGCGGGAGAGGGCGGGGGTGAGGGGGCGCCGCGCGACGGCGCGGCCGGCGGGCGCACGGAGGTCGCGAGGGCGCGGCGACAGCCTCGAGGGCGCGCGCTCCGGCTATGCCGGAGTCCCCCTCACCCTAACCCTCTCCCGCCGGGGGAGTGGGGAGCGGAGGGAGCGCCCTCCGAAAGTCCCGGAGGGTGGTCCGGTCCCCTCTCCCCGCGGGAGAGGGCGGAGGGTGAGGGAGACTCCGGCGAGCGGGCTGCGGTGAGGACCGCAGCGCTACGCGGGGCCGAGTTGCATTGCCTCGATGGCGTCGTAGGCTTCCTCGATCAGGTCGAGGATGACCTGGCGGACGGGCTTGATCTCGCGGATGAAGCCGACGCCCTGGCCGGCGGCGACGCCCTGCCAGTCGCGCAGCTCGTGCTCGTCGATCGCCTGGCGCAGCTTGTTGTTGAGCAGGCCCTGCAGCGGCATCGGCAGGTGCTGCGGCGCGTCCGCCGACTCCCACGACTCGACGTAGCGGTTGCGCACGCCTCGAGAGCGCTTGCCGTCGCCGGCCGTCGAGACCCAGGCGTCCTGCGCCTTCGCGTCGAGCAGCTTCTGCTTCGCCCACATCTCCGTCGCCGACTCGTGCGTCGCCTGCCACATCGTGCCCGTCCAGACGCCGACGGCCCCGAGGGTGAGCGCGGCCACGATGTGGCGGCCGGTGGTGACGCCGCCCGCGGCGAGGATCGGCGTGTCGAACTCGCGCGCCAGCTCGACGACCTCGGGCACGATCGAGAAGGTGCCGATGCGCCCGGTGTGACCGGCCGAGTCCTGGCCCTGCGCGATCAGCAGATCGAGCCCGGCCTCCAGCTCGCGCCGGGCCTGGCGGGCGAGGCCGATCAGGCCCCAGACCTTCACACCGGCGTCGTGCATCTCGTCGAGGATGAAGGCGGGGCTTCCGAGGCCGGAGGCGAAGATCGGGATCCGCTCCTCCATCATGATCTCGAGCTTGGTGCGCGTGTCGCGCAGGCCGCGCAGGCGCACGTCCTCGGGGGGCGGACCCTTCGGGTCCGGGATGTCGTTGTCGCGCATCAGCTGCTCGACCCAGTCGCGGTGGCCCTGCGGGATCTGGGCCTCCAGCTCCTCCTGGTTGCCGCGCACGTAGGACGAGGGAATCGTGATGTCGACGCCGTAGGGGCGGTCGCCGACGCGCTCCTTGATCCATTTGATGTCGGCCCGCATCTCCTCGATCGTGTGCGTGCTGGCGCCAAGGACGCCGATGCCGCCGGCGTTGGAGGCGGCGGCGGTCACGTCGCGCGTGTGCGCGAAGGCGACGATCGGGTATTCGGCGCCGTACTCCTCGCAGAGCCGGGTGTGCAGTGGGTCGCCGGTCATCGCGGTGGTCCTTTCGGTTAGGCCCTCACCCTCACCCTCTCCCGCGCAGGGAGAGGGGACAGTCACGCCGCTAGCGCGGGGCGAGCCAGCGGAACTCCTGAGGCTTGCGCTTCGCCTGCGGGTCGATCGGGACGTGGATCAGCGAGGGGCCGTCGAGCGTCAGCGCCTCCTGCAGCGCCGCCTCGATTTGCTCCGGCGTCTCGCAGTGGTAGCCCACGCCGCCGAGGCCTTCCATCACCTTGTCGTAGCGCGTGCCGGGGTTGAGGCCGCCGGGCGGCAGGTTCTCGCGCTCGAAGTGCTCGAGCGGCGTGCCGCCGATGCCGTTGTTGTTGACCACCACCCAGGTGATCGGCAGCCCGTGGCGCACCGCGACCTCGCACTCCATGCCGGCGAAGCCGAACGCCGAGTCGCCCTGCACGCAGATCACGCGCTGGTCCGGGTGCTCCACCTGCGCGGCGACCGCGAAGCCGTGACCGAGGCCCATCGAGCCGAAGCTGCCCGCGTCGAGCCGCTGGCGCGCCGCGAAGTTGTCGAGCAGCGTACGCCCGATCGCCATCGTGCCCTCGCCCTCGGTCACGTAGACCGCGTCGCGCGGGGCGAGCCGGCGGACGATGTCGAGCGTGGTGTAGTAGCCGAACGGCTCGCCGTCGCGACCCGCGCCGATCATGCCCTCGACCATCTCCTGGTTCTTGCGCGCCTCGGCGCGCACGGTCTGCAGCCACTCCGAGTCCTGCGGGAACTGCCACGGCTCCTCGTCGAGGGCGTCGAGCAGCTGGCCCAGCGTCACCTTCGCGTCGCCGACAAGGCCGACCTCGGTCGGCACGTTGACGCCGATCTCCTCGGGGTTGGAGTCGAGCTGGACGACGCGCACATCGTCGCGCCAGCGCGGCGGCTGGCCGAAGTGCAGCATCCAGTTGAGGCGTGCGGCCCCGAGGAAGACGAGGTCCGTGTTCTTGAGCACGAAGCTGCGCGCCGCCGCGATCGACTGCGGGTGGTCGTCGGGCAGGATCCCGCGCGCCATCGGCATCGCGAGGTAGGGGATGCCTGTCTGCTCGACGAAGCGGCGCATCTCCGCCTCGGCGCGGCCGAAGGAGATGCCCTTGCCGATCACGATCAGCGGCTGCTCGGCGGTCTTGAGGGCAGCGAGGGCGTCGGTGACGGCGGAGTCGTCGGCGCGCAGGCGCGGCGGGTCGGGCACGCGCGGGGCCCACTCGACGTCGTCCTCGTCGACCTCGTCGAAGATGATGTTGCCGGGCAGGTCGAGGTAGCTGGGGCCGGGCGTGCCGTTGATCGCCTTGCGCACGGCCTCGGCGACGTAGAGGGGGAGGCGCTCGGTGCTCTCGGCGCGGCGCGCGTACTTGGCGTAGGGGGCCATCGCGGCGACCTGCTCGGCCTCCTGGAAGTCGCCCATGTCGGCGCGGGTCGCGTCGGAGGCGCCGCCGAGCATGAGCAGCGGCCAGCGGTTGGACCAGGCGTTGGCGAAGGCGCCGACGGCGTTGAGCGCGCCCGGTCCGGAGACGACGAGGCTGACGCCGATGCGGCCGTTGAGGTAGCCGGTGGCCTGTCCGGCGTAGGTGGCGGGCATCTCGTGGCGCATGCCGTAGTAGCGGATGCCCTCGCGCTGGGCGGCGGCGGCGATGCCGCTGACGGGGATGCCGACCACGCCGTAGATGGTCTCGACGCCCTGCGTCTTGAGTGCGCGCGCGATGATGGTCTCGCCGTTGATCTTCGCCATCGGACCCCGCCTTCCGTGCGGCTGTGACGTGTGCGTGCGCGATGGTACGTGATCGCACCGTTGACCGCGCAGCCGGGTGCGTGCGCATCGCGAATCTCGGCACTCGGCGCTACCGCAAGTGCTCTCTGCTGCGCTATAGTGCTTCTGCGAAGATTCGCAGGAGGCAACCGTGAGCTGCGAGCCCGAGATCGCACAGGCCGTACGGGATCGAGGCCGCAGGCTGACCATCCAGCGCGCCAAGATCCTCAGCGCGCTGCGCCACGCCAGCGACCACCAGAGCGCCGAGCAGATCCTCGAGCGCGTCCGCGACAACGACCCCCACGCCGACATCTCGCTCTCCACCGTCTACCGCACCCTCGAAACTTCGACCGACCTGCACCTCACCTCGGAGCTGCGCGGCGCCTCCGGCATCTCCGTCTTCGAGTGGAACGACCCGGACACGACGCACCACCACCTGGAGTGCCGCGACTGCGGCACGACCGAGGAGGTCGACCTCTCCTCGCTGCAGCTGGCGGAGGCGGAGATCCGCGAGCGTAGCGGCTTCCAGGCCGACATCCGTCACCTGGCGATTCCCGGTCTCTGCGTGGACTGCGGCCCGGCCGGCGGATAGGCGAAGGAGCGAACGATGGCAGCAACCGACGCAACAGCCACCCTCGCGAGCTCGGTCGAGCCCGCCCTGCACATCCCCGACGGCTTCGTCAGCGCGCCCGTCGCCGCCGCCGGCTGGATCGCCGCCGCCGGCCTGATCGCCTTCGCCGCGCGCCGCGCGGAGCGCGACCTCGATGAGCGCGCGATCCCGCTGATGGGCGTCGCCGCCGCCTTCATCTTCGCCGCGCAGATGGTCAACTTCCCCGTCGCGGGCGGCACGTCGGGACACCTGCTCGGGGGCGCGCTCGCGGCGATCCTGCTCGGGCCGTGGGCTGCGATCATCGTGATGACCGCCGTGGTCGCGCTGCAGGCGCTGCTCTTCCAGGACGGCGGACTCGCCGCCCTCGGCGTGAACACGCTCAACATGGGCGTGATCACCGTGCTCCTCACCTGGGCCGTCTACCGAGGGCTCGAGCCGCTCTCGCGCCTGCACCCGGTCGTGCCCGCCGTCGCCGCCTTCGCCGCAGCCTGGCTCTCCGTCGAGGCCGCGGCCGTCGCGACGGCGTTCCAGCTCGCTCTTTCCGGGACGTCGGCGCTCGCCGTCGCGCTGCCCGCGATGGTCGGCGTGCACGCGCTGATCGGCATCGGCGAGGGCCTGATCACCCTCGGCGCGCTCGCCCTGGTGCGCGCCGCGAGGCCGGACCTGCTTTCCCGGCCGGCGCGGGCGGGAGCGTAACGATGGGCCGCCGCAACCTCACGCTGCTGGCGGGCGGGATCGCCGTCGCGCTGCTCGTCGTCTTCGCCCTCGCGCCCAACGCCTCGGCCCAGCCGGACGGCCTCGAGCGCGTCGCCGAGGACGAGGGCTTCGCCGACCGGGCGCAGGACGCGCCGCTCTCGCTGCTGCCGGACTACACGATTCCCGGCGTCGAGGACGAGGCGGTCTCGACGATCCTCGCGGGGGTGATCGGGGTGGCCGTGGTCGCCGCGATCGCGCTGCTCGCCGGCTGGGCCCTGCGCGCGCGTTCGTCCCGCCGAGAGGCACGCGACGCGGCCTCGATCGGGCCGCCCTAGCCCGCCGGGGCGCGGATCCGCCAACGTGGCCCTCCCCCAGTTGATCGAGCGCTACGAGGCGCGCGATAGCGCGATCCACCGCTGCGACGCGCGCCTCAAGCTGCTCGCGGCGCTCGCCTGCATCTTCGCTGTCACGCTGACCCGAGAGGGCGACGCGCTCGCCCTCGCGCTGCTCGCGCTGCCGACCGTGGCGATCGTCGCCGCGGCGAAGCTGCCGCCCCTGCTGGTGCTGCGGCGCTCGCTGATCGCCGCGCCGTTCCTGCTCGTCGCCGTGCCGCTGCTCTTCACCCGCGCCGGCGAGACGATCGCGACGCTGCCGCTACTCGGCTGGTCGATCAGCGACGAGGGCGCCGTCGCGGTGCTCACGATCCTCGCGAAGTCCTGGTTATCCGTGGTGGTCGCCGTCGTACTGACGGCGACCACGCAGCAACCCGACCTGCTGCGCGCGCTCCGCGCGCTGCGCGTCCCGAGGCTGCTCGTCGCGACCGTCGAGTTCGCCTACCGCTACCTCTTCGTCGTCGCCGCCGAGGCTGCGCGGATGCTGCAGGCGCGGGCGAGCCGCAGCAGCGCCCTCGAAGGCCGGCGCGCGGGCGGAAGCCTGCGCTGGAGGGCGCGCGTCGCCGGGCACCTCGTGGGGACGCTGTTCGTGCGCTCGCTGGAGCGCAGCGAGCGCGTGCATGCGGCGATGCGCGCGCGCGGCTACGACGGCGAGCCGCGCTACCTCGCCGCGCCGCCGCTGCACTTCGCCGGGGTCGCCGTAGCCGCGGCGCTCGCGCTCTACGGCTACGCCGTGCAGGTGGCGGTGCGGCTATGACGCCCGCAGCGCCGGACCTCGCGCTGCGCGACGTGTCCTACGCCTACCCCGACGGCACGCCCGGCCTCGACGGGATCGACCTCGAGATCGCAGCCGGCGAGCGGGTGGCGCTGCTCGGGCCGAACGGCGCGGGCAAGTCGACGCTGCTGCTGCAGCTCAACGGGCTGCTGCGCGGCGAGGGTGTGATCGAGGTACGCGGGCGGCGGCTCGAGGACTCGAGCCTCGCGGCGATCCGCGCGGAGGTCGGGCTGCTCTTCTCCAACCCGGACGACCAGCTCTTCTCGCCGACCGTGCTCGACGACGTCGCCTACGGACCGCTGCACCAGGGGCTGGTCGAGAACGAGGTGCTGCGGCGGGCGCGGACCGCGCTCGCCGAGGTGGGGATGAGCGGCTACGAGTCGCGCACCCCGCACCGCCTCAGCCTCGGCGAGCAGAAGCGCGTCGCGATCGCCTCGGTGCTCTCGATGCGGCCCTCGATCCTCGCGCTGGACGAGCCGGCGATCGCGCTCGCCCCCGCCGCCCGCGAGGAGCTGATCGAGCTGCTGCGCGGCCTGCCGCAGACGCAACTGATCGCGACGCACGACCTTGGCCTCGCGCGTGAGCTGGCGACGCGCGCCGTCGTGCTCGACGCCGGGCGCATCGTTGCCGATGGCCCGGCGGCCGCGATTCTCGGCGACGCGCCGCTGCTGCGCGCGCACGGCCTGGCGACGGACGGCGTGCCCTCGGAGGCGTGACGGGCGGCGCTCAGGCGCTCGCGCCGTCCGAGCGGTTACGGCTGCCGAAGTAGAAGCCGGTCACTGTCCCCGCCTCGAGCGCGAGCGCGCCGAGCAGCCCGATCGCCGCCTCGATGCGCCCGATCTGCAGCAGCCAGGCGGCCGCCGCCGCGTGTGTCGCCGCGAACGAGCCGACGATCCCCATCGCCAGGTAGGCGCGCACGCTGCCTGCCGGCTTCCCCAGCGGCGCCCGCTCGCCCAGGTCCATCACCGCCATCGCGCACCGTCCCTTCACGCCTCGCCACTTGCGAGGGGCGCACAGCGTGGCGGGACGCCGTCGCGCCTCCAACGCCCGGATGGCGCTCGGCGGGTGGCGAGGTGGCGAGTGGACAGGCCGCCGCGGCGGCGGGTTCAATGCGATCGGGCCCGTAGCTCAGCGGTAGAGCAGTGGACTTTTAATCCATCGGTCGGAGGTTCGATCCCTCCCGGGCCTACCAAACCGTGCACCACACTGGGAACCGGGTCGGGCAGGCTGCGATGAGCGACCTTCCCAGAGAGACGCGAACGTTCCGCGGCATCCCGCTCCCGGTGATCGCGGTGGGGCTCGCCGTCGGGGCAACCCTGCTCGGCGATTCGATGCTCTATGCCGTGATGCCCTCGCGGCCCGAGGCCTGGGCGCTCTCCGTACCAGCGGTCGGCATCCTGCTCTCCGTCAACCGGCTGGTGCGGCTCGTCACCAACTCGGTGGCGGCCTGGATCATCGAGCGGTTCGGCCAGCGTGTCCCGTTCGTCGCGGCGTTGCTGCTCGCCGTGGCGGTCACGCTCTGCTACGGCTGGGCCACGGCGTTTCTCGTGCTCCTGGTGGCGAGGATGGGCTGGGGACTGTGCTGGTCGACCCTGCGCCTCGGCGCCTTCTGGACCGTTCTCTCGGAGGCGAGCGACGCCAACCGCGGGCTGCTGTTGGGTTCCTACCAGGCAATCGTTCGCATGGGATCGGTGGCCGGCGCCCTAGTCGGCGCGGCCCTCACCGACACCTTTGGACACCGGCCGACCCTGACGCTGTTCGCCGCAGTGATGGCGGCTACGGCGGCCATCTGGGTGCTCTCCAACCGTCGCCGGGCGACGGGCGGGGAGGCGCCGAGGCCGCGCGCCGGCGGCGGTGACCTGCGCGCCGTGCTCGGGGACCGGCGCCTGCTCGTCACGGGCGGCGGAATCCTGATCACCGGGCTCGTCTTTTCCGGACTCATCACGGCCTCGCTCGGCTTCTACCTGAGCGCGCACTTCGGCCAGCAGATCGCGATCCTCGGCATTGCGCTCGGCGTGACGAGCGCCACCGGCATCATGCTCGGGGTCCAGTGGAGCCTGGGCCTGCCACTGGCGCCCGTGCTGGGCCACCTCTCCGACCGCTTCGGGCGCATCCCGCTGATCAGCGGCGGCTTCGCCGTGGGCGCCGCGGGGTTGCTCGCCCTCGCCGTCACGCAGTCGATCTGGCTGATGCTGCCCGCTGTACTCGCGGCCTTCGTCGGCTCGACGGCCCTCACGGTGACGCTCACCGCGACGGCCGGGGACCTCGCCCCGCCGGAGCGGCGCAGCGCGGTCGTCAGCAGCTACGCCACCTTCGCCGACCTGGGCAGCGCGCTCGGCCCGCTGATCGGGCTCTCATTCGCCAGCCTCGCCACGCTGCGCGGACTCTACGGCGCGGCGGCGCTGCTGCTGCTTGTTGCGGCGCTGGTCTTCCGGGCGGCGTTTCGCGGCGGGCGACCGCGAGAGACGGTCGCCGAAGCGGGCGACGCGCGCTCGCTACGCCGCGGCTGACCCGCCCGGGGACCAGCCGTAGATGCGCTCGAGGCTGCCGCCCATCAGCGCCGCGCGCTCGCTGTCGGAGAGCTGGTCGGTGACGCGGAACGCCTCGACGCCCTGCTCGTAGGTGAGCAGGTTGACGGCCCGCGTCCAGTCGGTGCCCCACAGGCAGCGATCGAACCCGAACGCCTCGAAGACCCGGCTCAGCGGTTGCCAGATGTCGGGGTACGGGAACGGCTCGTGCGCCAGCGTGCAGGCGCCGGAGACCTTGATCGCGACGTGGTCGAACTCGGCCAGCGTCAGCACCTCATCGAGCTCGGCCCACGGCTCGTCGGGGGGCGGCGGCTCGTGCGGCTGCGTCAGGCCGAGGTGATCGATGATCAGCTGCGTGTTCGGGTGCCGCCGCGCGATTTCGCGGAAGAGCGGCACCTTGCTGGTGCAGAGCACGTTGACGGGAATGCCCGCCGCCGCGCCTGCCTCCATCACCGCATCGAGGCCGGGATGGTCGCCCTCGATCTCCACGTACCTGAGCACGATCCGCGCGCCGACCACGCCGGGGTTGGCGGCCCACTCCTCGACCTCCGCCCCGACCGTCTCCGAGAGGGGGTCGAAGGGCCTGATCAGCCCAAACCGGTCGGGATACTTGGCCCCCATCGCCAGCGCGTAGCTCCCGTCGTAGCCGTAGATGCGATAGGGCGAGATCAGCAGGGCGCCGTCGACGCCCACCTCGTCCATCGCCTCGACCATCTGCTCACCGGTGACCTCCGGGGGCCCCGTCAGCTCGCCTACCCAGGGGTTCTCGGGAGTGTTTGCCTCGTAGGCATGCACCTGGCAGTCGATGATCGGCGTGCTGTTGTTCGGCATGGTCGGTCCGCCTCACTCCCCCTGGCTGCGTCTCGCGGCCCTACGGTACCGCGCGGAGGATGCCGCGTGCACGGGCGCACCGCCGCAGGCGCTACAGTGGCGGCCGGGAGGTGCGGCATGGCGTTTCAGATGGACCCGGAGCAACTTGGACTCGTCGACGAGGTGGCGCTCGTCACCGGAGGCGCGCGCGGCATCGGCAAGGGCTGCGCGCTCCAGCTCGCCCGCGCCGGCTGCCACATCGCCATCGCCGACCTCGACGACGAGACCGCCAGCGCGACCGCGAAGGAGATCGAGGCGCTCGGCCGCCAGGCCGAGGTCGTCGTCGCCAACGTGCGCGAGGAGGATCAGGTCAACGCAATGGTCGAGGAGGTCGTCTCACGCCTCGGCGGGCTCGACGTGGCCGTCAACAACGTCGGCAACCCGACGGGGATGCGGCCGTTCCTCGACTACTCGACCGAGCTGTGGCACGACATCGTCGACCAGAACCTGACGAGCTCCTACCTCTGCTCCCAGGCCGAGGCGCGGAGCATGGTTGAGCGCGGGATCGCAGGACGGATCGTGACGATCGCCTCCTCGAGCGGCATCGTCGGCGCGCCGAACATCGTCGCCTACGGTGCGGCGAAGGCGGGCGTGATCCACATGACCAAGACGCTCGCGATGGAACTCGCGCCGCACGGCATCCGCGTCAACTGCATCGTGCCCGGCACGCACCTGACCGAGAAGGCGGCGGCCAACACCGACCCGGCGACGGTCGCGTTCCGCGAGGCGGCCGCGAAGGCCCCGCCGCTCGCCCGCCTCGGCGACCCGCTGGAGACGGGCGGCCTCGCGGTCTTCTTCGCCTCGCGGCTCTCCGCCTACGTGACCGGGCACAGCCTGCTCTCCGACGGCGGCGTCACGCACACCACGGCGCGCCCGGCGGTGCCGCCGCGGTAGCTCGCGGCGCTCCGGACGGGCAGCGAGGAGGAGAGGAGCGCGAAATGGCCGAGCTTGACGGGCGCGTCGCCCTGATCACGGGAGCGAGCCGGGGGATCGGGCAGGCGATCGCGGTGCGCATGGCCGCCGAGGGCGCGCGCGTCGCCCTGATCGGCCGCGACGAGGCGACGCGGCGCACGGACCTCTCCGGGACACTCGAGGAGGGCCTCGCGCTCATCGACGAGATCGGCGGCGAGGCAATCGCCGTGCGCGCCGACATCGCCGACACGGAGGCGGACAAGAGCGCGGTCGTCGAGGAGGTCGTGGCGGCCTTCGGGCGCTCGCCGGACATCCTCGTGCACAGCGCCGCCGCGCCGCGCGAGTTCCGAATGGACTGGCACATCCCGTTCGCCGAGACGGAGGCCGAGTGGTTCGTGCGCGGCGTGCTGGTCAACGTCTGGGGCGGCTGGGATCTGGCGAAGGCCGTCATCCCCGGGATGCGCGAGCGCGGCGAGGGCTGGATCCTCTTCGTCTCCTCGCAGCAGGCGGCGCCGCGCCCGAGCCCGGTGGGCGGCGGCCCGGCCAGCCCGATGGGCGGCTCCTGCATCTACGGCGGCACGAAGGCGTTCATCGACCGCGTGTGCAGCGGCGCGGCGATGGAGCTCTACGTGGACGGCATCGCCGTCAACAGCCTCGCGCCGACCGGCGCGATCGCGACGCCGCTCTCGATCTCGGTCGGCGTGCCGCCGGAGGGCACGGAGCCGATGGAGACCTTCGTCGAGGCCTCGTTGGCGCTCTGCACGGGCGACCCGGCGGTGCTGACGAGCCGCATCGTGAACACCCTCCCGCTACTGCACGAGCTGCAGCGGCCGGTGCGCATGGTCGACGGCTCAGCGCTGTTCGAGGGCTGGCAGCCGGACCATGACGACGAGCGCCGCTTCCACCGCAACTACCTCGCGGCGACGGGCCACTGACGCGCGAGCGGTCCTAGTCGGGGTTGGCGCCCCAGACGATCCAGTCGGAGTGGTAGAGCGGCAGCGGGCCGCCTGAGACTCCGATCTCGGCGGGAATCCTGATCTGCCGGTCGCCGGCCCGCCCCTGGATCTGCTGGATCGAGTCCGTGTGCATCCAGAAGCGGGTGCGCCCGCTGCCGACGTTGCCGCCGCTCGGCGAAACCGGGTGGGGGCCCTCGATGCTGATGTCCTCCTGGAAGAGGTCGAGGCCCTCGCCCTCTTTCACGCCGGCGAAGCCGAGGCCCTCCATGTGAAAGACGTGGAAGAGGCTGAACCCGTCGTACATGTTCTCGAAGCTCAGGTCGCTCGCATGGATCCCGGCGCCCTCGAGGAGCTTGCGCCCGGTGCTCGCGCAGGACCGCTGTGCCTCCTCGAGGGTCTGGTTCAGCCCGCGCTGGATCGTGCGGTCGGCGGCGTGGTTGAGGATGTAGGCAGGCTTCTGCTTCATGTCCCTCGCACGCTCGGCCGTGGTCAGCAGGTAGGCCGCCGCCGTGTGGATCGGGATGTCGTTGTCGAAGAGGTTGGCCGGCTTGGCGATCCAGCGCGATTCGAGGTAGTCCTCCTCGGTGAGCTCCTCGGGGCGGTGCTGGTACCAGTAGCCCTCGGGGAACATCAGGCCGTTGCGCCTCGAGTTGACCATGAAGGGCGTCATCATCTCCTTGGTCTTGCCGTACTTCCACAGGTAGCGCTGGAACTGCTGGGCCGTGCCCCAGGAGTTCGCCGAACCGTAAGGGTTGGACCACTTCGGGTTGCCGGAGATCGTCTCCTCGGCGTTTGCGCCGCCGTGGCTGTAGCGGCCCTCGAGGTTGTGCCAGGCCTTGAGCACCAGGCAGTTGCTGGTCATCCCGTCGCCGACGGCCTGCGCGGCGATCGCGATCGCGTTGGACATGCAGTCCATCCCCGCCATGACGAACTTGACGTTCGTCAGCTCCGGCAGGTTCTTGAGCAGCCACGTGTCGGTGAGCTTGGCGATGCCGTCGAGGGGATCGTCGGTGGTCTGGTAGGCGTTGACGATGTCCATCGGGATCGGCCGGTCGTCCGGCCAGTGCGCGCCGGTCGTGGTCGTCGGCAGGAAGACGAGACCGTCGATCTCCTCCGGCGGCACGCCGGCGTCATCGATCGCCTTGCGCAGCGCTTGCAGCGCCCAGGCGCCAATCGTGTTCTCGGCGGTGCCGTCCCAACGGCGGGCCGTCGGCGAGTGGCCGATGCCGACCGCCGCGACCTTGCCCTTGTGCTCCCAGACTCCCAGTCCTTCCTGGCTGCGGAAGATCGATTCGGGCGCGGTGCTACCGAGACGGTTGGGCGTGGGCATCAGCTATTCCTTTCGGCCTGCGTCGCGTCGTGTCGGGGAGGCTGTTACTCGACCATCTGCCACTCGGGGATCTTCTGGCCGGTGGCCTGCGTCTCCTCGAAGATCACCGTAACGGCGGCCCCGATCTGGACCTCGTCGAGCGGGATGCCGGGGAGGTTGGACACCAGCGTGATCTCGGGATCTTCCTCCAGTTCGATCACGGCGAGGTTGAACGGCTGGTCCGGGATGCGCAGCGCAACGGTGTTGTCGTAGACCACGCCGTAGCTGTGGATCCGGCCGCGGCCGCTCATCTCGCGCCACTCGAGGTCGTCGGCGGAGCCGCAGCCGAAGCACTCCGGCTCCGGGGGATGCTGCAGCCGGTCGCAGGATGTGCAGTTCTGGATGACGAGCCGCCCCTCGTTGCAGGCGTCCCAGAAGGGCTGGTCGAGTTCGTCCGGTACGGGAGATTGTTTCGGCATCCTCGCTCCTCGCGTTGTCGCGGAGCCGGCCGACCGGCCTCGCAGCGGGCCGAATGTTAGCAGCGATCACGCGTCGCGGCTCGCCACGGACGCGCCTGCGCAAGGGACGGCCCCCGGCAGCGGGCGAGCCACCGCGCCCTCTAATGTTGCGTTAGTCACCTGACTATGCCAACATTTTTGCCATGACCGCTCTCCCCGCCACCGTGCGCACGCTCGATCGCTCGACGGCTGGAGGGCTGCTCGCCCTCGTCGGCCTCGCGATCGTGTACCTGATCGCGCTGCAGACGGACGCGGCCTGGCCGGTGTTCTGGATCTCCGGCGTCGCCTTCGGCGCGATCTGCCAGCGCAGCCGCTTCTGCTTCGTCGCCGGCTTCCGCGACCTCTTCCTGATGCGCCAGGGCCGGATGCTGCGAGGCATCATCGCCGGCCTCGCCGTCGCCACCGCCGGCTTTGCGATGATCATGGCCACCGTCGTCCCCAACCCCGGCTCGGGCGTGCTGCCTTCCGACGCGCACATCCTGCCGCTCGGCATCGCGACGGTCCTCGGCGGGCTGCTCTTCGGCTTCGGCATGGTGCTCTCCGGCGGCTGCGTCAGCGGCTCGCTCTACCGCATGGGCGAGGGCTACATCGGCTCCTGGATCGCGATCGGTGGCGTGCTGCTGGGGCTCTACGCGATGGCTCGCACCTGGAACTGGTGGTGGGACAACCAGATCAGCAGCGACCGCATCTCCTGGCTGCCGACCGACCTCAGCTACACCGGCGCGATCGTGATCACGTTCCTGCTGCTCGGCGCAGCATTCGTTGCCGTCTCCTGGTGGGAGCGGCGAGCGCTGCGCGGCCTCCCCACGTTCACGATCCCCATCTCGAGCGCTGCGCCGGAAGCCACCGAGGACGAGAACACCCTCGGTTCACTCGCGCGGAAGGTCTTCCGCACCGAGTGGACGCCGCTGATCGGCGGGATCGCGCTGGCGGCGGTCAACATCCTGATCTTCATCCGTTACCGCCCGCTCGGCGTCGTCGGCGAGCTGTCACGCTGGTCCACGGACTTCGCGGCCAACATCGGCGCCGGGGTCGGCGAGCTGCAGGGCATCAGCGACATTCCCGGCTGCGTCCCGCGCTTCGTCGAGGGCACGTGGTTCAGCGACGCCTTCATGCTGAACGCCGGGATCATCGCCGGGGCGTTCACGGCGGCGCTGCTGGCGAGGGAGTTCCGGCTGCGCGTGCCGCGCGGCCCGCGCCGCTACGTGCAGTCGCTCGCCGGCGGCGTGGTGATGGGCTACGGCGCGGGCCTGGGGCTCGGCTGCACGCTCGGCGCCTTCTTTTCCGCAATCCCGTCGCTCGCACTCAACGGCTGGGTCTACGCCATCGCGCTCGTCGTCGGCGCCTACGCGGGCACCGCGTTCATCCGGAGGTTCCCGTGAGCGGCGCGGCTTCCGAGGTGCTGGACCTACGGGGCCGCCCGCCGGCCGAGCAGATGCAGAGCGCGCACGACGCCGTCGAGCGCGCCGCCGAGGGCGCGGCGCTGCGCATCGTCACCGACCTCGATGTGGTCGCCACCTACGTGCTGCCGGCGGCGGCCGAGCGCGGCGTGCGCTGCCGCGTCGAGCCGCCCTCGGACGGCGTACGCAAGATGAGCCTCTCGCCGGGCGAGCGCCCGGCTGCGGCAACCGAATCAGGGAACAGCTCCACCAGGGAGTAAGGGGGTGACTCCATGAGCGATGAGAACGACGCGCCGGTGCTGGACGTGCGCGGCGAGATCTGTCCGTACCCCATGCTGCGCACGAACCGGGAGCTCGACGACGTGCGTCCCGGGGTTCCGGAGCTGCGGGTCTGGACGGACCACCCGCCCGCGCTCTCGACGATCCCGCCCGAGGCGATGAAGCGCGGCTACGGGTGCGAGATCAGCGAACGGCGCCCCGGCGAGTGGGAGATCCACATCTTCAACGCCGAGGCGGCGGCAGCGGGCTAGCCATGCACGAATCCAACCGACCGGGCGGCGCTAGCCGCCCCGATGACCAACAGAAAGCGAGCGACACGATGAGACGACAGACTGGAACGAGACGAGGAACGGGGCTGTTTCGCCGTACCACCGGCCTGCTGGCGCTGGTCGCGCTGGCGGGGGCCGCCCTTATCGCCGCCTGCGGCGGTGACGACGAGGTGGAGCAGGTGACAGGCCTCGATGATCGGGGCTACGCCGATACCTCACGGCTGGTCACCACCGAGTGGATCGAGGCCAACCTCGACAACGACTCAGTGCTGCTGATCGACCTGCGCGGCGCGGACGACTACGCCGCCGGGCACATCCCCGGCGCGGTGCAGATCCCGCGCATCGCGTTCCAGATCGAGATCGACGGCGTACCGGGTCTGATCCCGCCCGCCGCGAATGTGGCCGCCGAGCTGGGCAAGATCGGCGCGACGGCGGACACGACGATCGTCTTCTACGACGCGCGCGGCTCGATCTGGGGTTCGCGCGGCCTCTGGGTGCTCGCCGTCTACGGCCACGAGGACGTCCGGCTCCTCGACGGCGACTTCCCGCTCTGGGAGTCCGAGGGCCGCGAGGTCAGCACCGCGACGCCGGCGATCACGGCCGCCGACTACGAGTTCAGCTCCTCGCCGAACAACGACATCATCGTCGGCTGGGACGACATCATCGATTCGATCGAGGACCCGAGCGTCCTCGTCTGCGACGCGCGCTCGCCCGAGGAGTACTCCGGGCGCGACGTGCGCGCCGACCGCGGCGGCCACATCCCGGAGTCGGTCAACGTCGAGTGGAGTCGCGCGCTCGACGAGAACGGCCGCTTCAAGCCGGCCGCCGAGCTGCGCGCACTCTACGAGGGCGAGGGCGTCGAGGCAGGCGGGACGATCTACACGCTCTGCCAGACCGCCGTGCGCGCCACGCACACCTGGTTCGTCCTGAGCGACCTGCTCGGCTACGACGACGTGCGTGTCTACGACGGCTCGTGGATCGAGTACGGCAACCGCGAGGACTCGCCGATCGACTCCTAGCGAGTCGGGCAGCGGCGGCAGCGCCGCTCCGGATGACCAACTCCCGAGGCGCCGCGGGTTCCGCGGCGCCTCGGTCTGTGTGCGCCGGCGCCCGCCAACTTGCTACCCTCGCGTTCGGAGACCTCGGAGGAGGTGCGCGATGACCTCGACGACGCAGCACGGCACGATCACCGAAGCGGGGCTGGCGGCGATGCGCAGCCGCATCGGCATCCCCAGCGAGACGCGACGCTACGGGGCGACGCGCGGGCTGTTCACGCTGATCAACCAGGACTCGGCGCACATCTACGCCGTCGGCAGCGGCGACGCCAACCCGCTCTACACGGACGCCGCCTACGCGCGCGCCTCGCACTGGGGCTCCGTCGTCGCGCCGCCGACGATCCTCTTCAACGCCGGCATCGTCGAGGGCCGCCCGATCACGGCGCGTGAGCGCGAGGAGGGCCGCGGCGGCGGCCTGCCCGGCGTCCACGGCATGTTCTCCGGCGCCGACTGGGAGTGGTACCAGCCGCTGCGCGAGGGTGACGAGATCTTCCGTGTCAGCTACCTCTCCGACGCGCAGGAGAAGTCCGGCGTCTTCGCCGGCCGCCAGGTGCTCTCCCTCACCGAGAGCCTCTTCCGCAACCAGCGCGGCGAGGTGCTGGCCAAGGAGGTCGAGTGGTCGATGCGCACCGAGCGCGACGGCGCGCGCGAGCGCCAGAAGTACGACTGGGAGCAGCACGAGTACACCGATGAGGATCTCGCGCGCATCGACGAGGCGTACGCGAACGAGCGCCCGCGCGGCGCGGAGCCGCGCTACTGGGAGGATGTGCAGGTCGGCGACGCCCTCGACGGCATCGTGCGCGGGCCCTACCGCGCGACGGACGCGGTCGCCTGGGACATCGGCTGGGGCGGGGTGTTCGCGCGCAGCGGGAAGGTGGACTACGACTACCGCCAGCGGCACCCGCGCGCCTACTCGAAGAACCGCTACGGCATCCCGGACATCCCGGAGCGCGTGCACTGGGAGAGCGAGTTCGCACGCGAGGTGGGCGTGCCGGGGCTCTACGACTACGGCCCTCAGCGCATCGCCTGGGCGAGCACGCTGGTCACCAACTGGATGGGCGACTCCGGCTTCCTCAAGCGGCTCTGGGTGCAGGTCCGCCGCTTCAACGTCGAGGCCGACGTGCAGTGGTACCGCGGCGAGGTGATCGCGAAGCAGATCGAGGACGGCGAGGCGCAGGTGATCTGCGACGTCTGGGCGGAGAACCAGCGCGGCGAGGTCACGGCGCCCGGCCAGGCGATCGTGCTGCTGCCCTCACGCGAGCACGGCGAGGTGCGCATCCCCGCACGCGGCCAGCCCGGCTACCCAAGCTGGGACGCGGAGACGAAGGTCACGCCGGTGGGCCAGGGCCCGCTCCCCCACCCCTCGACCACGCACGGCTTCCTGCTGCCCGGCGTGCAGCGCTAGCGCGGCGGACGAGCGCGCGCACGGGTTCGCTTTGATGCGGGGATACCCCGCAGGGCGGCTCGGCCCACCGACCCGCCCTCGGAGTTTTCTTGGGTGGGGCTTCGCCCCCACGCCCCCTCGGTCCGTCGCCTGCGGCGCACCTTCGAGGGCGCACCCGAGTGCCGAGGCCGGATCCGGTCCCCGAGGGAGAGGGCGAGGGTCAGGGAGCCGCGCGCAGCGCGCGCCCGTCCGGCGCCCGCCTGACGCTCAGACTCCCGCGCCCACGGCCTCCGTGCGACCGGCGAAGGCGGGCATCACGTCCTCGGCGAAGCGCTGGTATTGCTCGATGATCTCGTCCGCCGTCACGCCCGAGGGGTGACCGAGCGTGATGCTCTCGAGGCCGGGCACCTCCTCCTCGAGGGCGTGCAGGCGTTCGATGATCTGCTCGGCCGTGCCGCAGAGCACGCTGCCGTTGGCGACCGAGTCCTCCAGCCGCGGCAGCGTCGTGTCGGCGAGCGCCGTGTCCGTGGACTTGAGGTTCTCGATCTGTTCGTCGCTGAGCGATCGCAACAGGCGCAGCGGACCGAACATCTTGATGTTCTCCTGGAAGTAGGGCGTCAGCCTGCGGATCGCCTCCTCCTGTGTGTCCGCGATGTAGAAGTGGAAGCCGACGCTGAGGTCCTCGCCCAGCTCGGTCTCGCGGCCGGCCCGGGCATGGGCGGCCTGCCAGGCCTCGACGACGGGGAGCATGATGCCGCTCGCCGCGACGCCGCCGCCGGTCATGCCCTTCAGCCCGTGCTTGACCATGAAGTCCAGGCCACGCTCCGTCGCCCCCTGGATCGGCTGCCAGCACTCGACCGGGTGCGTTGGCCGCGGGACCAGCGAGAGCTCCTCGAGCGGGTCGCCGCGGTAGTCGACGGGCGGGCTCGGCGGCAGGTCGTAGTACTTGCCGTGGTGCGAGAAGCGGTCCTCGTTCAGCGCCTTGAGGACGATCTCGACCTGCTCCTCGAACAGGTCGCGGTTGGCTTCCTGGTCGAGCAGTGGCGAGCCGAAGGTCTCGACCTCGCGCGTGTGGTAGCCGCGCCCGACGCCCATGATCACGCGCCCGCCGGTGAGGATGTCGGCGACGGCGAAGTCCTCGGCGAGCCGCAGCGGGTGCCACATCGGGGTGATGTTGAAGCCACAGCCGAGCTTGACGTTCTCGGTGACGTGGGCGAGGTGGACGTAGAGCATCAGCAGGTTCGGCAGGCACTCGTAGCCCTCGGGCTGGAAGTGGTGCTCGGCCGTCCAGAACGAGTAGTAGCCGAGGCCGTCAACGGCCTTCGCGACCTGCTCGGCCTTGTCGTGCGCGCCGGCCAGCACCTCGTTCGGGTAGTGGCGCTGCATGACCGGCGTGCCGCCGTAGCCGATGTCCTTGAGGTCCACGTGGCCGGTGTAGAGCGTCTCGAACCGCTTGAGCATGCCTGCCTCCGTTTCGCCGTCGCGGGGGAGTGTAACCGAGGGCGCCGTTAGGGCGACCGGCGGGAGCCCTCGACTGCGGGGGCTGCGCCCTCCGGGGCCCGTCTCCCCGCAGAGACCGTTGTGAGACTCCCACAGGCCCGATCCGGCGCCCTCTCCCTGGGGAGAGGGCGGGGGTGAGGGGAAGACTCCGGCGCCCTCCGAGAGCCCCGATGGCGCAACGCGATTCCGGAGGGCGGAACTCCCTCACCCTAACCCTCTCCCTCGGCGAGAGGGGACCGGAAGGGAGGCGCACCCCCGCCGCTGCCCCGGCTGGATTCCGGCTTTCGCCGGAATGACGGGAAGGCTAGCGGCCCTTGAAGACGGGCTTGCGCTTCTCCGCGAACGCAGCCGCCGCCTCGGTCGTGTCGTCGAGGGTGAACAGCGACTGCTGCGCCTGCGGGTAGTCGATCGTGATCTGGTAGGCGGTCGGGCGGGGGCGCGCCATCATCAGCTGGCGCTTCGTCACCTGCACGTGCACCGGCGGCAGCGCGGCCAGCTCGTGCGCGATGCTCAGCGCCGTCGGCATCACCTCGCCCGCGGGCACGACGTGGTTCGCGAGGCCCACCTCGTAGGCGCGCTGCGCGGAGAAGCGGTGGCCGCGCAGCATCATCTCGCAGCCCGGCAGCCACGACAGCCCGTTCATCAGCGGCACCAGCGCCGACCCCAGCACGCCTGTCGGCACGGACGAGAAGGCGATCGTGGCGTCGTCGGCGAGGACGGAGATGTCCGAGCCGCAGACCATGTAGAGGCCAGCGCCCCAGGCGCCGCCCTGGACGGCGGCGATGATCGGCTTGTCCGTGTCCGGCACCAGCTGGAAGCCGAGGATCTTCGCCCGCGAGTCGGCCAGCCGGTTGCCGCGGATGCCGTGCTCGGCCTGCTCCTTGATGTCGCGGCCCGCGCTGAAGACCCGGCCCTCGCCGGTGAGGACGATCGCGCGCACCTGCTCGTCGGCCAGCGCCTCCATCCAGGCGCCGCCGAGCTCGTCGCCCAGCACCTGGCCGAAGGCGTTGAGCCGCTCCGGCCGGTTCATCGTGATGACCGCAACGTGGCCGTCGACCTCGTAGCGGACGTACTGCGCCTCGTAGGTCATCGTTATCGCCCCCTGAACATCGGCGGACGCCGCTCGCGCCGCGCCGCCCGTGCTTCCTCTGCGTCCTCGGAGTTGCCCGTGATGGCGGAGGCGTTGGCCGAGAGCTGCAGCGTGGTGTCGAAGCTGCTGTCGAGGCCGGCGCGCATCACGCGCTTGCCTACCCACTGCACCAGCGGCGGGCTGGCGATGATCTTCCTGCAGACCTCCAGCGTGGTCTCGCGCAGATCCTCGAGCGGCACGTAGTGGTTGAGCAGCCCCAGGCGGTAGGCGTCCTCGCCGACCAGGAAGCCGCCCGTGTAGAGCAGCTCGAGGGCGTTGCCGAGGCCGATCATGCGCGGCAGGAAGTACATCCCGCCGTTGTGGATGAGCTGGCCGACGTTCTGGTAGGTGAAGAAGCGCGTCTCCGGGCAGCCGATGCGGATGTCGCAGTGCAGCGCAATATCGAGGCCCGCGCCGACCGCCACGCCGTTGACCATCGCGATCGTCGGCTTGCGGGTCGAGGAGATCTTGCGGAACAGCGGCGTGAAGATCTCGCTGAAGAACTGGCGGCTGCCGTCCGGGCCGCCGGGACGCTCCTCGTCGGGGTGGTCGCGCCCGCCGCGCTGGTCCGCGCCCGAGCAGAACCCGCGCCCCTCGCCGGTGATCACGATCACGCGGATCTCAGGGTCCGCGTCGGCGGCGTCGAGGTACTCGCCCAGCTTGTTGAGCGTTGAGTCGGGGCGGATGTAGCCGTGGAGGGCGTTCAACACCTCGGGGCGGTTGAACGTGATCCAGAGGACGCCGTCCTCCGGCTCGTAGCGCAGGTGGTCGACGATCGCGGGTCCGTTACTCACGTGCTGCTCCCTCGATGCTTCGAGCCGCCGCGCGCTAGCCGCGAGGCAGGCCGAGGCCGCGCGTGGCGATGATGTTGCGCTGGATCTCGCTGCTGCCGCCGGCGATCGTGCGCGAGACGTGCCGGACGTACTCCTTGGCCGGCTCCCCCTCCAGCGGCGCGTGGCCGCTGCCGTCCCCGCCCCAGAGCTGTCCGTACAGACCCAGCGCCTTCGCCGTCGTGCGCGACGTGCGCTGGATCGTCTCGAACACGCTCATCTGCAACATCGAGGCCTCGTAGTTGGGCACCAGGCCCGCGCCCTGCATCGAGACGACCCGAAACGCGAGGTTGAAGACCACCTCCACCTCGATCGCCCGGTCGGCGATCTCGTGCCGGATCGTCGCCGACTCGGACGCACGCGACTTGGCCGCGCCCTCGGCCGAGCCGATGAATGCGACGAGGCGCTCGATCGAGCGCTGCGCGTCCACGGTCTGGCGAATGCGCGAGCGCTCGAAGTCGAGCAGCGTCACGCTCACGTACCAGCCGCGATTCTCCTCGCCGACGAGGTTGCCGGCGGGGACGCTCACGTTGTCGAAGAAGACCTCGTTGAAGCCATGCTCGCCGGCCATGTTGATCAGCGGGCGGATCGAGATCCCCGGCGACGACATGTCCACCAGCAGGAAGGAGATGCCGCGGTGCTTCGCGGCGTCCGGGTCGGTGCGCACGAGCAGCGCGATGTGGTCCGCGGCGTGCGCGCGCGAGGTCCAGATCTTCTGCCCGTTGACCGTGTACTCGTCGCCGTCGCGGACCGCCCTCGTCTGCAGCGAGGCGAGGTCCGAGCCCGCGCCGGGCTCGGAGAAGCCCTGGCACCAGGCGCGCTCGCCGGACAGCGTCTTCGAGATATGCTCGGCCTTCAGCTCCTCCGTGCCGTGGATGATGATCGCCGGACCGATCTGCGAGATGCCCTGCCCGCCCACCTGCGGCGCCTCGGCCTTCGCCAGCTCGTGGTTGAGGATGAACTGCTCGACCGAGGTCATCCCGCCACCGCCGTACTCGACGGGCCAGGCGGGGGCGATCCAGCCGCGATCGGCGAGCGCGCGCGCCCAGCTCCAGGCGGCGTCGCGGACCACCGGATCCTCGGAGATGCGGTCGATCTGCCACTCCTCGCCGGAGCCGCCGGGGCCGCCTCGGATCTTGCGGTAGTGCTCCGGCAGCGACGTCTCGACGAGTTCGCTCACGGCGGCGCGGAACGCGGCCTGCTCCGGCGTATCAGCCCACTCCACGCGCCGCTCCTCTGCGTGCCCCGAGGGCAGGTGCGCCCGCGGCCCGCGCGATGATACCGCGCGCCGCCCGGCTCAGGCCTCCTCGGGCGGGTAGAACGTCTCCAGCTCCTGCACCGTGATCATCGCGCCGCGCGACTTGTCGATGATCTTCTCGCCGCTGGCGACCAGCGCCTCGTAGCCGGGCGCCGTGGTGCGGTTGTTGCACGCCTCCAGGCTCTCCCACCAGACCTCGCCGGCGTAGTCCGGGAGGAAGCCCTCGATCCGGGAGGAGCGCACGCGGTTCGTGCGGAACTTGAGGATGCCGCCCAGCTCCAGCGCGTGCGCGGCGTGCTCCTCGCGCCAGTAGCGCTCGAACTCCTCGGCGCTCACGTCCGGGCGGCGGTGCAGGAAGGCGAAGCTGCGCACGGTGGTCGGCGGCTCCGGGGCGCCCTCCGGCAGGAACTCGTCGAGCCGCTCGAGGACGATGCCGGTGTTGCGGGGCTGGTCGATGATGTTGTGGCCGCTCTCCAGCGCGCGCTGGCCCTCGGGGATGCGGAAGCCGATCTCGGCGTCCTCGGGCGTGCGCCACCACAGCTCGCCCATCGCGTCCGGCTGCAGGCCCTCCACGGTCGACTCGAGCACGAGGTTGGTCCCGAAGCGGTAGACGGAGGGCACCTTCACCACGAAGCCGGAGTGCGTCTCCAGCCAGTAGCGCTGGAACTCCTCGGGGCTCACGTCCGGGCGGCGGTGCAGGATCGCCAGGTTGCGCACGTTCACGATTCGTCTCTCCCATCGCCCGCCGGGCGTGGCCGGGCAGCGCACCGAACAGTACGCGGATCGTGGCGATTTCGCCCACCAGGCGCGCGCATTATGTCCGCCGGTGCTACGGTGGATCTGGGGAAGCATCAGGCGTCAGGAGAGAGGCGTAAGCCATGAACGAACCGACCCTGTTGTCGCCGGATCGAGCCCGATCGCTGCGGCAGTTGCTCCTCGTCCTCGCAATCCTCGCGGGCCTCGCGGCGAGCGTGATCGTACTCGCCTCACAACCCGTCACGGACTTCCTGCGCGAGGGCCCGGCGCGCCTGCTTCCCTTCGAGGGCGGCGCGGCGCGAGCCGTGCTCGGCATCGGCGCGGCGCTCGCCACGATTGTCGCCGGAGCGGCGCTCTGGCGAGGCGTCTCGATCGCCTCGGTCGTCGTCGCGGTCATCGCCGTCGGCGTCGGATTCCTGCTGATTCACGTCCTGCTGACGCCCGCGATCGGGCTGTTCACGCTCAGCGTCCTCGCCTTCGTCGGAGGGCGCACGCCGCGGCTGCTGCTCGTCGAGGCCGGCCCGCGCCGCTACCCGCTGCGCTGGGCCGCCGGCGGCGTCGTCGTCGCCGCCGCGCTGGTGGTCGGTGGCGTGGTGAGCTACTGGCTCGCCTCGCCGCTCTGGGACGAGGGCACGATGCTCGACGAGGGTCTGGGCTTCGAGGTCGCAGGCATGCCCACCGCGAGCCCCACGGCCGCCGCAGGAGGCGCCGCCGCCACGGAGACGGGGACCGCCACCGAGGCGCCCACCGAAACGGCATCCCCGACAACCACCGAGGCCGCTGCATCGCCTACCGCAGCGAGCGGTACGGAGACGCCCACCGCGACCGCCGCGGCAGAGACGCCGACGGCAACCGCTGCGCCCTCGGGCCAGGGCTCGCTGATCTCGATGGGCGAGCTGATGGGCGCCGACATGTTCCACACGGGGAGCGGCCAGGTGCTACTGGTACGCGCGCCGGACGGCTCGGTGATCCTCCGCTTCCAGGACTACGCCGTGCGCAACGGGCCCGACCTGTTCATCTACCTCACGCCCGACCCCAACGGCGACGTGGGCGTGGATGGCGCGATCGAGCTGAGCGAGATCCGGGCCACCCGCGGCAATGTGAACTACGAGGTGCCCGACGATGTCGACCCCTCGACGTTCCGTGCCGCCGTGATCTGGTGCAAGGCGTTCGCCGTGCTCTTCGCGCACGCGGAGCTCGAGTAGCCCCTCCAGTCTCCTCTCCCTGAGGGCGCACCCTCCGGCCCCCTCCCCCCTGGCGGGGGAGGGCGGGGGGTGAGGGGGAAGAGCCACGGATGGCACCCAACCCCCGAGGGTGCAACAACCCATAGAGGTGGTGAATCCCGCCGGCGCGCCTGGACTCCGCGTTCGCCGGAATGACGAGAGGGTGCGCGGCAGGTACCGGGGGCGCAACAACCCATCGAGCCGGGAGCACTGCCGGCGAGCCCCCTCACCCCCGCCCTCTCCCCCAGGAGAGGGAGCCGGAGGGAGCCGGAGCGCCCCGGCGAAGCTGCCAGGGGTCTCCTGCGGAAAGAGCGGGGCCTCAGGAGATGCCCCCGCCGCCGTCGATCGAGAGCGTGTGGCCTGTGATGTGGTTCGCGAGGTCCGAGGCGAGGAAGACGGCGCCCGCACCGAACTCCTCGGGCGGGGCGAGCCGCTTCAGCAACCCGTAGTCCGACACGCGCTCGCTCTCGCGGTCCGGGTCCATGTTCTTCGTCCGGCCCGCGCTGTCGACGCCGCCGGGGGCGATCGCGTTGACGCGGATGCCGTAAGGCGCCCACTCCGCCGCCAGCTCCCGCGTCAGCCCGAGGATGCCCGCCTTCGCGGCCGTGTAGGCGGCGATGCCGATGCCGGTCGACTTGAAGGCAGCGTTCGACGAGGTGTTGACGACGCTGCCGCCGTGGCCCTCCTCGATCATCGCGAGTGCGGCCGCCTGGCTGCCGATGAAGGCCGCCTTGAGGTTCATGCGCAGGATCGCGTCGAAGCCGTTCTCGGAGATGTCGAGGGCGGGGAGCTGGAAGTTGCCTCCCGCGTTGTTGAACATCGCGTCGATGCGGCCGAAGCGCTCGCGCGCGCCGGCGACCAGCGCGCGGATCGAGTCCGGCTGGCGCACGTCGGTGTGGATGAAGTGCGCCTGCCCGCCGGCCTCGATGATCTCGGCGGCGGTACGCGCCCCGGTCTCCTCGTTGATCTCGCCGATCACGACGCTCGCGCCGGCGTCGCCCGCGCCGATGGCGATCGCGCGGCCGATGCCCTCGCCCGCGCCGGTCACGACCGCGACGCGGCCGTCCATGCGGATGCCGTCCATCAGGTAGCCCATGCTTCGCCCCTCTCGCAGCGCACGCCACGATAGCGCGCCGCGGCACACGGCTATACTGCCGCTCGCGGCTCGGAGGTGGCGATGACTACCCGGTTCGAGGGCAAGGTGGCGCTGGTCACCGGAGGCGGCTCCGGCATTGCGCAGGCCGTCTGCCTGCGTTTCGCAGCCGACGGCGCGAGCGTCGCCGTCGCCGACATCGACGCGGACGCCGCGCGCGCGAGCGTCGCGACGATCGAGGAGCAGGGCGGCGTCGCGACCGCCATCGAGGGCGACGTGACCGTCGCCGCCGACGCGGAGCGGATCGTCGCCGAGACCGTCGCGGCCTTCGGACGGCTCGACATCCTCGCCAACGTGGTCGGCGGCAGCCTGCCGCAGTTCAGCGTCGTCGACCTGCCCGAGGAGGAGTGGCGCGACCTGCTGGAGATGAACCTCACGAGCGTCTTCTTGATGTCGAAGCACGCAATCCCGCACATCGCCGAGGCGGGGGGCGGGGCAATCGTCAACGTCTCGTCCGGCTCGGGCGTTTCCGGCCAGCCGCTCAACCCCGGCTACGTCGCCGCCAAGGGCGGCGTGATCGCGCTCACCAAGGGCATGGCGCTGGACCACGCCGCGCAGAACATCCGCGTGAACTGCGTCGCGCCGGGACCGGTGCTGACGCCGCTGATGCGCCGCAACCGCACGCCCGAGGAGATCGAGGGCTTCGGGCGGCTCAACCCTCTCGGCCGGGTGGGTCTGCCCGAGGAACTGGCGGATGCCATCACCTATCTCGCATCCGATCAGGCCTCGTTCATCACGGGGCAGACCGTCAACGTCGACGGCGGCGTGAACCGCTGAGCGGAGGAACCCAAGAGCGATGACGAGCGAGACCGACATCCTCCGCGACGACGTGATCCGCATGGTCGAACGCGAGCCCGCCAGCCTCGAGGAGCGGGTCGCGCGCCTGGAGGCGAAGGAGGCGATCCACGACCTGATGATGCGCTACGGCCACTTCTCCGACGCTCGCGACACGGAGGGCGTGCTCGCGCTCTACACCGACGACGTGGAGCGCGTGCTCACGGGCACCCTCGACGAGCGCGTGCACGGCAAGGACACGCTGCGCGAGCTGTACCGCAACCCCGTGCTGCCGACGCGGGACGGGAAGTCCCTCGGCGAGGCCTCGCGCTACCGGCGCGGGCGCCGGACGACGGTGCGGCACATGTTCGCCGCGCCGCTGGTCCGCCTCTCCGACGACGGCAACGAAGGCTGGCTGACCTCGTACTTCACGCTCGTGCGCAGCGTCGCGAGCGCCGAGGGCTTCGAGCGCCACGTCCACGAGGGCACATACACCTTTACGTTCGTGCGCCTCGAGGAGGGCTGGCGAATCAGCAAGATGGTCGTCGATACCGAGATTGGGCACGACCGCGGCTACAACCCCGCGGCGACAAAGGAGGCGAGCGCGTGATGGCAGAGATCCCGACCACCTGCAAGGCAGCCGCGATGGTCGGCGCGGGCAAGCCGATGGAGCTGATCGACGTGCGCGTGCCCCAGGAGCTGGAGCCCGGCGGCATCCTCGTCAAGATGTCGATGGCCTCGATCTGCGCGACCGACGTGCATGCCTGGGAGGGCTCGTCGTCGTTCGCCGAGGACGAGTTCCCGAGCATCCTCGGCCACGAGATGACCGGGCGCATCGCGCGCAGCGAGGGCCGCACCCACGACTCGATCGGCACGCCGCTGCGCGAGGGCGACCGCATCGTCTGGACGCACGGCTTCTGCGGGAGCTGCCTCAACTGCATCGTGGAGCACGAGCGCACGCTCTGCCTCAACCGCCGCCGCTGGCACGGCTCGACCGAGGAGTTCCCCTACCTCACCGGCGGCTTCGCCGAGTACGGCTACGTCTTCCCCACCTCCGGGTGCGTGCGCGTGCCGGACGACGTGCCGGACGAGGTCGCCGCCGCGGTCTCCTGCGCGCTGCGCACGGTGATCCACGGCCTCGACCGCGTCGGCGAGCTCGACGACCGCCATCGGGTCGTGATCCAGGGTTCGGGCCCGCTCGGCCTGTTCACCCTCGCGCGCGTCGTCACGGGCGGACCGCCCGACCCGATCGTGATCGGCGGGCCGACGCGCCGCCTCGAGCTCGCGCGCAAGTGGGGCGCGGGGCACACACTCGACATCGACGAGGTTCCCGACCCCGCCGAGCGCCACGCGCAGGTGATGGAGTGGACGGATGGCCTCGGCGCAGACGTGGTGATCGAGGTCTCCGGTGCGAAGAGCGCCTTCCCCGAGGGCTTCGCGATGCTGCGGCGCGGCGGGCGCTACCTGGTGATCGGCCAGCTGCACGGCGAGACGTTCCCGTTCGCGCCCTCGGACATCGTGCGCAAGCACGCGCGGATCATCGGGACGTCCTCGGCGGCGGTGCAGCACTACCACCGCGCGCTGGAGTTCGTGCGTCGCCACCGCGACCGCTTCGACTGGATGGAGATGATCTCCAACCACTACCCGCTCGAGCGCATCAACGAGGCGATGGTCGGGATGCAGCGCTGGGAGGAGATCAAGCCCGCGATCACCTTCCCGGACTAGGGGCTGCTACTCCTGCGACAGTCTTCGCCCGCCGAGGCCGATCGTCGCCAGACCGAGCGCCAGCCCGACCGGCGCGATCGCCAGCGCGGCGGGCACCGGCGCATGGCCGGCCGAGCCGGTCACGACGTCGGCCATGCTCACGCCGGCCGGCTCCTTCGGCCCGTGGCTGTGGGAGTGTCCATCCTCGGCAGGTTCCGTAGCGAGATTCGCGTCGATGTGCTGCCAGACCCCGAGGGCCGCGCTGACGATGGCCAGGATGGCCACCGCGCGCGCCAGCCGGATCGTCGCCGCCGTCCGGCGAACGACGAGGGCCAGCGTGGCCACGCTGATGATGCCCAGCGTGATCCACGGCGCCAGCTGCCAGGCGCTGAGCCAGTGCCGTTCGTAGGCGAGCGCGAGGGCGCTGCCGGCCACGCCCAGCACGACCAGCAGGAGCAGTCCCGCCCGCAGCCCTCCCGCTGCGCCATCACCTCTCAGCATGTCGGTCACGGTCGTTGCAGCACCTTCGTCGTAGCGACCCACCGTGCAGGCGTCTCGAAGTCGGCGAGGTCGTCTGGAGACGCTGTATCACTTATCGAGTTCACGAGTCAAACCGCAGGGGCCGGTGGAAGGCCGCGGCCCACGCCGACAGCCGTCGGCGGTCGGTCCGCCACCGCGTCCGTGAGTCCCTCGGAGGCAGGTTCGCCGACCCGGCGGCCTCTCCCCGAGGGAGAGCGTGGGGGAGCGCGCTACGGTTCGGCCGGAGTCCCCCTCACCCCCGCCTTCCCCCGCCAGGGGGGAGGGAGCCGGATCGCCCCTCGAGGGGCCTTTGCGCCGATCCGGTCCCCTCTCCCCCGGCGGGAGAGGGTTAGGGTGAGGGGGACGGCGCGCTGCGCCGCTCTGGCGGCCACCAGGGCGCGGCCCGCGACCAGCGCGGGCAGGTGGTATAAACCATCGTGGCGCGCGGGGCGCGCGCCCGCCGAAAGGGGATCCCACCAGCAATGACGACCACCGAGGAACGGCAGTTCCCCAAGATCACCGACGAGGGCCTGGCGGGGCTGCGTGCACGGCGGGGCATCCCCGCGATGCGCGGCGACCGCCAGAAGTACACACAGATCAACGCCGACGCCGTGCGCGGCTTCTCGCTCGGCGCGGGCGACACGAACCCCCTCTACACGAACGAGGACTACGCCCGGAACTCGAGCTGGGGCACGATCGTCGCGCCGCCATGCATCCTCCTCGGGACGGGCATCCAGGAGGGCCGCGATCTGACCGCCGCCGAGCGCGAGTCCGGCCGCGGCGGCGGCCTGCCCGGCGTCCACGGCATGTACTCCGGCCACGACTGGGAGTGGTACCAGCCGATGGTCGAGGGCGACCGCATCTACCGCGTGCAGTACGAGGCCGGCTTCTCCCTCAAGCAGGGCCAGTTCGCCGGCCGCCAGGTCCTCCAGCACATGGAGACCCTCTACCGCAACCAGAACCACGAGGTGGTCTGCAAGGCCGTGCACTGGCGCTTCCGCACCGAGCGCAACACCGCGGCACGGCGCAAGAGCGTCTTCCGCGAGCCGACCGTCTGGTCCGACGAGGAGCTCGCCCGCATCGACGAGGCCTACGCGAACGAGATCCCGCGCGGCGCCGAGCCGCGCTACTGGGAGGACGTGAACGTCGGCGACGAGATGGGCGAGATGGTGCGCGGGCCCTTCCGCATCACGGACGCCGTCTCCTGGGAGACCGGCGCGGGCGGCCCCTACGCGCGCACCGGCCGCTCCGACTACGAGTTCCGCCAGCGCCACTTCGGCGCCTACGCCCGCGACAAGCAGCGCGTCTGGGACATCGTCGAGCGCGTGCACTGGGAGGACGACTTCGCGCGCGAGGTCGGCGTCCCCGCGGCCTACGACTACGGCGCGCAGCGCATCGCCTGGAGCGCCAGCTTCATGACCAACTGGATGGGCGACGACGCCTGGTTGAAGCGCCTCTGGGTCCAGATCCGCAGGTTCGGCATCATCGGCGACCTCCAGACCTACCAGGGACGCGTCATCGACAAGCGCGTCGAGGACGGCGAGTACCAGGTCGTCTGCGACTTCTGGGCGACGAACCAGCTCGGCGAGACCACCGCGCCCGGGCAGGCGATCGTCGTACTGCCCTCGCGCGAGGGCGGGATGCCGAAGCTGCCGGCGAGCGGTCAGCCGGCGTACCCGACGTGGGGCCCGGAGACCGTGCTCGAGCCGCTCGGCCTGCCCCCGGTGGAGCCCGGCCCGCAGGCGCACGACTACAAGCACGTCGGCGTCCCGGACCAGTAGCCGGAGGCGGCCGGTGACCGAGGCGCAGGCGGCGCTGGAGCCGACGTTCGCGGGACCGCTCTCGCACCTGCGCATCCTCGAGATCGCGGAGCAGGTGCCGGGCCCCTTCGCCGGACGCCTGCTGCACGACCTCGGCGCGGCGGTCACGAAGGTCGAACGCCCCGGCAGCGGCGACTCCTCGAGGCAGATCGGCCCCTTCCGGGACGACGAGCCGGACCCCGAGGCGAGTGGGCTCTTCAGCTACTTCAACCGCGGCAAGCGCTCGGTCACGATCGACTGGACGCAGCCGGACGGCCGTGAACTGCTGGGCCGCCTGCTCGAGGAGAGCGATGTCCTGATCGTCGACGAGCGGTTCGGTGCGAGCCACGACGAGCTGCTCGCGCTCTGCGAGGAGCACGCCGGCGGCGAGCGCGCCCTCAGCGTGGTCTCGATCACGCCGTTCGGCCTCACCGGGCCGCGCGCGCACTGGCGCGGCAGTCCGGCGACGATCAGCGCCTACGGAGGACTCACGCTCTACTTCGGCGAGGAGGACCGCGCGCCGATCCCGCCACCGCAGGACCTCGCGCTGACGCAGGGCGGCCTCGCGGTCGCGATCGCGACGCTGCTGACCGTGCTCGGGCGAGACGGACAGCCGGGCCGCGGCCAGGTGGCGGACATCTCGATCGCGGACGTGCTCTCCTCGGTGCACACGGGGCTGGCGGCGACGCACTGGGTGTTCGACAGCCGGCAGTTCCAGCGCCACGGGCGGCGTAGCCAGGGCGGGCTCTACCCGAACGCGATGCTGCGCTGCAAGGACGGCTTCTTCCGTATCCACGCGATGTCGCAGAAGGAGTGGCGCGGCCTGCTCGAGATGATGGGCAGCCCCGCCTGGGGCGACGACCCGGAGTACCAGGACCGCATCGTCAACGGCGACAGGTACGCGGACCTGCTCGACACCTACATCGAGAGCTACCTGCTGCAGCACACCAAGAACGAGCTGTTCGAGCAGACGCGCGAGCGGCAGCTGCCGTTCTCGCCCGTGCGCCAGATGCACGAGGTGCTGGAGGAGGAGCAGCTGCTGCACCTCGGCCTCTTCCGCGAACTCGCGCACCCCAACGGCGAGCAGTTCACCGCCGCCGGCTCCCCCTTCCGCTGGCGCAACGCCGAGGACGCCGCACCGCCGGAGACCGACCCGACCGGGGCCGCGCTGCTGCGCGCTCCGCGCCTCGGCGAGCACAACGCCGAGGTCTACGGCGCCGTGCTCGGGCTCGAGGCCGCCGAGATCGAAAGGCTGCGGGGCGATGACGTCATCTGACGGCGAACGCCGCGCCACGCTCGACATCCTCGAGGGCGTCCGCGTGCTCGACCTCGGCATGGTCTGGGCCGGCTCGATCTGCGGGCAGGTGCTGTCCGATTTCGGGGCGGACGTGGTCAAGGTCGAGTCGCGCTCGAACCTCGACATCGCGCGGCGCGGCCGCCCGATTATCGGGACGGAGTACGACCCGAACCAGAACCCGCTCTTCCACAACACCGCGCGCAACAAGCGCAGCCTCGCGCTCAACCTCAAGACCGAGGAAGGCCGCGACGTGCTTCGCCGCATCGTCCCGCACGCCGACATCCTGATCGAGAACTGGCGGCCCGGGGCGCTGCCCCGGCTCGGCTTCGGCTACGAGGATCTGCGCGAGCTGCGGCCCGACATCATCATGATCTCGCAGACGCTCGCCGGGCAGGACGGCATCGACGCCCGGCTGCGCGCCTACGGCCCCACCGTTGGCGGCATCACCGGCCTCGACAGCCTCGTCGGCTACCAGGGCGAGGCGCCGCTCGGCATGGGCCACGCTTACGCCGACCCCAACGTCGGGCTGCACTCCGCGCTGCTCGCGCTGAGCGCCCTCGAGCGGCGGCGGCTCACCGGTGAGGGCGCCTACATCGACGTCTCGATGTGGGAGGCGATGGTCGCGGCGCTCGCGACGCCGCTGCTCGACTGCGAGCTGAACGGCCGCGTCGCCGGCCCGCTCGGCGACGACGCGATACCGGGCGCCCCCGCGGGCGTCTTCGCCTGCGCCGGCGACGACCACTGGCTCGTCCTCGAGGTCCACGACGACGCCGACTGGGCCGGGATCGTGGAGGCGATGGAGCGCCCGGATTGGGCGCTGGACGAGCGCTTCGCCAGCGCCGAGGGCCGCCTCGCGGCGCGCGAGGAGCTGAACGAGCACGTGCGCGCCTGGACCGCAACGCGCGACCGCGACGAGCTGGCCGAGCTGCTTCAGGGCAACGGCGTCATCGCCTCGCCCTGCCTCGCCGTGAGCGAGCGGCTCTTCGACGACCACCTGCTCGCGCGCGAGGGCTTCACCTGGGTCGAGAACCCGGTGCTCGGGCGCGAGCCTGTCTACGGACAGGCGATCCGCCTCAGCGAGACGCCCGGCTACGTGCGCGAGCCCGCCCCGATGCTCGGCCAGCACAGCGCCGAGGTGCTGCGCGAGCTGCTCGACATGAGCGACGAGGAGATCGAGGCGCTCGACGAGGCGGGGGTGCTGCGGTGAGCGCGCAGCGCAACGGCCAGCCGGGCGAGCCGCTCGTCCCCGCACCCGCGCTGCTTGGAGGCCTGCGCGTCCTCGAGTACGGCGAGAGCGCGGCCTCCGCCTTCGCCGCCCGCATGCTCGGCGACCTCGGCGCGACCGTGACGAAGATCGAACCACCCGGCGGCAGCGCGCTGCGCCGCGAGGGCTACGCGCCGGACGGCGGCGACAGCTCGGCGCTGTTCGCCTACACCAGCGCGGGCAAGCGCAGCGTCACCCTCGACGACACGACCGCCGCGGGCCGGGAGACGCTGCTGCGGCTGATCGCCGACTGCGACGTGCTGGTCGACTCGCACCGCGGCTCACACTGGCAGGAGCTGGGCATCGACTTCGAGGCGCTGCCGGGCAGCGGGCGCTGCGCGCTGGCCGTCTCGATCACACCGTTCGGGCGCTTCGGCCCCCACGCCGAGTGGGCGGCGACGCACCTGACGGCGCACCACGCGGGCGGCGAGGCCTACTTCTTCCACGGCGGCGTCGGCTACGACCGCTACCCCGAGGGCCCGCCACTGCGCGTGCCGGCGAGCATCGCCGAGCTCGATGCGGGCTCGGCGGCGGTCGTCGGGATGCTCGGCTGGCTGGCCGGCTGGCCGGACGCCGAGCGCGAGCCGACGCACCTCGATCTGTCGTGGCAGGAGGCGGCGATGTCGCTCTGCCGCCAGGACATCGTGAAGTGGCCCAACGACCGCTACCTGGACACGCGCGCGCTGCGCGAGGTCGCTGTCCTCGGCCTGGTCGAGTGCAAGGACGGCTGGTCCGAGGTGCTCCCGGCGCAGCAGCACATGTGGGAGCGCCTCGTCGAGGCCGTCGGCGACCCCGAGTGGGCGACCGAGCTCGGCGCGACTCCCGATCACCGGATACAGCACACCGAGGAGCTCAACCAGCTCTTCGAGCCCTGGCTGCGCGAGCGCACGCGCACCGAGATCTTCGACGCGCTGCGCGACTTCGACGTGCCCGGCGGCCCGGTGCGCCTGATGGGCGATCTGCTGACCTGCGAGCAGCTGCGCCTCCGCGAGTTCCTCCAGACCGTGGCCCTGCCGAACGGCACGACCGCCGAGGTCCCCGCGCAGCCTTACATCGTCCGCGAGGCGCGCGGCACCGCCTGGCGGCCGGGCCCCGCGAACGGCGCCGAGGCAGCCGCGACGCCCTCGGCAGGCGCACACACCGAGGACGCGCTGAGCGACCCGCCCGCCGCACCCGCGGTGAGCGCCGCGCCCGCGATCCGCGCGACCGCCGATCCGCAGCGCCCGCTCGACTGGCTGCGCGGCACGCGCGTGCTGGACCTGACGTGGTACCAGGCGGGGCCCTACGCGAACATGATCCTCTGCGCCTTCGGGGCGGAGATCCTCAAGATCGAGAGCCACCGCCGGATCGACCCGTTCCGCCACTCGCGACGTCACCAGTCCGTCTCGCTTGCCGACCGCAAGACGGACGACTGGATCGACAAGGGCTACCGCTTCAACGAAGACAACATGGGCAAGCGCAGCGTCGCGATGGACATCTCGCAGGAGCGCGGGCGCGACTTCCTGCGCCAACTCGTCGCCGACGCCGACGTGCTGATCGAGGGCTTCCGGCCCGGCACGATCGATCGCCTCGGCCTCGGCTTCGACCGCCTGATCGAGGTCAACCCGCGGCTCGTGATGGTCTCGCTCTCGGCCAACGGCGGGACGCCGCCGGACGGGCACATGAGCGGCTACGCCGCCGTCTTCGGCGCGACCTCCGGGCTGTCCGGCCTGAGCGGCTACGACCGCAGCGTCCCCGCCGAGTACCGCGGGCCGCTCGACCAGCGCGTCGGCACCGCCGTCGCGATGGCCACGCTCGCCGGATTGCACGCCCGCGACCGCAGCGACAGCGCGATCCACGTCGACGTCGCGGCCCAGGAGGCGGGCGCCGCGCTCGTCGGCGACCAGCTGCTCGAGTGGCAGCTGCGCGGCTGCGTCGCCGAGCCGCTCGGCAACCGCCACGAGCGCCTCGCCCCGCACAACGTCTACCAGTGCCTGCCGATCGAGGGCGAGCAGGCCTACCTCGTGATCGCCGTCGAGACCGACGAGCAGTGGGCGCGGCTCGCCGAACACCTCGGCGACTGGCGGCTCGACCCGCGCTGGGACGCCCGCGCGCGCAAGGCGCAGGAGCAGACCATCGACGAGGCGATCGCCGACTGGACGCGCGAGCGCGAGCGCGACGAGCTTGTCGCGGAGCTGCAGGGCCTCGGAGTGCCCTCGGCGCCGAGCGCGACGGCGCGCGACCTGTACCTGGACGAGCATGTCCGCGCGCGCGGCCTCTGGAGCAGCGTCGAGCACCCGCGCATGGGCCAGCTCGAGGTGATCGCCCTACCCTGGCTCGTCAACGGATCGCGCATCGCCACGGAGGCCGCCCCGACGCTCGGCCAGCACAACGAGTACGTCTACGGCGACCTGCTCGGCGTGAGCGCCGAGGAGTTGTCCCAGCTCGTCGCCGAGGGCGTCGCCCACTGAGCCGCTGACCGCCGGGCCCCGGAGTCCGTCGCGCTTGATGTACGCTCCCATGACGCCCTGTGCCCGGTGGGAGTCGTGCTTCAGAAACTCGCCAACCGTTCGTTGCTTGCCGCACTGGCCCTCGCGCTCGCGATCGGCGCGGGCCTTGCCTCGGGCAGCGAGCCTGCTGCAGCCGAATCAGCGGAAGACTCCGCGACGATCACCACGACGCTGCACCCCGGCTGGAACCTGATCGGCTGGGTCGGTCCCGAGGCGCCCGTCGCGGACCTCTTCGAGGCGATCCCGGCGCTCCAGCGGGTGTCGGCCAGGGACGCCCAGGCCGGCGCTTACGTGCAGGCCCGCCGCCGCGGAGGCTCGGCGACGGGCGATCTGAAGCGGGTGAACCCGGGCATGGGCCTCTGGTTCTGGGTTGGCGGCAACGAGACCATCGAGTGGACGCGCCCGGCGGGGGCGGAGAGCGCGCTTGCGCCGCTCCACCGCGGCTTCAACCTCGTGGCCTGGTTCGGCGGGCCGCTCACCCCCGAGCACGCGCTCGCACGTCTTGGTGACGACCTCGCGCGCGCGAGTCAATGGAATTCCGAAGCGCAGCGCTTCGAGATGTACGATCCGGACGCGGCGAGGACCGCCGGCGCGCTCGCACTGGGCGATGGGCTGTGGATCGATGTCAGCTCGGCGGTCTATTGGTGGCCACAGGGGACCGACCCGCCCCCGGTCGTGTTCGTGGACGATCTGGACGCGGCGACGGCGATTGCGATCGCCACCGGGTACCAGCGCGCCCGCAGCCTGCTCGCTAAGCGCTTCGGCGTGCCGACGGCGGCCGAGGTCACGGTCTACATCTACGCGGACACGGAGTCCGTGCGTGCGGCCTACCGCTCCCGGATCCGGGGGGAACTCACGAAAGGGTGCAACTTCCGGTACGGGACCGAACTGCACCACTCGGCATCCTGTTACGGCCCACCCGGAACGCGCGTGGGATCGAGGTACCTTGACGCGGCGGCCGCGTACATCGCACCTGCCACGCAAATCCCGACGCCGGCGGAAGGCTACATCGGCTACGGGCCACGCTGGCTGCTGCGTGGCATGGACGCGTACGTGGACGCGGCGTACCGCGCGGAGTTCGGCGGCGAGGCATACGACCAATTGCGACCCGGGCTGATCGCCGGTGCGCGAGTAACCACGTCGCCGCTGAGCAGCATGGAAACGGTGGACGGCCAGCGTGCTGCGGGCGTGGGTGTGACCGCCGCAATGGGGTTCCTCGCGGTCGAGTTGCTCACCGAACACGCCGGCGAGCGATCCCTCTCCGAGTACTTCCGACACCTCCCGTCCAGCGAGACCTGGCAGGAGGCGTTCGGGGAGGCATTCAAGATCTCCATCTCCGGCTTCTACGAGGCGTTCGAAGTCGCCCGCATCGAGCGCGCCCCGCTCCTTCCCCACCTCGCAGACCCGCTGGACGAACCGGCCTTCGTCTTCGTCGGCGACATCGCTGAGGATGTACAGAAGGAACTGCGCGCCTCACTCGATGCGAGTCGCGATCTCATTGCCGCGGAATTCGGGAGCAAGGCGTCGGACTTCACGATCTATATCGGCTCGGATGAGGAAGCCTTGATGCCCGAGTACCTGGCGGTTCGCGGTTTCGAGAACCCAGAGCTGTGCGGGGACTACGCCCTCAAAGTCATCTTCCAGATCATCACCTGCAAGAACCGCGATCTCGTTCTCGCGCACGAGTACGTGCATGTGTTGCAGAACCAACTCGCCGAGGGCGCCTCCTGGGGTCCGGCGTGGTTGACGGAAGGGGTCGCTGTCTACGGAGAAGCGTTGCACCGCGCGATCATCGGACAGGGCCTGACGGCGAGCGAAGGATTGGAGCTTAGGCGCCGATGGGAGCTGGCGCGCGTCATGGTCGCGGGCGATGTTCCCACGCTCTCCAGCCTCGAAACCGTCGATGACCCCGCCGAGCGTTCCCACTATCGCCTTGGCTTCATCGCCGCTGATTGGCTCGCGCAGCGCTCTGGCGGCGAGGCGCTTACCGACTACTACCGGCAGCTGCCCTCATCGGAAACCTGGCACGATGCCTTCGAGGGCGCGTTCGACATCACCGTCGGCGACTTCTATACGGAGTTCGAGGACTACTGGCCTGAGATTGATCCGCTACTGCCACACCTCTCGGACGATCGCGAGGGCCCGGTCGTCGTGTTCCTCGGCCAGGTCGACTCGATCGCCCAGGCCGCCCATCGGTCCGCAGTCGAGAAGGTTGAGGCCCTCTTCTTCGAGCGGTTCGGAGTCGTGAGCGTGGAATCCACGGCCTTCGTCGGCGCGAACGTCGAGTCACTGGAGCCGATTCACTGGATGCTGTTCGAGCAGGAGCCGCAGACGGACTTCTGCTACGGTCGGACTGGGCCCGCACTCGCTTATGCGGCGTCATGCGACGACCCGCTGGCGCGATACCTCGGCCGCTTCTACTTCCTCATCGTGCGCGACGAGCTGGCGCCGTGGAGCGAAGTCCCCGTAGCTGCTAACGGCTACAGCCGCTGGGGCCCACAGTGGCTGTACCTCGGCGCTCTGGCGTATGCAGACTTGCTGTCCCTGGACGCAGCCGGGATCGCAGACTACGAGGACGAGCGCACCGCTCGCGTTGCAGTGGCGCAGGCGAGTACTGCTGGCCTCCGCACCATGGAGGCATCCGAGGGCTGGGACGCGGCCAACGAAGCGAACGGGAGCGGCTGGACGCTAGGTTTCCTCGCAGTGGAACGGCTCGCCGAACTCGCCGACGACGAGGCGGTTTTCGAGTACTTCCGCCTCCTCCCCTCCAGCGCGAGTTGGCGCGAGCCGTTCGAGGGCGCGTTCGGCCTCACGGTCGACGACTTCTACGAGGCTTTCGAGGCCTACCTCGCCGAGCTGCTGCGGTCGGAGCGGTCGGCGTCCTGAGCCGGGCGCCTACTCCAGCACCGAGTCGACGAAGGCGCGGATCGCGGCGAAGTACTCGTGGCGGCCGATCCAGAGGATGTCGTTGTGGCCGGCGCCCTCGATCGGGACGAACTCGCGCTGCTCGTTCTCGAGCAGGTCGTACAGCTCCGCCGCCAGCTCGATCGGGGCGAGATCGTCGGCCGCGCCGTGGATCTGCAGCGAGGGGATGCGGATCGAGCGGACCTTCGCCTCGTGCGCCTCGATCAGCTCGGCGGCGCCCGGCTCGTCTTCGAGGCCGAAGCGCGCGACCGAGCGGCGCGCGCTGGCCGCGCCGCTCTCGATGATCAGCCCACGCACGCGATCGCCGGCGCGCGCGGCCACCTCGAGCGCGGGTTGGGTGCCCATGCTGCGGCCCATCACGAACAGCGGCCCGCCGCCGCGCTCCTCCTGCAGCGCCGCCGCGTACTCCAGGGCGGGCATCGCGTCGCCGACCAGCGCGGCCATCGAGGGCCGGCCGCCGCTCTTGCCGTAGCCGCGGAACTCGGCGACGAAGAGGTCGAGGCCGATCTCGCGGTAGAGGCGGTCGATGCCGTCGTGGTCGCTCACTATCTCGCCGTTGCCGTGGAAGTAGAGCACCAGCGGCCGCGGCGGGGCGTCCTCCGTCCCGGTGTAGAGCCGGGCGGCGATGTGGATGCCCGGCTCGACCTCGATCTGGTGGTCGCTGGCGCCGGCCGGCGGAGGCACGGGGTCCGGGCGCGGGAAGAACATCCACTGCGAGGCGCCCGCGCGGTCGAGCAGCGCGTAGTCGGGGTAGGGAATGCCGCCGTCGTCGCTGGTCTCGCTCACCGGCTCACTCCTCACCGTCCTCGAGGGCTTGCACGTGCTGGAAGCCGAAGCGGCCCTTGATGCAGAGATGGCCGCCGGTCACCGAGTGGTCGGAGGGCGAGGTGACCTTCACGATCTCGTTGTCCTGCACGTGCAGCTCGAGGTTACAGCCGACGCCGCAGTAAGGGCAGACGGTCGTCGTGATGGTCTGGCGCTCCTCGTCCCACTCGCCCGCGGCGCGCAGCTCGTGCTCGCTCTTGAACATCAACGCCCCGGTGGGGCAGACGGCGATGCAGTTGCCGCAGAAGACGCAGGCCGAGTCCGGCAGCGCCGCGTCGAACTCGGTCGCGATCGTCGCATCGAAGCCGCGACCGGCGACGGCGATCGCGAAGGTGTGCTGGGCGTCGACGCCGCAGGCCTCGACGCAGCGGTAGCAGAGGATGCACTTCGAGAAGTCGCGCACGTAGAGGTCGTTGTCCAGCTTCGCCGGCTGCGCCTGCGTCGCCGCGTGCTCGCCGTCCGGCTCGGCGTGGTGGCCCGGCCGAGGGCGCTGCGCCGCGCCGTCGCCCGCCGGGGCAGGCGGGCCGTAGCGCTCGGGCGCGACGCCGTACTCCTCCAGCCAGCGCCGCAGCTGCGGCTCAGCCGTCGAGAGATCGACCGCCGAGGCGAGCAGCTCGAGCACGAGCCGGCGGCTGTGCTCGACGCGCTCCGAGGTCGCCGTCACCGCCATGCCGTCCTCGGCCTGTCGCGAGCAGGAGGCGACCAGCGCGCGCGAGCCCTCGAGCTCGACGACGCAGGCGCGGCAGGCGTTGGCCGGCGTGAGGCCCTCGAGGTAGCAGAGCGTGGGCGGCCCGACACCGGCCGCGCGACAGGCCTCGAGCAGGCTCGCGCCCTCCGGCACCCAGACGGGCGTGCCGTCGACGGTCAGCTCGACCAGCGGCCGGGGCTCGCTCGTCACGGCGCGCTCCCCTCGGGCTCGAGCAGGCCGAGGTCGATTGCCGACTGGACGGCGATGCCCGCGGTCTGGCCCAGCCCGCAGATCGAGGCGTCGGTCATCGCCCTCGCGACGTCGCCGAGAATGGCGATCTCGTCGCCGGCGTTGCCGTTCGCGCTCGCGAGGCGGTGCAGCGCCTCCGCCTGGCGCACGGTGCCGATGCGGCAGGGCACGCACTGGCCGCACGACTCGTCGCGGAAGAACGCCGCGATGCGCCGCGTCGCGTCCGCGAGGTCGACGGACTGCCCGAAGACGGTCACCGCACCCGAGCCGAGCGAGACGCCGGCTGCCCGCGCGTCCTCGAAGGTGAGCGGCAGATCGAGCTGCGAGACGGTCACGAATGAGCCCGCCGCGCCGCCGAGCAGCACCGCCTTCGGGTCGCCGCCGCCATCGACGCCCCCGGCGAGCACGATCAGCTCACGCAGCGTCGCGCCGAACGGGACCTCGTAGACGCCGGGCCGCGCGACGCTGCCGGCGAGGCAGAACAGCTTCGTGCCCGTCGAGCCCTCGGTCCCCGCCTCGGCGAAGGCGGCGCCGCCCTCGAGGACGATCGCGGGCACGTTGGCGAACGTCTCGACGTTGTTGACGAGCGTCGGCTTGCCGAAGAGGCCGGCCTGCGTCGGGTAGGGCGGCTTGTTGCGCGGCTCTCCCCGGTAGCCCTCGATCGAGTTGAAGAGCGCGGTTTCCTCGCCGCAGATGTAGGCGCCGGCGCCGCGCCGGATCTCGATCGTGAAGCGCAGGCCGCAGCCGAGCACGTCGTCGCCGAGCAGCCCCGCCGCCTCGGCCTGCGCGATCGCGGCCTCGAGGCGCGCCGTCGCCAGCGGGTACTCGCGGCGAATGTAGAGGTAGCCGTGCTCCGCGCCCGTGGTCACGCCGGCGATGGTCATCGCCTCGATCAGCGCGAACGGGTCGTGCTCCATCAGCACGCGGTCCTTGAAGGTGCCCGGCTCGGATTCGTCGGCATTGCAGACCACGTAGCGCGGGCGCGCGTCGGCGTTCGCCACGTCGGCCCACTTGCGGCCCGCCGGGAACGCCGCCCCGCCGCGCCCGAGCATCCGCGAGGCGATCAGCTCGTCGATCACCCACTGCGGCCCGCGCTCGAGCGCCACCCGCAACGCCTCGTAGCCGCCCTGCGCGCGGAAGTCCTCCAGGCTTCCCGGGTCGACGAGGCCCACGCGGCTCAGCAGCCGCAGCCCTTCCGCGCGCGGCTCGGCGGCCTGCGGCGCCGAGACGGCCGCCTCCGAGGCCTCGTCCGCGCCTCCGTCGCCACGCAGCCCGGCCAGCACGGCGGGAGCGTCCGCCGCGGCGAGGACGCGGTCCTCGCCGGCGGCGATCTGCAGCAGCGCCGCCGGCGCGCGCTCGCAGACGCCGAGGCAGGGGCTCGGCTCCCACGTCGCGCCCTCGTCGCCCTCAAGGCCGCGCTCGACCTCGGCGGCGAGCGCGCCCGCGCCGGCGTTGCGGCAGACGATGTCGTCGCAGAGGTGGGCGACGCGCGGCGGGCGCTCGCGGGTGGAGAGCAGCGCGTAGGACTCGGCGACGCCGTAGGCCTCGGCCGGCGGGACGCGCAGGCGCTCGCAGACGTAGCCGAGGGCGCCCGCGCTGATCCAGCCGATCGCGTCCTGCACGGCATGCAGCGCGGGCAGCAGCAGCTGGCGCTCCTCGCGGGCCTGTTGCGGGCGGCCGCGCTCGCTGCGGCCGGGGCCATCGCCGCCGTGCGGGGCGGGCGGCGGCCCGAGCAGCGCGTCGACTGCGGCGCGCTCCGCCGCCGAGGCGGGAGTGGGGAGACGGTGGACTTCCACGGTCCTCAGCCGATCTTCTCGATGCGGATCGCCGAGGCCTTGAACTCTGAGGTGCCGGACTTCGGATCCCACGCCTCGATGGTGAGGCGGTTGGTGTCGACGTCGTCAGGGAAGTGCAGCGTCATGAAGGCGAGGCCCGGCCGCAGCTCCGTCGCGTAGCGCACCGGCGCCTCCAGCTCGCCCCGCCGCGAGCAAACGCGCACGCGCTCGCCGTCCGCCACGCCGAGGCGCGCGCCGTCCTCGGGCGAGATGTCGAGCGTCTCGGGAGCGCGCAGCGGCGAGCCGTAGTCGGCGCTCTGCACCCCCGTGTTGTAGGAGTCGAGGCGGCGTCCCGTCGTCAGCCGGATCGGGTACTCCTCGGTCAACTCGTCGACCGGCGGGACGTGCTCGACGGGGTGGAAGGGGACGCGCGGGCCCTCGAGCGGGTCGCGCCAGAGCCGCCCGTGGAGGAACACGGATCCGGGATCCTGCTCGTCGGTGCAGGGCCACTGGATGCCGCCCAGCTCCTCGAGGCGCGCGTAGCGCATCCCGCCGTGGAGCGGCGAGAGGCCGCGCAGCTCGTCCCAGACCTGCTCCGCGTCCGGGGCGCCCCAGTCCGCGCCGAGCCGCCCCGCGAGCGCGAAGACGATGTCGAGGTCGTCGCGCGCCTCACCGGGTGGGTCGAGCGCCCTGCGCACGCGCTGCACGCGGCGCTCGCTGTTGGTCACGGTGCCCTCGGTCTCCGCCCAGGCGGCGGCGGCCGGGAGCACCACGTCGGCCATCTCCGCGGTCTTCGTGAGCACGATGTCCTGTACGACGAGGTGGTCGAGGCCGTCGAGCAGCCGCCGCGCGCGCTGCACGTCGGCCTCGGACTGCGCGGGGTTCTCGCCGATCACGTAGAGCGTGCGCAGTTCCCCGTGCTCCATCGCCTCGAACATCTCGGTCAGGTGCCAGCCGTTGCGCGGCGGCACCGTCACGCCCCACGCCGCCTCGAAACGGGCGCGGGCCGCGTCATCCTCGACGTCCTGGAAGCCCGGCAGGCGGTTCGGCACCGCGCCCATGTCGCCGCCGCCCTGCACGTTGTTCTGGCCGCGCAGCGGGTTGACGCCGGATCCGAGGCGGCCCACGTGGCCGGTGAGCAGCGCGAGGTTGATGAGGGCGAGCACGTGGTCCGTGGCGTTGTGATGCTCGGTGATGCCGAGCGTCCAGCAGAGCTGCGCCGTTTCGGCGCTGCCGTAGGCGTGGGCCAGCTCGCGGACCGCCTCGGCCGGCACGCCCGAGATCGCCTCCGCGCGCTCCAGCGTGTACGGCTCGACGGACTCGCGGTACGCCTCGAAGTACTCGGTCGCCCGCTCGACGAACTCGCGGTGGGCGAGGCCGGCGTGGATGATCTCGCGCCCGACGGCGTTCGCGAGCGCGATGTCGGCGCCGACGTCGGGACCGAGCCAGAGGTCGGCCCACTCCGAGGTGGTGGTGCGGCGGGGATCGACGACGATCAGCCGCGCGCCGTTGCGGATGCCCGTGAGCACGTGGTGGAAGTAGATCGGGTGCGTCTCGCGGGCATTCGAGCCCCAGAGCACGATCAGGTCGGTGTCCTCAGTCTCCTCGTAGGAGCTGGTCCCGCCTCCCAGGCCAAACACCATCGCCAGACCGGCGACGCTGGGCGCGTGTCAGGTGCGATTGCAGCTGTCGATGTTGTTGCTGCCGATGACGGCGCGGGCGAGCTTCTGCGCGGCGTAGTTCAGCTCGTTCGTGCCTTTCGAGCAGCTGAACAGGCCGAACGAGTGCGGGCCATGCGCCTCCGTCGCGCGCTTGATGCCCTCGGCGGCCCGGTCGAGCGCCTCGTCCCACGAGGCGCGGCGCAGCTCGCCGCCCTCGCGGACGAGTGGATGCGTCAAGCGGGTATAGCGCCGGCCCATCGCGAACCTCCCGGTCGCTCGGACCGCTCAGGATACGACTCGGGGGGAGGCCTTGCCTCCCCTCAGCGGTATCATGCGCACGGCGCCCGCGGGCGCGAGCGCGGGCGAAAGGTGCGCCGAGCCGATGACGAACCCCGGCGCACCGCGCACGGAATCAGGCGTCTCGCCGGACCCGCGAACGAGCGGGGCCGCGTCCGGCTCCGCGCTCTGGACACTCGACTTCACCCTCAACGCGCTCGGCACGGTCGGCTTCTTCGGCAGCTTCTTCTACCTGCTCTCGGTGCTGCCCGAGTACATCGACTCGATCGGTGGGGAGAAGTGGCAGATCGGCGTGATCGTGGGCGGCTTCGGGTTCGTGCCCCTGGTGCTGCGGCCCTTCGTGGGCCGCTGGAGCGACCGCGGACACCGCAAGCGCCTGCAGCGCATCGGCATCCTGACGATGGTCGTGGCGACCGCACTGATGGTGTTCTCGGAGGACGTGATCTCGCTGTTCGTCTTGCGGGTTGGGCAGGGCATCGGCATGGCGCTGTTCCCCACCGCGGCCGCCTCGATGGCCGCCGAGTTGGCTCCGCCCGCCCGGCGCGGCGAGGGCCTGGGCTACTTCGGGATGTCGACGAGCTCCGCGCAGATGATCACGCCGGCCCTGGGCGTCGCGATCGCCGGGCTGTGGGGCTTCGACGCGGTCTTCATCGTCGCCGCCGCGACCGCCCTCGTGACGCTGCTGGTGGTGCAGCCGATCGACGAGCCCGCCAGCGAGGCGCAGGCCGAGGACGGCTCCGCGCTCATCGCGCGGCGCGCGATCTTCCCGATGCTGATCTTCCTCTCGGTTACGTTCTCGATCGTCGCCGCCTCGGCGTTCCTGCCACTGCACGGCAGCGACCGAGGGCTCGGCAACGTCGGGTTGTTCTTCCTCGTCTCCGGCGCCGGCGCGATCGTGGTCCGGCCCGTCGCCGGGCGGGTCTCCGACGGGTTGGGCCGCGTGCCGGTGGCCGTGCCCGGGCTGGTGCTGAGTTGCGCCGGGATGTGGCTTGTCGCGGTCGCGCAGTCGCCGCCGATGCTCTGGTTTGCCGCTGCGCTGGTCGGGCTCGGCCTCGGCGCATCGCACACCAGCCTGCTCTCGCTCGCCGTCGACCGCGTGCCGGCCAGCGAGAAGGGGCGCGCAGCGGCGGTGCTGCAGCTCGCGTGGGACCTCGGAGGGTTGTCCGGCGCGATCACGCTCGGCGTCGTCGCGACGCTGCTCGGCGTCGTCTCCGTGTTCTGGGCGGCGGGCCTGATCGTGCTGGCCGCCCTGCTCACGCTGCTCGCCGCCTCGATTCGCGGCAGGCTGGCGCTGACCGCCACGGACTGAGCGGCCGCACCCGGCTCGCGAGGGCAGCCCGCCCGCTACGCCCCGTGCCTACTCCATCGGCTCGAGGCCGTAGACCTCCATCGCGGTCCCGCGGAACATCCGGTCCTTCTCAGACTCGGAGAAGTCCGCCACCAGCTTCTTGAAGGCGTTCCAGACCACGTGGTACGAGACCGAGGGCTTGTCCGCCGGGAAGTTGCTCTCGAACATCGAGCGCTCCGGCCCGAACGCCTCGATCGCGTGCAGGTAGTAGCGGCTCTGCAGCGCGACCAGCTCGTCCGAGGTGCCCGGCCGCTCGCGCGCCTCCCAGCCGAAGCCGTTCCACGGCATCAGCATCCCGCCGAGCTTGATGTAGGTGTTCGGCAACGTTGCCAGCTCCGAGATGCCCTGCTTCCAGACCTCGAAGATCTCGTCGGCCTGGCTCGCGTAGGGGCCAGTGTTGAGCGGCGTCCCGAGGTGGTCGAGCACGATCGTCGTGTCCGGGAAGTCGCGCGCAAGCTCCGTCAGGTACGGGGTCTGCGGGTGGTAGTGCCAGCCGTCGAACATCAGCCCCAGCGAGGCCAGCTCCGCGAAGCCCTCGCGGAAGCGCGAATCGCGGTAGGCCTCGGCATTCTCGAGGGTGGGCATGCTCGGCACCGTGTCGCTCTCGTCCCAGGCGACGATCTGGCGGATGCCCTTGAACAGCGGGCTCGCCTCGGTCTGCGCCTCCAGGCAGCGGCGCACGCCCGATCCGAGGAACAGGTCGGCTGTGCCGACGATGGCGCGCACACGCGCCTTGCCCGCCTCGGCTTCCTCCGCCTCTGCGGCGAGCCCGGCCACCCACTCCGTCTGACCGACGGGCTTGAGGTCCTCCGGGCCGTCCTCGCGGAACATCGCCCCGCACTCGATGAACACGGTCTGCTCCACGTTGTGGGTGTCCGTGTCCGCCCAGTAGTGCTCGAGCAGGTAGTCCTCGAAGCCGTGCTCGCTGTTGTAGAAGAAGTGGTGATGCGGATCGACGATCGGCCGCTCCGGCTCGATGATCTCTTCCTGCACCAGCGCGAGCCAGTCCTCGCGGATCTCCATGGCTTTGTCCCCCTTCGCAGAGTCTCGACAGGCCGCCCGCGGGCGGCGCGCCGCATGGTAGCCGATCGGCGCTCTCGCGCCAGTGCTCGCGACGCCATCGAGGGCGGCGGGTCGCTCAGGCCGTGCCGTCTGTGCCATGCTCGCGGCGTCCTGCCGCACGCGATGGCATCGGAGGGCGATCGGATGTCTGAAGCTCCCGGCCCGCTGGCGGGCCTGCGCGTCGTCGAGGTCGCGGCCGGCACGGCCGTCGCCTACTGCGGGCAGCTGCTCGCCCAGGCAGGCGCCGACATCGTGCGCGTCGAGCCTCCCGAGGGCGACGAGATCCGCCTGCAGGGCCCCTTCCCCGGCGACCGCTTCGGCCTCGACGACGGCGGCATGCACCGCGTGCTCAACGGCGGCAAGCGCAGCGTCAGCGCCGAGGGCGCGGCGAGCCTCGAGGCGCTCGTCGCGGACTGCGATCTGCTGCTCAGCTCGCACCAGGCGGAGAGCGCGCTGCCCCTCGACGACCCCGAGGAGTTCGCGAGCCGCTTCCCCGGCGTGACGTACGTCTCGGTGAGCCCATTCGGCGCGACCGGCCCGTACGCCTCGTACCGCGCGGACAGCCAGGTGATCGAGGCGCTGTCCGGGTTCTCCTACGTCACTGGCAACCCGGACCGCGAGCCGCTCGCCATGGGCGTCGACATCGCCGACTACTTCGCGGGGGTCAACGGCTACATCGCCGCGACGGCGGCGCTGTTCGATGGCGGACGAGGCTTCGTCGACGTCTCGTCGCTCGAATCGCTCGCGCTGGCGGACGATCACACGCTGGCGGTGTACGCGGGCACGGGCGCGATCCGCCGCCGCTACTACTCGCGGGTGCTGATCGCCTATCCGATGGACGTGCTGCCCTGCAAGGACGGGGCGGTCGCGTTCATCATGCAGGCCAACTCCGCCCCACCGCTCGCGGAGCTGATCGGCAGGCCCGAGCTGGCCGAGGCGCCGATCCTCGCCCAGATGCGCGAGCGCGTGCTGAACTGGCAGGACTTCGACGCCCTGATCCTCCCCTGGCTCGCTGCGCACAGCGCGGACGAGGTGGTGGAGCGGGCCCGCGAGCTGCGGCTGCCCTTCGGATACGTGCTGCGGGCGCCCGAGCTGCTCGAGGACGAGCACCTCAACGAGCGCGGCTTCTTCGATCCGCCGCCCGGCGGAGCGCGCACGCTCGGCCCGCCCTTCCGCCTGACCGGGACGCCGATGCGCTCCGGCGCCCCGCCGACGCTCGGCGAGCACGACGCGCAGCCGTGGCCCGCGCCGCGCGAGGGCGCGTGGGGGCGTCGCGGCGCCCTCGACGGGCTGAAGGTGATCGACCTCTCCCGCGTCTGGGCGGGGCCGCACATCGGCCGCTCGCTCGCCGACCTCGGCGCGGACGTGGTGAAGGTCGAGCGCCCGCACCTGCCCGGCACGCTGCGCAGCGGCTTCATCGCCGGCAACGACGCGAACGGCGCGTACTGGAACCGCTCGACCTACTTCCTCGCGCGCAACGCGGGCAAGCGTGCGCTCACGCTCGACTACGCCACCGACGAGGGGCAGGAGGTGCTGCACCGCCTGCTCGCCGAGGCCGACGTGCTGATCGAGAACTTCACCCCGCCGGTGCTGCGCCGCTACTCGCTGGACTACGCATCGCTGCAGGAGCGCCACCCGCATCTCGTGATGGTCTCGGTCTGCGGCTACGGGCAGACCGGGCCGAACAGCGACAACCCCGCGCTCGGCCAGACGATCGAGCCGGCCGCCGGCATCTCGGCGGTAACCGGCTACGAGGGCGAGCCGCCGATCCTCGCGGGCAACACGCTCGGCGACGCGTTCTCCGGGATGCACGCCGTAGCCGGGGTGTTGACGGCGCTGCTGGCGCGCGAGCAGAGCGGCCACGGCCAGCACGTCGACGTGGCGATGCAGGAGGCGATGATCCAACTCAGCGGGCTGCACGTCATGGACTCGCTGCTCAACGGCCGCGTGCACGCCCCGGCCGGCAACCGCCGCCCCGGCATGGTGCGCGGCGCCTACCGCTGCGAGGGCGACGACGCCTTCGTCGCGATCAGCGCCCGCGGCGACGGCGAGTGGGCGGCGCTCTGTCAGGCGATCGGCCGCCCCGAGCTCGCGCGCGACGAGCGCTTCCGCGACGACGCCGCCCGCGACGCCTCGCACGACGCGATCGACGCGATCCTCGGCGAGTGGGCGATCGGCCGGACCAACGTCGAGGCGATGGAGACGCTGCAGGCGGCGGGCGTGCCCGCCGGCGCGGCGCTACGCCCGGACGAGGTCTTCACGAACGAGCAGCTGCTCGCGCGGCGCTTCTTCGAGCCCGTCGAGCTGCCGGATTTCGGGGAGATCCCGCTCCAGCGCTACATCCCCGCGCTCTTCGACGGCGCGCCCTACCCGCCTCCCGGCCGCTCCCCGATCGTCGACGAGCACACCGACGCCGTGCTGGCCGAGGCGGGACTGTCCGCCGGGGAGCGGCAACGGCTGTTCGACACCGGGATCACCGCCCCGGACCTCAGCGTGCTGCAATCGGACGCGATGCGCGCGACGCGCACCATGGACCTCGAGGCCTACGTGGAGCAGGGCTCCGTGTTGCGGATCGACGAGGACTACCGCGAGCGGCTGGCGGCGGCGCTGCGCGCCTCCTCCTGAGCCTCGCCCGCCGGGGCGTCGCCATTCGTTGCACGCGGCGGCCCGTGCGACTGCGCGATCACGCCGCCCTCGATCAGCGGCGCGAGTTCGGCGTCACCGAGGCCGAGTTCCTCGCCCAGCACCTCGACCGTGTGCTCACCGAGCAGCGGGGCGGAGACGATCGGCACCTTGCTTTCCGACATGCGCGGCGGCCAGCCCATGAAGCGCAGCGTGCCCGCCTGCGGGTGCTCAGCCTCCTGCACGAAGCCGCGCGAGACCAGGTGCGGATCGTGATGCAGCTCATAGGTGTCGAGGGTGGCGCCGGCCGGCACGTCACCGTCGCCGAGGATGTGCATCGCCTCGTGCTTGGTGTGCTGGCTGGTCCACTTCGTGATCTCTTCACGCAGCTCCGCGGCGTGCTCGATTCGCGCCTGCTCGGTGGCGAAGCGCGGGTCGGTGAGCATGTCGGTGCGGTCGATGGCGGCGCAGAGCGTGTCCCACTGCCGCGTGGTGACGACCATCAGGTAGACGTAGTCGTTGGGACCGAACGGCTTGCAGGGGTAGAGGTCCGTCCCGGGGCCGCTGCGGTTGCCGCGCCGCGGCGCGGCCGAGTTACCCCACTCCGAACCGTTCGCGATGACGGTGCGCATGTAGTAGGTCATGGCCTCCTGCATCGAAAGCTCGATGAACTGGCCCTCGCCGGTGCGCTGCCGCTGCACGAAGGCGGCCGTGATCGCGAGCGCCATCTGCACGCCCGTTCCGGCGTCGCCGACGGTGAGGCCGGGCCGGATCGGCGGGCCGTCCGGGAACCCGGTGACGGAGAAGGAGCCGCCCATCGCCTGGGCGACCATGTCGTAGGACTTGAAGTGCGCGTAGGGGCCCTCGAGGCCGAAGCCCTTGATGCGCCCGTAGATCAGGGCCGGGTGGAGCTCGCGCAGCACCGGGTAGTCGATGTCCAGCTTCTCGATCACGCCCGGGCCGTAGTTCTCGACGAAGACATCGAAGCGCGGCACCAGCTCCAGGAACAGATCGCGGCCCTCGGGCCGGCCGAGGTCGAGCGCGACGCTGCGCTTGTTGGAGTTCCAGTTGAGGAAGTAGGGGCGCGGATCGATACCCCGCGCGACGCCGCGTCCGGGATCGCCCGTGCCCGGCCGTTCGAGCTTGACGATGTCGGCTCCCAGCCAGGCGAGGGCCTGCGTGCAGGACGTACCCGCCTCGTACTGGGTCATGTCGAGCACCCTCATGCCGTCGAGCGCAGGCATGGCTCCTCCTCCCGCGCCGATATCACGCGCGTTGCAGCCTAGCGTACTCCAGGTCTGCTACTCCTCGTCGAACGCCTCCTGCGCGATGCGCACCGCCTGCGCGACAGTCGGCCAGCCGGCGTAGAAGGCGACGTGCGTCAGCAGCTCGCCGATCTCCTCCTTGCTGAGCCCGTTGTCGAGGGCGCGCCGGAAGTGGCCGGGCAGCTGCCCGGTGCGGTACAGCGCCACGAGGACGGAGACCGTGATCAGGCTGCGATCGCGCTTCGAGAGCTGGGGGCGCTCCCAGATCTCCCCGAATACCAGCTCGTCCGTGATCTTGCGCAGGTGTGGCGCTATCTCAGCCATCGCATCGCGCGGCGCTGTCATCGTCGTCTCCCCTCGTGCTCCGGTTTGCGGGGAGGATACTCGCCGCGTCCGAGGCGTGGGGGCTCGTCTCACGTCTGAGAAGGGAGCGGGCTTCCCTCCTGGCGTAGCCGACGCACGACCAGCCACTGCCCAATCACGCCGATCACTGGAATCACGGCGAACCAGCGGAGCCGCGAGGATTGCCCTGTCGCACGAGCCACCCTCTTCCATCCCCATCCACCGAACAGGAACCAGTGAACAAAAGGAAGAACAACAATGCCGTAGAATGCTGCGTACGATATGACGCTCTCATAGGTGGGCCAATAGAGTGGCTGCCCACCAAACAGGATGGCTATCACTTCCAGGTTGCCATCTATGTAGGCTTTCAGCAGTTCAGTGTCCGGGGCAATCCAGGAAGGTCTGTTGTTCCAATACCACGCAAACAAGGCAAGATTGGCAACTCCACAGATCACAGTGCTGAGAATTGCCAATCCAGCGGTAGTTGCCCTGTCGAGGGAGCGCCTTGGAAACCGGAGTAACACCAGCGGGCCGATGAATGGCGTGAATGCCAACCATCCGTTTTGATCATGATCATCAAGCAGCAAGAAGAGTGGGGACGCCAGCATAGCGTAAGGAACAGCAAGTACAACGATGACTGCGCTGACTCCCATCCACGCCCCAAGGGAGGTAACGCCACCATCAAGGAACGAGAAGACAGTCTCAGCCATTGTTCTGCCAAATCAGTCTGGCGGCGGCATGGCAAGCCTCTGCCTCAACCACTCTACCACCGAGCGCGGGAGTGCTATGGCGTCCGGGTACGTAGTACGCCGAACGAGGTGCCGACGTTCACATGGCGCAACCGGCCTCGGACGCCCGCTCAGGCCGGCGGAGCGACGCCACACTCGCGCGCCACCGCCTCCCGGTAGGCCTCGATAAGAGCGCGCGTCACCGGGCCGGGCGCCTCGAACTCGTGGCTGCGATCGCCGTCACGCAGCTCGGCGAGCGGCTGCACGCCGGCGATGCTGTTGGTGAGCAGCACCTCGCGCGCCACGAGCAGGTCGGCGAGCGGCAGCCGCCGCTCCGCCGTCTCGAGGCCGAGGCCGCGCGCGCACTCCAGCACGGCCTCGCGCGTGACGCCGGGCAGCGCCCCCGCCTCGAGCGGCGGCGTGACCAGCAGACCCTCGCGGTCCTCCCCACCGAGCACGGCGAAGACGTTGGCGGTCGAGGCCTCGACGACCTCGCCGTCGAGGTCGAGCAGCAGCGCCTGGTCCAGCCCGGCGCGGCGTGCCTCCTCGAGGGCGATCAGCGGGCCGAGGTAGTTGACGGTCTTCGCGAACGGCAGGGGGCGGTCACTGGTCACGCGCGCGCCCCGCGCGACAAGAGCACGCGCCGGCGCGACGGCCTCCGGAACGGGCTGCGCCGTCACCAGCACCAGCGGCGCGCCCCCGGGCTCGAGGCCGGGCCGCGCGCCGCCCGTTCCGGCGCTGACGGTGAGGCGCACGCGCGCCTCGGGCAGCGCGTTCGCCTCCAGCGTCTCGGCGATCGCGGTCTGCAGCACGTCGCGCGGCGGCGGCTCCACTCCCAGCGCCCGCAGTCCGGCCTCGAGGCGATCGAGGTGGCGGCCGAGCCGGAAGACGGCGCCGCCGAAGGCGCGCAGCGTCTCGAAGCAGGCCGCGCCGTAGAGGAAGCCGCGATCGTCGATCGGCACACTCGCCTCGGAGCGCGGCAGCAGCGAGCCGTTCAGCCAGACGAAGCCGGACACGCTCAGCCGACGCCCGCGATGGCGCCCGCCGGAGTACGCCGCTGCGGCGCAGGCTCCTCGGGCGGGAGCTCGTCCGGCAGCAGCACGCCGAGCGCGCGCGCCATGCCCCGCGCCTTGTCGAGTGTCTCGAGGTACTCGGCCTCGACGACGGAGTCGTGCACGATCGCGCCGCCGACGTGCGCGTAGGCGCGTCCGCCGGCGACGGTGATCGTGCGGATCGCCACGTTCAGATCGCTGCGGCCGTGCGCCGAGAAGTAGCCGATCGCGCCCGTGTAGACGCCGCGCACCGTCGGCTCCAGCTCGTCGATGATCTCGAGCGCGCGGATCTTCGGCGCGCCGCTGATCGAGCCGCCCGGCAGCATCGCGCGCAGCGTCGCACCGAGGCCCACCCCGCGCCGCCTGCGCGCCGTCACCGACGAGGTCAGGTGGTGCACGTGCGAGTAGGACTCCAGCCGCGCGAGGTGCGGGACGGCGACGCTGCCGACCTCGGCGATCCGGCCGAGGTCGTTGCGTTCGAGGTCGACGATCATCACGTGCTCGGCGGCGTCCTTGGCGCTCGCGCGCAGCTCGGTGGCGAGGCGGGCGTCCTCGGCATCGTCGCGGCCGCGCGGGCGCGTGCCCTTGATGGGCCGAGTCTCCAGCCGCTCCCCGTCCACCAGCAGCAGCCGCTCCGGCGACGACGACAACACCTCGACGCCCCCGCCCGGCCCGCCGGTCGCATCGAGGTAGGCGGCGAAGGGGGCGGGGCTTGCGCGCCGCAGCCGCCGGTAGGCCTCGAAGCCGGGGACCGCCAGCGGCGCGCAGAAGCGCTGCGAGAGGTTGACCTGGTAGATGTCGCCGGCGGCGATGTAGCGCCGCGCCACCTCGGCGCGCTCCAGGTACTCGACGCGTTCCATGTTCGGCTCGAAGCGCGCGACACGCGGCGGCCCGCCGGGGAACTCCGCCAGCGGGTCCGCCAGGCATTGAGGGCCCTCGCCGGGGACTGCATCCTCGATGCGTGCGAGGTCACCCCGGAGCGCGGCGACAGCCTCCGGCGTGCCGCTCAGCCAGCCCTGCTGATCGATGCCGTCCCAGACGAGCGCGGCGTCGTACCAGCCGAGCGCGAGGTCCGGCGCGCCGACGTCGTCGAAGGTGGTCGCGGGGAGCCGCTCGATGTGCCGGGCCAGCTCGAACCCGAGGTAGCCGACCGCGCCTCCGGCAAACGGCAGCGACGCCGAGGCGCACGAAGCCGCAGTGGCGCGCTCCCACGCGCGCTGTTCGGCCTGGATCGCCCGGGCGGCGAAGGCGATCGGATCGCCCTCGAACTCCTCGACGCGGTCAGCCGAGGCGCGGCGGAGCCGGCGGCCGCGCGCGCTCAGCGTCCAGCGCGGCCGCGCCGCGAGGATCGACCAGCGCCCGCGCCGCGGGTGCGGGAGCGCGGAGTCCAGCCAGGCGAAGCCGGGCAGGCGGCGCAGCGCCAGCGCGGCGCGCTCCGGCGCGTCGTTGCCCGGCGGCGGCGTCCACGCCTCGATGGTCCAGCCTCGCTGCCGCACGGCGTCGCCCTGCCCTATCCTCCGGGGATGCCGCGATTGTACGACCGCCGGGGAACAGGGACGCGATGACCCGCGAGGTGTTGAGCGCGTGGGCCTCGCTCGGCGTGCTGATCGTGGGGGCGCTGATCCTCGTCGTCACGCTGCTGCCGCCGGGCAGCGGCGTTCCGGGCTGCCCCCTCGGCATGCCCTGCGCGCTCTGGCACGGCCTGCTCTTCGCGCTGCTCGGCGTGCCGGTGGCGCTGCGCTACGCGACGAGCCGCGCGGCCTCGCGCTCGCCGCTGCGGGTGCTGGCCATGGTGATCCTCGCGCTCTGGATCTTCGCCGCCGTCAGCGAGTTGGCGCAGGGCTGGGTCGACGGGCGCGAGCCCGCGCTCGAGGACTGGCTCGCGGACATGGCCGGCGCGCTGATCGGGCTGGTGCTCGGGAGCCTGCTGCTGCGGTTCGCACTCAGGCGCTCGCGCTAGGCCGAGGCGCGCGCAGGAACCGCCTCGGGCTCGCCCGCCTCGAGGCTCAGGTGGTAGGTCATGCTCTGCAGCGAGAGCAGCGGGTCGATGCGGCGGATGCGCACGCCGCGCGGGACCTGCACCGTGATCGGCGCGTAGTTGAGGATCGAGCGCACGCCGGCGCGCACGAGCGAGTCGATCACCTCCTGCGCGGCCTCCGCGGGCACGGCGACGATGCCGATGTCCGCGGGCTCCGCGCGCAGCGAGGCCTCAAGCCCGCGCACGTCGCGGACGGCGATCCCGCCGACCTCGCCCCCGATCTCGTCCTCGCTGGCGTCGTAGACGCCGACGAGGTCGAAGCCGTCCGGCCCGAAGCCCTGGTACGAGGCGATCGCGCGCCCGAGGCGGCCCACGCCGACCAGCACCATGCGCCAGCGGCGGTTCAGCCCCAGGATCAGCCGCAGCTCCTCGACGAGCCGCACGACCGAGTAGCCGCTGCCCTGTTTCCCGAAGCGGCCGAAGTAGGCGAGGTCCTTGCGGATCTGCGCGGGCGTCACGCCGAGGGCGTCCCCCAGCTCCTGCGAGGAGACCGTCGAACGCCCTTCGGCCTCCATGCGGGCGAGCCAGCGGTAGTAGATCGGCAGGCGGTCGATGACCACCTCGGGGATGTCGGCCGGCAACGGCAAGGCAACCTCCGCCGCGAGAAATACGCAAGTATCGGTTACAAATCAGAACTTGCTTGCGAAGACTTGCACAAGCGTGCACTAGCGTCCAGCGAAGCGGTTGCGGGACGCCGCTGCTAGCATCTCGGCGTGAATCGCCCCGCCCGCCCCTCGGACCAGTCCGCCTCGTCTGTCTTCGTCGAGCTGCCCGGCGGAGCGTTCCGCATGGGCTCGCTGGAGCGGCCCGACGAGCAGCCGATCCGCGTCGTGCGCCTCGACCCGTTCGCCGTCGCCGTAGCGCCGGTCACGAATGCCGCCTACGCGGCGTTCCTCGAGGCCAGCGGGAACGAGCCGCCACGCTTCTGGGACGATCCGCGCTTCAACGCGGCCGATTGCCCGGTCGTGGGCGTCTCCTGGTTCGACGCGGTCGCCTACTGCGAGTGGCTGGGCGGCGTCCTCGGGCGCCGCTGCCGCCTGCCGAGCGAAGCGGAGCGCGAGTACGCCGCGCGCGGCGGCGTCGAGGGCGTGCGCTTCCCCTGGGGCGACGAGCCGTGGGAGGAGGGGCCGTTCGCCCTCGGCGCCGCGGGGATGGGCCGCCCGCAGCCCGTCGGCTCGTCCCCGCCGAACGGCTTCGGCCTGTACCACATGGCGGAGAACGTCCACGAGTGGTGCAGCGACTGGTACGCGACCGGCTACGACGCCGACGACCTCGAGAACCCGCGCGGCCCCGCCGAGGGCCAACGCCGCGCCTCGCGAGGCGGATCCTGGCGGCACCGCGTCAAGGTCACGCGCAGCGCCGCGCGCTCCTCGCTGGCGCCCGAGCGCCGCTACAACGACTACGGCTTCCGCGTCTACGCGGACATCGAGGATTGACCCGGGCGGCGCGCCTGCTGCCCGACGGAACCTTCGCGTAACCCTCTCCTCAGGGCAGCGAACGCATCGCCTCCGGTCCCCTCTCCCCGAGGGAGAGCCAGTGCTCTGTGGGGGGAGTCCCCCCACACCCCCCGTGAGGGAGGGTCCGTCCTCCGGGATTGCGTTGCGCCATCAGGGCTTTCGGAGGCGCGCGGGAGTCCTCCCCCTCACCCCCGCCCTCTCCCCAGGGAGAGGGGGCTGGATCGGGCCTGTGGGAGTTTCGCAAAGGTCTCCTACGGCGTATCGGAGATCAGCGACTCTTCCTCGGTCGGGATGCTGCGCGCGATCACGTCGAGGTAGTCCAGCGCTACCCCCGCGCCGCGCGCAACGCAGCGGTCCGGCTCGTCCGCGACGTGCACCGGCACGCCGACCTCGTGCATCAGCAGCGAGTCGAGGTGGCGCAGGCGCGCGCCGCCGCCGGTCAGCACCACGCCGTGGTCGATCACGTCCGAGGCCAGCTCCGGCGGCGTGCGCTCCAGCACCGAGCGCACGGTCTGCACGATGCTGTCGAGGTGCTCCTGGATCGCCTGGGTCACCTCGGAGGAGCGCACCGTGACGGTGCGCGGCAGGCCCGTGATCTGATCGCGGCCGCGGACAGCGGCGGTCTCGTCCTGCTCGAGCGGGATCGCCGAGCCGATGGCGATCTTCAGTTCCTCGGCGGAGCGTTCGCCGATCGTCAGGTTATGTCTCCTCCGCACGTAGAGGGCCACCGCCTCGTTCAGCCGGTCGCCCGCCACGCGGATCGACTCCGCGGCGACGATCCCGAACATCGAGATCACCGCCGCCTCCGCCCGTCCGCCGCCGATGTTCAGCAGCATGTGGCCGCGAGGCGACCCGACAGGAATCTCGGCGCCGATCGCGGCGGCCAGCGGCTCCGGGATGAGGTGCGCCGGGCGGCGGCTGCCGGCTGCCTCGGCGGCGTCGCGCACCGCGCGTTGCTCCACGCGCGTGACCCCGTAGGGCGTGGAAACCATCACCTCCGGACGGACGATCCGGAGGCGGCCCATCACCTCGCCGATCAGGTAGCGCAGCAGTGCCTCGGTGATCAGGTAGTCGGCGATGGCGCCGTCGCGCATCGGCCGGATCACGCGGATCGTGCCGGGGTGCCGGCCGATCATCTCGTAGGCCTCGCCACCGACGGCGGCGACGGCGTTCTCGCGCTCGGTCAAGGCGACGACGGCGGGCTCTTCGAGCACGATGCCGCGCCCCCGTTCGGAGACGAGCACGCGTGCCGTGCCGAGATCGATGCCGAGTCGCTTTGTGAACATTCGCCCGGACGCCCGCGCCCCTGACTGCCGAGGCGCCGCCGCCTCCGGCCTTCGACCTTAGCGCCTGAACACCGTCGCGCCTAGCGCGGTGAGCCGCTCCTCGATGCGTGGGTAGCCGCGATCGAGGTGCACCAGGTCGCGCACGACGGTCTCGTCGCTGGCGCAGAGCCCGCCGATCACGACCGCCGCCGCGGCCCGCACGTCGAGCGCCCGCACGGCGCTGCCTACGAGTGGTGTCGGCCCCTCGATGATTACGGATTGGCCCCCGGCGGTCATCCGCGCGCCCATCGCGCGCAGCTCGCCGAGATAGAGCAGGCGGTTCTCGAAGACGCGCTCGTGGATCGTCGAGACGCCCTCGGCCTGGGTGAGGGCGGCGGCCATCGGCGCGTGCAGATCGGTCGGGAAGCCAGGGTACGGCACGGCCTGGAGCTGCACCGCGCGCAGCGGACCGCCGTCCGCGGGTGGACAGGCGCGCACGTACTCCGAGGTGACCTCGACGCCGGCGCCGGCCTCGCCGAGCTTCGTGAGCAGCGAGTCCAGGTGGTCCGCGCGCGCGCCCTCGATGGCGACGTCCCCGCCGGTGGCGACGCCGGCCAGCAGGTAGGTGCCGCTCTCGATGCGGTCGGGGATGATCGTGAAGTCGACGCCGTGCAGGCGCTCGACGCCCTCGACGGTGATCGTGTTCGAGCCGTGCCCGCTGATCCGCGCGCCCATCGCGTTCAGCATCGAGGCGGCCATCGCCACCTCCGGCTCGGCGGCGGCGTTGACGATCACGGTCTCGCCCTCGGCGAGCGCGGCGGCGAACAGCACGTTCACGGTGCCGAGCACGCTCGGGTAGTCGAGGAAGATACGGGCCCCGCGGAGGCGGCCGCGCGCGACGAAGTGCTGGCCCTCGCGGCGCACGTCCGCGCCGAGCGCGCGGAAGCCGGCGAGGTGCACGTCGAGCGGGCGGACGCCGATCACGTCGCCTCCCGGCGGCGGGGACGCCGCCTCGCCGAAGCGGGCGAGCAGCGGCCCCATCACGAGGAAGGAGGCGCGCAGCGCGATCGCGAGGTCCTGCGGCGCCGCGGTCTCCGTCACGCCGGAGGCGTCGATCGAGACGTCCTCCCCGTCGACCTCGAAGCTCGCGCCGAGGGCGCGCAGGACGCGGCCCATACCCTCGATGTCGGCGATCTCGGGGACGTTGTGCAGGGTGACGGGTTCGGAGGTGAGGAGCGGGGCGGCGAGCGCGTAGAGCGCGGCGTTCTTGGAGCCGGACGCGGGGAGGCGGCCCCGCAGAGGCCGCCCGCCGTGAATGACCAGTTGCTCACCCATGGGGCCTCCGGCCCCCGCCAATATCAAGGATACGACGCATCCCGGCAGGGCGGCGAGGCGGTGGCGTCCGGAGCGCACACTATGGCAATGATGTGTTAGACTCAGCTCACGAAGGACGGGTGGCGATGACCGTGACCTCCGAGAGCCTGGGCGAGCGCGTCGCACGCATCGAGGGCGCCTACGAGCACCTCGCCACCAAGGCCGACATCGAGCGCCTGAAGTTCCAGCTCTTCGCCGGCATGTTCGCCGCGACGGGCATCATCCTCGCCGCGATCCGGCTGTGGGCGTAGCGGCGCCCCCGAAACCCACACCTACGGCAGAGGTAGATACCGCAACAACTCCGGCAGCCGCGCGATCACGTACAGCAGGATCATCGCGAAGATGAGGGGGCCGAGCAGGGCCGAACGGCCGCGCCGCCGCCTACGCCAGCGCCAGCGGCGTGGACGCTGCCGCCACTGGCCTTGCGCCTCGAGTCTGCTCCTGTAGCGCCGGAAGTCCCAGGGGCGCATCGGGTCGCGATCGGCCCACACGCCCCGGCCGCGCCTCCGCGCGCTCTCCTGCGCCTCCCGCAGCACTCGGGCGCGCGGCGCGTACTGCTCGTAGTGGTAGGCCCACCCCGCTCGACCATCGCCCGGTTCACCGAAGGCCTGTCACCGCGCTCGTTGCGCAGCACGCCCAACACCCGACCGTACCGGTCGATGCCCGTCACACGCAGCACCAGCCGGCCGCGCGCCAGCCGCTCGAGGTGCCGCCTCGCCCGCTGCGAGTGCCGCTGCCCGATCTCGGGCGCGTCGATGCCATCGAGCCGCACCTCGATGTTCCGCCGCGATTGCGTGTCGCGCAGCTCAAGGGAGTCGCCGTCCATGACGCGCAGCATGCGGACGGAAACCTCGTCGCCTTCCCGGTAGGGCGGCGAGGCAGGCATGAGCGTCGCAGGCCAGGACGGCCTAGCGCGGAGCGGGCGGGGCTCCCGCGCCGCGCCGGCGGCGGCGGATGCGGATGCGCGCCTCCGCGCGCAGCAGCGAAAGGCGCGCCCGGGCGAGGTCGACGATCTCGTCGGCGGCCACGTCGCCCTCGAGGCGATGGCGAGCGCGCTCGCGGGCCTCCTCGGCCCGCTCCTCGTCGATCTCGTCCACGCGCTCGGCGGCGTCGGCGAGCACGGTGACCTCGTCGCGCAGCACCTGGATGAAGCCGCCGTGGACGACGATGTCCTCCTCGCCGTCGCTGCCGACCGCGATCAACTCGCCGATGTCGAGGCTGGCCATCAGCGCCGCGTGGCTTGGCAGCACCGTGATCTGGCCCTCGGTGGTGGGCACGATCACGCGCTGCACGTCGTCCCGATCGAGGACGGGCTGCTCCGCCGTGACGATTGAGAGCCTGAGCGGGGCCAAGCGCTAGTCCTCCTCCGCCATCTCGCGGGCGTTCTCGACCGCCTCGTCGATGGTGCCGACCATGTAGAAGGCGTTCTCCGGCAGCTCGTCGTGCTTGCCCTCGAGGATCTCGGTGAAACCGCGCACCGTCTCGGCGACGGGCACGTAGCGGCCGCCGCGGCCGGTGAACTGCTCGGCGACGAAGAACGGCTGCGTGAGGAAGCGCTGGATGCGCCGTGCGCGCGCCACCGCCAGCTTGTCGTCCTCGGTCAGCTCCTCGATGCCGAGGATGGCGATGATGTCCTGCAGGTCCTTGTAGCGCTGCAGCGTGCGCAGCACGCCGGAGGCTGCGTCGTAGTGCTCCTGGCCCACGACGTTCGGGTCCAGGATGCGGCTGTTCGAGGTCAGCGGGTCCATCGCCGGGTAGAGCCCCTGCTCCGCGAGGGCGCGCTCCAGCGCCACGACCGCGTCGAGGTGGCCGAACGTCGTCGAGACGCCCGGGTCCGTGTAGTCGTCGGCCGGCACGTAGATCGCCTGGAACGAGGTGATCGAGCCCTGCTTCGTCGAGGTGATGCGCTCCTCGAGTTCACCGATCTCGGTCGCCAGCGTCGGCTGGTAGCCGACCGCCGACGGCATCCGCCCGAGCAGCGCCGAGACCTCCATGCCGGCGAGCGTGTAGCGATAGATGTTGTCGATGAAGAGCAGCACGTCGCGGCCCTCGTCGTCGCGGAAGTACTCCGCCATCGTCAGGCCAGTGAGGCCGATGCGCAGCCGCACGCCGGGCGGCTCGTTCATCTGGCCGAAGACCAGCGCCGTCTTGTCGAGGACGCCGGACTCCTCCATCTCGTGCCAGAGGTCGTTGCCCTCGCGCGAGCGCTCGCCCACGCCGGCGAAGACGGAGAGGCCGCCGTGCTCGGTGGCCAGGTTGCGGATCAGCTCCGTGTTGACGACGGTCTTGCCGACACCGGCGCCGCCGAAGAGGCCAACCTTCCCGCCGCGGGCGAGCGGCGCGATCAGGTCGATCACCTTGATGCCGGTCTCCAGCATCTGCGCCTCGGTCTCCTGCTCGGCGTAGGCGGGCGGCGGGCGGTGGATCGGACGGCGCACGGTGTCCGCCGGGATCGCCTCGCCCGGGTCGAGCGGCTCGCCGAGCACGTTGAAGATGCGCCCGAGGGTGGACGGCCCGACCGGCACGGCGATCGGCGCGCCGGTGTCCTCGGCGCTCGCGCCACGCTGCAGGCCGTCCGTCGAGTCGAGCGCGAGGCAGCGCACCCAGTTGTTGCCGAGGTGCTGCTGCACCTCGGTGACGAGCGTGCGCGTCCCGCCGTTCTCACCCATCGCGATGTTGACGGCGTTATAGATCTCGGGCAGGTCGCCGTCGGGGAACTCCACGTCGACGACCGTGCCGATGACCTGTCGTACAAGTCCGCTGCTCATGCTGTCCGCCCTGTTCTCGCGCCTGTCCCGCGCCCGCGCGCGGCTCGCTCTGCCTCGTTTGTCTCGTTAGGCCTCGATCGCCGCGGTGCCGCCGACGATGTCGAGCAACTCGCTGGTGATCAGTTCCTGTCGTGCCTTGTTGTAGGTGAGCGTGAGGTCCGCGACCATGTCGTTCGCCGCGTCGGTGGCGGCGCGCATCGCGACCATCCGCGCCGACTGCTCGGAGGCCGCGGCCTCGAGGATCGCCTCGAAGACCTGCATCTCCACGTAGCGCGGCAGCAGCGTCTCCAGCAGCGCCTGCGGCGAGGGCTCGAAGATGAAGTCGGCCGCCCCGCCCATCGACTCGCCCATGTCCTCGGGCGGCTCAATCGGCAGCAGCTGGCGCACGGTCGGCCGCTGCACGGCGGTGTTGATGAACTGCTGGAAGCCGACGTAGACCTGATCAATCTCGCCGTTGATGTAGTCCTCGGTCACGATCCGCGAGATCGGCAGCGTGTCGCCCATCGTCGGGTAGTCGCCGAGGTCCGTGAACTCCGCGATCTGCGGGAAGCCGGCGCGGCGGAAGAAGTCGCGCCCCTTGCGCCCGACCGAGATCACCGAGACCCGCTCGACGTGCGGCTGCCGCTCGAGCGCGAGATTCGCCCCGGCGCGGTTCATGTTCGCGTTGAGGCCGCCGGCGAGCCCGCGGTTGGCGGTGATGTGGATGAACGCGAAGTGCTTGACGTCGCGCTCGTCCAGCAGCGGGTGCAGCGAGTCGGCGTCGCCGCCGCCGCGCGCCTCGGGCGACCCGGCGAGGCGGGCCAGCACGGCGCGCATGCGCTCCGAGTAGGGTCGCGCGGCGAGCGCGCGATCCTGGGCGCGGCGCATCTTGGAGGCCGCGACGAGCTCCATCGCCTTGGTGACCTTGGCGGTGTTCTCGACGGATCGGATCCGCCCTCGGATTGCCCGGACCTGGCCGGCGCCTGGCATCTAGCGCTGTCCCCGTTCCCCGCCCTCGAGGGGCCGCTGCGTCGCGCCTAGTAGGCGACCGAGCCCTTGAACTGCTCGATCGCGGTCTTCAGTTGTTCCTCGGTGTCGTCGTCCAGCTCGCCCGTGCGCTCGATCGCCTCGATCACGCCGGCGGCGGTCGCCTGGACCTGCTCGTGCAGGGCGCGCTCGAAGTCCGCGACCTTCTCGACCGGCACGTCGTCGAGGTAACCCTCCGCGCCCGCGTAGAGGATCACGACCTGCTGGCCAAGCGAGAGCGGCTCGTACTGCGGCTGCTTCAGCACCTCGGTGAGGCGCTGGCCGCGCTCCAACTGGCGGCGGGTCGCCGGGTCCAGGTCCTCCGTGCCGAACTGGGCGAAGGCCTGCAGCTCGCGGAACTGCGAGAGGTCCAGCCGCAGCGTGCCGGCCACGGAGCGCATCGCGCGCCGCTGCGCCGCGCCGCCCACCCGCGAGACGGAGATCCCGGGGTTCACGGCGGGCCGCTGCCCGGCGTTGAAGAGGTCGTTCTCGAGGAAGATCTGCCCGTCGGTGATCGAGATCACGTTCGTCGGGATGTAGGCGGAGACATCGCCGGCCTGCGTCTCGATGATCGGCAGCGCGGTCAGCGAGCCGCCGCCGTTCGCCTCGTCGAGGCGCGCCGCGCGCTCCAGCAGCCGCGAGTGCAGGTAGAAGACGTCGCCCGGGTAGGCCTCGCGGCCGGGCGGGCGCTTGAGCAGCAGCGAGATCTGGCGGTAGGCCCAGGCGTGCTTGGTGAGGTCGTCGTAGACGATCAGCACGTCCTTGCCTTGCTCCATGAAGTACTCGCCCATCGCGCAGCCCGCGTACGGCGCCAGGTACTGCAGCGCCGAGGACTCCGCGGCCGAGGCGGAGACGACGATCGTGTGCTCCATCGCCCCGTACTGCTCGAGCGTGGCCACGGTCTGCGCCACCTTCGAGTCCTTCTGGCCGACGGCGACGTAGATGCAGATCAGGTCGCCGCCGCGCTGGTTGATGATCGTGTCGATCGCGATCGCGCTCTTGCCGATCGAGCGGTCACCGATGATCAGCTCGCGCTGGCCGCGGCCGATCGGGATCATCGCGTCGATCGCCTTGATGCCCGTCTGCACCGGCTCGCTCACCGACTCGCGCGCGACCACGTCCGGCGCGATCCGCTCGACGGGGAAGCGCTGGCCCGCGGTCACCGGGCCGCGCTCGTCGATCGGGTCGCCGAGCGGGTTGACCACGCGCCCGATCAGCTCGTCGCCGACCGGCACGGAGGCGACCAGCCCGGTCGTGCGGACCTCGTCGCCCTCCTTGATGTCGGTGTAGTCGCCGAGAATGATCGCGCCGACGGTCTCCTCCTCGAGGTTCAGCGCCAGGCCGCGAGTGCCGGTGCTGAACTCGACGAGCTCCGAGGCGAGGCACTGGCCGAGGCCGTGGATGCGCGCGATGCCATCGCTCGCCTCGACGACCGTGCCGACGTTGGCCTCGGTGACGTCCGCGTCGAAGTTCTCGATCTGCTCCTTGAGGATCGAGGCGATCTCTTCTGCCCGAACCATCCGCGTCTCCCCCTGGCCGTCGCGCGGGCCGAGCCCGCCGCTAGGCCGTTCCCTGCGCCAGTTGCGCGCGCAGCGCGCGCAAGCGCGAGCGCGCCGAACCATCGATCAGCCGGTCGCCGATGCGTACGACGGCGCCGCCGATGAGGTCCGGTTCGACCTCTGCACTGATCTCCACCTGCTGGCCCGTCAGCTCGCCGAGCTGAGTGGCGAACCACTGCCGCCGCTCCTCGTCGATCTCGACGGCCGTGCGGACCTCGGCGCGGGCGACGCCCCGCCGCTCGTCCAGCAGCTCCCGCACGTACGAGGCGATCGAGGGGCCGAGCGCGAGCCGGCCCTTGCGCCGCAGCAGCCGCAGCAGGTTCAACTGCACCTGCCCGATCTCCGGGACGGCTCGGCGCACGATCGCCTGGAAGGTTTCGTCCGTCATGCCGTCACCCTGCAGCGCGGCCACGTAGGCCGGGCGCTCGGTCAGCGCCTCGAGGCCGTCGACCGCGTCCTCCCAGGCAGCGGCGCTGTCCGGGTCGGCGGCCACGAACTCCATGATCGCGAGCGCGTAGCGACGGCCCGCGACGTCCCGTGCGCCTGCTCCCTGGGCCATGCCTCGCCCCTCGCTCGCTAGTTCCGGTCGCCGAGCTCGCTGTCGACGAGCACCTCGTCGATCAGCCGCTGGTGCGCCGAGCGGTCGAGCGACTGCCCGATGACGCGCTCGGCGGCGGTGATCGTGAGGTCGGCGAACTCGCGCCGCAGTTGCTCGATCGCCTGATCGCGCTCGACGCGCACTTCCTCACGCGCCCGTTCGACGATCTGATCGGCGTCGGCGCGGGCGCGTTCCTCGAGCTGGGCTCGCAGCTGCGCGGCGTTCTGCTGCGCCTGCGCGACCAGCTCGCGCGCCTCGCTCTGCGCCTGCTCGATCGCCTCCCGCGCTTCCTGCTCGCTGGCGGACGCCTGCGAGGCCGCCTGCGCGGCCTGGTCGAGGCCCTCCTGGATGCGCCGCTTGCGCTCGTCCAGCAGCCGGAGCACCGGCTTGTAGAGGAAGAGCCGCAGGATGATCAGCAGGATCGTGAAGTTGATCAGGTTGCTGACGAGCGCGGGCAGGCTGAAGCCCAGGGCGGCAATGCCCGAGGGCCCCTCCTCGGCGGCCAGCGCCGTGGCCGGCGCCGCCGCGAGCAGCACGCCCGCGGCCACGGCGGCCAGCCACAGGCCGCGCCGCCGCGCGCTCCCCGTCCGGCTGCGTACTCGGTGGATCATGCTCGCCCCGCTTCCTGCGGCTCGCCTAGAAGACGAAGCCAATCAGGATGGCGACGACGAGGGCGTAGATCCCGATCGCCTCGGCGAACGCGATCGCGAGGATCATGTTCGTCTGGATCGGGCCGGCTGCCTCGGGGTTGCGCCCGAGCGCCTCCATCGCCTTGCCGCCCAGGTACCCGATGCCAATCGCCGGCCCGAAGGCCCCGAGGCCCATCGCGATTCCGGCGGCGAGGAACTTGTTGGCGTCGGCGGTGTACACGTTGTCCACCTCCTGCGCCCCGGCCACGCCGGACATCGCCAGCCAGGCCAGCACCCCGAGGCCGAGCGCCAGCGCGGCCCGCCCGAGGTACGGCATCAGCGTCGATCCCACCTTTGCTCCCACTGTCATTGCGGCGTACTCCCTTACCAGGACTCCGCGTCCTACCTGCTCCGGCCGTGCGGGCCCGAGCTGCTGCTCCCTCTCTTACTCATGCGCGCCCCCGTGCTCCTCGTGCTCGTCGCCGTGATGGCTGACGGCAGTCTGGGCGAAGACGAGCGTGAGCATTGCAAACACAAATGCCTGGATCAGTCCGACGAACAGCTCCAGGCCGTAGAAGACGTTGATCAGCACCAGCGGCACCAGGAAGCTCATCATCAGCAACAGCACCTCGCCGGCGAAGATGTTGCCGAAGAGTCGGAAGGTGAACGAGACGATCCGGATCAGCTCCGAGATCAGCTCCAGCAGGCCGACGAAGATGTCGATGATCCCCATCGGTTTGCCTCGCAGCAGGGGGCCGAAGGCGAAGAACTTCTTGAGATAGCCCAGGCCGAGCGCGGACAGGCCCCAGTACTCGACGAAGATGAACGACATCAGCGCCAGCGCGAGCGGCGCGTTCACGTCCGTCATCACCGAGCGGAAGAGCGGCGCGAGCAGGCCGGAGAAGGCGTCCCCTGCGTGCTCCGCCTCCAGCACGGGCTCCTCGGAGGTGTCGACGGTGTCCGCCTGGAGCGGGATATAGGCCAGGTCGACGCCGGCGATGCTGGTCTGCTCGAACACAGCCTGGATCTCGCCGTGGTCGGGTTCGGTGACCCCGACGGCGAAGTTCATGGGCAGCAGGCCGACGTAGTTGGAGACCAGCACGTAGAAGAAGATCGTCGCGATCACCGGGAAGAAGCGCCGCGCGTTGGCCTCGCCGACGACGTTCTCGATGAACCCGTAGAAGCCGCCGACGAACGCCTCGATTGCCCCGCTCAGGCCCGAAGGCACGAGGGTCATCGTCCGGTTGGCGTAGAGCGCGGTGACGATCAGCAGGACGACGACCACCCAGGAGGTGAACATCGTGTTCGTGACCTCGAGCGAGCCGATGTCGAAGACGTGCTCAGGGGCGAGGATGATCGCCGGCGTAGGCGGCTTGATCAGGATGAAGCCGCCGACAATCAGGACCACGACGACGATGGCTACCAGCCAGCCGCGCATCTAGCGACCCTTCCGCCCGTTCACCTCGGCGGCGCTGTCCAGCAGCCGCCGCAACTGGCGATATGCGCCAAGAAATCCCGCCAGCAGGCCCAGCACCAGGAAGACGAGCGTCAGGAGCGGGTCCGTTCCGAAGTGACGATCGAGCAGACTCCCGATGATGGCCATTCCGGCAATCGACACGGCCAGATATGAGCCGATGCCGACCAGCCCAAGGGCGGGCGACCTCCAGACGGACACACCCCGTCCGGGCCGTGGCCGTCGGGAGCCTAGCACGGGCCGATCACGTGATCAAACCGATTGTGAGAAGTGGCACGAATGACCCTCGGACGCCGTCCCGGCCTCACTCGTCCTTGGTCTCGCCCTCGCCGAGATCGTCGAGATCGAGCTCCCCGATGAACTCGCTGAAGGCGGACAGTTTCTCCAGTTCCTCTTCGGTCACGGAGGAGGCGCGGCTGTCCCCGACCACCACCTCGCCCTCCGCGCTGAGCAGCACCCCGGCGCGGTCCAGCACGGACTCTTCGGCGTAGATCGGCGCCTCCGCGCGCACCGCCAGCGCGATCGCGTCCGAGGGGCGCGAATCGATCTCCACCGTGCCCCCGGGGTGCTCGACGGTGATGCGCGCGTAGAAGGTGTCGTTCTCGAGGTCGTTGACGACGATGTGCTTCACGGCGCCGCCGAATTCGCCGATCACGTTGCTGAGCAGGTCGTGGGTCAGCGGGCGCGCGACGGTGTGATTCTGCAGCCGCACCGCGATCGCGTCCGCCTCGGCGGCGCCGATCCAGATCGGCAGGTAGCGGTCCGATCCCTTCTCGCGCAGGATCACGACCCGCTGGTAGTTGCGGAGACTGACGCGAATGCTCTCGATGGTCATCTCGATCATGACGCGATGCCCCACGTCCGCGCGGACGAATCGAGTCTAGGTACGGCCTTCGCGAGGCGTCAACGAAACGCCGCGCGAGGCGGTCAGTCTACTCCGGCAGCGCCCGGAGGGGGTGATGCGCCGCCCTCGAGGGCCGCTTCGATCGCCGGATCGAGCGCGGGGCCGCGTTCCAGCAGCTCCCCGGCGCGGCGGCGCAGCGTCGGGCGGTCCATCAGCACGCGCCGCCCGCACTCGCGGCAGCGCAGCCCGATGTCCGCCCCGACGCGCACGACGTCCCAGTCGAATCCGCCGCAGGGATGCTTGCGCCGCAGCCGCAGCACGTCGCCGACACGCAGATCGAGGGCCATCGCCGCTCAGTCCGCGCTCCCGGCGCGGCCTGGAGCGCGATCCGCGGTCCGCACCGCCTCGCGGAGCGCGTCGCGCAGGCGCTGCGCCTCGGCGCGCGAGGCGGCGGCGCCGCCCGCCGCGGGGTAGAGCACGCTGCGCGAGGCGTTGACGATGATCCCGCCACCGCGGGCGTCGAGCGCGGCGTGCACGGCGGCCTCCAGCTCCCCGGCCTGCGCACCCACGCCGGGCATCAGGAACAGCAGGTCCGGGCACAGCTCGCGGATCGCGCGCGCCTCCTCCGGGTACGTCGCACCGACGACGAGGCCGACGTTGCCGCGCGTGTTCCACTCGTTCGCTCGCGCCGCGACCTCGAGGTAGAGCGGCCGGCCCCCGCCGCTCACCAGCGCGCGGTCCTGCAGCTCGCCGGCCCCGAGGTTGGAGGTGCGGCAGAGCACGAACGCATGGCGTTCCTCGTGGTTGAGGAACGGCTCGACGGCGTCGCCTCCCAGGTAGGGGTTGACCGTCACGGCGTCGGCGCCCAGCACCTCGAAGACGGCGCGCGCGTAGAACTCCGCCGAGTTCCCGACATCGCCGCGCTTGGCGTCGAGCAGCACGGGGATCTCGTCCGGAATGCCGTCGATCAGCTGCAGCAGGGCCTCCATACCAACCGAGCCGCGTGCCTCGAAGAAGGCGGCGTTGGGCTTGTAGCAGCAGACCAGGTCCGAGGTCGCCTCGATCACGTCGCGCAGCCAGGCGTCCACGTCGGTCCCGGGCGCGAGGCGCGAGGGATCGGGGTCGAGGCCGACGCAGAGCAGCGAGTCGTTCGCCGCGGCGGCCGCCTCGTACTTCTCGCGGAAGCTCGCGCGCGCGCTCATGCCGCGACCCCGCGAACGACCCGCAGCGGCGGCAGCGTGACGCCCGAGGCGCGGAGCCGCGCGGCGGCCGCCTCGAAGGCGTCCGGGTCGCCGCTCACGGCGCAAGAGACCGTTCCGTCGCCGTCCTCGGGGATCGTGATCGCGTGCTCCTCGAGCTGCTGGAGCACGCGCCGCGCGACCGGCTCCGCCGTCTCGATCAGCTCGACGTCCTCGCCGAGCAGCGCGCGCAGCGCCGGCCGTACGAACCCGTAGTGCGTGCAGCCGAGCGCGACCTCGTCGACGCCCTCGGATGGCAGTCCCGCAAGGGCCTCGCCGAGCAGCGTCTCGACCTGCGGCCCGGCAACCTCGCCTCGTTCGACGAGGTCGGCGAGGCCGGGCATCGGGATCGTGAGCACGCGGCTGTCGCCGGCGTAGCTGTCGTGCAGGCGCGCCAGGCGCGCGCCCTCGGCCGTCGCGGGAGTGACGAGCAGCGCGACGCAGCCGCTCCGGCTGCGCTCGACGGCCGGCTTGAGCGGCGGCTCCATGCCCACCACCGGCACGCTGAGGCGCTCGCGCAGCGCCTCCAGCGCCGCCGAGGAGGCGGTGTTGCAGGCAACCACCAGCAGCCGCGCTCCGGCCTCGATCAACCAGCCGCCGATGGCGAGCGAGCGCTCGACGATTTCCTCGGGCAGACGTTCGCCGTAGGGGAAGCGCGCCGTGTCAGCGACATAGCGCAGCGGCAGGCCGGGGCGGAGGCGGTGAATGGCGGCGACGACGGAGAGCCCGCCGACGCCGGAGTCGAAGATTCCGACCGATGCAGGGGCGCTCACGGGAGCGCTGGAGGGATGATCGGCAAGGCGACCTACCACCCATCGAGAGTAGGCGGCGGCGCCGTACGCAGGCAAGCGCGGCGGCTACGAGGCGAGCCGGGCGCCGCTACTCCTCGCCGTCCTCAACCTCCTCGCCGTCCTCGGAGTCCTCCGCGCCCTCGGGCAGCGGGTGGGCCAACTCCCAGGCGGCGAACTGGCGCTCGAGGTCGTCGAGCCGCCCGGGCAGCGGCTCGTGGCGCCCGTAGCGCAGGCCGTCAAAGGCGTCGGCGATGCGTACGAAGAGCGGCGCGTCGAGGCTGCGGCCGGCGGCCGCGGCGAACTCCAGCGCCGTCTGCCCGGGCCGCCGCTCGACGCCGCGCAGCCGCGAGGCGACGAGCATCCTGCCGAACAGCCGGTAGGCGCGGTTCAGGGCCAGCCAGCGCGGATCCGCGGGACGCCGGCGGCGCACCCCCGGGACCAGCGAGCGCAGCATCGCGGCAAGACCGCCACTGCTCTCGCCCTCGCGGACCTCGGCGTACTCCTCGGTCGTCTCGCGCTGCGAGCGGGAGAACAGCCAGCGCGACACGCGGTAGGCGATCCAGAGGGCGCCGGCGATCGCGAAGGCGCGCGCGGCGTCGCCGACCCAGCCGGGAATCCTGAAGCGCCCCTCGCGCTCCTCGTCCGGCTCCACCGGGCCTTCCGCGATATCGATGTTCACCTGCTGGAACTCGAAGTCGCTGCCGAACTGCCCGATCACCCACTCGATCACCCAGAAGATCGGGGTGACGACGATAATCAGCACCCACGCGACCACCGCGACCAGCGCCCGGCCGATCGGCTCCAGCAGACGCTGCACCTCGAACAGCGAGAACAGGATGAAGAGCGCCATGACCACGCTGAGCGCGGCGATCGTGCCGAGCACGGAGAACACCCACGGCGCGTCGCGCCGCGCGGCGGTCGGGTCCTCGGGCGCGCGGGCGGCGTGGGCGGTCGCGAGCGAGAGTGCGCCGAGCAGGAAGTAGGGCAGCACCAGCCAGCCGGCCACGTCCGCGCCCGACACCGCCGCGAGGAAGGCGACGGCCACCGCGACCACGAAGCCCACGCCGAAGCTGCGCAGGCTGCGCTCGAAGTTGACGGGACTGCGTCCGGCGAAGAGGAAGCGCAGCCAGAGCAGGACGATCCCGCCGACCGTCACCGCCCTCGATGCCCCGAGCACGCGATCCGGGTTCGGGTCGGCAACGAACGCCTGGGGATCGATCGCGCCGCTGAACGTATCCCCGCCCTGGCCCCGCAGGTCGGCGACGATGCCGTCGTTCCAGGGCGCCCCGCCCCACAGCGGCGCATCGGCAAGCGCGAGCTGCAGCACGGCGCTGAGCGCGACGATCGAGACCAGCAGCCCGGCGGCGGCGCGCGAGGAGACCGGCAGACTGCTCCTGGCGAGCACGCGCATCAGCGTGTAGCCGCCGCCGGCCACCAGCACGATCAGCAGCAGCGAGGGCCCGCCAATCGCGCTCTCGGCGGCCTGCTCGGCGATCAGCCTCGCATCGTTCGCGCGATCGGGCTGCAGGAAGTCGCCGTCGGCGAGGCCGAACAGGATCTCCCGGGAGACATCGCGGAAGGCGTCGCGCTCCAGACTCGTGGCAAAGGAGCGCAACACGACGAACCAGAGCAGCGCCTCGGCCGCGAGGAAGAAGAACGCCGCGAGTGGAGCGCGCCAGCTCACCGCGCCGGCCTTGCGCGTCGCGGCGCCGTGCGCGACAGCACCTCGCGCGCCCGCGGCGGTCCGAGCGAGGCCTCGGCCTCCGCCAGCGCCTCCTGCTCGAGTCGCTCCATGTAGAAGGCGACCTCCGTCACGGGGATCGAGCCGGTGTCGACCGTCCACGGCGCCGACGAGGTCTTCACGACGTGCACCTCGTGACGCTCGCGGCGCAGCCGCTCCAGCGAGGCGACCAGGTCCTCCGTCATCAGCGCCGCCACGACGACGACGCTCGCGCCGATCGGCAGCGCCTCGCCGCGGCGCTCCAGCTCCAGCGCCAGCGGCGCCATCGCGAACGGGTTCGCGCCGGCGAGCGCCTCGAGGACGCGTGCGAGCTGATCCGGCCGGCGGCCGGCGCCGAGCCGGATCGGGCGGTCCGCCTCCGGCAACGCCCCGTTCGTCAGCAGGCCGAGCGCGGAGTGCGACTCGAAGGCGGCGCGCGCGACCGAGGCGGCGACCGTGACGCCCCGCTCGAGCAGCACCGGGTCCGTGCCCTCCCAGGTGTGCGGCAGCGTCATCACGTCGAGCGCGACCACGACCGCGAGCGCCCGCGAGGGCTCGTAGAGCCTCGACTGCAGCCGCTGCGCGCGCGCCGTCGCCTTCCAGTCGACCTGCTTGAGCGGATCGCCGGGGATGTAATCGCGCACGCCGATCACGCGGATCGGGTCGGGGAAGATGCGCCGCCCGCCGCGGAGCTCGCCGAAGGGGCGGTCGCTGCCGAGGCCCATGTCCGGCAGCGGGTAGGTGCGCGGGTAGACGATCAGCGTGTCCACGCCTCCCGCATCGATCTCGCGATCGAACAGCCCGAACAGATCGCCCGAGGACAGCCGCGCCGGACCGAAGCGGTGGTAGCCGCGATGCGTGGCATGCATCGTCAGCGGCCACTCGAGGCGGTCGCCGGAGCGCAGCGACGTGCTGCGCGTCAGGTAGACCGCGCCGTGCTGCCCCGAGGGCGTGGTGTGACCGTCGATCAGCGGGGCGGCCTCGGGGAGACGCTCGCGCAGCTCGATCCAGGGGACGGGCAGCCACTTGCGGTTGGCGAGGCGAAGCCGCAGGCCGACCTCCTCGCCGGTGAAGGCGCGCCGCTCGGACAGCTCGCGGCGGTACTCGACGTCCTCGAGCGCGAGCCGCGCCCAGAGTCGCGCCGCGCCGCCGGCGCCCAGCACCAGCGCGCCGAGGCCGAACAGCGGCGCCGAGCCGGTGAGCGCCCCAACGAAGACCAGCGCGAGACAGCCGCCGATCCAGGCCTCGGTCAGCAGCGAGCGCACGGGCGGGCCGCCCTCCGCGCCTAGCCGGCCGTGGGGGCGCTGCGGTCGGCGACGGGCACGGGCAACTCGCGCAGGATCTCGTCGATCAGGTCGTCCGCCGTGCGCCCTCGCAGCTGCGTCTGCGAGCTGAGCACAAGGCGATGCGAGAGCACCGCGGGGGCGAGCCGCTTCACGTCGTCCGGGCGCACGTAGTCGCGGCCCTCGATCGCGGCGAGCGCGCGCAGCGCGCGGAACAGGGCGAGCGAGGCGCGCGGGCTACCGCCCAGGTCGAACGCGGCGTGATCGCGCGTCGCGCGCACCACCTGCACCAGGTAGCGCGCTACGTCGTCCTCGACGTGGACGCGCGGCAGCGTGGCCGCCAGCGCCGTCAGTTCGCTCGCCGAAACCACCGGATCGAGGCTATCGAGCGGCGACTCGCCCTCGAAGCGGCGCAGCACGGCGACCTCGTCCGACTCGCCCGGGTAGCCCATGCGCAGGCGCAGCAGGAAGCGGTCGAGCTGCGCCTCGGGCAGCGGGAAGGTGCCCTCGAGCTCGATCGGGTTCTGGGTGGCGAGCACGAGGAACGGGTCCGGCAGCACGCGCGTCTCACCCTCGACGGTGACGGTGCGCTCCTCCATCGCCTCCAGCAGCGCGGACTGCGTACGCGGCGTCGCGCGGTTGACCTCGTCGACGAGCACGATCGGCGCCATGATCGGCCCCTCGCGAAACTCGAACTCGCCGCTCTTCTGCGAGTAGTAGTGGACCCCGACGATGTCCGAGGGCATCAGGTCCGGGGTGCACTGGATGCGGTGGAAGTCCGCGCCGATCGAGCGCGCGAAGGCGCGCGCCGCCGTGGTCTTGCCGGTGCCCGGCACGTCTTCGAGCAGCACGTGCCCGCGCGCGAGCAGCGCGACCAGCAGCAGCTGGAGCGACTCCTCGGCGCCGACGATGACCTTCGATACGTTCTCGCGGATCGCGGCCGCCGCCTCGGCGAGCGCGCGCACGGACTCCGCCGGCGGCGCGCCCGCATCGGGTGTCGCTGCTCCGACTGCTGCGTCTCCGACCACGTGGCCCCCTCGCCGCGCGGCGCCGCCCGCGGCGGCGCGCCAGAGGAGGAGGATACCAGCCGCCCGACCTCAGACGAGGGCGGCGCCCGGCTGGAAGTACAGGCCTGCCTCGGCCGCCGCCCCGAGGAAGACCTTTGCGAAACTCCCACAGGCCCGATCCGGCGCCCTCTCCCCAAGGGAGAGGGCGGGGGTGAGGGGGAAGACTCCCGCGCGGCCTCCGAAGCCCCGATGGCGCAACGCAATCCCGAAAGGCGGACCCTCCCTCACCCGCGGGGGGTGTGGGGGGACTCCCCCCCCAAAGCACTGGCTCTCCCGCGGGGAGAGGGGACCGGAAGGGATGCGCTCGCTGCCCTGAGGAGAGCGTTACGCAACGGTCTCCAGAGCGGCCGCTAGGACTGCGCCGCGGGCCGGAACCTCGGGATCGCGATCTCGTCCGAGACGTCGTCGAACACCACCTCCACGGGCATGCCGATCTCGACATCCGCCGGATCGATGCCGACGACGTTGGTGGTGAGGAACATCCCCTCCTCGAGGCGGACCACCCCGAACACGTAGGGGACGTCCTCCGCCCACTCCACGCTCGGGGCCTGGTGGTGCACGCTGAAGGTGTAGACCTCGCCCCTGCCGCTCAGCGGCACCCAGTCGTAGTCGTCCAGCGCCGCGCAGTCCGGGCTGTGGCAGACGCGGCTCGGGTACATCCAGCGGTGGTCGCAGCTGCGGCACTGCTGCGCCAGCAGCACGTGCCGGCGGCAGCCCTCCCAGTAGGGCTGGGACACCTGCGAGGGCACCGGGATCGGCTTGAGGTATTCGGCCATCTGGGTCACCTCCCTAGTCGCGCGCCAGGATCGTGCAGCCGTAGTTGCTCATCGGGCCGGACACGCTGCCGACCACGGCCAGCTTCGCGTCCCGCACCTGCCGTGGCCCGGCCTCGTGGCGCAGTTGCTCCACCGCCTCGGTCTGGAACATCACCGTCGAGCCGACGCCCGTCTGGCCGAGGTTCAGCATGCCGCCGTTGGTGTTGACGGGGAGCTCGCCGCCGAGCTCCAGGCGGCCGCCCTCGGCGAACGGCCCGGACTCCCCCTTCTCGCAGAAGCCGAAGTCCTCGAGCTGCATCAGGACGGTCATCGTGAAGCTGTCGTACAGCTCGGCGAAGTCGATGTCTCCCCGCTCCACGCCCGCCTCGCCGAAGGCCTGGTCGGCCGCCTCCCGACCGTTGGTCCGGATCAGGTCGTGGCCGTCCTCCCAGCCCGTGCAGAGCGCGCCGACGTGGTAGCCGGCGTGGTACTGGCCGACGCCGAGCATCCAGACCGGCGGGTGCTTGAGGTCCCGCGCCCGATCGGCGGTCGTGAGGATGTAGGCGTCGGAGCCGCCGCCGGTGGGGTAGCAGCAGTCGAGGATGTGGAACGGCGCGGCGACGTAGCGCGAGTTCAGCACGTCGTCGATCGTCACGACCTGCGGGAGCAGGGTCTTCGGATAGAGCGCGCCATGCTTGCTGGACGCGACCTTCACGGCCGCGAGATGCTCCGGCTTCGTTCCGTACTCGTACATGTGTCGCTGGGCGTGCAGCGCATAGAAACCGGGCGCGCCCAGCGGGCCGTAGATGACGTCGAACTCCCAGCTGAAGTGGTGCTGCCCCTGCATATAGGCGCCGGGCCGTGTGGCTCGTTCCGAGGCCCGGCCGCGGGCGCCGCCGCCGCCGCCGACGACCAGCACGTAGTTGGCCTCGCCCGACAGCAAGGCCCAGGTCGCCACCTTGTTCGCGACGGCGGCCGCGATCCCGCCGTTGGTGATGGCAAGGCAGAGCGGTTTGGCCCTGCCGCTCATGCCGAGGTGCTCGAACACGCGATAGGCGATCTTCACGTCCTCGCTGTGTTCGCAGACGAGGACGCCGTCGATGTCTCGCTTGTTCAGCCCGGCGTCCTCGATCGCCCGCGCGGCGGCCTCGGCGTGGTAGCTGACGGCCGGAAGGCCGACCGTCCCGCGGGGGTGATAGATGGTGCTGCCGACCCCTACGACCGCGATCTCTCTCTGACCCTGCGCCATGGCAACCCCCAATGCTGAGCGCTCGCACCACGCGAGCCGGCAATGCGGCTCGAGCGTCCCGCCCCGAGCGTGAGCGAGCGCTCACCAATATCATTCGTTTTAGGCGCTGCGCCGCGAGGGCGTCAAGGGAGGCGCCGCCGCCGTGCGGGGACGACACCGGACACCACGCACGTTGTAGGCTCCTCACGACAAGACAGCGTGCGACCTCGACCGCCGCCGCAGATCGGAACGGGAGCGACTCACCATGCCGGACCATGACTACAGCGACATCCTCACCATCCAGAACGAGCGACACGCGATCGTGCAGTTGAACCGCCCGGAGAAGATGAACGCGCTGAGCCACAACATGCGCGCCGAGCTGTTCGACGCCCTCAAGAACTTCGAGGCCGACCCGGACGTGCGCGTGATTATCATCCGCGGCTCGGGCCGGGCCTTCAGCGCGGGCTACGACCTCGCGGGCATCTCGGAGACAGACTCGGAGCGCGACTACATCGACACGCGCAGCGGGCTACCCGCCGTGGGGCCGGTCCACCCGGGCCAGGGCCAGTGGCCGCAGCACCTGCTCAGCGGCTACTGGCAGATCTGGGAGCTCACGAAGCCCGTGATCGCGCAGGTCCACGGCTACTGCCTCGCAGGTGCGACCGAGCTCGCGACGATGTGCGACCTCATGTTCGTGGCCGAGGACGCGCAGATCGGCTACCCACCGGTCCGCGCGATGACCAGCGTCGACATCGCCTACCACCCGTGGCATATGCCGATGCGCAAGGCCCGGGAGTTGCTGTACACCGGCGACCCGATCTCCGGGAAGGAAGCGGTCGAGATCGGCTGGGCGAATCGCGCCTACCCCGTCGATCAGCTCGCCTTCGAGACGGAGGCCTTCGCGGAGCGCATCGCCCTGATCGATAGCCCCATGCTGCAGATGACGAAGCGCCAGGTGAACCGCGCCTACGAGGTGATGGGCATCCGCAGCGCGCTCGCGGTCGGCGCCGACATCCAGACGCTCAGCGCCGTGCGCCCGGGCGGCGGGGAGTTCGGCCGCATCTCGCGCGAGCAAGGCCTGGGCGCGGCGCTCGCCTGGCGCGATGGCCCGTTCGGCGACTACGGGTCCGCGCCGCGGGAGGAGCCGCGCCCCGGCGCCGCAGACTGGTAGCAGCGAGGACCGCGTCGCCCCGCCCGAACTACCAGCCGGGCAGCCCCGACGGCAGGCCGAGGAAGACGCGGCCCGCGCCCTCGTAGTTGCCCGGCGCCGCCGCGGCGTGCTGCACCGCCACGTGCACATCGCGGAAGTAGCGCTCCAGGCGGTTGGCGGTGTGCGCGGCGTTCGTGCCCGCGGCCGAGAAGGCGAGGTCGACGGCGCGTGCCGACTCGTGCCCCGCGTGCGTGATCGCCAGCCGGACGTTCGCGATCTCGCGCGTCGGGTCCGCGACGCGACGCTCCGAGGCCTCCCAGGCCTCGGAGACGGCATCGAGCAGGTAGGCGCGCGCCGAGCGCACGATCGCCTCGGCCTCGCCGACGAGGCGCTGGACGCGCTCGCGGTCGCGCAGCAGCGTGCGCGATCCCGTCGAGCCCCGCCCGGAGGCGAGGTCGCGCAGTTCATCGATCGCGCCGCGCGCGATGCCGAGCGCGCAGCCGGCGTGCACGGTGTGGCTCCAGATGCCGTAGAAGCGCGCACGGTAGAGCGGGCTCTCGATCGCCGGCGGCTCCAGGCGCGAGACCGTACGCTCGGGGGGCACGTAGAGGTTGTCGACCTCGAAGTCGAAGCTGCCGGTGCCCTTCAGCCCGACGACGTGCCAGGTGTCGATGATCTCGCCGTCGCGCACGGGGACGGCGGCGGCGCGGGTACGCGGCACGCCGTTGTCGTCGCGCAACGGCTCGTCGCCGTCCATCAGCACGCAGGCGCCGAACATCCAGCTGGAGTGCTCGATGCCGCTCTGGAAGTTCCAGCGCCCGTTGACGCGGTAGCCCTCGCCCTCGCGTTCTGCGCGCCCGAGGGCGCGGTTGGAGCCGGCCGCCCGCAGCGAGCCGGTCATCGCCTGCATCTCGTGCACGGCGTCCGGGTGCATCCAGGCGAAGCGGCGGCTCAGCACCGATCCGATCATGCAGACCCAGCCCGTCGAGCCGTCGGCCATCGAGATCTCCTCGATGGCGGTCGCGGCGGACCGCGGATCGGCCTGGGGGCCGCCGTAGGCTTCCGGCAGGTAGAGCTGGTAGAGCCCGGCCGCCTCCAGCTTCGCGTCCAGCGCCTCGGGGACGCGGCGCGTCTCCTCGATCTCGTCGGAGGCGGCGCTGATCAGCGGCGCCAGCTCGCGTGCGCTATCGACGATCGGGTGCAGGGCGGGCAGTGCCATGCGTCGTCCCCTCCGCCGCGATCATAGCGCGAGTCACTACTCGCGGGCGCGCTATCATCGGCGCGTCACGCCGGGTCCGTGTCGAAGGGAGCGTCGCGATGTCCGAGGCGGCTGCGTCGAAGCTGTGGGAGGACGTGAGCGAGGGGGAGCGGCTGCCCGATCTGGAGCTGCCGATCACGTTCCGCACCGGCATCCTCGCCGTGGTCGGGATGCGCGACTTCAACCCCGTGCACCACTACACGGACTACGCGCAGCGCACCAGCGGCAACCGCGACAGCTGGATGAACACGATGTGGCACCAGGGCCTGTTCGCTCGCTTCGCCACCGACTGGCTCGGCCCCGACAGCGACTTCCGCAGCACCTGGCTGCACATGACCGGCTTCATCCACCCCGGCGATACCGTCACCGTCGAGGGCGAGGTCACCCGCCGCTTCGAGGAGGACGGCGAGCCTCGCGTCGAGCTCACGATCGCCGCGCGCACGGAGGCCGGCGGCTACGTCGCGCGCGCCGGCGCGGACCTCGCGATGCCCTCGCGCGAGGGCGGCGCGGTGCGCGTCCGCGAGGGCTTCGTGAAGCCCTCGGTGGAGGTCGACCCGGAGCTGCCGGACTTCGCGAAGCCGTGGATCGGTCAGCAGACGGACCCGCTCTGGGGCGGGTACCCGGTCAGCGAGGCGCAGATCATGTACTGGGCGGACATGGTCGAGGACGCCAACCCGCTCTACTACGACAGCGAGTACGCCCGGGGCAGCCGCCACGGCGGCGTGATCGCCCCGCTGCCCTCGCTCTTCACCTGGATGATGGGCCGCCCCAGCCACTTCGGCGAGCCGTTCGAGCTGGCCGACCCGGACGCGCCGAGCGTGAAGCCGTGGCCACCCTCGCGCGAGATGGAGGGCGGACGGGTTCTCGGGAACCGCCTGATCACGACGCTGCTCTCGGGCGACTGGCGGCCGCCGGGCACGACGCGCTACGCGGCGCAGCGCGTGCGGCAGGACTACGGCGCGCCGCTGCGCCCCGGTGACTGGCTCTACACCCGCTCCGAGGTGGCGAACTGCACCTCGCGCAAGCGCACGCGCCTCGGCGAGGGGCACTTCCTGACGCTGCTCACCTCGTTCTACCGCCACCCGCCGGAGGGGGAGGACGAGCTGATCGGCGCGAGCCAGTACGCCTTCTTCTTCTACGAGGCGGAGCAGGGCATCGGCACGCCGGCGGCGCGCTCCTCGGGCTGATCGCGCCTCGCACTCCAACCGCGCCGCCTTGCGGAGTGCTCGGCTGCGCTCGCAGAATCAGCGTGGGAGTGGATGGTGTCCGGTGGCGCCCGCGGTCTTCAAAACCGTTGTGGGGCTACGTGGTAGTCCCGGGTGGGTTCGACTCCCACGCACTCCCGCCACCTGAACACGCCGCAGCGCCGCCCGGTCCCACGCGAGCGCGCGCCCTCGCGAGCCGCGAGGGCTAGACTCCGCCGAACGGCGCGAGGCCCCCCGGCGCTCGTGCTGCTCGCGAGAGTGACGGACGCCCCTTGACCACTCCCCGAGGCCCCGGCAGCTCCCTGAGGCCGCGCGCGCCCGGCTCCGGCGACAACTACAAGTGGTGGGCCTTCAGCGCGATCGGAATCTCCTTCTTCACGCAGGTGATGAGCATCTCGATGGTGTTCGTCGCGCTCGCCGCGATCGCCGACGACTTCGGGGTCACGCTGCGCGAGGTCTCCTGGGTGGTGGTCGCGCAGGCGCTGACGATCAGCGCGCTGATGATGCCAATGGGACGCCTCGCCGACATCGTCGGCCGGAGGCGCGTCCACCTGCTGGGATTGCTGGTGTATGGAGGCGGCGCGATCGCCACCGTGCTCGCGCCGACGTTCGGCGCGCTGATCGCCGCGCGCGTGCTGATGGCCACCGGCAACTCGATGGGGCAGTCGGTCGGCACCGCGATGGTGGTCTCGGTGTTCCCGCCCGAAGAGCGCGGCAAGGCGATCGGCGCGCAGACGACCGCGGTCGCGATCGGCGGCGCCTCCGGGCCAATCGTGGGCGGCCTCGTGCTGCAGTGGCTGCCTTGGGAGGCGCTGTTCGTGCTGACGCTGATCCCCACGGGCATCGCGCTGGTCTGGGGCTACCTGATCCTCGACGACGCGCGCATGAACCAGCCGCGCGGCGAGCGCGCGCCGTTCGACTACGGCGGCGCGCTGCTCTCCGCGGCGGCGATCGCGCTGCTGGTGCTGACGATCAACAACCCGCTGCGCCTGGGCTGGACGTCGCCGCCGATGCTCGCCAGCCTCGCCGCCGTCGTGCTGCTGTTCGTGGCGTTCACGCGCCGGGAGCTGCGCACCGAGGCGCCGATGCTCGAACTGCGGCTGTTCGACAACGCCGTGTTCAGCATGGCCGTGCTCGCGCGTCTCGGCGGCTTCATGTCGATGACCATCTCGCGCTTCCTGATCCCGATCTACCTGATCAGCGTGCGGGAGCTGGAGGAGGCCGCCGCCGGTGGGTTGATCTTCCTCACCTCGCTCGGCATGGGCATCGCCGCCCAGGGCTCGGGGCGGCTCTCGGACCGCTTCGGCACGCGCCCGTTCGCGATCGCGGGATTCGGCATCCTGCTGCTTGTGACGCTGCCGATGGCGTTCTTCGACGGCGGCACGCCGATCGTCATCGTGGCGCTGCTGCTGCTCGGGACCGGTCTGGGAATGGGAACCTGGAACGTGCCAAACAACAGCGCGATCATGGGCGCCGTTCACCCCTCGCGCCTGGGCGTCGTCGGGGCGCTGACCAACCTCACGAGGAACGCCGGCAACGTGATCGGCCAGGCGATCGCCGCCGGGGTCGTCGCCGCCGTCATGGCCGCCGGCGGGTTCGACATCCCGCTCAGCGAGATCGCCGACACGCCGGGCGCGGCGCGCTCGTTCATCGACGGCTGGCGTGCCGCCTTCGCCCTGGCTGCGGGGTTCGCGATCGCAAGCCTGGTGCTCGCGATCCGCACGAGGCCGGCATTCGAGCGCGCCCTGCGCTAGCGGCGGACCGGGGGGCCGCGCGCCGCCGCTCGCTCCGCGATTTGGCAGAATGCGACCGGGACCGCGCCTCGCGTGGCCGGCGCCGTGGGGAGGATGCCGATGGACGCAGGAGCACTGGCGGGAATTCGCGTGCTGGAGTTCTCGCAGATCGTGGCCGGGCCATACCTCGGCTGCATCCTCTCCGACCTCGGGGCGGAGGTGGTGAAGGTGGAGCGGCCGGGCGGCGACTTCCACCGCAACTGGGGCGCGGTCGTCCCCCACGAGGGCAAGCGCTTCCAGTCGCTCAACCGCGGCAAGCGCAGCATCGTCGTCGACATCGGCCGGCCGCAGGGCCGCGAGCTGATCCGCGAGCTCGTGCGCGGCTTCGACGTGGTGACCAACAACTTCCGCGCGAACATCGCCGAGCGCCTCGGGATCGACTTCGAGACGCTGCGCGAGGCGCGGCCAGACCTCATCTACTGCCAGATCAGCGGCTGGGGCACGACCGGGCCGATGGCCGACCTCGGAGCAAACGACCCGGTGATCTGCGCCTACTCCGGGCTCACTGTCGGCGACGGCAAGGTAACCGCGGAGGGCGTACCGCAGACCGTCTCCTGCTCGGTGATCGCGGACCACGGCGCCGGCCTCGCGGCGGCGGTCGGCATCGTCTCCGCCCTCTACCACCGCGAGCGCACGGGCGAGGGTCAGCGCATCGACACGGCACTGCTGCAAGCCGCGCTCTCGATCCAGCCGACGCAGGTGATGCGCGAGCCCGTCGAGGACGCGACGTTCCGCGATCCGATGGTGGAGCGCATCCGCGAGGCGCGCGCCGCCGGCCAGCCGTACCCCGCCGTCCTCGAGGCGCGGCGCAACTCGCGCCGCTCGGAAGCGGCCTGGCGCGGCTTCTCGCGCGCCTTCGCCACCAGCGACGGCGTCATCCAGCTCGGCGCGATCACGCCGCGCATCCGCGACACCGTGCGGCGCATGGTCGGCATCGAGGGCGACCGCAGCGACGACCCGGACTTCGACGTGGACGACCCCGCCAGCGAGGCGTTCAACGACTATCGCGAGCAGACGATCGCCGCCTACCTCGCGGCGCGCACCACGGTGGAGCTGATCGAGGAGTTCAGCGCGGCCGGCGTCCCGATCGCGCCCGTCCAGGCGCCCGAGGAGCTCTCCGACGATCCGCAGGTGCAGGCGGCCGGCTTCATGGCGCAGCTCGAGCATCCGCTGACGGGGCCGCAGCAGGTGATGGGGCCGGTGCTGGACATGAGCGGCACGCCGACGCGCGTGCAGGGGCCCGCGCCAATCCTCGGCGCGGACAGCAACGAGGTGCTGGCGGAGGCCGGCCTGACCGGCGCCGCGATCGAGTCGCTGCGCGCCGACGGCGTCATCGAGTAACGGGGGGCCGGACGATGAGCGAGCAGGACATCGAGTACGAGCTGCGCGACCGGATCGCCTGGATCACGATCAACCGCCCGGAGCGGCGCAACGCGCTGACCAGGCACAACATGAGCGTCGACCTGCCGGACACGTGGCTGCGCTTCGAGGCCGACGAGGAGGCGCGCATCGCGATCATCAGCGGCGCCGGCGAGTTCGCCTTCTGCGCCGGGATGGACGTGAAGGAGCGCGCCGGGGCCTTCGAGCGCAGCGCCGACGGCGGCGCCTCCGAGCAGACCCGCGAGACGCGTGTCTCGCCTCGCGCGAATGGTGTCACGAAGCCCGTGATCGGCGCCGTCAACGGCGTCTGCACCGGCGTCGGCATGCAGATCGTCGCCGACTGCGACCTGCTGATCGCCTCGGAGGACGCCTGGTTCAGCGACGCCCGCACGAGCGTCGGGCTGGTGCCCGCGCTGGGCGCGGCGGAGCTGGCGCGGGCGATGCCGCCGCACGAGGCGCTGCGGCTGCTCTTCCTCGGGCGGCACGGGCGGATGACGGCGGAGCGCGCCTACCAGATCGGCTTCGTCGGCGAGCTGGTCCCGCCCGGCGAGCTGCACGAGGCGGCCGAGCAACTGGCGCGCACCGTGCTGCGCAACGCGCCGCACGCCGTGCGGCTGGCGAAGCAGGCGGTCTGGGAGAGCCTCGATCGCGGCCTCGTCGACGGCATGGCGAACGCCCGCGCGATCGCCGCCGCCAACCCGACGCTCGAGGACGTGCGCGAGGGCGCGCGCGCCTTCGTCGAACGCCGTGATCCGGAGTGGAAGCTGCGCTGAGGTCTACGCGGCCGGGGCGGCCTCGCGGCGGGCGGCCGCGAGGGCGTCCTCTTCGTCCCACCGGGTGGCCGGGTCGATCGGCTCGGGGATCTCGTAGCCATGCTCGAGCTGGGACTCGATCCAGAGGCTCATCGCCTCGCTGAGGTTGCGGTTCGCCTCGTCAGGCGTGTCGCCCCCGCTGAAGCACCCTTCGAGTTCGAGCACGCGCGCGGACCAGCCGCCATTCTCGTCCGACTCGAGGATGCGGGTGTACGGCCGCTGCATGTAGTCGTCGACGTTCATGTCAGCCCTCCAACTCCCGGATCAGTTGGTTGATGATATCGCGCGTCGTGCCCACTTGGAGGTCATTCTGCACGACCAGCGGCCGGCGCGCCCCGGCCTTGCGGTAGATGTGGTGGCCTCCGCGGGTGCGGGCGAGGGTCCAACCCTGTTCCTCGACGAGGGCCGCGACCTCGCGAAACCGCATGTTCGCGGCCCGCTGGCGAAGCGCCTTCAGTTCCGCCGCCGTCCGCATCGGCTCCTCCCGGCCCGCCCTCGGATCGCGTCCGCCTGAGCGCTACGCCTCGCCGAGGTGGTCGAGCAGGGCGTCCTCCCAGCGGAAGTCGAACTCGCGGGTCTCGTGCAGGCCCTCGCGGCGGTACCACTCGTAGGTGTGCTCGACGGCGCGCGGGAACGTGTACTCCGGCTCGAAGCCGACGTCGCGGCGCAGCCTGTCGATGCTGAAGACCGTGCTCTGGTTCCAGCGGTGGATGTACGGGGCGAGGCGCTGGATCATCTGCTGCAGGAAGCGCAGGTTCTGGTGCGCGTCGGGGGTGCTCGTGCTCGCCGTGCGGATGTTGCGGTAGCTCGCCACGTCCTTCACGTCGAGGATCAGCTCGTCGTCGTAGAGCTGGTCCATGACCGCGGGTGGGATGAAGACCTTGCGAGCCTCGACGCCGGTGATCTCGGCGAAGGTGTCGACGTAGCCCTCGTCCGTCCAGGAGTCGCGGCCGGTGAGGTTGTAGCGCTTGCCGTAGGTGATCGGGCGCTGCATCAGCATGCGCAGCGCGCGCGCCTCGTCGTCGACGTGGCCGATCTGGCTGACGGTCGAGCCGTCGCCCGGGATCAGCACCGGGCGGCCGGCGAGCAGGCGGCTGAACATACGCTGCTCGCGCTCCGGGATGATGTTGTTCGGCCCGAACACCATCGAGAACGGCACGATCGTCGCGGGGAAGCCGTTGCGGCGGTGTTCGTCCAGCAGCATCGCCTCGCACTCCAGCTTGTCGAGGCCGTACTGGCCCTGTTTCGAGGAACGGTCGACGGGGAAGTCCTCGGTGATCGGGAGCACGCTGCTGGTCGCGTAGATCACCGTCGAGCTGGCGAAGACGTAGTGCCCGGTGCGGCCGCGGAAGATCTCGATCATCCCGCGCACATCGTCCGGCGTGTAGGCGGAGATGTCGTAGATGCAGTCGAAGTCCTCGTCGGCGAAGACCTCGGCCATGCCGGCGTGGTCCGTACGGTCGCCGAGCAGCCTGCGCACGCCGAGCGGGATCTCCGCCTCGGTGCGGCCGCGGTTGAAGATCGTGACCTCGTGGCCGTGCCGGGCCAGCTCGCGGACGAGCGCGAGCCCGTTGAAGCGCGTGCCGCCCATGACCAGAACCCTCATCGCCCGCCCCTTCCGGCTACCTCCCGCGCGGCGCGCCGCACGCTACCACGGACGGCGGGCGGGGGCGCGGCGGGTGTACGCTCGCATCGAGGCGAGGGGAGGCCCGCTGTGAGCTCGCGCGCGGTGAACCTCACGATCCTCGCCCTGCTGCTGCTCGAGCTGGCGTCCGGGCTCGGCAGCTTCCTCGTCGGCAGGCCCGAGGGCGCCTGGGTCTTCTGGCTGCACGGCGTCGGCGGGCTCTCGCTGGTCGCCCTGCTGACCTGGAAGTGGCGGATCGTGATGCGCTCGTTCGCGCGGCGCGGGGCCGGGCCGTGGTCGATCGCGCCCGCGGCGCTGGGCGTGCTGTTCCTCGGCACGCTCGCGACGGGCATCTGGTGGGCCGTGGTCGGCCGGGGCAGCCTGCCCGTGCCGTTCTACGGCGATATGCGCCCGCTGGTGCTGCACGCGATTCTCGCCTTCCTGCTCGTGCCGCCGTTCGCCCTCCACGCCGCGCTGCGCTGGCCGCGCGTGCGGCACACGGACTTCACCAGCCGCCGCGCCGCGCTGCGCCTGCTCGCCGTCGGCGCGGGCGGCTTCGTGCTCTGGCGCGGCCTCGCCGCCGCCTCGACGGTCTCCGCCGGCCCCGACCGCCGCTTCACCGGCTCACGCGAGGAGGCGAGCTTCGAGGGCAACGCGCATCCGGTGACCAACTGGCTCAGCGACTCGCGCCAGCGCATCGCCGCCGACGCCTGGCGGCTGGAGGTGCGCGGCGCGGTCTCCGAGCCGTACGTGCTCGGCTACCGTGAGCTGGGCGAGCTGCCGCGGCAGACGCTGCGCGCCACGCTGGACTGCACCGGCGGCTGGTACACCCGGCAGGACTGGAGCGGCGTCCCGCTGTCCTCGCTGCTTGCGAGGGCGGGAGTCGGCGAGGAGGCACGGAGCGTCCGGGCGGTTTCCGCCACCGGCTACAGCAGGCGCTTCGGCCTCGGCGAGGCGGAGGGGCTGCTGCTGGCGACGCACGTGGGCGGCGATCGGCTCAGCCAGGGACATGGCTTCCCCGTGCGGCTGGTCGCCCCGGGGCGGCGCGGCTATCACTGGGTGAAGTGGGTCGAGCGCATCGAGGTGAGCGAGCGTCCTGCCTGGTGGCAGCCGCCGCTGCCGCTGCAGTAGTGGCGAGGAGGGCACGCATGCACGCCGCACGCAGCCGCGCGGCCCTCTCCCGCGCCGCCCTCACCCTTGCTGCGCTGACCCTCGCCGGCCTCGTGCTGCTGCTTACCGCCTGCGGCGATGGAGGAGAGCAGGCGGCACGCGACCGCGACGGCGGCTCGGAGGCGAGCAGCGCGGAGCTGGCGGAGCTGGAGTTGGCGCTCGCCACGCTCAATGCCCGCATCACTCGCCTCGAGAGCGCCGTCGAGGAGCTGACGCGCCTCCTCGGGGGCGACACCGCGCTGCTCGGCGATCTGCCCGAGCTGCTGGAGGAGCTGCGACTGAGCAGCGCCCTGTTCGAGGTGGCATTCCGCCGCCTCGACGCCCTCGAATCGACCGAGTCGGACGAGGATCCCTGCGAGGCGATCGGCTACGCCTTCTGCCCGGAAGATCCTCAGCGCCTCCCCTACGCGCAGTAGCCGACCCGTCTCCGGCGGCCCCTTACGCGGCCCGCGGCTAGACTCGACGCATGGCGAGCGACACGGCGATCACGGTGCGCGGCCTGCGCAAGGCCTACGGCGCGATCGAGGCCGTGCGCGGAGTCGATCTCGAGATCGCGCGCGGCGAGGTCTACGCGCTGCTCGGACCGAACGGCGCGGGCAAGACCACCACCGTCGAGATCCTCGAGGGCCATCGCGATCGAGACGGCGGCGAGGTCAGCGTGCTCGGCCACGACCCGGCGCGGCACGAGCACGCCCTGCGCGAGCGCATCGGCATCGTCCTGCAGACGACGGGCGTGGAGCCGTACCTCAAGGTCGACGAGGCGATCGAGCAGTACCGCGGCTACTACCCGCAGCCCCGCCCGCTCGACGAGATCATCGAGACCGTCGGGCTCGGCGAACAGCGCGGGCAGCGCGTGCGCAGGCTCTCCGGCGGCCAGCAGCGCCGCCTCGATGTCGCGATCGCCCTCGCCGGCGACCCGGAGCTGCTGTTCCTCGACGAGCCGACGACGGGCTTCGACCCGGCCGCACGCCGCCAGGCCTGGGACATGGTGCGCAACCTGCGCTCCTCCGGCGCGACGGTGCTGCTGACCACCCACTACATGGACGAGGCCGAGCACCTCGCCGATCGCGTCGGCGTGATCGTCAAGGGCGAGATCGTCGCCGAGGGCGCGCCGGCCGAGCTGATGGCGCAGCGCGCCGCCGCCGTCGTCTCCTTCCGGCTGCCCGAGGGTCACGCCGCCATCCTCGACGGCATCGAGGGCGCTCGCGACGACGGCAGCGGCCGCTACGAGCTGAGCGCGGACTCGCCGACCGAGCTGCTGCACGAGCTGAGCGGGCGGGCGATCGCCGCCGGCATCGAGCTGGCCGACCTGCGTGTCGAGCGCGCGACGCTCGAGGACGTCTACCTCGATCTCACCTCGAGAGCCGCTGCGGAGCCGCCGGCATGACGGGCGCGCGGCTGCTGATCCGCCAGCTCCGCTACGAGCAGCTGGCCTTCAGACGCAATCCGGCGGCGGCCTTCTTCACGTTCTTCTTCCCGCTGATCTTCCTCGTGATCTTCAACCTGATCTTCGGCAACGAGCCGATCGACGTCGAAGGCGGCACGACCAACACCTCGACCTTCTACATCCCGGCGATCGCCGCGTTCAGCGTGATCAACGCCTGCTATACGGGGCTCGCCGTCTCGATCTCGTTTGCGCGCGACCAGGGGCAGCTCAAGCGCATCGCCGGCACGCCGCTGCCGAAGGCCGCCTACCTCGGCGCGAAGGTGCTGTTCATGACGGTGGTCGGGATGCTGCTGGTCGTCGTCGTGACGGCGTTCGGCCTCGTCTTCTACGGCGTCGACGTGCCGAGCGGCACGTTGCCCGCGTTCCTGCTCTCGCTCGTCGTCGGCGCGGCCGCATTCGCGGCGCTCGGGCTCGCGACGACGGCCTTCATCCCCAACAGCGAGGCCGCCCCGGCCGTCGTCAACGCGATCATCCTGCCGCTGCTCTTCATCTCGGACGTCTTCATCCCGCTGCGCGACAACGCCCCGATCTGGCTCGGCCTGGCCGGGGACGTGTTCCCCGTGAAGCACCTCTCGATCGCGCTCCAGACCGCGTTCAACCCGTTCGAGCAGGGAGCCGGCCTGGAGCTCGGGAACCTCGCGGTGATCGCGGCGTGGGGAATCGCGGGCGCGATCGTGGCCGTGCGCCGCTTCCGCTGGGAGCCCTCGCGCTAGCCGCTACACTGTGCCCGCGCGGCGGGAGCACGCCGAGCGCGAGGGGGGTGAACGATGGCGACACCGGACGAACTGCGGGAACAGATCGCGGAGGGGCGCGCTGCCTTCCGGGCCGCCCTCGAGGGCGCCGCCGAGGGCTGGGAGGACCGCCCCGAGGGCGACGAGTGGACACGGCGCGAGACCGCCGAGCACGCGATCAACATCGACTATGTCTTCGCGTCGTGGGGTGAGCGTCTCAGGGGAGTGGAACTGACCTACACCGAGAGCCCCGAGCTGTCGCTGGCCGGCGCCGCCGAAGCCCTCGAGGCGTTCGCCGCCTCCAGCGCACACTCGGACGCCGCCTGGGCGGAGGTGACGGCGGAGCAGCTGGCGGGCGAGATCCGCGAGGGCATCGGCGGCGAGTACGGCATGAACCTCGTCGGCGCGCACCTGCACGACCACGCGAACCAGATCTCCCGGAGTTAGGCGACCGGGGCCCGCTGGCGCTCGTTCCGCGATCGCCCGCTACCATGGCGGCGGCGCGGCGCGGGAACCCGCGCGCCCGACCGGTACGGACGGATTGGTAGAGGAGCAGGCGTATGCGCGAGGCCGTGATCTGTAACCCGCTGCGAACCCCCGTGGGGCGCTACGGCGGCGTCTTCCGCGACATCGATGTGACGACGCTGGCCGCGACGGTGATCGAGGCGCTGCTCGAGCGCACCGAGCTCGACCCAGCGGAGATCGACGACGTGGTGTTCGGGCAGTGCTACCCGAGCGGCGAGGCGCCGGCGGTGGGCCGCGTCGCGGCGCTGCACGCCGGGCTGCCCGTCGAGACGCCCGGCCTGCAGCTCGACCGCCGCTGCGGCTCCGGCCTGCAAGCGATCTGCTACGCCGCGATGCAGGTCCAGACCGGCGTCTCCGACGTCGTCCTCGCGGGCGGCGCGGAGAGCATGAGCACCGTTGAGTTCTACTCGAGCGCGCCGCGCTGGGGCCCCAACAACGGCGCGATCGAGCTGCACGACCGCCTCGCGCGGGCGCGCGTGACCGCGGGCAGCTTCCGCCACCCGGTGCCCGGCGGCATGATCGAGACCGCCGAGAACGTGCGCCGCGAGTACGGCATCCCGCGCGAGGAGCAGGACGCCCTCGCGCTGCGCTCGCACCAGCGTGCCGTCGCCGCGCAGGACGAGGGCCGCTTCGAGGCCGAGATCGTCCCCGTCGCCGTTCCGCAGCGCCGCGGCGACCCGGTGATCGTCGACACGGACGAGCACCCGAGGCGCGACACCTCGCTGGAGTCGCTCGCGCGACTGCGGGCGGTCTACTCCGCCGACGACCCCGAGTCGACGGTGACGGCGGGCAACGCGAGCGGCCAGAACGACGCCGCCGCGGTTTGCATCGTGACCACGCCGGAGCGGGCCGCCGACCTCGGCCTCAAGGCGATGGGCAAGCTGCGAGGCTGGTCCGTCGCGGGCGTGCCTCCGAAGCTGATGGGCATGGGCCCCGTCCCGGCCGCGAAGAAGGCTTTCGACCAGGTCGGCATGGACTTCGGCGACATGGATCTGATCGAGCTGAACGAGGCGTTCGCCGCCCAGGTGCTCGGCGTCACGCGCGAGTGGGGGCTGAGCGACTCCGACTGGGACCGCGTCAACGTCAACGGCTCCGGCATCTCGATCGGCCACCCCGTCGGCGCGACCGGCGTGCGGATCATGGCGACGCTGCTGCACGAGATGGAGCGCAACGACGCCGAGATCGGCCTCGAGACGATGTGCATCGGCGGCGGCCAGGGCATGGCGGCCGTGATCGAGCGCTGCTAGCGCGATGGCCGTCGAACAGGTCGCAATCTTCGGCGCCGGAACGATGGGCGCCGGCATCGCCCAGGTGGCGGTGACGCACGGTTGCACCGTGCGGCTGATCGACACGCAGCCCGGCGCCGTCGCGCGCGCCCGCGAGTCCGTGGGCGCGCGCCTCCAGCGTCAGGTCGACCGCGGCGCGATGTCCGCCGAGGAGCACGCCGCCGTCCTCGGACGCCTCGTCGAGGGCTCCCTCGACGACCTCGAGGGCGTCGAGCTGGTCGTCGAGGCGGTGATCGAGGACCTCGAGGCCAAGCAGGCGCTGTTCGCGCAGCTCGACGCGGCCGCGCCCGCCGACGCGGTGCTGGCGACCAACACCTCGTCGCTCGCCGTCGGCGAGATCGCCAGTCCGCTGCGCAACCCCTCGCGCGTGGTCGGGATGCACTTCTTCAACCCCGCGCCGGTGATGGCTCTGGTTGAGGTCGTGGCCGCCGAGGCGACGAGCGACGCCGCCGCCGACCTCGTGGCGGAGACGGCGAGCGCGTGGGGCAAGGTGCCCGCACGCACCGCCGACGCGCCCGGCTTCATCGTCAACCGCGTCGCCCGCAGCTCCTACGTCGAGGCCTTCCGCATGCTCGACGAGGGCGTCGGCGGACCCGACACGATCGACGGCGCGATGCGCAAGCTCGGGCAGTTCCGCATGGGCCCGATGCAGGTCGCCGACCTCGTCGGGCTCGAGGTCAACTACGCGGTCACGGTCTCCGTCTTCGAGCGCTCCGGCCAGCCCGCCCGCTTCGAGCCGCCGGCCGCCCAGGCGCGGCTCGTCGAGGGTGGCGAGCTGGGCCGCAAGACCGGCAGCGGCGTCTACGACTATGGCAGCGACCCGCCGGGCGAGAACGCCGGCGGCGAGGGCTCGCCGCTCGCGCTGTCGCCGGAGCTCGCGTCGGCAGTCGACGCCTTCGCCGAGGCGGCGGCGCTGTGCGACCCCGAGGAGCTCGCGCAGGCCAGCGCGGCAGAGCGCTACGCTTTCGCGCGCATCCTGGGCTCGGTGCTGAACGAGGCGGCGCGCGCCCTCGGCGATGGGGCCGCCAGCAGCGAGGACATCGACGCCGCGATGCAGCACGCGACGAACTACCCGCGCGGCCCGGTGACGTGGGGGCAAGAGGTCGGCTACGCCACGCTGGCGCGGCTGCTCTCCGCCCTCGACGCCACCCGCGAGGACGACAGCTACGCGCCCGCGCCGCTGATCGCGGAGGCGGGCGAGTAGGAGCGCGCGTGTCCGACGGCCGCACCCGCTGCGAGTGGGCGGCGGGCGGCGACGCGCTGATGCGCGACTACCACGACCGCGAGTGGGGCGTGCCCGTCCACGACGACCGTACCCACTTCGAGTTCCTGATCCTCGAGGGCGCGCAGGCAGGCCTGAGCTGGCGCACCGTACTCGCACGCCGCGAGGGCTACCGCGCCGCCTTCGCCGGCTTCGACCCGGAGGCCGTCGCGCGCTTCGGCGATGCGGATCGCGAGCGCCTGCTCGGGGACGCCGGGATCATCCGCAACCGCGCGAAGATCGCCTCGGCCGTGCGCAACGCGGCCGCCTTCCTCGAGGTGCGGGCCGAGCACGGCTCATTCGACGCGTACGTGTGGGCGTTCGTCGGCGGGGCGCCCCGGCGCGGCGCCTCCGCGTCGCTCGCAGAGCTGCCGGCGGAGACGGAGCAGTCGAGGGCGCTGAGCAGCGACCTGCGCGCGCGGGGCTTCAACTTCGTCGGGCCGACGATCTGCTACGCCTACATGCAGGCGGCCGGCCTCGTGAACGACCACGTGACCGGCTGCTTCCGCTACGACGAGGTCTGAGCGGCTCCGTCAGTCGATCGCGCTCACGAACAGCGCGGCGAGGCTGAGGAAGACGGCGAAGCCAAGCACGTCCGTCGCCGTCGTCAGCCAGATCCCGGCCGAGAGCGCGGGGTCCTGGCGGAAGCGCTGGAGGCCCATCGGGATCAGCACCCCGGCGACAACGCCCACGAGCATGTTGGCGGCGAGCGCGAGGCCGACGATCAGGCCGAGCGCGGCGCTGCCCTGCCAGAGCCAGGCCACCAGGCCGACCGCGACGCCGATCACCACGCCGTTGATCAACCCGGTCGCCACCTCGTGCAGCACCACCCGCAGCGTATTGCGCCCCTGCAGCCGTCCGACGGCGAGCGAGCGGATGACGACGGTCAGCGTCTGGATGCCGGCGTTGCCGCCCTGCCCCGCGACGACCGGCAGGAAGGCCGCGAGCACGGCCACCTGCGCCACCGTGCTCTCGAACAGCGAGACGACGAACCCGGCGAGCAGCACCGTCACGAGGTTCACGAGCAGCCAGGGCAGCCGGAAGCGCACGGAGCGGAGCACCGATCGCAGGTCCTCGTCCTCGTGGACGCCGACCTGGCGGAACATGTCCTCGGTCGCCTCGTCCTCCAGCACGTCGATCAGGTCGTCGGCGGTGATCGCGCCGAGCAGGCGCCCGTCGTCATCGACGACGGGCAGGGAGAGCAGCTTGTAGCGCTTGAACAGGCGCGCGGCCTCCTCCTGGTCAGTCGACGCCGTCACCGACACCACGTCGCGCACGGCGATGTCGCCGATCGGCGTCCCGGGAGGCGCGATCAGCAGCGAGCGCAGGTTCACGACTCCCCCGAGGCGGCCATCCGCGTCGGTCACATAGATGTAGAAGGGCTGTGTTGCGTCGGGGCGGAGCGCGCGCAGCTCGTCGATCGCCTCGCCGGCTAGGCGATGGGGCGGCATCGCGATGCGCTGCCCTGTCATGCGGCCGCCGGCGCTCTCCTCCTCGTGGGCCATGAGGTGATCGATCGCGTGCTGCTGCCGCTCGGAGAGGGCGGCCAGCACCTGCCCACCGATCTCCTCCGGGAGGTCCTGGACGATGTCCGTCGCCACGTCGTCGTCGACCACGTCCAGCACCCGCGCGATGCGTTCCGGCGCGAGGCCGACGAGCAGGTCCTCGCGGTAGTGCGGCTCCAGGTAGGCGATCGCGGCGCCCAGCTCGCGCGGCGCCAGGCGCTCCACGAGCAGCTCGCTGACCTCGTGATCGATGCCCGCGAAGGCGTCCGCCAGCTGGGCGGGGTGCAGCTCGCGGGCGAGCGTGAGCGCGCCGAGCTGGTCCCCGGCGTCGATGCGCCGCGCCATCGCCGCGGCGGGATCGAAGGCGGGTGCGCGGTCGGTGGTCTCGAGGGTCATCGGAACGGCCTCATGCGGCGATTGTCAGCAGCGAGCTGCGCCGGTCCCCGCCCGTCAGCGGCCGCCGCCGAAGAAGCGGCGCACGGAGCCCCAGGCCCCGCCTCCGCCGCGTCCCCCGAGGCCGTCGAGGAAGTTGCCCCAGGCGACCTCGGCGGAGGCGGAGCGCTGCAGGCCGCGCACGCGCTCGTCGATGATGTCGCGCACGCGTCCCTCCTCGCCGGCATCGAGCCAGAAGCCATGCTCCTCGCGGCAGGTGTCGAGCTCCAGGTCGTAGGCGCGGTAGTTGAAGGCGGCCATCCGGTCGCCGCAGACGGGGCAGTCCAGATCGGAGTCGCGCTCCGCGAAGCGGATCGTGCCGCGGCGATCGTCCTCGTCGGCCCTCGTCGCCTCGAGGTCGTCGAGCTCGTGATGGTCCAGCCAGCGCCCGTTGCAGATGCCGCAGTGGTCGACCTCGATGCCGTGCATGTGCTCGACGATCAGCTCGGCGCCGTCTCGCGGGCACTGCAGGGCGGGGTGCGGCGACATGCTCGGCCTCGATTCGGAGAGCGTCCCGGAGGGCTCCGGCCGCCCTGCCGGGGTGGCGCTCGGCGGCGCGGTCCGGTATCTCTCAGTCTACCAGCGCGGCCGGCCAGCCTCCGCCGCCGCGCCTCTGAGAGGATGCGAGCATGACCACCAGTTCGTCCGGCATCGATACCCGCATGTTCCGCGATGTCTGCGGCAACTTCGCGACCGGCGTCTCCGTGGTCACGATGGTCGGCGGCGACGGCCCGCGAGGGCTGACCGCGAACGCGATCTCCGCGCTCTCGCTGGACCCGACGCTGTTCCTCGTCTGCGTCGACCTGGGGGCCACCTCCTACCCGGTGATCGACCAGGCCGGCAAGTTCGCGATCAACCTCCTCGCCGAGGACCAGGAGGCCGTCTCCAACTTCTTCGCCGGCACCACCCCGCCCGACAACCCGATGGGCGACAACGAGTACCGGATGAGCGACCTCGGATCGCCGCTGATCGAGGGCTCCCTCGCCTGGCTGGACTGCCGCACGCACAGCATCCTCGACGGCGGCGACCACAAGATCTTCGTCGGCGAGGTCGCCAGCTGCGAGATCGTCCGCCCGGACGCGGACCCGTTGCTCTTCTTCCGCGGCAAGTACCGCGCCATCGCCCCACAGTAGCCTCCACGGCGCAGCCGGGGCGGCCTCGCGTCCCTCGCCGGTGAGTGCGGGGCGCTGATACACTCGATCGGCGCGGCCCGCGGGCCGCGGCTCTGCGTGGTGGGTGTCGCCTAGCGGTCAAAGGCGCCAGGTTGTGGCCCTGGAGATCGGGGGTTCAAATCCCCTCACCCACCCCATCCATCGCACTGCTCGGGCTTGCGGCGACTGGCGCTCCGCTCGCATGGACGGGAACCCTGATGCGACCAGCGCTCGCCGCCGGCGCGGCCGTGCTCGCCCTTCTCCTCGCAGCGCTGATCGCCGCCTGCCAGGATGGCGAGGAGCCGGCGCCCGAGCCGTCCGCGGCCGATGCCGAAGCGGGAGCCGCGATCGCCGCCCGCCTGATGACCGTCGGCGAACCGATCGGCACCATCGTCGAGTCGCGGTCCGCGGCGATCGTCCCGGGCCTGCAGGTGGCGCTGAACCCGACGATCGTCGCCGTGATCTCGAGCGCCGTCGAGGCCGCCGACGAGCGGCTCACCTCGATTGCCGAGGTCGCGGGAATGGAGCCCGCTGCCTTCGCCGAGCTGTGGGAGGCCGACCGCAACGACGCCTTCGCGCGCTTCGCCGCGGCCATCGCAGCCACCGAGGATCCGGCCGCCACCGCCGACGACCTGTTCATCGACCTGCCCGTCGCGCTGCCCGTGCATCCCGAGGGTGAGCTCCTCGGCTCGGTGGTGACGCGGCGGACGACCGGCGAGCTGGCGTTCTTCATCGTGTACGACACGCCGGGCCCGCAAATCGATGCGGAGCGGCTCGTCGGCGAGCAGGTCGATCAGTCTCCGTGGCAGGTGACGGGCGCGCGCTCGAACGAGGACCTGGGCTTCTTCCAGTTCCAGAACACGATCAGCGCCGACGTCAGCGGCTTCGCCTGGATCCTGCCGCGCACGCCGGATCCCTCGGCAGCCGACGCAACCGGGGCGGACGGGAGCGGCGACGGCGACGCCGCCGAGGATGGCGACGCGGCCAGCACGGAGTCCGGCCCCGCCTCGACGGTCATCTACCTGATCCGGGCCGAGCCCGCGATCCTGGCCGACGAGCCGGCCTTCGAACTACCCGAGCACGGACGGCCGCTGCCCGAGCGGTTCCCGGCCGCCTCTCTGCTCGAGGGCGACCAGACGGTGACGGAGCTGTTCTGGAGCAGCCAGCCCGGCGTCTCCGGGTACCAGGTGATGGTGCTCGCGCCCGGGTCGTCGTTCGACATCGCCGACCTCTACCGCGAGCGCATCGAGGCGGAGGGCTGGGAGATCGTCGAGGACCAGGCCGTGGGCTTCTCGACGATCCTCGAATTCGCCTCGGAGGACCGCGCCCTGCAGGGCACCGCCTCGTTCGACACGTTCGAGGACAACGAGGATTACACGCAGATCACGCTGCAGATCCAGAGCGCGGGTACGTCGCCGAACTGACGCCGCCGGCGCGCGCGGCCGCGCGCCTGTGCCAGAATGCTTACCGGTCCCGCCCTCGCCGTCCCGAAGCGACCCCGAGGGCGCAACGCCGGGAAGCGGCGGCGGCGCGGTGAGCGCACAGACCTGCGGATTCGGATCGGGCTTCCTGCGTCGCGGCTGCAGCCGCGACGCCATCACCGACTGCGTCTACTGCGGCCGCCCCTTCTGCGAGGAGCACGGCGAGCGCGCCGAGGACTACATGGACGTCTGCGCCGGCAAGCGCTGCAGCGAGAAGCTCCGCGACGTGCGAGCGCACTCGGAGTGGCGGCAGCGCGTGTCGGAGGCGAACCAGGTGAGCGTCTGCGCCCTCGACGGTTGCGCGGAGCGGATGCGCCACCAGTGCTCGCGCTGCCGCCTGCTGTTCTGCCCGGAGCACATTCGCGAGCGGGAGATCGCCGACCACTCGGTGCAACCGCCCGCGAAGGTGCTGGCCGTCGTCTGCGCTCACTGCCAGGAGCGACGCAAGCTCTGGGACTGAGCGCGGGCGCCCGTCGAGGTGGCGCGAGAGGGCGCGGCCACCGCGCACGTGCCACAATGCTCGTAATCAATCCTCGGCGCCCGGACTCCAGGTCCAGGACCGTAGGCGCCGGGATCGGCGGTCCGCCGTGAGAGCACAAGGCTGCAAGTTCGGATCGAGTTTCCTGCGCCGCGGCTGCGGCCGCCGCGCCGTCAGCGAGTGCGTCTACTGCGCCCGCCCCTTCTGCGGCGCGCACGGCGAGCGCGGCGAGGACTACACCCACGTCTGCGCCGGCAGGCGCTGCCGCGCGAAGCTCGAGGACCTGCGCGAGCAGACGGAGTGGCGGGCGCGCGTCGCCGCGTCGAACGGGCGAAACGAGTGCGCCCTCGAGGGCTGCCAGGAGCGGATGCGTCACCAGTGCTCGCGCTGCCGCTTGCTGTTCTGCCGGGAGCATGTCCGCCCGCCGGACATCCGCGACCGCTCGCTGGCGAGCACCTTCGACAAGATCATCCACGGCCGCGCACTGCTGACCGTCGCCAGCCTGCCGGCAGGGCGACCCGAACAGCTCCTCCCAGCGGACGCGGGACCCGCGCTCGTCTGCGCCCACTGCGCCACGCGTCCCCGGACATCGAGCTAGCCACGAACTGATTCGCCCCGCGGGCCCCGTCTCCCTCAGGCTTCGCCCAGCCCGAGCGACCCCGCACCGCGGTGCTCGGCGATCGGGTCGGTGCCCGGGGCGACGCGGGTCCAGCGCGCCAGCTCGCGATGCACGTCCGCCGCGACGGCGATCGGCCGTCCGGCGAGCGCCTCGGCGGCGACGGCCCCCGAGGGGTCGACCACGTACGCGCCACCCGCCTCCTCGGGACCGGCCGAGGCGGCCAGCCAGACGCGGTTCTCCGCGGCGCGCGTCCGCGCGAGGGCGCGCAGCGCCTCGGGCGCAAGGCCGGGCAGCGGCTGCGCGCACCAGACCAGCAGCTCAGCGCCCTGCAGCCGCAGCCCGCGCGCCGGCTCCGGCGCGAGCCCGTCGCCGGCGAGCAGCAGCCCGATCCGCCCGAGGCGCGTCTCCACCAGCGGCGGCGGGTCGGCGCCGGGGCTGTAGCCGGCGGCACGCTCGGCCCCGTCGAGGTGCGCCTGCCGGCAGGACGCGATCACCTCACCGCCGTCGAGCAGCGAGAGCCGCTTGTAGGTGGCCCCGCCGGCGCGCTCGGCCAGGCCCACGGCGAGCATCACGCCGGCGTCCCTGCTGAGCGTCCGCAGCAGCGGCAGCAGCTCCGCCTCGGCCAGCGCGTGCGCGTCCGCCCTCGCGAGATCCGGCAGCACGACGAGCTCCGCACCCTGCGTGGCAAGCGTGCCGACGAGGGCGCGCAGTCGCTCCATCAGCGCCACGGCGGATGGCGTGACCTCGATGGCCGCGGCGGCCACCCGCACGATCTCCTCGTCCACTGGCAGGTGCGGATCCGCGAGAGATTCGCCCGGAAGAGCCACACCGCCGTACAGCTCAAGACGCGGCTCGACCGGCGGGCCGCTCGCCTCGTCGAGGTCGACGACGGCGTGGACGATGCCGGGGCTGTCGCTCGGCGCCTGCGCGCGCCAGCGCCCGCGCGGATCGACGACGCCGCTGCGCCCGGCGTAGACGATGCTGTCAGCCTCGACGCCGACCTTGTCGGCGGCGGCGATCCAGGCGCCGTTCTCGATCGCGCGCGCGGCCAGCATGTAGTCGACCTGCGGGTTGGAGAGCGCCGCCGGATCGCGGCCCGAGGAGACCCAGGCCGTGCAATCGACCAGCAGCTCCGCACCGCCCAGCGCGAGCTCGCGCGTGATCTCCGGCAGACGGCCGTCGGAGCAGATGAAGAGCCCGGCCTGGCCGACCGCTTCGGCTGTGCCCGTTGGGGCTCCCTCGAGGGCGACCGGCGCGCCTGCCTCGCCGGGCGTGAACCAGTGGCGGTCGAAGTGCCAGAGGAAGCGCTTCGGCTGCCGGGCGGCCACGCGCCCGTCGCGCCCGAACAGCACCGCCACGTTGCGCAGCAGGCCGCCGTCCGCCGCATCGCCGCCGCCCCGCTGGACGAGGCCGACCGCGATCGCGCAGCCGTGGCGCGCCGCGTGCTCGCCGATGATCTCCTCGACCTCGTCATCGGCGTAGACGTTGGCCGCCTCGTAGGCCTCGCGCGAGTGCAGGTAGTAGGCAGGGTAGCTCGCCTCGGGCAGCACGATCAGGTCCGGCGGCCCGGCCGGCGCGCCGGCCGCGGCCTCGTCGATGCGGCGCAGCACCTCCTGCCACGCCGCCTCGTGATCCGCCAACTCGAAGGCGGGGAGCTGCAGCAGGGCGAGGCGCAGCGTGCGGCCGCCGTCGCTCATCGCGCCCCCCTCGCGAGGCCGCCTAGCCCTCGACCACCGGGTTGCGCAGCACCCCGACGCCGCCGATCTCGACCGAGACGATGTCGCCGTCGGCAAGCTGATGCGTCTCGCCGGGCGTGCCGGTGAAGATCAGGTCGCCGCGCTCCAGCGTCATGGCGCTCGAGATGTGGGCGATGCAGCGCCGGATCGAGTGGATCAGGTCGGCCGTCGTCGCCTGCTGGATCACCTCGCCGTTGAGCCGCACGGCAAGCGGGATCGCCTCCGGATCGAGGCCGGTCGCGATCCAGGGGCCGACGGCGGTGAAGGTGTCGGCGGACTTGGCGCGCCACCACTGCAGATCGCCGCGCTGCCAGGGGCGCGCGGAGACGTCGTTGCCGCAGGTGTAGCCGAGGACGTGGTCGTCGACGCGCTCCTCGGGGATGTTGCGCCCGCGGCGGCCGATCACGGCGACGACCTCGCCCTCCTCGTCGACGCGGCCCGCGCCGGGCGGCAGCACGATTGCCTCGCCGGGGCCGATCACGGAGCTGGGCGTCTTGATGAACGGCTCCGGCTGCGCCGGGGCCGGACGGGCGCCCGCCGATTGCGCCGCGCCGGAGTCGAGGTGGCTGCGATAGTTCAGGCCGATCGCCAGCACCTTCGTCGGTCGCGTCGGCGCGAGCAGCCGCGCCTCCTCGAGCGGCACGACCTCGCCGCTGCGCTCGCGCCGGCCGAAGAGGCCGCCGCGGATCAGGTGCAGCGCGCCGTCCTCGACGATCGCATGCACCACCTTGCCCCGAACTCGTGCCCGTGCGAGCAGCACCGCACCCTCCTCCGGCTGCGCCGCGCGCGGCTCCGCGCGGCCTCGATCGCGCCGGTGCGCATGCTACGATGCCCGGCGCCGCTCGCGCGTCACCGGCGGCGAGATCGCAGGGGATCGCGCGGCAACTCAAGCCCGTGCGACCCCCTCCGCACGACGAGGAGCCACTGCTGCTCGGGATCCACCACACGCTCTCGCGCCGCACGGAGCCCTTCAGACCGATCGAGGATCTCCGCGTCCGCATGTACGTCTGCGGCATCACGCCCTACGACGCCGGGCACCTCGGACACGCGCTCACCTACGTCGTCTTCGATGTCGTGCGGCGCTACCTCGAGTTCCAGTCCTTCGAGGTCGAGCACATCCAGAACATCACCGACGTCGACGACGACATGGTGCGCGTCTCCGCCGAGCGCGGCCTCTCGATCGCCGAGCTGACAGAGGAAACGCACACGCAGTTCGTGCGCGACATGGACGCGCTCAACGTGCTGCGCCCGGACGCCTACCCGCGCGTCTCCGGCAGCATCCCCGAGATCGTCGAGCTGATCTCGCTGCTGCTGGAGCGAGGGCACGCCTACGAGTCCGAAGGCCACGTCTTCTTCGAGGCACGCAGCGCGCCCGCCTTCGGCGCGCTGAGCGGGATGACGGCGGACCAGCTGCGCAACGCCCCCCGCACGGACACGATGCCCGAGGAGCCCGAGCACCTGAAGCGCGACCCGCTCGACTTCCTGCTCTGGCAGCCCTCGGACTACCCCGGCGCCGCCTTCGACGCGCCGTGGGGGCGCGGCCGCCCCGGCTGGCACATCGAGTGCTCGGCGATGGCGCGCGCCAACCTCGGCGATCGGATCGACATCCACGGCGGCGGGAGCGATCTGGTTTACCCGCACCACGAGTCCGAGATCGTGCAGTCCGAGCACGCGACGGGGGCGGCGCCGTTCGTCGGCTGCTGGATGCACATCGGCACGCTCACGCTGGACGGCGTGAAGATGTCCAAGTCGCTCGGCAACCTCGTCAAGGTCGGCGAGCTGCTGGATGCGGGGCACGAGCCCGATGCGATCCGCCTCGCGTTGCTCGGCACGCACTATCGCGAGGAGCACCCCTGGACCGACGCCGTCCTCGAGCGCGCCGAGGAGCAGGCGGCGCTCCTCCGCCGCGCTGCGGCGAGCCGCGGCGGGCCACCCGACCAGCTGCGCGTCCAACCGCTGCGCAACGAGTTCATGGACGCGATGGACGACGACTTCGACACCCCGCGCGCCATCGACACCCTCCTCGCCATCGCCCGCGACATCGAGTCCGGCGCCCTCCACGGCGCGACGGCCATCCCCGCGCTCGTCGAGCTTGCCGGAGTGCTGGGGCTGATGCTGGGGCGAGAGTAGCGGGCCCGTTGTCAGAGAGACTGCCGCCAGCCAGAGCATCAGGGGGAGCCGGAAAGAGTAAACTGTAAACTATGGGTAGCTGAGTTGGACAAGGCTCAACCCACGCAGCCCGGCCAGTCGAGCGGAGCGGCCGAAGCTGCGGCACAGAGGATCCGCGTCGTGTAGGATGCGTCGGCGTTGCAGCGGGATGGGGGCGGAGACTTGCGCGCACTTGTTATTCGGCGCGTCTGGACGCAGCAGGTAGCTAGCCAACAATGCGCTGCGCCGTAGTCGAGGTCAGGCTGGACCTCGAGTCTGACATCGCCTTACCGACGCCGAGCGACGTTGTGCGGGAGGTTGTTGGCCGTGCCGGAAGTGAAGCCTTGGCTCCCCCGAACGCGCCGACACTCGTGCCGTCGGCTCAAGTACGAGTTCCGGCCAAGCGGCTCGGCGTCCTCGTCTCTGGCCACTCGTGGAGCGTTCGTAGTGAGCACCTAACCGATGCCGAATCGATGTTCCGAGATGTGGTGGAGCAGTTTAGGCTCGCCGAGAGCTTCTATGCGGAAGCCGCAGCGCGATCCGTCACCGTCAGTTCGCATTGGATCGAGCCGCTCGATATGAGATGGAGCGACCTTGTACGGGCCTACGTTCGCGCGTTCTACAGGCCCGAGACGCTTCCTCCCGAGGCGAGCGATGCAACCGTGGTATTCGATGTTGCCCGGGACAATGGTGAGGATACGTACCAAAGTGGTCCGATGGAGAAGAACCAGCTTGTCGGAGAGTACTTGAACTTCTGGGACGCCGATGAACCAGGTCTACCGGAGGTTCTGTTCTTCTTCGCTCACCGAGCGTTGATTCGCACCGATGCCTCGATGGACCCGAGCACAGTGGAAGAAACCTCTCGGCGAGCGCTGGACCGCGCGATGTCGTTCGCCGAGAATCACTACTCGCAGTTCGCGCAGAGCATTGGAGTGTCAACATGACGACTGCGACCCGTACTGCGCCGACAGCGTTCCGTCCGGACTCTGATGAGTCGGAACGGCAGTCCAGATCCTGGGACATGCCCGCTGTGCAAGACAGCGTCGTCGTTGAGCCAGCACCGCCTCAGGTCACAAGTGTGTGGATGGACTTCATCTCCCGACTGCTCAAGTACGTCGAGTGGGAGCCTGGCTGGGACGGCGGAAACGCCGAGCACATTGATCATTCGACAGCGCGGACGGCACTTGAGACTGCGGAGAGCATGCAAGCAGTCGCGCCCGTTCCCTTCGTTGCGCCGGCCCCGAGCGGGTCACTGCTCCTGCAGTGGGATTTCCCGGATGGCACGTCCGTCGAGGTCTATGTGGACAACGAAGCCGACTTCCCTGAGTGGGCCGCCCTCACACGTGCAGGGGTCGTCTATGAGATTGAGTTGACGGGGCCGGCAGGCCTCCGCGCTCTTCTCCAACAGCGAGTGCCGGTCACAACGGCTGGTTAGTGGCTCCGTCGACCGATGAGCCGGAGCCCGTCGCGGCCAACGAGGAGCAGGCGCTCCGGCTGATTCACGAGGATTGGGTCAAGGACGGCCAGCTAACGAGCGTCGCATTCAAGACTCGCGGCCCGGATAGCCCAAACTATGTGGCCGTGTCCATGTTCATCAAGGAGCGCCTCCCCGATGGGGATGGCGCTTGCCTGCACACCCGCCAATTCGCTTCGCACGGTCGCGCCCGACTCCAAGTCCGACACATCCGCGCCGTTACATACATGGCCGGGGACGGTGAACGGCGCCCAGGTTTTGATCTTCTGATGACTGGAACTGCCGAGCCCCCGTTGGATGCGTTCGGGAAGGCCCACGCTGAGCTGCGAGGCCCAACCCAGCGACCTGCAGCTGCAAAGGCTCTGGCAGTCGCGTTCAACGAGCATGGTCACATCGAAAAGGCTCCAGAACGGGACGATCGCGCGAGCGACTAACGCTGCACGCGTGTTCGCTACGTCGTAGCCTCCGATCCTGTAGTACGCTCGTTGCCCTGCGGCCTGGGAGGGCGCTGTGCTCGAAATCGGCGGCGGACTGTTCGCCGTCCTCTTCCTTGTATTCCTCAACGGCTTCTTCGTCGCTGCCGAGTTCGCGCTCGTCACCGTGCGGAGCACGCGCGTGCAGCAGCTCCTCGCCGAGGGGACGCCCGGCTCGCGCAATGTCGACGACGGCGTACGCAACCTCGACAGCTACATCGCCGCCTGCCAGCTCGGCATCACGCTCGCCAGCCTCGCCCTCGGCTGGATCGGCGAGCCGGCCGTGGCCGGCCTGCTCGAGCCCGTCGTCGGCCCGATCGGCGGGCACGCCCTCGCCGTGGCGATCGCCTTCACCATTATCACCGCGCTGCACGTGATCGCCGGCGAACTCGCGCCCAAGGGCGTAGCGCTGCAGTACCCGGAGCGCGTCGCGCTGCTCATCGCCGGTCCGCTGCGCCTCTTCCGCGCCGTCTTCCGCCCCGCCATCTGGCTGCTCAACGAGAGCGGCTGGGTCATCTCGAGGCTGCTCGGTGTCAGCCGCAGCGTCGAGTCCCGCGCGCACCTCGGCTCCGAGGAGTTGCGCCTCGTGGTGCGCGCGAGCCGCGACGCCGGCGAGCTGAACGCGCAGCAGGAGTTCATGCTGCAGCGCGTGATCCGCTTCTCCAGCCTCAACGTGGAGAGCGTGATGGCCCCCCGCCCCGAGGTGATCGCGATCCCCGCCGACATGCCCGTCGCCGAGGCCACTGCCTTCGCCAAGGAGCACCGCCACTCGCGCTACCCCGTCTTCCGCGACGACCTCGACAACGTGATCGGCGTGCTGCACGCGCGCGATCTGCTGCTGGTCGAGGGCGACGCCTCGCTGGACTCGCTGGTGCGCGAGCCGCTGATGGTGCCGGCGCAGCTGAGCGTGCAGGAGCTGCTGCAACTGATGCGCGTGCGCCGCACCCAGTTCGCGATCGCCGTCGACGAGTACGGCGGCACGGACGGCATCGTCACGCTCGAGAACGTGCTCGAGGAGATCGTCGGCGAGCTGCAGGACGAGTTCGAGGTCCCCGAGGAGATCGCCGTGCGCCGCCCCGGCGGCATCGTGCGCATCGACGCCGCCGAGAGCGTGGACGCGCTTGGCGAGCTGCTCGGCATCGAGGTGGAGCCCGGCCCCTACAAGACGGTTGCGGGCCTGTTGCTCGAACACCTGCGCGAGATCCCGCAGGTCGGCGACACCGTCGACCTCGGCGGCTACCAGTTCGCGATCGCGGAGATGGACGACCTGCGCATCGCCGCCGTCGAGGCGCGCCGGCTGGACGCCGACCCCCCGACGGAGGCGGCGGCCGAGAGCCCCGCTCCGACTCGCGAGGCCATCCCCTGAGACGGGCGATCGCCCTCCGCAGTCCGGTCTACTACGGGTGGGTGATCCTCATACTCGGGATTCTCTGCTCCGGCGTCGCGGCCGCCACGATGTTCTGGACCGTCACGATCTACATCCCCGCGCTCGCCGAGCAGTTCGCCGTGGACGGAGAAGCCCGGCGCTTCCCCGTGCTCGTCGCGTTCATGCTGGGCTCGCTGATCTCCGCGATCGCCGGGCCGCTGGCCGGCCGCTGGATGGACACGCGCGGCGCGCGGGAGACGATCCTCGTCGGGTCCGGGATGGCCGCCGTGGCGCTGCTGGCGACCTCCCGGGCCGACGAGCTGTGGCAGGTCGGCCTGGGCTGGGCGGTCGTCAGCATCGGCCGTTCGATGGTTTTCCCGGTCGGCTACAGCTGGCTGGTGACACGCTGGTTCCTGCGGCGCCGCCAGATGGCGCTCGGCACGCTGACGGTCGGCTTCGGCATCGCCGGCGTCGGCGTACTCCCGCTCTCGATGATCGAGGAGCACTGGGACTGGTCGGCGGTGATGGTGACCAGCGCCCTGCTGCTGCTGCTCGTCAACGGGTTGATCGCGCTGCTGTTGATCCACGACCGTCCCGCGAGCATCGGCGTCCAGGTCGAGGGGATGACGGAGAGCGAGGCGCAGTCCAGCCCCTCGGAGACCGTCGGGTTCACGATCGGGGAAGCGCTGCGATCGCCCGCGTTCTGGCTGCTCTCCGGCGCGTTCATGACCTTCTTCATCGCGCCCGCGACCTTCTCCACGATCCAGCTCGACTTCTTCGAGACGAGCGGCGTGCAGCAGGCGGCGCTGGTGGTCGCGATCGGCGCGGCGGTGCGCGGATCCTCGCGGCTGCCGTTCGGGCTGCTGCTGGGGCGGATCCGCCGCACCTTCCTGCTCGCGATCGTGGTCGCGCTGACGCAGGTCGCAGCGATCGCGACGGTAGTGATCTCCACGTCCACACCAAACCTGACCGTGTTCGTGCTGCTGTGGGGGCTCGGCGGCGCCTTCGTCCCGATGCTGGAGCCGACCCTGGTCAATCGCACGTTCGGCCCGCGCCACTTCGGGACGATCGTCGGGGCGATGATGATGCTGATCTTCCCGGGCACGGCGCTCGGCCCGATTGCCGCCGGCGCGCTGTTCGACTCGACCGGCTCGTACCAGCTCGCGCTGACGCTGATGGTGGTTGTGGTGGCGACCTCGATCGCCTTCTTCACGCTCGCCGCGCTCGTCGTCAACGGCGAGCGCCACCGCCGCGCCGCCGCCGCACGGGGGTTGAGCAACTGGCCGCCCGGCGCTGCGGACGCACGCTACGATGACGTTCGAGCCGCCGATCCGCGCGCCTGAACGGAGCCCGAATGAGCGCCAGCCTGGAAGACCTCTTCGGCGGCCAGCCGCCCGCCGAGCCCGACCCGGACGAGGGCGAGCTGCGCCGCGCCCTTGTCGTGGCGGCGCACCCGGACGACGCCGACTTCGGCGCCGGCGGGACCGCGGCGCTGCTCGCCGGGGCGGGCTGGGAGGTCCGCTACCTCGTCGTCACCGACGGCTCGAAGGGCTCCGACGATCCCGCGTTCACGCCCGAAACCCTCGTCGCCGCGCGCGAGCGCGAGCAGCGCGAGGCCGCCCGCATCCTCGGCGTCGGCTCGGTTGTCTTCCTCGGCTTCACGGACGGCGAGCTGACCTACTCGCGCGAGCTGCTGGGCGCGGTCACGCGCGAGATCCGCGCCTTCCAGCCGTTCGCCGTCTACACCCACGACCCGGAGCCGGTGATCATCAACAACTCCTTCGTGAACCACAGCGATCACCGCATCAGCGGCCTCGCCGCCGTCGACGCCGTCTACCCGACCGCCCGCGACCGCCTCAACTTCCCCGAGCAGATCGAGGACGGCCTGCCGACGCACAAGGTGCGCGAGCTGTTCCTCTGGGGCGCGAACGATCCGACGGTGGACGTCGACATCTCCGGCGTGGTCGAGACGAAACTCGCGGGGCTGCTCGCGCACGTCAGCCAGTTCGGCGGACGCGAGGACTTCGTCGACCTGGTGCGCGAGCGCTGGCGCGAGGAGGACGGCCGCTACCTCGAGCGCTTCCGCCGCGTCGGCCTCTTCCGGTGACGGCCCGGTGGTGACGGAGGACCACGGCCACGGCCACGAGACGGTCGAGGGGCCCGGCTACTGCCCGAACTGCGGGACCGCCCTCGAGGCAGCCTCGAGCACCGCGCCCGCTGCAGCGTCGGGCCGCCGTCCACCGGCCTGCCCTAACTGCGACTTCGTGCGCTGGGAGAACCCCAAGCTCGCCACGGGCGTGGTGATCGAGCAGGACGGCGCGATTCTGCTCGTGCGCCGCAACCACGACCCGATGTACGGCTTCTGGTCCTTCCCCTCCGGCTTCGTCGACCGCGGCGAGTCCGTGGAGGAGGCCGCACGGCGCGAAACCCTCGAGGAGGCGGGCGTCGAGGTCGAGATCGAGCGCCTGCTCGGCGTCTACAGCAGCTCGGGCGACCCGGTGGTCTTCATCGCCTGGTCAGGCCGGATCAGCGCCGGGACGCCGCAGCCCGGCCCCGAGGCGCTGGAGGTCGGCTTCTTCCCGCCCGACGCGCTGCCCGACCTCGCCTTCCCCCACGACCCGGAGATCATCGAGGCGTGGCGGCGTGCGCGGGGGGAGCGCGAGCCGTAGGCTATCCGTACCCTATGGCGCGCAGGGAGTGACGATGAAGATCGATCTCTACATCGCCCGTGGCGACGCGATCGCCGAGGAGGCGCTGACCGTGATCGCCGAGGGCGCCTCCAGCGCCGGGCTCGACGACGCCGCGATCGAGACGATCGAGGTCTCCTCGGACGACGAGGCGCGCGCGCTGCGTTGCCTCGGCTCGCCGACGATCCGCATCGAGGGCCTGGACATCGAGTACGGCGAGCGCGAGCCGCCGGAGACCACCTCCGGCGAGCGCTACTACAGCACGCCCGAGGGCTGGAACCGCCTGCCCACCGCCGGCATGGTCGCCTTCGCGATCCGCGAGGCGAGGGCGCGCCTTGGGGGCGGCTCATGAGCGACACTGGTCGCCCGGAAGAGCAAGGCAGCAGCGACGCCCCCAGCGGCGGGAAGAAGCGCCGGCTGCGCGGACGCGGCTCCGCGCTCGGCGCGGGCGGTCTCGCCGAGCAGCTCAAGCGCCGCGCCGAGGCCGCAGCGGCCGACGCCGCCCCGCATGTGCGGGCGCTGGCCGAGCAGGCGCAACGCCTCGCCACGGAGGGGGCCGCCAACGTGCGCGAGGAGGCGGAGCGACGCCGCCCGGCCGCCGAGCAGGCCGCGAAGGACGCCCTGGAAGCCGTGCGCGAGGCAGCCGAGCGCGCGAAGCCCGAGGCGGAACGCCTCGCGCGCGAGGCCGTGCAGAAGGGCGAGGTCCTCGGCAAGGCGCTCAAGCCGCAGGTCTCGCGCGTCGCGCAGGACGCCGCGGAGTACGCGCGCGAGCACGAGGACGAGCTGCGCAGCGCGGCCGGCAGCGCCGCGCGCACCGCCGCGCGGACGGCGGCCCGCGGCGCGACCCCGGCCCCGCTGCGCCCGGCCGTCGACGCCTTCGAGCACGAGCTGCGGCGCAACGAAGGCGAAGCCGCCCGCGAGGACGCAGCCGAGGCGAGCGACGGCGCGGACGACACCGAAGCTCCGCCCGCGTAGCGCCAACATCAGGGCGCCCCGGCCCAATCACCGTGACCGCCCTCGGGGGCGTGACGGCCGGCGCTTGACGCAAGGCCGGAGCAGGGGATACGTTTGTTGCGAACATATGTACCCGGCGGGCGCATGGGGGGCGCCCGGCGGGCGGGAGCGAGGTGGCTGGGATGGCGGAGATGCAAGAGGGACGGGAAGCGGCGCGCGACCGCAGTTCCGGACTGTCCGACAAGCAACAGCGCATCCTCGACTTCCTGCGCTCGTTCCTGCTCGAAAAGGATTACCCACCCTCGATTCGCGACATCCAGCAGGGCTGCGAGATCTCCTCCACCTCGGTCGTGGACTACAACCTCAAGCGCCTCGAGGAGCGCGGCTACATCCGGCGCGACCGCGAGGTCTCGCGCGCGATCGAGCTGCTCGACGGCACCGGACGGCGGCGCGGCAGCATGACCGTCCCGCTCGTGGGCGCGATCGCCGCCGGCTCACCAATCCCGATGCCGCCGGACACGCTGCCGCCGGGCTACGAAGAGGTCGCCGTCACCGAGGCGCAGACCCGAGGGCGGCCCAACGCCTTCGCGCTGAAGGTCCAGGGCACCTCGATGATCGACGCGCTGATCGACGACGGGGACATCGTGATCCTCGAGCCGACGCAGAGCTGCGACGACGGCGACATGGTCGCCGTCTGGCTGCGCGACGAGAACGAGACGACGCTCAAGAAGTTCTTCCACGAGGGCAGCCGCATCCGCCTGCAGCCGATGAACTCGGCGATGGACCCGATCTACACCTCGCCCGACAACGTCGAGGTGCAGGGCCGCGTCCTCTCCTCGATCCGCCTCTCGTAGCGCCGGCGCCGCCGGCTCTCCGGCGCAACTCGCGCGTCGCCCGTGGGGGGCTGCGCCCCCCACACCCCCATCCCGGACGAGCACGCGCTGCGCGCGGCTCGGACCCGCCCACCCGCCCCGGATTCTCTTTCTTGTGGGGGCTTCGCCCCCACGCCCCCTCCGGCCCGCTCTCCCCGGGGAGCGGGCGGGGTGGGGGGATGAGCCCCGGGTGAGACAAGCTCCCAAGGGGCGGATCCGGTCCCCTCTCCCCGCGGGAGAGGGCGGAGGGTGAGGGAGGCGCACGCCGGACGCCCGACGAGCAATGGAGCCCCGAGGCCGCTCGCAAGTCTGCTGTGGGGGGCTCGAGCCCCCCACGCCCCCAGCTGCGGCGCTCGATTGCAACGCTCGAAGTCGGTCCGGTCCCCTCTCCCTGGGGAGAGGGCGGGGGTGAGGGGGAGAACTCCCGCGCCCCTTCGAAAGCCCCGACGGCGCAACGAAACTCCAGAGGGCGGATCCTCCCTCACCCTGACCCTCTCCCTCGGGGAGAGGGGACCGCAGGGGATGCGCTCGCTGCCCGAGCGAGAGGGTTACGCAAAGGTCGCCCGCGCGGGACAAGGCGGAGGGTGAGGGAGGCGCACGCCGGACGTCCGAGGGGCAACGAGCTTCCGGAGCCTAGCGCGAGTCTGTTGTGGAGGCTTCGCTCCCACGCCCCCTCGGTCCGGCGCTGCAACCGCCAACGGGAGCCAGTCGGGCTGTCCCCTGCGGGATCGGGCCAGCGAAGCCCGCACAAGACGGGCCGCGAGCTGCGCCCCGCCTCGCGCGGCGCGCCCGCCTAGCGCGCCCGCGCCCCCGGGCGCGCCCCGCCGCGCCGGGCGCGCGCGGCCCGCGGCAGGCTGGTAAGCAGCAGCTCGAGGGCGAGCACGTCCGCGTAGCGCCCGGTCTTGACCGCATGGTCCGCCGCCTCCACGGCGCGCAGCGCGCGCTCCGCGGCCGGCCGGCCGATCGCCTCCGCCTGCGTCACGAGGCGACCGAGCGGGTAGGGGTGCGTCACGCCGGTGGCGCGGCCGATCTCCTCGCGGCTCGCGCCCTGCTCGATCAGCTCGGCGGCGCGGATCAGGTTGCGCAGCTGGCGCGCGATCAGCGCCTGGAGGCGCCCGGGGTGCTCGGCGCCGCCCTCGATCAGCGCGCGCAGCCGCAGCAGCGCGCTCGGCGTGCGGCCCTCGACGGCGTCGTCGACGAGCGCGAAGACGTCCTCGTCGCGCGCGGCGGTGGTGAGCAAGTCGACGTCGGCGACCGAGACGGGACGCCCCCCGGCGTGGCGGGCGAGCTTGTCGAGCTCGTTGCTGAGCGCCCAGAGGTCCGCGCCGAGCAGCTCGCTCAGACGCTCCGCGGCGGCGTGCTCGAGCTCCGCGCCGATCCGCCGCGCGCGCTCGAGCAGCCAGGCGGCCACCTCGTTGCCGCCGCGGCCGTAGAGGCGCAGCGCCTCGAACTGCTGCACGTCGGCGCCCTCGAGGGCGCGCAGCGCGCGCAGCAGCGGCGAGCGGCCAAGCGTCGTGCGCGCCTCGCGCGTGGGGGCCGGCTCCAGCAGCACCAGGTGGTTCGTCTCCGGCAGCACCGGCAGCGCGTCCAGCAGCGGCTGCCAGTCGTCGGCGACGCCGCGGCCCGCGCCGAGCGAGACGATCAGGCCCTCGACGACGATCACGCGCGCGTTGGCGAGGAAGGGCACGGTCGAGGCCTGCCCGGCGAGCGCCTCGGGCGTGAGCCCGCGGACGGGCAGCTCCGCAGTGTTGAGATCGAGCATCCCATCCGTGTCGAGGCGGGCGCGCAGGGCGCGGTAGGCCTCGCGCAGGCGGAAGTCGTCCGAGTCGCGGTTGGCCTGCGTCGATCCGAGGTAGAGGTGCAGCATCGCGTCGCGTCCCTAATCGAGGTCCAGCCGCCAGCCGAGCCAGGCGGCGATCGTCGTCACCACGAGGATCACCGGGCCCGGCCAGAGCAGCTGCGCGAGGAACTCGCCGCCTCCACCGTCCTCGGCCGTCACCCCGCGATAGAGCGCCCAGAGCATGGCGACCGCGAGGCCGGGCAGCAGCAGCCACCAGTGGAACGAGGGCTGCCCGTCCTCGAGCAGCGGCGAGCGCAGCCGTCCCGGCTGCTCCTGCTGCTCGTCGTGCTGCTCGTCGGCCATCGTGCGAGGCGTCCTCGGCGGGGAGGCGTCGGCGTACGCGCGCCCGATGCTACGAGGGCGGCGGCCCGCTTGCCACTGCGGAGACCGGATCCGATCCGGCTCCCTCTCCTGGGAGAGAGGGTGGGGGTGAGGGGGCTCGCCAGGCCGTCGCCTGCCTCGGAAGGCCGTTCCGCCCTCGTGCACTCCGCGCCTCCCTCACTCTCCGCCCTCTCCCGCCAGGGGAGAGGGGACCGGATGTGGCCTCGGAAGTCTGGTGCGCCGATCCGGCTCCCTCTCCTGGGGGAGAGGGTGGGGGTGAGGGGGCTCGCCAGGCCGTCGCCTGCCTCGGAAGGCCGTTGCGCCCTCGTGCACTCCGCGCCTCCCTCACCCTCCGCCCTCTCCCGCCAGGGGAGAGGGGACCGGATGTGGCCTCGGAAGTCTGGTGCGCCGATCCGGCCCCCTCCTGGGGGAGAGGGTGGGGTGAGGGAGCTCGCCAGGCCGTCACCTGCCTCGGAAGGCTGTTGCGCCCTCGTGAACTCCGCGCCTCCCTCACCCTGCGCCCTCTCCCACGGGGAGAGGGGACCGGATCTGCCCTCGGAGGTTGGGTGCGCCCTCGATGGTCCCGAGTGGGGGTGTGGGGGCGTACCCCCACGGAAGGGGGTGCGGGGCGGAGCCCCGCAGCCATTGAGGACGGGTGGGCGGGCGAGAGCCGCGCGCAGCGCGTGCTCGTCCGGGATGGGGGAATGGGGCGCAGCCCCCACAGGCAAGACGTACGCCTTCCCTCGAACGCTCGTTGCCCCTCGGACATCCGGCGTGCGCCTCCCTCACCCCCGCCCTCTCCCTCGGGGAGAGGGGGCCGGAGCAGGAGTTGGCAGCTTGCTAGGGGAAGAGGTCGTCCCCGGCGGTGCGCACGATCTCGCGGGCCGAGCCCTCGCCGCGCTCGTAGGGGTAGCCGCGCACGATCACGACCGGGACGCCTTCGCTCTTCGGCATCGAGAGGCCGGCAGCGCCGGCGATCTCGTCGGCAGGACAGGGCGTGCTGACGCGCATGATGCGGCCATCGAGGTCCGGGAGTCCCTCCAGCGGTCGCAGCGGGCGCAGGCCCGCGAGGCCGATCGCGATGTTGGTCTGGCCCGTCCGCCAGGCGCGCCCGAACGTGTCGCTGACGATCACCGCCACCGCGACGCCGAGCCGCTCGCGCACTGCGTCGCGGAAGGCGCGGGCCGAGGCATCCGGATCGACGGGCAGCAGCGAGATCAGGTCCGTGCCGCCGACGTTCGAGGCGTCGACGCCGCTGTTGGCGCAGACGAAGCCGTGGCGCGTCTCCGTGATCAGCACGCCCTTCATCTGGCGCACGATGCGCACCGACTCGCGCAGCACCGCCTCGGTCTGGCGCGGATCCTTGTCCCAGGCCTCGGACCACTCGAGCGCGAACGGTGACGGCTCGAACTCGTCGAGCGGCAGCACGCGCCCCTCCGCCTTGGAGACGATCCGCTGCGCGACGACGATCGCGTCGCCATCGAGGAACGGCGTGCCCTGCGCGGCCGCGGCCTCGATCGCCAGCGCGGCGATGTCGTCGCCGTCCTCCACCAGCGGCATCCCGGCGACGCCGATCACGCGCACGTCGGGGTAGGCGGGGCCGCTCACTCGGGCAGTCCGAAGATCTCCACGTGGGTCTCGGCGCGGTGACGGACGTTGATGCCGATCAGCAGGATCGTCAGCCCCTCGACGAAGCGCGAGTAGCGCAGCGGACCGGCGTCGACGGCGCGCACGCCCTCGATCTCTTCGGCGAGGGCGAAGACCGTGCGCTTCGCCTCCTCGTCACCGCCGGTCACGAGCACGTCGCCATGCACCGTCCGGTCGGGGTCGAGCAGGATCTCGGCGGAGAGGTTGTGGAAGGCGCCGATCACGCGCGAGTCGGGCAGCAGCGCAGCGGCCTCCTCGGTCGCCGAGCCGGCCTCGACCTCGACCGGGCGCGGGCCGCGCTCGAAGCGCACCGGCACGACGGCGTCGACGACGATCTTGCCGGCGAGCGCGTCCGCGAGGTCGGCGAGCGTCGCGGCGTGGCCCTCGTAGGGCACGGTGACGACGACGATCTCCGCCTGCGCGACGGCGTCCGCGTTCGCCTCGCCGCTGATCTCGCCGAGCCCCTCGCGGCCCTCAAGACTCGCGCGCAGCTCGGCGGCGATGCTCTCGCCGCGGGCGGCGTCACGGCTGCCGATCACGACGTCGCGGCCGGAGAGCGCGAAACGCACGGCGAGGCCGCGGCCCTCGGGCCCGGTGCCGCCGATCAGGGCGATGGTGCGAGACATCGGCAGTCCTCGATTCCCTGGCGCCGGCCGCCGGCGGCGCCCGCCGGGCCGGCACGCGGAGCGCAGCGCGCCCGTGCCGCTCGTCGCTACAATGAACCGCGCGAAGCCTACCGGCGGGCGGCGGCGGGCAGCAACCGGCCGCGCTCCCCCGCCGGCGCAGCGGGGAGCAACGGCGATGAGCGAGCAGGCAGCGGCAGTGGCGGCCCCCGCCCTCGAGCTGCGCGCGATCTCGCACCGCTACGCCGGGCGCCGCGGCGCGCCGGCGCTGCGCTCGCTGGACAACGTGACGATCGAAGCCGGCGCGGGCGAGTTCGTCTCGCTGGTCGGGCCGAGCGGCTGCGGCAAGACGACGCTGCTGCGCATCGCCGCGGGCCTGCTGACGCCCTCGAGCGGCTCTGTGCGGGTGCTGGGCGAGGACCCGGGGCGGCGCCGGGGCGCGCCCGCGGTCGGGCTGGTCACGCAGGAGCCGGGCCTGCTGCCGTGGCGCACGGCGGCGGGCAACGTCGCGCTGACACACGAGCTGACCGGCGGACGCGCCGCGCGCCCCGACGTGCTCGCGCAGCTCGGGCGCGTCGGGATCCGCGCCTTCGCGGACTTCCACCCGCGCGAGCTCTCCGGGGGCATGCGCCAGCGCGTCGCGCTCGCGCGGGCGCTGGCGCACGAGCCGCGGCTGCTGCTGATGGACGAGCCGTTCGGCGCGCTCGACGAACTCTCGCGCGAGGAGCTGAGGCGCGAGCTGCTGCGCATCTGGGAGCGCGAGCGCATCTCCGTGCTGTTCGTCACGCACTCGATCCGCGAGGCGGTGCTGCTCTCCGACCGCGTGGTCGTGATGAGCCCCGGGCCCGGCCGCGTCGTCGCCAACCTGCCGATCGAGCTGGCGCGCCCACGCGCCGACGGCATCGAGGAGACCCCGCAGTTCGCGGAGCACGCCCGGCGCGTCCGCGCCGCGCTGGAGGGCGACGCCTGATGCGCCCCGCAACCACCACGGACGTCGCGGACCTGCTCGACGGCATCCCCGGGGAGGCCGCCGCCGCCGCGAGCGGCGCGGCCGTCTCGTTACGACGGCTGCCTCCCCCGCGCGAGGCCTCGCGCGACCAGGCCGACCTGCTGGACGCGACGCTCTACGTCGCGCAGCCGCCCCCCGCGCGCGGCTGGGCGCTGCCCTCGCGCCGCGAGTTGCTGCTGACAGGCGTGCCGCCCGTGGCCGCCGCCCTGCTGGTGGTGCTGGTCTGGGAGCTCTGGATCCGCGTCCGCGAGGTGCCAATCTACCTCGCGCCCGCGCCCTCGCGGGTGATCGAGACGCTGAGCGAGGACCCCGCGCGCTTCATCGAGGCGGGCGGCGTCTCCGCGCAGCACGCGCTGGGCGGGCTGCTGCTCGGCGCCGGCAGCGCCTTCCTGCTCGGCGTGTTGATGGCGCACTCGCGCATCCTCGAGCGCTCGATCTACCCGCTCGCGATCCTCGTCAAGGTGACCCCGATCGTCGCGGTCGCGCCGCTGATCGTGATCTGGTTCGGCTTCGGTGTCTGGCCGAAGTTCATCGTCGCCGCGCTGATTACCTTCTTCCCGATGCTCGTCAACACGATCAGCGGGCTGCGATCGATCGACGCGGCGACGCACGACTTCTTCCTCGCGCTCGGCGCCTCGCGCTGGCAGGTGCTGTGGCGGCTGCGGCTGCCCTCGGCGCTGCCCTACCTCTTCGCCGGGCTGCGGATCTCGATTCCGCTGGCGCTGATCGGCGCGGTGATCGCCGAGTGGATCCGCGCCGACTCCGGCGTCGGGCAGATGATCGTGATCGCGCACGGGGACTTCGACACGCCGACCCTGTTCGGCGCGATCATCGTGCTCGCGGTGATCGGCGTGGCGTTCACCGCGGCGCTCGCCCTGCTCGAGCGGCGGCTGCTCTTCTGGCACGACTCCGCGGCGGGACCGTAAGGCCGCCACCGCCGATGCTGGCGAGCGCGGGACTGGCCGAGGGAAGGCGAGACGGATGAAGCAAGTGGCGGCGGGACGGCGTGCGGGCCGACGAGCGGCCGCGGTGCTGCTCGCGCTGCTGGCGCTCGGCGCGATCCTCGGGGCGGCCTGCGGCGACGACGAGGGCGAGACCGAGCTGCGCGAGGTCACGTTCATGGCCGGCTTCCGGCCGCAGGCAACGCTGCCCTTCACCGCCGTCTACGTCGCCGACGCCCAGGGCTACTTCGCGGAGGAAGGCCTCGCCGTCACGATCGAGCACTCGACGCAGGGCGAGCACCTCCAGTTGCTGCTTGCCGGCGATGTCGACTTCACGACGGGCACCGCCGCGCAGCTGATGCGGCGCCGCGCGGCCGAGACCCCGGTGCGCGCGGTCGCGCTGTTCGGGCAGCGCGGCGACCAGGGCTTCGTCGCGCACGCCGACTCCGGCATCGAGACCCCCGCCGACTTCGCCGGCCGCAGCGTCGGCTTCAAGGCCGGCGTCGTGCCCGCCGAGCTGCTCGCGCTGCTGGCCACGGCAGGCCTCGAGGCGGACGACGTCGACCTGATCGGCGTGCCCTTCGACGAGCGCGTCTTCATCGAGGGCGGCGTCGACGTCTTCCCCGTCTTCCTCAGCAACGAGCCGAACCGCATCCGCACCGCCGGCTTCGAGATCAACGTCTTCGATCCCACCGAGTACGGCGTCGCCACGCTCGGGCTGAACATCCTCACGCACGAGGACACGATCGCCGACGACCGCGACCTCGTGCAGGCGTTCGTGCGCGCCGCAATGCGCGGCGCGAACTACGCCGCGGCCAACATCGAGCACGCGATCGAGATCGTGCTCACCCACGCCGAGGGCGCCGACGCCTCGCACCAGCGCTACCTGCTGGAGACCGACCTGCGCAACGCGCAGCGCGCCAACGGCATGGGCCGCGCCACGCTCGACCAGTGGGAGGCGCTGCAGGCCGTCCTGCTCGAGTTCGATCCGGCCTTCGAGGGCCCGGTCGACGTCTCCACGGTCTTCGACGGCTCGTTCGTGGACGCGATCTACAACGACGACGGCACGCTCAAGTGACCGAACGCGGGCCCGAGGCGGCGCCGCCGGGCATCGAGGAGATCCGGCGCGCGGCCGACGCGCTCGCGAGCCTGCTGCCGCTGCCGACGCCGCTGGTCTACTCGCCGGCGCTGTCCGAACGCCTCGAGGCGCACGTCTCGCTGAAGCTCGAGTTCGCCAACCCGATCGGCGCGTTCAAGATCCGCGGCGGCGTCTTCCTGGCGGGCGAGCTCGCCGCGGAGCTGCGCTCCACCGGCCTCGTGACGGCCTCGACCGGCAACCACGGGCAGTCGATCGCCTACGCCGCCGGGCTGCACGGCCTGCGCGCGGTGGTCTTCGTGCCGGAGGGCGCGAACCCGGACAAGATCGCCTCGATGCGCCGGCTCGGCGCGGAGGTGCGCGAGCAGGGCGCGCGCTTCGACGCCGCCAACGCCGCCGCGCTCGAGTTCGCTGCAGAACGCGGGATGCGTTATGTCGCCGTCGACGAGCCCCTGCTGCTCGCGGGTGTCGCGACCGGCGCGCTCGAGGTGCTCGACCCGCAGGGCGGACAGCAGCCGGACACGGAGCTGGCCATCGTCCCGCTCGGCGCGGGCTCCGGCGCCTGCGGCTGGGTGCTGACGCGCGAAGGCCTCGGCGCGACCTGCGAGGTCTGGGCCGTCCAGTCGGCTCAGGCCCCCGCCGGGCACGACTCCTGGCGCCTGGGCCGCATCGTCGAGCGCCCGGACGCGACGATGGCCGAGGGCGTGGCGACGGGCATCGGGTTCGAGGTCACGCAGGCGATCCTGCGCGAACGCCTGGACGACTTCCTGCTGGTGGAGGACGAGGCGATCGCCGCGGCCGTCGTCGAGCTGCTGGAGCAGGCGCATCTGCTGGTCGAACCGGCGGGCGCCACGCCACTCGCTGCCGCGAACCAGGCGCGCGAGCGGCTGGCGGGCCGCCGCGTGGTGCTGGTCCTGAGCGGGGCGAACATCACCCTGCCGCAGCTGCGCGCGTTCCTCGACGCGAACTGACCGGCAGGGGCGGAAGCAAGCGAGGACGGCGGCGGACGCCTAGCGCCGGATCCAGATGCTTCCGCTGGCGCGCTCGACGTCGTCGAACAGGATCTCGAACGTCCAGCGACCCGCCTGGAGGCCGTCCTCGAACGGGAGGCCGACCCACCAGGTGCCGCTCTCGCCGCCGCGCCAGGGAACCTGCGGGGACTCGTAGGCGAGTTCGCCATCGTGGAAGACGCGCCAGCGCAGGCGCTCGGCCGTCGAGGCGCCCGAGTATTCAAAAAGCGCGAGCAGCTGCGGCGCGCCCGTCGTGGGCGGCTCGGCCTTGCCGGGCTCGACCCGGCTCATCGTCGAGCCGAAGCGCAACTGGCCGACCCACGGCGTGGGCGTCCACACGCCGACGTAGGCGCGGCCCGTGGCTCGCAGCTGGCCGTCGACCCACACCTCGAGCGTCCATCGGCCGTCGGGAATGCCGGAGCGGTTGGGCGAGGCGAGGCGATCCGATACGACGGCGAAGGGACCCTTCGTCCAGCGGTAGGTGGAGGAGAGGTGGTCCTGGAAGGCGTTGTAGTAGTACCAGAACTCCTGCACGATCGCGCCGTTCGGGATGCCCTGCGCGACGAACTCGTACTGCAGCTCGCGCGTCCGCCAGGAGAAGCTCCGGCCGTAGTCGAAGAGGTTCCGCTCGCCGTCTTCCTCGATCACCTCGGCCGCGAACTGCGGCGCACCGATCACGATGCCGTCGGCGGGCGCGGCGAGCGAGGTGCCCGGCACGCCGCCGGGGTGCGAGAGCGGCGGCACGTAGGGCGCGTCGTCGCTTGTCTGGCGCGCCTCCTCGATCAGCGTTGCGGCGAGTTCAAGCGGGCGCACGTGCAGGATCGGCACGGTGGCGTCGTAGCTGGATTGCGCGGCGATGCCGATCAGGTCGCCGGCGCTGTTGAAGACCGCGGCGCCGCCGTAGCCGTGCGGGAGCAACGCGTCCGTCTTCAGCCAGGCGCGGTCGCCGAGCGCCGAATCGCCGCGCGCGCCTGCCAGGGTGGCCTCCGTGACCGTGACCGCCTGCGGTGTCTCGGCGCCCGAAGGGTGCAGCCCCGGATGCCCGAGGATCAGCAGCGAGTCACCGTTCGCCAGCACGCTCGAGTCGCCGATCCCGGCCGCCGGCAGCACGAGCAGCGCTCCGCCCGTGTTGCCGGAGCCTTCCTCCGTGGCGTCGCTCGCGACGGCGGCGGGTGGGCTGCCGATCTCGTCGAGCAGCCCCACGACGCGCAGCACCGCCAGCTCCGCGACCGGATCGATCGCCGCGAGGACGGCGCTGTAGGCGACCACCGGCTCCTCACCCGGGATGGGGCTGACGGCGATGGCGATCTCCGAGTAGCGCCTCGTACCGTCCGCCTCGAACGGGGCGACCACGTGGGCGCTCGTCAGAATCAGTCCGTGTGCGACATCAATCACCACACCGCTGCCGTCGCGGACGATCGGCGGATTCCGTTCGAGATCGGTGACGAGTACCTGCACGACGCTGCGCGCCAGCTTGGCGCGGAACTCGTCCGGGTCCGACTCGTCGCCTTGCACGGCATCGCTCGCGTCGTGGTCGTTCTGCTCGTCGGCGGTTGGAACGGCGACGGTGTCCTCGCCGGCGGCGGGCTGCAGCTCGGTGGGGATCAGCAGGGGTCCGGGAGTGGTAGAAGGAGTCGGCGTGGCGGTGGGCGCGGGGGTCGCGGCGGGAGCCGGCGTGGCAGCGGGCGCGGGGGTCGCGGCGGGCGCGACAGCCGTAGGCGTGGGTTCCTCGCCCGGGATCAGATCGGCCGCCTGCTCACAGCCGGCGGCCGCGACGGCGCCCGCCAACAGAGCGAAACACAACAACGTCCGACGAAGCACCAAAGCCCCCCAGGCGCTTGTCTCCGCCTCCGCGCACGGCGGCCAGCCGCCCCAAACCTACCGCGCTGGCCGTTACATGTCATCTCGGCACCGGTCACCGCGCGGTCGGAAGCGGCGGTTGTCGTACACTCCCCGGGCAGCGGGGAGGTCCCTCTCGTGCAGTGGCTGGACCGGATGCGGCCCCCGTCGGTCGCCGTCGTAGACCTGCAGGGAATGATCGGGCCGGCGGTCCGTCCAATGGACTTCACGCGCCTCCTCGCGCGGCTGCGCGAGGACCAGTCGGTACGTGCCGTCGTCCTCAACATCGACTCGCCCGGCGGCACGGCGGTGGGCTCGGAGATGATCGCGCGCGCCGTGCGGCGGCTGCGCGAGGAGAAGCCGACCGCCGCCTTCATCGGCGGGATCGGCGCGTCCGGCGGCTACATGATCGCCGCCTCCTGCGAGCGGATCGTCGCCCTGCCCTCGGCGATCGTCGGCGCGATCGGCGTCATCTCCTACCGCCCGATCGTGCACGAGGCGCTCGATCGCCTCGGCGTGCAGATGCACGTCGGCAAGTCCGGCCGCCTCAAGGACATGCTCTCCCCGTTCCGCGAGCCCACCGAGGAGGAACGCGAGAAGGAGCAACGCCTGCTCGATTCGCTCTACGAGCTGTTCGTCGAGGGCGTCGCCAGCGATCGCGGCCTCGAGACCGACCACGTGCGCGAGCTCGCCACCGGCGAGGTCTACGCCGCCGCCGACGCCATCGAGCGCCAGCTGATCGACGACACCGGCGACCTCGACGACGCGATCGACTGGGCGGCGGAGCAGGCGCAGACACCGAGGCGCGTGCGGCTGGTCCGCCCTCGCAAGGGCCTGCGCGGGCTGCTGCTCGGTCGCGCCTCGGCGGCGCTGGTCGCCGGCCTCCTCACGGAGCTGGACTCCTCGTTGCCCTCGGGAGGGGGCTACGCGCTCTACACCGGTGGCCGGACGTGATCATCCCGTTCGGCGGCAAGACCCCAGAGATCGCGGACAGCGCCTGGATCGCGCCCGGCGCGACTATCATCGGCGACGTCGTGATCGGCGAGCGCAGCTCGGTCTGGCCGGGCGCCGTGATCCGCGGCGACTACGCGCCGATCCGCATCGGCGCGGACGTGAGCGTGCAGGACAACGTCGTGATCCACAACGACGAGCCGCTGACGATCGGCGATGACGTCACGATCGGGCATGCCGTCGTCATTCACTGCAAGGCGATCGGCGACGGCGTGCTGGTGGGCAACAACTCCACCGTGATGCCCGGCGCGGTGGTCGGCGAGAACTCGATCGTCGGGGCCGGCGCGCTGGTGCCTCCGAGGATGGAGACGCCGCCGAACTCGCTCGTGCTCGGCGTGCCGGGCAAGGTGCGCGAGGCCGCGCCGGACCGCATCGAGCGCCTCAAGCGCGAGTCCGAGGGCCCGATGCCGTACTCCGAGAACGCGGCGCGCTACCGCGCCGAAGGCATCGAGGATCGCACCGTCTGGACCCCTCCCGGGAGCGAAGCCACTTAACGCTCCGGTTACGGTGCGCAGCCGTACGGTGGATCTGCGGCGCGCACGATTCGCAGCCGCTGTCCTCCCGGCAATCCACGGAGGTGCGCGATGCGGCGAAGCACCTGGATCAACGCCATCGGGATGTCCATCGTCATCGTTGCCTCGATGACGCTTGGCGGCCTCCTGGCCGTGAATGTCACCGGCGACCGCGGGGACGCTGCGCCTCCGACGAGCGTCGCCGTCGCGACGGCCGCCCCCACGCCGGCGGCAACCGCACCGCCCGCGCCGACCCCAAGCCCCGCCGCCACCCCGACGCCCGCCGCAACTCCGATCGCAACTCCCACGGCGACCGCGCAGCCGAGCGAGACCCGCGAGGCCGCCGTCACGTCTGCGTCGGGCGGGGAACCGGCGGCGGCCCTGCCCGACCTGCCCGATCTGGTCGAGCAGGTGATGCCCTCGATCGTGCAGATCCGCGTCGGCAGCTCCGGCACGGGGAGCGGCATCGTGATCGACCGCGACGGGCACATCCTCACGAACCGCCACGTGATCGAGAACGCCACCAGCATCGTCGTCGAGCTGCGCGACGGGACGACCGGGACGGCGGAGGTGATGGGCGCCGACGCCGGGAACGACCTCGCGGTGATCCGTGCCGACCTGCCCGCCGAGTCCCTCACCCCGGCCGTGTTCGGTGACTCGAGCGCGGTCCGCGTGGGCGAGCCGGTGTTCGCCATCGGCAACCCGTTCGGGCTCGGGTTCACCGTGACCTCGGGGATCATCAGCGGCCTCGGGAGGGAGTCCGACGGCGAACCGGGCGGGCACCGCATCCGCGGCGTGCTGCAGACCGACGCCGCCGTGAACCCCGGCAACTCCGGAGGTCCACTCTTCAACGGCAGCGGCGAGGTGATCGGGATCAACACGGCGCTCGAGAACCCCTACGGCCAGCGGGTGTTCGTAGGCGTCGGCTACGCGGTGCCCTCGAACACGGCGCTGCGCTTCATCCCCGCCCTCATCGCCGGCGAGGAGATCGAGCACCCGCAGCTCGGCATCTCCGGCATCGGGCTGGATGTGATCAGCGCCGAGGACGCCGGCGTCGACACCGTGCGAGGCGTCTACATCACCCACGTCGTGCCGGACAGCGCCGCCGACGCCGCGGGCCTGATCGCGGCCTCGGAGGATGACGGCTCCGGCCTCGACCGCGGCGGCGACGTGATCACGGCGATCGACGGCGTCGAGGTGAACGACGTCCAGGAGCTCGCCCGCATCATCGACAGTCATGACGTCGGCGACACGGTCACGCTGAAGGTGCTGCGCGACGGTCAGTCGATCACCGTCGAAGCCGAGCTGCGCGCCTGGATCACGAGCTGACCCGACGCCCTCGAGGGACTCAGCGCGCGGGCGGCAGCGGCAGCGGACGTCCGGCGACCAGCAGCCACGCGCGATCGGCGGCGACGGCGACGCGCTGGTTCACGCGGCCCAGCAGATCGCGGTAGTGGCGGCCCAGCGGGTACTCCGGCACCAGCCCCGCGCCGACCTCGTTCGTCACCACGATCGTCTCGCCCTCGCGCGCGCGCGCGAGGGCGACCAGCCGCTCGACCTCGCAGTCCAGCTCGGCATCGAGGGCGGCGACATCGTCGAGAGTTGGCGCCTCGCCGAGCTCGATCAGGCGGTTGTTCACCCACAGCGAGAGGCAGTCGAGCAGCACGCACGAGGCGGCGTCGGCCGCGACGAGCGCGCTCACCGGGTCGCGAGGCGCCTCGATTGTGCGGGCGTCCGCCGGACGGTCCCGGCGGTGCGCCTCGATCCGGGCGGCCAGCTCCTCGTCGCTCGCGACCATGGTCACGAGGTAGACGAGCGGCCGGCCCGTCTCGCGCGCCAGTTGCTCCGCGAAGCGGCTCTTGCCGGAGCGTGCGCCCCCGGTGACGAAGCTGATCTCACCCATGTGCGAACGTCGGGCCACGCACCCCGGTTACGTGAACAGCAGCGGGTCGAGCCAGCCCTCGGAGGAGGCGGCCACGAGCGCGATCAGCGTCGTCGCCTGGGCGATCTCGATCGCCGCGCCGTGGGTGTCGCCCGTCACGCCGTGGAGCATCCTCGCGGCGGCGGCGGAGAGGATCAGCGCGCCCCCGAAGGCGACGAGCGGCAGCACCAACCCTCCGGCGCCGAACAACACGGCCGAGGCGGCGAAGGCGATCACGGCGGAGAGCGGGGCGGCCAGCGGCCAGGCGCCCTGCCGCAGCGCGAAGCCCAGCCCTCGAGGCCGCGCGGGCGGGAACAGCACCGCGATCGGCGCGACGGACCAGCGCGCCAGCGCCGGCGCGAGCACCAGGCCGGCGGTGCGCACGTCGCCATCGAGGGCGGCGAGCGCGGACCACTGCACGATCAGCACGATCACCAGCGCCATCACGCCCGCCGGGCCGACGTTGCCCGCGGCCATCACGCCCAGGCGCTGGGCGCGGTCACCTTGCAGCGCCATCCCGTCGGCGGTGTCGGCGACGCCGTCGAGGTGCAGCCCGGCGCTGATCACCGCGAGGAAGGCGATCAGCACGGCCGAGACGACGCCTCTCGGCAGCAGCTCGCCGAGCAGTGAGTCGATCAGAGCCAGGCACAGTCCGATCAGCAGGCCGACCGCCGGGTACCAGCCGAGCGCCCGCCCGAAGCTGCGGTCGTCCCAGGTCCGCACGGCGCGCAGCCGCAGCGGTGTGATGAACTCGAGGGCGATCAGCGCAGCCCCGAGTTGCGCGCGCAGTTCCGCGAAGGCGCCCATCATTCTCTCCTGACCTACCCGGCTCCTCAGCTGTGCGGCGAGGCGTCCGAGACTCCAGCCTCGCCGAAGGTCGCCATCTCGTCGAGCACGCGGCAGGCGGCGACGCAGAGCGAGATGCCGAGCGCGGCGCCGCTCCCCTCGCCGAGCCGCATCCCGAGGTCGAGCAGCGGCTCGGTCTCGAGCGCCTCGAGCACCGCCGCGTGCCCCGGCTCGGGCGAGCGGTGCGAGGCGACGACGTAGTCTCGCACGTCGGGCGCGATCGCCGCAGCGATCAGCGCGGCGGCTCCGGAGATCAGGCCGTCCATCACCGCCGGGATCCGCACCGCCGCCGCTCCGAGATAGACCCCCGCCAGCACGCCGATCTCGTGCCCGCCGAGCGCCGCGAGCAGCGCGACGCCGTCCGCGGGGTCTGGACGGTTCGCGGCGAGCGCGGCCTCGACGGCGGCGATCTTGGCGCGCAATGCCGTGCCCTCGACGCCGCTGCCACGCCCGGTCACGGCCTCGGCGGGCCGTCCGGTGACGGCTGCGATCAGCGCCGCGGCCGCCGTGCTATTGCCGATGCCCATCTCGCCGCAGCCGACGATGTCGAGCCCCGCTCCCGCGCGCTCCTCCTCGACTAGCGCGATGCCGGCGGCGATCGCGCGCTCGGCGGTCTCACGGCTCATCGCCGGGCCCTCGGTGATGTCGCCGCTGCCGCGCGGCAGGTCGAGGCGCACAAGCTCCGTGCTGCCTGAACGCCCGGCCGGCGCATCGGGCGCCGACAGCACACCGGAGTCGACGACGCGCACGCGCGCCCCCGCGTGGTCGGCGAGCACGTTGATGGCCGCGCCCCCCGCGAGGAAGTTCGCGACCATCTGCGCCGTCACCTCGGGCGGGTATGCGGAGACGCCTCGGGCAGCCACGCCGTGGTCGGCGGCAGCCACCACCACCAGCCGCAGCTCCAGCCGCGGACGCGCGCAGCCGCGCATCCCGGCGATGCGCACGGCGAGCTCCTCGAGCCGTCCGAGCGCGCCCGGCGGCTTCGTCAACTGGTCCTGGCGGGCGCGCGCCGCTGCGGCGGCAGCGGCGTCGGGGGGCGCGATCGCTGCGACGGCGTCGGCGATCCGGGCGGCGGGGTCCGATCGGGACGGCATAGGGCACTCCGGCGCGCACGCCCCGCGGGGCGTGTGCGGTCCGCGCGCAGTATGCCGTCCGGGCCTCGCAGAGGGCTATCGCGTTCGATTATGACGACCGATTTGTGCGAAATCGCACGATTTTCGCCGGATCCGGCCGGTTTCCGATTGTGAAATGCTTGACAAACGAGGAACGGGCCGTATGATCCGCGCGTCACAAGCCAATACAAACGGTTTGTGACGGGGCGCGTTGGCCCTCAGCCTCGATGCGCCCTGCCGAATTCCCGCGAATGCGGGGACCGGGGGAACCACCACTTGGGGTGAACCCTCAGCACGGAGCGACCTCCATGCGAGGGCGGGTCAACTGGATCGACCCGAACCCGTCAGCTAACCCCGGAGGCAAGGCGATCCAGTCTCGGCCGGAGGAATTCCGGCAGGCGCCCGCCGCTGCATGGCACGCAGCGCCGGGTCGAGGCAGGGGCTGGACATGATCACGACTGCGCCTCCCAAGCAGTGCCCTCGCTGCAGCGGCCTGATGATCACCGAGGACGACTGGTACGGGAAGTTCGCAAGCTGCATCGCTTGCGGCCACGTCCACGAGACCGAGGTTGCCGATCCTCAGGAGCTGCTCGAGGAGGAGCGGCTGGCCGCCGGCAAGCAACGCCGCCGGCAGCCGTCCCACGGCAAGCTGCGCCTGTAGGCACTCCGAGGACCCAGAGCCTCACGCACTCTCACCGGCTCCGCGCGGGGCCGGTGAGTCGCTGCGTCGTCCGCGGCTAGCCGGCCACGCCCGTCGCGCTGTGGTGCAGCAGCCAGTACTCGTACGAGTCCTGCAGGGCCAGCCATGACGCCTCGACCACGTCCGTGGAGGCGCCGACCGTGCGCCAGATGCGCACGCCGTCCGTCGACTCGATCAGCACGCGCACGGCGGCGTCCGCGCCGCCGTCGGGGTTGATGATCCGCACCTTGTAGTCCACCAGGTGCACGCGATCGAGGTCCGGGAACGACTCCAGCAGCGCGCGCCGCACCGCCGCATCGAGGGCTGACACGGGCCCGTTGCCGTCGGCGGCGGTCTGGCTCAGCACCTCGCCGACCCGCACCTTCACCATCGCCTCGGCCAGCATCGCGTTCTCGCCCTCGCCGCGCTCGTGCTGGCGGCGCTCGACGACAAGGAAGTCCTCGAGGCTGAACGGCGCGCGGTAGCCGCCGACCGCACGGCGCACCAGCAGCTCGAAGGAGGCCTCGGCGGACTCGTACTGGAAGCCCTTCGCCTCCTGCACCTTGACCTGCTCCGCGAGGTCGCGCGCCTGCACGTCGCTCAGCTCGATGTCGACGCTGTCCTCGGCCAGCTTGGCGACGATGTTGCGCCGTCCCGACAGCTCGGAGACGAGCACGCGCTCGACGTTGCCGACCGCGCCGGGATCGACGTGCGTGTACGAGCCGGCGGACTTCGTGATCGCCGCGACGTGCAGCCCGGCCTTGTGCGCAAAGGCGCTGGTCCCGACGTAGGGCTGCTGCGGGTTCGGCGCCAGGTTCGCCAGCTCCGAGGCGAAGTGTGAAAGGTCCGTCAGCCGCTCGAGCTGCTCGTCGCTCACCACGTCGAGGCCGAGCTTGAGCTTGAGGTTCGCGATCACGGAGATGATGTTCGCGTTGCCGCAGCGCTCGCCCCAGCCGTTGAGGCAGGCCTGCACCTGCGTCGCGCCCGCCTGCACCGCGAGCAGCGTGTTCGCCACCGCGAGGTCGGCGTCGTTGTGGACATGGATGCCGATCGCGCAGTCGATCGCGCGCAGCGCCTCGCCGACGCCCTCGACGATCGCGCCGGGCATCGAGCCGCCGTTGGTGTCGCAGAGCGTGACCGTGCCGGCGCCCGCGCCGGCGGCCGCGCGCAGCGTCGCGATGGCGTAGCGCGGGTCGTCGGCGTAGCCGTCGAAGAAGTGCTCGGCGTCGAAGACCACCTCGCGGCCCTGCTCGACCAGCACGCGCACGGAGTCGGCGATCATCGCCAGGTTCTCCTCCTCGGTGGTCTCGAGGACGTCGCGGACTTGCGCCGCGGACGACTTGCCGACAAGCGTGACGGCGGGCGTCTCGCTCTCCAGCACGGCGAGCAGCGCGGGGTCTGTCGCCGCATCGCCCCCGGCGCGCCGCGTCGAGCCGAAGGCAACGAGCTTCGCGTTCCGGAGCGGGGTCTCGCGCATGCGCGCGAAGAACTCGGCGTCCTTGGGGTTGGAGCCGGGGTAGCCGCCCTCGACGTAGTCGACGCCGATCTCGTCGAGCCGCCGGGCGATCGCGATCTTGTCCTCGACGGAGAGGGAGAGGCCCTCCATGCCGAGGCCGTCGCGGAGTGTCGTGTCGTAGAGCCGTACGCCCTGTGGCGCCGACGGGGAGCTGCTCATGGTCTATCGCCGTTCTGTGCTGGCGCGCTCATGGATCATCGGGCGTGCGGAAGCTATCTCGCAGGCCGTGAGCGCCGTGGAGTGGGTTTGGGGTGCGCTAGCCGCGCGCGATGATCGACGCCGCCGGCCTCGATGGCCGGACGGCGTGCCTCGCCTTCCTGCGTGCAGTCGCAGCGTGCGTCATGGCGATCATTGTATGCGGCGCTCGCGGGAGGGGCCAGACGCGGGGCGGCTACCCCGCCAACCGCTCCAAAACCGCCTCTGCCATCTCGCGCGTGCCGAGCGCGTCCTCGCCCGCGCCGGCGATGTCCGCGGTGCGCAGGCCGTCGCCGATCGTGGCCGCGACCGCGGCCTCCAGCGCCTGTGCCTCCGCCTCGAGGCCGCACGAGTGGCGCAGCAGCATCGCCGTGCAGAGGAACATCGCCAGCGGGTTGGCGGCGCCCTGGCCGGCGATGTCGGGCGCGCTGCCGTGGATCGGTTCGTAGAGCCCGCGCCCGCAACCGTCCTCGCGGACCTCGCCGAGCGAGGCCGAGGGCAGCATCCCCAGCGACCCCGCAAGCATCGAGGCCTCGTCCGTCAGGATGTCGCCGAAGAGGTTGCTGGTGATCACCACGTCGAAGTCCGCGGGCCGGCGGATCAGGTGCATCGCCGCCGCGTCCACCAGCACGTGTTCGAGCTCGACGTCGGGGTACTCGGGCCGTACCTCCTCGACCACCTCGCGCCAGAGCCGCGAGGTCTCGAGGATGTTCGCCTTGTCCACGCTCGTCACGCGGCCGCGCCGCGCGCGCGCCAGTTGGAAGCCGAGGTGCGCGACGCGCGCGATCTCGTCCTCGTCGTAGGTCATCGAGTCGACCGCCGCGCGGCGGCCCTCCGGTGTGCGCCGCCGCTCCTGAGGCCGGCCGAAGTAGATGCCGCTCGTCAGCTCGCGGATCACGAGGATGTCGACGCCGCGCAGCACCTCGGGCTTGAGCGTTGAGCTGTCGATCAGCGCCGGGTCGACCGTGACCGGGCGCAGGTTCGCCCAGAGGCCGAGCGCGGAGCGCAGCGCCAGCAGGCCCTGCTCCGGGCGCACGCTGGCGCGCGGGTCGTCCCACTTCGGGCCACCGACGGCGCCCCAGAGCACCGCGTCGGCGCGCTCGGCCGCCTCGATCGTCTCGGGCAGGATCGCGATGCCGTGCGCGTCGATGCAGGCGCCGCCGACCAGCTCCTCGCTCGTGCGGAAGTCGTGGCCGAAGCGCGCGCCGATCGCTTCGAGGGCGCGCACGCCCTCGGCGGTCACTTCCGGCCCGATGCCATCGCCCGGCAGTACGAGGATGTCGAACTCGGCCACGCCGTCCTCCTTGCGCGCGGGCGGAGTGTAGCGCGGGGCGGGCTAGCGTCTATCGCGCCGCGTGGCGGCGGCGGCTTTCGCGGCGATGACACGCATGCCCGCGCGCGGATCGGGTTGGCCACCGAGGTCGACGTCGAAACGGACCTGCCAGACCGGTAGCGCTTCAACGTAGAACGCGGCGCGGCGGCGCATGTCGGGGTCACGGCTCGCCGGGCCGCCATACGCGGCGATCACCTGCTCGGCGAAGGCACGCGGGCACTCGGCGATCAGCGCCGCGAAGTCGTACGCGGGATCGGCGATCCGCGCCTCGGCCCAGTCGATCACACCCGTCAGCCTTCCGGCCCCGCTCGCCAGCAGGTGACTGCACGCCAGATCCCCGTGCACGAGCACGCGCGGGGCTCCGCGCGAGCCGCCGCCCTCGGTGAACGCGGCGAAGCGCCGCTCGAGCCATGCGCGCCCGCGCGGCCCGAGGCGTGGAAGGGACGCCTCGATCATCGGACGGTACAGCTCCTCGCCGAGGTCGATCTCTGGTACGCCCGGCGCGCGCGCCTCCTCGACGGGCACGGCGTGCAGCGTCGTCAGCATCGCGGCTACCTCGCGCGCGAGCGCCGCCCGCGCCGTGCGGCCGAGGGCGCCGACCGTGACGCCCTCGACGTAGTCGTAGGAGACGGCTGCGAGCCGCCCTTCGTCGCTGAGGATTGCCTCGGAGTTGGCGGGCGTGGGGATGCCCCGGCCCGCAAGCATGGCGTACAACGCGGGCTCGCGCGCGTAGCCCGCCTCGATGCTCCAAGCGTAGGCTCGCGGATTGAGCACGCGGACGGTGCGGTCGCCGAGGCGGTAGGCGGTGGCGCCCCAGCCCTCGCCGATGACGCGCCCGCTCGCGGGGTCGGCGCCGGGAACGGCGCGGGCGAGGACGGCGGCGTGGTCGGGCGTGGTCAGTCCGCCGTCACCGTGGGCAGCAGCGGCGATCGCGACTGCTCGAAGCGCTCGACGTCGGCCTCGTACTCGAGCGTCATCCCGATGTCGTCGAGGCCGCGCAGCAGGCGGTACTTGCGGAACGCGTCGATCTCGAAGCTGCGCTCCCAGCCGGGGCCGGCACGCACCATCTGCGTCTCGAGGTCAACCTCGATCTCCGCGTCGGGCGTCTCCTCGGCGCGCGCCATCAGCCAGTCGACGTCCTCCTGCGCCAGCTCCACCGTCAGGACGCCGCCCTGGAAGCAGTTGTTCTTGAAGATGTCGGCGAAGGAGGGCGCGATCAGCGCGCTCACGCCGAGGCCCTGGATCGCCCACACCGCGTGCTCGCGGCTGGAGCCGGAGCCGAGGTTCTGCTGCGCGATCAGGATCGGCGCGCCCTCGTAGGCCGGGTTGTTGAGCACGAAGTCGGGGTCGGCGCGCCAGGCCTCGAAGGCGAACGGGCCGTAGCCCGTGCGCTCGATGCGCTTGAGGTACTTGGCGGGAATGATCTGGTCGGTGTCGACGTTGGCGCGGTTGAGCGGGATCGCCTTCCCGACGACGCGGCTGACGGGGTCCATCAGGCCAGCTCCCTCACATCGACGAAGCGGCCGGCGATCGCCGCCGCCGCCGCCATCGGCGGGCTCACCAGGTGCGTGCGGCCGCCCGGCCCCTGCCGGCCCTCGAAGTTGCGGTTGGAGGTGGAGGCGCAGCGCTCGCCCGGCAGCAGGATGTCCGGGTTCATGCCGAGGCACATCGAGCAACCGGCGTCGCGCCACTCGAAACCCGCCGCCGTGAAGATCGCGTCGAGGCCCTCCTGCTCCGCCTGCGCCTTCACGAGGCCGGAGCCGGGCACGACCATCGCGTGCACGCTCGATGCGACCTGCTTGCCCTCGACGATGCTCGCCGCCGCGCGCAGGTCGTCGATGCGCGCGTTCGTGCAAGAGCCGAGGAACACGCGGTCGATCGCGATCTCGCGGATCGGCGTGCCGGCCTCGAGGTCCATGTACTCCAGCGCGCGCGTCGCCGCCTCGCGGCGGCTCGGCTCGTCGAAGCTCGACGGGTCGGGCACCACGTCGCCGATCTGGACGCTCTGTCCGGGGTTCGTGCCCCAGGTGACGAAGGGCTCGATCGCCGCGCCGTCGAGGACGACCTCGCGGTCGAAGCGCGCGCCCTCGTCGGTGGGCAGGGTGCGCCAGTACTCAACCGCCTGCTCCCAGGCCTCGCCCTGCGGGGCGCGGGGGCGGCCCTTCACGTACTCGAAGGTGGTCTCGTCCGGGGCGATCAGGCCGGCGCGCGCGCCGCCCTCGATCGACATGTTGCAGACCGTCATGCGGCCTTCCATCGAGAGGCTGCGGATCACCTCGCCGCGGTACTCGATGACGTAGCCGACGCCGCCGTCGACGCCGATCTCGTTGATGATCGCGAGGATCACGTCCTTCGCCATGACGCCGGGGCCGAGCTGCCCCGTGACCTCGACCGACATCGTCAGCGGGCGCGACTGGCGCAGCGTCTGCGTCGCCAGCACGTGCTCGACCTCGGACGTGCCGATGCCAAAGGCGAGCGCGCCGAAGGCGCCGTGCGTCGAGGTGTGGCTATCGCCGCAGACGATGGTCAAGCCCGGCTGGGTCACGCCCTGCTCCGGCCCGATCACGTGCACGATGCCCTGGCGCGTGTCGAAGATGCCGTACAGCTCCAGCCCGAACTCGCGGCAGTTGTCGGACATCACCTGGATCTGCGTCGCCGAGAGCGGATCCGGGTTCGGCTGGTCCCGCCCGATCGTCGGCACGTTGTGGTCGACGGTCGCGAGCGTGAGGTCCGGGCGGCGCACCGTGCGGCCGGACAGGCGCAGCCCCTCGAAGGCCTGCGGCGAGGTCACCTCGTGCACGAGGTGCAGGTCGATGTAGAGCAGGTCGGCCTGCGGGCCCGCGTCCGCCTCGGCGCCGAGCGCCTCGCGGCGGGCGGCGTCGGCGAGCGGACTCTCGACGACGTGCGCGTCCCAGATCTTCTCGGACAGCGTGCGCGGCTCGGTCATCCGTACTCCCGTCTCCTGCAGCGCCGCCCATTCTACGAGCCAACGCTTGACTGCCGCAGCGCACTCCCTCCGGTCCCCTCTCCCCGAGGGAGAGGGTTAGGGTGAGGGCGCCTCCGACGCCACGTTGCGCCATCGGGGGTCTCGGGGTGGGCGGTAGGCCTCCCCCTCACCCCCGCCCTCTCCCCAAGGAGAGGGGCCGGCTTCTCACTCCCGTCCGGCCGCCGGAGCTAGCTCACCGCCGCGGCCTGCGGCGTGGTCGTGTTGAGGTAGCGGTTGAGCGCGTGCATGTAAGCGCGCGCCGAGGCCACGAGGATGTCCGTGTCGGCGGCGCGGCCCGTGTAGGTGCGACTCCCCACCTCGATCCGGATCGTGACCTCGCCGACGGCGTCGATGCCCTCGGTCACGGACTTCACGCTGAACTCCGTCAGCTCGTTCTCGACGCCCATCACGCGGTTGATCGCCTGGTAGATCGCGTCCACCGGGCCGGTCCCGATGGCGGCGTCCTGCTGCAACTCGCCCTCGGGGTCCACCAGCCGCACCGTCGCCGTCGGGGAGGAGTGGTCGCCCGCCGAGACCTGCACGAGGTCGAGCTGCCACTGCTCGCGGACCTGCACCTGCGCCTGCTCGCTGAGGATCGCCTGCAGGTCGCGGTCATCCACCTCGTCCTTGCGGTCGGCGACGTCCTTGAACGCCTCGTAGACGCGGTCGAGCGCCTCGTCGTCGAGGTCCACGCCGAGGTCGGCGATGCGCGAGCGCAGGCCGTGGCGGCCGGAGACCTTGGTCAGCACGATCGAGTCGCCCGTGGGGATGCCGATGTCGGCCGGGTCCATGATCTCGTAGGTCTCGCGCAGCTTGAGCACGCCGTCCTGGTGGATGCCCGAGGAGTGGCGGAAGGCGTTCTTGCCGACCACCGCCTTGTTGGACTGCACCGCCATGCCCGAGACGCGCTCGACGATGCGGCTCGCCTGGTGCAGCTCGGGCGTGTTGACGTCCGTGTGGAGGCCGGCGAAGTCGGCGCGGGTCTTGATCGCCATGATCACCTCCTCGAGAGAGGTGTTGCCCGCGCGCTCGCCGATGCCGTTGATCGCGCCTTCCACCTGGCGCGCTCCGTTGAGCACGCCCGACAGCGAGTTCGCCGTCGCCAGCCCGAGGTCGTTGTGGCAGTGCACGGAGATGCGCGCCTTGTCGATGTTCCGCACGTTCGCCGCCACCGAGGCGATCAGGTCGCCGAATTCAGGCGGCAGCGCATAGCCGACCGTGTCCGGGATGTTGACCGTCGTCGCGCCCTCCTCGATCGCCGCCTCGAGCAGCTGGTAGACGAAGTCCGAGTCGGAGCGCGTGGCGTCCATCGGCGAGAACTCGACGTCCGGGCAGTAGCCGGCGGCGCGCGCGACGGCGGCGCGCGCCATCTCCATCACGTCCTCGCGGTTCTTGCGCAGCTGGTGCGCCATGTGGATCTCGCTGGCCGAGATGAAGACGTGGATCCGAGGCGTCTCCGCCTGCGAGACCGCGTTCCAGCACGAGTCCACGTCGTCCGGGTGCGCCCGCGCGAGGCCCGCGATCATCGGGCCGCGCACCTCGCGTGCGATCAGCGAGACGGCCTCGAAGTCCCCCGGCGAGGAGAACGGGAAGCCCGCCTCGATGATGTCCACGTTGAGGCGGGCGAGCTGCCGCGCCACCTCGAGTTTGTCCTCGATCGTGAAGCCCACGCCGGCGGATTGCTCGCCGTCGCGGAGCGTGGTGTCGAAGATATAGACCTTGTCGCTCATCGTTCCGTCACTGTCCTCACCCGTGCCGCTGCTGCTCGTGCGGGCGTTCCGTCGTCACGCCCTCGCTCTCCGGAGCCCTCCCAGCCGCTCACGCGGCGGAGGGCCGGAGAAGCATGAGGCCGCCCGGTAGGGCGAGGGCGGCGCGGACGCCACCGGCGGACGCGAGGACGAGAGAGGACATCGCTACTTCTGCTCTCCCAGCCACTTCATCATCGCCCGCACTTCCTTGCCGACCTCCTCGATCGGGTGCTCCGCGTTGAGGCGGCGCAGCGCGAGGAAGCGCGCGCGGCCGGCCTGGTTCTCGGCGATCCACTCGCTCGCGAACTGGCCGCTGCGAATCTCGTCGAGGATCGCGCGCATGCGGTCCTTGACGCTCGCGTCGATCACGCGCGGGCCGCGCGTGTAGTCGCCGTACTCGGCGGTGTCGCTGATCGAGTAGCGCATGTACTCCATGCCGCCCTCGTAGAGCAGATCGACGATCAGCTTCACCTCGTGGAAGGTCTCGAAGTAGGCGGACTCGGGCTGGTAGCCGGCCTCGACGAGCGTCTCGTAGGCGGCCTTGATCAGCGAGGTCAGCCCGCCGCAGAGGATCACCTGCTCGCCGAACAGGTCCGTCTCCGTCTCCTCCAGGAACGTCGTCTGCAGGATCCCGGCGCGCGCGCTGCCGATGCCCTTGCCGTAGGCGAGCGCGAGCTGCAGCGCCGACTCGCTGGCGTCCTGGTGGATGGCGACCAGCGCCGGCACCCCGAGCCCGCTCAGGTACTCGCGGCGCACGAGGTGGCCCGGCCCCTTCGGCGCGATCATCGAGACGTCGACGTCGGACGGAGCGTCGATCTGGTTGAAGTGCACGTTGAAGCCGTGCGCGAACATCAGCGTCTTGCCCTCGGCCATGTGCGGCGCGACGTGGTCCTCGTAGACCTGGCGCTGCACCTGGTCCGGGACGAGCATCATCAGCACGTCCGAGTCGCGCGCCACGTCGGCGACGCTGCCGACTGTGAGCCCGTCGCCCTGCGCCTTCTCCCACGAGGGCGAGCCGGGGTAGAGGCCGACGGCGACCGTGAGGCCGGAGTCCTGCAGGTTCAGCGCGTGAGCGTGCCCCTGCGAGCCGTAGCCGATCACGCCGATCCGGCGGTCCCGCAGCAGCCCGAGGTCGGCGTCCTCGTCGTAGAAGATCCTGGCCACGTCTCGTCCTCTCCGCGCCGCGCTCCCGACTGGCCCGGGTGGCCGGCGTCGCCCGCTCCGCGGGCCGCTAGTCGCTTACGTACGGCAGCTCGCCCGCCGGCCGGCGGCCGGAGCTGTGGCGGAAGCGCTGCAACTCCTCGGACTCCGGGTCGTGCACGGCGGTGGTCTGGTCGCCCCGCAGCATCGCGATCCGGCCCGTGCGGGTCAGCTCGAGGATCCCGTACGGCTCGAGGTTCTCGATCAGCGAGTTGAACTGCCGCTCCTCCGCGACGATCTGGATGATCAGGCTGCCCGGCGCGACGTCCACCGCGCGCGCCCGGAAGATGTCGACCAGGTCCAGCACCTCGCGGCGCTGCTCCGTAGTGCACGCCACCTTGATCAGCGCCAGCTCGCGGATCACCGCGTCCTCGCCGGTCAGGTCGGCGACCTCGACCACGTCGATCAGCTTCGCGAGCTGCTTCTGCACCTGGTCGACGATGCCGTTCTCGCTCGCGACGACGATCGTCATGCGCGAGATGCCCGGCTCCTCGGTGGTGCCGACGGCGAGCGAGTCGATGTTGAAGCCGCGCCGGCGGAACAGCGAAGCGACGCGGTTGAGGACGCCGGGGCGGTCCTCGACGAGCGCGACGACGGTGTGCTTGCGCAGTTCGCCGCTCATCGGGCCACCTCGCTCGGGGTCTCGGGGCGGGGCGCCTCGACGGTCTCGGAGAGCGCCGAGCCGGCGGGGACCATCGGCCAGACGTTGCCCTCGGCCTCCACCTGGAAGTCGACGAGGACGGGGCCGTCGTGGTCGTTGGCCTCCTCGATGGCGCCGTCGATCTTGTCGGCGTCGGTGACGCGCAGCGCCTTGACGCCGTACGCCTCGCCGAGCTTGACGAAGTCGGGCTGGCTGATCGCGACGGCGACGTAGTTGTCCTCGTAGAACAGCTCCTGCCACTGGCGGACCATGCCGAGGTAGCCGTTGTTGATGATCGCCATCTTCACCGGCAGGTTCTCGTCCACCATCGTCGCCAGCTCCTGCAGCGTCATCTGGAAGCCGCCGTCGCCGCAGATCGACCAGACCAGCGCGTCCGGCTTTGCCACCTGCGCGCCCATCGCTGCGGGAACCTCGAAGCCCATCGTGCCGAGGCCGCCCGATGTGATCAGCTGGTGCGGGTAGCTGAAGCGCATGTGCTGCGCGGCCCACATCTGGTGCTGGCCGACGCCGGTGACGATCACCGTCTCGTCGTCGCAGCGCTCGGAGATGCGCTTGATCACGCCCTGCGAGGTCATCTGCGGCCCGCTCGGGATCGCCATCGAGTGCGAGTGGTCGTCACGCACCTCGTCGATCCAGCGGATCCAGTCGAGGTGCGAGCGCTGCCGCGTCGCATCACGCAGTTGCGGCAGCACGTCCTTGACGTCGCCGAGGATCGGGACGGCGGTCGGCAGGTTCTTGCCGTGCTCGCCGGGGTCGACGTCGACGTGGATCAGCTTGGCGTGGTGATTGAAGTCGTTGAAGCGACCGATCGCGCGGTCGTCCATGCGGTTGCCGATGCCGATCACGAGGTCGGCGTTGGAGGCGGCCATGTTCGCCTCGTAGGAGCCGTGCATGCCCATCATCCCGTAGGAGAGGACGTGCGTGCGCGGGATGCTGCCGAGGCCGAGCAGCGTGTTGAGCACCGGGATGCCGGTGTGCTCGGCGAACTGCCGCAGCTCTTCCCAGGCCTCGCCGAGGATCACGCCGTGACCGGCGATGATCAGCGGTCGCTCGGCAGTGTCGATCAGCTCGGCCGCGCGAGCGATGTCGGCCTCGTCAGCGGCGCCGGGGAGGTGGTAGCCGCGGACGGAGACCTCCTCCGGCCAGACGAACTCGGCCTCGTCGATGAAGACATCCTTCGGGATGTCGATGTGAACCGGGCCGGGCCGGCCGGTGGTCGCGAGGTAGGCGGCCTCGGCGAAGGTGTGCGCGAGGTTCTCGGTGTGCATGACGAGGTAGTTGTGCTTGACGCAGGGCGTCAGGATGCCGGTCGCGTCGGCCTCCTGGAACCCGTCCCGGCCGATCAGGTTGCGCGCGACGTTGCCGGTCACGAACAGCGTCGGCACCGAGTCCATCATCGCGTTCTGGACCGCCGTGACGAGGTTCGTCGCGCCCGGCCCGGAGGTGGCGAGGGCGCAGCCGAGGCGTCCCGCGGCGCGGGCGTAGCCGTCGGCGGCGTGGCCGCCGCCCTGCTCGTGGCGCACCAGGATGTGGCGCACCTCGGGGTGGGCGGGCCAGCGGTCGTAGAGCGGGAGGACGACCCCGCCGGGGTAGCCGAATACGGTGTCGATGCCCACGCGCTTCAGACTCTCGAGGACGATATCGGCGCCGCTCATTCTCATCGTGGGTTCCGTCTCTTCCGCTTCGGGCGATTCGCGCTGTGTTGGGTGTGGTTGTTGTGAACGACCGGCAGCCCGTCACGCGGGCTGATTGGCGGCGCGACCTCGGTGGCGGCGCCGCCTAGCGCAGTACGAGCAGGAGGACAAGCAGGCGCGTTGAGGCGGCGACGGCCACGCGCCATTCGGGCAGGTGTGGTCTGGGGAGTGTTGCCCTCATAACAGCGGACAGTATCCGCGCGCCCCGCACGCAGCGTCAACAGCGCGTGATGCGACTCACAAGCAGGCTGGCGCGTGGGACATGCCGTGGAAGTGCAGCGATGGCAGGCATCGAGCCCCCTTACGGCCGCCCGTAGCGCCGCCGCGTGATCGAGCGCGCGAGGGCGCCGAGGGGGTGCACGATGTGCGCGAAGGGGCCACCCGTGCGCACCACGTCGGCGTACGTCTCGTCGCCGCGGATCAGCTTCGCGCAGTGGGTCCAGACGCGGCTCGATCGCTGCAACGCCCAGATGAACGGCGGCGGGTAGAGGTAGAAGACCTCCATCAGACCCTTTGAGATCGCGATCTCGGGCAGCAGGTCGCGCTCCATGAGCTGCTGGTAGTCGCGCATCGAGTCGCGCTCGCCTCGCAGGTAGTCGTGCGCGACCGGCGCGACCGCGGCTCCCGAGGAGATCGCGGCGAGGATGCCCTCGCCCGAGAGCGGGTCGATCAGGCCCGCCGCGTCGCCGATCAGCGCCGACCCGCCGGCCGCGAGCGCGCTGCCGCCACGCCGCATCGGCAGGTGGTGCCCGCGCAGCGACTCGAGGCGGTCCGGGTCGATGCCGTAGTCGCGACACAGCGCGTCGAGCTGCCGGCGCAGATCGCCGGCGGTGGCCTTCCAGCACCCGACGCCGACGTTGACGTGGTCCTCCTTCGGGAACAGCCAACCGTACCCGCCGGTCATCGCGCCGAGCTGCAGCACCACGTTGCCGCGCAGCCACTCCGGCACGCCGTCCGGACACGGGAAGTTGCCCTCGAGGCCGACCCCGCTCTCCTCGGCGTGCTCGTAGCCGAGCGAGGAGCCGACGACGCCGTTCGCACCGTCCGCGCCGATCACGACGCGCGCGCGGTGCAGCTCCGGCGCGGCGCCGTTGCCGGCGCTGACCTCGTAGCTGCCGTCGCCCTGGCGCATCACCTGGCGCACGCGCTGCCCGTCGCGGAACTCGGAGCCCGCCTCCTGCGCGCGCTCGACGAGGAAGTGGTCGAGGCGGCTGCGCTGCGTGATGTAGGTCAGCGGCTCGTCGTGACGGAGGGAGACGCGGTGGCCGCGGCGCATCTGGATCACCGCGCCGTAGACGACGTCCTCGACGACGGGTTCGAGCGAGAAGGGCAGGAGCGCGTCGCAGCGCACGGTGACGCCGCCGCCGCACGGCTTGTCGCGAGGGAAGCGCGCGCGGTCGAGCAACAGCGTGTCGATGCCGCGCTGCGCCAGCTCGCGGGCGGCGGTGCTGCCGGCCGGGCCGGCTCCGACGACGATCGCCTCGACATCCACGCGCGGATGCTACTCCCGGTCGCCGTTGCGGTCAGGCGCGCGGCGGCTCAGCCGATCGCGATCGCGGTGGCGGCGAGGAAGATCACCTGCACGACGGCCGCCGCCGCAAAGACGAGGCGCCCGGCCACGCGCTCGCGAGCGTGCACCAGCACCCCGATCACCAGCCCGGCGACGAGGATGGCGGTGGCGGCGCTCCCCATCTCCAGCAGCGTGTGGCGCGCGATGAACTCCGAGGCCTCGCCGGCGGTGAGGTGCAGCGGAACCGTTGTCGGCACGGCGCTGTGGCGGAGGGCGATCTGCAGCCAAACGGAAACGCCGCCGAGCACGGCGAGAAGGACGATCAGCAGCGCGATGCGGTCGTTCGTGCGCAGCAACGCGGGACCGCCGCGGCGCACCTGGTGCTGCAGCCGGGCGGTCGGACCAAGTTCCTGCCGGATCAGCACCTCCCGCGCGAACTCCTGCGGATCCTCGATCGTGAGGGCGTACGTCTGCTGCGCGGTCACCACGTAGACCAGCTGCTCCGGAAGGCGGCCGCTGGCATAGCACAGCACCGGGCCGATCGGCTCGACGATCGCCCGCCCGATCTGGCTCCCCCACCAGGAGACGCCTCCCGGACGCGGGATGGCGACGGCGCTGGCCGGCACGAGCCGTTCGATCGAGCCGAGCGGAATCACCTGTTGCGTCCAGCCCCAGCGAATCAGCAGCGCGTTGCGGTCCAGGTCATAGGACAGCGTCCACAACGCCCAGGTCCAGTAGCCGAACAGCACCGCGATTACCGCCGCCACCAGCGAGGCGCTGTAGGCGAGCCAGCCCTCGAAGCCGAGCTCCCGGCCCACACCGATCGCCAACAGCAGCAGCGCGGCGGCGAGCGCCCAGCCGGTGAGCAGGCTGCCCGCGACGAGGCCGGGGGTGCGAGCCGGTCGGTACTGCATCGGTCCTGTCGAGCCGCCTCGCCGCGGGTCTCAGCGCCGGCGCGCCGCCGTCATGCGCCGACGGCGGCGCCGGAGTAGACGGGCGTCAGCCACTCGGCGTACTGGGGGAGGCGGCCGGTGATCGCCTGGAAGTAGCGGTTCTGGAGCTGCATCGTGACCGGCCCCGGACGCCCGTCGCCGACCGGCACGCGGTCGACCTCGACCACGGGCGTGACGTGCGCGGCGGTGCCCGTCATGAACACCTCGTCGGCGATGTAGAGCTCGGAGCGGTCGATCGTGCGCTCCTCGACCTCGATGCCAAGCTCCTCGCGCGCGATCTGCAACGCGGTCTCCAGCGTGATGCCCTCGAGGATGTTGTCCTGCGGCGGTGGGGTGATGATCCGGCCGCGACGCAGGATCACGATGTTCTCGCCGGAACCCTCGGAGACGTGGCCGTCCTGGTTGAGCAGGATCCCCTCGTCGAAGCCGGAGAGCTGCGCCTCCGTCTTCGCCATCGCGTTGTTGACGTAGAGCCCGTTCACCTTCGCCCGCGCCGGAATCGAGGTGTCGTCCACGCGCCGCCAGGACGAGGTCATGCAGCGCGCGCCCGCCTCGGGGTCCAGGTAGGCGCCGAACGGCGCGAGGAAGAGCAGGTAGTCGTCCTGCAGGTCGTGCATGCGGACCCCGAGCGCCTCGGTGGACTTGTAGACGATCGGGCGAATGTAGACGTCCTCGCGGAACTCGCTGCGTACGGCCAGCTCGTGGATCTGGCCGACCAGCTCGTCGTCGCTCGCCGTCAGCTCCATGCGCATGATCTTCGCGCTCTGGCGCAGGCGCTCGACGTGCTCACGCACGCGGAAGAGGTAGAGCTCGCCCTGGTCGTCGTTCCAGTTACCGCGGATGCCCTCGAATACGGCGGTTCCGTAGTTGAAGGCGTGGGTCATGATGCCGATCTTCGCGTCCGCGAGCGGCATGAACTCGCCGCGGATGTACGCCATCGGTATCGACATTCGTGTGCTCCAGCCGTCGCCGCGATGTAGGGCGATGATATGGGCCGCGCGGATCGAGCGGCAACCGCCCGCACGGGGCTGCGCCGTCCCGGGCGCGCTATGCTCGCCTCCCGACAAGCGCGCAACGAAGCGCGCACGGCGCAGCAGGAGGGCGGGGCGATGCCCAGACTTAGCGAGAGCTTCACCATCGGCGGACTCGAGATCGCGGCGCTCAGCGACGGCGCGCCCGAGCGCGCCCTCGGCGGCTTCTTCCGCGACGTGGATCCCGCGGCCTGGACGAGCGCGATCGGCATCACAGACCCCGAGGACCCCGTGCCCTTCAACTTCGGCTCGTTCCTGATCCGCGGCGACGGCCACCTCACGCTGATCGACAGCGGCTACGGCGTGCCCGCGCTCGCGATGGGCATCCCCGGCGGCGGTGAGCTGCCGCAACGCATCGCCGAGGTCGGCGTGGGGCTCGAGGAGATCGACCGCGTGATCCACACGCACCTGCACGGCGACCACGTCGGCTGGAACATCCACGACAACGAGGACGACCGGTTGATGTTCCCCAACGCGACCTTCTACGTGCACGAGAACGAGCTGAACTACTGGACCAGCAGCGCCTCCGACGACAATCCGATGGCGGAGAACGTGCGGCGCCGCATCAACCCCGTCGTCGCGGCCGGCCGCGTCGAGACCACCGAGGGCGAGTACGCCGTCAGCGAGGCGCTCACGATGATCCCCGCGCCGGGCCACACGCCCGGCCACTGCACCGTCCTCGCCGCCTCGCGGGGGACCAACCTGCTACTGCTCGGCGACGCGGCGCACCACCCCGTCCACCTCGAGCACCACGACTGGATCCCGCAGGTCGACCTCGATCCGGCCGAGTCCACGCGATCGCGCGGCAAGATCGCGCGGCTGGCGGTCGAGAAGGAGGCGATCGTGACTAGCGGTCACTTCCCGATTCTCTCGCTCGGCTGCATCCGCGAGGTCGAGGGCGGCTACAGGTGGGAGCTGATCGAGGAGCTCGGCTAGCCGCCCTGCCCCCCTCGAGGTTCGCGCCACATCGGCCACAGCGAGGGGCCGCCGTCCGGCAGCTCGACACGCGCACTGACGGCGAAGCCGTGCCGCTCGTAGAGCGGGAGGTTGCGCTCCCTCGTGCTGATCAGGGATGCCGGTATCCCCTCCCGATCGCAGCGCTCGAGGACGGCGCGGATCAGCCGCGAGCCGAGCCCGCCGCGCTGCACTGCGGGCAGCACGCCGATCGCGCCGAGGTAGAAGTTTGGCGGCTCCGTGGGGTGGTGCTCCGCCATCAGGTCCGCGAACTGCGCGAAGCGCCGACGACCCTCCGGCGTGTCGCAGATCTCGGAGGCGAGGCGTTCGCGTCCGTCGGGATCGGGTGGCGGCCCCTCGTAGCCGGGAGGCTGCCACACCGCCGCGCCGCGTCCATCCGCGAGGATGTAGCACTCGCCGTGCTCGCGCACGGCGCGCTCCACGCCGCCTCGCAGCAGCCGCTCGGTCGCCTCACCGTGCCGCTCGTCCTGGCGGATAAACCAGTTGAACACCGGGTCGTCGTCGAAGGCAGCGGCGAGGATCCGCGAGACCGTCGCGATGTCGGCCTCGCCGGCGCGGCGCACCTCCACCTGCGCGGCGGGCGAGTTCACGCCAGCGCCGGCTCGCGCACCACCGGCGCCGCCTGCTGCCCGTACGGCAGCACGCCGATGCTCGCCGGCCGGCCCTCACGCGCCTCGATCTCCGAGGCGAGCGCCGCGACCGTCTCGCCCACGTCGGCGCAGTAGCGCAGGTGCGTGGCGCGCGTTTCGTCCTCGTCGAGGGAGGAGTGGAGCCAGACCGTGCCGCGCTCCTGTGCGAGCGCCTGCAGCTGCGCCTGCCACTGCTCCTCGACCGTCGTCCAGGCGCCGCCGCGCATCGCCTCGAGCAGCTCGAGGTGGCTGCCGTAGCGCGTCAGCAGCACGCCGTACTCGCCGTGCCCGACGCCCTCGATGCACTCGGCGGCGAGGATCAGGTGGCCGCCGGGGCGCAGCGCCCGCGCCGCGACGGCGATGCCCTTGACCGACTGGTAGAGGTCGAGATCGGCGGGGTAGCCACCGTTGCTCGTCACGACGACGTCGTACGGCTCGTCGATCTCGACGATCGCCTGGCGGCGGCAGTGCTCGATGCCTGCATCGTGCGCGGCGACCAGCTCGCCCGCGAAGACGCCGGTCACGCGCTGCTCGGCGTCCATCGTGACGTTGAGCAGGAAGCACTCCCCGGCGAGCAACGCGAAGCGGCGCATCTCCTCGAAGATCGGGTTGCCCTCACTGATCCCGAAGGTTGCGTTGGGGTGACCGACCATAGAGGCGGAGTGGTTGGACATCACGGTCTCGCGCCCGGCGATGCCGGGCATCACGCCCTTGCCGCCGCCCGAGTAGCCGGCGAAGAGGTGCGGCTCGATGAAGCCGGTGACGATGCGCAGATCGGCGTCGAGGTAGTCACCGCGGATCAGCACAGGCTCGCCTCGCGGGTCCGTCGCGATCTGCCGCAGCGCCGAGGTCTCCCGCGAGTCGTGGTTGACGATGCGGTAGCGGCGCACGATCTCCTCGCCGTACATCTCGGCCAACTCCTCGGCCGTGTTGCCGCGGTGCATCCCCGTGCCGTTGAGGATCAGCACGTCCTCGACGGCTACGCCGGCGGCGTGGAGCGTCTCCAGCAGCGCGTCCAGCAGCAGCTCGTTCGGTACCGGCCTCGTCAGGTCCGAGGTCACGATCGCGACCCGCTTGCCGGGCGCTGCGAGGGCCGAGAGCGGCGGCCCGGCGATCGGCTCGCGCAACGCCGAGCGCACGGCGGCGGGCGCATCGGCGAGCGGCGGTTGCTCGTGCGGCGCGATCACCTCGGCCGCGTCCGGGAACGCGACATCGAGGCCCGTGCGGCCGTAGGCGAGACGGATGTTGCGCGGCATGGCTCCATCCTAATACGCGGAGCGCGATTGGCAGGCCGCGCGCCTGCCCTCGATCCGGCCCCCTCGCCTGGGGGTGAGGGTTATCCGCCCCCCTCTCCTGGGGGAGAGGGTTGGGGTGAGGGGGCTCGCCGGACCTTCGCCGCCCGCGGAACGTTCGTGCGCCCTCGATCCGACCCCCTCTCCTGGGGGAGAGGGTTGGGGTGAGGGGGCTCGCCGGACCGTTCGCCGCCCGCGGAAGGCTCGTGCGCCCTCGATCCGGCCCCCTCTCCCGGGGGAGAGGGTTGGGGTGATTGGGGTGAGGGGGCTCGCCGGACCGTTCGCCGCCTGCGGAAGGCTCGTGCGCCCTCGACAGTCCGACGTGGGGGTGTGGGGGCTCTGCCCCACGAAAGGGCATCAAAAGATGATGCTGACTGCTCCGTGCCAGGACAGGGCTTCCAGATCCAGCACCGCGCGGCGGTAGGCGATTCTCAACTCCCCGTTGTCTCGCCGCAGGATGTAGTGGACGCTGCCGACGAAGGGCGCTCCTTCGCCGCTGCGGAACCGGTAGACCATGACGTTTGCCGTGACCGACAGCTCGCCGTCTCCCGTTTCCGCCACCCGCACGTTGGAGACAAACCGGCGGGTACGCGACCACGGATACTCGCGGTGAGCATGGCGGCTGTTCAACCGCACCGCCCGGGCGCGCAGACGGGTGATGTCGTCGTCTATGAAGACCAGGTCGCGCTTCGGGTCACCCTCCGGCAAGTCGGTGGTGGGGACCACGTACCGGCCATCTTCGGTAAACAAACCGACCCAATCGTCCAGGCGCCAGTCATCGAGGAGCTCCGCCTCCCTGAACAGGAAGTCCTCCACCAATTCGCGCAGCGAGGGCGTGTGATCGGTTGTCATCGTTCCACTTATCCAGCGGGCCCTGAACGCGGCTGTGTCAGTCGTCCGTTGCCAGCGCGGGTTCTGCTTCCAGCGGCGGGCCGTCCTGTACATCGGCGTGGCTCAAGCCCTGCATATGGGCGTGCCATTGCCGCCAGAAGCCGCGCATTTGCAGTTCGTCCGACGTTCCCGGGTCGGGTTTCAGCATACCCCTGGAGATGTCGGACCACTCGACCTCGGTGGCGCGGTAGCCGGCCTGACATGATTCCAGAGCTTCCACGTCATCGGGGGTGGCAAAACCGCTCGGCCCCAGGAAGGTGAGGAAGCTGTCCAGCCGGGTGGCGAGCATGGCGTCCGACTCCACCTTCGGGACCAGGTGCCAGGCGGTGACGTCCATGCTGTCGGGCGCCAGGGGTTCGAAGTACCTGATCGTGATGGCCACGAAGTCGTTGATGACCAGGTTGGGATAGATGAGCAGATTCCTCGAGGTGTCGGCCATCTGGTAGGCGCGCTCTTCCCCGTACTTCTCCACCAACCGCTGGCGGACCTGTGCGATTGGCTCCCTGGCCTCCTCGCCGAACAGCGGGTGCCAGTGGGCGATGGGGCGACCGTTCCGGGCGATGTTCTCCGCCACGCAGTGCCCGTTGCCCAGGGCTCTCGATGCGCCGGGAGGGCGTGCATCCAGTGTGACCCCGCTGTCGTCGGTTCCGAGACTGCTCATGTAGTCGAGGTATGTCTGGTGCGTCGGCACCAGGTGATACCCGTCGAGGCTGTTCTCCGCCAGCAACTTCCAGTTGGCCTTGATGGCGTACTTGTTGGAGCCGGCGACCACCCGCATTCCTTCTTCGACCGGGTCCACGATCAGGTCCAGGTAGTCCCTGGCCCCCGCGAGGTAGGTGACCAGGTCTTCGACATGGGCGTTGAAGCTCACGAAGATGAAGCCCCTGTAGCTCTCGACCCTGGGCGGCTGCTTCAGGCCCAGCTCGCTGCGGTCGAACGAGGGCCCGTAGGCGTCTTCGCCGGGGACGCCAATCAGATCTCCGTTCGTGTCGAATGTCCACGCGTGATAGAAGCACTGGAGGACCTCGGCGTTCCCCTTGTCGTGGCGGCAGATCAGGGCGCCCCGGTGGGGGCAGGTGTTGAGGAACACCCGCACCTCGCCGTCCTTGCCACGAGCGAAGAAGAGTGGCCGCCCGGCCACCGTGCGGCGGCGGTAGTCGCCGGGTTCCTCCACCTCCGACTCGTGCCCCAGGTAGATCCAGCACCGGTTGAAGATCAGCTCGCGTTCCCGCTGGAATAACTCGTCGGAGGTCATGGCGGACCGGTGGACCCTGAACATCCCTCTCTCACGGTCGTCGATGATCAGGTTTCTTATCTCCATAGCCCCCACCTGTATCCCCCGCGGCGGCCCGAATCTGCTGCCAGCCTAGAATCCTCTCCGGGGCTGTCAACAAGAGGGTTCAGGGCCTATCGGGACCGTTACGAGGCCATCGCTGGCTCCCCCCACGACCTCGATCCGCCTGCGGAGCGCGCTCCCTACGGCGTGTGGCGGGCTGCGCCCGCTCCCCCTCACCCGCCAGGGGAGAGGGGGCCGGATCGCTGATGCCCCGGCTGGATTCCGGCTTTCGCCGGAATGACGGGAAGGGGGGCGGGAATGACGAAGGCGCCGGACGCTCCCTCACCCTCCTCCCTCTCCCGCGGGGAGAGGGACCGGATCCGGCCTCGAGAGGTTGGTGCGCCCTCGGAAGCTCCGGGCTGCTAGCCTCGATCGGTGGACGAGTATCTGAGGGCTGCGCTGCTCGGACTCGTGCAGGCGCTGACTGAGTTCCTGCCGATCTCCTCCTCAGGCCACCTCGTGGTGGCCTCCGAGCTGTTCGGCGACGAGCTCAACGACCTCACCTTCGACGTCGGCCTGCACCTCGGCACGACGCTCGCCGTGCTGCTCTACTTCCGCCGCGACTGGGTGCTGTTCGGCGCGAGTCTGGGCCGCGACCTGAGTGCGCACGGAGGGAGCATCGGGAGCTGGCGTCCACGCTCGCGGCTCGCGCTGCTGATCGCGCTCGGCTCCCTCCCCGCCTTTGCCGTCGGCGCAGCCTTCGCTCTCACGCTCGAGGACGGACTGCGCGAGCCGGTGCTGGTCGGCGTCATGCTGATCGCCGTCGGGCTGGCAATCTGGGCGCTCGACCGCGCAGCGCAGTCGCGAGGGCTGCGCGACCTCGGCGCACCGGGGGCGCTGCTGATCGGCGTGGCGCAGGCCACGGCGCTCGTCCCGGGCGTCTCGCGCTCCGGGGCAACGATCGCGGCCGCGCGAGGGCTCGGCCTGCGCCGCGAGGCCGCGACGCGCTTCTCGTTCCTGCTCTCCGCGCCGGTGGTGGTAGGCGCGGCGGCCGCGCTGCTCGGCGAGGCGATCCTCGGCGGCGAGGAGGTCGCCTGGGGCCCGCTGCTGTTCGGGGCGCTGGTCGCGGCGGTCGTCGGGATGGCGGTGATCCGCTGGCTGCTGCGGTTCGTGCGCCGCCACAGCCTCGCCGTCTTCGTCTGGTACCGCCTCGCGGCCGGCGTCGCGGTGCTCGCCGCCGTCGCGGCGGGCGTGCTGTAGCGCCGCGGGCTACCATCGGCGCGCGACCGCACGACGGCGAGGAACCGATGAGCGACCTCGACAGCCTCGCGATGCCGGACCCGGACGGCCTGCTCGGCCGCCGCGCGCTGGTGATCGGCGCCGAGACCACGACCGGCAGGGCGATCGCGCGCGCCCTCGGCGAGGCGGGCGCGGACGTGGCGCTGGCGGTGCTGCGCCCCGACGAGGGCGTCCTGGTCGCTCGCAGGCTGCAGCGCGAGTTGCGCGAGCGCGGCCGCCAGGCCCTGACCTACGCGATGGACGTGACGCTCGGGCGCAACGTACAGGTCACCACGCGCCAGGTCGCGAAGGAGCTGGGCGGCCTCGACCTGGTGGTGAGCGCGCCGGACGAGGCCTTCCTCGCACCGCTCGCGCAGACCTCGGACGCGCAGCTCGCACAGACGATGACGCTCAACGGCTACGCGCACGCCTTCGCCGCGCGCTCCGCCTTCGACGAGTTCCGGCGGCAGAGCGAGGGCCCGCGCGCCTTCATCCTCGTCACGCACGCGCTCGGCGAACGCGCCGCCGAGGGCGCGGTCGCCATCTCGATGTCGGCCGCGGCCGCCCTCGGGCTGCTGCGCGCGCTCGAGCTCGAGCACGGCGGCGGCGAGGTCGCCGCCGCCGGCCTGCTGCGCGGCGCGAGCCTGCCCGAGGACGCCGGAGCCACGCCCTCCGGCCTGCGCGAGGCGCTGGAGGCAACCGACGCCGCCGAGGCCGAGGCGCTCGGCCGGCTCGCCTGCGCCCTCGCCACGGCCCCGCCGGCGGCGATCCACGGGCGTGTCTTCTCCGCCCTCGACGCGGCTGCCCTCGCCGAACCGGCGGCGGCGAGCGGAAGCGGCGCATCGTGACCGGCGGCGACCTCGCCGGGCGGCACGCCCTCGTCGCCGGGGCTGCCGAGGGGCTGGGCCGCGCCCTCGCGACCGGACTCGCGGCGGCAGGCGCCGACGTCTCCGTCACGACGCGTCACGACGACCCCGGCGAGGAGGTCACGGCGAACTCGATCCTCAACGAGTGCTGGAGCCATGGGCGCGAGGGGCGGGCGCTGCGGCTGGACCTCACCGACCTTGAAGCGGTCGTCGAGGCGTTCGTGCAGCTCGAGGAGGAGCTCGCGCCGATCGACCTGCTCGTCAGCCTCGCCTTCGACGCCCCGCCGCTACCGGCTGACAGCGCACCCGGCGACTGGAGCGCGGCGATCGAGGCGGGCGCGACGCCCGCGTTCGTGCTGGCGCGCGCGATCGGGCCCTCGATGGTCTCGCGCCGCACGGGGCTGATCGCGGCGGTCTTGCCCCCGGAGCCGGAGGCGCGCGCCGACGCACCGCTGCGCGCGGCGCGCGCCGCCGTCGTCGGGCTGTGCGAGGGGCTGGCGGCGGAGTGGGCCGAGAGCGGCGTCGCCGTCGAGTGGCTCGACGAGGCCGAGCCGGAGCAACTGCTCGCCCGGCTACGCTCCGGCGCGGACGGGACGACCTCGTGAGCAGCGAAGCAACGGGCGCCGACCGCCTGGGCATGGCCGACCCGATCGGGCGGCCGGGTCCGACCTGGAGCGGCGAAGCGGCGGAGCGCCCGGCCGCCGACGTGGCGAGCGACCTCGCCGCGTTACCGGCGCTGCTCGAGCCCTGCTCGCTGCGGCGGCGGCTGATCTGCTTCGCGATCGACCAGGCGCTGGTCTGGGGAATCGTGCTGGTGCTGACGAGCATCGCGCTTGCGGTGGCGGGCGTCGGGGAGGAGCCCGTGCCCGGCACCCGCGAGGAGCGGATCTTCCAGGCGACCGGCTTGATCTCGCTGGTCGCGCCGTTCTTCTACTTCTGGATCTGGAACAGCGCGGGGTTCTCGCCGGGCAAGCAGATGCTGGGCGTGCGCATCGTCACCGCCGAGGGCGCGCCGCCCGGCGTGATGCGCGGCTTCGGGCGCACCGTCGCATCGCTGCTCGTCCCACTCACCCTCGGCCTCAGCTACGCCTGGGCGGCCTGGGACTCGGACAGCGAGCGCCCCTTCGCCGAGGGCTACGCCCAGGCCTGGCACGACAAGCTCTCGGGGACGTTCGTCGTCCGCGCGTAGCCCTCAGCGCCCCGGCGGCGCCGGCGCCCAGGGCAGCGATCGCGGCTGCAGCAGCTGCCGCACCTGCCCGTCGGCGACCAGCGCCACGAGGTCGACCCCGCCGTAGGTCGCCGGGCTCATCCCGCGCAGCGCCGCCGTCGCCATCTCCTCGCCGATGTGCGCCAGCGACGCCCCGAGGGCGAGCACGGTCATCTCGACCGGCTCGCCGGCGGCCTCGGCGGCCTCGCGCTGCGCGACGGCGCGGCGCAGCTGCATGCGCAGGCTGCGGCGCACCCAGGCGCCGTCGCTCGCGTCGAAGGCCGGAGGCGCGCCGAACACGGTGACGCCTCGAGGCTCGTCGGCGGGGAGGCGTGAGACGAGCCAGTAGTCGTGCGCGTCCACCGCCGTGACCTCGCCCTGCTCCAGCAGCGCCGCGCGGTCGCGGATCTGCGTCAGTACGATCTCCAGCTCGGCGCGCTCCTCGGGCAGCCGCCGCAGCGAGCGGCCGTCGAGGTGGAACGCGCCGCCGATGCCCTCGGAGAGCACGGTCCACTCGCTGGCGATCGGCCCGCTCACGGACATGTAGGCGCCCTCCGCGTCCACCTTCGCCAGCGGCAGCGTCACCGGCAGGCGCACCTCGCGGCGCTCGCCCGGCTCGAGCCCTCCGAGGGCGCGCGTGAGCGCGAGCCGCAGGCTGGACTGCCGCGGCTCGGCGGGCGGCAGCTCGCCCCCGGGCGGCGTCCAGACGACGTAGCCGCCCTCGTCGTCCTCGAGGTCGTCCTCGATCAGCTCGGCGAGCTCGGCCGCCCCGGGCGGCCCGCCGCCCTCCCAGAGCAGGCCGCAGCTGACGCCGATGCGCCGCTCGCGCTGCGCGAACAGCGCGTCGAAGGCACTGGCGCCGGGGTCCAGCGGCCGGAACGTGCGGTAGTAGCGCTCGCCCATCCAGGCCGCGACGAGCGAGGTCGTAACGGCGCGGGCGCTCGCCTCCGCGGCGTCGGCGTCGGAAGGCGGTTCGTCGCTCACGGGAGTCGCGGTCGGGCGGTGGGCGTCAGCGCTCGGCGGCCCGCCGCGCGCGCCACTCGTCGAAGCGGTCGAGCAGCGGGAGGAGGCCGTTGGTCACGAGCTGCCAGAGCACGGCGACGTTGAGCACGACGAAGGCGACCACGCCGGCCCACTTCACGCCCGTGGCCAGCCTCGTGCCGTCGTTGCCGCTGACCTGCAGCCACTTCACCGCCCCAACGACGGCGAGGATCGCGAGGATCGCGCTCAGCGGCACGTCCCACTTGAGGATGAAGCGCGAGAACAGCGCCGCGAGCCCGGCGGCGAGGCCGAGGTTGCCCGCCATGAAGCCGAGCAGCGGCGTCCCCTTGTGCCCCCAGGTCTCGCTCGCCGCGAGGAATAACAGCATCAGCGCCGGACCCGCCAGCAAGGCGATCGTGATGCCGGGCCAGTCGGATCGTGAGAATCGCATCGAGCGCCCTCCTGCGCCGTCCGCCTAGATATTAGAGCGTGACTGGCCGCCGTCGACGTTCAGCGTCGCCCCCACGACCCACGAGGCTCGCGGCGAGGCGAGGAAGACCACGAGCGCCGCGACCTCCTCGGGACGCCCGAAGCGGCCGCCGGGAATCTCCTGCTCGACGAAGACGCGCATGCCCTCGGGATCGTCGCGCAACCGGTTGCCCCAGGAGCCGCCCTCGAAGGCGATCGAACCGGGCGCGACGCTGTTGACACGGATGCCCTCGCCGATCCACTCGCGGGCGAGCGCCTTGGACATCGCGATTTGCGCGGCCTTGGAGGCGTTGTACTCGACGGCCCCGCCGCTCTCGCGCCCGAAGATGGAGGAGATGTTGACGATCGCCCCCCCGGCGGCGGCGAGGTGCGGGCGCGCCTGCTCCGACATCAGCCGCGCCGACAGCAGGTTCGCGTCCAGCGAGGCGCGCATCCGCCCCTCGACGTCGCCCTCGCGGATCGAGCCGCCGGCGTTGTTGACGAGCGCGTCGACGCCGCCGTGGGCCGCGACGGCCGCCTCCACGACGCGCGCGCAGTCCTCGGCGCGGGTCACGTCGGCGGCGACGCCCTGCGCCTCGGCGCCGGCGGCGCGCAGGCGTTCGCTGGCGGCCTCGACGCCCTCGGCGCCGCGCGCGCAGATCGTGAGCCGCGCGCCCTCGGCGGCGAACGCCTCGGCGATCGAAAGACCGATGCCGCGGCTCGCGCCGCTGACGATCACGGAGCGCCCGGCCAGTTCGAGGTCCATCGCGCCTCCTCCTCGCTCCGAGAATCGCAGCCCTGCGATGCGGCGTCCAGCGGCCCGGCGGGGCGAGGCGCGGTACACTGCTCCAATGAGGCCCTTGCAGCGATCTCCGGGCATCCCCGAGCCCACCCACGCGCTGCCCGCCCCCGAGGTGGCATGTCACTGACCGCCCTCTCCTTCGAAGGCTCCGTCGCCACGCTGACCATCGACCCCCCCGAGGGCGGCTACGACCGCGCGCTGCTCGACGGGATCGCGGACGCGGCCGCGGAGCTGGAGGCGCGCCACCCGGCGATCAGCGCCGTGGTCGTGGCGAGCGCGGGGCCGGACTTCGGCGCGGGCTGGAGCGGCGAGGCGCTCGCCGCCTCCGAGGGCATCGCCGCGCTGATCGCCCCGGCGGGCGCGGCCTTCGACGCGCTGGCGGCGCTGCCGCAGCCGCTCGTCGCCGCGATCGGCGGGCGAGCGCACTCGGCCGGCCTCGAGCTGGCGCTCGCCTGCGACATCCGCGTGGCCTCCGATGGCGCGAGCTTCGTGCTGCCGGAAACCGGCGCCGGGCGCATCCCGCACGGCGGCGGCACGCAGCGCCTCCCGCGCGCCGTCGGCCGCGCGCAGGCGCTGCGCCTGCTGCTCACCGGCGAGGAGATCGACGCCGCCGAGGCGAAGCGCATCGGCCTCGTCTCCTCGGTCGTGGCGGACGGCGGGGAGCTCGAGGCGGCAAGCGAGATCGCGCGCACGATCGCCTCGCGCGGCCCGCTGGCGACGCGCTTCGCGAAGGAGGCGATCCGGCGCGGGATGGATCTCTCGCTGGACCAGGGATTGAACCTCGAACTCGAACTGACCGTGCTGCTGCAGACGACGGAGGACCGCGCCGAGGGCGTGCGCGCCTTCATCGAGCGGCGCGACCCGAAGTTCAAGGGGCGCTGAGCGGGCACAAGCTGAACCGGACGCGACCCAGCGCCGCACTCGCGGTAAAGTTGAGCACTGCGACCGCGGCTCTCCGCGGCGACCAACTATCCGAGGGCGCATCGAGGCAGCGCTCGATGCGCGGCGAACGTGACGGAGACGGAGGGAAGATGAACATCATCCTCAATCCGAACGAGGTGGCGACGGTGATCTCAATCTTCACCGCGCACGTCCTCGACGGGGTCGATCTCAGCGACGAGGGCAAGGACGTCATTCGCGAGTGGCGCACCGATCGGGCGCCCGGACGCGAAGGCCTCGAGGCCTTCGCCGACGACTTCAACGAGGCGCTGATGGGACACATCGAGGCGGCCACGCTGCGGCGTTACGTCCGGGGTGGGCGCATGAGCCGCGGCACGGCGGAGGAGCGGGCACGAGCATGAAGGTCGAACTCTCCATCGACGAAGTCCTGGTGATGGCGGACGCGATCCTCGACGGGATCGCCGAGGCGGGGTTGAGCCGGAAGGACGCGGCGACGCTCAGGCGCTGGCGCAACGACAGGGTGACGGCCACCGCCCCGGAGATGAAGCTGCTGACGGAGAAGGTCAACAGCGAGCTGCAGCACGCGCACGACAGCAGCCTCAAGACCGGCATCATCAAGCCAGACTGGGCCTGAGCGGCGGCGCCACCGCCATGCGCCAGCCAGCGAGCGGATCCGCCGAGGCCGCCCCGTGAGCGGCCCCTTCGTCCTGGCCGAGCGCGAGGGCGACGTCGTCTGGCTCACGCTCAACCGCCCGGAGCGACTGAACGCCGTCCACCTCGAGCTGCGCGATGAGCTGTGGATGCAGCTCGAGTTGCTGCGCGACGACCCCTCCGTCCGCGCCGCCGTCTTCCGCGGCGCCGGCGATCGCGCCTTCAGCGCCGGCGCCGACATCACCGAGTTCGGCACCGCGCCCTCCTACCTCGAGGCACGCGACGCGCGCGTGCGGCGCGACCTCTGGGGCCTGATGGCGAGCCTCGACCTGCCGCTGATCGCGGCGATCCAGGGCTTCGCCTACGGCGCCGGCCTCGAGCTCTCGCTCTACTGCGACCTGCGCGTCGCCTCAGAGGACGCCCGCTTCGCCATCCCGGAAGTCACGCTCGGCTACATCCCCTCGGCCGGGGGCACCCAGACCGTCCCCCGCCACGTCGCCTCCAGCGAGGCGCTGCGCATGGCCACCGGCGGCGAACCGATCAGCGCCCGCGAGGCCTACGACCTCGGCTTCGTGCAGCGCGTCGTGTCTCGTGAGCAGCTCGACGCAGCGGCGCGCGAGTGGGCGCAGGCGCTCGCCGATCGCGATCCGGCTGCGCTGCGTGCGGCCAAGCGCGCAGTCCGCGACGGCTTCGACCAGCCGCTCGAGGCCGGGCTCGCCCTCGAGCGGCGGCTCGCGGCGGTGGTCGCGGGCTCGTGAGCGAGGAGCAGGCTGCGCCGGAGCCGGGCTCGCTGCCGCCCAACCGCCCGTTCGGGATGATCGCGCTGATTGTGATCGTCATCGTCGGCGTCGCCGCGATTCTCTGGGGCCGCTTCGTCATCAACCCGCAGCCGGAGGTGTTCCTGTTCGACGCCGGGCCGGCCGAGCAGTTCCAGGTCGGCGAGCCGGTCTGGTTCCCGGAAGTGCGCATCTTCGTGATCGCGGTGGACGACGACGGCGAGCGCAAGCTGATCCGCGCCCTCGACGCGATCGCGCGCGGCACCGGCTGCACGATCGAGCTGCGCCCGGACGACCCACGAGGCGCCGCGCGCAACCCGCTCGGGCGCGACGGGGTCTACACCGATCCCTGCTCGGCCGGCGTGTGGGCGCTGGGCGGCGAGGCGATCGACGGCACCGCCTCGCCGCTGCGCACGTTCCGCATCACGAGACCGCAGCCCGTCGACGCCCAGGACCGCCCGCTGATCGAGGTCGAGGTGATCGGCCGCCCCGAGCCCACCGCGACTGAGACCGCGCCCTGACGGGCGAGGACCGCGGCGCCATGAGCGCAGAACGTCGCGAGCTGCCGCGGACCTGGGGCCAGCACGGCACGGAGCCGACCGGTGTGCGGCCCGGCTGCGTCGTCGGCTTCGTGCTGATCGCGGTGGGGCTGGCCATCGGGATTGCCTACGGGGCGTCCGGCCTCCGGGGCGGAGGGATCGATCTCGGCTACGCGGAGGATTATGCTCTCGCGTCGGTCGTGTATCGCAGCACGGACGGGCTGTTCGTGGTGCGGCTGCCGGACGGCGAGGTGATCGCGCTTTCCGATGTCGATCCGCATAATCCGCCGGGTGGCGAGTGCCGGGTGTCGTTTCGGCCGGACCTCGCCGGAGCGGACGGACAGGGACAGTTCTTCGACATCTGCAGCGGGGCGATGTATGACATCAGCGGCCGGGGACTGGGCGACGACGGCCTCGATCTCCGGCGCCTCCCGCTGAGGCGAGGCGAGGACGGGAAGCTCGAACTCGCGGGCGAACCGGCGGACGTAGACTAGGGCGCGGCCAGGACCGCGGCGCAGGGAACGCGCCGCACGCGCCCACAGCGCAGAGGGGGACTCCGAGCGATGAATACCGCAGACATCCTGATGATTGCCGGCAGCATGGTGCCGGACCGCGTCGCCGTGGCCGACGCGGACAAGAGCGTGACCTACATGGAGCTGCAGTCGCGGGTGAACCGCCTCGCTCACGCCCTCAGCGCCATCGGCGTCGGCAAGGGCCAGAACGTCGGCATCATGTCGGTGAACTCCAACGAGTTCGTCGAGCTCTACTACGCGACGGCCAGCGTCGGCGCCACCTTCGTCCCGCTCAACTTCCGGGCCAAGACGGACGAGCTCCAGTACATGGCCGACGTCTCCGACGTCAACGTCTTCTTCTGCTCCGAGCGCTACTGGCCGATCCTCCAGGAGATCCGCAGCCAGCTCCCCAAGGTCGAGCACATCTACACCCTCGACTTCGAGGCGAGCGGCTACGAGACGTATGAGCAGCTGCTGGCGAGCGGCGCCGACGAGCCGTTCTTCGCCGCCGTCGACGACGACGACCCGGCGATGGTGATCTACACCTCCGGCACCACCGCCCTGCCCAAGGGCGTGGTGCTGACCCACAAGACCCTCACCGCCTACGTCGTGAACACCCAGAACCCGGTGGACCCGACGACCGACCAGGACGTGACGATGGTCTCCGTGCCCTTCTTCCACGTCGCCGGCGCAACGACGATGCTCGGCTCGCTCTGGGCGGGACGCAAGCTGACGATCCTGCCGCAGTTCGACCCCGCCGCCTGGCTCGACACCGTCGAGCGCGAGCGCGTCACCCACGCCTTCGTCGTGCCCACGATGCTCAAGCGCATCATGGAGGTGGACGACTTCGACGAGTACGACATCGACTCGCTGCAGCTCATCACCTACGGCGCCGCACCGATGCCGTACGAGGTGGTGCGTCAGGCCGTCGACGTCTTCGAGTGCGGGTTGATGAACGCCTACGGTCAGACCGAGTCGACCTCGACGATGAGCTACCTCGGGCCGGACGACCACCGGCTCGACGGCACGCCCGAGGAGAACGACCTCAAGCTCAAGCGCCTGCGCTCCGTCGGGCGGCCGATGCCGGACATCGAAGTCGGCATCCTCAAGCCGGACGGCGCGCCGCAGCCGCAGGGCGAAGAGGGCGAGATCTGCATCCGCGGCGACCGCATCATGCGCGAGTACCAGAAGCGCGAGGAGGAGACCGCCTCCGCGATCAGCGGCGGCTGGCTGCACACCGGCGACGTCGGCTACCTGGACCCGGACAACTACCTGTTCATCACCGGGCGGCTGAAGGACCTGATCATCCGCGGCGGCGAGAACATCTCGCCCGGCGAGGTCGAGGGCGTGCTCGAGGAGCACCCGGAGATCGCCGAGGCGGCCGTGATCGGCGTCCCCGACATCGAATGGGGCGAGGTGGTGAAGGCCGTCATGGTCATGACCGAGGGCGGCGACGCACCTTCCGACGACGACCTGACCGGCTACGTGAAGTCGCGCCTCGCCTCCTACAAGGCGCCCGCGCTCTACGAGTGGGTGAACGAGCCGCTGCCGCGCAACCACATGGGCAAGCTGCTGAAGAACGACATCCGCGATCGCTGGGGGGCGGCCAGCGCCGCGTCCTGATCTGGCGGGCGCTGGCGTGGGGAGCCCACAGCGCGAAGCGGTGATAGGCTCGCGCCGGACTCCGGAAGGACTGGCATGAGCGTCTCAGAGCGGGATTCGGCGGCGCCTGTCCGCCCTGCCGGGCGCCGGGGCAAGCCCCGCCCGGTCCGGCTCACCGGCGCCTGGTGGGCTCCGGCCGTGGGCCTCAGCGGCCTCGGCCTGATTTCCGCCATCGAGCTGGAGCGCACCAACGCCGGCCGCGAGGTCTTCTTCAACGTCCAGCAGCCCTGGATCGTCTACATCCTGCTCGCGGCCCTCACCGGCCTGCTGGTCTACGGCTTCGCGCGCCACGCCACGCTCTGGACCGTCGGCAAGCCCACGCCCGGACTGCTGCGCGAGATCCCGATGCGCGCACGCAACGCCGTGCGGCTGGGACTCGGCCAGGAGAAGGTGCGGCGCGACCGCTACGCCGGGATCATGCACCTCTGCATCTTCTCCTCGATCATCGTGCTCACCGCCGTGACGGCGCAGGTCGCGCTCGATGACGAGACGCCGCTCAGCTTCCTGCGCGGCGACTACTACCTGTTCTTCTCGTTCTACGGCGACCTGTTCGGCCTGATCGGCATGATCGGCGTCGGGATGGCGCTCTACCGGCGCTACTTCGACGACTTCCACCGCATCCGCTGGGACGAGCGCCTCGAGGACCACGTGATCATCTGGGGCCTCGGCCTGATCCTCATCACCGGATTCGGCGTGGAGGCGGCGCGGATCAGCGTCACCGAGCTGAACGGCTTCATCCTGGAGGACGGCACGCAGCTCGCGGCGCACCCGGACTGGGCGCGCTGGTCCTTCGTCTCCTACGTCATCGCCGAGGCGCTCGGCATCCTCGATCTCACGCAGGCCCAGGTGCTCGCGGGCCACACCTGGATGTGGTGGATCCACGTGATCCTCGCCTTCGCCTGGCTCGGCCTGCTCGTCTTCACGCGCCTCGACCACATGATCTTCGCTCCCGTGAACGCCTTCCTGCTGCGCACCGACGCCCCCGGCCGCCTCACGAAGATCGAGGACATCGAGGAGCAGGAGGTCTTCGGCGTCGGCCAGATCCAGGACTTCACCTGGAAGCAGCTCTTCGAGCTCGACGCCTGCGTGCGCTGCGGGCGCTGCACCGAGGTCTGCCCCGCCGACCTCTCCGGCCAGCCGCTCTCGCCGATGCACCTGATCCAGGACCTCAAGGCACACCTCGCCTCGGTCGGGCCGGAGGTGCAGCGGCGCGGCCACCTCGGCGGCGACGTGCGCGAGGTCGCGCAGCAGGAGATGGTCGGCGAGGTGATCAGGGACGAGACGCTCTGGGCCTGCCGCACCTGCGGCGCCTGCGTGCAGGAATGCCCGGTGATGATCGAGCACGTGCCGACCATCGTGGACATGCGCCGCTACCTGGTGATGGACGAGGCGCGGGTACCCGCCACGGCACAGACCGCCCTCGAGAACATGGAGATGCGCGGCCACCCCTGGCGCGGCACCAACCTCACTCGCGAGTCGTGGATGGAGGGCCTGGGCGAGGTCCCGGTCTTCGACGGCTCGCAGGACTACCTCTACTGGGTCGGCTGCTCGGGCGCGCTCGTCGAGCGCAACCTGCCGGTCACGCAGGCCGTCTTCCGGCTGCTGCGCGAGTCCGGGGCCAGCTTCGGCGTGCTGGGGCAGGAGGAGACCTGCAACGGCGACCCGGCGCGGCGTCTCGGCAACGAGTACCTCTACCAGATCCTCGCCGAGCAGCTGATCGAGACGTTCAAGGCGAAGAACGTGCAGCGCGTGATCACCAACTGCCCGCACTGCTTCAACACCTTCAAGAACGAGTACCCGCAGTTCGACGGCCGCTTCGAGGTGCTCCACCACACCGAGTTCCTCGAGGGCGCGCTCGCCGACGGCTCGCTCACGCCGAAGCACTCGCTCGACTCCAGCGTCACGTACCACGACTCCTGCTACCTGGGGCGGATGAACGGCGTCTACGACCCGCCGCGCCAGATCATCGAGCTGCTGCCGGGCGTCGATCTCACGGAGATGCGGCGCAGCCGCAGCAAGGGCCTGTGCTGCGGCGCGGGTGGCGGCAACATGTGGCAGGAAGAGGTCGGCGAACGCCGCGTCAACCACGTGCGCACCGAGGAAGCCGTGGGCACGGGCGCCTCGGAAGTGGTCTCCAACTGCCCGTTCTGCATCCAGATGTTCGATGACGGCGTGCCCGCCATCCAGCCGGAGGAAGAGGGGCGGATCCGCCCCTTCGATATCGCCGAACTGGTCGAGCGCTCCGTGCTCGGCGAGAACGGGGCGAGCAGCAACGGCACGCCCGCCGCGACCTCGTAGTCGGGGCGTAGTAGTCTGATGATCGGCGCGGGCTCGGCCGACCGCTGGCCGGGCTCGCTGTTGAGGGGGTAACCATGCATTTCGTCGTCTGCGCCAAGCAGATTCCGGACCCGGAGACGCCGCCCTCGGCGTTCCGCATCGACGAGGCGAACAACGAGGTGATCCCGGCGCCGGGCATCTCGCCGGTGCTCAGCCAGTTCGACGGCATGGCCGCCGAGGCGGCCCTGCGCATCGTCGAGGCGGCCGGCGACGGCAAGATCACCGTCATCTCGCTCGGCCAGGAGAGCGCCCAGGCCGCCATCAAGCAGGTGCTCGCGATGGGCGCCGACGAGGGCATCCTGCTCGAGGACGACGCCCTGCAGGGCGGGGACTCCTACACGACCGCACGCACCCTCGCGGCGGCGATCGAGAAGCTCGGCGACGTGGACGCCGTGTTCTGCGGCCGCCAGGCCGCCGACTGGGACATGGGCCAGGTCGGCCTCGGACTGGCCGAACTGCTCGGCTGGCCCTCGGCGATCATCGCCAAGGACGTGCAGATCGAGAACGGCACGATGCACGTCCAGCGCGTGCTCGCTGACGGCTTCGAGACGGTCGCGCTGCCGCTGCCGGCGGTGGTCACGATCTCCAACGAGATCGGCGACCCGCGCTACCCGAAGCTGCAGCAGATCATGCGCGCGGCGCGGAAGACCGTGAACCGCTGGAGCGCCGAGGACCTGGGGCTCGACCCCTCGACCGTGGGCGACGCCGGCGCGCGGCTCAAGCTGGAGCGGCTGTTCATCCCCGAGCTCGGCGGCGACGTCGAGATCATGGAGGGCGAGAGCGCGGAAGAGCAGGCACAGAACCTCGCCACGACGCTCCGCGAAGCGAAGGTCCTGTAGGCCGCCGCGGGCGGTCCCTGAACGCTGCATAGCCGGTCCCGTGGCCCTCGAGGGCCGGACGGGCCGGGCGGGAGGCAAGCAACGATGGCCAGAAACATCCTCGTGATCGGCGAGCTCGACGGCGGCGCGCTGTCCAGCACCACCGCCGAGCTGGTGGGCGGCGCCAGCCGCCTCGCGGACGGCGGGCAGGTCTCCGTGACCCTCACCGGCGCCGGCGCGAGCGGGCAGGCGAACGCGGCCTTCGCCGCGGGCGCCGACCGCGCCTTCGTCAACGACGACGCGACCTACGACGACTTCCGCTCCGACCAGTGGGTCGGCGCGGCGGAAGAGGCGATCGACCAGGCCGCCCCCGACGTGATCCTGATCGCCCAGTCGATCGTCGGTCGCGACCTCGGGCCGCGCCTCGCGTTCCGCCGCGACACCGCCGTGGCGATGGACTGCGTGAGCATCGAGGACAGCGGCGGGGCCTTCAAGGCGACGCGGCCCTGCTACGGCGGCAACGCCCAGGCGACCTACGCCTTCGCGACCTCGCCGGCGATCGCGACGGTGCGCGCCAAGTCGCAGGAGCCGCTCGACCCGCCCCGCGAGGGCGCGAGCGGCGAGGTGGTCGAGCTCTCCGGCGCCGGCGAGAGCCGCGCCGAGATCGTCGGCCGCGAGGCGGCAGTCGCCGAGGGCCTGCAGCTGCAGGACGCCCCGGTCGTCGTCTCCGGCGGGCGCGGGCTCGGCGCTCCCGAGGGCTTCGGGCTGGTCGAGGAGCTGGCCGAGGCGATCGGCACGGACAAGGCAGCTGTCGGGTCCTCGCGGGCCGCGTGCGACCTCGGCTGGTACCCGCCGAGCCAGCAGGTGGGCCTGACGGGCAAGGTGGTGACGCCGGACCTCTACATCGCGATCGCCATCTCCGGGGCCAGCCAGCACATGGCCGGCTGCAGCGGATCGAAGACGATCATCGCCATCAACAAGGACCCGGAGGCCAACATCTTCAAGGCCGCCCGCTACGGCATCGTGGGCGACTACAAGGAGGTGCTGCCGCCACTGATCGAGGCGGTGAAGAACCTGGACTGACGGGCGCGTACGGCCGCCGCGGGCGTTTCTTGCGCCCCCTCTGGCCGGTCCATACAATCGCCCGGCAACCGGATTCCAGCGCCACCGCCCACGCGCGATACGCGCTCTTGGAGGATCCATGCGCGTTCTCGGACTGACCGGAGGGATCGCCTCCGGCAAATCAACTGCGGCTGCCCAGCTCAAGGAGCTGGGAGTGATCGTGCTGGACGCCGACCGCTACGGGCACCGCGTCTACGAGCCGGACACGCCGGGCTTCCACGCCGTGGTCAACGAGTTCGGCCACGACATCGTCGGCGCGGACGGCGAGATCGACCGCCGCATCCTCGGCGGCAAGGTTTTCGGCGATCCGGAGAAGATGGACCGCCTCACGGACATCGTCTGGCCGGAGATCCGGCGCATCGCCGCCGAGGAGATCGCCGAGCTGCGCGACCGCGAGCCGGAGACGATCATCTGCCTCGAGGCCGCCGTGATGATCGAGGCCGGCTGGCAGGACCTCTGCGACGAGGTCTGGGTCATCGCCACCGAGCCGGAGACGGCGATCAAGCGGCTCAGGGATCGCAACGGCCTCAACGCGGAGCAGGCCCAGGCGCGCCTCGACTCGCAGCTCACCAACCGGGAGCGGCGCAGGCACGCCAAGATCTACATCGACAACTCCGGAACGCAGAAGCAGTTCCGCGACCAGATCGACCACGAGTGGATGCGCCTCCACCGCCGCATCAAGCAGGCGGTGGGACGCGCCCGCGCCCAGGCCCGCCGCGAGGCCGAGGCACGCGCCGCCGCCGACGCCGCGGCCAGGGGCGGATAACCCGGTGACCACAACCGAGGCCCGCCCCGACCACGACTACAAGCAGATCGAGGTCCAGGAGTTCCGGCTCACCGAGGAGCCCTTCTACCTGCCCGTCGCCGACGAGGTCGACCTCTTTGAGATCGCCTACGAGGAACAGATCCCGGTCCTGCTCAAGGGCCCGACCGGCTGCGGCAAGACCCGCTTCGTCGAGTACATGTCCTGGCGGCTGCACCAGCACCTCGGCGACGAGACGCAGGGCGTGCCGCTGATTACCGTCGCCTGCCACGAGGACCTCAGCGCCTCCGATCTCGTCGGCCGCTACCTGCTGGAGGGCGACGAGACGGTCTGGATCGACGGGCCGATCACGCGCGCCGTGAAGGCAGGCGCGATCTGCTACCTCGACGAGATCGTCGAGGCGCGCAAGGACACGACCGTCCTCATCCACCCGCTCACCGACTACCGGCGGCTGTTGCCCCTCGACAAGCGCGGCGAGTTGCTCGAGGCGGCCGAGGGCTTCCTGCTGGTGCTCTCCTACAACCCCGGCTACCAGTCCGCGCTCAAGGACCTCAAGCACTCCACGCGGCAGCGCTTCGTCGCGATCGAGTTCAACTACCCACCGCGCGACCAGGAGGCGGAGATCATCCGCCGCGAGTCGAACTGCAGCGCCGAGGACGCGATGGAGCTCGCCAAGCTCGGCGAAAAGGTCCGCAACCTCAAGGAACACGGCCTCGCCGAAGGCGTCTCGACCCGCCTGCTCGTCTACGCCGGCCGGCTGATCAGCCGCGGCATCGCGCCCCGCCGCGCCTGCCAGACGGCGGTCGTCTGGGGGCTCACCGACGAGTTCGAGGTCCAGCGCTCCATCGAAGAGGTCGTGACCTCGATCTTCCCGGAATAGGGAACCCGCCCGTGCGCCTCGGGATCGTCTCGGACATCCACTGCAACGCAGAGGCGCTGGACATCGCCATCGAGCGCATGGGCAACGTCGACGAGCTGCTCTGCGCGGGTGACGCGATCTTCCAGTTCCGCTTCTCCAACGACGTGATCAGCCGCCTCCGCGAGATCGGCGCGCGCATGGTCCTCGGCAACCACGAGGACGTCGTGCTCGGCCCGCTCGGCGACCGCGTGCGCGCGCACCACACCACCGACCCGGAGCTGCTGAAGTGGCTCTCCGAGCAGCCCCGCCGCATCGACACCGAGATCGGCGGCAAGAAGTTCACGATGTTCCATGCCTGCCCGGACGAGCCGCCCTACGAGTACGTCTACTCGGACAGCCCGCGCATCAAGGAGTTCGGCGAAACCGGCGCGGACTACGTCGTCTACGGCCACACCCACTACGAGCTGCTGCACCGCGTGAACAGCACGCTGGTGATCAACCCCGGCTCCACGGGGCAGCCGCGCAACCCCTCCAACGGCTTCCGCGTCTCCTACGCGATCCTCGACACGCAGAGCGGCGAGGTTACCTTCGACGTCTTCGACGACCCGCTGCGGCCGGGAATCAGGTCCACATGAGCGCCGCCGCGGACGTCACCGCCCGCTACGACGCCGAGCTGCGCGGCTACGGCCCCACCCTGGCCGACGACCTCGCGAACGGCGCGCGCGCCCTCGAGGGCCGGCTGAGCGAGGAGCAGCTCGGCGAGTGGGCCAACGCCGGCGTCGAGCTCTCGCGCCACTCGCTGCGCTCCTGGGAGGCGGCCGCCGAGTACTTCCGCGCCAGCCCCCGGCTGCTGCCCGCCTTCTCGTTCGAGGAGCTGCTGGACTGGGCCGCCGTCGCGCGCGAGCTGTCCGAACAGTCCTCGATGATCGCCGCCGCCTTCCTGCGCGCGACGCCGGAGGTGCTGCAACCGCTGCAGGGCGCCGACGACAAGGATCTCGGCATCATGGGCGAGTGGATCGGCCGCCCCGGCGAGCAGATCCGCCCCTGGTCCGCCCTCGGGCGGCGGCTCGCCCGAGGCAACTGGAAGTCCGTCGCGCTCGCCGCCTCCTTCTTCGAGCAGAGCCCGGCGCTGCTGCACGCGCTGCCACTCGACGCCGTGCGCGACCTGGTCGAGATCGTCGACCGGCTCTCGGAGCGCTCGTACCAGCTCGCCGCCTCCTGCCTGGAGCGCTCGGGCGAGCTGTTCGGGGGGCTGGCGCCGCCGGACCGGCGGCCCTTCCTGGAGTTCGCCGGCGCCGTGGCGAAGGCCTCGTGGGCGGACACGCGGCTCTACTTCGAGCGCGGGCCCGGACTGCTGGCCCCGATCGCGCAGGACGAGCGCGGCGCCTTCCTGCGCCTCGCCGCCGACGTCGCGGGCGAGACCGGCCGCCAGGGCTACCCGCTCTTCGTCGAGGCCGCCGAGGCGCTCGCCGAGGTCCAGCCCACCTACCACGGCACGCTGCTCGAGCTGTCCTCGCGGCTCGCGACCGGCAGCCCCGCCGCCGCGATGGCGTTCCTGCGCTCCTCGCCGCACGTGCTCACCCGGCTCACCGCCGACCAGCTGGAGCGCTGGCTGCAAACCGGCTGGGAGCTGCTCTTCGAGCAGGGCAACGTCGAGGGCGCCGAGGCCTACTTCCGCCTCGAGTCGTCGCGAGCCGAGGAGATGCTCGGCAACCTCTCCGCCCGCGTCGAGCTGCGCGACGTCAGCAACACGCTGCGGCTCTACTCGAAGGCGCTTACCGGCGAGCAGATCGCCATCCGCTCCACCGAGGAGCTGGTGGACGCCGGCATCGGCTGGGTCCAGGAGTCGGTCGCGACCACCGAGGGCAACGCGATCTACCTGCCGCCCTACGTCGGCACCTTCCCGGAGCAGCCGGAGAACTTCCAGAGCTACAAGGTCTTCACCACGCACCAGACCGGCCGCATCGAGTTCGGCTCGTTCCGCTTCGTGTTCGGCGCGTCCGGCGCCTACCTCGCATCGAGCATGGAGGAGCGCGAGGCTGCGCACGTCAACGGCGACGCGCCGGCCGGCGGGAACGGCGCGACGGAAGCCGCGCCGACCACGCCGATGGAGCGCTACTTCGACCTGTTCGCGGACCGCACGCTGATCTCCGGCCTGTTCACGATCGTCGAGGACGCGCGCGTCGACGCCTACATCGCCCGCGAGTACGGCGGCATCCGCCCCGCCCTGCAGCGCATGCAGGCCCACGAGGCGGAGAGCCGGCGCAGCCCCGCCGAGATGGGCCTGCGCGCCGCCTACCTCGAGAACCTGCTGCGCGCCTCGCTCGGCCAGCCGCAGACGATGCGCTACCCGGCCGACCTGATGCCGCTGCTGCGCGAGGGCCTCGACCAACTCGAAGCGGTCGCCGAGCGCGACGCCACCGTGCAGGACTCGGCCGAGGCGGCCGCGGCGATCTACGCGATCGCCGAGCGCATCCCCAACATCCAGGGCGCCTACGAGGCCGTCGACTGGGAGGCCCTCGGCGACGAGATGATCGAGGTCAACCCGGATGTCTCCGGCGGCCCCGGCGCGGAGATGCCCTCCGGTGACGAGATCGACTTCGAGACGCCGCCGCAGCCCGAGTTCCGCGGCGACTTCAAGCCGGAGCTCGTGCAACTGATGATGCGCCTCCAGGAACAGCGCGACGGCGCCGACCCGGCCGGCGCGCCGCTCACACAGGAGCAGCTCCAGGCGCTGCTCGAGAAGTCCGTCGAGATCACGATCTCCGACATCGCCGAGGGCGACCTCGCCTCCTCGATGGGCATGTTCCTCACCAACCTCGAGCGCGAGGCGCTGGACGCCAAGCAGGGCCCACCCGGCCAGGTGCCGGACGGCGCCGACGCCGGCGACTCCTCCGGCGAGGGCGACGTGATGGAGGAGCTGCCGATCGAGATCTCGTGGACCTACTACGACGAGTGGGACTTCCGCGCCGGCGACTACCGCCCGCGCTGGTGCCGCGTCGGCGAGCGCCGCGGCGAGGAGGGCGAGCTCGAGTACTACGAGGACACCCTGCGCCGCCACCACGGCCTCGTCTCCGAGACGCGCCGCCAGTTCGAGCTGCTGCGCCCGGAGCACTTCCGCCGCATCAAGCGCCTCGAGGACGGCGAGGACGTCGACCTCGACGAGGCGATCTCCTTCATCATCGACAAGCGCGCCGGCGTCGGGCCCCTCGGGCGCGTCTACTGGCGGCGCAACAAGGTGGAGCGTGACGTCGCGGTCGCCTTCCTGCTCGACATGTCGGCCTCGACCGACGAGGAGATCGACAAGCCGCAGACCAGCTACCAGCCGTCCGACGACGACTTCGACGACGACCCGCGCAAGTACTTCCAGTGGCTCGCCGAGCGCCGCGCGCGCTTCACCGCCGAGCCGCCGAAGCGAATTATCGACCTCGAGCGCGAGTCGCTGGTGCTGATCGTCGAGGCGCTCGAGGCGATCGGCGACGCGTACGGCATCTACGGCTTCTCCGGCTACGGCCGCGACAACGTCGAGTTCCACGTGATCAAGGACCTGCACGACACCTTCGGCGACCGCACGCGGCGCCGCATCGACAAGATCCAGCCGATCCGGTCGACGCGCATGGGCCCGGCGATCCGCCACACGATCAGCAAGCTCGAGGCCTACGACGCGAAGGTGAAGCTCTTGATCCTCGTCTCCGACGGCCGCCCGCAGGACCACGGCTACGGGCGCGACCGCACGGAGAAGGAGTACGCGGTGCACGACACGCACCAGGCGTTGGTCGAGGCGAAGCAGCTGGGCATCACGCCCTTCCTGATCACCGTCGATAAGGAGGGCCACGACTACCTGAAGGAGATGTGCGACGACGTCGGCTACGAGGTCGTCGCCGACATCGAATCGCTCCCCCGCCGCCTCACCTCCCTCTACCGCGTCCTCGCCACGGACTAACCCCGCGCCGCCTTCCTCCGGCCCCCTCTCCCGGGGGAGAAGGCGGGGGTGAGCGCAATCCGGTCCCCTCTCCTGGGGGAGAGGGCGGAGGGTGAGGGGGCTCGCCGGACACACGACTGGCTGCTGAGGGACGCGCCCTGCCGCAGTCCGGAACCACCACCCGGGAGCTGTCACCTAAGCTCGAAGTAGCCGGGAGGGGACCGCGATGCTCGTAGGCCGCGCGCACCGTTCGCTGCCGCCCCTGCTCGCCGCCGCCATCGCGCTCGCGCTCACCGCCGCGCTGGCTGCCTGCACCAGCGAACCGGAGGAGCCCCCGCCGCCCGCAGCAGCCACGCCCGCCGCGGCACCAGCATCCGCCCCCGAGGCGACGCCATCCCCGACCCTCACCTCGACGCCCGCATCCACGCCGACGGCGACACCATCGCCCTCGCCAACTCCTACCGCCTCGCCAACTCCTACCGCCTCGCCAACTCCTACCGCCTCGCCAACTCCTACCGCCTCGCTGACTCCGACGCCCTCGCCCACGCCAGCGGCAACGCCCGAACCCACGCCGACGGCGACGCCGTCGCCCACGCCAACTCCGACGCCGATCGCCCCACCCGTCACGTTCCTGTTCGCGGAAGGCTTCTCATCCTCGGACCGATCCGACGTCCGGCGCGAGATGGCGAACATCATGACTGTGTTCGCCGAGCGCTTCGGCGCACAGGCAACCGCGTTTACCGTCTCTGTCGGGGACCGCGATCCTGGTAGAGCCAGACCCGGCTTCATGGCTACCACGGCTAGTTTCTGGGACGCTGCCCACGAGTACTTCCACGTGCTCCAGTACGAGCTTGCCGACGGCCGCTCCCGGGGACCGCACTGGCTGGTCGAGGGTTCGGCGACTTACGCGGAAGAAACGTACGACGGAGACCTGGACTTCCGCCGCGCCATAGCGCCTGCCGGAGCGTCGTTTGTCGCCAGTATCAGAGAGACGGAGTCGGCAGACCAGGTTCGCCTCAACTACCACCTCGGCTTCCTTGCCGCCGACTGGCTTGTCGGTCACGCAGGTGAGCTCTCGCTGCTCGAGTTCTACCGCCTCCTGCCTGCCCATGACGGCTGGGAAGACGCGTTTGCGGCAGCCTTCGGCCTAACAATCGACGAGTTCTACAAACGGTTCGAGGAGCACCGTACGAGGATCGCTCCGCCGTTGCCCCACGTGACGGACGACGCCGTGACGCCAGTTGCCGTCTTCGTCGGGAACGTCCCAGATCACGTCCGTTCCGAAATCCAGGCCGAAATGAGCAGCGTGAGTGCATTCCTTGCCGAACGCTTTGGCGCCGAGGCGACCGAGTACTCCGTCTACGTCGGAGCGGACTGGGACAGCGTTGCCGCTCACAGTCGCCGGCTCTCGCTGAACCTCTGGTGGGACGACCGCATCCGGCGCCACTCACTGCCCCTGCCGTGGGCTTCCGGGTGCTCGAGAGGAGCGACGGGCTGGGTGATTCACGTGACCGGCTGCGGCTACTCGCCGGGTCCCAGCGTCTACATCAACTCCCACCTGCGCGTGCTGCTCGAGGGCAAGGACCAGAGGGACCTACCCCCGCTGTGGATGGAAGCGGGTGGAGGGGCGTACGTCGCGCTTGCCTACACCGCCACCACGGGGCCGGGACTCAGTGCTGAACTCTCCCGGCATAGGAGTGTGGTCGAGCAGTCAACCGTTCCACTCGCACAACTGGCGGCGACAGATGGCTGGGAGGAAGCAGGGGACGACGAACGGCTGGCGCTCAGCGTCGTGGCAGTGGACTGGCTGCTTCGACGAGCAGGAGACGCGGCCCTGTTCAACTACCTTCGGCTCCTTCCGGAAGGAACCCTTGGCCTACCGTCGGAGGTTGCGACGGCGGCGTCGGCATTCGAGCAGGCGTTCGGACTTACGATCGACGAATTCTATGACCAGTTCGACGTGTACCGGTCCACTCTGACGGCCGAGTAGCGGCCCCTCGCCTGCCTCGAACGGCTGTCGATCAAGTAGCGGGCGCGGGAGCGTCCGGCGCTAGCCGCCCTTCGACTCGATCGCGTCGAGGACCGCTCCGGGGGTGATCGGCAGCCGGTTGATGCGCACGCCGATGGCGTGCGAGACCGCGTTCGCGACGGCGGCGAGCGGCGGGATGATCGAGGCCTCGCCGACGCCGCGCAGGCCGAACGGGTGGTGGGGGTTGGGCACCTCGATCATGACCGAATCGATCATCGGGATGTCCATCGCCGTCGGCATCCGGTAGTCGAGGAAGCTGCTGTTCAGCATCGCGCCCTCGGCGTCGTAGTAGTACTCCTCGTTCAACGCCCAGCCGATGCCCTGCACGGTGCCGCCCTGGATCTGCCCCTCGACGTAGCTGGGATGCACCGCCGTGCCCACGTCCATGAACGCGGTGTAGCGCAGGATCTGCACCTTGCCGGTCTCCGGATCGACCTCGACATCCACGATGTTGCCCGCGATGACCGGGCCGACGCCCGTGGTCGGGACCGAGACCGAGCAGGTCACCGGGCCGCCGCTGCCCGGCAACTCGGCCGCCAGCTCCGCGAACGTGAACGTCAGCGCCGGATTCCCGGCGCAGCTGAACGCGCCGTCCTCGAAGGTCACGTCCTGCTCCTCGACCTCCCAGATCGCCGCCGCCCGAGCCCTCATCTGCCGGATCACTCCCTGCGCCGCCTCGATCGCCGCGAGGCCCGTGTCGAAGGCGGTGTGGCTGCCGCTGGTGGCGCCGGTGAGCGCGATGGTGTCGGTGTCGACCACCGTCGGCGTCACGTCCTCGGCGCTCAGGCCCAGCACCTCGGCGGCCTGCATTGCCACGGCGGTGCGCGAACCGCCGATGTCCACCGAGCCGGTGACGAGGTTGATGGTGCCGTCGCTGTTGACGTGGATCGTCGCCGCCGAGCTCTGGCCTCCCTGCCAGCGGAAGCCGACGGCCACGCCTCGCCCGCGGTTGGGGCCGCCGAGCCGCGCGTTGTAGTGGTCGTGGGCCTGCATCGCCTCTTCCAGCTCCTCGATGCCCAGCAGCAGGTGCGCGACGCCGTTGGGCATGCGGTCGCCCTGCCTGGCGACGTTCAGGAGCCGGAGCTCGAGGGGGTCGATGTCCAGCAGCTCCGCGAGCTCGTCGATGACGGGCTCGACGGCGAACGCGCCCTGCGGCTGTCCCGGCGCGCGATAGGCCTGGGTCTTGTTCTTGTTGACGACCACGTCGTAGCCGTCGACGAGGAGATTCTCGATGTTGTACGGACCGGTGGCGCAGAGCGTGCCCCCGCCGACGGCCGAGCCGGGGAAGGCGCCCGCCTCGAAGGTCAGCGTGATCTGAGCGGCAGTGATCCGGCCGTCCCGGGTCGCGCCGATCTTCGTGCGCGCGTGGCTCGCCGAGGCGGGGCCGGTGCCCTCGAAGACGTCCTTGCGGGTCATCACGACCTGCACGGGCCGCCCGCTCTTGCGCGAGAGGATCGCGGCGACGGGCTCGACGTACGCGACGAGCTTGGCCCCGAACCCGCCGCCGATCTCGGTCGGCACGACCTTCACCGTCGACTCGGGCACATCGCAGATCGCGGCGGTCGCCGCGCGGATCGGGAAGGCCCCCTGGGTGCAGGTATGTACCGTGAGGCGGCCGTCACGCGCCCAGGTGGCAGTGGCCGCGTGAGGCTCGATGTAGCCCTGGTGGACGGTCTCCGTGAAGAACTCACGCTCGACGACCACGTCGGCCTGCCGGAAGCCCTCCTCGACATCGCCGAGCTTGTGCTGGATGTGGGAGGCGACATTGCCGCGAACCCCGGTGTCGTCCCCGCGGGCGAAGCGCGCGAGCCGGAAGAAGGTCGTCAGGTCCTCGTGGATGATGGGTGCGTCGTCCGCCATGGCCTCGGCCAGCGAGAGGACCGCCGGAAGCACCTCGTAGTCCACCTCGATCAGCGCGAGGGCGTCCTCGGCCACGTGGGGACTGCTTGCGGCGACCGCCGCGACCGCATGCCCCTTGTAGAGGGCCGTCCTGTGGGCCATGACGTGCTCGGCCATCAACCGCATGTTCCCGCGAACGAGCGCCAGGTCGAGATCCTGATCGCCGATGATCGGAATGTCGGCCGAGGTCATCACGGCGAACACGCCGGGGAGCGCCTCCGCCTCACTGGTGTCGATGGACCGGATGCGCGCGTGGGCGTGCGGGCTCCTGAGGATCCTCCCGTGGAGCATGCCGGGAAGCCGGATGTCGGCCCCGTACCGGGCCTCGCCGGTGACCTTCTCCGAGCCGTCGTGCCGGATCGGCCTCGTCCCGACGACGGCGTAGCCGCCGCTCACCCGGGGTCGTTCGGTTGTCGTCATTTCGCCGCTCCTCGCCGGTTCCGAAGGCCGCCGCCCCGATACTACGCGCTGCGCGAGCGGCTCGAGGAATAGCGCCCCGCATCGGCCCCCTCCCCTCCGGCCCCCTCTCCTGGGGGAGAGGGCGGGGGTGAGGGGGCTCGCCGGACCCACGGCTGGCTCTTGAGGTGCGCACCCCGCCGCTCGCCGGAACCATCGCCTCCCTCCGGCCCCCTCTCCTGGGGAGAGGGCGGGGGTGAGGGGGCTCGCCAGACCCACGACTGGCTCTTGAGGCACGCACCCTGCCGCTCGCCGGAACCATCGCCTCCCTCCGGCCCCCTCTCCTGGGGGAGAGGGCGGGGGTGAGGGGGCTCGCCAGACCCACGACTGGCTCTTGAGGCACGCACCCTGCCGCTCGCCGGAACCATCGCCCCCCCTCCGGCCCCCTCTCCTGGGGGAGAGCCGTGTCTTGTGGGGGATCCCCCCACACCCCCCCGCGGGTGAGGGGGCTCGCCGGACCTGCGACCGGCTCTTGAGGCACGCACCCTGCCGCTCGCCGGAACCATCACGACGCGAGGCGGTGCAGCAGCACGCCGTCGCGCGGCTCGCAGGCCGCCTCGCCGCGGGCGACGAGGACGTCGAGCTGGCCGATCAGCTCCGTCAGCGCCTGCGCGATGCGCGCGTCCGGGAGGTGCGGGAAGAGGCGGCGCACGAGGCCATAGGCGCTGTCCGGTCGCTCCTCGAGCAGCCCGCGCACGAGCGCCTGGCGGCGGGCGTGGTGGCGCTCGAAGCGGACGAACAGCCGCTCCGCCGCCTCGCCGTCGACCGGCGCGCCGTGGCCCGGCAGCACGCGCCGCACGCCCAGCCCGCGCAGCCGCTCGACGGAGGCCACGAACGGCGGCAGCGAGGGCCAGCGCTCGCCCGGCGCGCCGCCGGGGGCGGCGGGGAAGTGCAGCCCCGGCGTCGGCGTCGTGTGCGGCAGCAGGGTGTCGCCGGAGTAGAGGTCGCCCGTCGCCTCGACGAAGGCGACGAGGTTGCCCGGCGTGTGCCCCGGCGCGGCGACCACCCGCAGGCTCGCGCCACCCTCGAGGGCGAACTCCGCGCCGTCGGCGACCGCCTCGATGACCTCGCGCGGGCAGGCCCGCCAGCGGTAGACGGGCGGCCTGCGCCGCGTCGGCTGGCCGAAGCGGGCAACGAGCTCCGGCGGGCAGCCGTGCTCGACAAGCGTGCGCAGGCGCGTCTCGACGCGGGCGTCGTTCCAGGGCTGGCCAGTCGCGATCGGCTCGATGTCGTCCGCGCCGGCGAGGATGCGCGCGCCCTCGGCGGCCCAGCGCCAGGCGAGCCCGCAATGATCGAGGTGCCAGTGGGTGAGCAGCACCACACGCACGTCACCGGGCGCGAACCCGCCCGCCGCGAGCAGCGCGACGACCTCCCCCCACGTTCCACCCTCGAGGTCCGTGTCGCCCTCGGAGCCCTCGCCGTCCGCTGCGCCGGGTATGTCCGGCCCGGCGTCGACGAGCAGCACGCCGCCCTCGGCGAGCGGCAGCGCGTAGGCCGCGTTGTCGCCGAGCGGGAGGGGGAGCGGGTCAGTCATGCGGGTACACTGCGAACCGCCAGCGCCGGGCGCAAGTCGCCGGGCTCGACGGGAGGCGACATGAGCAAGGGACCGCTGTTCTCCACCTACAGGCAGGGCGAGAACAGGGTGACGGCCTCGATGCTCGCGGTGCTCGAGCGGATCGATCTGGCGCTGCTGGAGCGGCTGCTCGGTGCAGCGAGCGGTGAGTCCGAGTTGCAGATGGTGAGCTTTCGGAACCAGATCGCTGGCACAGGCTCGGTCCCGGACGCCGGTATCTCCGCGCACTTCAACTACCTGTTCGAGGTCAAGACCACTCGCGAGGCTGTGGGAGTGCGGCAGTTGCGAGCGCACCTCGGTTCCTTGGGGGGCGAGGGCGACCAGCGTCTGTTCGTGGTCACACCTGACATTGATGAGCCCGGAGCAGTTGCGGCTCTCCGGGACGAGGACTCACGGGTCTCATGGATCGGCTTCGCGGCGCTAACCGATGCGATCGGCGAACTGCTAGTGAGTCCGGACGGCGCCGTTGCGGAACGCGAAGCCTTCCTCTTGCGCGAGCTAGTGCAACTCTTCGAAGCTGACGGACTACTCGCCACGCCCGAAGACGTGGTTATCGTCCCGGCGAGGAAGGCCTACCCGTCTTACCAGAACTACAGCCAGTACTTCTGTCAGCCAGGTCGCACCTTCCGTCCCGGCCTCCGCTACCTCGGCTTCTACACGAGCAAGGCGATCCAGCCAGAAGTCGCAGCGATTCTCGACCACAGGGATCACGTTCCGATCTCTCAATCGTCTGCGGACGAACTCGCCATGAGCGAGGACCCCTCGGATCGCAACTTTGCGGACGTGATTCGCTACATCATCGACGAGACCGGTAATGAAGACTGGGAGGCTCAAGTCTTCCTGCTCAGTGACCCCGGGGACGAGCGGACCATCCTCCTTCCACGCCCGATCCAACACGAGGGACGAGGAGCGTGGACGCAGAACCAACGCTACGTCTCTTCCGACATCTTGCGGTCAGAACCGACGACCACGGATGAACTTGGCTGACCCGATGACGCCAGCCGCCCTCCCACCGACCAATGCCGACGTGCTGCAAGCCGTCCGCCAGACCCTCGCCGCTGGCCCGCGCGAGTACCTCCTGCCCGACTTCCTCGCCGCCGTGGACTGGTCCGAGGCCGTACGGCCAGCGCCCGAGGTCGCGGATCTGCTCGGCCGTCTCGAGCTGTGGGACTCCGAGTACCGCGAGGGCGATCTGGGCTGGGACGAGTTCGCCACAGCGCTCAGCGCCCTAGACGCCGACGCGGCGTAACCGCCCTCACGCCCCCAGCAGCCAGCGCCGCACGAGGTCGAGTGCGACCGTGGTGGCGCGGCGCTTGGCGGCGTCGCGGCCCTGGTAGTAGGAGTACGTCTGGTACTCGGTGCGCTCGCCGTCCGTCAGCGCGATGTGCATCGTGCCCGGCGGCTGGCCCTCGATCTCGTCGCCGCCCGCGATTCCCGTGAGGCCGAGGCCGAGGTCCGCGCCGAGCTGCTCTCGCGCCGCCGCCGCCATCGCCTCCGCCGTCTCGCGCGAGATCACGCCGTGCAGCAGCGGCACTTCGGCGGGCACGCCGTGCGCGATCTTCGCCTCGGTGGCGTACGTCACCAGGCTGCCGCGGAAGTAGTCCGAGGACCCCGCCACGTCCGTGATGGCGCTCGCGATCGCCCCGCCCGTCGCCGACTCCATCACCGCCAGCGTCAGGCCGCGATCGCGCAGCAGCCGGCCGACGCCCGCCGGCAGCGTGTCGTCGTCCTCGCCCCAGACGGAACCCCCGAGGATGCCGCGCACCTTCTCGGCGAGCGGGTGGATCAGCCGCCACGCGTCCTCGCGCGTCGGCGCCTTCGCGCTGAGCCGCACGTGGATGCCGTCGCGGCGCGCGTAGATGCCGATCGAGGGGTTCGTGGTGTCCAGCAGGTCGGCCAGCATCTGGTCGACCTGCGACTCGCCGAGGGTGGCGGTCTTGATCGTGTGCGAGACGAGGATCGCGCTCGCCCGCTCCTCGAGGCGCGGCGCGACCTGCTGCTCCCACATGAAGGTCATCTCCTGCGGCGGGCCGGGCACCAGCACGATCACGTGGCCGCCGCGCTCCACCCACCAGCCGGGCGCGGTGCCGCGCGGGTTGGGCAGCGCCTGCGCCGAGGGGATCAGCCACGCCTGCTTCATGTTGCGCTCGACGAGCGCGGCCCCGCGGTGGCCGAAGCGCTGCTCCAGCAGCGCGCGCTGCTCCTCGTCGATGTAGACCTCCTCGCCGAGGACGGCGGAGACGGCCTCGCGCGTCACGTCGTCCTCGGTGGGACCGAGGCCGCCGCTGGCGATGGTCAGCTCGGAGCGTTCCCAGGCGCGGGCGAAGACCTCGCGCAGCCGCGCCGGGTTGTCGCCCACCTGCGAGACGTGCAGCAGGTCGATGCCGAACTCCGGCAGTTGCGAGGCGATGAAGGCGGCGTTGGTGTCGACGATCTCGCCGAGCAGGATCTCGGTCCCGATGGAGACGATCTCAGCGCGCATCAGGCCTCCTCGCCCGCGCCGCCCGTACGGGGCGCGTGGAGGATAGCAAGGGATGCTGCTGCGGGAGGCACGGCAGCGCCTACACGCGCAGCGGCGGCGCGCCCGCCGGGCGCCACGTCATGGCCTCGACGCGCTCGCCGGCGAGCGAGGCCTCGACGAGGCGGTCGCGCCCGATGACGACCGAGGCGGCCGTGCAGGGGTTGGGCGCGCCCGGCGTCTCGCCGATCGGGACGATCGAGGCGCGCAGCAGGTCCGGCTCCAGTTCGAGCAGCGCGATCGCGCCGAGGCGCGTCGTGCGGTGGTGCGGGAAGCTCGGGCTGGCCGGGTCGAGCAGCAGCACGCCGTCGCGGTACTCGAGCCGCTCGTAGTGCGAGTCGCCGGCGATCAGCACGTCGAGCTCGGCGTCGCCGTAGACCTCGCGCGAGAGATCTCGAGGCGTCTCGATGCCGCGCGGGATCGCCTCCACGTCGTGGACCATGCCGATCCGCCAGCCGGCGTGCTCGACGAGCTGGACGGGAGCGCAGCGCGCGTCCTCGAAGTGGTCGTGCCCACCGAGCGAGCAGCGCACGGGCGCGAACTGCTCGCACCAGTCCAGCACCGAGGGCTCCGTCACGTCGCCGCCGTGGAGGATCAGGTCCGCCGAGGCGAGCTGGTCCTCGAGCGTGCCGCCCAGCTCGCCGGGGTGGCGCATGGTGCTCGGCATGTGGGTGTCGGAGAGGACGGCGATACGCATCGCGCGATGGTACGCGCGATGCCGCTCAGCCGCGCGCAGTCGCCGTCGAGGCCGCGCACGGCGGACCGTCGTGCGCGACAATGGATCGCGGGGGCCAGGCGATCGCGAAAGGACGCACGGCGATGGCGAAGCGCAGTCACGAGGTCGACTACCAGATCCACGGAGACGACTTGCAGTTCGTCGAGGTCGAGCTGGACCCCGGCGAGACGGTGATCGGCGAGGCGGGGGCGATGATGTTCCTCGACTCCGGCGTCACCTTCGAGGCGAAGATGGGCGACGGCGCGGAGCCCGAGCGGGGGATGTTCGGGAAGCTGATGGACGCCGGCAAGCGCGCGCTGGCGCAGGAGTCGATCTTCATCACGCACTTCACGAACAGCGGCCGCGGCAAGCAGGTGGTCGCCTTCTCGACCGAGTTCCCCGGCCGGATCGTGCCGATCGACCTCGACGAACTGGGCGGCGAGATCATCGCCCAGAAGGACGCCTTCCTCTGCGCCGCGCTCGGCACGAAGATCGACATCGCCTTCCGGCGCAACCTCGGCGTCGGCCTGTTCGGCGGCGAGGGCTTCATCCTGCAGCGCCTGCAGGGCGACGGCATGGCCTTCCTCTCGGTCGGCGGCACGGTGATCGAGAAGCGCCTCGAGGGCGACCAGCTGCTGGTCGATACCGGCTGCCTGGTCGCGATGGAGCCGGGCATCGACTACGACATCCAGCGCGCCGGCAACCTCAAGTCGATGCTGTTCGGCGGGGAGGGCCTGTTCCTCGCGAGCCTCTCCGGGCATGGCCGGGTCTGGCTGCAGTCGATGCCCTTCTCACGGCTGGCCGGGCGCATCCTCGCCTACGCGCCCACGCCCGGAAACCAGACCCGCGGCGAGGGCTCAATCATCGGCGGGCTCGGGCTCGGCGGCCGCTAGCGCACGGCCAGCCTCCCTCACCCTCCGCCCTCTCCCTCGGGGAGAGGGGACCGGATCCGACCCCCTCTCCTGGGGGAGAGGGTTGGGGTGAGGGGGCTCGCCGGCCGGACTGCCGCCTCGATGGAGTGTTTGCGCCCGGAGCCCCGTGTCCGACGGAGGCGAAGGGCGCGCTGCGCGCGCTCCCCCTCACCCCCCGCCCTCTCCCGCGAGGGGAGAGGGAGCCGGATCCGCCCTCACCCCCACCCTCTCCCCGGGCGGGAGAGGGGGTCGGAGCGTGTGCGTGCTCGTCAGCCCTCGAGGCGGGCGGCCCAGTCGATGATGCGCTCGGCGGTTGGGCCGGACTGCTCGCGTGGGAGGAAGTGGCCCGCCGGGTAGAACCAGTGCAGCTCGGCCTCCGGGAGCACGCGCAGCAGCTCGTAGCCGTGTTCCGGAACACCGAGGCGGTCGTGTGTCCCGTAAAGGAGCAGCGTCGGCTGCGTCCACTTCCCCCAGTAGCGCATGCGGTCCACGTCGCGCATCGCGTAGCCGTGCCAGCTGGGGCCGCTGCGCGCGCGGCTCGCGGCGTAGTACTCGCGCAGGAAGGCGTCGCCCTCCGGCGTGTCGGGGTAGTTCATGCCGGTGTAGATCGGGCCGAGCTGCGCTTTGTACTCCTCGTACTCGACGCGCTTCGGGTTGATCGCCAGGCCCGCCTGCAGCAGGCCCGGCGGCGGCGCGAAGAAGCCGGCGAGGCTGCACAGGACCAGCGCGCGCACCGCCTCCGGCTCGCGGATTGCATGCACGAAGGCGACCCACGCCCCCGAGGCGTGACCCATCGAGATCACCGGCTCGTCTCCAAACGCCGCCTCGATCACCGCCTGCAGGTCGTCGGCCGCGTCCTCCATCGAGCAGCTGTCGGCGGTGGCCTCGCTCTCGCCCATGCCGCGCTGGTCGTAGCTGACGAGGCGGAAGTGGTCGGACAGCAGCGAATAGAACCCCGCGAACAGCGAGGCCTTCACCGCCTGCGCCATGGAGAAGACGAGAGGCGGGCGCCCGTCGGCGTCGGCGCCCGGCGTCCAGTGCCGCTCCCAGTGCAGGCGCGCGCCGGGCGACTCCGCGAAGGGCATCGCCGCTACGATCCTTCCTCGGGCCAGCGCAGCGGGCCGACACGCTCGCCGAAGCGCTCGCTGAGCACCTCGAGGTAGTCGGGCGCGGGCAGCGCGCCGCCGTCGTGGATCATCGCCTCGGTATCGAGCGGCGTCGCCCAGGCGCGGCCGAAGCGGGTGCTCGGTCCGTCCGCCGCCACACCCGCCTCGTAGAGCGCGTCGATGCGCTCGTCGGAGTAGCCGAGGACCTCGCGGAAGACCTCGCGGTTGTCGCGCCCGAGGTCGCGCGGCGGGTCGCGCAGCTCCGTTCCGCGCGCCCCGAGCACGCGCACGGGGAAGGCGCGCCCGAACGGCCGCGACCCGATCTCCGGGTCGGTGTGGCGGCAGAGTGCGTAGACGTCGCGCTCCTCGAAGTGCGGGTCGAGCAGGATGTCGCGCCCGGTCTGCACCGGCGCGGCGGCGACGCCCGCCGCCTGCAGCGCGGCAGCCACCTCGTGGCGGTCGGCCGCGGCGGCGGCGCGCACGACCTCCTCGGGCGGGTCGTCCGGGTCGGCGGGCGGATCGGGCGGGTCCGCGATGCCGAGCACGCCGCAGAGCTGCGCCCACTCCTCGGCGTCGCGGTAGCAGACGACGAGCCACTCCTCGTCGCCGGCGCAGCCGAGGATCAGGGTGGAGTAGACGCGCTCACCCGGCTGATCCGGCGGGAGCTGCGAGCCGAGCACGAAGCCGGCGCCCATCGCCATCCCGCCCTCGCGGCCGGCCATGTCGATGCGCTCGCCCTCGCCGGTCAGGCGCACCCGGCGCAGCGCCACGAGGATCGAGGTGGCCGCGCTGATGCCCGCGTACATGTCCGCGAGCGAGGTCGTCGGCAGGTACGGCGCGGGGCCCGGCTCGCCCATCGCGTAGGCGAGTCCGGCGGCGGCGAGCATGCCGAAGGCGTTGGCCGGGGCGTTGGCGAGCGGGCCCTCCTGGCCGTAGCCGGAGAGCGAGATGTGGATCAGCCCCGGCTTGCGCTGCTTCAGCTGCTCGTACTCGAAGCCGAAGTGGCGCATCACCCGCGGCGTGTAGTTCTCCGCGAGGATGTCCGAGACGTCGAGCAGGTCGTAGAAGACCTCCTTGCCCTCGTCCGTCGTCAGGTCGACGGTGATGCCGCGCTTGTTGATGTTGCGCTCCGCCCAGTAGGCGGTGCGGGTCCACCAGTGGTTCGTCGGCCGGTTGTCCGTCGGGACAAGCCCGCGCGAGACCATGTCCATGTGGCGCGCGGCCTCGACCTTGTTCACCTCGGCGCCGAGGTCGGCGAGGATGCGCGTGATCTGCGAGCCCGCGTACTGCCCGGTCAGGTCCAGCACGCGCACGCCCGCGAGCGGCTGGTAGATCGGCTCGTCGCTCACGGTCTCGTCCGTCATTGGGGCGTCTCCAGCGGCTCCAGTGGGAGCCCCTCGGCGTCGAACTCGCGGTAGCGGTAGGGCAGGCCCGGCATGCGCACGGGCTCCTCGAGGCCCGGCACGGCGACCTCGACGAGGCTCTGGCGGTGCGCCAGCTGCGTGTCCGTCAGCAGCTCCGAGGGCCGCAGCACGTAGCCGAACGGCATCCGCAGCTCGTGCGCCTTGGTCACGATCTCCTCGGCCTCGTGCGCCAGGAACCAGGGCAGGATCAGCTCGTCGAACTCGTCGGGGCGGCGGTGCCGCTCGAGGCGGTCCTGGAACAGCGGGTGCTCCTCGAGCTCCGGCTGCTCGACCAGCAGCGCCATCATCTGGATCGGCGATCCGGCCATCGCGACCATCACGTAGCCGTCCTTGCAGGGGTAGAGCCCGCCGGGATGCCCGGCGAAGTGGCGATGCATGCCGTGCCCGCGCAGGTGGATCAGCCCGAGGTGCGAGTAGAACATCGTCACCCGCTCGAGGTTGGCCGCGAGGCAGTCGGCGACCGAGACGTCGAAGTAGCGCCCCGCCGCCGGGTTGAGCAGACCGAGCAGCGCGGACTGGAAGCCGAAGACGCCGCCGACGAAGTCCGCCATCGGCACGCGCACGTGCCGCGGCGGCCCCTTCGACTGCCCGAGCGTGCTCATCGAGCCGCCGTAGGCGAGCAGCACCTCGTCCGTCGCCTGGTAGTCGGCGTACGGCCCGTCGAGGCCGAACGGCGTGCAGGAGACGGCGACGCGATCGCCGGGCAGGTCGAACAGCGCCTCACTGAGCCCGCGCTCCAGCAGCTCGTCGCGCGCGAAGCTGGAGATCACGACGTCCGCGCGGAAGATCTGGTCGTGCAGCTCGGACTGGCCCTCGTCGCTGCCGTAGTCGAGCGAGACGCTCTCCTTGCCGGCGTGCAGCGCGGCGAACATCGAGCGGCGCTCGGAGCGGCGCCAGCCGTCCGGCGTCAGATCCTCCCGCCGCAGGCGATCGCCGCCCGTCGTCGCGTCCTCGACCTTGATCACGGTCGCGCCGTGGAGGCGCAGCCAGCGCCCGCAGTAGGCCGCGGCGAGGCCCTCGCCGAGCTCGACGGCGACGACGTCCGAGAGCCGGGTGTTCTGTCCGCGAGCCTCGCCGGCCACCTGATCGCTCACCTCGCCGCGCCGGCTAGATAATCGGACCGCGCGGGTTGAAGCGCTCGATCGCGTCGCGGAAGCGCTGGTCGCGCCGCCGGTAGGCCTCCTTCGCGCCGTGGTCGCGCCGCTCGGTGAAGAGGTTCCAGTCGTGCTCGCCGAGGCGCTGCTGCACCTGCAGCGTGTGCGACATGTTGGAGGCCGCCAGCGTCGACTCGAAGCCCAGCGTGTTGTAGGCGAGCCGCGACTGCAGCTTGTGGATCGCGATGCCGTCGGTGGGGATCAGGCTCGCGAGGTCCGCCGCCGCCTGCGTCGTCTCCTCGAGGTCATCGAGCGGCACGACGCGGTTGATGAGGCCACGCTCGTAGCCCTCCTCGGCGCTGATGAAGCGGCCGAGCAGCATCATCTCGGCGTAGAGCGCGGGACCGAGGCGGAGGATGCTGAAGCTGCTGCTCATCCCCGCCGCCGCGACCATGCGCGCGGGCGGGCTGCCGATGATCGTGCCCTCCGCCGCGACCAGGATGTCGCAGCCCAGCACGAACTCGAAGGCCCCGCCGAGGACGTAGCCCTTGAGCTCGCCGATCACCGCCTTCCTCGACTGGAAGACGGCGCGCAGCACGTTGCGGCCCTCGGCGTCGACGTGGAGGCGGCGGCGCTGGGTGGGGCGGGTCTTGGTGTCCTCGCCCGGCTCCCAGTACTGCGTGCCCAGCTCCGTCACGTCGTAGCCGCTGGAGAAGCTGCGGCCCTCGCCGCGGAAGATGATCGCCTTGACGTCCTCGTGCTCCTTGCCGTTGAGCTGCTCGAACGCCCTCGCGATCTCCAGCTCCTGGCCGGTCAGCCAGCAGTTGAGCCGCTCCGGGCGGTTGAGGACGACCTGCGCGACCGGCGCCTCCTTGATCACCTTCACGTACTGGCTCTCGTCGTCGATGTACCAGGTCTCGCTCATCGCCCCGCCTGTCTCGCTGCTCATCGAGGGCGCGGCCCATCGGCCGCGCGCTCCGGGCATTCTGGCGCAGCACGGGTAACGCGGCAACGAGCGCCCTGGTGCCCCGTACGCGGAGAGAGGGGACCGGACCGGCCTTCGGGGCGTTGCCCGCTCTCCCTCACCGCGGGGGGTGTGGGCGGATTCCCCCACAACGCACTGGCTCTCCCTCCGCGAGGGGAGGGACGGACCGGGCTCGAAGCGACGTTGCGCCCTCGAAATCCCGGCGGGGGCGTGGGGCTTCGCCCCCACAAAAAAAGAAATCCGAGGGCGGGTGGGTGGGCCCGAGCCGCGCGGAGCGCGTGCTCGTTCCGACTCCCGCCGGGCATGCGCCCCGAGGGCGCAACAACTCCTTGAGCCCGGAGCAGCGTCAGCGAGCCCCCTCACCCCAACCCTCTCCCCCAGGAGAGGGGGCCGGAAGGGAGCCGGAGCGCCCCGGCGAAGTTGAGCAAAAGGTCTCCTCGGGGAGAGGGAGCCGGATCGGGCTTGTGGGAGTTCGCAAAGGTCTCCCTGGGTAGTGGCGCCGCCGTCCGCGCTACGAGCCGTCGCCGGAGGAGTTGCCCCCGAAGTAGGCCTCGGTGGCCGTGCGGACGCCGAGCACGCGGCGCGCGTGGATCGGCTCGCGGTTCACCCGCGCCCACTGGTTGGAGGCCTGGAGGGGCGCGACGCTGCCCTGGTAGTGCGGCATCACGTAGCGCGCCAGTAGCTCGTAGCTGCGCAGGATCTTCTCGCGCGGCGCCCAGTCCTCGACGCGCACGAGCATGCCGCCGAAGCCGCCGCTGATCTCCTGCAGCCGCTCGATCGCCTCGATCATGTCGTCGGGGGTGCCGACGATCACGCCGTGGCGCTCCATCACATACTCGAGCAGGCTGTCGTCGGACACGTCGGGCCCGGCGTGGCCGAGCGTCTTCTCGAAGTACTCGCGGGTCACGTTCCGGTGGCCGCGGCGCACGTCCTCCATCGCCTCGGCGCGGCTGTCGGCGAGGTGCACGGGGATCGAGAGCCGCCAGCCCTCGCGCGGCATCTCGTTGCCGTGCTCGGCGGCGGTCTCCTCGGCGATCGACCACAGCTCGGCCAGCGAGGTCTCGCGCACCAGCCCGCGCGGCGTACTCAGCGAGATCACGCCGGCGCCGTGCTTGCCCGCCGCCGTCACGCCCGCCGGCGTCTGCACGGAGGCGACGACGAGCGGGATCGAGGGGTGCTGGTAGGGCCGGATCTGGAGCATCCCGTCGTTCAGCTCGAACCAGTCGCTCTTCACCGTGAACGGCTCGGTCTCCGTGAAGAGCCGCTTGATGACGCCCAGGCCCTCGTCCATCATCTCGCGCTGCCGCGCCGGGTCGACGCCCATCATGTAGGCGTCCGACGCCAGCGCCCCCGGCCCCACGCCGAGGATCACGCGCCCCCTCGTGAGGTGGTCGAGCAGCACCATGCGGTCGGCGACCATGAAGGGGTGGTGGTAGGGGATGCTGACCACGCCGGTGCCGAAGCGGATGTAGCGCGTGCGCTGGGCTGCGGCGGCGATGAACACCTCGGGGCTGGCGATCGTCTCCCAGCCCGCGCTGTGGTGCTCGCCGATGAACGCCTCGTCGTAGCCGAGCGCGTCGAGCCACTCGAGCAGCTCGAGGTCGCGCTCGAAGGCGAGCGTCGGGTTCTCGTTGGTGGGGTGGAACGGCGCCAGGAAGACGCCGAAGGTCATGCGCTCGGGTCGGGCCATCTCTCGCCTCCCTCGGCTGCGCACCTTACCGCACCTCGCGCGCTACGTGACCGCCCCGGCGTTCACATTACGCAACCGGGCCCCACGTAGATGCGGCGGCGGCTATGCTCGGCGGCACAGCAGGAGGCGCACGATGGTCGACTTCACGGACACTCCCGAGCAGGCGGAATTCCGCGCGCGGGTGCGCGACTTCATCGAGGAGACCGCGACGGTCGCCGAACGCCCGGGGGACGACCCGCTCATGGAGCGGGCCGGGTCCGACTCGGAGGGCGTCACGCTGCGCTGGCGCAAGGCGCTCGCCGAGCGCGGCTGGCTGGGGCCGCACTGGCCGAAGGAGTACGGCGGCCTCGGCCTCACCGTCACCGAGCAGTTCATCCTCAACCAGGAGCTCGCCGGGCGCGTCGGGGGGATCTCCGGGCTGCTCGGCATCGCCGTGATGATGTTCGGCCCGACGCTGATCCTGACCGGCAGCGAGGAGCAGAAGCAGCAGCACCTGCCGAAGATCCTCACGGACGAGTTCGAGTGGTGCCAGGGCTGGTCCGAGCCGAGCGCCGGCTCCGACCTCGCCTCGCTGCAGACGCGCGCCAAGCGCGACGGCGACGACTTCATCATCAGTGGGCAGAAGATCTGGACCAGCCGCGCCCACAAGGCGGACGGCATGTACTTCATCGCCCGCACGAACCCGGACGCGCCGAAGCACCGCGGCATCTCCTTCTTCTGGATGTACATGGACCTGCCCGGCATCAGCGTGCGCCCGCTGGTCAACCTGGCGAACCGCCACAGCTTCAACGAGGTCTTCTTCGAGGACGTGCGCATCCCCGCCGCCAACATGATCGGCGAGGAGGACCGCGGCTGGTACGCCGCCGCCACCCTGCTCGACTTCGAGCGCTCCGGCATCGGCAACTCGATCGGCGCCAGCCAGCTGGTGAATCGCATCGTCGACCTCGCGAACGAGCTGCCCGAGGAGGAGACGCATCTCAGCGAGCGTCCGATGCTGCGCGCGCAGTTCGCCGACCGCGCGATCGAGGCGGAGGTGGGAATGCTGTTCTCGTTCCGCATCATGACGATGCAGGTGGAGGGCCTGGTCCCGAACATGGAGGCCTCGGTCGCGAAGCTGTTCAACTCGGAGATGACCCAGCGCATCGCGCAGCTGCACATGTCGCTGCTCGGTCTCTACGGCAACCTCTGGGACGAGCATCGCGAGGAGGGTCAGCACGGCGCGGCGGCGCAGCGCTACCTGCAGGCCGCCTCGTCGACGATCGGCGGCGGGACGAGCGAGATCCAGCGCAACATCATCGCCACCCGCGGCCTCGCGCTGCCCCGGGGGTAGCGCCCCGCCCTCGAGGGCTCCTGCGCCCGGCGATTTGCCTGCGCGCTACAATTGTCGCGCGATGAATCTAATGCGCCGGGTCGCCGTGCTCGCCGTCCTCGGTCTGATCCTCGCGGGCTGCACGGGCGGCGGAGATACGGAGCCCACGCCGACGCCGAGCGCGGCGACGCCCGTAGCGACGCCGACGGCCACGCCTTCGCCAACGCCCACTCCGACACGAACGCCCACCCCGACTGCCACGCCCTCGCCTACTCCGATGCCGACCGCCACCCCGACCCCGACCCCTACCGCCTCGCCGACTTCAACACCCACGCCGACTCCCACACCGACACCAACGCCGACGCCCACGCCCTCACCAACCCCGTCGCCCTCACCAACCCCGTCGCCCTCACCGGCAGCGAGCGCCACGCCCACTGCCACGCCCTCGCCAACGCTGGCGCCCACACCCACTCCGACACCGGTCTCGACCTACCCGGAGATCGTGTTCGTCGGCGACGTCTCGGCCGATCGGCAGGCGGTGTACCACGCTGCCATGGAAGACGTGGTGACGTACTACGCCGACCGGTACGGAGTGCAGGCGCCGGCGTTCGCCCTATTCATCGGTACCGATGTTGAAGCTGTCCGCGCCGTCTATCGGGAGCTCGGCGCAGCCCGTCCCGAGACGTTCGGATCGGGAGGTAGGGTCGCGCGCCTCCGTGGAGGCACTGATGCCATGTTCCTTGCTGGGTCATTCGTGAGCGGAGACGGGCCCGCGCACAAGCTCCTCATGGCTCACGAGTACTTCCACGTGTTGCAACGACACCTCAGTGAATTCGCTCCCGGGCCACCGCCATGGCTGGTCGAAGGTTCCGCTCACTACACCGCGCTCCTGTACATCTCCGATGAAGGAATCCGGCCCTATGACGTGGATCGAAGAAATGTGATTTCATTCGCGGCCGGACTGGACATCCCGTTCAGAGACTTGGACCACGACCTTGCCCATTGGCGAGAGCAATTGGGGGAGGTATACAACGCCGGCGTGCTGGCAAGTGAGTGGCTAATCAATGAGGTGGGCACGAGCGCATACATCGACTTCTGGCGACTCCTCGCAACCGAGACAACCTGGCAGGCGGCGTTCTCAGCCGCGTTCGGTATTTCCGTCGACGAGTTTCACGACGCCTTCGAGGAGCACACGACCGATCTGTTCGCGGATCTCCAGCGGATCGAAGGTGTCGTGCTCGGGCCGGACGGAGAGCCGCTCAACGGGGTCGGTGTGGAAGCGTGGCATGGCGGAAGGGTCGGCAGTGGCACCGCCGAGACGAGGGCGCAGGGTGCATTTGCCGTCCGCGTCTGGGATGGCACGTACCACCTGCACATATACCCGGACCGCTCGGCCCTGACCCGGTTCGCAGGCTGGTTGAAGGCGGGCGGCGGCCTGACCGCAGAATGCGACGAAGCTGCCATCGTCGCCGTCGAAGGCGCCGACGTCACAGGTATCGTCATCAGGCTCCCGGCCGGCTGGGACGAGAACCTTCCCACGCTGGCGTCCACCCAATGGGCCTGTGTCGCCCTGCCGAAGGTTCGCGGCGCCGTCCTCGGCCCCGATGGAGCACCGGCCGAACGGATCGGCCTGTGGTTGTGGGGCGGATCGAACGACAACAGCAAGTTCGCGGGGAACGCCCCCGACGGCACATTCGATCTCGCGCACCAGAACGGCACCTTCGTCCTCAGGGTGTACGTCTGGCGCGATGCCGCCTGGGATCACATCGGTTGGTACGGCGGCGACACCAGCTTCACGACCGACTTGGCGCAGGCCACCAGGATCGAGGTGGACGATGCGAACGTGACCGGCATCGAGATCCGCCTCCCCGCCGACCCCGCCGACCTGCCAACCATCGAGTAGCACACGCCCCCTCCCGCGACGCGCTACCCTGCCCACGCCCCACCGAGGGCGCACGAGGGCGCGCGGACGCGGAGGAGCGGCGCGATGGTCTGGCAGGACAGGCTCGACGAGATCAAGCAACGCACCGAGCTGGCGCGCGCCGGCGGCGAGCCCGACCGCATCGAGCGCCAGCACGCGCGCGGCCAGCACACGATCCGCGAGCGCCTCGACATCCTGCTCGACGACGGCTCCTTCCACGAGGTCGGCGCCCTCGCAGGCGCGGGGCTCTACGAGGACGGCCGCCTCACGGACTTCACCCCCGCGCCCTACGTCATGGGCCTCGGCAAGATCGACGGGCGGCATGTCGCGATCGGCGGCGAGGACTTCACGATCCGCGGCGGCTCCGCCAAGCACTTCCACCAGCGCGTCAAGGGCGGCGACGTCGGCGGCTTCCCCGAGGAGCTCGCCCGCGAGTACCTGATCCCGCTCGTCCTGCTGATCGAGGGCGGCGGCGGCAACGTCCAGCGCATCGCCTCGGAGGGCGCGCCGCCGCTCTTCGCCGGCAACCACCAGTTCATGCCCGCCGTCGAGGCGATGATGTACGTCCCGGTCGTCGGCGCGGTGCTCGGCTTCGCCGCCGGCGGCCCGGCCGGCCGCTCCCAGCTCGTGCACTGGAGCGTGATGACGAAGGAGACGTCCGCCGTCTTCGCCGCCGGGCCGCCGGTCGTGCGGCGGGCGATGGGCCAGGAGCTGACACCTCGCGAGCTCGGTGGCCCGCAGATCCACGTCCGCGAGTCCGGCTGCATCGACAACGAGGCGGCCGACGAGGAGGACGCCTTCCGCCAGATCAAGGCGTTCCTCTCCTACATGCCCTCCAACGTCTTCGAGCTGCCACCCGTCGCCGAGTTCAACGACGCGCCGCCCGACCCCGGGCCGATCGCCGACATCGTGCCGCGCGACCGGCGGCGCCCCTACCAGATGCACAAGATCCTGCAGGCGACGCTGGACCGCGGCTCGATCTTCGAGATCAAGCCGCACTACGGGCTGAGCCTGATCACGGCGCTCGCGCGCGTGAACGGGCACCCGGTCGGCGTGATCGCCAACAACCCGCTGGCCTACGGGGGCGCCCTCGACGGCGACGGGGCGGAGAAGCAGGCGCACTTCATCGACATGTGCGACTACTTCCATATCCCGCTCGTCTTCTTCGTCGACGTGCCCGGCTTCGCCGTCGGCCCCGAGGCGGAGCGCGCGGCGACCCTCAAGCGCGGCATCCGCGCCGCCTGGGCGGGGATGCAGGCGACCGTGCCCGCGCTGTCGATCGTCGTGCGCAAGTGCTACGGCATGGCCGGCATGATCCCCGGCGACTCGCGGCTGCGCTACAAGGTCGCCTGGCCGAGCGCGGACTGGGGCATCCTGCCCATCGAGGGCGGCGTCGAGGCCGCCTACCGCCGTGAGATCGAGGCCTCGCCAGACCCGGACGCGCGCCGCCGCGAGCTGGAGGACGAGTTCGCGGAGATGAGCAACATCTTCCGCACCGCCGAGGCCTTCGGCGTCGAGGAGATCATCGACCCCCTGGAGACGCGCACGCACCTCGAGCGCTTCGTCGAGCACGCCTACCGCGTGCTCCCGCACGAGCTGGCCGACGGCCCGAAGTCGCGCCCCGGCGTGCGGCCGTAGGGGCCTCGAGGGCGAGGAGCGGCGCATGGTCTGGCAGGACAGGCTCGACGAGATCAGGCGGCGCACCGAGCTGGCGCATGCGGGCGGCGAGCCGGACCGCATCGCCCGGCAGCACTCACGCGGCCAGTACACGATCCGCGAGCGCCTCGACCGGCTACTCGACAAGGGCTCGTTCCATGAGGTCGGCGTGCTCGCCGGCGCGGGCGAGTACGAGGACGGGAGCCTCACCGGGTTCACCCCCGCGCCGTACGTGATGGGCCTCGGCAAGATCGACGGGCGGCACGTCGCCATCGGCGGCGAGGACTTCACGATCCGCGGCGGCTCCGCCAAGCAGTTCAAGCAGCGTGACAAGGGCGGCGACACCGGCGGCTTCCCCGAGGACGTCGCGCGCGAGTACCTCGTCCCGCTCGTCCTGCTGATCGAGGGCGGCGGCGGCAGCGTCACGACCATGGCCACCGAGGGCGCCCCGCAGCTCGTCATCGGCAACTACCAGTTCCAGGAAGCCGTCGAGGCGATGCTCCATGTGCCCGTCGTCGGGGCGATCCTCGGTTACGCGGCGGGCGGTCCGGCCGGCCGCTCGCAGCTCGTGCACTGGAGCGTGATGACGAAGGAGACCTCCGCCGTCTTCGCCGCGGGGCCTCCTCTCGTCCGCCGCGCCATGGGCCAGGAGCTGACGCCGCGCGAGCTTGGCGGGCCGCAGATCCACGTCCGCGAGTCCGGCTGCATCGACAACGAGGCGGCCGACGAGGAGGACGCCTTCCGCCAGATCCGCGCCTTCCTCTCCTACATGCCCTCGAACGTCTACGAGCTGCCCCCCGTGGCCGAGTTCAACGGCGGCCTCCCCGACCCCGAGCCGCTGGCCGACATCGTCCCGCGCGACCGCCGCCGCCCCTACTCGATGCACAAGATCCTGCAATCGACGCTCGACGAGGGCTCGATCTTCGAGATCAAGCCGCACTACGGGCTGAGCCTGATCACCGCCTTCGCGCGCATCAACGGCCATCCCGTGGGCGTCGTCGCCAACAACCCGCTCGCCTACGGGGGCGCCCTCGACGGCGACGGGGCGGAGAAGCAGGCGCACTTCGTCGACATGTGCGACTACTTCCACATCCCCCTCGTGTTCTTCGTCGACGCGCCCGGCTTCGCGATCGGCCCCGAGGCCGAGCGCGCGGCCACGCTGCGCCGGGGCATCCGCGCCGCCTGGGCGGGCATGCAGGCGACCGTCCCGGCGATCACGATCATCGTGCGCAAGTGCTACGGCATGGGCGGCATGGTCCCCGGCGACTCGCGGCTGCGCTATCGCATCGCCTGGCCGAGCGGCGAGTGGGGCAGCCTGCCGATCGAGGGCGGCGTCGAGGCCGCCTACCGCCGCGAGATCGAGGCCTCCCCTGACCCGGACGCCCGCCGCCGCGAGCTGGAGGACGAGTTCGCGCGGATGAGCAACATCTTCCGCACCGCCGAGGCCTTCGGCGTCGAGGAGATCATCGACCCGCGCGAGACGCGCTCGCACCTCGAGCGCTTCGTGGAGCACGCCTACCGCGTGCTCCCGCACGAGCTGGGCGGCGGCCCGAAGCGCCGCCGCGGCGTGCAGCCGTAGGCACGAGCGTCCGCGCGGCCGACGGCCGTGTAGGCTCGGGCGTGATGACCCTCGTGATTCGCTCGATCGCTGCGCTTGCTGTCCTCGCCATGGCCCTCGCGGGCTGCACGGGCGGCGAGGAGGACGCGGAGCCGGCAGCCGCGACGAGCGTCGCCACGCCCGTGGCGACGGCGCCGGCGACACCAACGCCCGCACCGGCGGCGACGCCCACGCCTGCCTCGACCGCCACGCCCTCGCCGACTGCGACGCCGACCTCGACGCCCACTCCAGCTCGCACCCCAACCCCGCCGACGCCGACCGCGACGGCGACTCCAACCGCCACGCCCCCACCAACCCCGTCGCCCACGTCGACCCCGACGCCCTCACCTACTCCGACGCGGACTCCCACGCCTGCGCCCACAGCCACGCCTTCGCCCACTCCCACTGCGACCGCGACGCTGACGCCAGCATCAACACCGACGCCAGCCTCAGTCCCGCTGTATCCGGAGATCGTGTTTGTGGGCGACGTGGATCCCACCACGCAGGCCGCCTACCGCGCGTCGATGGAGGAAGTGGTGGCGTCCTACTCCGATCGGTACGGTGTGGAGTTCGACTTCGCCGTATACATCGGCGCTGACATCGAGGCTATTCGGGGCGCGCTTCAAGATCTGGGAATAAGAAACCCCGCCCTACACAACGTCAGGGGTACGATCTGGAACATTCGGGGTACATGGGCGCTGCTCGTCGCTGGTAGCTACGGTGTCGCATGGGCCGACGCCGGAGTTCTGGCCCACGAGTACTTTCATATTCTGCAGCAAGTGCTGTCCGACGCTTCCCGGCTCGCGACCCCGCGCTGGCTCGTCGAGGGGGGCGCCGTATACCAACAGTGGCTCTACAGCGGACGCTGGGAGGGCTACCGCCAGAGGGCCATCATCTACAGCTCGAATTGCGAGGGCGAGCTGCGCGACTTCGAGAGCTTCGAGATAACCGCCATCGAAGTGGCGTGCGGCTATCCTGCGGGCGCATTCGCGAGCGAATGGCTCGCCCGGCACGCCGGAGCCTATTCGCACATTCGCTACTGGGAACTGCTTAGCGCGAGCAGGACCTGGGGGGACGCGTTCACCTCGGCCTTCGAGATTGCGCCCGACCAGTTCTACGAGGCGTTCCAGGAGCACCTCGAGGAGTCACTCTCCGAGCTCGACGCCGGGAGGGTAGAGGGCGTCGTGCTCGGGCCAGACGGCGAGGGGTTCGACGGCATCGGCCTCACATTGCGGGGGCACTCGGTTTGGATCGCCGAGCCGAATCAAGCAGGTAGCTTCGGTCTCTACCTCTTCAGTGGGACGTACAGGATCATGCTGCACGCCCTGGCAGGGGCCACAGGCCCGCGTCACATCGGGTGGTATGGCGGTGAGAGCGGGTTCACCGCCGACGATGCACTCGCAACAGCGATCGAGGTCGACGGCGCCGACGTCACCGGCATCGAGATCCGCCTCCCCGCCAACCCCGCCGACCTGCCGACGATCGAATAGCCGGCGCCCCCCGAGTCGTACGCCGCCCGCGCCCGGACGCAGGTGGCCCTAGCCTCGACCGCTCTCGCTACGCCCCGGCGCCCGCGAGGAGCTGCGGCGGGATCGCGGGCTCGACGTCGTCGGGGATGCCCTCGATGACGGCGCGCTCCACCGTCTCGGCGGCGCGGTCGATGTCCACCTCGCTGTTGAAGGCGTGCAGCGAGAGCCGGACGCTGTTGAACTGCGCGACCGAGCGGCAGACGACCTTTGCCTCCTGCTGCAGGAAGGCGTTCACGTCGGCCGCCTCGAGGCCATCGACCGTGAAGCAGAACAGCCCCGTGCGCGTCGCGTCGTGGCGCGGGCTGACGACCGTCACGCCCTCGATGCGCCCGAAGCGCTGCTCGGCGTAGCGGTTGAGCGCGCGCGTTCGCTCGAAGACCGCCACCGGGCCGGAGTCGAGGTACCACTCGGCCGCCTCGATCGTGCCGGCGATCAGCGCCGTCGCCGTCGTCGTCAGTTCGTACTTCGTGATCTTCTCGCGCTCCGGCTCGAAGCCGCCCTCGAGGTCGTACTCCGCGGCGGCGCGGCCCGATACCTTCGTGGGCGCGACCAGCGGGATCAGATCCTCGCGCACGTAGAGCGCGCCCATGCCGTCGGGCCCGCACAGCCACTTGTGCGAGGGGATCGCGTAGAAGTCGACGCCGCTCTCCCGCACGTCGATCGGGATGTGCCCCGCGGTCTGCGCGCCGTCGACGAGCACGAGGCCGCCGCGGCGGTGCGTCTCCTCGACGATCGCGTTGAGCGGCAGCAGCTGCCCCGTCGAGTACGAGATCTCCGAGAGGATGACCAGCGTGATCGGACACTCCGCGCCGTCGAGGGCCGCGACGAACGACTCCAGCTGCTGCCCGGGCGAGTCCTGCGCGTCGATGGGCACGATCGCCAGTTCGCAGCCACGCGCCCGCTGGTAGTAGGCGGGCACGATGCCGGAGCCGTGTTCGACGCCGGTCGTCACGACGCACTGCCCGGACTCGAGGCCGAGGCCGTTGACGACGATGTTGATGCCCTCGGAGGTGTTGCCGGTGATCGCGATCTCGTCCGGCGAGACGCCGCCGACCAGCTGCCCCATGACCGTGCGGTAGCGTTCGGCCAGCTCGTAGCGGTCGTCGAGCGCGCGGCGCGATGTCGAGCCGTGTAGCAGCTCAAGGTCGAGGCGGCGCCGCATCGCGGCGTGGACGGCGATCCGTTCAGGTCCGGCGAAGCCGGAGTTCATGTAGGCGTACTCGCGCAGCGCGGGTGTCTGCTCGCGCCACTCGATCCAGCGCTGGTGCTCGTCCGCGGTCTCGCCGTCCGTCACGCGCACCCCCTCACAGCCGACACGTTGGCTGGCTCCCCCGCTAGCGGAACTTCGGGATGATGTCCTCGGCGATCTGCTGCAGGCCCTCCTTCGCCGCCTCGATCGTCGGCTGCCAGGCCTGGATGAAGACGTGGTCGATGCCCGCCTCGGCGAGCTGCTCGAGGTAGTCCGGGTCGGGCGCGCCGCCGGCGGAGAGCTCGATCGCGTCGGGGTCGCGGCCGGCCTGCTCGGCGGCCTCGCGCATCGCGTCCATGAACTCGAAGCCGTCGCTGGCCTGGTGGTAGCCGAGCGGCAGGTAGCCGGCGCCGTAGCGCCCGGCGCGGACGGCCGCCGCCTTCGTGTGGCCCCCGACGATCAGCGGGACGCCGCCCGGCTGGACCGGCTTGGGGTCGCAGCGGATCTCCGAGAACGAGACGAACTCGCCGTGGTAGCTGGCGACCTCGTTGTTCCAGATCTCCTGCATCGCCTCGATGTACTCGTCGCAGCGCCGCCCGCGGTTCGGCCAGGAGATGCCGAGCGCCTCGAACTCCTCGCGCAGCCAGCCGATGCCGATCCCCAGCTCGACGCGGCCGCCGGAGAGCGAGTCGAGCGTGCCCAGCTCCTTGGCAAAGAGCACCGGGTTGCGCTCCGGCAGGATCAGCACGCCGGTGCGCAGCTTGATGCGGTCGGTCGCGCCGGCGACGTAGGCGAGGGCGGTCATCGGCTCCGGGAAGGCGGCCTCGTCGTAGGGGTAGCGGCGGTACTCGCCGCCCTCGTACTCCTGGTACGGGTAGCGCGAGCTGTAGGAGGCGGGAATCACGACGTGGTCCGGGAACCAGATCGAGTCGAAGCCCAGCTCCTCGGCATGGCGGGCGCACTCGCGCAGGTAGCCGGGCGAGGTGACGCTCGCGGCCTCGTCGCCGAAGTCCGAGGCCGAGCGGCCGCCGGCGGCGTAGGGCAGGTTCGGCGGGTTGATCAGGTACGCGCCGAACTTCATCGCTCACCTCCGCTCGCCGTGCCGCCCCTCGGAAGGCGCGCCGTGCGCGATGGTAGCCGATGGCTGCGGCAGCGGGAGCCTCGGGAGCGCCGCGCGTTGACGAGCGAGGGCGCGCGGCGCTTAATGGTGCCCCTGCCGGAGCAGCGATGCGGGAGTAGCTCAGGGGTAGAGCATCTGCTTCCCAAGCAGAGGGTCGTGGGTTCGAATCCCATCTCCCGCTCCACCTTCGTGGTGGCCCGGTCTCCGCACGCTCCTCCGAGACGATCGGCCAGGCGAGTGATCGAGATTCCCGAGACCTGTCGGGCCGCGCTGCTGGTGGGGCGCGGCCAGCCGCTCGAGATCGGCGACGTGACGGTCCCGGCGCGGCTCGAGCCGAACGCGATCCTCGTCCGCCACCTCGTCGCGACGATCTGCGCCACGGACGGCCACGTCCAGCACGGCGACACGCAGGCCTCGCACGACCGCTACCCGCGCGTCCTCGGGCACGAGATGGTCGGCCGCGTGGTCCGGCTGGGCGAGGGCGTCACCCACGACTCGATCGGCCGGCCGCTCGCCGTCGGCGATCGCATCGTCTACACGCACGGCTTCTGCGGGCAGTGCCACCAGTGCGTCGTCGCGCACGAGCCGACGCTGTGCGAGCACCGGCGCGGCTACACGCAGACTCTGAGCACCGAGTTCCCCCACCTCACCGGAGGATTCGCCGAGTACGGCTACGTCTTCCCGACGGCCGGACGCGTGCGCGTGCCGGACATCGTGCCCGACGAGCTCGCCTCGGCCGCCTCGTGCGCGCTGCGCACCGTGGTCCACGGCTTTGATCGCCTGGGCCGGATCCGGGACACGGACCGCGTGGCGATCCAGGGCTCCGGGCCGCTCGGGCTCTTCGCGACGGCGCTCGCGGTCCGCTCGGGCGCGCCGGCCGTGATCGTGATCGGCGGCCCCGCGGAGCGCCTCGCGGTCGCGCGACACTGGGGCGCCACGCACACGCTCGACATCGGCGAGCTGCCCGATCCCGCCGAGCGGCGCGCCCGGATCCTCGATTGGACCGAGGGGCGGGGCCCCGAGGTGGTGATCGAGGTCTCGGGTGCCCGCAGCGCGTTCCCGCAGGGCATCGACCTGATCGGGCGCGGTGGCCGCTACCTCGTGCTTGGGCAGCGCCACAACGAGGCGGTGGAGGTGCGCCCAGCGGACATCACGGGCAAGCACCTCAAGGTCATCGGCTCGATCTCGGCCGGCGTCGAACACTACGCACGCGCGCTCGACTTCCTCGCGCACAACCGGGAGCGCTTCCCCTGGATGGACCTGATCTCGAACCGCTACCGGCTGGAGGAGATCAACGTCGCCCTGGAGCGGATGCGCGAGTGGCGCGAGATCAAGGCGGCGATCGTGCTGGACGAGCGGCGCGACTAGCCGGCCTCGGCGGGGACGTCACCCTCCGCAATCATCGCGCGCAGGGAGGCCACGAGCGCCTCGGCGAGCCGTTCCAGCTCCAGGTCGCCCATCGGCGTCGAGATCGAGCAGAGCGCCTGGTGCTCCCAGATCGAGACGCCGCGGTTGAGCATGTGCCCCTGGAGGCGTCGCACGCGCGCTCGCTCCTCGGGGCTCCAGCGGGCGCTGCGGTAGCCCCGGATCGGCCGCGTGCTCAGGTGCGGCCGGAACAGCGAGCCGACACCGAGCACCTGTCCGGGGTAACCGGTGACGGCGAAGGCCTCGCGCACCAGCTCGCGAGCCCGGACGCCGAGCGCGTTGATTCGCTCGACTTCGTCCGCCGTGAGCAGCTCGAGCGCCGCCGCCCCCGCGGCGGTCGACAGCGGGTTCGCCGCGTAGGTCCCTCCGAACGTGAGCGTCGGCCCGGTCGCGGTATCGAATACGTCCATGAAGTCGGCGGGGCCGGCGACGGCGCCGATCGGGAGGCCGCCGCCGATGATCTTGCTGAGGCAGGTGAGGTCCGGCGTCACGCCGTAGAGGCCCTGCGCCCCGCCGTGGCTCAGCCGGAAGGCGATCACCTCGTCGAAGACGAGCAGGCTGCCGTCGCCGCGCGTGTACTCGCGCAGCATGGCCAGGAACCCGGGCGACGGGACGGTCGGGCCCGTGCGCGGGGCGAACGGGTCGATCACCACGCAGGCCAGCTCACCGGCGCGGCGCTCGAGGATCGCCCGTGCGCGCTCCGTCTCGTTGTAGGGAAGCACGACCACCGCATCGGTCACGCTGCGCGGCGTGCCCGGCTGGGCGACGGGGCTGGGGTCGCCCTCGCCCCAGTCCTCGGGCTCCGGCTCAACCGAGATGTCGACAAAGTCGGAACGGCCGTGGTACGCGCCCTCGAACTTGGCGATCTTCGCGCGGCCGGTCAGCGCGCGTGCGGCGCGCACGGCCATCAGCACCGCCTCGGTGCCGGTCACGCAGAAGCGGATGCGGTCGAAGGCCGCCACGCGATCGCAGATCAGCTCGGCCAGGCGCTGCTCGTGCTCGTTGGAGAAGTTCGAACCCGTACCGCGCGCAGCTTGCTTCGTGATCGCCTCGACGATGCGCGGGTGCGCGTGTCCGTGTACGAGGGCGGTCGAGTGGTTGTTGAAATCGAGCACCTCGTTGCCGTCGACGTCGGTCAGGCGCGCCCCGCTGCCGCTCGCGGCGAAGAGGGGGTGCGCCCACCCGCCCTCCGCCGCCGGCGCGCGAGCGCCGACGCGGCTGGTTCCGCCCGAGATCAGGCGGCTGGCGCGCTCCGTCAGCTCAGCCGATCCGGCGTAGCGCCTGCCCTCGCCGCTCGCTGCTCGTTCCACGCCCCTCGTTCTACATGCAATCGCGGCTGCGCGGCAGCCGCGGGCTCCGCTACCCTCGATCCATGAGCGACGCATCCGAAGCCGCGCCGGCCACGACCGTGGTCACCGTCTACCCGATGACCGGGCGCCAGCTGTTCTTCAACGTCCCGCACGCCGTCTGCGAGGAGTGCGACCTCACGGTCCGCCTCGTCCAGCGCGTGGCCGAGGACCTGCCCGACGTCGAGGTGCGCATCAAGCCGTGGTTCAACTACCTCTTCGACGCGCTGCGCCGCGGCGGCTGGCACCCGCCCGTGGTGACGATCAACGGCAAGATCAGCACGCAGGGCGTCGTGCCCGACGAGGCCGAGCTGCGCGACGCCCTCGCGAGCGCGGCCCGCGCTCCCGCCGCCGCCGATGGGGCCTGATCGCACGAACCTTCCCGCGGACGCAACCGCCGAGGCGCCACGCACCCTGCTCGGCGGCTACCTGGCCGTCGGCTCCACCCGCGAGTGGCTCCGGGCCTGGGTGGCCGCGCTCGTCCTGCTCGGCCCGGCGAGGCTCGTCCTGTGGCTCGCCACGCTGCCTCGCAGCCGGGCGGCCTGCCGAGCCGCCGAGCGCTGGGCCGCCCGCCTCGCCGCCCGCCTGATTGGGCTGCGTATCGAGGTCAGTGGCCTCGAGCACATCAACCCGGGCGAGCGCTACGTCGTCGCCTCGCTGCACGAGGGCTTCGCCGACGGGTTCGCCCTGCTTCGGCTCCCGCTCTCGCTCACCGCAGTCGCGCGCGACGAGCTCGCGACGTTCCCGCTGCTCGGCGGACGGCTGGCGCGAGGGCGGCACCTGCTGATCCGCCCCGAGCGCCCCATCGCTGGCGCCCGCGCGCTGCGGCGCGGCGCCCTCGAGGCGATCGAGGCCGGCGACAGCCTGCTGCTCTTCCCGCAGGGCTCGATCCTCGGCATCGAGCTGGCGTTTCAGCCGGGCGCCTTCCAGCTCGCGGGCCGCCTCGGCCGGCCGCTGCTGCCGGTCGTGGTCACGGGAGGCCACCGCGTGTGGGAGCACCCGTTCAGCGCCACGCTGCGCTTCGGGCAGTCGATCAGCGTCGTCGTGCTCCCGTCCGTCCCGCCACACGAGGCCGTCCCGCGGCGGGCTGAGATCGAGCGGCGCATGAAGCAGATCGCCCTCGAAAGCCCCACGCCGCCGCGGCACTTCGACCCGGACCGCGACGGCTACTGGGACGACTACCGCTACGAGATCGACCCCGCGTTCCCCAACCTCGCCGAGCGCGTCGCCGACCATCGCAGCGGCGCCGAGGGCGCCCTCGCCCGCGGGCCCTGACCCTCACCCCGAGCTACGCACCGGCTGAGGCACGCGAGTGTGCCGCTTCCCCTGCGTGAGCGGCGGTGGCAGACTCAGCGGCACACGGAGGCCAGCCCATGGTCCGCTTCGCACCGCTGCTGCTCCTCGTCGCGCTCGCCGCTGCCGCCTGCGGCGGCTCGCTGAGCGTCGAGGAGTACGAGGAGTGGTGCCGCGAGAGCGCCGCGGAGTACCAGCCGTTCGCCGACGGCAACAGCTGGCGCGAGGCAACCTCGCAGCTCGACCGCTTGCTCGAGGAGGCGCAGGGAATCGAGCCGCCCCAGGAGCTGCTTGGCTACCACGAGGCGAGCATCACCGCGATCGCCGACCTCAAGGCGGTGGTCGAGACGTTCGATCCCGACGCAACCGTCAACGTGTTCCAGTTCATCGACGCGCTGATCGCGGCTACCGGGCAGTTCGAGGCGGCCTCGGACCAGCTCCCGAGCGGCCTGCGCCGCGGCATCGAGGACGCAGGTTGCATCGCGGTCGCCGAGCCGGAGGCGTTGGAGCACCAGTAGGCCGCCGGAGCTGCCTCGGGAGCACGCGGTGGCAGACAACTGGTGCTCTGCGCGTATACTCCCCCTCAAGGAGCTGCGCATGACGACCGCCGCGTCCGACCGCAAGGACGCCCGGACCGAGGCGATGTACGCCGCCCTCGAGGAGGGCATGATCTCCCGCGACCAGGAGAAGGCGTCCGATGTCCTCTACGATCTGATCCGCGCCGGGCGGCCGCTGGACGAGCTGCTGCTGGAGACGGTGCGCATCCACGGCCCCTACACCCAGGCGCCCTTCCACCAGCGCCTCGACGACGGCTTCGTGCGCTTCGTCAACAACGACCACTGCCTGCTCAGCGGCCGCCTCGCCCTGCGTATGCCGGAGGTGCTCTCGAAGCAGCATCGCTTCCTGCCGATCGCGCAGACGATGTGGTACGTGCCCACCGGCCTCGATGCCTGGAACCAGCTGCTCGGCAAGGCGCCCGGGCACTACGGCCGCAGGCGTTACGACCCGGTTCGCTATCCCGTACCGCCGGCCCCCGAGATCTACAACCTGGACGTGCCCGCGCTGGAGCACCCCGAGGAGCTCGGCAACCTCGACGCACAGCTCAACGAGTGGCTGACGCTGGTCATGCGCAACCAGGCCGGACCGGCCTTCAGCCTGCTCAAGGGGATGCTGCGCGACCCGGCCAACCGCGAGCGCGTGGCCGCGCAGATGGTGTTCGCGGGGCTGATCGACATCCAGGACCGCATGCTCTACGTGACCAGCTACACGACGGGCCACAAGTCCTTCCGCGCCCGCGCCACCGTCGAGCTCGCCGACGCCGTCGGCTGGGATCGCGCGGACCCGATCATCTACGCCGGCGCACCCGACCTCGCCGTCGGTCCGCACTACTACGCGAACTACGAGATGGCCTGCCGCGTGCTGATGACCGAGCTGGACGACGACCCGCCGATCTCCACGCTGGCCGCCACGCCCGAGTCCACCCGCGACTCCGAGCTGTTCGCGCAGGAAGCCGACCTCTCGATCGCGGAGCGCGAGGGGCTGAAGCACGCGGTGCTGCGCGAGCCGGACCCGGCGTACATCCACATGATCACCGGCCTGCTCCAGTCCGGCCGCTCCCCGAAGAAGATCCTGGACACGATCCAGATCGCCGCCGCGCAGGTCGTCCTCGAGGCCGGCGAGCCCGAGAACTTCGGGATGCCGCAGCACTGCTACGAGTACACGAACACGCTCGCCTGGTTCTACGGGCGCTTCAGGCACCGCCACCGCACCAAGCTGCTCTACGTGGCCGGCTCCTTCGTCAACCAGGCCGCGATGAAGCTGCGCAACACGCCGGGCAACGGCCGCCCGCTGCTGCGCGCCCCCGCCGGCTCCGACCGGCTCTCCCGCAACCAGGTGCTGCGCGAGCTTGAGGCGGCCACGGACCGGCTCGAGCCGGACGAGGCCGCCAGCTGGGTGCAGGCCTACCTCGACGGCGGCTACGAGCGCCGCCCGCTGCTCGACTCGCTGGCAATGAGCGCCGCGAAGCACGGCAACGACCCGCACAACCAGGAGCTCGGCTTCGCGTTCCTCGAGGACTACGCGCGCACCAGCTCGCCCGACCGCGACCGCCTGCTCCTCGCCTGCGCCAAGCACACGGCCGGGCACCGCAAGTACGGCGACTCCCTGGAGCTCTACTACCGCTACAGCGAGGCGTTCGGCCTCGACGCCCACGGGACCAGCCAGGGCGACGGCGACCCGATCGAGGCGGCCCTCGACGACATCGAGGAGATCCCGGTCGACGAGCTGCCGGCCAGCGAGCGGAGTCCCGCGCCCGCGGACTAGCTGTACCGCCCACAGAGGTGTGAGACACGGCTGAGGGGCTCGCGTCGTCGGTGCCTCGTCACGCTCGGTCTCGCCACTGCGAACGCTCGCCGCTCCGCCCCGCCGATGGGGCTATACTCAGCCGTGGGGTATGGCAATGGTGAGCGTGGACGCGTGGCGTGACAACCTGAGTGCTGGCCTCTTCTTGGCCGAGCTGCCATACGGCGCACCCCTCGACGACATCCTCACGCAGGCGCTCGGCTATGACCCGGATGCGAGCGGCCCGGTTGGGCAAAGGGAACGATACGAGCGACGGTTCCGGCGGGCCCAGGACCTCGGGCAGACTAAGTACCACGAACGGACCCCCGGCTACTTCACGATTCACGCGCAGCCCTTCGGCAGTACCTTTCTCTATCGAGCGGTCTGGTATGTCTGGACGAATCCCGAGTCGCGCGTGAATCAGGCTGTGCTCGTCGCGGATGCCGACTTTGCTGCGGCACGGCACCGACGCGAGAGAGACTTGGCGACTCGTGAGCGGAATGTCCGCGGGCTGGCGGCTGCTGACGATCTGAACCAGTGGGGTCAGGCAATCGCACGAGGAGACGATCGATCGGCGCTCGCCATCGAGGCCTCGATGGTTGAGGGGGGCACCCTCGGTGAACTTCTGACAAACCGGTTCGGTCTCCCCTTCGCAGAGGTGGGGCCGGTGCTGGAGCAGATCGCTCAGGGGAACCCCTTCTCCAACGTGCACTTTGATTTCGAACGAGACGCGAAGAAGCTGCGTCGGCTTCAAGCCGAAGTCCGCAAGGTGGAGAGCCGAGTCGGAGAGAGATTGATCAGGTTGGTTAACCTCAGGACAGGGCTTCCGGCAGACGCGCAGGATCGCGCACTCGCTGATGCCAGGCACAGGCTCGAGCAGATCGCTGGATGACCGAGCACTTCGAGCTTGAGCAGCTCTTTGGAAAAGTCATCGACGTTCAGGTCGATCGGATCGTTCCTGATCCAGAGAACCTCCGCGACGTGTTCGATCAGGACGATATCGCCGATCTCGGCCGAAACATGCAAGAAGTCGGCCAGATGGACGAGATACTTGTCTTCCCTGTCCTCGAAGACGACGGCGGGTGGAGCGGCAAGTTCGATCTGCACGACGGTGAGCGACGGTGGCGGGCCGCGCGCGAGGTCGGCATCAAGGAGCTCCGCGCGAAGGTCGAGCCCCGACCCACAAACGAGGAATTGCTTTACAAGAAACTCAGCCGTGTCCTCCAAACACGGACACTCGATCCCGAGAGCAAAGTGGCGGCGGTGGAAGTCGCCCTGCGAAGGCTAGACCTGCTTGACAAGCCGGACCAGTGGGAATCGTATCGATCGCGCTTCGGTGGTGGTCAGGAGTGGCCGCAAATAGTTCGGGTGCTCAAGCTTGCCCCGCGCGTCCGAGAGCTGATGGGCGACGGCGTCATCAACTTCACGCTCGGTCAGTCGATCGGACGATTACCACAGGATCGACAGGAGGAAGCGGCGAGATTCGTAGTAGCGAACAAGATCAATGGTCGTTATTTCTCGACTCAGATCGTGCCATTCCTCCTCGAGAATCCGAACGCGACGATGGCGCAGGCCTTCGAGCACACCAAGGTGGGCGACTGGCGCCAGTACATCCGGAGCCCATACCAGAAGGGCCAGGAGCCGCCAGTTAGTGAGCAACTAGAGCGCTTCCTTCAAGCATGCGTCAGTTGGGAGCGCGCCTGGGAGACTGTAGTCCACACCGGACTCGTTCACGAGCTCGAAGGCAGTGCAGCATACGAGCACCGCATGAAAGACGCCGCCCGCCGCATCGCAGAACGCGCTGTCGCCCTTATGCAGCGAGTCGATCGCCCTCCGCCTCACGAGCAGAAGGCGCCACGCGAACTGCGCGAGGGGAGCGTGCGGGACTTGCCGCGGCCGCTTGACTGAGCCCAAGGGGTGTGGCGCCTGCTGCAGCGGATGCAGCCTCGCGACGTCGCAGCTACTCGGGAATAGGACACACTAGCTCCGCAGCCCAGGCGGCCTACTGCTCCCGGATCAGGAACTCCTCGCGCACCCACGAGGTGACGCCCTCGGACTGCACACGCAGCCAGCCGGCGCACCGGCCCACGCCGGTCTCCACCAGCTCGACCCGCGTATCGTCGCGCCAGCCCTCGCCCTGCTCCGAGACGCGAGCGTCGTCGAGGCAGTCATCGCGCAGCGCGACGCCGCTGCCGCCGGTGTTGCCGATGGTCCACGCCTCCAGCGCGGCCGGTTCGACCACCTCGATCAGGAAGCGCTCGCGCACCCAGGACTCGATGCCGCCGGACTCCACGCGCAGCCAGCCCACACAGCGATCCTCGCCGACCTCGAGCAGGCGCACCTTCGTGTCGTCGACCCAGCCCTCGCCCGGCTGGGAGCTGCGCGCCGAGTCGAGGCAGTCGCTGCGGCGCGCCACGCCCACGCCCCCGGTGTTGCCGACGGTCCACGTGGACGACAGCACCCGCCGGATCAGGTACTCCCGCCGCACCCACGACACCTCGTCCTCGGTCTCGACGTGGAGCCAGCCCTCGCAGCGATCGGCGCCCTCCTCGATCAGCTCGACCCGCGTGTTGTCGGGCCAGCCCTCGCCGCGCGCCGAGTAGCGCGCCTCGTCGGCGCAGTCGTCGCGTAGCGCCACGCCGGTGCCGCCGGTGTTGCCGATGGTCCACACCGCGACCGGCTCGGGCGTGGGGACGGGCGGCGGCGGCGGGGTGGCGGTGGGCGAGGGGGTCGCGGTCGCCGTGCGCGCGGGAGCGGCGGTCGCGGTGGGCGTGGGCGTGGCGGTTGAGGTCGGAACGCTCGTCGCCGCGACAGGGGTCGCGGTCACGGGCGGCGAAGGCTCCGGGTCATCGCCGCCGAGGCGGTCGAACACGAACGCCGAGACGGCGACGGCAACGACGACGACCGCGACCAGCGCTACGAGGATCCATTGCCAGTTGCGGCCGCCCTCGGTCCGCTCCCGTTGCCGCGCACGCTCCTCCTGCTGGGCCTGGAGCGGCAGCTCGGCCCGCGAGGTGAGGTGCCAGTAGCCGCAGGCGGGCTCGCGGTAGGCGCGCAGCAGGACGCGCTCCGCGCGGGCAGCATCCGCGGCGGCCTGCGCTTCTTCCTCGCCTGCGTAGACGATCTTGTCGCAGCGCCGGCAGCGCGTTCGTCCCTGTCCGTCGCGGTAGGCCGCGCCCCCTCCGGTAAGGCTCACGCCCGGCCACCCCCCAGGCTCGCCGGCCACGCCGGCGCAGGTTCGCGCCCTCCGATGACGGCGCCGCCGAGCGCAGCGAGTCCCGCCGCGGCTACCCCTCGCGCGAGGGGAGCACGACGACGGCCGTGCCCGGCGCGGTCGCCGCGCCGTCCTGGTTGATCACGTTGATGTCGAAGGTGACGACGTGCTCGCCGTCCTCGACCGTCTTCTCGCTGACCACGCAGCGCGTGGTCAGCACGTCGTGCTTGTGGTTGATCGCCCGGAACTGCATCGACAGCCCCCGGATCTCGGCCTCGTCGCCGGCCCAGTCCTGGAGGGCGTTGATCACGTACGCCCAGCGCAGGTTGCCCATCCCGAAGGCGGCGCCCTGCCCGGCGGCCTTGCCGACGTCGTCGTCCATGTGGACGAAGACGAACTCGTCGTTCACGGCGGCGTAGCGATTCCAGTTCATGAAGTCCGTCTTGCGCTCGAAAGCGGGGATTTCCTGCCCGATCTCGACGTCTTCGTAGTAGACGTTGTTGGCCACGGTTTGGTTCCTCCGATCCCCGGCTAGTAACGGATGCCGGTCGAGATACGGCGGCGCACCAGCTCGCCGTCCTGGTTGTGCCACTCGATCTCGGTGTAGGTGAAGAGCGTCAAGCCCAACCGGCCGGTGCGCTCCTCCCAGTGCGAGAGGCGGGTGCGCAAGGTCATCACGTCGCCCGGCCGGATCGGCGCGAACCAGGTGTCGGCCTGCCCGCCGTTGAGGATGTTCTCGCCCTTCTTGGGCGTCTGCCCCGGCCGCGCGCCCGCCGAAGGCGGCCCGGGCGGCCGGTCGACCGGCCAGGCGAAGGGATTGAAGTCGCGAGGCGCGATGATCCCGCCCCACTTCGTGCCGCGCGCGTACTCCTCGTCCCAGTAGAGGGGCGGCGGCTTGTCCGGCCAGTAGGTCGCGATCGCCCACTTGCGTATGTCGGACTCGGTCACGGGGTGCGACGTCGTTTCGTCGCCCCACACGCCCTTGGCCTGGATCATCTCCTCGGTGACCAGCGTCTCCGGTTCTTCACTCATCGTCGTCAGCGCCTCCATCCGTCCGGCACTACGTAGCATATCCCGCGCGCCCGCGCGCGGCTCCCGATCGGGGCGCACAGCATGGCGCGTGCTATACATACCCGCGTCCGCCCCCGGAAGCGTGAACGGAGACCGGCCATGGCCGCAGACAACGAGCGCTCGATTCGCGGCAAGGTCGCCGTCGCAGGCGTCGCCGAGACCACCTACTACAAGCAGAGCCAGGCCGAGGACTCCGAGTTCAAGATGTGCCTGGACGCGATCATCGCCGCCGCCGCGGACGCCGGCATCGAGGTCTCCGAGCTCGACGGCTTCGCCTCGTACGCCACCGAGCGCAGCATGCCGGACCGCATCGCCACCGCGCTCGGGCTGCCGGAGCACAAGCTCAGCAACCTCGTCTGGGGCGGCGGCGGGGGTGGCGGATCGGGCGCCGTCGCGAACGGCGCGGCGGCGATCGCCGCCGGCTACGCGGACGCAGTGGTCGTCTACCGCTCGCTGGCGCAGGGCCAGTTCGGGCGCTTCGGCCAGGCTCGCGGCGGCCCCCGCGCCGAGGGGCCGCTCGGCTACGCACAGCCCTACGGGGTGCTCTCCCCCGCGCAGCAGTACGCGATGCGCGTGCGGCGCTTCATGCACGAGCACGGCGTGCAGCAGGAGGCGCTCCGCGCCGTCTCGCTCGCCAGCTACCAGCACGCGCAGCACAACCCGCGCGCCGTGATGAACGGCAGGCCGCTCGACGAGGCGACCTACGACGCCTCACGCTGGATCGTCGAACCGTTCCACCTCTTCGACTGCTGCCAGGAGAACGACGGCGCCGCCGCGATGATCCTCGTGCCCGCCGAGCGGGCGCGCGACCTCCAGCAGAAGCCCGCCTACATCCTCGGCGCGGCGCAGGGCTCCGGGCACCGCCAGGCCGCCAGCTGGCACAACGCGCCCGACTACGGGACGGCGAACTTCAAGGCGCTCGCCCCGCGCCTCTACGCGCAGGCCGGCGTCGGCCCCGAGGACGTCGACGTACTGCAGAGCTACGAGAACTTCACCGGCTGCGTGATGGTCAGCATCGTCGAGCACGGCTTCTGCCGGCCGGACGAGGTGAACGAGTTCTTCACGCTGGAGAACTTCTCCGCGCCGGACGGGCGGCTGCCGCTCAACACCAGCGGCGGCAACCTCGCCGAGTGCTACATGCACGGCCTGGAGCTGAACATCGAAGCCGTCCGCCAGATCCGCGGCCACTCGACCCGCCAGATTCCCAACGTCGAGGTCTCGATGGTGACCTCGGGGCCGATGGTGCAACCGGTGAGCAGCGTGATCCTCGGCAGCGAGCCGGGGTAGCAGCGCCCCATACTGGTCGACGGGAATCGAGGCCCTCGAGGCCGCCTCACGCATGCCGCGCGTCACGAGCTTGCCGGTGGGCGAGTCGCCAGCGTGCTCGGTGATGGAGAGTGCGTCCCATGCTGAGTGGCGACAAGCAGCTTCGCGGTCAGCCTAGCCGGCCAGCATCAGCAGTCGAATCAAGGTGATTCACCTTGCGTCAGACTGAGCGCGATCTCGATCACGTCATTGATGTCGAGACGGTCGTCTTCCGCGACGACGGAGTAGTACATGCGTGTCTCGGCATCGAAGAGCTCGACTACGGGCAGGAAGGCGCCCTCCGCATCCGCCGCTCGTCCGGAGTAGCCCACGATCGCATGACGGCCGTCAACGATGCGGGCGGCACGACTCCAACCCGATGGGACTTCGGCGGGGTCGGACAGGAGCATGAGCTTCCCGTCGACGCGGCCGTGGTATGTCACTGAGAGCCGAAGGCCAACTTCCCCATGCTCGTTCACGTATCGAGCAAAGTAGCCGTACAGAGGGTGAATCGGGTCGTCGTACCAGAGAGCACTGTCGATCGTCCAGCCTTCTGGTACGGCCGCGTCCCGCCACCACGGGTGGACTCCGTCGCATCCTGGCACCTCGCCATCACGCCACAAGATAGGGAGCTTGTAGGAGTAGTCCTCCGGGTCTACATCACCGTATGCGTCGTCGTCACGACAAGGCAGCTTGGCGACCTCTGCGATGTGATCTGGCAGTACGAAGTCGGGCCAGAACACAGGGCGTGGTGGCAGAGTCGGAGCGCTTCCACTGGACTTCGGCGTGAGGGGGTAGAGCATCCACACTCCGTGTCTTGCAAGGCTGGTGGGGAACGAGAGATCACGCGACGGCCAGATGATCTGATGCGTACTCCGCGGCCCCTCCCAAACCACGTACCCGCTACAGTCGGGGGTTCCATCCCGTACGTAGGGGTCGTTGGGCGGAGCCCAGGTGTATGCCTTCACTCCAAAGTCGCGTACCTGGAACCTGCCCGTCGGAGGAAGGAGCGCGGTTATCGCGTAGCGCGCCCAGCATGAATCCGACTGCCGCCACTCAACAACATCTCCCACCTTCACCGTATCCAGGAAGGCGGCCAGCGAAGGATCATCCTCGAAGTTGATACGAAGCACCGTGGCCTCGGTGCGCAACTGGTCATAGGTCCGCGCCACGTTGGGTGAGGAATATATCGAGTCTTCATAGGGCTCAAGCAAGAAAGTGTACTTGCCAGGCCCATTGGCATAACCGTGCTGGTCGAAGGTACTGTAGTCTTCACCGCCGCCCGATGTGCAGCTAAAGGATGCAAGGAGGAGTATCCACGTCAGCCAAGCCATCCTCATTGAACATCTCCACTCCCCGCTTGCTCACACACCCCGGAGGTTCGGTGCATCGGGCCGATGGTGCAGCCGGTGAGCAGCGTGATCCTCGGCAGCGAGCCGGGGTAGCAGCGCTCCGAGGAACTAGATCGGCGGCAGGCCGTGCCGGGCGCGGAGCTTGCCGATCGTGCTCGCCAGGCCCTCGCGCAGCGTCCAGGCCGGGCGGAAGCCGATCTCGCGCTCCGTCCCCTCGCGGTCGTAGCCGGCGCGGATCCGCATCGGCGCGTCGCTGCGCACCTCGATCCGGGCGTCCGGCAGCAGCTCGCGCACCACGTCCGCCACGTCGCTCACGCGCACGTCGTCGCCCGTCACCGTGAGCGCGAGCGAGGGCGTGTTCTGCGCGTCGGCGGCGAGCACGATCGCGCGCGCGCAGTCCTCGACGTAGGAGAAGTCCTGCACGTCATCGCCGTTGGTGACGAGCCCGGGCTGGCCGAGCGCCGGCCTGTCGATCAGCGCGTCCAGGTGCGTGACGGCGCTGCCTCGCTGCACGGTGAAGGACTTGCCGTAGCCGTAGACGATCGTGAAGCGCAGCCCCACCACGTCCAGCCCTCGATCGCGGCGGTAGGTCGCGGTGCAGCGCTCGAGGAAGGCCTTGCTCGCCCCGTAGAGGTTGACCGGCGCGTGGTAGTCGTCGTTGCGCACCGTGCCGCCCAGCTCGTCCGGACCGCGCCCGAAGGCGGCGATCGAGGAGGCCCACACGACCTTCCGCGCGCCGACGGCGAGCGCGGCCTCGAAGGCGTGGAGCGTGCCCTCGAGGTTGACCCGCACGGCGCGCAGCGGGTTCTCCTCGCTCGAGTCGGTGAGCAGCGAGGCAAGGTGCACCACGCGCTCGGCGCCCGCGTCCTTCATCGCGTGCAGCAGCGCGGGCATGTCGGTCACGTCGCCGCGCACGATGCTCGCCTCGCCGGCGTCGCCGGCGATCTCGTCGAGGAACTCCTCTTGCGGGGCCAGCTCGAAGATCGTGACCTCGTGCCCGGCCTGCAGTAGGTCGCGGACGAGGTAGGCGCCGATGAAGCCGGTGCCGCCGGTAACGAAGTAACGCATCAGACCTCCGGACGCAGTTCCGGGTGCTTGAGACCCGTACCCGTATTGAACAGCACAATCCGCTCGTCGGGCTCGATCGATCCATCGGCCAGCAGCAGCTCGAGCCCGATCAGCGTGGATGCGCCCTCGGGGCAGGCGTCGATGCCCTCGAGGCGGCCGAAGCGGCGCATCGCCGGGACGATCGCCTCGTCGGGGACCGCGACCGCCGTGCCGCCGCTCTCGCGCAGGGTTTGCAGGATCAGGTCGTCGGCGAAGGGGGCAGGCACGCGGATGCCGGGCGCGACCGTCGCCGCGTCCTGCCACGGCTCCGCGCGCGCGGCGCCCTCGTTCCAGGCCCGCACGATCGGCGCGCAGCCGTCGGACTGCACCACGTACATGCGAGGCCGCTCGCTGCCGATCAGCCCCATCGCCTCCAGCTCGCCGAACGCCTTCCACATCCCGATCAGCCCGGTGCCGCCGCCGGTGGGGTAGAGCACGACCTCCGGCAACACGCCGTCGAGCTGCTCCCACAGCTCGTAGCCCATCGTCTTCTTGCCCTCGACGCGGTAGGGCTCCTTGAGCGTCGACATCTCGAACCAGCCGTGCTCGCGGCAGCCCTCGGCGATGAGCCGGCCCGCGTCGTTGATCAGCCCGTCGATGAGCTGGAGGTCGGCCCCGAGGTTGAGCACCTCCTGGATGATGGCGGCCGGCGTGTCGGCCGGCATCGCGACGTGGGCGATGATGCCGCTGTGCGCGCAGTAGGCGGCGGCGGCGGAGCCGGCGTTGCCGGCGGTCGGCATACCGACGTCCGTGACGCCGAGGCGCTTCGCCATCGCCATCGCGGCGGCGATGCCGCGCGCCTTGAACGAACCGGTCGGGTTGCCGCCCTCGTCCTTCACCAGCAGGTCGCCGCAACCCAGCTCCGCGCCCAGCCGCGGCGCCGCCAGCAGCGGCGTCATGCCCTCGCCGAGGGAGACCGAGCCGGCCAGCTCACTCCCCGGCATCACCTCGGCGTAGCGCCACATCGAGGCCTCGCGCCCGCCCACGCCCTCGCGCGTCAGCGTCGCCTTCGCGGCGTCGAGGTCGTAGCGCGCGAAGAGCGCGCGCCCGCACTCGCGACAGATCGTCTGCAACTCGTCGCACTCGTGGCGCGCGCCGCAGATCGAGCACTCCAGGTGCGTGAGCGTGGATGCGGGCAGCTTCGTCAACGTCTCAACCTCCAGGCGGCGACCGTGTCCGGGCGGTGCGCTAGGCTGCTGCGCAGCGAGTCCCGGGAAAGGACACCCCGCGCCGTGAGCGCCGCCGCCGCTGACATCCTAATCAGCGAGTTCATGGACGAGGAAGCCGTCGCGGCCCTGCGCGGCGACTTCGCCGTGCGCTACGAGCCCGGCCTCGCCCAGTCGCGCGGCGATTTGCTGGCCGCCGCCGCCGCGGTACGCGCGCTGATCGTGCGCAACGTCACGCAGGTCGATCGCGAGCTGCTCGACGCCGCGCCGACCCTCGAGGTTGTCGGGCGGCTCGGCGTGGGCCTCGACAACATCGACCTCGACGCCTGCGCGCAGCGCGGCATCGCGGTCTTCCCCGCGACGGGCGCGAACGCGGTCTCGGTCGCCGAGTACGTGCTGGCGGCCATGCTGCAGCTGTGGCGCCCCGTCTACGGCGCAACGGCGCGCGTCGCGGCCGGCGAGTGGCCGCGACAGGAACTCGGCGGCCACGAGCTGGCGGGATCGCGGCTCGGCCTGATCGGCCTCGGCTCCGTCGCGCGGACCGTCGCCGAGCGCGCGAGCGCCCTCGGCATGCAGATCGCCGCGTACGACCCGTACATCCCGTCCGACGACCCGGTCTGGGAGCAGGCCGAACGCTTCGAGGCGCTTCCGGAGCTGCTGCGGTCGAGCGACGCGGTGAGCATCCACGTCCCGCTCACGGACTCGACACGCGGGCTGATCGACGGCGAGGCGCTGGCGCTACTGCCCTCGCACGCGTTGCTCGTCAACACCTCGCGCGGCGGGATCGTCGACGAGGCGGCGCTGGTCGCCGCGCTGCGCGCCGGACGCCTCGGCGGCGCGGCGCTCGACGTCTTCGCGGACGAGCCGCTCCACGCTGCGGCCGGCGCGCGCTTCGAGGGCGTGCCGAACCTGCTGCTCACGCCGCACATCGCCGGCATCACGGAGGAGTCGAACCGCCGCGTCTCGCTGGTGACGGCGCGGAACGTGGGCCGCGCGCTGCTCGGCGAGGACTGAGGCTCGCCCTCGGCGCGCGCGGCGCACCGGAGCGCGCGTTGGCCCGGAGGTTGATACACTCCCGCCGCTGATCAGCAACGAGACGGGCGAGGAACGGGCATGGCGGAAGCGAGCGCGGGGCGACTCCTCAGCGAGGTGCCGCCCGAACAGCAGCACGGCATCTTCGCCAACCTCAAGAAGTTCTTCGTCCACTACTCCCTCGGTGCGGGCGCGCTCTGCGTGCTGGTCGTCATCGTCCTCGGCGCTGCGCTTGCGCCCCTCTACGTTCCCAGCGACCCGCTGGAGGCCGACTTCTCGGCGCTCCGGGCCGCTCCCTCCGGCGAGCACTGGTTCGGCACGGACCGGATCGGCCGCGATGTCTTCTCCCGCGTCATCTACGGCGCGCGCTCCACGCTGATCATCGCCTTCATCGCGGTGGCGCTCGGTGACGGTTTCGGCTTCACGATCGGCATCATCAGCGCCTACGCGGGCGGCCGCTTCGACCTGATCAGCCAGCGCGTGCTCGAGGTGTTCCTCGCGCTCCCGGCGCTGATCCTCGCGCTGCTGCTCGGCGTCGCGATCGGCAAGGGCCTGGACAGCATCATCATCGCCATCGCGGTGACGCGGGTCCCCGACTCCGCCCGTGTCGTGCGCTCGCGCGTGCTCTCGATCAAGGAGGAACCGTACGTCGAGGCCGCGCGCGTGATCGGCAGCACCCCGCTGCGTGTCGCGGTGCGCCATGTCGCCCCGCAGACGCTCAGCCTCTTCCTCGTGATCTTCAGCATCAACCTCGGCTTTGCCGTCTTCGCCGAGGCCGCGCTCTCCTACCTCGGCGTGGGCGTGCGCCCGCCGACGCCGACCTGGGGCAACATGCTCGGCGCGGAGACCTCGCACGTCTTCAGGCCGCTGTGGTGGATGTTCTTCTTCCCGGGCACCGCGATCGTCGTCACCGTGCTCGCGATGAACCTGCTCGGCGACGCGATTCGTGACTTCGCCGACCCGCGCGCCGCCGAGCGCCGCGAGGAGAACCAGTAGTGACGACCACCGCGCCCGCGGACGCCAACAGCGCGCTGATCCGCTGGGGCTCCTTCTACGGCGACAGCGACTTCGAGCTCACCTTCCCCGCCGGCTGGGACGTGAACGTGCATCCCCCCGCCGGCGGCGACGACATCGGCGAGGACGGCATCGCCGCCGCCTTCGACAACCCGATCGGCAGCGCGCCGATCCGCGAGCTGGCGCGCGGCAAGCGCAGCGCCTGCATCGTCGTCGACGACCTCACGCGCCCCACCCCCGCCGCGCGCCTCGCGCCGCGCGTCATCGAGGAGCTGCTGGAGGCGGGTATCGAGGCGAACTCGATCCTGATCCTCGCGGGCGTCGCGAATCACCGCCAGATGACGCGCGAGGACTTCGTCCTCAAGGTCGGCGAGGAGATCGCGAGCAACTACGAGCTGCGCTCGCACTTCTCGTGGGCCAACTGCGACTTCGTCGGCGAGACCAGCCGGGGGACGCCGATCCACCTCAACAGCGAGTTCCTCGCCGCCGAGGTGCGCATCCTGATCGGCAGTATCGTGCCGCACAACAAGACCGGCTTCTCGGGCGGCGCCAAGCTCGTGCTGCCCGGCGTCGCGCACATCGACACGGCCGCCGCCTGGCACGGCCCGGAGGGCCCGACGACCGGGCTGGTGGAGACCGCCAGCGAGTCGCGCCTCGACGCCGAGGAGGCGGCGCGGCTGGCGGGTGTGGACTGCATCGTCAACGTGATCCCCAACATCGAGCGCGGGATCGCCGGGCTCGTCGTCGGCGACCTCGTCGAGGCGCACCGCGCGGGAGTCGAGATCGCGAGGCGCACCTACGCGACGAAGCTGCCGGCGGGCGTCGACGTGTGCGTGCTCTCTTCGTACCCGAAGGACGCCGAGTACCAGCAGACCGGCCGCGGCTTCCACCCGATCCTCACCGCCGCCGAACCGATCGTGCGCCCCGGCGGCACGATCATCCTCGCCGGCTCCACCGTCGAGGGCGCCGGCTTCCACTCGCTCTACGGGCGCGGCATGGCGTTCTACGGCGGGGGCGGTGGGCGCAGCTTCGAGGGCGAGCCGGACCTCGTCTACTTCATGCCCGGCCTGCACCGCAACGGGCTGCCGCCCGGCGCGCGCGAGCGCATCGTGCTGCTCCACGAGTGGAGCGAGGTCGAGCGCTGGCTGCGCGACAAGCACGGCGATGCGGCGAGCGTCGCCGTCTTCCCCGCCGCCACCATCCAGCTCGCGGAAGAGGTTTGCGTGTGACGCCCTCGAAGATCGTCGATGTCCGCGCCTTCCAGCTGACCGGCACGATGGAGCACCCCGGCGAGTTCTGGGAAGACCGCCTCGTCCGCCCCACCGACATCTACGAACCGTACCGCCAGGGCGGCCCGCGCGTGCTGCCCCGCAAGGCCGAGGGCCAGTACGTGATCGAGGGCGCCTTCATCGAGATCGAGGCCGACGACGGCTCGGTCGGGCGCGCCGGCCCGGTCGGGAGCGGCATGGCGCAGTCGATCCTCCAGACCTTCGGCGGGCTGCTGCGCGATGAGGATCCGCTGGCCACGCAGCGCATCTGGGATCTGATGCACCGCAGCGCCGTGCACGGGCGCAAGGGCAACACGATGATGGCGATCAGCGCCATCGACTGCGCGCTCTGGGACCTCAAGGGCATCGCGCTGGGGCAGCCGGCCTACCGGCTGATGGGCGGCCCCACCCGCGAGTCCGTCCCCGCCTACGCGAGCACCCTCGGCTTCTCGGTCGAGCCGGAGCTGGTGGCGCAGCGCGCACGCAAGTTCGCCGAGGCGGGCTACACGGCGCAGAAGTGGTTCTTCAAGCGCGGCCCCGCCGACGGGCGCTGGGGCATGGAGCAGAACGAGCTGCTGGTGCGCACGATCCGCGAGGCCGCCGGCGACGATACCGAGATCATGCTCGACGCCTGGATGAGCTGGAACCCGGACTACGCGATCGCGATGGCGAAGCGCCTCGAGCAGTACCGCCCGCGCTGGATCGAGGAGCCCGTCCTGCCGGACCGGATCGCCAGCCACGCCCGGATCCGCCGCAACTCGCCCGTCCCGATCTCGACCGGCGAGCACGAGTACACGCGCTGGGGCATCCAGCTGCTGATCGAGGCGGAGGCCTGCGACGTGCTGCAGCCGGACACCTACTGGGCCGGCGGCCTCTCCGAGCTGGAGAAGATCTGCACGCTCGCCTCGGTCGCCGACATCCCCGTGATTCCGCACGGGCACTCCGTCTCGGCGAACATCCACCTACAGGCCTCGCAACCGCCGAACGTCTGCCCGCTGGCCGAGGATCTGATCAAGTGGAACCAGATCCACGAGTTCTTCCTCGCCGACCCGATCCGCCGCGAGAACGGCCACCTGCTGGTCCCGGACACGCCCGGCGTCGGCATGGCGATCGACGAGTCGCGAGTCGAGGAGCGTGTGGAGATCACGCCGTGAGCCGAAACTGGTGTGGGACGGGCGATGGATCGAGGACCGCAACGCACGTGATACGGGGCCGCGAAAGGGTAGACGTTGACCGTCTACCGCAGGTAATCTGCTGCGCTACGGGAAACGTACAGTAAAGGGACGATACCCGGATCTGGGTCATAGCCGTGGTGGCAGAGCCACACGGGAGGGGGCTTCACAGATGAGCGAAGAGCACACGAACGGCCGCTGGTGGACGACGTCGGTCAGCCGCCGCAACGTCCTGCGGGGGGGCCTCCTCGGAGGCGCCGGCCTCGCTGCCGCGGCGCTGATCGGCTGCGGTGACGACGACGACGACGAGGCGCCGGCGCCCGCACCGGCGGCGACCCCGGCGCCGACGGCTGCGGCGACCGCGGCCCCGACAGAGGCTCCGGCCGAGGCGACGCCGACCGCGACGCCGCGGGGAGCCCCGACACGCATCACCCCGGCGCCGACCGAGGCGCCGACCCCTCCGCCGGAGCCCGACGCGGGCATGCTGGCGGCGCCGGGCGAGCCGAAGCGCGGTGGCTCCGTGGTCACCTCGTTCTGGGCGCGCCTGGGTAACTTCGACATCTACCACGGCGGACACCGCGGCATCATGTCGCAGGCCTACGACACCATTACGCGGCTGAGCCCGCTGGACGGCCTGAAGACGGTCATTCCGGCCCTGGCCACCACGTGGGAGAGCACGCCGGACGGCCTGAACTACAACTTCACCATCCGCCAGGGCGTCCAGTTCCACGACGGCACGCCGATGACGTCCGAGGACGTGGCGATGTCCGTGCGACGCCACATGGCGCTGGGCGAGTTCGCTACGGTCGAGACGGGCTTCCCGAGCCGCTACTCCGGTGGGTTCGGCTACGTGGCCACCTCGAACGCCATTGACGAGTCGACCGTGAGCGTCGGCCTGAAGTCGCCACGCGGCTACTTCCTGCAGATGCTCTCGGCGCCGCAGGTCGGGGTCTACTCGGAGCAGCACATCAAGGTGAATCCGGTGGACATGGCTGCCGCGCCGGCGCCCGGCACCGGCCCGTTCGTCTTCCAGGAGCACCGGTCCGAGGAGCTGACCCACTTCACGGCGAACCCGAACTACTGGAACCCCGAGCTGCCGTACATCGACGAGCTCACCATGCTGCACACGGTGCAGTGGGCGGACCGCGCGAACTTCATCCTCGGCGGCCAGGCGCACTACGCCAACATCGTGCCGAAGGACTTCTGGACGGACCGCGAGTCGTTCGCGGACAAGGCCAGCGTCTTCCAGCACGACGGCACGGGCGCCTCGCTGACGTTCTTCATGAACAACCAGAAGCCGCCGTACAACGACGAGCGCGTGCGGCGCGCGATCTTCCTCGCGCCGAACCGCCCGGCCCTGATCGAGGTCTACTCCGAGTCGATGAGCCTCGCCGGCTCGCGCTGGGTCTCCGACTCGACGTACTCGGCGACGCCGTTCGACCAGCTGCAGCAGATCAAGGGCTACCGCGGCGAGGACGACGAGGCGATCACGGAGGCCAAGCAGCTGCTCGCGGCTGCCGGCTTCCCGGACGGCTTCAACGGCGGTCTGCTCGTCACCAACACCAACCAGGCGCACTCGGAGATTCTCGCTCCGGCGATGCAGGCGGAGCTCAAGAAGAAGCTCAACATCGAGGTCACGGTTGACCCGCGGGCCGGCTCCGGCCGCACCGACGAGCTCAACAACGGCGGCCCCGAGGGCTTCGACATGGTGCTCACCGTGCACTTCCGCGCACCGGTGATCAGCGAGTTCGTCACCGCCTGGAAGGACGCGATTCGCACCGGCGGCTTCCGCAACTTCGGGATGTACGACAACCCGGCGATGGACACCCTCATCGACACCATCGACGAGGAGCAGGACACCGACGCGAAGCTGGAGATGTACAACCAGGCGTTCGACATCCTCGACCAGAACCCGCCGTTCTACGTCGTGGCCTTCACGAAGCACAACGCGATGGCCGCGAACGAGCTGATGGGTCACATGGAGGAGATCCGCGGGTTCACCGAGGAGGGCACCTGGGACCTCTTCTGGCTGGACAAGTAGTCCGCCAGACGGGTTTAGGAGCGCTGACAACCGACAGCAGCCTGCGGGGCAACGATGTGGAAGTACGTCGCCCGCAGGCTGCTGCTCGGGATCCCGACGCTGATCGGGATCTCGCTCATCATCTTCGCCTCGATCCGCATCATCCCCGGCGACCCCACGGAGATCGAGGACGACCAGGGCGGCTCCGTCTTCACCGAAGATCAGCGTCAGCGGCTCCGTGAGATCCTGGGCATCGACCGCCCCCTGCATATCCAGTACCTCACATGGATGGGCGGCCTAGCGCGCGGAGACCTCGGCACCTCCTTCGTAGCCGCCACGCCCGTCATCGAGATCATCCGCCATCGCGGCCCGGTCAGCGTTCAGATCGGCCTCATGGCGATCGCCGTCGGCTGGCTGATGGGCGTCCCATTAGGGATCTACGGGGCGGTCAGACAGAACTCGGTTGGCGACTACATGTCGAGGTTCTTCGCCGTGCTGCTGCTTGCCATGCCGGCCTTCCTGATGGGGCTGCTGGTGATCATCATCGCGGTGATCTGGTTCGACTGGCGGCCACCCCTGATCTACACGCACCTCTGGATCGACCCGTGGTCGAACTTCCAGATGACGATCGGCCCGGTGCTCGTCATGGGAGTCAACCTGGGGGCGGTCTTCGCCCGCGTCATGCGCTCCTCCGCGCTCGACGTGCTCTCAAGCGAGTACGTGCGCACGGCGCGCGCGAAGGGGCTGACTGAGCAACGGGTGCTGATGGGTCACGTCATACGCAACTCGGTCATCCCCGTCGTGACCATCTCCGGGCTCGCGCTCGGAGGACTGATGGGCGGCGCCGTCGCCGTCGAGCGGGCCTTCTCGGTACCCGGGATCGGCCTCTCGCTGATTACCGCCGTGCAGTCCAGCGACTGGCCGCTGATCCAGAGCCTGGTCTTCCTCTACGGTGTCTCCTTCATCGCGATGAACATCCTGATCGACCTCTCCTACCTCCTCATCGACCCGCGCATCCGCACCGGCTGACCGCGCGCCGGACGCAACCACACCAGCACACCGATCCCGGGAAGGAGCCGCCGTGCGCGCACTCAGCATCGTCGGGGAACGAGCCATCGAGGTCGTCGACAAGCCGGATCCGGAGCCGGGGGCGGGCGAGCTGCTGATCGCGATGCAGGCCTCGGCGATCTGCGGCAGCGACCTGCACATCTACCGCAACCCCCGCCCCGCCTTCATCGACAACGCCGTCACCCCCGGCCACGAGGGCTGCGGGGTCGTCGCCGCCGTCGGCGAGGGCGTCGAGGGCTGGTCGGTCGGGGACCGCGCCGTCGTCTACTTCCGTCGCACCTGCGGCGCCTGCCGCTACTGCGCCACCGGCAACAACCACGTCTGCGCCAACATCCGGCCCGGCTACGGCTTCGGCGCAGGCGGCTCCGACGCCGAGCTGATGACCTCCGATGCGAGCGCGACGATGCGCCTGCCCGACGACCTGAGCTACCGCGAGGGCAGCATCCTCGCCTGCCAGGGCGGCACCGCCTTCGCGCCCCTCGTGCGGCTCGGCGCGGGCGGCCTCGACCGCATCGCCGTCTCCGGCCTCGGCCCCGTCGGCCTGCTGGCCACGCAGTTCGCGATCGCGATGGGCGCCGAGGTGATCGGCATCGACCCCGTCGAGAGCCGCCGCAGCCTCGCCTCGGACCTCGGCGCGGCCGCGACGCTCGACCCGACGGCGGGCGAGATCGGCGCGGCGATCAAGGCGCACTGGCCGGACGGCGCCGACAAGCTCGTCGAGACCTCGGGGGCGACACCGGCGCACGAGGCGATCAGCAGCATCGTGCGGCCGCTGGGCACGGTGGCGCTGGTCGGGCTCGGCAACCCGATCTTCCAGACCTCGCTCAACGAGATCACGCGCTGGGAGATCACCGTCTTCGGCTCCAGCATCTACCCGATGAGCCAGTGGGACACCCTCTGCGATTTCGTCCGCCGCAAGCAGATCGACCTCGACGCGATCGTCAGCGAGGACCTGAGCATCGAGGAAGGCGCGCGCGGCTTCCAGCTCGCCGACGACGCCGCGAGCGGCAAGATCTGCTTCCACTTCGATCGCTGAGCGCGCGGTGAAGCTGCTCGTCACCGGCGGCAGCGGCCGCCTCGGACGCTGGGTCGTCGAGGAGCTGCGCAGCGACCACGAGGTCGTCGTCGCCGGCCTCGAGGACTCGCCGCCCCCGGACGCGGTGCGCCCCGGCGTGCGCTACGAGCAGGCCGACCTCACGGACGCCGAGGCCGTGGCGCGCGTGGCCGAGGGCGCCGAGGCGATCGTGCACCTCGCGGCGATCCCCTCGCCGACCGGGCGCGAGCCGGAGCACGTCTTCGCCAACAACATGATCAGCACCTTCAACGTCGTCGAGGCGGCGATCCGCCAGGACGCGCGGAAGGTGATCTACAGCAGCAGCGGCTCCGCGCTCGGCTTCGCCTTCCGCTTCCGCGACATGGTCCCGGACTACATGCCGATGGACGAGGAGCACCCGCTGCGCCCGCAGGACGCCTACGGCCTCTCCAAGTGGCTCGGCGAGGAGATCCTCGAGGCGGCGACGCGCCGCACCGGCATCCGCACCATCGTGCTGCGGCCGACCAGCGTGGTCGGCCCCGAGGACTACGCCGAGCGCGTGCCGCGCATGCTCGACAACAAGGCGGGCGCGGGCATCTTCGCCTACGTCGACGCGCGCGACTTCGCCCGCGCGGTGCGGGCCGCCCTCGAGGACACGGAGATCGAGCACGACCGCTTCTTCATCACCGCCGACGACGCGATGAGCCGCGAGCCGCTCGCCGTCGCCTTCCCCCGCCGCTTCCCCGGCAGCGAGGCGGCCTGCGCCGGGCTCACCGGCGCCGAGGGCCCGATCAGCTGCGCGAAGGCGAAGCGCATGCTCGGCTACCGCCCGCAGCACAGCTGGCGCAGTGAGCTCGCGTAACCGGACCCGCGATCGGCATGACCGTCCCTCGACGCCCCCTCCGTCGACACCGTCACCATCGAGGACCACGAGGTCGTGCGCCTGCACGAGCCCGCGACGGGCTCGATCGCGCACGTCGTGCCCTCGCGCGGCAGCAACGTCACGCGCTTCGCGACGCGCCCCGCCGGCGATCCGTCACGCGAGGCACAATCGAGGTGATCGCGGGGCCGCCGACCCTCGAGACCCTCGCGCGGCTGCCGACGCGCTGGGGCGCCGGGATGCTCTTCCCCTACCCCGGCCGGGTCAGCGGCGACGCCTTCGAGTTCCGCGGTCGCCGCATCGAGCTGCCGGCAGACCCGCAGGCAGGCAACGCGATGCACGGCGCCGTGCGCTGGCGCGCCTGGCGCGTCGTCGACTCGGGCGCGGACAGCGAGGACGGCGCCTGGGTGACGACGCGCCTCGCGAGCCTCGAGGACGGCATCCCGGCCAGCGCCTGGCCGTGGGCCTTCGGCTGCACGTTGCGCGTCGTGCTGCGCGGCGGCCGGCTGCGCATCGAGGTCCGCATCGAGAACGCCTCGGACGAGCCGATGCCGTTCGGCCTCGGCTTCCACCCCTACTTCCGCACCCCGCTCGGCCCCGCCGGCAGCGCCGAGGACTGCGAGGTCGCCCTCGCGGCCACGGAGCGCTGGGACAGCACCTCGACGCCTCCGGCCGTCGTCTCGCCGGTCGCGGCGGACGAGTGGCCGCGCCGCGCGCTGCCGCTCTCGGCGCTCACGCCGAACTCGAACACGGCCGAGGGCCCGGCCCGCAACCACAAGTTCATCCTCCGTGACCAATCGGGAGGCGCGGCGAGCGCGCTGCGCGGCCGCCTCACCGACCGCGCGAACGGCCTCGAGGCCACGCTCGACGCCAGCGAGGGGATGCGCACGGTCGTCTTCTACACGCCGCCGGACGCGCCCGTCGTCTCGTTCGAGCCGCACACCTGCATGCCGAACGCCTTCAACCTGATGACCGAGGGCGTCCCGGACCCCGGGCTGATCGTGCTGGAGCCCGGGGCGGCCTGGGACGGCTGGTACGAGCTGCGCCTCGAGGCGCTGCCGTAGGCGCTGGCCTCAGACGAAGTAGTCGCCCGCGTACGGCTGGAAGCGCCGGAACGACTCGGCGTGCGTGCAGCCCGGCAGCCCACCGATGCCGGACGCCTCGACGCCGCGCGCCTCGGTGTGCGGCGGCCAGCGATCGAGCAGCCCCGGCTGCGACACCTCGAAGCAGCGCAGCGCCTCGTACTTCTGCTCGACCACCGGGCCGATGTCGATGTAGGTGTCCGGCACGTAGCCGAGGATCGGCTGGCTCAGGATGTCCGGCTCGAAGTGGAAGATCTTCGCCCGCGGCAGCGCCTCGCCCGCCATCGTCGCCTGCGCCCTCGCCAGCCCCGTCGCGCGGATCACGGTCTCCGCGACGGTCTGGTGATCGCGGTTCGTCGGCTCGTACGTCCAGTGGGTGAGGATGATGTCCGGCTTGAAGTCGCGCAGCTGGTCGATGTAGAGCTGCATCCGCTCCTGGTCGATCACCAGCGGGTTGTCGTCCAGGTCGAGGAACTCGATCTCCACGCCCAGCGTGCGCGCGGCCGCCTCGGCCTCGGAGCGCCGGATCGCCTTCACGGACTCGACGGTCGCGCCCGGCTCCTTCCAGCGCGGCGCGGACTCGCCGCGCTCGCCGAAGGTGGCGCTCACCACCTTCACGCGCGCCCCGGCCTGCAGGTAGCGGATCGCCGTGCCGCCGGCGCGGAAGCAGTAGTCGGCGGCGTGCGCGCCGAAGATCATCACGCTCGCATCGGGACCAAGCATCTCCTGCCTCCTACCAGTCGCCGACGCTGCCGTCGGCGAGCACCGGGTGACCCGTGTCGCGACCCTGGAACGGGTAGCGCTCGGCGATCGACTCGTCGAACTTGATGCCGATGCCCGGCGCCTGCGGCAGGTCGACGTAGCCGTCCGTGACGACGAGCGGCTCGACCAGCATCTCGTCCCACAGCGCGTCGCCGCCGATCGGGATCGAGCTCTCCTGGATGATGAAGTTGGGCGTGCAGGCCGCGATGTGCAGGCTCGCCAGCGTCACCCCCGGCCCTCGAGGGTTGTGCGGGGCGATGCCCATGAAGTACGTCTCCGCCGCCGCGGCGATGCGCCGCGTCTCGGAGATGCCGCCTGCGTGGCCGAGGTCCGGCTGCAGCACGGCGACGGCCTGCGACTCGATCGTCGTGCGGAAGTCCCAGCGGTTGTACATCCGCTCGCCCGTGGCGAGCGGCACGTTCGTCGCCGCCGAGACCAGCAGCATCGCGTCGACGTTGCGCGGCGGCACCGGCTCCTCGAAGAACAGCAGGTCGAGCGGCTCGAGGGCGTTCGCGATCTCGATCGCCACGGTCGGCGTCTGCTTGCCGTGCGCGTCGACCATGACCTTCATGTCGTCGCCGACGGCGTCGCGCACGGCGGCGATGTTCTCGTACGTCTCCTGCACCTTCTTGCGGTCGCTGATCCATTCCGCAGTACCGGGAATCCCGGTCTTGAAGGCGCGGTAGCCCTCCTCGATGCGCTGGTGCGTGCGATCGACGATCTCCTCGCGGCTGGCGCCGCCGGGGTGGGTGTAGAGCAGGATGCGGTCGCGCACCGCGCCGCCCATGAGGCGCCAGACCGGCACGCCGAAGCGCTTCCCTGCGATGTCCCACAGCGCCTGGTCGATGGCGCTCTGCGCGGTCATCAGGATCACGCCGCCGCGCTGGAAGCTGTTGCGGTAGAGCACCTGCCAGTGGCGCTCGATCAGGCTGTCGTCCTGGCCGACGAGGTACTCCGCGAAGTCCTCGACGGCGCCGGCGACGGCCCGCGTCTTGTGCGGGAGGGTGCCCTCCCCGAAGCCCTCGAGGCCGTCGTCCGTGCGGATCCGCACGATCATCATGTTGCCGCGGCCCCCGTAGCGGGCCGCGTCTGCGCCACCGGTGCCCTGTTCGAAATTGACCATGAACGGCCGCACTTCGACGATGCGCGACATCGCTCCTCCTTGATTCGTAACGCTGGTTGCTGGTCAGGCTCGTTGATACGCGCGGCCTGCGGGACAGTCAAACCGATTGCTCTGTCCATCTCCCCGAGAAGCCCGTCGCCTCACGCCATCGCAGGGCGCTCCGGCGCCCTCTCCCCTCGTGGAGACCTTTGCGAAACTCCCGCAAGCCCCTCCGGCCCCCTCTCCCTGGGGAGAGGGCGGGGGTGAGGGGGAGGACTCCCGCGCCCCTTCGAAAGCCCCGACGGCGCAACGAAACTCCAGAGGGCGGACCCTCCCTCACCCTGACCCTCTCCCTCGGGGAGAGGGGACCGGAGGGGATGCGCTCGCTGCCCCGAGGAGAGGGTTACGCAAAGGCCCGCGGGAGAGGGCAGGTGTGAGGGGCGCCGCGCGGCTGCGCGGCCAACGAGGACAAACGAGACGTTCGAGGAGCAGGTGCGCGGAGGATCCTAGCCGGCAGCCACGATCACAGCGGTGGCGACCCCGATCGCGACGAGGAGCGTGCCGAGCGTCCAGGCGGTCTGCCTGTGCATCTCGCTCTCGAGTCTTGCGACAGCCGTATCCAGATCGTGCTTCGTGGCGACGGTCGCGCCGAAGCCTCCGGCGAGCGTGGTGACGATGGCGTCTGCCTGCGGCTCCGGGAGTCCTGCCTCCTGGAGCTGCTTGCTCGCTGCGAGTGTGTCGAACGCCACCACCATGACTCACGCATGCTAACACATCCGCGAAGGCCCGCAGCGCGGTGGGCGGGCGGACCTGGATTCCGGCTTGCGCCGGAATGACGGGAGGGGGAAACGCCTACCAGTCGCCGACGCCGCCGTCGGCGACCGTCGGGTGGGCCGTGTCGGCGCCCGTGTAGGGGAAGCGGTCGAGCAGCGCCTCGTCGAACGTGATGCCGAGGCCGGGCGCACGCGGCAGGTCGACGTAGCCGTCGCTGACCGACAGTGGCTCGACGAGCATTGCGTCCCACAGTTCACTGCTCCCGCCGCGGGGAATCGCCGACTCCTGGATGATGAAGTTGGGCGTGCAGGCCGCGATGTGCAGGCTCGCCAGCGTCACCCCCGGCCCTCGAGGGTTGTGCGGGGCGATGCCCATGAAGTAGGTCTCCGCCGCCGCGCTGATGCGGCGCGTCTCGGAGATGCCGCCCGCGTGGCCGAGGTCCGGCTGCAGCACGGCGACGGCCTGCGACTCGATCGTCGTGCGGAAGTCCCAGCGGTTGTACATCCGCTCGCCGGTCGCAAGGGGAACGGTGACCGCATTCCGGACCAGCAGCATCGCCTCGACGTTGCGCGGCGGCACCGGCTCCTCGAGAAACAGCAGGTCCAGCGGCTCGAGCGCATGCCCGAGCTCGATCGCCACGGTCGGCGAGAGCTTGCCGTGGCAGTCCAGCATCAGCTTGACGTCGTCGCCGACCGCCTCGCGGACTGCGGCGACCAGCTCGAAGGTCGTCTCCACCAGCGGCGTGTCGCGGATCGGCTCGGGCGACGGGGCGATCGTCAGCTTGAGGGCGCGGTAGCCCTCCTCGACACGCTCCAGCGAGTGCTGGACGACCAGATCGCGGTCCCAGCCGCCGGGGTGGGTGTAGAGCAGGATGCGATCGCGCACCGCGCCGCCCATGAGTTGCCAGATCGGCACGCCGAAGCGCTTCCCGGCGATGTCCCACAACGCCTGATCGATGGCGCTCTGGGCGGTCATCATGATCACGCCGCCTCGCTGGAAGCTGTTGCGGTAGAGCACCTGCCAGTGGCGCTCGATCAGGCTGTCGTCCTGCCCGACGAGGTACTCCGCGAAGTCCTCGACGGCGCCGGCGACCGCGCGCGCCTTGTGCGGGAGGCTCCCCTCGCCGAAGCCTTCCATGCCGTCGTCCGTACGGATCCGCACGATCACCATGCCACCACGGCGAGGGCGCTCGCGGCCCGTGATGTTCTCGACTTCCAGGCCCACCTTGAACGGCGTCACCTCAACGATTCTCGCCATGCGCCGCTCTCACCTTCCTCGCGTCGGGCTCTCGTGTTGCTGCGCTTCGCGCGGCGCGGCCTCCGTCAGGCGTCGAGGCGGGCGACGTTGTCGAAGAAGCGCTGCAGGCTGGGGTTGTAGCGGAAGAACTTGTCCGCCCGGTAGCCGTCGCCCTGCTCGTTGCTGTGGATCGGGTCATCCATGCTCAGGTCGAGCGAGTTGAGCGTGTGGTCGCCCGTCGCCCGCCCGTTCGCGCGGATGTCGTCGATCATCTCCTGCCACAGCTCCGGCGGCATGTTGATCACGAAGTCGGCCTCGGCCAGCTCCTCGTCGTTCGCCTCGCGCACGTCCGTGCAGGTCAGCACCTCGAAGGTGAGGCGGTAGCCCGCCTCGCCGATGCGCAGCCCGACGACCGCGTCGAGGCGCCCGATCTTCCGGAAGTCCTCGTCCTCGTTCGCCAGGTCCGCCAGCGCCTGCAGCCACTCCACCGAGGGGAAGGTCAACACCGTCACCATGCCACTCCTGCCACTGCGTTGCCGTACTAGAACTCGATCGGTTCGCCCGGATCGTCGACCTCATCGAACGAGGTCAGCCGCTCGAGGTGCCGCATCGGCTCCGCCTCCGGCGTCCCCGCGATCAGATCGTCGACCATCTGCTTGTACTTTGGATCGAGGTCACGGATCTGGTCGACCTCGCGGCGCGTGATCGCGAACGGCGAGATCATCCGCTCGATCTGCGGCGAGCCGCACTCGGTGCAGCCCGAGGGCTCGCGGTCGCCGCGCACGAGCGCCTCGAAGCGGGATGCGCACGCGTCGCACTCGTAGACGTGGATCGGCACGCTAGCCCGCCGCCTCGCCGGCTGCGTCCGCAGCGCCGTTGGTGCTCGGCTCCTCGAGGTTCTCGCGCATCCTCGAGGTGAGCCACGGATCGCGGTCGAGGCCGATCCAGCTCATGCGCGCGAGGTAGGCGCGCGTCCAGTCGCGGCGCATCCGGCGCACGAGTTGCATCCCCGCGTCCATGCCGCGTACGCCGCCGCCGAAGACGATTGCGAGCGCCTCCTGCAGCACGTGGTCATCCTCGTCGCGGTTGACCGCGGCCTCCGCGCCGACCAGCGCGCGGTTCCAGGAGTCCCGGAACTCCGGCTCGCTGCTCAGCCCGTAGCGCGAGTGCTCCATGCCGTAGGCGATGTGCCGCGCCTTGTCCGCCACCATCCCGCCGGCGAGCGCGCGATCCGCCTCGCTGGGCCCGTGGGCCGCGAGGTAGCGGAGCAGTGTCAGCAGGTAGCTGCCGCGCAGCACGTGCAGCGCCAGGCAGGTTTCCGTCCAGCCGACGCGGCTCTCGAGCAGCATGCGGTTGGCCCAGCCCGGGCTCTCGAGGCCAAGCTCCGGGACGTTGAGCAGCGCGCGCTTGCGCCAGCCCTCGAACTGCCGCGCGGACTCGAAGACCTGGCGCGAGAGGCAGAGCTTCACCTCGTGGAAGCCGTAGCTCAGCAGCTCCAGCCACGAGGAGACCACCTCAGCCTCGATCGAGCCGATGTGGCTCAGCTCGGTCGCCACCTGGCACATCGCCAGCTCGACATCACGAGGCAGGTCGTGGGCGCTCTCCCACGGCACATCCGTGGCCGTGGACCAGCGGCGCGAGATCGACTCCTCGTAGAGCTCGGCGGCGTGGTCGGCCCACTGGTGGGACTTCTTGCTGATAAAGGCGGGACCCAGCGGCACCGCGCCCGCTACGGGGTAGGTGCCGCGCGGCATTCTCGAGGGCTCGTCCCAGTCATCCGGGAGATCGCCGTAGACGCCGATGTTGATCGCCTCGAGGGTGAGGCCACCCGGGCCTCGCGGGGCGCGCGTGCCCCACTGGCGGGAGCGCTTCATCCAGCTGAAGTCGGTGAAGTACGAGGCAGCGAGCGGCGAGGTGATGTCGGGCTCGCGCTTCTCCGGCGCCTCGTCCGGACGTGGCGCCTCGTCCTGGCGTTGCTCTGTCGTCATACGTGCCGCGGTCGCCTAGGCGCTGGCGTAGGCGCGGAGCATCTCGCCCGCGCTGCGGCCTTCTTCGAAGCGCTCGCCGAAGCCGGCGACGGTCACGCGCTGGACGTACTCCTTGACCTGGCGCTGGCGCATCGCGAGAGCGAGCTTCTGGCCTTCCTCGATCTTGTCCTTGCCGCCACCGAGCAGGATGGCGAGTGCGGCGTTCGAGGGGTTCGCGTTCGCGGCCGGGTTCTGGTTCGTGCCCGTGATCAGCCCGCGCTCCGCCTCGTCCAGGTAGCTGTGAATCTCCTCGCGCCGTTCCGGCATCGTCTGGCCGAGGTACTGCAGGTGCATCACCCCAAAGGCGACGTGCCGCGCCTCATCGGAGGCAGCGAGGCGGTAGATCATCTTCTCGGCGTCGTTGTAGGCCATGCGCTCGCCCATGCGGAAGATGGTCAGCACGGAGCCCTCGCCGGAGATGTGCAGCTTGGCCGACATCTCCGTGAAGTCGCGCGCGCTGTCGATGGTGCCGGCGAAGACGTCGCTGCCGGCGCGCGGGTTGCGCTCCAGCAGACCGCCGCCGTTGGCGAGTGCGCGCTTGCGGAAGACGTCGAGGTGCCGCGCCTCGTCGACCACCTGCGAGATCAGGAACATGCGCGGCTCGAAGTACTCGGGCGTGATCTCGGAGATCCAGCGGCCGGGCACGTCGCCGGCGACGAACTCGATCTCGGTCAGGAAGGTCGCCAGCTTGCACTCGGCGGCCTCGATGTCGTCGGGCAGCTCGGTGAGGGTGTGCCAGGGGATGTCGGTCGCCGAGGACCACTGCCGCTGTACCGCCTCCTCGTAGAGCTCGGCGGCGTTGCGCAGCCAGATGTCCGCCTTGGTGCGGACGCGGTAGTTGCCGACGCGCGGCGCGACCTTGCGCGGCTGCGTGCCGCGCGGGCGGCCGGTCAGGTTGTCGCTCTCGTCGGGGACCTCGGCGGGATCGCTGCCCGCGAGGTCCTGCAGCAGCAGGCCGCCGCGGCTGAGGTCGGACTCCTCGCCCGAGCCCCAGATCTCGGCCTTGCGCAGCCAGTCGAGCTTGTAGCCGCGCTCCTGCGCGAAGCTCATCAGCTCATCGAACGGCCCCTCAGGCTGCGACCCGTTCGAGGCCGCACCGTTGGTGGTGGGCTCGCTCGCCGTCGGCTCACTTGCGGTCGTCGTCATCGCTTCGTCCCTTGTCCGGGCACGACTTACGCGGGGAATACGGGGCGTCGCTCACGGACCCCCGTCCCGCTCCGTCAAAGGTAGCAAGTCGGGGCGCTTCCCGCATCCCGCCGGGGCCTCTGAGCCGGCGCTACGCGATCACGCCCTCGGCCCTGAACTGCTCCCTACTCGATCGTGAGGATGTACCCGCCGGGGCCGCTCAGATCAAGGTCGCCCACGACCATGAAGTAGGTCCCGGCGTGCGGCGCGCGATAGACAAGCGCCGAGTCGGTCCCGAACAGGCCCCCGCCGCCATCGTCATCCACTTCTATGTCCTCGGCGCCCTCATAGTCGATGATCAAGGTCGTGTCGATGAGAATCGAACTCACCGTGACCTCGATCCGCTCACCCGCGCTCAGTGCGATCATGAAGTAGTCGATATCACCGGGTGCATCGACGCTTCCCACGAGGGTCTGGCCGACCTCGACCCATTGCCCGTCGTCGGGGTCGTACAGTGGCGCCACGCTGTGGCTGCTTGTGAGTACGAAGGCGCCCCGCGCCTCGTCGAACTGAAAGACCCTCAGAAAGAGCGGCCCGTAGCGATCGACGGTGATCGAGCCGATCTCGGTTCCCGAGTAGCCGTCATCGACCTCCAGGATGCTCACGCCGGATGAGTCGAAGACCTCGAGGGCGCCATCGTTCGCGCCCCGCCATTCGATGAGAACCTCGGCCCCCATCGGCTCGTTGATGACATAGATGCCCTCGTCCCAGAGATTCGCAAGCTCGACCTCGTAGCGCCGCTCGCCGCCCGAGAGCGGAACATGCCGAGCAGCCAGTCCGGACGGATCGCGCCCGGCAATCAGTTCCTCGATGCGGGGATGGATGTCCGTCGCCGACGCGACCAGCCCGAAGTCCCCTTCGGTGAAGTTGAAGCCGCTCATGCCGATGACCTCGCCCATCGACGAAAGCAGCGCGCCCCCGCTCTGGCCGCCCGCCGCAACGGCGTCGGTCTGCAGATAGGTGATCCCGAGCACCTCCCATTCCCGGTAACGAGAGAGCAGGCCGCGGCTGAGCGTTGGCTTCGGAAACGCCTCGACCTCTCCCGGGTAGCCAAGCAGGAACACCTCGCTGCCGATCGGCAGGTCCTCGCCATCCACCAACGCGACTGCATCCGCAGCCGCATCGACGGGGCCGAGCACTGCGATGTCGGCCAACAGATCCCAGCCCCGCAGCGGGACGGCGGTGAACTCCGATCCGTCCGGGAGCACCACGCGCGCCGCCTCGTACGGCCAGACGACGTGAGCGTTGGTCACGACATACCCACCCTCGATCAGGATCCCGCTGCCCGTGCTCATCCCGGTCTCGATGAACGCGATCGCCGGAGAAACCCTGTCGAAGATCTCGGCGGGAGTGAGGTGGGCGGTCCTGGGCGTGTCCTCGGCCGTGGCCGCCGCCCTCGCGGTGGCGGTGGCTTCGGCGGTGACCGCCACCGCCGGAGTGGCGGTGCCCCCAGCCGTGGCTACCGGCGCCGGAGTTGCCGTGGCCTCCGCCGGCGCCCTGTCGTCCGGCTCGCCGCCGCACGCTGACCACAACGCAGCGGCCATCAGGCAGGCAGTCGCGATCTGCGCCACCCGGGAACTGTTGCTTGCGAGCCGGCCAGCTACCAACGCATTCCCCAATCGGAGTCACCGCTGGCGGAGCCCGGATGAGGCACGTCTCGCGCATCCCGCAAGGCCCATGAGGAGCTTGCGCGTCGGCGCGCTACGCGATCACGCCCTCGGCGCTGAGCTGCTCGACCTCGTCCTCGTCCATGCCGAGCAGCTCGCAGAAGACGTAGTGGTTCGCCTCGCCCATCTCCGGGGCGGGATCTAGGCGGTCGGTCGGGGTCCTGGAGAAGCGCCAGGGGGGCGAGAACCAGCGCGTCGTGCCACCATCGTGCGGCAGCGGCACCTCGCGCCACGCGCCGCGCGCCTCGAGCTGCGGGCTGGCCGCCACGTCCTCCGGGTAGCCGACCGGCGTTGCCGCCACGCCGACCGCCTGGAGGCGCTCCATCAGCTCGAAGCCGTCCTGGTCCGCCGTCCACTCGCCGATCCGTGCGTCCAGCTCGTCCTGGTTCGCGAGCCGGCCCTCGACGTGCTCGAAGCGCGGACCGGCGGCCCACTCGGGCGCGCCCATCGCCGCCACCAGCGCGCGCCACTCCTCGTCCGAGGTGACGGCGATCGTGATCCAGCGTCCGCCCTCGTGCTCGCCGGCGCTCGGGTAGACGCCGTGCGGCGCCCACGCCGGGTGGCGGTTGCCGCGCCGCGCCGGTACGCGGCCGTTGTAGGAGTAGTCGAGGAAGGCGTCGCCGAGGTACGAGGCGAGCGTCTCGCGGTTCGCGAGGTCGATGTGCTGCCCGCGGCCGGTGCGCTTAGCGCGCACGAGCGCCGCGATCGAGACGAAGGCGCCCATCGCGCCGGCGCACATGTCGGAGGGAAGGCGGAACAGCACGGGCGGGCCGTCCTCGTAACCCCACATCGAACTGAAGCCGCTCATCGCCGCGAAGACCGAGGCGTACCCGGCGTCCTCGCGGTCCGGGCCGAAGCCGCCGCCCGCGGACATCGAGATGTAGACCAGCCCCGGATTGACCTCGCGCAGCACCTCCCAGCCGAGACCCCGGCGCTCGAGCACGCCGGGCCGGAAGTTCTCGCCGACCATGTCGCTGACGGCGACGAGGCGCTTGGCCAGCTCGATCGCACGCGGCTCGCGGAGGTTGAGCGTGACGCTGCGCTTGTTGAGCCCGAACTCGTCGAGGCCACCGCGCGCGCGGCGCACCGACATCTGGCCCTGCGTGCGGTCCTGCGCCGCGGCGCGCCCGGAGCGCGTGCGCACCGGATCGCGGCGTGCGCTGCTCTCGATCTTGATGCACTCCGCACCCAGCGAGGACCACATCAGCGAGCAGTAGCCGCCGACCAGCACGTGCGTGAAGTCGACGATGCGCACGCCCTCGAGGGGCCGTCGCGGGAGGCCGTCGCTCGTCATGGCCGCACCTCGCTCCGTCGCACCGCTACACCACGCCGCTCTGCCTCAGCACGTCCAGCTGGCGCGCCGTGCGGCCGAGGCGTCCGCAGATCACTTCGCGGTTGTGCTCGCCGAGCAGCGGGGCTGCTCGGCGGAAGCTCGGCGAATCCTCGGTGGCGCGGAAGAGCTGCAGCGGATACTCGGCCGGGCCCGCGATCGGGTGGTAGCCGTCGACGAAGAAGCCGCGCGCCCGCTCGTGTTCCGAGGTCGAGACCTCGTCGAGGTTGAGGAAGCGCCCGATCGGCGCGCCGAGGCGCTGGGCGGCGCGGTAGATCTCCTCGCCGGGGATGTCCTTCGCCCACTGCTCCATGCCGCGCTGGATCTCGTCTCCGCGCGCGGCGCGGCCCGCCTGTGTCTCGAACTCCGGGTCGAGCGCCCACTCCGGCTCGCCCATCAGCTCGACGAGCATCTTCCAGTGATGGTTCTGCGCGGCGTAGACCACGATGTAGCCGTCCGCGCAGGGCACGCAGTCGCCGTAGGCGTGCTTGTTGGTCGGCCGCGTCTCGTAAATCCCGCCCGTCAGGTAGCTGCGCATCTGGAAGCGGTGCATCACGGAGACGTGCGCCTCCTGCCTCGAGAGGTCGATGAACTGGCCGCCGACCATCGGCTGGACGAACAGCGCCGCCGCGATGGCGAGCGCGGCGCTTGTGCCGGAGATCGCCTCCCCCGCCGCGTAGGGCAGCTTGACCGGCTCGCGGTCGGGGTGCGTGTCGTAGGCGAGCGCGCCCGGGTTGGTGAAACCGTCGCCGCCGTACATGTAGAGGTTGAGGTCCTCGGCGCGATAGTCGCGCTGCGGCCCGGTGGAGCCGAAGGGCGTGATCGCGGCGACGATCAGCTGCGGGAAACTCTCCTCGAGGCTGGGGTAGTCCAGCCCCAGCCGCTCCGCCTCCGCCGGCGGCAGGTCCTCGATCAAGACGTCCGCTTCGGCCAGCAGCTCGAACAGCAGCTCGCGCCCCTGCGCCGACTCGATGTCCAGGCTGACGCCGAGCTTGTTGGTGTTGAAGTGCATGAACGCGAGGCTACGCTCGCGGTCCTCGATGTCGCCCGCGTAGGGCGGAACCCCCCGCGCTGGGTCGCCCTCGGGGTCCTCGACCTTGATCACCTCGGCGCCGAGGTCGGCGAGCAGCTTCCCGGTGTAGGGCGCGGCGAAGAGGCGGCCGTACTCGACGACCGTGACGCCTTCCAGCAGGCCCCCGGCGGGCGCGCCCTCGCCGTCCGCGGCGGTCAGGAGGACGCCCCCTGCTGCTGCTCGCGCTCGAGCTTGGTGCTCTTGAAGACGCCGCGCTGGCGCGCGTCCTTGCCGACGAGCTGGCGCTGCGCCGTGAACATGTCCGGCAGCGGCACGCCGACCGCGCCCTCCTCGGACAGCGTCTCGATCTCCGCTTCGTCGTAGCCGAGCTCGGCCAGCACCGCCTCCGTGTGCTCGCCGAGGATCGGCGAGTGGTTCGCGGTCTGCGGCGGCGGGAAGTTGCTGAAGCGCACGGGGCTGGCGGGCATGACCAGCTCGCCGTCGCGCGGGTCGTCCACGGTCACTGCCAGGACGTTCTCCTCGAACTGGCCATGAGTCGTGAACTCCTCGTAGTTCAGGCAGGGGTCGCAGCGCAGCTGGCGTGCGCGGAAGCGATCCTGCCACTCCTGGCGGGTCTGCTTCGAGAACGCCTCGTCGAGCACCGGGTAGAGCTCGAGGCGCGCGGCGTTGCGCTTCTCCACCGTGTCATAGCGAGGGTCGTCGAGGATGTGCTCGATCTCGAGGATCTCGCAGACCATGCGCCACTCCGTGTCGTCCTGGCCGAAGATCGTGAGCACGTAGCCGTCGCTCGCCGGGTAGGCGGCGTAAGGGAAGCGCGAGCGCACCCCGCCGCGGCCCTCCTTGCGGAACTCGATGCCCTCGGAGAGGTAGTGGGCGATCGCCGGCCACTGCATCAGCACGGCGGTGTTCACGAGGTTGTTCGTCACCTTCTGCCCGCGGCCGGTGCGCTCGCGGTGCCAGAGCGCGGCCATCAGCGAGTAGGCGTTGACGGCGCCACCGCCGTAGTCGATGACGTTATGTCCATTTACCCACGGCGACTGATCGCCATCCGGGTCCGTCTGGCTCGTCACGAAGCCGGCGAAGGCCTGCGCCCACATGTCGCCGCCCCGGCGGTGCGAGAGCGGGCCGCTCTCGCCGAACATCGAGAACGAGCCGTAGACCAGCCCCGGGTTGATCTTCGAGAGCTCCTCGTAGCCGAGGCCCATGCGGTCCATCGTGCCCGGCCGGAAGTTCTCGACCAGCACGTCGGCGCGCTCGCAGAGCCGCTTGACGGCGTCGAGGCCGCGCTCGTCCTTGAGGTTCACGGAGAAGCTGCGCTTGTTCAGGTTGGTGCAGATGAAGGTGATGCTGTCGACGAACGGCTCCGCGGTGAGCCGCGAGAAGTCGCCCTCGAGCGGCTCGACCTTGATCACATCGGCCCCGAGATCGGCCAGCAGCCGTGTGGCCACGGGGCCGAACGCGAACTGGCTGAAGTCGAGCACCTGCAGGCCGCTCAGCAGTCCCGGCGCCGCGCCGTTCGAGCTACCTTCGTTCGATCCGTTGTCCGCCATGCTCGCCCCCTCGCGCTCGCGGTCCGCGCGCTCGGTGCCTGTTGTACCACCTTGAGGGGCGGCACGGGGCGGCGCCGACCGGCAAGCCGACGCGATAGGGCGCCCTAGAACCGGACGCGGCTGCCCTTCGCACAGTAGCGAGGGTCCGCGGAGGCGCCCGTGGCGGCGAACTCCCGCGCCGCCTCGCAGGCGCGCAGCAGCTCCTCGTCGCGCTCGCGCGGCAGGTAGTCGCTCGGCGTGCCGGCCGTGTAAGCCGCGACCAACGCGCCGCCGAAGACGGCCGGGATCTCCGGCGAGTCGTCGACGACGAAGTCCGGCGTAAGCGGGACGCCGAGCACCTCGAGCGCCGCCTCGTGGTCGGCGAGCGGCTTCTGGTAGCAGGCCTCCACCAGGTGCTCCAGCCCGTGCTCCCGGATCACGGCCGAGCGGTCGCCGGCGCCGGACCAGACGTGCACGCGGTGGCCCTCCTCCCGCAGCCGCTCGAACACCTCGCGCGTCCACGGGCGCAGCGATCCGTCGAGGCCGAGAATCGTGTAATCGACGTCGAAGAAGATGTCGAGCGTGCGCATCGCGTCCAGTCGAGCTAGTCGGCCGAGGGCAGCTCGCGCGGCGCGAGCAGCACCATCTGCTTCGCGCAGCAGTGGATCTCGCCCTCGCCGCGGCGGATGCAGAGCACCACGGTGCCGCACTCCTCGCAGCGATAGCGGTGGCCGAGGTCGTTGACCACGGGCTAGCGCCTCGTGACGGGCTGGTCGCAGCAGGTCATTTCGCCGCTGCCGCCGGTGGTGACGATGAACTCGGAGCCGCAGCGCTCGCAGTAGTAGCGTTTGCCGGTCTGGTTCGCCATGCCCGCCCCTCGCACGCGCCCCGCGTTCCCGTGAACGGCATTATAGTGGCGCGTGCCGGTACGCCGGAACGCCGACACGCAACGAAGGAGCGACCCCGTGACGACAGAGCGCCGAGAACGACCCAGCACCTGGGGCAAGATCACCGACGCGGAGATGGAGCGCATCGCCCAGCGCTTCGCCTCGTGGCGACCCGATGTGCCGTGGTGGCGCGACTGCACCCGCGACGCCTTCGAGCACTACGCGCTCGGCATCGGCAACGCCAACCCGCTCTTCCAGGACGAGGAGTACGCCGAGAACACGCGCTGGGGCGGGCTGGTCGCCCACCCGCTGTTCCTCGACTCGTTCGGCCGTCGCGCCGGACAGGGCGGTGGGGGCTTCCCCGGCGTGCACGCCACGCACGCCTCGCTGTTCTGGACGTTCTACAAGCCGGTCACGCTGGGCCTGCGCATCCAGATGAAGAGCTGCATGTGGGAGCACTACCTCGCGCCCAGCCGCTTCGCCGGCCGCATGCTGGACGTCGTCCGCCGCCACGCCTGGGTGGACGAGGACGACGGCACGATGATCGCCAACAACTGGGGCCTCGTGAAGCGCTGGGAGCGCGACGCCGCACGCGGCCGCCGCGACACCGCCAGCCCGCACCGCGACTGGCGCCGCCACGTCTACACCGACGAGGAGCTGCAGCAGCTCTGGGAGGCCTACGACGCGATCGAGGTCCGCGGCGCCGAGCCGCGCTACTACGAGGACGTCGAGGTCGGCGACAAGGTCGGCCCCTACATCACGATGCCCTACGTGGGACGCGAGATCATCTCGTACTACATGGGCACCGGCGCGCCGTTCATGATGTCCAACACCAACATGTACAACTACTTCAAGCGCCACCCCGGCGCGAACGTGCCGGACCCGGAGACGCAGACGCCGGACGTGCCCGAGCGCACCCACTACGATCAGGAGTTCGCGCGCTTCGCCGGCTTCCCGGACATGTTCGACGTGCTCCAGCCGCGCAGCGGCTACGGCACCACGATGGTCACCAACTGGATGGGCGACGACGCCTTCCTGCGCGAGCTCTCGATGCTCGGCCGGCGCCCGGTCGCCTACGGTGACGTCTGCTGGATCCACGGCGAGGTCACCGAGAAGTTCCAGCGCGGCGACGAGAACCTCGTCAAGATCGTGATGGTCTACGACAGCCAGAAGTGGCGCGCCTCGTGGGGTCACGCCCTCGTCTCGCTGCCGTCGCGCGAGCGCGGCCCCGTCGTGCTGCCGGAGCCGGGCGTCGACCCGGAGACGGAGCCCTACGACAAGGAGAACCCCACGCCCGAGTACGCCAAGGAGATCCTCTACCAGCCGGAGCCGGACCTCCCGGACGCCGCCTTCATCAAGGACGAGGTCGGCGTCAGGTAGCGCCAATCCGGCCCCCTCTCCCTGGGGAGAGGGCGGGGGTGAGGGGGACGACTCCCGCCCGCCCCCGAAGCAGCGAGGGCTCAACGCAACCACGGAAATCGGAAAGGGCGGCCCGTGGAGATCGCCCTCGGGCTGCCGCAGCTCGGCAGGCACGCGCGGCGCGAGCACGTCATCGAGGTCGCACAGGCCGCGGAGGAGGGCGGGTTCGACGCCCTCTCCGTGGCCGATCACGTGGTGATGCCGCGCGAGTTCGTCTCGGCGCACCCGGACCGGCCCGGCGGGCTGCCCGCCCGCTACCGGCCCGATCGCAACCTGCTCGAGCCGCTCACGCTGCTCGCCTTCGCGGCGTCCGTGACGTCGCGCATCCGGCTCGGCACGGCGGTGCTCGTGCTGCCGATGCGGCACCCGGTGCTGCACGCCAAGGTCCTCGCCTCGCTCGCCCAGCTCGCGGGGCCGGGCCGCGTCTACCTCGCCGCCGGCGTCGGCTGGGCGCGCGAGGAGTTCGAGGTGCTGTCGGCCCCCTGGCCGCGCCGCGGCCGGCGCGTCGAGGAGCAGGTCGCGCTGATGCGCGCCCTCTGGAGCGGTGAGCCGGTCGACCACCACGGCGAGTTCTACGAAGTCGACGGCTGGATCTCGCGGCCCGCGCCGCCCGCGCCGATCCCGGTCTGGCTGGGCGGCGCGAGCGAGGCCTCGTTCCGCCGCGCCGGGCGCATCGCCGACGGCTGGTTCGCCGGCATCTACCGCCTGCCGACCTACCGCGAGGACGCCGCCGCCGTGCGCCGCGCCGCCGAGGAGGCCGGACGCGACCCGGCCGAGCTGACCTTCGGTCTCGGCGGCATGCCGAACATCGCCCCGGGCGAGGAAGAGGCATGCGCGCGCGCCCTCCTCGAGGCCTCGAAGATCGGCGTGCAGCACGGCCGCATCGGCGTGGCCGCCGGCCCCGGCGAAGCCGCCGAGCTGATCGCCGCCTTCGCCGCCCGCTACCTCGACGATATCCACGCCGCCTGAGGATGAGTTTCGGCTTTCTCCCGTAGCATTCGAGGCCGCGCGGGGATACATTCGTTGCATGGCGGATGGCGGCGGACCCGGCGGGATGAAGCAGCTTGTCCTGCGCGAGCGCCATGAGGCGCTCGGCGCGCGCTTCGCTCCCTTCGCCGGCTGGGAGATGCCACTCCAGTACGGCGGCATCGTCGGCGAGCACGAGGCCGTCCGCGAGCGCGTCGGCGTCTTCGATGTGTCGCACCTCGCGCGCGCCTGGGTGGAGGGGCCGCAGGCCGCCTCGCTGCTGCGTTCGGTGACCACCTTCGACGTGACCACGCTGCCCGTGGGCAAGGCGCACTACTCGCTCTACTGCAACGAGTCGGGCGGCATCGAGGACGACGTCTTCATCTACCACCTGCCCGGCGACCGCTGGCTGGTGATCCACAACGCCGCCAACGCCGACACGGACTTCGAGCGCGTGCAGGCCGTCGCCGGCGACGCCGCCTCCGAGGTGACGCCCGAGACCGTGATGCTCGCCGTGCAGGGCCCCGACGCCGTCGCGCTGCTCTCAAGCGTCCTCGGCGAGGGCTTCCTGGCCCTCGAGGCGCGCGACTGCGCGGAGCTCGACTGGAACGGGACGCCCGTGCTCGTCGCCCGCACCGGCTACACCGGCGAGGACGGCGGCGAGTGCATCGTGGGCGCGGACCGGGCCGCGGACCTCTGGGACGCCCTCACCGCGGGCGGCGCGGCGCCCGCCGGCCTCGGCGCGCGCGACACGCTGCGCCTCGAGGCCGCGCTGCCGCTGCACGGCAATGACATCGACGAGACGACACACCCCTTCGAGGCCGGCCTCGGCTTCGCCGTGAGCCTCGACGACGAGGCGCCGTTCACCGGCCGCGAGGCGCTCGCCGCGCTCAAGGCGGAGCCGCGCACGCGGCGGCTCGCACACCTCGTGGCCCAGGAGCGCGGCGTGCTGCGCACGGGCTACGCGGTGCACGCGCCGGACGAGAGCGAGGCCGTCGCGAGGCTCACAAGCGGCGCCTTCAGCCCCAGCTTGCGAATCGGCATCGGCATGGCCTACCTTCCCGTCCAGCTTGCGAGTCCCGGCGTCAGTCTCACGGTCGACGTGCGCGGACGCGCACTCCCCGTCGAGGTCGTACGACGCCCGTTCTACCGGAAGCCGAGGCAGTGATGACGACGACCCCCGAAGACCTGAGCTACACGAGCGACCACGAGTGGCTGCGCCGCGACGAGCACAGCCCGGACGAGGCCGTGATCGGCATCACCGACTTCGCCCAGGACCAGCTCGGCGACGTCGTCTACCTCGATCTTCCCGCCGAGGGCGACGAGGTCAGCGCCGGCGAACGCTTCGGCGAGGTCGAGTCGGTGAAGACCGTCTCCGACCTCTACGCCCCGATCAGCGGCGAGGTGCTCGCCGCCAACGGGGAACTCGAAGAGCAGCCCGAGTTGGTCAACGACTCGCCCTACGACGAGGGCTGGCTGATCCGCGTGCGCATCGCGGACGAGTCCGAGCTCGACGATCTCCTCGACGCTGACGCGTACCGCGCGCAGCTTCCGGCGAGCTGACGTTGGCGTCCTCGTCGTTCGCGGGGTCGCCCCATCCGTACATCCCCGCCACCGCAGCCGATCGCGCGCGCATGCTCGAGCGCGTCGGCGTCGAGGACCTCGACGCGTTGTTCGCCGACCTCCCGGCCGCGTTCCGCGACCCGGCGATCGATCTGCCCTCGCAGCTGGCCGAGCCGGAGCTGATCGCGCTGCTCGACCAGCGCGCGGCCGAGAACGCCGACCCCGGGCGGCCGAACTTCCTCGGCGCGGGCGCCTACCGGCGCTCGATCCCCTCGATCGCCGGCCACCTGACCTCGCGCTCGGAGTTCGTCACGGCCTATACGCCGTACCAGCCGGAGATCAGCCAGGGCACCCTGCAGACCGCCTTCGAGTACCAGTCCGTCGTCTGCGAGCTGACCGGCATGGACGTCTCCAACACCGGTCTCTACGACGTCGCCAGCGCCACCGCCGAGGCCTGCCTGCTGGCCGCGCGCGCCACGCGGCGCACGGCCGTCGCGCTGCTCGAACCGATCCACCCCGGAACCGCCGACGTGGTCCGCACCTACGCCTACGGCGCGGGCATCCGCGTCGACCTCGTGACCTCGGGTGACGAGACGACCGAGGAGCACGCCTGCCTCGTGGCGCAGCAGCCCGACTTCCTCGGCACGATCGCCGACCTCGGGCCGCTCGCCGAGGCTGCGCACGCCGCCGGAGCGCTGTTCGTGACCGTCGCCGACCCGTTCGCGCTCGGCCTGCTGCGCTCGCCCGGCGACGCCGGCGCCGACATCGTCACCGGCGAGGGGCGCGACCTCGCGGGTGCGCCGGCCTACGGAGGGCCCTCGGTCGGGCTGTTCGCCGCGCGGCAGCAGTACCTGCGGCAGATGCCGGGCCGCATCGTGGGCCGCACGAAGGAGCTGGAAGCCCCGCCCGACGGCGGCGAGCCGCGCACCGGCTACGTGCTGACGCTGCAGGCGCGCGAGCAGTTCATCCGCCGCGAGCGCGCCACCTCGAACATCTCGACGGCGCAGGCGCTGATCGCGCTCGCCTTCACCATCACCGTGCAGGCGCTCGGCCCGCGAGGCCTGCGCGAGGCGGCCGAGCTGTGCTACCAGCGCGCCCACGCGGCCGCCGCGCGCGTCGCCGCGCTCCCCGGCTTCGAGGTCCCCGAGCGCGGGCCCTGGTTCCAGGAATTCCTCGTGCGCGGCCCCATTCCCGCGGCGGAACTTGCCTCTGCGCTTGCCGCTCGTGGGATCGCGGCCGGCCTCGACGTCTCGGACCGCGCGGAGCCCGAGGCGCGCGACGCGCTGCTCTTCGCCGTCACCGAGGCGACGCCCGACGCGCACGTCGACGAGCTGATCGAGGCGCTGGCGGAGATCGGAGCGCAGGCATGAGTGCGCACCGGCCCCGCAGCGAGGACTTCGGCGAGCGCCTCAGCTTCGACCGCGGCACGCCCGGCCGCCGCGCCGTCGACGTGCCCTGGTGGGACGGAATGCGGACGCCGCTGCCCGAAGCGCACCTGCTGCGCGACTCGGTGCGGCTGCCGGAGCTGAGCCAGGGCGGCCTCGTGCGCTACTACACGGCGCTCTCCGCGCGGAACTACGGCATCGACTCCGGCACTTACCCGCTCGGCTCCTGCACGATGAAGTACAACCCGAAGGTGGACGACCTCGTGGCGTCGCTGCCGGGCTTCGCCGGTGCACATCCGCAGGCCGCCGAGGAGGACGCGCAGGGCACCCTGCGCACGCTGCTGGAGCTGCGCCGGGGCCTCGCCGAGATCACCGGACTGCCCGCCGTGAGCCTCGCCCCGGCCGCCGGCGCGCACGGCGAGCTGGCGGGCGTGCTGATGATCACGCGCGCCCTCGAGGATCGCGGCGAGCTGGAGACGCGGCGGCGCATCCTCGTCCCGGACTCGGCGCACGGCACGAACCCGGCGACCGCCGCGATGGCGGGCTTCACCGTCACGCAGATCCCCACCGGCCCGGATGGCTCGCTCGATCGCGCCACCATCGAGCGCGAGCTGGACGAGACCGTCGCGGCGATGATGGTCACCGTCCCGAACACGCTCGGGCTCTGGGAGAACGGCATCGAGGAGGTTGCGGAGCTGATCCACGAGGCGGGCGCCTACCTCTACGGCGACGGCGCGAACCTCAACGCGATCATGGGCCGCGTCCGCTACGGCGACCTCGGGTTCGACGTCGTGCACCTCAACCTGCACAAGAGCTTCAGCACGCCGCACGGCGGCGGCGGCCCCGGCGCGGGGCCCGTCTGCTGCAGCGAGGAGCTGGCCCCCTACCTGCCGACGCCCGTGCTCGAGGAGGACGAGGACGGCCTCGTGCGCCTCGTCGCGCCGGAGCGCAGCATCGGGCGGCTCCAGCAGTTCCACGGCAACGTCGGCGTGCTGATCCGCGCCTACGCCTACATGCGCGCGCTCGGCCTCGAGGGCCTGCGCGCGGTCTCCGGTCAGGCCGTGCTCAACGCCAACTACCTGCGCGTGCTGATGCACGGCCACTACGACCTGCCGTACGACCAGCCCGTGCTGCACGAGGTGGTCTTCTCCGGCACGCGCCAGCGTCGCGAGCACGGCGTGCGCACCTACGACATCGCGAAGCGGCTGATCGACCACGGCTTCCACCCGCCGACGGTCTACTTCCCGCTGATCGTCGAAGAGGCGCTGATGATCGAGCCGACCGAGACCGAGCCGCCCGAGGCGATCGAGGCGCTCGCCGAGGCGATGATCGCGATCGCCGAGGAGTCGGCCGAGGACCCGGACACCCTGCACGGCGCGCCCTGGACGGCGCCGCTCGGTCGCCTCGATGAGGCGACCGCCGCCCGCCGCCCGGTGTTGCGCTGGCAAGGCGGCGAGGACGGGAAGTAGCCTCCCCGGCAGGGACGGAGCAGAGAGGCGGCATCGTGGTCACGTCACGCAGCGAGGCACTGGCGGGAGTCTGGAACGCCCTCGGCGGCGACCCGGGCGACCTCGAGCACGTTCGTATCTCCAACGAGCAGCCGATGTACGCCTCGCACTTCGCGCTCGACAGCGCGGCGGCCGCGACGATCGGCGCCTCGGCGCTCGCGGCGGCGCGGGTCTGGCGCGAACGCACGGGGCGCTGGCAGCAGGCGGAGATCGACGCGCGCCACGCCTCGGTCGCCTACCGCAGCGAGCGGCTGCTGCGCGCCGCCGGCAGGCCTGTCGGCGAGCAGTGGCATGACGTCTCCGGCTACTACCCCACCGCCGACGGCCGCTACATCCACCTGCACTGCAACTTCCCGCACTTCCGCGCCCGCACGCTGGAGGTACTGGGCGCCGAGGAGAACCGCGACGACATCGCGCGCGCCTGCGCGCAGTGGAACGCCTTCGACCTCGAGGAGGCGGTGATCGCGGCGCGCTCCTGCGCCTTCATGCTGCGCAGCCGCGACGAGTGGCACGCGCACCCGCAAGGCGAGGCGCTGGCGACGCTCCCGCTGCTCACGATCACGCGACACGACGACGGCACGCCGCCCGAGCCGCTGCCCGAGGTCGACGCCTCCGAGGATCTGATGCCGCTCAGCGGCGTGCGCGTGCTGGATCTGACGCGCGTCATCGCGGGCCCGCTCTGCGGGCGCACCCTCGCCTCCTACGGCGCGGAGGTGCTGCGCGTCGGGGCGGAGCATTTGCCGCTCTCGCGGCGGCTCGCCGCCGACACCAGCTTCGGCAAGCGCTTCGCCTTCCTCGACCTGCGCGAGGAGGAAGGCCAGCAGCGCCTGCGTGAGCTGGCCTCGGAGGCCGGCGTCGTCGTGCAGGGCTATCGCCCCGGCACGCTCGCCGGGCGCGGGTACGGCTTCGAGGCCGTCCGCGAGTGGCGGCCGGGCATCGTCTACCTCTCGCTCTCCGCCTGGTCCGAGGCCGGTCCGTGGTCGCACCGCCGCGGCTACGACAGCCTCGTGCAGACGGCCTCCGGCATCGCCCTCGAGGGCGGCCTGCGCGCCGGCGAGGAGGTGCGCCCGCTGCCGGCGCAGGCGCTCGATCACTCGGTCGGCTACCTCGCGGCTGCGGCGGTGATGACGGCGCTGGCGCGCCGCGCCCGCGAGGGCGGCAGCTACGAGATCCGCGTCTCGCTCGCACAGACCGGCCGCTGGTTCGACGCTCTCGGGCGCGTCGACGAGCCCGCCGAGCGGGACCCAGGCGTCGAGGACATCGCCGACCTCACCGCCCCGATGGCGAGCGACTGGGGCGACCTCGTCTACCTGCGCCCGGCCGGCGTGCTCTCCGAGACGCCCCCACGCTGGACGAGCCCGCCGCCGCTCCCCGGCGCCGACGAGGCGGCCTGGGCGGCGTAGGCCACGTTGACCACGTCAGTCCTCGTCCTCGGCGCGAGCGGGTACGTCGGCACGCACTTGGTGCCGCGGCTGGTGGAGCGCGGCTACCGCGTGCGCGCCTCCTCGCGGCGGCGCGACGCGCTCGAGGCGCGCGGCTGGGACGGCGTCGAGATCGCCGAGGCGAACGCGCTCGACCTGGTCGCGCTGGAGCGCGTGCTCGAGGGCATCGAGGTCGCCTACTACCTCGTGCACTCAATGGCGGCCGGGCGCGACTTCGCCCGCCGCGACCGCGAGGCCGCGGATCGCTTCCGCGCTGCCGCGGAGCGCGCGGGGGTGCGACGCATCATCTACCTCGGCGGGCTGCAGCCGCCGCGCGCCGCCTCGCCGCACCTGCGCTCGCGTCTCGAGACCGGCGAGTACCTGCGAGCGGGCTCCGTGCCCGTCACCGAGCTGCGCGCCGGCATCGTCGTCGGCCCCGGCTCCGCCGCCTTCGAGGTGATCCGCGACCTCGTCTATCACTTGCCGGTCATGGTCACGCCTCGCTGGGTGCGCTCGCGCAGCCAGCCGATCGCGCTCGACGACCTGATCGAGATCCTCGTGCGCCTGCCGGAGCACGAGGAGACGGCTGGACGGATCTTCGACGCCGTCGGGCCGGAGACGCTGACTTACGAGGAGCTGCTGCGGCAGTTCGCAGACGTGATTGGCAAGGAGCTGCGGATCATCCCCGTGCCCGTGCTCAGCCCCGGGCTCTCCTCGTGGTGGCTGGACCTCGTCACCTCGGTCCCGGCGAGCGTGGCGCGTCCGCTGATCGACGGACTCAAGCACGACCTCGTCTCCGGGCGCCCGGACGAGCTGCGCGAGCTGATCCCGCACCAGCCACGCAGCTACGAGCAGGCGGTGCGCGCAGCCCTCGAGGCCGAGACGAGCGCGGCGGTGCCGATCCGCTGGACGGAGGGCGCCTTCCGCTTCCGCCAGGAGCGACACGACTTCTCGTACTACGGCAAGACGGCCCGCTACGCGGTGCGGAGCAGCGCGCCGCCCGAGGCGGCATGGGCGCAGATCGCCGCGATCGGTGGCGATCGCGGCTGGTACTACGCGACCTCGTTGTGGCGGCTGCGGGGTCTGTTCGACCGGCTGCTGGGCGGCGTGGGGATGCGCCGCGGGCGACGCCATCCTCGGGAGCTGCGCGCGGGCGACCCGCTCGACTTCTGGCGCGTCGCGGCAGTGGAGCCGGGACGGCGGTTGACACTGGTGGCGGAGATGAAGCTGCCGGGCTCGGCCGTGCTCGAGCTCGCCGTCGCACCCCTCGAGGGCGGCGGGTCAGCGGTGCAGCTGCAGGCGCACTTTCACCCGGCGGGCGCCCTGGGGCTGCTCTACTGGTACGCGCTCTGGCCGATCCACCGCGCCATCTTCGCCGGACTCCCGCGCGCCATCGCGCGCCGCGCCGAGGAGGCCGGCGGCAGCTAGCCGGACCGGGGGCCTCGAGGCAGGCGCGCGTCCTTCGTGGGGGGGCTGCGCCCCCCACACGCCCATCCCGGACGAGCGGGCGCTGCGCGCCGCTCGGACCCGCCCACCCGCCCCGGATTTCTTCTTCATGTGGGGGGCTTCGCCCCCCACGCCCCCCTTGGCTCCGCCGCCATTCCGGCCCCCTCTCCCCTCGCGGGAGAGGGCGGGGGTGAGGGGGACTCCGGAGTTCCGGCCAGGCAAGAGCCTCCCGAGGCGAGCAGCAGCGGGGCGTGGGGGCGCAGCCCCACAAAGGGAGTCCGGTGTGGGCGGCCCTGAGGGCGTAACAACCGATCAAGCCGGGAGTCAGGCCGGCGAGCCCCCTCACCCCAACCCTCTCCCCCAGGAGAGGGGGCCGGATCCGGGGACGCTAGCCCGAGAGGGCGTCCGCGAAGAAGTCGCCGGCGATGCGGGTGATGGCGCTCTCGTGGCCCCACCAGAAGTGATCGGCGCCGGGGACGATCTCGACGCTCGCCGAACCGGCAGCGACTTCCGCCAGCTCGTGCAGGCCCTCCTCGCCGCTGCCGTTGTCGGCGGAGCCGGAAAGCAGCAGCAGCGGGTTGGCGTAGGCCGCGAGGGCGGCCCGGCCCTCGTCCGCCATCGAGATCGGCAGCGCGATCAGCGCGAGCGCGGGGATCGAGGACGCCGCGGCCGCGGCAGCGACCCCGCTGCCGAACGAGTAGCCTGCGAGGCCGACGCGCGACGCGTCGACCTCGTCGAGGCCCGCGGCGTAGGCGAGCACCGCTCGCGCGTCGACGAGCGCCTCGTCGCGGTCGCCGGGCGCGCCGTCGCTGCGGCCGACGCCGCGGAAGTTGAACATCAGCGCGCCGATGCCGTGTTGGCGCAGCCCGGACGCGACAGCCGCCACTACGTTGTTGTCCATCGACCCGCCGTAGAGCGGATGCGGGTGGCAGATGACGACCGCCGCGCAGGGATTCGCGGCGTCCGCGCCCTCGGGCAGCTCGAGGACGCCCTCGAGGCTGACGCCCGAGCTATCGATGGTGATCCGGGTCTGCGGCATCGGCTTGCTCCCAACACAGTTGCGGCCCGCCATCGTGGCGGGCCGCAACGTCCATGCTCATAGCAGGGCCCGCTCGCGGGCCCGGCTTGTACGCGAGGCTAGTCGTCCCAGTCGATGACCTCGCGCTCGATCTGCCAGGCGTCCCAGGAGTCGGCGCCAGCGTTGTAGCGCTCCTGGATCGCCTTGCGCAGGACCATGTTCTCGTCCGCGTGCGGGTCGATCATGTCCCGGTTGACCTGGTACTCGTTGGCGAACGCCTCCTTGTGCGAGGCGAGGTCGAGGCCCTTGCCGATCGAGCGCTTGATCGCCTGCAGCGTGTAGCCGGGACGGGACGCGATCAGCGCCGCCCACTTGATCGTCTCCTCGCGGAGCGTGTCGTCCGGGAAGACGCGGTTGACGAAGCCCCAGTGCAGCGCCTTGCGCGCCGAGATCGGGCGGCCGTCGAGCAGCAGCTCCATCGCGCGAGCCTCACCGATCACGCGCGGGATGCGAGAGGTGCCGGCGCCCGCGGCCATCGAGCCCATGATCACCTCGGGCTGGCCGAACGTGGCGGACTCGCCCGCGACCCGCAGGTTGGCGGTCGAGAACAGCTCGCAGCCGCCGCCCCAGCACTGGCCGTTGTTGACCGCGATCGAGACCATCGGGCCCAGGCGCAGCTCGGCGCCGCAGCGGGCCATCCCGCCGAAGTCGCCGGTCGGCTCGCGACCTTCGGAGATGTCGATGCTGTCCTGCAGGGACATGTGGGCGAGGAAGTAGCCGGGCGTGCCGGAGGCGAGGATCAGCACCTTCGCGCCGGACTCGCGGACCTCGTCCATCGCGTCGGCCATCTTCTTGGCGAGGCCGAGGTACCACATGTTCATCGGCGGGTTATTGATCTCCACCAGGCCGACGCCCTCGGCCGGGTACTCGATGCTCACGCCTCCTACGTCTGTCGTGTTCGCCATGGGGATCCTTTCGTCACGCAATTCCGATGCCGGACGGCGGAAGCATAGCATCGCATTCGCAGCGCCGCCGAAGCCGTCAGGGGCCGCCGCGTGCGGCGGGAGATGCCGCTACTCGCGCAGCTTCCACGAGGAGCTGCTGTGCGTGCCGAGGTTGTACTCACGCTCGTAACGGCGATGCGCGAACAGCCACTCGCCGTCGACCTTGCGAAGATGATCGAAGTAGCGCCCGGCCAGCCGCAGCGTGCCGTCGTTCATGCCGAAGGCTGCGATGTAGCACTCGACGCGCGCCTCGTCCGGCGCGCCCTCGACGGCCTCGATGGCGAGACTGTTCGTCCAGTGCCGGTAGTCGTTCCCCGTCACTTCCAGCAGCCGCTCCATGTAGCTCCGGATCGAGTCGCGCCCGCGGAAGGTGAGGTCGCTTCCCATCAGCTCCAGCACGCCGTCCTCGGTGAACATCGCCGCCGTGCGCTCCGCCTCGCGGCGGTCGTAGGCGAGGTTCTGGCGCGCGAACAGGTCGCGGATCGCCTCGCGGTCCTCGAGCGTGAGCGTCATCGTGGCTGCCTCCGCTATCCGCCGCTCGCCAGCTCGTCGGCGATGCGGGCGCCGGCCTCGTAGTCGGCAAACATCCGGTCGTAGTAGTCGGTGACGTCGGAGAGCCGGTGCGGGTGGGTGATGATGTAGCGCCGGTTCTCGCGCGCCCCGGCCAGCACGCGCGGGGCGACGTCCTCGGGCTGCATCGGGTTGGGCAGCTTGCCCAGGCTGGGGGCGGCGAACTCGTAGAAGCCGCCGAACTTCTCCGGGCGGTACTCGTTGGAGTTCGTCTGGTTCGTCGCCATCCCGCCCGGGCACCAGCAGGAGACACCGATGCCCTCCGGCTCCAGCTCGTCGCGCAGCACGTTGGTCATGCCGACCACCGCGTGCTTCGAGGCGGTGTAGACGCCGTGCTCGTTCGCCCGCGCGACAAGCCCGGACAGCGAGGCGGTGTTCACGATCTGGGCGGGGCCGTCCTGCTCGCGCATGCGCGGGACGAAGGCGCGGATGCCGTTCAGCACCCCTCGCAGGTTCACCGCGAACGTCCACTCCCAGTCGACCTCGGAGGCGTCGACGGTGGGGCCGCGCACGGAGACGCCGGCGTGGTTCAGCAGCAGGTTCGCCTCGCCGTACGCGGCGTAGGTGCGCTCGGCGAGCGCGTCCACCGCGTCGCGCTCGGAGACATCGACGCCCATCGCGAAGGCCTCGGCGCCGAGCGCCCGCGCCTCCCCGGCGACCTGCTCGATGCGTTCGCTGTCGAGGTCGGCGAGGGCGAGGCGCATGCCCTCGCGGGCGCATTCGAGCGCCAGCGCGCGGCCGACGCCGCGCCCCGCGCCGGTGATCACGGAGACCCGTCCCGCGAGCTGATCCATCGCCGCCTCCACGCACTCCTCGGCGCCGTCGCGGGGTGATGATAGCCCGCCGCCGCGCGCCACGCGCGGGGGGAACCCGCGAGCTCTCGCCACAGCGGGTACAATCCCGCCGCAACGCGACGACGGCGCAAGGGGGCGCGCGATGCCTGACCTGATCTATGAGAAGTTCGACCACTACGCGGTATTCACGATGAACCGCCCGGAGCGGCTCAATGCCCTCGGCGGCAGTCTGCGCGCCGAGCAGGCCGAGGCGCTGAACGACTTCACCGTCGACCCGGAGATGCGCGTCGGCATCGTGACCGGCGCGGGGCGCGCCTTCAGCGCTGGCATGGACCTCAAGGAGGCGGCCGAGCGGGTGTCCGGAGGCCAGAGCGCGGCCGGGACGGCCTTCGACGGCCAGATCATGCCGCACCCCTACGGCTCCAATCCCAAGCCGTTCATCGCCGCGATCAACGGCCTCGCCGTCGGCGGCGGCCTCGAGACGGCGCTCGGCTGCGACATCCGCATCATGTCGACCGACGCCTACGTGGGGCTCTACGAGGCGAAGCGCGGGATCATCCCCGGACCGGGCCTGCACCTGCTGCCGCGCCTGATCGGCCTCTCGGGCGCCAGCCAGCTGCTGCTCACCGCGGAGCGCGTGGACCCGGAGCAGGCGCTGCAGTGGGGCATCGTCACCGAGGTGGTGGAGCCGGACCAGCTGATGCCTCGCGCGATCGAGTTGGCGCAGATGATCGCCAGCAACGCGCCGCTCTCCGTGGCGGCGACGAAGGCGCAGATCCAGCACTGGTCGACGGCCGACCTCGCCAACAGCTTCCGGCTGTACCAATGGATCTCCGACAAGGTCTTCAGCTCGGAAGACTCGAAGGAGGGCCCCACCGCCTTCGCCGAGAAGCGCACGCCGCACTGGGTGGGCCGCTAGCGAACCAACCAGTTCTGTCCCCTCTCCCCGTGGGAGAGGGTGAGGGTGAGGGCGGGGCCGGCGCACGGTACGCACCTCGAGGACGCGATCCGATGGCGGACGCACAGGCCGACCCGCTGCGCACCCGGCTCTGCGAGGAGTACGGCTGCGAGATCCCGATCGTCGCCTTCGCGCTGACGAAAGAGGTCGTCGCCGCCGCCAGCAACGCCGGCGCGATCGGCGTGCTCGGCATCAGCCCGCTCGAGCCCGAGGACGCGCGCGAGCAGATCCGCTGGATCCGCGACCAGGTCGGCGACCGCCCCTTCGGCATCGACACGCTGCTCCCCGCCTCGTTCGAGGAGGGCAACCCCGAGGACCTCGAGGCGATGATCCCGGAGGAGCATCGCGATTTCGTCGACCGCCTCCAGCGCGACAACGAGATCCCCGAGCCGACGAGCCCGGTCAAGGCCGTGCTCGGCGCTGACCTGCTGCAGCGCGTGCGTCGCCAGCTGGACGTGATCTTCGAGGAGCGCGTGCCGATCTTCGCCTCCGGCCTCGGCAGCCCCGCCGTCGTGCTCGAACGCGGGCACGAGGTCGGCACGATAGTCTGGGGGCTGATCGGCATGCCGCGCCAGGCGCGCCGCGAGCTGGAGGCGGGCGTCGACCTGCTGATCGCGCAGGGCGGCGACTCCGGCGGCCACAGCGGGCGCATCGGCACCTTCTCGCTCGTCCCGACGGTGACGAGGATGGCGCGCGAGTACGACACGCCGATCCTCGCCGCCGGCGGCGTGACCAGCGGCGAGCACCTCGCGGCAGCGATCGCGCTCGGCGCGGCGGGGGTGTGGTGCGGCACGATCTGGCAGAGCACGCACCAGTCGGACGTGCTGCCGCACGTCAAGGAGCGGCTGATCGCCGCGCAGACGGAGGACTCCGTACAGAGCCGCGCCTCCACCGGCAAGCGCGCCTCGATGCTGCGCTCGAAGTGGACCGAGGCCTGGTCCGCGCCGGGCGCGCCGGACCCGCTGAAGATGCCGCTGCAGGGGATGCTGGTCGCGAAGATCCAGCAGGCGATCGACGACTGGGAGGTGCGCGACTTCCAGACGGTCGCCGCCGGTCAGGGCGTCGGCCTGATCTCCGAGGAGCGCAGCGTCGAGCAGGTGCTCGCGGACCTCATGGACGAGGCCCGCGCCGCCCTCGCGCGCGCCCCGCTACGAGGCTAGCCGGCCTCGCTCTCCCGCTCCTCCGCCCGGATCCAGCGCACGGCGCGCAGCGCGTCCTCGACCGGCATGCGCCCAATCGAGCCGACCGCATACGAGGCGTGGTAGACCGTGCGGTCAGGCCGCAGCACCAGCACGGCTGGCTCCGTGTGGCCGCCGTGCGCGCTCGCCGGCTCGGGCGTGCGCATCGCGCCGTAGCGCGCGCCCACCTCGCCGCCGGGGTCGTGGAGGAAGGTGACGCCCTCGAGGCCGTGGCGCTCCGGTAGCGCCCGCAGCTGCTCGGGGGCGTCGTCGCCGATCACCACCCAGCGCGCGCCCTGCTCGGCGAAGTCGTCGAGTCGTCCCTGCAGGCCCTGCAGGTAGCGATTGCAGACGCCTCACCACTCGCCGCGGATCCAGCTGAGGACCAGGACGTCGTCGGGCTGATCGGCCAGCCGCCACTCGCCGCCGTCCAGATCGAGCAGCGTGAACTCCGGCGCGGCCTCGTTCCTTCGCAGCATCTCTGCCTCCCTCGCGTCGACGCGATGTCCCGCCGTAACGATACGCCCCGTTACCATGATCCGATGCGCAGCGCGGTCACGCTGATCGGCATCATGGCGGCGGTCTGCCTGCCCGCGCTCGCTCTGCGCGCGAGCGGCACGCACCTCGGTACGGTCAGCGACACGCTGCTGTTCGGCCTCGGCATCGTAGCGGCGGCGTTCCTGCTGAGCTGGGCCGCCGAGGCCGCCCAGGTTGATGTCTCGCAGGGCCTCGCGGTCGCCGCGATTGCCCTGATCGCCGTGCTGCCCGAGTACGCCGTCGACCTCGCCTTCGCCTGGAAGGCGGGGCAGGACCCCGAGTTCGCGCCCTTCGCGGTCGCGAACATGACCGGGGCGAACCGGCTGCTGATCGGCGTCGGCTGGTCGGCGGTCTTCCTGATCTTCTGGCTGCGCACGCGCGGGCGCGTGCTGCGATTGACCTCCGCGCACTCCCTCGACGTGATCGCTCTCGGCGCCGCGACGGCCTACTCGTTCATCCTGCCGTTCAAGGGATCGATCAGCCTCGTCGACACCGTCGTGATGTTCGCGATCTTCGCCGTCTACGTGTACGGCGTCGCCCGCAATGAGGGCGAGGAGCACGATCTCGTCGGCCCCGCCTACTGGATCGGCCACCTCCCGAAACGGCAGCGACGCACGCTCAACGCCTGCATCTTCGTCTTCGCGGCGGCCACGATCCTCGCCGCGGCGGAGCCGTTCGCCGAGGGCCTGATCCACACCGGGACAGAGCTCGGCATCGACGAGTTCCTGCTCGTGCAGTGGCTCGCGCCATTCGCGTCCGAGGCGCCCGAGTTCCTCGTGGCCGGCATCCTCGCCTTCCGGGGCCGCGCGGTGATGGGCATGGCGGCGCTGCTCTCCTCGAAGGTGAACCAGTGGACGCTGCTGCTCGGCGGCCTGCCGGTCGCCTTCTCGATCTCTGGCGAGACGCTGGGCGGGCTACCGCTCGACGGGCGCCAGAGCGAGGAGGTGTTCCTCACGGCCGCGCAGTCGCTGTTCGCGGTCGCCATCCTCGTCAGTCTCAGCCTCAGCCGCTGGGAGGCGGCCGCGCTGATCGGCCTGTTCTCGATCCAGTTCGTGATCCCGATCTCCGAGGTGCGGATCGTGATCGCGATCGTCTACCTCGCGCTCTCTGCCGTGCTGCTCGTGCAGCAGCGCCGTGACATCCTCAAGGCGCTGCGCGAGACGCGCGCCATCCTCAGACGGCCCGCCGAGGGCTTGTGAATGCGCGCACGTTCACAATGTTGCAAGGGCTTACGCGGCCTTGCATGATGGTGTTGTAGACAGGGACGGAGGAAGGGAGACCCGATGACCGATTGGGTCGGAACTCTCCTCAGAAGCGCCGAGCGCGCGTAAGCCGTAAGGAGCAGACCCTTGGGCAGAGCAGCTTCGCACTAGGACCGGGTGGTCCCATCCCGAGGCGGAGAGCCCCAGCGCCCCGCCCACGGCTAGAGCCGGCACGGGGACCATCCCGACATCCCAGGCAAACGACATGAATCGGGCCTCCTGAGGAGGCCCGATGTGCGTCCGGCGCAGGTTCAATCGCGCTACGACTGGCGCGCCGGGCGCGGCTCCGAGGCGGCCTCCGCCTCGACCTCGGCGCTCCGTTCGCGGCCAAGCAGCGCAGCGAGCGGCGAACGGCCCACGCCGATCTCGCGCCGCTCGAAGGCCACGAGGGCCAGCGCGACGCAGGCGACCGCCGCAGCGAGCAGCAGCGCCTGGTGCTGCCAGAGCGGACCGTCGGTGAGCACGCGCTGCGCGTCCGAGTAGTAGTACGGGCTGAAGAAGCGCAGCCACGACAGCGAGTCGGCGAGGCCGGCGATGATGTTCAGCACGTAGCTCGCAACCGCCCCGACGATCATCAGCCCTGCCGCCCGGCCGCGCGTCGGCGTCAGCGTCGCCGCGAGCACCGTCGCGGCGATCACGGACCAGGCGAACGGCAGCAGCACGAACGACGCGATCGCAAGCTCGCCCCCCGTCACCTCACCCTTGAGGTCGACCAGCGGCGCGCTCAGCAGGAAGCCGACGCCGGCGATCGCGAGGATCGCGACGGCGGCGATCGCGGCGCCCGCGAGCTTGCCGAGGAACAGCCCGCGCCGCGAGAGCGGCTGCGAGAGCAGCACCTCGAGCGTCCCCCTGCCTTCCTCGGCCGCCAGCAGCGCGCCGCCGACGATGATCGAGAAGACCGTCAGCAGAATCGGCGCCCAGGTGAAGAACTCGAGCTGCAGGAACTGGCGGGGGTCCGACACGTCTTCGATCTCGCCGAACCCGAGGTTCTCGAGCTCGATGCCTTCGAACTGCTCGGCGATGGTGGGGAAGAGCAGCACCAAGATCGCAGCGAGGACGGCGAGGCCGAGCCCCCAGCCGACGATGTGCCAGCGAAGATCGCGCAGCGTCTTGCGCAGGATCGTCCGGTCAGGCATGCACGGGCTCCTCGTAGTAGGAGAGGAACAGTTCCTCGAGCGTGATCTCGTGCGTCTCGAGGGTCAGCACGCGCTGCCCGGCCAGCGCCCGGATCAGCGCGTGCATCTCGTCGTGCGTCTCGAAGACGCCGTCGCAGCCCTCGAGCGAGACGACGCGCACGCCCTCCAGCCCCTCGAAGGCCGCGGGCGGCGGCGGCTCGGCGAAAGCAACGGTCACGCGCCGCGGCGCGAGGCGGCGCTGCTCCGCGAGGTCGCTGACGGCGACGATGCGGCCCGCACGCAGCATCGCCACGCGGCGCGCGAGCTGCTCGACCTCGGCGAGCACGTGCGAGGAGAAGAAGACGCTGCGTCCGTCGGCGACGACCTCGCCGAGGATCGCCTCGACCTCCTCCTGCATCAGCGGATCGAGGCCATTCGTCGGCTCGTCGAGCACGACGAGCTCCGGCTTCGCCATTAGCGCGATCACGAGGCCGACCTTCTGCCGGTTGCCGCGCGACAGCGCCCCGATGCGCCGGTCCTGATCGAGTCGCAGCCGCTCGATCAGCTCTGCGCGGTAGCGCGCGTCGACGCCCCCGCGCAGCGCGGCGACGAGGTCGAGGCAGGCGTCGACGCTAAGCGAGTTGTAGAGCTCGAGGTCGCCGGGCAGGTAGCCGCAGCGGCGGCGCACCTCGATGGTGTCGCGCTGGGCGTCGAAGCCGAGCACCTCGGCGCCGCCGGCCGTGGGGCGAATCAGGTCCATGAGGATGCGAATCGCGGTGGTCTTGCCCGCGCCGTTGGGTCCGAGGAAGCCGAACACCTCGCCGCGCGGCACGGTCAGGTCGATGCCGTCGAGCGCGCGCACGTCCCCGTACGTCTTGACGAGGCCCTCGAAGCGAATGGCCGCGCCGTCCGTCATCGCTCGTCCCGCCGCCGCACCTTCCAGCGTAGCGGACGAGGGCGCTACCCACGCGCTCCCCCCGCCTGGGTGCGGGGCGATGGAGGCGCCGTCCGGCCCCCTCCCCCCTGGCGGGGGAGGGCGGGGGTGAGGGGGAGCCGCGCGCCGGCGCGGCCTACGAGGGCGCAACAACCCACCGAGGTCGCAGCTCCGCCGGCGCGCCTGGATTCCGGCTTTCGCCGGAATGACGGGAAGCGAGGCCGGCATGACGGAAGGGGGAGGCCGGGAGTGACGGGAGGAGGAGTCGGGAGCGAGTGGGCTACAGCGACGGCGCGCGCCATGCGATGCTGCGCGGGCGCCCGACAGCGACGAGGAGCGGCGAGTGACCCTGCGCGACGCCGACATCGAGGCGGTGATCTTCGACTGGGGCGGCACGCTCTCGACGTGGGCGACCTCGGTGAGCACGAAGTCGCTGTGGGGCCCCGCCGCCGAGGTGCTCGCACCGCACGCCGAGCAGGACGCGGCCGCGATCACGCAGCTGCTCGGCACGGTCGAGAGCGAGTTCTGGGACCGCACCGAGCACGAGCATCCGCACGCCGGCGCGCTCGCCGGCATCGTCGTCGAGGCGCACGGGCGGCTCGGCGCGAGCGCGCCCTCGTCAGCGCTCGAGGCCGCGGCCGAGGCGTACCTGAACGCCTGGGCGCCGCACATCGAGCACGACGCCGAGGCCGCCCCGACGCTGGAGACGCTGCGCGCGCACGGGCTGCGCACGGCGATGCTCTCCAACACGCACTGGCCGCGGCGCTTCCACGAGCGCTTCCTGCGCCGCGACGGGCTGGACGGGCTGCTGGACGCGCGGCTCTACACCTGCGAGCTCGACTACATGAAGCCGCACCCGAGCGTCTTCAAGGCCGCCCTCGCCGCGATCGGCTTGCGCGACCCCTCGAGGGCGCTCTTCGTCGGCGACCGGCCGTGGGACGACATCTTCGGCGCGCAGCGCGCGGGGCTGCGCACCGCGCAGCGCACGAACCCGCTGGTTCCGACCCACGACGTGCGCCCGGACATCGAGATCGAGCGGCTGCCGGAGCTACTGGACCACCTCGGCCTCGCGTAGCCCGCGAGGGCGGCTACGCGGCGTAGCCCTCGACGCCCTCGTGCGCGAGCAGCCAGCGCTTGCGGTCCAGCCCGGAGGCGAAGCCGCCGATCGAGCCGTCGGAGGCGACGACGCGATGGCAGGGCACGATCAGCGAGATCGGGTTGCTGCCGACCGCCCCGCCGACGGCGCGCGCGGCGCCCGGCTTGCCGACCGCGGCCGCGATCTCGCCGTAGGAGCGCGTGGCGCCCGTCGGGATCGCCCGCAGCTGCTCCCAGACGCGCTGCTGGAACGGCGTGCCGCGTGGCGCGAGCGGCAGCGCGCACGGGTCGTCGAACTCGCCGGGTGCGCCGCCGAAGTAGGCGGCGAGCGCCTCGAGGGCCGGACGGGCGGCTTCGGAGTCCTGTTCCGCCGCTTCGCCGGTGTCGGCCTCCAGGGCCAGCAGCTCGTCGTCCAGCGCGTGCTCGCCGCGCAGGAAGTTGACGCGGTGCAGCCCCGCGCCGGAGCCGCCCACGAAGAGCGTCCCGAGCTCGCACTCGAGCAGGTCGTACCAGGCCATGAGGTCACCTCGGAGCTGCGGGGAGTGCTGTGATTCTAGCGCGCGAGCACGGGCAGGGAAGGGCATTCCCCGTCATTCCGGCCTCGCTTCCCGTCATTCCGGCAAAGCCGGAATCCAGGCTCGCCGGCGGAGTTGCCGCCTCGGTGGGTTGTTGTGCCTCGTAGGCCGCGCTGGCGCGCGGCTCCCCCTCACCCCCGCCCTCCCCCGCCAGGGGGGAGGGGGCCGGACGGGTGCTTCCCGTCGTTCCGGCCTCCCTTCCCGTCATTCCGGCGAAAGCCGGAATCCAGGCTCGCCGGCGGAGTTGCCGCCTCGGTGGGTTGTTGTGCCTCGTAGGCCGCGCTGGCGCGCGGCTCCCCCTCACCCCCGCCCTCCCCCGCCAGGGGGGAGGGGGCCGGACGGTGCTTCCCGTCATGACGGAGGCCGGAGGCCGGATGCGGGAGGAACGCGTGAGTGGCGCCGCCCCGCTACTCCGCGTTCGGCGGCGGGGCTGGCGAGGGGGGCTGGTAGCTGGTGATCGCGAGCTCGTCGATGGGGCCGCGGCCGTTGCCGCGTGAGTTGATCGCGCGACGGGCGGGCGTGTGGCCGATCTCGTAACGACTGCCCTCGTAGAGGCCGAGCACCCACGGATCAGGCGAGTTGGAGAGTAGCACCGGCGCTCCACGCTCGCGCAGCCCGTCGATGCAGAACTTGAGCCGCAGTTGATCGTCGCGCCCAAAGCCGCCCTCCGTGTAGGCGGTGAAGCTTGCCGTGTCCGACAGCGGCTGGAAGGGCGGGTCGAAGTAGACGAAGTCGCCCGGGCCCGCGCCCACGCACGCCTCCTTGAAGTCCATGCTGCGCAGCTCCACCCCGGCGAGCGCGGCCGAGGCGGCCTCGAGGCCGGCGGCGTCGAGAATGCGCGGGCGGACGTAGCGCCCGTGCGGCACGTTGAACTCGCCGCGGCGGTTGACCCGGTAGAGGCCGTTGAAGCAGGTCTTGTTCAGGAAGATCAGCCGCGAGGCGACCTCGATGTCACTCGCGCCGCCGTCCGCGACGACGTCGCGGTACTCCTGGCGCACGGTGTAGTAGCACTCCCCGCGCCCCTCGGCATCGAGATCGAGGTACGAGCGCTCCAGCTCGCCGAGGCGCTCGATCAGCGCCCCGGCGTCGTCGCGGACGGCGCGGAAGGCGGCGATCAGCTCGTGGTTGAGGTCGTTGAGCACGGCGCGACGGGGACGGCGCTCCGGGTCGGCGGCGAGGCGGAAGAAGAGCGCGCCGCCGCCGACGAAGGGCTCGTAGTAGGTCTCGATGCGCTCGGGGGCGCGGGCGACGAGCTCCTCTAGGATCTGGGTCTTGCCGCCGGCCCACTTGAGGAAGGGGCGCGCGGCGACGCCCTGCATCTCCGGCGCCTCGGCGGCGCCGGTCGCCTCGCTGGCAGCCGTCCCGTCGCTGATGGTCGCTCTCCCGCCCGGGGACCGCGGCGCGCGCGGTGCTGGTGGCGATTGTAGGGGGCGCGGGCGCTGCCCGCACGGCGCGCCCTCGGGGGGTGGGGCCGCAACGTATTCGAAACACAGGCGTAAATCCGGGTTAACAAAGGCGTAAATCAGGTGAAACACCCGGGACGCATCCTGCTCACATCCGCCACGAGGCGGAGAGAGGAGGGGCGGAGTATGGATACTGGCCATACAGCATGGATACTCACGAGCGCCGCACTCGTGCTGTTCATGACGCCTGGGCTCGCGTTCTTCTACGGAGGCATGGTGCGTGGACGCAACGTCCTCGCGATGCTGATGAAGAATTACGTGGCCATGGGCGTCGTCACGGTCACCTGGGTCGTGATCGGTTACTCGCTGGCGTTCAGCGGGGACTGGCAGGGCCTCGGACTGATCGGAAACCTGGAGTTCTTCGCGCTCGGCGAGCTGGGCTTCGGGACGGAGATCGGTCTCGAGGACGGCGACGGCATCCCGGACTCGGTGTTCCTGCTGTTCCAGCTGATGTTCGCGATCATCACGCCGGCGCTGATCTCCGGCGCGGTCGCCGAGCGGATGAAGTTCACCTCCTGGGTCGTCTTCATCGCGATCTGGTCGATCATCGTCTACGCACCCATGGCCCACTGGGTCTGGGGCGGCGGCTTCATCGGCTCCAGCGACGGCACGGACATCCCCGGCATCGGGGCGCTCGACTTCGCCGGAGGCCTGGTCGTGCACATCAACGCCGGTGTTGCAGCGCTGGCGCTGGTCATGGTGCTCGGACCGCGGCTCGGCTGGCGTCGTGAAGTGATGCGGCCGCACGCGCTGCCGTTCACGGTGCTGGGCGCGGGCATGCTCTGGTTCGGCTGGTTCGGCTTCAACGCAGGCTCGGCGCTCGCCGCAGACGGCGCAGCCGGCAACGCCTTCCTGACGACGCAGATCGCCGCAGGCGTGGCGGCCCTGACCTGGGCGCTGGCCGAGCAGTTCAAGCACGGCCGCCCGACAACGCTCGGCTTCGCCTCGGGCGCGGTCGCCGGACTGGTCGCGATCACCCCGGCGGCGGGTTTCGTCAGCCCGCTCTGGGCGCTGGTGATCGGCGCCGCGGCAGGTCTGATCTGCTTCCTCGCGCTGCAGATCAAGTTCCGCTACGGCTTCGACGACTCGCTCGACGTGGTCGCCGTGCACATGGTCGGCGGCATCGTCGGCGCGCTGCTGCTCGGCCTCTTCGCCGAGGCGGCGATCGGCGGCACCGACGGCGCGTTCTTCGGCAACGTGGAGCAGCTGCTGCGGCAGGCGATCTCGATCGTCGTCGCGCTCGTGTTCTCGTTCGTCGTCACCTACGTGATCGCGGTTATCATCGATCGGACGATGGGCTTGCGCGTCTCCGAGGACGAGGAGCGCCGCGGCCTCGATGTATCCCTGCACGAAGAGCAGGGCTACGTGCTGACGGAGTAGCCGAAGATGAATCTCGTGATCGCCTACATCAACCCATTCAAGCTGGACGAGATCCGCGACGCCCTCAAGGCTGCGGGCGTCGGCGGACTCTCCGCCAGCAACATCCAAGGCTTCGGCCGCCAGGCCGGCCACACCGAGACCTACCGCGGAGCGGAGTACGAAGTCGACTTCGTCCCCAAGGTGCGGATCGAGGTGCTGGTCGACGATGAGCTCACGCCGACCGTAATCTCGACCATCGAGGAGACGGCGCGCACGGGTTCCATCGGCGACGGCAAGATCGCCGTCCTGTCGGTCGACAACGTGGTGCGCATCCGCACCGGCGAGCGGGGGGAGGACGCCCTCTAGGGAGACACCTCCCCCGCGCACTACGGGGAGACGCAACGGAGTGGTTCAGGTTCCGGCCATGCAGCCATTCCTGGAGGCGCGCTCGGCAGTCGCCGGGCGCGCCTTTGCGCGTCCCCTGGACAGGGCCGGCCTCGCACTCTGCCACGAGCTGAGCGACGCGCTCGACGCGAGCCTGCGCGCGCTCGCCAACGCCCTGCCGCCGCAGGGCGTCGCCATCGTCGCGGTCGGCAGTAGCGGACGCCGCGAGCAGTGCCGCCACTCCGACATCGACGTGATGCTGCTCTTCGACCGTCAGCCGGAGCGCTGGGTCAGCGAGGCCATGCTCTACCCGCTGTGGGACAGCGGCCTGCAGGTGGGCCACTCCGTGCGCACACTGCGCCAGATCGGACCGGCGGCCCGCGACAGCATGCAGACCTTCACCGCGCTCCTCGATGCGCGCCTCGTCGCCGGCGACGAGGCGCTCTTCGAGCGCTTCCACAAGGGCTGGCGCAAGACGGTGCGCGGCGGGCGCGACTGGATGCGCGAGGAGCTGGCCGCGGCGCACGAGGCGAGGCTCGCGCGCGAGCCCTGGCAACTGCTGGAGCCCGACCTGAAGACCAGCCGCGGCGGGCTCCGCTCGCTGCAGACCGCGCGCTGGCTCGACGCCACCCGGGCGATCGCCGAGGGAGGCGAGGCGCCCGAGCCCGAACCCGAGCTCACGGACGCGCGCGAGGTGCTGCTCGCGACGCGCAACGCGCTGCACTCGCTCGACGACCGCGCCAACGATCGGCTGCGCCGCGACCTGCTCGACGAGGTGACCGAGCGCCTCGCCGTCGATCGCACGGACTGGGGCCAGCGCGTCAGCGCCGCGATCCGCACGGTGGACACGGCAACCAGCGAGGCGCTGCGCGCCGCCGCCGCCTCCCGCAGCCGCCGCTGGAGCGGCTGGCTCCCTGGGCGGCGCGCGGCGGAGGGCGACGGCAGGCGCCGCGACGGCGCGCGCATGGAAGACGGCGGCGGCGACCTCGATCGGCTCCTCGCGGCGCTGCGCGAGGCGGGGCCCGGAGGACCGCTTGATCCGCTGCGGCGCAGCGCCTGGCTGGAGCGTCTGCTGCCGGAGTGGGAGGTACTGCGCAACCAGCCCCAGACCGCGCCGTTCCATACCCATCCGGCCGACGTCCACAGCTGGCGCGCGGTCAGCGAGGCGCTACGGCTGCTGGAGGACGACGACGAGTCCGGCGCGCCGGAGCCGGTCGCCGAGCTCGACGACGCCGACGATCTGCTGATCGCGGCGCTGCTGCACGACATCGGCAAGGGGCACGAGGGCCCGCATAGCGAGGTCGGCGCGGTGATCGCCGAGCGCTTCGCCGACCGCGCCGGGCTCGGCGACGAGACCGCCGGGCTCCTCGCCGCCACCGTGCGCCACCACCTGCTGCTCCCCATGGTGGCGACGAGGCGCGACATCGCCGACGAACACGTGATCCGCGACGTCGCCGAGCAGGTCGGCGACGTACGCACGCTCAACCTGCTCTACCTCGTCTCGGTCGCCGACGCCAAGGCGTGTGGATCCGAGGTGTGGAACGCCTGGACCGCCCAGCTCATGCGCTCGCTCTACACGCGCGTGCGCGAGGCGCTCTCCGATGTCTCGCTGCGCACCGCCGTCGCGCGGCGGCGGCGCGCGGCGGTCCAGGGTCTGAGCGGCTGGGTCGCGCCCCAGGCCGTGGAGAGGCACCTCGAGCAGATGCCGGTCAACTACCTGCTCTCGATGGAGCCACTCGCGATCGGGCGGCACATCGAGCTGATCGCTCAGGGCGTGCTGGACTCGCACGGCTCCCGCGCGAGGGGCGCCATGACGCCGATGCTGCACTACGACCGGCTCGGCTCGATCGACCGGCTGACGATCGTCACGGCGGACCAGCCGGGCATCCTGCAGGCCGTCGCGGGCACGCTCACCGTGCACAATGTGAACGTGCTTGGCGGCACCGCCTTCACCCGCGACGACGGCATCGCCGTCGACGTGATGCACCTCGGCGATGCGCGCGGCCGGGAGATCGACGAGCGCCGCTGGGAGCGGATCATCGAGGCCGTCCCGAGCGCGCTCGCCGGCGAGTTCCCGATCGAGCAGCGCCTCGCCGAGACCCGCGAGGCCTACCGCGGCGAGCCGCCGGCGCCGATTCCCACCAGCGTCACCGTCGACAACACGGGCTCCGCGGATTACTCGATCCTCGAGATCCGCGCCGCCGACCGCCTCGGCCTGCTGCACGCGATCACCAACGTGCTCCACGAGTCGGGGCTGGACATCCACATGGCGAAGGTCAACACGCTCGGCCACGAGATCGTCGATGCCTTCTACGTGCGCCGCGCCAACGGGCGGCGCATCGAGGACGAGGACGAGATCGAGCGCCTCGCGGCGCACCTCACGGACGCGGTGCACGCCCTCGACGAGTAGGCGCGGGCTGGGCGAAGGGGTCAGGGCGCGCCGAAGGTGGCGTTGAGCCAGCCCGCCAGGCGCTCCGGGACGCCCTCCGGGTAGACGCGCCAGGCGCCGGCCAGCACCTCGGCCAGCGGCAGCCACCGCGCGGTGAACGAGTGCCCGCCCTCGTCGGCCGTCAGCGGCGCGAAGTCCCCGGGCGCCTCGCCCGGCGCGAACTCGACGAGGAACTCGAAGATCAGCTCATGCCCGGGCTCGCCCTGCAGCGTGAAGCGGTTCTCGAGCGCGCCGAGCAGCGCGCGAACCTCGACGGCTCTGCCCAGCTCCTCGCGGAACTCGCGCACGACGGCGTCGGCGGCCGCCTCGCCGAACTCGATCTCCCCGCCGAGGGCGCGGTAGAAGGTCTCGCCCTTCACGCGGTCGTGCCCCTCGGCGAAGAGCAGGTGGTCCTCGCGCAGCAGCAACCCGATCGCCAGCGGCCGGATGCGCGGCGGCGGCGCTGCGGAAAACCCCTCGACTGGTGGCTGTGTCTGCTCGGGCAGCTTCGGCTCCGTCCCGTTCGCTCGCGGTGACCCGCGCTGCTCGGTAGGATACGCGGGCTCGCGGCCCGCGAGGACCGCGACACCTCGAAGCGACGGCGCGAACAGGAGCATGGACGATGGCGATCGAGATCACGAACGTCGGCGAGGCGCCACCCGTTGGCGAAGTCCCGGAGAAGATGCACGCCAGCCTGATCCGCGAGTCGCGGTTCGGCCAGCCGCGCGACGCCTTCGCGATCGAGCAGATCGACGTGCCCGAGGTGGGACCGCGCCAGGTGCTGGTCTACGTGATGGCGGCGGGCACCAACTACAACAACGTCTGGGCCGCCCTCGGGACCCCGGTCAACGTGATCGACGCGCGCCGCCGCCAGGGCGCCGAGGAGGACTTCCACATCGGCGGCTCGGACGCCTCGGGCATCGTCTGGGCGGTCGGCGAGGAAGTCACGAACGTCAAGGTCGGCGACGAGGTCGTGCTCTCCTGCGGGATGTGGGACGAGGACGCCGCCGACATCGCGGCCGGCCGCGACCCGATGATGTCGAACACCAACAAGGTCTGGGGCTACGAGGAGAACTGGGGCTCCTTCGCGCAGTACTGCCTCGTCGACCGCTACCAGTGCTACCCCAAGCCCCCGCACCTCAGCTGGGAGGCCGCCGCCGCCTACATGCTCGTCGGCGCGACCGCCTGGCGGATGCTGCGCGGCTGGCCGCCCAACGTCGTTAACGAGGGCGACCCTGTGCTGGTCTGGGGCGGCGCGGGCGGCCTCGGCTGCATGGCGATCCAGATCGTGCGCGAGTTCGGCGGCGTCCCGATCGCCGTCGTCTCCGACGAGTCGAAGTACGAGTTCTGCTACCAGCTCGGCGCGAAGGGCGTGATCAACCGCCGCGACTTCGACCACTGGGGCCGCCTCCCCGACATCGACGACCCCGACGCGTTCGCCGAGTGGGCGAACGGCGCGCGCCAGTTCGGGCGCGCCTTCTGGGACGCCCTCGGCGAGCGGCGCAACCCGATGCTCGTCTTCGACCACCCGGGCGAGGCGACGATCCCGACCTCGATCTTCCTCGTCGACAACGGCGGGATGGTGGTGATCTGCGCGGGCACCTCCGGCTACAACGCGGACGTGGACCTGCGCTACCTGTGGATGCGCCAGAAGCGCTTCCAGGGATCGCACTTCGCCAACGTCGAGGAGTGCGCCGAGTTCAACGACTACGTCGTGCAGGGCCGCATCGACCCCGCGCTCTCGCGCGTCTTCGCCTTCGAGGACGTCGGCGAGAGCCACCAGTTGATGTACGAGAACGAGCACCCGCCGGGCAACATGGCAATCCTCGTCGGCGCCCCTCGCGAGGGCCTGACGGAGTTCCCGCCCTAGCCCTCCGGCCGCCCCCTCCCTTTCCGACCCCCTCTCCTGGGGGAGAGGGCGGGGGTGAGGGGGCACGCCCGCAGATGCTCCCCACCTCGATCGGTTGTTGCGCCCCCGGGGGTTCGCGCCCCGCGGCCGCCGGACGAGCACGCTGCGCGGCTCTGGCCCGCCCACCCGCCCTCGGATCTCTCTTTTGTGGGGGCTTCGCCCCCACGCCCCCTCGGCTCTGCCCCTCCGGCTCCCTCTCCCCGAGGAGACCTTTGCGAAACCCCCAACAAGCCCCCTCCGGCCCACTCTCCCGAGCGAGAGGGCGGGGGTGAGGGGGAGGACTCCCGCGCCCCTTCGAAAGCACCGGCAGCGCAACGAAACTCCAGCGGGCGGATCCTCCCTCACCCTGACCCTCTCCCTCGGGGAGAGGGGACCGGAAGGGAGGCCCACTCCGCCGATCCGGCTCCCTCTCCCCTCGCGGGAGAGGGCGGGGGTGAGGGGGCGCCGCGCAGCAGCGCGGCCAGCGAGGCAGGACTCTCCCTGTCCGCCAGCCGCTCAGGCTGAGCGGCCCACCCCCACAGGCGCCCGCCCGAAGCGGCGCTCGAGGACCGCGCGGCGGTACTCGAAGATCGCGCGCACGCGGTCGGCGACCAGCAGCCGGTTGAGCACGTCGCCCAGCGGCCCCAGCGGCACCGAGTAGTGCACGATGTCGCCGATCTCCACGCCGCCCTCGACCGGGCGGAAGTGGTGCTGGTGGTGCCAGAAGCGGTACGGCCCGAAGCGCTGCTCGTCGACGAACAGCTCGCCCTCCACCAGCTGCGTGATCTCCGTCACCCACGTCACCGGCAGCCCGAACAGCGGCCGCACGCGATGCACCACGATCAGCCCCGGGTGCATCCGCTCCGGCAGCGGCGAGGCGACCTCGAACGCCATCTCCGGCGGCGTGATCACGGCCAGGTTGCGCGGGTCCGAGAAGAACTCCCACGCCTCGTCGAGGCCGATCGGCACCACCTGCCGCGTCTCGAAGCGATGCAGGCCCACGGCGACGCCCCCCGTCCGCCCTCAGCCGGCGAGCACCGCCTCGAGGGCGCCGTCGATCCCCGGGTGGCTGAACTCGAAGCCCGAGCCGGCGAGCGCCCTCGGCACGATCCGCTGACTGGCGAACAGCTCGGCGGGGTCCTGGCCGAAGGCGAGCCGGTAGGCGAAGCCGGGGATCGGGAACAGCGTCGGGCGGCGCAGCGCGCCGCCGAGCGCCTTCGTCAGTTCGCCGTTCGTCGTCGCACCCGGCGCCGAGGCGTTGACCGCCCCGCTCAGCTCCGACGTGATCGCGTGCTCCAGCGAGCGCAGCTGGTCCTCGAGCGTGATCCAGGGCATCCACCAGCGCCCGTTTCCGAGCGTGCCGCCGAGGCCGAGCCGGAACGGCAGCAGCATCCGCGAGAGCGGCGGCCCCTGCTTGGAGAGCACGATCGCCGAGCGGTGCCGCACCGTGCGGATGCCGAGGTCCTCGGCGCGCCGCGCCTCCGCCTCCCAGTCGGCCACGAGGTCGGCGAGGAACCCCGCGCCGCGCGCGGCGTCCTCGTCCAGCTCCTCGTCGCCGCGGTCGCCGTAGAAGCCGACGGCGGACTGGTTGACGAGCACGCCGGGCCGGTCCTCCTCGGCGAGCGAGCCGAGGTGATCGACGAGCACTCGGGTGAGGTCGATGCGGCTGCTGCGCAGCTCGGCGCGCCGCCTGGCGGACCAGCGTCCGCCGCCGATGTTGGCGCCGCTGAGGTTCACGATCGCATCGTGCCCGGCGAAGGCGCCGCCGCGGATCCAGCCGCCCGCCGGATCCCAGTCGGCGCTCGGGTCGTCCTCGCTGCCGCGGCGGATGCGGAGCACCTCGTGTCCCGCGCCCTCGAGCCGCGCCGCGAGCGCGCCCCCGATCAGCCCCGTGCCCCCCGTAATCGCCACCCGCATCGCACACCTCCTCGCCCCTTCCATCGTCCGAAGGCGCGAGTGCACGCGCAAGATTGTGCCAGGTGGTGCGAGTGGGGGGATGGAGAAGGCACGGATTCTGCTCAAGGCCGAGGCATCTTGCGCTACACTCCGCGACAGTTCCCGTGGAGGACGTCATGACCACTCGGCCCACACCAGCTGAGGCCAACGGACGGGGACAGTTCGTCCCCGCGTACGTGTCGGTCGACAAGCTGCACCTAGACTCCAAGAATCCGCGAATACAGCAGGTCGGCGAGGGCCTCAATCAGCAACAGATCCTCGAGCTCCTTTGGAGCGAGTACGCAGTGGAGGAAGTGGCGTGGTCCATCGCGCAAAACGGGTTCTTCCCGCACGAACCGCTCTTCGCTACTGAAGAGGATGGGAAGCTCATCGTCGTCGAGGGGAATCGCAGACTCGCTGCGGTACGGATCCTGCGAGACGACCGCCTACGAGAGAAGCTGCGCGCGACCAGCATCCCGCGGATCTCGGAAGACCTCGCGGAGGATCTCTCAGAGCTGCCGGTCATTCACTGCCAGCGAAAAGATGTCTGGCAGTACATCGGGTTCAAGCACGTCAACGGCCCGCAGGTGTGGAACTCGTTCGCGAAGGCCGAGTACATCGCGTGGGTGAGGAACGAACTCGGTACAGAACTCGCGGAGATCGCGACCACGATCGGCGATACGCACTCCACGGTGGCCCGACTGTACCGAGCGTACATGGCCTTGAAGCAGGCCGAGGACCGCGGGGTGTACCACCGCGATCAGAGAACCAGGAAGCACTTCTCGTTCTCGCACCTGTACACGGGACTCGACTACCAAGGGATCCGGGAGTTCACCCGAGTAGCCGATCTCGATCCTCCAAGAGAAAGGCCCATTCCGGCAAGGAGGCTCAAGGAGTTCGGCGAGCTCTGCGTGTGGCTCTGGGGGGACAAGGGGCGAAACGAGCCGGCACTGATCAAGAGTCAGAACCCTCACCTCCGGGAGTTGGATGAAACCCTGAAGTCCCCAGACGGCCTGCGCGCCCTACGGGCGGGCTACGGACTCCAACGGTCGCTCGATGTCTCGCGCGGCGACACTGCGCTCTTTCGGGATGCGCTTCTGACCGCCAAGCAATCACTTCAGGATGCACGCGGCAAAGTGGTGACCGGCTTCGCGGGTGAAGCCGACCTTTCCCGCGAGATCGACGAGATCGTCTCCTTGGCCGACGCGCTGTATGAGGATATGAGCCAGGTAACCGTGGAGCGGCGCAGGCGCCGCAGGGCAGCCCGGAAGCAGTAGCAGCAAGTGCCCGGGCTCCAAATCCCACCTGCCTCAGCGGATCCGACCGAGCACGCCGACTGGCTTGAACTAGCGGCGCTCATAGCGCCCGACCGTGACACCTCCGGGCAGGACCTCATTGCGGCAGTCCGACGCACAGGGTCGATTGACGCGCTCGATAGCGCCGACAGGCGTGACCACGACTCGCTCGACGAGCGCGTCGAGCCGGAAAGCGATGAACTCGAGCGGATCGCTGACGCCGCCATTGAGCAACTTGCACACCGCGAGGAGTACCTTGGGGACGGCTACCCATTCACTGTGAACGGTGCCTTGAGAGCAAAGCCTGGTGCGACGACCAGCGTTTACGCCTTTCTCGTGGCGGTCACGTCTTCGGGTTGGCGTAACGAAGCCGCCCCAGAGAGCGCAGCGTCCCTCTTCGAGCTCGTGAGCGCTGCTGCGCTCGTGAGCTATCTGGGTGGTCCGTCCTCTGCCCGGACGTACGACTTCGGCTTCCCCCGGCGCAATGGACCGAAGGCGTTTCATGATGCCGTTGAACACTTATGCCAAGATATGGGTGAAGGGCTCGGATGTAGCGTACCAAGGCCGCTGACCGCAGAAGTGAAGGATGCCAAGCTCGATCTCGTTGGGTGGGTTCCGTTCCGAGACGGTCGCACCAACCAGCTGAGCGTGTTCGGCCAGTGCGCGACCGGCGCGAACTGGCGCTCCAAGATTAACGAGTTGCAGCCGGTCGACTTCTGCAAGAGGTGGCTCAGGGAGCAGCCGGCGGTGAACCCTTCACTCGCCTTCTTCGTGCCCCGACATATCGAAGAGCGCCACTGGCAGGAGGCTGCTGTGGGTGAGCATCGCATCCTGTTCGACCGGCTCAGGATCGTCCGCCTATTGCCTGAGGTCGACAAGGACCTCGCTCGTCGCTGCTCGAAGTGGACGGAGTCGGCCGTCGCTTAGCGGCACCACAGTGGTATGCTCGGGCGGGTTCGCTCGTCCCCGGTGGGATCATCAGCTATGAACGTTGCGAGTCCGCTCAGGTACCCCGGCGGCAAGGCAGCGATGACCAACCTGCTGCGCAATGTCAGGGCCCTCAACCTTCTAAATGGCCACGCAGTCGCCGAACCGTTTGCTGGCGGCGCTGGCGCGTCACTCTCGTTGCTATACCTCCGCGAGACACACGAGATCCACATCAACGACCTCGACCCGGCGATTCGCGACTTTTGGTACTCAGCCGTCCACGACACTTCCGGGATGATCGACTATCTGGAGGCGGTGCCCGTGTCGGTCGACGAGTGGAGACGCTGGCGGGATGTCTACCGGAGCGAAAGCGCCTCGCGCCTTGATCGAGGGTTCGCAGCCTTCTACCTCAATCGCTGCAATCGTTCGGGCATCATTGAGAGTGGCGGCGTGATTGGAGGGCTTGACCAGAAGGGCCGCTGGAAGATCGATGCCCGGTTCAACAAGGACACGTTACGCGTGCGCCTTGAGCGAGTTGCGGCGGAGCGCGACCGGATATTCGTGAGCGGCCTCGATGGCATCGAGTTCATCGATACTCTGGACACAGAATCAACGTTCTACTTCATCGACCCTCCGTACTTCAAGAAGGGTCCGATGCTGTATCTCAATGGGCTCGATCCTGAGTATCACGAGCACCTCGCGGAGAAACTACGCGGCATGTCGGATGCGGCATGGGTTCTAACCTACGACGACTGCGCCGAGATACATGCACTGTACGGTGATTGGGCAACCGTGCACCCCTTCACGTTGCGATACACGGCCCGTACGCGCCGACAGGGCAGGGAGGTGCTGATCACGCCGAGGTGGTTGCAGCTCCCCGAAACTCAAGGCTCATTCGCCCTAGACTGGCAACCGCACGCCACCGCCGCCGATTGACGTCGCTACGACGGGCTGCCGCCCGCCCAGCGTACAAGGCTCGCCGGATCCCCTACCCTCTCCCGCGAAGGTGCGAGGGGACAGAGGAGTAGCGGGGCGAAGCCCCGCTAGAACTCGTCGGCTTGCCAGGCCTCGATCGTGGGGCGCAGGCCGTCCTCGCGGATGCGGCGGTTGACGTCGAGGACGGCGGGGGCGAGGTGGCCGATGACGTCGATCTCGAAGCCGACGGCGAGCGCCTCACGGAAGCCCTGGATGTCCTGCGTCTTGTTGATCGCGAGCTTCTCCAGGCCCAGCAGGTCCTTCGGCACGCGCGCCAGCTTGCGCGCGTACTCCGCGACGTAGGCGTCCAGCTGGTCCGCCGGGAGCGCCGCGTTGAAGATGCCCAGCTCCGCCGCCTCCGCGCCCGTGATCGTGTCGCCCACCGGCAGGAAGATCTCCTTCGCCTTCTTTGGACCGAGGTGCCACGCCCAGAACACCGAGTTCCAGCCCGCACCGAGCGGCAGCTGCGGCGCGCCGATGATCGTGTCCTCGGCGACGTAGGTGATGTCGCAGATCACCGCCAGCTGCGTGCCGCGACCGAGGCAGTAGCCGTGCACCTTGGCGATCACCGGGATCTTGAGGTCCCAGATCTGCATCCAGCGCCGGTACTGCGCCTCGAGCCGGTTGCGATCCTCGATCGGCGTGAAGTCGCGCGGCTGGCCCGAGGAGTCGTCGCGCTTGGTGTCGGCTCCGGCGCAGAAGGCGCGGCCCGCGCCCTGCACGATCGCGCAGCGCACGTCGGGGTCCGCCTCGGCGCGCAGCAGCGCGGCGATCAGCGCCTCGTCCAGCTCCGGGTTGATCGCGTTGAGGCGCTCCGGCCGGTTGAGCGTGACCGTCGCGATGCGGTCCTCCACCTCGTACAGGACGACGTCGGGCATCGTTTCCTCCTTCCGCCCTCACCCCCACCCTCTCCCTCGGGGAGAGGGGGTCGGAGGGCTCTCCCTCACCCCCGCCCTCTCCCTCGGGGAGAGGGGGCGGAGGGCTCTCCCTCACCCCCGCCCTCTCCCTCGGGGGGCGGGGGCTAGCCGCCACCGTTGACGCGCGGCAGCACCTTCGTTGCGAACAGCTCCAGCGATCGCATCAGCTTGTCGTGCGGGATCAGGCCGTTGAACTGCCAGGCGAACAGCCAGTCCACCGGATCGTGCGAGACCATCGCCTCGAGCTGCCTCGTCACCGAGTCGACGCTGCCGACGAGCAGCATGCCGAGGTCCATCATCTCCTGAGGCGTCATCGGGTCCTCGGTGCCGGGCTTGTTGCGGCCGACGCCGAAGCCGAAGGGCGAGAACCAGGCGTTGTGCGCGAAGCCGGCGCCGCGGCGCCACAGCTCGTACGCCTCCTCGTCCGTGTCGGCGATGAAGACGTCGCGCAGCAGCCCGATGCCCTCGCCCGGCCGGAGCGTGTGTCCGGCGGCCGTCGCCTCGTCCTGGTAGGCCTCGAGCAGCTTGCGCTGGTTGACCGGGTGCATCGGGGTGACGACGGCGGTGATGCCCTCGCGCGCGCACCAGCGGACGGTGCCCTCGCTGGAGGCGAAGGGCTGGAAGATCGGCGGGTGCGGCTTCTGCAGCGGCTTGGGCACGACGCCGATCTGGCGCAGCATGCCGTCCTCGTCGACGCCCTTGCCCCAGAGGCGGGTGGCCTCGAGGGTCCACGGGGTGCCCTCGGTGGGGATGGTCCAGTAGCTGCTGTCGGTGTCGAGCATCTCCTCGGTCCAGCAGCGGCGGACGATGTTGAAGTGCTCCTCGAAGGCCTGGCGGTTGGCGGCGTCGATCTCGTCGTGCTGCTGCGGGATGGCGCCGTGGATGCCGTGCATCTGCTGCGCCATCACGTCCACCCAGCGGCGCTGGTAGCCGCGCGCGAAGCCGGCGATGGCGCGCCCGCCGCTCATCTGGTCGAGCATCGCGATGTCCTCGGCGACGCGGATCGGGTTCTGCGCGGGCAGCACGATGCCGAGCTGGCCGACGCGGATGCGCTCGGTCTGCATGGCGATGTAGAGGTCGAGCAGGACGGGGTTCGTGGAGAGCTCGAAGCCCTCGATGTGGAAGTGGTGCTCGGTGAAGGAGATCGAGTCGTAGCCGAGCCGGTCGGCGAGCTGCGCCTGCTCGGTCAGCTCGGCGAGCATCTGCTGGTAGAGGTCGTCGCGGACCCCGGCCATGCCCTGCTCGATCTCCTCGCGGGAGCCGACGGTGGGCAGGTAGAAGAGGCTCGTTTGCAGCACGTGTTCCCCTCCGGCTCCGCGCTCGCGCCGATGCGCTGGGGATGATACGCGAGGGGGTGCCGGGCGCCAGCGACGCGGCCGGCAGCCCGCAGCCGCCTCAGAAGATCGAGCCGGCGAGGGCGGGCGGCTCGAGGGCGGCGAGGGCCTCCGCGCGCTCGTGCACGCGCTGGCTCGTCGCCTCGGGGTGGGTGAAGAGGTAGAAGCGGTTGTCGCGGACGCCCTCGAAGACGATGTTCGCAACGTCGTCGGGCGGGATGTAGCCGGGGCCGCCGGTCTCCGCCTGGCGCGAGAGGGCGCGCTGGTAGAGGTCGTGGTCGCGCACTGCCTGCGCCTCGTCGCCCTCGGTGCGGAACTCGTCGGGGCGGCGGTTGCGCGTGCCGCCCCCGCGGATGCGGCCGGGGCAGAGCACCGAGCAGTTGACCTTCGCATCGAGGCGCCGCAGCTCGTGGTAGAGCACCTCGGTCAGCGCGACGATGCCGGTCTTGCTGACCACGTAGCTGCCCATGCCGGGCCGCGCGCCGAGGCCGGCAGCCGAGGCGGTGTTGACGAGGTGCCCCTCGTCGTCCTGGGCGAGCATCAGCGGGATGAAGATCCTCGTGCCATGGATCGCGCCCCAGAGGTTCACGCCCAGCGCCCAGCGCCAGTCCTCCTCGGTCGCCTCCCAGATCGAGATGTCCTGCGGGTTCACGCCGGCGTTGTTGCAGACCACGTGTACGGCGCCGAAGGCCTCGACCGCCGCGTCCGCCAGCCGCTGCACGCTCTCCGATTTCGTGACGTCGGTCGCGACGGTGATCAGCCGCTCGCCGGCGGCGCCCTCCTCGATCAGCTGCGCCCGCGCCGCCGCGAGGTCCTCCGCATGCACGTCGGCCATCGCGACGCTCATACCCTCGTGCGCAAAGCGCCGCGAGAGCGCGAGGCCGACCTTGCCGCCCGCGCCGGTGACCACCGCGACCCTGCCCTCGAACTGCTGCATCGTTCGCTCCTCGCCTCGTCGCTTGCGCTTGCCTCGGGCGTGCGGATCGCATCCGCCCGCTCGTCCCGCCTATCATCGCCGGGCGCGCAAGCGAGGGGGAGCCGATGGCCGTCGAACTGGCGAGGTCCGCGATCGATCTGGGGATCGTCGTGGCCGACGAGGATGCGATGCTGCGCTTCTACCGCGACACGCTCGGCCTCGAGTACCTCAACAAGCAGACGACAGGCCCGGGCGGTTACATGCACCGCCTCGCCTGCGGGGAGAGCGTGATCAAGCTCGTCGTGCCGCCGCAGACTCCGGCCTCGCGCACGCCTCGCGGCGCGCGCACGCAGACCGGGCTGCGCTACTTCACGATCCTCGTCTCCAACGTCGAGGAGGTCGCCGCGCGTTGCGAGGCCGAGGGGTTCGAGTTCCACTCGCCGCTCAAGGCGGCGACCCACGGCGGGACGTACGTGCAGGTCTACGACCCGGACGGCAACGTCGTCGCCTTCGTGCGCGAGGACGAGTAGCCCGGACGCGCTCGCGGCGCGTCCGGGAAGGACAGGGAGCGAGGAGCAACACCATGCGCATCGGCTTCATCGGCCTCGGGAACATGGGCGGGCACATGGCGATGAACGTGATCGCCGGCGGCCACGACGTGGTGGTGCACGACATCCGCCGCGAGGCCGCCGAGCGGCACGTCGCCGCTGGCGCGCGCTGGGCCGCCACGCCGCGCGGGGCGAGCGAGGACCGCGAGGTCGTCTTCACCTCGCTGCCCGGCCCGGCCGAGGTCGAGCAGGTGGCGCTCGGTGAGGGCGGCGTGCTGGCCGGCGCCGCGGCCGGCACGATCTACGTCGACCTCTCGACCAACTCGCCGACGCTGATGCGGCGCGTCCACGAGGAGTTCGCCGGGGAGGACGTCGCCGTCCTCGACGCGCCCGTCAGCGGCGGCTCGAAGGGCGCGGAGCTGGCGACGCTGGCCGTGATGGTCGGCGGTCCCGAGGAGGCCTACGAGCGCGCGAAGCCGGTGCTCGACCTGATCGGCGACAAGGTCTCCTACATCGGGCCCTCGGGCGCGGGGGCGATCGCGAAGCTGGTGCACAATCTGATCACGATCAGCGCGCGTGTGATCGTCGGCGAGGCGCTGACGCTCGGCGTGAAGGCCGGGGTCGACCCGGAGGCGCTGCTGGAGGCAGTGCAGAACGGCTCCTTCGGGCAGGGCAACCTGATCCACCGCACCGTGCCGAACATCGTCTACCAGGGCGCCTACGACAACGTCGGCTTCGCCCTCGACCTCTCGCTCAAGGACCTGCGGCTCGCCCTCGAGCTGGCCGGGGAGTTCGATGTGCCGATCGCGCTCGGCGCGGTCGCCGAGGCGGAGGTCGCCGAGGCGGTCGACGCCGGCCTCGGCCCGCTCGACTCGAGCGCGTCGATCATCCTGCAGGAGCGGCGCAGCGGGGTTGAGCTGCGCGCCGCGGACGCGGTCCGCAGCTGGCAGGACGACCGCTAGCAGCCGATAACCCGTCGATCACGCAGACTGTCTACACTGTGTCTACACTAGGTAGCGGTGGATTCTGGCCGCGAGCGCCGCGGGCCTCGGGCCCGCCCTGCGCGCCGGGCGGCCATGCGATAGCTGGGGGTGATGTATGACGACGCTTGACGCGCCCGCGACCTCGGACGTAGCAACGCTGACCATCGACGGCAAGACCTGGGAGCTGCCGATCATCGAGGGCAGCGAGGGCGAGCGCGCGATCGACGTGAGCACCCTCCGCGGCGACACCGGCCTGATCACGCTCGACCTCGGATACGCGAACACCGGCAGCACGCTCAGCGACATCACCTTCATCGACGGCGAAGCGGGCATCCTGCGCTATCGCGGCTACCCGATCGAGGAGCTGGCGGAGCACAGCAGCTTCCTCGAGACCGCCTACCTGCTGCTCTACGGCGAGTTGCCGACGGCGAAGCAGCTCTCGCACTTCGAGGGGCGGATCACCAACCACACACTGCTGCACGAGGACATCCGGCACATGTACCGGGCGTTCCCGCTGGCGGCGCACCCGATGGCCGTGAGCGCGGCGGTGGTCGGCGCCCTCTCGACGTTCTACCCGGACTCGGTCGACCCGCTGGACCCGGAGCAGGTGGAGATCTCGACCTACCGGCTGATCGCGAAGCTGCCGACGATCTGCGCGGTCGCCTTCAAGTACGCGATGGGGCACCCCTTCAACTACCCGCGCAACGACCTCAGCTACGCCGAGAACATGCTCTACATGATGTTCGGCCTGCCGACCGAGGAGTACGAGGTCAACGACACCTTCACGCGCGCCGTGGAGACGCTGCTGATCCTGCACGCCGACCACGAGCAGAACTGCTCGACGAGCACGATGCGGATGGTGGGCAGCTCGCGCGCGAACATCTACGCCTCCGCCTCGGCGGCGATCATGGCGCTCTGGGGTCCGCTCCACGGCGGCGCGAACCAGGCCGTGATCGAGATGCTGCACGACATCGCCGAGAACGAGGGCAGCGCCCGGATCTTCATGGACAAGGCGAAGGACAGCAACGACACCACGCGCCTGATGGGCTTCGGTCACCGCGTCTACAAGAACTTCGACCCGCGCGCGCGGATCCTCAAGGACCACGCGCACAAGGTGATGGACCAGCTCGGCGAGGCCGGGCGCTTGCTCGAGATTGCGACGGAGCTCGAGGAGCTGGCGCTCAGCGACGACTACTTCGTCTCGCGGCAGCTCTACCCGAACGTCGACTTTTACAGCGGCATCATCTACGAGTCGCTGGGGATTCCGACGAACGGCTTCACGCCGTTCTTCGCCCTCGGGCGGATGCCCGGCTGGCTCGCCCACTGGCGCGAGCACCACTTCGACCCGCGGAACAAGCTGAACCGCCCGCGCCAGATCTACACCGGCGAGACGTTGCGCAGCTACGTCCCGATCGAGGAGCGCGGCGGCTAGGCGCGGGCGATCAGTCCGCGCGCGTCCTTGCGTTGGGGGCTGCGCCCTTAAGGACACGCGCCCGACCTCGGAAGGTCGTTGCGCCCGGGGCGGCGCTGCGCGCCGGGCGGGCTGCGCCCGCTCCCCCTCACCCCCGCCCTCTCCCTCGGGGGGAGAGGGAGCCGGACCGTCCGCGCGTGGCTGGCTGCCTGCTCCGAGCCTGTCATCGGCGCGGAAGTCCGGCACGCGCCCTCACCCAAGGAGACCTTTCTTAACCCGCTCCTCGGGGCAGCGAGCGCATCCCATCCGGTCCCCTCTCCCCGAGGGAGAGGGTCAGGGTGAGGGAGGGTCCGCCCTCCGGGAATTGCGTTGCGCCATCGGGGCTTTCGAAGGGGCACGGGAGTCCTCCCCCTCACCCCCGCCCTCTCCCCAGGGAGAGGGGACCGGACGCGCCTAGCAAGGCTGGTGCGTGCTCGGCGTTGTGGCGTGCGCCGGACCGGCGGGGGCGTGGGGGCGAAGCCCCCACCTAAGAAAATCCGGGGCGGGTGGGTGGGTCCGAGCGGCGCGTAGCGCCCGCTCGTCCGGGATGGGGGCGTGGGGGGCGCAGCCCCCCACACAGGACACGCTCTTGGCCTCGGAGATTCGCTGCAACTCGGAAGTCCGGCGAGCGCCCTCACCCCCGCCCTCTCCCTCGGGGAGAGGGGGCCGGAGACGCTCGCGCGGCTACGCGTCGAGGCGCTCGATCAGGTCGGCGTACTGGCCGAGGTGGCGCACGCTGAGGTAGCGCTCGCGCACCGTCTCGCGCGCCCGGCGGCCGAGCGCCTCGGCGCGCTCCGGCTGCGCCAGCAGCTCGCGCAGCCGCGAGCCGTAGGCCGCGAGGTCCGTCGGATCGGCGAGCAGCGCGCCGTCGTGGCCGTCCTCGATCTGGTCCTGGATGCCACCGACAGCGCTCGCGAGCAGCGGGCGGCCCTTCCACATCGCCTCGGTGACGGTCAGGCCGAAGCCCTCCTGCAGGCTCTTCTGCACGATCACCGCGGCGTGGCGCTGCAGTGCGTTGACCATCACCGCGTTCTCCTCGACGTCGTCGGTCGGCAGCGAGACTAGGTGGATGCGGTCGCGCACCGCCTCCGGCAGCCCGCGCCAGACGGCGATCGTCTCCTCGAGGACGTGCGCAGCCTCGGGATCGTCGGCGACGCCGCTGGTGTTCGGCCCGGCGAGCATCAGCCGGGCGTCTGTCTCCGCCGCGATCGAGGCGAAGCCCTGCATCACGCCGATCGGGTCCTTGAGCGGATCCCAGCGCGAGACCTGCACCGCCAGCGGGACGGCGGCGGCCGGCGGCGGGCCGGAGCGCACCACCTCGGCGCGCCGCTCGACGCGTCGAGGCGTTCCGTCCTGGCCGGTGAAGCTGACCGCGCCACCCGACTCGCCCGCGATCATCCCCGTGTGCGCGAGCACCGCGCGCACGGTCGCCGCGTCCAGGTCCTCGTTCTTCGCCGTCAGCGGGTCGAGCGAGGGTGGGATCAGCATCACCTCGCGGCCCGCGGCGAGCGCGGGGACGTAGGCCTGCCGCGTGAAGACAAAGGCGTCGACAGGCTCCAGGTACGGCGCGAGGAAGGCCCAGCCGCGCTCGGTCTCCTCGTTCGAGGCGTCGCTGCCGATGTGGCAGCGCCAGATCGAGGGGACCCCCGCGCGCGCGAGGTGCGGGGCGAGGCCCGCGGTCTGCGGATCGTGCAGGATCACGATATCGCGCGGGCCAACGGCCTCGAGTACGCCCGCGGCGTTCTCCTCGGCGACCTGCTCGTAGACGGCGCGCTCGGCCTCGCCGAGCGGGGTCCCGTCGCCCCTCGCGCCATGCAGCGCGTGGTGCATGCGCTTGGTGAGCGTAAAGAACGGCGCGACGCCCTCGATCACGAGCCAGCTCGTCTGCACGCCGAGGTCGCGCGCGTAGCCGATCAGCGAGGGCAGCATCTCCGCGACGCCGCCGCCGGTCGCCGTGGAGTTGATGTTCCAGACGACGCGCCCGTCGAGGCGATCACGCAGCGAAGCGGCGCGGTCGCGCGCGGCGGCGACGACCTCCGTGCCGATTACGCCCTCGAGCAGGCTGAACGAGCGATCCGGGACCGCTACCTCGTGCGGCTCGACCATCGTGGCGACGCCCCCTCCCGGGCACGCCGTCCGCGCGGTCTGGCCGCCGGTGCGAGCTTCGCCCGATCGCAGTCCAGCGGCGTTGCGACTTACGCGCAATAGCACCGCCCCGAGGCGCGCGACCCGCCACCCGAACGTGCAATTGCCGCCTGCGCACGCGGGCGGTACGGTAACGGCGTGACCCCACGATGACTGCAGCATCGCTCGATAGCACATCACCGAATCCGGACCCCTCGACCCTTCACCCCCCGCTCCGCACCAGGCTGCGCGCCGAGCTCGATGCCGTCGCCAACGGGCCGAGCCTGCTGGCGCTCGACTACGACGGCACGCTCGCGCCCTTCCGTAGCGAGCGCTCGGAGGCCCGCATGCCCGGCGAGCTGCGCGAGCTCCTCAGCGCGATCGCGGCCTGCGAGGCGACACGCGTGGCGATCGTCTCGGGGCGGCCGATCGCCGAGGTGGAGGCGCTACTCGGCCTCGAGCCGCTGCCGGAGCTGTTCGGCGTGCACGGCTGGGAGCGCCGCCTGCGGGACGGCCGCCGCGCCGATCACGCGCCGCCGCCGCGCGCCGCCGCCGCGCTCGAGGCCGAGTGGCAGCGCCTCGCGGGCGAGTTGGCGGAGGAGCGGCTGGAGCGCAAGTCCGCGAGCCTCGCCCTGCACGTGCGCGGCCTCGAGGCCGCCGAGGGCGCGGCGCTGATCGCGAGCGTCGAGCCGCGCTGGCGCGCCCTCGCGGCGGAGCACGCGCTGGAGCTGCGGCGCTTCGACGGCGGCATCGAGCTGCGCTGCGCCGGCCGCAGCAAGGGCGACGTGCTGCGCGAGCTGCTGGCGGAGCTGCCCGGGGGCGCGACCGCCGCCTACCTCGGCGACGACGAGACGGACGAGGACGCCTTCCGCGCAATCGCGGGCCGCGGCCTCGGCGTGCTCGTCGCGGAGCAGCCGCGCGAGACAGCGGCCGCGCACGTCATCGCGCCCTCGGCGGTGGCGGCGCTGCTCCGCGAGTGGGTGCGGCACGCGCGGAAGGCGGCGGGCTCGTGACGAACGGGCGGCGTCGCGTGGTCATCGCCTCGAACCGGGTGCCGCCCCCGCCCGCCGAGGGCGCGCCCTGGCCCGCGGGCGGCCTCGTCTCCGCGCTGCTGCCGCCGCTCGCCGCCGTGGGCGGCCTCTGGTTCGGCTGGAGCGGGGAGGCCGGCGACCCGGACACGCCGCCGCAGCGCACCGTCACCCCGGACATCGACTACGTCACGATCGACCTGCCCGAGCGGGAGATCGCCGACTTCTACGAGGGTTTCTGCAACCGCACGCTCTGGCCCCACCTGCACGGCCTCGCCGAGCAGGCAACGGCCCTCCATCGCGAGTACTCCACCTACCGCACGGCGAACCGCCGCTTTGCGCTGGCGCTCGTGCCGCTGCTCGCGGCGGACGACCTGATCTGGGTGCATGATTACCAGCTGATCCCGCTCGGCCAGGAGCTGCAACGGCTCGGCTGGCGCGGGCCGCTCGGCTACTTCCACCACGTGCCCGTCCCGCCTCGCGAGCACTGGGAGGCGATCCCCAACCACGAGGCGCTCGCCACCGCGTTCACCGCCTACGAGCTGATCGGCACGCAGACCCCGCGCGACCGCGACCAGCTGCGCACGCTGCTGCCCGCCGGGCATGCCGAGCACATCTCGACGCACCCCGTGGGCATCGATCCGCAGCGCTTCCGCCAGTTCGCCGCCTCCTACGGCGCCGACCCCCTCGCGCGCGAGGGCGACGAGCGGCAGATCCTGTTCGGCGTCGACCGGCTCGACTACACGAAGGGCATCCGCCAGCGCCTCGAGGCGTTCGAGAGGCTGCTGCTGCGCGACGAGCGCTGGCGGCGCGAGGCGCGCTTCGTGCAGTGGGCCGCGCCCTCGCGGGGGAACGTGCCGGAGTACCAGGCAGAGCGCGCCGCGGTGATCGAGGTGGCCGAGCGCATCAACGCGCGCTTCGGCGAGCCCCACCCGGTCGAGCTGGACCTCACCTCGCACCCGCCCGACGAGGTCGCCGCCGGCCTCGAAGCGGCCGACATCTGCGTCGTCACCTCGCTCGCCGACGGCATGAACCTCGTCGCCAAGGAGTTCGCGGCTGTCCACTCCGCCGAGCACCCGGGCGTACTGGTCCTGTCCGACACCTGCGGGGCGGCCTCGCAGCTGACGGGCGCGCTGCCCGTGCGCGCGACCGACATCGGCTCGATCGAGGAGGCGCTGGAGCGGGGGCTGCGCATGCCATGGGACGAGCGCTCGCGCCGCGCTGCGGTGCTGCGCACGACGGTCGACTTCACGACGGCGGGCCGCTGGTTCCAGGAGTTCGTGCTGGAGCTCGAACGCCGCCGCCCCGGCGGCGCGCCGACCGTCTTCCGCTGGTAGCCCCGGCGCCCTCCGGCCCCCTCTCCCCGCGGGAGAGGGCGGGGGTGAGGGCCGGCGCGTAGCGCCCCTCCGGGGGCGTACCGCCCTCCGATGCCAGGCGCGCGTCCTGCGTGGGGGGCGCTATTTCGATCGGACGTGCGGATACCTCGCAGGCCCCCACACCCCCAATCCGGCCCCCTCTCCCCGAGGGAGAGGGCGGGGGTGAGGGCCGGCGCGTAGCGCCCCTCCGGGGGCGACCACCCTCCGAGGCAGGGAGCGTGTCCCTTCGTGGGGGGCTGCGCCCCCCACGCCCCTCGGAGCCCTCGAGGGCGCATCCTCCGGCTCCCTCTCCCCCGGCGGGAGAGGGGTGGGGTGAGGGGGACGCCGCGCACCAGCGCGGCCCCGGCGCTATCGTGGAAGCGAACGGCAGGAGCAGCGATGACCGCCCAACCCCCACCGCTTCCCCCCGACGTCCCCGGCAAGGTCGAGATCGACCCCGTCGAGCAGGTCATGCACGAGTTCCCCTACGGCATCTACATCGTCGGGTCCGTCGAGGACGGCGAGCCGAACGGGATGATCGCGGACTGGGTGATGCAGGTCTCTTTCGAGCCGCGGCTCGTCGCCGTGGCGTTCGAGGACGACTCGCGCAGCCTCGCGCGGATCCGCGCCAACGGCGTCTTCACCATCAACCTGCTGACCGAGGAGCCGGACAGCATAGAGCTGGCCCGCCAGTTCCTGCAGCCCTACGACGCCTCGAAGATCAAGGGCCGCAGCGACGAGGCGGCGGCGCAGCGCCACCACAAGCTCGCCGGCGTCGAGCACTGGCTGCGCGACTCCGGCTGCCCGGTGCTGGAGGACGCCCTCGCCTGGCTCGAGTGCGAGGCCGAACAGTTCGTCGAGGCCGGCGACCACGTCCTCGTGATCGGCCGCGTCCTCGACGGCGAAGTCCTCGTCAGCGCCGAGCCGCTGACCTCGCTCTACACCGGCTGGACGTACAGCGGCTGAGGGGCGGCCCGCCGCCTCAGAACGTCGCGATCGGGTTGGCCGGCGATCCGGTGCCGCGCTCGAAGCGCAGCGGGTTGAGCGTGAAGCAGAACTCCCAGCGCCCGCGCTCCTCGCAGGCCACGGCGAGGCGTTCGAGGTGGGCGTTGTCGATCAGCCGCAGGCCCATCGCGACGAGCGCGATCTGGTGCACGGGCATGCGCGTGCGCTTGTAGTTCGGGTCAAGGTAGCGCGTGTCCGTGGTCACGTCGGAGCCGATCACCGCCGCGCCGCGCTCGTGCAGCCAGGGCAGCGTCGCCGCGTGGTAGCCCGAGTGCTCGTGCGGCGGCTCGGCGCCGGCGAGGATCGCCGCCTCGTGCTGCGCGCCGTAGCCGGTGCGCAGCAGCACCACGTCGCCCTCCTCGACGCGCACGCCCTGCGCCTGCTCGGCCGCCTCGAGATCCTCCGGGTAGACGCCGGGCGCCATCGGCAGCGGATCCTGACCGAGCGCCCGGGCGACGTCGAGCAGCACGCCGCGCGTCATGATGCCGTCGCGCATCACCTCGGAGGTCTGCTCGAGCGCCCCTTCCGAGGTCTTGACGAGGCCGGCCGAGCGGCCGTTGTACATCTGGCCGTCAAAGAAGACGTGGGCGAGGCCGTCGATGTGCGTGAAGATGCTGCCGTGGAAGGCGAAGCTGAGGCGCTCGCCCGCCCACTGCAGCGGCTCGACGCCGGGCATCGCCGGGTCCTCGGGGTTGTCGCCGAGCGCGTAGCGCTCGCCGCTCTGAGCCATGTCGATCACCGGGTTGCCGCCGGCGAGCTGCTGGCCGCCCCAGGGGATCAGCCGCGAGCAGGAGATGCTGACGCCCTCGCGGACCAGCGAGGCGGCCTGCCTGCGCTTCGCGTCCGTGATCAGGTTGAGCGTGCCGAGGGTGTCGTCGTCGCCCCAGCGTCCCCAGTTGCTGAGCGTATCGAAGTAGGAGAGCACCACTTCCTGCGACGGGGCCTCTGGCATGACTCACCTCCTGCGCGTCGATGCTGCGGATGCGGGCGCATCCTACGCGAAGGGGCGGAGCGCCGGGCCGGCCGGCGCGAGGAGCCGGAGGCGCGCTACGTGCCGATCGCCTCGCCGAGCTGGAGCCGCTCGAGGGCGTCGTAGGCCTCCTCGACCATGTCCATCACGACCTGGCGGGCGGGCTTCAACTCGCGGATGAAGCCGACGCCCTGCCCGGCGGGCGGGCTGATCCAGTCGTAGAGCTTGTGGTCCTCGGCCGCCTGCTTGATCTTGCCGACGAGCAGGCCCTGCAGCGGCATCGGCAGGTAGGGCGGGGCGTCGGGCTGCTCCCAGGCCTCCTTGAAGCGGTTGCGCACGGCGCGGTTGCGCTTGCCGTCGTCCGCCTCGTTGACCCAGGCGTCCTGCGCCTTCGCGTCGAGCAGCTTCTGCTTCGCCCACATCTCCGTGGCCGACTCGTGCGTAGCCTGCCAGATCGTGCCGGTCCAGACGCCGACCGCCCCGAGGACGATCGCGGCCACGACGTGCTGGCCCGTGGTGATCCCGCCCGCGGCGAGGATCGGCGTGTCGTGCTGCCTCGCCAGCTCGGCGACCTCGGGAACGATCGAGAAGGTGCCGATGCGGCCGGTGTGGCCGGCCGAGTCCTGGCCCTGCGCGATCAGCAGGTCGAGCCCGGCGTCGAGCTCGCGCTGCGCCTGCCGCGCCATGCCGATCAGGCCCCAGACCTTCACGCCGGCGTCGTGCATCTCGTCGAGGATGAAGGCGGGGCTTCCGAGGCCGGAGGCGAAGATCGGGATCTGCTCCTCCATCATGATCTCGAGCTTGCGCCGCGTGTCGGCGAGGCCCTTCAGGCGCTGCGTGCCCCAGGGGCCGGGCGTGGTCGGCTCCGGGATGTTGTTGTCGCGCATCAGCCCGTCCATGAACTCGCGGTGCTGCTGCGGGATCTGCGCCTCGAGCTCCTCGAGGTTGCCGCGCACGTAGGAGGAGGGGATGGTGATGTCGACGCCGAACGGCTTGTCGCCCACCTGCTCCTTGATCCAGCGGATGTCGTTCTGCATCTCCTCGACGGTGTGCGTGCTGGCGCCGAGCATGCCGATGCCGCCGGCGTTGCTGACCGCGGCGGCCACGTCGCGCGTGTGGGCGAAGGAGACGATCGGGTATTCGCAGCCGTACTCCTCGCAGAGCCGGGTGTAGAGGGGGTCGTCGCTCATCGTCTGGTCCTCTCGCTGCGGCCGGGGCGCGAGCCGCGCGCCCCGGGGCTGCATGGCGTGCTCAGGTTCGCGCCTTCGTGGCGCGCCGTCATGGTAGCAAGGGAGCGCCTTGCGGGGCGGATCAGGCCGGCGCCAGTTCGCTGATCGCGGCGACTTCCTCGGCGCTGAGCTGCACCTCGCCGGCGGCGGCGTTCGAGACGACCTGCTCCGGCTTCGTCGCGCCCGCGATCACGCTGGAGACCACGGGCTTCGCGAGCAGCCAGCCGAAGGCGACCTCCAGCAGGCTGCGGCCGTTGTCTTCGCACCACGCCTCGAGGCGTTCGACGATCTCCCAGTTGCGGTCGGACATGACGCGCCCCGAGAAGCGCGCGTCGGAGAGGCGGGCGCCCTCGGGGGCGTCCTCGCCGCGGCGGTACTTGCCGGTGAGCAGACCGCTGGCGAGCGGGAAGTAGGGCAGCATGCCCAGCCCGAACTGCTCGCAGGCCGGCAGCACCTCGGCCTCGATGCCGCGCTTGAGCAGGCTGTACTCATTCTGCGCGGAGACGAACGGGGTGAGGTGGTGGTGCCGTGAGATCCAGTGACAGTCCGCGATCGCCCAGCCGGCGAAGTTCGAGTTCCCGATGTAGCGCACCTTGCCCGAGCGCACGAGGTCGTCGAGCGCGCGTAGCGTCTCGTCGTGCGGGGTGTCCGGGTCCGGGAAGTGGATCTGGTAGAGGTCCAGGTAGTCCGTGCCGAGGCGGCGCAGGCTGGCCTCGACGGCCTGCATGATGTAGCGCCGCGATGCGCCGCGCATGAGCGGCCCCTCGCCCATCGGCACGCCGCACTTGCTGGCGACGATCACGTCCTGGCGGTCCGCGCCGAGCGCCTTGCCGAGGAACTCTTCGGACTTCGCGCCGCCGTAGATGTCGGCGGTGTCGAAGAAGTTGATGCCGGCGTCGAGGCAGGCGCGCACGACGGCCTCGGTGGCCGCGTAGTCGGCGCGCATGCCGAAGTTGTTGCAGCCGAGCCCGACGACGGAGACCTGCAGGCCCGATCGTCCGAGGTTCCGGTACTCCATCGCGTCCCCCTCCGCCCCGCGTCACCACGGGCGTCACTCCCGAGTGCGGTCGAATGTCCGCGAGTATACGGTCCGCCGCCGGAGGCGCATCATCCCGCCTGTCGTCCGTGGGGCTACCGCCCCCGATCCGCGCCCTCTCCTCCGGCCCCCTCTCCCGGGGGAGAGGGTGGGGGTGAGGGGGCTCGCCCGCGGCTACGCCTGCCTCGATCGGGTGTTCGCCCTCAGTGGCGCTCGCCCGGCGGGCGTCGGACGAGCACGCTGCGCGGCTCGGCTGGATTCCGGCTTCCGCCGGAATGACGGGGATGGGGAAACCGCCCCTCCGGCCCCCTCTCCCGGGGGAGAGGGTGGGGGTGAGGGGCTCGCCCGCGGCTACGCCTGCCGCAATGGGTTGTTGCGCCCTCGGGGGTGCTCGCCCGGCGGGCGTCGGACGAGCACGCTGCGCGGCTCGGCTGGATTCCGGCTTCCGCCGGAATGACGGGGATGGGGAAACCGCCCCTCCGGCCCCCTCTCCCGGGGGACAGGTTGGGGGTGAGGGGGCTCGCCCGCGGCTACGCCTGCCTCGATCGGGTGTTCGCCCTCAGTGGTTCCGACGAGGGCGCAGCCCCCCACAGCAGGGCGTCAGCGCTGGGGGTCGACGAACACCTCGCGGCGCGCGAAGCGCCAGCGCCCGCCGACGCGGCGCAGCGTGTCGTGGTAGAGACCGACGGGGCCGATGCCGCGTTCCGCGTGCCTCGAGCGATCCTGGTAGAGCCGCAGCAGGTAGACGCGCATCGTCGCCTCGTCGCCGTCGCCCTCGATGATCGGGCTGTTCGTCATGTGGCGCGCGGCGCCCGATCGCGCGTGGTCGCCGCGCGCGAACTCGACGAGGGCCGCGCGGCCCTGGACGTGCAGCCCGGCGCGGCGCAGCTCGATCACACCGTCGTCGGTGAAGCAGTCGGCGTAGGCCTCGCCGTCACCCGAGTCGATCGCGTGGGCGTAGCGCCCGAGCAACTCGAGGATCTCGAGGCGGTCGGCGGTGGTCAGCGGCATCGCGGGCCCTCGGCGGAGGGTGCCTCCTGCTAGATGCCCAGGAACTCGTTCTGCGCGCTGAGCAGCATCACGTCGATCTTCGCCTGAAACTCATCGACGTCGAGGCTCATGATCTGCAGGTCGTGGAGCGCGCCGTCGCGGTCCATGACCTGGTTGCGCAGGCGCGCCTCGCGCTGGAAGCCCATGCGGCTGAAGACCTTGACGGCGGCCTCCTGGTCCGTGGTCATCTGCGCCATCATCTTCTTCACGCCTCGCTGCTTCGCGAACGCGAAGGCCTGCTCCGTGAGCAGCCGCCCGAGGTTCTTGCCGCGCATCTCATGCGAGATCAGCACGCGCAACTCGGCGACGTGCCGCGTCCAGCCGAGGCGGTCCGTGGCCACCGAGGTGTAGCCGACGATCGCATCGTCCCGCACGGCTGCGATCGTCGTGTAGTAGCCCTCTTCGATGTCCTCGATCCACTGGTCGACATTGGCCGGGTCCGTGATGTCCCGGCGCAGGAAGAGCAGGTCGTGCGCGGGCAGCTTGCGCGCGAAGTCGAGGATCGCCTCGCGGTCGCTACGCTCCAGGAAGCGCAGCGTCAGCGTCACGCCCTCAAGCGAGATCGCGGCGGGATACTCGAGGGGTTCCGCACTCTGCGCCGCTACCTGATCGGCGATCTGCCCACCGAACAGTCGTCCGAGCCCTTGCAGCAGTCCCATCTCGGTCCCCCAATGAGCCGCAATCGCTCACCCCGGCCGCGCGCCCGGGTCCGGGCGAAGCGGTTCTCCCCCACAGTCTCCCCCTTAAGGGATCGCCTTTCAACCCTGTGACGCGCTTCACGGCCTGGAGGCGGGCCGCTGTCCTCCAGCGCAACCGCGCGTACCATCCGCGGATGCCGCCTCCGACCTTCTACCTGCGGGCGACGATGCTGCCCCACGGCGACGCGCCGAGCGACCTCTGGGTCGCCGACGGACGCATCCACACCCGCCCGATCGACGGCGCCGAGCGACTCGCGCCCGAGGGCGGCTACGTGCTGCCCGGCCTCGTCGACGCGCACGTCCACCTCGTAACCAACCGCGAGTACAAGGAGCTTCCGGCCGGGTCGCGCGAGGTCGTCGACCGCAATCGCGGCGACTTCCTGCGGCGCGGCGTGCTGCTCCTGCGCGACATGGGCGCGTTCACCCGCCACGACGCCGAGCGCCCCGCGACGCTCGGCCTGCCGCGCGACGACGGTCTGCCGCCCGTGATTGCCTCGGGCCAGCCGCTCGCACCGCAAGGCGTGTTCACCGGCATCCAGGAGCCGACCGCTCCCGAGCAGCTGGAGGCGCACGCCGCCCATCGCGCGCGCGATCAGCGCGCGCCCTGGGTGAAGGTGATCCTCGACAACTTCCCGCCGCACTTCGCGCCGGCCGTCGACGGCGTGCCGGGCATGGTGAACTACCGCGCGCCGGAGCTGCGCGCCGCCGCGGAGGCCGTCCACGCGGCCGGCGCGCGCATCGCCGTGCATGCCTTTACCCACGAGGCCGCCGCCACCGCCGTCGCCGCGGGCGTCGACTCGATCGAGCACGGCTGGGGCCTCGACGAAGGGCTGGTCGAGGAGCTGGCGCGGCGCGGCATCGCCTGGACGCCCACGCTCGCGCTCGACGAGATGATGCTGGACATGGCGGCGGGCGGGCGCGGACAGCAACAGAGCGCGGCCGTCGAGCGCTGGCTGCGCGAGGCGATCGATCGCATCGAGCCGCTGATCGTGCGCGCCCGGCGGCTCGGCGTCCCGTTGCTCGCCGGCACCGACGGCGTCGAGCCCGTCACGCGCGAGGTCGCCCGCCTGCAGCGGGCGGGCCTCGAGCCGGCGGACGCCCTCGCGACCGCCTCGAGCGCCGCGCGCGCGCTGCTCGGCGAGCCCGGCCTGGAGGACGGCGCCCCCGCCGACCTCGTCTGGTTCGCGGACGACCCCCGCGAATCGCCGGAGCTGCTGGGGCGGCCGGGCCTGGTGCTGCTGCGCGGCGAGCGGGTCGACCTCGCGAGCGGGTAGCGGCGACGCGCGCCACGGCGCAGACTCGGGCGGCGCGCCCAGCTTGAGCGCGGAAGCAGGAGCACGACGGTGAGCTGGTGGCCGAGCGCCGGAGGCGCAGCCTGGGACTGGGGCTGGACTCCCTACCCGGCCGTCTGGCTGCTGCTCATCGCGTTCGGGTGCGCCTACGCCCTGCTGGTGCGGTCGCTGCGCCCCGGCCGGCGCCGGACGGGTGATCCCGAGGTCAGCGCCGACCAGGTCGTGCTCTTCGCCGCGGGACTGGTGGTGCTCTGGGCCGCCCTCGACTGGCCGCTCGGGGCGCTCGCCGCCGGCTACCTGGCGAGCGGGAACGCGCTGCAGGACCTGCTGATCACGCTCGGCGCGGCGCCGCTGCTGCTGCTCGGGCTGCCGCGAGGCCGCCCCCGCCCGGAGCAGCCGCCGAGCGGACTTCGCGACATCGTCATGCAGCGCGTACGGCGCGCCCTCGGCTCGCCGGTGGTCGGCGGCGCGACATTTGGGATCACGCTCGCCATCACGCACCTGCCGGTCGTGGTGGACGCGCTGCGGCCCTCACCCTGGGGCTCGTTCGCGATCACGGCCGCCTGGCTCGGTGCTGCCACGGTGCTCTGGTCGCCGCTGGTCGGCCCGCTCGCGGGACGCCACCGACCCCCGTACCTCGTGGGGATGCTCTACCTCGTCGCGCCGTTCGTCTTCCCGAAGGTGGTGGGGGCCTTCTACCTCTTCCGCCAGGACCCGCTCTACGACGTCTACGAGGGCGCCCCGCGCGTCTGGGCCGACGTCACCGCCCACGGCGACCAGCAGGCGGCCGGCTTCCTGCTCTGGATCATCGGCAGCTTCATGGTGATCGCCGCGCTCGCCGTGCTGTTCTTCCGCTGGTACCAGGAGGACCGGCGGATGAGCACGCCCGACAGCCTCGAGGTGCCCGCCGACCCGCGCGCCGTCGATGCGCTGTTCGACGTGCCGGGCGGCTGGGCGGCGCTGGAGCGGCTGATCGCCAGCGTGCAGACGGCGCTGCCGCCTCGCTGGTCCGGCGCGGAGCTGACCTTCGCCTACCGCGAGCTGGGCGGCGAGGCGAACGAGACGCAGGTGATCCTGGAGCTGCACGTCGCCCTCGACGGCCGCGCCGAGGCGCAACTGGCCCACGCAATCGAGACCGACTACGAGGCGCACCTCGCGTCGCTCCCGCCCCCGCGCCGCGAGCGGATCGCCCGCCGAGTCGCCTTCCGCATCGTCGGGTACGGCAGCCGCGTCAGCTGACGCGGCGGGATGATCCGCGTCGCAGCCACCGGCCCGATACTATGGCCCCCTGGAGTTCGGGAAGCTGCCCCAGCGGCGCGGCTACCGCGTGAGGTCAGGATGCTCGTCAACGAGCACATACGCTACGAGCCGGAGGAGCGCGCTCCGCCCCTGCTGACGCTCGTCGTGGCCTCGCAGGGCATGCTGTTGGCGCTCTCCAACACGGTCACGCTCGTGACCATCTTCGCCGTGGCCTACAACGACGACGGGAGCTACCTCGCCTGGGCGGTCTTCGCCGCCCTGATCGTTGCCGGCATCGCCATGGCCCTCCAGGCCACGACACTCGGACGGCTCGGGCCCGGCTACATTCACCTGATGGGCCCCGGCGCCCCGTTCCTGGCGGTGTGCGTGCTGGCGGTCAACGAGGGCGGCCTGCCGCTCATGTCGACCCTCGTGGTCGCGTCATCCCTGATCCAGTTCGCGGTGGCTGCCTGGCTTGCGCGACTACGGCGACTGATCACGCCTGTCGTCACGGGCGTCGCGTTCATGATGATCCCGCTCACCGCGATTCCGATCGCGATCGACCGACTGGACGACGTGCCGGCGGCAGCGGATCCGGGGGCGGGGCTGGCGGTTGGTGGGGCGACGCTGGTCACGGTGGCGCTCCTGATGCTGCGCGGGTCCGGCCTGTGGCGCCTGCTGGCGATGCCGATAGCGATCGTGGTCGGGTGCACCGCCGCCGTCCCGCTCGGCGTGTACGACGCGCGGCGGGCGCTCGACGCTCCGTGGTTCGATCTCCCGGACTTCTCCGCGTGGCCGGGCTTCGGCCCGGTGCTGGACGAGGACTTCTGGGCGCTGCTGCTCGTCTTCTTCATCGTCAGCGCCGTCGTCGCCGTCAAGGCCAGCAACGAGGGCGCCGTGATTCAGCAGGCCTCGAGGCGCCGACCGCGCAGCATCGACTTTCGCGGCGCCCAGGGGACGATGAACGTCGGCGGCGTCGCGATCCTGCTCTCGGGCATCGCGGGGACGCCGCCCACGATCATCTACCTGCCGAGCACGATCGCGCTGATTAACTTCACCGGGGTGGCGGCGCGCCGGGCCGGGATCGTCATGGGGCTGATGCTGATCGGGCTGGCCCTGCTGCCCAAGGTCGTGGCCGTTCTGCTCACGATCCCCCGGCCCGTAACCGGAGCGCTGTTGATGATGGTGATGGGCATGCTCTTCGTCGAGGGGATGCGCACCGTCTTCCGGGACGGCCTCAACCAGCAACGCGCCTTCATCGTCGGCGTATCGCTGTCGATCGCGATCGGCTTGCAGAGCCAGAACGTGCTCGCCGACATCATCGGCGGACCGTGGGGCGTAGCGCTCGGCAACAGCGTGGTGGTCGGCGTGCTCGCCGCGGTGCTGATGACGGTCGTCCTCGATATTGCGGGGTCACGCAGCAGGCGCCTGGACACGGAGCTGGACAGCTCGTCCTTCCCCGCTGTCGAGGCGTTCCTCCGCGAGCTCGGTTCCGGCATGGGCTGGAACCAGACCTCGACCGACCGGCTGTGCGCGGCGGGTGAGGAGACCCTGTCGACTATGCTGCAGCTGCGTGACGACTACGAGGGCGAGAAGCCGCCGCGCCTCGCGGTCATCGCGCGTCCCGGGGCCGGGACGGCCGAACTGGAGTTCCTGGCGGTGTTCTCGGAGGAGAATATCGAAGACCGTATCGCGTACATCAGCGAGCAGGCCGAGACGCCGGAGGTAGGCGACATCTCGTTCCGCCTGCTGCGCCACTACGCCTCCGCCGTCCGCCATCGCAAGTACTACGGCATCGACATCGTCACGGTGGAGATCGAGGGCTCGCGCCAGTGATCGCACGCCGGTCTCAGTTCACACGCGTGTGCTGCACGGAGTTCGTGCAGGCACTTGATGAGAGGGGTTCCGCGCGTGAAGGGGTACATGTTCATAGACACCGAGATCTTCGATCAGGAGGTGTTCGCCGAATTCGCCGTCAAGATCGTCGACGCCATGGAGGCCCACGGCGGGCGGTTCCTGGTGCGAGGCGGGACCACCGAGGTCATCGACGGCGACTGGGAGCCGAACCGCATCGTGATCATGGAGTTCGACAGCCTTGAGCGGGCTCAGGGGTTCGTGCGTTCGTCCGAGTACGGGGCGCTCCAGGACCTTCGCGCGCGCTGCATGAACGCTCGGACGATGGTGGTCGAGGGGGTCTAACCCCGACGCTGCCGTCCCGCGGCAACGCCCGAACTACCGGCTCCGCACGCCGCCGTGAGACCGGGGCGGCCACGTCAGTTGACGCGGCCGCCGTCGGGCCTCGCTAGTCCGTGCGGTAGAGGTAGCGGATGTCCCAGAGGCCGTAGAGCGTCGGTGTGGTATTGCCGAAGACGTTGCGCACGGCGCTGAGCCGCTCGGACAGCGTCGTGTAGATCAGCGGCACCTGCTCGGCGGAGATCGCCTGGGCGCGTCGGTAGTGCTCCGCGCGCTTCTCGCGATCGAGCTCCTGGCTTCCGAGGATGTAGAGCTCGTCGATCTCGGCCTCCCAGTCCGTCGCCGGTTCCTCCTGGCTCGGATTCCACATGTGCAGGGGGCCGCTGCTGTGCCAGACGTTCATGCCGCCGTGCGGCTCCGTTCCGCCGGTCAGGCCGATCACGATCGCCTCCCACTCGTACGAGGTGGTCAGCTGCGAGACGAGCTCGCCGAAGTCGATCGCCCGGTAGTCCGCCGCGAGGCCGACCTCGGCCAGACCCTCGGCGATCAGCGCCGCCACCCGCTCGCGGACGCTGTTGCCCTCGTTCGTGGCGAGCGAGAACGCGATCGGGTTGCCCTCGCCGTCCTCGCGCACGCCGTCCCCGTCGCGGTCCGTCCAGCCGAGCGCGTCGAGCAGGTCATTGGCCGCCTCCACGTCGTACTCGTACCTGCGCACGTCGGGGTTGTGGAAGACGCCGGCGGAGGGGCTGATGTGCGCCCACTGCGGGTAGCCGAGGCCGTGCATCACCTCGGCGACGAGCCGCTCCCTGTCGATGGCGTGCGAAACCGCGTGGCGGAACTGCTGGTTGCTGAACCACGCGAGCTTCTCCGGCGCGACATGCGGCGCGCCGCTCTCCGCGTTCGAGCCGGGGTTCTGGTTGAAGACCAGGAACGTGGTGCCGAACGCCGGTCCACGGCGGTGGATCGTGAAGTTCCCGGCCTCCTCGAGCTCCTTGAGCCCGGCGTACTCCTCGCCGGTAACGCCGTGCACGTCCGTATCGCCCGCCTTGAACAGCTCGAGCTCGGCCTCGATATCCTCGACGAGCAGGTGCACGATCGTCTCGATGTAGGGGAGGCTGTTGCCCTCGGCGTCCTTCAGCCAGTAGTTCGGGTTGCGCTGCAGCACCACGCGCTCGCCCGGCTCGTAACTCTCGATCGTGAACGGGCCAGTGCCAATCACCGTCGTCGGGTCGGCGTCGACGTCCCACACCTCGGCGAACGTGCCGTCTTCGACGTGCGGCTCCAGGATGTGGCGCGGGTAGATCGCCGTGCCCATCGAGCGGATGAAGGGCGCGAACGACGTCGGGAGCACGAAGCGGACGGTGAAGTCGTCCACCGCCTCCACGGTCATCGTGTCCTCGACCCACTCCCCGTTCTCGTCGAGGAAACGGAAGATGAACGCCGAGCGGGAGCTGGCGGGGATCTCCTCGTTGTAGATGATGCGGTTGAAGGTGAACTCGACGTCGCGGGCGGTGAACGGCTGGCCGTCGTGCCAGGCGACGTCGCGGCGCAGGTTGAAGGTCCAGGTCAGCCCGTCCTCGGAGTGCTCCCACGACTCCGCCAGCGACGGCTCGACCTCGTCGGTCAGCCACGAGACTTCGGTGAGGCCGTCGAAGAGCAGGCTGAGCAGGCCCGAGGAATAGGCATCGTTCGCAATCGCGAGGTTGAAGGTGAGCGGCTCGCCGATGGTCGACGAGGTGATCGTCCCGCCGGGCGTCCCGATCTCGTACGCGAACGCCTCGGCGTTCTCCTTGAGCGAGTCGACGGTCGCCTCGGGAGGCACCGCGGTCGCTGCCGGAGTCTCGAATGGCGGCGGCACGAAAGGCGCGTCGTCCTCGTCGCCACCGTCCCCGCAGGCGGCGAGCGTGAGCGCGGCCGCCGCGAACAGCAGCGCCACGAGGAACCACGCGCGGGTCACGATTCGCATCCTCATCCGGCCGCTCCTTGTCCCCGAACCTACAGCGTGAGACAGCGTATCGCAGGCCGGCGCTGTGATCCGGGACGCTGCCGCGACCCCTCACCCCCGCCCTCTCCCTCAAGGGGCGAGGGAGCCGGACAGCCCCCGGCGCCCCGCTACCCCCGAGGCAGGCCGAGGCCGCGGGTGGCGATGATGTTGCGCTGCACCTCGGAGGTGCCGCCGCGGATCGTCGCGGGGACCGCGCGCAGGTAGTTGTACGGCGGCGCGCCGCCCTGCGCGGCGTACGGGCTCTCCGGCCCGTCCTCCGTGCCCTGCCCCCAGAGCTGCCCGTACAGCCCGAACGTCTTGATGCTCGTCGCCGAGAGCCGCTGCAGCAGCTCCGAGTTGAACAGCTTCGAGGTCGACGCCTCGTAGTTCGGGACCATCCCCGCCGCCTGGATCGAGATCACCCGCGCCGAGAACTGGAACATCACTTCCGTCTCGATGTAGCGGTCCGCCACCTCGGCGCGCAGCGTCTCGCCGCGCCCGAGCAGCGACTTCGCCGCGCCCTCCTCGCTCGCGCAGTAGGAGAGCAGCTTCTCGATGCCGCGCTGCATCGAGACCGCGCCCTCGATGTTGGAGCGCTCGAAGTCGAGCAGGTTCATCGCCACGTACCAGCCGCGGTTCTCCTCGCCGACGAGGTTGGAGACGGGCGTGCGCACCTCCTCGTAGAAGGTCTCGTTGAAGTAGTGCACGTCGCTCATGTCGACCAGCGGCTGGACGCCGATGCCGGGCGTCTTGCCGTCGACGAGCAGGAACGAGATGCCGCGGTGCTTCGGCGCGGTCGGGTCGGTGCGGGTGAGCAGGAAGAACCAGTCGGCGGTGTGCGCCGCCGAGGTCCAGATCTTCTGCCCGTTGATCACGTAGTCGTCGCCGTCGCGGCGCGCGCTGGTGGAGAGCGAGGCGAGGTCCGAGCCGGCGCCCGGCTCCGAGAAGCCCTGCGCCCACGTCACCTCGCCGGAGAGGATGCGCGGCAGGTGCTCGCGGCGCTGCTCCTCCGTGCCGTTGAGGATCAGCGTCGGCCCCAGCATGTTAGTGCCGGAGCCGCCCACGGCCGGGGCGCCGGAGCTGGCCAGCTCCTGCTTGAGGATGAACTGCTCCATCGAGCTGAGCCCGCCGCCGCCGTACTCCTCCGGCCAGTGCGGCGCGACCCAGCTGTGCTCGGCGAGGGCGTCCGACCAGGCGACGGCCGCCTCGCGGCGATCGGGATCCTCGGACTTGCGGTCGAACTCCCAGGTGCGCTCGAGGCGGTGCGCGTTGACGCCGCTCGGCCGGTAGCGCGCCGGGAGGCGCTCGGCGATCAGGCCGCGGACCTTCTCGCGAAAGTCCGCCTGCTCCTCGTTGTCGCTCCAGTCCATTGTTCACTCCCGTCCTCGGGGTCGCCCCTGCGATTGCGTGCTATGCGATGACGTCCGCCTCGCGCAGCGAGGCAAGTTCCTCGGCGCTGAATCCGTGCTCCAGCAGCACCTCGTCGGTGTCGGCGGCGTAGGCCGGGGCCGGGCCGTGCACGGCCGTCGGCGTCTCCGACATCTGCACCACCGGCCCGGCGACGCGCTGCGGCCCGGTGACCGGGTGCTCGAGGTCCCACATCAGGCCGAGCGCCCGCACCTGTTCGTCCTCCGGCAGGTCCTCGGGGAAGCGCACGGGCGAGGCGGGGACGCCGCCCGCCTCAAACAGCTCCATCCACTCCGCCACCGTCTTCTCGCTCAGCGTGCGCTCGATCTGCGCCTTCCACTGCTCGAAGCGCGTCTCGTTCCGCGGGTCAGTCGAGTCGTAGTCGGCGCTGTCGCCGTCGTCGTCGACGCCGAGCACGGCGCGGGCGGCGGCCCGCAGCGGCGGCGTGAGACAGCCGAGGGCGATCGCGCCGTCCCTCGCCTGGTAGGAGCGGTAGTAGAGGCGCGGCGGGCCGGCCTCGGTGATGCGGTGGCGGTCGCGGATCGCCATCTGGTCGCGGTAGGGCTTGCCGGCGGCGCGCGCCTCCTCGATCTCGGCGAGCATCGGGTCGCGCGTCACGGAGTCGCTGACCGGCTCGTCCATCACGTGGTAGTCGAGCAGGGAGAGCGCGGTGCGCAGCATCGAGGCCTGGATCAGCTGCCCCTTGCCCGTGCGCTCGCGGTGGTAGAGCGCGCTCGCGATCGCCATCGCCGAGGTCAACCCGGTCGCGTAGTCGACGATCGGCGGGCGGGTGTACTGCGGCGTGCCCTCGTGGTCGACGCGGCCGATCACGGACATCAGGCCGCTGTAGGCGGTCATCGCGCCGTCGGTGGCCGGGTCGAAGGCGCGAGGGCCCTCGCTGCCATAGGCGCTGATCTCGCAGTAGATCAGGCCGGGGTGGAGGGCGGCGAGCTGCTCGTAGCCGACGCCGAGGCGTTCCGGGACGCCGGGCCGCATGTTGTGCATCAGCACGTCGAAGCGCGGGACCAGGCGGTGCAGCACGGCCTGGCCGCGCGGGTCCTTGAGGTCGATCGCGACGGCGCGCTTGCCGCGGTTGAGGGACTGGAAGCGCTTGCCCTCGCGGGGGACGACGGCGCCGACGTTGCGGTAGTGCTCGCCCTCGCGGGGTTCGACCTTGACGACGTCCGCGCCGAGGTCGGAGAGGTTGACGCCGCAGTAGGGACCCGCGGCGATCTGGGAGAACTCGAGCACGCGCACGCCGTCGAGCGCACCGGGCGCCATCGCCGCTCCTCCGCTGCCGGTCCGCCGGGTCCGGTTCGGTCGCCTCGCTGGTCGCGAGACAGCCTACCGGAGGCGCGCCGCGCGAGGTAGGCGTGGGGGTGCGGGGGGATGGGCTACTCGACGCGATCCTCGGGGAGGGCGGCAAGCCCGGCCAGTCCGAAGGTCGTCCAGCTGCTTCGCATCGCTACTCTTCGCTCGCCGGCGGCTCGGGTTGCACACGGATGGAGTCCAGCATCTGGTCGAAGAGCGCGTTCTGGTCTGGAGCGCCGTCGCCCCCACCCTCAACCGGCGTGATGGAGCGTTCGACCTCGTAGAAGTCGAAGTAGAGCATCACCCAGCTCCCCGTCACCACGTCATCGAGGCTGAAGAACAGCCCTACCCGGTGGTCGTCGGCCACCTCGCCCACGGTCACGTTCATGCCCGCGGGGATGGTGATCACGCTCTCCGAATCGCCGAGGCGGTAGGTGCGTCCGCCTTCCACGACCTGGTCGCCGTACAGCCCTCCGCCAATGCCGAACCCCGCGGCCGTCAGGTAGGGGACGTTGAGGCGGGGAATGCCGTCCCTCCCGACGCGCGCGGTCACGCCCTCGCCGATGTTCGAGGGCAGGCCCGGCCCGGATGCCGCCACGGGGCGCACCTCGAAGTCGTAGGGCCACTCCTGATCCAGGCCGGTCACGCGATGGCGCCGCACCGCTCCGCCGCCGGGGATCGCCGTCCAGCTGCCCCAGGTCCGGGGAGCAGCGTCGTCCGGCTCGTCGCCGTCGCGGCCCCAGATTCTCATCCGGTATTGCCAGCCCGTGGCCGTCGAGGCTCCCACCGTCGCGTCGCTCCAGGTGAGGACCAGCTCGCCCGCGACGCCATCCGAGAGCGCCACGAGCGTGCGCTCTGACACTCGCACCGGGTAGCTCCGCAGCAGCGTCGTCCCCTGGTAGATGTGAATCTCGGTCGTTCCCACGGCGCAGCCGGTCAGATAGATGGACCCGCTACTCCGAGAGGGGCTAAGGTCGCGGTAGTGGTAGGGCTGCCCTCCGCCCTCGGGCAGCGCCGGCGCCGACGGACACGCCTCCTCGAAGATGGCGATGGCGGTGTTTCCGGCGCCCGGACCGATCCGGATCGTGGATGGCGCCTCCACGTCGGTATAGACGCCGAAAGCTAATTCCTCGCCCACATTGATCGCCTCCGGGACGGGATTCAGGTAGGTGCCGGTGGAGCAATCTTCGAGCCCCAGCGAGCCCAGGTCGTTGTTGCTCACGCTTCGCAGCGAGGCCGGCACGCAGCCCGTGAGGGCGTTGTTGGCCAGGTAGACGTGCGTCAGGGCAGTGAGCTGCCCGAGGCTCACCGGGATCGGCCCGGTGAGCGCATTGTCGTTGAGGCGGAGCTGCGTGACGCGGCCCTCCTCGTCAGCGGTGACGCCGTGCCATTCCCCGATCGGTTGGTCGGTCAGCCAGTGCGTGCTGGTCTGCCAGTTCGCGCCGTCCGTAGCGTTGTAGAGCGCGACGAGCGCGGCCCGGTCCTGCGCCGTCGAGCCTGCCACCGGGGCGGTTGCGGTCGCTGTCGGGGTGGGTGTGGCCGTCGGCGCTGGTGCGGGCGCCGCTGTCGGCGTCGGCGTGGCTGTCGGCGTCGGCGCGGGAGCTGGCGTGGCCGCCGCCGTAGGCGAGGGCGTCGGTGTCGGTGTGGCTGCCGCCGCCGGAGCAGGCGTGGGTGCGGCCGTCGCCGTCGGAGTGGGTGTAGCCGTCGCTGACAGCGTGGCAGTAGCCGTCGGCGCGGGCGTGGCCGCCGGCGGCGCCGTCGCGGTCGCCATCGCAGTCGCCGTCGGCACCTGCGCGACCTGCTGCTCGCTGTCGTCGAGGCCGGCAAGGACGAGGAGCACGACCGCCGCAACGGCCACCGCCGCCGCGCCGGCCGCCGCCACGCCCGCCCAGACGAGCACTCGCCCGACCGGATCGAGCGCCGCGGGCAGGGCGAGGAGGCCGAACAGCCGTCGGCGGGGCTCGGGACGCCAGGCGGCGAGCTGCCGGCGGTTCTCGAGTCCGAGCTTGCCGAGCATGTTGGAGATGTGGAACTTCACGGCGTCGAGCGTGACGCCGAGGCGCGCCGCGATCTCGGCGTTCGTGCCGCCTCGGCGCAGCTCTTCGAGCACGCGCTGCTCGGCCGGGGTGAGGATGCCGGGGCTTCGCGGGCGGCCTCGCCCTCGCTGCGTCATGCCCCAAGTCTAGGATCGTGCATCGGCGAATATCACTACCCGATGGCTCCCGGGCCTCCCGGCCCGCCCGCCCGCACCCGGCCTCAACCCGCGCCGGTGGTAGCATGGAACGCGCGCCGCGAGGGCGCGCGAAACGGCTGGGGGCTGCATGCACGACGTGGTGGTCGTCGGCGCCGGAAACGCGGCGCTCTGCGCGGCGCTGGCGGCGCAGGAGGCGGGCGCGAGCGTCCTCGTCCTCGAAAAGGCCAGCGAGGACGAGCGCGGCGGCAATACCTACTTCACCGGCGGCGGTTTCCGCTTCCCCTACGACGGCATCGAGGACATCCAGGTCCTCATCCCCGACCTCACCGAGGGCGAGCTCGCACGCATCGAGGTCGGCGCCTACACCGAGGCCGCGATGCGCGAGGACCTGATGCGCGTTAGCGAGGGCCTCGCCGACGAGCAGCTGACCGACCACCTGGTGCGCAACTCCTTCGGGACCATGCAGTGGATGCGCGAGCGCCTCGATGTGCGCTGGGTGCTGATGTACGGCCGCCAGGCCTACGAGGTGGAGGGCAAGCTGCGCTTCTGGGGCGGCCTGATCGTCGAGGCCGTCGGCGCCGGCAAGGGCCTCTCCGACTCGCTCTTCGCCGCTGCCGACCACCACGGCGTCGAGGTGCGCTACGGCACGAAGGCCGTCGGCCTCGTGATGGACGACGCCGGCGCGGTGCGCGGCGTGCAGGCGCGCGGCCCCAACGGCCGCGAAACCATCGACGCGCGCGCCGTGGTGATGGCCGCCGGGGCTTCGAGGCGAACACCGAGATGCGCACCCGCTACATGGGCCCGGGCTGGGAGCTGGCCAAGGTGCGCGGCACCCGCCACAACACCGGCGAGGGCATCCGCATGGCCCTCGACATCGGCGCGCAATCGCACGGCCACTGGTCCTCGGGGCACGCGGTCGCCTGGGACCTCAACGCGCCGCCGACGGGCAACCGCATCGTCGGCGACCTCTACCAGAAGCACTCCTACCCGCTGGGGCTGATCGTGAACATCGAGGGCGAGCGCTTCGTCGACGAGGGCGCGGACATGCGCAACTACACCTACGCCAAGTACGGGCGCGAGATCCTGCGCCAGCCCTACGGCGTCGCCTTCCAGCTGTTCGACCAGAAGACGGTGCCGATCCTGCGCGACGAGTACCGCATCCGCGAGATCACGAAGGGCGAGGGCCAGACGATCGGCGAGCTCGCCGACGACCTCGGCATCGACCGCGAGGGGCTGGAGCGCACGGTCGCCGAGTTCAACGCCGCCTGCCAGCCGGGCGAGTTCAACCCGGCGGTCCGCGACGGCGTGCGCACCGAGGGCATCGAGCCGCCGAAGTCGAACTGGGCGATCCCGCTCGACGAGCCGCCCTACTTCGGCGTCGCCGTGACCTGCGGGATTACGTTCACCTTCGGCGGCCTGCGCATCGACCACCGCAGCGCGCAGGTGCTGGACACGGAGCTGGAGCCGATTCCCGGCCTCTACGCGGCCGGCGAGCTGGTCGGCGGGCTCTTCTACCACAACTACGCCGGCGGGACGGGCCTGATGTCGGGCGCGGTCTTCGGCCGGACGGCCGGGCGGGCCGCCGCCGAGGCGGTCCTCGGAGGGTAGGGGCAGGCGCGATGCTGTACTTCCTCGCGATCATCGCGCCGCCGATCGCCGTGCTGGCGGTGGGGCGACCGTGGCTGTCGCTGCTCAACCTCGTGCTGACGGTCGCGGGCTGGATACCCGGCGTCATCCACGCGGTGCTGGTGATCAACGAGCACAAGGCGGACCAGCGCGCGGAGCGCTACGCCTCGCGCGAGTAGCCTTCCCCCTCCGGCCCCCTCTCCCCGAGGGAGAGGGCGGGGGTGAGGGAGGCGCACGCCGGACCGTCGCCGTCCTCGGAAGGTTCGTTGCCCCCCGCCTGGATTCCGGCTCTTGCCGGAATGACGGGAAGGGCGGCTCCGGCCCCTCTCCCTGGGGAGAGGGCAGGGGTGAGGGGGAGAACTCCCGCACGCCCCGAATCCGCCGAGGGCGCAGCACGGGCCTGAAGGGGATCCGGATGCGAACGGACGGGAGCCCCCGCCGAGGGAAGCTGCTCGCGGCGCTCGCGCTGGCGACGGTGCTCGCGGCCCTCCCTGGTTGCTTCGGCGACGACGAGGGCGAGCCTCAACGCGTCTACACGTACACGCCGACCGAGACCGCGGAGGCGACCGCCACGCCCGTCGAGACGCCCTCGCCAACAGCGACGCCCACACCAACGCTCACGCCGGAGGCGCCGACCGCCACCCCGCCACCGACGGCCGAGGCGGACGCGCCGACCGCCGGCCAGGGCGGCCTGCTGCCTCCCGAGATCGGCGAGGAGGTGGTGCGGCTGCTGCTCGACGCGATGCGCGACCCGGACTCGGAGCTGTTCTCGGGCTCCATCGACGCGCTGCCGCCGGAGCTGCGGACCCTGCTCGACGCGCTCGGGGCCAACCTGCTGCTGGGCATCGTCGCGGTCGACACCGGCATCGGGGCCGGCGTCGTGGCGGTGCTGCCCGGCTCGCCCGCCGAGCGCGCCGGCCTTGCCGAGGGCGACCTGATCACCGCGATCGGCGCCGAGCCAATCGAGAGCGGCGCACAGCTGCGCGATGCCATCGAGGCGCTCTCCCCGGGTACGGCCTACACGCTGACGGCCAGCCGCGGCGGCGTTCCGGGGCTGCTGGACCTCGAGCGGGAGGCGGCGTCGGAAGGCGACGCCTGGCGGGCGGAGCTGCTGCGCCTGATCGCGCTGGTGGTGCTGCTCGAGGGCGGCGCGGACCTGCCGCCCTCGGTGCTCGGCGAGCTGGCCGAGGAGACGCCGGACGGGCTTCGCGTGTTCGCCGTCTTCCCCGGCTCGCCGGCGGATGCGGGCGGCGTGCGGCCCGGCGACCTGCTGGTCTCGATCGCTGGCCGCCAGCTCGCGACGATCGCCGACCTCGAGGCGTTGCTGCGATCGTTCAACCCCGCCGGCGGCACGATCGAGGTCGTGCTGCTGCGCGACGGCGAGGAACTGACGCTGGAGATCGACCTCGCGGCCGGCGGCATGTTCGGCGGAGGCCCGGCGCCGCAGTAGGCGGCGGAGACGAAGGAGGGGCGCCCGCACTGCCCACCCGCTTGACAGCCTCGCGCGGCTTGCCGAGGCTCACGCGAGAGCGGGGCACGACGGGCGACCCCCAACGGAGAGCGCTGATGGCGAAGAGCGACGCGAACAGCGACCGCGCCTACGACGAGCGACCGCGACCCCTGGCCGGGGTGCGCGTGGTGGACTTCACCTGGATCGTCGCCGGACCGCAGGCGACACGCATCCTCGCCGACCTCGGAGCCGACGTGATCCGCGTCGAGAACGAGGGGCACATGGACTCGCTGCGCGGGGGCCTGCCGCCGGACGGAGATCCGCACCCCGACCGCTCCGGGATCTTCAACAACTTCAACCGCAACAAGCGCGGCATCACCGCCAACATCTACCACCCGCGCACCCGCGAGCTGATCGAGCAACTGATCTCCGGGGCGGACGCGGTGACCGAGAACTTCAGCCCCGGCGCGTTCGCGCGCATGGGTTTCAGCTTCGAGCGCCTGCGCGAGCTGAACCCGAAGATCATCTACCTCTCGCTCTCCGGCTACGGGCACTACGGCCGCGACAGCTCCTACGTGACGTGGGGCCCGACGGCGCAGGCCGTCTCCGGGCTGACCTACATCTCCGGCCTGCCCGACCAGGACCCGGCCGGCTGGGGCTACTCCTACCTCGATCACTCGGCCGGCTACTACGGCGCGATCGCGATGCTGCTCGCCCTGCGGCGGCGCGAGCGCATCGAGGGCGCACAGCGCATCGACATCTCGCAGGTGGAGACGGGCATGGTGATGACCGGCGTGACCATGCTCGACTGCCAGATCAACGGTCGTCCGTCCGAGCGCATCGGCAACCGCTCGCGGCATCCGGCGATGGCGCCGCACGGCGCCTACCGCTGCGCCGGCGACGACCGCTGGATCACGGTCGCGGTCGAGAGCGAGGAGCACTGGCGCGAGCTCTGCGAGGAACTCGGCGCGCCCGAACTCGCCGACGACGAGCGCTTCGCGAGCCTCGATGCGCGCCTCGCCGCGGAGGACGCGCTGGACGCGGCGATCACGGAGTGCACGCGCGAGCGCGATGCGCGGCAGCTGATGTACGCGCTCCAGGCGCGCGGCGTGCCCGCCGGCCTGGCGCAGAACATGCCGGACAAGATGCAGGACGAGCAGCTGGCGGCGCGCGGCTTCCACCGCGCGGCGCCCAGCCCGTACGTCGGCGATCGCTTCTACGAGGGCCTGCCCTTCCTCTTCCGCCAGCTCGGCTGGGACGTTCGGCGCGGCGCTCCCGGCCTCGGCGAGCACGTCGACGAGGTGCTGACGGAGCTTGGCTGCACGCCCGAGGAGATCGCGCAACTGCGAGCGGAGGCCGGCGTATGAGCGACGCACCTCCGCTACCGGAGTTCGCCGCGAGCCTGGACGGCGCACCGATCCTCGATCGCGTGCGCGTCGTCGAGGTCGGCGACCTCGGCGAGGTCGCGGGGAGACTGCTCGCCGACGTGGGCGCGGACGTGATCCGCGTCGAACCGCCCTCGGGCACGGACTCGCGCCACATCGGACCATATCCGGACGACGAGCCGGGCATCGAAACGTCGCTGCGCTTCGCGGCGCACAACGCGAACAAGCGCGGCGTCACGCTCGACCTCGAACACGCCGAGGGCCGCGAGCTGTGGCGGCGGCTGTGCGAGAGCGCCGACGTGGTGATCGACGGCTCCGGGCACGGCGTCCTCGACGGCCTCGGGGCGGGCTGGGAGGCGCGGCTCGCGGACGGCTGGGCGGGCCCGCGCGTGTGGTGCGCGATCACGCCGTTTGGCCGCGAGGGGCCGTGGGCGGACTGGGCCTCGAGCGACCTCGTCCAGCTCGCGCTCGGCGGGCCGATGATGAGCACGGGCTACACGGACCACGACTTGCCGCCGATCCGCGGCGGTTTTGACCACTCGTACTGGATGGGTGGCGAGTACGCGGTGGTCGGCATCCTCGGCGCGCTGTTCGGGCTGGACGCCGGTCGCGCCGAGGGGCCGGAGCTGGTGGACATGGCGATCCACGACGCGGTGAGCGCCACGACCGAGGGCTCGTTCCCCAGCTGGGAGTACCGCCGGGAGATCAACCAGCGCGCCACCGGCCGCCACTCGGCGCCCGGCCCGACGCCGGAGATCCAGTTCCCGACCGTCGACGGGCGTCACATGAACATCATCGGCGGCGGACAGCCGCGCTCCGTACGCTACCTCGAGGGCCTGCTCGACTGGATGGACCAGTACGACGCCGCCGCGGATCTGCGCGAGCCGCGCTTCCGCGAGGCGATCTTCGCGGCCCGCAACGACGCGCACGAGGAGCGTGCGCGCTTCTCCGAGGTGACCAAGCGCTTCGTCGCGATGCTCACGACGGAGGAGGCCTACCGCGGCGGCCAGTCGCTGCACCTGCCATGGGGCATCGTGCGCCGGCCCGAGGAGAACCTCGACGATCCGCACTGGACGGACCGCGACTCGTTCGCCCCGCTCGAGTTGCCGGACGGACGGCAGGCGCGGCTCCCCATCGCCCCGTACCGCTTCGAGGGCGTCGAGCGCGTGCGGCCGTGCCGCGCCCCGCTGCTCGGCGAGCACAACCACGCCGTCTACCACGAGGAGCTGGGAGTGCCCGCCGAGGAGTTGCCGGGGCTCTCCGAGCGCGGCGCGATCTAGCCCCCTCCGGCCCCGTCGCAGGCCCCCACACCCCCATCCCGGACGAGCGGACGCTCCGCGCCGCTCGGACCCACCCACCCGTCCCCGGATTTCTTTCTCTGTGGGGGCTGCGCCCCCACACCCCCTCGGAACCATCGAGGGCACACGAACCCATCGAAGGCGGTCCGGCCCCCTCTCCTGGAGGAGAGAGTTGGGGTGAGGCGGCTCGCCCGCGGATGCTCCCCTCGCGATGGGCTGTTGCGCCCCCCGGGGCTCGTGCTCCGCGGAACTCGAACGAGCACGCTGCGCGGCCCGGCTGGATTCCGGCTTCCGCCGGAATGACGGGGATGCGGAAACCGCCCCTTCGGCCCGATCCGGCCCCCTCTCCCCCGGCGGGAGAGGGTGGGGGTGTGGGGGAGGCGGGCGCAGCCCGCCCGAGGCGGCAACGGACCCGCGAGGGCGCACCAGTGAGCCCACAACCAAACGTTAACGCCCGATCTGGCGCCACTTTGCGTCCCCGCGCTTGCGAGGCGGGGAGGCGGCGGCGAGACTGGGAGCATGGCTCGCGTGCTGGTGGTCGAAGACGACGCCGCGATCCTCGAGACGGTCGCCTACAACCTCGGCCGCGAGGGCTACGAGGTGGTCACCGCCGCCGACGGCGTCTCGGGGCTGCAACTCTCGCGCGAGACCGAGCCCGACCTGATCGTGCTGGACCTGATGCTGCCGCGCATGTCCGGCCTCGACGTCTGTCGCGTGGTGCGCGAGGAGCGGCCGGTGCCGATCCTGATGCTGACCGCGCGCAGCGCCGAGGGCGACAAGATCGCCGGGCTGGACCTCGGCGCAGACGACTACGTCACCAAGCCGTTCTCGATGCAGGAGCTGATCGCGCGCGTGAGCGCGATGCTGCGCCGTGACCGCATCTCTCGCGAGGCCGCCGGCGGGGTCAACGGCGGGACGTTGCGCGGCGGCGGCATCGAGCTGCGGCCCGAGGCGCGCGAGGCGCGGCGCAACGGCGAGGTCGTGCGGCTGCGTCCGAAGGAGTTCGACCTGCTGGAGTGCCTGATGCGTCATCCGCGCCAGGTGCTGACGCGCGATCGCATCCTGGAGCAGGTCTGGGGCTACGAGTTCGGCGGCGGCACGCGCACCGTGGACGTGCACATGCGCTGGCTGCGCCAGAAGCTCGAAGAGACGCCCTCGAAGCCGCAACACCTCGTGACGGTGCGGACCGTGGGCTACAAGTTCGAGCCCTGATCCCGTGTCCGCGCAGCCGCCCCCGAGCCTCGAGCGATGACCCCCGGCTGGCGCTGGGTCGCGCTCGCGGGTCTGGCGGCGATCGCCGTCGCCGCTCCGCTGCTGCTGTCGCGTCCGGCGGCCGCGCTGCTGGCTCTCGCCGCGCTGCTGGCCGCCGCACTCCTCGTGCGAGCCGGTTCGAGTCCGGCGCCCGCAGCGCTGCCCGAGGAGCCCCCGGCCCCGGCCCCCGCGATCCCGGCCACGCCCGACGCCGGACCGCTCCTCGCCTCGCTGCCCTGCGGCGTGCTGCTGCTCGATGAGGAGCTGAACGTGCTTGCCGCGAACGACACGCTCGCGCGCATCGTCGAGCACCCGCTCGAGACGATGACGGGCGTCTCGCTGATCCGCGCGATCCGCGAGATCGAGCTGGTCGAGTTCGCGCGTGAACGTCTCCACGGTTCGCGCGAGGCCCACCTCACGAACGGCGTCGAGGCGCGGCTCTCCTCGGCGCCGATCGACCTGCCGCTGGCCAGCGGACGGGCGACGCAGCTGATTGCCGTGGAGGACATGACCGCGCTGCGCGCCGCGCAACGCGCGCGCTCCGACCTCGTCGCGAACCTCGCGCACGAGCTGCGCACCCCGCTGGCCGGGGCCCGCGCCATCGCCGAGACGTTCCACGCCGCCGCCGGGGATCCGGCAGAGCGCGAGCGCTTCCTGCGACTGCTCGGCGATGAGATCGAGCGGATGAGCAGGCTCGTCGAGCGGATGCTGCACCTCGCGCAGCTCGAATCGAGCGACGAGCCGATCGAGCTCGAGCCGCTGTCGCCGTCGGAGCTGCTGGACGGGGCAGCCGCCCGCGTGGCGCCCGTCGCCGCGCAGCGAAAGATCCGCGTGGACATCGAGGCGGCCAGCGGCACACTGGTCGCGGGCCATCGCGAGCACGTCGGCGAGGTGTTCGCGAACCTGCTGGACAACGCGCTGCGCCACAGCCCCGACGACAGCCGCATCGCCCTCGCCGCGCTCGCCGGCAGCGGCGAAGTTCACTTCGAGGTGCGCGACGAGGGGTCGGGCATCCTGCCGAGCGAGCGCGAGCGCGTCTTCGAGCGCTTCTACACGGGCGACGACTCGCGCGGGACCGGGGGCGGCGCCGGGCTCGGCCTGGCGATCACGCGCCAGCTCGTCCATCGGCTCGGCGGCCGCATCTGGGTTACCGATCGAACGCCCGGGGCGACGGTCTGCTTCACGCTCGCACATGCGCAGGACGGCGAGGCGCCCTCGGACGGAGGGGGCGAGGCAGGCGACGGGGTGTAGGGGCGGACTATGGCTCCGCGCCGACGGCGGCGGGCCGCGGGCGGAACGTTCCCCTGCGCACCAGCGATCGCACCTCGGGCAGCATCGCCGCCGCCGTGAGGAAGGCGAGCGCCCAGATCATCGCCGGCGCGATCAGCAGGATGCGCACGCCTATCTCGTTCGAAAGCCAGCCATAGCCGAAGTTCGCGAAGGCCATGTGGCCGGCCGCGAGCATCAGGTAGATCGACATCACGCGCCCGCGATACTCGTCCGGCACGGTGCGCTGCACGAACGTCGCCGAGAGCGCCATGTAGCTGGCCTGCGTCAGGCCGGTCAGCACCCCACCGAGGACTGCCATCCAGGCCGTCGCCGCGAAGCCGATCACGAGCATCGCGGCCCCGCTCCCGATGCCCACGACCAGCAGCGCGCGGCCCTGCGCCACCTCCGTCCGCAGCATCGAGATCACGAGCGTGCCGCAGATCGCGCCCACGCCGACGCCGACGATGATCGCGCTGTAGGTGCGGTCCGCCCCGCCGACCTGGGTCGCCAGCGTCGGCATCATCGAGTCGAACGCCATCGTCAGGCCGCAGTGCAGCCCGACGAGCACCATCACGAACAGCACGCGCGCGTCGCGCTCCAGGTAGGCGAAGCCCGCGCCGATGTCGTTGAGGATTCGGCGTCCATCGAAGAGCGGGCCCTCGGCTTCCCCTGCCGCCGGCGGCGCGCGGTACTCGAGCTTGAAGATCTGGTAGAGGGCGAGCATGACGAAGCAGCCCGAGAGGATGAACACTGAGCCCGACCCCAGGAAGGAGAGCATCGCCCCGCCGATTGTCGGGCCGAGCACGCGCGAACCGTGGCGCGTGATGCCGGCGAGGGCGATCGCGTTGAGCAGGTGCTCCTTGGGGACGACGTTGGCGACCAGGGCCTGCTCGGCCGGGGTGCCGAAGGCGCGCGCCGTCCCGCCCAGCGCCGCGAACGCGATCACGTGCCAGGGCTCCACCAACCCCGGCAGCGTGATCGCCGCGAGGCCGAACGCCGAGAAGATACTGACCATGTCGGCGGCGATCGCCATCCTCCGCCGGTCCGCCCGATCGGCCAGCGCGCCGCCGATCGGGCCCGCCAGCAGCAGTGGGATCATGCCCGCGAACGTGGCCGCGCCCACCCAGCCAGCGTGCCCGGTCAGCTCGAAGATCAGCCAGCCGCGCGCCAGCAGCATCGTCCAGTGCGACGCCGAGGCGAAGAAGGCGTTGGCGAAAATACGCCGGAAGTCGCGCGATTGCAGCGCGGGATGCCGCTGGGCAATCGAGTGGAACGTGATCATCAAGCGAGTCTACAGGACGGCGTGCTCGGCGAACCTCGATCGTGGGCCGCCCGCTACTCCTCTGCGTCATCGAGCGCGCGCGCGACGATCGCGCGGCCGCGCTCGCTGAGGTCGAGACCGAGCGCCGCCTCGCGGCCCCGCTCGCTCATCTTGCGCCAGGTGCGGCGCACGATCGCGACCAGCCGTTCGTCGTCGCCGAGGCGCTCCCGGAACTCGTCGAACTGCGTCTGCAGGAAGACGAGGTTGAGGCCATCCTCCAGCGTCTGGACCTCCGGGTCGCTGAACAGCCCCTCCTTGCGCACGATCTGCTCGACGCGCTCGACGAGCGGGTCGTCGTAGCCCTCGGCGCGGAGGATGCGCGCCGCCTCGTCGGCGTGGAAGCGGCGCAGATCGCGCCGCCAGCGCAGGTAGGCGTCACGGCCCAGCGGGTAGCTCGCGCGCGGCACCGTCCAGCGCCGGATGTGGTGCGCGCGCGCCGCCAGCAGCAGCGCCTCGCCCGGCGAGGGCACGAGGCGCGCGACCCACTCGCAGAGCAGCGCGGCGTGCGTCAGCTCCTTCGCGCGCGGCTCGCCGTCGACCATGATCGTCGCCGGATCAGCGGCGTTGGCGGCGTCGATCGCCGTGATCGCGCGCGCGAAGCGCTCCGCGTCGGCGCAGTCATGTGGAGCAGCAATCGTCATCGAGGAGCCTCGACACTCGCGCCGGCCGTGCGCGGATCCGCGTTGACACTGCGTCTCCGGCTGTTACGATGGCCCGGCAAATTGTCTGTGTTGTTTACCGGATTTGTCGACAATAGCAAATCCCTCCTCAGGAGGCAGCGCGCATGACCACCACCGTCCGTGCCGACACCCCCGGCCACGTGATCCCGATCCTCGAGGACGAGCTCGCCGACTTCACCACCGAGGCAACCGCGTTCCTCGACGGCGACCGCGAGCTGCTGGAGTTCACGAAGTTCCGGCTGCGCCAGGGTGTCTACGGGCAGCGCCAGGCCGACCGCCAGATGATCCGCGTGAAGCTGCCCTTTGGCGGGGTCACGTCGGACCAGCTCGACGCCTTCGCCGAGGTCGCCGAGCGCTTCGCGCCGCTGCGCAAGGGCCACCTCACCACGCGCGAGAACGTGCAGTACCACCACGTGCCGCTCGACGAGACGCTCGAGCTGCTGCAGGTGCTCGGCCGCGCCGGCCTCTCCACGCGCGAGGCCTGCGGCAACACCGTGCGCAACGTCACCGGCGACCCCTGGGCCGGCATCCGCGACGACGAGCCGTTCGACGTTACGCCCTACGCGGGCGCCTTCGTGCGCTACTTCGTGCGCAGCGAGCTGACCCAGCTGCTGCCTCGCAAGTTCAAGGTCGCCTTCTCCGGCAGCGACGAGGACTCCGCGCTGACGCAGATCCACGACCTCGGCTTCATCCCCGAGATCCGCGAGGTCGACGGCGTGCCCACCAAGGGCTTCCGCATCGTCACCGGCGGCGGGCTCTCGATCATGGCGAAGCACGCCGTTGTGCTGCGCGAGTGGGTCTCCGTCGACGAGTACCTCAGGCACTCGCACGCCGTGCTGCGCGTGTTCGACGCGGCCGACGAGCTGCGCAAGAACCTCGCCAAGGCGCGCATCAAGTTCCTCGTCCACCGCGTCGGCGAGGAGGAGTTCCGCAAGATGGTCGACGCCGAGCTGGAGGGCGAGTGGGCGCAGGCCGACGCCCGGCCGGACCCGCTGCTCTTCCTCGACGACGAGGCCGCCGACGCACCGGCCCCGCCCGAGGACGCGCCGCAGCCGAGCGACGCCGACCGCGCCACCTTCGAGGAGTGGGCGCGGACGGCCGTGAAGGCGCAGCGCCAGGAGGGCTACTCGGCCATCGAGGTGCAGGTGCCGCAGGGCGACCTGACGCCGGAGCAGTTCCGCGGCCTGGCGACAATCATGCGCGAGTACGGCTCCGGCCGCGCCCGCACCACGCCGTGGCAGAACATCGTGCTGCGCTGGATCCCGAACGAGTCCGTCTACGCCGTCTGGCTGGCGCTCGGCGAGCTCGGCCTCAATGGCGGCGGCATCCTCGAGATCGAGGATGTGGTGAGCTGCCCCGGCACGGACAGCTGCAAGCTCGGCATCACCAGCTCGATGGGCCTCAACCGCGCGGTCTCGGAGCACGTTCGCTCGCTGCAGATCACGGACCCGCGGACGCGGCGGATCCTGATCAACGCCAGCGGCTGCCCCAACTCGTGCGGCCAGCACCACATCGCGAACATCGGCTTCCACGGCGCGGCCATCAAGTCCGGCGACCGCCAGGCCCCGGCCTACCACGTGTTCATCGCGGGCAACCGCCGCACCGGCCAGGACCTGCGGCTCGGCACGCTGATCAAGGCGCGCCTGCCCGCCAAGCGCGTGCCCGACGCCGTCGAGCGTTTCATCCGCCTCTACGAGGCCGAGCGCAGCGACGGCGAGGAGTTCAACGACTACTTCGATCGCGTCGGCAAGGCGCCCTTCGAGGACGCCGTCAAAGACTTGACGCTGCCGCCGGAGTTCTCTATCCAGACGATGGACGAGTTCATCGACTGGGAGCGCGAGGGCCTCTACGTCCTCGAGCGTGGCGAGGGTGAGTGCGCCGTCTAGGCGAACCCCCGCCCGCCGCGGGCTCCGGTCCTGTCGAGCACCGCCCGCGCAACAGAGGCCGCAGCCGTGAGAGACGCCGACACGGGCGCTGGTGACACCTCGCTGCCCACTCTCCCCCCGTCCGGGGCGGAGCAGCTGCGCGACCTCGAATCCGAGGCGATCCACATCATTCGCGAGGTCGTCGCGGAGTTCGAGCGACCCGCGCTGCTGTTCTCCGGCGGCAAGGACTCGATCGTGCTGCTGCGGCTCGCCGAGAAGGCGTTCTGGCCCGCGCCGCTGCCCTTCCCCGTGCTGCATATCGACACCGGGCACAACTTCCCGGAGGCGATCGCGTTTCGCGACCGGCGTGTCGCCGAGCTGGGCGCAACCCTCGTCGTCGGCTCGGTCCAGCAGGCGATCGACGACGGCCTCGTGCAGGAGGAGACGGGCCCGGGCGCCTCGCGCAACCGGCTGCAAACGCCGGTGCTGCTGCGCACGGTCGCCGAGCACGGCTTCAACGCACTGTTCGGCGGGGCGCGCCGCGACGAGGAGCGGGCGCGCGCCAAGGAGCGCATCTACTCGCTTCGCGAGGCTTCCGGCGGCTGGAATCCTCACGCCCAGCGCCCGGAGCTGTGGAACCTCTACAACGGCCTCCACCGTCCCGGCGAGAATGTCCGTGTCTTCCCGCTCTCCAACTGGACCGAGCTTGATGTGTGGCGCTACATCGAGGTGGAGGACCTCAAGACGCCCTCCATCTACTTCGCACACGAGCGGATGGTGTTCCGCCGCGACGGGATGCTGATGGCCGTCAGCCCGCACCTCCAACTGGTCGAGGGCGAGACGCCGTTCCTCGCGAGCGTCCGCTACCGCACCGTCGGCGACATGTCCTGCACCGCCGCGGTCGAGTCCCGGGCGGACACCATCGAACGCGTCGTCGCCGAGATCGCCGCCACGCGGATCACCGAGCGCGGCGAGACCCGGGCCGACGACCGTACGTCGGAGGCCGCGATGGAGGACCGCAAGCGCGAGGGCTACTTCTGATGACAGCCGCGCCGCACGGCGCCAGCCTCCGGCCACTCCGCTTCGTCGCCACGGGCTCGGTCGATAGCGGCAAGAGCACGATCATCGGGCGGCTCCTGCACGACTCGAAGAGCATCTTCGAGGACCAGCTCGCGGCGGTGGAACGCAGCAGCCGCGAGGCCGGCCTCGACCATGTGAACCTCGCACTGCTCACGGACGGGCTGCGAGCGGAGCGCGAGCAGGGCATCACCATCGATGTCGCCTACCGCTACTTCGCAACGCCGCGGCGCAAATTCATCATCGCGGACTGCCCGGGCCACACCCAGTACACCCGCAACATGGTCACCGGCGCCTCAACCGCCAGCCTCGCGCTGATCCTCACCGACGTCCTCGAAGGCGTCGTCGAGCAGACACGGCGGCACGCCGTCCTGGCCTCGCTGCTGGGTATCCGCGAGCTGGTGCTGTGCGTGAACAAGATGGACCTCGCCGGCTACCGCCAGGACCGCTTCGAGGAGATCCGCCAGGAGTTCGAGGCGTTCGCGGTGGGACTGGACGCGCAGGAGCTGGGCGCGCTGGGCCCGGGGACGATCCGCGTGACGGCGATCCCGGTCTCCGCCCTCAGCGGCGACCACGTCGTCGATCCCTCGGAACGGATGCCGTGGTGCGACACGCCGCCGCTGCTGCGCTTCCTCGAGGATGTCGAGACCGAGGCGGCGGACGGCGGCGGCTCCGAACCTCGCCGCTTCCCCGTTCAGAACGTGATCCGCGCGGCCGCTGGCGGCGAGCCCCTGTACGCCGGGTCCGTCGCGGGCGGCGTGTTCCGCCCCGGCGATGAGGTCGTCGCCCTGCCCTCGGGCCGCACTACGCGCATCGAGTCCGTCGAGACGGCCACGGGCCCGATCGAGGAGGCCTCGGTCCCGCGGGCCGTCACGCTGCGACTACGCGACAGCCTCGAGATCGCCCGTGGCGACATGATCGCGGATGTGGAGCGCCCCCCTACCGTCTCCCGGCAGTTCGACGCCACGATCTGCTGGCTGAGCGACCATGGCGAACTGGCCGTGGGCCGCAGCTACTGGCTGAAGCACACCACCAACCGCGTGCGCGCCCGCGTCGCAGCGCTCTACCACCACATCGACATCAACACCCTCACGCCCGACTCGGACACGACCGCCCTCACGTTCAACCAGATCGGCCTTGTTGGCCTCGAGGCCGACGAGCCGCTCTTCCTCGACCACTACGCAGAGAACCGCGGCACCGGCGCCTTCATCCTGATCGACGAGGCCAGCAACGACACCGTAGCCGCAGGCATGGTGGAGACGCGGCTCGCCGAGGACGCCGCGTGAGCCGCGGCTTTGTCGTCTGGCTGACCGGACTCTCCGGCGCAGGCAAGTCCACCCTCGCGGGACTGCTCGAAACCGAGCTGCGCGCGCGTGGGCTGCGAGTCGAGACGCTCGACGGCGACGAGGTGCGTGAGAACCTCTCGAAGGGCCTCGGCTTCTCAAAGGAAGACCGCGACACCAACGTACGGCGCATCGGCTATGTCGCACGGCTGCTCGCGCGCAACGGCGTCGCCGTGATCGCCGCCGTGATCTCGCCGTACGCCGCAGTGCGAGACGAAGTACGGGCCGCCGTCGAGCAAGCGGAGGGCCACCCGCGCTTCATCGAGGTGCATGTCGATTGCACGATCGAGGAGCTGACCCGCCGAGACACCAAGGGCCTGTATGCAAAGGCGCACCGCGGCGAGATCGCCAACTTCAGCGGCGTCTCCGATCCCTACGAGGCCCCCTCCGCCCCGGAGTTGCGCGTCGACACGGAGGCGCAGAGCGCCGGGGCATCGCTCGACACGGTCCTCGGGCTGCTCGATCGTGAGGGACTGATCGACGGATCGGGCGTGACGCGCGCAAACTGACGGCATGACCGCGCCGCTGCTCCTCGGAACCGCGTCCTGGACCGACAAGCCGCTGATCGACAGTGGGCGCTTCTACCCGCCGCAAGCGAAGAACGCCGAGGCGCGGCTGCGCCACTACACGACGCGCTACCCCCTGGTCGAGATCGACGCGCCCTACTACGGCCTCCCGACGCCGGAGCAGGCCGCGCGCTGGATCGAGCGCACGCCCGAGGGGTTCACCTTCGACGTCAAGGCCTACTCGCTGTTCACCGAGCACCCCACGCCAGTGGCACGGCTGCCGAAGGCGATCCGCGCCGTGCTCCCTCCCGACCTCGAGGCGAAGGGCCGCTTCTACCGCCGCGACACGCCGGACGAGATCCTCGATCTCTGCTGGTCCAGCTACACGGACGCGCTGCTGCCGCTGCACGACGCCGGGCGCCTCGGCGCGGTCGTGCTGCAGTTCCCGAAGTGGTTCGTGCCCGGCCCGCGCGCCTTCGCGACGCTCGAGGAGACCCGCGACCGCCTCGGACCGTTTCGGGGCGCGGTCGAGTTCCGACAGCGGCGCTGGCTGGAGCCGGAGCAGCGCGAGGAGACACTTGCGCTGCTCGGCGACCTCGATCTCTCGCTGATCTGCGTCGACGCGCCGCAGGGGTTCGACTCCTCGCTGCCTCCGTTCGCGGCTGCGACGAACGCCCTGGCGTTCGTACGCTTCCACGGCCGCAACACGGAGACCTGGGAGCGCCGCACGCGCACCTCCAGCGAGCGCTTCGACTACTGGTACGACGCTGCGGAGTTGGACGAGTGGGTCCCGCGCATCGAGGCGCTCGCGAGGGAGGCCGAGGCGGTGCACCTGATCGTCAACACCAACAACCACGACCAGGGCCCCGTCAACGCGGACCTGCTGCAACGGCGTCTCGAGGAGCACGGCCTCGCCGTCGAGCCGGCCTTCGAGGCTGTCGAGGCGCCCCCGGTCGGGACTCGTGAGATGGCGGAGCAGCAGGGCTCGCTGCTTTAGGCAGAGCAGCGCCGGTTTAGGTTGAGGTGACATACTCTCGGGCAGGATTGCCGCCATGAACCGGTCACCGGGCAGATCGCACAGCCGCCGCCGCTTCCTCCAACTCGCCGCGTCGGGCGGCCTCGGCGGGCTGTTGCTCGCCTGCGGCGCGGGCGACGACACGGCCGAGCAGGCCGCCGTGCCGCCGACGCCAAGCCCGACGCCCACTCCGCCTCCGCCGACCCCAGTCGCGACAGCGGCGCCCACGCCCACCGCCACGCCGACGCCCACGCCCTCCCCCGTCCCCACGGCTACTCCGACGCCCACGCCGACCGCGACCCCCACACCCGTCCCGACGCCGGAGCCAACTCCGGAGCCCACACCCTGGCCTGCCGGACGCGAGGAGATCGCGCTCATGGAAGGCACGGAGTGGGAGAACCCGCTGGTCGCGCACCACAGCGGCGCGGAGGGGCCGTCCGTGCTCGTCCTCGGCGGGGTGCACGGCAACGAGCCGGGGAGCTGGCTTGCGACCGAGGAGATCGTGGAGTGGCAGCCCGTGCGCGGCAGCCTGATCGTCATTCCTCGCGCCAATATCGTCGCGACGCGCGTCGGCGAGCGGACACTGCCCGAACTGGGCGACCTCAACCGGCTCTACCCCGGCTCACCCGACGCCGAGCTGCCGATGTCGCGGATGGCCGCGCAGATCGTCGAGGTCGCACGCCGCTACCGAGTCTCACTCGTCCTCGATCTGCACGAGTCGTGGGGGTTCTACGCCGAGCGCGGGTCGAACAGCGGCACGGCGTTCATCGGCCAGACGATCACGGGCGGGCCCGGGGCGGACAGCGATGCCGCCATGCGGATCGCCGAGGACTTCAACGCGCGGGTGGAGATCGAACGCGATCAGCTGATCGCGCGAGACCGGAGGAGCTGGGGGTTCGGCTCGTCGCAGCGTAGCCCGTCGTTCGACGACACGAGCAGCTGGGGCTGGCAGCCGGGGCGCGGCGGCAGCTCGCTCTCACTCGGCAACTACGTGGAGGGCCTGACCCCGATCCTCGTGGAGATGGGGCAGCAGCGCCAGGCGCTCGAGCGCCGCGCCGAGCTGCACCAGCTGGTGACGCGCATCGCCCTCACGCAGCGCGGGATGCTGTAGGCGGCCTCGCGGAGGTCAGCAAACGACGCGCCGCACGATCTCGTACATCAGCTCGCAGCCGCCATTGAGGTTGTCGACCGTCAGGAACTCGTTGTGCGCGTGGAAGCCGGCGCGCTCCCCGGCGCTGAACATGCACGGAATGAAGCCGTAGGACGGCATCCCGATCTCGCGCAGGAAGCGGTTGTCGGTCGCGAACGAGGCCACCGAGGGTGCGACCACGGCGCCCTCGAACGCCTCCTCGACCACCTCGCGGATCGCCGTGAACAGCTCCGTGTCGAAGTCCGAGGACGCCGTTGAGGTGAAGTCGTCGAGCTCCGGCCGCACCGAGACGAGCGGGTCGTCGATGCGCTCGCGTACCTGCGCAATCCAGTCCTCGATGGTCTGCCCGGGCAGCAGGCGGCAGTCGATCACCGCCTCGCTGCGCGGGGGAATGACGTTCGCCTTGAAGCCGCTATCGATGACGGTGACGTTGAGCGTGTTGATGAACATCGCCAGCGCGGCGGGGTCGCTGCGCAGCGCCTGCTCGAACGCCTCGGCGTCCTCGGGGGGCGGGAGCAGCCCGGCGCGCGAGAGCTGGTCGACGAGGCGCGCCGTCCCCGGCTCGAATTGCAGGTCGCGGTCCCAGTCGGCGAGCCGCAGCAGCGCGCGGATCAGGCGCAGCGCCGAGTTGTCCTCGGACGGCAGGCTACCGTGCCCCGTTACGCCCTCGACGCGCAGCCGCAGCCAGCCGACCGACTTCTCGTTGACGCTGGCGAGGAAGATGCGCCGGTCCTCGCGCCCCGCGAAGTCGGTCAGGCCGCCGCCACCCTCGTTGAGTGCGAACTCGGCATCGAACAGGTCGCGGCGGTGCTCGATGAGCCAGCGCACGCCGTACACGCTGCCGACCTCCTCGTCGGGCGTCGCGAGGAAGACGATGTCGCGGCGCAGCGGTTCGCGGCGGCGCTGGAGCAGCAGCACGGCCATGAGCTGCATCACGCCCGCGCCCTTCATGTCCATCGCGCCGCGGCCGTAGATGCGGCCCTCGCGCACGACGCCTCCGAAGGGGGGAACGTCCCAGAACTCCTCCTCGACCGGCACCACGTCGAGATGGTTGCCGAGCAGCAGCGGGCGGCGGCTGCCGTCCCCGCGCAGCCGCGCGACCAGCGCCTCGCGGCCGGGGGCGGTCTCGATGTATTCGCAGGGGACGCCCTCCGCCTCCAGCAGCGAGCCGAGGAAGCGCGCGGCCGGGGCCTCGTTCCCCGGCGGGTTCGAGGTGTCGATGCGCAGGTAGCGCCGGAGGATGTCGAGCGCCTCGGCATGGACGGCGGGCCAGTCGATCGCTTCGGCCATCGCGTCCGCCCTCTGTAGTGCTCCGGCGCGTCGCTAGAAGATGAGGTTCGTGAGCCGCTGGCGGTAGCGGCGCGTCAACTCGGCGCCGTCGCCCAGCAGCGTGAAGGCGTCCAGCATGCGCAGCCGCCCGCCGTCGTCGGCGACCCCGCGGTCGAGTCGCACGGTCGCCAGCAGGTGCTCGAGGGCGTCCTGCCACTCACCCGCCGCCGCCAGCAGGCAGCCGAGCCGGTAGTGCGCCTCGGCGTCGTCCGGGTTCGCCTCCAGCCTCGCCTCGAGGGCCTCGCGCGGCTGGTCCCCGGCTTCGTCGCGAAACGCGAGCCGCGCGAGGACGCGCGCGGCGGCGGGGTCGCCGGGAAAGCGTGCGGCCAACTCGCGGGCGCGGGCGACCTCGCCCTCATCGAGCAGGATCGCGGCGAGCGCCGCCGAGGCGCCGCGATGGTCGGGATCCTGCTCCAGCGCGTGCTCCAGGTGCAGCCGCGCGGCGCCCGGCTGGTCCATGCGCAGCGCGTGCTCGGCGGCGGCGACGGCCTGGTCGGCGGCGCTTGGCACGAGCGAGTCGAAGAACCCTCGGACCTGCGGCTCGGGGAGCGCGCCGACGAACTCGCTCACGACCTCGCCGTTGTGGAAGGCCTTGACCGCGGGGATGCCCTGCACCTGGTAGCTGGAGGCCACGCCGGGGTTCTCGTCGACGTTGATCTTGACGAGCTGCACCTCGCCAGCGCGTTCGTAGGCGATCGTCTCGAGGGTGGGGCCGAGCACGCGGCAGGGACCGCACCAGGGCGCCCAGAAGTCGACCACCACCGGCAGCTGATGTGAGCGCTCGATTACGTCCGTCGCGAACGTCGCGTCGCTCGCCTCCAGCACCGCCCCCGCCGTCATCGCCCTCGCCCCCTCCGCCGCGCGTCCCGTGCGCCAAGCCTACCGCGAGGGCGCGCGCCGGGCACGCCGTGAGCGCAAGCGGGCGCTCCGCTAGGATGCGCCCGAACGTGGACACTGCGTGACACTGAGCGGGAGACGGGGGCCAGGATGCGCTTCGGAGTGACGGTCGACTTCAACGAGCAGCCGGTGACCTCGCCGGAGTTCCTCGCCGGGTTCGCCCAGGCCGCCGAGGACTGCGGCTTCGACACCCTCTGGACCAGCGACCACGTCGTGATCCCGCAGGACCACAGCTCGGACTACCCCTACGCCGAGCGCATGCCCTACGAGGAGGCGCCGATCCCCGACCCGATCGTGACGCTCACCTTCGTCGCCGCGAAGACGAAGACCATCCGCCTCGGCACCTCGGTGCTGGTGCTGCCGCAGCGCAACCCGGTCGTGCTCGCCAAGCAACTCGCCTCGCTCGACGTCTACTCCGAGGGCCGCGTCGACCTCGGCATCGGCGTGGGCTGGCTGCGCGAGGAGTTCGAGGCGATCGGCGTGCCCTGGGAGCGCCGCGGCAAGCGCACGGACGAGTGCATCGAGGCAATGCGCGCGCTCTGGACGCAGTCGGTCGCGAGCTACGAGGGCGAGCTGGTGCGCTTCTCCAACGTCGTCTGCGACCCCAAGCCCGTCCAGCCGGGTGGGGTGCCGTTCATCATCGGTGGGCACTCGATGGCCGCGGCGCGGCGCGCCGGGAAGTATGGCAGCGGCTTCTTCCCGCACGTCTTCGGCCGCGCCTGGCACGAGCTGATCGCGGAGGCGCGACGGACCGCCGAGGCGCACGGCCGCGACCCCGACGAGGTCGAGATCAGCGCCGGCGTGCCGCCGGAGCTGGAGCTGGCGCAGCGCCTCGGGGAGCTCGGCGTCTCGCGCCTGAACATCCTGATCACGGACCCGGACGTGCCGTCCGCGCGGCGAACGCTGGAGCGCATCTCCCGCGACCTGATCGCGCGCATGTAGCCGCTCGCCCGCCTCGCCCGTACGGGCCTGTCGTAGTGCCATACGGTGCTGACGCGTTCGTGCTAGGATAGCGCCATGGCAGTGGCATTCGACACGCTGAAGGCAGCCACCCAGCTCCAGGAAGCAGGCTTCCGGGAGACGCAGGCGCACGCCCTCGTCACCATCCTTGCCGAGGTAGCGAACGAAACTCCGGGGGAAAGACCGAGTTCGACAAGCTCGAGCCCTCGCTGGGGACGCGCAGAGTGCGCCGCTCTGTGCGCCGAGATGCGAGTCATGAAGCGAGACATCATCATCCCGCTCGGGAGGCTCTACATCGTCATGACCGGGCTCATCGTCGCCGCCACCAGCGTGTTCGGCTAGCAGGCCGCGCCAACCCCACACGTCGCGCTCGCACCGCCCCCCGCCGACGGCGGGCTAGCCGTGCTGTCAGGTCGGCTGATGGCGGTGGTCGGCGGAAACCGTGAAGCGGCGCCAGAAGAACAGGAAGCGCTCCGCATCGACCCTCACCGCGCTCGCCCACTGCAGCAGCGCGGGCGCGACGTGGACCGTCAGGTCGCGGTGCCGGACGGTTTCGTAGCGGGTGAGGTTCTTGCCCTTGAGGTAGGTGTCGACCGGCACATCGAGGACGCCTCGTCAGCCGAGCGGGCGAATGAAATCGAGCGCCAGCTCGCCGCCCCGGCGCCGCGCCAGCTCGGCCGCCTCAGCCGTGATCTCGATCTCCATGCGGCCCTCGGGGGTCCGTCGCGTCAGCCCGACTTGGCCTCGGCAAGGTAGTCCTCGCCGAAGCGGCGCATCAGGTCCGGCGCGTCGAGCAGCTCCCTCGGGTGCAGACCGACGATCGCGTGATCGACGCCCGCCTCGCGGGCCCGCCCCAGCCGCTCCCGCACCTGCTCCAGCCGATCGCTCGCGAGGAGCGCAATGCCGGTCATCGCGATCACGAGCGCGTCGGGGTCGCGCCCGGCGCGCTCGGCCGCCTCGCGGGCGGGTTGCATCGCCTCCCCGGCGTTGTCGAGGTAGTTGCCGTGCGTGAGCCAGCCGTCTGCCATTTCGCCGATGCGGCGCATCTGCTGCGGGCTGTCGCCGCCGATCCAGATCGGCACGTGACGCGGCGGGTGCGGCCGCGAGGTCCAGCCGTCGACCTCGTAGGTGTCGCCCTCGAAGCCGTCGACCCAGTCCTCGGTCCAGAGCTTTCGCGTCAGCTCCAGGCTCTCCTCGAAGCGCGCGCCGCGGCGGTCCGAGGGCATGCCGAGCACCTCGAACTCCTCCTTCGCCCAGCCCATGCCCGCGCCGAGGATGAAGCGCCCGCCGGCGAGGTGGTCGAGCGTGGCCATGATCTTCGCGTGCAGCACCGCCTGCCGCATGTTCAGCACCAGCACCGCCACGCCGAGCTGCACGCGGCTCGTCGCGCCCGCGACGAACGCCAGCTCGGTCAGCGGCTCCAGCAGCGAGGCGTCGATGTGCACCCGGCCCGGCAGGTTGCCGTCCGCGCTGTACGGGTAGCGCGAGCGGTACTCGCGAGGGAAGACGACGTGGTCGTTGGTCCAGAGCGAGTCGAAGCCGGCCTCCTCGGCGGCGCGGGCGTGGCGCAGCACCACCTCGCGGGTGGCGCGATCGCCGGCCTGGGGGAGCAGGATGCCTACGTCCACGCGCTCAGCCTCCGTTCAGGCGCCGCCGCGCGGCGCGAGCGACGCTAGCGAAGCAGCGCCGAGCCCGGTGGCACATGGTGTTCGATCTCGCCCTGATGGTCGAGCAGGATCACCCGGGAGCGGAAGCGCCAGACGCCGTCGACGCGCTCGAACGCGTCGTGGTAGCGGCCGGCCGCGATGATCTGAATCGGCAGCTCGCGGGTCGCCAGCGTGACGGTGAAGTAGGAGCGCGCCGTCGCCGTCCCGGCGTCCTCGTCCGGCTCGATCAGCACGTTGGTCGTGACGTGCTTCGTGCGCGGGCTGCCGTCGTGCAGGCGGAAGCTGCTGCGCAACGCCTCGGCCAGCTCCGGTCCGCCCAGCGGCGTCCCCTCCACCCCGTGCTGCCGCCCGCCGTGCGCGAAGACCTCACCGGCCCCCTCGAAGTCGCCGAGGTCGATCCGCTCCGCGTAGGTGAAGATCAGCGTCTCGACCGCTGCGTGGACCTCCTCGGGGACGGGCATCGGCGGCACGTCCTCGAGCGGCGGCCCCAACACCTCGATGTCGTACGGCAGCTCGCCGATCTCGTAGCCCCGGATGTGCTGCGTGAGGTCGCCGCGCGTATCGAGCATCGTGAGGCGGTCCGTGAACCACCACCCGCCGTCGATGCGCTCGAACTGGTCGTAGTAGCGGCCGCTGCCAAGCAGTCGCAAGCGCATGGTCGGCGTCGCCTGGAAGAGCGTGAAGTAGGAGCGTGCGCGGGCCGTACCGGCCTCCTCGTCGACGTCGATCATGATGTTGGTCGTCATGTGGCGCGTGCCCGGCGAGCCGTCGTGCAGGAGGAGCCGCCGCTTGCGATTCTCGGCCATCTGCGCGCCGGCGTGCGCGGCCCCGAGGCTCGAGCGGAACGGCCCATGCGTGAAGATCTCGCCGACCGCGTCGTGGTCGCCGAGATCGGTGAAGCGCGCGTAGCGCAGCATCACGTCGCGGATCTCGTCGCGGCTGTCCGTCATCGGTCCTCACACCCCGGCGGGACCGTATGAGCGCGCCGCGAGACGCGTCAAGCGCCCGAGGCGCCGCCCGCGCGGAGGTGCGCGCTCAGGTCGCCCTCCATGTCGGTCTGGACGCGGCGCTCCGCGAAGCGCCAGACGCCGTCGACGCGCTCGAAGCGATCGCGGTAGCGCCCGCTGATGATCGGCTGAAGCGGCAACTCCGGCGTCTGCTGCAGCACGACGAAATAGGAGCGCGCGAGGCCCGTTCCGGCGGCCTCGTCCACCTCGACGGCGACGTTGGTGGTGAGGTGCTTGGTGCGCGGGTTGCCCTCGTAGAGCCGGACTGCGCCGCGCAGGCCCTTCGCCAGCGCCTCGCCGCGCAGCGCGTAGCTCCTGCCGTCCTCCGTCTCGCCGACGAACGGCCCGTGCTCGAACAGCGCGCCGACGCCCTCGAAGTCCGCGAGGTCGATGCGCTCGGCGTAGGTGTAGATCAGCGCCTCGATCGCGTCGGCGGCGTCCGGGGGCGGCGGCAGCGGCCGCAGCTCGGCCGCGGACGGGCCGCGCAGCGCCAGCGCGGGCTGACGGCGCGGGGCGGCGCGCAGGAAGCCGCCGACATCGCCCGAGAGGTCGAAGATGCTGACGCGCTCCTCGAAGCGCCACGCGCCGGCCTCGCGCACGAACTCGTCGTGGTAGCGGCCCGCGCCGACGACGCTGAGCGGCTCGCCGGGTGGCTGCTTGAGCATCGCGTAGTAGGAGCGGGCGCGGGCCGTGCCGGCCGCGGCGTCGATGTCGATCAGCAGGTTGGTCGTGAGGATGCGCGTGCGTGGCGTGCCGTCCTCGTGCAGGCGGATGCCGCGCGCGCGGTCGGCCGCAAGCTCGGCCCCGCCGAGCGAGCGACCCATCGTCGAGGAGAAGCGGCCCTTCGCGAAGAGCTTCCCGATGCCCTCGAAGTCCGCGCCGTCCTGCAGCCGCGGGTAGGCGTGGACGAGCGCGACGATGGCGGCGCGGTCGGCGGCGAGACTCGCTGAGGACATCGGCGGCACGCTAGGCAGCGCCGCGCTCGCTCGTCAACCTCGCGGATCCTCGTGGCAGCGGCTGCGGGGTTCGCGCGGTAGGATGAGCGCCGCCGCGCGGGCGAAGCGCGGCGGGGGGTGATCACGATGGCCGAGGCCGATGCCGCCCCGATCGTGCTGACGCGGGGCGCGGACGCGCCGTGGTCCGGGCACCGCTCCGGCATGAGCATCCAGTTCGGCGTCTCCGGGGAGCTGAGCGGCTCACACAACGTCTTCATGACGCACCAGCGCATCCCGCCGGGGATGGAGAGCATTCCCCACGTCCACACCAACTGCGAGACCGCGATGTTCGTCCTCGCGGGCCCCGTGCTGATGCGCCACGGCCCCGCACTCGAGCTGGAGCACCGCGCGGAGAGCGGCGACTTCCTCTACGTGCCCGCCAACGCGCCGCACCAGATCGTCAACCCGAGCACAACGGAGGACGTCGCGGTGGTGCTCTGCCGAGACGCCGCCGAGGAGATCGTCAGGGAGCTGTAGCCCGCCCGCCGGGCGCCACGGATCGGAGCAAGTCATGGAGCAACTCGAGGGCCGCGTCGCAGTCATCACCGGGGGAGGTTCCGGCATCGGCGAGGGCTTCGCCCGCGTCTGCCACGAGGCCGGGATGCGCATCGTCGTCTCGGACATCGAGGAGAATCAGGCCGCGCGCGTCGCGAACTCGATTCGCGAGCTTGGCGGCGAGGCGATCGGGCTGCGCACGGACGTCTCGGACGCCGCCTCCGTGGGCGAGCTGGCTGACCGCGCCTACGAGGAGTTCGGCGAGGTGAACCTGCTGCTCAGCAACGCCGGCGTGATGATGGTCGCGCCGCTGCTCGAGACGCCGATCGAGGACTGGCAGTGGACGCTCGGCGTGAACCTCTACGGCGCGATCCACTGCGCGAACGCGTTCGCGCCGAGGATGCGCGAGCAGGACGGCGAGGGCCACATCGTGTTCACCGCCTCGATCGCCGGCACCCGGCCGATCCACGAGACGCCGATCGGCGTCTACGTCTCCTCGAAGTACGCCGTCACCGGCTACGCGGAGATGCTGCGCATGGAGCTGGAGCCGGACGGCATCGGCGTCTCGATCCTCTGCCCCGGCGGCGTCGACACGCAGATCTTCACCGCCACCCGCAACCGCCCCGAGGACCTCGGCGGCCCGGCCGAGCTGCCGCCCGCGGCGGAGGCGCGGGTCGAGGAGCGCGAGGAGCAGGCCGGCACGGCACGCATGATGGACCCGGTCGAGGTCGCGCGCCGCACCATCGACGGCGTGCGCGCCAACCGGCTGTTCATCTTCAGCCACCCGGAGACGCGGGTGGAGTACGACGACCGCAACGCCCGCGTGATCGCGGACTACGACGCCGTCTCCTGAGCCACCCGGCGGGCGACAACCCGTGACCGCCAGCACCGGGGCCGAGGACCCTCGAGCCCTGCTGCGCCGCGCGATGCGCCTGCACAGCGACGACGAGATCGACGCCGCGCTCGCGGCGGCCGAGGGCGCCGTCGCGCTCGACCCGGACTTCTGCGAGGCGCACGCCTACCTCGGCAACACGCTGGTGACGCGCAAGCGCCGCTTCGCCGACGGCCTCGCCGCCCTGGAGCGCGCGGTCGCGCTCTGCCCCGGCGACGCGGCGATCCTCTACACGCTGGGCTGGTGTCGCGAGTTCGTTGCGCACGCCCTCGAGCACCCGCGCCAGCGCCAGCCGCACCAGCCCGTCGCGCAGGACGCCGCCACGCTCTACGCCGCCACCACCGACATCCTCCGCCGCGCCCTCACCCTCGACCCCGACCCGCAGCTGCGCGGCGACATCGAGGACATCCTCGACGTCGTCGCCAACGCCACGGGCATCCCCTGGGACGAGGAGTAGCGGCTGCCCCCGGAGCCCCATGCACCCTCGCGGGCGCGCTGCGCGCGCTCCCCCTCACCCCCCGCCCTCCCCCGCCAGGGGGGAGGGAGCCGGATCCGCCGTCGGGGGTTCGGTGCGCCGATCCGGCCCCCTCTCCTGGGGGAGAGGGTTGGGGTGAGGGGGCTCGCCAACCGGACCTGCCGCCTCGATGGGGTGTTTGCCCCCGGAGCCTGGTGCGTCCTCGGGGGCGCGCGGCACGCGCTCCCCCTCACCCCCCGCCCTCCCCCGCCAGGGGGGAGGGAGCCGGACCGGCCTCCCTTCCCGTCATTCCGGCGAACGCCGGAGTCCAGGCTCGGCAGACACACGAGCGCCCCCGGAAGGTCCGTTGCGCCCTCGAAGGTTCGGCGCGCGCCTCCCTCACCCTCCGCCCTCTCCCTCGGGGAGAGGGGACCGGACCTGGCCGCACCCGGACAGCAACCCGCCTCGCCTGTACCGTGTGACCCGCAGCCGAGGGACCAACGCTACGTGCCACACCTCGAACTCGACGACGGCTTTCGGCTCTACTACGAGCGCCACGGCGACGGCCCGCCCGTCGTCCTCGCGCACGGCGCGGGCGGCAACGCCATGTCCTGGTGGCGGCAGGTCCCCGCCTTCAGCGAGCGCTACTCCGTCGTCACCTTCGACCACCGCGCCTTCGGCCGCTCCCCTGACATCGAGGGCGGCCCCGGCCGCGCCGCCTTCGGCGACGACATCACCGCGCTCGTCGGGCGGCTCGAACTCGGCCCGGTGCACTTCGTCGCGCACTCGATGGGCGCGCGCACCGCGGTCGGGCTGATGCGGCACAGGCCGGACGGCTTCCGCTCGCTGACCATCTCCGGCTCCAACGCCGGCTGCGTCGACGACCGGCTGCGCGAGCGCAAGGCGGAGCTGCAGGCCTCGGGCGCGCTCTCCGGCAGCCTGCTGCAGCGGGCGCTCGCCGAGGACTACCGCGAGCGCGAGCCGGCGCTCGAGTGGCTCTACCGCCGCATCCGGGGGATCAACCCGCCGCGCCCTCGGGACTTCCTGGCGCCGCCGCCGGAGCTGCGCAACTACCGAGGCTCAACGCGCGAGCGGCTGCTCGACAGCGGCGCGCCGCTGCTCTGGATCGTCGGCGCGCAGGACCGCGTCGTGCCCGCCGAGCTGGTCCGCATCTCGCACGAGCTGACCCCCGGCTCCGGTTATGTCGAGATAGCTGACGCCGGCCACTCCGCCTACTTCGAGCGCCCGGAGGAGTGGAACGCCGCCGTGCTGGGGTTCATCGACGGGGTTGAGGCGTAGCGGCGGGACCGGCGGTACGCTTGAAGAGCCGCGAGGGCAGTTCGGGCGCAGACCAGGGTGGTTCCGGCCAGTGACGATCCTTCAGACCTTCGAGGACAGACACCCCGGCTCGCGGGAGCTGGCGGAGCGCGCCGCCTCCATCTTCCCCTCCGGCGTGACGCACGATGTCCGGTCCTTCGAGCCGTTCCCGATCTACGTCGAGCGCGCGCAGGGGCCGCGCAAGACGGACGTCGACGGCAACGAGTACGTCGACTACATCGGCGGGCACGGCGCGCTCCTGCTCGGCCACAACCACCCCGAGGTGATGGCCGCGATCCGCGCCGCACTCGAGGACGGCACGCACTTCGGCTCCTCGCAGGCGCGCGAGGTCGAGTGGGGCGAGCTGGTGCTGCGCATGGCGCCCTGCGCCGAGCGCGTGCGCTTCACCTCCTCCGGCACCGAGGCGACGATGATGGCGCTGCGCCTGGCGCGCGCCTTTTCGGGCCGCAACCGCGTGATCAAGCTCGCCGACCACTTCCACGGCTGGCACGACCTCGCCGTCGGCCAGCTGCGCGAGAGCGAGACGCGGGCCAGCGCCGCCGGGGTGCCGCCCGGCTTCTACGACGACCTGACGATCGTGCCGTCCGGAGACGTCGCCGCGCTCGAGCAGGCACTCGCGCCGCGCGACGTGGCGGCCGTAATCCTCGAGCCGACGGGGGCGCACTGGGGCCTGCACCCGCTGCCTGCGGACTACCTGCGGGCGGCGCGCGAGCTGACCGAGCAGGCCGGGACGCTGCTGATCGTGGACGAGGTGATCACCGGCTTCCGCATGGCCCCCGGCGGCGCGCAGGAGCGGTTCGGCGTCACCGCCGACCTCGCGAGCTACGCGAAGATCCTCGCGGGCGGCCTGCCGGGCGGCTGCGTGGCCGGCCGCGAGGACGTGATCTCGATGCTCGAGTTCCGCGCGGGCGACGAGGTCTGGAACCGCCGCCTGCGCGTGCCGCACCAGGGCACCTACAACGCGCAGCCGCCCGCCGCCGCCGCGGGCATCGCCGCGCTGCGCATCATCGAGGCGGGCGGCCAGACGGAGCGCGCCGATGCAACCGCGGCGGCGCTGGTGCGCGGCCTCAACGCGCTCTTCGCCGACCGCGCCGTGCCCGGATCGGCCTTCGCGGTCTCCTCGATGTGGCATCTCAACCTCGGCCACGACGGGCCGCGGCCCTCCGACGTGGAGTGGGACGCGGACGAGGAGGCTCGAGGCGTGGACCCGGCGCTGGCAATCCCGCTGCGCCAGGCGCTGCTCAACCACGGCGTGGACCTGATGGGCACGGGCGGGATGGTCTCCGCGACACACGGCGAGGCCGAAGTCGAGGACACGCTGGCCGCCTTCAACGCCGCGATCTCCGACCTCCGCGCGGAGGGCTTGCTCGGCTCCAGCAGCTGATTCTGGCTGCTCGCAGGGATGCTCGGCGGATGCAATTGCTTCAAGGCGCAACGCTCGATAGTCTCTATTGTGCAAGTTTGAACAATCGCCGAGTTCACGGGGAGTCGATGGGCCCCGGCAGCGCGGCGGCAAGGAAGGGAGCGGGACCCAAAATGCGAAATTCAGGGAGCCCGGAGCACCGGACGAAGCTCGGCCAGCAGCTGCGGACCTTGCGCCACAAGGCCGGCCGTTCCCAGACCGATGTCTCCAGGGGCGCCGGCATCACCCAGGCATCGCTTTCGAACTATGAGACCGGTAAGCGAGAGGTCCCGCTCTCCACTGCCCTGAACATCGCCGCCGAACTGGACGTGCCGTTCAGCGACATCGTCGAGACCAACGACGTGATCGTCGTCCGCGACTCCCGCCTCGGGCGCGCCGTGCAGGCGCTGGTCGAATCGCCCGACTTGATCGAGACCGTCGCGAACGGCAACGGCGGGACGAACGGCCACCGCACCGCTTCCTAGCGGCCTTCGCACACCCGGTCACAGCGGGCCGTTCCCGGCCCGCTGTTTGTCGTGCCCGGCGGGGCACGGACACGAGTCGCCATCGGGAGCGCCGCCGTTGTCTGACACGGCACGTATACTGAGCGGCGTACGAGGCGGGATGCGGAGCTCCCATCCGGGGCGGCGGGATACGCGCCGCGGCGATCGGTGCGGCCCTGCCCTGCAGCCTCGCGACCGACTCGGTCACGCACGCCCTCGGGCGCTGGCACCGGCAAGGAGGACCACGTGGCGAGCGAGCGAGCGACGACACTCGGCGCCCTGCGCCGCTCCGGCTACCGCGTGCGCAGCGTCCGCGAGGAGTTGCGCGAGAACCTGATCGCGGCGATCGAGAGCGGCGCGGACCTTTTCCCCGAGATCCAGGGCTACGACCAGACCGTCATCCCGCAGCTCCAGAACGCGCTGCTCTCCGGCCACGACGTGATCTTCCTCGGCGAGCGGGGGCAGGCGAAGTCCCGCCTGATTCGCAGCCTCACCGGGCTGCTCGACGAGTGGATCCCCACCCTCGCCGGGGCCGAGATCCCCGAGAACCCCTTCGACCCGATCAGCGAGCAGGGCCGCCAGATCATCGAGGAGCACGGCGACGACGCGCCGATCCACTGGATGCACCGCGACGAGCGCTACGGCGAGAAGCTCGCCACGCCCGACATCACCATCGCCGACCTGATCGGCGAGGTGGACCCGATCAAGGTCGCCGAGGGGCGCTATCTCAGCGACCAGTTGACCATCCACTACGGCCTGATCCCGCGCACCAACCGCGGCATCTTCGCGATCAACGAGCTGCCCGACCTGGCCGAACGCATCCAGGTCGGCCTGCTCAACGTGATGGAGGAACGCGACATCCAGATCCGCGGCCACAAGGTGCGGCTCGCCCTCGACGTCTTCATCGTGGCGACGGCCAACCCGGAGGACTACACCAACCGCGGCCGCATCATTACGCCGCTCAAGGACCGCTACGGCTCGCACATCCGCACGCACTACCCGCGCGGCATCGACGAGGAGCTGGACATCGTCTCGCAGGAACGCGTCGACGTCGGCGCGGCCGGGCGCGAGCTGCTGATCCCGCGCTACATGGAGGAGATCGTCGCCGAGGTCACGCGCCTTGCGCGCCGCTCGCCGGACGTGAACCAGCGCTCCGGCGTCTCCGTGCGCGCCTCGATCTCCAACTACGAGTCGATGGTCGCGAACGCGCTGCGCCGGGCCGTGCGGCTGGGCGAGCCGGAGGTCGCGCCGCGCATCTCCGACCTCGGCTTCATCCGCGCCTCGCTCGAAGGCAAGGTCGAGCTCGAGACGGTCGAGGAAGGCCGCGAGGATCAGATCATCGAGCGGCTGATCCAGGGCGCGGTCGTCGCCGTCTTCAACCGCCACTGCAGCATCAGCGACATGGAGCCGCTGATCGAGTCGTTCAAGACCGGCGTCACCGCCGAGGTCGGCGAGGGGATGCCCTCGGAGGGCTACCTCACGATGCTCGGCAGCGTCGAGGGGCTCGCCGAGGCGGTCGCGGGTGTGGCGACGGGCGAGTCGGCCGCGGAGCAGGCCGCCGCGATCGAGTTCGTGCTCGAAGGGCTGCACCTCAACAAGCGCCTCAACAAGGACAGCATCGACGGCGAGGCCCACTACCGGGGCTAGCCGCACCAAGGCCAGTCGAGGCCGCGCCGGACAGGGACCCGGCGGAGCACGGAGGAGCGGGAGGCTCGAACGATGACGCTGCTCGCGCGCTACTCCGCCTGGGACGGCAGCCAGGAGATCCCGGAGCTCGAGGCCGGCGACATCCTCGAGGCGCTGTCCGACGACCTCATGAACTTCGGCGACCTGCAGCACGCGCTCCGCAACCTGATGCAGCGCGGGATGCGCAGGCCGGACGGCGCGCGCGCGCCCGGGCTGCGCGACCTGCTCCACCAGCTCCGACAGCAGCGCCGCCAGCGCCTCGACCAGTTCGACCTCGGCGGCACGATGCAGCAGATCGAGGAGACGCTGCGCGAGATCCTCGACCTCGAACACAGCACGCTCGACCAGCGGCTCGCCGAGGCCGGCGGACCCTCGCAGCCAGAGCCGGACGCCACCGACGAGGCGCCCGACGAGAGCGGCGAGGAAGGCGGGGGCCCGGAGGCACAAGGTCAGCAGGACGAGCAGGGCCCGCAGGGCGCCGAGGGCCAGCAGGGCGACGGCGGCGCCGCGCAGCAGCAGAGCGGCGCCCCGGGCCAGACGAGCGGCGGCGCGCCCTCGCAGGGCGGGGGCGGCGAGGGCGGCCCATCCGAGGACGGCGACCTGTCCGACATGCTGCGCCGCATCGTCGAGCGCAAGCAGCAGTACCTCGACGAGCTGCCCGAGGAGCCCGCCGGGCAGGTCAAGGCGCTGCAGAGCTACGAGTTCCTCAATCCGGATGCGCGAGACAAGTTCCAGGGACTGCTCGAGCAGCTCAAGCAGGCGATGACCGAGTCCTTCTTCGAGGACGTCTCCAAGATGGTCGACGAGATGTCCGAGGGCGACCTCGAGCGCATGAAGGAGATGCTGCGCGACCTCAACGACATGCTGATCCAGCGCATGCGCGGCGAGCAGCCGGACTTCGACTCCTTCATGGACAAGTACGGCGACATGTTCGGCGACAATCCGCCCGAGTCGCTGGACGAGCTGATTGCGCAGATGCAGGCGCAGACGCAGGCGATGCAGTCGCTGATGGAGTCGTTGCCCGGCGACCAGCGCCAGCAGCTGCAATCGCTGATGGCCGACAAGTTCGGCGACCCGGAGCTCGAGGGCGAGCTCTCACAGCTGGCGGCCAACCTCGAGTACCTCAACCCCGGCGCCGAACGCGCGCCCGCCTACCCGTTCCGCGGCGACGAGGAGATCGGCCTCGAGGCCGCGATGCAGCTGATGTCGGAGATGCAGGACATCGACGGCCTTGAGCGCCAGCTCGAGCGCGCCCAGTACGACGGCGACATCGACGGCATCGACCTCGACCAGCTGCGCGAGCTGCTCGGCGACGAGGCTTCCGAGGCGATCGACCAGCTCGGCGAGCTGCTCGAGATCCTCGAGCGCGAGGGCTACATCCGGCGCGAGGGCAACAACTGGGAGCTGACGCCTCGGGGCACGCGCATGATCGGCCAGCGCGCGCTCACCGAGATCTACGCGCAGCTGAAGCGCCAGGGCATCGGCAACCACCCGATCCCGGAGCAGGGACGCCACGGCGAACGCACGGAGGACACCAAGGACTACGAGTTCGGCGACCCGTTCCACCTGCACATGGGCCGCACGATCATGAACGCCGTCGAGCGCGAGGGGCCGCAGACGCCCGTGCGCCTCATGCCCGACGACTTCGAGGTGCACCGCTCCGAGCAGCTGACCGAGACGGCCACCGTCGTAATGGTGGACCTCTCCTGGTCGATGGCGCTGCGCGGCTCGTTCCAGTCCGCGAAAAAGGTGGCGCTCGCGCTGCACAACCTGATCAGCACGCAGTACCCGCGCGACCAGCTCTACGTCCTCGGCTTCTCCGCCTACGCGCGGGAGCTGCGCATCGCCGATCTGCCGTACGTGCGCTGGGACGAGTCCGTGCTCGGCACCAACATGCACCACGCGCTGATGATGGCGCGCCGCAAGCTGGCCCGGCACAGCGGCGGGACGCGGCAGATCATCATGATCTCGGACGGCGAGCCGACCGCTCATCTGGAACGAGGGCGCTCGCAGTTCTCCTACCCGCCGAGCCCGACGACGATCCGCGAGACGCTGAAGGAAGTGCGGCGCTGCACGCAGGCGGACATCACGATCAACACCTTCATGCTGGACCGCAACTACTACCTCAAGGAGTTCGTCAACCAGCTGGCGAAGATCAACGGCGGCCGCGTCTTCTACACGACGCCCGACAAGCTCGGCGAGTACATTCTGGTCGACTATGTGCAGCGCAAGCGAAAGCGCATCGGCCGCAGCGCCTGACGCTCGATGGCGCCTGCAAACGCCTGTCTCGCAGCGCACGTGACGCCGGCCGGAGGATGTCCCACGTCATCCTCACGGGTCGCTCCGGCGAGTCCCACCCAGGCCTGCTCCACCGCCGCGGATGCCGGGCACGGGACCGCGGATCGCCCTTGAAAGGTCCCGGACCGATCCCTATCGTGTAGCCGCGCTGCGCAGGCCCAATCGAACCCCATGCAGCCACGCGCGAGGAGCATGGTTTGCCGCGTTTCGCGCTGGCCATGGCGAAGCGGGTCGTGGGCGCTCTTCGAGACCTGCTACCCATCTTCGCCGTCATTGCGTTCTTCCAGCTCGTCGTGCTCCAGCAGCCCTTCCCCGATGTCGCCGACGTGGCGATTGGGCTGGTCTGCGTCGTCCTGGGGCTGGCGCTGTTCATCCAGGGGCTGGAGAGCGGGCTGTTCCCGCTGGGCGAGGCGCTGGCGCAGGGAATGGCGCGCAAGGGGAGTACGGCGGCGCTGCTGGCGCTGGCCTTCAGTCTCGGCTTCGGCACGACCGTCGCGGAGCCGGCGCTCATCGCCGTGGCGGCCGAGGCGGCCGACGTGGCGGCGGAGGCGGACTTCATCGGCGACAGCCAGGCCGCCCAAAACCAGTACGCCCTTGAACTGCGTGTGGTGGTGGCCCTCGCCGTCGGCGTCGCGATTGTCCTTGGAGTACTGCGCATCGTGAAAGGGTGGCCGATTCACCGCTTCATCATCGGCGGCTACATCCTGGTGATGGTGATGACCGTGTTCGCGCCCGAGGAGATTGTGGGGGTGGCCTACGACTCCGGTGGGGTGACGACCAGCACAATCACGGTGCCGTTGATCACCGCGCTGGGGGTGGGCCTCGCCTCCTCCATCCGGGGGCGCAACCCGATGCTCGACGGCTTCGGACTGATCGCCTTCGCCAGTCTCACCCCCATGATCTGCGTGCTGGGCTACGGGATGGTGGTGTGATGCAGGAGTCTCTCACGCTCGTTGGCGAAACCCTGCTCTACACGCTGCGGGACGTGACGCCCATCGTCGTCATCCTCGTGGTGTTCCAGGTGGGGGTGCTACGGCGCGGGCTACCCAACATCAGGGGCATCGCCGCCGGCTCGGTCATGGTGCTGCTGGGGCTGGCGCTGTTCCTGATCGGGCTGGAACAGGCGCTGTTCCCCATCGGCGAGACGATGGCGCGGCAGCTCACGGAGGAGGCAGGGGCGCTGGCAGGCGCGGTGCGGTGGGAGGACTATTGGCTGGTGTACGTCTTCGCGGCGGCCATCGGCTTCGCGACGACGGTGGCCGAGCCGTCCCTCATCGCCGTGGGCCTGAAGGCCCAGGAGGTTTCGGGCGGCGCGGTGAACGCCTGGGGGCTGCGTATCGCCGTGGCGCTGGGTGTAGCTGCCGGAGTGTCCCTGGGGTGCTTCCGGATCGTGACGGGCACGCCGCTGCCGTGGTACATCGTGGCGGCCTACGTTGTCGTCATCGTCCAGACGTACCTGAGCAGCCGCACCATCGTCCCGCTGGCCTACGACAGCGGAGGCGTCACCACATCGACCGTCACGGTACCGGTGGTGGCGGCGTTGGGGCTGGGTCTCGCCGCGAACGTACCGGGCCGTAGCCCGCTGATCGACGGCTTCGGGCTCATTGCCTTCGCAAGTGTATTCCCCATCATGTCGGTATTAGGCTATGCCATCACCGCCGAACGAGTAGAGCGCTGGCGCAAACGGAGAGAACGTCAGGAGGTGCAGCCATGAAGATGGCGCTGGTCGTCGCGCTGGTGAGTGACGAGAAGACAAACCAGATCATCGATGCGGCGCGCGCGGGCGGCGCGACGGGCGACACCATCATCAGCGGCGTGCGCGGCGAGGGACTGAAGCCGGGAAAGACGTTTCTCGGGCTGGACCTCGCGTCCAGGCGAGACATGGTGCTGTTCCTGGTCGCCGAGCAGCGGGCGCGCGACATCCTGGAACGCATCGCCGCGGCCGGCGACATGGACCGCGAGAGCGGCGCCGGCGTCGCCTTTCAGATCACGATCGAGGACGCCGTTGGCCTCTCGACCCAGTTGCCCACGCTGATGGAGGAGTTGGAAGGCGCTGTATGAGCGATCAGAGCAACAACGCAACGATACGCGTGTCCGACCTCATGGGGTCGCAGGTGCATGCGATCGACGGGCTGGCGACAGTGGCCGAGGCCATGGCGACGATGAAGCGGCTGCAGATCAGCTCGCTGGTGGTTGACCGGCGCGACGATGACGACGAGTTGGGGCTGATCACGGTGAGCGACGTGGCGCGGGAGGTCACCACGCGCGATCGCGCGCCGGAGCGGGTCAATGTCTACGAGATCATGTCGAAGCCGGCGCTGACAGTGCGCTCGGGCATGCTCGCGCGCTACGCCGTGCGACTGCTGGTGAGGTTTCGCGTCTCCCGCGCGCTGGTGATCGACGACGGCGGGGCGCCGCTGGGGCTGGTCACGCTGCGCGACCTGGTCCTCGGCCTGACCCCGGAGTAGACAGGCTTCGCGCACCCGAGCGCGACGAGGTCAGAGCGGCGGCTGGCGGAGGTGCCAGTCGGTGGACTGCTGGTAGGCGTGGGCCACGCGGTAGAGCAGCGCCTCCTCCAGCGGGCGGCCATGCAGCATCAGCCCCACCGGCCAGCGACCGTCGTTGCCGAACCCGCACGGCACCGAGATCGCCGGGTGCCCGGAGACGCTGGCGACGCCGTTGCGATAGACGCCGCGCGAGCGGGCCTGGACCTCCCGGCCGCGAATCACGACCCGCTCCGCATCCCAGGCGTCACCGTAGGTGCTGCCCGTCGGCATCGCGATCACGTCCACCTCGCGCAGCACCGCGTTCGCCTCCTGTGTGATGCGCGCGCGGAACTGCTGCGTGTGCAGGTACTGCTCGAAGCTCTGCGCCTCGCCCGCCTCGATCTGCACGTGGATCTCCGTCCACGCCTCGATCTCCTCCTCGCTGAAGTGATCGCGGATGAAGACCGGCCGCTCCGAGGCCAGCGAGAGGCCCAGCGCGCGGTTGCGGGCGTGCTCCGAGAGTGGCATCCGCACCTCGGAGAGCGCGGCGCCCAGCTCGCCCAGCCGCTCGATCGCCGCGCGCGCGATCTGCTCCTCCTCCTCGCTCAGCCAGTCGCGCCAGATCCAGTCGTCCACCGGCACGCCGATGCGCACCCCGGCGATGCCGTCGCCGAGGCCCGCGCGGTAGTCCGCGGGCGGCTCGTTGATGCTGAGCGGGTCCAGTGAGTCGTAGACGCCGATCGCCTCCAGCGCGGCGGCGTTGTCCTCGACGGTCTTCGTCAGCGGGCCCGCCGTGTCGTCGCTCCACGAGGCGGCCCAGATGCCGTGGCGGCTGATCCGCCCGAACGTCGGCTTCATCGCCACGAGGTTGCTGTTGCTGCCGGGGTGGCGGACCGAGCCGCCGGTGTCCGTGCCGATCGAGAGCAGCCCCATCGAGGCCGCCGTGGCGGAGCCGGAACCACTGCTCGAGGTGCCGGGGCTGCGCGAGGGGTCCCAGGCGTTGCGGCAGCCGACCGGCCCGCGCGTGTCGCGGCCGATCTCGGAGACCACCTTGCCGACGAGGATCGCGCCCGCCTCCTCCAGCAGCCGGTGCAGCGTCGCCTGCTCCGGCGGGCGGTAGTCGACGCCTCGAGGGTTCCCGAAGGTGGTGCGCACCCCGCGCGTGGCGATCACGTCCTTGAGCGTGTAGGGAATGCCGTGCAGCGGGCCGCGGTAGCGGTTCGCCGCGATCTCGCGCTCAGCCTGCCGCGCCCGCTCCAGCGCGTAGTCGCCGCAGTGCGTGACGAACGAGTGCAGCACCGGCTGCAGCCGCTCGATGCGCTCGTTCGTCGCCTCGATCACCTCGACGGGCGAGACCTCGCGGCGGCGGATGCGCTCGCCGAGCCCGATGATCGTCGCGGCGCCCAGGTCGAGATCCGAGGTCACGCCTAGATCCAGACGCCCGGCGCCTCTTCCCAGAAGAGTTGCACCAGCATGCCGCCGACCTGGCGGGGGTGGAGGAAGGTCTCGGCCCAGCCCCAGCCGTCCCTGACGCCGTCCGAGCCGCCGAAGGTGGTCACCTCGTAGGCCTCGCAGGCGGCGATCGCCCGCTCCCAGTCGCCGACCTGGAAGGTGACGTGATGGATGCCGGGGCCGCGGCGCTCGAGGAAGCGATGGATGAAGGAGCGATCGCCGACGGGCTGCAGGATCTCCCAGTGCATCTGCTCCGTGGGCATGTCCAGCACCGTCGTGGCGAAGGGGCGTTCGTCCTCCTGCCCGCGGCGCTGCAGCCGCAACCCGAAGACCCGCTCGTACCACTCCGCGAGGACGTCGCGCTCCCCGTGCGCGTGCGAGAGATGGTCGAGCGCGACGATGCCCAGCGCGCCCTCGTGGTCCTCGGCGGGAGGCGGCCGATCGCCGCCGTCCTCGGGGCCGCGCAGGCGGAAGAGGAAGCCCTGCCCGCCTCGCGAGGGGTGGATGTAGACCTCCTCGCCCGGCTCGCTGCCGTCGCCGGGGTCGCCGCGCCACGGCTCGATCTCGAGACGCCGCAATTCCTCGACGGCGGCATCGAGGTCGGGGACGCGCAGCACCAGGTTGTGGATGCCCGGCCCGAGCGGGCTATCGATGAAGGCCTGCAGCTGGGACGACCTGAGCGTGGGCGCGGCCACCTCCCAGTCGACGTCGGAGCGGCCGGGCATCGAGAGCCGCACGCGCACCGCGCTGCCGTCGGCGTCGATCGTCGGTTGGCCGGCGCGGAAGCCGAACAGCTCCTCGAACAGCGCCACCTGCGGCGGCAACGCCGGCGCGACGACGCCGACCCGGTCGATGCGCGTGATCTCGAGCATGCACCCTCCGTCCGGCGGCCATCATACGAAACCGCCGCCCTGCGACGAACGGCGAGCGGCGCCCGATGCAGCAAGGCCTCCTGTTAGCATCGTGGGGTGCTACCCGGCAGCCTGCTGATCGTTCGCAACCCGCATGCCCGCAGCGCGCCCTCGGAAGCCGCGTTGCGCGAGGCCGCCGAGCCGCTGCGCGCGGGCGGTGTGGCCGTCGAACTGCGCAGCACCTCGGCGCCCGGCCACGCCCGCGAGATCGCCGCGGAGGCGGCGCGCGACGGGGTCGACGTGCTGGCGGCGGCGGGTGGCGACGGGACCATCCACGAGGTGGTCAACGGCCTCGCGGGCGGCGAGACCGCGCTGACCGCGATCCCCGCGGGCACCGGCAACGTCTGGGCGCGCGAGGCCGGCATCCCCCGCAACGCCAGTCGCGCGCTCGCCTGGATCGAGGGCGCGCGGCGCGTCCGCATCGACCTCGGGCGTGCGGAGTTCGAGGGCCCCGGCGGCGCTCGCTCGGAGCGCTGTTTCCTGCTGATGTGCAGCGCCGGCCTGGACGCCGAGGCGGTGCGCCGCATCGGCGGAGGTGGGCGGGCGAAGCGCTGGCTCGGCCCGCTTCCCTATGCCCTGCACGGCAGCGAGCGCCTGCTGCGCTCGCCCTCCGAGCGGACGCGCATCGCCCTCGAGGGCCCCGAGGAGGCGACGATCGAGCGTTCGCTGCTCTTCGCGATCGCCGGCAACACGCGGCTCTATGGCGGTGTCGCGCGGCTGACCGGCGACGCCCGCGCCGACGACGGGCTGCTGGACCTCGTGGCGTTCTGTGGCGGCAGTCTCACCTCGCGCCTGGCGCTCGGAGCGCGGGTCGTCCCGCGCGCCCTCGGCCGCGGCGTTCGCGGACCCCTCGCGCCGCTGCTCGGCGGCTCCGCGGACTACCTGCGCGGCGCCGCCATCCGCATTGAGCCGGAGCTGCCGCTGGCGGTGCAGGCGGACGGCGAGTACCTCGGCGAGACGCCGCTCACGTTGACCGTCGAGCCGAGGGCACTCGACGTACTGGTCGCACCGCGACCACATGCGCTGCTCGGCGAGTAGGCGGTCACACCCCGGCTTCAGTCGCCAGCGTGCAGCTCGCCGTCCTCGAGGTGGTAGCGGCGCGCCTCGGGCAGCTCGTCCGCGCCGGGGCGGTCCGGGTCGGGCGTGGTGATCAGCACCTGGTCGACGCCATAGGCGGCGGCCAGCACGCGCTCGCGCCGCGCCGCGTCCAGCTCCGAGAGGATGTCGTCGAGCAGCAGCAGCGGCGGGTCGCCGGTGCGTTCGTGCGAGAGCGCGACCTCGGCGAGCCGCAGCGCGAGGGCGAGCGTCCGCTGCTCGCCTCGCGAGGCGAAGGCGCCCGCCTCCCCCTCGCCGATGGCGAACTGCACGTCGTCGCGATGCGGCCCGCTGCGCGTCATGCCCGCCGCGATGTCGTCGCCACGGCGCGCGAGCAGCGTCTCGTGCAGCGCGGCCTGCGCGGCCCCGGTGGCGTCCTCGGGGCCCCCGGGCCCGGCGGCCGAGAGCGCCGCTGCCTGCTCCGGCGGCAGCCGCGGCTGGTAGCGCAGCTCGAGCGGCGGCGAGGCGGGCGCGAGTTGCTCCCAGCGCTCGGCGGCGCCCGCGGCGAGCGCGGCCAGCGCCGCAGCCCGGCCGGCGAGGATCACGCCGCCCGCCGCTGCCAGCTCGCCGTCCCAGAACTCCAGCTCGTCCACGCCCCGGCCGCGCCGCTCCTGCAGGCGCCGCAGCAACCCGTTGCGCTGCGTCAGCACTCGCTGGTAGCGCTGCAGCGCTCGCACGTAGCGCACGTCCAGTTGCGAGATCGTGATGTCGAGGTAGCGGCGGCGTTGACCCGGCGACCCGGCGATGATCTGGAGGTCGTCGGCGGAGAAGGGCACGACGCGCAGCTGGCCGATCAGGTCCGAGGCGCGCCTCGCGACGCCGTTGACGCGGAAGCGCCGGCCCGTCGAGGGCGGGCGGTCGTCCGCGGCAGCCGCCTCGCGCACCGTCACCGCCAGCTCGACGGCGACCGTCCCGCTCGCCGTCGCAACCTCGGCGGCAAGGCGCGCGGCGGGCAGCGGGTCGTCGCGCAATGCCTGCCGCGAGATTAACTCGAGGTCGGCGCGCGCCCGCGCGCTGCGCGCGGTCGCCAGCAGCGTGATCGCCTCGAGCAGGTTGCTCTTGCCGCTCGCGTTTGGCCCGCTGACCACGTAGCAGCCGGGTTCGAGCGACAGGTCGAGGGCGCGGAAGGTGCGGACGTTCGCGAGCGTGAGGCGGTCGAGCTGCATCGGGCGCCCCGCCTGGGGCTACCCCAGTTCGAAGCGCAGGCTACGCTCCGCCGGGGAGACGTCCGCCGCTTCCACGGCCACGCCGAGGCGTTCGCCGAGGGCTGCCGCGAGCGCCCCCGGGGCAACCGCCGAGTCGAACGTCAGCCGCAGCTGCGCCTCCCCCACCGCGTAGCCCTCGACATAGGCCTGATCCACGCCGACCAGCTGCGCGAGCGCCCCCTGCACGCGCAGGAGGCCCTGGAACCCCTCGACCGGCGCCACGCGCAACAGCACCGAGCCGCCCTCGGGCTGGAACAGCACGTCTCCATCGCTCTCGGCGCCGCTCCACGCCACGGCCTCGACGCGCTCGACGCCGACGCTCCCAACCGCCGCGCCCGCGTTCGGCGACACAGCCTCGACGGGCCCGGGTTCGCTCGCCGCAGCCTCGACGAGCCCGGGTTCGCTCGCCGCAGCCTCGACGGGCTCGGGTTCGCTCGCCGCAGCCTCGAGGGGCTCGTCCGTCGCCGCCTCGGGCTCGGGCTCGCTCGGCGGCGCAGTCGGCTCCTGCGCCTCGGCCTGCTGTAGCGCGTCGATGTCGCCGAGCAGCTCCTCGAGGAGCCGGACCTTCTCGGCCAGCTCCGAGCCCGGCGGCGGTTCCTCGGGCGGGGCGGCGAGGGCCTCGATTTGCGCTCGCGCGCCGTCGAACGACTCGTCGATCAGCTCCCGCGCGCGGGTGCGCGCGTCGGCGAGGATCTGCTCGATCTCGTCCATCGCGGGCGCTTCGCCCGCGGGGCGTCGCGGCGGCGCAGCAGGCTGCGCGGAGGGCTGCGCGGCCGGGAGGGCATCGTCGCCGGAGATGGCGACCAGTAACTGGCCGACGGCGCGAAGCAGCGCCGTCACTTCCGGCTGATGCTGCTCGCCGCCGCGCTGCGGCGTCATGCCGGGCTCCATCCTCGAGGGCGAGCGCCCCCGCGTCTGGCGCGCTGCCGCTCGTCCGCAGAGGATACGCTGGCCGCCGCCATCCTGCCGCAAGCGAGCGGGCGGCGTTCCGAGGAGGCGAGCATGACCACGGACACCACGAGTCACGAGCCGCTGCGCATCGGCTTCATCGGCGCGGGCGCGAACACCCGCTCGCGCCACATCCCCGGCTTCCAGGCGCTCGCGGGCGTCGAACTGGCCGCGGTCTGCAACCGCTCGCGCGAGAGCGGGCAGCGCGTCGCCGACGAGTTCGGCGTCGCCCGCGTCGACGAGGATCCCGAGGCAATCTTCAGCGACCCGGAGATCGACGCGGTCTGCATCGGCACCTGGCCGTACCGCCACCGCGAGTACAGCGTGCGCGCGCTCGAGGCCGGGAAGCACGTGCTCTGCGAGGCGCGCATGGCGATGGACGCCGCCGAGGCGCGCGAGATGCTGGCCGCCGCGCAGGCGCGGCCGGACCTCGTGGCGCAGCTCGTGCCGGCGCCGTTCGACCTCGCGAGCTGGCGCACGATCCGCCGCCTGCTCGCCGAAGGCGCGCTCGGGGAGCTGCGCGAGGCGCACGTCACCGTGCTGGGCGGGGGCGCGCTCGATGCCGCGCAGCCGCTGCACTGGCGCGAGCGCAGCGAGTACTCCGGCCGCAACACGATGATGCTCGGCATCTTCGCCGAGACCGTGCAGCGCTGGCTCGGTCCGACCGAGCGCGTCGTTGCCGACGCGGCGACCTTCGTCACCTCGCGGCACAACCCGGAGAGCGGGGAGGACTACGAGATCGGGATTCCGGACAGCCTCGGCGTCTTCGCGCGGATGGTGAACGGCGCGCGCGTCAGCTACCTGCTCGGCGCGCTCACGCACGCGCCCGCCCTCGCCAACGGCATCTCGCTCTACGGCAGCGCCGCCACGCTGCACTGGGCGCAGGCCGGCGACCGCATGACGCTCGCCCCGCTGGGCGAGGAGCCGCAGCCGCTCGAGCCGGACCCCGGCACCGCCGGCGCCTGGAACGTCGAGGCCGACTTCGTCGCCTCGATCCGCGAGGGCGCGCCCGTCGAGCTGACCAGCTTCGAGGACGGACTGCGCTACATGCAGTTCACCGACGCCGTCTGGCGCAGCTGGTCCGAGGGCCGCGCCGTCGCCCTCGACGAGCTGTAGCCCCCAGGGCGTGGCGGGGCGTAGCGTGACCGTCCGATGAACCTGATGGGCCAGCGACACGACGAGGCCGGGCCGCGCCGGTGAGTGCGCCACCGCCGGACGCCTGCGCCGGGGGCGGGTGGAGTCGCGAGGCCTTCTCGCCGCTCGCCAGCGGCGCCTACCGGCGGCTCTGGACGGCGACGCTGATCCAGTTCCTCGGAATGATGACGGCGGGCGTCGTGCGCGCCTTCCTCGCCTTCGACCTGACCGGGTCCAACACAGCGGTCGCCGCCCAGCTCTTCGCCTTCGGGCTGGCGCTGTTCCCCACGATGATCGGAGCGGGAGTGATCACGGACCGGCTCTCGCGCAAGACCGTGCTCACCGGCGCGCAGCTGCTGTTGATGACGCAGGCACTGCTGCTCGGCGTGATCATCCTGAGTGGGCTGCTCGAGTACTGGATGCTCTTTTCCCAGTCCCTGATCGAGGGCTTCGCCGTCGCCTTCCTCGTGCCCTCGCGGCAGGCGATGACCGGGCAGCTGCTCGGCGGGCAGGGCGCGGGCCGAGGCGTCGTGTTGCAGCAGGGCGCGATGGGCGCGGGTCGCATCCTCGGGCCGATCGGCGGGGGCGCACTGGTCGGCACGGTCCTCGGCTTCGGCGGCGTCTTCCTGCTCGTCGCGCTCTGCTACGGCATTGCCGCCTGGATGACCTTCAGCGTGCCCGGCGAGTTTCGCGCCGAGGAAGAGTCCCGCGACTCGTTCTTCGGCACGCTCGCGGCCGGACTGCGCTACGTGCGAGGGCGTCCCGCGCTGCTCGTCACCGTGATCACGGCGTACGTCGTGGCCCTCACCTCGATTCCCTACTTCGTGCTGCTGCCGGGAATGGTGATCGACGTCTTCGGACGCGACGCCTTCGAGCTCGGCGCGATCACGTCCGCCTCCTCCGTCGGCGCGATCGCCGTGACCGTCTGGGCGGCGGCGGTCGTGCATCGCCCTGTGGCCTGGCAGCTCTTCCTCGGCAATTCGTTCCTGTTCGGGCTGGTCGTCATCGCCTTCGGGTTGGCGCCCAACTTCCCGATCGCGCTCGTGATCATCGTGCTGCTGGGGGCGGTCGAGATGGGCTACATCTCGTTCGTGCTGGGGCTCGGCATGGCCTACTCGCACCGCCGTTACGATGGGCGCGTGCAGGCGCTGATTGTCTCCAGCTTCAGCTTCCTCGGCTTCGTCTCGCTCCCCATCGGCGCGCTCGCCGACGCGATCGGCGTGCGCGGCGCGCTCATCGCCGAGGGCGCCGCGGGCGCCGCGCTGATCGGCATCGTCGTGCTCTACTCGCGCCGCATCGGGGCCGCCGAGGACGCGCGCGTCCCCGCCGACGAGGAGCGCACCCGCGCCCTGGCGACGGACCATGACGCCGCCGGCGAGGCGTGGAGGCAGACTCCGTGAGACGCGACATCCGCGTGAGCGTCTTCGACTTCGGCGACTCGGTGCCGCGCTCGCCGCGCGAGATCCTCGTGCGCTTCCTCGTGCATGCCGCGGGGCTCTGGCTCGCGGCCGCGCTCGTGCCCGGGATCCAGGTCGGTGACGTACCCTCGCTGGCGGCGGCGACGGCGATCTTCGGGCTGCTCAACGCGTTCGTGAGGCCGCTCGCCTACCTCGCCTCGGCCTGCCTGATCGTGCTGACGCTCGGGCTCTTCATCTTCGTGATCCACGCGGGGCTGCTGGCGGTCACGGCCTGGACCTGCGGACAGCTCGGCCTGGCTTTCAGCATCGCCGGCTTCTGGTCGGCGCTGTTCGGCTCGCTGATCGTCTCGCTCGTCTCGCTGCTCGCCCACGTCCTGCAGCGCAGCCGCCGCGAGCGCGAACCCTAGACCGGCTGCTCGACCGCCTCGACGGCTTCCGTTGCCCAGGACGCGCGCGAATCGCGGATCGTGCTCACCGCGCCGCTGCGTACCACCTCGATGCGGTCCGGCAGGCGCTCGGCGACCTCCTGCACGTGCGAGATCACGCCGACCAGCCGCCGCCCGCCCGCGAGCGCCTCGAGGCCGCCGATCGCGGTGTCGAGCGAGTCCTGGTCGAGCGAGCCGAAGCCCTCGTCGAGGAACAGCGACTCGAGCGACATCGCGCCGCCGTGCCCGGCGATCTCGGGCAACCGCTCGGAGAGCGCGAGCGCCAGCGCGAGGCTGGCGAGGAAGGTCTCGCCTCCGGAGAGCGTCTTGACGGAGCGGCGCTCGTCGCCGTTCAGCCTGTCGATCACCGAGAAGGCGTCGCCCTCGGCGACCAGCCGGTAGCGGCCGCTTGAGAGCGTGAGCAGCCGCTCGGCGGCATCGGCAGCCAGCAGCTGCATCGCCTCCCGCTGCACGTAGGCAATGAAACGGTCGCGCCGCAACTCGTGGGCGAGCGAGTCCGAGAGCCGGGCGCGGCCGTCGTAGTCTTCGGCCTCGGCCTGCATCCCGTGCGCGCGCTCCGCGTCCGCGCGCGCTCTCTCCAGGCGCTGTGCGGCCAGCGCCTGATCGCGCGCGCCCTCGGCGTGGGCGGCGCGGTGCGCGGCGAGCAGCGCGGGCACGCGCTCCGCCGAGGGCTCCCCGTCCGCCTGCACGGCCGTCCACGCCTCGGCGAAGCGCCCGCCTGCCTCGTGGGCCGTGGCGCGCGCTTGATCGACTTCGCCTGCGAGGCGTGCGACGGCGGCCTCCGCGCGGGTGAGCGCCTCGCGGGCCGCCCCGTGGCGCGCATCCGCCGCCGCCTGCGCCTGTCCGGCGTCGCGCAGCGCCGCCTCGAGTTCGCGATGGCGCGCGGCCTGCTGCTGCACCGCGGCGAGCGCCGTGCGGACCGCCTCCGGGTCCGCGTCCGCGCCCCCGAGCGAGGCGAGGTGCTCGCTCGCGCGCTCCAGCGCGGCGTCGGCGCGCTCGTGGCGCTCCCGCGCGCGCGTCACGTCCGAGGCCGCCTCGCGGGCGCGATCGCCTGCCTGCCGCGCGGCCTCGCGGGCCACCTCGGCGGCGGCGCTCGCCGCTCTGCGCCCCTCGATCGCCGCGTCGAGGGCGGCGTGCACGGCCTCTGGTTCGCCAGCCTTGCCGGGCTCCTCGCCGCCGAGCGCCTCCCCGATCGAAGCGCGCAGCAACGCCAGCCCGCGAGCCGCCTCGGAGGCGCGATCGCGATTGGTGGCGGCGGCCGCTGCGCGGGTGCGCGCGTCCTCGGCGGCCGTCGCGGCCGCTGCGACCGCCTCGCCGAGGGCGTCCGGGTCGGCGTCTTCCCGCGTCGCCTCCTCGCGCAGCCCGGCGAGCGCGGCCTGGGCACGATCCACGGCCTCGGCGGTCTGCGCGGCGCGCACGTCTGCCGCCGCGAGGGTGGTCGCGGCCGCGGCCTGCTCCCCGCGCGCCTCGGCAAGCACCTTCTCCGCTGCGTCGAGCGCCGCGCGCGCCGCGTCGAGCTCGGGCGCGTCGTGCAGCTCGATCTGCTCGATCGGCTCGCCGCAGACCGGGCACGGGTCGCCCGGCTGCAGCGACCGCTGCAACGCAAGCGCCGCGTCCTGCCGCTGCGCCGCCTCGAGCGCCTCGGCGTGTCCGGCGTGCGCCTCCTCCGCGCCACGCAGCAGCCCGTCCGCAGCCTCCGAGGCGTGCGCGGCCTCCTCGCGGGACTCGCGCGCCTGCTCGTGCTCGCGCCCGGCGGCGGCGATGGCCTCCCGCTGCTCGCCCAGGCGCTCGGAGAGCGCGGTCAGCCGTCGCGCCTCCTCGGTGCGCGCGAGGGCGGCCGACTCGGCGGCGGCGCGTTCCTCGTCGGCCGCGTTCGCCTCCTCGCCAAGCGCCTGCTCGGTCGCGAGCGCCGCCGCGGACGCTGCCGCGAGCGCGGCCCGTGCGGCCTGCTGCACCTCGTCCGCCGCCGAGCGCGCGGCCTCCGCCTGCTCCGCCTCCGTCTGCAGCGCGGCCGCCTGCTCCGAGGCCTGTTCGGCGGCCTCGATCGCCGCACGCTTCTCCGCCTCGGCATCGCCGACGGCACGGGTGGCGGCCTCGCGCTGCTCGAGTCGATCGGCCTCGCGCTCAAGGTCGCGGTGCGCCTGCTCGTCGTAGCCGAGGGCGGCGCGTTCCGCCTCGAGGCGGTCGTGCTCCGACCGCGCGCGCTCGCAGTCCTGCCCCGCCTCGGCCAGGGCGTTGCGTGCCGCCTCGGCGACGCGCGCGGCCTCCGCACTCGCGGCCTCGGCGCGCGTGGCTGTGGCCGCGGCTTCGACGCTCGTGCGCGCCTCCTGCTCCAGCGCCTCCAGTTGGCCGCTGCGCGCCTCGAGCGCCGCGACCTGCGCGGCCAGCACGTCGTGCTCCTGATCGAGGCCAGCGATCGCCTCCGGCGTGGCAGCGTCCAGGCGCTCGATCTGCTCGCGCAGCGTGCGCGCCGCCTCGCTCGCGCCCGCGGAACGGTTGCGCGCCGTGCGGCCGGCCTCCTCGTAGCGTCCGAGGCCGAGCAGGCGCGAGAGGATGTCGCGGCGCTGCGGCTCGTCGCCGCGCAGAAACTCGTCGAAGGCCCCCTGCGGCAGCAGCACCGTCTTCGTGAACGTCGCGAAGTCGAGTCCCAACAGCCCCGTCACGCGCGAGGTGACCTCGCGCGCGCGGTCGGCCAGCGGCTCCCACTCGCCGTCCGCACGCTGCCGCTCGAGGCGCGTGCCGATGCTGCCCGGCGCCTGCCGGCTCACGCGGTAGCGCTGCCCGCGCGCGCTGAACTCGAACAGCACCGCCATCGAGCGCGCGCCGTGCGTGATCAGCTGGCGCGTCGCGCGGCCCACGCGCGGCGCCTCGCCGTAGAGCGCCCAGGTCATCGCGTCGAGCAGCGAGGACTTGCCCGCCCCCGTCGGACCGGTGATCGCGAACAGCCGCCGCTCCTCGAAGTCGACGATCGCCGTCTCGCGGAAGGAGGTGAAGCCCCGCAGCTCGAGGCGCAGCGGTTTCACGGGACGACCGCCGCCTCGGTGGGCGGCTCGCCGGCCGCCTCCGCCGCCTGCACGTCGTCGACCTCGTTGAGCAGCTCCTCGAAGAGCGCGATCAGCTCCGGGACGGGCTCCGCGCCATGCTGCGTGACGTAGTAGCGGGTGAACAGCTCGGTGGCGCTCAGCTGGCCGAGCGCCTCGACGGCGCTCTCGTCCTCCGGCAGCTCGTAATCGAGCTGCACGTCGACGGCGTTGGGCAGCGCCTCACGCACGCGCTCCGCGATGCCCGGCTCCGGCCGCTCGACATCGAGGCGCACGCGCAGGTACGCGTCGCCCGCCTCATCGCGCTGCGCCAGCACCTCGTCGAGGCTGCCGCGCAGCTCGGCGAGCGGGCGGCCCTTGGTGAGCGGCACGACGGTGTGCGCCACCGGCTGCCCAGGCTCGGCGTCGATGATGCGCACGACCTTCTGCTGCCCGCGCTCGCCGAAGTCGAGCTGCAGCAGCGAGCCGCTGTAGGCGGTCGGCACGGGCGCCGCGAGGATCTCCTGCGGCTCGTGCACGTGGCCGAGCGCGATGTACTGGGGCGCGATCGGTAGCTGCGGCGCGTTGATCCCGTAGGTCTGGCCGATGTGCAGCAGGCGCTCCGAGCCGTCGACCCGCGCGACGCGTGAGCCGTCGACGAAGATGTGCGTCGCGAGGATGTTCACGCTCGGCTCGTCGCCGAAGCCGTCGCAGATCGCGCGCAGAATGCCCGCGACGCCGTCTGCGTAGGCGCCGAACCAGTCCTCCTGCAGGCCCATCACCGCCGCCGCGTCCACGTAGCGGCCCTCGGTGATGAAGGGCACGGCGGCGATCCGGGCGACGTGGTCGCGGCCCTCGATCGTCAGCACGCCCCCGGCGTTGGGCCGCAGCACCTCGTGCTGCGTCTGCACGCCGAGCAGCTCGGAGAGCAGCCCGAGCGCCTCGAGCTTGCGAGGGTTGTCGTGGTTGCCCGCGAGCAGCACGGCCTGGATGCCGTGCCCGACGCACTCGCGCAGCGCCTCGAAGACCAGCCGGTCCGACTCCGGCGAGGGCGTCGCCTTGTCCCAGATGTCGCCGCAGACGAGCAGCGCCTCGACCTCCTGATCGCGCGCGATCTCGATCACTTCGGCCAGCACTGCCTCGAACTCGGCCGTGCGGCTGCGGCCGCGCATCGTGCGGCCCACATGCCAGTCGGCGGTGTGCAGCAGCCTCACTCGAACCTCGCGAACGGGTCGGCGGTCGTCGCGGCCTCCGAGGGGCGCGTCGCCCAGGCGGGGTAGGGGAACTGGAGCAGCAACGGCACCGGGATCTCCGGCTGCTGCAGGATCATCGTGCCCGGCTTGAGCAGCGAGGCGCGCGCCCGCGCCGCGGGCGTCAGGAAGCCGTACTCGCCGCGCTGCGCCTCGGCGGCGTCGAGGCGGCCGACCACGCGCAGCGCGCAGTTCGCAACGACGCGCGGCTCCACCTCGCTCGCCGTCTGCTGCGCGCCGATCAGGACGACGCCGAGCGAGCGGCCTCGTTCCGCGATGTCGAGCAGCACGTCCTTGATCGGGCTCTGGCCCTCGCGCGGGGCGTACTTGTTCAGCTCGTCGAGCACCACGAGCAGCAACGGCTTCGGCGAGCCGCTTGCCTCCTTGCGCTCGAACTCGCGCTTCAGCACCACGCCGACCACGAAGCGCTGGGCGCGGTCGTGCAGGCGGTGGATGTCGACGACCGTGACCTGCGCCCCGCCCGTCTCGATGCGGTGCCGCTCCGCGTCCTCCGAGGCGAGCCCGCGGACCAGCTGCCCGACGTGCGGCCTCGCCGCCTCCAGCCGCCGCATGAAGGCGGAGACCGTGCCGGGGGCGGCGCGTCCGCCCCAGGCGCCCTCGTCCGGGTCGGTCATGCGCCCGATCGCGTCGACCAGCTCGTCGAAGTCGTTGACGACCTCGCCGCCGATCTTGACCGTCGGCGCATCGAGGGGCTCCGAGAGCCGGGCGGCCTGCGCCAGCTCCGACTCGACGCGCTGCACGACGAAGCCGAGCTGCGAGCGCTCGTCGTCGGCGTCGGCGAAGAGGAAGCGCAGGTAGCGCTCGGCGCAGAACTCGCGCAGCGTCCAGTAGAACCCGGTGACGCCGTCCATCCTCGAGCCGGTCAGCGGGATCGGCTGGTCGCCGCGCGCCGCCGGCGCGAAGAGCCGCAGCGAGGGGAACGGGGCCGCCTTGAGGTCGAGGTCCGTGTAGCGCACGCGCTCGGCCTCGGGCAGTCCGGCGTTCGGCTTGTCGAGGAAGAGCAGGTCCTCGCCCTTGACGTTGAAGACGAGCGCCCGCGTGTTGGCCGTCTCGTGGCCGAGCACGCCGCTGCCGAACAGCGAGTAGAGCAGGAACATCGCGTACGAGGTCTTCGTCGCCACGCCGGAGACGCCGGAGATGTTGACGTGCGCGCCGCGCTGGCCGTCGAGGAAGTCGAGGTTCGCGAAGATCGGCTCGCCCGAGCGCGAGAGGCCGACCGGGAGGCGGCGCTCCATCGCGTCGAAGAAGAGCGCGCGGTCGCGCGCGGCGGCGTGGGCGCGGCGCACCGCCTCGCCGGGCCGCGGCGGCACGAAGATCTCCGGCTCGACGCGCGTGACCGAGACGTGCGCGCTGACCGCGGACTCGGCGGGCAGCACGCCGCTGCTCGCCAGCGCCACGTCCGAGGCGAAGCGCACGCCCTCCTGCACGGCGCGCAGCTCGTCGACGACGCCATAGAAGTCGACGTGCTGGCCGTCGGGCAGCGGCGAGGTGACGTGCACCACGTCGTCGAGCTGGAGGTAGCGCTGGGGGTCGACGTAGGTCCAGAAGCCGAGCGGCGTCGAGGCGCCCGCCTCGGTGCCGAGCACCAGACCCTCGGGCCGCTGTGCCTCCAGCTCCGGCTGCCGGCCTACCATCGCGCACCTCCGGCGCCGTTCGAGGAGAGCAGTGCGTCCCCGGGCGGGGCTGGCTCGCGGGGTTCGGGCGCGGCGCGCAGCGCGCTCGCGATCAGCCGCCGCACCCACTCGCGCTCGCCTAGCCGCCGCGTGAGCAGCGACTCGAGCGCGCCGACCGGCGTCAGGTTCTGCGGCGCGCGCGGGTCGCGCACCGGCGAGGAAGCCAGCCGCGGCAGCGCCAGCGCACACTCGTCGGCCAGCGCCGCCGCCTCGCCGAGAGGAAGCGCTCCGGGAGCCTCGAGGCGCACGATGCCGCCCAGCGGATGCACGTGCGGGCCGAGGTCGGCGAGGCGCATGTACCAGGCCGTGCGGTCGCGCCCGCCCCGATCGCCGTCCTCGCCGCCTCCGGCGATGCGGAACAGCGGCGTCCGCTCGCCGACGGCGAGCTCAGGCAGCAGCGCGCGGTGGCGCGGCTCCAGGTACCAGCGGTAGGTGCGCTTCACGTAGCCGGCCACGCGCGGCCCCGGCGCGCGCAGCCGCAGCGGCCCGTCGACCAGCGTGAGCGCGCTCTCGTCCGCCGAGAGCATCTCGGCGAGGCGCGCCTCCTCGTCGAGCATCAGCCGGTTGAGCGCGGCCACGAGGTCGTTCGGTGTGCGGGCGTTGGGCGGCGTCTCGGCGCGGAAGCGCAGCCGTGCCGATCCGGCCGCGATCTCGCGGTCGCGAGGCTCGCCGCCCGCCTGCAGGTAGGCGCGCCGCACTCGCGGCAACTCGCCCTCGCCCGCCTCGCCGTCGAGCACGCGGGAGCGCGCGCCCTCGCAGCGCACCGCGCCGACGGCGTAGGAGCCGAACAGCCCGTAGGCCGTCTCCCCGTCCGGCAGGTCGTCGAGCGCGTGCGCCTCCACGCGCCGCACGCCGTCGACGATCTGCACCGCGGCGGGCGGCTCGCCCGAGGGTCCCCGCGCGCGCCACTCGCCTTCGATCGAGGTGTCCACGGCGGTGGTGTCGTCGGTGTCGTCGGACGACTCGGGGTCGGCCTGCATGGCGCTGCCGTACTCGGGAGACCAGGGAAGCAGGCGCAGCGGCATCGCGGAAACCTCGCGCGGGCGCGGTGGTGTTGCGAACGGAACGTTGGGGAGTGAGCGCAGTATAGCCACAGTGCGAACGGCGGGGTTCCTGCCCGGCGTGCCCGCGTCGTACGCTCGCCTCATGCCGTCACAAGACAGCCGAGGCAACACGACGCTGTTCGAGGACGACGCCGCGCGCGCCGGGTACGTACGCTCGATGTTCGGCGAGATCGCCGGGCGCTACGACCTGATGAACACGGTCATCACGGGCGGCCGTCACAGCGCCTGGCGGCGGGCCACGGCGCGCGCCCTCGTCCGCCCCGGCGACACCGTCCTCGATGTCGGCTGCGGCACCGGCGACCTCGCCTTCGACTGCGCGGACCGCGGTGCGGGAGCCGTGCTGGGCGTGGACTTCGCCGCGCCGATGCTCGCCCTCGCGCGGAACAAGGCGAGCGCGCGGCAGGCGGCGACCGTCTCCTTCGCCGCCGCCGACGCGACCCGGCTGCCGCTGTCCGACGCGAGCGTCGACGTCTGGTGCGCCGCCTTCGTGTTGCGCAACATCCCGGACCTCGACGCCGCCCTCGCCGAGGCGCGGCGCGTGCTGCGCCCCGGCGGCCGCCTCGGCGTGCTCGAGATCACTAGGGTCGAACGCGGCTGGCTGCGTCCGCTCGCGCGCTTCCACTTCGAGCGCGTGGTGCCGCTGCTCGGGCGCGCGATCACGCGCCACCCTTCCGCCTACCGCTACCTGCCGGACTCCGTCGACCACTTCCCGGCGGCCTCGGAGCTGTCCGAGCGCATCGAGGACGCGGGCTTCGAGGCCGCCTCGATCCGCCGCTTCGGCCTCGGCACGGTCGCGCTGCACGTCGCTACGCGCCGGGGCGAGTCCTGACCTCGGTGGTGTTGACCATGCGCAGCGCGAGCGGGCGCAGGGCGTCCATGATCTCGCGGGTGAGCGCTTCCTCCGTGCCGTGCGCCTCGAAGGAGGCTTCGAGGTGCGCGAGCCAGCGCTCGGCCCCCCGTTCGGTGATCGCGAACGGGCGGTGGCGGCGGCGCAGCGCCGGCTCGCCGTAGATCCGGGTGTAGAGCGGCTCGCCGCCCATCCACTGCTCGAGGAACGCCGCCTGCTTGTCGCGGCCCGGCCGCAGGTCCGGCGGGAAGACGGGCCGCAGCTCCGCATCGGCCTCGATGCGGTCGTAGAACGTCTCCACGATCGCCACGAGGGCGTCGCGCCCGCCGAGGCGCTCCAATCTCGTGCGCGGCTGTCGTGTGCGTCGCTGCGCGGTCATGGTCCAAGTATCGGCGATGCGCGCGCTGTGGTCGGCTCGGCGCTAGACCTCGACGGGGCTATCATCGCCCTCGTGAGCGAGACGCCGACCGAGGGGACCGCGCGCCTGTTGGTGCAGTGCCCGGATCGCCCCGGCATCATTGCCGGCGTCTCCCAGTTCCTCTTCCAGCACGGCGCGAACATCGTCCAGGCCGACGAGTACGCGAGCGGCGGCGAGGAACCGCGCTTCTTCCTGCGCATGGAGTACGAGCTGGCCGGCCTCGACGCGAGCCCGGACGAGATCGCGAGGCTGTTCGGGTCCGAAGTCGCGCCGCGCTTCGGGATGCACTGGAACATCTCCTACAGCGCGAACCGGCCGCGCATCGCGATCCTCGTCTCAAACGTCGGGCACTGCCTGCTGGACCTGCTCTGGCGCTGGCGCTCGGGCGAGCTGCACGCCGAGATCGCGATGGTGATCTCCAACCACGACCGCTTCCGCGCCGACGTCGAGCCGCTGGGTGTCCCGTACCACCACCTGCCAGTCACGCGGGAGACGAAGCCCGAGCAGGAACAGCAGATGCTGTCGCTGCTGCGAGAAAACGTGGGCCTCGTGGTGCTGGCCCGCTACATGCAGATCCTCACGCCCACGGTCCTCGACGAGTTCCCGCAGGCGATCATCAACATCCACCACTCGTTCCTGCCCGCCTTCATCGGCGCGGACCCCTATCGCCAGGCCCGCGAGCGGGGCGTCAAGATCATCGGCGCCACCGCCCACTACGCCACCGAGGACCTCGACGAGGGCCCGATCATCGAGCAGGACGTCGCCCGCGTCTCGCACCGCGACACTCGCGCCGAGCTAATCCGCCGCGGCCGCGAGATCGAGCGCGTCGTGCTCGCCCGCGCGGTGCGCTGGCACATCGAGAGCCGCATCCTCGTCCACGGCAACCAGACGGTCGTCTTCCCCTAGCCTTCCCACTGCCGGGCTCGGAGCGCACAACGACCCTCCGGTCCCCTCTCCCCGAGGGAGAGGGCGGGGGTGAGGGGGACGGCGCGCGAGCGCCGCTCCGAGCGCACAACGACCCTCCGGTCCCCTCTCCCCGAGGGAGAGGGTTAGGGTGAGGGCCGACGCCCGCCCCGCGACAAGGTGCGGCGAGGCAGCAAGCGATCGAGGAGACCTGACGGCGATGTGGACGCGCCCGTTCATCGTCCTCTGGCTCGCGATGTTCGTCGCGATGATCGGCATCGCGCTGATCTCGCCGCTGCTACCCGTCTTCGTGCGCGAGGACCTGGGCGGGCCCGAGATCGCCGTCGCGATCGCCTTCGCCGGCGTGACCGTGCCGATGATGGTCTTCTCGCCGATCGTCGGGCGCCTCGGCGACCGTTTCGGGCTCAAGCCGTTCGTCGCGGGGGGCTTCCTGCTCTACGGGCTGGCGGCGTCGGGCTACCTGATCGCGGGGAGGTGGGAGCACGTCGTCGGCTTCCGCGTGCTCTCGGGCGTCGGTGCAGCCGCGATCTTCCCGATGTCCCTCGCCTACGTGGGACGGCTGGCGCCGCCCGGCCGCGAGGGCGCCTATGTCGGGGCCTTCGCCGTCTCGCAGGTGATCGGTTTCGGCACCGGCCCCCTGCTGGGCGGCGCGATCCGCGACGCCGCGGGCGTGGACGCGGCCTTCGCGACGCTCGTGGTGCTGCTCGTCGGCACCGGCCTCGCCACCTTCCTGCTGCTGCCGCCGGCGCAGGGGGATCCAGCCGGCCGCGCGTCCGGCGAGGAACGCGACGACGAGGACACGCCCGGGGCGACGCAGCCCAGCGCGCGCGGGCCGACGCGCTCCTGGCTCCAGATGCTCCGCTTCGCCCCCGTCCAGGCTGCGTTCACCGTGCAGACCGTCTTCGCCCTCGGCTGGGGCGCGGGCGCGACCTTCCTCGCGATCTACGTGATCAGCGAGGACGGACTGGGCACGCAGAGCGCGACCCTCGTCGGCCTGCTGCTCGCCTGCCGTGCGCTGATCGGCGGCATGCTGCAGCCCTGGTTCGGCCGCCTCGCCGATCGCATGAGCCGCCTCGCGCTGGTGGTGGTGGGGCTGCTGTTCTCCGCCGGCGGGCACTTCGTGATCCCGGACCTGCCGGGCGCGACGTTCGAGGTCGGAACGCTCGTGATCGCACCCTGGCTGCTCGCAATCTTCGTGCTGATCGGGCTCGCCGAGGCGATCGCCTTCCCCGCGCAGCAGGCGATCTTCGTCGACGTCGGGCGCAGCGTGGGGATGGGCTCGGTCATGGGACTGACGCAGATGGGCAGCTCGCTCGGCTTCCTCGCCGGCTCGATCGTCGGCGCGGGCGTGGTCGAGCTGTTCGGCCTCGTGGCGGTCTTCCGCTACACCGGCCTGGTGGTGTTTGCGGGCGCGCTGCTGTTCTGGGTGCTGATGCGGCGCGCGCGCGCGGATTTCGCCGCGCTGCACGCCGCGGCGAGGGCGGGAGCGCCGCCGCTCACGGACGAGTCGGCTCCGCGCTGACGCCCCGGATGCGGCTCCGGCGGCTGCTTGCTATCATCTTCCCGATGACGCAACACGCAGCGTCGCCCGTTGGCTCGCACCACGGGGACCACACCGGCACCGCACCCGAGGCGTTCACACCAGCGGCAGCCCTCGCGCGGCCCAGCGCCGCCCTCCGCGCGAGGCTGCCCGCGGCAGCAGGACGCCCATGAGCCTGCTGCGACGCATCCGCGGCCTCATCGGCGGAGGCGAACGCGACCCCGAGGCGTCATCGAGCAGCGCGCCCACGAGCGAGGACGCATCCGGGAAGCCCTCGCGCCGCAGGCGCGGACGGCGCGGCGGACGTGGCCGCAGACGCGGCGGCGGCTCCGGCAGCGCGCAATCCCAACAGCAGAACCAACAGCACGGAGGAACCATCACACCCACCGCAGAGGCGCCCTCGAGAGAGGCGCCAGCAACCACACGTAGACGCAACGAGGGTTGGCGCAGGCGCGACCGCCGCGGTCGCCGCGCCAACCTCGATGCGCCGCTGCCCGAGGACGTGGCCTTCCGGCCCGCCGCCGAGGGCGGCGACAGCAGCATCCTGCCCGGCCGGCGACGCCCCCCGCCCGGCGCACGCACCACGCCTCGAGTGCTCGTCACCGGCAAGCGCAACCTGCCGGTGTTCCACGACGTCGACGAGGACGGGAGCGCTCCGCCCGAACCGGAGGAAGCGCCGGAGGCCGTCGCAGACACCGCTGCGGACGAGCCGGCCGGCGATGGGGCGGGCGCCTCAGGCGGTCGTCGCCGTCGCGGGCGGCGCGGCGGGCGCGGGCGCAGGCGCGGCGGCGAGGCCGCCGCCGAGGACGCGGCGCCCTCGACTAACGGCAGCGGAGCGGCGACACCCGCCGAGGCCGCTCGCGAGGCGGGCGGCGACGCCGACCTCGAATTGCCGGAGGCGTTCGCCGCCCTCGGCATCTCGGAGCGCTCGCTGACGGCGGTCGCGCGCATGGGCTTCGAGCAGCCGACGCCCGTGCAGGAGCGCGCCATCCCGGTGCTGATCGAGGGCCGGGACGTGGTCGGCATCGCCCAGACCGGCACCGGCAAGACGCTCGCCTTCGGCATCCCGATGGCGGAGTCGCTCGACGCCGGGAGCAGCGATGTGCAGGGCCTCGTACTCGTGCCCACGCGCGAGCTGGCGCAGCAGGTGCTCGGCGTGCTGATCGACCTGGCGCGCCCCTTTGGGATGCGCGCGATCGGGCTGCTCGGCGGTCACGCCCTCGAGGGCGACTTCCGCGCGCTGGAGCAGGGCCCGCAGATCGTCGTCGGCACGCCGGGGCGCATCAAGGATCACCTGCGGCGCGGCACGCTCTCGTTGCGCCGCGTGCGGCTCGCCGTCCTCGACGAGGCGGACCAGATGCTGGACATCGGTTTCCTGCCGGACATCACGCACATCCTCGGCCGCACCCCGCGCAGCCGGCAGACGGCGCTCTTCTCGGCCACGATGCCGCACACCGTCACGCGCCTGATCCGCCGCTACATGGAGAACCCCGAGCGCGTCGCCGTCGCCTCCGACCTCGAGACCGTCGAGTCGATCGAGCACGTCTACTTCGAGGTCGCCCAGCGCGACAAGGTCAACGGCCTGAGCGAGTTGATCGAGCGAGAGCTGCGAGGGCGCACGCTGGTCTTCTCGCGCACGAAGCGCGGCGTCGACTTCCTCGCGCGCGAGCTGCAGGGCCGAGGCGTGAACGTGGGCGCGCTGCACGGCGACCTCGATCAGCGCCGCCGCGACCGCATGGTGCGGCGCTTCCGCAACGGCGAACTGGACATCCTGATCGCGACCAACGTCGCCGCCCGTGGCATCGACATTCCGGAGATCACGCACGTCGTGAACTACGACGTGCCCGACAACGCCGAGGAGTACGTGCACCGCACAGGCCGCACGGGCCGTGCCGGCCGCGAGGGCAAGGCGATCACCTTCGCCAGCGAGATGGACCTCGACCGCTTCGACGTGCTGCGCGAGACGTTCGGCGACCGGCTCCGCAAGGAGCGCCTCGATCTCTACGTCTAGGCGCGTCCCGTAGCCCGATGAGCGGCGAGGCGGCGCTTCCGGAGTACGTCCGGGCCCTGCTCGACCCCGCCGCCTACCCGCACGCGCCCGCCGCGGTCGAGCTGCGCCAGACGCACATCTCGTGGGTCTTCCTCGCCGGGGACCTCGTCTACAAGACGAAGAAGCCGGTCGACTTCGGCTTCATCCGCCAGCTGGACGGGGAGACGCGCGAGCGCTTCTGCCACGCCGAGCTGCGGCTCAACCGCCGCCTCGCGCCCGGCGTCTACGTCGATGTCGTCCCCGTCGTGCGGATGCCGGACGGCCGCTACGCCGTTGAGGGCGACCCGGCTGCGGGCGAGGTCGTCGAGCACGCCGTGAAGATGCGCCGTCTCCCCGACGATCGCACGCTCGATCGGCTGCTCGCTGAGGGCGAGGCGCCCGCGGACCTCGCGGAGCGGCTCGCGCGGCGGCTGATCGCCTTCCACGAGTCCGCCGTCGTCGTCGCGAACGACCACGACTTCGCCGGTGCGCCCGCCGAGCGCGCCTGGTGGGCGCGCGAGTACGGCGAGGCCTCGGGCTTCATCGGCGACACGTGGCGGCCGGAGGACGCGGCGGCGACCCGCGCCTTCATCGAGGAGACGCTCGAACGCGACGCCGCGCTGTTCGACGAGCGGCTCGCCGCCGGGCGCGTGATCGAGGGCCACGGCGACCTGCGCGCCGCGCACGTCTACCTGCTCGGCGACGGCGACGAGGCGATCACGATCGTCGACTGCATCGAGTTCAGCGAGCAGTTCCACTTCCGCTACCTGGACGCGGGCTACGACGGCGCCTTCCTCGCGATGGACCTCGAGGCGCTCGGCCACGCGGACCTCGGCGACGAGCTGGTGGGGCGCTACCTCGCCGCCTCGGCCGACGAGACGCTGGGCGTGTTGCAGCCGCTGCACCGCACCTACCGCGCGTTCGTGCGCGGCAAGGTGGAGTCGATCGGCGCGCGCGCCCCCGAGACGCCCGAGGAGCAGGCGCGCGCCCTCGCCGCCTCCGCCGCGCGCTTCTTCCGGCTCGCGGCGAGCTACGCCGAACGTCGCGCCGCGCCGCAGCTGATCGCGCTGAGCGGGCTTCCGGCAAGCGGCAAGTCGACTGTCGCCGCCACGCTCGCCTGCCGCGTCGGCGCGGCTTACCTCTCCACGGACGTGGTGCGCAAGCAGCTCGCGGGCATCGATCCGCGAGAGCGGGTCCGCGAGGAGTGGCGCGCCGGTCTCTACTCGCCGGAGATGACGGAGCGCACCTACGCCGAGCTGCGCGCACGCGCCGCGCGGCTGCTGCGCAAAGGGCGGGCGGTGGTCCTCGACGCAATGCACGGCCGCCGCTCGGAGCGGGACGCCGTCCGCGCGCTCGCCGCGGAGCACGGCGTCCCGGCGACGATCGCCGAGCTGCGCATCGACGACGCGACGGCGCAGGCGCGCATCGCCGGTCGCGAGGACGACCCGCTGCGCACCTCGGACGCCACATGGGCGGTCTACGAAGCGCAGCGCGACGGCTTCGAGGCGATCGCGCCGGACGAGGCGCCCGACCTCGCCCTCGACGCGACCCGCCCGCCCGCCGCCCTCGCGCGCGAGATCGCGGAGGCCCTCGCGGGGGCGTGACGCCTCCCATCCGGCCCCCTCTCCCTGGGGGAGAGGGTGGGGGTGAGGGGGCTCGCCGGACGCTGCTGCCTCCTCGATGGGTTGATGCGCCCTCGGGATCTCTTGCCCGGCGGTGTCGGACGAGCGTGCGCTGCGCGCCGCTCGGACCCACCCACCCTCCCTCGGATTATCTTCCTGTGGGGGCTTCGCCCCCACACCCCCTCGGCTCCGCCGCCAGCCCCGCAGCCCTCGACCACACCCGTGCGCCTCTCCTCCGGCCCTCCCGTCACTCCCGTTCCGCCCTCCCGCTATTCCCGCTCCGCCCTCCCCTCATTCCGGCGTCCCCTTCCCGTCGTTCCGGCTCCCCCTCCGTCATTCCGGCGAAAGCCGGAATCCAGCCGGGCGGCAACGGACCTTCCGAAGGCGGCGATGGTCCGGCGAGGTGCGCCGAGGCCGCGAACGCGCTCCCGCCACCGCCCACGCCCGCCGCGCCGACACTGCAAGCCGAACTCCCCGCAACCCCGCACCCAACCCGGCCGCGCGATAGACTCGGCACGGAGGCGTGGCGTGGCGCTTGCGAGACTGCGGAGCCTGTTGCGGCGCGACCCGGAGGCGCGGGCGCTGCGCGCGCTGGCGCGCGGGCTGAAGCAACTGCCCGCCCGGCGCCGCCCGGAGGACTCCCTGCAGGTGGTCGTCGACCTCGCGCGCGAGGCGACCGGCGCGGACTACGCCGCCCTCGCCGTCACCGACCAGCACGACACGACACAGGGCTTCGTCACCTCGGGCCTCACGCCGATCGAGCTCCGAGGCCTGAAGACGCCGCCGCAGGGGCACGGCCCGCTCAGCTCGCTCCGCGCCGACGGCCGGCCGGTGCGCTTCGAGGACGTGCAGGACCACCCCCGCGCCTTCGGCTTCCCGCCGCACCACCCGGAGATGCGCGCCCTGGCCGGCGTACCGATCTGGTCGCAGGGCCACGTCCGCGGCTCGCTCTACGTCGCCGATCGGCGCGAGGGCCGCAGCTTCGGCGAGGACGACGAGCGCATCCTCGAAACCCTCGCCGTCCACGCCTCCCGAGTCATCGAGGAGGAGTGGTACTAGCGTCCGTGCGTCCTCCGGCTCCCTCTTCCCCTTGCGGGAGAGGGCGGGGGTGAGGGGCCCGGGCCTCTCACTCCGTTGGATAGTCCTCGAGTACGAAGGCGAAGCGCGCCGTGTCGCCGACCTGCACGCCGTTCGCGGCGTACCAGCCAGACGGCGCCTCGACGGCGTACCGGTAGACGTCGACGGGGCGGCGAATCTCCAGAGACTCCGCCTCCATGCCGAAGATCTCCCGGATCACGAAGTCGGCGCCGATGAAGGCGATGTCGAGGTCGAAGTGCGTGTTCTTCATCCAGAACGAGCGCCTGCCCTCCTCCTCGTAGTGGAAGAGCATCCCGCGCTCGCCCAGCTCGTAGCGGCCCGACAACCCGATCGAGTACTCCGTCCGCGGCGGCACCTCGACCGGCAGCGCCACCACCGTCCCGTCCCCGCGCACGAACTCGATACGCGGGAGCGCCTCGAGGGGCAGCACGCCCGTGGTCGCCGTCGGCTCCGGCGAGACGGTTGCGTTCGGCGTGGCCACGGGTGTTGCCGTAGGTGCGGGAGTCGGAGGAGCCGCGGTCGCGGTCGGCGTGGCAACTGGCCGTGGACTGCCGGTCGGAGCCACCGTTGCGGTCGGCGTGGACTCCGAAGCTGGCGTCGCCGGCGGTGCGGGCGTCTCGGCGACGGGGCGGCGTCGCCGAGGGCGTCGCGGTCGAGGTCCCCGTGAACCGCACGGTGACCGGCTGATCCGTCGGCTCCGCCTCCGAGCCGCCGCCGCAGGCAACCGCCAGGGCGAACAGGCAGGAGGCAACGAGCAGGCGCGCGGAGCCGACGAGTCGCATCGAGGGCGATCGTACGCGGCCTGCCCTCGGGCGGCCACGCGAGGCGACGAGGTTGACCGCGAGGGAGCGCGTTCGTAGCGTGCGAGGCGTGTCCGAGAGCCCAATCCTCGACCTCGCGCTGCAGCTCTGGCCGGGAGTGCGCGACGGCGCGCCCGTCCCGGACCTGGGCGCCCTCGACACCCTGCTCGCCGCGCAGGGGCAGCCCGGGGCGCCCGGCCACGACTGCGGCCTGACCACCACCTTCGCCTGCTTCGGGCCCGACGAGGCCGCCGCGCTCACGCTGCCGAGCGGCGAGCGCAGCCGTTCCGACGACGAGGCGCGCTTCCTCGGCCACCTGCTCGTCACGCGCACGCTGATCGCGGCGGGACTGGTGATCGACGATCGCGTCGCGCGGGCCTCGGCCGCCGCCCACGCGCTCTCCTGGACGACCGAGGGCGGCGCGCCCTACCACCAGACGCCGCTCGCCCTCGCGGTCTCGCTCTGGCTGATCGCGCTCGATCCGCAGGCGCGCTCGGACACCCCGCTGCCGATCGACTGGTCGCCGGTCTGCTTCGAGCGCGACTGGTGGGACCACGAGTACCGGCTGTTCTCGCACTACGACGTGCGCGAGCGCGCCCTCGACTGGTGCGCCTACGCGAGCATCGACCCCGCCCGCCACGAGGGCTGCGCGGCCTGGACGATTTGCGAGCCGCTGCTACGCATGGAGGCGGACAGCCGGGCGCGCATGGCGCTGCCCCAGCTCGCCGGCCACGCCGCCGGCTCCGCCTTGGGCGCCGGCGGACGCCGAGGGCGAGCCGCTGCCCGCGGCCGCGGCAATCGAGCGCGGGCGCGTCGCCCTGCTGGTGCAGGGCTACCTCGAGTCCTCGCGCCCCGCCGACGACGGCTCGATCCGCCCCGCCGACCACCACGCCCGCTAGGAGGTTTCCCCTTCCGGCCCCCTCTCCCCGAGGGAGAGGGCGGGGGTGAGGGCCCGGCGCGCAGCGCCGCTCCGAGAGCCTATCGACCCTCCGAAGCAACCCGCATCCTTTGTTGGCGGGCTGCGCCCCCACACCCCCATCCCGGACGAGCACGCGCTGCGCGCGGCTCCGGCCCACCCACCCACCTCGGAGTTTTCTTCATGTGGGGGCTGCGCCCCCACGCCCCCGGGGGCTCTGGTGCACGCAGCGCAGCCCTCGCGGGCTGTCCGCCTCCTCTCACTCCCGTCACGCCGGCTCCCTCCCGTCATTCCGGCGAAAGCCGGAATCCAGTCGCGAGGCAACGGACCTTCCGAGGGGCGGCGACCGTCCCGCGAGCCCGCTCACCCCCTCCCTGGCTCCCCCGGGAGAGGGGCCGGAGCGGCGCACGAGCCTTCGAGGCGGCAGTCATGCGCGGCGAGCCCCCGCACCCCGACCCTCGCCCGGGGAGAGGGGGCCGTCGAGGGGAGGCTCCCAGTCGCCTGGGATGAACGAGCGGGGAAGGGTGCTGGCGGCTACGCCTCGGCGCGGTAGTCGCCGGAGCGGCCGCCGGACTTGGCGACGAGGCGGACGGCCTCGATGCGCATGTCGCGCTGCACGGCCTTGCACATGTCGTAGATCGTGAGCGCGGCCACGGAGACGGCGGTCAGCGCCTCCATCTCCACGCCCGTCTGCGCGCTCGTGCGCACGGTCGCCTCGATCTCCACTCGCCGGATCCTCGGGGTCGAGGCAGAGCTGCACCTCCACGCCGCTTATCGGCAGCGGGTGGCAGAGCGGGATCAGCTCGGGCGTGCGCTTGGCGGCCATGATCCCGGCGAGGCGCGCCGCCGCCAGCACGTCGCCCTTCGGCAACCCACCCTCGCCGATCAGCGCGAGCGTCTCGGCGCTCATCGCGACGCGCCCGCGCGCCGTCGCCTCGCGGCGCGTCACGTCCTTGTCCGAGACGTCGACCATCCGCGAGTGGCCCCGCTCGTCGAGGTGGGACAAGGCCCCGGTCGTCGCCCGCCGCAGACTCAGCCACCGTCAGCCACCGATGTACGACATCTCGATGCGCGGGAGCTCCTCGGTGTCCGCCGAGCGGATCTCCGAGTAGCGGTCCTCGCGCTCGCGCCAGACGCCGCCCAGCAGCGCCGCCAGCGCCGCGTCGTCCCGCGCCCTCGCGCAGCGGCGCGCGCAGGTCCGTGCCGGCGACGGCGAAGAGGCAGGGTGTAGAGGCTGCCGTCGGCGGAGATGCGCGCGCGCGTGCAATCGCCGCAGAACGGGGCGGAGACCGAGGTGATGAAACCGATCTCACCCTCGCCGTCGCGGTAGCGCCAGCGTTTCGCGACCTCGCCGCGGTACGAGGGGTCGACGGGCTCGATCGGCAGCGCGGCGTCGATCCGCTCGACCAGCTCGCGCGCCGGCACCACGTCGTCGAGCCGCCAGCCGTTGGTGACGCCGACGTCCATGTACTCGATGAAGCGCAGCACCGCGCCCGTGCCCTTGAAGCGCCGCGCGAGCTCGGCGACGCCCGCGTCGTTGACCCCGCGCTTGACCACGGCGTTGACCTTGACCGGCGCGAGCCCGGCGGCCTCGGCCGCGTCGATGCCCTCGAGGACCAGCGCGACCGGGAAGTCGGCGTCGTTCATCGCGCGGAAGGTGGCGTCGTCGAGCGTGTCGAGGGAGACCGTGACGCGGTCCAGCCCGGCCTCGGCGAGCGGGCCGGCGAGCGTGGTGAGGC
>OZ219873.1:0-28321 GCA_964291495.2 Dehalococcoidia bacterium
TCTCCGGCGTGCGTGTTGTTCGCATTCCATTGGACCACGGGCGCGCTCCGAGCGCCGCCCTACGACTCGCTGTCCTCGTCGCCGTCTCCGGCGTCCGCCTCCGCCGAGGCCTCCTCGGGAGCCCCGCTGTCGTCCGCCTGCTCGTCGCCGTCCTCGTCGGCGGCGGCGCGCGAGCCGCGGCGACGGCGGCCGCGACGGCGCGGCGAGCGCGGTTCGAGCTCTTCGTCCTCCTGCGAGGCGATCTCGATCAGCCGCTCCAGCGCACGTTCGGAGATCAGGCGCTCACGCAGCGAGGCGCGCATCTGCTCCGTGTCGAACATCCCGCGCACGCGCGCGCGCTGCTCGAGGTCCGTCGTCCCCGCCGAGGCCTGCTCGACGAGTTCGTCGACGCGCTCGCCGATCTCCTCGTCGGAGGCCGCGATCTCCTCGCGGACCGCGAACTCCGCGAGCACAAGGCCCCGCCTCACGATCAGGTCGGCCTGCTCGCGCAGGGAGTCACGCACCTCTTCCTCGGTGCGCCCGATCGCTTGCAGCCAGCGCTCGAAGTCCTCGCGCTCGTGGGCGGCGTGCTGCGACTGCTCGTCGACGAGGCGGTCGATCTCGCGCTCGACCAGCACCTCGGGGTAGTCCAGCTCGGCGGTGGCGAGGAGGAGGTCCACGACCTCCTCGCGGTAGGTCATCTCGTGGACCGCCTCGATCTGCTCCCGCACACCCTCGCTGACGAGCGTTTGGAGCTGTTCGAGGTTCTCGATGCCTTCCTCGTCGAGGGAGCGGGCAAAGTCGTCGTCGAGGTCCGGCAGCACCTCCTGCTTGACCTCGAGGAGCTGGACGCTGTAGCTCGCAGTTTTCCCGGCGAGATCCTCGGCCTGGTAGTCCTCCGGCAGGTCGAATGAGAACTCGTGCGGGCCGCCGCGCTGGAGGCCGATCAGCTGGTCGAGGAAGCCGGGCAGAGAGACGATGCCCCCCTCGGTGACGGCGAACTCGGCGCCCTCCTCGAGGTGCGGCTCCTCCTGGCCCTCGACCGATACGCTCATGTCGATGCGGACGGTGTCGTTCCACTCGACCGGGCGGTCGACCGGCTCAAGCGTGGCGTAGCGGCGGCGCAGCTCGGTCAGCGCCTCCTCGGTCTCCGCCTCGCCGACGGACGGCTCCTCGCGAGGCACGCGCAACGCCTGATAGGCGCCGATCTCGATCGTCGGGCGGACCGGCACGGTCGCCTGGACGACCAGCGGCTCGGTCGACTTGAGCTCGATCTCGGGCTGGTCGATCGCCTCGATTTCCTCGGTCTCGAGGGCCTCGTTGTAGACGCCCGGCAGCAGATCTTCGATCGCCTCCTGCAGCAGCAACGGTTGCCCGACGGTGCGCTCGACGATCTCGCGCGGAGCCTTGCCGGGGCGGAAACCGGGGATGCGGACCTGCTGCGAGACCTTGTTGATGACCTTCTTCATCGACGCCTCGAGGCGCTCCGGTTCGACCTCGATCTCGAGCGAGACGAGGGAGCGCGGGAGGCGTTCAGCGGTTACGCCCAAGGCTGGCCCCTTCTCCGTGGCGGGACTGCTCGCGGCAGGCCATCTCGCAACGGGACGTCCTCGCGGCGGCGGGGTCCGTGGACCACCGGTAACGCGCGGGAGCGTAGCGGATTGAGTATATCAACGGGTCCCGCTTCGGTCCCGCGGGCGTCGTCGTGCCCTCGGGAGAGCCGTTAGCGCGCCCGCACCGCGTCGTTCAGCGCGTCGCCGAACAACGCGAAGGCGAAGAGCAACGAGACGACGAAGAACGAGGGAACGAGCAGCAGGTGCGGGCTGGCCTGGAACGTGCGGACGCTGCCGGCCTCGAAGATCATCGCGCCGAACGAGGGGGCCGGCGGCTGGATGCCGACGCCGAACCAGGTCAGGAACAGCTCCGAGCCGGCCACGGCCCCGAGCGCCGTCGAGGCGCCGAGGATGAGCAGGAACGAGACGTTGGGCAGCAGGTGCCGCCAGATCACGTGGCTCGTGGTCGCGCCCATCGCCTGCGCCGCGAGTACGAAGTCCCGCTCCCGGATCTGCAGCGTCTGCGCGCGGATGATGCGCATGCTGCCGACCCAGAAGAACAGCGAGAGCGCGCCGAAGACCGTGAGGTACGAGGGCACGCCGTTGGCGACGAGCCCGCTGAGTGGCGAGTTCTCCTCGATCCACCCGGTCGCCTCGATCACGCGCGGGGCGAGCGAGGCGTTGATCAGGATCAGCATCGGCAGCCCCGGTAAGGCGATGAAGACGTCGCCGACGCGGCCGATCACGCCGTCGATCCAGCCGCCGCGGTAGCCGGAAAGGAGGCCAAGCGTCGGCCCAATCACCATGCCGCCGGTGACGATCACGGTGATGGTGATGATCACCGTGGTGCGTGCGGAGTACATCACGCGGCTCAGCATGTCGCGGCCGAGCCGGTCCGTCCCGAGGAAGTGGTCCGCGCTCGGGCCCTCGAGGCCGCGCGTGAGGTCCTGCTCGCGGTAGGAGTAGGGGGCCGTCCACTGCGCGGTGATGCCCATCAGGTAGATCACGAGCACCACGGCGAGGCCGATCATCGCGATCCGCTTGCGGCGGAGCCGCCGCCAGAGCTGCAGCCAGGGACCGGCGGGCCGCCCTCGGGTGACCTCGGCGTCTTCGAGCCCGACGGCGGCGGCGCTCACGCGTTCACCGCCTCGCCGAGCCGCACGCGCGGGTCGATGAAGGTGTAGCTGATCTCGATCACCAGGTTCGCGATCAGGAACGCGGTTGCGATGATCACCGTGATCGCCAGGATCACGTCGTAGTCACGGCTCTGCACCGCCTCGATCGAGAAGCGTCCGATGCCCGGGATGCCGAGCAACGTCTCGGTGAAGAACGCGCCCTCGAGGATGCCGACCAGCGCGAACCCGATGACGGTCACCACCGGCAGGAGCGAGTTGGGGAGGACGTGGCGCAGCGCCACGGCCGCCTCCGTGATCCCTTTCGCGCGCGCGGTGCGCACGTAGTCCTCCGTGAGCACCTCGAGGGCGGTGATCCGCACGAGGCGGGCGACGCCGGCGATGCCGCCGATGGAGAGCACGAAGACGGGCATGTAGAGGTGCGGATCGGGGATCGGCACGGCGATCACGCCGCCGATCCACCAGATGTCGAAGAGGCCCGCGAAGCCGTCGCCCCCCCAGCCGCCCGCCGGCAGGATGTCGAGCTTGAGCGCGAACAGCCAGAGCATCGGCGGGATGATCACCAGCACGGGCAGGGCCGTCAGGAAGAGCAGGCTGCTGATCACGAACGGGTCGATCCACGTCCCGCTGAAGCGTGCGGTGAGCAGCCCGAGCGGGATGCCCGTCCCGAAGACGACGACCAGCGCGAGGAAGCCCAGCTGCGCCGAGATCAGCATGCGCTTGCGGATCAGCTCGTTGACCGTGAAGCCGCGCTGGATGAACGACTCGCCGAAGTCCCCGCGGATCGAGCCACCGCCTGAACCGCCCGGGTAGAGATCGCCGAACAGCCAGCGGCCATACTGCTCGAAGATGGAGCCATCGAGGCCGCGCTCGGCGCGGATGCGCTCAAGCACCTCGGGGTCGCGGTACTGCCCGGCGGCGACGCTCACCGGGTCGCCCGGACCGAAGCGAGCGATCGAGAAGGTCGCGAACGAAACCACGAACAGCACGACCGGCAGCCAGAGCAGGCGGCGGATGATGTATCCGGCCATCGCCGGCCGCCTCCGTTTCGACTAGCGGTTCACGGTGATGTGGCGCAGCCGCGGTATCACCATCGGCGGCTCGAACCAGCCCTCGACGTCCGCGTTCACCACGACGTGCACGCGGGAGAAGTAGAGCGGCAGCCACGCCGCGTCCTCGACGATCAGGCGCTCCGCCTCCTGGTACAGCGCCAGCCGCGCCGCGGTGTCCTGCTCCGTGCGGGCGCGATCGAGGATCGCGTCGACCTCCGCGTTGGAGTAGCCCACGTCGTTGAGCTCGGACTCGGAGTGGAACTTGAGATCGAGGATGTCCTCGGGGTCCGGGTAGTCCATGATCCAGCCGGCGTTGAACATCTGCAGGCGGCCGGAATCCTGGTCCTCCAGGAACGTCGCGAAGTCGGTCTGCTGGATGCGGACTTCGATGCCGAGTTCCTCGCGCCACTGCTCGATGAAGGCCTGCGTGTCGATGCGCGCCTCGGCGCCGCCGCCGACCTCGGTGATGACGATCGGCGGGAGGTTCTCGGCGGACCCGTACTTCGACTCCGCCAGCAGGCGGCGCGCCTCGTCCGGGTCGAACTGGAAGGTCTTGTCCTCCGGGGTGTAGCCCGGCAGCTGCGGCATCAGGATGCCGGTGGCCGGCGCAATCATGTTCTTGAACGTCACCTCGGCGATCAGGTTGCGGTCGATCGACAGCCCGAGGGCGCGGCGAACGTTGACGTCGTCGAACGGCGGCACCTGCGTGTTGAACGCCAGGTACGAGATCGTGAACTGGCTGAACTCCTGGTAGAGCGGCCCGATGTCGCTGTTCGGGTCGCGCGCCCGATCGATGTCGTTCACGGAGATGAAGGCGATGTCCAGTTCGCCGTTCTCGAAGCGCGTCAGCGTCGATCCGCCCGCCAGCTCGTAGAGCACCTCGCGCACGGACGGCTCGCCGAGGTGGTAGCGCGGGTTGGAGCGCAGCACGATCCGCTCGCCGATGCGCCACTCCTGGAGGCGATAGGGCCCGGTGCCGACGGGGCGGCGCGTCCAGCCCCGCGGGTTGCCCTCGATCTGCTGCTGATCGACGACGAACGCCGTCGGATAGCTGAGCTTGGCGAGGAAGTAGGGCTTCGGCGCGTCGATCGTGAAGCGAACCGTGCGGTCGTCGATCACCTCGACGCCCTCGATCGTCTCGGCGAGCCCGTAGAAGTGCTCGCGGACGCCGATGATGTCGCCGAGGTAGGCGAGCGCGGTCGGCGAGGCGAGCTCCGGCGAGGCGGCGCGCTCGATCGACCAGCGGACGTCCTCGGCGGTCACGCGGCGGCCGTTGTGGAAGAGGATGTCGTCACGCAGTGTGAACGTGTATTGCAGTCCGTCCGGGCTGATCTCGACCGACTCGGCGAGGTCGAGCTCGATGTTCAGGTCCGGCGAGATCGTGACGAGGCCGTTGAACACCTCGACGATGTACTCGGCGGAGCCAGAGTCGCCGGCGATGTGCGGGTCGAGCGTGACCGGGTCGCTGCCGGGGAGCCGCAGCCGGCCGGCTGCGGCGGCGCTGCCGCCGCTGTCGCCACCGTCCCCGCTGTCGCCATCGTCTCGATCGTCGCTGCTCGTGCCGCCGGTGTCGGTGGTGATGCCGGCGGCGGCTGTGGGCTCGGCGGCGCCGTCGTCGCCTCCTCCACCCAGCAAGAGCACGGCAGAGAGTCCGCCGATGAGCAGCACGAGGGCCGCGAGGACCCCGAGCATGATGACGATGATGCGGTTCTGTCCGCCCACGGAGCCCTCCGCCCGCTCGCAGAACCCGCTATCGCCGGTAAGCGAGCGGGTCTGCGCTGATCATACGTCAGTCGCGCCGCCCAACGCCTGCGCTTGCGGTGTCAGCGCGACGTGCACATCGGCAAGTTGCTGCGCCTCGACCGCGCTCGGCGCGCCGGTCATCGGGTCCGAGGCGGTCTTCGTCTTTGGGAAGGCGATCACCTCGCGAATGTCGCGCTCGCCCGCAAGCAGCGCGGCCGTGCGATCGATGCCGAGCGCGATGCCGCCGTGCGGCGGCGCGCCGTAGGTGAATGCCTGCAGCATGTGGCCGAAGCGCTCCTCCGCCTCGGCCTCGCCCAGATCGAGGGCGCGCAGCACCCGCATCAGCCGCTCGCGGCGGTGGATCCGGATCGAGCCCGAGCCGATCTCCTGGCCGTTGCAGACCAGGTCGTAGGCGCGCGAGCGGACCCGGCCGGGGTCCATCTCCAGCAGCTCGTCGTCCTCCTCGTAAGGTGAGGTGAAGAGGTGGTGGACGGCGCTCCAGCGCGTATCGGCGGCGTCGCGCTCGAACATCGGGAAGTCGGTGATCAGCGCGAAAGCGAGCACGCCGGGGTCGGCCAGCTCGCGCTGCTCGGCGACGTGGCGCATGAGCCCGTCCAGCACTCGCGAGGTGACCTCGTCGCGGTCGGCCACGATCAGCAGCATGTCGCCGCGGCTCGCGCCGCAGGCCGCGCCGATCGCGGCCAGCGTCTCGCCATCGAGGAAGCGCTTCGCGGGCGACCGCGTCTGCTCGTGCAGGTCCTCCGGCGGGACGCTATCGAGCGCACCCTCGCCGTCGAAGGCGACCCAGACGAGGCCGCCGGCGCCCAGCTCCCGGGCGAGCTCGACCAGCGCGTCGGCGCCCCGCCGCGGCGTGTCGGCGCCGCCGGGCACGGCGAAGCCACGCACACGCCCGCCGCCGGCGATCGCGTTGCGGAAGACACCGAACTCCGAGTCCGCGACGAGCGCGCCGAGATCGCGGATCTCGATGCCGATGCGCAGGTCCGGCTTGTCGGAGCCGTAGCGCTCCATCGCCTCGGCCCAGGTCATGCGGGGGAACGGCGTCGGGGTCTGGAAGTGGCTGCCTTCGGTGAGCGCCAACTCGCTGTAGAGGCCCTCGATCAGGTCGAGCACGTCGTCCTGCTCGACGAACGCCATCTCGAGGTCGAGCTGCGTGAACTCGGGCTGGCGGTCGGCGCGCAGGTCCTCGTCGCGGTAGCAGCGCGCAATCTGGAAGTAGCGCTCCTGCCCGGCCACGACCAGCAACTGCTTCCACTGCTGCGGTGACTGCGGCAGCGCGTAGAAGCGCCCGGGGTGGATGCGGCTCGGCACCAGGTAGTCACGCGCGCCCTCGGGAGTTGCGAGGCCGAGCACCGGCGTCTCGATCTCCACGAACCCGCGGTCGCCGAGGTAGTTGCGGATGAAGCGCACCACGCGATGGCGCAGCGCGATGTTGGCGGCCATGCGCTCGCGGCGCAGGTCCAGGTAGCGGTAGCGCAGCCGCGTCGCCTCGTCGACCTGCGTGTCCTGGTTGATCGGGAAGGGCGGCGTCTCCGCCTCGTTGAGTATCCGCGCCTCGCGGACGGCGACCTCGACGCCGCCGGTCGCCAGCTCCGGGTTCACCGTCTCCGGCGTGCGCTCGACGACCCGTCCGGCGATCTGCACGACGTACTCGCTGCGCAGCGCGGAGGCGACTTCGAAGGCCTCGGGCGCGTGCTCGGGGTGGAAGACGGCCTGCACGATGCCGCTGGAGTCGCGCAGGTCGATGAAGACCAGCCCGCCGTGGTCGCGCCGACGGTGAACCCAGCCCGCGAGGACCACGTCCTGGCCGGCGTGCCCCGGGCGGAGTAGCCCTGCCTCGAAGTCGCGCAGCATCGTGTGTCGAGTCTCGCACGGGGGCCGGGGGGTGGGCCAGCGCGCCGGCCGCCCCGCTCCCCACGTTCCCCACACCTCGCCGCGCCTGTACGCTGGCCGCGAGGCGCGGCGGCGCCGGGGAGCAGGTCGAGGCATGGCGCAGGCGCTCTCGCTCTATCTGCACATCCCGTTCTGCACCGCGAAGTGCGGCTACTGCGACTTCAACTCCTACGAGGGCCTCGACCACCTCGTGCCGGACTACACGCCCGCGCTCGTGCGCGAGCTCGGCCTCTGGGCGCCCGCCGCGCGCGAGTTCGAGGTGCGCACGATCTTCTTCGGCGGCGGCACGCCGAGCCTCAGCTCGCTCGAAGACATGCACACGCTCGCCGGCGCGATCCGCGAACGCTACGCGATCGCTCCCGACGCCGAGTGGACGCTCGAGGCCAACCCCACCGACCTGACCCGCGAGCACCTCGAGGGCCTGCGCGAGATCGGCTTCAACCGGCTCTCGATCGGCGTGCAATCGCTGCACGCCGACGAGCTCGAGCTGCTCGACCGCCAGCACTCGGGCGACCGTGCCCTCGAGGCGCTGCGCGACGCCCGCGCGGCGGGCTTCGAGAATGTCAACGCCGACCTGATCTTCGGACTGATCGGGCAGCCGCTGGACCGCTGGCAGGCGACGCTCGAAGGCGTCCTCACGGCGCGGCCGGAGCACATTTCCTGCTACGCGCTCACCGTCGAGCCGGGCACGGCCCTCTACTACCGCGTGCAGAAGGGCGAGTTGCCGGAACCCGACCCGGATGTGGTCGCCGACCAGTACGAGTGGACGCGCGACCGGCTCGCCGGCGCGGACTACGAGCAGTACGAGATCTCGAACTGGGCGCAACCCGGACAGGCCTGCCGTCACAACCTCGTCTACTGGCGGGCGGAGCCCTACCTCGGCTTCGGCGCCGGCGCGCACTCCTTCTTCGCCGGGCAGCGCCTCGCCAACGTCGACTCCCCCGCCCGCTACGTCGAGCTCGTCAACGCCTCGCACGAGGAACGCGAGCAGCACGGGGGCGGCGCGCTGCAGCAGATCGCGGGCGGCGAGACACCGGACGCGGCCACGTTGCGCGCGGACGCGCTGATCCTCGGACTGCGTTTGGTCGAGGGCGTCGACGCCTCCGAGTTCGCCGGGCGCTTCGGCGTCTCGCCGCGCGAGGCGTTCGGCGAGGCGATCGAGCGGCACACGGAACTCGGGCTGCTCGAATGGGACGGCGACCGGCTGCGGCTGAGCGAACGCGGGCTGCTGCTTGCGAACGAGGTCTTCGTCGATCTGCTGCCGGAGTCGGAGGCCGCGGCCGCCGTCGCACCCGGCTAGCGGCGGCCACCACACATGGCCATCGAGGTCTACCGCTGCTCGCACTGCGGCCGCGAGGTACTGGTGCGTCCACCGGGCCCGATCAGCCGCTCCGAGGCCGCGCGGCGCGTCGAGGAAGAGCTGCGCGCCGCGGCGAGGGGCCCGCGCGGACGCCTCAGCCCGCACTTCCGGCTGCGCGACGACATCTGGCTCGGCGTCTCGCAGCTGCGCGGCGAGGTGCCGCGCCGCGAGTTGCCCGAGTGCTGCCCGGCCTGCTCCCGCGCGGACACCCTCGAGGAATCCCGGACGATCGAGTAGCCCTCGCAGAGACCGTTGTGAAACTCCCACAAGCCAAATCCGGCTCCCTCTCCTTGGGGAGAGGGCGGGGGTGAGGGGGAGGACTCCCGCGCGCCCACGAGAGCCCCGATGGCGCAACGCAATTCCGGAGGGCGGACCCTCCCTCACCCTAACCCTCTCCCTCGGGGAGAGGGGACCGGAAGAGATGCGCTCGCTGCTCTGAGGGAGAGCTTCGCAATAGTCTCTCGCAGGGTCAGCCGAGGCGCGCCGCCGCGCGTGCCGCGGCGATGACCGCATCGATCTCGCGCACGAGCTCCGGCCGCCCCGCACCCGGCTCCGGGTCCGGCGTCGGTTCGTCGCCGAGCAGCAGCTCGCAGAGCGCCTGCGCGCAGCAGGCCAGCGCGTGCTCGTCGTAGCCGCCCTCGAGGACTGCGACCAGCCGGCCGTCACAGAGCCGCTCAGCTGCGTCGGCGATCAGCTTCGCTACCGCCGTGTAGCCCTCGGTCGAAACGGCGAGCGCGCCGAGCGGGTCGCGAGCGTGCGAGTCCCAGCCGCAGGAGACGAGCACCACCTCGGGCTCGAACGCCTCGAGGGCCGGGACGGCCACCCGTTCGTAGGCGGCAAGAAAGGCCCGATCGCCCGCGCCGTGCGGCAGCGGGATGTTGATCTTCGTGCCGGCGGCCTCGCCGCGCCCGTGCTCGGCGACAGCGCCCGTGCCCGGGTAGTACGGGTAGGCGTGCGTGCTCACGTAGAGCACGCGCGGGTCGGCGTCGAAGATCGCTTGCGTGCCGTTGCCGTGGTGCAGGTCCCAGTCGACGACCGCGACCCGTTCGACGCCCCTCGCGAGAGCGTCCGCGGCCGCGACGGCGACCTGGTTGTAGAGGCAGAAGCCCATCGAGCGCTCCCGCGTCGCGTGGTGCCCGGGCGGCCGGGCGGCGACGAAGGCGCTCCGCGCCGAACCATCGAGGACGGCGCCCGTCGCGGCGAGCGCCGCCCCGGCGGCTCGCCGGGCCGCCGCCGGCGAAGCCTCCCCGACGAAGGTGTCCGCGTCGATCCAGCCACCGCCCGCTGCGTGGTGCGCCTCGATGGTGTCGAGCACCCGGCGGTCGTGGGCGGCCAGCAGCTCCTCGTCGCTCGCGTCACGGTCGGGCAGGCGCTCCATGCGCGCGAGCAGGCCGGTCGCCTCGAGGCGTTCGAGGATCGCGGCGAGCCGCGCCGGGCGCTCCGGGTGCGGGAATCCGCCGGGGGGCTGGTGGGAGAGGTAGATCGCGTCGGTGCTGAAGGCGACGGTCACTGCGGATCGGCGTCGAATTCCTCGGCGTCGTCCGGCTGGTCCAGTTCGTCTGGCTGGTCCGCCACGTCCTCGGCGAACTCGTCGAGCTCGTCCGGTTCGTCGCTAAGCGGGAGGCGGATGGCGGCCGTCGGAAACTCGGGGTTGTTCGGGTTCTCGACCTGGTAGACATCGACCACGCCGCTATCCACCATCAGGTCCATCAGGGAGCGGAGTTCGCCCTGCCGGATCTCCCCGACCACCTGCGGGAGCAACTGGTCCCGGTAGTACTTCAACCCGACGAACGGCAGGCTCGACTCCAGCGACTCGATCTGGTCCCTGACGTCCTCACGATGGCGATTAAGCAACTCCTGCAGGTCCAACCGCGGCTCCATGCGGCGCGGCGGCTCGTCGCGACCCCAGTCGCGCCGTGGCGGCTCGTCGCCCGCCCAGCCACGCCGTGGGGGCTCGTCGTCCGCCGGCATGCGCCGAGGCGGCAAGTCGTCGGGATCGCCCCCGAGCCTCGCCAGCGCCTCGATCGCGTCTTCGAGCTGCGCGATGCGTGCGTCAAGGCGGTCGCGTTCCTCGAACGCTTCCACAAGCTCCTGACGGAGAGAGTCAAGCGAAACCATAGAGTCAACTCCAACGTTTATGTCGATTTTCTACTCCAGTCAGGCTGGCCTTTCGCCACCTGGATGTCAAGGCCCACGGGCGATTCTGCGCGCGCGTGCCGCTAGACTCCGGCCATGTACGTCATCGGCACCGCCGGCCACGTCGACCACGGAAAATCCGCCCTCGTGGAGGCCCTGACAGGGATCCATCCCGACCGCTTGCGCGAGGAGCGCGAGCGTGGCCTGACCATCGAGCTGGGCTTCGCCTGGATGACGCTCCCGTCCGGTCGCGAGGTCTCGATCGTCGATGTGCCGGGGCACGTCCGTTTCGTCCGCCACATGCTCGCGGGCGTCGGCGCGATCGACCTCGCGCTGCTCGTCGTCGCAGCCGACGAGGGCGTGATGCCGCAGACGCGCGAGCACCTCGAGATCCTCGACCTGCTCGAGCTGCGGCGGGGCGTCGTCGCGCTCACCAAGCTCGACCTCGTCGAGGAGGAGGAGTGGGCGGAGCTGGTCGAGGAGGAGCTGCGCGAGCTGCTCGCGGACACCTCGCTCGCCGGATCGCCGATCGTGCGCACGTCCGCGGTGAGCGGCGCAGGCCTGGACGAGTTGCGGGCCACCCTCGATGAGGCGCTGGCCGCAACCCCGGAGCCGCGCGACGTGGGCCGGCCGCGATTCGGCATCGACCGCGTATTCACGATGGCCGGCTTCGGCACGGTGGTGACCGGCACCCTGCTCGACGGACGGCTGCGCACGGGCGAGGCGGTCGAGGCGGTGCCCGGCGGCCCGGAGGCGCGGATCCGGGGCTTGCAGACGCACCAGCAGGCGATCGACGAGGCGCTGCCCGGCACACGCGTCGCCATCAACCTCGCGGGCGTCGGCACCGATCAACTGAGCCGTGGGCAGGTGCTGGCGCGGCCCGGCGAGCTGCGCCCGGCGACGACCATCGACGTGCGCGTGCGCGCCCTCGCGAGGCGCGCGCTGAGGCACAACCTCCGCGTGACCGTGCACCTCGGCGCCGCCGAGACGCAGGGCCGGCTGCGCATCCTCGGAGCCGACGAGGTGCCGCCAGGCGCCGAGGGCTGGTGCCAGATCCAGCTCGCGCCCGCCCTCGCCGCCTCGCCCGGCGACCTCTTCGTGCTGCGCGTCTCCGACCAGACGGTCGGCGGCGGACGCGTGCTCGAGGTCAACACGGGACGCCGCCGCCGCACCGACCCGGCGATTGTCGACCGGCTGCGGCGCCTCGCCGAAGGGTCGCCCGAAGGCGAGACGCTGGCCGCACTGGAGGGCGTCGAACCGGCGACGCTCGCGCGACTCGCCGCCGTCGCAGACCTCGACGGCGACGCCATCGAGGCGGCGATCACGGCGCTGACCGCCGCGGGCGACGCGGTCACGCTCGAGCACCCCGACGGGACGCCCCGCTACGTCAGCGCAGCCGGTCTCGAGCGGCTGCGCACGCGCATCGAGCGCGCACTCGAAGACTACGAGCGCGCGCACCCGTTACGGCTGGCCATGCCAGCCGGGGAGCTGCGCGCCCGCGTGCGCCTGGAGCCGGACGCACTGACGGCGCTGCTCGGCGCGCTCAACCCGCAGATCGAGGCGCGCGGGGCGGGGGTCGCGCGTGCGAGCTGGTCGCCGCGGCCGACGGCGGCGCAGCGCCGCGTGGCGGACGAGGCGATCGCCGCCCTCGGCGCCGCGGGCCTCAGCCCGCCCCGCCTCGACCTCGATCCCGAGCTGCTCGGGTACCTCGGCGCCACCGGCCGGCTCGTCGACTGTGGCGACGGCGTCGTCTTCACGGCGGAGCGCTTCGCCGAGGCGCGCGAAGCGATCGTTGGGCTGATCGCGAGTGACGGCAGCGTGACGCTGGCGGGGGCGCGCGACGCCCTCGGCACCAACCGGCGCACCGCGCAGGCACTGCTCGAACGCCTCGACCGCGACGGCGTGACGACGCGGCGAGGTGACGAGCGGGTGCTGCCTTAGTCGCGCGGCTTGATGGCTGCTACGAGGTGGAGCCGGCGCCCCGTCGCCTGAGGCGGGCGAGCAGCCGTCCGAGGTCGCCCTCCTCCCACGCCACCAGCACCTGCGCTGCGATCGCGATGCTCGAGTAGGCGCCGGCGATCACGCCGACGAGCAGCACCAGCAGGAAGGCCTCGATCGTCGATCCGCCCAGCCAGAGCAGCGCGAGGATCGTGAACAGCAGCGTGATCGAGGTGTTCAGCGAGCGCCCGAGCGTCTGCACCAGCGCCGCGTTGACGTTCTCGGCAAGCGGCGCCGTCGGCGCGCGCTGCACGTTCTCGCGCACCCGGTCGAAGATCACGATCGTGTCGTGCACGGAGAAGCCGATGATCGTCAGCAGTCCCGTCACGAACATCAGGTTGATCTCGATCCCGAAGAGCTTCCCGAACAGCGAGAAGGCGCCGAGCACGATCGCCACGTCGTGCACCAGCGCGATGATCGCGGCCATCGCGTAGCGGAACGGGTGCGGCATGCTGGAGAACGCGAACACGATGTAGCCCATGATGAACAGCGAGGCGATCACGACCGCCACCGCCGCGTTGCGCACCGCCTGCTTCGACACCACTGCCGAAACCGAGGCGAACTCCAGCACCTCGAAGGACCCGAAGCGCTTCCCCAGTTCGTCCTCGATCACGCCTCGCTCGCCGAGTTCCTCGGCGCTCAGTTCCGGCTCGCTCGTGGCGCCCGCATCGAGGGGGCGGGTGTCGGCGGGGGCGATGAAGCCGGTCAGGACCGCGCCGTCGTCGCCGTCCACCTGGACGCGGTAGGCGAGCAACTCGGCCTCCGGCTCTTCGCCCTCCTCGGCGGCGCCGTCGGCATCGTCGCCCTCCGCGCCCTCGGTGTCGCCGTCCTCGCCGTCACCGGCGGCGTCCCCGCTTGCCGCGTCGTCGCTCTCGCCCTCGCCGTCCTCGGCCGGCTGCTCGCAGCCGCGCACCTCCTCGAGGATGCGCGCCTCCGCGCCTGCGGGGACGCTCGCGATCTCGTCGCCGAAGTCGCAGGCCTCGCCGAACCGGAAGACACGCAGCGCGATTTCGCCCTCGGCGCCCTCGCCCCCGAGCAGCACCGAGCCGAAGCCCGGGTCTTCGGGTTCGACCGCGCCCGCGTCCGGGGCGACCTCGATCAGCGCGGTGTCGGGCACGTCCAGCTTGCTCGTGCGGATCAGGTACTCGTTCGGGCCCGTGGACTGGATCCGCGCCTCGGGATGACCGAGGTCGGCGTAGGCCGAGCGGAGCGCGGCCTGGTCCACGCCGCGCTCGAAGCGCAGCAGCGTCGTCGTGCCCGAGGTGAACTCGATGCCCGGCCGCAGCGTCGGCGGAATCGCCAGCAGCACCAGCGCGATCGCGACCACCGCCCCGCTGAGCGCGAAGAAGCGCCGGCGCGTCGAAACGAGGTCGAGCGTCCTCACGCCTCACCGCCCATCGAGGCGGCCTCGGAGGAGCCGGGTTCGGTCTGGATGCCGGGCCCGAGCAGGTCCGGATTGCGTGCGATGCGGGTGCCGACGAGCACCTTGAGCAGGCTGCGCGTGACGGTGATCGCCGAGAACATCGAGACCAGCACGCCGATCGCCAGCGTGACCGCGAAGCCCTGCACCAACGGCGCGTCGAAGGCCCCGAAGCCCGGTAGCTCGATGCCCCCGCCCAGCGCGAAGAGGATGCCGCAGGTGATAAGCGTCGTGATGTTGGAGTCGCGGATCGAGGACCAGGCGCGGGCGAAGCCGGCGTCGAGGGCGGTGTGGAAGGCGCGGCCGGAGCGCAGTTCCTCCTTCATACGCTCGAAGATCAGGATGTTCGCGTCCACCGCCATACCCACGGACAGGACGAACGCGGCGATACCGGACAGCGTCAGCGTGACCGGGATCAGCTTGAAGATCGCCAGCGTCACCAGCGTGTAGACGACCAGCGCGATCGAGGCGAGGATGCCCGGCACCCGGTAGTACAGCACCATGAACAGCATCACGATCAGCAGGCCGATCTCGCCCGCCAGCACGGAGCGGCGCACGGAGTCCTCGCCGAGCGTCGCGTCCACCTCCTGCTCCTGCAGGACGGTGAGCTGCACCGGCAGTGCACCGGAGTTGAGCTGGATCACCAGCTCGGTGGCGCGCTCGAAGGTCAGGCCGCTGATCGTGCCGTTGTCGATGATGACGCCCTGCACGGTGGGCGCGGACAGCAGCTCGTTGTCGAGGAAGATCGCGAGCGGCTGGCCGAGCAGGCGACGCGTGATCTGCTCGGAGAGGGTCGCGCCCTCGGCGGTCCACTCAAACTGGACGAGCGGGTTGCCGAGCGGGTCCGAACCGACGAAGGCGTTCGCCCTGAGGAAGCGCCCGGTCAGCGCCACCGACTCGCCATCGAGGACGGCCAGGGACTGCACCCACTGCCCGTCGTCGCCGCAGGGCGCGCCTCCGCCGAGTCCCGTGGGCGCCTCGCAGAATTGGAGCAGCGCCGTGCGTCCGAGCAGCTGGCGCGCCTCGTCCGGCGCGAGGCCGGGGATCTGGATCGTGATGCTGTCAACGCCCTGGCGCGTGACCTCCGCCTCCGAGAGCCCGGCCGCGTTGACGCGACGCTCGAGGACACCCACGGAGCCCTCGAGGGCGTCGTCGAGGTCGCCTTCGGCGCCCTCGGGCAGGCTGCCCTGCAGCAGCAGCCGCGTGCCGCCCTGGAGATCGAGGCCGAGGCGCATCGTGTCGCGCTCGAAGCCGCCGATGCTCACGCCCTGCCCCTCCGGCCAGGGCACGGAGCCGGGCAACCACTTGCCCGGCTCGGACGGCCAGATCGTGTAGATCGAGGCGATCGTCAGCAGCAGCACGCCGAGCAGCGGCAGCCAGCGCCTCATCTAGCGTGTGTCCGTCTCATCGACGGCGTCGACCGCGGCGTCAGGCTCCGCGTCCGAGGCCGAGGCGGTCACCACCTGGATCGCGTCGGCGGTGGCGCGCAGCTCCACGCCCGGCGCGACCTCGAGCAGGATCTCGAGCGGACCGTCCTCGCGCGTGCGGATCGCGCGCACGGTGGCGTAGAAGCCGCCGCTGGTCAGCACCTCGTCGCCGACGGCGAGCTTGCTGAGGTCGCGCCGCCGGCGGCGCTGCTGATTGAGCACCGGGCGCAGCAGGATCAGGTAGAAGGCGACGACGACGAAGACGAGCGGCCACAGCAGTTCCACGCCCGCCCCCTCCTAGCTCGCGCCCGCTGCCGGCCCGGCATCCGCGGCCTCTGCGGGAACCCAGCTGTCGCCTTCGAGCTTCATCAGGTCGTCCATACTGTCGAGGCGGTCGACGTAGAGGATGCCGTTGACATGGTCCACCTCGTGCTCGAGCGCCTGCGCGAGCAAGTTGTCCTCGGCGCGGATTCGCACCTCGCGGCCATCGAGGTCCATCGCCTTCACGACCACGCGCTCCGAGCGGGTCAGCGCGCCGCGGTAGCCGGGCACGGAGAGGCAGCCTTCGCCCTCCATGCGGCGCTCGCCGGAGCGCTTCACGACGACCGGGTTGAGCAGCGCGAACGGCTCCTCGTCCGGCATGCCGATCACCACGACCCGCAGGCCGACGCCGATCTGCGGCGCCGCGAGGCCAACGCCCTGCGCGGCGACCATCGACTCGATCATGTCGTCGACGAGCCGGCGAATCGAATCGTCGGGACGGCGCACCTTCTTCGCCTGGCGGCGCAGGACGGGGTCGCCGAGGTAGCGGATCGGTCGGACGGTCAGGGTGCGCTCCCGCTGCGGCGTCGCTGGCTGGGCGCGCGGCGCCACGCGCCGGGCGCGTCGAGTGTAGCCCACCATGTGCGCAGCGTCCGCGTCGCCTCGCCGCGCTACCCGAGCGTCAGCGGATCAATGTCGACGACCCAGCCGGCGGGGAACTCGATGTCGCGCAGCAACTCGGCGGGGTCAGGCGCGCGTACGAGCAGGGCCCAGCGGTGGCGGCCCCGGACTCGGGCGAGCGGCGGCGGGGCCGGGCCCAGCACCTCGATGTTCGGCAGGCCGGCGGCGACGCGCTCCAGCTCCGCACTCATGCGCCGCGCCTCCTCGGCCGCGTAGTCGCCGCGGGCGTGCGAGAAGACGAGCCGGGCGAGCCGCTGAAACGGCGGGTAGCCGTACTCCGCGCGCCACGGCAGCTCCTCTTCGAAGAAGCCGTCCACGTCGTGGCGCTCGAGGGCCTCGATCGCGGGGTCCTCGGGAGACAGCGTCTGCACAATCACGCGGCCGTGGCGATCGGCGCGGCCGGCGCGTCCGGCGACCTGCTCCAGCAGTTGGAAGGTGCGCTCGCGCGCCCGGAAGTCCCCGCCGTGCAACCCGTAGTCCGCGAGCACCACGCCCACGAGCGTGATGAGCGGCAGATCGAGGCCCTTCGCGATCATCTGCGTGCCGACCAGCACGTCGATCTCGTGACGTTGCATGCGCCCGAAGATCTCCTCGTGCTGCTCGCGGCGGCGGGCGGTGTCGCGATCCCAGCGCTCGACGCGCGCGGTCGGGTAGAGGCTGCGCACCGCGCGCTCCACGGCCTGCGTGCCCGCGCGGGCACGGCTGAGCGTCCCCTCGCACTCGAGGCAGCGGGGCGGCACGCGGCGCGAGCGGCTGCACTGGTGGCAGACCAGCCGGCCGGGCGGGTCGTGCAGGGTCAGCGAGACGTCGCAGCTGCTGCAGACGGGCGAGTGCCCGCGCGGGCAGAGCAGGAAGCCGGCGAGGCCGCGGCGGTTGAGGAAGAGCAGCGCCTGCTCCTCGCGGTCCAGCGTTTCCCCGAGGGCCTGCACGAGCTCACCGGAGAAGAGCTCGCGCTGCCCCCGCGCGTCGACGATCTCGACTGCGGGCAGGCTCTCGTCGGGCCAGACCTGCGTCGCCCCGTCCGGCTGCCGCACCGCGCGCATCCGCCGAGGCAGATCGAGGCGCCGGATGCGGCCCTCCGCGGCCGCGTGCCAGCGCTCCGCGTCCGGCGTGGCGGTGCCGAAGACCAGCGCCGCGCCGTTCAGCTCCGCGATCCGCTCGGCGACCGTGCGCGCGTCGTAGCGCGGCGCCGGGTCCGCCTGCTTGTAGGTCCACTCGTGCGCCTCGTCGATCACGATCAGCCCGAGGTCCGGCTGAGGCGCGAAGATCGCCGAACGCGAGCCGATCACCACGTCGTACTCGCCCTCGGCGATGGCGTGCCACTCGTCGTAGCGCTCCCCCGCGCTGAGGCCGGAGTGCAGCACGCCGACGCGGCCGGGGAAGCGTTCGGCGAAGCGCGAGACGGTCGGCACGGTCAGCGCGATCTCGGGCACGAGCACGACCCCGCGCTTGCCCCGCTCGACCGCGTGTTGCAGCGCCGCGAGGTAGACCTCGGTCTTCCCGCTGCCGGAGACACCCGCGAGGAGCAGCGCCTCGCCGTTGCCGCGGTCGATCGCCTCGGTGATCGCGCGTGCCGCGGGGCGCTGTTCGAAGATCAGATCGGGTGGCGGACGCACGGCCACATCGAGGCTGCGCAGCGGATCGCGACGGTCGAGCACCTCCTCGACCGTCAGCAGGCTCTCCTCGCGCAGCGTTGCCAGCGCCTCGCGTGCGGCGGTGCCGAACTCGCGCGCGAGTTCGCCGAGGGGCAGCGACAGCTCCGGCTCGCCGGCGAAGCGATCGAGCATCCGGGCCGCCGCGTCCTGAGCCCGCGTGCGCGTCCACTCGCGGATCCGGCCGGCCGCCTGCTCCGGCGATAGCGCGAGCGTCACGAGGCCGCGCCCGTCGACCTCGACCTCGCCGTCCTCGATCAGGGTCTCCACTGCCGGCTTGCCGCGCGCGATCTTCGCCAGCTCGTCGACTGCGATCGGTTCGGCGGCATCCAGCAGCGCCTGCAGCGCACGCGCGCGGCGCGAGGCGCGACGGCCCTCGATGCCCTGCGCGAAGCGCAGCGCGTGCTCCGGCTCGGCCACGAGGCGCACGACCTCGACGACGCGCGGGCGGCCGCTGGGGCGGCTCAGCTCGTAGCGCCGCTCGGCGAGGCCTCGACGGAGCAGCGCCGTGAGGGCGGCCTCGAAGGCGCGCGCCGCCACGCGCCCGGGTAGCGCCGCGCGCAGCCGGCCCGCCTCGCGCGGCGTCTCGTCGAGCAGGTCGTAGAGCTGCTGCTGGCGTTCGGAGAGCGCCTCCGGCGGATCGGCGGACCCGCGCAGCAGCAGCCGCCGCGGTCGCTCGCCCGCGCCGGGAGGCAGCATCAGCGCGTGCGCCTCCCAGGGCGGCGCGAGGTAGTAGTGCGCGATCCAGCGGGCCAGCTCGAGCTGGAGGTCGTTCAGCCTCGGGGCGCCCTCGACGAGTGGATCGAGGTCGCGAATGTCGCCATGGTAGCCGCTGAAGCCTGTGGGTCCCTCGACGACGATGCCCTGCAGCGTGCGCTTCCCGAAGGGGACGTGCACCACCTCGCCCGCCTCGACCTCGCGTCCGGGCGGGACGCGGTAGGCAAAGGTCATGTCCGTGGGGCGTCCGGCGTTGACCGCGACCTGCACGTAGCGGTCGCGCTCCCGCGAGCGTGCGTGCGTGACCATGCCCCGATGATACGTGCGGGAGCCGTGAGGTCAGGACTCGAGTGGCGCGGGCAGCAGGACTAAGTGCGGCGCGCCTCGCGGACACGGGCCGCGCGGCCGGTGCGGCCTCGCAGGTAGTAGAGGCGCGAGCGGCGGACGCGCCCGCGGCGCGTCACCTTCACGCTCTCGATGCGCTTGCCGTTGAAGGGGAAGGTGCGCTCGACACCGACGCCCGAGGCCATCCGCCGCACGGTGAAGCTGCCGTTCGGCCCCTTGCGCACGCGCAGCACGACGCCCTCGAAGGCCTGGATGCGCTCACGCTCGCCTTCGACGACGCGCACGCTCACGCTGACGGTGTCGCCCGCCTTGAAGTCGGGGATGGTTTCGTTGCGCGGTGAGGCGAGTTCGCGCAGGTCGATCGACATATCGGTTCCCGGAAGATGCGACCGGGCTCCCGCGGAGCCCTCTGCAGCAAGTCTATGGCGCGTTCGGCGATAGCGTCGAGCGAGCCCGCGGCCTCAGTCCATCAGCAGCGCGTACCCGCCGAGCGCGAGGACGGCGAGGATCAGCGCGGGCAGCCCGTTGCGCAGGCGGCGTTCAGGATCGGCCAGGCCGATCAGCCCGGTGATCGCGCTTACGGCCAGGCAGACGCCCCCGACGAGCAGTGCGTACTCCAACAAGTTCGTCATACGCGCACTATAGCAGTCCTCCGGGAGGCCTTTGCATAACCCTCTCCTCGGGCAGTGAGCGCATCCCTTCCGGTCCCCACTCCCCGCGGGAGAGGGTCAGGGTGAGGGAGGATCCGCCCTCTGGAGTTCGTTGCGCCGCCGGGGCTTTCGAAGGGGCGCGGGAGTCCTCCCCCTCACCCCCGCCCTCTCCCCAGGGAGAGGGGGCCGGAGCGGGCTGCTACGAGGGCGCCTCGCCCGCATCGAGGCCGTCGCGCTCCTCGGGCGTGAGATCGGCCTCGGCGAGCAGGTCCGGGCGGCGTTCCAGGGTGCGCCGCAGACGCTGCGCGCGCCGCCAGCGCTCGATCTCCGCGTGGTGGCCGGAGAGCAGCACGTCCGGCACGGTCCAGCCGCGGAACTCGGCCGGGCGCGTGTACTGCGGATACTCCAGCAGGCCGCCCTCGAAACTCTCCTCCGCCAGCGACCCTTCGCCGCCCAGCACGCCGGGAATGCGCCGCACCAGCGCGTCGAGCAGCAGCAGCGCCGGCAGCTCCCCGCCCGAGAGCACGACGTCGGCGACCGAGACTTCGACGTCCACGAGCTGCTCGCGGACACGCTCGTCGACGCCCTCGTAGCGGCCGCAGATCAGCAGCAGCCGCGGCAGCGCGGCAAGCTCGGCGACCAGGTCGCGATCGAGGCGGCGGCCCTGCGGCGTCAGCAGGGCGACGCTCGCGGGCGGCTCGGCGAGCTGCTGGATCGCCTCGACGGCCTCGAAGATCGGGTCCGGCTTCAGCACCATCCCGGGGCCGCCGCCGAAGGGGTAGTCGTCGACGGTGCGGTGGCGGTCGTGCGTCCAGTCGCGCAGGTCGTGCAGCGCGATCTCGACACGGCCGGCGTCGAGCGCGCGGCGCAGGATCGTCTCGTCCAGCGGGCCCCGGAAGATGCCCGGGAAGATCGTGAGGACGTCGTAGCGCCTGGCGTCGTCGGCGCTCATCGCGGTCCGCCCGCCCCGATCAGCCGGCGTGGGTGCCGGCGGGCGGGCGCTCCTCGGGCGCCTCGCGGAGCTGGGCGACGGCGTGCGCCAGCACCGGCAGCACCACCTCCAGGTTCTCCGTCGCGCCGCGCTCGCTGCCCGGCAGGTTGAGGATCAGCGTGCGCCCCCGCACCCCGGCGACCGCGCGCGAGAGCATCGCCGTCGGCACGGCGGCGATCGAGGCGGCGCGCATCGCCTCGGCAATCCCGTCCACGCGGTAATCGAGCACGGCCTCGGTCGCCTGCGGCGTGCGGTCGCGCGGCGTCAGGCCGGTGCCACCCGCCGTCACGACCAGCGCCGCGTCGTCCTTGTCGGCGCGATCGCGCAGCCAGGCCGCGATGCGATCCGGGTCATCGGGCAGCACGGCGGGCGCGGCGACCTCAAAGCCCGCGTCGCGCAGCAGCGCCGCGACCGCGGGGCCGGCGCGGTCTTCGAGCTCCCCGCGCGAGGCGCGGTCGCTCACGGTCAGTACGGCGGCGAGGCCGAGCGATGCGGGGTCGGACATGCTGCTTCCCTGCGGGCTCCGCCGTGGATCGTAGCAGGGGTGGGTACATCGAGGCGGTGGGGGTGGTTGTCGAGCCGTGGTGCGTGTGGTAGTCTCGCGGGGCTAAGTGGGGTGAAATGGGAGAGATTCCCAGATTGGCCCACGAATGAGGAACCAGCGTCGGAGGCTGCCGTGCACTTCTACGGCACGTACGAGCACTCGCTGGACGACCGCGGCCGGGTCGCGATTCCGGCCGTCTATCGCCGCGAGCTGCAGGACGGGGGCGTACTCCGTCCCGCCGACGACGGCTGCCTCGAGCTCTACACGCACGAGAGCTTCACTGCGAAGACCGAAGAGGTGCTGGGCGACTCCGACACGCGCACGCGCATCGGCCGTCAGCGGCGCCGCGCCTTCCTCTCGCGCGCCTTCGGCTTCTCCCAGCTGGACCGGCAGGGCCGCATCGTGATCCCGCAGGAGATGCGCGAGCACGCCGGCCTCGCGGGCCGCGTCGCCCTCGTCGGGCTCGGCGACTACGTCGAGGTCTGGGACCTCGAGCGCTGGCAGGGCGCCGACGAGGCCGCCGCCGAGGCGGTTGCGGAGGGCGACGCATGAGCGCCGCCCCTTCCGCCAACCGGCAGTCGCTGCAGCACGAGCCCGTCATGGTGGCCCAGACCCTCGGGGGTCTCGCCGTGCGCCCCGGCGGGCGCTATATCGACGCGACCGCGGGCCTCGGCGGCCACGCCGAGGCGGTGCTCGAGGCGGCGCAGCCGGGCGGCTCGCTGCTGGGCATCGACGTGGACCCGCAGGCGCTGGCGGCCGCCGGCGAGCGGCTGGCGCGCTTCGGCAGCGCCGTGCTGCTGGTGCGCGGCCACTACCGCGACCTGGCGGCGATCGCCGCCGATCACGGATTCGAGCGCGTCGAGGGCGTCCTCTTCGACCTCGGCGTCTCCTCGTTGCAGCTCGATGCGCCGGGGCGGGGCTTCTCGTTCCAGCGTGACGAGCCGCTGGACATGCGCATGGATCCGGACGCCGAGCTGACGGCGGCCGTGATTGTGAACGAGTACGGAGAAGGCGAGCTGGCGGAGTTGTTGCGTCGCTTCGGCGAGGAGCCGCGCAGCCGGGCGATCGCGAGAGCGATCGTCGCCGCCCGCCCGCTGCACACCACTGGCGAGCTGGCCGGCGCCGTCGCGCGGGTCGCAGGACGGGGCAGGGAACGTCGAACAATCAACCCCGCCACTCTGACGTTCCAGGCACTGAGGATCGCGGTGAACCAGGAGCTCGACTTCCTGGCTGACGCGTTGACTGCTGCCTGCGGCCTGCTCGACGGCGCCGGCGCTCGCCTGGTGGTGATCTCCTTTCACTCGCTGGAAGACCGGATCGTCAAGGACTTCCTCCGCCGGGAGTCGCAAGACTGCCTCTGCCCGCCGCGCAGCCCCGGCTGCGTCTGCGGCCACACGGCGAGCCTGCGACTGGTCACCCGGCGTGTACGCAGGCCCTCCGCCGCCGAGGTTGCTCGCAACCCCCGCGCCCGTTCGGCGCGGCTGCGGGTCGCCGAGGCGCTGGGCGAACAGGCGGCGGCCTGATGGCCGCGCTGGTCAGCGCCCCGAGGCGCGGCGGTTTCCCCCCTCCCGCCGCGCCTCGGGACGTCCCCCGCCGCCGCGCCCCCGCACGCACGGCGGCGAAGCCCGCCCGATCATCACGCAAGAACGCCTCACGCGAGGCGGCGAGGGAGCAGCTCCCCAGGCCGCGCAGCAGCGCCCTCGGACGTCTGCTGCGCGGCGTCTCCCTCCTGGTCGCCGTCGCGCTGCTGCTCGGACTCGCCGCCGCCGTCGGCTCGCTGCAGGTGCTGCAGAGCACCCGCACGGCCGAAGCCGGGTACGAGCTGCGCTCGCTGCAGGCGGAGCGCGCCGATTTGGGCGCGCGGCTGCGGCTGCTCGAGGCTGAGATCGCGCATCTCGCGGACCTCGACGCCGTCTACACCGACGCGACCACGCGGCTCGGCATGGTTCCCGCCGACCGCACGCTGAACGTGGCCGTGGGCGTGCCCGCGCCCTCGGTCATCCCGATGCCAGAACGCTACGTCCAGGAGATCGCGCCGCTCCCCACGGAAACCGAGCCGTGGTGGGAGCACCTGCTTGGGATCGTGACCGGCCTCAACTGAACCGGCCTCAACCGAACGGAGCGCGCCGGCCGGCCGCGAGCCCTGAGTGCGAGACGGCATTGCCCCGCCGCTTGTGCTCATCGAGGGGAGGGGATGGGCCGTGGCGGAACCACACGGCGAGCAGGCACGTCCCGACTACATGACCTGGCGGCACTGGCTGCTGGCATCCCTCATCGCGGTCGCGCTCGTCGCGCTGCTCGGACGCCTTGCCTGGATTCAGATCGCGAACCACGACCGCTACACGGAGCTGGCGGCAGCCGCGCGCGCGGACAGGGAGCTGCTGCCCGCTCCGCGCGGCGCCATCCTCGACGCCTCCGGTCATCCCCTCGCCATCTCCGTCGACACCTGGGACCTCTACATCGACTCGTTCCTCTGGCAGGACCGCGAGCGGGCCGGCGAGGCGGCGGTCGCTCTCGGCGCGGCGATGGGCATGGACGCGGAAACGCTGTTCGAGCTCGGCATCTCGCGCGAGATCGGCGACGTGATCGTGCAGCGCTTCATCGACTACGAGCGTGGGCTCGAGCTGCGAGAGCGCGGTATCTGGGGCGTGCGCCTGCTGCCCAGCTCGCGGCGTGTGTACGCCGAACAGGAGCTGGCCGGACCGCTGATCGGCTACGTCGGCCTCGACGGCTCGGGCCTGTGGGGCATCGAACGCGACTTCGACCCGATCCTGCGCGGGAGTCCTGGCCTGCTGCTCTACGAGCGCGACGCGCTCGGCCGCCCGATTGCCTTCGCGGCCTCCGGCGGGCGCGAGCCGACCGTCGGGGGCGAGGTGCAGCTGACGATCGATCGCTTCATCCAGGCGATCGCCGAAGAGCGCCTCGCCGAGGCGGTCGAGGCGAACAAGGCGAGCGGCGGGACGATCATCGTGATGGAGCCTCGCAGCGGCGCGATCCTCGCGATGGCCTCCCTGCCGAGCATCTCCCTCTCGGGGGTCGACCTGGACGACGAACAGGTGCTCGATCTGGCCCGCAACCGCGCCATCTCCGACGTCTACGAGCCCGGGTCGGTCTTCAAGACGCTGACGACCGCGACGGCGCTCGATCTCGGGCTGATCACGCCCCAGACGACCTACGTCGACGAAGGCTGGGTGCGCGTCGGCGGTCACACGATTCGCAACTGGGACTTCACCGGCTATGGCGAGGTCACGATGACCGAGTTCCTGCAGCGCTCGCTGAACACCGGCTCGATCTGGATCTCGCAGCGGATCGGGCCGGAGCACTTCTATCAGTACCTCGAGCGCTTCGGCGTCGGCCAGCCGACGCACATCGAGCTCTCGGGCGAGACGCCGGGCCTGCTGCGCCGCGCCGACGACCCTGCGTGGTACCCGGTGGACCTCGCGACGCACTCCTACGGGCAGGGGCTGGCGGCCACGCCGCTGCAGGTGATCAGCGCGGTCAACACGTTCGCCAACGGCGGGCTGTTGATGCGCCCCCAGATCGTGCACAGTGTCGTCGGCAGCGACGGCGTGCGCACGCACGAGCCCGTCGTCGTCCGCCGCACCGTCTCCCCGGAGACCGCCAGCACCATGGCGCGAATGATGCTCGCAGTCGTCGAGGGCGTTCCCTATCACCTCGCCCGCGTCGACGGCTATCGCGTCGCCGGCAAGACCGGCACCACGATCGTGACGATCGAGGGCGCCTACGACCCGGACACGACCATCGCGTCCTTCGTCGGCTTCCTGCCGTACGAGGATCCGCGCGTCACCATCCTCGTGAAGATCGACGAGCCCCGGGGCGAGTCCAACCTGGCCGGCATCGTCGCCGCGCCCGTCTTCTCGACGATCGCCGCGGATATTATGGAGTACCTCCGCGTGCCCCCGACGGAGCGGCAGGTCAACGCCCCATGAGCGCCGCGAGCAGGCGCGCGCCCGCCCTCGATGCCGATTTCGTCGCAGCCGCGCTGGGCGAGACGCTGCGCGAGCGAAGCGGCTCCGGCGCGCCCTTCCGGCGCGCCGTCATCGATTCGCGCCGCGTCGAGGCCGGCGACCTCTTCGTCGCCCTGCGCGGCGAGAACGTCGACGGCCACGACTTCGCGGCCGACGCCCTGGCGCGCGGCGCTGCCGGGCTGCTGCTGGAGCGCCCGCCCGAGGACGACCTGCCCGGCAGTCCGGCCGTCTTCATCGTCCCCGACGCCCTCACGGGGCTGCAGCGCCTCGCGGCAGGCTGGCGCGAGGCGCTCGATGGCCTCGAGGTAATCGGAGTCACCGGCAACGTCGGCAAGACGACGACGAAGCTGATGGCGTCCGCCGTCCTCGAGCGCCGCTATCGCGTGCGCACCTCCGCGCTGAACTACAACAACGAGATCGGCGTGCCGCTCTGCCTGCTGGAGCTCGACCCAGGCATCGAGCGGACGGTGATCGAGCACGGGATGTACACGACGGGCGAGATCGCCCAGCTCTGCGAGTGGACCCGACCGCGCGTCGGCGTGGTGCTCAACGTCGGTCCGGTGCACCTCGAGCGCGCCGGTTCGCTGGAGGCGATCGCGCGCGCCAAGCGCGAGCTCGTCGAGGCGCTTTCCGCAGGCGGCCACGCGCTGCTCAACAGCGACGACCCTGTCGTCGCCGCGATGGCCGATCACACCGCTGCCCGGGTGCTGCGCTTCGGAACCTCCGAGGGCGCCGACGTCCGTGGCAGCGAGCTGGCCTCGCACGGCGCGGGCGGCTTCAGCTTCACCCTCGAGGCGGACGGCGAGCGACGGCGCGTGAACGTGCCGCTGCCGGGCGCCCACCTGCTGCCGAACGTGCTCGCCGCGGCCGCCACGGGACTCGTCGAGGGCGTCCCCTTCGCCGAGGTCGCGGCTGCCCTCGAAGCGCTCGACGTGCCGCTGCGGCTGACCGTGCGCTGCCTGCCGGGCGGCGTGACGCTGCTGGACGACACCTACAACGCGAGCCCGGCGGCGACGCGGGCCGCCCTCGACCTGCTGGGCGAGATGTCCGGCCGCCGCATCGCGCTGCTCGGCGACATGCTGGAGCTGGGCGACCTCGCGGAGTCCTCGCACGAGCAGGTCGGGCGCCACGCGGCGCGCCGTGTTGATGCGCTGTTCACGGTCGGCAACCTCGCGGCTGTGATCGCGCGAGCTGCGCGCCAGGCCGGCCTCGGCGACGTGCGGACGCTCGGCTCCAGGGCGGAAGCCGCGGAGGCGCTGCGCGCGCTGCTGCGGCCCGGCGACGCGCTGCTGGTCAAGGGCTCGCGCGCGCTCGCCCTCGAGACGGTCGTCGAGGCACTGGAGGCGCTGCTGGCCGGAGAGCCGGACGATGCAGCCACGGGGGGAGGCGGATCGTGACGCATGCGCTGCTTTCGGGTGCGGCGGCCTTCGCCGTCGCCCTGCTCGCCGGCCGCCCGTTCGTGCACTGGATCCGCGCGCAGCGGCTGGGCAAGGCGATCTCCGAGGAGGGACCGTCCTCGCACAACATCAAGGCCGGCACGCCCACGATGGGCGGCCTGCTGATCTTCGCCGCAGTCGCGATTGTCACGGTTCCGACAAACCTGCTGGAGCGGCTCAGCATCCTGCTCCCGCTCGGGGTCGTGATCTCCGGGATGATCGTCGGCGCCATCGACGACCTCGGAACGCTCACCGAGCGGTTCAGGCAGCGCGCGGCGCTGAGCTGGCGGCTGAAGTTCCTCTACCAGCTGGCGCTCTCGGTGGTCGTCGCGGCGGTGCTCTATTTCGCCCTCGAGGTGCAGAGCATCAACGTGCCCTGGCTCGGCCAGTTCGAGCTCGGCCTCTTCTACATCCCGATCGCAATCGGGACCGTGATTGCCACCACCACGGCGGTATCGATCACCGATGGGCTGGACGGGCTGCTGGGCGGAACCGCCGCGATCGCATTCGGCGCCTACGGCGTGATCGCGTTCATCCAGGGTCAACTCTTCCTCGCCAACTTCTCGTTCACGGTGGCCGGCGCGCTGCTTGGCTTCCTCTGGTTCAACGCGCATCCGGCGGCCCTGTTCATGGGCGACACGGGCGCGCTGCCCCTCGGCGCCGCGCTGGCCACGGTGGCGCTGATGACCGGGCATTGGCTGCTGCTGCCGATCATCGGGATCGTGTACGTGATCGAGGCCGGCTCGACGCTGATGCAGATCGCCTATTTCAAGACCACCGGCGGGCGGCGGTTCTTCCGCATGACGCCGTTCCACCACCACCTGGAGCTGATTGGCTGGAGCGAGCCGCAGGTGGTGATGCGGCTCTGGCTGTTCGGGATGACCGGCGCGATGGTCGGAATCGCGCTCGCACTTGCGGTTTGATGTATCCTCGTGGATAAACAAAAAGGCGAAGGCGCTAGCGCACGTGCCCCGAATCTGGGGGGAGCCCGCGTGACCGTCGTAGGGCTCGGCATCGAGGGTATCGATCTCACCCGCTTCCTCGCGGCCGAAGGCGCGCGCGTCACCGTCTCCGACATCCGCACTCCCGAGGAGCTCTCCGAGCCTCTCGCCGCCATCGAGGATACCGGCGCGACGCTCTCGCTGGGAGCGAATCGCGAGCAGGACATGACCGGCGCCGACTGCGTCTTCGTCTCGCAGGGCGTGCCGCCCGACCTGCCGGCGTTGCGCGCGGCGCGGCGCGCCGGCGTGCCGATCTCCTCGATGACGCGACTCTTCCTCGAACGCTGTCCCGTACCCGTTGCCGGCATCACCGGCTCGTCCGGCAAGACCACCACCACCGCG
>OZ219874.1:0-121126 GCA_964291495.2 Dehalococcoidia bacterium
GGACGGCGATACGCATCCGGTTGTCCTAACCGACCGAAGACGGGATGAGGCGGAAGATCTGCTCGTGCAGATGCTCGTCGATCCCGATCAACCGCGACTGGAAGGTATCGAGGAAGTCGTGCAAGCGCTCCTCGGTGAGGCGGCTCTCGTCCAGCGAGGAGAGGTCCAGGTCGAGCAGCGCCAGCTCGCGCGAGACGTGTACGGAGACGGCGGGCGGAGTGAGCGCGGTCGCCCCCTCGTAGTGGCGGCGGAAGGCGCGGATGCAGAAGCGAAGGCTGCGCGGGAAGCGCTCGCTGAGCACCAGCATGCTCGCGACTGCGGGGCCGCTCGGCGGCGCCCGGTGGGTCATCCGGAACGCTTGCCTGGCCCCGGCCGAGCGCAGTACCGAGGTCCAGTGCACGCGGTCGACGGAGCCTCCGACCTCCTGGCCGGCGGGGAGCGCGACATAGGACTTCGCGTCGATGATGCGGCTGGTCATGTCGGCGCGCTCGATGAAGATCCCGCAGCGGAACCAGTCCCGCCCCTCGTCCAGCTGCACGGTGTTGTCGAAGAGGCCGAAGACTCGCGGCGATGCTCCGCCGCACGGAGTCGTAGAAGGCGGCCATCCCGGAGCCGTCGGCGGGACTGGTGCGCCGCACCTCCAGGTAGAGCCTGTTGATCTCCTCCCAGACGTCGCGCGAGAGGTGCTCGCGCAGCTGGCGGGCGAGGCTGCGGGCGTAGTTGAGGGTCGAGCGGAGCGAGTGCGGGTTCTCGGTGGAGAGCAGCAGGAACTCGCTGGGGCTGATGGTCGGCTGCGCCTCCCGCGCCTCGTCGAAGCGGTCGTGGCCGCCGGTGGCGGTGATCACGGCGTCCCAGATCTCCGGGTCCGCGTCCAGCCCGCCCGCCTCCACCGAGGCGAAGTACGAAACCTCCGCCATGCGCGAGATGTTCTCGACGCGCTCGAGGTTGCGGCCGAACCAGTAGAGGTTCTCGGCGACGCGGCTGAGCATGGCCTAGCCGTCCCGTTCCAGCGGGGTGCGCAGCACCCAGGTGTCCTTGCTGCCGCCTCCCTGCGAGGAGTTAACGATGTAGGAGCCGTCCCTGAGCGCCACGCGCGTGAGCCCACCGGGCAGCACCCAGCTGTGCTCGCCGGTGAGGATGAACGGCCGCAAGTCGGAGCGGCGCGCCCGCAGCTTGCCGTCGAGCAGCGTGGGGATGGTGCTGAACTCCTGCAGCGGCTGAGCGATCCAGTTGCGTGGGTCCGCGCGCACGCGCTCCTCGAGGGCGCGCAACTCCTCATCCGATGCCTGCGGTCCGATCACGATCCCGTAGCCGCCCGACTCGCCCGCCGGCTTCGTCACCAGCTGGTCGAGGTTCGCGCACATCTGCTCGAGGTCCGAGGGCAGGACGGCGGCGTAGGTCTCGATGTTGGGCAGGATCGGCTCCTCGGCCAGGTAGTAGCGGATGAAGTCCGGCACGAAGCGGTACACCACCTTGTCGTCGGCGACGCCGACGCCCGGAGCGTTGGCCAGCGTGACCCGGCCCGCCCGGTAGGCGTCGGCGAGACCGGCGACGCCCAGCGCGGAGTCCGGTCGGAACGCGAGCGGGTCGAGGAAGTCGTCGTCGACCCGGCGGTAGACCACGTGGACCGGCTCGAGGCCGGTGGTGGCGCGCAGATAGACGGTGTGGTCGTGGACGAGCAGGTCATGGCCCTCGACCAGCTCGACGCCCATCTCCCGGGCGAGGAAGGCGTGCTCGAAGTAGGCGGAGTTGTAGCCCCCCGGCGTGAGGATGACGACCCGAGTCTCGTCGTGGCTGACGTGCGCCGGGCGGACGGCGATCAGCGTCTCGAGGAGCCGCTCCGCATAGTCGTCGACGGACTGGACGGCCCCCTCGGGGAAGAGGTCGGGCACGGCGTTCAGCATGACGCGGCGGTTTTCGATCACGTAGGAGACGCCCGAGGGGGTGCGCGCGTTGTCCTCGATGACGCGGAACTGGCCCTCCCTGTCGCGGATCAGGTCGGTGCCGACGATGTGCGCGTAGACGCCGAGCGGCGGCTCGAAGTCGACCATGCGCAGGTTCAGGCCGGCCCCGCCGAACAGCACCTCCACGGGGATCACGCCATCGGTGATGCAGCGCTGCGTGGAGTAGACGTCGGCGAGGAAGGCGTTGAGGGCGCGCACGCGCTGGATCAGCCCGGTCTCGATCATCCGCCACTCCAGGGCCGCGACCACGCGCGGGAGGATCGAGAAGGGGAAGATGCGCTCGGCCCCGGCGTCGTCCTCGTAGACCGTGAAGGTGATGCCGCCGGTCAGCATCTCCAGCTCCGCGCGCTGCTGGCGCACGTCGATGTCGTCGATCGTCCAGGCCGCCAGACGGGAGGCGAATTCGGCGTAGGCGGGGCGCGGCTGGCCCTCCCGGTCCAGCATCTCGTCCGGGCCGGCCAGCTGCTCGTAGGCCGATAGCATCTCGGTCACGGCTAATGTCACCCCGACAGGATACGGCGCTCGGGGCGTGCGCTGCGCGTGTGGGAGCATCGAGGCAGGACGAACCGCGTCGAGTGGGGCGGATCAGGCGTCAGCGCTGGACTTGCGGCAGGACGTGCGAGGCGATCAGCTCGAGCGAGTCGAAGTCCGCGAGCGCGTGGTGCTGCAGCATCATGCCCGCGATCCCCGCCTCCTCGCAGCGCCCGATCTGCTCGACGATCGCGTCGGGCGTGCCGATCAGCCAGCCCCGCGTCGCGAGGACCGATAGCGTCTCCTCGATTGAGTGCCGTGGACGGGCGGCAGCCTGCCGCTGGTCGGCGTCAATCGCCCGACCGCCGGCTCGCACCATGGCAGGCGCCTGCTCGGCGATGCGCTCGAAGTGCCCGCGCAGCTCCGCCTCATCGCGCCCGACCACGAATCCGGCCATCTGCGAGTGACGGATCTCCGAGGCGTCGCGACCGACGTCCTCGCAGTGCGCGGCGAGCACACCGGCGAGCCGCCGGTACTCGTCGAGGTCGACGCCTGCGAAGTTCCACTCCTGCGCGTAGCGGGCCGTGATGCGCAGCGTGCGGCGTTCGCCGCGGCCGCCCACCAGCAGCGGCAGCGGGCGCTGCGCGGGCTTGGGATGGGAGATCGCCTCGTGGAGGCGATAGTAGCGGCCCTCGAAGCTCGCGGGCCCGTCGCCGAGCAGTGCGAGCACGACCTGCACGCCCTCCTCGAGGCGGTCCATGCGCTCGCGCAGGCTGGGGAAGGGGAGGCCGAAGGCCTCGTGCTCCCCGACGTTCCAGCCCGCGCCGACGCCGAGCACGAAGCGCCCGCCGCTGAGCTGGTCGAGCTGCGCCGCCATCCGCGCGAGCAGCGAGGGGTGGCGGAACGTCATCGAGGTGACCAGCGGCCCGAAGCGGACGCGCTCGGTCTCCTCGGCGGCCACGACGAAGGAGATGAAGGTCTCGAGTGCATCGCGGTCGCGTGGGCCCATCAGGGAGTGGAAGTGGTCCGAGCGCCAGAGCGAATCGAAGCCGGCGTCCTCGGTGGAGCGGGCGATGCGCCGCCACAGCTCCCAGCCGAGCCCCTCCTGCCCCTCGATCATCACGCCCAGGTCCATCGCGGTCCTCCGTCCAAGCGTCGGCGAACGCAGCCGCTACTGGTTGCCGAGGATCAGCGTCGAGGTGCCGGAGAACATGCCGGCCGGGGCGTGCGTCATGCTCAGCTCGAGGTCGGGGAGCTGGCGCTCGCCCGCCTCGCCGCGCAGCTGCGTGACCGACTCCATGATCGCGAACATGCCGTACATGCCGGTGTGCGTGTAGGAGAGCCCGCCGCCGTTGGTGTTGACCGGCAGCTCGCCGCCGGGCGCGGTCTGCATCTCCGCGAAGTAGGGAGCGCCCTCGCCCGGCTGCACGAAGCCGAGCGCCTCGAGGGCGTAGACCGGCACGTGCGTGAAGGCGTCGTACAGCATCAGGTGGCGGATGTCGGCGTGGTCGAGGCCGGCCATCGCGAAGGCGCTCGCGCCGGTCTGCTTCGCGGACGTCCACTCCGTCATGTCGTCCATGAAGGTGATCGACCGATGCGCCGTCGCCTCGCCGCGGCCGAGCAGCCAGACGGGCGGCTTCGGGAAGTCGTGCGCGCGTTCCTCACTGACCAGCACCAGCGCGCCGCCGCCGTCGGTGACGAGGCAGCAGTTGAACAGGCGCAGCGGCCAGGCGATCAGCCGCGAGTTGAGCACGTCCTCGACGCTGATCGGATCGCGCATCATCGCCCGAGGGTTGAGCGTCGCCCAGCGTCGCGTCGCGACGGCCACGGCGGCGAACTGCTCCTCGGTGCTGCCGAAGTGGTGCATGTGCCGCACCTGCGGGATCGAGAACATGCTGGGCGGGCCCCAGCCCCCGAACGGGTGCTCGAACTGCCCCTGGATGCTCGACGGCCCCGCGTCACCCCGCGGCATGCCGACGCGCGAGCGGCCGGACTCGCCGTGCGTCACCAGCGCCGTGTCGCAGTAGCCGGCCTCGATCGCCGCGGCCGCGTGCCCGACGTGCATGAGGAAGGAGCCGCCGCCCACGGCCGTGCCGTCCACCCAGCGCGGCGAGATGTGCAGGTACTCCGAGATGTCCGCAGGCGTCGTGCCCGCGGTCGCGATGCCGTCGACATCGTCCTCGGTCAGCCCCGCGTCGGCGAGGGCGAGCCGGGCGGCCTCGGCGTGGAGTTGGATCATCGAGCGGTCCGGGAGGACGCCGAGTTCCGTTTCCGCGGCGCCGACGATCGCGACCTTGCGCCTGAGGTGGCTCGCTGAGGGCATGCGCGGCTCCTCGCTAGCCTCGCGCCGGCCGGAACTTGGCCAGCGTCACCTCGTCGGTGACGTCGTCGTAGACGATCTCGAGCGGCAGATCGACGGGCAGCGCCTCGGGCGTAGGCTCGACCTCGACGAGGTTGGTCAGCATGCGCGGGCCCTCGTCCAGCTCGACGACCGCGATCACGTAGGGCACGTCCTCCGCGAAGCCGCCGAAGCCGCGATGCGAGATGACGTAGGTGTGGAGCTTCGCGCGGCCGGAGACGGTCTCCCACTGCACGTTCCCGGAGCGGCAGCCCGCGTGCGGGCAGAACGGGCGGGGGAAGAAGTAGAAGCGGTCGCAGTCGAGGCAGCGCTGGATGCGCAGCTCATGGCGCTTCAGGCCGTCCCAGAACTCCTGCGTCTCCGGCGTCGGTTCCGGGAGGGGCTTGTCGTACGCCATCGTCGCGGCCGGTCAGTCCCCGAGGACCGTGTCGTAGCCGAGAGAGCGGATCTCCTCGACGTATTCGGCGCGCCAGCCGGCCGCGGGGATGCGGCGGCGCAACTCGCGGAACTCGCGGTGGTAGCGCAGGTACTCCTCCTCCAGCCGACGCCGCCACTCCGCCTCTTCGCGGTAGGCGTCCGGGTCGACCTCCTCGAGGCGACGGTCGAAGCTCTCCTCGTCGAGATCGAACTCGTCGCGCCAGTACTCGGCGAGGTAGTCGAGCGTGTCCTCGAGGTCGCGGCGGCAGTCGAGCATGTAGGTCTCGAGCAGCTGGCCGGCGTCGGCGGTGGAGCCGCGCAGCCGCTCGGAGCGCGCGCAGTCCTGGCAGAGCGTGACGAGCTTGCGCGCCTCGCAGCTATCGCCGCGCGGGCAGTTGCGGTGGCGCGGCGCGAAGGGCGAGAGCTCGGGCTTGCGGGAGTAGCCGACGACGAGCGCCTCGAAGTCGGTCTGGCAGCGCGGGCAGGTGAGCCGCCGCGCGAAGATCTGGTTGATCGCCTCTTCCCAGTTGATGCGCACCGCTCACCCCTCCGCACGGCCGGGCTGCCTCGATGGTACGCGCGGCCCCGGCACTGTCAACGAGGCGGCGTCACAGGATTGGTGACGTTGTCTTCGATGAACAGCGCGGCCGCTACCCCTCAAGCGCGCGCTCGTAGCTGCCGGACTGGCCCGGCATCTCCTCCACCTCGACGGCGATGCGCGCGAGGTTGTCCACGCCCTCGGCGGCGAGGGATGCGACGACGGTCTCGCAGAGCCACTGCGCCAGCAGCTCGGCGGTGCTGTTCTCGATTGGCAGCACGGCGACGTCGACAGCGGGGAAGCGGTACTCGCGCTCGCCAAAGCGCACGACCCAGGCGTCCGGCTGCTCCTCGATCTCGAGCAGCGGCGAGTCGCGCTGGAGCAGGAAACAGTGATCGAGGCGCTCGCAGGCCTCGCGCACGAGGCGCTTCAGCACGCTGAAGTCGATCACCCAGCGGTCGGCCGTGAGCGCGCCCTCCACGCGGCAGCGCACGATGTAGTTGTGGCCGTGCAGCGGCTCCAGCTCGTCGCCGAGCGTGGCCATGTGCGCCGCCGCGAAGCGCAGGCGCACGCCCTCGACGGTGACCGCGCGGCGCTCCGCGCCCGCTTCGCTCATCGCGCCATCCCGGCCCCGCGGGCGGTCCGCCCAACGAACGAGGGCAGCCGCGCGGCTGCCCTCGTCATCTTCATCGCTCGCCGCGTCTGCTCAGACGGCGACCATGTCGAGCAACTGGTCGACGCTGCGCGTCTTGACGCGGAGCCGCTCCTTCGCCTCGACCAGGCGCTCGTGCATCGGAACGCTCTCGTTCGCGCGGTGCAGCAGGCCGATCGGGATGCCGTCCTCCCGCACGAGATCGAGCGCGGCCGCAAGGTTGCTCGGGTCGTGGCTCTCCGGGATCTCCCAGGCGCCGGGGTCGATGCCCTTGGCCGGGTTGCCCTTCAGCGCCTCGTACGTGTCGTTGTACGTGGTGCAGGGCGACTGCACATGGACGATCGAGAAGCCGGGGTAGTCCATCGCCTCGCCGATCTGCTGGGCCAGCACGCGCGGCCGCGTCGAGATCGCGGAGACGATGAACGGCACGCCGTAGGAGAGGTACAGCAGCAGCGGGTTCACCGGGTCGTCGAGCTTGCCGTAGGGCGTGGTCGGCGTGATCTGGCCGAACTCGGTCGTCGGCGAGGCCTGGCCCTTGGTGAGCCCGTAGACGCCGTTGTCCATGATGATGCAGGTGACGTCGAGGTTGCGCTTCGCCGCCGGGGCGATGTGCTCGCCGCCGATGCTGAGGAAGTCCCCGTCGCCGGCGACGACCACGACGTTGAGCTCCGGCCGCGCCGACTTCACGCCGAGCGCGATCGGCAGGGTGCGGCCGTGGATGCCGTGGATGCCGAACGGCTGCGGGCCCTCCTGCAGGTGCACGAGGTTCCCCGAGCAGCCGATGCCGGCGACCATCACGGTCTCCTCGATCGGCCGGTTCGCGCTGTTGACCCACTCCGCAAGGGAGAGTTCGACGGCGCGCACCACCGCGAAGTCCCCGCAGCCCGGGCACCACTTGAAGTCGTAGTCGGGATTGCGCTTGGTCATACCTGAGCCAGCCTTCCGGCGCCGCAGCGCTCCTGGACTCGTCCCACAAGATCCCTCACCTTGAACGGCAACCCGGTGTACTGCGTGAGCGACTCCGCAGGCACGCCGAGCTGCCGCAAGATACTCGAAAACTGACCGAGGTAGTTGAGCTCCGGCACCAGCACCAGCTCCTTGCTGCGCAGGTGCTCGAGCAGCGGCGGGGGCAGCGGGTTGAGGTACATCGTGTAGCTCCACCCGATGTCCACGCCCGAGGCGCGCAGCTCCTCGTAGGCCGCGCGCGCCGCGCCCTTCGAGCCGCCCCACGGCATCAGCGCCACGGGCGAGTCCGCGTTGTCCAGCTCGTAGTCGCCGTCCTCGAGGATCTTCAGCTTGTTGAAGCGGCGCGCCGTCATCGTCGGGTGCGTGTCGGGCTGGTGGACGGTGTCGCCCTGCTCGTCGTGCTCCGAGGCGTTGGCGACGTAGGCGCCGGCCCCGCCGGGCACAGGGAAGGGCGTCACCCCGTCTCCCGCGTAGCGGCGGTTGCCCACCTCGCCCTGGGAGACGACGCGCTGCTCGACGTGCGCCGAGGCGGGGTCGGGGCGCGGAATGTCTTGCGCGCGCTCGGCGAGCTGCATCTCGCTGAGCACGATCACCGGACCCTGGTAGCGCTCGGCCCAGTTGAGGCCCATGATCCCGGCCGTCCAGCACTCCTCGACGGTGCCGGGCGCGATGACCGGCAGCCGCAGGTCGCCGTGGCCGGGGTTGAGGCAGGCCAGCAGGTCGGACTGCTCTGTCTTCGTCGGCAGGCCCGTGGCCGGACCGCCGCGCTGCACGTCGACCACCACACAGGGGATCTCCGCCATCCAGGCGAAGCCGAGGCCCTCGCCCATCAGGCTCAGCCCCGGACCGGCCGTCGAGGTCATCGCCTTCTTGCCGGCGTAGCCCGCGCCGATGATCGTCGAGATCGATTCGATCTCCGAGCTCGCCTGCACGACCGACTTGCCCTCGCCGGTGAGGTGGTCCTCCATGAAGACGAGGATCGTCGTCGCGGGCGAGATCGGGTAGCCGACGAAGATGTCGAGGCCCGAGGTGATCGCGCCGAGCGAGAGCAGGTCGTTGCCCTTGATTACCACGCGCGGGCCGTCCTCGGCCGGCGGCGCGTCGAGGTCGGAGACCTTGAAGCCGGCGCGCTCGATCTCCTGCACACCCAGCTTCAGCGCCTCGATGTTCGCGTCGATGATCTGCTGGTCGTTGTCGCGCCCGCGGGTGAAGCGCTCGCGGATGAAGTCCTCGAAGTACTCGGGCGGCATCCCGCCGAGCGCGGCGACGGCGCCGATCACGACCATGTTGGCCGCGCGCGGGTTGCCGGTGGAGCGCGCCAGCTCGTCCACGGCGATGCCGACGGCGCTGCCGTTGGACTCCAACTCGAAGTCCTCCGCGTTGTAGACCAGCACGCCGCCGTCGCGCAGCTCGGAGACGTGGCTCTCGTAGGCCTCGCGGTTGAGGACGACGAGGATGTCGAGGGCGTCGCCGTCGTGCTGGATCGGGTTCGTCGAGATGCGGGTCTGCGCCCAGGTGGGGCCGCCCTTGATCTGCGAGGGATAGGTGGAATAGGTCTGCACGTGGTAGCCGACGCGGCCCGCTGCCTGGGCAAGCCCCTCGGCGGCGGTGACCTGGCCCTGGCCACCTTCTCCTGCGAACCGGACGATCAGGTCTGTACTCATCTGTCCTTACCCCGGAATCACGCCTGGGAGGTCGCCGATCGGTCCGAACGGGGAGCCAGGGCCGCCAATCGCGCGTGAGCATACACGGATCGGCAACGCCGATCCGGCGACCACCTCGCGTGGGGATCGATAGCTTGTCATCGGGAGTGCCGTCATTGGAGCGCCCGGCCTCGCGACTGTCCTGGGGAGGTTCCCGCTGCATCGCGAATGCGATGCCTCTTGGCAAGCAGTATCGGGCGCGGATACGGCTACGTTCAACTATCAACACTCACGTCAACGCGTCCGGCTCGCGGGACATCGGCCAGCAACAGTCGTTATGGCGATCCCCGGCCCCTCGGAGACTGTTGCGGAACCCTCCCCTCAGGGCAGCGAGCGCATCCCTTCCGGTCCCCTCTCCCCGAGGGAGAGGGTTAGGGTGAGGGCGCTTCACCGGAGTGTCGTCGCGCCGCCGGGGCTCTCGGGGTCGCGCGGGTGGTCCGGCGCGCCTGGATTCCGGCTTCCGCCGGAATGACGGAGAAGGGGCGGCGGTCCCCCCTTCCGGTCCCCTCTCCCCGAGGGAGAGGGTTAGGGTGAGGGAGGGTCCGCCCTCGCGAGGGCCGCGGCAACCTCAGGATCGAGGCAGTCCGAGGCCCCGCGTGGCGATGATATTGCGCTGGATCTCGGAGGTGCCGCCGCCGATCGTGGCGGCCACGCAACCGACGTACCCGCGGGACCAGCGAGCACGCAGCGGGGCTCGAGGATCATCCGTATCCCAGAGCTGCCCGTAGAGCCCGAGCGTCTTCATCGCCGTGCGCGCGATCTGCTGCACCAGCACGTCCGTGAACAGCTTCTGCATCGACGCCTCGTAGTTGGGGATGCCGCCGCGCAGTTGCATCGAGATCACGCGATAGGAGAAGAGCCGCGCGAGGTGCCCCTCCACGTAGCGGTCGGCGATCTCGCCCCGCAGGGTAGGTGTGCGGTCGGCGCGGGCACGCGCGGCGGCGCCGGCCGGCGCCTCCTCCTCGATCTGCCGCCGGAGGTCGTCCAGCGTGAGCAGGATGTGCACGCCCGAGCCGATCGAGGAGCGCTCGAAGTCGAGGTGAGTGGCGCCGACGTACCAACCGCGGTTGACCTCGCCCACGACGTTCTCCGCGGGCACGCGTGCGTCCTCGAAGAAGACCTCGTTGAACTCCCGGTTGCCGTTGATCTGCTCCATCGTGCGGATGCCGATGCCGGGCGTGTCCATCGGCAGCAGCAGGTAGGTGATGCCGCGGTGCTTGGGCGCGTCCGGGTCCGTGCGGAAGAGCCCGAACAGCCACTTCGCCTCGTGAGCGAACGAGGTCCAGATCTTCTGCCCGTTCAGCACGAAGTCGTCGCCGTCGCGGTCCGCCCGCGTCTGCAGCGAGGCGAGGTCGGAGCCGGCGCCGGGCTCGGAGTAGCCCTGCGCCCAGCGATCCTCGCCGCGCATCAGTCCCGGCAGGAAGCGCTGCTTCATCTCCTCCGACCCGTGTACGAGGATCGTCGCGCCCACGAGGTCCGGCACGCCGCCGCCGCCCGGGGCGCGGAAGTCGGCCAGCACCTCGTTGAGGATGAACTGCTGCTCCGTGGAGAGGTCGGCGCCGCCGTACTCCTTCGGCCAGCCGGGCGCGGTCCAGCCGCGCTCGATCAGCGCGCGGCGGAACTGCTTGACCAGCGCCTGGTGCTCCTCGTCGTCCGGCCAGACCGAGGCCGAGCCCGGGCCACCGAGGCCGCTGTACCGCGCGTCGTCGCGCAGCTTCGCCGGCAGGTGTGCGTCGACGTATTCGGAGACCTCGCGCCGCCAGGTCGCCTGCTCGGGGCTGTCCGCGAAGTCGACCATCGCGCCCTCCTTGAGGCTCGGCCCGCCGTCCGCGAATGCATTATGCCCGTTGTTGCACCGCGAGGGTGCGCTGGCTCGCGCGCTAGTACGCGCCTTGCGCCTCGAAGAAGCGGCGAGGGTTCTCGACCATGATCGTGTGCTGCTGCTCCTCGCTGACACCGAGCGCGGAGAGGGCAGGGAGGACCTTGTGCGAGATGGTGAGGAAGTTCCAGTCCTCGGCGATTGCGCCCTCCCGCTCCTCGCGCGGCATCGTGTCCAGGTAGCTGCTCGCGTCGTGCGAGAGCGCGAGCTGCGAGGCGAAGCCGAGCCTGCACAGCTCGGCCGTGGTCGCGATCCGGTCCTCGAGACTGACGATCGGCAGCCCGAAGCGGTCGAGGCCGATCGTGCTGCCGCGCTCCATGAGGCCGACGAGGTAGTCGATGTCCGTGGTGTCGCCGACGTGGCCGATCAGCACGCGGCTCAGATCGACGCCTTCCTCCTCGAACAGGTCTTGCTGATCGCGCCCCGTCTCATGGCGCGCGCTGGAGTGCGTGATGATCGGGACGCCGGTCCGGCGGTGCGCCCTCGCCGCGGCGCGTAGCTGCACCGCGTTCGGCCGCGTCACGGCGTGGTCGGTCGCGACCTTGATCGCGCCCGCGCGGATGCCCGTGCCGGCGATGCCTTCCTCGATGTCATGGACCCAGAGCGGCGCGATGGCGTCGGGATCGCGCAGGTTCAGGTACATCGGCGGGTGCGAGTGGATGCCGGTGGCGACGATGATCTGGATAGGCGAGCGCGCGGCGACCTCGCGCACGAACTCGATGTCACGTCCGAGGTCCACCGTCGTCAGGTCGACCATCGTGCGCACGCCGGCCTCGTACGCCTCCTCGAGCAGCGCGACGGCATGGTCGATCTCGTTCGCGCGGTCGTAGTTGGGGAAGAGGTGCGGCCAGTTCGCGCGGACGTTCGGCGACTCCACCTTGATGTGCTCGTGCATCAGCGTGAACCCGAGCTCGCTCGTGTCGATCTCTCCTCGCACGGTCGGGATCGTCGCCATCGTGCTCCCCCTCGACCCTCCGGCGGCATTGGGCGGCGCGCGGAAGCCGGGCGACGATAGCACGCGGGGGGAGGCCAGCCGGCGCGGCATATGGTTACATAACGTGATAGCGCTGTCAGTACCGGGGCGCCTTCGTATGATGGCGTCGAGGAACGGGCAACGCCCGCTGCGAGAGGGGATAGCGTGGTCAAGGCCTACGTGCTGATCGTCACGGACCCCGGGAGCACGCGGCACGTCACGGCCACGCTCGCGGCGCTGCCGCGCATCCACTCCGTCAGCGAGGTGATGGGGCCGTACGACATCGTCGCGGAGATCGTGGCCGAGAACCTGACCGAGATCCCCCCGATCCTCTCCGGCGAAATCCGCACCATCGAGGGCATCCAGTCCACAACCTCGCTCGTCGCGTTCCCCAGCGACAACCCGCAGTCCGGCTAAGCTGACCCCAAGCCGGAGGAGGCAGCCGATGGCGATCACCCTCGAGGCCGGAGACCGCGCGCCGGCGTTCACGCTGCCGGACCAGGACGGCGAGACGCATCGCCTGAGCGACTACCGCGGGCAGACGGTCGTGCTCTACTTCTACCCGCGCGACTTCACGCCGGGCTGCACGACCCAGGCCTGCTCCTTCCGCGACACCAACGATGACATCGCCGCCGAGGGCGCCGTGATCCTCGGCGTCTCCACCGACGACGCGGAGACGCATCGGCGCTTCCGCGAGGAGCACGGCCTGCGCTTCCCGCTGCTCTCCGACGAAGGCGCGAAGGTCTCGACGCGCTACGGCTCGTGGGGAGAGAAGACACTCTACGGCCGCAAGAGCATCGGTATGACGCGATCGACGTTCATCGTCGGACCGGACGGCAAGCTGGTGCGCGTCTGGAAGCGCGCCCGCGCCGCCGACCACGGCGAGACGGTCCTTATGGCGCTGCGTGACCTCGCCGCTCGCTCGTAGCCGCGCGGGGATTGCGTCGCAAGTTACATAACTCCTGCTTTCGCCGACTGTTGCCTCGCTCGCCGTGCGAGGTCGCCCTCCGGCGGGGGCAGCGCGACCGGCCGAGCCGCTCCCCGGCGCTCTGCCGCCGTGACTCCCATACCTGCGGCAGGCTCCTCGCGGGTTCCGAGGCGGCGCGACGCCGTCGTGAACCCGCGCGGCGCAGTCCGTGCACGATCACGCGCGGCCGGTCTGTCGCGTGAGGCGCCGCTTCTCGATGCGCCGGCCTTGCGGGGAGGTTCGGGAGGGCCTCGAGCGGTGAATCGCGCGACTTCCACCGGATCACGCCACTTTACTTCGCCCTATCGTCGTTATGTCTGCGTGACCAGCTGGGTTTCAGGGCGTTTTCTGGCGCGGTGATAGACTCGATTGACGCTACAGTTGGGAGGCTGGGGGAAGACCACCATGAGCTCGAACCCTGGCCGCAACGCTCTCGCCTCGGCGGTCCTCGCATTGATCGGCGCTCTCCTCATCGCAGCAGGCTTCCTCGGCGCCGTGATTGTCCTCGCCGGTAACGAGGCGGATGCGGTCCCCGCCAGCGTCGCCGATGTTGCAAGCCAGCCGACGCCCGCGACGCGCGTCGCACCGATCGCAACCCCCGCCGAGGGCGATGCGATCGACTCTCGAGTCATCGCCGAGATCCTCCAGATCCTGAAGAACGAGTTCGTCGATCCCGGCCGCATTGACTTGCCCTACCTTTTTGAGGGCGCGATCCACGGAGTCTTGGCCAGGCTCGACGATCCGCACACCCTGTACCTCGACCCCGAGACCTTCGCTGTCGCGAGCAGTGACTTGCGGGGCGCGTTCGAGGGCATCGGCGCCACCATCGGGCAGCAGAACGGTTATGTCGTGATCGTTCGGCCGCTGCCCGGCACGCCGGCCGAGCACGCCGGTGTCGGCCCCGGCGACATCATCCTCGAGGTTGACGGAGAGTCGACAGCGGGCTGGAGCGTGAACGAAGCCGCGCTGCACATCCGCGGAGAGATCGGTAGCAGCGTCGAACTCCTGATCCGCCGCAGCGACGGTAGCGAAGAACTGATCTCAGTCACCCGCGACGAGGTCCTCGTGGCGTCCGTAGGCACCTCCCCGCCCGGCGGAGTATTCCGGGACGGCGACGCCAACAAGGTCGTCGACCTCGCCTACATTCGCATCGAGACCTTCACGGCACGCACGCCGACCGAACTGCGCCGCGCGATCGAGCAGGCCGGTGACGTCGGCGGCCTCATCCTCGACCTGCGTGGTAACCCGGGCGGCCTCCTGGCAGAGACGGTCGCGGCGGCAGACCTGTTCCTCGAGGGTGGGACGATCCTGGTGCAGGTCGACCGTGGGGGGAACGAGTACGTCTTCAGAGCGCGGCCGCGCACCCTCACGGAATTGCCGCTCGTCGTCCTGCAGGACGAGTTCTCCGCCTCCGGCTCCGAGCTGCTGGCGGCGGCCTTGCAGGAAAACGGCCGCGCGATCGTGGTCGGCGCGCGCTCCTTCGGCAAGGGCACGGTCAGTCAGCCGTTCGAGCTCAGTAACGGCGGCGCCCTGTACGTGTCGACAGCCCGCTGGCTCACGCCCGCCCGCAACCTCATCGAGGGTCGCGGCGTGCTGCCCGACATCGAAGTCGAGCTGACCGTCGCGGACTTCGAGGAGCGGCGTGATGTCGCGCTGCACCGCGCGATCGACGCGCTCCGCGCGCGGGTCCCAACCGCCCTCTAGGTACGGAGCGCGGGCTCGCCTCGCCGATCCGGTCGACGCCGAATGGCTGGGTCTTTCCGGCTTCCGCTCATGCCCGGTCCGCGCGTGGAGGACCGCGGTTTAAGTCGGCGATACACAGCGCGGTGGTAGACTTGATGTCTGCCGAAGCCGACGCCAGCACGGGGAGCGCAGCATGAACTCGAACGCGGCGCGTAACGCCCTCGTCGCCGTGCTCTCGGCGCTGATCGGCGTGCTCCTCATCGCCGCCGGGTTCCTCGCCGCCGTCATCGTCTTCGACGACGGTGACGAGGTCGCGGCCCCCGCTGCCGTCGCCGAGGTGACCGCCACGCCGGTGGCGGACCCCACCGAAGCGCCCGACACCGCCGCCGTCGAGGACGGCGGCACGATCCACCCCGGGATCTTCGAGGAGATCATCGACATCCTCCAGGAGGACTTCGTCGAGCCCGATCGCATCGACCGCCAGTACCTGTTCGAGGGCGCGATCGGCGGCATCTTCACCGCCCTCAACGACCCCCACTCGACGTATATCGACCCGCGGACCTTCGCCGTCTCGCGGGGCGACTTCCGGGGCGCCTTCCAGGGCATCGGCGCGACGATCGCCCAGCAGGATAATTATGTCGTGATCGTCCGCCCGCTGCCCGGCACACCCGCCGAGCGCGCCGGCATCCAGCCCGGCGACGTCATCCTCGAGGTCGACGGCGAGTCGGCCGAGGGCTGGAGCGTGGAGAAGGCCGTGCTGCGCATCCGCGGCCGCACCGGCACCACCGTCGAGCTGCTGGTGCGGCACAGCGACGGCAGCGAGGAGCTGATCCCGATCACGCGCGACGAGATCCTCGTGGCCTCGGTCGGCACTGCGCCGCCGGGCGGCGTGCTCAAGGACAGCGACGACAACGAGGTCACGGACCTCGCCTACATCCGCATCAGCACCTTCACCGCGCGCACGCCCACCGAGTTGCGGCAGGCGATCGAGGCGGCCGGCGACGTCAAGGGGCTGGTCCTCGACGTGCGTAGCAACCCCGGCGGCCTGCTGGTGGAGACCGCGCAGGTGGCCGACATGTTCCTCGACGGCGGCACGATCCTCGTGCAGGTCGATCGCGAGGGGAACGAGCAAGTCTTCGACGCTCAGCCCGGCACGTTCAGCGACCTGCCGATCGCGATCCTGCAGGACGAGTTCTCTGCCTCCGGCTCCGAGCTGCTGGCGGCCGCGCTCCAGGAGAACGGCCGCGCGATCGTGGTGGGGGCGAACTCCTTCGGCAAGGGCACCGTCAGCCACGCCCGCGACCTCAGCAACGGCGGCGCCGTCTACGTCTCGATCGCCCGCTGGCTGACCCCCGATCGCAACCTCATCGAGGGTCGCGGCGTTATTCCCGACATCGAGGTCGAGCTGACCATCGAGGACATCGAGGAGCGGCGCGACGTTGCCCTGTTCCGGGCGATCGACGCACTGCGCGCGCAGGTCGAGTCGCAGAACTCAGCCAGCTCGTAGGCTTATGTAACCTCAACCTCGCCCCTCCCCGACCCGGCGCAACGCCCGCGGGGTGCGGCGACGCCGGGAGAGCAGCGCCATGGCGAAGCGATCACGCGGGCAACGGAAGGCACGCGACGGGGGCGCCGTCGCGACCAATCGCCGTGCCCGCTACGACTACGCGATCACACAGCACCTCGAGGCCGGCCTCGTGCTCACGGGCTCCGAGATCAAATCGATCCGCGCCGGCCAGGCGAACATCGCCGAGGGCTTCGGGCGCTTCCGGGACGGCGAGTTGTGGCTCTACAATGTACATATCGCTCCGTACGCCGCGGCCCGGGAGAACCACGAGCCAACGCGTCCGCGCAAGCTGCTGCTGCATCGCGGCGAGCTGAACCGGCTGGAGCGTGCGCTGCGCGAGCAGCCCGGCACGACGCTGGTCCCGCTGCGGCTCTACCTGACCCGCGGATTGGCCAAGGTCGAGATCGGGCTCGGTCGCGGCCGTCGCCGCTACGACAAGCGGCAGGCGATCGCGGCGCGCGAGGCCGAGCGGACGATGCAGCGGGCGCTGCGCAGGGACATGCGCTGAGCCCTCGGCAGCGGAGGCAAGGCCGGACGCCGGGCGGCGCGACAGCAACGTGGGGACGATAGGAGTCGACAGGAGTCTACGGACACGGATTGCGGGCCGAGGCGCCACCACCCTCGTTAAACAGGTGGCAAACCGTAACTGGCGAACGAGAACTCGCCCTCGCCGCCTAACCAGGCGGTGACGTCGCCCCCGGGCTCAGCCCGGCAGACCGGGAGGCGGCGACGTAACGCCGGGCTGCACCCGCGAAGGCGCGCCACAGGTCTCGCGGCCAAGATCACTGGGGCTGGCCGGCCCACCCCTCGTCGGTGAAGGCAGGCCGGTGAGATCTTCTCACCGACTACGCCCGTAGCAGATTCGTGACGGACGCTCGCTGGACGGGGAGTTCGATTCTCCCCCGTCTCCACCAACTCCGAACTCTCGGGACTTCCGATTACTTGGAGCTCGACCAGGACCGCCGAGCAATCGGCGGTCCTGGTGATCGCAACCTCGAGTAAGGTCCTGAAAGCGGGCACAGGCTGGATAGCGACGATGCGCTTGGATTCGGCATCGACGTAGGCGAACTCGATGAGCGACTCGATGAGTCGCCGCCGCTCGTCCGACGTCGCTCGTTCCCACATTGCGGAGAGGTCGCCGAGGAGCTCCGCCACATCGTCAATCTCGACCTGGGTTGTGTTCTGCGCGAGGCGGAGTTGATCGTCGATCGCCCTCAGCCGCGCCTCATACTCGTCTTCGTCGAAAGCCCCGTCGGCGTACCCACGAACCAACCGCCGACGGCGATCCCGCAGCTCATCGAGTGATGGGCCCGCCTCCTTTGCCGTGAGTTGGGCGATGTGCTCCCTCCAGTCTTCCCGGAGTTCGAGCGACCGGAGAACGTCGGCAATCTGACCGTCGATAGACGACGAGACGAAGGCTCGACCGTTCGTTTCACACTCCCAGCCGTGACGCTCCCGGTACATGGGATTCCCCACTCGGTTGCGGTCGGACTGCAGGCGATTCCTGCAACGGACACAGAGGAGCCTCCCGCTGAGCAAGCCGCGGGGCATTCCGACCGATCGACGCCCTTGGCCACGCCGAACCCGGCGAGGCACTTGGACACGCTCGAACAGCTCCGACGTGACCAGCGCCTCGTGCTTCCCGGGGAATTCCTCACCCCGATACGTCACCACTCCGACGTAGAACCTGCACCTCAGCAGGTCCCTCACGCTGTGAGGCGTGAACATGCGGCCGCTGCGAGTGTTGAGCCCCTGGCTGTTGATCCAGCGAGCGATCTCGCCGTTCGGTCGCCGAGCTGCGCTCATCGCGAAGGCCGTGCGCACCGCGTCGGCTTCGGTAGGTTCGATGGATGCGACGCCTCCCGGCTCCAGGACCGTGTAGCCGAACGGCACCGGCCCGACGTTGAGGCCCTCCCGAGCCCGCTGATGCTGCCCCTTCGCGACATGCACGCCCAGTTGGTCACTGAAGAACTCGGATACGCCACCAATCACAGTGAGGAGGAGGCGTCCGCCAGGCGTCGAAAAGTCAACGTTCTCTGTCACGCTGACGAAGCCGACGCCTGCGGTACCCAAGCGCTGAAGCGCCTGGCTCTGGACACCGGTGTTGCGGGCCCAGCGGTCGACGGTATGGACGATGACAACATCGAAGCGCTTGAGCTCAGCATCATCGAGAAGGGCTCTCAATTGCGGCCGATTCTCGATACGGTCGCTATGGGCACTGACGCCATCATCGGCGTAGAGACGATCGAGGCTGTACCCGTTCCGCTCGCAGAAGCGCTCGATCTCAGCCCGCTGGGCGTCGAGGGAGTATCCCTGAGTCTGGTCCTCAGTTGAGACCCGGATGTACCCGACCGCGGTCCCCCTACTCCCCGGCGCGATCCGCGGCTGGCGCTCGTGAGCAGAGTGCGACTGCTGCGTCGGCGCCACTCCGTTGTCCTGGGGCGATTCGGCTTGGTTCGAGTCGGTTTCGCCCACCACTTCGAACCGCAGCTGTTCGGACTGCGTGTACTCTCGCGGAGCCTCAGGGGTGCGCGCCTCCTCGATCGTCCGCTCGGAGTCAATCGTACTCATATCCGATACCTCCCTTCTTGGCCGATGGCCCGATATGTGACCCATCGGCTCGGGCTTGTTCATGTACTACATGGCCTCCCGGGAGCCGCGGCGGTTCCTCGCCATGACGAGGAACCGCCGCGGCTCAGCCATGCGGCTACCTGACTCGCTCCGCCCAGCGCCACACACGCCAGTCGCCTCGGCGTGCGCGTGCGCCTGGACGCTAGGCCGCCAAAGGGCGGGGCTCGTCGCTCTCGCGCGTGAGCTCTGGCTGCGTCGGAACTGCTTGCTGCTCAAGCGCGCGTCGTTTGAGGATGGCGAGGCTGACATCGGCCCACTCGGCCAGGAAATGTGCCAGTTGAGGGTCAATGTCACTGCGCCGCGGTCGTCGCTGGTTGCCGTCGGGCCTAGGCAGCCCGCTGCTCCGGCGCGACGTTCGGGCGCGCGCTCCCGCGCTCGCTCGCGCGATCTCGAACGACTATCTTCTTCTTGGTGGACATGGAGAACTACCTCCCTGTCTACTACGGGTAGCCCGGTGTTAGCGCGCCGGGCTGCCACTTTTTCGGGCTGGGTCGTCTCCTCTCGCCGGGCGCCGGGGCGGGTAGAAACAGAAGAGATGCTCCGTCCCGGCGAGTTCCCCGTCATAGCCTCGCGTTTCTCCTTTCGCGACTGTCGGCCCGCGTCAGGCCGACTTCCGGTGCACGCACTACCATCGCAACCGCCCCAGCTTTGTGCGGATGTGCCGTAGTGGGAGCACTCCCTCCATCGCTCCCGGCGGTCTGACTTCCCTCTGCCACTCCGCCGATCGCGCTCTCTCGGCCGGGCGTGAGCCTGGCCACTCCGATGCCCGGGACCAGCGTTCGCAAAACGGGTACCGGGCCGTTCCCCATTCACTATAGCACATGAGATGCGCGTGTTGCTAGCCTATACGCAATGAACGCCTTGCATGCAAAATCTGGCCTGCTAGAATGCCGAAGCGTGGAACTAGCGGAACTCGCAGACATCCGACAAGGGATGGCGCTGGCCGGTCACGGCGTGGGCGCTCGGCCGGGCAACTGGGCCCTCCAGATGGTGGAGAGCGCCGACATTGTCGAGGACCGCCTGGCGCTCGAGGATCTCCGAACCATCGGGGTCCGGGAGACCATCCGGTCCGTCGCGCACCTCCTACATCCGTACGACATTCTCGTCACGGCCCGATCGCACACGGTCAAGGTCGCACTCGTCCCACCGGGCGTAATCCGAACCGTTGCGTCGGTGACGCTGCTCGTCGTCCGCACGCCCGACCCGGGCTCCGGCCTCGCGCACTTCCTCTGGTACTACCTGTCGTCCAGACAGGGCCGCGCCGAGATCACCTCGAAGCTGACCGCTACGTCCGTGCCGACGCTGTCGGCGAGATCTCTTGGTGAGGTGCCGGTGCCGGAGCCGTCGTCCGCCGAGCTGCGCCGCATCCCCGACCTCATCTTCCACGCCGAGGAGTCACGGAAAGCAGCCCTCGAGGCTGTGCGTGTGCGGCATGATGTGCTGCGGGATGAGATCATCGCCGAGATCCTGGCGAGAGGGGACGAGTAGCGATGCCGCTCACCACGACGGAGCTCGAGTCCAAGCTGTGGGGCGCCGCGGACATTCTGCGCGGGCAGATCGACTCGAGCGACTACAAGAACTACATCTTCTCGATGCTCTTCCTGAAGCGGCTCTCCGACCGCTTCGCCGAGGAAGTCGAGCGCGCCGTCGCCGAGGGCGTCTCCCGCGAGGTCGCCGAGCGCGACCCCGACGAGCACGAGTTCTTCGTGCCGCCCGAGGCGCGCTGGGGCGAGATCGTCAGCGAGTCGATGAACCTCGGCGAGGTCGTGAACCGTGCGAGCGCGGAGATCGAGGAGGCGAACGCGCCTCGCCTGGACGGCGTGCTGCGCAACACCAACTGGAACGACGAGTCGAAGCTCGGCAACCCGGTCAACCGCGACCGCATCATCAACAGCCTGCTACGGCACTTCGGCGAGCTCGACCTGAGCGACGCGAACCTCACGCCCGCCGACGCCGAGGGCGCCGTGAACGTCCTCGGCGACGCCTACGAGTACCTGATCCGCCAGTTCGCCGACGACGCCGGCAAGAAGGGCGGCGAGTTCTACACGCCGCGCTCCGTCGTGCGGCTGATCGTCGAGCTGCTCGAGCCGGCCGAGGGCATGCGCATCTGCGACCCGACCGCCGGGTCGGCCGGCATGCTGATCTACGCCGCGCAGCACGTCGCCGAGCAGGACGGGGACACGCGCAACCTCGTGCTGCACGGGCAGGAGCGGAACCTGGGCACGCTCGCCATCGGCAAGCTGAACCTGCTGCTGCACGGGCTGCGCTCGGCCCGCTACGAGGGCGGCGACGTGATCGCGGAGCCGCAGCTGCTGGACGAACGCGGCCGGCTGTACTCCTACGACCGGGTGATCGCCAATCCGCCGTTCAGCCTCAAGGAGTGGGGGCGCGACTTCGCGCCGAACGACCCACATCACCGCTTCGACCGCTACGGCGCGATCCCGCCAAAGACCCGCGGCGACCTCGCCTTCCTGCAGCACATGATCGCCGTCACGAACCCCACCGGGATGGTCGGCGTGGTAATGCCGCACGGCATCCTCTTCCGCGGCGGCGCCGAGGGCACGATCCGCAAGGGCATCGTCGAGGCGGACCTGTTCGAGGCGATCATTGGACTGGCGCCCAACCTCTTCTACGGCGCCAGCATCCCGGTCGCGATCTGCATCCTCAACAAGGACAAGCCGCCGGAGCGGCGCGGCAAGGTGCTGTTCGTCGACGCGAACCAGCCCGACTACTTCCGCGCCGGCAAGGCGCAGAACCTGCTCGACGACGAGCACGCCGCGAAGATCGTCGAGGCGTTCCGCGCGTACCAGGAGGTCGAGCGCTTCGCCCACGTCGCCGACCTCGAAGAGATCGCGGCCAACGACTTCAACCTCAACATCAGCCGCTACGTCGACACCACCGAGCCGATCGAGGTGCTGAGCGTCGACGAGGCCCTGAAGCAGCTGCGTGACGCGGAGAAGGCGCGCGACGCGGCGGCGGCACGGATGGACGCGCTGCTCGCGGAGCTGGGGTATGCCGCCAGAGGCCAGGTAGAGGGGGCCGCATAGTGTCTGGAGACTTGGTGGTCGACGTTGGTACGCTCACGAAGCCTGCCACAGTCCTGATCGAGAGAATCTCCGACGCCGTGGGTGGCATCGCAGAGCCGTATCAGATCGTGCGCGTTGCCAAGGCCGAAGCCAAGGCGGAGCGGATTCGTGCCGAATCCGAAATCGAGATAGCGGACCTGCGCTTCCGGGCACTGAACCGATTCGCCGCGGAGGAGACCGGCAAGCAACTGAACATGGAGAACATCGTCCGCAAGGCGCTCCCACGCCTCACGGACGACGCCGAGCCCGAGAAGATGGGGGTTGACTGGATCACGAACTTCTTCGAGAAGGCGCGCATCGTCTCCGACGAGGAGATGCAGGAGCTGTGGTCCCGTGTCCTCGCCCGGAGAGGCGAATAACTCAGAGAGTTTCTCACGCAAGGCCATCAACATTTTGCATGACATGGATGCTCATGCGGCAGACCTCTTCAGGGCGGCCTGTGGTTTCTCTTGGAGCATCGCCGGCGGAGACACTGAACTGCTGGTATATGTCCAGTCGGATGACGCACGCGAGATCTACGGTGCGGAGGGCATCACCCTACGCTCACTGATGGACCTGCAAGCCCTCGGGCTCCTGACGCTGGAGCCACAAGGTGTCAAACGGACTAGCCTGCCGCCGACGTTCATCGCGTCCTACTTCGGCAGTTCGATTGAATTGACGCTGCCGCCCTCTTCGAAGATGGAGCTCGCTCTAGGCGACGTGTACCTCACGGCTTCCGGTCGACAGCTCGCGTCGATCTGCAGCGCCGAGCCGGTTGACGGCTTCTTTGAGTTCGTCCGCGCGCGATGGGAGGGTATTCGTGAAGTTGCGTCGCTCAAGGTGCTCTGACGCTCTCGCGGTCGACCAACGCGGCGTGGCTCTGGATGTCGAGGTTCGAGCCCCGCAGGAGGCGCGGGCGGGATGACACGCGAGCCCGCCGCAGTCCCCGACGGCTGGCGGGTCGTGCGCCTCGGGGATGTCTGTGCCCCACCCACTTACGGTGCCAACGCACCGGCGCGTCCATTCGACCCCGACCTGCCGCGGTATGTGCGGATCACCGACATTACTGACGATGGTCGGTTACTAAGCGACGACCCGCGATCGGCAGAACCCGAGAAGGTCCGAGGTTATGAGCTCTGCGCGGGCGACCTTCTGTTCGCCCGGAGCGGGAGCGTGGGGAGAACGTACCTGTATCGGCCCGACGACGGCCCCTGCGTCTTTGCTGGCTACCTCATTCGCTTCCGGCCCAACCCCGCCGTCACGCTGCCACGTTTCGTAGAACTCACAACGCGCACGTCTCGCTATCGTCGCTGGACAGCTTCGATGTTGCGCGTCGGAGCGCAGCCGAACATCAACGCAACCGAGTACAGTTCCCTGCCGATCCTCCTCCCGCCCCTCGCCGAGCAGCGCGCCATCGCCGCCGTCCTCGACTCCATCGACGAGGCGATCGAGCGAACCGAGGAGGTCATCGCCGCCACGGAGCGCCTCCGCGACGCCCTGCTCCACGAGCTGCTGACCCGCGGCCTGCCCGGCCGGCACTCGGAGTGGGCGGACGTGCCCGGTCTCGGGACCGTGCCGACGTCCTGGGACGTCGTGCGGCTGGGGGAGGTGTGCCGCCGACCCGAGTACGGAGCGAACACTCCCGCACTCCCCTTCGACCCTGCCCTCTCCCGCTACGTGCGGATCACCGACATCACCGACGACGGCCGCCTGCGTCAGGACGATGCTCGGTCTGCGGAACCATCAGCTACGGCGGGCTACGAACTCGAAGCTGGCGACCTGCTGTTCGCTCGGAGTGGCAGCGTTGGTCGGACGTACCTCTATCGCGGCGAGGAAGGCCCGTGCGTGTACGCGGGGTACCTGATCAAGTTCCAGGCCCTGCCCGAGGTAGCCAGACCAGAGTTCCTCGAGCGATGCACACGCTCGCAGTTCTATCAGAGGTGGGTGACCTCGATGTTGCGTGTGGGCGCCCAGCCGAACATCAACGCGGCCGAGTACTCGTCGCTCCGCATCCCTCTCCCACCTCTCGAGGAGCAACGTGCCATCGCCGCCGCCCTCGATAGCGTCGACGGCGCGATCGACCGGGCGCGCGAGGAGCGGGCGCGGCTACACTCGTTGCACGCGTCGGCGGCGGATGCGCTGTTGACGGGGCGCGTGCGGGTGGCGGGGCTAGGGGCTGATGAATCTTGACCTACTACTACCACGTCCGGATTACCCAGGCTTCGTATCGGATTACCGACGAGATCAGGCTGGACATCACATCCGATGAACTGGAACGCCGATTCCTTCAGCCCTACCGTCTGGGGCGGCCAATAGCCATCGCTGGAAAATCGATCCCAGCGGATGACATCGAACGGATACGGATTTCGAGGACCGAGCACCCCGCCGAAAGTTTCCGCCCTGACGTCGAGCGGTCTCGGCGCGAGAGCGGTTCCATCCTGTCGACGGAGTGGCTCATCGCGGACCGTGGCACAGACGTGACCGACGAGTTCATCACCGGGCCTCCGGGGGCCGAGATCAGCCCGGCCGCAAGCTCAATTGAGCAACCCCGCCGCTCAGTCGATTCCGCGAAGGTGTTCGTTGTTCATGGTCGCAATCTTCAGGCTCGCAATGCCCTCTTTGCGCTTCTGAGAGCCATCGACCTCCGCCCAGTGGAATGGTCCGAGGCGGTTGCCGCGACAGGCAAGTCAAGCCCATACATCGGCGAGATACTGGACGAGGCTTTCACCGCCGCTCAGGCGGTTGTGGTTCTCTTTACGCCCGACGACGAGGCCAGGCTCAAGGAGCCGTTCCTGAGCGAAGGCGACCCCGCCCATGAGTCTGAATTGACCGGACAGGCGAGACCCAACGTACTGTTCGAGGCAGGCATGGCGATGGCGCGCGATCAGGCGAGGACGGTGCTCGTCGAACTTGGCACCCTGCGTCCGTTCAGCGACATTGGCGGGCGTCACACGATCCGGCTTGATGGCTCTACCGAACGTCGGCAAGAGCTAGCACAACGGCTCAAGGATGCTGGTTGTCCCGTGAATCTCGACGGAACGGACTGGCATACCACGGGTGACTTCGACGCGGCTCTGGAACAGAGTCCGCCGAAGCCACAGCAGGACATCACTGACACTCTCGAAGAGCAACGGTTCGACGAGATACTCCGAGGCTCAAGAGGTGTTCGGACACGCATTTCGCGATTCTTGGATCCCGCGACTCACAACAGGACGACCACTGAAGCACAAGATCTTCTGATCGAGCTAGGCGCGTTAGCGGCACAGATGTCCGCCTTGGGAATGCACGAACTGAACGAGCGGCTAGAGGTTCCCGCAGACACGCGAGAGAGGCTTACCAGAATCCTGCAGAGCCTTGTGTATTTGGAGATGCACATAGTCAACCGGAGTTTTGAAGATGCCAAGCGAAAGTTCGCCTCCTACGACCCCGCAGCTGACGACGAGTGAGCTCCTGGGGCGGCATAGGTACGGGCACCGCGTCAGCGTACCGGGTCCGGTCGCGTTCGCGTCCAGTGGCTGGACGGCCGCATGAAGGTGATCGGGACGGTCCTAGTGACGCCCCCGCCAAGCTGAACGAGTTCAACTTCACCAAAGGAACCCCGCGCGAACTCCTCGATCGGCTCTGCTACGCGTACGTGCCGCGCGAGGCGCTGGCGGCGGAGCGGGCGGTGATATGATCGTCGCTCCCCCACCGTCCGAGGGAGGGTTGACGCCGTGCGCATCTCCGGGCAAGGCCGCATCACCATCCCCAAGCCGCTGCGCGAACGCCTCGGCCTGGATTGCGGCGCTGAGGTCGAGGTCACGCCGCACGATGGCGGCGTGCTGATCCGCCGGCGCGACGCCGCCGACGATGCCGTGCAGGCCGCCGTCGGCGGCCGCCTGCGGGGGGTGGACACGGAGCAGCGCACCGCCCAGCTGCACGAGTACGGCCGCCCCGGCCACATCCCGCTGCGCTTCGCCCCCGATCTCGACACCGAGATGCGCCGGCTGGAGACGCAGTACGTCGAGGTCCGCGGCGCGGGCCGCATCGACGACGACCGCGACAGGTGGCTCGAGGTGTGGGTCGAGGAACTGCGCGAGACCCGCTCGTGGCGGGAGCCGTTCGACCTCCAGGCCTTCCTCGACGACCCCAAGCCGAAGCTCTTCGACCCGGACACGGTCCCTACGATCGACCTGTCGGATGAGGAGTTCGAGTCGTTCCTCGATGCGATCCGCGTAGGGCGCGGGAGTTCATGACCTCCAGCGTCGGGCTGGTCGTCCTCGACAGCACGGTGAGCTCGTTCCTGATGCACGATCGCGGGCAGGCCGACTACTACCGTCGCGCCATCGTGGGGCTCACGCCGGTGCTCCCGTTCCAGGCGGTCGAGGAGGCTTGGTTCGGGGCGATCAGGGACAACTGGGGCGATCGCCGCAGGGCTGAACTCCAGAGCCACATCGAGCGGTTCGAGGTCATCTGGCCGAACGAGGAGATGGTGCGGATCTCCGCCCGCCTGCGCAGTGAGCGGGAGCAGGCCGGGCGCAGGCTCACCACCGCCGACGCCTGGATCGCCGCAACGGCGCTGATGCTGGGTTGCCCCCTCGCCTCCCACGACGGCGACTTCTCGGGCATCCCCGACCTTGAACTGATCCGCGCCCCTCAGCCATGACCACCCCCGCCAAACTCAACGAGCTCAACTCCGCCGAGGACCCCGCTCGCAAGCTCCTCGAGCGGCTCGGGTACGAGTACGTGCCTCGCGAGGAGCTCGCGGAGGAGCGCGAGGGCGAGCGGGAGGTGCTGCTCAAGGGCCGCCTGACGGCGGCGCTGCTCCGACTCAACGAGTGGATGACCGAGGACCAGGCGCAGCGCGTCATCTTCAACCTCCAGCACGTCGACGCCACCGGCCTCGCGCGTAACCAGGCGATCCACACCTACCTCGCCTACGGCATGCCGCTCACCATCGACCTCGAGGGCCGGCAGGAGACGCCGACGGTCCGCTTCTTCGACTTCGACCACCCCGAGCCCGGCGCCGGCCTCAACGAGTACCTCGTCACGACGCAGTTCCGCGTCCGCCGCGGCAACGAGCGCGGCAGCGCCGCCGCCTCCGAGGACGACGAGAAAGTCATCAAGCCGGACCTCGTGCTGTTCGTGAACGGCATCCCTCTCGTCGTGATGGAGGCGAAGTCGCCCACGCTGATGGAGGTCTGGAAGACCAAGGCGGTGAAGCAGCTGCACCGCTACCAGGAGGCGGGCCCGGAGTGGCACGGCGCCGGCGCGCCGGAGCTGTTCGACACCAACCTCCTGTGCGTCGCCCACTGCGGAGCGGACGCGGCCTTCGGCGCTCTCGGCGCTCCCGAGAACGCCTACGTCGGCTGGAAGTCGATCGAGCAGCTCACGGAAGCGGAGTTCGAGCGCCAGTACGGGGAGCCCCCCGAGGGCCAGGCGCGGCTCATCGGCGGCCTGCTCAACCCTCCGGTGCTGCTCGACATCCTGCGCGACTTCGTCGTCTTCCAGCCGGAGCGCGGGCGGCTCGTGAAGAAGCTGCCGCGCTACCAGCAGTACCGCGCCGTCACGAACGGCGTCACGCGCATCCTCGGCGGTCGCACGCCCGAGGAGCGCGGCGGCGTGGTCTGGCACACCCAGGGCTCGGGCAAGTCGCTGACGATGCTCTGGCTCGCGACGAAGCTGCGGCGCTCGCCGGCGCTGCGCAACCCGACGATCGTCGTCGTCACCGACCGCACGCAGCTTGATCGCCAGATCACGAGCACCTTCCGCGCCGCCTTCGTCCCGGGTGAGCCCGAGCGCGCCGACAGCACGCGGCAGCTGCGCGAGCTCCTGCGCACGAGCAGCGGCCGGACGGTCATGACGACGATCCAGAAGTTCGAGGAGGTCCTGGGCGCACCCGCGGGCGACCTTACCTCCCTCAACAACGCCGACAACGTCGTCGTGATGCTCGACGAGGCGCACCGCACGCAGTACGGCCTGCTCGCCTCGAAGATGCGGGCCGCGCTGCCCAACGCGACGTTCCTCGGCTTCACCGGCACGCCAATCGACAAGGGGTTCCGGCGGACCACGCTCGGCGTCTTCGGCGGACTGATCGACTCCTACACCATCCCGCAGTCCGTCGAGGACGGCGCGACCGTGCCGATCCACTACGAGGCTCGCCTGCCGGACCTGCACGTCGAGGGCCCGGAGACCCTCGACCGCCTCTTCGACGCGCTGTTCGGCGACGAGCCGGAGGAGACGCGCGCCGAGATTCGCCGGCGCTACGCGAACCGGGAGCGGATCGCGCAGGCCGCGAAGCGCATCGAGGCGATCGCGCTCGACATCGCCGACCACTTCAAGAAGAAGATCCAGCCCAACGGTTTCAAGGCGCAGGTCGTCGTGCCGAGCCGCGAGGCCGCCCTGCGCTACGCCGAGCACCTCAACGCCTTCGGGCTCTCTGCCTATCCGGTCATCACTGTCACCAACAACGACGGTCGCGAGTTCCAGGTCGCCCGCGACCTGAACGAGGACGAGATCGTCGGACAGTTCACGGACCCGGACGGCGAGGCGCAGATCCTCGTTGTCGTCGACAAGCTGATCACCGGCTTCGACGCGCCGGTCGAGCAGGTCCTCTACCTCGACCGCGCGATGCGAGACCACACGCTGCTGCAAGCGATCGCGCGGGTGAACCGCCGCTTCTCCCGCACCGAGAACGGCGTCACGACCGAGAAGACCTACGGCCTGGTGGTCGACTACCACGGCGTCTCGCGCGAGCTCGAGAGCGCCCTCGAGATCTTCGACCACGGCGACGTCGCGGAGGCCATGAAGGAGCTGCCCGAGGACCCGGGCCCCACCATCCAGGCGTGGGCCGACCGGGCCGAGTCCCACTTCCGCGGGCTCGACCTCGACGACCCGTGGGCCTGCGTGCACCACTTCGACGCCGACGCAAACACGGAGGGCGACTACAAGGCGGACGCCTACGAGCACTTCGATAGCGACTACCGCGAGTTCTCGAAGCTGATGGATCGGTTTCTGCCCGACAAGGCCGCCCGCGACTACCTCGACCGCCTGCGCCGCCTGACGGTGATCCGCTCGTACGCGCGGGCGCTCTTCCTGCGTGAGCGCGCCGACATCGACTGGACCGCGGTGGGCGCCAAGGTGAAGCAACTGCTCGACTCCCGCATCGACGCGGAGGTCCGCACGCTGATGGCGCCCGTCTCCATCCTCGACGCCGACTTCGAGCAGAAGATCGAGCGGCTCCCCCACGACGAAGCGCGCGCCTCGGTCATGGAGCACGCGCTCCGTGCGCAAATCAAGGAGAACGTCGACAAGAACCCCGCGTTCTACGAGCGCCTCTCGGAAGCCCTCGAACGCATCATCCGCGAGCTGCGCGCAAGGTTGATCGACGCCGCCGAAGGCTCCCGGCGGATGGCGGCGCTGCAGAGCGAGATCCGCCGCGAGGAAGCGATCGCGTCGGAGCAGGGGCTGACGCCCGTTTCGTTCGCCGTCTACGGCCTTCTCGCCGGTGGTGCCTCCAACGGTGCAGGTGGCGGCGTACCGGGCCGGGTTTCGGAGGAGCCAACGGAGTTCCACGTCGAGTTCGACGACTCGCTGAAGGAGGCCGCGCGCGACATCGACGCCATCCTCGATGAGCATCGCTCGATCATCGACTGGTGGGAGAACCTCGACGTCCAGCGCGAGATGCGCCGCGACATCAAGCGGCTCCTTCGCCGCACGAACCGCTACGAGGAGGCCGAGCTCGACGAGCTGGTGCGGCAGGTCGTCGAGGTGGCGCGGCGGCGACTCGCATGAGCGAGGGCGGCGAGGTCCGCTTCGGCGACGCCCGCATCCGCTACCAGGTCATTCGCAGCCCGAGGCGCCACAAGACGATCGAGATCACGGTCGACGAGCCGGGCCTCGTCACCGTCGCGGCACCGGCGGACACACCCGCCGGCGACATCGAGGCGGCCGTGCGCCGACGCGCGGGCTGGATCATCCGCCACGACGGCGAGGCCGCCGCCGCGCTCCCGCCCCGCCGCTTCGTCAGCGGCGAGTCGCTCCCCTACTTCGGGCGCTCCGTACTGATGACCGTTCACCCGACCAACGATGACGAGGTGGAGATCCGCTTCCACCACTGGCAGTTCGATGTGGATGTCCCGCGCGCCCTCGATGGCGGGGAGCGACTCATGAAGGTGCGCGCCGCCTTCGAGTCCTGGTACCGCGACCGCGCCGCTTTCAAGCTCCCGCCGCGCGTCGAGCGCATCGGGAGCCTCCTCGGCGTCAGGCCGAAGGAGGTCCTGATCCGCGGCCAGCGCAAACGCTGGGCCAGCTGCGCCCCCGACGGCACGCTCCGCTTCAACTGGCGCGCCATCATGGCCCCGCCCGCACTCCTCGACTACGTCGTCGCCCACGAGCTGGCCCACCTGCGCGTCCGCGGCCACACCCCCGAGTACTGGGCCACCGTCGCCCAGGCCGTCCCGGACTACCGCCTCCGCCGGGCCCGCCTCCGCGAACTCGGCCCGCGGCTGGGGATCTGAGCCCTTGCAGTCGCTATGACCGCCCCAGAGGCGACTTCGCCGATCGTGCGGTCGCACGAAGAAGCCAACGACTCTGAACTTCGAAGGCGCATGCTGACACCATCGGCGAGATGCTGCGCGTGGGATTGTCGGGATGAGCGATCGGCTGGGCCAGAAGTACGACCGCTAACCGCTACCGAGGCGATACCTGCAGATCGTCCGACGGGGCCGAACAACGCATCTGCCGTTCCTTATGGGAATCAGGCTTCACGGAGAGGCAGCGGTTTCAGCGCGCCCGCTCCCAGCGCGCCTTGGCAATCGGGGCAGTCTGGATCACGACGTGGCAGCTCGACCGCTGGACTCGGCTCCACGTTGCGGTACTTCAACCAATGGACTGCTTCCGGGGCGTCCTGAAGTTCGAGTGTTGCGAAGAGATACTGGTCGACCGCGTGCGCTGCAGCCACCGCGTTTAGAGTTATCACGCTCGGGGCAGGTACTTCATCAACGTACCGCTGGGCCTCTCGCTGCCCGGATGAGGCCGCCTCTTCCGCGAGTCGGGTCGAGTCGATCAGTTCGCTGCACCAGAGGCAGGATTCGCCGGGCACCAGCCGGCGAACCACGGAGAACGCATCCTCGAGCGCCCCGCTCGTATTGCTGACGACCTTAGCGCCGACCTGCCACGTGGGAATCAGGTACTGATGGCACATGGCGTTGACGACGAGGCGTGCCTGCATGCTGTCGGCGGCGAGGAAGATTGCATCGCAGTCCAAGAGGCGCTCAGCTACAGCGGGTTCGGTCACATCTCCGGCTATCGCCTCGTAGCGAATGGACCGGTTGGCCTCCTTCGCGACCCTCTCGGTGATCGTGACCTTGAGCGAGGCTCGTCGGCGCAGCAGCCGTCCCAAGAACCACGGGCGCAGTCCCAGATCACCACGCCTCGCCCCAACGACCCGGGGGACGTTCGTTGGACTGAGTCGATCGTAGTCGACCGCCACGACGTGCCCGACACCGAGTCGGGCAAGGTACTCGTTGATGAGGGATCCCGCGCCACCCGCTCCGATCACGGCGACCTTCTGAGCCGCAAGCACCGCCTGACCGCGATCTCCAAACAGCCTTACCTGGCGGTCGTACGCGGGATCCGCACTGCGTGGCTTCCGTGGTGAGGCGTACAACCGCTCCAGCGACGTACCCACAATGGTCGCGTGCTCGAGGACGTCCTGATCGCGAGGCGTCACCCAGATGCTGCCTGCGACAGCGCGCCGTCCGAAGACCAGTGCCCCGACGGGCGGGCCATTGAGAATGTCGAGCAGCGCCGGGTAGCCACGCTGGTGCGATGCCGTATCAGTGCCTGAGAATCCGACGGCTCGATCGGAACCAGGATGGTTGTGGACGGCGAGGTATGCGAGGCCTTCCTCAGCACAGGCCATGACCGACTCGCGGACGAAACCGGGGGTGAGCATCCGGTACCCACGCTCCCCGGGCACATAGTCGATGCCGTCCCTCGCGAGAAAGAGGCGACGCCCCAGGAGTCGCCGCCGGGCGGCGGTCTCAACAACAGCGGCCCCGATTACAGCCCCATGTTCGTCGTCGTCGCCGGGGAAGAGGTGAGCGTCCAGTTGATCCGCGATCGCGCGGGGAAGCCGCAGACCGAGAGGGATCCCTACAGATCGCGAAGCCACTGGATCACTTTCGTAACCTTGAGGGCCGCCGTGTCGACCTCCGGGTTGAGACGGTTGCTGCGCCTCGACAGTTGCAGGGCGGGCTCGCCTTTGAATTCGGCCCGCGCGATGCCCTTTCCATGGGGTCGGCCGTCCGCACGGACAAGGTCGGGGCGGACGAACAACGGGTAGACATCCGATCGTGGGTACTGGAAGCCGATCGCGAACGCGACCCACGTTGCGCTTGGCGCATAGGTGGGCCCAAGCTCGATGGGATCGATCTTCACGATGGCGCCGCCGTCGTCAGTGCCGCAGGCGACGACGTCCGCGTCGGGGAAGCAGGTCCGAAGCTCCCTGACAGCCTGTTCAACCTGCGCCTTCATCGGTCGCCGGCCTCCGCTATGAGTTGTCGTCGCCGGCCGTAGCGACGAAGGTCTTGAACTCCAGCACGTCGACTTTGTCAGCATCGCCGACGATCTGCTGCTTGCCATCCGGCTCGACCTTGGCCAATTGGAAGTCCAGCTCGATGGCGACGCCCTGCTCGATCGACGCCTCCTTGATCTCGATACCGGTTGGCAGTCGGTCCTCGACGTCGACCGGCTTGCGATTCACGGATATGGGGAACGCGCCCTTGCGGTCGTCCGGGGGCTTGCTGGTTCGCTCGCTCGTCATGAGGTAACCTCCAATTGCGATCCAGACGGCCGGTTGCCGCTTGGTGATTGCACGGTAGCATCTCGGTTCGAGATGCGCAACTCGCGGAGGGAAGCATGGATGGGAAGTTCGGGCGGTTCGACGGAGCTGCCTTCTTCGAGGCGCTCAACGCGACCCGTCAGGCGCGGACGCTCACCTGGAAGCAGGTCGCTGCCGAGTCGGGGGTGAGCGCATCCACCCTCACTCGGATGGCACAGGGGAGGAGGCCAGACGTCGATGGGCTCGCAGCTCTCGCGTCCTGGGCGGCCCTGAACACGGACGACTTCATCCGCTCTGAGGCGAAACAGGGGAACCCAGAGCCACTAGCGATGATCTCAACGTACCTCAGAGCGGACAAGAACCTCACCCCCGAGGCCGCTGCGGCCTTGGACGAGGTGGTCAAGGTGACCTACCAGCACCTCAGACGCCTGGAGGAAGAGTGAAGCTGCAGCACGGTTTCAAGTCTCAGGCTGCCGCACTCGCGGAGGAGGTGCGGGTCGAACTCGGGCTCACGCCGTTCGATCGGCTTGATCCTCACGCACTCGCTGCGCACCTGGACATCCCGGTCGTACCTCTCAGCGAACTCGCGGCCGAGTCCGCTGGCGCCGAGTACTTCCTGACTGCAGCCCAAGAGGCGTTCTCAGGCCTAACCGTCTTCGACGGTGCGCGGCGGATCATCGTGTACAACGACTCACACCCCCCCGCGCGCCAGAACAGCGACATCGCCCACGAAGTCAGCCATGCGCTCCTGATGCACGAGCCTACCCCCGCGCTGGATAGCGTTACGGGATGCCGGGAGTGGAACGGCACGCGAGAGGATGAAGCGGCTTGGCTCAGTGGTGAGTTGCTGGTGACCGGGAACATGGCCCTAGCGATCGCTCGGGGCCGATTCACCGAGAGTCAGGCTCGCGAACGTCTAGGCGTAAGCGCGAGGATGCTCGAGTGGCGCCTCAACATGAGCGGTGCGCGTAAGCGCGCGGCGAGGGAGAGAGCGCGGCGAACGCCTCGCCGTCGAACAGCAGGGGCTCCGCGATGAGGGCTATCGGCCGGCGGGGGCGAGTTTCGAGGCTCGAAGGCCCACTTTCCCTTTCGACCGACGGATCCGGTACCCACTCGCAGAACCGCACTTGGCTCTCTGGCCCACTGTAGAGAGAGTAGTGGGTCTGTCGAGATAGGCCGACACGACCACGACGACCGCTCGAGCCTCCAAGCGAGTGAGAGTGGCACGATACTTGCGCGCGACCCGGGTGTAGTCGACGCGGGAGCCTTGAGTCGTCCCACCCTGTGGTCGCGACCGGCACCTTTGCTCTGACCGGAGGGTCTAGAGGTCTGGGCCCGCACCGCCGTCCCACTGCCGGAACTCCTCGGGCAGGATCTTCAGGAGAGCGTCGGGGTCCATCCCGTACACGTCGTACGTGCGCTCGAGCTGGTCGAGCACGCGGACCAGGTGGCGGAGACCGCCCCGACTGAAGTTGAAGCCCCTCTTCTGCTGCGCACCGTGCGTGTAGAGGCGCAGGATTAGCGGGACGACCCCGAGCGAATTGAAGATGCGTATCGCACCGAACGACCGCTGCGCGATGTCGCCCCACCACGTCAGCTCCCTGTCGAGAAGGAACGCCGCGCTCTCGCCATGTTGTTCGTAGAGGCGCCACGATCCCCAGAGGTAGTGCCGGAACCGGAGTTGGTAGGACCGGGCGGCGACATCGCGGCGATCGACGACGAACGTCTCGTCGAGCGGGGACAGTTGAACGATGCCGTTGTCGCGACGCACGGTCTCCGCGAAGTAGAACATGCCCAGCCAGGACCACACCCCGGCATGGTCGGCCACGAGATGCGCGATCGGCTTTAGCAGGGGCTCGAAGTACTCAGCGGCGTCGCGGCGTGTGCGGAACGCGCGGCGCTCGACCTCGATCTCACCGACGAACCGGGCTGCGTAGCGCTCGTCGTAGAGCAGGTCGGGCGGGGGTTCGGTGGGATCCCTCGGGTCGTCACGCAGGCCCGCGAGGAACTCACGTGCTCGCTCGATGCCGGCGGGGGTCAGGCGGCGCAACCGCTGGCGTTCGCTCCGGCGCGGCTGTCCCAGGCCGGCGCTCACGGTCTCGGCCATTCGCTTGAGTTCCTGCGACGGGGACGGATCGGGCGGAGCCTCGCCGCCGAGCAGTTGCGCGGTAAGGGCGTCGATGGCCTGGTTGATCCGAGCCAGTATGGTCGCGCGACGCACCTTGTAGCCCGGCACGCCAGAAACCTGAACGAAAGCTCCCCACTCGGGCGTTCCCGGCTCTGCATAATTTCGGAGGTTCACACGGCGTGGGGCGCCCTCTTCCCCGAGTACGTCACGTATCTCGCGGAGCCTCGACAGCGCATCGCGGTTGTGATCGTTCATGATCTGCGCCCGTGAATCGCGTTGTTGTAAGCGTCGGCCGCGTCCAGGCGGACATCCGCGAAGGCACCTACCACACGGTCGACCCACCGGTTCGCCGCGGCGATGTCGGCGTCCGTCGTCCCTTGGTGCTGCAGGTGAGGGGGCTCCTCGTCGGGGAGCAGCGCCTGGGCGATCTCGAACCATCCTCCCCACGGGCCTTCATCGTCGTCCGGGTCTTGTCGCTCGACGAGCACGACGTGGGCGAGAATCGTGCGAAGCACGTCGGGCATCACCAGCGAACGGAACGCCTCGTCGCTGCGAACGATCTCGCTGATCCCGTCGACGGACGCGTTGATGAGCAGCTCTGGTCTGTCCATCCCATCGCCGAAGTCCACGCGCCACACTTCGTCGCCCAACTCGTCGCTCTCACGTACGGGCAGGAGCGACCTGCGAGGCAGGACTGGCCGGATGTTCGGCGCGTGTCCGAGTAGCAGCCCAGAACCGTCGCCGGCCACGACGATCACGCGGAATTGCGCCGATGCGGGGACATCGGATAGTTGCCGCTCTTCGTCACTGGGCGGGTCGAGCGCGCCGGCAGTGCCGTAGTCCCAGCGCTGCACTGCGTTACTGCGCCACGCCTCCACCCGCACCTGGGCGTCATCCGGGAAGCCATAACCCGACAGGTCGAGGCTTGCGTCGAAGATTGGCGCGTCTTCACCCTCCGGAGCGCGCACGGATACCTGCGCGTGGTTCCGCGATATGCGCCTCCGCCCGGTGTGGTTGAGTCGACTCCTCACGGCGAACCGTCCCCATCTGGGGAGTCGTCGGATGACTCGATCCGCTGCAGATCAATGATCACATCGCGATCGTCGAGGCCGGTCACGTCGAGACGGATGTCGCCAGCAAGCACTCGGAACCGGATGGAGTTGTCCGCAGTACGCTCAATCTCCGCGGAGCGCGCAAGCACCTCAACCTGCCCCGATCCGATGGAGAAGTCGGGGACACTTTGTCGGGCGCCTTGATCGAACAGGCTGAACGCGTTCCCTCGGACGACGTCATACGCGAATCGCAGCGTCCACTCTGAGCCCACAATCTCGGAGCCTCGTGGGGTCGTCACAAAGAAGCCGGACGCTGTTCGGCTCGCATGCAAGGCCGGCGGGGGAGGCAGTGGCGGTGGAGGTGGAGGCGGGTCGCCTCCGCGGCGACCGCTCTTCGTGCGGCCGCGGATGTCTGCTGGATCAGCAGGGAACAGATCAGCGAGGGCGTCGAACTGCTGCTCGTCGGGTCGCTCGGCGAGGCGTTGCAGCATGAGCACGGCAGCTCGCCTGACTTCCTGAACGCGGCCGTACCCGCCGACCCAGTGGTCCTTGAGACGCTGCTCGTGCGGATCCCACGAGACGTGCGCCGGTCCTTCCGAGTCCCTGAGCAGATGCGCCAGCTCCGAATGTCCGTCTACGACCACGAGCACTCTCGCCCTGTAGCGCGTGATGTGATCCATCCTCGGGATGCTGAGGTGGCCCCGAACGAAGTAGTCGTGACCGCTCGACAGGCCGTCCGCCCGCTCGAGATACATCTGGAAGGTAGTCGCCGTGCGCTCAGCGGATCCCCTGCGCCGAACCCGGGTCTCGAGCTCGAACGCCAGCCGATCCCCGCGCTCGTAGCGTTCTCTCAAATCCTCGAGATCAAGCAACTCAATGGTGTTGTTAGCACTTGTGGGCACTTGCAGCGTGATGTGCGCTTCGTCATCAAGCTGAACCGCCCATTGCGCTAGCCGGATCACTCCCGCGAGTGAGTCGGGTGACTCCTCGTCGTGAGCGTTCTCGGTGGCAGGCATCTCGATGTCGACGACCTCGCGAGCGATCGTTTCGGCGCTGATGGTCCGCTGCCGTTCACCCGGCGCTCGGACCTCGACCGTGAGATCCCCCCGGACGATCGGAAGGAAGTACTGTGTGATCACGGCCCGCGCTATCGCGCCGGGCGTGAGGTCTTCCTTCGGGAACGGCACGATCACCGACAGGCCGGGATGGTCCAGTCTGTCGAGCCGAAAATCAGAGAGCGTCTGGAGAACGAAGTCGGGGTCGTCCCTGGAGTCGATGGGAAGCGGCAGCCACTCGTCGTCTCGTGTGTCCGTCTCCGCAGCGAACTGGCCATAGGGCGGGTGCTTGGTCTCGTCGACAGTGTGTGTCCTCAGGACCGCCATCCCCATGAGCAACGTGCGATCCTCGCCAACACGCTGAGTTGCGCCGATGTACGCGTTCACCCTGGATGCGTCAGGGAAGACCCACTTCCCCAGCCCCCACGAACCGCCCGCATCCTCACCCTTGGGTGAGATACCGATGCTTCGGAAGAAGCCCCAGAAGTCGTTACCTGGCTCCTTCGGGTGATTCGCCTCAATGTCGCCGGCAAGGCCGGTCGTGCCGAAGTCCTCGACCGCAACCCATGGCATCGGCCCGTCCAGGCACGCCAGAGCCTCGTCGATGGCTTCGCGCTCTGCAGCGTCGGCGCTCCCCCGATGAGTGGCGGATCTTGCCCGAGTTGATCCGCGCTCGGCGTGGCCTCGAACTCCACGAGTTGGAGTCGGACGCCGAGCGTCGCGCGAGGATCGCCGGGCGCGAGGCTGCGGAGCGCGACACCGAGCGGGCGCGGCGTAACGCCGAACGGGAGCGCCGCGAGACGGAGGACTGGCCCGACGCCTTCGACCGCGCCCGCCAGGAGGGTGAGGCGCGTCTGGCCCGCGAGGAAGAGGAGCGAGCCGCCTCCCGCGAGGCCGAGGAGCAAGAACGCCTCGACCGAGCAGCCGAGGTTGCTCGCCGCCGCGAGGAGGCACGGCGGGCGCAGCGCGAGCGGCAGGAGCGCGACCGTCGCGAGGCTGAGGAGCGCTCCCGCCGCGATCAGGAGGAGCACCAGGCGCGTCGCGAAGCTGAGAAGCAGGCCGCCCTGGACGAAGCGGGACGAGCAGATCACGAAGAGACAGACCTCGAGCGCCGTGACGAAGAAGCCGAGCTCCCGCCAAACGGGGCCCGGGAGGCCGCGCCCCGGTCGCCGCGGCCGGCGAGCAGGCACGAAGGCGGCTCGATCGAGGACGGAGAGCGCGGGACTTATCGCGTCGAGAGGGAAGGGGCCGCCTCATCCGCGGCAGCGCCGCCGCCGGCACAGGAGGACGCCATGTCGAATGACAGGCACGACGACGCTGAACTCGAAGCCCGCCTGCAGGAGCTGGCGGAACTCGCCGACGAGGGCCTGATCTCGCCGGAGGAGTACGCCGAGCGCCGCGAGCGCGTTGCCGCCACGGGTGCCGAGGCGGCGGAAGCCCTGACCGCTGCGAACGCGTCAAACGATGCAGACGAGGCGTCGAACGACGAGGACGACGGAACGGACACGGCAGACGCTCCAGGTGCGGGTGAGCCGGATGAGTTCCCGGCAGTCGACGACGACGCGGAGGACGATGGGGCGTCCGACGATGAGCCGCCGACGGACGAGGACGCACAAGTTGACGCGCTATCGCAGACGCCGGGCGGGGTCGCCCGGGATCTCCGGGGCTACGCGCGGCGGTTGAAGGGCAGGGGCGAGGAGGGCCTGGCCGACGCCGTGCGCGAATACGCGGAGCGCGTCAGGGGCGTCGAGCGGGGCGAGTTGCCGGCCGTGCTCAGTGTGGCGCCTGCGGCCATCGCCCCTGAGATGGTCGGTGCGGCGCTGGTCCGACGCAGGCTGGAAGGCTTCCTCGAGTTCTTCCGCAACGTCCTCATCTTCATGCCCGTGCTGTGGACCTGGCTCAAGCTCCAGGCCGCCGTCGACGCTTACACGCCCGGCCCGGAGCAGAACTTCTTCGACTTTTGGGTAGAGACCGGCTCATCGCACTGGCTCTTGGGCGGGCCGCTGACTCATGCCGCCCTGCAGGTCGCGGTCGTCCTCGTCCTGCTCGTCGTCGTCAACTCCCTCCTCGGCATCTTGAGCGGGCGTACCGAGCGGCGGAGGGAGCGAGAGGCGCGGAGCTTCGCCGCTGTGCTGGCCCGCGCCGAAGCAGCGGGCGCGGCCCACCGGGCCGAAGACCCGCAGTCGACGCTGGCAGGCTTCGCCGTCGCCGCCACCGGTCTTACGACGGAGCTGCGCTCCGTCGGAGAGGGGCTGCAACGCTCGGCCACCCCCTTCGCCGAGTCTGTCGAGCTGGCGCGGCAGGCGTTGACCGAGACATCCGGGGCAGTCGCAAGCCAGCAACGGCGACTCGACCTCCGATCGTTCAACAGGAAGGAGCGCTTCATTCCTGCTGCGCGAGGCCCTCGGCGGCGACACCCTCGGCGACGACTTCCGCGAGCGGCTCGGCGAAGCCATCGGTGTTGCGATCCCCGAGGACGCGTTCGTCGCGATGGACTACCACCTCGACTGGCTGCAGATGGCGCTCTACCTGGCAGCCAATCCCTCGCCGCCGGAGCGTATCCGCAACGACGGACTCGTCTCCGGGAACCAGGAAGACGCGGACCTGATCGTCGCGTTCGAGGGGGACTCGACGACGCACGTCGCCCTGGTTGAAGCGAAGGTCGAGACGAACTGGGCGAACAGGCAGCTCAAGTCGAAGGCCGGGCGGCTTAGCCGGATCTTCGGCGAAGGGCGGCCCGGGGTTCACCTGGCGACGCCCCACTACGTGCTCGCATCACCCGAACCGCCCTCTCCGGGCATCAGCACCGCCGGTTGGCCCGAGTGGATGAGGCCCCATGACGAGCCGGTCTGGATCGAGCTCAGGAGGCCGGCCCGGCTCAAGAAGCCGACGCGCTGTACGGCGCACGGGAAGACCTCGCGGCGGGGCCGCTTCGTGAAGATCGAATCGGTGAGCGGCTACGCCCAGCCGGCAGCGTCGGGAGTCGGTCCGCACGAGGTCGTGCATAAGGGCCAGGCGTACACCGTCGACTCTGAGGGCTTCGTCCTGCTCGCCTCGGGCCGCCGCGACAAGCGCTACAAGTACCCGCTCGGTCAGCGGTCCTGAGTGCGAAGCTGCTCGATCCGCCGCAGCACGGCCGTCACGAGTCCGGACTCGATCGCATCCGCTACAGCCCCTTCGCCGAAGCGCTCGGAGCGGATCACCACAGTGAGGAGGCGCACGAGGTCGAGCGCGGTCGCCTGCTCGATCGCCCCTCGGTCGTCCCAAAGGCGCCGCGCCTCCGGCGTCTCCTCCCAGGCGGGCCAATCGAAGTCGGGGCTCACCCATCCGTCGCGGTAGGCGACGTCGAAGAACCGGGAAGTGAGTTCCGAGTGCTCGAACCAGGGCAGCGCGAAGGCCCAGTCACCGAGCGCCACGGTCGGATACGGAGAGACTGTACGCGAGTGCGACAACTGCCGGATGGCGGCCCATTGCTCGAACTCCCTCCCACCCACCTCGTAAGGTCGGGCAAGCAGTGCTCGTTCGAACGCGAGTGAGTCGAACGAGGGGCCGGGCTCGCAGAGTATCTCGAGATTCCCGACCGCGTCGTAGCTCATCCCACGCATCGTGAGATTCGCTGAGCCAACCAATCGCGCTTCGGATTCGCGCGCTGAACTCCGTGGGCCCGAGCGGGGCGAGCGACGCGGTCAGCGCCATGCCCATAGCCACCATCACCCCTCCCCCATCCATGGAGCCGGACCGTCCCACGGGCCTAACGGCGACGGAGGGCGACGATAGCATCGATCTCGAATGGACGGACCCGAGCGACTCGAGCATCAACGGCTACGAGTACTGCACGAACATCACCTCCGCCGCCGCCTGCACTTCCGCCTCGTGGCAAACGATCAGCGGCGCCACGGCCGCGACGACCATGCACACGATCTCCGGCCTGACGAACGGCACGACGTACTACGTCAAGATCCGCGCGCTCGACCCCGTGGGCCCGAGCGACGCGAGCGACGAGGTCAACGACACCCCTATGGCCACCACCACGCCGCCAACCCCGACGCCCACGACATACGCGCTGGCGGCGACGGCGGGCGCGGGTGGGAGCGTGAGCTGCGCCACGGACTCGGGACCGGTGTCGTGTTCCGGGACGTTCGTGGCGGGGACGGCGGTGACGGTCACCGCGGACCTCGACGACGGCTACCAGGTCGACTCATGGGGCGGCGACTGCAGTGGCGACGGGACAACCTGCACCGTGGACATGGACGCCAACAAGACGGCGAGCGTCACGTTCGAGGCGATCCCGCCGACTCCGCTGCCCGTCGTGACGATGACGCTGTCGTCATTCCAGTCGGCCTCGGTCACCGAAGGCGCCACGATTACCTTCCGCGTCATCCGCAGCGGCAGCACGGCGGTGCCCCTCGCGGTGACGTGGAGCGTCACGGAGTCCGGGGCTTCATCTCAGGCACCCCGCAGACCATCGGGGCCGGCAACATGGGCGGAATGTTCACAGTCGACACCGCCAGCGACGGCGTGGACGAGCCGGACGGGAGCGTCACGGCCAGCGTCACGGGTGATGGCAGCACCTACACGATCGGCAGTCCGTCCTCAGCCACGGTCACCGTGAACGACGACGACGAAACCCTCACCACGTCTGCGGGCGCGAACGGCACGATCTACCCGAGTCCGGGCGATCACGTGTACACGCGCGGCACGCCCGTCACCGTCACGGCGACGCCCGACGACGGCTACCGGGTCGCCTCGTGGGGCGGGGACTGTGGTGGTAAGGGGCTTACCTGCCAGCTCACCATGGACGCGAACAAGACGGCGAGCGTCAGCTTCGAGGCACTCCCCAGGTACAGCCTCAGCGCCTCGATCGAGGAGTTGAACGACTGCGGGGGTTGGGACTGTGGGGGGAGTGTGAGCCCGACATCCGGGACGTACACGCACGGCACCACGGTCACGGTCACGGCGACCCTTGACGACCTTACCTTCCTCGACCACTGGAAGAAGACCGTGGGCGGCGTTACGACCACGCACTCGGGCGATACGCTCTCATTCGACATCACCGGGGACACCACCGTGACCGGATACATCCGATCCGTGTGCGAAGTCATGATCGAGATCTGCACCCTCCGCGACGAGGACTCCGACGGCGACGGCCAGCAGCCGGTGCCGCCGTAGCCCTCGGGCACGCATCACGCGGAAGAGTGACGCCGGGCCGACCGGGCCCGTGCTCCCGCAGGGAGCACACCCTCCGATCGAGGGACATCGCCTCGCGCCGGACTCGCTCACTCGCGCCTGGCGCGCCGCGTGAGAGCGGCCGTTGGCTCGACGGCCGGCGATCCGGTGCATGGGCGGAGCAATTAGCCAAACTTAATACAGAACTTACGGGACCTGGGCGGTTGCACACCACATCTGACGTTTAGCTCACACGACTCCTGCTAACGTAGCGAGCACACGCCGTTTGGCAGCGGGGCCATATTCGACGCGGAGCAACGGGACCGAAGGCAGCGCTGCCAGCCGCCGCCACGGCTGGACCTCCGGCCATGTGTGCCACTCGAGTCGCCGGCAGCGGTCATGGGAATGTGCGGGTAGCGGGTTGAATCGGCAATTGCGAGGCGCTACATGACGCTGCTGTCTCCCCGCGGGCGGGCGGTCACCTCAACGGAGGAGGCGCCCCCGCGACTACCGGCAACTGATGTGCGAGCGGCCGCGGCTGGGTCCGGTGCTCGGAGGCTGCTCGCGAGAGCGGTGCAGAGCCCCTCGACCGCTCCACGGTTCAAGCCGAGCCGCAGGTAGGACGCAGGTGGTCGAGTCACGCGCTCAGCCCGAAGAACTTGACCGGGAGCGGTTGCTCCGCATCACGGCCAGGCGCGCCCGGATCCTCCGCGAGCTGACGGATGGCTACAGCGGGAGGGCGGCCGCGCTGCGGCTCGGGATATCGCTCAGCGGCCTGCGCAGCCACGTCCAGGCGCTCAGGGGGATCACGGGGTGCGCGTCCGTCCGCGAACTCGCGCGCTGGTGGGGGGACCACCGCGAGGTCTGGCTTCTCGTCATGGGCCAGCAGGCCGGCTTGCCCGCCGTGACCGAGGAGAACACTGTCGTGGCGCCTGGGGAGACCGACCATGCAGCAGCAGATCCCGGCGACACAGGGCGTTGAACGGGAACCGTGCGGCCCGCGGGTCCGAATCCCCGACCGTGACCATCCACGCCCTGCGGCGTCTCCGTACGCTCGCCCCGTCCCGCCAGCGGTGCACTGGCCTGAGCGTGCCGCGACCCCGAAAGGGAACCAACCGTGAGCCGTCAGCGTACTGCCCGGTGAGGGCTGCCGCACTCGAGGCAGTCCGGGTGCCGTGGCCGGCCCGAGCGCCCGAGGCCTGGGGGATTGACTTGGCATCGACGCCCGGCGTGGCGTGACACAGGATCGAGGGCACCATGAATGCACGACTAACGGCCTTACTGGCGGCGCTGCTGCTCGCCGTATCGGCCCTCGTTGCCTGCACGGGCGGCAGGGAGAAGGCAGGCGAGGCGGCGGCGACCGCAACCGCGACCCCGACTCCGACCGCCACTCCCACCTCGGCGCTCCGGGAAGAGTCCGCGGAGGTAGCCTCGGACCGCGCCGTTCTGGTCGCGCTCTACCACACCATGGGCGGTGAAGACTGGTATGAGAGCACGAACTGGTTGACCGATGCACCACTCGGCTCGTGGTACGGGGTCACGACCAACGACAGCGGCCGCGTAACGGAGTTGGTGCTTGGGGTTGGTCTGAGCGGGTCGATCCCGTCCGAGTTGGGCGACTTGACCCACCTTGAGCGGCTGTTCTTGGGGCATAATCGTCCACCCACGTCGTTCTCGGTGAGCGACTTGAGTGGGCCGATCCCGCCCGAGCTTGGCATGCTCACGCGCCTGAAGCAGCTGGTCCTGACGGATCACAGGCTGAGCGGACCGATCCCAGAGGAGTTGGGGAACCTGGTCCACCTGGAGAAGCTGGAACTCTCCGGCTGTCAATTGAGCGGGCCGATCCCGCCCGAGCTGGGCATGCTCGCGAGCCTGAGGGAGCTGGAGCTCGGAGCGAACGGGCTGAGCGGGCACATCCCGCCCGAACTGGGTGGCCTCGCGAGCCTGAGAAAACTGAGCCTGACGCCGAACGAACTGAGTGGGCCAATCCCGTCTCAGATAAGCGGTCTCACCGACCTTCAGACGCTGTACCTCTCGCACAACAAGCTGAGTGGGCCAATTCCACCTGAACTGGGTCAACTCACGAACCTGTCGTGGCTCGACCTCTCGTACAACGAGTTGAGTGGGCCAATTCCACCTGAACTGGGTCAACTCACGAACCTGTCGTGGCTCGCCCTCTCGTACAACGAGTTGAGCGGGTCAATCCCGCCCGAGTTGGGAGGGCTCAGCAAGCTCGGCTTTCTGCGCCTCTCGGGCAACAAGCTGAGCGGCTGTGTCCCGAGGGGATTGCAGGACGCGGTGGACTTCAAGGAGCTCGCCCTACCCCGCTGCGACTGAGCGGCGATCGCCCTCGGGGCGAAGCACTGAAGGCCGGGCGGCGGCTCATGCCCCTCGGCTTTGCGACAGCCCGCAGGTCAGTGCACGGGCCATGCGCAGTTGCAGCATCCGCGTGCGCCCGCGCGAGGGCCTCAGGCGACCGCCCTCGCCGCACAGCTCGTCTCGGCTGTCGAAGCGGTCCCGCCGGTACGAGGCCAGTGGGAGTGTCAACTCATGCTCCCTCGCGGGCGCGATCTGGACTTCACGGACGCATGTCGCCACTCCGGCCGACGCTCAGCCTTGAAGCGAGCTCCGCCTGGCGGCTGCTATCTCCTCCGTGTCCATGCGGCCGAAGTCGGTCATCCCGCGGGTGAAGTCAGCGCTCGGATAGTGATCCAAACAGCGCTCGGATGGTGATCCACTCGGGGCGTTGTCCCAGCATCTCCGGCGGCGGGGGCCGCGGAGGCTGGGGGAGGGGATGCTGCGAGTGCAAGACGTGCACGTGCTGCGGCACAAGGTGCTGGTCGAAGGCCTGAGCCGCCGGCAGGTCGCCCGGGAGCTGGGGATCAGCCGCAACACCGTGCGGCGCTACCTGACGCTGGCCGAGCCACTGCGGGTCGAGCGCGAGCCGCGCCGCAAGCCGGTCCTCGAACGGGTGCAGCCGCGCCTCGACGAGTTGCTGGAGGAGTGGTCGGGCCGCACGACGCCCAAGCAGCGACTGACGGCGACGAGGCTGCACCGCCAGCTGCGCGAGGAGGGCTACCAGGTCGGGGAGACGCTGGTGCGCGACTACCTGCGCGAGTGGCGGCGCCGCCGCGCCGAGGTCTACGTGCCGCTGGTGCACCGCCCGGGCGAGGAGGCGCAGGTCGACTTCTTCGAGGTCAGCGTCGAGGTCGGCGGCGAGCGCCGCAAGGCCTGGAAGTTCCTGATGCGGCTGATGTACTCGGGCCGCGACTTCGTCCGGCTCTACGAGCGCCAGGACCAGCTCGCCTTCCTCGACGGCCACGTGCGGGCCTTCGCCCACTTCGGCGGGGTGCCCGCGCGCATCGTCTACGACAACCTCGCAGCGGCGGTGCAGCGCGTGCAGTTCCCCAGGCGCCGGCTCACCGAGCGCTTCACGGCGCTGGCGAGCCACTACCTCTACAAGCCCAGCTTCGCGCGGCCCGGCGAGGGCCACGACAAGGGCGGAGTCGAGGGGCGCGGGAACGCGGTCCGGCTGCAGCACCTCACGCCGGTGCCGCGCGGCGACTCGCTGGCCGCGCTCTCGGCGTGGCTGCAGGGCGAGGTCGACCGCCTGGCGCCTGAGCGGGTGTGGGAGCGTATCGCCGAGGAGCGCCCGCTGCTGCGCCCCGAGCCCGCTGTCGCGTTCGAGGCGCGGCGCGTGCAGCCGGTCTCGGTGAGCCGCAGCGCGCTGGTGCGCGTCGAGGGCGCCTGGTACTCGGCGCCGAGCCGCTGGGCGGGCCTGCGCGCGACGGCGCTGCTCGGCGTGGAGGAGCTGACGCTGCGCTGCCGCGGCGAGGACGTCGTGCACCCGAGGCAGCGCTTCGGCGAGCGCCGTGTCGACTACCGGCACTACCTCGCCGAGCTGGCGCGCAAGCCGCAGGCGCTGCGGCAGGTCGCGCCGGAGCTGCTCGCGGAGTTGGGTGAGCCCTTCGGGCGGCTCTGGGCGCTGCTGGAGGGCGAGCGCGGCGGCCACGAGGCCACTCGGGCGCTGGCGCGGCTGCTGCGCACCGTGGACGAGCACGGCGAGGCGGCGCGCGCGGCCGTGCTCGAGGCGCACTGCCGGGAGCTCAGGCTGCCCACGCTGCGCCGCCACTACGCCGAGCTCGTGCGCGAGGCGACGCAGGACGGCTGGGACTACGAGGAGTTCCTGCTGCAGCTGCTCGAGGCTGAGGTGCTGGCCCGCCGCGACGGCGCCGTGGCGCGCCTGCTGCGCCAGGCCCGCTTCCCCGACATGAAGACCTTCGGGCAGCTCGACTGGGAGGCGCTTCGGGGCGTCGAGCGCCCCCAGCTCGCCCAGCTCGCGACCTGCGAGTACATCGAGCGCTCAGAGGACGTCGTGATCGCCGGGCCGATCGGCACCGGCAAGACGCACCTCGCGATCGCGCTCGGCGTCGAGGCCGCCCGCCGCCGCCACCGTGTCGCCTTCGTGCGCGCCGCCGACCTCGTGCGCGAGCTGGTCGAGGCGCGCGACGAGCTCACGCTCTCCAGGTTGCATCAGCGCTACCTGCGCGTCGCGCTGCTGATCGTCGACGAGCTCGGCTTCGTGCCCTTCGAGCGCACCGGCGGCGAACTGCTCTTCAACCTGCTCGCCGACCGCTACGAGCGGTGCTCGACGATCGTCACCACCAACCTCGCCTTCAGCGAGTGGGTGCAGGTCTTCGGCGACGAGAAACTGACCACGGCGCTGCTCGACCGGCTCGGGCACCACGCCCAGATCCTGACCACGCGCGGTGCGTCCTACCGCACGCGGCACAGAACACAGACCTGACCTGATCCATGAAGAACTCAGCACCAAGAACGTCAGCAGGGATCGTGGCGCCGGAGTGGATCGACATCCGGGCGCTGACCTGGACCACTATCCGATCGCTGTTGACAGCGGGCGGCCGCGCCGGTTGGACACTTCCTGCGGAAGGTGGTGGGCGGAGCGCGCAGGAGGCCATCCGCAGTCGACACGCCGGGGTGTCTGCATCAGCCTCACCTGGCAGCGGACAACCGCTTCAGCGAGAAGGTTACGGCGGGGCCGGCTGCTTGTTGCTACCGCCCTCCCCGTCCTCATCCTTCAGGGGACAAACCTCCGGCATGACCTCGCAGATATCGCCGAAGACCGCGGTCACCGTCATGTCCGTGTTCAGCACGATCCGCGGGCCACTCGGCTCCCAGCTCTCCAAGAAATAGAGCTCGTTCGGCGTGGCGGTCAGCGTGACCGGTGTTCCGCACACATACGTACCGCCCGGACTGACCGTCCCGGCTCCAAGTGGCCTGACGCGCGTCGTGAGCGTGCAGAGTGGTGTCGGTTCCTGGACCGTGAATGAGTTGGAGTAGTCGCTCCAGTCATCGTCGCAGGTAAAGAACTGACCGAGGGTGTCCGGCGCGCCGAAGTCGTGTTTGCTGTATTGGCAGACGCGGCCGCGCAGTTTGTAAGTGCCCGGGCGCAACGGCCCAATCTGGACGGTGCCCTCCGCGTCCGTCAGCGATTGGTCGGGAGGCGTGTCGACCACGGGCGGGCGAGGGTTAACAGCGCTGCCAGAGCGCTGTAGTTCCCACTCGATAAAGAGATGGTCTTGCCAGTCAAAGAAGGTGGGGTCGGTGGTGCCCTCCCACGTGTACCTCGCGGTCGCCCGCATATCGGAGATGGTGAACCCCACGATGTTCGGGACATCCAGCTTGTCGCGATCAGGCGGCTTGGGCAGCGACATCGGCGGATCGAAACCGATCACGAGCTCCACGGGGAGCGGAAAGCCGATCGGTCCCGTCACGAGATTTTCGTGCGGCGGCGCCATCATGTGGACGCCTTGCGCCTGACCATCGAGAAGGGCATCTGTCGTCACGGAGATCCCGTAGAGCAGCTGGTCTCGATCAGCCAGTGTTGTCGGGGAGAGATAGTCCCAAGTCTCCCTTTCTACAGATGCATTGAAGCGACGGAGCAGCAAGTTCCATACTGAAGAGAACGAGGCGGGAGACTTCGTCCAGAGGAAGGTCGGTTTTCCGCTCGTCGTGGAACTCATAACCGGCTTCCATCCGCCGGACTCGCTGCCCGATCCGCCTAATGCCAACGAGCAAGTTGCCCCAAGCATCACAGACTTCACGGCATCGCGCGTCCAGGGTACGGTTGGAACCTACGCTGCGACCGGAACCTACACTTGGTACCACAGCAACCCTATCCGGTTCATTGACTGGCAACTACATCGTTCCAGTAGCGAGACCGGGACGTCGTACAACCCTGTGGTGCCTCGTCCACCGATGGTGGACACACCACCCCAGCCCGGGATGGTGGCACTAACAGGGACCGTCACCTTTACCCCGGTGTCGCCCGGCTGGTATAAGCTGCGAGGTAGAGCGTGCCAGTACAGCAGGCACGAGCCCGGGACGCCGGACATCCTTGGTCAGTTCATGGTCTGCGGGGATTGGAGCAACTTCTCCGCTCCAGACGATGTTCCAATACCGCCGCCGCCGCCGGAACTCTGCACCGTGCGCACGAGCGTGTCTCCGCCGGGTGCCGGGACGGTCAGTGGAGGCGGGACCTATCTCTGCGGGCAGAGCGTAACGCTTACAGCCACTCCAACGTACCCACAGGTCACCTATCACTCGGGCTGGACAGGCGTGTGCGCGAGTGCGGGTCCTACCTCCTGTACCTTCGGCGCCGCCAGCGTTTCCGTCACGGCCATCTTCCGCCAGGATTGCGAGCCCATTACTCCCTGTCGCCGCGCCAACGCCGACGACCAGCGAGCGGGGTTCACCTTCAAGGTCCACCTGGGCGAGAACCTGGCTAGCGGGACAGGCGCGCGTTCGGAGACGCCGCTGAGTGTCGAGGTCACGATCGGGGACTCGGCCCCGCTCGCCGTGAGCCCAGTCCAAGGCGAAGCGGGGACGTGGTCCGTTGAGGTTCCGGCCAACGCCTCGTTCCTTACCGAGGGGTCGCACGACGTCGTGGTCGACTGGTACAGGGGCGAAAAGCTCGTCGCCTCTGAGGCCACCACGATCCTCGTGGATCTGACCGCCCCATCGGTCAGCTACAGCGAGCCGGCGTCACTAACTGCGGGGACGCCTGTCAGCATCTCGCCGTCGACGACGGACACGGACATCGCGTCCTACGCGCTCAAGGCGGGATCGAGCCTGCCCGAGGGTCTCACGCTCGACCGTGCGAGCGGCGCGGTCAGCGGCACGCCGAGTGCGGCAGAGGCCGCGGGGGACGTGACCATCGTGGTCACGGACGAGGCCGGCAACACTTTGGAGGTCACGCTCGCGCTGCCGGCGGTGGAGGAATAACACCGCCGGCAGCGTGACGCAATCACTTGAATCAGGGGCCCGTGCCATTGACTGTTTTGAGTTGATCGAGGTGGCGCGAACGCCGCCTGCCAACGTGCTCCGCCGGCGTATCGTCTGGTGACTGGGCATGGCAGTGTCACACTTGAGGTAGCCCGGGCGCCGTCGCTGACCCGGCCGCGCGGGGCTTGGCGGACTGGCCTTGGCATCGACGCTCGGCGTAGTGTGGCACAGGATCGAGGGGCGCCATGGATACACGACGAACGGCCTTGCTGGCGGCGCTGCTGCTCGCCGCAGCGGCCCTCGCGGCCTGCAGGGGCGGAGGAGACGAGGCCGGCCAAGGCGAGGTGTTGGCGACAGCAACGCCGACTTCGACGACGGCTACCGCCCCTCAGGCTCGGACCCCAACCGGGGCGCCTGCCCCAATCTCGGCCGCCGCGGCGTCGCCGATCCCGACGCCGCGGCCGCCGGAGCCGCCAGACGTAGCCGCGGACCGCGCCGTCCTCGTCGTGCTCTACCACGCCATGGGCGGTGCTGACTGGTTTCGGAACACGAACTGGTTGACCAGCCTGCCGCTCGGCGAGTGGTCCGGCGTCTCGACTGACCGCGACGGTCGCGTAAGAAGTCTGTCCCTCACCAGTCTCAGCGGCCGTATCCCGCCGGAGTTGGGCGACCTCAGCAGGCTGGAGTGGCTCACCCTCAACGGAACCCCCAGTTGGGGTTATGCCAGCCAGTTGAGCGGCCCCATCCCACCGGAGCTGGGCAACCTCCAGAACCTTACGTGGCTGGATCTCTCCTGGAATCAGTTGAGCGGGCCGATCCCCGCTGAACTGGGCAACCTGACCGCGCTGACGTGGCTGAGCCTCTCGGCCAACAAGTTGAGCGGACCCATCCCGCCCGAACTGGGCAACCTCACCCGGCTGGACTCTCTGGCTCTCTGGGGCAACGCGTTCACAGGATCCATCCCTGCCGAACTGGGCGGCCTCCAGAACCTGACACACATGTTCATTGCAGACACTCAGTTGAGCGGCCCGCTCCCGTCCGAGTTGGGAGGCCTCACGAGCCTGGTGATCCTTGTGCTCGCTGGGAACAGGTTGAGCGGACCCATCCCGCCCGAACTGGGCGGCCTCCAGAACCTCCAGGATCTAAACCTCTCGGACAACGACCTGAGCGGGCCCATCCCTGCTGAGCTCGGCAATCTCATGAACCTTCGGCTCCTGGACCTCTCGGGCAACGACTTGAGCGGGCCCATCCCGCCCGAACTGGGTGGCCTCCAGAACCTCTGGTACCTACGCCTCTCGGACAACGACTTGAGCGGGCGCTTCCCCTCTGAACTGGGCAGCCTCACGAAGCTCGAGGATGTGCGTATCGCGGGTAACAGGTTGGCCCGTTGTATCCCTGAGGGATGGCGGGGCACTCGTGTTGGCGCCCTGGTCGTGGAGCGTGGCTGGCACTACTGCTACTGAGCCGCGCCCGCACGCGCAGGCCGGGTACTCGGGCCGGGCGCCGGCTGCCGCGGCCAGTTCCACCACCGAGCGTGGGTGTCCCTAGCTGAGCCGGCCGCGATCCAGGGCGCATCGACCGCCACGACGGAGCTACGCTGACTGCACGATCTTAGGCTCACACCTGCACCAGCAGGGTTCCTTCCACCAAGCAGCAGTGATTGCGCTGGCGGCGGCGAGTACGAGCTCGCACCTCGCCGCCACGGGTTCGGGGCCGCGACTGGGAGCGGGCACTGGAACGACGAAAGTCGAGGCGAGGGTGGCGCGCCCCGGCCACAAACTTCAGCACGGACCACATGCTCTCGGACCCCTCGTGCACTCTCTCTAGGGTGACGGCCGCTGCCACCGCAACTGTCACCGTCGCCGCCAGCTACCGCCGGGAGACCGACGGACGACTACCGCACGCTGTCCGCGCCCCGAGGATGACGATCGCAGAGGCCGGCGACGGCCTTTCGGCGGATGGCCGGACTCAGTGGTTGCGGTCAGGTCGGATTCTCTGAGTGCCGGGCCATTATGCCTGACGCTCCGGTGATGCTGCACAACAACGAGTTGACCGGACCGATCCTGGTCACGTCCCGTCAAGTGGTGTCGCTGTGCACCATCCTGATCAGTTCTCAGCTGGCAGCCTGCAGGAGCACCTCCTCTGCTGAAGTGACCTCGGGTGCGGGCGGGGGCAGCAGCGTCACCGCCGCCATGTAGCGCCTCGCCACGGCCCATTCGTCGTGCTGCTCGGCCAGCACCGCACCGACCAGGCCGACCACCGCGGCGCGGTTGGGAAAGATGCCGACCACGTCGGTGCGGCGCCGGATCTCGCGGGTTGAGACGCTCGAGCGGGTTGTTGGACCAGACCTGCCGCCAGTGCGCGAGCGGGCAGGCCGTGAAGGCGAGGACCTCCGGCGCCGCCTCGTCGAGCATCGCCGCGGCCTCCGGGAAGCGCTCCTCCAGCTGGTCGACGACCCGGGCGTGCTGGGCGTGCACCTCGGCGCCGAGGGCTGCTGGAAGATGGTGCGCACCGTCGTCGCCACCAGCCCCTCGGCGCTCTTCGGCACGCGGGTCAGCAGGTTGCGCATGAAGTGCGTCCTGCAGCGCTGCCAGGATGCGCCGCCGAAGACGGTTGCGATCGCCTCGCGCAGGCCCTGGTGGGCGTCCGAGGTGACGAGCTCGACTCCTGCGAGCCCGCGCGCCACGAGGCCCCGAAGAAATGCGAGCCAGAACGCCCCGTCCTCGGAGGTGCTGACGTCGAATACCCAGCACCTCGCGCTTGCCGTCACAGTTGACGGCGGTGGCGACCACGACGCTGACCTGCTGGATGCGGCCCTCCTCGCGCACGCGCTGGGTGAGCGCGTCGAGCCAGAGGTAGCGGTAGGGACCTGCGTCGAGCGGTCGCTCGAGGAAGCTCGTCACGACCGTGTCGAGCTCGGAGCAGATGCGCGTGACCTGGCTCTTGGAGATGCCCTCGCAGCCGAGCGAGCGCACGAGGTCGTCGACGCGGCGCGTCGAGACGCCCTCGACGTAGGCCTGCGTGACGACCGAGACGAGGGCGCGCTCCGAGCGCCGGCGCGGCTCGAGCAGCGAGGGGAAGTAGCTGCCCTCGCGCAGCTTCGGGATACCCAGCTCGATCGTGCCCACGCGCGTGTCCCAGCGCCTCGGCCGGTAGCCGTTGCGCCGGGTCGACGGCCCAGGTCATCGCCTCGATGTTCCCCAGCACCTCCACCGCGGTGACGTCGCGCGGCTCCTCTCCGAGCTGGCGGGCAGTCTGGGCGCGGAGGAGCCGGCGGCCCCCCACCTCGAGGCCCTCGATCCGTGAGGAGGCCACCGCTTCGGCGCGCAGCAGCAGCCGAGCAAGCGCCTCGGTGTCGGCGAGCGTGCCGGCCGCGTCGAGCAGACGAGCGCCGCCTCGGCGTCGGTGACGTCGGCGGCGACATCCCCGTCAAGCACGAACCGCCGGCCGACGAGTGGGTCGGGAATGTAGACTTCGTAGTCGCAGGGGCGGCGATCGCGGCGTGTCTGGCCGCGTTCATCGCCCTGCCAGCGCCGCGCTTCCAACCGGGCCATCTCGACCTCCTATTCAAGGATACACCAGAACCTTGAATATAGAGCACGGCAGTTGAAGGTTCGGGGCGAGCGCTCTCCTGAGCAAATGCTGCTGTACGACGGACAAGGAGCAGATCATGTCGGACCTGATCGAGCACCTCCGATCGTTCAACAGGAAGGAGCGCTTCATTCCTGCTGCGCGAGGCCCTCGGCGGCGACACCCTCGGCGACGACTTCCGCGAGCGGCTCGGCGAAGCCATCGGTGTTGCGATCCCCGAGGACGCGTTCGTCGCGATGGACTACCACCTCGACTGGCTGCAGATGGCGCTCTACCTGGCAGCCAATCCCTCGCCGCCGGAGCGTATCCGCAACGACGGACTCGTCTCCGGGAACCAGGAAGACGCGGACCTGATCGTCGCGTTCGAGGGGGACTCGACGACGCACGTCGCCCTGGTTGAAGCGAAGGTCGAGACGAACTGGGCGAACAGGCAGCTCAAGTCGAAGGCCGGGCGGCTTAGCCGGATCTTCGGCGAAGGGCGGCCCGGGGTTCACCTGGCGACGCCCCACTACGTGCTCGCATCACCCGAACCGCCCCCTCCGGGCATCAGCACCGCCGGTTGGCCCGAGTGGATGAGGCCCCATGACGAGCCGGTCTGGATCGAGCTCAGGAGGCCGGCCCGGCTCAAGAAGCCGACGCGCTGTACGGCGCACGGGAAGACCTCGCGGCGGGGCCGCTTCGTGAAGATCGAATCGGTGAGCGGCTACGCCCAGCCGGCAGCGTCGGGAGTCGGTCCGCACGAGGTCGTGCATAAGGGCCAGGCGTACACCGTCGACTCTGAGGGCTTCGTCCTGCTCGCCTCGGGCCGCCGCGACAAGCGCTACAAGTACCCGCTCGTTCAGCGGTCCTGAGCGCTGCCGCCAGCCGTGAGCCGGGTCAAGGCCACGGCACGGCGGGCGGGCCTACAAGCCTCTTACCGACGGATCGCCGGTCCGCCTTGCGCGGCTACTCCTCTCGGTGAACTCGGCATCGGGCGTCTCGAAGGCGGAAGGAGGGACGCCAAGCCATCGAGCCGCGGTGGAGCCACCTCGTCAGGCTGATCGGTCAAGGGGTTCGTCGTTCCTCGGTCAGCGAGGCACGCCAGAGCACGAGCGCATCCACGACGCGCGCGCTGGGTTCGTCGGCGGATCGATTGCCGGCGGCGCCATGGCGTCCTTCCCACCAGTCCTCCCCAACGTCGAGTTCGATGCGCTCGACGGAGACCCGCTCGGGCTCGACGTCGTCGAAGCCGTCCTCGTAGCCGTTCACGACGACGCGCAGATCGGACGGGTGGTCGGCCAGAAGTGCGATCAGTTGTTGTACGGTCATGGCGTTGCCGCCTCCTTGTTCGCGAAGTGCTCCCCGCGCCACCATTCCTGCGTATCGCCCTCGCGATCCCGAGCCAGGACATCGCGTGTGGCCGCCGGGCTACATGTGATAGTCGACCAGGACGGGCACGTATCCCCGCTCGGTGTACGACTGCAGCGTGGCGTGGAAGGCTGCATTCCACTCCGGGACATCCTCGTCGAAGCCGACTGCGCGCTCATAGAACGAGTCCCTATCGGACCAGCCCTCGTCGGGAAGCAGCAGGGCGAACGACGGGGACCCGCCGGGTTTCGCGCCGTCGTAGCGAGACCGACCCTGGCCGACGAACTGGTACCAGTCCCAGGTCGGATAGGGATTGATCGTCGACCACACCTTGAGCGTCCCGTTGCAGCACGTAGCGTCGTGCTCGTCTTCCCAGCAGTCCTCTTGGTAGGCCGGAGCCTCGAACAGGTCGCCGTAGGGCTCCATCAGCTCGTCGACACGCGCGTGCCGCTCGGCCTCGGTGCTCGCGTGCTCGGGTTCGACGAGGAAGGTCAACAGCAAGTGCATGCGTCCCCCGTGCCGTTGCGGGGAGCACCGATGCGACACGGTGCATCGTGCTCGTCGCCTCTACGCCACACCATTCTAGCGAGCGACCGGGCCCCGGCCCGCGGGGCTCCCCGCGCATAGCGGCCGGTCTTGCGTGAAGGGGTCTCTGAGCGAGATGTGAATAGACAGGCAGTGCGGGTAGGGCTCAACCCGCACCATCAGAGCGATCGTTGGCCCGTGGGTGCGACCAGGACAGGGGGCGACGAGGATGGGAACGAGACAGCCTGAAGCGCAGAAGCAAGGGACGCGGGAGCTGCCGAGCTTGGCGGTCACACTCGATGTCCGCGCGTACGCGGGTCCGCCGACGAAGGCGTGGAACGACCTGTGGTCGAGGATCATCAAGGAGCTGTCCGCTGAGTTCGACCGTCAAGATCGAGGGGGTGTCCCCGCAGATCGTGCCGAGCGAGCTCTTTGAGCGCGCCCGGGCGCGCCTCGATAGCCCCCTCGAAGCGACCGAACTCCGTCCGGATCTCCCGGGCTGAACCGGTAGAAGGCAGGTGGAAGAGCGTCGAGCTGTGCCGCCCGATGAGCGCGCCGAGAGGGTGAGCGACTTGCCGCAGGCGTGCGCAAGCACGCCGGCGGCGATACCTGAGCGGGGTCGCGGCCTTTGTGACCTAGGCTTCTGCGGCCGGAACGCTCGACACTTGATCGGGAAGTTGGCCCCACTTTGGCCCCAAGGTGGCGCCGCTCAAGCCAACCGAACGGACAAGGGCGGCGAAAAACCCTTGTGGTTGTTGGTGCCCCCAAGCGGGTTCGAACCGCTGTTTCCACCTCGAAAGGGTGGGGTTCCACTCTGCGCATTGCGCGAGCACCTCGAGGAACGGAGATTCGACTCGCAGCAGGCGGCGGCAGTCGCCGATGTGGTGCAAGCGACGATGGCCGATGTTGGATGGGCGATCGACAGGTTCCCGCGGGAGATAGTCGACAGCTACCAGTGGCGGCCGACGTCGACAATCGACAGCTACCCGTGGACGATCACGGAGGAAGTCCGCAGCCTCCGGCATGGCCGTCACGGCCATGGCCCTGGCGACGGTCACGATGGTTGTTGCGCTGATCGTCTTCGCGTTGGTGCTGGTCGCTATCGGAAAAAACTCGCAGCCGGACATCGGATCCCCCGATCCACCGCTGAGCCAGGAGGCGCCCGTCACCCCAGGTCGCTAAGGCCGGTCGCTGCGGCTCGAGTTACACCGGAGCCCGGGTCGTGCCGAAGAGGCCTCGCCGCAGTTCGTAGGTCCGGTGAAGGCTCCGCGCTCGTTTCGCCGCGGCCTGTCGCACGCCGGCGACCACTCGCCGCCGGCGACCGCCACGCCGACGCCCGCGCCGACCCCGGCCGCCACTCCGGCGCCAACCAGCACGCCGACCGCCACCGCCACGCCCGACGGCCAGCGCGCCAGTCGCGGGCTCAGAAGCCGGGCTGGCACGTGGTGGAGATGCGCCACAGCCGACCCGGTGGCGAGTTGGCAGCGCGCCGCATCGGGCGTAAGCCAGGCAAGCCTTCTCAGGTCAACACCGCACGGTACTCGGCGAGTAGCGCCTCGACGTAGCGCCGCGCCGCGCCGCCGGCGAGATCGCGATCGCCGGGAGGGAGGGGCAGGCCGTCTTGCTGCTCCGCCAGCGCGTCGCCGGACGAGCGATCGGCGAAGAACACGTAGGCGATGCCGTCCGGCTCGAGTCGGGACCTCCAGCTCAACCCCGCTGCCTCCGTGTCCCAACTGCGGATCGCCGCGGCCCAGCGGCGCGTCATGGCGTACTCCGCTGCGGGGGCGACAGTGAGCCACCCATCCTGCCCGAGCGCAGCCAGGTCACGGCCGGAGCGCAGACTTACAAGATTCAGGTCGCGGGTTGTGCGCAGCCACCCGATGCGCAGGCCGTCAAGCTGTCGGCGGGGCAGCAGGCGACCTCCGCGCTCGTCGATCGGCAACTCGCGGAGCAGCGCTTCGGCCACGGCGGTGGAGTCGTCGCCGGCTGCATAGAGGAAGGCGTACGGATCCTCGAGTGTGGAGTCAAAACGCCCGCCCTCGAGAGCACTCCGCGCCACGGTTGGGTTGAAGGCGGCGACGTCGAACGCTGCATCGTGCAGGCGCGTGAGCACCGTGCCGGCCCGCAGCACCAGCCGCCGTGGTGTGCCATCGAAACGGGGCGGCGGCAGGAGGTGTGGTGGCAACCGCGCGTTCCCGCTAGCCGAGAGGCCGGGTCAGAGCGCTGGCTACAGCGGCCAGCTCGCTGGCGCGCTCTGTGCCGACCAGGTCGCGCGGCCGCGCCCCAAGGCGATCGTTGCGCGAGATCCACCAGGAGGCGACGCCCCACGGATCGCCGGCAGCATCGAGTTGCTCGTTGACCGTCCGTACCTCGGGCGCCACATCGCGGTGTGCAGCGTCGAACTGGAAAGTCGGAAAAAGATAGCCGCGACCCGCCAGCAGGCCGAGCAGCCACGAGCGTTCGCGGTAGCGTCGCACCCGCTCGCGGTTCTCCCGCCTGGCCCCGAGCGCCAGTGCAGCGTCTCCGGCCTCGATCATCGGCTCGTCCCAGATCGCGCGCAGCGCCTCGCCCTCGACCTGTGTCTGGAGCAGCAGCGCACGCTCGTGCTCGTCAAGCACGCGACGGGGCTCGCCACCGAGCCGCCGCGCGAACTCGTGCTGATTCGCTAGCAGCGCGAGCAAGCTGTGAATCCGCGCCTCGGCCCCGGACAGCGCCCCGTGCCGCGCCGCCAATCGCGCCGCCGCGTCGAGCAACTCCTCTTGCTCTGCCTGCCAAGTATCTGCGAGCCGCGTCAGGATGCGCGGGACGTCGCGCCCCCGGCGCTGCGCCAACGCCACGCAGGCGATCTCCAGCTGCTCGTCGTCGAGCTCGCGGGCGAATTCACTGATGCGTTGTTCCAAGTCGGGTTGGGACGTCATGAGAGGTGCTCCGGGCTATGTTGCTGACGATCCAGTGCGATTATACCACTGTCAGAAACGTATCACCGGCGACGGCTCGCAGCGCTTTGACCATCTCCAAACTGCGGAGACAGGCTCGACTCACTGAGCCCCCGGCGGATGCGTGTCAACCGCCGGGGCTTCAGAGTTGCCGGGAGCACGATGGGCTGACGCTCCCGCTAGTACGTCCGCCTGAAGTGTACCCAGGTCGCGATCAGAAGGCCCACGCCAAGGACGGCAATGACGCACACTTGGACGAGCCATGCCGAGACAAGACTGGGGTCACCGATCGACCCGCCCGCCAGCACCCAAGACACCCAGATCATGAGAGTACCGCCCAATAGGCCGATACAGGTGCAGATGAATGGCAGGCGAATCACGTCCATCAGTCCCTCCGGGATCCACCACCAAATGGTCCCACATCCCGCTCGGTCGCCTCGAGCGGTTCGGCGGCGCCGGGCGACGTATTGACACGACCGACCGCGCGCCGCACGCTGACTACGGCTCACCACAGCCGCGTCGTACCAGGCAGAGGCCTCTTCGGATTGAGGCTGTCCGCGCCCCCTTGGAGGCTCTAAGCCGGGTACCTGGCGGCTTGTGGTGAGTAGCCGATATCCGCGCCACAAGGGGGCACCTCGATGGGCCTGCTGCCGCCACTCGCCAGGCCGAGGAACACGCTAGAGGCGGTCGCGCTCGTCGCGGGGGTCTGCTCCATAGCGCTACTCGCGCTGGTCGGCACCTCGTGCGAGGGCGAGGAGTCCCAGGACACCGCAGCACGTCCAGAGCCCACCGCGACGCCACAGGCCACCGCAACAGCACTCACGACCGCCACGCCACGTGCCACCACTGTGCCGCAGGCGACCGCCATGGTACCGGCGACCGCCACGCCTGAGGCCACCGCCACGCCGCGAGCGACCGCCACGCCGCAGGCCACCGCTACCCCGCAGGCCACCGCTACCCGGGCGCCAACCAGCACGCCGACCACCACGGCCACACCGATGGCCAGCACGCCAGTGGCGGGCTCCGCAGCGCCGGACCGGGCCGTGCTGGCCGCGCTCTACAACGCCACGGGCGGCGCCAACTGGCTGAACAGCACGAATTGGCTGACCGACAGGCCGATCGGCGAGTGGCATGGCGTCACCACGGACGGGGCCGGCCGCGTCACGGCGCTGAACCTTGAGGCGAACCAGTTGAGCGGGCCGCTTCCGGCCGATTTGGGTGACTTGGCCAACCTGCAGGCCCTGTCCCTACAAGACAATCAGTTGAGCGGGTCGATTCCGGCAGAACTCGGTGAACTGACCAACCTGAGGGTCCTGTCCCTGGAGAACAATCGGTTGAGCGGTTCGATCCCGGCCGCATTGGGTGACCTGGCCAACTTGACGGCCTTGTTCCTACAGAACAATCGGCTGGGCGGGCCCATCCCGGCCGAGCTGGGCGAACTGGCGAACGTGAGGATCATGCTCCTCACCGGTAACGATTCGATCGAATGCGTCCCTCGTGGCTTGCGCGACGTCGGTTTGTCGGACTTGCGGTTCTGCGTGCCGGCCGATTACGCGCCGACCGGCACGCAGATCTCGAACAGGGACGCGCTCGTCGCGCTCTATGAAGCGACCCAAGGGGCACTCTGGCTGAACAGCACCAATTGGCTGACCGAGAGGCCGATCGGCGAGTGGCACGGCGTAACCACGGACGGCGCGGGCCGGGTCATCGTGCTGCGCCTCTCGCAGAACGGGCTGATTGGGCAGCTCCCTGCGGAGCTCGGCAGTCTCGCCCACCTCGAGGGCCTGCTGCTTGCGTCAAACTTCCTGAACGGGCCGATTCCCGCCGAGCTGGGTGGTCTCGCGAACCTCGGAGGCTTGGATCTCTCGAACAACGAGCTGAGCGGACCGATCCCGGTCTCGCTCGGAGAACTCACCCTCTTGACCTCCCTGTCCCTCGGCGCGAACCAGCTGAGCGGGCCGATCCCGGCCGAGTTAGGGAGCCTTCCCAACCTCACGGAGCTGCGGTTGAGCCAGAACGAGTTGCACGGGCCGATTCCCCCAGAGTTGGGCGGCCTCAGCGAACTCAGGTGGCTGGGGCTCTCGGGAAACGAGCTGAGCGGAGCGATCCCGGCCGAGTTGGGTGGCCTCGCGAGGCTGCAGTGGCTGAAGATCTCCGGGAACAGGCTAAGCGGGCTGATCCCGCCAGCGTTGGCCCGCCTCACCGGCTTGCGGGAGTTGGTCCTCGACGGCAACGAGTTGAGCGGGCCTGTCCCGGCCTGGATTGGACAGTTCACCGCCCTCGGAAACTTGTCGCTCGGAGCGAATCAGTTGAGCGGGCCGATCCCGGCGGAGTTGGGCAACCTCAGCAACCTGAAGCGGCTGTCCCTTGGGGCGAATCAACTGAGCGGGCCGATTCCGCCGGAGTTGGGCAACCTCAGCAACCTGGCGGCGCTCTCCCTCGAGGAGAATCGGCTAAGCGGGCCGATTCCCCCAGCGTTGAGCCGCCTCACCAGCTTGTCGGAGTTGATCCTCGACGGCAACGAGTTGAGCGGGCCAGTTCGGGCTTGGATTGGAGAGCTCATCGCCCTCGAGTACCTGTTCCTCGGAGCGAACCGGCTCAGCGGGCCGATTCCGCCGGAGTTGGGGAACCTCAGCAACCTGCGGACGCTCTCCCTCGAGGCGAATCAACTGAGCGGGCCGATCCCCCCAGAGTTGAGTGACCTGGTCAACCTGCAGCTGAGTACCCTCTTCCTGGCCGGCAATGAGTTCACTGGGTGCATACCCGGAGGCTTGCGAGAGCTTCCGCAGAGTGATCTGGGTGCGCTCGGTCTAGCGTTCTGCGAGCTCTAGCCGGGCGCTTGACTCGGGGGCCGTTCCAGCACCTCGACGTGCGCGCCCAGCGGAACCGGGCTGGCACGTAGTGGAGATGCGTCAGCCGCCCGGTGGCGAGTTGGCCGTACGCCGCTGACGTAGGGAGACAACCACGATGACGGGAACCTCGCCTCCGCACCCGGACTACGGAGCCGACGTGCGCGCGTTCCGCTCCGAGTTTCCGGACGTAGTCACTGAGCTGCGCCGACTGCTCGGCGCCAGGATCTGCGCGGTCTTGGGGTCGGTACAGGACACACGCGTCGTCGAGGAGTGGGCGGCGGGCTCACGCAAACCGCCGGCGACAGTAGAGCGGCGGCTGCGCGTCGCCCTGCAGGCCGCCGCACCGATCGCCGAGGCGGACTCGCCCGGCGTGGCCCAGGCCTGGTTCCGGGGTATGAACCCGCTACTTGACGACCACTCGCCGCTGCTGCTGCTGAGCGATGGAGACCTCGACGAAGCGCAGCCCGCGGTGATCGGCGCGGCCCGGGAGTTCGTCGCCGCCGGCTAGGCTGCACTCGTCCGTGACCGGCAGATTCCTCGTGGCGGCGAGTCGTGGTATCGGCACGGCAAACTGCACCGCGAGGACGGCCCAGCGCTGATCTTCGCGAACGGCGGCGAGTCGTGGTACCGCCACGGCGAGTACCACCGCGAGGACGGGCCGGCGTTGACCCACCGTCTCCTCCACCAGCACGTACCGTACCCAGAACTCGGCCGACGGCCTCTCGCTCGTTGCTGTGTGCGCGTGATCAGGCCCGCATGGGATGCGCTTCGGCGGCCAGGACGGCGACGCGACCCTGCGCGGTCCGGGTGCTCCCGCCGTAGAATGATTGGACGAGGGGGCGCGCCCGCGAAGGAGGACGGATGACGAACACAGAGGCTCCCACCCGCGAGCGCAGGCCCAGGGAGGAAACCACTCGCCTCGGCCGGGAGATTTACGAACAGGAGATCAAGGCACAGGTGGAGCCGGGCCACCACGGCGAGTACGTCGCCGTCGACGTCGAGAGCGGGGGATGGGCGATGGCCGCCGATGCTCTATCCGCGGCGAATCGCCTGCGGGAGCAGCACCCCGAGGCGCTCGACGTCTTCCTCCTTCGGGTCGGGCATCGAGCGTTGCATCACTTCGGGGGCCGACCCTGGCGGATGGCCGAGTGATCGAGGGCGTGGTTAACGCTGCGTACGAGGCCATCATCCCCCTTTCCCTGCAAGGTCCGTTGGCAGAGGCGAGTGAAGTCGAGGCGGTGGTAGACACCGGATTCACCGGATTCCTGACCTTGCCGCCTTCGCTCGTGGCGGAGTTGGGACTGATTCTCCAGGGCACCAGCGAGGGGACGCTGGCCGACGGCAGCGAAGTCTCCTTCGATGCGTACGAAGCCACGGTGCTCTGGGACGGCGAGCCGAGGGTCGTACTCATCGACGAGGCAGACACGACTCCCCTCGTGGGCATGCTGCTGCTCAACACGTACAACCTGAACATTGGAGTTGAGAACGGCGGCCGCGTCCTCATATGGCGCCTCCCAGTGCCTACAGCCTGACCACACACCTGAAAGTGCGAGGCATGGGGGCGTTCACGGCGTCGAGCGCGGCCCGGGAGTTCGTCGCCGCCAGCTAGGCTGCACTCGTCCGTACCCACAGATTCCTCGTGACGGTCCGGTGGCGATACGTCGCTTTGACCATCTCCGAGTTGCGGAGATAGGCTCGACTCACTGAGCCCCCGGCGGATGCGTGTCAACCGCCGGAACTCACCCGGGAGGGGTCGCTGAGCGACCCCTCCTTGATCTCTCGCACAGTCCCGGCGCGCCCGACACCGATTGCAACCTGCTTGCAGGTAGCCTCTGGCTATCGACGACCGCGGCGGACTGCAGCCGCCCCGGACCACCCCGCGCGCTGCCCGGCACCGGCCTGCAGAGCCAACATCCAGGTGCCTGGGAAGGAACCTTGCTAGAGCCTCACTCGAACCTCGCGAACGGGTCGGCGGTCGTCGCGGCCTCCGCGGGGCGCGTCGCCCAGGCGGGGTAGGGGAACTGGAGCAGCAGCGGCACCGGGATCTCCGGCTGCTGGAGGATCATCGTGCCCGGCTTGAGCAGCGAGGCGCGGGCACGCGCGGCCGGCGTCAGGAAGCCGTACTCGCCGCGCTGCGCCTCGGCGGCGTCGAGGCGGCCGACCACGCGCAGCGCGCAGTTGGCGACCACGCGCGGCTCCACCTCGCTCGCCGTCTGCTGCGCGCCGATCAGCACGACGCCGAGCGAGCGGCCGCGCTCCGCGATGTCGAGCAGCACGTCCTTGATCGGGCTCTGGCCTTCGCGCGGCGCGTACTTGTTCAGCTCGTCCAGCACCACGAGCATCAGCGGCCGCGGCGAGCCGCTCGCCTCCTTGCGTTCGAACTCGCGCTTCAGCACCACGCCGACGACGAAGCGCTGCGCGCGGTCGTGCAGGCGGTGGATGTCGACGACGGTGACCTGCGCCCCGCCCGTCTCGATGCGGTGCCGCTCCGAGTCCTCCGAGGCGAGGCCCCGGACCAGCTGCCCGACGTGCGGCCTCGCCGCCTCCAGCCGCCGCATGAAGGCGGAGACCGTGCCGGGAGCGGCGCGTCCGCCCCAGGCGCCCTCGTCCGGGTCGGTCATGCGCCCGATCGCGTCGACCAGCTCGTCAAAGTCGGTGACCAGCTCGCCGCCGATCTCGACCGTGGGCGCATCGACGGGCAGCGAGAGCCGGGCGGCCATTGCCAGCTCCGACTCGACGCGCTGCACGACGAAGCCGAGCTGCGAGCGCTCGTCGTCGGCGTCGGCGAAGAGGAAGCGCAGGTAGCGCTCGGCGCAGAACTCGCGCAGCGTCCAGTAGAAGCCGGTGACGCCGTCCATCCTCGAGCCGGTCAGCGGGATCGGCTGGTCGCCGCGCGCCGCGGGCGCAAAGAGCCGCAGCGAGGGGAACGGCGCCGCCTCGAGGTCGAGGTCCGTGTAGCGGACTCGTTCGGCCTCGGGCAGTCCGGCGTTGGGCTTGTCGAGGAAGAGCAGGTCCTCGCCTTTGACGTTGAAGACGAGCGCGCGCGTGTTCGCGGTCTCGTGGCCGAGCACGCCGCTGCCGAACAGCGAATAGAGCAGGAACATCGCGTACGAGGTCTTCGTCGCGACGCCGGAGACGCCGGAGATGTTGACGTGCGCGCCGCGCTGGCCGTCGAGGAAGTCGAGGTTCGCGAAGATCGGCTCGCCCGAGCGCGAGAGGCCGACCGGGAGGCGGCGCTCCATCGCGTCGAAGAAGAGCGCGCGGTCGCGGGCGGCGGCGTGGGCGCGACGCACTGCCTCGCCGGGTCGCGGCGGCACGAAGATCTCCGGCTCGACACGCGTGACGGAGACGTGCGCGCTGACCGCGGACTCCGCGGGCAGCACGCCGCTGCTCGCCAGCGCCACATCCGAGGCGAAGCGCACGCCCTCCTGCACGGCGCGCAGCTCGTCGACGACGCCGTAGAAGTCGACGTGCTGGCCGTCCGGCAGCGGCGAGGTGACGTGGACCACGTCGTCGAGCTGGAGGTAGCGCTGGGGGTCGACGTAGGTCCAGAAGCCGAGCGGCGTCGAGGCGCCTTGCTCCGTGCCGAGCACCAGCCCCTCGCGCCGCTGCGCCTCCAGCTGTGGATCGCGGCCTACCATCTCGGTCCTCCCTTCGCGAGCAGCCGCGCGTCTCCGGCGAGCATCTGCCGGCTCAGCGCGACAACCAGGTCGTTCGGGGTACGCGCCGTCGCGATCAGGGGGCTCATGAGTTCCTCCATCAGCGGTTCTCCTGCTCGCGCTCGTCATCGGGGGGACCAGAGAACTCCAGTGGGCGGCCCTCGCGCTTCGCCTTGAGCCACCGCCGGAAGGACTTCACGCCCTCTCCGGACCGCTGCCCGGCGATCAACCCCTGGACGCTGATGTCCTCGTCCAGGTCGGGCCAGTGGATGCCTTCGCCGGGGCCGATGAGCTCCCAGTTGTCGCGCTCTTCAGGCGTGCCGTGCACGAGCCGCGGGTACCAGTCAAGCGGTACTGTGATGGTGCGGCCATCGGACAGCTCGGCCGTGAGCGCGTCCTCGGTCACGATGACGCGCTCCGCCTCCGGCGCCGGGACTTCCTGGTTGGAGTACTCATGCCACGACTCGATCAGGAGCTTCTGATGCCGTTCGAGGCTCCTCTCGATCCGGCGTATCTCGGAGCGCCCGATTCCACCGCTCCGTTCAAGCCGGACGGGATCCAGCCAGAACTTGGCGACACGGTTCCCGCGCCACACGTGCACGTGCGGCGGCTGTCCCAAGTCGCTCGCGTAGAAGATGAAGAGATACGTGCCATCCGAGGTCTTACGAGGCATCGCCCACTTCCTCCTTCCTCGACGAACGGGGCGAAGCCGGCGTCGCCCTCGAACCTGTGTAGCCGCTCATCGCGGCGTTTCGCTCGGTCATACTTCCCGTCCTTTCCCGGTCGTGAGGGACGCTCGTTGCGTGGCTCTCTCGGCGAGGGCCACGGCGATGTAGCGCCGTAACAGTTCGCGGTTTCCCAGAAGGCGGCGGAGCCAGCCCTCGAGCCCGCTGACGGGTGTGAGGTTCTGCGGGGCACGCGGATCGCGGATCGGCGACCCCGCCAGGTGCGGCAGGGTGCGCGCGCACTCGTCCGCAAGCCGGGCGGCCTGTTCCACCGGCAAAGTCGCCCACGTCTCGATCCGCATGACCGCGGCGTGGGGGTGCACGTGCGGTCCGACGTCCGCGACTCGGACGTACCAGGAGAAGCGATCCCTTTTGGCCTGACCCTCCACGGAGAGCCGGAACAGCGGCGTACGATCCCCCACGCCGAGATCGTCAAAGATCGCCTGTTCCTCGGGGCAGAGGTACCACCTGGCGGTGCGCTTGATGTAACCGGCGACACGCCGGCCGGTAGTACCCGCACGCAGCGGGCCGTCGACCAACGTCAGAGCGCCGCAGTCCGCGGACAGTCGGTTGACCAGTCTTGCCTCGGCCGCAAGCATCCTGTTTGTGAGCTCTCGTACGAGTTCAGACGGCTGCGAAACATCGAGCACTGTGGAGGCCCGGAAGCACAGGTCGGTCTGGCCGACGGTGAGCACCAGGTCTTCGTCGGTCGTTCCGGCCCGGAGGTAGCAGCGCACCACGCGCAACAGATCGTCGTGCGTGAGCACAGCTGCGCGGGTTGGTTCGCAGCGCACTGCCCCAACGGCGTACGAGCCAAACAGCGCGGGGACTGCTTTCCCGGAGGTCGTGTCGCTGATCGCGTACGCCTCGACACGCCGCACGCCGTCGACTATCTGCACGATCGGAGCCCGGTCGCCCGACAGATGATGCGGGATCCATGCGCCCTCGACAGAGGTATCGATGCAGAAGGCACCATCGTTGCCGTTGGCCTTCAGGGGTGCATTGCTGCCGGGGCCCTGTTCGGGTGACCAGGACACCAAGCGGGTCTTCAGGATGTTCGCGGATTCGCGATCGCCGAGGCGAGGGGCTACGCTCCCGGGTGTGGACATGGAGCCGTGTCTCCTTGTCTGCGGGCTGTCCGGCGTTGCCGCGCCGGGCAGCCACCACTGCGTTAGGGATTGCTTGGTGGTGCTCGGCCGGGGCGGACCGTCACGAGAGTGGAGGCCGCCCCGACCGAGATTTGGCTACTCCGTGGTTTCCTCCCCTCTGTGCGGGATCGCGGTAGCGCCCGGGCCTCCCGCCCCTTTCTCGTGTCCTGAGCGTCCCGGACCCGCTCTACTGGGCCCAGCGGCTAAGGAGCACAGGCGACGTGCTAAGATCGATCCGCAAGCGTCCGGCACGGACGGACCCGCCCGGACAGCCGCGTTACCGGTAGTTCGCGCAAGGCCCGACACCTTGGAATGGCCTTGCAGCCAAAGGGTTTTTGGAGTGGAGGTCACGCGAGCACCCTCCACGCCACCGCGTAGGCACCCCACTCCGGGCGAACGGCAAACGGGATCCTGAACGAGTGTGGAGTTTCACCGGGTAGGGCCTCCCCCGTCTCCACCACAATCAAGCCCCTCGGGGACTGCGAGCTCCTCGAGGTTCGCCGAGACCGCCGGGAGCCCGGCGGTCTTTGCCTGTGCAGGCTCCGCTCGTCGCCGTGGGATGCGGGCGTGGAACAGCCGTCGAGGGCGCTCCTGTGGGCGGTGGGCCGCTAGCGCTGCGGCCGGACGGCGACGAGCTTCTCGCGCTGGCGCTCCTCGGCGGCGCGGGCGGCCCCGTCCTCGCCGCCTTCGTCCGGCCAGCCGACGATGCCGCCCTCCTTGAAGCCGTCGATCTCGGCAGACGAGTAGCCGAGCTCCGCGAGGATCGGGCGGGTGTGCTCGCCGGGCTCGCAGGCCGGGCGGATGGTCGAGGGCGCGCTGTCGAGGGTGACGACCGGGCCGTGGCGCCAGTACTCGCCGAACGTCGGGTGGCTGACGTCGACGGTGAAGCCCAACTCGCGGTTAGCCTCGTTCCCCGCGAACTCGGCGACGTTGGCGGCGTCGGCGCGGACGCAGGCGACGTCGCGAGCGGTCAGCTCGCGCTCCCACTCGTCGGCGCCGCGCTCGAGGAACGCCTCAGCCAGCGCGGCGGCGAGCGCCTCGCCGTGCTGCTCGCGCGCCTCGTCGCTCGCGAAGCGCGGGTCGGCGAGCCACTCGTCGCGTCCCAGCGCGGCGCAGAGCGCGCTCCACTCGTGCTCGAACGGCGCGGCGAGGAAGACCCAGGCGCCATCGCCGGCGCGGTAGAGGCGGTAGAGGGGCCCCATGCCGAGCAGCTCCGGGTCCGGCTGGCGGCGCGGCGGCACGTCCGGACCGCGCACGGCGCCGTCCGCGTTGGCGTAGAGGTTCGAGGCGATCATCGTCGTGAGCTGGTACTGGCCCACGCCCAGCTCCTCGGCGGCGCGCAGGCCGAGCAGCAGGCTGCTGCCGAGGCCGAGCGCGGCGTTGACGTCGGGGTTGCCCTCGTTCGCGTTCATCAGTCGCCAGGCCTTGCGCTTGAGCTCGTCCATCGGCAGCTCGGCGTCGCCGGCGTGCAGCTCGCTCGGGGGCATCTGCTGGATCGCGCCGCCGCCGAGGGCGCCCGCAATCGGGTGCATCGCCGGCTTGTACGAGTACGGCCCGGAGTCTCCGTAGGAGGCGCCGTAGTGGTAGACGACGCGAGGGTTGAGGTCGCGCGCCCGCTCGTAGCCGATGCCGAGCCGCTCGGCGACGCCGGGACGGAAGTTGTGCATCACGATGTCCGCACGCCGCAGCAGCCGGTGGACGATCTCCTGGCCCTCCGCCGTCTTGAGGTCGACCCCGATGCTCTCCTTGCCCCCGGTGGTCTTGTAGAACAGCATCCGCCCCGCCGTGTAGCGGCTCACCTCGCCCTCGGGCGGCTCGACCTTGATCACGCGCGCCCCGAGGTCGGCGAGCAGCGCGCTCCCGAACGGCGTGGCGTAGAAGGTCGAGAAGTCGACGACCGTGATGCCCTCGAGGGGCGCCGTGGGGGCGGGGCCGGGTTCGCCCGGCTCCACGGCGGTCCAACCGTCGGCGTCGACGCCGTTGGCCGAGCCGAGCGAGGGCGCTCCACGGCCGGGAGTCGCGGGAGTCTCGGTCTGGCGGACAATTGGCCCGACCTGCTCCACGCCGTCGATCTCGATGATGTGCTCGTTGTGCCGGACCTGGGGGTGGTCGAACGCGTCGGCGGCCTCGAAGAAGGGTTCGATGGCGATGTCGCGCTCCGCGTCGAAGATCGCCTTCCATTCGCCCCAGGTCTTCTGGCGCACGCGCTCGAGGATGATCGCCCAGACCTCCTCGCTGTCGTCCGGATCCCTAAGCGCCGGGAGGTCGGCGAAGCGGGGCTCGGAGTAGAGGTCGGTGAGCCCGAGGGCGTTCATCTGGGCCATGAAGAGGTGCGGCAGGGTGTTCGCGAACTGCAGCCACACGCCGTCCTTCGTGACCGCCGTGAGGTAGTTGGGGCGCGGGATCTGGTGCTGGATCGCGCCCCATGAGCCGAGTCGGTCGGCGGCGAGCGGGTCGGCCGCGGCGGCCTGCAGGGCGAACCAGCGGAGCATGTCGTAGGCGGTGGTGCCCTGGAGCAGGCTCGTCTCGACGTGCGTGCCTCGATGCGTCTGTCGCCGCACGTGCAACGCGGCGAGGATGCCCTGCAGTGCCGCGTGGAGCGCGCCGTAGCCGGCCGACGGCACCGCCGCGAAGACCGGGCCGCCTCGCTCGGGCAGCAGGCTCGAGAACTCGAGCATGCGACCAGTCTTCGCGGACACGATGCCCTCATAGCCCTTGAGGTGCGCCCACGGGCCGCGGGCGCCGAAGCCGGTGATCGAGGCGTAGACGAGCGCCGGGTTGAGCTCCCGGGCCTCCTCGTAGCCAAGGCCGTGCCGCTCCATCGCGCTGGGCCGGAAGTTCTCGACCAGCACGTCCGCCGCCGCGACCAGGTCGCGCGCGGCGGCTCGCCCGTCCTCGGACTTGAGATCGAGGACGCGGCTGCCCTTGCCGCGGTTCCAGAAGCCCCACGCGGGATGCCCCCGGTACGGGTCCCCCGAGGGCGGCTCGATCTTCACGACCTCCGCCCCGTAGTCGGCGAGGATCGTGCCGACGAGGTTGCCGTGCATGCCCCGCGTGAAGTCGAGGACGCGCAGTCCGCTACAGGCCAGCGTCACGGTCGTCACCCTCCCAGCGTGTCGCGTCAGCGGCAGATTACCGCGAACGCGTAGCCGCGGCCCGTGAGGCCCTCGATCACGGTCTCGAGGGCGGCGACGGTCTGCGAGCGCTCGCCGCCCCCATCGTGCATCAGGATGATCGCGCCGGGTCGCACGTTGGCGAGGATGTGCGAGGCGATCTGCTCCGCCCCCGGCCGCCGCCAGTCCTGCGGGTCGATCGACCAGAGCACGATCGACTTGCCGAGCTCGGCGGCGGTGCGCACGGCGCGCTCGTTCGTCGCAGCGTACGGCGGGCGCAGGCACTCGATCGGATCGACGCTCGTCCCCGCGACGGCGTGGAGGGCGTCATCAGTGCTCGTCACCTGCGCGACGATGTCCTCGCGGTCCGCCTTGCTCAGCCAGATGTGGTCGAAGGTGTGGTTCTCGGCCTCGTGCCCGGCCTCGACCATGCGCTCGATGATCGACGGGAACCTCGAGACGTTGGAGCCGAGCACGAAGAAGGTCGCCGTCACCCGGTAGCGATCGAGGACGTCGAGCACCGCGGGCGTCCATGTCGGATGCGGTCCGTCGTCGAACGTCAGGTAAGCCAGCGGCGCGCCCGCCTGGTTGTGCGCCGGCGGGTGCGCCGGATCCACCCGGTCCGGGGGCTCCTCGGCGGGTTCGGGCTGCTGCCAGGCGGCCTCGACGGCGTCCCAGGTCGCGCGGTCGACGACGCCCGTCGGTTCGAGGTCGGCACGGAGTTGGATGCGGATCACGGCCTCGCGCGTCGCCGTGTCGTAGACGTCGTAGTAGCGGCCGGGGTAGAGGAAGCCAAGCCCCCGCACGCGCGCGAGCCGCTGGTGCAGCGCGCGCACGGCGCGCCCGCGATCGCCCGCGCCGAGCGTGTTGCCTTCGGCGAAGCGCTCCGGCGATGGCGCGGGCAGCAGCTCGTCGGCCCCCGGGGCCTCGGGGTGCACGCCCGGCGCGCGCTCGGCGGACTCGAGGAACCCCGCCAGCTCGTGCAGATAGTCGTCATCGGGGGAGAGTTCGATCGCCTGTGCGACCGCCTGACGTGCCCGGTCCAGCTGGTCCGGCGAGGCGAGCGCGAAGCCGAGGGCGCGGATCACGTGAATCGCCGCGTCGTCGGGCCGATGCTCGAGCGCGCGCTCGCTGTAGTCGAGGAGTGTGACGGCCATCGTCGTGAGGTCGTGCTCGGCGGCCGTGTCGATGATGAGCGGTCCGTCGAGGGCGAACGCCTCGGCGGGTGGGTGTCCGCGTTTCAGATCGAGCGCCGCCGCGTACTCCCCGGCGAGCACGTGGGTGAGCAGGGGTTGCCCCGGCGATCCCGCGTGCCCGAGGCGCGCTGCCGCCAGCTGGTTCACGAGGATCGAGAGCCAGCGCAGCCCGTCGTGACCGGGAACCTCGCCGGCCGCGTGCACGGCTCGCGCCGCGGCCTCACGCCAGAGGTGGGCCTCCGCGAGCGCCACGACGAGCGCCGCGTCGGCCGTGGCATCCGGGGGAAGGCCTGAGGGAACCGCGAGTTCCACCGGGCTCATGTCGCTGCCGTCCCAGCGGTAGATCCGGAGCCCGTGCTCCTCGACGGCGCAGGCGTAGCAGAAGACGTAGGGGTTCGAGTCGTTCAGTACGAACTCGTGCAGGCCGTCGCCGTCGAGGTCGACGATCTCGCCGGCGTTCGGCCGCGAGCTGATGTGCGAGAGCGCCGTGGAGAGGCGGGCGCCGTCGAAGTGGATGACGTCGAACGTCCCGGCGTGCGCCCCCGTCGGCCCGCGGATGACGATCCAGGCGCTGCCGGGTGCCGCATCGATCGTGACGAGCTCGACCTGCTCCGTGCGCTGAGGCGCGGTGTCGATCTCGATGCGGTCGATCTCCTCGGACCACGTTCCGTCGTCGTTGAGGCGGTAGACGGCGACGATGTGGAAGAAGTTGATCGGGTCGCCGTCGTCGTTCCGGTAGAACGGCTGCGGCCCGTTCGTGACCACGGCCCAGTACGCGCCGTCCGCATCGGCCACCGCGAGGTCCAGGGCGCGAGCCGTGAGCTCGTTCTCGCCGAACTCCTCGGCGATCGCTGCGAGCAAGATCGAGGCAACTTCCGCTGCGCGCTCCTCGGCGCTGGGTGTCGGCTCCGGCGCGGGAGTCGGTGCGGGCGTCGCGGTGGGCGTCGGCGTGGCTGTCGAGGTTGGCGTCGGTGTCGGCGGGGGACTGGCTGCGGGGGTTGCGGTCGGGCTCGGCGCGCTCGTCGGCGAAGGCGCCGACGTTGCGACGGTCACGGGTGCGGGGCCAGAGTCCTCGCCGCTCTCGCAGCCGGCAAGGGCAGTCCCTGCCAGCAGCAGCGCGGCAGCGAGGGCAGTCCGGGCGTTCATCGGGTCGAACCTAGCACGCGAACGCTACTATCGGTGCATGACGCCGCCCGCGCGGATCGAGGTTGAGGAGACGCCTGCACGCAGGCTGCTGACGCCCACCGGCGGCTACCTCGCCGCCTTCTCGCACACGCTCAATCCGTACGCGGGCTGCGCCTTCGGCGACCGCGGCTGCGGCGTCTACTGCTACGTCGCCGAGTCACCGATCGGGCGCTTCGCCGGGCGCCCGTGGGGCCGCTGGCTGCGCGTCAAGACGAACGCTGCCGAGGCGCTGCGGCGCGAGCTGCAGCGGCAGCCGCGCCTCGAGGACGTGCGCATCTTCATGAGCTCGGCGACCGACCCCTACCAGCCCGCCGAGTCGCGCTACCGCATCACCCGCTCGATCCTCGAGGTCTTCCGCGAGTTCCCGGTCGGCCTGCTGCTGCTGCAGACACGCTCCCCGCTCGTCGAGCGTGATCTGGATCTGCTTGCCGGGCTGCCGTTCGCCTGGCTCTCGATGACCGTCGAGACGGACGACGACGCGGTGCGGCGCGCCCTCACGCCGACCTGCCCGAGCATCGAGCGGCGCTTCGCGGCGATGCGGCGGGCGCGGCAGCTCGGCGTCGCCGTGCAGGCGGCGGTCAGCCCCGTGCTGCCGCACGACCGCGAGCGCCTCGCCGAGCTGATGGCCGCGGCCGCCGACCGCGTCGTCGTCGATACCTTCACGGGCGACGGTGCGGCCGGACGGCGCACGGCGGCGCGGCCCCTCCCCGCCCGCTTCGCCGACCTCGGCTACGGCGATTGGCGCGACGAGCGGTCGGCCCGGGCGCTCTACGAGGAGCTGCGGTCGCGACTCGGTCCCGAGCGCGTCGGCTGGTCTGTCGAGGGCTTCAACAAGCTGGCGAAGCCCGTCGCGGCGGGCGTGTAGTTATGTCACTTATGTGGAGAAAGCGGCCAGGGGGCCTGTAAGCCGAATTCTGTACCGCCCTCGCAACGAGGGCGGCGACGGCCATCCATCTAGGACGGCGGTTGCCCGCCGCCTCCAGCGGCCTACCCGGGAGCGGAGCCGGACGCCCCTGCCGTGCAAGGCACGGCGCGCTCCCCTATTTGGCCTTGCTCCGGGCGGGGTTTGCCCGGCCGCCCCGTCTCCGGGACGCCGGTGCGCTCTTACCGCACCATTTCACCCTTACCGCCGGAGCCGAGGCCCGCGACGGCGGTATGTTTCTGTGGCACTTTCCGTCGGCTCGCGCCGCCCGGCCGTTAGCCGGCGCCCTGTCCGGAGGAGTTCGGACTTTCCTCCCGCGGCTCGCCCGAGGGCGTTCCGCCGGCGGCCGTCCGGCCCCCTGGCCACCGTCGATCCTACTCCCCGGCGCCCGCCGACCGCGACATCACGTGCAGATCGTCCGCCGGCAGCTCCACCACCCAGCGCTCCCGGCTCGCCACGCCGAGGATCTCGTACGGCCTCGAGGCCACCTCGACGGCGATCGGCGGGCCAGCGCCCTCTGGCTTGAGGTGCAGCGTGTGCGTGTTGCCGAACGCGAGCTCGTCGACGACGCGCGCGACGAAGCAGTTCTCCGGCAAGCCCCCGTCCGGATCAAGCCGGCGCAGCACCACGCGCTCGGCGCGGATCGCGACGTCGACCGCCTCCGCCTCGGCCGTTTCCGGCGGCAGCGCGGCGCGCAGCGGCAGGCCGGAGACGACCACGCCGTCACCGCGGCGCTCCCCCTCGAAGATGTTGGAGAAGCCGGTCAGCTCCGCGACGAGCCGCGAGGCGGGCCGCCGGAACACCTCGTCGCGCGGGCCAAACTGCAGCACCCGTCCCTCGTCGAGGACGGCGATGCGGTCGGCGAGCAGATGCGCCTCGCGCAGGTCGTGCGTCACAAAGACGATCGAGAGCCGCATCTCGCGGCGCAGGCGCAGCAGCTCCGCCCGCAGGTCGGCGCGCAGCGCCTCGTCGAGTGCCGAGAACGGCTCGTCGAGCAGCAGCACGTCGGCATGGCGCACGAGCGCCCGCGCGAGGGAGGCCCGCTGCTGCTGTCCGCCCGAGAGCTGGTGCGGCCGCCGGCCGTCGAGCCCCTCGATCGAGAGCAGGCGCAGCAGCTCCTCGTAGCGCCCGGGCGCGTCGACATCGCGTTCGAGCCCGATCAGCACGTTGCGGCGCAGATCGAGGTGCGGGAACAGCGTCGGCTCCTGCACGACGTAGCCGCTGCGCCGCTCCTGCGGCGGGAGATCGACGCCCGCCTCCGCGTCGAAGACGGTGCGCCCGCCGATCTCGATGCGGCCGCCGCGAGGCCGCAGCAGGCCCGCGATCGCACGCAGCGTCAGGCTCTTGCCGGAGCCCGAGCGTCCGTAGAGCACCACCAGCTCGTCGTCGGCCTCGAGGGCGACCGCGAGGTCGAAGTCGCCGACGCGCGCCTCGAAGCGCGCGCGCAGCGTCATCGGTACGCCCCCGCCGTCGCGGTCACGCGGTGCAGCGCGATCAGCAGCACGGCCGCGAAGCCGAGCAGCACGACCGAGAGCGAGACGGCGCCCGCGATGCCGGCCTCGGACTCGAAGGCGGCGAGGATGGCGAGCGGCATCGTCTGCGTCTTGCCCGGCAGCGAGCCCGCGAAGAGCAGCGTCGCACCCAGCTCGCCGAGCGCGCGCGCCCAGCAGAGCACCGCGCCGCCGGCCAGCGAGGGCCAGACGAGCGGCAGCGTCACGCTGCGGAAGGTGCGCCAGCGCGAGAGTCCGAGGGTGTAGGCGACACCCTCGAAGCGCGGGTCGGCGCCGCTGAAGCCGGCGTAGGCGGAGCGCACGTAGAACGGCGCGGAGACGAAGAGCTGCGCCAGCACCACCGCCGCGGTAGTGAAGGAGAGCGAGAGGCCGACTCCGCCGAGCGTCTCGCCGAGGTAGCCGCTGCGCCCGAACGCGGAGAGCAGCGCGATGCCCGCGACCGTCGGCGGCAGCACCAGCGGCAGATCGAGCAGCGCCGCGGCAAGGCGGGCCGCCCTCGCGCGGCTGCGTGCGAGCAGCCAGGCGAGCGGTGTGCCGAGCAGCACGGTGATCGCGAGGCTGATCGTGGCGGTGACCAGCGAGAGGCGCAGCGCGTCCCAGGTCGCCCCCGAACCGAGCTCGGCGGCGACGTCTCCGTCGCTCAGCGCGCGCCAGACGAGGCCGGCCAACGGCAGAAGCAGCAGCAGCGCGAGCAGGGCCGCCGCCACGGCCAGCGCGATCGAGACGCCGCGGCTCATCGCGCCTGCACCCCGGCGACGCTGGGCAGGAACCCATAGAGGCCGAAGATCGCCTGCGCGTTCGGTGACAGCAGCCAGGCGAGCAGTTCCTCGGCCGCCGGGTCGGCGTCCTCGATCAGCACTGCCACGTACTCGTTCGGCGGGGTCTGCGGCGGCAGGAGGATCGCGCGCAGACCGTCGCTGACGGCGACGTCCGAGGCGTAGACGAAGGCCGCGTCGGCCTCGCCCAGCTCGATCCGCGAGAGCACGATCCGCACGCTTGGGTCCTCCGTCGCGATCTTGTCGCGCAACGCTTGCGCGGTCTCCGGCTGCTGCTGCGCGACCCACGCGAGGGCGATCCGCGAGAGCAGGCCCACAGGCACCGAGGGCGCGCCGACGGCGATCCGCACGTCCGCCAGCGCGAGATCGCGCAGGCTGCGCCACGGCGCATCCTCGGGAACGGCGACGACGAGCAGGTTCGCCGTCACCACCGTGGGCCGTGAGGCGAGGCCGGCGTCGAGCAGGCGCGCCGCCTGCAGCGGATTGGCGGAGATGAAGAGATCGTCGCCCGCTCCTTCCGCGATCTGGGAGGCGAGCACCTGCGAGCCGGCGAAGCGCAACTCGACCTCGACGCCGGGGTAGGCGCGCTCGAAGCCCTCGACGATGTCGGGCAGGACGTGGCGCAACGAGGACGCCGCGGCGATCGTGACGGTCGGCTCACGGTCGCCGTTCCCGCAGCCGCCGAGCAGCAGCGCGAGGACAGCGAGGAGCGCGAGCGCCGGGAAGAAAGCGCGGAGGCGCCGTGATGGCGAGAGTCGGCAGGCCGCGCGCATTCCGCCCAGGGCTCCCCGCAGTCCGCGCCGCCCTGCATGGTCTCAGAACGCCGCCGCGCCTCCGAGTATATTCCGCGGCGCACCCGGTGCTACGATCATCGCCTGCCCGCTACGTGGGCAGCGTCACTACAGCAGACACCGCCGCGGAGACCCGTCGTGCACTTCAACGTCGCCACGCTGCTGCAGGAACCGGTCGGAAGCCGCCGCGACGGACATCTCGATGGCGAGGCGATGCACGTGGCGGCGGTGGGCTGGACCGCTCTCGCGAGTGGCGAGGTGCGGCTGCTGCGCTCGACGCGCGGCGTGCTGGTGCACGCACGCCTCGAGACGGCCCCGCTTGTCGAGTGTGCGCGTTGCCTCGAGCCGTTTCGGCAGGCGCTCTCGCTGACCATCGACGAGGAGTTCGTCGCACCGTACGACCTGCTGACCGGCGAGGCGGTGGAGACGATCGACGAGGACGACTTCCGGATCGACGAGCAGCACCATCTCGATCTCAGCGAGGCAGTCCGGCAGTATGAACAGACGGCGATCCCGATCCAGCCGATCTGCCGTTCCGCCTGCGCCGGGCTGTGCGCGGAGTGCGGGAGCAATCGCAACCTCGCTTCCTGCGAGTGCGCGGAGGCAGTCGCGGCGGGCCCGTGGGACGCGCTGAGCGCGCTGAGCGAGCGGCTGCACGCCACGGAGGAGCACGATGGCGCTACCGAAACGTAGGACCCCGAAGGCGAAGCAGCGGCAGCGGCGCAGCCACCACCGGATCAACACGCCGCACCTCGTGCGCTGCACGACCTGCAACTCCTGGCACGTCAGCCATCACGTGTGCGAGGTTTGCGAGGTTGACTACAATGACGCCGCCGGAGCGGCCCCGGTCGCCGAGGCCGAAGACGCCGACGACGAGGAGTAGCCTCCAGCCGGACTCCGCGCGGTTCGGCCCGAGGCACACCGAACAACCCGCGGAGCGCCGATGACCCCCATCACCATCCCCGAACTGCCCGCCGCCTCCGACGCCGCCAGCGCCTGGCTCTTCCCCGGACAGGGCGCCCAGCACGTCGGCATGGGCCAGGACCTCGCCGAGGAGATCCCCGCCGCCCGCGCCGTCTTCGAGGCAGCCGACGAAGCGCTCGGCTTCTCGCTCTCCACGCTCTGCTTCGAGGGTCCCGAGGACGAACTGCTGCGCACGGTCAACACGCAGCCGGCGCTCGTCGCGCACGGCATCGCCGCGCTCGCGGCTGCGATCGACCAGGGCAGCATCAGCGAGGCGCCCACCCTCCTGGCCGGCCACTCGCTGGGCGAGTACGCCGCGCTGATCGCCGCGGGCGCGATCGGCTTCGAGGACGGCATCAGGCTGGTGCGCGAGCGCGGGCGGTTGATGCAAGAGGCGTGCGACGCGCAGGCCGGCACGATGGCAGCCATCCTCGGCCTCGATCGCGACACGCTGGAGCCGATCTGCGCCCACCACGGCGCCGCCGTCTGCAACGAGAACGCTGCCGGCAACATCAGCATCGGTGGGACCGCCGAGGCGGTCGCCGCCGCGAGCGAGGCGGCCACGGAGGCGGGCGCCTCGCGCGTGGTGCCGCTCAGGGTCGCCGGAGCCTTCCACACGCCGCTGATGGCGAGCGCCGCCGAGGGCATGGCCTCCGTCCTCGATGCCGCGCCCTTCACGGACCCCGGGACGCCGGTCGTCTCAAACGTGACGGCGCAGCCGCTCACGGCGGGTGACGCCCTCGCCGGCGAGCTGCGCGACCAGATCACGAGCCCCGTGCTCTGGCTGGACTCGCTGCGCACGATGCTCGGCGCGGGTGTGAGCTCGTTCGTGGAGTTCGGGCCGGGCCGGGTGCTGACCGGGACCGTCGGCCGGACCGATCGTTCGGCCGCCGTGCGGAACGTCGCGACGGCCTCCGACGCGCGCGGCGGGGACGAGGAGTAGCAGCATGGTCGCCCAGGCGAGCGCGAGGCCGTTGCTGGGACGTAACGCAGCCGTCACCGGCGGCGCGCGCGGCATCGGCCGGGCGATCGCGATGGAACTGGGCCGCCAGGGCGCCAACGTGATCATCACCTACCGGCGCGAGGAGCACCTCGCGAGCGCCGTGGCCGGCGACATCCGGGCGCTCGGCGTGAGCTGCAACGCCGTGCACGTGGACGTGCGCAACCAGGACGATCTCGAGGCGTTGTTCGAGGAGGGACGGCAGCGCTACGGCAAGATCGACATCCTCGTCAACAACGCCGGCGTCACCGAGGACGGCCTCGTCGTGCGCATGAGCGACGACTCATGGGATCGCGTCATCGAGACGAACCTGCGCGGGGCCTTCCTCGCGACGCGGCTGGCGCTGCGCCAGATGACGCGGGCGCGCTGGGGCCGGGTGATCAACATCACCTCCGTCTCCGGGATCATGGGCAACGCCGGGCAGGCCAACTACGCCGCCGCCAAGGCGGGCATGATCGGCTTCACGCGCGCCGTGGCTCGCGAGGTCGCCTCGCGCCAGGTCACGGTCAACGCGGTCGCCCCCGGCTTCGTGCACACGGACCTCACGGCAGGGCTCAGCGACAACCAGAAGCAGGCGATCCTCGACTTGATTCCGCTCGGTCGCCACGCCGAGCCCGAGGACATCGCCCCGCTCGTCGCCTTCCTCGCCTCGGACGCCGCGGGCTACATCACCGGCCAGACGCTGCACGTCGACGGCGGCCTGGTGATGCAGTAGCGGGCAATGCCGCCCGGCTCGCGCCGCCGCTCCCGCATCGTCGCCTTCCAGGTGCTCTACGAGGCGGACCAGTCCGGCCACGACACGCAGCGCATCCTCGAACGGCAGCTCGACGAATCGCGGCTCGCCGCGGAGGCCGCTGCCTTCACCCGCTCGCTCGTCGAGGGCGTCGAGGCGCACCGCGAGGCGCTGGACGAACGGATTGCCGCGCAGGCGCCGGCCTTCCCGCTCTCCTCGATGGCGCCGATCGACCGCAATCTGCTACGCCTTGCCCTCTTCGAGATATGCTTCGATAATCGCCGTGCTCCGCTGCCGGTCGTGATCAACGAGGCCGTGGAGCTGGCCAAGGGATACGGCTCGGAGTCATCCGGGCGCTTCGTCCACGGGGTGCTCGGAGCCATCGCAGCGGATGCTGCGGACCACGAGGCGACGACCAACGAGCACGCCGGGCGCTCCGCCGGACCCGACTGAGCCGGCGCCCGCCCCCAGACCGAGAGGACCGCACCGGTGGCAACCACGTACGAGCGCGTTCGCGCCCTGATCGTCGAGCAACTCGGCGTCGACGAGTCCCAGGTGACTCCCAACGCCTCCTTCGTCGATGACCTGAACGCCGACTCACTCGACCTCGTCGAGCTGATCATGTCGATGGAGGAGGAGTTCTCCGCCGACGGCACGGACATCGAGATCTCCGACGAGGACGCCGAGAAGATCCAGAGCGTCCAGGACGCCCTCGACTACCTGCACGACCTCGGCATCGAGGACGACTAGCCCGCGCCGCCCGCGGGCGGCGTCCGCGCTGCGCAGCAGCCAAGGCCCGTCGGCGCGCCGCGGTAATCCGCGCGCGGCGGCACGGCGTACTATCCTGTAGACATGGAACTCCTGGGCGTCGGAGTTGCCGAGGCGTTCGTGGTCCTCGTGATCTCGCTGATCGTCGTCGGCCCGCAGCGCTTCCCCGAGATCGCTCGCCAGGGCGGGCGCTACTTCCGCATGGCCCGGCGCTACGCCGCCGAGGTCACCGCCGACGTGCGCGGCGCGATGAAGGAGCTTGAGGCCGAGGTCGAGGAGCAGCGGGAGGAACTGCTGGCCGCCCAGGAGGACATCTCGACGGGCATCAGCACCTCGATCGAGGAGACCCGCAGCGACCTCCGCGACATCGGGCGCGAGACGCAAGAAGCGTTGCGGGACGCGCCGACGGCGCAGGCAGAGGCGGAGAGCGAGCCGGACCCGTCCGGCAACGGGGCGTCGCCGCCCGCAGCGGCAAGCGGGTTGCTGACGCCTCGCGAGCTGCCTGCCGGCGACGGCGAGAGCGACTAGCCGGCCGTGACCAGCGCTCCGACCGACGAGCACATCCCACCTGACCCGGACGCCGAGGAGGATCTCGACGCCGAAGAGGAGGGGCGCGAGGGCGGAGAGATGACCCTGCTGGGTCACCTCCTGGAGCTGCGCACCCGCGTCACCTGGATGGCAGGCGCGGTCATTGTCGGCATGTGCATCTTCTTCCCGCCGCCCGTCAACTTCGCGATCTGGGAGTTCCTGCTCGAACCGGCGCGGGCGCGCGTCGAGAACTTCGAGGCGCAGGCGATCGAGCCGCTGGAGAACCTCGGCGTCTACTTCCGCATCGCCCTCGCCTGCGGCCTCGCCGTGGCGATGCCGATGCTCGTCTACCAGACCATGCGCTTCGTGGCCCCGGCGCTCACGAAGCAGGAGAAGCGCTGGATCTACCCGATCGCCCTCGGCGCCTCGTTCGCCTTCCTCGCGGGCATGGCCTTCGCCTACTTCGTCGTGCTGCCGGCCGCCTACGGCTTCCTCTTCCAGTTCGGGAGCGACCTCGCGTCCGCGAACCCGCGGATCAGCAGCTACATGGACCTCACGCTGCGGCTGATCGTGATCCTCGGCTTCGTGTTCGAGATGCCGATTCTGATCATGGGTCTCGCGCGGATCCGAGTCGTGCACTGGCGCAAGCTGCTCGGCTGGTGGCGCATCGCGATCATCGGCGCGTTCGTCGTCTCGGCGATCGCGACGCCGACGATCGACCCGGTGACGCAATCGCTGGTGGCGGGGCCGATGATCGTCCTCTACATGCTCGGCATCGGCCTCGCCTGGATCGTACGCCCCAGGGCCGAGGAATAGCCGCGCCGCGCGCCAGACCGATCAGCTGCATATGCAGCGCTACCGTTTCCACCGGCGTGCTACGATAGGCCGCAGATGAGCGACGCCACCGGCAGTCCGTCCCGAGCGGCCAGCCCCGCCCTGCTCGCCCTCTACGAGGAGATCGCAGACTGCCCGGCCTGCGAGCTGGCCCGCAACCGCACGCAGACCGTGCCCGGCGTCGGCCCCGCCCCCGCCGAGGTGATGTGCATCGGCGAGGCGCCCGGGGCACGCGAGGACGAACAGGGCCTCCCCTTCGTCGGGCCGGCCGGCCGCTTCCTCGATCAGTTGCTCGGCGGCGTCGGGCTCTCGCGGGAGACGGTGCACATCGCCAACGTCGTGAAGTGTCGCCCGCCGGGCAATCGCGATCCGCTGCCCGAGGAGATCGCGGCCTGCAACCCGTTCCTCGAGCGCCAGATCGCGATCGTCGACCCGCTGCTGATCGTGACACTCGGACGCTTCTCGATGTCCCGCTGGTTCCCGGGCGCCTCGATCAGCCGCATCCACGGCCGCCCCAAGCGCTTCGGCGGGCGCACCGTGCTGCCGATGTACCACCCGGCCGCCGCGCTGCATCGCGGCGACCTGCGGCCGGTGATCGAAGCTGACTTCGCCCTCATACCCGAGCTGCTCGAGCAGGCGCGCAACGAGGGCGCGCGCGAGCCCGGCGCAGCCACGGAGCCGTCCACGCCCTTCGCACCCGTCGCCGCGGCCGCTGCCCCTCCGTCCGCGGAACAGCGCTCGCTGCTGTGAGCGCGCGCAACGGGGCGACCCTGCGGGTCATCCCCCTCGGCGGACTCGGCGAGATCGGCCGCAACATGATGCTCTACGAGCAGGGCGACGACGTGATCGCCGTCGATGTCGGGCTGATGTTCCCCGAGGAGCACATGCCCGGCGTCGACCTCGTGATCCCGGACCTGCGCTACCTGCTGCGCAACCCCGAGCGGCTGCGCGCCGTCTTCCTCACGCACGGCCACGAGGACCACATCGGCGCGCTGCCCTTCCTGATGCGCGCGCTGCGCGACCACGGCGAGCCGCTGCCGCCCGTCTTCTGCACCCAGCTCACGCGCGGCCTCGTGCAGGTCAAGCTGCGCGAGCACGGTCTGCTCGACGAGACGCACGTCCAGGTCATCGAGCCGGGACAGACGATCGAGGCCGGCTCGTTCTCCGTCGAGCCCTTCGCCGTCTCCCACTCCATCCCCGACTCCGTGGGGTTCATCATCCACACCCCGCTCGGCCCGGTCGTGCACACCGGCGACTTCAAGATCGACCACACGCCGGTCATGGGGCAGCACACCGACCTCACGCGCCTCGCCGAGGTCGGCCGCGAGGGCGTCGTGTTGCTCGCGGCGGACTCGACCTACGCGGAGATCGAGGGGCACACGCCCTCCGAGCAGACGGTCGCCGACGCGCTCGATCGCGTGATCGGGGAGGCGCCGGGGCGGGTCATCGTCGCGACCTTCGCCTCGCTGATCTCGCGCGTGCAGATGGTGATCGACGCCGCCGAGCGCTACGACCTGCGCGTCTTCGTCACGGGACGCTCGATGGTCAACAACGTGCAGATGGCGCGTGAGCTCGGCTACCTCGACGTGCCCGACGGCATCCTGATGAACGTGCGCGAGATGCAGGAGCACCCGGACTCGCGCACCGTCGTGATCAGCACCGGCGCGCAGGGCGAGCCGACCGCAGCCCTCACCCGCATGGCGAACGGCGACCACCGGCACATCGCGATCACCGAGGGCGACACCGTCGTCCTCTCCTCGAACCCGATCCCCGGGAACGAGGCGCTCGTGGACCGCAACATCGACAACCTCTTCCGGGCCGGAGCGCGCGTGGTCTACAACCGCATCGCGCCCGTCCACGTGCGCGGCCACGCGGCGCGCGAGGAGCTGAAGATCATCCACCGCCTCGTGCAGCCCAGGCACTTCGTGGGGATCCATGGCGAGCACCGTCACCTGGTGATGCACCGCGACCTCGCCGTCGACCTCGGGATCGACGAGGACGACGCCTTCGTCCTCAGCGACGGCGACGTGCTGGAGATCAGCGAGGACGGCGCCGCGATCGCCGACGTGGTGGCGGCCGATTATGTCTACGTGGACGGCATCGGCATCGGCGACATCGACCACATCGTGCTGCGCGACCGGCGCCGGCTCGCCTCGGACGGGATGTGCGTGGTCGTCGTCGCCGTCGACCGCCGGCGCGGCGAGCTCGTCGGCGTCCCGCAGGTGCTGCTGCACGGCTTCGTGGGCCCCGAGGAGGAGGAACTGATCACCGAGCGCGTCTGCCAACTGGTCGCCAACCTCGCCGGCGGCGAGGGGGGGCGTTTCGACTGGACGGACTGGCGTGAGACACTGGAGGACGAGGTGGCTCGCCTCCTCTATCGCGAGACGCACCGGCGGCCCGTCGTGCTGCCGGTGACCGTGGATGCGCCCTCCGGTGAACGGAACGGCGCACTGCAACGGAGCGCAGCGACGGAGGAGTGAGCAGAGCCCTCGAACCGGCCCGCTTGCTTGGCGGGGGGGCGGTCCGGTTGAAGGAGCGGAGCGATGGCCCGAACGAATACCCGCCGCCCGGCTAGCCGCGGCACGCAGCGCGCGACCTCGCGATCGATGGTGCGGCGCGTCCTGCGCCCCGAGATCGTCGGCACCGCCCTCGTCGTGCTGGCGGTCGCGCTGCTGCCCTTCCTGTTCCCGCTCACGAGCGTCGTGGCCGAGGCTCGCGACGGGCTGGTGGGCGCGCTCGGGCTGCACGTATTCACCCTCGTCGTGCTGGCGCTGACGATCGGGCTGCTGCTCGCGCTGCGCCAGGGCAGACGGCTGCGCGGCCGAGGGCGACACATCGCCGGCGCGGTCCTGATGCTGGCGTTCAGCGCCGGACTGCTCGGCCTCTGGACACCCGACGTGATTGTCGGCGAGGTGGACCTGGGCGCGAGCTCGGCCGGTGGCAGCGCCGGTCGCGCGCTGGCGGGCGGTGGGCTCGCGACGATCGCCTGGCTCGCGACGTTCCCGATCGGCTTCACGCTGCTCTGGCCGCGCACGTCCTGGCAGCTGCTGCGCAGCACCCCGCGTGCCCTCGGCCTTACGCTGGCCTGGCTCTGGCGCCACGTCGCGCGGCCCGCCGGGCACGGCATTGCGGCGCGCGTCCGCGCCTACCGCGCGCGCCGCAAGAGCCCCGAGGCGGCGCGGGACCCATACGCCGACCTCCGCGCCGACTTGCCGATCGGGCCGGGCCTGCCCACCCGCCTCGAGAACCAGCCGGCCGGCAACGGCGCGGCCTCGGAAGCCGAGAGCCGGAGCGAAGCCGCCGCCGCGACGGAGGTCGCGGAGCCGCCGCCCCCGAAGCAGATCGAGATGGACCTCGAGCACGACGTCAGCACCTGGCGGCACTCGAGTGACGGCTGGCAGCTGCCGCCGATCGAGCTGCTGGCCGAGGCGGAGCCGCTCGCGCCGGAGCTGGGCGACCAGCAACGGCGCGCCGAGCTGATTGTCGAGACGCTCGCCTCGTTCGGCGTCGAGGCGCGGGTCAGCCAGATCAGCGAGGGCCCGACCGTCACCCAGTTCGGCGTCGAGCCGGGCTGGGACGTGCGCACCCGCACCGTGCAGGAACGCACGCCCGAGGGCGATCCCGTCCTCGACGAAGAGGGCCAGCCTCGCACAAAGCAGATCGAGGTCTCGCGGACGCGCGTGCGCGTTAACCGCATCACGGCGCTGCAGAACGACCTCGCGCTGGCCCTCGCGGCGCCAGCGCTGCGCATCGAGGCGCCCGTACCGGGGCGCTCCGTCGTCGGCATCGAGGTGCCGAACGCCAGCTCCGCCGTCGTGACGCTGCGCAGCGTGCTGGAGTCGCGTGAGTTCGCGAAGACGGCGGGCAAGTCGCCGCTGCCGATCGCGCTCGGCTCCGGAGTGTCGGGCACGCCGGTCGTCGCCGACCTCGCCGCGATGCCGCACCTGCTGATCGCGGGTGCGACCGGATCGGGCAAGTCGGTCTGCCTCAACTCGATCATCGCCTGCCTGCTGATGAACTTCTCGCCCGAGCAGCTGCGCTTCGTGCTGATCGACCCGAAGCGCGTCGAGCTCGCCCCCTTCGCCGACGTGCCGCACCTCGCCTTCAGCGAGATCGTGATCGACATGGACAAGGTGGTGGGCACGCTGCAGGCGGTCATCCACGAGATGGAGTCGCGCTACCGCCGCTTCGCGAACGTCGGCGTGCGCAACATCGAGCGCTACAACGAGCAGGCCGGCAGCGGCCGTCTCCCCTACTGGGTCGTGGTGATCGACGAGCTGGCCGACCTGATGCTGGCCGCGCCCTACCAGGTGGAGCACCAGCTGGTGCGCCTCGCGCAGCTCGCGAGGGCGACCGGCATCCACCTCGTGGTCGCGACGCAGCGGCCCTCGGTGGACGTGGTGACGGGGCTGATCAAGGCGAACTTCCCGACGCGGATCGCCTTCGCTGTCTCCTCGCAGGTTGACTCGCGCACCATCCTCGACGGCGGCGGGGCCGAGAAGCTGCTCGGCAAGGGCGACATGCTCTTCCAGCCCAAGGACCAGGGCAAGCCGACCCGCCTGCAGGGCGTTTTCGTCTCCGACGGCGAGATCGAGGAGCTGACGAGCTTCTGGACGGACGATCGCTTCGAGAACCTGCGCCCCGTCAGCTTCGACGAGCTGATCGACGAAGCCGCCGAGGACGCGGCCGCCCTCGAGACGGGAGGGGCGGCCGGGAGCGCCTCCTCCGAGGTCGACCCGATGATCACGAAGGCCCTCGAGCTGGCGCGCGAGCACGACCACATCTCGACCTCGCTGCTGCAGCGCCGCCTGCGCATCGGTTACCCGCGCGCCGCGCGCGTCATGGACGAGCTGGAGGGCCAGGGCATCGTCGGCGCGCCCGAGGGCGGCAGCGGCTCCCGCCCTGTCCTCCTCGACTCGGCCGACGGCGAGCTCGATGAGTCGGCTTCGGCCCCGGTCGCGCCGGTGGTGGAGCGGGAGTAGCCCCTACCGCCCGCGCCGCCAGCGGCCGCGACGCCCGGTGGGCGCGTCGGCGCGCTGCGGGCGTGGCGGGGGTGCGTCGAAGGCGCGCAGGCCCTCGGGGGTGTCGCCTACGAGTTCGCGGCGCAACTCGACGATCTGGTCGCGGAGCTGGGCGGCGCGCTCGAACTCCAGTTCGCGCGCGGCGGACTTCATCTGCGACTCCAGCTCCTTGATCATCCGCAGCAGCTCGTCCCGAGGCAGGTCCGTGGCGACGACGTAGGCCGGCGACTCCTCGGCGACGCGCAGGCCGTCGGTGATGTCGCGGATCTCCTTGCTGATGCCTGCCGGCTCGATGCCGTGGCGCTCGTTCCAGGCGAGCTGGATCGCGCGCCGCCGCTCCGTCTCGTCGAGGGCGGTGCGCATCGACTGCGTGACGGCGTCGGCGTACATGATCACGCGGCCCTCGGCGTGGCGGGCGGCGCGGCCGATCGTCTGGATCAGCGAGCCGCCGGAGCGCAGGTAGCCCTCCTTGTCCGCGTCGAGGATGCAGACCAGCGAGACCTCGGGCAGGTCGAGGCCCTCGCGCAACAGGTTGATGCCGACCACCACGTCGTACACGCCCTGCCGCAGGTCGCGCAGGATGTCGACACGCTCGAGGGTGTCGATCTCGGAGTGGAGGTAGTGGGCCTTCACGTCCATCTCGAGCAGGTAGTCGGTCAGGTCCTCGGCCATCTTCTTGGTTAGCGTCGTCACGAGGACGCGCTCGCGGCGCTCGGCGCGGGCGCGCACCTCGGCGAGCAGGTCGTCGATCTGCCCCTGCGTCTCGCGCACCTCGACGATCGGATCGACGATGCCGGTCGGGCGGATCACCTGCTCGGCGACCTGCTGCGAGTGCTCCAGCTCGTACGGCCCGGGCGTGGCGGAGACGAAGATCACCTGGTTGAGGTGGTCCTCGAACTCCGCGAAGTCGAGCGGGCGGTTGTCGAGCGCCGAGGGCAGCCGGAAGCCGAAGTCGACCAGCGTCTGCTTGCGCCGGATGTCCCCGAAGTACATCCCCCGGACCTGGGGCATGGCGATGTGCGACTCGTCGATGAAGACCAGCCAGTCGTCCGGGAAGTAGTCGAGCAGCGTCCACGGCGTCGAGCCCGCGCCGCGCCCCTGGAGGTGCCGCGAGTAGTTCTCGATGCCGGAGCAGTAGCCGCTCTCGCGCAGCATCTCCAGGTCGTAGCGCGTGCGCTCCTCGAGCCGCGTCGCTTCGAGGATCCGGCCCTCCCCGCGCAGCGCGACGGAGCACTCGCGCAGCTCCTCCTCGATGTTCTTGATGGCGAGTTCGAGGCGGTCGGTGGAGGTGACGAAGTGCTTCGCGGGGTAGATGGAGAAGCGCTCCTGCGCCGTCAGCAACTCGCCGGAGAGCGGGTCGACGGTGACGATGCGCTCGATCTCGTCGCCCCAGAAGTCGACCCGCACGGCGACATCCTCGTAGGCGGGGAAGATCGTCAGCGTGTCGCCGCGCACGCGGAAGGTGCCGCGCACGAGGTTCATGTCGTTGCGCGCGTACTGCATGTCGACGAGCTGGCGGATCAGCGAGTTGCGGTTGACGTGCCGCCCGACGTGCAGCTTCGCGACGAACGACTCGTACTCGCCCGGCTCGCCGAGGCCGTAGATGCAGGAGACGGAGGCGACGATCAGCACGTCGCGCCGCTCGAACAGCGCGCGCGTCGCCGAGTGGCGCATCTTGTCGATCTCGTCGTTGATGTCGGCGTCCTTGGCGATGTAGGTGTCGGTGCGGGGGATGTAGGCCTCGGGCTGGTAGTAGTCGTAGTAGGAGACGAAGTACTCCACGGAGTTGCGCGGGAAGAACTCGCGGAACTCCGCCGTCAGCTGCGCGGCGAGCGTGCGGTTGGGCGCGAGCACCAGCGTCGGCCGCTGGTGGCGGGCGATGATGTTCGCCATCGTGAAGGTCTTGCCGGATCCGGTGGCCCCGAGCATCGTCTGCATCGTCAGCCCGCGATCGAGGCCCTCGACGAGCTCGTCGATCGCCTGCGGCTGGTCGCCCGTCGGCCGGAACTCGCTGACCAGCTCGAACCCGGTGCTCGCTGTGGTGGTCACGCGCTCCATTGTACGCCTCGCGGGCGGCGATCCCGCCTCGCGCCGCGCCGCGCTATGCTGCCGTGCGGCAGAACGCGGCGCGGCTGAGGAGGTGAACGATGCGGCTCGAGGGCAAGGTCGCGATGGTCACGGGAGCGGCCTCGGGCATCGGGCGGGCGACGTCGCTGACGCTGGCCCGCGAGGGCGCGGCGGTGATGTGCGCCGACGTCAACACCGAGGGCGCGCAGGAGACCGCGGACGCGATCGCCGCCGCCGGCGGTACGGCGGCGATCTTCGAGCTGGACGTCACCGACGAGGAGGCCGTGCAGGCCGCCCTCGCGGCCACGGTCGAGCAGCTCGGCGCGCTGCACATCCTGGTCAACGACGCCGGCATCAGCGGCCGTACGCACGACTACCACAACGTGATCGACGTGAACCTCAACGGCGTCTACTACTGCATGAAGTACGGTGCGGCGCTGATCGAGCAGCACGGCGGCGGCTCGATCGTCAGTCTCTCCTCGATCATGGGCCTCGTCGGCGGATCGGCGCCTGGCTACACCGCCTCGAAGCACGGCGTGCTCGGCCTCACGCGCAACTACGCGCTGATGTACGGAGGCCGCGGCGTGCGCGTGAACTGCGTCAACCCCGGCTACATCGAGACGCCGATGACGGCGCAGATGCTCGAGGACGTGCAGCGCCGCGAGGACGCGGTCGGCCTGCACCCGATCGGCCGCCTCGGAAAGGCCGAGGACGTGGCGAACGCGATCCTCTTCCTCGCCAGCGACGACGCCTCGTTCGTCACGGGTGTCGCGCTGCCCGTGGACGGCGGCTACACGGCGCAGTAGGCGCGGCCCGCCGAGGGCTCGCAGGGTCCGGCCGGCTCAGTCCTCGCCGAACCAGAAGCGGCGCATGTTCGCGCCCGCGATCGCCTCGATCGCGTCGTCCGGGACCGGCAGCTTGCCGTCGAGCAGCAGGTTGAGGTCGGCCACGTACTCATCGAGGTCGCCGGAGGCCGGGTAGTTCGAGCCCCAGACGATGCGCTCCGCGCCGAACGCTTCCAAGGCCTGCGCGATCACGGGGTAGACCGGCTCGTGCGGGTAGGGCGCGTAGCGCCTCGGGAACGAGAGCTGGAACCAGACGCCCGGGTGGCGCGCCAGCTCCCAGACCGGCCGCTGGGGCGCGAAGTCGGGCGCGTCCTGCAGGCGCGGCGTCGCGAGGTGCGAGAGCATCACGCGCGTCCCCGGGTGGCGGGCGATCGCCGCCTCGATGTATGGGACCCAGTCCACCGGTGCGTGATGCGGCATCGCCTGGATGATGAGACCGAGGTGCGCCGCCGCCATCAGCAGCTCCGGTCGCTCGAAGATCATCTCCGAGGTCAGTCGCACGCCCTTGAAGTCGCCCTCCGCGGCGATCTCCTCGAGCTGATCGCGTGCCCGCGGATCGCGGTGGTTGACGAGGCAGACGGCGGCGACCCTGTCCCGGTCCTCGCGGATGACTCCGGCGAGGTAGCCGTTGTCGTACTCGCCCATGTGCTGAACGATCGTCACCCGCGTCACGCCCGCCCGGTCGAGCGTGTCGCGCAGCGTCTCGTACGGGTAGTACTTGCTCAGCCCGCAGTGCGTGTAGGCGTCGTTGACCTCGAAGGGGTGTACGGGCGGCGTGGTCACGGCGCGGCCTCTCTCGATGCCGGGCCCGAAGGCCGGGGATCGGTTACAGCCCGAGTCTAGCGAACCGCGCGGCCCTGCGGCCCGCGGCGGGCGGGGCTAGAGTGGCCGCTGGAGGCGGCATGGTCGCGAGGCTGTTCCCAAGCGTCTACGAGGGCTGGATCGTCGTCGGCGCCTCGACGACGATGCTGTTTATCCTCTCCGCCTCCGTCTTCTGGGGCCTCGGCCCGATCTTCAACCCGATCCTCGACGAGTTCGGCTGGAGCCACGGCGCCACCGCGTTCGCCTTCGCCGTCCGTTCCGAGGTCAACGGGGCGGCCGCCCCGTTCGTCGGGGCGCTGATCGACCGCATCGGCTCGCGGATGATGCTGATCGCCGGGCTCGTCCTCGCCTCGTGCTGCCTCTTCCTGCTCTCGTTCATGCAGAACATCGTGCACTTCTACGTGCTGATGCTGGTCATGGCTCTGGGCACGAGCACCTGCGGGGGACAGGCGACGATGGTCTCGACCGTGAGCTGGTTCGAGCGCAAGCGGGCGCGCGCGCTGGCGCTGGCGACGGCGGGCGGCACGCTCGGCGGGATTCTCGTTGTCGCCATCGCCTTCCTCGTCGAGTTGCTCGGCTGGCGGAGCGCGCTGCAGGTGATGGCGCTGTTCCTGCTCGTCGGCGGGCTCCTCGCGGGCTCGAACGTGCGCACGAGGCCGCAGGGCCACCGCCAGCCGCTTGATGGCATCCCGCGGGCCGCGGGCTCAGGACAACGCGCGGGCGATGACGACGACGAGCGCTGGGGTGTGCCGCTGCGCGAGGCGCTGCGCGCGCGGGCGTTCTGGCTGCTCGCCTTCGCGCAGTTCGCGATCTTCTTCGCGATCACGGCCATCGTCGTGCTGCACGTCCCCTTCATGGAGGACGACGTCGGGATCTCGAAGACGGCGGCTGGCGTGGGCTCGGCGTTTTTTGCTGTCGCCTCGCTGGTGGGGCGAATCATCTCCGGAGGCGCCGCCGACCGCTTCGACAAGCGAGTGGTGCTGGCGCTGGTGGTCCTGGTGGCAGGCGTTGCGATGCCGCTCTTCGCGCTGGTCCAGAACCTCTGGCAGGCGAGCCTGGTCTTGATGGTCATCGCCGCCGGGGTCGGCGGCGCCAATCCGATCCGCACGGCGCTGCTGGCGGACTACTTCGGGACGCGCTCGTTCGGGGCGATCAACGGTGTTTCGATGGCGATCGGGACGCTCGGCGCGTTCCTCGGTCCGTGGCTGCTGGGGCTGAGCGTGGACGCGACGGGCGGCTACTCGACCGGCTTCCTGTTCACCGGCGTGGTCGCGCTGCTCTCGATTCCCTTCGTGCTGCGGACACAGGCGCCGACGGAGCTGACCGCTCGCCACCGCCGCCGCCGCGCGGTGCGCGTCGTGCAACCGGGTCCGCCCCGCTCGCGGTCCGCCGAGCCGCCCAACTAGTCGAGCCTGCGCAGCCGCGGCAGGAACGCGATCATCGCGAGTGTCAGGACGACGAGCACGGCCGAGACGGTGCCGAACGCCCATTGCCCTCCGACCTGCTCGGCGAAGAGGCCGAACAGCACCGCTCCGAAGGACATGATCCCGAACTCAGTCATGTAGAGCGACATCACGCGGCCGCGGTACTCGTCGAGCGAGTAGTGCTGCAGCAGTACGTTGCCCAGCGCCTGCCGCCCCGCGCTGCCGATGCCGACGAACAGCATGAAGAAGCCGCTCAGCCAGATCAGCCTCGTCGAGGCGAACCCGATCAGCGCGACGCCGACGAACAGGGAGCTCAGCAGCAGGAGCAGCCCGCGGCGCCTCGCGGGCAGCGAGGCGAGCACGAGCGAGCCGGCGAGCGATCCCACCGCGCTCACGGCGATCAGCAGCCCGAGCTCGATCGCGCCGCCGCCGAGCACGTCGCGCACGAAGCCGGGGAGCATGATCTGGTACGGCAGCGCCAGCAGCGCGCCGACCATGCCGGCGAGGAGGAGCAGGGCGAGCGTCCGTTCGGCGATGACGTAGCGCACGCCATCGACGAGGTCGGCGTACCCGCTGGTGCGGCGAGAGCGGGCCGCGGGCTCGTGCTGGAGCCGCACGCGGCCGAGCGTGACGACGGCGAACCCGTACATGGCGGCCATCAGGAAGTAGACCCACTCGGCGCCGATGAAGTGGATCATGAACCCGCCCAGCGCCGGGGCGGCGAGCCGCATCAGGTTCGACGCGGCGGCGCTCAGCGAGACGGCGTTCATCAGCCGCCCCATGCCGACGACCTCCGGCAGGATCGCCTGCCTCGAGGGCATCATCAGCGAGAGCGCGATGCCGTGCGCCACGCCCGCGATCATCAGGTGCGCGAACTGGAGCAGGTCGAACAGCAGCAACAGGCCGACGATGACGGCGGTCACGGCGTTGGCGAGCTGCCCCACCTGCAGCACCAGCTTCTTCGGCGCCCGGTCGGCGAGCACCCCGCCGAATACCGAGAGCAGCAACATCGGCGCGGCGCTCCCGAGGGAGATCACGCCGAGCGCGGCGAAGCTCCCCGTGAGATCGAACGCCAGGTAGCCGCGCGCGAGCATCTGCATGTTCATCGCGGCCATCTGGCCGAGCAGGGCGAGGTAGAACCAGCGGAAGTTGCGGTCCGAGAACGAGTCGAAGGTGCGGAGCTGCCGTCCGCCTCCAGAGGCACCGCCCTGCTCCGGCGGCCGGTCGGGCGGGCGGCCGGCCGCGCCCCGCGTCGGAGTGGCGGTCACGGCGCGAAACCGCTCGCGAGGGCGGGCCAAGCTGCCGGTCTGCGGGAAGGCGGGATCATCTCCGCAGTCTAGGCGATGATCCTCGGGGTATGCCGCGCGAGGAACGGCGGGACGGCCTTGACGGGCTGTTCTCTATTGGCGAACATCTGGAGGATTCGCGTTTGGCATGACAATCGAGTGGGGGAGCAAGGCGATTCGGGACATGCGCCGCCTGCCCGCCAGGGAGCGCGATCGCATCATCGCCAGGATCGAGCAGTACGCCGCGAACCCGGCGTCACTCGCGAGGCAGGTGGTCGCGCTGACCGGCGGTCCGTACAGGCGACTGCGAGTTGGCGACTATCGCGTGATCTTCGATGTCGAGCGGGGCGACCCAGCGGTGCTGGCGGTAGTCAGGGTTCGGCACAGGAGACAGGCATATGACTAGCGAGGACACCGTCACCCTGCTACGGGCGGAGTACGAGGCCCTGCTCGAGCGTAACGAGGAACTCGAGGACACGCTGGCCGCCATTGAGGCGGACGACGGCAACCGCGTGCCGCACGAGGTGGCGCTCACCATCATGCGTGGCGGGAGTCCGATCCTCGCCTTTCGCAACCATCTCGGACTCACACTGCGAGAACTCGCCGCGCGAACCGGGATCGCCGCCAGCTACCTGTCCGAGATCGAGCGCGGGCGCAAGCCGGGCTCCGCTTCAGCTCTGGCGAGAATCGCCGACGCATGCGGGACCACGATCGACACCCTGCTCATTGATAGGGAGTTGCCCGGAGGCGAACTGCTGGTCGCGGAGGAGGAGCCCGAATACGGGCGCTGATCCTCGCGGTTGCCGCGCGGCAGGCCCGCCGCTAGGGTTCGCAGCGCGAGACGGGAGGAAACCGCAATGCCGATGCTCGATGTGGACGGAGCCAGGCTGCACTACCACGAGCAGGGAGCCGGCGAGACGATCGTCCTCACCGCCGCCTATAACACCCCCTCGAAGTTCTGGGGCCCGCTGGTCCCGATGCTCGCCGAGAGCTTCCGCGTCGTCACCTATGACGTGCGCGGCTTCGGCGACACGGAGATCGAGGCCGAGAGCGCCGACGTCGATGTCGCCGCGGACGACCTGCACGCGCTGATCGAGCACGTCGGCGACGGCCCGGTGCTCTCGCTCGGGCACGCCTTCGGGGGCGGGATCGCCGCCAACCACGTCGTGCGCAACCCGGGCGCCGTGCGCGGCCTGATCCTCGTCAACGCCGGTGGCATGTTCGCCGGCGATCCGGCGGCGTCGGCCAACATGTTCTCGCTCTCCACCAAGCGCGGCCTCGACGCCGACGGGTTCGCGGAGCTGTTCGTCGAGACCTACTGCGGCGCCGGGTTTGGAGAGACCGAGGAGCAGCGCGCGCTCCTCGACGGGATGTTCGAGGACCGCAGCCCGCGCGAGAAGGTGATGATGGCGCTCTCGATCCTCGGCTCGTCGAACGCCGACAAGTACTGGGCGCAGTGGTCGCATCCGACGCTGCTGATCTACGGCACCGCCGACCGCGTCGCCGTGCCGTTCAATGGCTTCGACCTCGCGCGGGCGCTTCCCAACTCCGAGCTGCACTGGCTGCGCGGCGCCGGACACTACAGCCCGTGGGAGCGCCCAGAGCGCATCGCCGAGCTGGTCGGCGAGTTCGCGGCCGGCCTCTAGCCGGCTGCGCGGGCGTGGCGCCGTGACACAGCGCCTCGAGGGCAGAGTCGCCGTCGTTACCGGCGCCGCCTCCGGCGCCGGGCGGGCGATGGCGCAGCGCTGCGCCTCGGAAGGCGCGGCGGTGCTCTGCGCCGACGTCAACGAGGACGGCCTCGCCGAGACGGTGGCGAGCATCGAGACTTCCGGCGGCAGGGCCGCCGCTCGGCGCGTCGACGTCTCCCGTGAGTCCGAGGTCGAGGCGATGCTGGCCGAGGCGGTTGAGCGCTTCGGGCGGCTCGATGTGCTGATGAACAACGCCGCGATCGGGAGCAGCGCGGCCGACTGGCCGCGGGTGGTCGCGATCAACCTCGAAGGCGTCTACCACGGGCTGCGGCACGGCGCGGCGCTGCTCGCCATGCAAGGCGGCGGCGCGATCGTGAACACCGCCTCGGCGGGGGCGCTCGTCGCGCTGCCCAACCAGCGGGTGCCGGAGGACGGCGGCCCGCTGCCATCGGGGCCACTCGGCTACGTCGCCGCCAAGGCCGGCGTCGTGGGGCTGACGAGGCAGTTCGCCGTCGTCTACGGCCCCCGCGGCGTGCGCGTCAACGCGATCGCGCCCGGCGGCATCGACACGCCGATGCTGCGCGGCGGCACGGACTTCAGCGAGGGCGATCCGCACCCCGCCGACGCGATCCACCCGCTCGGCCGCATCGGACGGCCCTCGGAGATCGCCGCGGCCGCCGTCTTCCTCGCCAGCGACGAGGCGGCGTTCATCACCGGCGTCGTGCTGCCCGTCGATGGCGGCTACACGGCGATGTAGCCGGCCGTCGCCACCGCCCGCATACACTCCGGCGAAGACGCTTCGGCCAGCGAACGGGAGACGGCCATGCAGGACTTCGAGGGCAAGGTCGCCGTCGTCACCGGAGCGGCGAGCGGCATCGGGCGCGGGCTCGCGCAGCGCTTCGCCGAGGAGGGCATGCGCGTCATCCTCGCCGATGTCGAGGCGGACGCCCTCGACGCTGCCGTCACGGAGCTGCGGGACGCGGGACACGAGGTGCGCGGCGAGCAGGTCGATGTTTCGAGCCAGGACTCGGTCGACGCCCTCGCGGAGGCGGCGTTCTCGGCCTGGGGCGGCGTGCATGTCGTCTGCAACAACGCCGGCGTCGCCGCCGTCAACGACTGGGGCTCGCTGCACCCGGACGGCGGCGTGCCGATGTGGGAGCTGACGCTCGAGGACTGGCGCTGGACCTACGGCGTCAACTTCTGGGGCGTGCTGCACGGCATCCGCGCCTTCACCCCGCTGCTGCTCGAGCAGGGCGAGCCGGCGCACATCGTCAGCACCGGCTCCGTGCAGAGCTTCCAGGGCAACACCAGCCTTGTCGCCTACAGCTCGACGAAGTTCGCCGTCGGGCGCATCACCGAGGCGCTGCAGATGCAGCTCGCGGGGCTCGGCTCGCCCGTGCGCGCGCACCTGCTCTGCCCCGGCGGCGTCGCGACGCGCAGCTACCTCGCGGAGCGCAACCGCCCGGAGGAGCTGCGCAACCCCGACCCGGTAGCGGGCGACCCGGTGCGCGCCGCCGCCTTCGACCGCGCGCGCGAGGAGACCGGCGAGAGCATGGGGCGCAACATGCCGCCCTCGGGGGTCGCGGCGGCGGTGATCGAGGGGCTGCGCGCGGAGCAGTTCTACATCTTCTCGCACGGGACCGACTTCGATGCGCAGATCCGCGCGCGCATGGAGCGGATCATCGCGCGCGAGGAACCCCGGCCCTGATCCTCGTCCCGGAATCGGCTATCGTGCGCGCATGACCGCCGAAGACCGCCTCGACATTCTCGATCAGATCGGCCGCTACTCCTACGCGGTCGACGCATTCGACGACGCCGAGTTCGCCGCGCGCTTCACCGCCGACGGCGTCTTCGAACGCCGTGCGATCGGCTCGGAGGGGCCGTACGAGGTGATCGAGGGCCACGCGGCGCTGCGCCGCTGGATCCTCGAGATCCTCGAGACGCTCCCCGAGGGCGTGATCACTCGCCACCACCAGCGCGCGACCGTCTTCGACGAACTGGGCGCGGACGCGGCGAGCACGCGCACGATGATGCTGCTGACCAGCATCGCCCCGGGCGATCGTCACCCGCGCACGGTGAGCAGCGGCGTCTACCGTGACGAGTGGCGCCGCACGAACGACGGCTGGCGCATCGCGCGGCGCATCGCCGACATGGACCGGCCGGCCCCGGACGCGGCCCGTGGCTGAGGTGCGCATCGTCGGCAAGGCGATGGACGACCTCGCCGACGACTGGCACTGGGTGGTCCTGCACGCCGCCGAGGAGCTGGAGCCGCGCCTCTACTTCACTGCCCGCGTCGACACCGTCTGCGGGATCCTCATTGCGGACCGCCCGCGGCGCGTGCGCCTCTTCGACATGGGCGCGCCCGACGAGCCGACCTGCCCCACCTGCAACAAGGAGGGCCTGCCGCCCGGCCTGCTCGCCGACGTGCGCGAGGCGATCGAGCGGGGCGAGCGCGAACCGGCGGCGGTCTAGCCACCCGCCCGGCGGGCGGCGCGGCGGATATACTGCGGGCGATGGCCCTCGATCTGTCAGACCGGCCCAATCTGCTCGTCATCCTCGACTCGCACGGCATCATCTATCGCTCGTACTACGCGCTGCGCGACAGCTTCGCGAGCACCGTGCGCCGCACCGGTGAGCCGGTCTGGGCCGTCTATGGCTACGCCAATTCGCTGCTCTACGTCCTCGATGAGCTGCGGCCGACGCACATCATCGCCGCCTGGGACGCCCCCACCCCCACCTTCCGCCACGAGGCCGACGCCGACTACAAGGCGACCCGCGCGCCGACGCCGGACGACCTCAAGCCGCAGATCGATCGCGTCAAGGACCTGCTGGGCGCGTTCCGCATCCCCGTGATCGAGGCGCCGGGCTTCGAGGCCGACGACGTCCTCGGCACGCTCGCGACGCAGGCGAAAGCGGCTGGCGTCGAGACCGTGCTCGTGACGCTCGACAACGACATGGTGCAACTCGTGCAGCCGGGCGTGAAGGTGCTGATGTACCGGCCCTACCAACGGGATTATGTCCTGTACGACCGGGAGGGGGTGCGTGCGCGCTGGGGCTTCGAGCCCGAGCAGATCCCGGACTTCAAGGCCCTTGTCGGCGACAACACCGACAACATTGCCGGCGTCCGCGGCATCGGCGACAAGGGCGCCAAGGCGCTGATCGGCGAGTGGGGCACGATCGAGGGGATGATCGAGCACCTCGACGAGATCAAGCCACCGCGCGCGCAGAAGGCGCTCGCCGCCGCCGTCGAGGACGCCCGTCACTACAAGCGCATGGCCACGATCGTCACCGACGTGCCGGACGTCGCGCTCGACCTCGACGCCGCGCTCGTGCACGACTACGACCGCGCGGCCGTGCTCACGCTGTTCCAGGAGCTGGAATTCCGCTCGCTCGTCGGGCGGCTGCCACAGCACGCCGACGACGCGCCCGGCGACGGCGCGCAGCCCGAGGGCGCGATCACCAGCGGCGGCGACTACGAGGTCGTGACAACGACCGAGCGCCTCGGCGAGGTGGTCGAGGCGGTGAAGGCCGCCGGGCGCTTCGGCTTCGAGCTGCTGGCCGACGACGAGCACCCGATGCGCGCGGCCTACGGCCTCGTGGGGCTCGCGCTCAGCGTCGAGCCGGGCAAGGGTTGGTACCTGCCGTTCGGCCACACGCGCGAGCCGCTGCCGCCGAAGGAGGGCCAGCAGGAGATGATGATGGACGCGCCGGAGCCCGAGGCGCCGGTCGTCCAGCTCCCGCGCGCCGCCGTCCTCGAGGCCGCCCGCGCGCTGTTCACGGACCCGGACCTCGAGCGTGTCTCCAACAGCGGCAAGACGCAGCTGCTCGCCCTCGCCCAGACGCCGGGCGGTGTCTGGACCGGCAGCATCGACTTCGACACCTCGATCGCCGCGTACGTGCTCGGCGAGCGAGCGCGTGACATCCGCGGCCTCGCCTTCGAGCGGCTCGGGCACGAGCTGCCGGAGGCGAAGAGCCTGCTCGGCACGGGCCGCAAGGCCATTCCGTTCTCACGCACCGACCCCGAGGACGCGGCCGGCCTCGCCGCCGGCGCCGCCGACGCGACGTTGCGCCTCGCCGGCGAGCTGCTCGCCGACCTCGAGGCGAACGACCTCGATCGCGTCTTCCGCGAGATCGATCTGCCGCACCTGCCGGTGCTGGCGCGCATGGAGCAGTACGGCCTCGCCATCGACCGCGAGGCGCTCGCGATCCTCGGCGCGGAGCTGGCCGATCTGACGGAAGGAGCACAGGACGAGGTCTTCTCCGCCGTCGGCCACGAGTTCCAGATCGGCTCGCCGCAGCAGCTCTCGCACGTGCTCTTCGAGGAGCTGGAGCTGCCGAAGACGCGCAAGACCGCGACGGGCTGGACGACGGACGCGAACGCCCTCGAGCCGCTGCGCCAGGCGCACCCCGCCGTCGAGGCGGTGCTGCGCTGGCGCGAGCTGACGAAGATTCGATCGACCTACGTCGATACGCTGCCGGGGCAGATCCACCCGGTGACCGGCCGCGTACACACGGTGTTCTCGCAGACCACGGCGGCCACCGGACGGCTCTCCTCGAACGACCCGAACCTGCAGAACATCCCGGTGCGCACGGAGATCGGCGCGGCCGTCCGCAACGCCTTCATCGCGCGTGACTGCGGCGAGGACCCCGTGCTGCTCTCGCTCGACTACTCGCAGATCGAGCTGCGCATCCTCGCCCACGTCTCGGGCGACGAGGAGCTGCGGCGCGCCTTCCTCGATGGTGAGGACATCCACCGCGCGACGGCGGCGAACGTCTTCCACGTCGGCGCCGACGAGGTGGACGCGGAGATGCGGCGGCGCGCGAAGGTGTTCAACTTCGGCGTCCTCTACGGCCTCACGGCGTTCGGCCTGTCGCAGCGCGAGGGCATCCCGCGCGACGAGGCCGAGGAGTTCATCCGCGCCTACTTCGCCGCGTACCCGCAGGTCGCGCACTGGCGTGACGCCGTCGTCACCGAGGCGCGCGAACGCGGCTACGCCGAGACGCTGACCGGCCGCCGCCGCTACATCCCGGATCTGCGCACGCGGAACCACAACCGCCGCCTCGCGGCCGAGCGGATCGCGATCAACATGCCGATCCAGGGCGCGGCCGCCGACATCATCAAGATCGCCATGAACCAGATCGACGCCGAGCTGATCGCCCACCGCGCCAACGGCGGCAAAGCCCGCATGGTGCTGCAGGTCCACGATGAGTTGTTGTTCGAGCTGCCTCGCGAGGAGCTCGACGCGGTGCGCGAGATCGCCCGCCGCCTCATGCCGGCCGTGCAGCTCTCCGTGCCGCTCGACCTCGACGAGAAGCACGGCCGCTCGTGGGGCGAGATGGTCGAGACGGCGTGAGCCGCCGTCTCGTGACCGGCGATGCCTGAGCTGCCCGAGGTCGAGACGATCCGCCGCGGCCTCGAGCCGCGGATCGTCGGCCGCACCATCGAGGCGGTGCGCATCCACGCCGGCGCGGAGCGCCTGGCCGTCACCCACTCGCCGCGCGAGCTGGAGGAGGAGTTGGCCGGCCTGCGCATCGAGGCGCTGGGACGCCACGGCAAGTACCTGATCGCCGCCCTCGACGACGGCCGCAGCTGGGTGATGCACCTGCGCATGACCGGCGTGCTGCTGATCGGCGATCGCTCGGCCCCGAGTGAGCGCTTCGAGCGCGCGCGCGTCGACCTCGACGACGGCTGCACGCTGCGCCTCAACGACATCCGCAAGTTCGGCACCTGGCACCTCGTCGAGGACCGCGCCGAGGCGATGCCGCGCATCGGACCGGACGCGCTCTCCGGGGAGTTCAGCGTGCGCTGGCTGCGTGACGCGCTCGGGCGGCGCACCGTGGCGGTGAAGTCGGCGCTGCTCGATCAGCGGGTGGCGGCTGGGGTCGGCAACATCTACGCCGACGAGGCGCTGTGGATCGCCTGCATCGACCCGCGCACGCCCGCCGGCTCGATCGGCCCGCGCCGCGTCGCGCGGCTCCACGCCGCGCTGCTCAAGACGCTGCGCGACGGCCTGGCCGACGGCGGCAGCTCCTTCGACGAGTACCGGGACGCCTTCGGACTCACGGGCGGCCACCACCTGCGCGTGCACGTCTTCCGCCGCCAGGGCGAGCCGTGCGAGCGCCCTCGTTGCCGCGGACGCGGGATCCGCAAGATCCGCCTCGGAGGCCGCGCCACGCACTACTGCGCGAGCTGCCAGCGCCGCTGACCGTCCGCGAGGGCAACACGCGGCCCGGCACGGCCCGATGGTCCTCGCTTGTAGGGGCCGAAACGCGCTGGTACGGTCCGCACGGTCGACTCACCGACGCCGGACTGAGGACAGGGCGGGACGGCGTGATCGTGCTGCTGTGGGGCGTGCTTATCGGGATCGCGGGCGTCCTGCTCGCCTGCGTCATCGCGGCGTTCTACCTGGCCGAGCTACTGACACGGACCAAGCGCTGGCGCGTTGCCGGCAATCCCGCAGATCTGCGGCTGCGTCACGACGAGATCGAGCTCGTTGCGGCGGACGGTGTGTGGATCCGCGGCTGGTACATGGAATCGCCCGGCGCGCGCGCCACGGTCGTCCTCGTCCACGACACCGCTGGTACCCGCTCCGATCCGAGCCAGGGTCTGCTCGACCTCCAGCGCGACTACCTCCGCCGCGGCATCAACGTGCTGAGCTTCGACCTCCGCGGGCGCGGTGAGTCCGAGGGCGATGACGACCACCTCGGGGCGGCCGAGCTGGCGGATGTCGAGGCTGCGGTCGCCTACGCCAGGAGCCACGGGGCGGACACTCCGCTGTTCGTGCACGGCTTCGGGATGGGCGCCGCGCTCGCGCTGATGGTGGCTGCGCGAGACCCCGCCATCTCCGGCGTGATAGCGGACTCGCCTTTCGTCTCGATGCGCAGCCACCTGCGGCATGAGTACCGGCGTTGGCCGGAGTTCGTCTTCCTGCTCGCCACCGTGATAGCTCGCCACTTCTTGCACGCCGACATCGACGCCGTCTCGCCGATCCGGGTGATTCCGCAACTCCAGCAGCCGGTGCTCTACATCCACGCCGAGGCCGACCCCGAGGTACCGGTGGAGCACACGCTGAACCTCGGAGCCGCCTCGCTGAATGCAGACGACGCGATCTGGATCTCAGCAGCCGGCGGGCACTGCCAGACGTACCTCGACGACCCGGCCAGCTACCTCGCACGCTGCATCGGCCACATCAACTTGGTCGTGTCGCCGCGGCGGCCGCTTGCGCCCGCGCTCTGATGCCGCGCGACTCCACGGCTCCGGCGGCGAGCGGGCCGCGCGACGCGATCACGGACGTCGGCGGCATCCGCGTCGGACACTGGACGCATCGCCGCTGGGCGACGGGGTGCACGGTGGTGATCTGCGCCGCCGGCGCCGTCGGAGGCGTCGATGTGCGCGGGGCCGCTCCCGGCACGCGCGAGACGGACCTGCTGAGGCCCGGCAACCTCGTCGAGGAGGTGCATGCCGTCGTGCTCTCCGGCGGTTCCGCCTTCGGGCTCGACGCGGCCGGCGGAGTCGTCCGCTACCTCGAGGAGCGCGGTATCGGGCTGCACTTCGCGGAGCGCACCATCCCGATTGTCCCGGCGGCGATCCTGTTCGACCTCGGACTGGGGAGCGGCGCCCGGCGTCCCGGCGCCGTCGAGGGCGAACGTGCGGCGAGGCGCGCCACCGCCGGGCGGGTCGCGCAGGGCTCGGTCGGCGCCGGCACGGGCGCGACGGTCGCCTCGCTGCTCGGCCGCGATCGGGCGCTCAAGGGTGGCCTCGGAACCGCGAGCGAGCGGCTCGAGAGCGGGGCCACCGTTGGCGCGATCGTCGCCGTGAACGCCGCCGGCGCGATCCGCGACCCGAGCGACGGGTCGCTCGTCGCCGCGCCGCGCGCGGACGAGAGCGGGTTCGTCGACCTCGATGCGCACCTGCGGACCGGCCGCCGCTGGCCGGAACTGCCCGACCCGGACGCCGAGGACGGTGAGGACGGCCCGGAGAACACGACGATCGCGGTGGTAGCCACGGACGCGCGGCTCACGCGCGAGCAGGCGAACCGGCTGGCGAGCGTCTGCCACGACGGCTTCGCGCGAGCGATCTGGCCCGCGCACTGCCGCAGCGACGGCGACGTGATCTTCACCCTCGCCACGGGCGCCGTCGAGGTCGACCGCTACGCCTACGCTGCCCTCGAGGCGCTCGCGACGCGCGCGGTGGAGCGCGCGGTGCTCAACGGCGTCCGCGCGGCCGAGGGTCTCGGGGGCGTGCCGTCCGCCGCCGAGTGGCTGCGGGAGGACCGCTGAGGTCGCGTCCGGACCGCGTCGTCGCCCGCACGAGAGAGCCAGGAACAGCGCTGCCGGAACGCCCTCGATCGGCCCCCGGAGCGTGCTTCTTTGGGGCGATTGGAGGGCGGACGATGATCGGGGTTGCGCGCATGCCTATACTGTGCGCGCGTTCGCGCCAGTTGGACCATGCGTATCCGTCTGAATCCCGCCGAGATCGGGACGGAGTGAGCACACATGACCCCAGCACCCAGCCCGGCGGCTGACGCCCACCTCGCAGGCCTGCCGGTGCACCATGCGAACGGAGCGCCGCGATGATTCGGATCATGCTGCGTTCCAAGATCCACCGCGCCACGGTGACGGCGGCGGACCTCGACTACGAGGGCTCGATCAGCATTGACCAGGCGCTGCTCGACGCCTCCGGCATCGTCGAGTGGGAGCAGGTGCACGTGCTCAATCTGACCAACGGCGCGCGCCTCGAGACCTACGTGATCCCGGCGCCCGCGGGCTCCGGCGAGATCCAGATCAACGGCGCCGCGGCGCACCTCGTCGATCCCGGTGACATGGTCATCATCATGGCCTACGAGGGCGTCTCCGAGGCTCGCCTCGCCGAGCACCGCCCGCGCATCGTGCTCGTCGACGAGCGCAACCAGGTCGCATCCATCTCATCCACCAACCTCGTCAACGGGGCCCACCCGGTGGAGTCGCCGGGGCCAGTCGTACAGGGGGCAGCACGATGAGCGCAGGCATGAAGCGGGTGAGCGTCAGCGACCTGCAGCGGATGCGCCGCACGAACCAGCGGATCACGATGATCACGGCCTACGACTACCCGAGCGCGAAGCTCGCCGATGAGGCCGGCGTCCCGGTCATCCTCGTCGGGGACTCGCTCGGGATGGTCGTCCTCGGCTACGAGTCGACCCTCCCCGTGACGGTGGAGGACATGATTCACCACGGCTCGGCCGTGATGCGAGGCTCGGAGCGCGCGCACGTCGTCGTCGATATGCCGTTCGGTTCCTACCAGGCCGGCTGGAAGGATGCGCTGCGCAACGCAGCGCGGATCATGCAGGAGACCGGGTGCGGCTCCGTGAAGCTCGAGGGCGGACAGCGCTCGGCGGGCATCGTCAAGCGCCTCGTCGAGGCGGGCATCCCGGTGATGGGTCATGTCGGCCTCACTCCGCAGTCCGTGAACGCGATGGGCGGCTACAAGATCCAGGGACGCACCCCACGCGATGCCGTGCGTGTCCTCAACGACGCGAAGGCGCTGGAGGAGGCCGGCGCCTTCGCGATCGTGCTCGAGGTCGTGCCTGCCATCGTCGCCTGGCGCATCACCGAGCGGCTCAGCGTGCCGACAATCGGCATCGGCGCCGGGCCGTACTGCAGCGGGCAGGTGCAGGTCTTCCACGACATGCTCGGCCTGGACCCGGACATGGACCCGCGGCACGCGCGGCGCTTCATCGAGGGCGGCGATCTGGTCCGCAACGCCATCACCGAGTACCGCGAGGCCGTCGAGGATGGCAGCTTCCCCAGTCCCGCCGAGTCGTTCTTCCTCGACGCCGCCAGGCGGCAGCACATCGAGGCGACGCTCGCACGCCACGCGCGCGAAGCCGCGCTGCCGCCCGGCCGTGCGCAGGCCTCCGACAGCGGGCACACGCCCGACAGCGCGCACGAGGGCGTAGACGCGGAAGTCGCGATGCTCGAAGAGGACGAGGTCGTCTAGCCCCGCAGGCCGGTGACGCTCAATGGCGGTGATGCCTCGATGATGATCGTCGCGCGCACGATCGGGGACTTGCGCGCTGCGTTGCGCGCGCCGGCCGCGCCGATCGGCCTCGTGCCCACCATGGGCTACCTGCACGAGGGCCACCTCTCGCTCGTCGAAGCGGCTCGGGCGGAGTGCCCGACCGTCGTCGTCTCGATCTTCGTGAACCCGACCCAGTTCGGCCCCAACGAGGACTTCGAGGACTACCCGCGCGACGAGGACCGCGACCTCGAGCTGCTCGGCGAGGCAGGCGCGGACATCGCCTTCATCCCGTCAGTCGAGGAGATCTACCCGCCAGGCGACTCCACCCGCGTGCGCGTCGGCGGGCTGACGGAGGTGCTCGAGGGCGAGCGCCGTCCCGGCCACTTCGAGGGCGTCGCGACCGTGGTCTCCCGGCTCTACCTGATGGTGGCGCCGGACCGCGCCTACTTCGGTGAGAAGGACGCGCAGCAGCTCGCCGTGCTGAGGCGCATGACGGCGGACATGCAGTTCCCGATCGAGGTCGTCGGCTGCCCCACGGTGCGCGAGCCGGACGGCCTCGCGCTCTCCTCGCGCAACATCTACCTCACGCCCGAGGAGCGCGCGCAGGCACCGGCATTGCACGCGGGCCTCCAGGCCGCCGCCGCGGCCTTCGAGAACGGCGTGCGCGACGCCTCGGCGCTCCGGGCGGTGGTGCGCGACCATATCGCCGCGCAACCGCTGGCGGAGATCGACTACGTCTCGCTCGCCGACTCGGCGACGCTGACGGAACTCGATGGGCTGATCAAGCCGCCCGCGCTGCTCTCGCTGGCGGTGCGCTTCGGAGCCGCGAGGCTGATCGACAACGTGACGCTGCGCGCCTAGCGGCAGCGCGCCGGTGCTACCATGCCCGTACCTGTCGTGAAGCCTGTGAAGCGGCGTGCGCGCCTCGTCGCCGTTCTCGGGAGGGGTTCGTGTCCGGTCACTCCAAGTGGTCCTCGATCAAGCACAAGAAGGCGGCGACCGACGCCAAGCGCGGCCAGCTCTTCACCAAGCTCGCGCGTGACATCACCGTCGCGGCTCGCGGCGGGGCTGACCCCGACATGAACTCGGCGCTGCGCCTCGCGATCCAGAAGGCGCGCGACAGCAACATGCCCGGGGCCAACGTCGAGCGCGCTATCCAGCGCGCCACGGGCGGCGGGGATGGCGCCACCCTCGAGGAGATCGTCTACGAGGGCTACGCGCCCGGCGGGACGGCGGTGCTGATCCAGACCGTCACGGACAACCGCAACCGCACCGTCGCCGACATCCGCGTCACGCTGAACCGCGGCGGCGGCACGCTCGCCGAGAACGGTGCCGTCGTCTGGATGTTCGACCTGCGCGGCGTGATCACACTCGACGCCGCCGGCGCCGACGCCGACGAGATCCAGCTCGCCGCGATCGAGGCCGGCGCCGAGGACGTCAGCGCCGACGACCAGCTCGTCGAGGTGCTGACCAGCCCCGGCGACCTCGAGGCCGTGCGCGCGGCGCTCACCGAGGCCGGGTTCACGATCGCCAGCGCCGAGATCGCGCAGGTGGCAAAGAACATGGTCGAGCTCGACGAGAAGAACGCCGCCCAGACGCTGCGCCTGCTCGACCAGCTCGACGAGCTCGACGACGTCTCGCGCGTCTACAGCAACGCCGACTTCAGCGACGAGGTGCTCGCCGCGGCCGGCCTCGGGGAGTGACCGGGGCGTTGGACGGCGCACGGTGAGCGAAGGCATACGGCGCGTGATCGGGATCGATCCCGGCCTCGCCGCCACCGGCTACGGCATCATCGACGGCGACGCCCGGAGCGCCGAGGTGATCGCCTACGGTGCGATTCGCACGCGCACGCGCTGGAGCCGCGCCGAGCGCCTGCACCACATCCACGAGCAGGTGCGGGCGCTGATCGAGGAGCACCACCCGCACGAGCTCGCGATCGAGGAGCCCTACGTGGCGAAGAACGCGCGATCCGCCCTCGCGATCGGGGAGGCGCGGGCGGCGGTGCAGATCGCGGCGGCCGGACACGCGACCCCCGTCTTCGAGTACCCGCCCGCGACGATCAAGGCCTCGGTGGCCGGCCACGGCGGAGCCTCGAAGGAGCAGGTGCAGGCGATGGTCACGCTGCAGCTCGGGCTTGCCGAGGCGCCGACACCACTGGACGCCGCCGACGCGCTCGCGATCGCCCTCACGCGGCTCGCCGAGGTCGATTTCGAGGCGCGGCTCGCCGGTAGCGGGAGCGGGCCGTGATCGCGGCGCTGAGCGGCCCCCTCGTGCGCTGGGACGCCGAGCGCTCCTCGCTCTGGATCCTGGCGGGCGGCATCACCTACGAGGTACACATGCCCGCCTTCGCCGCCGACTGGGCCGCCGGCCACCAGCAGGGCGAGGAGGTGCAGGTCTTCACCTACTACCACGCCACCGAGCGCCAGCCGCTGCCCACCCTCTACGGCTTCCCGCACATGGCCGAGCGCGAGTTCTTCCGCAAGTTCATCGAGGTGCCGGACGTCGGGCCGGCCAAGGCGGTGCGCGCGCTCACCCGTCCCGTCTCCGAGATCGCCGGCTGGATCGAGGCGGAGGACCAGCGCTCGCTGCGCCAGTTGCCCGGCATCGGCGAACGCCTCGCCCAGACGATCGTCGCGCACCTGCGCGGCAAGGTCGTGCAGGAGGCGCTGCTCCGTGACGCCCTCGAAGGCGAGCGCGAGCCCACCCCCGACGTGCGCGACGACGCCGTCGAGGCGCTCGTGACGCTCCAGTACTCCCGCCGCGAGGCCACGAACCTCGTCGCCGACGCGCTGGCAGCGGACCCGCCGCCGAGTACGCTGGAGGACGTGCTCCGCTCCGTCCTCGAGCAGCGCGCGCCTTCGGCGTAAAGGCCGACGAAGCTCAGCGAGTCTCGGCGGTCAACTCACTATCGAGGCGACGGCGGCCGCGATCGCTGCGGCCGCGGCCATCCCGGCGAGTATCGTCGCGACCGTCCACCTGATCAGCCGGATCTCGAGCTCCGCGAGATCGGCATTTGTCAGTAGATGTTGAAGCGTGAGCTCGATGCGTGTCACGCGAGCAGCGAGGGAGTCGGCGTGCATGGTCATGCGCTGGACTCCGTCCCAGGTGGCCGTGCTGGCCCCGGGCAAAGAGTCCGAATCGAGGCTTGGCTATGCTCCAGAGCGATGTGGCCAGCGGGGCTCCTGATCTCCCGGTACAACTCGAAGTAGATGTCGTCGAGGACGAGATGCGAGCCATCCTCAAGAGAGATCACATTGATGTACTGTGGCTGGCCGGGCTGGCGATGACCCCGCCACTTCGCGAAGTCCGTGAGCGCCGTTCCCTCGGGGATGTCAAGAATGATGTGCCCCTCCCACCATCCACCAGCCTTTGATGATGAATCCCACCGGATGACGGTTGCGGGACCCGCGATGGGAAAGTCCACCATCCGGGAAATCGAGATGTCTACAAACTGGTCAGGGTCGTCGCCTGGATCGCAGTGGCGCAGTAGCGGAACACCCGTCCCCGATTCCTGACCGCCGAACAGGACGACGAGAGCGACTGCGATAGCGAGGATGGCAGCGGCCCGGCCTGCGGTTCGGGAGGCCCAGCCCGACAGGATGCGCCCGATGCGCTTCCCTACCGTCGATGGACTGAGGCGCATGAGCATCAGCATCCTCTGTTCGCGTCAACAGCGCAGTCTAGGGCCATAGCGCGCGCTCCCGTCTACTCCCGCTCCGCCTCGTCACCCAGCTCGCCCGGCACGTAGTAGGTGTTGCCCTCGGCGGAGGGCGGGCGGTGGGTTTGCGAGGGCGGGGTGTGGCCCTCGTAGTCGTGGGCGTACTGGTAGCCACGGCCGAAGCCGAGGTCGCGCATCAGCCGCGTGGCCGCGTTGCGCAGGTGCAGCGGGACCGGCTCGTTGCGCGTGCGCTCGGCGTCCTGCGCGGCGCGCTGGTAGGCCGCGTAGGCGCTGTTCGACTTCGGCGCGCGCGCCAGGTAGACGGTCGCCTCGGCGAGCGGCAGCCGCGCCTCCGGCATGCCGAGGAAGTGCACCGCCTGCTGCGCCGCCATCGCCAGCGGCAGCGCCGCCGGATCGGCGAGTCCGATGTCCTCGGCCGCGAGGATCACGACGCGGCGCGCGACGAAGAGCGGGTCCTCGCCGGCCTCGAGCATGCGCGCGAGCCAGTAGAGCGCCCCGTCCGGGTCCGAGTCGCGGACCGACTTGATGTAGGCGGAGATGTGGTCGTAGTGAGCGTCGCCCTCGCGGTCATAGAGCAGCGTTGGGTGCTGGCCGGCCGCCTCGACAGCCTCGCGCGTTACGGCGCGCTCGCCGTCTGCCGAGGGCTGCACGGTCGTCGCGGCCAACTCGAGCAGGTTGAGGGCGGCCCGCGCGTCGCCGCCCGCGAGGTGGACGATCGCGCCCAGCGCGCCTTCGTCGACGCTCACCTGCCGCTCGTGCAGCCGCTCGTCGCGATCGAGGGCGCGCGTCACGATCGCGCGCAGCGCGTCGCCGTCGAGCGGGCGCAGCACGAAGACGCGGGCTCTCGAGAGCAGCGGCGCGACGACGTGGAACGACGGGTTCTCGGTGGTCGCGCCGATCACCGTAACGGCGCCCTCCTCGACGTGCGGGAGGACGGCGTCCTGCTGGTTGCGGCTGAAGCGGTGCAGCTCGTCGATGAAGAGGATCGTCTCGATACCGGAGATGCGGCGGCGCTCGCGCGCCTCGGAGACCACGCGGCGGATGTCGGCGACGCCGGAGTCGACCGCCGAGAGCGGCTCGAAGCGGCGGCTGGTGGTGCGCGCGATGATCGCGGCCAGCGTCGTCTTGCCGGAGCCCGGCGGCCCCCAGAGCACCAGCGAGGGCGTCTCGTCCCGCTCGATCATCCCGCGCAGCGGGCTGCCGGGCCCCACCACGTCCTCCTGCCCGACGAAGTCATCGAGCGTCTCGGGACGCATCCGGGTGGCGAGCGGAGCGGCCTTTGCGCCGGGGCCCACGGCGCCGCTTGGCAGGCGCGGCTCGTCGGCCTCGAACAGATCGGTCTGGAGGCCGGGCGGGACTCGTCGGCTGCGGCGGCCGCTGCCCATACGCCAGTCTAGGCCGTCGCGCGCCGGGATGTGGCGGCCGCGGCCTCGAGGCCCGGAGGGCCCGGCCGTGCCGCAACGTTGGAGTGCCCTCCAACCGCACATTGGAGTATGCTCCAACGTCGGAGCGGCCTGGGCACGGCAGCGGCCCGCCGCAGGAGAGGATGGAGCGAGTGAGCGATCGATCAATCCGCGGCGCCGCCGCGATCACAGGCTTCGCCGAGATCAAGCCCGAACGGCGCAAGCCGGGCCGCACCGCGGTCGGGCTGGCCGCCGAGTTGGCGAAGAACTGCGTCGAGGACGCGGGACTGACGAAGGACCAGGTCAACGGCCTGATCACGCACATCCCGTTCTCCCACAACATCGAGTTCGCCGAGTATCTCGGCCTCAAGCCGGTCTGGTCGCACAGCGTCGACCAGATGGGTGGATCCGGGGCGACGAGCCTCACGGTGGCGGCGGCGGCGGTGGCCACAGGCCTCGCGGACAACGTGCTCGTCATCGTCTGCTCCAGCCAGTGGGGCGGCTTCGGCGGTGGCACCGAGGCCTCCCCGGACGGCCACGGCGCGCAGTACGTGCGCGCCCACGGCCCCGGCCCCGGCGCGAACTACGAGTACGCGCAGATCGCGATGCGCTACCAGCACCTCTACAACCTCAGCGACGAGGACCGCGTCGCGATCGCCGTGCAGCAGCGCGAGAACGCGCAGGCCAACCCGGACGCCGTCTTCTACGGCCAGCCCGCGACCGCCGACGACATCCTCAACTCGCGGATGGTCGCCGACCCGCTGCGGCTGCTCGAGTGCGTGATGCCTTGCATCGGGGGCGCGGCGGTGATCGTCAGCGCCGCTGACGAGACCGACTACTCGCCGAACCCGCCCGTCTACCTGCTCGGCGCGGGCTGCGCGACGGACCGAGGCGTGCCGGGCCTCTCCTACGCGCCGGACATGACGATCTCGCCGGTCAAGGTGTCGGCGGAGCGCGCGTTCGCGACCGCGGGCCTGACCCCGCAGGACATGGACATCGCGCAGATCTACGACTGCTACACGATCGCCATCATCTGCGAGTTCGAGGACGCCGGCTTCGCCCCCAAGGGCGAGGGCGGCCAGTGGTTCGCCTCGCACGACGTGACGTACAAGGGCGAGTTGCCCATCAACACGCACGGGGGCCAGCTCTCCTTCGGGCAGGCCGGCAGCGGCGGCGGCATGTCGCACGTCGTCGAGGGCGTGCGCCAGATGATGGGCCGCGGCGAGGCCCGCCAGGCGCACAAGGACCTCAACTACGCGTTCATCAACAACAACGGTGGCGGCCTCAGCGTCGAGGCCTCGCTCGTCCTCGGAAAGGGCGTGGACTAGTCATGGCTGAACAAGAGCTCCAGCGCCCGCTCCCGGCCTCGAACGCGCTCACCGAGCCGTTCTGGGAGGCGACGAAGCAGCACAAGCTCGTGGCCCAGTACTGCGAGGGCTGCGACCAGCTCGTCTGGTACCCGCGCGAGATTTGCCCGGGCTGCTGGACGATGGAGGGCATCGAGTGGCAGGAGCTGAGCGGTAAGGGCCGCCTGCACACCTTCACCGTGATCCGCCAGGCCGCCGACCCCTGGTTCCAGCAACGCGTCCCCTACGTCTACGGGGTCGTCGAGCTGGACGAGGGCCCGCGCATGATCTCGGGCATCCAGTGCGAGGTCGAGGACGCCGTCTGCGACATGCCCGTCGAGGCCGTGTTCGAGGACCTGAACGACGACTGGACGATCGTCCAGTTCAAGCCCGCAAGCTAGCAGCGCGACGCCCTCGAGGCGTCCGCTCCAGCTTCAGCGAGAGCCGCCCCGGCGGGGGCGGCTCTTTGCATCGGGGGCCGGGCCGGGGCTGCGGCGATCGTCTTGACAGGCCTGGCCTGCGGGTGAAGATGAGGGCGATCGCGGCGACGAGGAGATCCCGATGGACCCCGTCGAGCTGTTCACCCCCGAGTTCAAGCACGACCCGTTCCCCACCTACCGGATCCTGCGCGACCATCACCCGGTCTACCGCGATCCTCGCACCGGGGCGTGGCTGCTCAGCCGCTTCGAGGACGTCTACGCCGCCCTTGCCGACCATGACGCGTTCTCCTCGGAAGACACGAGGCGGGCCGACTCGCGACTGGGGCCGCGGCGCTCGGCGCGGGTGCTGGTCGGGCAGGACCAGCCCGGCCACACGCGCATCCGGCGGCTGGTGAATCGGCCCTTCGCGCGCGGCGAGATCGAAAGGCTGCAGCCGGAGCTCGATGCACTCGCCGGCGACCTGCTCGACGCGGCCGCAGAGCAGCCGGTCGACCTCGTACCGGCGCTCGCGATCCCGCTCCCGGTGATGGTGATCGCGCGCGTGCTCGGCGTCGCCTCCGAGGACTACCAGCGCTTCAAGGCCTGGTCGGACTCCGTGATCGCCACCGACGCCCCGCCGAGGCCACCTCGGCGGCCGTCCGCGAGATGCACGCCCACTTCCGCGAGGTCGCCGCGCGGCGCCTCGAGGAGCCTCGCGACGACCTGATCTCGGTGCTGGTGCACGAGGAGCCCGAGGGCGGCCCGCTGTCCGAGGAGGAGCTGCTCGACATCTGCCAGGTCGTGCTCGTGTCCGGCAATCAGACCACGACCGCCCTGATCGGCAACGTGCTCAACATCCTCGTGGACCGTCCCGACCTCTGGGCGAGGCTGCGCGCGGACCGCTCGCTCGTCGACGCCGCGATCGAGGAGGGGCTGCGCTTCGACAGTCCGCTACAGCTGCTCTGGCGGCGCGCCGTGCGCGATGCCGAGGTGCGAGGCGTCACGATCACCGAGGGCTCAACCGTGGCCGTGATCTACGGCTCCGCGAACCGGGACGAGCGCGAGTTCCCGGAACCGGACCGCTTCCTGCTTGAGCGCGATCTCGGCTCGCACCTCGCGTTCGGGCACGGCATCCACTACTGCCTCGGCGCGCCGCTCGCCCGCGCGGAGCTGAGGGCCGTGCTCAACGGGCTGCTGGACCGCTACGCGGGCCTCGAGCGCGCCGGGCCCGCCGAGCGACTCCAGTCGCCGGGCTTCACCCTGCGCGGCTTCGGGCGGCTGCCGATCCGCTTCAGCCCGTAGCCTCGTCGAGGATTGCGCGGGCGCGGGCGAAGACCTCGTCGAACATCGCCTCCGTGAGCCGGCCGGTGAAGGTGTTCTGCTGACTCGGGTGGTACGAGCAGAGCAGCGTGCGCCCTCCGGAGAGCGCGAACTCGGCGCCGTGCCCGAAGCGCGGACGCGGTCGCAGGTCCTCGAGGACGGCGAGCCTGTTCAGCGCCCAGCCGCCGAGCGCGACGTAGACGCGCGCTCGATCGAGCAGCGCCAGCTCGCGCACGAAGTACGGGTGGCAGCGGTCGCGCTCCTCGGTGGTCGGGCGGTTATCGGGTGGCGCGCAGCGCACGGTCGCCACGACGCGCGCGTCGAGCAGCTCGAGGCCGTCGTCGCGGCTCACGGCGTGAGGCTGGTTCGCGAATCCGGCGCCGTGCATCGCGCGGAACAGCCAGTCGCCGGAGCGGTCGCCGGTGAAGACGCGCCCGGTGCGGTTGGCCCCGTGCGCGGCCGGCGCGAGGCCGACCACTACGAGTCGCGCCTCGGGATCCCCGAAGCCGGGCACGGGCCTGCCCCAGTAGTCCTGGTCGCGGAAGGCCGCGCGCTTCTCGCGCGCCACCCGCTCGCGCCACTCGACGAGGCGCGGGCAGGCGCGGCAGGCGACGATCTCGTCGTCCAGCGCCGCCAGCGAGACGGCTCGCCGGTCGTCGCCGCTCACGGCGTGCGGGCCTCGACGCCCCAGCTACTCACGCGCAGCGGCGTGAGGGCGATCAACGGGCGGCCGTCGAGCGCCATCTCGCGGTACTGCGGGTACTTCGACCGCAGCCGCTCGAGGGCCTCCGCGTAGCCGTCAGCACCCTCGTCCAAAACGGCGGCGTGGCAGCGCAGCATCGCCCAGGCGAGCTGTTCCCAGTCGTCGCTGTAGATGTCGCAGAGCAGCGTCGCCGCGCCGTGTTCCTCGATGTTGCGCAGGCGCTGGAGGCGCGCGCTGCGCTTCGGCTTCTCGTCAACCACCGAGTAGCAGCGCCCGCCGAGCAGCACGAAGCAGATCGGGACGATGTGCGGGGTTCCCGCGGGGTCGACCGTCGCGAGGCGCGCGACGGGCTGCGCCTCGACGAAGGCACGCACGGCGGGCGAGAGCTCCAGTGGCTCGGGTGACGGATCCATGGGCAGACCGTAACCGCGGAGGGAGGACGCCCGCTACTCCTCCGGGAGGATCTCGACCTGCGCGAAGTCGCCGACCTGCTGGCTCCAGTTGTAGCCGTCGTCGCTGTTCTCGAACCAGATGTCGCGGTGCTCGCCGTGGACGGCGCCACCGGTGTCCTTGCAGGTGTAGGTGCGGTCGAGTGGGTCGCCGACGATGCGAAAGCGCTGGCCGAAATTCTCGCGGGAGCAGGCTGCGGCGCCCTCGTGGACGATCTCACCGTTGGCCATGGCCTCGCACCAGCCGCCGCCGTCGCCGATGCCGGCCGCGATCGTTCCCTGCCTGCAATAGAAGTACGTGATCCTCGCCTCGACGACCTCGCCCTCGGGTTCGGTCGTGGCCGTCGGCTCGGGTGTCGCCGTTGGCTCGGGCGTGGGCGTCGCCGTAGGCGTCGGCTCCGGCGTTGGCGTCGAGACCGCCCCGGCGCGCAACCAGACGATCGAGTCCTCCCGCAACTGGCCGCGCGCGAGGGACTGCACCCAATCGGGAGCGCCGGGGCTGTAGGTCAGCCACTTCTGCGACGGCACGTCCAGCATCGCGACGAGCTTCACCTCGAAGGGCTGCGAGGCGGCCAGCACCGCCGGGTCGTTCGTGCCGGAGACGCCGATCGTGAACTTGTCCGGCGGGGGCGTGGGCAGCACGTTCGCGACGCCTCGAGGCGCCTCGTCGGCGGGAGCGGCCGCCGGCTCGCCCAGGTCGCCGGGCTTGTCGCCCTTGCGGCGCATCAGTACGACGCTGTCCGGGCCCAGGTCCGGCAGCCCCTCCTCGTTCACGAAGTCGGGCACGCCGACGAAGTACGACTGGTACTGCTGCGTCGCCACGTCGAGCATCCAGACGCTGGCGACATCGAAGGTCTGCGCCGCGACCAGCGCATCGATGTCCGACGTGCCCGCGACGCCCGAGGTCCAGCCGTCGGGAGGCGGGACGGGCAGGACGCCCGGCTCGCCCGGTGACGGCGTCGTGACCTCTTCCTCCTCCTGGTCCTCCTCGCTCGCGGCGTCGGCGCAAGGGTCGGCGTCGTCGTCGCTCGATCCACCGGCGGGGACGAGGTACTCGGCCGCCATCCAGCCATTCAGGCCGTCGTGGGTAACGGCCTCCCAGCAATGCCCGTCCGCCCGGAACTGCGCGCCGAGCGCGGTCACCACCGTGCCGTCAGGAACCGTCGCGAGGACAGCGCCACCGAGTGCTGGCATCGAGCGCAGGTTGAGGCCGTCGCCGTCGGCGCTGACGACGGCCTGCTGGCCGGCGGCGAGCGGCCCGGCCGCGTGTGAGGGGTGAGCGGTGGTCGAGGCGGAAAGGAGGAAGGCGGCGGCCAGCGCGAGGGGCAGGAGGAGGCGCGAGAGAGTGTGGGGTCGATGCGGGTGAACGCCCACGGCAAGATCCGTCGCCGCGCGAGCCCGCCCCGCCTGCCGGCACGCACATGTAGTCGCCGGATATGTTCCACCGCCTGAGCGTTATAGGCGAGCAGGCGGGGACACGCCATCCTCGCTGGCGACGAGGCGGCGCAGCGGCGAGAATGGCGCGCGATGGCAACTGGCCCCTTCGACGGCATCCGCGTGCTCGAGTTCTGCCAGATCGTGGCCGGTCCGGTGATCGGCCAGTTCCTCGCCGACCTCGGTGCGGACGTCGTCAAGATCGAGTCGCTCGAGGGCGATCCGTTTCGCCGCACGGGCAGCGTGGTGCCGGGAACAAGCAAGGGCTTCCAGTGGTACAACCGCGGGAAGCGCAGCCTGATGCTCAACCTGGGCGATCCCCGCGCCCAGGCGATCGTGCACCGCATGGTCCCCTCGTTCGACGTGGTCGTCGCCAACCCGCGACCGGGCGTTCTCGAACGGCAGCGGATCGACTACGGGACGCTCTCGGCGCTGCACCCGGATCTGATCTACGCGCGCGTGACGGGTTTTGGACCGGAGGGGCCGCTGGCCAACCAGGCCGCCTCGGACATCGTCGGGCAGGCCTACTCCGGGATGCTGGCCGACGAGGGCGACGTGGACGAGTGGGGCGCGCCGCGGCGCATCCGCTCGCTGCCGATCTCCGACCTGATGGCCGGGCTCTCGGCGACGGTCGGCGTGGCGTCGGCGCTCTACCACCGCGCACTGACCGGCGAGGGCCAGCTGATCGACGCCTCGCTGCTGCGCGGCGCGATGGCCGGCATCGGCCGCGCCGTGACGCAGGAGCCCGTCACGGACGCCGTGATCACCGGACCGGCGCTGCAGCGCGTGCGCGATGCCCTCGAGGCTGGCGCAAGCTACGCCGAGGCGATCGAGGGGTACGGCCAGGGCGGCCTGGCCCCCACCGGCGTCGTTCGCCGCATCTACCACACCGCCTACGAGACCAGCGACGGCGCGATCGTCGTCGGCGCGCTGACGCGGGCCAATCGCGAGGCGATCCGCGAGGCGATCGGCTTCGAGTACGAGGGCGGCGACGATCCGGACTTCGACCCGCTCGACGAGGAAACGCGCGAGCGCATGGTCGACTTCAAGCAGCGCGTCGCCGAGATCGTGCGCACGCGCACGACGGCGGAGTGGATCGAGGCGCTGCGCCGCACGGGCGCTCCCGCCGCGCCGCTGCGCTTCCCCGAGGAGCTCGCCGACGATGCGCAGACCTCGGACTGGTTCGTGGAGCTCGACGATCCGCTGAGCGGGCCACAGCGCCAGCTCAGCGCCTGGATCGAGATGTCGAAGACGCCGCCTGTCGCGCAGGGCCCCGCGCCGCCGCCGGGCGGACACAGCGTCGAGCTGCTGCGCGAGTTCGGCTACGGCGACGAGGAGATCGCGGCGCTGCGCGATGACGGTGTGGTGAACTAGCGCATATCATCGGGGCCGGCGCGACCACCGCGCCGGGCCAACACGCGCCGGCGGAGCTGTGCGATGGACGACTTCCGGGACTGCGTGGCCGTGATCACCGGCGGCGCCTCCGGCATCGGGCGCGCGATTGGCCTCGCGCTTGCCGACGCCGGCGCGCACGTCGTGGTCGCGGACATCGACGCGCCGCTCGCGGAGCAGACGGCGGGCGAGATCGCCGCCCGCGGCGTGCGCAGCCTCGCCGTCGAGACCGACGTGGCCGAGCGCGACTCGGTCGAGGCGCTCGCGGAGCGAGCCTTCGCGGAGTTCGGCGCGGTCCACCTGCTGTTCAACAACGCCGGGGTGGCGATGCACGGCTCGCTGGCGGACATGAGCGAGCAGGACTGGCAGTGGGTGCTCTCGGTCAACCTCTGGGGCCAGCTGCACGGCGTTCGCGCGTTCCTCCCGAGGATCCGCGAGCAGCTGGCGCGCGACGGCGGCGACGCGCACATCGTCAACACCGCCTCGCTCAACGGTGTCGTGGCGCGCAACAACGCGCACGGCGTCTACACCGCCAGCAAGTACGCCGTCGTTGGCTACAGCTTCGTCCTGAGGGAGGAGCTGGCGGCCGAGGGCATCGGCGTCTCGGTGCTCTGCCCGAGCATGATGGACACGGGCCTCATGACGGCCGGGCGCAACCGGCAGCAGCGCTTCGGCGGGCCGCTCACGCAGCCGCCGATGCCGATCCCGCCACGGCGCGAGCCCGCCGACCCGGCGATCATGGCCCCTCGCATCCTGGCCGGGGTGCTGGACAACCGGCGCTTCATCTTTACACACCCCGACACTCGCCCGGTCGTCGAGGAATACCAGGCGGAGCTGATCGCCGACTACGACGCGCTCGACCGCGCCCTGGCGGCTGCCGAGGAAGGCGTGGCGGCATCGTGACCAACGGGACGGGCAACGGCGTGATGCGCGGACCCTGCGACGACCTCCGCGTGATCGATCTCAGCAGCGGCCCCGCCGGCGGCATCGCGACGATGATGCTCGCCGACTACGGCGCGGACGTGATCAAGGTCGAGCGGCTAGGCGGTGACCCATTCCGCCGGCTTACTGCCTCGCCGGTGTGGCTGCGCGGCAAGCGCTCGATCACGCTCGACCTCGGCGACGAGGCAGCACGTGCGCGCCTGCGCGAGCTGGCGGCGGGCGCGGACGTGGTCGTCGCCTCGTTCCGGCCGGGCCGCGCCGAGGCGCTCGGCGCCGACTACGCGACGCTGCGCGAGGGCAACCCCGGCCTCGTCTACTGCTCGATCACCGGCTTCGGCCCGCGCGGGCCCTACGCCGGCTACCCCGGCTACGAGGGTGTCGTCGCGGCCAAGTCCGGGCGGATGCAGCACTTCGGCGGCGTGCCGAGGCGCGAGGGCCCTGCGTTCGCGGCGGTGCAGACAGGCACGCACGCGGCGGCGCAGTCCGCGCTCACCGGCATCCTCGGAGCGCTGCTGGTGCGCGACCGCAGCGGGCGCGGCCAGCTGATCGAGACCAGCGTGCTGCAGGGCCTGATGGGCTACGACATGAACAGCCTGGTCCGCACCCAACTCGAGCGGACGTTCCCCGCGCAGATGGAGGGCAACCAGCTCGGCGCCTACGGGGCGGCCCCGCCGCTCTACTACCAGCCCGTGATGGCGAAAGACGGGACGTGGATCCAGCCGGCCAACCTCGTCGACCATCTCTTCCACGCCTTCATCGCCACGATCGGCCTCGAGGACATCTACCTGGAGGAGCGCTTCAACGGGGCGCCGCGCCGGCTCGCCGATGCGGACCGCGAGGAGCTGCGCGAGCGCATGCTGCGGCGCGTGCTGGAGCGGACCAGCGACGAGTGGATGGAGCTCTTCCGCAACGCCCAGAACGTCGCCGCCGAGCCCTTTGGCAAGACCCTCGGCGCGCTCTCGAACCCCGACCTCGTCGCCAACTCCGAGGTCGTCGAGGTCGAGCACCCGCGGCTCGGGCCCGTGCGCCAGCTCGGCCTCGTCGCGAATCTGACGCAGACACCCGGAACCGTCGGCGCCCCCGCCGCCGAGCCGGGCGCCCACACCGGGGAGGTGCTCGCCGAGCCCTCGCGCCACGCGTGGACGCCGCCGAATGGTGCGGACGCCATGCCGGCGCACGCCCTCGAGGGTGTCACCGTCCTCGAGTTTGCGACGGTGATCGCGGCGCCGCTCGGAGCGGCGCTGCTCGCCGATCTCGGCGCGCGCGTGATCAAGGTGGAGCCGATCGGCGGGGAGCCCTTCCGCGGCAACACCGCGGGCCTCCCCGGCCAGGTCAGCGTGGCGAAGACGACCGCCGGCAAGGAGGGGCTCTGCCTCGACCTCAAGTCCGAGGACGGCCAGGCGATCGTCGCGAAGCTGGTCGAGCGCGCCGACGTGCTGATCCACAACTACCGCCCCGGCGTCCCGGAGCGGCTCGGCATCGGCTATGAGCTGGCCAGCGCGCTCAACCCCGGCATCGTGCACGTCTCCGTCAACGGCTACGGGCCGCTCGGTCCCAGCGCCTCGCGGCCCTCGGCGCACCCCGTGCCCGGAGCCGTCGTCGGCGGCGCGCTGCAGCAGGCGGGCTCGGGGATGCCGCCAGCAGCCAGCGAAGACATCGACGAGTTGCGCGAGGCGGCCCGCTGGCTGTTCCGCTCCAACGAGGCCAACCCGGACCCGAATACCTCGATGGTGGTCGCATCCTCGGCGATGCTCGGGCTGCACGCGAGGCGGCGCACCGGCCGCGGGCAGCAGATCTTCGTGAGCATGCTCGGCGCGAACACGTACGCCAACGCCGACGCCTTCGTCGACTACGAGGGGGCCCGGCCCCGCCGGCCCCTCGATCCCGATCTGCATGGCCCCGGCCCGCTCTACCGCCTCTACGAGGCGCGCGAGGGCTGGGTCTTCCTCGCGGTCACCACCGACGAGGAGTGGGCGCGGCTTTGCGGCGTCCTCGGCGGATCGCTGGCTGCGGACCCGCGCTTCGCCGACGCCGAGGCGCGCGAGGCGAACGCGGACACGCTGGCAGGCGTCCTCGCCGCGTGCTTCGCGGAACGCGACGCCGACGAGTGGGAGCGCGCGCTGATCGCCGTCGACGTCGGCTGCGTGCGCGCGGACAGCTGCGGTCCTGGAGAGTTCTTCCTCGACGACCCGCACATGCACGAGAACGGCTTCACGCAGACGGCGGACCACGCCGTTTGGGGTGAGTACCAGCGCTGGGGCCCGTTGGTCGGGTTCACGGAGACGCCGGGCCGCTACGGGCCGGGCGTCCTCGCCGGGCAGCACACAGACGAGATCCTCGAGGAACTCGGCTACAACGCCGGGGAGATCGCACGGCTCCGCCAGGACGGCGTTGCCTGGTCGGACGACGTACCACCGGTCGAGACGATGCTGCCCGGCTAGCTCGCCGGGAGGCCGCAGCGCGGCGGGAGGAGCAAGCGATGACGGACTGGGGACCGTTCAGCCTCAACGGCAGGAACGCGATCGTGACCGGCGGCGCGCGCGGCATCGGGCGCGGCATCGTCACGCGCTTCCTCGAGGCCGGCGCGAACGTGCTGATCGCCGACATCGACGGCGACTGGGCCGAGCGGACGGCGAGCGAGCTTGCCGCCGAGGGTCCGGGTACCGGCAAGGTCGTCGCAATGCGGCTGGACGTGACGGAAGACGACGCCGGCGAGCAGCTCGCGAGCCACGCCGTCGCCGAGCTGGGCTCGATCGACATCCTCGTCAACAACGCCGGGGTCTTCCCGGTGGCGCCGATGCTGGAGATGCCGCACGAGCAGTTCGACCTGATCTACCAGGTGAACTCGCGCGGACTGGCCTACTGCTCGCAGGGGGTCGGGCGGCGGATGGTCGAGCAGGGCACGGGCGGGGCGATCATCAACCTCGCCTCGGTCGACGGCTTCCGGCCCTCGTTCGTCGGCCTCGCCGCCTACAACATGGCCAAGGGCGGCGTCGTGATGTTCACGAAAGCGCTCGCGCTGGAGTTGGCGCCGCATCGGATCCGCGTCAACGCGATCGCGCCCGGGGGCATCAGCACCGAGGGCACGGCCGAGCTGCGCGAGAACCTGACGGACGCCGACAAGGACCGCATGGCCGCGGGACCGACGCGCACGATTCCGCTCGGCAGGCGCTCCGGACCGGATGAGATCGCGAAGGCCGCGGTCTTCCTCGCCTCGGACGGATCGAGCTTCGTGACCGGCGAGACGCTCGTGGTGGACGGGGCTTCCTGCTCGGCTGATCACAAGGCGGGCAGCGGCTAGGCTCCGCTTGGCTCAACGCGTCCGCGCCTGAAAGGGATCCGCGATGAGATTCGGCACGCTGCTGGAACTGCATTACCCGCGACCGTGGCCGGAGGACGGCGAGCGCCAGTTCTTCCAGGACGTCCTCGATCAGGTCGAGCTGACGGACAAGCTCGGCTACCACTCGGTCTGGGAGGTGGAGCACCACTTCCTCGAGGAGTACGCGCACTCCTCGTCGCCGGAGGTCTTCCTCGCGGCGATCTCGCAGCGCACGAAGAACCTGCGGCTCGGGCACGGCATCGTGCTGATGCCGCCCGGCTACAACCAGACGGCGCGCGTCGCCGAGCGCATCGCCACGCTCGATCTCGTGTCCAACGGCCGCGTCGAGTTCGGCACGGGCGAGTCCTCCTCGCGCGCGGAGCTCGAGGGCTACGGCGTGCCGCTGGAGGAGAAGCGCGCGCAGTGGCTGGAGTGCACCGAGCAGGTCGCCAACATGCTCGCGCTGGACCCCTACCCCGGCTACGAGGGCCGCTACCTCTCCATGCCGACGCGCAACGTGGTGCCGAAGACGGTGCAGAAGCCGCATCCCGCCGATGTGGATGGCCTGCTCCAACCACGAGCAGATCAAGCTCGCCGCTCACCTCGGACTGGGCGCGCTCGGTTTCGCGCTCGTCGACGCGAAGACGGCGAAGGGCTGGATCGACGAGTACTACGAGATCATCAAGACCGAGTGCGTGCCGATCGGGCACACGGTGAACGCGAACATCGCGCTCACCTCGCCGCTCTCGCTCGACAACAACGAGGAGGCAGCGCGGGAGCGCGGCTTCAAGGGCCGCTACTTCTTCACTGTTCGCCAGCAACCACCACTACGTGGACGGCATCCACAAGCCCGGCCGCACCGACATCTGGGAGCAGTACGAGCAGGCCTGCCAATCCTCCGCAAGTCCTTCGAGGGCTACGGCGCGCCCAGCACTGTCGGCACGCCCGACCAGGCGCGCAAGATGATGCAGATCTACGAAGACATGGGCTGCGACGAGGTGCTGTTCATGGCGCAGATGGGCCAAGATCGCCCACGAGGACATCTGCGAGTCGCTGCGCATCTTCGCCGACGAGGTCATGCCCGAGTTCCAGGAGCGCGAG